>CAWJCN010000006.1:0-194446 GCA_963841415.1 uncultured Actinomycetes bacterium | reverse complement strand
CGCCGGGGGTGCATTCGATGCCAACATCCTCGGGATCCGACCGGATCATGTCGTCGAGATCCGCCACGAGATTCTCGAAGAGCGCGACGGACCGATGCTCCGCCACGGGTTGCAGGAGCTGAACGGTGTGACGATCACGGCTCCACGGCGAGAGCGTGACCACCCGGATCCCGACCGTCTCGAGGAGCGCTACGAGTTGTTCCGAGCAGCGAGCTGACACGGCACGATCGGCTCGTCGACGTCGAGCAGACGGACGCCGTTCGACGCGGCCATCTGCACGTCGAGACTCGGAACAACCTGCCGTGCCAGTCGATCGCATGGCTGCGCTCGCGGCGATTGACGACGTGGAAGAACACACCGATGAGCGCCGCCCTCGGAGGCCAGCGACTTTCAGTTGCCGGAGTCGTCGACCGGCACGCTGACAATCGTCAGCCGGTCGATCCCGCTGAAGTCGTCTGGATTCGTGGTGAACAGGGGGACATCGTTCGCCAGCGCAACCGCGGCGATGAGTGCGTCGAAGCCGCGCGCGGCGACCTTGCGACCTCGCGCTCGAAGGGCGGCCGCGACCAGCCCGAACGATTGGGCGGCGTCTGCATCGAACGGGACCACCGGAAACGTCTGCTCGGCGAAGCGCAGGTGCTCCTGACGACGAGCCCGCTCGATCGGATCGCGCGCGATCAGCGGGCCCACCGCGAGCTCGGCAAGCGTGATTGCAGTCACCAGCGGTCGTTCCGGCAAGTCGGCGCGATCGAGAGCGCGGAGCAACACCACGACGTTGGTGTCGATGACGGCGCGATCGACGGTCACGCGTCGTCGACGAACAGACGCGTGTCGAGAAACGCGTCGACGTCCGACCGCAGATCCTGGGGATCCACGAACGGCAGCTCCCGCGCCCGCCGCAGGATCTCGTCGATCGAGAGGTCGCGCCGCGGGATGGGCACCAGTTCTGCGACCGGTCTGCCGTTGCGGGTGACGGTGACCCGCTCGCCGGCTTCCACCCGATCCAGGACGTCGCCGCCGTGATTACGCAGGTCACGCACGGAGACCTTGGCCATGTCTGCACTGTATCACGCGTGAGACAGCAGCTAGTCGTGCCGGTCGACGGGGGCAGAGATCGTCGTCGTACGGCTGGGTTGGTCGCTACAGATCCTTCTCCGTGGCCGTTCGCCACGACCTCGTCAGTGGTCGAGCTTGGCTTCGGGGATCGTGGGTTGGAACAGCTCCACGGGGTTGCCGGCGGGGTCGTCGACGATGACCTGGCGTCCGCCGACGCCGTCGATCACGGCGCTGCGGGCGTGCACACCGGCTGCGACGAGCTGGGCGTGGAGCTGTTCGACGTCGTCGACCTCGATGGCGAACCGGTTCCATCCGCCCGGAGTCGGCAGGGTCCCGTCGGGGAGCGCGGCGCCACCGCCGGGCCCGCCGCCGGGTTGGCTCAACGCAAGGCGCAGATCACCTCGGACGAGCATCGCGAACGTGGGGGCGGGGTGCATCACCTCGGTGAAGCCGAGGTGATCGACGTAGAAGCGGATGGCGCGGTCGACGTCGTCGACGATGTAGCGGACGCTCACACTGGGCATGGATCGATCACCTTCCACTGAAACCACAGGATGCAGGATGAAGGCGGTCGCTCACCCGAAGCGCAGAGGTACCTCGCCGTAGGCGCGGGCCCAGATCGACGTGATGCGACGCGGGGGGCCGTCGAGCTCGTACTCGGGAAGCCGCGCGTGCAACTCCTCGAACGCGACGCGCGCCTCGAGGCGAGCCAGGTTCGCGCCGAGGCAGTAGTGGTGGCCGTGACCGAACGCCAGATGCTTCGTGATCTCGCGACGGATGTCGAAGCGCTCCGGATCCGGGAACTCACGCTCGTCGTGGTTCGCCGAGCCCCAGATGAGCATCACCCGCGATCCCGACGGGATGACCGTGCCGTGGAGCTCGACGTCACACGTCGTCGTGCGCGGCAGGACCTGCGCGGGTGACTCGATGCGGTTGATCTCCTCGACCGCGTTCGGCCAGAGCGACGGGTCGCGAACGAGCTCGGCACGCTGGTCGGGATCCGCCGCCAGCATCACCGCACCCGTCCCGATGAGGCTGGCCGTGGTGTCGTTGCCCGCGAGCACGAGGAGGAAGCAGAACCCGAGCAGCTCCTCGTCGCTGAGCCGCTGGCCCTCGACCTCGGCCGCGAGGAGTGCGCTCATCAGGTCGTCGCGCGGCTCCCGGCGCCGCTCGGAGAGCAGCTCGGCGAACAGCTCGTAGCACTTCGCCAGCGAGTCGAGGTAGTCCTGCGGCCCCTGGATCTCGAGGAACGAGTCGGTCCAGCTCCTGAACGCGTCGATGTGCTCGTCGGGAACGCCGATCAACTTGGCGATCACCATGCTCGGCAGGACGGCCGCGTAGTCGTGTTGCAGATCGCAGCGACCGCGCGCGGCGATGCCGTCGAGCAGCGCGTGGGCGACCCAACGGATCAACGGCTCGATCTCCGCCACCCGCTTCGGCGTGAACGCGCGCGAGACGAGGGCGCGCAGCTGCGTGTGGCGGACCGGGTCCATGTAGATCATCTGGGGCAGGAAGTTCTCGGCCTCTTCGACGACGCTCGAGAACGACTCCCAGTCGTTCACCGCGCGCCACACGTCGTCGAAGCGAGACAGCACGTACTGGTGCTTGGCGCGGTCCTCGTACACCGGGTGGTCGTCGCGCAGCGTCCGGTACACATCCCAGATGTGGTCCTGGAACTCGACCGTCGACGGGTCGTACACGAACTGCGGAGTCGAGAGCACCATCGGGGCACCTCCGCTGCTGTCGCTCACGGTGATGCCCTCATCAGGGCCGAGCCTCGCGGGGTCGATGAGCTCGACCGTGCGGAGATCGGGATCCGACTCCTGCAGCCGCGTAGCTCAGGATGTCGACGAGCAGGTCGCGCGGCAGCACGCACTCGGGGCACTCGGACGCCGAGAGGTCGAGCTCGATCGTGACCTCCGATGCGCTCGCGTCGCGCACGACGAGGCGCGCGCCGTCGGGCTCGACGATGGCGGCGAGCTCGTCGAGCGTCGCCTGCGCGGCGGGGCTCAGCTGCGTCATGCGGGCACGATCACCTCGTGCGTCGGCACCGAGAGATGCGGCAACAACAGCCACGACTGCGCGATGCCCGGACCGCCGGCGGCGACGATGTGGATGTTCTTCGGCGACGCCAGCGACAGGTTCTTGTCGAGGCGACCCGCCGTCTCGGCGGTGAGCTTCGGGTACAGAGCGTCGGCGATCTGCTCCTTGGTCCACCCATCGTCGACGAACCGGCGACTGTGCTCCAACCCGATCGCGAACACGATGCCGCGGTCGTCGCCCGCCCACTCGTCGCGACCCAGGCCGTACACGCGGGCCATCTGCCAGAACGCCTCGAGGATCCCGTTCGGCTCGGGGGCGAACTCCGTGATCTGCACGAGGTTCATCACCGACTGCACCGTCACCACGCTCTGCTCGGGTGCGTAGCCGAGCTGCACGTGCAGCGGCGTCCAGTCGCTGCGCTCTTCGTCTTCACCGAAGCAGAACGAGTAGCGCAGCGGCCAACTCCAGCTCGCCCGGTCGAGCACGTGCGGCACCGTCTTGCAGACATTGCGGATCACCAGTCGCAGCGCGCGGCCGATGGTCGCGTTGGCGCGGAAGCCCGGACCGAGACACGCCTGGCCGCACTCGACGTCGATCTCCTTGCGCACCGGGCCGTTCACGATCACCGCGTGCGCGGCGCCCGCCAGCGTGGCCGTCGTCGAGTGTGCGTTCGCCTTGTTCTGGAGGAAGGCGCGGACGGTCGCGACGACGGTCGGGAAGTACTCGGGACGGCACCCCGCCATGACCGCGTTGATCGCGGTCTTCTCGGCGGTGACGACCACGTTGCGGGTCGGGACTTCGCCGAGCACGTCGTCGGGTCCGAGGCCACTGGTCGCGAGCATCGCCTCGACGCGCGCCGGCGTCGGCGGGATGACGGGGAGCCCGTCGGTGAAGCCTCGTTCGAAGAACCCTTCGATGGCAGCGACGTCGTCGTCGAACTCGTAGGTCGGCGACGCGGGGGACGACTCCTCCGCGACCGTCACTGCGGGGCGACGAGGGCGGCGCGCACCCGGTCGACCACGCGCTCCGCGATGCCGGCCGCTTCTTCCTTGGTCCACACGCCGGTTGGGTTGTGCGGGTAGCCGACGTCGACCATCGGGTAGTCGCGCGCACCGACGAGACGCGCCAGCGCCTCGACCGCGGGGAGCAGCGCGGTGTGGCCGACGCAGACGCTGGGGATGCCGATCGCCTCGAGGTCGAGCGCGTCGCGCATCGACCGCGTGCTGCAGCTCCCGCACCCGCCGAAGCCCGTGACGGCGACCGTCGCGTGCTCGACGATCTCGGCCCACTGCTCGGGCCACGGCGGCACCGCCACGCTCGGCTTCACGACCTTCACGACGCCGGCGAGCCCTTCGGACTCACGCAGCATCTCGCCCAGGGCGTCGAACATGACCTCCGAGATCCCCAGGCCGTTGGCCACGATGCCGAGCACGTGCCCCTCGAGGCTGCGAGGGCGGGGCGCCGAGCGCGAGGTGCGCTCCGACGTCCACACCACCGGTCGTCGGGTCGAGCGTGAGCACCGTCATGGGGGACCTCCTGTGCGGCTGACCCCTTAGTTTCACGCGGCCGGGGCCGGGAGGCAAGGTTCTGCCCGGAGACCCTGACGACCGCACGATCGTGCGGAAATGGCTCGACGACCGCCGTCCACTGTGCGATCATGTCGTTCAGCCGCACGATCGTGCGGTATCTGCCAACTCGAGGGCAAATTCGGTTCCGAACTTGCGAGAGACGCACGATCGTGCGGTTCCGGAAGGACGAGGCGAGCCATGGCGACCAGCGACGAGCAACGCACTTCGGCCCTCGCGGAGCAGGTCCGCACCCGTCGTCGGGCGCTGGGCCTGAGGCAAGAGGAGGTGGCCGACCTCGCGGGGTGCTCCGAGCGCTTCGTGCTCTCGCTGGAGCGGGGCAAGACGAGCGTGCAGCTGGCCAAGGTGCTCGACGTCATGCGCGTGCTCGGACTCGGGCTCGAGATCGGCTCCGGGAACGGGACCATCACCGTCGCCGCCGGCGGCGACGAGTCCACGCGATGACGGCGCCCGAGGTCACGCCCGGAGAACTCCGCTTCGTCGGCGCGGGTGACGTCTACAAACGCGGTCGGCTTGCCGCCCGACTCGTCCGCCAGGTCGACGGCGTGCAGTTCAGCTACGAGCCGGACTACCTGGCCACCACCAACCTTCCGCCGGTCGCGACCTCCTTGCCGCGGAGCGACACGCCAGTCAGGACGGGCTCAGCAGGCGCGGTTCCGCCCTTCTTCGCGGGGCTCCTGCCCGAGGGTCGCCGGCTCGGGGCCCTTCGGCGTGCGGTGAAGACGTCGGCCGACGACGAGCTCACGCTGCTGCTCGCCGTCGGTGCCGACACCGTCGGCGACGTGCAGGTGTCGTCCCGAGGCTTCGAGCCTCGGGACGAGGAGCCGGCGCTGTCAGTCGACGACTGGTCGCAGATTCGGTTCGCCGACATCTACGCCGACCTGACCGGCGAGCGGTTGCAACGCGTCAACGCGGGTCTCGCCGGAGTCCAGGAGAAGGTGTCGACCGCGATGGTGTCGCTCCCGGTGGCCCGGGCCCACGAGCGCTCGATCCTCAAGTTGGAGCCACCCGAGTACCCGCATCTCGTTGCCAACGAGCACTTCTTCCGCAGCGCGGCGCGGCGGAGCGGCATCGACGCGGCCGACGCCGAGCTCGTGCGCGACGCGGACGGCGCGCCGGGCCTGCTCGTGCGCCGATTCGACCGGGTCGCCGACGGAACCGCGCCCGTGATGCTCGCCCAGGAGGACGCTTGTCAGGTGCTCGGTCGGTATCCGGCCGACAAGTACACCGTCTCGACCGAGGAGGTCGTGCGCGGCCTCGCCGACGTGACGGGCGCGCCGGTCGTCGCGGCCCGGGATCTCCTGCGCCAGCTCGCGTTTGCGTTCCTCGTCGTCAACGGTGATGCGCACGCCAAGAACTTCTCCGTGCTGCAACACCGCGACGGTGAGTGGCGCGTGAGCCCGGCCTACGACGTCCTGACCACCAACCCCTATGGCGACCACACCATGGCCCTCCCGCTCGAGGGCAAGGTCGACGAGTCGATCGGTCGCTCCGACTTCGTGGCGCTCGGCGAGGGCGTCGGCGTACCGCCACGTGCGACCGAACGGATGCTGGACGACCTCGTGGCGCGGGTCGACTCGTGGATCGACGAACTCACCGACCTTCCGTTCGAACCGCGGGTGGTGCACGAGCTTCGTCGTGCCATCGAGTACCGACGCACGCGCCTCGTCCGCACCGGGTCCTGATCGGCGAGTCCGCTTGCGCCCTCGGGGACGACGATGGAAGGTGGTGGCGACCCGAGGGGGTGTCGCCATGACCGAGCCAGCGGCGCGATACGAGGTGATCGACTCGGACGGGCACGTGATCGAGCCCGACGCGGTGTGGAGCGAGTACGCAGAGCCGGAGTTCCGCGACGTCCTGTCGGTCGGCACCGGTGGGTACGTGCAGGCGACGGGGATCACGCGCGCCTACCCCGACATGCCGGCCGACTTCCTCGCCGGCGGCGGAGGCGAAGGCGACGACGCGGACGGCCATTGGGAGGAGATCGCCGAGAACACCGACTGGGAGGAGGAGTCGAAGCACAAGATGAACCGGCCCGGTGGCCACGATCCCGTGGCCCGCCTGGTCGACATGGACGCGGAGGGCATCGACGTGGCGGTGCTCTATCCGACCGCGATGCTCACGTGGATCGAAGAGGCCGACCTCTTCGGCGCCGCGTGCCGCGCGTACAACAACTGGTTGCACGACTACTGCGCAGCCGCGCCCGACCGCCTGTTCCCGGTCGCGCTCGTCCCGCTGCAGGATCCCGACGCCGCCATCGTCGAGATGCGGCGCGCGGTCGCCGACCTCGGCGCCAAGGCGGTGATGATCCGTCCCGCGCGCTACATCGACGACCGCAAGCTCAACGATCCCGCGTACGACCCGTTCTGGGCCGCGGCTGCCGCGCTCGACTGCCCGATCGGCGTGCACCCGTCGCCGCACGGCGACATGGCCAACAGCTGCCGGCTGCTCGGACTCGCCGACGGCGTCGTCAACCCCACCGAAGGTCTCGCCCTGCGTCAGGGGCTCACCAACGCGTTCGATCTCCAGATGGCCGTCGCCTACTTCGTGCTCGGCGGCATCTGCGAACGGCACCCGGAGCTGCGGGTCGCGTTCCTCGAGGGGACCGGCGGATGGATCGTCCCGATGCTGCAGCGCTTCGACCACCAGTTCGAGATCTTCGGCAGCTCCGACCAGACCATGCCGCCGAGCGAGGTGTTCGCCCGCCAGTGCATGATCAGCTTCGACCCTGACGAGGTCGCGCTCGCGTTCACCGCCGAGCACCTCGGCGCCGACAAGATCCTCTGGGCGTCGGACTATCCGCACCCCGACGCCAAGATCCCGGGCGTCGTCGGTGAGCTCATGGACGCGGTGAAGCCGCTGCCCGACGAGTCGCAGCGCCAGATCGTCGGCGCCACCGCGCGCGCGTTCTACCGGCTCTGAGCGCGCCCGATCACACGAGGGCGTGGAGGCGCACCAGGAGGTGCAGCAGGATGCGCTCCTCGCGGCGCGCGCTGAATTCGATCTCGACCACCGAGCGGCCGGCGTCGGTGTCGCCCCGCTCGTGGTCGCAGATGACGGCACGCATGACGATCCCGACGTCGTCCTCGGCGATGGAATCGATCTGCAGGAAGAACGGGTGACCGGCCCTCACGCCGTGAGGCACCTCGTCGCCGACCTCGACGACGGCACCGGTGAGCGAGATGTCGAGCAGCCGGCACTCCGACCACGACGTCGCGGGATCGATGCGGTATTGGGCGCGCCAGTCGACCGCACCTTCCACGACCGACACCGCTTCACAAGCGCCCACTGGTGTCCGCACGGCCCATTTCTCGGTTGATTCGCGGGAGACCTGTAGCGCGCGCGTCAGGTGCGGGGCTCCCAGCGGAAGTAGCGCATGGCGATGAGGAGCCCACCGATTCCCCACGCCGCGACGACCAGCACGTCGCTCCAGTGGAAGGTGGTGCCGAGGAAACCGGCCTGCATGGCGACGGCGAAGTGCCGGATCGGGAACACGCGGGCGATCCAGACGATCCACGACGGCGTGCTGTTGCCGAACGGAACGAAGATCCCGGACAAGAAGAGCAGCGGCAGGATCGTGGCGTTGACGACCGCGGGCGCGGCGTCGGCGTTGGGCACGAACCCGGAGACCGCGAGGCCCAGCGCGCAGAACGCCATCGCGCCCACGACGAGCATCACGAGGAAGCGCACCAGCGTCATCCCGGTGGGGACGGTGACGTCGTAGAACAGGGCTCCGAATCCGGCGGTGAGGACCACGAGCAACACGCCGACGAGCAGGGCGTGGACGACCCGCGCGCCGAGGAACGCGGCGCTCGGGAGCGGGGTGCCGTGGATGCGCTTGAGGATCCCGGACTCCCGCTGGAACGTCATGGTCATCGCGATGTTGCTGTAGCACGCGGTGATCAGCCCGAACGCCGCCATCGCCGAGACGTAGTAGGTCGACGTGGTCACCGTCGTGGTCCCGAGGTGCACCGTCGAGTTGCCGAAGAGGGAGGTGAAGATCACGAGGAACATCAGCGGGAACGCGAACGTGAAGAACGCGCGCGACGGATTGCGCCAGAACGCCTTGTTCACGAAGTTGACCTGCGACAGCGTCGAGCTCGCCGCGTTCACCGCTCCACCTCCTCCGATTCCGGCCGCGTCAACGACAGGTACACGTCCTCGAGCGACGGCCGCAGCACCTCGAGGCCGTCGAGCGCCACTCCCGCGTCGAGCGCCCATCCGGTGAGCGCGTGCAACGACGGGACCGGGTCGTCGACGGTGAGCTCGCGGAAGCCTTCGCCGCTCGGCTGACCCGCGAGCTCCTCGGGTGGGTCGATCCCGGCAGGGAGCCGGAACCGCACGCGCGTCAAGGTCTGGTCACGCGCGGCCAACGTCGCCGGTGTGCCCTCGGCGACGATCCGACCGCTGGCCAGCACCGCGACGCGGTGCGCGAGGTGCTGCGCCTCGTCCATGTAGTGCGTGGTCAGGAGGACCGTCTTGCCGAGGGCGGCGAGGTTGCTCACGATGTCCCACGCGTCGCGGCGCGCGGCGGGATCGAACCCGGTGGTGGGCTCGTCGAGGAACAGCAGCTCGGGATCGCCGGCGAGTGCGACGGCCATGTCGAGGCGGCGCTTCTGCCCGCCCGACAGGTGCACGACGCGCTCGGCCCGGCTCGGGGTGAGCCCGACGAGGTCGATCACCTCGTCGACGGCGCGCGGGTGCGGGTAGAAGCCCGCGTACATGCCGACGGTCTCGCGCACGGTGAGGTACGGCTCGACGGCCGTCTCCTGGAGGGCCATGCCGATGCGGGGCGCGAGGGCGGCACGCTCGCGGCTGGGGTCGTGACCGAGCACGGTCACCTCGCCGGCGTCGCGCGTGCGGTACCCCTCGAGGATCTCGACCGTCGTCGTCTTGCCGGCCCCGTTGGGACCGAGGAGCGCGAAGATCTCGCCGTAGTGGATGTCGAGGTCGATCCCCGCGACCGCGGTCTTCTCCCCGTAGGACTTCGTGAGCCCGCGGATCCGCACCGCGTCGCCGTCCTCGCCGTTCGACGTCGCCACGCCGCGGTCGTGCGCCATCGCATCTCCAGGAAGTCGGGCGTTCCCCATGAAGGCTCCGGGGGTCTGCTCGATTCTGTCGCGCGCCAAACCCCGCGAGTGCAGCGGGCAGCGCGAGGCGACGCGGCGCCTACGGGTTGCTGGGTGCGAGGTGCTCGAGCCGAGGCGAGGTGCACTCGGACTCGGTGCCGTGGCGACGCAGCCACCACACCGCCGGGAGCGCGAACAGCAGCGGGAGCCACAGCGACGCCACGCGGTAGGCGAGCGTCGCCAGCACCGCACCGGACTTCGTCAACCCGGCGGCGGCGAGCAACGGGATGAGCGCGGCCTCGACCGGACCGAGACCACCCGGGGTCAACGGGAGCATGCGCAACACCGCCGCGGCGACGAACGCCATGAGGACCAGCGCCGGGTTGGGCGTCGGTGTCACCGCCGCGACTGCGGCCAACAAGCAGAGGTAGTCGGCGATCGACCGCGCCGAGCGCGACACCGAGCACCTTGGGAGCCTGGCCACGTCCGGAGAGCGCGCGGCGCAGATGCCGACGCTCACGCCGCAGCATCACGATGGTCCGCTTCTTCTGACGGGGAAGCACCACGCCCGACCGCGACGCCGATCCAGTCGGCGGCCCGATCGGTGCGCAGCAACAGCACCAACATCAGCGTGATCACGACGAGCGCGCCGCAGCCGAGCAGCGCGGTCTTCGCCAACGTGGACGGCACCGCGACCCCGAGGATCACCATGATCGGACCGACGACCGCGAGCGCGCCCACCGACGCGACCTGCAGCAGCGAGAAGGTGAGGATGCCCGCGGTCGCGCGCCGGGCGTCGACACCCCGCTTCGAGAGCGCGCGCACCTGCGCGGCGGTGCCGGCGGCGCCACCGAACGGCGCGGCCGTCGCGACCGCGTTGCCGACGAGTTGCGTCGATGCGATCAGCGCCAACGACGGGCGTCCGTCGTGATCGTCGTGGATCAGCAGGCGCTGCAACACCCACGTGAGGTAGAGCACCAGGACCTGGGCGACGACGAGGGCGAGCAACCACCACCAGTCGATGTCGACGAGCTGGTTCGACGCCGCCAACACCCCGAGCACCGAGGGCGCCAAGAGGTAGATGAGACCACCGGTGAGGATCCACGGCAGACCCTTGCGGGCCATGCGCCCGACCGTCGGTCCGTCGAGCCCGCGTAGCGGCGCGGGTGGGGTGACACCGGGTGTGATCGTGGCGTCGACCAGCGCGGCCGACGCGGCATCCAGGGTGTGGTCAGGCATCGGAGCGACCGAGCGACGGGAGGAGGTGGGAGCTCGGCGCAACTGACAACGCTACCCGCCACGCCTCCCACATCCGGTGTCGCGCCGCTCGCCTCCCACTGGCCATCGGAGGAACTTCGGCGCGGCACCCGCGGGACTTGACCCCGAACCGGGGGTTCTGTGGCGAACGACCCCGAGCGCGTCAGGGTCACCCGGCGACGTCGACCCAGGTGCGGGTCGCCGACGACTCGCGGACGGCGTCGACGACCGCCTGGTTGGCGACCCCGTCGACGAAGGTGCCGGCGACCGGATCGGCCGCAACCTCGTGGCCGAGGATGCGTTCCCGCATCACCTCGTAGAGGCGCGTGTAGGGCGCGAGGTCCATGCCGGTCGAATGCCACATGTCGTACGTGGTGTGCAACAGCTCGCTCGGCGGGGGCACCGGCGCGACCGCGGGCAGGTCGTCGGCCGCGGGCACCTGCGTGGGGCCGGAGGCGGTGTCGACCCACACCTCGTCGCCCTGGGTCCATGCCGCGCCGGTCGTCCCCGTGACCTTGGTGGCCACCACGAACTGACCGCCCGCCGCGCACGAGCTGTGCAGCAGGCCGGCGGCGCCGCCCCCGGTCTCGAACTGCACGGTGTAGGTGTCGTCGGCGGTCATGGGCCGGGGCGACAGCGTCTCGAGCGACGCCGACACCCGGATGATGTCGCCGATCGTCGTGCGGACCTGGTCGATGACGTGCGTGCCCTGCGCGCCGAGCCAGCCGCCGCCCTGCGCGGAGTCGTCCCACCAGGCGGGCATCTCCGCCGCAGGGTCGGACAACGTCGGGAGCTGCAGCGCGAACAGCATGAAGCGCGGCGTCCCGATGGCACCCGACTGCACGGCGCGGGTGAGGAGCGCCTGGCCGGGCGCGAACCGGAACTCGGTGCCGAGCAGGTGGACGACACCGGCGGCGTCGGCGGCGCGCAACATCTCCCGAGCTTGCGCGAGATCGCGCGCGAACGGCTTCTCGCACATGACGTGCTTCCCCGCGGCGACCGCGTCGAGCACGACCTCGGCGTGAGCGTGCGGTGGAGTCGTGACCGCGACGAGGTCGACGTCGTCGCGCGCGAGCGCTTCGGCGCGGTCGGTGGTCGCGTGCGGGATGCCGAACAGCGCGGCGCGCTCGGCGGTCTTGTCGGGATCGCGCCCGACGAGCGCCCGCACCTCGATGCCGGCGGCGTCGAGCGCGCGTGCATGCGTCAACACACCGAAGCCGGTACCGACGACGGCTGCCCCGAGGCGTGCATCTGTCACGGGCGCATGGTGGCACATCCGCGTTCGACCCGCGGGAGGACGACATACTGACCACGCCCTCGTCGCTCCTCGGAGGGACCGCCGTGTCGGACGAGCTGGACTTCCAGAACGACATCGGCGTCGCCCCGCCCGCTGTGCTGTCGGCGGCGTGGCTGACGCAGCGCGTCTTTCTCTGGTTGAACCGCGCCAGTCGGGTGCTCGTCGTCGCGACCATCGCACTCGTCGGGTGGGGCGTGCTCCAGCAGCTCGACCTCGGCCTCACCCGCATGCACGTGAACGACGCGAAGTCCTACGGTCCGTCGGCGCTGGTCGGGCCGTCGTTGACGTTCCCGAAGCCGTGGGCGAGCGCCATCGACACCTGGGACAAGTACCAGGTGCAGTTGTGCCGCTCCGCCCCGCCCGAGGGGATGACACCGACCCGATGCTCGCGGGTCGTGGAGACGTCGTCGCTCAGCCCGCGCGAGGCGCTGTTCCGTCACGTCATCGTGGACACCGTGTTCTTCATGTTCCCGAGCGCGTTCCTCCTGTGGTTCCTGCTCTGGCGTGCGTGGAGGCGCGCCCGCCCGTCGCCCGCGGTGGTGGGCCCGCTGCAGCAGGTGCTCGCGCTCACCCTGGTGCTCCCTGCGGTCGTCCTCCTCTTCGACGCACTCGAGAACCTCGGGATCCTGGTGATCACGTGGCGCTGGACCGACGGCGTCGGTGGCATCTTCGTGGGCGTGGTGAGCGCGCTCACGCTGGTGAAGTGGCTGTGCGTCTACCTGATCGTGATCGTCCTCGCCATCGTCACCGTGCGCCTCTACTACGAGCCGGGCTCGAAGCTCCGCTCGGATCTCGGCCACGCGATCCGCCGCGTCGTCGCGCTCCGCGCCCAACTGATCGCGGCGGGGAGCATCACGCTGCTGCTCGGGCTCTCGGTGTTCTCCGCCGATCTCGGCAACCAACTGCTCGACGTGCTCGTGCGGTGGCTCGAGCACTGGGGCACCGGTGTGCTTGCGTTCGTGGGACTGGTCGTCCTCACCGCGGTGCTCGTGGTGACCGGACGGTGCTCCTTGCGCGACTACGACGGCACCGGCACCACCGGGACGTCGATGTCGGCGTGGACGGCGATCGTGCTCGGGGGCGTCGGCGTCGTGCTGATCGTCGGCGGCGGCGTGTGGCCGGATCACCGCTGGGCGTTGCTCCCGACGGGGATCGCGTTGGTGCTCTTCGGACTGTTGAGCGCGCCCGACGGCGTGCGGAACGCCAACCCGCTCTCAATCTCGTTCGCGAACGGCGGCGGCTGGGTCTACCCCTTCCTCGTCGCGGTTCCCGCGTGGGTGTTCGCGATCCTCTTGACGCGCGCCGCGGTCACGTTGGCGTTCCAACAGGGTGGGGGTCGCGACAGCACGATCCTCACCCTGCTCTGCGCGGTTGCGGGCATCATCGCGATCGTCGGCGGCTACGCCGCGCACCGCTACGAGACGTGGCAGCCGTCGACCGTCGACACGGTCGTCACCGTCGGGGTGACGGTCAGTGCCGCGTTGATGGTCGCGGTCGGTTGGGTCGTCGGCATCCTGGATCCGCTCCGGTTCGGCGTCGATGTTGGTGCGCTGGCGATCGTCGGCCTCTTCGCCACCGGGCTCTGTCTCGTGTTCTTCGGGCTCACGACGCTCGGGAACCACTGGCGGGCCAAAGGCCCACTGGCGGTGCTGCAGTTCCGGCGCGTCCCGGTGGTCACCTTCGTGGTGGTGTTCATCGTGGCGGGCAGCGCGCTCGACACCGACGCCCGCATGCACGACGTGCGCCTCCAGGGTGCGCTCACCGCGACCAGCCAGCCGGTGAAGCTGGCCGCGGCCTGGAAGGCGTGGGTGGACGCGTTGCCCGACGACGGTCGACCCGTCCCGATGGTCTTCGTCGCTTCCACCGGCGGCGGCATCCGCGCCGCGTACTGGACCACGGCCGCGATGGGGTGCCTGTTCGGGTTCCGTCCGCCGTCGAACCCCGACGGCAGCGCCGACGCGTGCGCCAAGGACGCCAACGTCGACGCGCAGCGCGTCTTCGCCGCCAGCGGGATCTCGGGCGGGAGCCTCGGCCTCGTGGCCGAGTTCGCGGCGAGGCCCGACGACGCGACGGAGCGGTTGCGGCGCGACTTCGTGTCGCCGGTCATCTCGCAACTGCTGCTCGTGGACACACCGAACGCGGTGGTGCGCCTGGACGACGTCGACGACCGCGCCGTCGTGCTCGAACACGCATGGGAAGACGCGTGGAGCGACCAGGCCAAGAACCCGCTGAAGCAGGACCTCTTCTCGTGGCAGCGCGATCACCTCGGCACCAAGCCGGTGCTGCTGTTGAACGGCGCCACCGTCGAGGACGGCTGTCGCATGGCCGCCACTGCGCTCGACACCGCGGTGACCGCGCCGAACGTCCAGCAGCCCGCACTGCCGCTCTCCGACCGCTCGTGCACATCGCTCACGCCCTTCCTCACCGGACCGACCGGGTCGGGTACGGCGGATCCGTCGCTCGTGCGCACCACCTCGCTGTACGACCTGAGCTGCGGCGCGTCCGATGAGGTGCACCACGACGTTGCGCTCTCGACCGCGGCGTTGCTGTCGGCGCGGTTCCCGGTGGTGTCGCCCACCGGCGGGCTGTACCACTGCGGCACGAAGGGAGACGGCGACAGGAACGCGCGGCTCTCCGACGTGGACGGAGGTGCGATCGAGACGAGCGGTGCGAAGCCGCTCGAGGAGGTGTTCGCGCAGCTCGCGCCGATGGTGGCGGCCACCAACGCGCAGCGCACCGGGCAAGGCGACGGGTGCATCCGCCCACGGCTCATCCTGCTCGACAACAACTACGTGAGCTCGGCCCGCACCGACCCGGCCGGTCACCAGCTCGAGAGCCAGTTGCTCCTGCAGGCCAAGGGCATCGGCGGCAAGGGCCTCACCGCGGCGGCGCGCCAGGAAGCCGCCCTCGCGTTCGACCACTTCTTCGCGGGCACGTGCGGAAGCGGCACCTCGACCACTGCGCCGTCCACCGCCCCCGATGGTTCCGCCGTGACGCAGCTCGGCGGGGGCGGCGCGGGCGCGGCGTGTACGGACAGCGTCGCCTACATCGTGCCGTCGGAGCATCCCGGCGTGCGGGCCCCGCTCGGGTGGACGCTGTCGAACGTGTCGGCCGACGACATGGACGCACAGCTCACGAAGCCGCGCGGCTGGAACGCCGGTCAGCTCGCGCTGGCGCGGAGCTGGTTCGCACGCGACGCCTGCTGACCCGCGAGCAGGCCCAAGACGTCGCCGGCGGCGTGCGTGACCTGGCCCGGGAAGCGGCCGGAACCGGCGCGCCGCCGATGTCGTGCCGCGGGCGGCCCACTCCCTACGCTTGCTGCCGGCCCGGACGCGGGCCGTCGTTCACCGCCCGCATCCAGTCCCCAGGCTCCCGAGAGTGACGTGTCGACAGATTCTCCCAGCGACTCGACGACCCTCTCGGCGCGTCAGCGGGCGCAGAACCTCATCGCCGCGCTCCCGCTTCCCGACGGCACCCTGTCGGTGGGCGTGGGCCTGGTGGTGTCGGGCATCACCACGTACCTGTTCCAGATCCTCGCGTTCCGGGGTCTGAGCAAGCCCGACTACGGCGCGCTGAACGCGCTGTGGGTGTTCGTGTTCGTGCTGGCCCCCGGCATCTTCCTCCCGGTCGAGCAGGAGGTCGGCCGGGCCCTCGCCGCCCGCCGGGCCCACGGCATCGGTGGCGCGCCGGTCATCCGCCGCGCCGGGGTCATCGGCCTGATGTTCGCCACCGGGCTCGGGCTGGCGACGATCGTCCTCGCGATCACGACACCGCTCGTCGACAACCTCTTCGCCGGCAACGTCGGGCTGGTCGCGTGCCTCGTCATCGCGTTGTTCACCTTCGGGTTCGAACTGCTCGCCCGCGGTGCGTTCGCCGGCGCGGGCGAGTTCGGCGCCTACGGCGTGAGCATGGGCGCCGAGGGAATCATCCGGCTGCTCCCCTGCATCGTGCTGGTCGCGATCGGGTCGACCGACCCGCTCGGCTTCGGACTCTGCCTCGCCATCCCACCCGCGCTGGCGACGCTGGTCGCGCTGCGCGGGCAGCACTCGCTGATGACGCCGGGGCCGAACGCGCCGTGGTCCGAGCTGTCGACGAACCTCGGGCTGCTGCTCGGCGGGTCACTGCTGGCGCAGGTGCTCAGCTACGCACCGTTCCTCGGCGCGCAGCTCCTGGCCACCTCGAGCGAGCGCGTCGCGGTCGCCGACTTCATCGTGGGGTTGTTCCTCTCCCGCATCCCCATCCTGCTGTTCCAAGCCGTCCAGGCGGCGCTGTTGCCGCGCTTGGCGGCGCAGGTGAGCGCGGGCGAGACCGACGACTTCCGGCGCGGCATGCGCAACCTCATCTTCGTCGTGAGCGGGATCGGTCTGGTCGGTGTGATCGCCGGTGCGACCCTCGGGCCGACGGTGGGCCACATCCTCTTCGGCGCCAAGTTCGAGCTCGGCAACCTCGACCTCGCGTTGCTGGCGGCCGGCAGCGGAATGTTCATCCTCGCCCTCACGTTGTCGCAGGGGCTGATCGCGCTCGACGCGCTGTCGCAGGTGGTGCTGTCGTGGCTGGTCGGCGTGGTCGCGTTCGTCGTCGCGACGCTCGTCTCGTCCACCGACCTCTTCACCCGGGTCGAGATCGGTTCGATCGTCGGTGCCGGTGCGGCCGCGGCCACGATGGGCCTGATGTTCGTGCGGCAGCTGCACCGGGGCATCGACCGCACGAGCCTCGCCGCCCTCGTCGAGCAGATCGAGCACGAACCGCTCGAGATCTGACCGGTCAGGTCGGTCAGAACGCGGCGGTGCCGTTCGGGGTGCCGAGCCCGGTCGGGCCGTCGTTCCCCGCCTGTCCGTGGCACAGGTCGCGAGGCGTCGTACGAGGACGGTCACACTTCCTCGAAGAGCTCCTCGCCGCGACGGAGGCGGGTGGCGATGTCGACGACGCGCGACAACTCCCGCCGCGTGGGCGTGTGGGCGGCGAGGAACCGGGCCAGCCCGGCGAGGATCAGCACGCCCTCCTCGCAGCCCGCCGGCCACGAGGAGTGCTCGCTCACGGCGGCCTCGAACACCTGGTACCAGTGGAACTCGGCGTCCTCGCGCAGCAGAGCCCGCCCGAGGACGGCGATCAACGCCGCGGGGTCACCGCCGCCGCGGAGGTATCCGGCGACGACGGCGCCGGCGCGATCGACCCCGCCCTGCACCTCCCAGCAGTCGTCGAGGTCGGCGAGATCACCGCGGGTCGTGTCGGGGAGGCGCGCCGCGGGCACGTTGAGGAACCGGTCGAGGTAGATGCGCAGCGCGCCGTGCACGAGGCCGCGGTGCAGCTCGCGTGTGGGCACGCGGCCCATCGCGGAGTGCAGCGTGTGCGCGGCGGTGAAGGCGTGGTGGACGGTGTCCCAATCGCCGAAGTCGTTCTGGGTGTGGAAGCGCGTGATGCGCAGCGCGGCCGCGAACGCGAGCGCGCGCCCGAGCTGCGTGGGATCCGCCCCGGCCGTGACGGCGTCGAGGAGCGCGTCGATGACGCGCTCGGGGTCCTCGTCGAGAAGCTGCCAGCCGAGCTCGGCGACGGCGTCGAACTGCCCATGACGGGTGGCGCCGGTGGACAGGGCGGCGTCGAGCCGCGGCTGCGTGCGCTCGACGAGCTCCTTGAGATCGTGCGGGTGCCGCCAGGTGCCGCTCTGCTCCGACCAACTCGCGGCGGCGGTGCCGCGCGCCAGCGTCGGCAACACGTCGCCGGCCGCGCGTTGACCCACGTAGCCCAACGACTCGAACGCCTTGTTGGTGAAGTCGATGGTGTGGCCTCCGTCGACGAACACGTGGTCGGTGACCGCCGCGAACATCATGCGCTCGACGTCACCGAGGCTACCCGGCTCGGCGAGCGCGGTCGTGAGGACGAGCTCGGCGGAGTCGCCCGAACGCGTCTCCACGAAGCGCCGGTACCACGACGCCAGGCGTGCCGGCTCGAGGTCACCATCCGCGCCGAACGCGCGCACCGGGAAGCGGGGCGCGTGCGCGCGGGTGTCGCGGGCGACGAAGGCGAGGCCATGCACCAGCGCGAGGGCGCGGTCGTCCGACTCGAGCATCGGCAGCACGTTGGCCATCGCGACCAGCACGGTCAGCCCGGCGCCCCAACCCGCGTCGCGGTAGCGCGTCCCGAACTCGATGCCGCGGCGCACGATGTCCTCGGGCGCGACGCCGGCGTCGAGCAGACCGAGCACCGACTTCGCGAGCACGAGCGACAGCCCGGTCTCGAGCCCGTCGCCGAGCCGCTGGAACAGGTGGTCGACGGGGTCGCCGGCGCGGCGGGCGTCGACGAACACGTCGTCGCCGTCGACCGTCACGTCGAAGCCGCGGGCGTCGTCGGCGAAGGGATCGAGGGTGCAGCCGGTGACCAGGTCGAAGCGCGCGTGGTGCCAATGACAGGTGACGAGCCCCGACTCCACCGTCCCCTGGTGCAACGGGAAGCCCATGTGTGGGCAGCGGTCCTCGATCGCCCACGCCCGGTCCTCGTCCCAGAACACCACGACTGGGAGGGCGCCGACCTTGGCGAGCAACCGACCTTCCCGGCGCAGGTCCGCGAGCGATCCGGCGCGCGTGCGCATGCCCCGACGATACGTTCGCCGCGCGCGATCGCCCACCCCGGCGCAGCTGCGTGCGTCGCGCCGAAGCGCGCAGTCGTCAGCCGACGGCGCGTACGCGGTAGGTGCTGATGACCGTTTCGGTGCGCTGCGTGTGACGTACCAGGACGTCGACCATGGCGCCGACGTGCTCGGGCGGGATCGTCACCGAGCTCCACGATGGGTGCGCGAGCCAGCCCACCGCGTCCTCGGCGCGCGCCACGAGCACGCCGTCCTGCATGCCGTACCCGATCGCCTCCGCGCCGGACACGACGAGCACCGGCCGCGCCGGCACCCGCGCGACTTGGCCGAGCAACGCGCCGACCTTGCGGGCCCGCCAGCGAGCTTCCGAGATCGGGTGCTGCGTCGCCGGCACCGACTCGACCGTCGTCACCACGGCCAGCCCCTCGGTGGACAGCAGCACGTGCTCGACGTCGACGCTCGCGCCGAACGGCACGTGGTCGACCCGGATCCACGCGGGACCGAGGCGGTCCAGGACGTCGGGGAGCTCCGGCGCCCGGAGGGGGAGGACTGCGGCTGCGCTCATGTCCGAGTTCGTCGGCGCCCGGAGCCGGGCCTTGAGGCCTGCCGACACAGGTCACGCTAGTTAGTTGCGTGGTACACGCATATACTCGACGGATGCCGACCGACGCCGTCCCCGAGAGCACCGGCGACACCGCGATCGACAGCACGGTCGACGACGTCGAGAACGCCCTCATCCCGCTCGTGCGCTACCTCTCCTCCCCCCGCACCTGGCGCCAGATCGCCGGCAGCGCCGACATCCCCCTCGACCGGGCGCGCTACGTCGTGCTGCGGGCCGTCGCCGAGCGCGAGCCGGTGCGCACGACGACGTTGGCCGAACAGGTGGGCGTCGACCCGTCGACGATGAGCCGCCACGTGAGCGTGCTCGACCAGGCCGGCTTCGTGGCCCGCACCGCCGACCCCGACGACGGCCGCGCCCAGGCGGTCTCGCTCACCCCGGCCGGCCGTGTGGTGATGGAGAAGGCCCGCGCCGCGCGCCACGACCTCATCACTGACGTGCTCGCCGCGTGGGACGATGCCGACCGCACCCACCTCGCGGCACTGCTCGGCCGTCTCGCCGACGACTTCGTCCGCGTGGAGCACGCGACGTGACGCCGCAGGCAACCGTCAGCCCCCGCTACAAGTGGACCGCGCTGTCGAACACGACGCTCGGCGTGTTCATGGCCGCGCTCGACTCGTCGATCGTGCTCATCTCGCTGCCCGCGATCTTCCGCGGCATCCACCTCGACCCACTGGAACCGAGCAACGTCAGCTACCTGCTCTGGATGCTGATGGGCTACCTCGTGGTGACTGCGGTGCTCGTCGTCACCTTCGGTCGCCTGGGCGACATGTATGGGCGTGTGCGCATGTACAACGCGGGCTTCCTCATCTTCACGATCGCGTCGATCCTGTTGTCGCTCACGCCGTTCACCGGATCGCAGGGCGCGCTGTGGCTGATCGGCTTCCGTGTCGTACAGGGCGTCGGCGGCGCGCTGCTGCTCGCCAACTCGACCGCCATCCTCACCGACGCGTTCCCTGCGACGCAGCGCGGCATGGCAATGGGCATCAACATGGTCGCGGCGATCGCCGGGCAGTTCTTCGGCCTGGTGATCGGCGGGCTGCTCGCCGACATCGATTGGCGCCTCATCTTCTGGGTGAACGTGCCGGTCGGCGTGTTCGGGACGGTGTGGGCCTACCTCAAGCTGCGCGAGGTCGGCGCCCGCCGCGAAGCCCGCATGGACTGGTCGGGCAACATCACGTTCGCCCTCGGTCTCATCCTCGTGCTCGTCGGCATCACGTACGGCATCCAGCCCTACGGCGGTCACGCGATGGGCTGGACCAGTCCTTCGGTGCTCGCCGAGCTCATCGGCGGCGTTGCGTTGCTGGTGGTGTTCGTGCTGATCGAACGACGGGTCGAGGAGCCGATGTTCAACCTCGAGCTCTTCAAGATCCGTGCGTTCGTCGCCGGCTCCCGACGATGACGGCGGGCCTCACCGCGCACGGCGTGTCGCACGCGACCGCTTCGCGCTTGGCGCACCTGCCCCCGGTCGGTCTGCTGTTCGCGGCGTTCCTCGGCTACAACCCGATCCAGAAGTTGCTCGGCCCGGCGACGCTCTCGCACCTGACGCGCGCGCAGGCGCACCTGCTCACCGGGCGTTCGTTCTTCCCACACCTCATCTCGGGGCCGTTCATCGACGCGATGGCGATCGTGTTCGTGGCCGCGCTGGTGATGTGCCTGATCGCGGCGGTGGCGTCGTGGAGCCGGGGGAAGGACCCGGTCGTCTCGATCGACGAGACGGGTCCGTTCGGTGCCCCCACGGGGGAGGGCATCGAGGCTCTCGACGCCACCCCGCTGGCCGAGGAGTGGACCTCGGCCTGACCCCGGGATTGGCGGCGCTACATTGCGCCGAGCCGTCGTGGCGAGTCCGCTACCAGTCGGCGCGGGTGTCGCCGGGGATGGCAGCGGTGGTCACGCCCCAGCACGCGCCCTGCGTGGTCTCGGGGTCGGAGAGGAAGCTGGTGGCGTCCTCGATGCTCCAGCCGACCTTCTTCGACGCCAGGTAGCGGGTGGCGCCGGCGAGGTCCTCGACCTGCAACCACACCGCGAACAGGCCGTGGTGGTGGGCCTCGACGTACTCGCCGATCGGCGAGTCGGCTTCGAGCGGCTCGGCCAGCTCGACGACGTCGTCGCGCCCCACCGCGACGTACGCGCTCCGCGTCCGGAGCAGGTCGTTCTCGCCCTCGTGGAGCAACCGGCCACCGATCACGTCGACGTAGAGGTCGCGTGCACGTTCGAGGTCGCGCGTCGCCAGCGTGAGGTGTGACGCCTTGCGGATGTGGAGCGGGTGCGTGTCGTGCCACCACGTCGCGGGTACGACACGTGCAGGCGCGGGTCGTAGAGCATCGACGTCGGCACCATGAACTCGAGCTGGGTGACCGTGCTGTCGGGGTGCGTGAAGATCGGTCGGTCCTCCGGCGCGTCGGGATCGTGCTCGAGCTTGCCGCCGAGGAGCGCGAGCAGCTCGACACCCGCGGCTTCGAGCGCGTCGCGCAGCTCGGTGAGTCCCTCGATGTCGTCGACGTACCACGCGATCGAGTGCCAACTGGTGCCCGCTCGTTCGTAGTAGCGGCCGATCGGGGCCTTGTTCCACCCGTCGTCCTCGAACGCCGGCTGCATGGGTTCGATGCAGAGGTCACCGATGCCGACGAGCGACGCGTACCGGTGCAGGTCGGGGTTGTAGTTGTCGGCGATCCAGCGGTTGACGGAGAACACGTCGTCGTACCAGGCGTCGAGCGTCGCCATGTCCTCGGTCATGTGGATGACGTGGAAGTTGCGACCGATGGTGAACATGCGGTGCAGTCTGTCGGCGCGGCGGGGCTGGACACCATTCCCCGCGGAGCCCATTCCGACCTCGGGAGCCCTACGCTCGATCCGTGCGTCAGGTTCGTGTCATTGCGGTGGTGCTGGCGACGATGGGCCTGGTCCTCGCGTCGGTCCTGCCCACGGCCGGCGCCGCAGTGAAGCAGGGCGACGACTTCTCCACGCCGCCCGCCAACATGGCGAAGAAGGCGCCGGGCACCGTCATCCGCTCCATGCCGATCGCGGCGCCGTCCGGCGCCAAGGCGTGGAGGGTGCTCTACCACTCACGGTCGGTCGACCGTCGCGACATCGCGGTGTCGGGCGTCGTCGTCGCACCGAACGCTGATGCGCCGAAGGGCCGTCGCCCGGTCGTCACCTGGGCGCACGGCACCATTGGCCTTGCCGACGCGTGCGCACCGTCGAGGAACGCCGGCGCCGCGTCGCTCGTGCCGTACGTCAAGCAGTTCGTCGACGCCGGGTACGTGGTGGCCGCGACCGACTACGAGGGCCTCGGTACGCCCGGCGTGCACCCGTACCTCGTCGGGGAGAGCGAGGGGCGCAGCGTGCTCGACGCCGCGCGTGCGGCGCGTGCGCTGTCGGGGTCCGGCGCGAGCGACCGCGTGCTCGTGGCCGGTCACTCGCAGGGCGGGCAGGCGGCGCTGTTCGCGGGCGAGCTGGCGCACGCGTACGCGCCCGAGCTCGACGTGTTGGGCGTGGCCGCCGCCGCGCCCGCCGCCGACGTGGAGAAGATCCTGCCGCTGGCCGGCAGCATCAACGGTGGCGCCGGCTACCTCGTGATGGGCATCGAGGGGTACCACGCCACGTACCCACAGGCCGATCCGGCGTCGGTGCTCACACCCGAGGCATTGAGCAAGGCCGACGTCACCCTCACGCAGTGCTCCGACGCGGTGATGGAAGCGTTCCGAGGGGTGAGCGGGCCGAGCATGCTCGCGCACGACCCGCTGTCGATCCCGTCGATCGCGGACTTGCTCCGCCGAAACTCGGCCGGCAACCGGCCCGCGGGCGCGCCGCTGCTCATCGTGCAGGGATCGGCCGACACCACGATCCCGAAGGTCCTCACCGACGCGTTCGACGCCAAGGCGTGCGCCGCGGGCGACACCGTCGACTACCGGGTGTACGACGGCGCGACGCACGGCTCCATCATCACCGCCGCGCAGGACGACGTCGCCGCGTGGATGAAGGACCGCGTCGCGGGCAAGCCCGCGCCCTCGACGTGCTCGTAGCCGATCGGTGAACGTACGTACCAAGCAGTGCACGCCCGCGGTACGGCATGAAGACCGCGGCCGGCTACAGCGAGCTGCGCGTGAGCTCGACGCGGCGGAAGCGGGCAGGTCGAGCGATGGGACATCTCCTCGGGGTCGCAGAAGATGAAATCTGAAATCGGGAGCACCCGCCGCACCGGCTGGTCGCTGTGGTCGAAGGACTCGTTCTGCTCGATCGGGTCGGTCGGCTCGTCGTTCTCGATCGGGTCGGTGGGATCGTTCCTGTCCGTCGGCTCGATCGGCTCCGCATGCTCGGCGTTCTCGATCGGCTCCTGGGCGTCGTTCGCCTCGATCCTCTCGAGCACGTCGTCGCTTTCCGTGCTCTCCCACAAGAGCCACCGCGCCACCCTCGCTTCTGGTGTCGGCGTGGGGCGAGCTACTCCAGGCGGAGGTGGCGGCCCTTGTCGGTGAGGCGGATGACGGCCTGGCCGTCGAGGAGGCGGTGGAGGGCGTCGCCCACGAGCTCGGCGCGCCAACCGGAGTCGAGCCGTGAAGGCCGCCCGTACACCAACGCCTTGACGTCCTCGCGCGTCGCCAGCAGCTGCTTCTCGATGCGCTCCCGCGGCGAGCTCGCCGACGTAAGCGACGAGCAGCGCGACCGCGGCGTCGAGCTCGGGCCCGTCGTCGTACTTCTCGGGGAGGCGCAGTCGCTCGCGCGGCATCTCGCGTCCGGCTTCGACGGCCTCCAGCAACTCGCGGGCGACGTCGTTCGAGAGACGGTTGACGCCGCGCAGCGCGAAGAGCTGGTCGCGCGTGCGCGGCGGGCGACCGACGACCGCGGCCAGCGCGAGGTCGGGCAGCACGAAGCGCGGCAGCATGTCGAGCCGCTGCGCGCGTCCCTCCCGCCACGCCGCGACGGACTGCGCGACGCGCGCCTTCTCGCCGCGCATCGACGACGCACCCTTGATCTTCCACCACGCGCTGTCGGGATCGACGCGGCGATCGGCGTTGGTGCGCAGCACCTCGCACTCGTTCGTCGCCCACTTCTCGCGCCCGAGCTCCTGCAGCCGGTGCTCGAGCTCGAGGGTGAGGGGGAAGAGGTGCTCGACGTCGGCCGCCGCATAGCGGCGCGTCGCATCACTCAGCGGGCGGGCCGACCAGTCGGCCAGCTGCTCCGACTTGTCGAGCCGGATGCCGAGCAGCACCGAGACCAGTGAGCCCAGCGACGGCAGGCCCAACCCCACGAACCCGGCCGCGAGCTGCACGTCGAACAACGCCGACGGACGCGCGCCGACCGCGCGCTCGAGGATCGGGAGGTCACTCGCACCCGCGTGCGTGATCATCGTGGCCGGCGCCCGCAGCACCGCTTCCAGCGCGCGCACGTCGCACGCCAGTGGATCGACCAGCGCGACGCCCTTCGCCCACGACACCTGCACCAGGCAGAGCTGCGGCCAATACGTGCGCTCGGAGAGGAACTCGGTGTCGAGCCCGTACGCCGGCTCGTCGAGCAGCCGGGCGATCAGCTCGGCGAGGGCGCGGTCGTCGTCGACCCAGCGCGCCTCGACCCGCTCGGCCGGCTCGACGGTCACGAGACGGCGCGGAACTGCAAGGTGGTGAGCGACACGATCCGGCCGTTGGCCGCCGGCTCGTGGATCACCGTCCGCACCCACTGGCCGTCGTACCCACCGGCCAGCACCTCGGCGGTCGCCTGCACGGGGCCGGTGCGCACGCGGTTGAGGTAGCGGATCTCGAGGTCGACCGCGTGGTGCTCGTGTTCCAAATCGATGTGATCGAGCGCGCGCTCGCCGGTGAGCTCCGCGAGCAACGCCTGCGCGCCGCCCTGCACGGTGCCGTTGGCGCCGTTGCGCACGACGTCGTGGTTGTCCATCTCGTAGACGCCCGGCTCCGTCTCCCGGATCTGCAGTGACTCGTCGAAGCTGTCGTGCCCGAGCTGGCCCACCGGGAAGATGCCGTCGCTGCGCTCGGCGTCGAGCGGCTTGTTGATGAACGTGCACACCGAACGCGCGAACGCGCGGTCGGGATCGCCGGTGTGGAGGAGCGTCTCGCCCACGAAGAGCTGACGCCCGCTCTTCACCGGAGAGGTGACGAGCTCGATGGCGCCGTCGGTGGGCACGGGCGCGAGCAACGTGACCCGCAGGTCGACGGTCGGGTTGATGATGGCGTGCGCGGGCGAGCCCGCGACCATGTCGACTAGCGTCGCCAGCACCCCCAGGCGCACGCGGTCGGTGCCGGGCTTGAAGTACTCGGGCTGGATCTCGGCGCGGCCGAGGGCGAGATCACCGTCGACCCAGAGCCGGATGCCGAGCCCACCGACGAAGCTCGGGACAAGTACTTCCGTCATGCGGCGGGCACCGTATCGTCCGCGAGCACGGGCTCGCCGTTCGAGACTTCGAGCAGGCCGGCGGCCGCGGCCAGCGCGACGGCGAGACCGGCGGCGCGTTCGTAGACGGCCTGGAAGTAGTGGTGCGCGAGCCCCGCGCCCGGGAACGGCAGCGGCCCGAGCGACTCGACCAGCGCGGTGGGGTCGACGCCGGGCGTGATCACGCGCACGGGTTCGTCGTCGACCGGATCGTCGACGTCTTCACCCCAGAAGTCGCGCAGCTGCTGCGCGGTGGGCTTGGTCCCGCGACCGCTGCGACGACGACGCGACGGGCTCATGCCGCCTCCATGGGTCGTTCGCTACTCGCCGGGCTACCCGGCTCGCTCATGCTCACTCCTCATCCTCCGCAAGCAACGTGTCGGTGCGGATGCCGAGCGCAGCGCTGAGCTGGTTGCGGTCGAGGTCGGCGAGCGAGCTCGACTTCGGCAGCACCAGGTCGGCGATGCGGCGCTTGCCCGCGACGACTTCTTCGACGCGCTCGTCGACGGTGCCCGGGCACACC
This sequence comes from uncultured Actinomycetes bacterium, assembly GCA_963841415.1. Taxonomy (GTDB): domain Bacteria; phylum Actinomycetota; class Acidimicrobiia; order IMCC26256; family DASPTH01; genus DASUAS01. The sequence continues at coordinate 168,029 of CAWJCN010000006.1, read as the reverse complement.
AACCGGTGGCTGATGACGGTCTTGGTCTGGCCGATGCGCCACGCACGGTCGCGCGCTTGGTCTTCCACCGCCGGGTTCCACCACCGGTCGTAGAGCACGACGTGGTTGGCGGCGGTGAGGTTCAGTCCGGTGCCACCCGCCTTCAGCGACAGCACCAATGCGGCCGGTCCGTCGGCTTCCTGGAAGCGCTGCACCATCGCGTCACGCACGCCGCGCGACAGGCCACCGTGGTAGCACTCGATCGACTGGCCGAACATCTTGGTGAGGTGGTCGGAGAGCTTCATGCCCCACTCGGCGAAGTGGGTGAACACGAGCACCCGCTCCTCGGCCGCGAACACCGACTCCACGATCTCCTCGAGCCGGGCGAGCTTGCCGCTACGCCCCTCGAGCGGGCGGTCGTCGTCCTGGTAGGCCGCGGGGTGGTTGCAGATCTGCTTGAGCGCGGTGATGGCGGCGAGGATCTGGCCCTTGCGGGGCTCCTGGCCCTCGGGCAGGTCGTTGGCCAGCACCAGCTGGTCGAGCACCGCCTGGTACAGCCCGATCTGCTCGGCGGTCATCGCGCAGTGGTCGAGCTGGTCGATCTTGTCGGGCAGCTCGGCCTGGATCTCGGGCTCCAGCTTGGTGCGGCGGAACACGAGGATGCCGTTGAGCGCGCGCAGCGCGTCTTCGGCGGCGGCACGACCCGCCGCGCCACCGGCGACGCCGCCACCGTTCTCGTCACCCGAGAGGCTGGCGATGAACTGCGGCCGCGGCCCGACGAGACCGGGATTGGTGAAGTCGAGGATCGCCCAGAGGTCGCCGAGACCGTTCTCGATCGGTGTGCCGGTGAGCGCGACGCGAGTGCGGGCGCCGATCTTGCGCAGCTGCTGCGCGGTTTCGTTGGTGTGGTTCTTGACCGCCTGCGCCTCGTCGAGCACCACGCACGCCCACTCGACCTTGGCGATGGCCTCGATGTCGCGCACCGCGGTGCCGTAGGTGGTGATGACGACGTCGGCGCGCTCGACCTCGTCGGCGATCTCGTCGTGCGCGGCACGACCGGGTCCGTGGTGCACGATCACACGCAGCGTGGGTGTGAAGCGCGCCGCTTCCGCCGCCCAGTTGCCGACGACCGCGGGCGGCGCGACGACGAGGGCAGGACCGCGGTCGGACGACGCGAGCAGGTGCGCGAGCATGGTGGGCGTCTTGCCCAGGCCCATGTCGAGGGCGAGGCAACCGCCGATGCCGCCGGCGTCGAGGAACCCGAGCCACGCCAGCGCCTCGGCCTGGTAGCTGCGCAGCTCGCCGTCGAACGCCTTGGGCGTGCGGGCCGGGTCGCCGGAGACGTCGGCCGCCGCCGCGAGCAGGTCTGCCGCCCACCCGCCGCCCTCCACGCTGATGCCGCCGGCGAGGGGCGTGCCCTCGAGACCGAGGGCGAGGCGCAGCATGTCGGCGCCGGTGAGCTGGGTGGTGTCGGCCTTCGCGGCGAGCGCGTCGGCGGCGGCGCGCAGGTCGGCCTTGTCGAGGGCGACCCACCTGCCCCCCGAGCGGATGAGCGGGCGGGCTTCCTTGGCGAGGGCGCGGATCTCGGCCGCGGTGAGCTCGACGTCGTCGAACACCGCCGACCAGCGCACGTCGGCGAGCTGGTTGGCGCCGACCGCGGTTTCCTTCGACTCCGCGAACACGCGCAACATGGGCGTGGCCTTGCGGGTGGAGAGCTCGGGCACGCGCACGTCGAAGCCCGCATCGGCCAAGCGCGGACCGGTGACGGTCATGAGCTCCCACGCCTCCTCCTGGCTGAGGATGGTGTGGCCGCGGCGATCGGTACCGGCGCGCAGCAGTTGCGGCAGCATGCGCTCGAGGCGAGCCACCTCGTGCTCGAGGTCGGAGCGCTTCGAACGGTCGTCGACGATGGCGCGCTCGACAGGCTGCAACACCTTGCCACCACGACCTTGGGAGGCGGTGCTGCTCTTCGACGTTCCGCGAGACTTGGCGACAAACACTTCGAGGTCCCACACGCCGGCGCGGTCAGGCGGGTCGAGCCGCACGATCAGTGCCGCGTGCTCGCGCGTGACCGATCGCGACCACTGCTCGGCGCGGCTGACGAGCTCGCCGGCGACCCTCGTGGGCGCGTCGAACGCGCTGCCGTCGAGGCGCGCGAGGAAGGCTTCGGTCACGTCGTTGCCGGTCCGGACGACGGGTGGCGCGGCCGGGACTTCGATGCGGCGCGCGCTGTCGCGCCCGATGGCGTCGACCATGCCGGTCAGCGCGGAACGAGTGACGGCACGTGCGTCGACACTGGGGTCGAGGGCGGCGACGCTGCCGGGCATCGCGTCGACGACCTCGGCGAGACGTTCGGGGTCGACCAGCGCAGGCGTCCAGCGCACCGCGTACGACGCGTGCTCGCCGCGCGACGAGCCACTCCGGCGTCGCCGTTGCCGCAGCACCGGCACCATCGCGCCGCGCGCCGCGAGCTCGACGGCCCACATCGCGACCTTGCCCAGCCAGCGCACGCTCGGGCCGACGTCGTCGCGCACCTCACCTGATCCGGCCGCGACCAGCCAGCCGAGGACCTCGCCGACCGGCGCGCTCACCGCGGCGGCCTTGTCGCCTCCGGGGACGGCAAGCTCCTGGTGCGCGGTCCAGGGCGCGGCGGGCGCTTCGCCGTCGGCGAGGAGCTTGGCGACCTCCTCGGCGGTGGCGGTGGGGCATCCCGGTCCGCCGGCCCACGCCACGACCCGGCCCGGTTCCCACGACAGCTGCAGCCGCACCACGCCGGGCTCGACCACGTCGGGTTCTCGGTGCGCGGCCGGCTGGCCCGGGCTCGTGCCGGGCGGCGGGGGCCGTCGCTCGCCGGTGAGACGGCGGAGGGCGTCGGTGAGGATCCGGTGGACGTGCTCGGCGTCGGCGACGACCTGGTCGCGCTCCTCGCCGGTCAGACGCCTGGCCGCGACGATGTGCTCGTCGGCGTCCACGAGGAGACGGAGGAGCGATGCCCGCCAGGCCGCGGGGTCGGCTTCGAGCACCGCGAGCTGGTCGGGGGTCGCCAGGTCGTCGGCCTCGAGCTCGACGTAGAGGTCGAAGGTCGAGTCGTCGACGCGCGGCGCCGGATGCTCGGTCGTGGTCGTGCTGTTGATCGTGGTCACCGCCATTTGGCGATTGTGGAGAGCACCCTGCAGCGCTCCCGAAGTTCAGGTGCCCGACTGCGTCCCGGCACCGCGGGCCCGGCTGCGCAGCAGCGGCCCGTTCAGGTCATTGTAGCCCGTTGCAACCCCGGACTCGCTCCTGACCTTCCCGTCACACCACGTTTGGCGTCAAAGTCCGGCGACCAGACCGCGCGACTCTTCGCCCACGTTGGCGCCGGAATCCAGGAAGGAGGCGGGGGGCAGGGGGTGGCGGAAGAGGCGGGCGGCGTTCTCGTGGGTCAGCTTGGCCACGTCGGCATCGGGCAGGCCGGCGAGCCGCTCCGCCAGGAGGGTCTGGGTGTCGGGCCACGACGAGTCGGCGTGGGGGTAGTCGCTCTCCACCATGATGTGGTCGACCCCGATCCGGTCACGGACACGGAGCGTGGTCGGATCGTCGATGGAGCAGAACCAGAAGTTGCGCTGCACCGCCTCCGACGGCGTGAGCTGCTCTCCAGAAGAGTCGGTACCGTCGCCCCACACGTTGGCCATGCCCGACGCCGAGTGCGCCATCACGTAGTCGAGCCGGTCGAGGAGCATCGGCACCCAACCGATCCCGCCTTCGGAGAACGCGACCTGCAGATCGGGGTAGCGCAACGGGATGCGCGCCCACAACCAGTCGGCGGCGGCGAGCATGCCGTGCACCGGGAACAGCGTCGTGTTCTGCTCGAGGGGCGACTCGGGCGACGTCGGCGGCGCGATCTGTCCCGAGCCGGTGTGCATGCAGACGACGGTGCTCGTCTCCTCGCACGCGCGCAGCAGCGGGTCCCAGTGGTCGGTGTGCACCGACGGCAGCCCGAGGTTGTTCATGCTCTCGGGGAACGTGATCGCTCGGAAACCACGCTCGGCGTTGCGGCGAACGGCGGCGGCGGCGATCTGCGGATCCTGCAGCCACACCAGCTGCAATGGGATCATCCGCTCGGGATACGTGCCGGCCCACACCTCGTGGTGCCAGTCGTTCCACGCGCGCACGCACGCGAGCCCGAGCTCCTGGTTGTTGCTGCGCGCGAACGCGACACCTGCGAACCCGGCGATGAGCGACGGGAAGCAGAGGCTGGCCCAGATGCCGCCGATGTCCATGTCGGCGATGCGGGCGTGGATGTCCCAACAGCCCTTGCGCATCTCGTCGAAGCGCGCCGGCTCCATCGTCCATTCGTCCTTGGGCCGTCCGGTCACCGCGTTCAGCCCGATGTTCGGGAAGAGGTTGTCCTCGTAAGCCCACGCCTGGCGTCCGTCGTCGAACTCGACGAGGCGCGGGGCGACGTCGACCAGCTGCGCGGGCATGCGCCCCTCGAACAGGTCGGGCGGTTCGATGAGGTGGTCGTCGACCGAGATGACCGGGTAGCGGCGGGGGCGGGGCGCGGGGTCGGGCAGCAGCGGCACGGGCCTCAGCTCCTCACGACGCGGCCCGGTCGGGCGCCGGTGTCGAGGCCGTCGCGCTGCACGACCTGACCGTCGACGAGGGTGGCGACGATCCCGTCGGTGCGCTGGAGCACGCGCTTGGCGCCCGCGGGCAGGTCGTGCACGACCTCCATCTCGCGGGGTGCGAGCAGGTTGGCGTCGAGCACGTTGAGGTCGGCCTTGAGGCCGGGCTCGACGGCGCCGCGGTCGCGCAACCCGTAGACCGTGGCCGGCTCGGTGGTGAGGATCTTCACCGCGGTCTCGAGCGGGATGGTGCCGCGGGGGCGCTCGCGCACCCAGTAGGAGAGGAGGAACGACGGGTAGCCGGCGTCGCAGATGAGGTCGACGTGGGCCCCGCCGTCGCCGAGACCGAGGACGGTCGCCGGGTGTACGAGCAGCTCCGCGCTGGCGTCGAGGTTGCCGCCGTAGCCGCCGAGGAAGAAGTGGACGAGCGCGTTGCCGTCGTCGGCGATGGTCCAGTCGTAGAGGAGCGCCTCGGGGTCGACGCCCCGGTCCTCGGCCTGCGCGGCGAGACTCGTGTCGGGGTCGGGCTCCCACCGCGGGACGAGATGCGACGGGAACACCGCGGTGGCGGTGGCGAGCATGAGGTCACGCAGTCGCGGGATGCCGGGCGCGGGGCGCTCGGCGAGGATGGCGGCGCGCGTTCCGGGCTCGGCCATGCGGGCGGCGCGCTCGGCGACCGGCAGGTGCTCGATCGCGTCGTAGGTGGGTCGGCCGCGGAACGCGTGCGACGTGCGGAGCCCGCAGAAGAGTCCCTGACCGTGCGAGCTCACCTGCGGGACGATGCGTGCGCCCTCGGCGTTCGCGTGCTCCATGCGGTCGAGCCGGTCGCGCCAGTCGGGACGTCCGGGTCCGCCGCCGAACGCGAACGTGACCGCGACGCCGGTGGCGCGTGACGCGGTGGCGAGCATGTCGATCTCGCGCTCCCACACGGCGTGGTCTTCGCCGGCCGCGCCGGGCATGATCGTGCTGTAGACCGCGTCGGGGGAGCCGCGGCCGGCGGCGTGGACGAGCGCGGTGAGCTCGTCGGCGGTGGCGAACGTACCGGGCACCTCGCGCCCGTCGACGGCCTTGTGCAGCTCGAGCCGGTTGGCGGACACGCCGACCGCGCCGGCATCGACGCCCTCGGCGACGAGGTCGGCCATGCGCGCGATGTCGTCGTCGGTGGCGGGCTCGTTGGCGGCGCCGCGCTCCCCCATCACGTAGGCGCGGACCGCGCCGTGCGGCACCTGCACCGCGACGTCGAGCGCGCGGGGGATGCGGTCGAGCGCATCCATGTACTCGGGCACCGACTGCCAGTCCCAGTGGATGGCCTCGCGCAGCGAGGCGCCGGGGATGCCCTCGACGCCCTCCATGAGCCCGATGAGCCAGTCGTGGCGGTCGGGCGCGGCGGGCGCGAAGCCGACACCGCAGTTGCCCATGACCACGGTGGTGACGCCGTGCCACAACGACGGTGTGAGGAGTGGGTCCCAGGTGACCTGGCCGTCGTAGTGGGTGTGGACGTCGACGAAGCCAGGGGTGACGGCGAGGCCGGTGGCGTCGAGCTCGTCGCGACCGGGCGCGTCGACGGTGCCCACGGTCGTGATGCGTCCGTCGTCGACGGCCACGTCGGCGATCACCGGCGTGGCGCCCCGGCCGTCGATCACCGTTCCGTTGCGGATCACGAGATCGTGCACGTCGGTTCGCTCCCCCCGGAAAGCCGCTTCTCGACCCTACTGCCGCCTGCGCCAACCCGTCTCCCCAGATTCGTCAGCGCATTTGTTCCTAGGGGTGGATGAGGCGACACACCGTTGCCAGCCTCATTGGTTCCTAGGGGTGAATGGGCCGCGGAGTCCGACGCGGCGTCGTGGGCCGGGATCGACTGAGATGTGGCCCGTGAACGCCGACGAGCTCTGGTCCTTCATCCGCGACATCCCCGACTTCCCCCAACCGGGTGTCGTGTTCCGCGACATCACGCCGCTGCTGGGCGACGCCGCCGCGTTCCGGGCCGCCACCGAACTGCTCGCCGCGCCCTTCCAGGGTCCCGTCACCAAGGTCGTCGGCATCGAGGCGCGCGGCTTCATCCTCGCCGCGCCGATCGCGCTCGCGCTGGGCGCCGGCTTCGTCCCGGTGCGCAAGCCCGGCAAGCTGCCGTGGGACACCCACGCCCACAGCTACGAGCTCGAGTACGGCACCGACACGCTCGAGGTGCACCGCGACGCCCTCGCCGCCGACGACCGCGTCCTCGTCGTCGACGACGTCCTCGCCACCGGGGGCACCGCGTCGGCCACGTGCCGGCTCGTCTCCGAGTTCTTCGACGCCACGGTGGTGGGCGTGACCTTCCTCCTCGAGCTCACGGCCCTGGGCGGCCGCGAGCGCCTGGAGCCGCTCGGCCACCACCTGGAATCGGTGCTCGTGATCTGACCGGCGGCGGCGCTCGTCACACTCCGCCGGACTGCGTCGTCTGGGGAGTGACGAGCAGAGGAGACCGCCATGCACAACACACCTCGCACCGTGGTGGTGGTCGGTGCCGGACTGGCGGGGCTGACCGCCGCGGCCACCGCCGCCGAGACGGGCGCCGACGTCACGCTGTTGGAAGCCCGCAACAACTCGGGCGGCCGGGCGCGCACCGCCGACGTCAACGGCTTCCTCTTCAACCAGGGTGCGCACGCGCTCTACCGCGGAGGGACAGCGTGGGCCACGCTCACGGAATTTGGGATCACACCGCGCGGCAACCCACCCCTCACCTCGGGCGCGGCGGGACTCCGCGCCGACGGCACCCTCGGTCCCCTCCCCAGCAGCGCGAGCACCCTCCTGCACAACAACCTGTTCAGCTGGCGTACGAAGTTCGAGGTTGCTCGGCTCATGGGGCGGCCGACCCGGCTCCCCGGCACGGTCGAACCGGGCACGTCGATGCAGGAGTGGATCGACGGCCGGTCGCAGGTTCGCGACACGCGCGCGCTCCTCGAACTGATGAGCCGAATCGCGACGTACTGCGGCGATCTGGACGCGCTCGACGCGTCGGCCGGGGTCGCGCAGGTCGTGCAGGCGATGACCCACGGCGTCGTCTACCTCGACGACGGTTGGCAACAACTCGTCGACGCGCTCGCCGACGTGGTGAAGGCACGCGGCGTGCAGGTGCACTCGCGCGCGAAGGTGGAGGCGATCGGCGCGCGCGACGACGGCGTCGTCGTCCGCACCGCGTCCGGCGACCTCGACGCCGACGCGGTCGTGCACGCGGCCGGCGGACCCGCGGACCTCGACGCGGTCCTGCACGGCACGAGCGCCGCCGTACGCGACTGGGCGAAGCAGGAACGTCCGGTCGCGGCATCCACGCTCGACCTCGCGCTCCGCGCGCTCCCGGTGCCCGACCGCCGCATCACCATGGGTCTCGACGAGCCGATCTACCTCTCGGTGCACACGCCCTACGCTCGGCTCGTGCCCGACGGTCCCGGCGAGGTCGCGCACCTCCTCTGGTACGGCGAGACCACCGACGACCCGCGCCCGCGCCTCGAAGGGCTCCTCGACTGCGCTCAGCCGGGTTGGCGCGATCAGCTCGTCGACGCCCGCTACGGCCGCCGGCAGGTCGTCGCCCACGGGCGCCCGCTCCCGGGCATCGGATTCCAGGGCCGCCCACCGGTGGTGGTACCGGACATCCCGGGGCTGTTCGTCGCCGGCGACTGGGTCGGTCCCGATGGTCTCCTGGCAGATGCGGTGTTCGCCAGCGGCCGGTCCGCCGGGCTCGCCGCGGCAACACCCGTCGCCCGTCCCGAGAGGACGCGCGCGTGAACGCGGCGGACGAGCGCGCCGAGGAGTTCGAGACGCTGCGGCCGCGACTGTTCGGCATCGCCTATCGCATGACCGGCAGCGTGGGCGACGCCGAGGACGCGTGCCAGGACGCCTGGTTGCGCTGGCAGGGCGTCGACCGCGAGTCGATCGACAGCCCCGAGGCCTACCTCGTGCGCGTAGTCACGCGGCTCGCCCTCGACCGGCTGCAGTCGGCCCAACACCGACGCGAGACCTACGTCGGGCCGTACCTGCCCGAGCCGCTCGTGGCCGACGATCCCGCGACTCAACCCGAGACCGCGGTCGAGCTCGCCGACTCGCTCACGTTCGCGTTCCTCGTGATGCTCGACGAGCTGGCGCCGGTCGAGCGCGCGGTGCTCCTGTTGCACGACGTGTTCGGCTACACGTTCGACGAGGTGGCGACGATGGTCGATTCGTCACCGGCCGCGTGCCGTCAGCTGGCCAGCCGCACGCGGCGCAAGCTCGACCACGAGCGCGACTCGTTCCGACGACCCGACGAGGCGCGCGAGCACGAACTCGTCCATCGGCTGCTGGCGACGATCGCCACCGGTGACATCGACGAGGTGATGGCGTTGCTCGCGCCCGACGTCGTGCTCCTGTCCGACGGTGGCGCGGAGCGTCACGCGGCGCGGCGCCCCGTGACCGGTGCCGATCGCGTGGCGCGCTTCCTGGTGAACCTGGCCCGGCGACTGCTCACGGTCGACGTCGAGACGCGACCGGTGCTGGTGAACGGCGAACCCGGCCTGCTGTTCGTGGCGAACGGCCGTCCCGACTACGTGTTGTCGTTCTCGTTCGCGCCCGACGGGCAGGTGCGCCGCTTCTACAGCCAGCTCAACCCCGAGAAGCTCCGTCACCTGCAGTGACCGTGCCGTCGACCTGCTCCGGCGGCGGTGCGGGCGGACGGCCGAGGGCGACGAAGCTGGCGCCGAGCATCCCGAGCGCGCACGCCATCTGACCGAACCACCACGCGCCGAATGGGTGGTGCCCCGACACCGGGCATGCCACCGACAGCGCGGTGAAGAACCCCGCGCTCGCGAGCGACGCCATGAGGCCCCAACGGCGCTCCATGACGAGGCCGGTCCCGGTAGCCGCGAGCAGGCCGAGGAACGTCACCTCGAGCACCACGCCGTACCACGGCTCGGGCTTGTGCGTCACGGGCTCCAGCGCGCCGGCGACCGCGTAGGCCACCAACCACGCGATCCCGATCCCGGCGGCGAGCCGACCGTCGATGCGTTCCTGCAACCATACCCGGGTCTCTGCGTCCATCAGCCCATTGTGCACCCGTCAATGGGTCCCGCGGAACCGCGAACTCGTCGTCCTTGGTCGCAGAAGTCGACCGCGGCGCGCACGTCGTCGACGCCGACGTCGAGGGAGGGCGGCGGTCCGAGCTCCCGCACGTGGTCGAGACTACGGCTGGATCGTGGACAGGAACGCGGCGACCGCGAAGCCGCCCGCGGCTGCAAGCCCGGCGTGACGGCCCGCACCGCGCACCGCGATCGGCACCATCTCGTTCACGCAGACGACGACCATCGCGCCCGCGGCGATGCACTGGATGATCGCGATCAGGTCGGCCTCGGTGGGCTCGAGCACCGCGTAGCCGACGAGTGCGGCGACGAACCCGACGAGGACGATCGCGCCGAACCGCATCAGCACCTTGCGCAGCTCGATGCCACCCGCGAGCAGCGCGGCCGCGACGCCGACGGCGTCGGGCAGGTTGGAGAGGAACACCGCGCCCACCAGTGCGACCGACACCGTGCCGCCGCCGAGCAGGGTGAGGCCGATGGCGATCGACTCCGGGATGCCGTCGAGCACCATGCCGACCGTGAGGTTGCGGGCGGCGGTCGCGTCGGCACCCGCGGGGAGCGCTTCCTCGCCGGCGATGTCCTCGGCCTCTTCGACAGGTTCCTCCGGGTCCTCGCGCTCGGCGCGCTGGTTGAGCCACGTCGTGATTGCGTAGTAGCCGACCGCGCCCACGAGCAGGCCGATCCCGGCCGGCGCCCGACCGGCTTCGACGTAGGACGGTGCCACCAGGTCGGTGGTGATGGCACTGATGAGCGCGCCGGCGCCGAAGGCCATCACGAGGCCGAGCCAGCGCGGCTCCGTCAGCTTCGGGAAGCGGGCGACGAGCAGCGCGCCGACCAGCAACGCCGACTGGCCGAGCGCGGCCCACAGTCCTGCTTCGAGCACGAGACGGGAGTCTCGCGCGGGTCAGCCGGCGCGGAGCGCGTCGCCCAGGTGCGCGTGCAGCACCGACGCCACCGCGGCGCCGCTGGTGAGCATGGGCTGGATGTCGCGCAGCGCGCGGCTCATGGTGAGCGCGCCTTCGTAGCTCGACAGCACGAACGTGGCGAGCGAAGCGGCGTCGCCCTCGTCGATGCCGGCCTCGGTGAACACCTTCGCCAACGTGACCTGCCAGCTCGCGAACACGTCCTCGCACACGCGCCGGATCGGCTCGATGTCGCTCGCGGTCTCGAGTGCGACGGTGGCGATGGGGCAGCCGCGTACGTAGTCGGAGTCGCGGAGACGCTCGGCGTTGACCACGAAGTAGTTGTTGATCGCAGCCGGGAGGTCGGGGGCGTCGCCGGCGCGGGCGATGGTCGCCCGGATGCGCTCCCCCGAACGCGCCAGGGCCTCGACGCCGATCTGCTCCTTGCCCCCCGGGAAGTAGTGGTACACGGAGCCGAGCGGGGCGTCGCCCTCCGAGACGATCTGTTTGATGCCCGTGGCCGTATAGCCCTGTCGACGGAGCAGGCGGATCGTCGCGTCGAGGATGCGGTCGCGCGTGTCGCGGGCGTCGGCGGCCGTGGTCACGAGAAAAGGGTAGCACCGAGAGTATGTAGAGTGCTATACAGACTATGTAGAGCGTTCTAGTCCGAGCGTTCCAGCAGGAGTGCTCGGTACCGCCGGGGAGACGGAGGGAGGTAGGGAACCATGACGGTGGACGTGCTGGAGAGCTTCTCGGTCGCCGATCACTCGCGAGTGCGGGCCGTGTCCCGGACCCGTGAGCTGCAGCCGGGCGACTGCCTCTACGACCAGGGGTCGGTGGCCACCGCCGCGTTCCTGGTGACCGGTGGCACCGCCGCGCTGTTCGCCCAGGGGCGCAGCGTCGGCATGAGCGGCGCCGGCGAGATCCTCGGCGACGCCGACGTGCTCGGCCGCCGCCCGTACCGCACCCGGGTCGAGGCACTCACGCCGCTGACGGTGTGGCAGATCGACGCGCACGACCTCGACCGGCTGCTCGTCGACGCGCCCACCTTCGCCCGCGCGCTCGCCCGCGACCTCGGGCGTCGCCTCCGGGCAGCTGAGGTGTCCCTCGCCGAGGCCAGTTAGCTTCTCCCCCATGACGGGGAGATCACACCTGGCCTCCCGGAGCCTGCTGATACGGGGAGGAACGGTCGTCGACGGCACCGGTGCGCCGGCCCGCGAGGCCGACGTGCGCATCCGTGATGGTGTCGTCGTCGAGATCGACCGACGACTCGCACCCGACGGCGAGACCGTCGTCGACGCGGGCGGCGCGTACGTCGCGCCCGGGTTCATCGACGGCCACACGCACTACGACCCGTCGCTGTGGTGGGACCCGCTGGTCGACCCGATGCCGCAGCACGGCGTGACCACCGTCGTGACCGGCAACTGCTCGCTCTCGCTCACGCCGGTGCGCGCGCCCGACCGCCTGGCGGCGAGCGACGTGTTCGGCTTCATCGAGGACATCCCGGTCGACGCGTTCACCACCGGCATTCCCTGGTCGTGGGAGTCGTACGCGGAGTGGCGCGACGCGCTGCGGGCGCACGGCACCGCGGTGAACGTCGGCGCGCTGGTGGGCCACTCGAACCTGCGCGTCTACGTGATGGGCGACGACGCATGGACGCGCGCCGCGACCCGCGAGGAGCGCGAGCAGCTCGCGACGGTCCTCGCGGAGTCGCTCGCGGCGGGCGCGCTCGGCATGTCGACGTCGTTCATCGACCAGGACCGTCACGGTCAGGCCGTGCCGAGCCGCGCTGCCGACGACGACGAGCTGCGCGCGCTGGTCGACGTGCTGGGCCATGCACCGGTCCACGCGTGCGTGCTGGAGTTCCTGCCCTGGATCAAGGAGCTCGACCGCCAACTCGTCGACATCGACCGCGTCGCGCGGTGGTGCGGTGCCGCAGGGGTGGCGTGCACGTGGAACCAGTTGGCCGAGAACAGTCGGGACCCGTCGCGAGCCGAGCGCATCCTCGAGCAGGCCCACGCGCTGCATGCCGACGGCTGTCGCGTGTACGGCCAGGTGTCGCCCCGGCCATTCGATCTGCACGTCAGCTTCGACCAGACGCCGGCGTTCGTCGCCGTTCCGGCATGGGGACGGTTCATCGCGCTGCCGACGCAGGACGAGAAGCGCGCCGCGCTGGCCGACCCCGAGTGGCGGGCGGCTGCGCGCGCCGACTGGGACCGCGTAGGCGACGGGTTCACGATCTTCCCCGTCTCGCGTCTCGAGCGCGTCCGCCTCACCTCGGTGCGCGCGGGCGAGGAGCAGTTCCTCGACCGGTCGTTCGCCGACGTGGTCGCGGCGCGCCGCGGCCACCCGTCGGACGTGCTCGCCGACTGGGTGCTCGAACACGACCTCGCGCCGGGCATGGTGGCGGAGGCGTTGTCGAACAACGACGCCGGGAAGGTCAGCGAGCTCATCGCCGACCCCACGACCGTCGTCGGCGCCAGCGACGCCGGCGCGCACCTGCAGATGATGTGCGGCGCGGGCGACTCCACGCTCTTGCTCACGGAGCACGTGCGCGACCGAGGCGACTTCTCGGTGGAGCAGGGGGTGCACCAGATGACGGGGCGCATCGCCGAGGTGTTCGGCATCCGCGATCGGGGCGTGCTGGCGCCGGGGCTCGCGGGCGACGTGACCGTGTTCGCGCTCGACGAGCTCGCGTACCGGCCCGACACGACGGTGCACGACCTCCCCGGCGGCGCGCCCCGGCTCACCCGGCCACCGGGTGGGTTCCGTGTGACGGCGGTCGGGGGCGTGGTCACCCAGGAGGGTGGGGTCGCGACGGGCGCCCGCCCCGGCGGTCCACTCGGCTGAGCCCGATCAGCGAACATGCGTCAACGGAACGGACATGTTCCGCAACTTTGACGCCGAAACGATCAGAGAGCGGTGTGGTCGAGCACGGCGCGGACGACCTGGCCTGCTCGTACCGCGGCGATGGCGTCGTCGATGGCGTCGAGCGGCCACACCTGTGAGACCTGGGCCGCGAGGTCGAGCTCACCGCGGCGGACGTGCTCGACGATGACCGGGAAGTCGCGCGGCACGTGGACGGTGCCGTTGAGACTGCCGACGATGCGGCGGTTGCGCAGAAGGCGGTTCACGTCGAACGACGCCGCACGGCCCTCGGGCGGGATGCCGACGAGCGCAGTGGTCCCGCCGGCACCGGTGACCGCGACCGCGGCGCCGATCGCGGTCACCGCACCGCTGCACTCGACCGCGACGTCGACCGGCGCGCCGGCAACCGCGCGCACGAGCTCGACCAGCTCGTCGGCAGTTGCGGAGCCCGGCGCGATCACCACCTCGTCGGCCCTGAAGTGCCGCGCGACGTCCGCCTTGTGCGGAGTGACGTCGACTGCCACGAGTGTCGACGCGCCGAGGAGCCGCGCGGTCTGCAACACGTTGACGCCGATGCCGCCCACGCCGAACACCACGACCGTGTCGCCCGGCTGGACCGCCGCGACGTTGGCCGCGGCGCCGTAGCCGGTCGACACCGCGCACCCGACCAGCGCGGCCTCGGCCGGAGGTAGCCCCGCGGCCAGAACGACCTGCTCGGCCCGGACGATCGTCGCGCCGGCGAACGACGCCACGTTGGCGTACGCACGCGCCGGCGCGCCTCGCCACATGAACGGTGCGACGCCGGACGCGAACGCATCGCGGCACTCACCGGGTCGACCGTTCGCGCACGCCCGGCAGCGGCCGCACGCCACTGCGGCACCGATCACCACCTCATCGCCCGGCGCCACCGCGTCGACACCCTCACCGACCGAGTCGACGACGCCCGCCGCCTCGTGCCCGAGTACGACCGGGGTCGGGACCGGACTCGTGCCGTCGAGCGCGTTGAGGTCGCTGTGACAGATGCCCGACGCCAACACGCGCACGCACACCTCGCCGACGGCCGGTTCGCGCACGATGACGTCGTCGACCACGAGTCGTTCGCCGTCGAAGACCGCGGCGCGCGTCGTCAGCACCCGGCGGCGCGATCCACGAGCACGATCTGCGCGACGTCGAGATAGCCGGTGGCAAAACCGGCCTCGCAGTACGCGAGGTAGAACTCCCACATGCGCCGGAACGTACGGTCGAACCCGAGGGCGTCGACCTCGCGTGCGTGCGCGTCGAACTGCTGGCGCCAGATCCGGAGCGTGCGCGCGTAGTCGGCGCCGAATGCGTCGACCGACTCGATCCGCAGCGAGGTGTGGTCGTGGACGATCTCCTCGATCGCACGCAACGACGGGAGCGCACCACCGGGGAAGATGTGCTTGCTGATCCACGTGTGCTGGTCCCGAGTGGCGAGCACACGGTCGTGCGCGAGCAGGATCGCCTGGATGCCGACGTGGCCCCCGGGCGCGAGCACCCGATCGAGCGTCGCGAAGTACGTCGACCAGTACTCCGCGCCGACCGCCTCGATCATCTCGACGCTGATGATCGCGTCGTAGCGGCCGTCGACGTCGCGGTAGTCACACAACTGCACGTCGACACGACCGCCGACCCCGGCCTGCCGGGCGCGCTCGCGCGCGACCACGGCCTGCTCCTGCGACAGCGTGAGCGTCGTGACGGTCGCGCCGCGCTGCGCGGCGCGCACCGCCAAGGCGCCCCAGCCGGTGCCGATCTCGAGCAGGCGCGTGCCCAGCCCGACGCCGGTCTGGTCGAGCAGGTCGTCGACCTTGCGCCGTTGTGCATCGGCCAGCGTGTTCCCAGGCGCGTCGTCGTCCGACGACCACCGGGCACACGAGTACGTCATGGTCTCGTCCAGGAACAGCGCGAACAACTCGTTGGAGAGGTCGTAGTGACGCTGGATGTTCTGCCGGGCCCCCGCCTTGGTGTTGCGATGCAGGGCCGGCTGATGGCGCACGTAGTAGTGGCGGAGGCGCTGCATCCACGCGGGCAGGAGCGTGGTGAGGCGGGCCGCGAAGGGTGCGAGCACCGCGGCGGGATCGTCGGCGTCCCAGTCGCCGGCCATGTACGCCTCGCCGAAGCCGATGAGGCCGTCGGCACCGAGGCGGCGGAAGAAGCCGTCGCGACGCACTCGCATCAGCGGCGCGTCGGGACCACCTCCGCCGATCACGCGTCCGTCGGGGAGCTCGACAAGCACGTCGAGGCGCGGCACGACGCGGTGGAACAGCAAGCGCGCGATCGCGGCGTGCACCGGCCGGCGCGGTGCCCGACCGAGCTCCTGCCACGGTCCCCGCGGCAACTGGCCGGAGACGAACGCCGGGTTCGCACTCATGTGTGCCCGCTCACGCCTTCCGGCTCTCGGCACGGAGCGGGTGCTCCGCCTTCGGCGAGCTCGGACCCCGCTTCGCTGCTCGCCGGGATAGCAGGCTCGCGGACGCTTCGCTCATGCCGTGACTGCTCCCTCCGGCGGAGTGAGGGATCGGGACGTCGGGGGAGATGGTCCAACGAGAACGGCATGTCCTGCAAGCGCGAGGTCTTCCTCACCGGGGACCGTCGGTGATCGTCCGGCAGCCGGCCGCGTGGGCGAGCTCGAGCGGGCGATCGAACGGCGCGTCATCGACGACCGCAGCCACGAACGCGGCGGTGAGCCGGTGCCACGTCGACGCCCGCAGGAGCATGCCGTGCCCGCTCCACGGCACGTGCAGGCAGACGGCGCGTCGCGCGAAGGGCATCGCGCGTGCGCCACGAAGCGCGCGGACGCGCGTGGGCTCGTGGTGAGGTCGCGCGTTCCGTGCAGCAGCACGACGTCACGGCCCGCGAGCTGTTCGACCGGCTCGGTGCCCGGGAGCCACGGGGCCAATGCGACCACCCCCTGCACGGTGGCGTGCCCGGGCGAGCGCAGCGCGGCGCGCCCGCCCATCGAGTGGCCCACGAGCACCACCGGCACGCCGCCGTAGCACGCGTCCACGGTCGCCAGGGCGGCGGCGACATCGGCGAGCGCGTCGTCTCCGGTGCCGTTCCAGCCTCGGAAGCGGTAGCGCATCTGCGCGACGGCCAGGTCATCGCCGAGAGCCGCCAGGTCGCGCGCGAAGGGCTGCATGCGACGCACGGTCAACTGACCGGCCTCGACGGGATCCCCGCTCTCGGCCTTGCCCCCGTGGAGCACGAGCACGGCGGCGCGCGGAGGCGTCGTCCGCTCCGGGAGCTCGAGATGCGGCCCGGTCACGGTGTGCACCCGTGCTCTTCGCCCCGCGGCGCGCTCCGGATGACACGCGCGCGCCCATCCGCGGCTTTGGCGGCTAGACCGACTCCGTGCTCCGTTCCGTGTTCCACCGATCCGCCCTCGCTGCTTGCGCGGTGACCGCCCTGGCCGCCGTCCCCATCGTCGCGGGCCGGGCGCCCGCAGTCGTGGTTCCCCGCAGCACCCGACGGCGGCCCAACGTCCTCTTCGTCCTCACCGACGACCTCGACCTGGCCGAGCTTCGCTACCTTCCCCACACGAGGGCGTTGATCGGAGCGCACGGCACGACGTTCGACGACTACTTCGTCAGCAACTCGCTCTGCTGCCCGTCGCGCACGACCACCTTGCGCGGCCAGTACGCACACAACACCGGCGTGTGGAGCAACGGCGGTGACAACGGTGGCTTCGAGCGCGCGTACGCCGACGGCCTGGAGCACGACACCGTCGCCACCCGCCTGCACCAGGCTGGGTACACGACGTCGCTCACCGGCAAGTACCTCAACGGTTACCCCTACGGCGCGGCGCCGGACTACGTGCCCCCCGGATGGGACAACTGGGCCAGCGCGGTCTACGGCAACCCCTACTCGGAGTACCGATACGTGTTGAACCAGAACCAGTCCTACCGCGTGTACCGGCACCGCCCTCGCGACTACGGCACCGACGTCTACGTCGGTCTGACCAACACCTTCATCCGCAACGCGGCGCGGCACCACCAGCCGTTCTTCGCGTACCTCTCGGTGTACGCACCCCATCAGCCCGCCGTCCCCGCCCGCGCCGACCGGCGGCGGTTCCGGCATGCGCACGCGCCCCGCACGCCGAGCTTCGATCAGGCCGACGTGAGCCACGCGCCCGGCTACGTGCGCGACCTGCCCGCGTTCAGTGCCGAGGAGACGCGATCGATCGACCGCCTCTTCCGCAAGCGCATCCGCTCGCTGCAGGCGGTCGACCGCGGCGTGGCTCGACTCGTCCACACGTTGCGCGTCACCAAGCAGCTCGACGACACGTACATCGTGTTCACCTCGGACAACGGCTTCCACCTCGGCCAACACCGCCTCCCAGCCGGCAAGCAGACCCCGTACGAGAGCGACATCCACGTCCCGCTCCTCGTGCGCGGCCCCGGTGTGCGAGCGAACGCGCACGTCACCCGCCTCGCCGGCAACACCGACCTGGCTCCGACGTTCGAGGCGATGGCCGGTGTGCGCGCGCCGTCGTTCACGGACGGCCGCTCGTTGCTCCCCCTGCTGCGCGGTGAGGCGCCGGCGCACTGGCGCACGAGCTATCTCGTCGAGCACCGCGTGGAGTCGGGGATGCCCGAGCCCGCGCGCCCGCGTTCGGCACGAGGCTCGACCCTCGAGCCACCCGACCCCGACCAGGCCGGGCCCGACGGCCAGGCGCGCCACCGTGAGATCCGCGACGAGATGCTCCTCAACCGCGGTGCGGAGATCCCCGACTACGACGCGCTGCGCACCGCGCACCTCCTCGCCGCGGAGTACTCCACCGGTGACCGCGAGCTCTACGACCTGCGTCGCGATCCCGACGAGATCCACAACCTCGCCGGCACCCGACCCGCGCTCGAGCGTCGGATGGCGCACCGCATCGCCCAGCTGCGTCGCTGTGGCGGCCGAGGCTGTCGCAGGGCCGAGGACCGCCCGGCTCCGGCCTGATCCGGGTCGAGGCGGTGCTGCTACCATGCGCTCCCTCAGGTGAGGCGAGCCCCCATCGTCTAGTGGCCCAGGACGCCGCCCTTTCAAGGCGGTAACGGGGATTCGAACTCCCCTGGGGGCACCGAGGTCCTGTGGTGCAGTTTGGAGTGCACGCCGCCCTGTCAAGGCGGAGGCCGCGGGTTCAAATCCCGTCAGGACCGCAGGAGACCGCCGCTGCGGCGGTGGTTTCCGCGAGGCCGGGTAGCTCAGTCGGCAGAGCACGCGCCTGAAAAGCGCGGGGTCACCGGATCGACGCCGGTCCCGGCCACCACGAAAGCCCTGGTCAGAGGCTTGTCCTCGGCCAGGGCTTCGTCGCGAGTCGGCTGGCGTGCCACACACGTGCCACACCGTGCCACTTTTCTTCGCCATGCCGGATCGTGTCGGACAGTGCTTCGAAGCGCCGGCTTGTGTTGCCTCGTCAAGGTCAGCGGGGAGGTGTGCACCGTCGAGAGGGCTGGCGCGTTCGCCTCGGAGCCGCAGGGCAAGCGCCAATCCGGCCCGCGTGGGGGTCCATCACCGTGTGAGAACAGGGCGGCCAGATCACCGACGTTCGTCGCGTGCACGAAGGCCTTCTTGGATGCATCGCTAAACGAAGTCCACCCGTCGTGACTCTGTACTGGGTGAGGATGGGGAGTACGTGGACGACTTCGCGGAGTTCTTTCGCAGGAGCTATGGAGACGTTGTGAGGACGGTGTCGCTCGCGCTCGGGAATCGAGATCGGGCCGAGGAGGTGGCACAGGAAGCGTTCGCCCGTGCGTACCGGCGTTGGCGAGCGATCCGCCAGCTGGACCGTCCGGACGCTTGGGTGATCGTCGTCGCGATGAACGCCGAGCGGCGTCGATGGCGCCATGAGGAGCGCCTGGCCGATCCGGAGTACGCACGCGACCAGGGCAGCGCGGATCATGCTGCAAGCGTGGTTGCGAAGGTGTCCGTGAGGGAGGCGCTCGCGCAGCTCACCGAGCGCCAGCGTGCCGTGGTTGTTCTGCGCTATCTGGCAGACCTTCCGTTCGCCGAAGTGGCAGAGGCGCTTGGCTGTGCAGAGGGAACGGCGCGAGCGACGCTCCATCAGGCATTGATGAAGATGCGGGTCGACCTCACGGACGGTGAAGCGTGAGAGTCGAGGAGCTGCGCGCAGAGCTCGACGAGGCCGCCGGGCCCGACCTGGCGCCGAGCGAAACACTGGTCAGCACCTTTGTTCGACGGGAGGCCCGTCGCCGGGCGAGACGAAGGTGGACCGCAGGCGTTGCGTGTGCTGTCGCGGTTGCGGCGGTCGCGGGCGTCGTCCTGACGAAGACGCGTCCATCACAACTTGCCGTCGAGACGACTAGAGAGCGTCCCCCGGTGCGCAACGGTGACCTGCCAGTTGTCAGGGTCGATCTCCCGAGTCCGATCCTCACCGCAGGAACGGATGTCACAGCATCGGTCGTAGTCGTCAACGCCACCGGCCATCCCGTCCATTTCTCGGGCTGCGGCTCGCCATTCGCGGTGGAACTCGGAAACGGGAAGTATCAGCAGAGCCCGGCGTGGCCGCTGTGTCTGCAGCAATTCACGTTGCCGATAGGCAAGTCGACGTTCCCGGTCGACATCAACACGCGATACACCGAGTGCAGCACACACGGCGAAAACGGATGGGTGCCGTGCCTTCTGCCAGGTCTCGGCGTGGTTGGAGGACCGCCGCGCCTCCCCAACGGCACTTATGAACTCACGCTGGTCGCCACCGAAGGATTAAAGGTCAAGCTCCCGAAAGCGATGACTGTCCACGTGACGACGACCGATTGCGCAACGAACGCCGCTCAAACCGTCACAGTGCCAAACGTGCTTGGCAAACCGCTTGCGATGGCGCTGCGGATCGTCAGGCGAAAGGGACTGGAGGTCATCGCGTTCGGAACCGACAAGAGCGACCCGACGGGTCGAAGCGCTCGCGTGTTCGCCCAGGAGCCGTCGAGCGGCGACAAGGTGCCAACAGGAAGTTGCATCGGCTTTCGGACGACCATTCCTGGACTGCCCGTGTCCCTTGCGACCTGGCTGCGTCAACACGCGTCACCTGTCGGCAGTGGCCACGCGACCTCAGCGGATTGGGTGCTGACGACCCACGGCCAGGCCTCGAGCATCGTGAGCGGCGGCGGTGCCCCAGACCCAAGCGCTCCGGTGTACCTGATCGATTTCCACGGGAAGTTCGTATGGAATCACTCGTGCCCTGCGGGGGCTGCGCCATCTGCTTGTGTGAGTCGCGGCAACGACGCGGTGTTTACCCTGGATCCCCAAACCCTGACCGTCCTCGACTTCGGTGTAGAGACGAACACTCCCGATCTCGCCCGCTTCGGTGTTGTCGGACACGTGAGCCTGTGACGAAGAGATGAAGCGCCCGTCGCCACGCGCACCGTTCTTGCGCCGCGGCCCTACGGACCGAGGTCGCGTCCGAGGTGTGGGCCGTCGAGGACAGGTGCGTGATGCACGCCGAGTTGATCGATAGCCATGGACTGGGCGATTGTCTTGCCGAGTTGTCGGCGGGCGCGGGCGACGGCATCGTTCGCCGGCTCAGGCACGTGGCGTTCTTCGGCTCGTTCGTCGGGCGGGTCGGTGATGTAGAGCCGGTTGGTGTGGGTGCCGCGGGACATGCCGGTGTAGGCGCGTTCTCGGTCGAGGGTGTCGTCGGCGAGCACAAAGGCGTCGCGGACAGTGAGACCTTGTGCTTTGTGGAAGGTCACCGCGTACGCGTGGGTGACGTGTCCTGCTGCGACGTACGACGGTGGAAGCACGACGTCGCGTCCATCGGCGTGGATGCGGAGTTCGCCGTGGTTGTGGTCGATGTCGGTGATGACGCCGCGGGTGCCGTTAAGGACACCAAGCTGGTAGTCGTTGCGAGTCGTGACGACTTCGTCGCCGATCGCGAAGCCCCTCCCACCAACGACGAGGTCATAGGCGCCGAGCTCTCCGGCTCGGACCCGGTGGGCTCGGGCACGCTGGTTGAGATCGTC
Organism: uncultured Actinomycetes bacterium; assembly: GCA_963841415.1. Lineage (GTDB taxonomy): Bacteria > Actinomycetota > Acidimicrobiia > IMCC26256 > DASPTH01 > DASUAS01. Next base: position 146,610 of record CAWJCN010000006.1, on the reverse strand, counting down.
GACGTCGTCGTTGCGGCTCGCGATCATGAGCGCGTGCGAACCGCGGGAGCGGGCGGCCCACCAGTCGTCGACGAGTCGCTCGCGTAGCTGTTCGGGGTCGTCGTGGTGGACGACGCGACCATGCCGTTCGTAGTCGGCGAAGGCGGCGGTGGCGTCGCCGGCGCGGAGTTGGGCGAGGGCCTCGCGTTCCCAGGTCTCGATTTGGCGGCGGTTCTCGACCAACCGGAGGCCTTGGAGTCGCGTGTGGATGCCGGTGAAGGCACCACCGGCGTCGATCTCAGGCAACTGGTGGTGGTCGCCGACGAGCACGACCTTGGCGCCGGCGCGGTCCGCGTGGTCGAGGAGTTCGGCGAGTTTGCGGGTGCCGACCATCGCGGCTTCGTCCACCACAACGACGGTGCCGCGATCGATAGCGAGAGAGCCTCGGTCGAGTTGTCGGAGCAGCCGGTCGAGGGTCATGGATGGGATCGCCGTGTTCTGTTCGAGCTGTGCGGCGGCTCGGGCGGCGAGGGCACATCCCATGACCCGATGCCCGGAGGCGTGCCAGGCGTCGTGGGCGGCGGCGAGGGCGTAGGTCTTCCCGCTGCCAGCCACCCCCTCGACGGCCTCCACGCCGGCTCCCGAGGTGGTGAGCTGGCGGACCATGCGGACCTGCTCGTCCGAAAGCGACGGCCGCGTCGCCGAGCGCGGCACCCACGTGCATCGGATGTGCGATGCCGACGCGGTCGTATTGGCGGTCGAGCGCAGTGGTGATCACGGCCCGTTCGGTGGCGAGCATCTCGGGGGTCGTCCACCGTTGCTCGTCGACGTGGACAGCGACGACACGGCCATCGGCGCGGCGGATCACGTCCGAAGTCCGCAGTCCGGCTGGTACGGCGAGCGGGATCACATGCTCGGAGGCGAGGAACGCGTCAGCCAGGTCGACGATCTGGTCGATGGTTCCGCCTGCGGGAAGGCGCGCCGCGACCGCTTGGAGGATCTCGCGACGTCCGAAGCTGGCAGCACGCGCGGTCAACCCGGTCGGGCTCGCCATCTGTGCGAAGAATGCTTCCGCCTCTGGTGTCCCTGGCACAGGAACCGCAGTGCGACCGTGGCCACAGAGCAGCGCGGCCAAAGCAGTGTCATCGAGTCCGAGCGCGTCCGCTCGGGCGCGCCACTCCGACAGCAGACTCTCGGTCGGTACGTCGTGCTTGCGGCCGCGCGTCGCGTACGTAGCACGCTGCGCGGCCCGAGCCCCGCTCTCGCCACGCTCTTCCATGTGCATCTCGATCTCGTGGCGCCGCCGCGAGAACGCCCGCAACACAGGCTTCGGGATGCCGTCAATATCTGCGATGCCATTCGTGACCGGTGTCCAGCCGAGACCCAACCGGTGGGTCAGCTCGGCGCGCAGCTGCGCCTCGTACAGGTGCCCGACCGTCTTGGCCCACCCGTACAGCGACCGCGCGTCGAGCGCTGACCAGCGGCCGTCATCTGCACACCAGACCAGGTTCGCGACGAGGACGTGCGTGTGGAGGTGCGGATCACCGGCTCGTGACGTCCGGTGCCGAAACGCGGCCGAGACGAACCCTTCGGCGACGTGCCGTTCTGCGCCGCCCCGTCCGCGCCGCGCTCGGGCTGCTTCGCCCTCCAACACGCGCAGCGCGGCGGCGACCGCAGCGTCGTGCGCGTTGCGGACCTCGTTCGACGCCTCCGCCTCGCCCAGCGCGAACAGCAGTGACACTGACTTCGGTGCGCAGAACGTCGCGTCGAACCCCGGGATCTTCGGCGCGCCCTGCGCCCGCGTCAACCGCTCGCCCGTGGTCGGATCGCGTGACTCCAACACGAGCCGCAACGCGTCGGGGTCAACCTCACCTGCCAGACCGAGGCGCGCTGCGCTCAGACCGGTCCATTCACCCGGTGCTTCTTTCGCGCCCGTGTAGTACTCCTCGGCACCGCGCGGCGACGGTCTCGAGGTAGTACTGCTGCTGACCCGGCGCGAGCTTCCCGAGACTCAACACGTCAACAACGCCTCTCGACAAGCGCGTGGATAGCTCCCGGCACCGCAGGTGCAAGTGCGTCTGACTTCGTTGCGGGAGTCGATGCGAGGCAGCTCGTGCATGGCGGTCAGGCGAGGGGAAGGGTCGGCTGATCGGTCGCGGACGTCGCGCTGGTGTGTCGGCGGGCCGTGGTCGTGCGGGGCAGTGGGGCGGCGACGGGAGGCGGTGCGTGCTGCGGTCCGGCGATGACGACCGCCGCCGCCGTGATCGCGCCGCCCGCCATCGCCTCCAACGCCGCCCTCGGGACTCGCAGCAGCCGACCCACAGGTATGACGGGGAGACCCTCACGACCACCGGTCTCACGCCAGACACGTGCCTGGGCATATGCGGCGGTTCGGCCGATGCGCAGGACACGCGCGGCCTCTTCGACGGTCAAGAAGTCGGGAACCTCGCTCGTCGTCGACATGGGCCTCCAGACCGAGCGCCCGTGTGGGCGCTCACACCCATACCAGGGGTCGGACCACCCCGGTCTGCGCCGAGCCGGCTCGATGACTGGTGTCTCATCCCAGGTGGTTCGATGAAGGCGAGCCGGCTCAGCCCGGGGTGGTGCGACCCTTGGTGAGACAGAGCACAACGGAACAGCAGGAGGTGGCACGTGGCAGGCAAGCGTCAGTTCGGAACTGTTCGCCGGCTGCCCAGTGGACGCTGGCAGGCCCGATTTCGCAGCGCCGACGGTCGTCTCGTCAGCGCGCCGCGAACGTTCAAGGCGAAGGGTGAGGCGGCACGCTGGCTGGCCGGTGCCGAGTCGGACCAGGCGCGCGGCCTCTGGCTCGATCCCGCGGCCGGACGGATCTCGCTGTCCGATTACGCGACGGCTTGGCTGGGCGGGAAGTCAACGATCGCGCCGCGAACCCGCGAGATCTACGAGTTGCAGCTAAGGGTGCGCACATCCTGCCTGCGATCAGCGACGGGATTGCGCTCGGGTCGGTGCCGCTGAACGAGCTGACGCCTGAGCTGATCAGAGTCGTGGTACGGAGTGTTGGTCTCAGTGCGTGGCAAGTCGGTCGCCGCGAAGGCGTATGTGCGGCTGCGCCAGATCCTCGGCCAGGCGGTGAACGACGACCGCATCGCGAAGAACCCGTGTCGCATCGACAGCGGCGGCGTCGAGCGACACCCCGAGCAGCGGTTCATCTCGCTTGCTGAGCTCTATGACCTCGCCGCTGCGGTGCCAGACCGCTACCGCGCGCTCGTGTTGACCGCGGGCCTCGCAGGCCTGCGGCAAGGCGAGCTGTTTGCGCTACGCTTGCTGACGTTGATCTCCTGCACGCGACGGATCACGGTGCGCCGGAAGCGACTGCTCCTCGCCTCAGGTGACGTGGTCGAGGACGGGCCGAAGACCATGGCGAGGTCGCCGGCAAGTCGCACTCGCCGAAGCCCTTGGTCGAGGAGCTCGAGCATCACCTCGGCCTGTACGGCGGTCCGGGCGCCAGACGGCTACGTGTTCACGTCCGCGGCCGGCAAGCCGCTCGAGCGGGGCAACTTCCGATCACGGGTCTGGGTGCCCGGCCACACACGGGGTCGGCTTGGACGGCCTTCGGTTCCACGATCTCCGTCACACCGCGGGCACGCTCGCGGCGCGCACGGGAGCGACGACCAAGGAGCTCATGGCTCGGCTCGGCCATGCAAGTCCGAGCGCAGCGATGGTGTACCAGCACGCCACCGAGGACCGGGACCGGCTGATCGCGGATCGGCTCACAGCGATGACCGCCGAGGCAGGAATCGCCCCGCTGGTGCCGCTGCCCGATCGTCATATCGGCGCGAGCGGAGGGTTGAGCCGCATCCGCCAGCGACGAATGACGTTCCTTCATCAGCCGGACGCGAGCGCGGCGGCAACCGCGTTCACGATGCGCTCCGCGACGTCGGCTGCATGCTTCGGATGTGGCTCGGCGTCAGCTGGCGGGACGCGAAATCGCCGTACTCCGCCAGACCCCGGTCGCGGCGGATGTCGTCGGCTTCGTCGAGATCTGCCGGCGCTATCATCTCGGCGAGCTGGTCGCGCGCATACGCAAGGACGATGCGATGCGCACCTTCGCCGCCGCGCGGACGGAACCCGGCGAACGCCATGTGTGCGGTGATCGCCTTGCGGATGGCGTCGTGGCACGCGGACATCGCGAGCGTCCGATCGTCGTCGGCCAGGCGTCGTGCGGAGCGGACGTGGCTTCGGGCGTCGTTGATCCGCTCGCCGGCCGCCGCCATGTTCGGCTTCACCTGCTCGATGTCGCGGGTTGCGAGCGCTTCCCGGAGCCACGAGCTGTCGCGGGCGCTCACGTGTGGTGCACCGGGACGGGGACCAGGGGCTGGCTCTTGAGTTGGGCGACGAAGGGGTCCGGCGTCGTCGCCGTCCACTCCGCCGCGGTGAGGACGATCGGGGTTGATCTCGACGTGGAGCGACTCCTGGACGGGCTGGCAGGCGCGGCGCACCGCGCGGAGATCGGCGTCGCCGACGACGAGGAGATCGACGTCTCGCGGAGGCGGCCCCGGCTCGCCGTCGTAGCGGGCCGCCCACGACCCGAAGATCAGCGCCTCCTCGATGCCGCCGACCGTGCGCAGGGCGTCGGCCAGCCGGCCGAGGATCCCGACCGTCTGGACCAGGATGGATCGCAGGTCCTTGGCCCAGGGCAGGGACCAGTTGGCGCTCACCAGCGTGTTGCGCCCCAGCGAACGGGTGACGACGATGCCGTGCTCGGCGAGGCGGGCCACCTCCCGGCTCGCGGTGGCCTGGGCCACGTCGGCTCGTTCGGCCAGGTCGTGGATGGAGAGCTCGCCGTCGGACTCGGCGAAGAGCACTCCCAGGATCCGCAGCTGCTGATCCGAGCGGAACAACGGTGCGAGGGCCGGAGCAGATCTACTCACATCCTCGATGATATCGACGAGAATGCGAATATGTCGGCGGATGCGGCGACTCCGACTCCGTGCCACACCCGTGCCACACCGGAGTGGTTTTTCGCGTCACGAGGCAGCACGGGCCGACACCGCCCGGCACGAAGCAATATGGCCTCTGACCAGCACTTTCGCCCGTTCGTTGCCGGTCGGCTCACGTCGGCCGAAATTCGGCCTCGAACGCGCCTGAAAAGCGCGGGGTCACCGGATCGACGCCGGTCCCGGCCACCACAAAAGCCCTGGTCACAGCGTTGCGCTGGGACAGGGCTTCGTCGCGAGCGACCGTTCGTCAGCTGGTGTCGGCTGCGACGCCTGATCGCGGTCAGGGGAGTTCGCGGGATCAGAGCCGGCCGCGCAACTCGGCGCGCCTCGAGATCGAGAGCTTGCGATACACGGACCCCAGGTGGGACTTCACCGTCTTCGTCGTCACGAACAGCGACTGCGCGATCTCCTGGTTGGTGCGACCGTCCGCCGCCAGCAGCGCGACCCGCCGCTCCGTCGGCGTGAGCGCGGCACGACCCGTCGTCCATGCCCGACGCGGACGTGCGCCGGCGAGGCGCGCTTCTTCCAGGGCGCGTTCGGCGAGCTTGGTGGCACCGCACTCGGTGGCCAGTTGCAAGGTCTCGAGCAGGATCGAACGCGCCCTCCCTCGGTCTCCATGTCGACACTCGATGGCGCCGAGCTCGAGGAGCGATCGTGCCCGTTCCGCCCGCGCCGGGGACGACGCCAGGATCCTGACGGACTCGCCGAGGAGCTCCGTTCGCTCCGACGGCGGCGCGAGGCCCGCGAGGCAGCGGAGTGCGATCCCGATCGCCCGGTTCGATCCGCTTCGTTCGGCGCACACGAGGTTGTCTGCCGCGACCAGCTCCGCCTCGGCGGGATCGTCGACCCGCAGGGCTTCGACGAGCCCGGCTCTCCATTCGTGGACGTTCGGGTTCGTGATGCCCAACCGGTCGGTCGCGTCCGCGCAGGCGCGAAGATCACGGAGGCCGCCAACGTGATCGCCGCACGCCATGAGCGCGGCGCCGCGCGCGTCGAGGAGCGTCGGCACCGCGACCGTGTGCGCGAGCGTGACCGACAGCTCCACGGACTCGATCACGTCGCGGGCGCCGATCGCGTCACCGCGAGCGAGGAGGGTCGTCGACAGGTAGGACGCGATGAACGGGAGGGTGAAGGCAAGGCCATGCTCCCGCGCGAGGTCGAGCGCGGACCGGCAATCGGCCTCGGCGTCGCTGAGGGCGCCGAGGCGGTACTCGGCGAGCCCACAGTGGGTGAGTCCTGCGACGACGCCGAGGACCGAGGCGCGACGCTGCCCGTCGGCGACCATCGCACGGGCCAGGGTCAGGGCCTCGTCGAGCGCGTCGACGAACACCAGCGCGTCGACCGCGTGGACAGCCGCCATCGCGTCAGACGTCTCGGCCGCGAGGAATTCGCCGTTCGCGAGCGCAGTGCGAACGAGGTCGGGCACGTCGCCGCCGCGGCCTCGGAGTGCCTGGAGGAGTGCGAGGGTGAGCGCAGAGGCGCGCCCGGCCGGCCGCCCAGCGAGCGCCCCGATCTCCTCCGACGTCACGTCGGGCCGATCGGCCGGCGGTGTTCGGTCGTCGAGGCTGGTCGTGGTCAGGAGGTCGCCCTCGATTCGAGCAGCCAACTCGGGGTCGTGGTCAGCGAGCGTCGCGCGCGCGGCGCGGAACTGCTCGACGGCGCCGTCCCAGGACCCTTGGAACAGCAGGGCGCGCCCCAGGGCATGGGCAGTGGCCGCCCGCTCGCTCAGGTCGGTCGAGAGCTCGAGCACCTCTTCCAGGTGCTCGACGGCCGAGGGATCCCCCGCGCGCAACTCCGCCTCGGCGAGCTCCCGGAGCACGCGCGCCCGCTGCGCGACATCGGGGTGTTCGAGCAGCGCGCGGCGGAGCAGCACCGCGGCGTTGGCGGGCGCGCCGCGATGGAGCGCGAGCGCCGCGGCGCGCCTGAGCACGGCCAAGTGGTCGTCGCGGCCTGCAGGCTCCGACGCCAGCAGGTGGAGCGCGACCGACTCCTGATCCCCATGTGCGGCGAGCAAGATGTCCGCGGCGCGGGCGTGCAGGGCACCGCGTTCGTAGGGGGCCAGGCTGTCGACCACCGCTGCACGGAGGAGGGGGTGCACGAACGCGGCGGGGCGGTACGTGTCGACGAGGTCGGCGGCGACCAGCGCATCGACGGCGGCCGTTGCGGCGGGCAGGTCGAGCTCGGCCAATGCGGCGACCTCCCGGAGTGGCGCGCCGTCGCCCAGGATCGCGAGGGCATTGGCCGCACGTGTCGGCCCGGGTCCCAGTCGAGTGAGTCGAAGGCGCGTGCGTCGGACAAGCGTGTCGGACGCGTAGGTGCTCAGCTCCTCCGTCGCAATCTCTCCGATCGCGGCACCCCGCGCCTCGATGGTGTCGAGCAGCTCGCGGACGAGCAGCGGGTTCCCGCCCGTCACCCGATGACACGCGGTCGTCACGTCGGGTGCGGGGTCGTGGCCGACGCGGCGCGCCACGAGCGACCGCACAGAGTCGGCGCCCAGCGGATGAAGGACGACGCGCTCGGTGCGCGTGTCGGCACCGAAGGCGAAGGCCGCGTCACCGTTCGTGGGTGCGATCGGGCTCGGTCGGGTCGCGACCAGGACCAGGACCGGGAGCTCCTCGAGACGGAGCTCGAGGTAGTGCAGCCACGCTCGGGACGGTTCGTCGGCCCACTGGGCGTCGTCCACGACCACGAGCATCGGTGCGAGGGCGGACAGGTGGACGAGCATCCAGTAGAGGCCGTGGAGCAACGCGAACCGGGTCGCTCCGTGGTCGGTCGCGGCGGACGCGAGGATCGGACGCGCGAGCCCGGCCGCGCCACCGAAGGCCCGTTCGCGCTCGCCATCGTCGAGGGCGCGCAGCCGCGGTTCGAGGAGCTGGCGGACCAGTCCGAATCCGAGCGCCTGCTCGAGCTCGGTCGCCCGCGCCTCGGCGATCGTCAGACCGTTGCCCCGCGTGGACTGCGCGACGACGTCGAGCAGCGCGGTCTTTCCGAGGCCGGCCCGCCCCTCGACGACCATGAAACCGCCATGGCCGTCGGTCGAGCGCCGCAAGCGGCCCTCGACCGCTCGGAGTGCTTCCTCACGTTCCAGCAATGGCGACGCGGTGGCCGCCTGGACCGAGCCTGCCACACCGGGATCATAGGAGCGCCCCAGACAGCTCCCGGTCCTGCGAACACGAAAAGCTTGGACCCGGTGCGTCGAAAGATCAGACCTCGGGTCGGATGTGGCGAGCGCACGCGATCCGTAGGGTGCCAACATGACCGGACCTCGCGCCCGCCTCCTCGGCCTCGTACCCTTCGCCGTCGCCGCGACAGTGCTGCTGGGCTGCGGCTCGGCGCAGGCGACCGTCGCCGTACCCGCGGCGAAGAAGCCCGCGATCAGGTGCAAGCAGCTCACCAAAGCCGAGATCCAACCGCTGATGAGCGCACCGATCGCCACGGTCAAGGTCACCAAGGTGTCCATAGCCGGTCAGCAGTGCGTGTTCAGCAGCTCCGACACCGAAGCCACGATCGACGTCCTCGTCGACAAGGGCACCTTCGCCAAGAAGGGCTACCAGGAAGAGCTCAAGAGCTACTCGGCCAAGGTGGCGGTCAAGGACGTCGCCGGCGCCAACGCCTACCGAGACACCGGCGACTTCCAGATCGTCGCCCTGAAGGGCGACACGTACTGCTCGGTCAGCGTCGGCGCAGCCGACTCGATCGCGGGCGTCGGCGCCATCCAGGCGGCCAACAACGGCTCGTCGGACCTTTCGGAGCACGACAACGACATCATCGCCACAGCGCTCGGCACCATCTGCAACCGCATCTATCACAGCGGCAACACAACGCCTTCACTCGACGGCCTGTCCTAGACATCCCACCCTGTAGTTGTCAAGCGGCGAGGTTGAGTCGGTGTCCCCAGGCGGTGTGTTCGTCGTAGAGGGTGTGGTGGCGGAGGCAGCCGTGGAGGATGCCGACGAGGCGGTTGCCCAGCGCGCGGAGGGCGCGGTTGTGGGTGTCGCCGGCGGCGCGGTGCTGGTCGTAGAAGGCGCGTGCGCCGGGGCTGGCGGTGAGCGCGGCGAACGCCCAGAGGTAGCAGGCGTCAGCGAGGCGACGGTTGCGGGCGTAGCGGGCGAGCACGACGCGGTGTTTGCCTGAGGCGCGGGTGATGGGTGACGTGCCGGCGTAGTTCTTGCGAGACTTGGCGTCGTCGAATCGGTTCGGGTCATCCCCGAACTCGGCGAGCGCCCGGGCGCCCAGGATCGTCCCCAGTCCTGGCAGGGAGCGGATGATCTTGGCGTCCGGGTGCTGATCAAAACGGTCGGCGAGTTCGTGTTCGAGTGCGTCCGAACACGCCCCGGTGAGCAGCGCGCCGCCGCGTACGACCAGGCCATACCGACGCTGCTGATCGAACGGCGGATCGACGCCGGTCCCGGCCACCACGAAAGCCCTGGTCACAGCGTTGCGCTGGGACAGGGCTTCGTCGCGAGGCTTGCCCTCCTCCGAATCTGCCTCAAGTGCCGGGCAGCGATGCCGACTACCGGACCATGTGCAGGGAGAGCTGGGTTTCTCGTCGATCGCGCGCGCTCGCAGCCGCCGGCATCGTGACGGTCGTCGCCGTGGTCACGCTCGGGGGCATCCCGGCGGGCGCGGCGCCACCGCCCGGATCGGACGGCTCGATCTCCGGCGTCGTCGTCGACAGCAGCACCGGACTCCCGCTCGCCGGCATCTGTGCGAACGTCGAGAACGGTCCAGGCACCCAGACCGACTCCACCGGCGCGTACTCCATCACTGGTTTGAGTGACGGTGCGTACAAGGTCCAGTTCCAGGACTGCAACCCGACCCCGCAGTACCTGGATCAGTGGTACCTCGGCCACGACGATTCAGGCTCCGCCGACACGATTTCGGTGATCGCAGGCACCGAGACGCCATTGTCCGACGTGCAACTCGTGATGGGAGTCTCGGTCGCCGGCACCGTGACCGACGGGTCCGGCACCCCCGTCGGGGGCGTGCAGGTGAACGTGAACGCGGTGAACACGGGGCCGTCGACCGGTGTGCAGACGCAACCCGACGGCACGTACCGCACCAGCCCACTCCCGCCGGGTGACTACAAGGTGCAGTTCGCCGACTCGAACACGCCCGCGCTCGCGCACGAGTTCTGGAACGACAAACCGTCGTGGAACACCGGCGACACCCTCACGCTCGCGAGCGGCGACGCTCCTGTACGCGGTGGTGTCGACGCGCAACTTCCGGCCGCGGCGACGATCCAAGGAACCGTGACGGGGCCGGACACGAGCCCACTCGGCGGTGTCTGCGTGAACGCGAACGTGCCGAACAACAGCGGGTGGGATTGGGTGGCGGGGACCACGACCGAGCCCGACGGCACGTACAGCCTGACGCAGCTTCCACCCGGGAGCTTCGCCATCCAGTTCCACGACTGCAATTCGGGCAGCCTCTCCATCGACCAGTGGTACGACAACCAGCAATCGTTCGACCAGGCGAACCAGATCGCGCTCACCGAGGGGCAGGTCCGCACGGGTGTCGACGCGCAACTCGCCAGCGGCATCTCGGTGGCGGGAACGGTCACCGATTCCGACGGCAACCCGATCGCGGGGATCAACGTGAACGTGAACCCCACGAACTCGGGCACCAGTGGATGGGCGCAGACCGACAGCTCCGGTCACTACGCGACGAGCGCGGTGGCGCCGGGCGACTACCGCGTGCAGTTCTCCGCCAACGGTCCCAACCCGCCCTACGCGACGCAGTTCTGGAGCGACAAGCCGTCGTGGAACAGCGCTGACATCCTCACGCTCACCTCGGCGGACGCGCCCACGCGCGCCGCGGTCGACGCCACGCTCACCGCCTCGGCGACGATCAGCGGCACGGTGAGCGGCCCCAACGGTGATCCGGTCCAGGGCGACTGCGTGAACGCGGTCACGAACACGGCGAACGGGCTCGACGGCGTTGCGAACGCGACGACGGCCGCCGACGGAACGTACGCTCTCCAGGGCTTGCCGGCGGGCTCGTTCCTGATCTACTTCCAGGACTGCAACAACGTGGGCCCGTTCCTGGACCAGTGGTGGGACCATCAGCCCGATTCGTCCACTGCGGTCGCGGTCGTGGTGACCGCCGGTTCGACGACGACCGGTATCGATGCCCACCTCGTGGCCGCAGGCCAGATCCGAGGGCACGTGACCGACGGTGACGGGCATCCGCTGCAGGGCATCTGCGCGCAGGCGACGACCACGAGCGCGTTCGGTGGCTTCGCCCGCACCGATTCCGATGGCGACTACGCGATCAGCCTCCGGGGTCCTGGCGCGTACAAGGTTCAGTTCATCGACTGCAACCAGTCACCCACGTACGCGGGCCAGTGGTGGGACGATCAGTCGACGGCGGCGACCGCGCAGGTCGTGAACGTGGCGGCGGGCGAGATCGTGGGCGACGTGGACGCGGTGCTGGTGCCCGGTGCGGTCAGCACGGTGTCGGGACGAGTCCTCAACCTGAACGGCGTACCGATGACCGATGCGTGTGTCGTGGCCTACGCACCGAACCAGTACGCGCTGTTCGCCCAGGTGCAGCCGGACGGCAGCTTCGAGATCGCCGACGTCCCGTCCGGGACGTACGCCCTCGCGGCCCTGGGCTGTGGCGGTGGCGGCGATCCCAGTCCGACGGTCGCGGATCCCCAATCACCGACCACGAACTTCACTGGGCTCTGGTGGAACGCGGTACCGCTCTCGTTCGACCAGCAGACGCAGGGAGGACCCGACCCGATCGCGCAGGGCGCCAGCCTCGTGACGATCACACCGGGGCAGCACCTCACCGGGTACGACTGGTGCTTCGGATGCACTGCGCTCGTGATCACGAACCTCACGCCGGGCACCGGCTCCTTGACTCTCGCGTTCGACACACCAGGTTTGGTGATCCCCGACGGCGGCACACAAGGCACCGCGTCGGGGGCGTCGACGGCGGCGACGACGGGTCTCACGTACACCGCGTCGTGCGTGTCGACGGGTGGTGGGGCACCGGGATCGGCGACGGGCACGACCACGAGCCTGACGGTCGCGGGGCTGACGGCAGGTCAGACCTATACGTGTCAAGTGAGCGCCTCCGACGGAGCGGTGAAAGTCGCGACGTCGTCGGTCTCGGCGGCCGTGACGTTGCCGGCGGGCGCGCCCCCGCCGCGGGTGGCACTGCCAAGACGGCGGCGCAGCCCTCGGGCGCGCTCGCCTTCACCGGGACGAGAGCCTCAGAGCTCGGATGGATCGCCGTCGTGCTCCTGATCGCGGGTCTGGCGTGCGTCGCGGTCGCGAAGCGAAGGCCACGCCGAACATCCTGACCCGCGTCGTCGGATCGTACCGGGATCTCCCCACCGACTGGTCGGGCGAGTCCGGGCGCTGTTCGACGGGCCGACACCGCAGCCGAAGTCGCTCGTTGCCGCGTTGGCGGCGAAGAGGTGCTGAGGGGTTCCGCACACCGGTGCGAGCGGATGCGAGCGACGGGGTGGCGGTTACTCGAGCTCGTTGGCCTCGTCGACCTGCTCGAGGAACTTCTGGATCTCCGACGCCTTGAAGCGGCGATGGCCGCCCAGCGTGCGGATGGCGGAGATCTTGCCGGCGCGTGCCCAGCGGGTGACCGTCTTGGGGTTCACCCGGAACATGGCGGCGACTTCGGAGGGGGTGAGCAGCTGCTCGGGTTCGGGAGCGGGGTTCTGGGGCATGGGGTCCTCGCAGTCGATACGGATCCTCACCGGGGGGCTCGGGGGATCGGTCCCGTATGCCCAGAGTAGCAGCTTTCCGGCGCTTTCAGCCCGGCTCGTGCACCCCTCCCGGATCAGTTGCGGGTGATACTTACCCGACCGCGGCCTTCTGACACCTCTCCGACGATCCATGCCTCCTGACCCGCGGCGCGCACGACGTCGAGGGTAGCGAAACGGTCCTGCGGGGCGATCACCGCCAGCATGCCCAGCCCGAGGTTGAACACGTGCGTCATCTCGTCGTCGGCGACATCGCCGGCGGCCCGGATCTCGGCGAAGATGCGCGGCTCCTCCCACTCGCGGCGGCGCAGCCGGGCGTCGCAGTGCGGCGGCAGCACGCGGGCGAGGTTGTCGGGGAGGCCCCCGCCCGTGACGTGGGCGAACGTGTGCACGTCGACCCGTTCGCGCAGCTTCCGCATAACCGGCGCGTAGATCACGCTCGGTCGCATCAGTTCCTCGCCGAGCGGGTGATGCGCGCCCTTCCATGCCGGGTCGTCGAGCCGACGACCGGCGCGGTCGAGCAACGCGCGGCGCGCGAGTGCGTAGCCGTTGCAGCGCAACCCGGGGCTGGCGAACCCGACGATGAGGTCGCCGGGCTGCACATCCCCCGGCAACACGCGTGCGCGCTCGACGACGCCGACCGCGAACCCGACGAGGTCGAACTCGCCCGGCTCCATGATGTCGGGGTGCTCGGACATCTCTCCGCCGAGCAGCGCGCAGCCCGCCTGCACGCATCCGTGCGCGACGCCGGCGACGATGTCGTCGACGATCTCGGGCACGAGCTTGCCGATGGAGATGTAGTCGAGGAAGAACAACGGTTCGGCGCCCTGCACCGCGATGTCGTCCACCGACATCGCGACGAGGTCGATGCCGATGGTGTCGTAGCGCCCGGTGAGGCGCGCGATCAGCGACTTGGTGCCGACGCCGTCGGTCGAAGAGACGAGCAGCGGCTGGTCGAAGCGACGGGTGTCGAGCTGAAACAGGCCTCCGAACCCCCCGATGTCGCCGACCACCTCGGGCCGGAACGTCGAGCGCACGTGCGCCTTGATCAGCTCGACGGCCTTCTCGCCGGCGGCGATGTCGACGCCCGCGTCGGCATACGTGAGCGGCTCGGCGGCGTCCTCGTCTCGGGAGTCGGTCATCGAGGGGCGGGGGCGACGTCGGTCGCGGGCTCGTCCTCGAGTGCGAGCTTCGAGTCGGTGAGCGGAACGGGGACGGGGTAGTGGCCCGACAAACAGGCGGTGCAGAACGAGTCCGCGGACGCACCGGTGGCCGTCGTGAGACGATGGAGCTCGAGGTAGGCGAGCGAGTCGACGCCGAGGTAGTCGCGGATCTCGCCCACCGACATGTCGGCGGCCAGGAGGTCGGAACGGCTGCCGGTGTCCATGCCGTAGAAGCACGGCCACTTGTAGGGCGGTGACGACACGCGGAAGTGCACCTCGGCGGCGCCCGCCTCGCGCAGCATCTGGACGACCTGCCGCGTCGTCGTGCCGCGCACGATGGAGTCGTCGACCACGATGAGCTTCTTGCCGCGGATGTTCTCGGGGAGCGGGTTGAGCTTGAGCCGTACACCCTGCCCGCGCTGCTTCTGGTTCGGTTGGATGAAGGTGCGACCGACGTAGCGGTTCTTCACCAGGCCGTCGCCGTAGGGGATACCCGACGCGCGTGCGTAGCCCTGCGCGGCGGGGATGCCCGATTCGGGGACGGGCATCACCATGTCGCCGTCGACGGCCGCCTGGCGGGCGAGCTCCTCGCCCATGCGCTGGCGCGCCGCGTGCACGCTCTTGCCGTAGAGGTTGGTGTCGGGCCGCGCGAAGTAGACGAACTCGAACAGGCAGAGCTTGGGGTCGGCTTCGGCGAAGCGTTGGCCGTCGTGCAGGCCGGACGCGTCGATCACGATCATCTCGCCGGGTTCGACCTCGCGGACGAAGTGCGCGCCGACGATGTCGAGCGCGGCCGTCTCGCTGGCGAGCACCCAACCGCCTTCGATCCGACCGAGGACGAGCGGCCAGAACCCGTGGGGGTCGCGCACGCCGATGAGGTGCGCTTCGTCCATCATCACGAACGAGAAGCCACCCTCGAGTTGCGGCAGAACCTGGCGCAACGCCTGCTCGAGGTCGCGGCCGTCGGAGCGTGTCTGCGCGTCGTACTCGTGCGCGATGAGCTCGGCGACGAGCGCGGAGTCGGTGGTGGAGTCGAGCCCGATCTCCGAGTCGGCAGGCGCGAGGCCGGGCAGCATGCCGAGGCGCTCGGCGAGATCGAGGGTGTTGGTGAGGTTGCCGTTGTGGCCGAGCGCGAACCCGGCGTCGCCGACCGATCGGTACACCGGCTGCGCGTTGCGCCAGCTGCTCGACCCGGTGGTGCTGTAGCGCACGTGCCCGATGGCGAGATGGCCCTCGAGCGGTGCGATGCGGCGCTCGTCGAACACCTGGGTGACCAGGCCCATGTCCTTCGACACGGTGATGGTCTGGCCGTCGCTCACCGCGATGCCGGCCGACTCCTGACCCCGGTGTTGCAGGGCGTAGAGGCCCAGGTAGGTGAGGTGGGCGACGTCTTGGCCCGGCGCGTACACGCCGAACACCCCGCAGGCGTGGCCGATCGAGGCGTCGTTCACCACGTCAGTCTCCCATACACGTGATGGTCAACCTCGACCGACGCGCTCTCATTTCCGAACATGTTGCGCAAACACCCCCCGGCAGGGGGAGCGACTGCAACGTGCTGGGTCAGGAGGGGTGGCCGAGGACGGTCGGGAGGGTGTCGCGCCAGGCGTGGGTGGCGTCGGCGAGGGTGACGGCGAAGGCGCCGGAGGCCACGAGGCGGTCGCCCCCGGCCGTGCCGAGGCGTTGCGCGGGGACGTTGCCGACGCGCGCCCGCTCGACCAGGTCGTCGGCGCGCGCCGGGTCGACGGCGACCAGGACCCGCGACGAGGTCTCGGAGAACCAGGCCAGGGCCGGGACGAGCTCGCTGGTCAGCGCCACGTCGAACCCGCACCGGCCGGCGACGGCCATCTCGGCGAGCGCGGCCGCGAGCCCACCGTCGGAGAGGTCGTGCACCCCGCGCACCTCACGCGCGTCGACCACCTCGCGGACGAAGCGGTGGAGGGCGGCGGCGACTTCGAGGTCCGCGGCCGGCGGGAGGCCCGCCCGCAGATCGTGGAGGCCGGCCCACTCGGACCCGCCGAGCTCGGCGGCGGTGTGGCCGAGGAGTACGACCGCGTCGCCGTCGTGGAGCTCCGCGCCGGGCGGCACCGACGTGAGATCGTCGATCAGGCCGACGACGCCGACCACGGGCGTGGGGTCGATGTCGCGACCGCGCGACTCGTTGTAGAAGCTGACATTGCCCCCGACGACCGGGATGCCGAGCGCGCGGCACGCGTCGCCCATGCCGTCGACCACCTCGGAGAACTGCCACATCACTTCCGGGTGCTCCGGGTTGCCGAAGTTGAGGCAGTTGACGAGCGCCTTCGGGACCGCACCTACGCACGCGAGGTTGCGCGCGGCTTCGATGACGACGAGCCGGGCGCCGGTGTACGGATCGAGGGCGCAGAAGCGAGCCTTGCCGTCGGTCGTGAGCGCTAGCCCACGCGAGGTGCCCTTGAGCCGCAGCACCGACGCGTCGCCACCGGGCTTCACGACGGTGTTGAGGAACAGCTGGTGGTCGTACTGGCGGTACACCCACGACTTGTCGGCGATGGTCGGCGTGGCGAGCAGCGCGAGCAACTCGTCCGACAGGTCGGCGCCGTCGGGGAAGCGCTCCGCCAGCGTGGGCGCGGGGTCGTCGGCCTCCACGTCGGCGCGGTCGCGGGGCGCGGTGCGGGGCCGGTCGTACACCGGTCCGTCGCCGAGGCTCTCGACCGGTACGTCGGCCAGCGGTGGTGCGTCGGACGACAGCACGGGCGGGACGTCACCGCGGGGCACCGGCGGGTTCGCGCCCGGAACCCCGACCGCGTCGAAGAGCCCGTCGTACACGCGGAAGCGCGCGGTGTCGGTGACGCGCCCGATCACCGACGCGCGGATCTCCCACCGTCGACACAGGTCGAGCACCGCGTCGAGGTTCGCGGGTGTGACGATGGCGAGCATCCGCTCCTGGCTCTCCGAGGTCATCACCTCGACGCCGTTCATGCCCGGCTCGCGCTTGGGCATCCGCGCCAGATCGACGTCCATCCCCGCGCCGGTCTTGGCTGCGGTCTCCGACGCCGCGCACGAGATGCCGGCCGCGCCGAGGTCCTGCACGCCGACGGCGAGACCGGCGTCGAGGAGCTCGAGGCACGCTTCGATGAGACGCTTCTCCTCGAAGGGGTCGCCCACCTGGACCGAGGGCCGCTTCTCGTCGTCGCCCTCGGCGAACCCGGCCGACGCGAGCACGCTGGCGCCGCCGATGCCGTCGCGCCCGGTGGCCGAACCGAGCAGGACGGCGATGTTGTCGACGCCTTCGGCCTTGGCCAGCACCAGGCGGTCGACCGGCAGCACTCCGAGGCACAGCACGTTGACGAGCGGATTGTCGCGGTAGCAGTCATCGAACACGAGCTCGCCGCCCACGGTGGGCACGCCCACCGCGTTGCCGTAGCCGCTGATGCCGGCGACGACACCTTCCACGAGGTAGCGCGTGCGGGCGTCGTCGAGGGGACCGAAGCGCAGCGGGTCCATCAGTGCGATCGGGCGGGCACCCATCGAGAACACGTCGCGGATGATCCCGCCGACACCGGTGGCGGCACCCTGGTACGGCTCGACCGCGGACGGGTGGTTATGGCTCTCGATGCGGATGGCCACCGCGAGTCCGTCACCGACATCGATGACCCCCGCACCTTCACCGGGACCGACGAGCACCCACGGCGCCTCGGTCGGAAAGCGGCCCAGGTGGCGCTTCGACGACTTGTAGGAGCAGTGCTCCGACCACATCACGGCGTACATCGCCAGCTCGAGCCCGGTGGGCTCCCGGCCCAGCAGTTCGACGATGGCGTCGAGCTCGTCGTCGGTGAGACCGAGTTGCCGGTGCAGCGGAGTCACGTCGCTCATGAGAGGGCCGCATCGTACCTAGCGGGCCCGGAACCGAAAGATGTGCGGGATCTTGCGTCGCGCTATCGGCAAATAGGAAGCCCCGTGATAGAACGAAAGAGTCCCGCGCGCAGACTGACGATTCAGGGGGTCCACCCACCATGGCCAAGACGCCAAAGCGCACCATGACCGACCAGCACAAAGCCGCGCTCGCCGAAGGCCGATCCGAAGGTCGGGCGGTGAAGAATTACCTCGAAGCGCTCCAGCAGAACCGGCCCAAGCGAGGCCGGAAGCGCACACCGGATTCCATCAAGAAGCGCCTGGCCGCCATCGACACCAGCTACGCCGAAGTCTCCGCGCTCCAACAGCTCCAGCTCGCGCAGGAGCGGATGGACCTGCAACGTGAGCTCGAGAACATGGGCAACAAGGTGGACCTGTCGGCGCTGGAATCGGACTTCGTGAAGACCGCGGCCAGCTACGCCGGTCGGAAGCACATCTCCTACGCCGCCTGGCGAGAGCTGGGCGTCCCCGCCGACGTGCTCAAGAAGGCCGGAATCTCCCGGGGTTCCTGAATCCGGTCAGACGCGTGCGGCACCTCGCGCCGCACTCGCGAGCAGCGATTGCATCAGCACCACTCCGTCGGCACTGCCGAGCAGTGCGTGCGACGCGCGCTCCGGATGCGGCATGAGCCCGACGACGTTGCCGGCCTCGTTGCTGATGCCGGCGATGTCGTCGAGGCTGCCGTTGGGGTTCTCGACGTAACGCGCGACGATGCGGTCGTCATCGTGGAGCGCGCGCAGCGTGTCGGTGTCGCAGACGTAGTTGCCCTCGAAGTGGTTGATCGGGATGCGGAGGCGCGTCCCCGGCACCACCTCCTGCGTGAGGACCGACCGCGTGCTCACCACCTCGAGCTCGACGATGTCGCACACGAAGGCGAGACCGGTGTTCTTCTGCAGCGCGCCGGGCAGCAGCCCCGCCTCCGTGAGCACCTGGAACCCGTTGCAGATGCCGACGACGGGCCCGCCTCCGGCCGCGTGCTCGGCGACGGCATCCATCACGGGGGAGAAGCGGGCGATGGCGCCGGTACGGAGGTAGTCGCCGTGGGCGAACCCGCCGGGGACCACCACCGCGTCGACGCCCCGCACGGAGCGGTCGCCGTGCCAGAGCAGTTGCGCTTCGCCGCCGAGCTCCTCGACCACCCACGCCACGTCGAGCTCGCAGTTGGTCCCCGGGAACACGACGATCCCCACGCGTGCGCTCATGCCTCCTCCATTGGTCGTTCGCTACTCGCCGGACCGCCCTTCTCGAGGACGCCCGGCTCGCTCACGCTCACGACTCCTCGACCTGCACCGAGTAGCGCTCGATCACCGGGTTGGCCAGGAGCTGCTGACACATCCGATCGACCTGTTCGCGCGCGTCGGACTCCGAGGGCGCATCGAGCGCGAGCCGGATCGTCTTGGCGATCGACACCTCGGCGACGTTCTCGTAACCGAGCGCAGGCAGCGCACGCTCGACCGTAGCGCCCTGGGGGTCGAGCACCCCGGGGAGGTGCGTGACGTCGATGCGGACCGCGTATCTCATTCCTCGTCTCCGTACCAAGTGTCGAAGCTGCGTCCGCTCACTTGCTCGTAGGCCTCCACGTAACGCGCCCGCGTGCCGGCGATGACGGTCTCGGGCATGTGCGGAACGGGAGGCTGCATGTCCCACCCGACCGACAGGTAGTGGTCGCGCACGTACTGCTTGTCGAAGCTCGGCGGCGACGTGCCGACCTGGTGGTCGTCGGCGCTCCAGTAGCGCGACGAGTCGGGCGTCATCATCTCGTCGATCACGAACAGCTCGCCGTCGATCTCGCCGAACTCGAGCTTGGTGTCGGCGAGGATGAGGCCGTGTTCCGCGGCGTGGGCGGCACCGAACGCGTAGATGGCCAGCGTCATGTCGCGCAGCTGCTCGTACCGCTGGTCGCCCACCAGTTCCGCCGCGTCGACGTCGGAGAGCGGGAGATCGTGGCCCGCGTCGGCCTTGGTGGTGGGCGTGAAGATGGGCTCGGGGAGCCGTTCGGCCTGCCGCAGACCTCCGGGCAACCTGCGGCCCATCACCGCGCCCGTCTCCTGGTAGTCGGACCAGGCGGAACCGAAGAGGTAGCCGCGGGCGACGCACTCGAGCCGCACCGGCTGGGCGGCGCGCACCAACATCGCCCGCCCTGCAACCTCGGGGCCCGCGGTCTCGGGGAAGTCGGTCGGGTCGGAGGACACCAGGTGGTTGCGCGCCAGGTGTTCGGTCTGTTCGAACCAGAACGTGGACAGCGCCGTGAGCACGCGGCCCTTGTCGGGGATGAGGTCGGGGAGCACGACGTCGAACACCGACACCCGATCTGACGCGACCACCAGCATGCGGTCGTGGTCGACCTCGTAGAGCTCGCGCACCTTGCCGCTGTAGTGGTGCGGAAGCGACAACCGGCTCACCGAAGGGATCGCTGCTGTTGTGCGAGCGAGTCGACGGCGCGCGCCGCGTGCGCGACCGCGTGCTCGAGATCGAAGCAGGCGTCGAGCGCTTCGGGCGAGAGCCGTTCGCCGATCTCACCGTCCTCCCCGAGGACGTCGCGGAATGGTCGCTGCTCATCCCAAGTGCGGGTCGCGGCGCGCTGCACCATCCGGTAGGCGTCGTCACGCGCCAGACCGGACGCAACGAGGGCGAGCATGACCGATTCGCTGAACACGAGCCCGTACGACGCTTCGAGGTTCGCCTTCATGCGATCACCGTGCACCACCATGCCCGCCACGATCGCTCGGAATCGCACGGCCATGTAGTAGGCGAGCAGGAGAGAGTCGGTGAGCACGATGCGCTCGACCGACGAATGCGACATGTCTCGCTCGTGCCACAGCGCGACGTTCTCCATACCCGCTTCGAGATTGCCGCGGAGCACTCGAGCCAGCCCGCAGAGTTGCTCAGAACGCCATGGGTTGCGCTTGTGCGGCATCGCGCTCGAGCCCTTCTGCGCGCCAGTTGCGAAGGGCTCCTCGACTTCGCGGACTTCGGTGCGCTGAAGATGGCGAACCTCGAGCGCGAACGCCTCGATCGAGGAGCCGAGCGCGGCGCAGGCGTACAGCAGCTCGGCGTGGGCGTCACGTGCCAGCACCTGCGTCGACGGCACCGGACGCAGGCCGAGCTTCTCGCAGACGTACGCCTCGACCTCGGGATCGACGTTCGAGTAGCTACCGACAGCGCCCGACAGCTTGCCGATCGCCACCGCCTCGCGAGCGCGCTCGAGGCGCACTCGATCGCGCCGGAGTTGCAGCGCCCAGAGCGCGAGCTTGCTGCCGAAGGTGATCGGCTCGGCATGGATGCCGTGGGTGCGACCGGCCATCGGCGTGTTGCGGTGCTCGAGGGCGCGGTCGACGACTGCCGCCTCGAGCTCGTCGACCGCGCCGATGATGAGATCGCACGCCTTGACCAGCGCGATCGACATCGCGGTATCGACGACGTCGTACGAGGTGAGTCCGTAATGAACCCATTTCGCCGCATCCCCGCCGATGGCAGTCTGCACGACATCGACGAACGCGGCGGTCTCGTGATCGGTGACGGCCTCCCGCTCGCGGATCGCCGCGACGGTGAAGGCGGCCCGCTCACGGATGGCGGCGGCATCCTCGGCCGGGACGACTCCGAGCTTGGCCCACGCCTCGCTGGCGAGGATCTCGACCTCGAGCCAATCCGCAAAACGGGCCTCGTCGGTGAAGAGGCCGGCGATCTCAGGCAGTGCGTAACGCTCTATCAAGGGGGCCCTTCCTCCTGCCGAACACTCTACGAGCCAGCAATGGTGCGGACGGGTCCGGTTCGGACGCGTCCGGCAACGATCGGGGCGGACCGGGATGGACGAGGAGGTCGATCGGGGGTGATGAACTGCACGAAGCATTGGAGTGAACATGCCGTCGCGGTCTGTGACGAGTGCGGCACACCCTGGTGCGCGGTGTGCCTCGTCCCTCCGCCGAAAGACGGGGGCCCGCTCCGGTGCATCCCGTGCTCGTTGGTCATCGCCGGAGTACGGACCCGCCGCCGGGTCCGCTGAGCTCTCGCGGGGCGCGTCGCCGCACCTGACCTCAGCCCGCCTGCCGTTGTGCCGCGGCCGCGTCCGCCGCGATGTCGCGGCGGAAGCGCGCGCCGTCCCAGCGAAGAAGTCCGGCGGCTTCGTACGCGCGCGTGCGCGCCACTTCGAGATCGGCGCCGACGGCGGTGACGCCGAACACCCGCCCGCCCGCGGTGCGCAGCACGCCGTCGTCTCCGCGTGCGGTACCGGCGTGGAAGATCGTGACCGAGTTCACGGCCGCCGCGACGTCGAGCCCACTGATGGGATCGCCGGTGCGCGGTGACGACGGATAGCCGTCGGCGGCGACCACGACGGTGACGCACGCGTCGTCGCTGAACGAGACATCGAGCTTGCCACCGGTAGCAGCCGCGTGGAGCAGCTCGGCGAGGTCGGACGTGACCCGGGGCAACACCACCTGGCACTCGGGATCACCGAAGCGCACGTTGTACTCGATCACCTTGGGACCGTCGGCCGTGAGCATCATCCCTGCGTAGAGCACGCCCCGGTAGTCGGCGTCGTGCTCGGCCAGCCAACGCAGGGTTGGACGCACCGCGCGCTCCATCACGTCGTCGACGGTCGCGGTGTCGACGGCAGGTACGGGCGAGCACGCGCCCATGCCCCCGGTGTTGGGGCCGACGTCGCCTTCGAGGGCGCGCTTGAAGTCCTGCGCCGGCGCGAGGGGGAGTGCGGCTTCGGGGTCGCCGTTGCAGACGACCAGCAACGAGAGCTCGGGACCGGTCAGTCCCTCCTCGATCACCAGCGTGCGGCCGGCGTCGCCGAACGCGGCGCCCGAGAGGTAGTCGGCGACCGCGTCGCGCGCCTCGGTGAGCGAACCGGTGACGATGACGCCCTTGCCCGCGGCAAGGCCATCCGTCTTCACCACGTAGGGCGGCTCGAACTCGTCGAGGAACGCGACCGCGGCGTCGTGCTCGCTCGCGCCGAAGGTGCGGTGACGCGCGGTCGGGACACTCGCCTCGGCGAGCACCTGCTTCATCCAGGCCTTGGAGCCCTCGAGCCGCGCCGCGGCGGCGCCCGGCCCGCAGCAGTGGCGGCCACGGGCGCGCACCGCGTCGGCGACCCCGGCGACGAGCGGCACCTCGGGTCCCACCACCACCAGGTCGATGGTCAGGTCGTCAGCGAGCTGGGCGACCTGGTCGGGATCGGCGGGATCGATCGGGAAGCAGAGCGCCGTCAGGGCGATCCCTGGGTTGCCGGGCGCGGCGAACACCTCGGGCGCCGACGGCGATCGCTGCAGCGCCCACACGAGTGCGTGCTCACGCCCCCCGGAGCCTGTGACCAGGATCCTCCGGCTCATGCGCTCGCTCCCTGCGAGCCGGGATGCCCGGCTCGCGGCCGTTCGCTCGCTGGCGAGCGTCCTCCGCTCGCTCCGCTCGTCTTCGGGCGCCGCAGGCGCCTGATCCATGTCTGCATCAGGCAGCGCGAGGGAGAACCACGGTCTGGGCGCGGTCGGGGCCGACGCCGACGAAGCTGATCGGCACGCCGACGATGTCTTCGACGAACCGGAGGTACTCGCGCGCCTCCACCGGGAAGTCCTCGACCTGTGCGCAGCGATCGATGTTGCTCTTCCAGCCGGGGAGGGTCTCGTACACCGGGCGCACCTTGTGCAGCACCGACTGGTGGTACGGCACGTGGTCGTAGCGCGTGCCGTCGTCACCCTCGTAGGCGACGCACACCTTCAATTCGGAGAACGGTGCGAGCACGTCGAGCTTGGTGATCGCGATCTCGGTGCACGAGTTGAGCGCGACCGCGTGCTTGAGCATCACGAGATCGAGCCAGCCCGGGCGGCGACGGCGACCGGTGTTGGTGCCGAACTCGTGGCCCCGTTCGACGAGCTCATCGCCGACCGTGTCGCCGTCGAACAGCTCGGTGGGGAATGGGCCGCTCCCGACGCGCGTCACGTAGGCCTTGGCCACGCCGATGACACGCGTGATGGCAAGCGGACCGACGCCAGCACCGGTGCACACTCCACCCGCGATCGGGTTCGACGACGTGACGAACGGATACGTGCCGTGGTCGAGGTCGAGGTACGTGGCCTGCGCGCCTTCGAACAGCACGGGCCGTTCGGCCGCCAGCGCCTCGTGCACGAGGTGGACGGTGTCGTCGATCATCGGCTCGAGCCGCGGCACCATGGCGAGGTACTGGTCGCAGATCTCGTCGGCATCGAGGGGCAGGCGGTTGTACACCTTCGCCAAGACGCCGTTCTTCTCGCGCAGCGCGAGGTCGAGCTTCTCGCGGAAGATCTTGGCGTCGAGGAGGTCCTGCACGCGCAGCCCGACGCGCAGCGCCTTGTCGGCGTAGGCCGGACCGATGCCGCGTTTGGTGGTGCCGAGCTTGTTCTTGCCCAGGAACCGCTCGGTCACGCGGTCGAGCTCCTGGTGGTAGGGCATGATGAGGTGCGAGTTGCCCGACAGCTTCACGCGCGACGTGTCGACGCCCTTGCCCTCGAGCATGCCGAGCTCTGCGATGAGCACCGCGGGGTCGACCACCACGCCGTTGCCGATGATGGCGGTGACGTGCGGATAGAGCACACCACTGGGCACCAGCTGCAGGGCGAAGACCTCGTCGCCGACGACGATGCGGTGGCCCGCGTTGTGACCACCCTGGTAGCGCACGACGAGGTCGCTCTCCTGCGCGAGGTAGTCGGTGAAGCGGCCCTTGCCCTCGTCACCCCACTGGGTGCCGACGATCACCGTCCCAGACACACCAGACCCCCGAGAAACGCCCCCACGAATGGTGTCACGTTGACGAGAGGTTAGCCGCCCCCCTCGGACGTTCATCTCGGAGTTGACCCCCACCGAGGTACGCCAACTCTGAGATGTTCGAGTCAGGAGGCGGTGACGCCTTGCTGAAAGGAGAAGGTCAGCTCGCCGTCGGTGGTGGCGTCGACCACCACAGTGTCGCCGTCGCCGAAGTCGCCCTTCAAGAGGGCCAGGGCGACCGGGTCGCTGACCTCCCGCTGGAGCACCCGCTTCAGCGGTCGCGCCCCGAAGTCGGGGTCGTAGCCGACCGACGCGACGTGGGCCAAGGCGGCGTCGCTGAGCTCCAGGCCCAGGTTGCGCTCGGCCAGTCGCAGGCGCAACTGGTCCACCTGCAGCTCGACGATGCGCTCGATGTGCGTCTCGCCCAACCGGTGGAACACCACGATCTCGTCGATGCGGTTGAGGAACTCGGGCTTGAAGTGGTTCCGCACCACGTTCATCACCACCACTTCGTCGGCCCCGCCTCCGAGGTTGCTGGTCATGATCAGCACCGTGTTGGTGAAGTCGACGGTGCGGCCCTGGCCGTCGGTGAGACGGCCGTCGTCGAGCAGCTGGAGCAGCACGTTGAACACGTCCGGGTGCGCCTTCTCGATCTCGTCGAGCAGCACGACCGCATACGGCCGGCGCCGGACCGCCTCGGTGAGCTGGCCGCCCTCCTCGTAGCCCACGTAGCCCGGAGGCGCGCCGACCAGGCGCGACACGTTGTGCTTCTCCTGGTACTCCGACATGTCGATGCGGACCATGGCCTTTTCGTCGTCGAAGAGGAAATCGGCGAGCGTGCGCGCCAACTCCGTCTTCCCGACGCCGGTGGGACCGAGGAAGAGGAACGAACCGATCGGGCGGTCCGGATCGGACAGTCCGGCGCGCGACCGGCGGATGGCGTTGGCCACCGCGCTCACCGCGTCGTCCTGGCCGATGACGCGCGCGTGCAGGACCTCCTCCATGCGCACGAGCTTGCTCATCTCGCCCTCCATGAGCCGGCTCACAGGTATGCCGGTCCACTTGGCGACGATCTCGGCGACGTCCTCCTCGTCGACCTCCTCCTTCAGCATCTGCTGCTCGGACTGGAGCTCGTCGAGGCGCTCGGTCTTCTCCGCGATCTCCGCCTCGGCGTCGCGCATGGTGCTGTAGCGCAGCTGGGCGGCCTGCTCGAGGTTGCCCTCACGCTCGGCCTTCTCGGCGTCGTTGCGCGCGGTCTCGAGCCGCTCCTTGAGGTCGCGGATCTCGGCGATGGCGTCCTTCTCGTTCTGCCAGTGCGCGACCATCGCGTCGCGCTCCTCGGCGAGGGTGGCCAGCTCCTCCTCGATGGCTTCGAGGCGCTGCGACGACTTCTCGTCCGTCTCCTTGGCCAGCGCCGCCTTCTCGATCTCGAGCTGGCGGATGCGTCGCTCCACCACGTCGATCTCGAACGGCATGGAGTCGATCTCGATGCGCAACCGCGACGCGGCCTCGTCGATGAGGTCGATGGCCTTGTCGGGCAGCTGGCGGGCCGGGATGTACCGGTGCGACAGCACTGCGGCCGCGACGAGCGCGGCGTCCTGGATGCGGACGCCGTGGTGCACCTCGTAGCGCTCCTTGAGCCCGCGCAGGATGGCGACGGTGTCCTCCACCGACGGCTCACCGACGTAGACCTGCTGGAAGCGCCGTTCGAGCGCGGGGTCCTTTTCGACGTACTTGCGGTACTCGTCGAGCGTGGTGGCACCGATCATGCGCAGCTCACCGCGAGCGAGCATCGGCTTGATCATGTTGCCGGCGTCGACCGCGCCCTCCGCGCCGCCGGCCCCGACGATGGTGTGCAACTCGTCGACGAAGGTGACGACCTCGCCCTCGCTGTCGGTGATCTCCTTGAGGACGGCCTTCAGGCGGTCTTCGAACTCACCGCGGTACTTCGCGCCGGCGACCATGGCGCCGATGTCGAGCGCGATGAGGCGCTTGTTGCGCAGACCCTCGGGTACGTCGCCTTCGACGATGCGTCGGGCCAATCCTTCGGCGATGGCCGTCTTGCCGACGCCGGGCTCACCGATGAGCACCGGGTTGTTCTTGGTGCGCCGCGACAGCACCTGGATGACGCGCCGGATCTCCTCGTCGCGCCCGATGACGGGGTCGAGCTTGCCCTTGCGGGCGTCCTCGGTGAGGTCGCGCCCATACTTCTCGAGCGCCTGGTACTGCTCCTCGGGGTTCTCACTGGTGACGCGGTGGCTGCCGCGCACCTCCTGGAGCGCGCCGAGCACCGCTTCGTGGCTGACGCCGAGGCCGCGGAGGAGGTCGCCGACGCCCCCGGTCACCTCGCTCATCGCGAGCAGCACGTGCTCGGTCGAGAGGTAGTCGTCGCCCAGGGAGGTGCGCTCGGCGTCGGCGGCCTCGAGCACGCGGTAGGCGTCAGGCGAGAGCTGTGCCTGCTGGGCGGTGTCGCCATAGACCTTCGGGATGCGCGACAGCACGTCGTCGACGCGGTCGCGCACGGTGCGGCTGGCCACACCGATGCGCTCGAGGACCGGGAGCACCACGCTCTCGGGCTGACCCACCAGGGCAGCCAGCAGGTGCTCGGGCGTCACCTGCGAGTGGTGCAGGTCGCGCGCGAGCGCCTGGGCGGCGCCGAGGGCCTCGCCCGTCTTGCGGGTGAACTTGTTGGGATCGAGCGGCATGCGTTGACCTCGGAGTGAGCCGACGGATTACCCCAAAGTTGACAACGTCGCTGTCAACTTTATTCCGAGACCGCCACATCCGCCAGGGCCGCGTCGGGAAGCACGTAGGCCGTCTCCAGGATCTCGGCGCCGGGCTCGACGATCTCCGGCCACCGTTGTTGCGCGAGCACTGCGACCTCGTAGAGCTCCTGCACGATGCCCTCGAAGCGCAGGAACGCCGCCGTCTGGCCGGTGCGGAGGTCGACGACCCACACGCCGCACGAGCGCTCGACGCCGTCGGCCTTGAGCGGGATGCCCTCGAAGAGCGACTCCCGCACCTGGGACAGACCCACGAACGCGTAGGGACCCACGAACGACATGCCGCGCGTGAACCCGGGCACCCGGGTCACCTCCTCGCGGGTGCCCGTCTCCGGATCGACCAGGCAGATCGCACCCAGACCCGACTCGAGCATCCAGAGCCGACCGTCATGCCAGCGCGGCGAGTGCGGCATGCACAGCCCCGACAGCACGACCTCACCGCTCGGGACGTGCACCAGCACACCGCCGTCGGCCTTGCCCTCGCGCCAGCCGGCCGCTTCGTCGCTGGTGCCGAGGGCGGTGACGTAGCGGATCTCGTCGTCGACGATCGCCATGCCGTTGAGGTGACAGCGGTCCTCGGCGGCGAGGGCGCTCACGAACGGCGGCCGCCAGCGGGGCACGAACGACGTGTCGTTCTCGAAGCTCACCAGGCACGAGAAGCGCGTGTTGACGGCCCACAGCTCGTCGCCGACGAAGCCGAGGTCGTGGATGCGGATGTCGCCGGTCGAATGCGCGCTGCGGGGCACGTAGACCGCGTCGTGCTGATCGGGTGGATCCAGACGCGGCGTCAGCGCGGGCTGGTTCTGGAAGCGGAGCACCTGCGTCTTCGTGCCCAGCGCGAGCTCACCGGGGCGCGCCGCGATGCCCATCGGCATCTGGAACATGCGGAAGTGGGTGTTGAGCGTGGCGGGGCCGTCGGCGCGGAGGAGGATCACCCGGCCGCTCTGGTAGGTCGACACGCACACGCTGGCGCCGACGCCATGGAGCAGTTCGGGGAACGAACCCGAGAAGACGCTCTTGAAGCTCATCTCCGATCCGTCCGCCGTCGGATCCTGCGGCTGCTCCTGCGCGCCGCGGGGGCGGCGGTCTCGGGTGCGGGTGTCGGGGTCGGTGGGTTGCGGTCGGCGCGCGACTGGGTGCGCACAGGTTTGATGCGGGGTGGCTCGGCGAAGAATTCGTGGGCGCGCAGGGCAACGTCGGCGATCGGCTCCCACGCGGAGTCGAGCTCGTCCGCGTTGCGGCGCCACTTCTCAGGCGCAGGGGAGTCCAGCGTGTGGCGCGACGGCGGCAGGGTCTCGGGCAGCGCGACGTCGCCGTCCACTTTGCAGAACGCGAGCAGCCGCGCGATCTCCGCATCGGGGTCGGAGATCAGGTGGTCGTAGCTGGTGACGCACCACCGGTCGGGGTCGAGCTGCTCCAGGTCGTCGAGCAGCAACGTGGTGGCGGTCGCCCACTGGCGGGTGACGATCTCGGCCAGCGGCGCGCCGGCGAGGTCGCGCCAACCGGGCACGAGCAGCAACGACCACGGCGGACCGTTCCATCCGGGGAGGTCACGGTAGGTGACGAAGCGGCCCGACTTCCACGCGTCGAGCATGCTGCTGATCGTCTCGCGCGGGTCGCGGTAGAGGTACACGAAGCGCGCGTCGGGGAACGCGGCCGAGAGCAGCGGGATGCGCAACGAGTTCTTCGGCGTCTTCTCGAGCATGCGCACCGGCCCGCCCACGGGCGGGTTGCCGCGCACGTCGCGCAACGCGCTCGCGAACGCACGGTGGAGCGCGGCGACCGAATCGGGCGTGGCGTCGTCGGCGGTGAGCCGGTTGGAGTCCCAGTTGTGCGCGGCCGGCGTGAAGGCCGGAACGCCCTCGATGATCTGGTGGCTCTCGCCCCCGATGGTGAGGAGGGGAGGCGCGAGCGCGAGCGTCTCGAACAGCAACGTGCTACCCGAACGCGGCGACGACACGACGAACGCCGGTCGGTCGATGGCGACGGGGGCGACGCGACGACGCGCGAGCGCATGCGGGTTGGGAGCGCCGTCGTCCACATCGACGGCGGGACGCAGCGCGTGCTGACGGATCGCCTCGATCACGATCACGCCGTTGGGGAGGCGAGCCCGCCCGACCGCGGCGGCGATGGCGGCGTCGCCCGCGTCGCGCAGCGCGGCGAAGTGCGCTCGCCCCTCGGCGGCGTCGCCGAACCGGGCCCAGCCCGAACGCCACGCGCGCTCGAGCTCGAGAACGGGACGGTCGACGGCCGCAGCGGCGACCGGATCGCTCGCGTCGAGCTCGTCGACAAGCAGATCGAGCGTGTGCTCGAGCTCCCACGGCGTCATCACCGACGGCTGGTTCACCCGTTCGGTGACGAGGGCGGGCTCGGCGCCGTCGAGCGCGACCGTCAGCGGCGTCGCGTCGGGATGGTCGATGCGGTTCCAGAGGCTCGCGCCGCCGACGGTGTCGACCACGAGATGGATGCGCGGCGCCCGCGCCGGGTTGACCACACGGTGCGACCGCCACGTGTCGAACACCCAGGCGTCCCCCGCCGCCATGTGCACCTGTTGGCCGTCGCACTCGAACTCCACGTCGGGAGTGGTGCGCACCGGGAAGTGCACGCGGAGGTGGTCACGCCAGTAGTAGTTCGTGTCGACGTGCGAGGTGAGCTCGCCCTCTTCCGCGATGCGCATGAGGCGGGTGCGGCCGATCACCGAATCGAGCGACGCAAGGATGCGCCGCACGTACGGGAGCTGTTGCAGGTACGGCGTCGGTGCCATGACGCCCTTGGCGCGGTCGTCGTCAGGATCGCCCCGGTGCGCGATGAGCGCGACCGCGGTGTTGCCCGGCGCACCCTCGGGATGCGCCCGCCAGAGGTCCGGTGCGAGCGCGGCGACTTCCGCGTCGAGCGCGGCCGGATCGACGCGGAAGGGCAGCCTGACGAACGGGACGTCGAGTCGCATCGCGTCAGCTTGTCACCGCTCCGCGCCCGCAGCCGGGCCGGAGCGGAGACTCAACCGGTGAACTTGGGGGTGATGACGACCGGCTCGGGCACCACGACCTGCACCTCGAACGCGCCGATGTCGGCCACACCGTCGGAGACCCGGGCGAAGCCCTCGCCCCGCTGGTCGAACTCGTTGGTCGGGAAGTCCGGCACCGGGTTGGGCCCGGCGTTGATGGCCGGGCTGCCCGCCAGCAGCTCGTGGGTCTCGGTCGGTCCGCCGTTGTTCTGGAGCGGGCCGAGCATCGGGTCGACACCGGTGAGCGTGCCGCCCGCATCCGTGACGGCGACCCCGTCGCCGGCGACACCGAGGAGTGAGTGGTCGGACGTGAGCACGGCGCCCGGGTTGCCATTGGTACCGATGTCCTCACCGACGTTCCCGGCGAGGATGGTGCCGGTAGCGGCGACCTCACCATCGGCCTGCGCGTGGGCGCCGGAGCGCGGCGTGGACCTTTCCTTCGCCTCGGGCACCGTTGTTCTTGCCGTCCGTGGACTTCTGCGCCTCGGCGTGACCGTGGCGTGCACTCGTGGCGGCCGCGGCCGACGGGCCATACAGCGCGATCCCGCCAATGGTCGTGGCGGTGTTGCCGGTGATGGTCGACTGCGTGAGCTGGAGGCCGTAGGAGCCGCCGAACCACATGGCCCCACCCTCCTCGGCGGAGGTGTTGCCGGAGATCGTCGAGTTCTGGATCTTGGTCGGCGAGTCGGTGCCCGCGTCGTAGAGCCCGCCGCCCCAACCGTCGCTCGCGGTGTTCCCGGAGATGGTGGAGTCGAGGATGGTCAGGCTGCCGTACCCACCCTCGTCGGTCCAGATCCCACCACCGGACTCGGCGGTGTTGCCTGCGATCGTGGTGTGGTCGATCGTCATCCCGCTGTAGAAGAAGTCGATGTAGAGCCCGCCGCCATCTCCGTCGGCGGTGTTCCCGCTGACCTGCGAGTTGCTGATCGTGACCGCGCCGTGGGGCTCGTCGAAGTACACCCCGCCGCCGCCGGAGCTCGCGGTGTTGCCATTGGCGGTCGTGCCAGAGATGTTGATCGGACCCGTGTTGTTGTCGAAGTAGAGGCCCCCGCCCTCGCCGTCGGCGGTGTTGTTGTCGAAGTGCGAGTTGGTGATGTTGGTGGGGCCGGAGACGTTGTAGGTGTAGAAGCCGCCGCCGCCGTGGACGGTGGTGGTGTTGCCGGAGACGTTCGAATCGGTGATGGTGACGGCTGCGCTGTGACCGGCGTAGATGCCGCCGCCCGATCCCCCGGTGTTGCCGGTGACCTGGCTCGAGATCACGGTCAGCGTGTTCGAAGTGTTGCCGTTGCCGCCGCTGTAGATGCCGCCGCCTTCGTTGGTGGATGTGTTTCCGGTGATCGTGCTGTTGGTCACCGTGAGGTGGTCGTCGTCGGAATTGTGGATCGCACCGCCCTCGCCGGCGTGACCGCCGGTGAGCGTGAGCCCCGTGATGGTGACGTCGCCGGTGCCGGGCGCGTTCAGGTAGAAGATCCCCTGCGCGGCCGGACCGTGGACGGTGACGGTCCCGCCACCGTCGATGGTGACCGAATCGTCGATGCTGAGCTTCGCGGTGATCGTGACCGACGTGACCGCAGGCGCGAACACGATGGTGTCCCCGTCGTTGGCGTTGGCGAGCGCGTCGCGGAGTGTGCCCGCTCCCGCGTTGCCGCCGTCGGTGACGGTGATCGTCGTGGCCGCGCCCGCCGGCGGCGCGCCTGCGCCGAGCACACCGGCGGTCATCGCCAACGCCGCACTACCGGCGGTGAGCGCGGCCCCCGCGGCGCGACGACCCTTGCCTCGGGCGGCGGCGCGTCGTTCCGCGCGGTTACGCGGCGGGATCTGCTCGGTCATCTGGGGGCCCTCCTCGAAGCGAAGCGGTTGTTTGTAGCACAGGACCGGCCCACAGTGCTCGATCTGTACGAAATTGGGGATTGGGGTTTGCGGTGGCGCTCAACCGGTGAACTTCGGCGTGATGACGATGGGTTCGGGCGTCGGAGTCTCCTCCGGCTGCACCTCGAACGCCCCGATGTCGACCGTGCCGTTCACGACCCGGGCGAAGCCGGTGCCCCGCTGGTCGAATTCGTTCCCGGTGAACGACGGCACCGGCATGAACCCGGTGTCGATGGCGGCGCTGCCGGCCAGGAGGGCGTGCGTCTCGGTCGGACCACCGTTGTTCTGGAGCGGTCCGAGGGTGGGCGTGCTGCTGCGGATGGTGCCGCCCTGGTCGTCGACGACCGTCGTGCCGTTGGTGCCGAGCAGCGAGTGGTTGGAGTGCAGCGTCGACGCCGCGCCACCGACGTCTTCACCGTCGTTGGCCGACAGGATGGTGCTGATCGAACCCGCCTCGAAGAAGCCGCCTTGCGCGTGCGCCCGCTTGGTCCGAACCGAGTGCTCCTCCGCACCCTTGTCGTCCTTGCCCGACGACGAGGTGCTGGCGCCCTTCTTCTCGCGGGTGGCGGCGTGGCTCACCGCGGCAGGCGCGGTGTCCTCGGCGAAGTAGAGGCCGCCCACCGTCGCCGCGTGGTTGGCGGTGGTGGTGTCCTGGTTGGCGTAGAAGCCGTTCACGTAGAAGAAGGTGACACCGCCGCCCTCGTTGGCGGTCGCCGTGTTGCCGGAGATGGTGGAGTTGAACACGTGCACCGGCGAGTAGCTGTAGAACCACGCGCCGCCGCCGCTCGCGCCGCTGTTGCCCGAGATGGTCGACTCGCCGATGTTGATGTCGCCCTGGAACGCCGACCCGACGAACACGCCTCCACCGCCTGTGCCGGATTCACCGATGCTGGCCGCGTTGCCCGAGACCGTCGTGCGCAGGATCGTGGCGCTGCTGATCCCGTAGAAGTAGAGCCCGCCACCCGAGTACATCGCCTGGTTGTTCGAGACGACGGAATCCTCGATGTCGACGCTGGCGCCGCCGACGTCGGAGTACAACTGCACCCCGCCGCCGCCGTAGACGTGCGCGGTGTTGCCCGAGATCGTGCTGCCGGTGATGGTCAGCGTGTGGGAGGACCCCGAGTCGTCGTCGAAGATGGCGCCGCCACCGCCTCCTGACCGGCCGCTGCCGGGATCGAGCCCGGACTCGTTGGCGGTGAAGGTCGTGCCGGTGATCGTGGTCGGGGTGCCCGACGTGTCGATGTAGAGCGCGCCGCCGGCTTCGCCGGCCTGGTTGTGGTCGAAGCTGCTGTTCGTGATCGTGACGCTCGACGCCTCGTTGACCGCGACGGCGGCGCCGTCGATCCCGGCGGTGTTGTAGGAGAACCTGGTGTCGGTGATCACCAGGGCCGCGGAGCCGTTGTCGAAATAGAGTCCGCCGGCGTCACCGCTGGCATCGCCACCGGTGATGACGCTCGCCGACAGGGTGAGCGACGCGTTCGACAGGATCGAGGCGCCGTCCTGGTCGGTGCCCGAGTCGTCGGCTCCGTCGGCGAGCGTGAGCCCGCTGATGGTGACGTCGTCAGCGCCGGACTCGATGTAGAAGACGCGGTGCGCGTGGGTGCCTTCGATGGTGAGCGCGCCCGCGCCCGGCCCGGCGATCGTGACGGGCGCGGTGACGGGCGGCATCTCGCCCGTGATCGAGATGTCCCCGCCCCCGACGTTGAAGTCGATGGTCGAGCCGGGGTCGCCGTTCGCTGACGTGATCGCCGCGCTCAGGGTGCCGGCGTCGCCGGTGCCGTCGTCGGTGGCCGCGGTGACGGTGTAGGTGCCCGCCGCGTGGGCGGCGGGTGCTGTGGCCAGCACGCCGGCGGTCATCGCCAGCGCGGCGCTCCCGGCGGTGAGGGCGGCGCCGGCCGCACGACGGCCCTTGCCGCGCGCAGCCGCGCGACGCTCAGCCCGGTTCCGGGGCGGGATGTCGCTCATCTGGGGTGCGCTCCTGGAATGAACCCCGCTCGTTGGTCAACCGGTGAACTTCGGTGTGATCACGACCGGCTCCGGCGTCGGTGGAGGCTGCACTTCGAACGCACCGATGTCGGAGATGCCGTTGACCACCCGCGGGAAGCCGTCGCCCCGCTGGTCGAACTCGTTGCCCGAGAAGCTCGGCACCGGGTCGGGACCCTTGTCGATGGCGGGGCTCCCGGGGAGCAAGGCGTGGGTCTCGGTGGGACCGCCGTTGTCGTCGAGCGGTCCGAGGAGCGGATCCACACCAAACAGGTTCCCACCCCCGTCGGTCTGCGCGATGCCTGCGGCGACCGTGCCCAGGAGGTTGTGCGACAGCGTCGCCGCGCCGACATCGCCGAGGTCGTTGCCGGAGTTCCCCCAGAGGATGGTGCCGGTGATCTCGGCTTCGGCGATGTCGGCCGCGTGGACCTGTGCTTCGTGGGTCTTGTGCTCGCGCACGCCGTCGCCCTTCGAGCCGGCTCCGCCCGACGAGGCCGCGCCCGCCTCATGGGCGTGGTGACCGCCACCGGCAGCGCTCTGGAGCTGCGACTGCGCGAGGTAGACGCCACCCGTCGAGTCGGCTGCGGAGTTCCCGGTGACCGTCGACATCTCGACGCTCAGCCCGTAGAAGCCGTAGAAGTACAGGCCGCCGCCTTGTCCGCCAGAGGTGTTGCCGGAGATCGTGGAGTTGGCGAAGGTCGTGAGCCCACCGGCGCCCCACTGGATCCACCCACCGCCGCCGCTCTCGGCGCTGTTGCCGGAGATCGTGGAGTCGGTGACCATCACCGGCGCGTCGATCTCGGCGCCCCAGATCTGGGCCCCACCGCCGCCGCTCCCCGCGCTGTTCTGCGAGATCGTGGACTGGCTGATGGTCAGGAATTGGTAGGTGTAGCCGGAGTAGAGGCCGCCGCCCCAGCCCGACGTCGAGTTGCCCGAGATCGTGGAGTTGGCGATCTGCAAGCCGCCGTTGAGGTAGTCGGTGAAGGCGCCACCGCCCGACCCGTCGGCCGTGTTACCGGTGATCGACGAGCCGACGATCGAGACGGCACCCTCGATCTCGTAGACGCTCGCCCCGCCGCCATCTTCGGCAGAGGTGTTCCCGGAGATCGTGGAGCCCTCGAACGACACGGAACCTGCGTCGTAGGCGTCGAACGCGCCGCCGATGCCCTCGCGCTGGTTGTTGGTGCCGTCGGCCGTGTTCCCGGTGAGCGTCGAACCACTGACGCTGACGGGCCCGTCGTTGTAGATGCCGATCGCACCCGCGTGGGACGCCAGGTTGTTCCCGAACGACGATCCCACGAACGAGACGGTGCTCTCGGCCTCGACCGCGACGGCACCCCCGGTGTCCCCGGCGTGGTTGGCCGAGAACGTCGACCCGGTGACCGTGACGGGCGCGTTGCCGCCGAAGGCGAGGATCGCGCCACCCCAGTCGTCGGTCTCGTTGTTGGTGAACGTGGAATTCGTGACCGTGATGCCGGCACCGTCCACGTCGACGGCGCCGCCGTCGTCGCCACTTGAATTGTGGTCGAACACGTCGTCGCTCAGCGTGAGCGGCCCAGCGGTGACGATCGCGCCACCGCTGCCGGCGTCCGACCCGTGCGCGATGGTGAGGCCCGAGATGGTGACCGCGGAGCCCCCGGTGATGTCGAAGACGCGCGACGCGTCGTTCCCCGAGATGGTCAGCGCGCTCGCGCCGGGGCCGGTGAACGTGAGGTCCTTGTTGAACGCGATCTCGCCACTGGTCAGGGTGATCGTGCCGGTCAGGTCGAACACGATGGTGTCACCCGAGCTCGCGGCGGTGACCTGGTCGCGCAGCGTGCCCGCGCCCGAGTCGGCGGTGGACGTCACGTGGAGCGTGGTGGCCGCGCCGGCGGCCTGCACTCCGGTGCCGATCCACGCGGCACCCATGGCCAGCGCCGCGCTGCCGGCGGTGAGCGCGGCACCCGCGGCGCGAGCTCGCTTGGCGCGGGGAGCGTTCCTCGCGGCGAGGCGGCGTTCGGCGCGGTTGCGCGGCGGAACGTCCTGACTGCTCATGACTGCCCTCTCATGTTCACCCTCAATGAAGTCGCCATGTTTATCACAGGTCCCAGGGTGCTCAGAGGGACTCGTCGGTGTAGATGCCACCGCCTCGTCGTCCGCCTCGTTGCCCTGGACGATCGAATTGGTGAGGGTGATGTCGTAGCCAGGACCGACGATGACCCCGTCGAGACCGGACTCGCCCGCGTCCACACCGCCGCCGTCGTCGCGCAGCACGCGCTGGTCGTCGCAGTTCTTTGTGATTGCTCTGCACCCCCGGGTCGTCGGCGAAGGCGGCGGCCGCGGCAGCGAGCGGCACGGCGACGAGATCGATCACGAAGATCGCTCGCGCGAAACGGGCGCGGGGTCCCCTTGTCTTGAGCCTCTCCAGAGCCTGCCGAGCGTTCGGGTCTGCCGGCGCGCGAACCCGGGAAACGTATGCGGTCACGCGCCGCGCGGCCAGCATCTCGTGCAAGAACGTTCGTGCGCTCGTAGGCGCTCTTGAGCACACCCTTTGCGCAGAGCGGGGCCAAAATGCGGAAACCCGGCGCTGGGCGCCGGGTTTCTGAACGTTCCGGGTTGTGTACCGATCAGCCGGTGAAGCGAGGCGTGACGATCACCGCCGGCGACGGCGTCGGTGTGGGCGTGACGAGCTGCACCTCGACCGAGCCGATGTCACAGAGACCCCCCGCCTGCTCAGGCCGCGGGAGACCACGCTGGTCGGTCGTGACGCCGGTCGCGGGGTCGGTCTGGCACGCTGCGTTCGGGATGGCGTCGATCAGCGGACTCCCCGTCTGCGGCAGCAGGGTCTCGGTCGGACCACCGTTCGCGGCCAGTCCGCCGAGCATCGGATCGGCGCCGTCGGCCTGGTGGTCGGTGCTGTCGGCAAGGTCACACGACGTGTCGTCGGCCAGGTTGTAGCCGTCCGAGGTGACGCTGCCCCCACCGAGATCGCAGTTGGTCGCACCGATCGGGTCGGTGATGACGCTTCCGAACACCGTGAGATTCTCCTCCTCGGTGTTGATGTTCGCGGCCTCTCCGTTGTCGGCCGCGTGCAGGTGAGAGTCCGCCACGGCGTCGGTGTCGGCGCACTGCGGGATCGACAGGTCGGGGTTGAACGTGTTGGCCACGACATCGCTGTAGGCGAGTGTCAGCCCGCCCTCGGCGAGGATCCCGCCGGAGTCGTCGGCGTCGGTGTTGCCGGTGATCGTCGAGTTGGTGATGTTCATCTCACCGCCGTA
This sequence comes from uncultured Actinomycetes bacterium, assembly GCA_963841415.1. Taxonomy (GTDB): domain Bacteria; phylum Actinomycetota; class Acidimicrobiia; order IMCC26256; family DASPTH01; genus DASUAS01. Next base: position 109,232 of record CAWJCN010000006.1, on the reverse strand, counting down.
GTTGGCGATGCCACCACCGGTCTCGAGCGACTGGTTGTTGCTGATGGTCGAACCGACCGCCGTGAACGGGCCGCTGTAGTCGAGCTCGATCCCGCCGCCACCCTCACAGGTGAAGTTGTTCGTCAAGGTGGAGTTCACCAGGGTGACGAGGTTGTCCTCCGTCACCTGGATCCCGCCACCGCCGTTGCCGCTGAAGGTGCCGAAGACCGCCTGGCCGCCGGTGATGGTGACGTTGGAGAGCGTCATCTCACCGGTCTCGCCCGTGATCTGGAGCACGCGGTTCTCGGGACAGGTCTGGGTGATCGTGTGCCCCTGGCCGTCGAGCGTGCCGGCGCCCGCCAGATCGCGGACCGCCTCCGACTCGCCGTCGCCGGCGCCCTCCTGGCAGGTCAGGGTGATGTCGGCGCCGAGCACGACGTCGGCGTCGTTCGCCCACGCGTCCCGGAACGCTGACTCAGTGGTCACCGGCGTGGCCGCCGAGGCGTTGTCGGCCGCCGAGACCAGGACGCCGGCCGTCCCTCCTGCGAAACCGAGGATTGCGAGCACGGGCACCGCGAAGCGACGACGCCACCCGATGGCTGCCTTCATGAGAATCCCTGTCCTGTGAGCGTGGGGTGAACTCGCAGGACGATAGACCAGATCGAGTCAGCGCATCACCATCATCGGCGTGGGACCCGCACCACCGAGCGGCTCACGGGCACGAGGTCGCGCCGGTAGCTGCGGTGGACGTCGCGCACCGCGGCCTGGCGGTCCTCGTGGGCCCGGGCCAGCGCCACTTCGAGCGCGGCGACGCGATCGCGGACGCGTGCCAGTTCGACCTCGAGGTCGAGGATCTTGCGGACGCCGGCCAGGCTGACGCCTTCGTTGGTGAGCTCCTGGATGCGCTGCAGCAGCGCGATGTCGCGGTCCGAGTAGCGACGGCTCCGACCCTCGGTGCGGCTCGGCTCGATGAGGCCCTTGCGCTCGTAGATGCGCAGGGTCTGCGGGTGCACGCCGGCGAGCTCGGCCGCCACCGAGATGATGTACAGCGCGCGCTGGTCGTCGGCCATGACCTACACCCCCAGGTGCTCTCGCGGGTTGCCCGGCAAGGCGGCCGCGAGCTGCTCCACCGCGACCTTGGCGTCGTCGTCGAGCTCGTTCGGCACGACGACGTCGAACGTGACGAGGAGCGCGCCCGGATCGCCCGAGGCGCGCGGGATGCCGCGACCGCGCACGCGCACGGTCTTGCCGGTCTGCGTGCCGGGCGGGACCTTCACCGTGACGGGCGCGTCGAGCGTGGGCACCTTCACCTGCGCGCCGAGCGCGGCCTCGGGGAACGTGACCGGCACCTTCACCGTGAGGTCCCACTTGCCGCTCCGAGCGAAGATCGGGTGCGGCGCGACGTGCACGACGACGTAGAGGTCGCCCGGGGGCGCGCCGTTGAGACCGGGCGTTCCGCGCCCCTTCACCCGGATGCGTTGGCCGTCGTCGACCCCGGCGGGGATGCGCACCTTCACCGTGCGCGGGCGCACCTCGATGCCACGGCCCTTGCAGTTCTTGCACTTGTCCTTGATGACGCTGCCGCGCCCGCCGCAGGTGGGGCACACCTCGGAGAACGAGAACGGACCCTGGTCGACCGCGACCGATCCCGCGCCGTTGCAGGTGGGGCAGCGCTCGGGGAACGTCCCGGGCTTGGCGCCGGTGCCGTTGCACACGTGGCACGGCGCCTCCGACGTGATGTTGACCGACGTCGTGATGCCGTGGACGGCGTCGAGGAAGTCGAGGTGGAGCTCTGTCTCGATGTCGTTGCCGCGCTGCGGACCGACCGGACCCTGGTTGCGCCCGCGCCGCGCCCGACCGCCACCACCGAAGAGGTTGCCGAAGAGGCCGCCGAGATCACCGAGGTCACCGAGGTCCTCGACCCGGATGTTCTGGTATCCGCCGCCCGGGCCTCCGAAGCCCCCGAAACCACCCGGACCACCGGGCCCGACACCGGACGCGACCATCTCGCGCACCTGGTCGTACTCCTTGCGCTTCTCGGCGTCGCCGAGCACGTCGTGCGCGGCCGAGATCTCCTTGAAGCGGTCCTCTGCTTCCTTGTCGCCCGGGTTGGCGTCGGGGTGCAACTGCTTGGCGAGCTTCCGGTACGCGCGCGTGATCTCCTTCTCGGACGCGTCCTGGGACACGCCGAGCTCGGCGTAGTAGTCCTTCTCGAACCACTCCCGCTGGGGAGCCATCTCTAGTCGCTCGCTCTCTGCGAGCCCGGATACCGGTCTCGCGGCCGTTCGCTCGCTGGCGAGCACCCTGCGCTCGCTCCGCTCGCCTCCGGGGGCCGCGCCACGTGTGACATCGACATCAGCTCGCGCGCGTGACGCGCACCATGGCGGGACGCACCACGCGGCCCTTGAGGCGGTAGCCGGTGCGCAGGATCTCGGCGACGTGCGGGTCGCCGTCGCCGTCGTCCTGCTGCACAGCTTCGTGCTCGTTGGGGTCGAACGCGGCACCCTCGGCGTCGATGCGCTCGAGTCCCGCCTTCTCCAACACCGACCCGAGTTGCGCGCGGATGCCGACGACGCCGTCGCGCACCTTCTCGGCCTCGGGTGTGTCGGCCGCGGCGAAGCTGCCGAGCGCACCGTCGAACGAGTCGAGGACGGGGAGGAGGTCTTCGACCAGCCGATCGGTGGCGCGCTCCACGAGCGCGGTCTGCTCGCGCAGGACGCGCTTGCGGTAGTTCTCGAAGTCCGCCTGGACCCGTCGCAGCGTGTCCATCAGCTCGGCGCGCTCGCCCTCGAGCTGCTCGAGCTGCGACAGGTCGGACTCGACCGCGGCCTCCGCCGCGGCGACGTCTGCCTCCGCGTCCTGCACCTCGCGATCGCGCTCGGTGTTCGGCGGGATCCCCGGCCGTCCGCCCACGCTCACGGTGCCTCCATTGGGCGTTCGCTCCTCGCCGGGCAGCTCTTCTCAAGGACGCCCGGCTCGCGCACGCTCACGCCGTCTCCTCGCCCGGCTCGTCGACGATCTCGGCGTCGGCGACTTCGTCGTCGTCGGCCGCCGTCGCACCAGCCCCGGACGTACCCGCGCCGGCGTCACCGGCGTTCTGCGCCTGCTGCGCCTGCGCGTAGAGCCGCTGCGCGAAGTCCTGGCTCACGGTGACGAGGTTCTCGTGGCCGCGCTTGACCGCCTCGATGTCGGTTCCGGCCAACGCGTCCTTCAACTCCTTGAGCGCGGCCTCCATCTTCTCCTTGTCGTCGGGCTGGACCTTGTCGGCCTGGTCCTTCAGGAGCTTCTCGGTCTGGAACACGAGCGAGTCGGCGTTGTTGCGGACCTCCGCCTCCTCACGACGGACGCGGTCCTCCTCGGCGTGCGCCTCGGCGTCCTTCATCATGCGGTCGATCTCGTCCTTGTTCAGGGCCGTGCCACCGGTGATGGTCATCTGCTGCTCGCGGCCGGTGCCGAGGTCCTTGGCCGACACGTGCACGATGCCGTTGGCGTCGATGTCGAACGTGACCTCGACCTGTGGCACGCCGCGCGGTGCCGGCGGGATGCCGACGAGCTGGAACGTGCCGAGCAGCTTGTTGCGGTACGCCATGTCGCTCTCGCCCTGGAGCACCTTGATCTCCACGCTGGGCTGGTTGTCGTCGGCGGTGGTGAACACCTCCGAGCGCTTCGTGGGGATCGTCGTGTTGCGCTCGATGAGCTTGGTCATGATCTGACCCTTGGTCTCGATGCCGAGCGACAGCGGCGTGACGTCGAGCAGCAGGATGTCCTTGACGTCGCCCTTGAGCACGCCGGCCTGCAACGACGCGCCGACCGCGACGGCCTCGTCCGGGTTGACGCCCTTGTCGGCGTCCTTGCCGGTGAGCTCACGCACGAGGTCGGCGACCGCGGGCATGCGGGTGGAGCCACCCACGAGGATCACGCGCTCGATCTCGTCCTTGGTGAGACCGGCGTCGCGGATGGCCTGCTCGAAGGGGCCGCGGCACGACTCGAGGAGATCGGCGCTGAGCTCCTGGAACTTCGCGCGGGTGAGCGAGAGGTCGAGGTGGAGCGGACCGTCGCTGGTCGCGGTGATGAACGGCAGGTTGATCGTGGTCTCCTGCAAGGAGGAGAGCTCGATCTTGGCCTTCTCGGCCGCCTCCTTGAGGCGCTGGACGGCCATCTTGTCGGCCGACAGGTCGACGCCGTGCGCGTTCTTGAACTCGCTGACCAACCAGTCCATGACCCGCTGGTCCCAGTCGTCGCCACCGAGGTGCGTGTTGCCGGCGGTCGACTTCACCTCGAACACACCCTCGCCGAGGTCGAGGATCGACACGTCGAACGTGCCGCCCCCGAGGTCGAACACCAGGATGGTCTGGTCGTTGTCCTTGTCGAGGCCGTAGGCCAACGCGGCCGCCGTGGGCTCGTTGATGATGCGCAGCACCTCGAGGCCGGCGATCTCGCCCGCTTCCTTGGTGGCCTGACGCTCGGCGTCGCCGAAGTAGGCGGGCACCGTGATCACGGCCTGCGTGACCGAGTCGCCCAGGTAGGACTCCGCGTCGCGCTTCAGCTTCTGCAGGATGCGGGCCGAGATCTCCTGCGCGTTGTAGGCCTTGCCGTCGATGTCGATCGACCAGTCGGTGCCCATGTGGCGCTTCACCGACCGGATGGTGCGGTCGGGGTTGGTGATCGCCTGCCGCTTGGCGACCTCACCGACGAGGACCTCGCCGGTCTTCGAGAACGCGACCACGGAAGGCGTGGTGCGCCCGCCTTCGGAGTTGGGCGCGACGACGGGCTCGCCAGCCTCGAGGACGGCGACGACGGAATTGGTGGTGCCGAGGTCGATACCGACGGCCTTGGACATGGACGTGCCTCCAGGGATGTGGGGTCGAATGCGAGATGGTTGCGGGGGTTCTTCGGCGGCCGGAGCGCGCTCCTGAACCCTAGTTGAGTGTGACGTTATCAACTTTGGTGCGCGCGGTGCTATTCCCGGCCGAGAAGCGTCGCACCCACCCACGCGGCACCTGACCGTGGCAGGATTCCGGGCATGGCCCGCACCGACTCGTTCGTCGACACCCTGGCCACCGTGCCCCTCTTCTCGGCGTGCTCCAAGAAGGAGCTGCAGATGGTGGCGAAATCGGCCGATCGGGTCACCGTTGCGCCGGGCAAGGTGGTCGTGAACGAGGGGGCCGCCGGCACTGATTTCTTCGTGATCATCGACGGCCGGGCCCGCGTCGAGCGCCACGGGCGCCAAGTCGCGACGCTCGGGGCGGGGGCGTTCTTCGGCGACCTCGCCCTGCTCGACCGTGCGCCGCGCAACGCGAGCGTGATCGCCGACTCCGAGCTCGAGGTCGCCAAGATCGGCCAGCGCGCGTTCGACGCGTTGCTCGACCACCCGGGGTTCTCGAAGAAGCTGCTCGCCGGCCTCGCGCGCCGTCTCCGTGAGCAAGACGCGCGAAGTCTCTAGCGTCAGCCCGACCGAAGTAGTTTTCCGGCCGTGAAGCGCCTCAAGCTGCCGTTGCCGCACCACGTCGTCCTCGTGGTCGGCGTCCTCGTCGCCCTCGGCACGCTCGCGTCGGGCATCGCACCCCGCATCACCGAGTGGGCCGACGACTCGACGATCACGCGCGAACCGTTCGGCGGCATCCCCGACGCCATGTACTGGGCGTTCTACGTGACCGCCGCGATCATGCTGCTGGTCTGCGCGTGGCTCGTGAGTCAGCGGGTCAAGAACTACGAGCGGGGCGCGCCCGACGACCGCCGCACCAACAAGCGCAACTTCCACCGGCGCATGAAGGACTTCCGGGCCGGGGTGTGGATGCAGACCCTGCTGCGCGACCCGGCCGCGGGGCTCATGCACTCGTGCATCTACTTCGGGTTCCTGTGGCTGTTCATCGCGACGGTGGTGCTGGAGCTCGACCACCAACTCCCCGACAACCTCAAGTTCCTCCACGGCGGCGTCTACCAGGGCTACTCGTTCGCGGCCGACCTCGCTGGCGTCGTCTTCACGGTGGGCATCGTGTGGGCGCTGGCCCGGCGGTACCTCGAACGTCCCTACCGGATCCGCATCAAGACGAAGCCCGAGGACGCGGTCATCCTGGTGACGTTCCTCGTGATCGCGCTCACCGGGTTCTTCACCGAGGCGTTGCGCATCGCCGAGCTCGGTCGGCCGAACTTCGAGAAGTGGTCGTTCGTCGGGTACCCGCTCTCGGCCCTCTTCGACGGCTCGACCGCCGGCAACCTGCAGGACGCCCACTCGTGGCTGTGGGCAATCCACTTCGCCGCGTTCGTCGCGTTCCTGATCATCCTGCCCACCACGAAGCTCCGGCACATGATCACGTCGCCGATGAACATGTACCTGAAGGACAAGGATCGGCCGAAGGGCGCGATGAAGCCCATGCCGAACCTGATGGAGACCGAGCTCGAGACGTTCGGCGCGGCGACGGTCGAGGACTTCACCTGGAAGCAGCTCTTCGACACCGATGCGTGCACGATCTGCGGGCGCTGCACGTCGGTGTGCCCCGCGCACGCGACCGGCAAGCCGCTCGACCCGCGCGAGATCGTGCTGAAGGTCGGCGAGGTGATGGCCGCGACCGGCGACCCGGTCGTGTCGCCGCCGGTGAGCACTGCCAAGGGCATCACCATCACCGCCGATTCCGTGTTCGAGCGCATCACGTCGGAGGAGCTGTGGGCGTGCACCTCGTGCAAGGCGTGCGACGAGATCTGCCCGGTCAACATCGAGATCCTCGACAAGATCCTCGACATGCGCCGCTACCTCTCCCTCATGGAGAGCGACTTCCCGGTCGAGCTCGGCAACACGTACCGCTCGATGGAGAACTCGTCGAACGTCTACGGCATGAACCAGGCGGAGCGCGGTGACTGGGCCGCCGAGTTGGAAGGCGTCGACATCGTCGACGCGGGCTCGGGTCCGCTCGACCACGAGTATCTCTACTGGATCGGCTGCGCGGGCTCCTTCGACGACCGCAACAAGAAGACCAGCCGCGCGGTCGCCAAGCTGCTGCAGCGCGCCGGTCTCGACTTCGCCATCCTCGGGCCCAGCGAGCTGTGCACCGGCGACCCCGCTCGCCGTTCGGGCAACGAGTACATCTTCCAGATGCTGGCGATGCAGAACATCGAGTCGCTCGACGGCCTCGATGTGCAGAAGATCATCACGCAGTGTCCGCACTGCTTCAACACGCTGAAGAACGAGTACCCCCAACTCGGCGGCAACTACGAGGTCGTGCACCACTCGCAGCTGCTGAGCCAGCTCGTCGCCGACGACCGACTGTCGCTCGCGGGTGCGACGCTCGACGAGCGCGTCACCTACCACGACAGCTGCTACCTCGGTCGGCACAACGACGTCTACCTCGCACCGCGCAACGTGATCGGCCAGCTGGGCGGCATCGACGTGGTGGAGATGCCGCGCAACGGCACCAAGGGCATGTGCTGTGGTGCCGGCGGCGCGCGCATGTGGATGGAGGAGAAGGTCGGCAAGAAGGTCAACATCGAGCGCACCGAAGAGGCGCTCGCGACCGGCGCCGACCGGATCGCGGTCGCCTGCCCGTTCTGCTACGTGATGATGGACGACGGCGTGAAGGAGAAGGGCCGCGACGAAGCGGTCAAGGTCCAGGACATCGCCGAGCTGCTGATCGAGGCGATCGAGGCCGGCGAGCGCGCGCCGGCACCGATCACCACGGAGTTCCAGCCCGGCATCTAGGCATGCCCGGTTCCGAGCTCTCGCGCCGTCGGTTCCTCGCCGGATCGGCGGCGGCCGCCGCGCAGCTCGGGCTGGTCGCCGTCGCGAGCCCGGCGGCGGCGCGCCAAGCGGTGCAGCCGCCCACACCGACGCTCGCGCCCGTCGCCGCACGACGCGACTTGAAGAAGCTGCTCGTGCCGTTGCCGCCGTGGATCCGAACCGGGCCGTCCAACAAGGCGAAGGTGGCCATCACCGTCGACGACATGTGGGGCGCGTTCGGTGCCGACAACGCCAGCGCGGCGATGGACGTCGCCAAGAGCAAGGGCGTGAAGCTCAGCTTCTTCCCGACCGGTGGCGCCCTGGAGGACCACATCGACCTCGGCCGGCAGGATCTCTGGCGCCGCGCGGTCGCCGAGGGCCACGACATCGGCAACCACACCTATACGCACACCCAGTTGACGAAGCTCACCGACGACCAGATCCGCGGCGAGCTCACGCACACGAGGGACCTGCTCGCGCAGTGCCTGGGCCCGTCGGTGCCCTACACGGAGCGGCTCATGCGACCGCCCGGCGGCGCGGGCGGCTTCGTCACCGGCGGCGATCCGCGCATCATGAACGTGCTCACCGGCATGGGCTACGCGATGGCGATGTGGAGCATCGACGCCAATGGTGTGAGGGGCAACGCCGCCTTCATCAACAAGGTGCTCGCAAACGCGAGCAACGGCTCGATCGTGCTGTTCCACTTCACCGAGTTCACGCCCGACGGCCTGCCGACCCTCATCGACCGGTTGCGCAACGAGAAGAAGCTCGAACCGACGAGCATCAGCGGTCTGTTCAGCTGAGCTGGTCGAGCGCAGTGATCACTGCGTTCGCCTGCTGACGCAGCTCTTCGACCGCGGCGTCGTGTTGCGCGTCGAGCGCTCCGCGCGAGTCGACGGCGGAGTTGTAACCGCTCAGGTCGTTGCCGAGCCCTGCCTGGATCGCGCTGCGCACGGCGTCGAGGTCGCGTTGGTCGAGGTCGGCGACATCGCCAACGCCCTGGTCGAGCGCGGTCAACTGATCGTGGATCGACTGTGCCCGCTGCCGCGCCGCGGTCAGGTGGCGTGCGTCCGCCGAGCTGTTGGCGCGCGCCACCGCGAGCTGGTGCTCGGCCCGCGTGAGGTCGTCCTGCGCGTCGCCGTGCTGCTGGACGCTGACCACGAGGAAGGCCACGCCCACGACGGCGAGCACGAACGCGGCGACGGCAGCGACCCATCGCCACCTCAGGGACGGCCGCCGGTCAGGGGCCACTGGATGCTCCCTGCACGCTGTTCGTCAGGCGCCGCACGGTGTCGGCCGCGCCCCGCACCACCGCGGTGCGTTGCTCGACATCGGCGAGCGCGGCGTCGCCCGCGGTCTGGAACGCGGCCGCGACCGACGCCGCGCGCGCGTCGTTGTAGTCGTCGACGGCTTGGTTGGCGACGTCGACCGCGTGGTTGCTGGCCTCGACCTGCGCCTGCTCGGCCGCGAAGAGATCCGTGAGGGCCTGCCTGGTGGCACTGGCGTCGGTGCGCAGCGCGCGCAGCCGTCGTTCGGCGTGCTCTTCCACCGCGGCGAGCTGGCGGACGCGCTGGTGCACCGGATCCGCGCGGTTGCCCAGGTCGTCGGTCTCGTGGCGCACGACGAACGCGGCCACCGTGCTGCCGACGGCGACGACGAGGCCGAGCAGGGTGACCACCAGGAGGATGGTCCCGCGGCGACGGCGGCGTCGCTCGCGACGCTCGAGGTCGGGTGGCGTCATGCGCCCGTGTGCCGGAAGCAGGTGACGACATGGTCGTCCACGAGCCCTGCCGCCTGCATGAACGCATAGACGGTCGTCGGACCGACGAAGCGGAACCCGCGTCGCTTGAGGTCACGGCTGAGGGCGGTGGAGACCGGCGTCGACGACGGCAGGTCGCCGAGGCGCTTCCAGCTGCCGACGATCGGCGTGCCGTCGACGAACGACCACACGTACGCATCGAAGCTGCCGTGCTCGTCCTGGACCGCGACGATCTGCCGTGCGTTGTTGACCGTCGACTCGACCTTGCCCCGGTGACGCACGATCGACGCGTCGTCGACCAGCCGCTCCACGTCGCGTTCGGTGAACTCGGCGACGCGCGTCGGGTCGAACCCGGCGAACGCGTTGCGGTAGCCCTCCCGCTTGTTCAGGATGGTGCGCCAGCTGAGGCCCGCCTGCGCGCCTTCGAGCGTCAGCAGCTCGAACAGCGCGCGATCGTCGTGGGTGCGGACGCCCCACTCGTCGTCGTGGTAGGCGACCATCAGCGGCTCGGTCCCCGCCCACTCGCAGCGCGTTCGATCAACCATCGTGCGACTGTCCTGCCTCCCAGGTCGGGTCACGCGGCGTTCGGGGACGTGACTGTAGAAAAGGTTCCACGTCGGCGTGTGTACGCTCCCTGCACATGGCCCCTGCGCTGCCCGCGCCCCCCGAGCCTGGCATTTGGCCTGACGCCTGGCTGCTCAAGGCCGTCGAGTCCGGGATCCTCGACGCACCGCAGTTCACGGAGGCACAGCTCCAGCCCGCGAGCGTCGATCTCACACTTGGTGACGTTGCGTACCGCTTGCGCTGCAGCTTCCTCCCGGGCAAGAACGACACGGTTGCGAACCAGATGCGCTCCTTCATCGTCGGGCCGCCGATCCCCCTCGAGGAGGGTGCAATCCTCGAACGCAACCGGCCGTACCTCATTCCCCTGCGCGAAGGCCTCCGCCTTCCGCACCGTGTCCGCGCGCGTGCAAATCCGAAGAGCTCGACCGGCCGCCTCGACGTGTTCACTCGCGTGATCACCGACCGATCCGGGATGTTCGACGACGTCAAGGGCGCTTACAACGGCCCGCTCTATCTCGAGGTCGTGCCACGCTCGTTCGCGATCATGGTCAGGACCGGGCTCGCGCTGAACCAACTGCGGGTCATGCGCGGCGAGATCGACGTGTCCGACGCGGAGATCCGTGCGGCGCACAAGGCGGATCCCATCCTGTTCCGAGGCGGACAGCCCGTCGACCGGCGCGACGTCTATGCCCAGGGCGGACTCTGGCTCACGCTCGACCTGCTGAAGCGCGACGACGAACCGGTCGGCTACCGCGCCAAGCACAACAGCAGCCTCGTCGACCTCACCGCAATCGGCGCGCACGATCCCGAGGACTTCTGGGAGAACGTCGTCCCGGAGACGGGCAACCGGGTCGTGCTCGAACCAGAGGACTTCTACCTACTGCTCTCCGCAGAAGGCGTGCGAGTTCCTCCGCAGTATGCCGCCGAGATGACCGCGTTCGACCCAGCTGGCGGCGAGGTCCGAACGCACTACGCAGGGTTCTTCGATCCTGGATTCGGGCACGACCCAGCGGGACTCTTCTCAGAAGGGAGCCGGGCTGCGCTCGAGATCCGCGCGCATGACGTGCCCTTCGCCGTGGACCACCTGCAACGCGTCTGTTCGCTCCGCTTCGAGCGGATGGCCGGCGAGCCCACCGCGCTCTATGGAAGCCAACGCGGCTCGCACTACCAGGGCCAGATGAGCACCCTGTCGAAGCACTTCCGGGTGGCGGACCGCCCTGACGAGCAGACGTTCTCCCGCGCCGTCAGTCGTCGCCGCCGAGGTTGATGTTGCCGAGCGAGAAGCGACTGCCGGAGTTGCCGTCGCCGGAGTCAGTCGCGAGATAGGGCGACAGCGCGGCCGCGAGGTTCGGCAGCGGCAGCGTCTGGAGCCACACCTTGCCGGGGCCGGTGAGCTTGGCGAGGAAGAGCGCGTCTGCGCCGAAGAGGACGTTCTTGATCCCCTTGATGCGCTCGAGCTCGAACGCGACGGCGGCCTCGAACATCCCGACGTGGCCGGGGTGCACCTGGATCACCTCGCCGGCCGCGAGCTCGTAGGTGACCACCTCACCGTCGAGCTCGATCCACGCCGGACCGTCGCCCGAGACCTTCTGCAGGATGAAGCCGGCGCCGCCGAAGAGGCCGGCGCTGAACTTCTGCTGGAAGCCCATCTCGAGGTTGACGCCGGGGAGGCCACAGAGGTAGCCGCCCCGATGGACCATGAAGGTCTGCTGCTCCGACACCTCGATGGGCAGGATCTGGCCGGGCACCTTCGTGGCGAACGCGACCATGCCGGGACCGCCGTTGGCGGTGTACTCGGTCATGAAGAAGCTACCGCCGGCGACCGCTCGTTTCACTGCGCCGAACATGCCCTTGGCGCCCGCCTTGCCGCTCGCCGCGGTGTGCAGCTCGACGGGGCCGGTCATCCACGAGAGCTCGCCCCCCTCGGCGACGACCGATTCGCCCGCCGCGAGCTGCATCTCGAGCACGGGCATCGTGGTCCCGATCACCTTGTGGTCCATCTGTTCTGCCCTTTCTGTGGTGTCAGTCAGCTGTGAAGAACGGTCGTCCACCATCGACGGTGCACCGGCGCATGACCCGGTGCGCAGGAAAGTGGTCGGACAGTGCGCGGTGGTTGGTGCTCGCTTCGTCCCACACCGCGACGTCACGCTCGGTCCAGCGCCACCGCACGCAGAAGTTGGGGTTCTCGACGTGTCGCTGCAGGAAGCCGAGCAGCGCGTCGCTCTCGTCGCGGTGCATGCCGACGATCTGGTCCATGAACCGGCCCGCCACGAACAGAGCCCGGCGCCCGGTCACTGGATGCGTGCGGACGAGCGGGTGCACGACGGGCGGGAACTCGGCCATGATCCGCTCCGCGACGTCGTGACCCATGGTGCGCGACACCCGCTCGTGGAAGTCCGCGCCGGAGTGGTGTCGCACGCTCAGCCGGCAACACAGGTCCTGCATGACGGGTGAGAGGGCGTCGTACGCGGCGAACAGGCTCGCCCACATCGTGTCGCCGCCGCGCTCGGGGATGATCTTGGCGTTGAGCACTGCGTACGCGGGCGGCTCGGCCACCCAGGTGACGTCGGTGTGCCAGCCGTCGGCGTCAGGCGGGCTGTCGGCGGTGTCCTCGATGGTCGACGACATCGCGGTGCCGCCGAACATCTTGGTCAGCGGGTACTGACCAACCGGACCGAAGGTCGACGCGAACGCGAGCTGCTCGTCCTCGGTGAGGTCCTGGTCGTGGAAGAACACCACCGAGTGTTCGTGCAGCGCGTCGCGCAGAAGTTGCGCGGTCGCGTCGTCGAGTGGTTCGTGCAGGTCGACGCCGTCGACGACGGCACCGATCGCGCCGGCGACCGGGGTGACGGTGACGGTCAGGGTCGGCTTCTTCACGGACGTGGCCATACGGCAGCTCGCTTCTCGACGAAGGCGCCCATGCCCTCGGTGATCTCGGCCGAGAGCCCGGGGACCATGAACAGGGACACGTCGCCCGGACGGAGCTGGGCATTGAGGTCGCGCTTGATGGTGGCGCGCGCGAGCGGGCCGGTGCTGCGGATCTGTTCGAGGATCCACGCGGTGCGCGCGTCCAGTTCGTCGTGGGGCACGACTTCACCCACGAGACCCATCACACCGGCTGCGGCCGCGTCGATCTCGGCGGCGGTGAAGAAGAGGAACCGGGCGCGGGCCAGGCCGACCACGTCGACGATCCGCGCCGACATGTGCGGATCGGGAAGGCCGCGCAGCAGTTCGGGGACGCGGAAGCGAGCCCGGTCGGAGGCGATGGTCACGTCGCAGTGCATCGCCAGGTCGAGACCGCCGGCGATGCAGGCCCCGTTGATCTTCGCCACCCAGAGCTTGCGGCAGCGCTCGATGTGGCGGAACGGGAAGTGGTCGGTGCCGTCCCACTCGGTCGCGAGCCCCTCGGGGTCGTCGGCATGACCGGCGAGATCGCCGCCGGCGCCGAACCACTCGCCGGTGCCGGTGAGGCACACCGCGTCGAGCTCGGACTGGCGGTCGGCCCAGATCGCGGCCCGCTTGAGGCCCCGGTACATGTCCTGGGTGAACGCGTTGCGCTTCTCGATCCGGTCGACACGCAGGTGCAGCACGCGATCGGCGACGTACGCGACGAGGTGCTTGCTCCCCAGATCGGGGGCTCCGAGCTCGCTCACGCGACTCGGTAGACGGCGGCCGCGTTGTCGTGGAGCACCTTGCCCACCACGTCCTCGGGCAGCCCGGCGAGGAGCTCCTGCGCGTAGTCACGCGGGCGCTGGCCCGGCGTGCGTGGCCCCGGGTGCTGGCACGTGGGATGGGGGTAGTCGCTCTCGAAGAGGATGTTGTCGGGGTACTGCGCGATCGCGTCGAGCGCGCCCTGGCGCTCGAACCAGAAGCAGCCGTAGAGCTGGCGCCGGAAGTACTCGCTCGGCAAGAGGTCGTACTCGGGGTGCTCGTCGCGCACGCCGCCGTTGCGCCACTGCCAGTCGAACGTCTCCAGCGCGGCGGGGATCCAACCCACCCCCGATTCCACCGACACCAGCTTCAGGTCGGGGAACCGGTGGCACACGCCGCCGAAGATCAGGTCGCCGATGCAGCGCAGGTTGTCCATGAAGATCATCGACGAGACCTTCGCGAAGTTCGTCATCCAGCCCATGCCCGACTCGTCGCCGAACTGGGTGCCCATCGAACCGCCGCCCACGTGGAAGCTCACCGAGATGCCGGCGTCCTGCGCGGCCGCCCACACCGGATCCCAGTGCGAGTGCGCGAGCGGCGGCTGGCCGTAGTCCTGCGGCTGGTTGCAGAAGTTCACCGCGCGGTGTCCCAGCTCGATGCCCCGGTGCAGCTCGGCGATCGTCAGCTCGATGTCCCAGAACGGGAGCGCGGTGACGGCGAGGAGCCGCTCGGGATCGGCGCTGCACCAATCGTGCAGGAAGTCGTTGTAGGCGCGCACGCACTGGGCGACGAGATCACGGTCGCCGAGACGCAGGAAGTATCCGTTGCCGAAGCCACCGACGTTGGGGTACAGCACCTGCGCGCGGATGCCTTGTTCGTCGAGGAACGCGAGGCGCGCGTCGGCGTCGTACATCGCGGTCGGTATCTCGTCGAACGTCTTGGGGATCGACACCGGCATGACGCCGTCGTGCCCGGCCATCGAGTAGTAGCCGGGGTGGCCGAGGCGCTCGCCTGCGGCCATCCACACGTCGTTGCCATCGATGCGCTCGACGTGCGGAACCTGGTCGCGCATCGACGCCGGGACGCGCGCGGTCCAGGTGTCGGGCGGCTCGGTGAGGTGGGTGTCGACGTCGATGACGGCGACACGGTCGAAGAGGTCGGTGCTCATGATCAGAGTCCTACGGGTTTCGTGCCGATGAGGTCGGAGGCTTCGAGCTCGCTGATCTCCTCGGGGGAGAGGCCGAGCTCGGTGAGGATCTCGTGGTTGTGCTGGCCGAGCATGGGCGCCGCGGTGCGGAGCCACCGGTCGACGCTGGCGTACCGGAACGGCACCGACGGGTGGGCCCGGACGCCGACGACCGGGTGGTCGAGGGTCTCGTAGTAGCGCCGGGCCACGAACTGCGGGTGTTCGGACGTGTGCCGGGCGTCGAACGACGGCGCGGCCGGAACCCCGGCACCGACGAGGAGGTCGACGGCCTTGTCGGCGTCGGTCTCGGCGGCCCACGCCGCGAGCTTCTCGTCCAGCAGGTCGTGCGCGGCGCGTCGACCGGAGTGCGTCGCCAACGCGGGATCGGTGGCCCAGTCGGGGCGTCCGAGCGCGTCGACCAGCGCCGACCACTGGTCGTCGGTCGCGACGGAGACCACCAGCCATCGCTCGGGGGTGTCGGTGGCGTAGACACCTTGCGGCGCCGCCCAGGGGCTGCGACTGCCTTCACGCGACAGCGAGTTGCCGTACGCGGTCCACTCCACGATGAGCTCGGCCGAGATGTTGAGCGCGGCCTCGAACATGGTCGACTCCACCAACGACCCGACGCCGGTGCGGTCGCGCACCTCGAGCGCGACCAGCGCGCCCACGACCGCGTGCATGCCGCCGTTCGGGTCGCACGGTCCGCGCTGGATGCGCGGTTGGTCGTCGACGTGACCCGTGAGCCACGCGAGGCCGGTGACCTGTTCCATCGTCTGCGCGAAGCCGGGCCGGTCGCGCCAGGGGCCGTCGAGGCCGAACGCGGGCATGCGCACCATCACCGCGCGGGTTGGTGGCGTGCACGACGTCCCACCCGAGATCGAATTGCTCGATGACACGCGGGGTGTAGTTCTCGAGCACGACGTCGCACTGCTCGATCATGCGGAGCGCGAGCGCGCGGCCCTCGGGTCGCGCGAGGTCGAGGGTGAGGTCACGCTTGTTGGTGTTCGAGGTGAGGAACAACGCGCTCGTAGTCCCACCAGTGCTCGCGGTCGGTGCTCACGCCGCTGGTGAAGCGCATGCCGTCGGGTCGCGTCACGGACTCCACATGGATCACGTCGGCGCCGAGCGCGGCAAGCATGGCGGCCGCCGAGGGTCCCGCCCACCACGCAGTGAGGTCGAGGACCTTCACGCCGTGCAGCGGCAGCTCGGGGCCGCGGGTCGCGGGCGGCTTGGCGGCGCGGGGGACGATCGTGCCCGTATGCTCGCCGAGTGTCGGCGCGGGTTGCGGTGGCGGCGACACCTCGCCGTCGAGGCGCCACGACCGGCGCGGCACCCGGAACGTGCCGGTCGGGTCGTCGACGATGGAGCCCCGCGCGACCGCCTGCTCGAACTCCACCACCGCCGGACCGTCGTTCACCGGTGCCACCGGGATGCGCAGCTCGGCCGCCAGCGCGACCACCTCCGCCGTCGTGTGCTTCGTGGTCCAGTCGTGGATGATCCCGTTCCACTCCTCCCAATTGGTGACCCGGTTGACGATCGGCGCCCAGTACCCGCCTTCGATGAGCTCGGGACGCTCGATCATCAGGAGGAAGCTGTCGAACTGCGTGCGGGTGTTGGTGTTGAACCCGACGTAGCCATCAGAAGTCGGTTCGATCGAGGGCGTCTCGAAGCTGCGCCCGGGGCCGCCGGCGTCGGGCCGGCCGCGCAGGGAGTCCATGAGATCGGCAGCGGTGGTGCCAGTGGTGTTCGCCACTTCTGCGATCGACACGTCGACGAGCTCCCCCGGTCCGCCGTGGCGCACCACCCGGCAGGCCGCCAACCCGGCGACGGCGGCGTACAGGCCGCTGACCCACTCGATGGTGCGGCCGCCCATCTGCACCGGCTCGCGGTCCGGTCGGCCGCGGACCGCGAGCGCGCCGCTCTCCGCCTGGAGGGTGATCTCCGTGGCGGGGCGATCGGCGTACGGACCGTCGAGGCCGAAGGGGGTGATCGACACGACCACCAATTTGGGGGAAGCGCTCGTGGAGCGCGGCGGGGTCGCGCGCGATCCCCCGCGCGTCGGTGATCAGGATGTCGGCCCCCGGGAGCAGGTCGGCGACGTCGCCGTCGATGCCGGCTCCGTGCCCGAACGGAAAAGGAGGTGCGACGATGGACCGGTGGCCGAAGTGCAGGAATTGGAAGAGTGCGCCGTCGTGACCGTCGGGGGTGCCGTCCCAGTAAGTCGCGCTCGTCCAACGACGGAGGGGGTCACCCTCGGGCGCCTCGACTTTGATCACCTCGGCCCCCGCCCCGGTCAGCAACTTGGCGCAGTACCCCCCGGGGATGCCCGACGAGCAGTCGACCACCTGCAGATCCGTGAGCAGATCCATCACCATGGTCGATTCCGCTCCGGCGTACCGGCCATCCGGCCACGCCTCCGCTGCATCTCCATCATCCAAAGGTAACCCCTCGCGGCCGGTCGCAGACCGGGCCCTCCCCGGTAGCGTGAGCGAGATGCTGAACCGAGTCACCCAATTGTTGGGCGTCGAGCACCCCATCGTCCAGGCGCCGATGGGCTACATCGCGCGGGCCCGGCTGGCGTCGGCGGTGTCGAATGCAGGGGCCCTCGGGATCATCGAGACGTCGTCGGGCCGCCTCGACGAAGTGCGCGACGAGATCGCCAAGATGCGCGACCTCACCGACAAGCCCTTCGGCGTGAACATCGCGCAGGCGTTCGTGCGCGATCCCGCCATCGTCGACTTCGTCCACGACCAGGGCGTGCGGTTCGCGACCACGTCCGCCGGCGATCCGCACCGGTACACCGATGCGCTGCACGACGCGGGCATCACCGTGTTCCACGTGGTGCCGAACCTGCACGCGGCACTGAAGGCCATCGACGCCGGGGTCGACGGCCTGGTCGCCGAGGGCGGCGAGGGCGGCGGCTTCAAGAGCCAGCGTGACGTCGCGTCGATGGTGCTCCTGCCGTTGGTGTGCTCGCGAGTCGACGTCCCGGTGATCGCGGCGGGCGGCATCTGCGACGGCCGCACCATGGCCGCCGCGTTCGCGCTCGGCGCCGAGGGCGTGCAGATGGGAACGCGCATGGTGTCAGCTGCCGAATCGCCGGTGCACGACAACTACAAGCAGCTCATCGTGGGGTCGGCCGAGACCGGGACCGTCATGCTCAACCGGTTCCACAAACCCGGGTTCCGCGTGCTGGCAACGCCGTACAGCGAGGAGCGCGAGCAGTCGAGGGAGCAGGTGCCGATGGCGCCGCTCGACGGCCTGCTCTCGCTCTACTTCGGGGGCGACCTCGACGCCGCGTTCGCGTTCGGCGGACAGGTGGCGGGTCGCATCGACGAGGTGCGGCCGGTCAAGGAGATCATCGACGAGACGATCGCCGAGTTCCACGACACCGTGAAGGCGTTGGCCGCCGAGTACGCGTGAACATGGGCGCGCTCAACGGTTTGCGCGTCCTGGAGGTGTCGGAGGGGATCGCGGGGGCGTACGCGGGCAAGCTGCTGCGCGACCAGGGCGCGACAGTGGTGAAGGTCGACCGGCCGTCGCGGCTCCAGCACTGGTCGGCAGCGACCCCCGACCTGCCGGTGGACGGCGTCGGTGCGCTGGCGGCCTTCCTCGACCGCGGGAAGGTGGTCGGCGACGACGCCGACGACGCGCGCGGCTTCGACGTGATCGTGACCGAGGGCGCGCTCGGCAACGTCGAGCATCCGGCCCGCACCGCCGTCGTGCGCATCGAGCCATTCGGTGTCGAGGGACCGTTGGCGGGTGCGCCGGCATCCGAATTCACCTTGCAGGCATGGTGTGGGCTCATGTCCGGCTGCGGCACGAAAGACACACCGCCCTTGCAGATGGGCATCCTGCACGGGCAGTGGGCTACCGGAGCGGTGGCCGCGATGGCTGCGCTGGCCGGGGTGCGCTCGTCGCGCTCGACGGGATTCGGCCCGTCGATCGAGGTGAGCGCGCTCGAAGTGATGGCGGTGGTCCTCAACAACTACCCGCCGCTGTATCGGCAGTTCACCGGATCGGTGTCGTTCATGTCGCGCAGCGGCGACTGGCCGCAGGTCGTCCCGTGCAAGGACGGGTGGATCGGTCTGTGCGTGTTCACCCCGCAGCAGTGGTCCGACTTCGCGGCGATGATCGGGCGCGACGACCTCTCGGCCGACGACCGTCTCAACTCGATGGGCGCCCGGGGCCGCAACCGGGCGCTGGCCGAGTCGGTGGTGCGACCATGGTTGGAGACGCACACCGTCGCCGAGATCTGCGAGCTCGGCGAGTTGTTCCGGGTGCCCGTGGCGATGGTGGGCAACGGGCGCGACGTCCTCGCCATGGAGCACTTCGTCGAACGCGGCGTGTTCGTGCAGCAGCCCGAGGGGTTTCTCGCGCCTCGACCGCCGTTCCTGACGTCGACGAAGCCGGCGCCCGAGGTCGCCCGCGTGCCGGCGGATCCGAATCCGCTGCCGCTCTCGGGCGTCACCGTGCTCGACCTCACCGCGTTCTGGGCCGGACCGGCATGCACGCACCAGCTCGCGACGCTCGGGGCCGACGTGATCAAGATCGAGTCGCCCACCCGTCCCGACGGCATGCGCTTCGCCTCCGTGAAGCTGCCCACCGAACCCGACTGGATGGAGTACGGACCGACGTTCCACGGCACCAACCCGGGCAAGCGCTCGGTGACCATCGACTTCTCCGTGCCCGAGGGCCGTGAGCTCGTGCTGCGCCTGGCCGAGCACGCCGACGTGGTCGTCGAGAACTTCACGCCGCGCGTGCTGGGCAACGTGGGCCTCGAGCACGCCGACCTGGTGGCGCGGCGCGCCGACATCATCCTCTTGCGCATGCCCGCGTTCGGACTCGACGGCCCGTGGCGCGACCGGCCCGGCTTCGCGCAGACGACCGAGCAGGTCTCGGGCATCGCGTGGATGACCGGCGAGGCGGGTGGCGAGGCGCTCGTGCGCAGCACCATCGACCCGATCGCGGGCATCCACGGTGCGTTCGCGGTGCTCGCCGCGCTGGAGCACCGCGAGCGCATCGGTGAAGGCCAGCAGATCGAGATGCCGATGGCCGAAGTCGCGTTGAACGTGGCGTCAGAACCCGTCGTCACCTGGTCGGCCTACGGCACGCTGCTCGAACGCGACGGCAATCGCGGTGCCCCGGGCGCACCCCAAGGTGTGTACGTGTGCGCGGGCGAGGAGCAGTGGGTCGCGCTCACGATCACCAACGACGACGAATGGCACTCACTGGTGGAGGTCGTCGACGATCCCGACCTCGCCGCGTTCGTCGACCGACGCGCCGCGCAGGACGAGATCGACGCTCTCCTCGCTCGGTGGTTCGCGAGCCGCGAGCGGGACGAGACGGTGGAAACCTTGCGTGCTGCCGGGTTGCTGGCAGCCCCGGTGTGGGATCAGATGATCCAGGACGAGCTTCCGCAGCTCGCCGAACGTGGCTTCACGCAGTGGCTCGACCACCCGATCGCGGGACGCGTGGGCTACCCGGGCACCGGGGTGCGCGCCGACACCTTCGAAAACTCCTATCGGGCGCCCGCACCGACCGTCGGCCAGCACACCACCGAGGTGCTCGCCGGGATCCTCGGCCTCACCGACGAGGAGATCGCCGCCCTCTCCGCAACCGGCGTCATCTGAGGGGCTCGAGGCCGCCGAAACGACGCGGGTTCGTTGGCGGAGGCTACGTGGTGCGGTGTCGGAGGGGGCCCGCGGGGAGCTTGCCGTCGACGTCGGTGAAGCCGAACTCGTCGGCCAACTCGCGGGCGGACACCGCGTGGCCGCTCCAGCGCGCGACGCCGGGATCGGTGACCAGCGCCACCACCGCCCGGCCCATGAACCGGGGCGACTCCGAGGTGCTGAGGTCGAGGCTGGCCGGCAACAGTCCCGCGGCGGCGCCGACGTCGATGCGCTCGGTGCGCACGAACCCGGGCCAGACCGACACCACCGATACGCCGTGGCTCGCGAGCTCGTGCGCGGTGTCAGCGGTGATGCGATCGAGCGCGCACTTCCCCACGCCGTAGGCGACCTGCCACGCGTACTCCTCCGCGCCGGACGAGCTCACGTTGACGATGACGCCGCGGCCCGCCTTCACCATCGCCCGCGCCGCGAAGACGCTGGCCACGTAGGCCGACCGCGTCCCGACGTCGATCATGTCGTCCCAATTGGAGAGGTCGGCTTCCCAGAACGGCAGACCCGACGTGAGCTGGTCGGTGACGATGAACGCGTTGTTGACGAGCACGTCGATGCGACCGTGCTCGGTGAGCACGCGATCGAACAGCGCTTCCACCGCGTCGTCGTCGCGGTGATCGAGCGCGACCGCGATGCCGGTGCCGCCGATGGCGTCGACCTCCTGCGCAGTCGCACCGATCGTGCCCGGGAGGGGGTGATCGGCTTCGGTGGTGGACCGTGCGGTCACGTAGACGGTCGCGCCGGCCGCGCCGAGCTCCAGGGCGATGCCTTTGCCGATACCGCGGCTCGCGCCGGTGACGATCGCCACCTGCCCTTCCAACTCGCCGCTCATGCCCCTCCGGTTCCGGGCTCCAGCCAGAGGTCGACCCGGCGCGCGACCACGTCTTCCGAATCCGTCGTCGCATCGGTTCCTAGGGGCACATGCGCCGAGGGTCCGGCCGGCCAGGCGCCGGCGACGGAATCCTGTGGTTGCCCGGACGCGGCGAAGCTCGTCCACGCCTCCTGCATGCGCGCCGAGAGCGCGTCGGCGGCGGCCGCCCGCTCGCCGGTCGCGCCCGCGAACTCGCGCCACGTGAACGTGTCGAGGGTGCCGAAGGTGAACGGCAGATCGAGCGCGTGACACGCCCGCAGCACCGGCGCCTCCCACTGGAAGCGGTACCGGTACACCGGGTTGCCCGCGCGGCGTGCCCGCGCGCCAGCATCTCGTTGGGGAGGTTGAGGTCGAGGTCGGACGTCGCGGTGACGATGTCGTTCCCGCACGCCTCGACCGCGGCGCGCACACGGCGCTCGTCGGTGATGCCCAGCGCGGCGGCCTTCCTCGTTGCGTACACGAGCGTGAGCTCCGGGCCGAGCGTCGGCATCTGGTCGCGGAACAGCTCCATCTCGTGCGCAGTGGTCCCGACGACGAGCGGCACGGGTGCCAGCTTCGCGACGTGCGCGGGCGTCTGGAGAAGATCGCCGTCGGTCCACGGATGGAACGGCATGGCACCGACGTCGACGCGCGACGCTCGCACAGCTTCGTCCTGCGCTGCGAGCAGTGCATCGACCGACGCGTCACGGAGCGCATCGACCGACGGCGCGCCAGCCGCGTCGAGGAAGCGCGCCGCGACGAGCCCGGCGGCGTCGGCGTCGAGCGTGCCCGCGGGCGCGCCGCTCTGGAGGACGGCTCCTGCGACGGGCAAGTCTGCGTTCGCGGCGAGCAGGTGCGCGATGCACCCGGAACCCGCGGACTCCCCCATCAACACGATGCGGTCGGGATCGCCGCCGAACGCGGCCACGTTGGCGCGCAGCCAGTCGACCGCGGCGCGCAGGTCGCGCAGCGCCAGGTTCGACGGAACGCCATCGGCCGCGAGCCATCCGAGCGCGCCGAGCCGGTAGTTGAGCCCGACGACCACCACGTCGTGTGCAGCCAGGTGCGCGCCGTCGTAGGTGGTGAGCGACGCGCCACCGATGAGGTAGCTGCCGCCCGGGACCCAGACCAGCACCGGCCGGGCACCATCGAGCCCGGGCGTGCAGATCTCGGCCGTGAGGCACTGTTCGGTCTGGGCGTCGGGGATCATCCCGGGCACGAGGTCGAGCCCGCTGACGGTCTGTGGCGGAGCCGCGCCCGGTTGGGTGGCGTCGACCGGCTCGGTCCACGTGTGCGGCTCGGGTGTGCGCCACCGCTCGGCGCGCGCGTAGGGCACGCCGCCGAAGCGCCCGAGGGTGCCGTCGCGCCGACCGGTGACCGGTCCCGACGGCGTGTCGGCCGTGACGGTGTCAGTAGGCATTGGGATCACGCTGCACGTCGGCCGGCACCGAGTGACGGAACAGGTGCGCAGCGTTCTGCCACGTGACCTGCGCGACCTCGCGCTCCGACAGCCCGGCGAGCTGTGCGGCGAGCCGCTCCTGCGTGTGCGGCCAGGTGGAGTCGGCGTGCGGGTAGTCGGACTCCACGAGGATGTTCTCGATGCCGATCACGTCGCGCTGCAGGAACGCGGACGGGTCGTCGATCGCGCACACCCAGAAGTTGCGGCGGAACGTGTCGGCCGGGCTGAGCGCGACGTCGTTCCAGGTGCCGTACATCGCGTCGTACTTGCGCACGTGTTCGAGCCGGTCGAGCAGCCCCGCGACCCAGCCGATGCCACCTTCGCTGAGGCAGATCCGGATGTTCGGGAACCGGACCGGGATGCGCGAGTAGAGCCAATCGACGGCGGCGAACATCGCGTACCCGAAGAACAGGACGCCGATGGTGTCGGATGGCGCGTCGGGTGATGTCGCCGGCGACGTGCCCGACGAGCCGACGTGCAGGCACACGACCGTGCTCGTCTCCTCGCACGCGGCCATCAGCGGGTCCCAGTGCCCGCTGTGCAGCGACGGCAACCCGAGCATGTGGGGCGCCTCGGAGAACGTCATCGCGGTGAAGCCGCGCTCGGCGTTGCGCCGCACCTCGTCGGCCGCGACCTCAGGATCGAGCAGGTATGGGATCTGCAGCGGGATCATCCGCTCCGGCGCGTACCCCACCCACTCTTCGAGCACCCAGTCGTTCCACGCCCGCACGCTGGCCAGCGCGAGGTCGGGGTCATCGGTGAGCTGTTGGAGCCGCTGCCCCGCGAACCCGGGCAGGAACGACGGAAAGCACAGCGACGCGTAGACGCCGTTGAGGTCCATGTCGGCGATGCGCGCCGAGATGTCCCACGCGCCACGGCGCATCTCGTCGAAGCGGGTCGGCTCGAAGCTGTACTCGCTCACCGGCCGACCGACCACCGCGTTGAACCCGACGTTGGGCATCTCTTGCCCTTCGTAGACCCACGCCTCGCTTCCGTCGTCGCGCTCGACGACGCGCGGCGCGCGGTCGGCGTACTGCGCCGGAAGACGGCCCTCGAATGCGTCGGGCGGTTCGACGATGTGGTCGTCGACCGAGATCACCGTGTAGCGGCGCTCGGCGCGGTCGGGCTCGGGCAGCCACGACACCTGACCCGCCTGCGCGGTCGTGAAGCCCTGCTTGGCCTGGAGCTCTTCGAGCGGTATCGCCATCGCTACTCCAACACCTCCCTCACTGAAGGACGACCGGTTCGTCGCGGACGAGCGCGCGCACGACACCATGCCAGTACACGGGCGCGGCGCGCTCGATCAGCGAGGCCTTGAGCTGCTTCTGGTGGGTCGGCGCGATCGGTACGGGCGCGCGATCGAGCGCGCGCACGAGCCAATGGAGCATGCACGTGCGCTCGAACAGCACGGACTTGTAGACGGCCTCTTGGATGCTCGGCGCGGTCACGATCACGCCGTGGCTCACGAGCAGCGCGACCGACGCGTCCCCGATGCGGTCGGCGAGCTCCGCGCCCAGTGTCGGTTGGTCGACTTCGCCGTCGTAGTCGCTGACGAGCACGAGCTCATCGGCGAGGATCGACGAGTTCTGGTGCACGAGGTCGGGGAGCTCACCGATTGCGGCGAGCGCGGTCGCGTACGGCGGGTGGTTGTGCACGACGACGCGTACATCTGCGCGCTTGCGGTGCAGCTCGGTGTGGAGATGCACCGCCGGGGTGACGTCCCACTCGCCCGCGATCACGGTGCCGTCGCCGTCGATGGTGAGGAGATCGCTCGCGGTCACCTCGGCCCACCAGAGGCCCCACGGGTTGACGAGGAAGCGGTCACCTTCCTGCACGGTGATGTGGCCGGTCATGTTCTCGCACCAGCCGACGTCGTCGAGGTGACGCAGCGCGATGGCGAGCTCCTGCGCGGCGGTGAGCTCGATGCCGGGGCCGGGCACCGCGCGCGGAGCCCACGCCGCGAGGCCTCCGGGACGTTCGTCGGATCCCGTCATGTCACCCCCGATGACGGCAGCGGGTCGTTCCCCGGAGCGTACCGGCGGGACGGGACATCGGTCACCGACGGGTTCCTGTCCACCAGATGACGGGTACCCCACCTATATGGCACTCCTGATACTGATCCTCGTCGTCCTCGCGATCATCGCCTTGATCCTGTACATCGCCCGCCGCACTCGCGTCTGATCACGCCGGGCAGCTGAGGCCGCCGAGCGAGAGCAGTGCGCACTCGGTCGCGCGGCTCACCCTCCACTGACCGTCGATGCGCACGGCGACGCCGGTGCGCAGACCGAACTGCGGATGACCGTCGAACAGGAGCGTGTACTCGACCTCGGCGTGATCGGCGTCGAGCATGCGCACCGCCTGCACTGTGCCCGAGTACTTGGTCAGATCTTCCGGTGAGTGCTGCGCCAGACCCTGATGGATCACGTCGAGCAGCGCGTCCCCGTCCTCGATGATCGCGCGCGTCTCGTCGTCGGGGTGGTTGCGCAGCCAGGCCACGAACAGGTCGCGGATCTGCTGCTCGTCCGCGGTGGTCGGAACGAATGGTGAGGCCGTCGTGGCCGTCGCCGGGGGCAGAGTCGTCGTGACGGGCAACGTGTTCGTCGTCACGGTCTCGAGCGGATCTATTCGGAGTGTGTCGAGGACCTGACCGACGAGCGCAAGGCGTTCCTCCCTGTCGGTGTCGGACGGGAACACGATGACCGCTCGGACGAGGAACACCCGCCCGGCGTCGCGGAACGCGATCTGGCCGGAGTCCGCCCCGGGACAGTCGCCCGGCCCGGGTGTGAGCGCGCCAGCGAACGACGTCGGTCGGTCGACAACCTGGACCGTGTCGTTGTTCGTTCCCGGAACCTCAGTCGAACCGGCGGGGAACTCCCACATGTTGATCAGTGAGCCCACCGCGTCGGGCGCGGTGGTCGGCGTGCGGCCCATCGTGCAGGCCGCAAGCACGTCGTCGGCACCAACAGGGAGGTTGTCGAGCGAGAGGACGGGCGCACCGATGGGTGTCGTGTCCGGCGGGAGGACCTTCCACTCCGAGGGTGCGAAGATGGTGATGCCGGGGTCGGCCGTGATCGTCTTCCAGCCGTCGGGGATCTCGGAGCCGGTCTGACGCGGGGCGATGGCAACGCGCGCGTTGTCGCCGTCGTCGCCGCCGATCGCGACAAAGCCCGTCACGAGCGCGATCACGACGACGGCGACGAGCGCGCCCACGCCGCGCTGGCGGCGGCGTCGTGAACGCGCCGACTGCCGCGCGTGGTCGAGGTCAGGCGCACGAATCGGCGCGTCGGCCGCGTCGTGGAGCAGGGTGCGTACGTCGGTGGTCATCCGACCTCCTCGTCGTCGATCTCGATCGCGTCGTCGAGCAGGCCGCTCGACCGCAGCGCGTCGAGCGCGCGCCGCGTGTGCGTCTTCACCGTGTTCTCGGGACAACGCATCGCCGCGGCGGTGTCGTGCACCGAGAGGTCGGCGAAGTAGCGGAGGATGAGCGCCTGACGTTGCGCGGTCGGCAAGGTGGCCAGCGCGTCCCTCACTGCGAGCACGCTGGCCCGGTCGGGATCGACGGTGCCCAGGGGGCGGTCGACCGCGCGCGGCTGCACGCGCGACCACGTCGCCTGGCGGCGACCGTGCGACTTGGCCAGGTTGAACGCCACTCGATGCGCCCACGCCGACGGCGAGTCGGCTCGGCGCACCCGCCGCCAGTGCGCGCAGACGCGCGCGAGGGCCTCCTGCGCCAGATCCTCCGCCAGCTCGCGCGATCCGACGTCGAGGCTCAGCGATCCGACGAGGCGGGGCCACTCGGCGCGGCAGAACTCGACGAGCGCCTGGTCATCCTCCACGGGAGGAAGACGCCCGACGCCCGCGTGAGGTTTCACGCTGGAACTGGGTCGCCATCCCTTCAGGATTGCGGCTGGCCCCCAACGCGGCCAGCCCGGGACCGATGCGGGTCAGCGCCACCAGCACCGAGACGCCGAACACCACGAACGACACCTCGTCCTGCACGATCAACAGCAGGACCGTGCTCACGCCGCCGATGAGCGCACCGCTCACGGTGCCCACCCCACCGACGACCAACAGCAGCAGGAACGGGATTCCGAGCAGCATCGCGAAGTCGGTGCTGCCGACCGTCCCGCGGAAGGTGCCGAGGAGACCGCCCGCGAAGCCGGCCATCGCCGCCGCGAGCGCGAACACCACGAGCTTGGTCCACACGAGGTTCACGCCGATGGTCGCACTGGCGGCGGGACTGTCGCGCAGCGCAAGCAACCGGCGACCGAAGCGACCGCGGCGCAACCAGACGACGAAGAGTCCGAGGACCGCGAACGCGACCGCGGCGAGCACGACGAAGTTGCGGGGATCGTCGAAGTCCACGCCGAGGAACCTCGGTGTCGCGAGCTTGCGGCCGTTGGTGCCGAGGATCTCCGGTTGCGCGAAGAACAAAGGGATGGCCATCACCGCGAACGCCATCGACGCCAGCGCGAGGTACAGACCCTGCAGCCGAGCTGCGGGCAGCGCCATGAGGACGCCGAACGGCACCGCGGCGGCCGCCGCGACCAGGAGTCCGAGTGGGTTGCCCGCACCCAACCACGAGCGTGCGTCCCCCGCGACGATGGCCATGGCGTACGCGCCGACGCCGACGAAGGTGATCTGCGCCAACGAGATCTGCCCGGCCCAGCCGGTGAGCGGCACCAGCGACAGCATCACCAGCGCGGTGATGAGCGCGAGCGTGAGCCGGCGCAGGTTGGTCGTGTCGAGGCCGCCGAGATGCGCGATCAGCGCGGTCACCAGCACGAGCGCGGCCATGCCCGCGACCGAGCGCCGGAGGTCGGGCAGCTTGGGCACGCGGTGCTTGGGGACCAACCGGCCCACCTCGAGACGGGCCTCGGGCAGCGCCAGCAGCGCCACGAACAGGATGATCGCCGGGATCGCCGTCGACGCCGTGCCCCACCGGCCACCCCACTGCAGGAAATTGAGGGCGAAGCTCTGCGTGACGCCGATGAGCAACCCGCCGACGAACGTCCACGGCAGGCTCCGGAGCCGGCCGATGATCGCCGCCGCGAACGCGTCGACGATGAAGAGCGTGAGCACGTCGACGCGCAACCCGACGTTGGGCGCGAGCAGGATGCCGGCGATCGCAGCCATCGACGACCCCAACGCCCACGCCAACGACGACACCCGCCCCGGCCGTACGCCGTGCAGTGCCGCGAGCTCGCGATCGTCGACGACTGCACGCATGGCGACGCCGGTGCGGGTCCGGTAGAGCAGGAAGCGCAGGAACACCGCGACGAGGATGGCGACGACGATCGTGATGAAGCGGTGCCACGTGAGCACGACGTCGCCGATGTCGATACCGTGCTTGTCGGCGAAGAACTCGGGCAGCGGCGGCGCGATCGCGTTCTCGTCCCAGATCGTCGCGGCCAGTCCCATGAGGAAGAACATGAGGCCGATGGTCACCACGAGCTGCACGACGAGCGGCGTGCCGACCAGCCGGCGCATCAGCGACCAGTCGACGAACGCACCGAAGAGCGGCGCGACGATCAGGACCACGAAGATGAGCGCGAGCCATGCGGGCCAGCCGTGGTTGATCCGCACCTCCCAATAGAGGAAGGCCATGATCATGCCGATCGCGCCCTGCGCGAAGTTGAAGACCCCCGACGTCGTGTACGTGACGACCAGGCCCGAGGCCGCGATCGCGTAGATCGAACCAGCAGTCAACGCGTAGATCACCGCGGCGGTGATCGTCTGGCTGGTGAACGCCGCCTGGTTCAGCGAGGCGGCGATGACGATCCCGACGAAGACGGCGACCGCGAAGCCGAGCACCCAACGCCACTTGCCAGCCGTCACCGCACCCCCCCAAAGGTCGTTCGGAATGTCGCGGGACGGCTACTTCGGCGCCGCCGCCTCCACCGTGTGGATCAGCCGATCGGCGAACCGCTCGTGCATCTGGTCGAAGGCCCGGTCGATCTGCGGGATGAGCACCGCGAGGCGGTCGGCGTCCTCGGGGTCGAGGTGCGCCAGCGCGCCGTAGACCTCCGGCGTGTTCGGACCTTGGCGGCGTGACGCCTCGGCCATCACGTACCCGCCGACCGAGAGCGCGATCCACACCTGCATCTCGGCGAGCTCGTCGTCGGCGAAGCCCGCCTGCTCGAGGATGCGCACGAGGGTGGCCGCGTCGTGGACCCAGCGCGACGATCCACCCGCGAGCACGACCTGCACCACCTGCGCGCAGGGCACGAGGTGGTCGAGGCCACCGAGCACCCACGCGCGCAGCTGGTCCTGCCACGGTCCCTGACGCGGGATGGCGGCGTTGCGTTCCATCAGGATCCGACCCACGACTTCGTCCATGAGCTCGTCGCGGTCCTTGAAGTGCCGGTAGAGCGCCATGGGGGTGAGCCCGACGGAGCTCGCGACCCGGGCCATGGTGAGCGGCTCGTCGGGCGCGGCGCGGAGGAGCGCGACGGCAGCGTCGACGATCTGCTCGCGGCTCGCCCGCGGCGGGCGCCCTCGCCGGGGCGCGGGGTTCGTCGTCGCGGTCAGGCCGTCGTCGCGGGCGGTGGGCATTGCCCTCCTCCGTACTTTGTGATAGGCGTACACATAAGGCTACACAATATGGGGGCGGTCATCGTGCCCGAGGGGGGAGCGGAGCCCGTGAGTCATCGACGTCTGGTCGTCGCATTCGTGTCGGCATTCTGCGTGGCGGCGCTGGCGCTCGCCACCGTGATCAGCACGGCGGGTGCCGCCGACGCGAAGCCCACCGCCAGCGAGATCGGCGTCACCGCGACCGAGTTGCGCATCGCGGTGATCGCCGACGTCGACACGCCGCTCGCGCCCGGCGCCTACGCCGGCGCGCGCGATGCGGTGCAGGGGTTCGCGAAGTACATCAACGCGCAGGGCGGCCTCGCCGGTCGCAAGGTCGTCGTCGACTTCATCGACTCGAAGCTCAGCGCCGACGAGACCCGCAACGCCATCATCAAGGCCTGCCAGAACGACTTCGCGATCGTCGGCACCGGTGCGCTGTTCATGAACAACGTCGACGACCTTGTGGCGTGCCCCGACAAGGCGGGCGCCAAGACCGGCCTGCCCGACGTGCCGGTGGTGACGCTCTGGGAGGCGGAGCAGGCCTCGCCGGTCTCGTTCCCGATCACCGCGCCGTCGAAGGTGTTCAGCGACCCGTCGGGTCAGACCTACCAAGCGCGCGTCGGACGGTTCCGCTGGTACCTGCAACACGTGTCGAAGGATCTCCACGGTGTGTTCCTGGTGGGCGCCGACATCGAGGCGCTCAAGACAGCCTCCCTGCCGATCTGGCTCGGCGCGCAGAAGGTGGGGATCAAGAGCGACGGCGAGTACGACATCCACGGCGCCGACGGTCAGGACAAGTACCTCCCGATCGCCACCGCGATCCAGTCCGACGGATCGACCATCGTCTCGAGCGCGGTGAACGACACCTCGCAGGCCTACATGCTGAAGGAAGCGGCGGTGCAGGGCGTGAACACCGTGAAGGTGTGGGACTGCACGTCGGCGTGCTACTCGAAGCGCTTCCTCGAGAGCGCGGGCGCCAAGGCCGACGGGCAGTACGTCGACATGCCGTTCGTGCCGGTCGAAGAGGCGAAGTACTTGCCGGCGGTGAAGGCGTACGTGAAAGCGGTGGGGGACGGCGTCATCGACGGCAACGGCGAGCTGGCGTGGGCCGCGGCGCTGTTCTTCCGCGACGCGGTCAACGCGGCGGTGAAGACGGGTGGGGTCAACGCGCTGACCCGGGCGAACTGGCTCGCGGCGGCGAAGGACATCCACTCGTTCAACGCCGACGGGATGCTCGCCACCAGCGACATCCCTGCGAAGAAGGCCACGCCGTGCACCTCGCTGTTCCAGGTGCAGGGCGGCAAGTTCACGCGGGTCTTCCCGTCGAAGCCGGCGTCGTTCGACTGCAACAAGAAGAACGTCGTGCTCGTGAAGCAGTCGGGCAGCTGAGGAGGAGACGGGCGATGGCGAACGAGTTGGCGGGCAAGGTCGCGCTGGTCACCGGCGCGAGCAAGAACATCGGCAAGGGCATCGCGCTCGAGGTGGGCGCGAGCGGCGCCGTCACCTACCTGACCGCGCGCACCGTCGAGGACGTGCCGGGCCAGCTCGCGAGCCTCGCCCGCACCGCGGCCGAGATCGAGGCCGCCGGCGGCGCCGCGACCCCCGTCGCCTGCGATCACACCGACGACGCGCAGGTGGAGGCGGTGTTCGAACGCATCAAGGCCGAACAGGGCCGCCTCGACGTCGTCGTCAACGTCGCGTCGCCCGACTTCTCCGAGATGGTCGCGGTGCCCTTCTGGGAGATCCCGCTCCGCCACATCAGCGCCTGCCTCGACATCGGCCCGCGCTCCGACTACGTCACGACCGCGCTCGGCGGCGCGCACGATGATGCTCGAGCAGCGTTCGGGGGTGGTGATCAACATCTCATCGCACGGCGCCGAGAGCTACCTCCTCTCGGTTCCGTACGGCGTCGGCAAGGCCGCGATCGACCGGGTGACGCGCGACACCGCGTTCGAGTTGCGTCCGCACGGTGTGGCGGTGGTGTCGCTCTGGCCGGGCCTCGTGCTCACCGAGGGACTGCTCGCGAACACGGTCGAGACCGCCGACGGGCGCCGTGAGTTGCACGGCCTCGACATCAGCTTCGGCGAGACCCCGAAGTTCAACGGCAAGGCAGTCGTCGCGCTGGCCGCCGACCCGAAGATCCTCGAGCGCAGCGGCGGATCGTTCTGGACCGCGGCGCTGGCACGTGAGTACGGGTTCACCGAGGACGACGGTCACCTCCCACCGGAGATGGCCAACAGCGTGCTCACCGGCATGGGCGACGACATGCCCGACTACTGGCGGGGCGTCGAGCGCGACATCCCGTCCGACGGCGCGTGAGCGTGAGCGAGCCGGGTATCCCGGCGAGTAGCGAACGCCCAATTGAGGCGGCATGAGCGGCTGCCCGCACTTCCCCACCATCACCCAGCAGGGGCTCGACCCCGATCCGCTGCTGGCAGAGCTGCGCGCCAGCCAGCCAGTGGTGCGCGTGCAGTTGCCGTTCGGCGAGCCGTGCTGGCTCCTCACGCGGTACGAGGACGTGCGCGCCATGCTCGCCGACGCCCGCTTCAGCCGCGCCGCGACGATCGGTACCGACGTCGGTCGCATGGCGGAGTTCTTCCCGATCGAAGACTCCATCCTGGGCATGGACCCGCCCGAGCACACGCGCATCCGGCGGCTGGTGAGCGCGACGTTCACCGCGCGGCGCATGCAGGCGCTGCGCGGTCGCGCGCAAGAGATCGTCGACGGTCTGCTCGACGCGATGAGCGACGCCGAGCAGCCGGTCGACTTCGTGGAGGCGGTCGCGCTACCGCTGCCGATCACGATGATCTGCGAGTTGCTGGGCGTGCCGTTCGACGACCGCGAGCGCTTCCACGGTTGGGCGAACATCTTCATGACGTCGAGCGGGCATACCGTCGAGGAGTTGCTCGACGCGCACGGCCAACTCACTGCGTATCTCGCCGACCTGATCGCAAAGCGTCGGGTCGAGCCGACCGACGACATCCTCGGTGCGCTGGTCGCGGCACGCGACGAAGACGGCGCGGTGATCACCGAGGGCGAGCTCCGATCGCTGGCGATGGCGATCCTCGTCGCGGGCTACGAGACCACTGCCAACCAACTCGGCAAGTTCGTGCTGTGCCTGCTCGACAACCCCGAGCAGCTACAACGGCTCCGCGAGAACCCCGAACTGGTCCCGAACGCGGTCGAGGAGCTGATGCGCCTCATCCCGTTGAGCGCGGGATCGCAGATCGCCTACCTGGCCACCGAGGACGTCGAGATCGGCGGCGTCGTCATCCACGCCGGTGAAGGCGTGATTCCGTCGACCGCGTCGGCGAACCGCGACGAGTCGGTGTTCGTCGACGCCGATCATCTCGACGTCGAGCGGCCCGACGTCTTCCAGCTCGGCTTCGGCCACGGTTCGCACTACTGCCTCGGAGCGCACCTGGCGCGAGTCGAGCTGCAGGTGGCGATCGGGTCACTCCTGGCGCGTTTTCCCGACCTCCGGTTGGCGGTACCCACGGCAGAGGTGCCCTGGAAGGACGGCTCCGCGGTGTGGGGGCTCGAAGCGCTCCCGCTCTACTTCTGAGGACTGGGGGATTCGGTGCGAGGTCTCGTCGACAAAGTCGCGGTGGTGGCCGGCGGCGGTTCGGGCATCGGTGCCGCGACCGCGGTCCGCCTGGCGGAGGAGGGCGCGCAGGTCGTGGTGGGCGACCTCGCCGCCGACCACGCCGAAGCGATCGCCGCCGACATCCGCGGTTCCGGTGGCCGCGCGGTCGCGGCGCACTTCGACATCTCGGTCGACGAGAGCGTCGCCTCGCTGTGCGCGGTCGCGGTCGACGAGTTCGGCGGCCTCGACCTGATCCATGCCAACGCCGCCGACATGACACAGGCCGCGATACTCAGCGACACCGACGCGGTCGACGTCGACCTCGCCGTATTCGATCGCACGATCGCGGTGAACCTGCGCGGTCATCTGCTCTGCACGCGACACGCGATCCCGTTGATGCTCGAGCGTGGGAGCGGCGCGATCGTCTACACCAGCTCCGCGACCGCGCACGTCGGCGAACCACAGCGGCCTTCGTACGGCATGTCGAAGAGCGGCATCAACGCCTTGATGCGCCACGTGTCGTCGCGGTGGGGACGCCAGGGCATCCGCGCCAACTGCGTCGCGCCCGGGATGGTGCTCACCAAGACGCTGCTCGAACACTCCGACGACGAGTTCCGTGAGTTCGCGCTCAGCCTGGGGCGCATCGACCGCCTCGGCGAACCCGAGGACATCGCGGCGGCGGTCGCGTTCCTCATGTCCGACGACGCGGCCTGGATCACCGCACAGGTGATCAGCGTCGACGGCGGCTCGACCGCGCGACCCTGAGTCGCCCGACGACGAGCGTCAGGAGGGCCCGAAGCGATCCGTCGGGTGGCGCTTCTCCTGCTTCGCCGCCCGCTTCTCCTTGATCGTCTTCGCCGGTTTCTTGGCGTTGTCCTTCTTCGGCGACTTGTCACCCATGGTGCCGCGCTCCCTCGCGTGGGAGATCGACGCGAAGCTCACGTCGCTCGTCACTGTACGCAGGTTGGGAGCGTCGACCGCCCCACTCGTCCCTCCACCGACATCGGGTGCCGTCTCCTGACGCAGCGGGACCCGGATGCACGATGCGCCGTAGCATCCATCCGTGGCCGAGACCATCCTCACCGAACCGCGCGGCGACGTCCTCCTGATCACGCTGAACCGGCCCGACAAGCTCAACGCGTGGAACACACGCATGGGTCGCGAGCTCACGCAGGCGATCGACGACGCCAACGCGAACGCCGAGATCGGCGCGATCGTGGTCACGGGCGCGGGTCGGGCCTTCTGCGCAGGCGCCGACATCGGCGACACGTTTGCCGACCGCCCCGCGACGGCAGAGTCGGGCGCCGGATCGAAGGGCGCCGGCGTCGCCTTTGCGTGGGTCGACCTCTGCTTGGGTTCGAAGCCGATCATCGCCGCGGTGAACGGCGTGTGCATCGGGGTGGGCATCACGCAGATCCTGCCGTTCGACGCGATCCTCGCCTCCGACGCGGCGCGCTTCGCGATCGGCTTCATCAAGATCGGGCTCGTCCCCGAGCTGGCCGCGACGCAATTCCTCACCCAGCGCATGGGCCCCGGGCGGGCTCGCCTCTTTGCGCTGACCGGTGACTTCTGGACTGCCGATGAGGCGCTCGCCGCGGGCCTCGTCGACCAGGTCGTGGGTGGCGACCAACTGGTGGACCACGCGGTGGAGCTGGCCGGACGCATCGCGGTCAACCCGGCGCCGCAGCTCCAGTGGACGAAGCAGCTCCTCGTCGAGAACACCCACGAACGCGACCTGGGGCTCGTGCAAGCGCGTGAGATGGACGTGATCGCGAAGGCGTTCGCGTCACCCGAGCACGCCGAGGCCGTCAGCGCCTTCATCGAGAAGCGACCGCCGCAGTTCCCTCCGCGGCGCGCAACTCCCTCCTGATCACTCGTGAACCTCCGTCGCGGGGGTCCAACGCGCCCATCTGGGACCCTTCCGGACACGAAGGGGCGCCGAGAAGGGTCCGGCGTCCGCCCGACTGCTGGTTCTCAGGTTCGCTCGTCATACTGGGCAGTCGGACACCCTCTCTGGCGTACGCCTCGCGTCCGTCTCGGAACGGAGCGCAATGGCTGTACGTGACCTCGACCTCGGGCCCGCCCGGTCGCGCCCGGGTGAGGAGGATGGCGAACGCCGTCCCCTGGGTCCACCACTCCAGCTCGTCGTGACCGCGGCGCTGGTCGTCGTGCCGCTCGTGGCCGCGCTGGTCGCGATGACCGGGCTGGTCGGCGCGCCGGTCTCGTGGTTCGACATCGGACTGCTCGTCGGCGGCTACGCGATCACCGTGCTCGGTGTGACCGCCGGTTACCACCGGCTGTTCACGCATCGCAGCTTCGTGGCGCGCCGACCGCTGAAGATCGCGCTCGCCGTGCTCGGTTCCTGCGCGGTGCAGGGATCGCTCGTCGACTGGGTCACGACACATCGTCGCCATCACCGTCATTCGGACCGGCCCGGCGATCCTCACTCCCCGCTCTCGCCGGAGCCGCGCTCACAGTGGACAGGACTCCTGCACGCACACGTCGGCTGGTTGTTCCGCGTTCCCGCACCGGCGCGTCGACGCGACGCGGCCGATCTGCTGCTCGACCACGACCTGCGTGTGGTCTCGCGTCTCTTCCCGTTGTTCGCGGCCGCGACGGTCGTGATCCCGTTCGTGGCCGGATGGGTCGTCGTCGGCACGTTGAGCGGCGCGGTCACCGCGTTGATCTGGGGTGGGCTCGCGCGCGTGTTCCTCGCCCACCACGTGACCTGGAGCATCAACTCGGTGTGCCACACGTTCGGGACGCGCCCGTTCCACACGACCGATCGCTCGCGCAACGTCGCCGCGCTGTCAGTGCTCTCGCTCGGCGAGTCGTGGCACAACGCGCACCACGCGTTCCCGTCGCTGGCGCGCCACGGCGTGGACCGTCGACAGCTCGACATCACGGCAGTGTGCATCCGCCTCTGGGAACGGCTCGGGCTCGTCCACAGCGTCCGCTGGCCCGAAGCGCGGCAACTCGCGTGCCGGCGCATCCCGATGCCGCTCGAGGTCGCCGCGTGAAGCGGACGCGTCACGCGGAAACCCCCGACTGGTCGTTGAGCCCGCGGTCCGACGACGAGACGAGCGCGCCGCCGTCCGCGCTTCCGCGCCGTCACGTGCTCGGTGCGGTGGCACGGCGCGGCTTGCCGGGTGTCCTCGAGGCATCGCTGGTTCCGTCCGCCATCTTCCTCGTCGTGACGGCGCTGTTCGGAACCGCAACCGCCATGATCGCAGTGCTGGTGTGGGGCTACTCCACCATCCTGCGCCGCGTGTTGCGTGGCCGCCGAGTTCCGTCGGTGCTCGTGCTGGCGATGTTCGGGCTCACGACCAAGACGCTCCTCGGCATCCTGAGCGGCAGCACGTTCGCTTACTTCCTGCAACCGGTCGCGACGACCATTGCGATCGGCGCCGTCTTCATGGCGTCGGTGCTCGTCGGCCGTCCGCTCATCGCGCGCATCGCGCACGACTTCTGCCCCATCACTCCCGAAGTGGCGTCGCGGCCGGCCGTCGTGCGTTTCTTCGCCGGCCTCACGGTGCTCTGGGCGGTGGCGCAACTCGTCAGCGCGGGCGCCACGCTCAGCATGCTGATGACCCTGCCGACGACGCTCTTCGTGGTGTTGAAGCCGGCGGCGTCGTTGCTGATCAGCGCGACCGCGGTGACGATCACGGTGTGTTGGGCGTTGCGCACCGCGCGCCGCGAGGAGCTCGTGTTCGCCCGTGCGTGAAGCCCGGCGAACCTAGCCTCGCCACATGAACACGGTGGTGCACGTCTCGCCCCACCCCGACGACGAGGCGCTGGGCAGCCCGGCCACCCTGCTGCTGCTCCGGCGGGCAGGTTGGCGGGTGGTGAACGCGCTGGTGAGCCTCGGCCGACCCGTCGATCACGCGCGGCGACGCGGCGAAGCTCTCAACGCCGCGGGGCGCGCGCAGTTCGACCTCGTGCTGCCCGAAGATCCGTTCGCGATCTGGAGTGGCGACGACCCCAACGTCGCCGAGGCGCCGATCGCCGAGTGGCTCGCCGGCGTGATCGCCGACCAGCACCCCGCGTTGGTCATCTCGCCATCGCTGCACGACGCGCACCCAGGGCACGAGTTGGTCGCGCGCGCGACCGGCGCCGTCGTCGCGGAGCTGGCCGACCCGACGCCGTGGTGGGTGTGGGGCCTCTGGGCCGATCTCTCACATCCGAACCTCTACGTGCCATTCGACGACGACGTGCTGTCAGAAGCGCGCCACGCGCTGACGGCGTACACCGGCGAGCTGGCGCGCAACGACTACGTGCGACTGCTCGAAGCACGGGCGGCCGCGAACGCGGTCCTCGGTAGCGAACGCGTCTTCGGCTTCGGCAGCGGCTGCGCGTCGTCAATGCCGTACGCGGAGCTGCTCACCGAGCTGCGCTGGGTCGACGGCACGTGGAGTGCAGGCCCGACTCGCGTGTTCGACGCATCAAGACCCCTCGGTGGGTCGGAGCCGAAGGTCTGACGGCGTGGTTCCGCGGGTAGATCAGCAGCTCGCCGGCGGCTTGCCGCACTCTCCCTCCAGGAGGTCCTCGTGAGTGTCGAACCTCGCACCAACATCGTGGAGACGTTCCTGTCTCCGTTCACGAACCTCTTGCGGACCTGGGACTACCGGCCGATGACGACTT
This sequence comes from uncultured Actinomycetes bacterium, assembly GCA_963841415.1. GTDB lineage: Bacteria > Actinomycetota > Acidimicrobiia > IMCC26256 > DASPTH01 > DASUAS01. Next base: position 71,589 of record CAWJCN010000006.1, on the reverse strand, counting down.
GGTTCGAGCACTTCGTCACCATCAACTGGAATTCGGGCGACGCGGACGTCGAGGAGCACGTCCTCGGCGAGGTCGGCAGTTACGGACTGCAGCTCTCCCGGATACTCGACGCGGTCGACCTGCTCGTCGGGGAGCTCGACCTCAGCCGCCTCACGCCCGAGCAGCAACGCATCGTCGTGCGGCTCGAAGATCTGGCGGCGTCCGCGAATCGAGCCGTGCGTGAGTACCGACACCAGTCGACGGACGAGACGCCATCACCGACCCGCGGCGAGATCCTCCCCCGCGTGGTCAATGCTCCGTAGGATCGGACCTGACGTGACGGCGTCCCCAGGCGTTTGATCGCGCTTCGTCGTCGTTACGCTCATGGCCGAACTGGGCAGGGGGAAAGGGACGCCGGACTTGGACACTGGGTTGCGACGTGCGCGTGCACGACGACTCTTCGGGGTCCTTCTCGCGCTGGCGCTCGTCGGACTCGGGCTCACCGCGTGCCTGCCGCCGCCGGCAGGAACCCCGACGTCGATCGTCACCGATCCCCCGCTGTTCCCCGCGTTCCGGAGCGGGGTCACCAACTACGTCGTCCGCTGCGATCCGAACACGCCGGTCGCCGTGCACGTCACGTCGCCGACCGAGACCCTCGTCTCGGTTGACGGCCGCTACCCGCGGAGCGGGGTGTTCGGCGAGTCGGTCTCCCAGATTCCCGGCGAGCGCTTCACGATCGCGATCACCACGGATCCTGCCCACGACAACACGGTCCGATACAACGTGCGCTGCCTTCCGACCGACTTCCCGCCGTGGACCGCCCAACCGGCGCCCTACGGGCTGACGCCGTACTTCATGTCGGCCGGCCTCACGGCGGTGACGCCCGCGTACACCGCGATCTACGACCGCAACGGCGTCCCCTTGTGGTGGAGCGAGCCTGCGAACTCGATCTTCTCGACCCTGCTGCCCGACGGGAACCTCGGCGTCATGATCAACGGCGGCGTCGACGAGTACGGCCTCGACGGCACGTTCGTGCGCAGCGTGAAGACGGTCGGCGGTCCGGCCGACCCGCACGACGTCCTCATCCTCCCCAACGGGCACTTCGTGATGGTGACCGCCCAACCCCGGACCGGCGTGGACCTCTCTGCACTCGACGGCCCCTCGAGCGCGTCGATCTGCGACCACGTCGTCCAGGAGGTCGACCCTGGCGACGGATCGGTGGTGTGGAGCTGGGACACCTACGACCACATCCCCGTGACCGAGATGGACCCGCAGTGGAACGCGGCCATCATCGGCAACCCGCCGAGCCCGGCTTGCGGGTACGACATCTACCACTGGAACGCCATCGAACCGACGGGGACCGGCTTCATCCTCTCGTTCCGGCACCTCGACGCGGTCTACGAGATCGACCAAGCGACCGGGAACATCGTCTGGAAGCTCGGCGGTTCGTCACGCCCGGAGAGCCTCACCGTCGTCGGTGATCCGGTCTTCACCGGCGGCAGCCACTTCGGTGGCCAGCACGACAGCCGGCTCCAACCGGACGGCACGGTCACGCTGTTCGACGACGGCTCGGGCCTCGGCCGGTTGCCGCGCGCGGTCCGCTACACGATCGACACCACGAACGGCACCGCGACGTTGGTCAGCTCGGTCTCCGACGCGGGCATCACCGCGTCGTTCTGCTGTGGGAGCGCCCGATACCTCGGCTCCGGGGACTGGGTGATCGGCTGGGGTGGCACCGAATTCGGCACGGAGTCGATCAACGGGATCCGCCAGCACACGCTGACGTTCCCCGGCGCAATCGTCTATCGGCTGATCCCCCTCACCTCCTCGCAGGTGAACGCCCAGCAGCTCATCGACGCGATGGACGCTCGGTTCGCGAACGCGACCGCCGCGAGCGAGGCGCCGTCGCCTGGAGGCGTGACGCCCTTCCCGCCGTGATCCGCCCTGACACGCCACGCCCGTCTGCGATCTACATTCTGTATACTATTTCGTATGACAAGGCCGGTGCCCACACGGTTCACCGATGACGAGCTCGCCCTCATCGACGAGCTCGTCGACGAAGGCATCGGAGACAGTCGATCTGCGGTGATCCGCCGCGGGGTTCATCTGCTCGGCGACTCGGTCCGCCGCGCACGCGTGGGCGCATCCATCGCCCATTCATATCGAGAGCTCCCCCAAACCACCGAGGACGATGACCTCGCCATGGCGAGCGCAATCGCGATGACCGAGGCAGAGCCGTGGTAGCGCAAGCCGAGATCTGGCTCATGGAAACGCCCAATTCGAAGCGCCGGCCAGTTCTCGTCGTCTCCCGCGACGAGGTGATCCCTGTCCTGAACAACGTTGTCGTCGCTCCAGTGACGACCACGATTCGCGACATCCCGACCTGCGTCCCAGTGGGTCCGGACGAGGGGATCGACCACGACAGCGTGGCGACCTTCGACAGCCTTGCCTCGGTACCGAAATCAGTGCTCACCGTCCGGCTCGGCGAACTTGGTACCGGGGGACGACAACAGATCTGCAAGGCCCTCGACGCTGTCGCCAACTGCTGACCAGGATCCGGCGTTGTCAGGCGGCAGGGTCGCGCTCGATGATGGCGGTGACAGTCTTACGTCCGAGCCCTGCGACTTCGGAGAGCTGCCTCAGCGACGCGCCCGCGCGATGGGCCACCCGCATCATGTCGTCTCGGATCTGGGTCTCCTTGGCGGCACGCTCAGCACTCAGGCCGACGACGATGAGCGCGGCCCCTACTTCGCCCTGGTCGCTCCCGCGGTACTTCCGCATCGCAGCGTGCGCGGCCGAGACTTCGGCATCCGTGTAGCTCATCTTTCCTCCCGGAGACCTGCGGCGAGCTTGTCTCGGACCGCCATCAGCAACGGAACCCGCGGTGACATCTCGCCGCTGGCCTCTGCGATGTTGAGGTGCGCGAGGGTCATGCCGAGGAGTTCCAACGCCTCCAACCGTTCCAGCTCCACGTGGACCATTGGTCCAATCATAGCCGTGCGCGGCCCGTTTCGGACCGCCACCAGTTTGGCCTACTCGGAAGCGTCGCGACCGCGAGCCGGCTGGACGTTGCCGAGCCCGGCCCCCGGACCTCCATGTACTCGCGGAGCTCCTTGGCACCCACGGCTCTGCCCTCGGCAAGCAGTACCTCGACTTGCTTGAGAACGAGCGTGTTGCCTTCGATCGCCGTGGAGTGGTGCGTCTCCTCGAACCAGATGCCGCGCCAGATGTCAGCGGCCTCGAGCGGGCCTGGCAGACCGCCCAAACGCTGCCGGAGCTCGTCGACCTGGTCGCGAGGTGTCGTGGGAGGGCGTGTCGGGTGGTCGGGGGTGTCGGTATCGTTGAGGCGTGGCGATCTCCGCAACGCAGCTGCCCGCCGGCCCATTCACGTATGACGACCTCAAGGCCATCCCCGAGGACGGGCATCGCTACGAGCTCTTTGACGGGACGCTGTTTGTGAGCGCTGCCCCCAACCGAGCCCACCAGCGCTGCGTGCACCGCCTCGGGCTGCTGCTGGAGCCCCTGGCCCGGGTAGCGCGCTGTGAGGTCCTTCCTGGGCCCCTCGACGTGCGTCTGAGCGAGAACCGCGTGCTGGAGCCCGACCTGGTCGTGCTGAGCGCCGGTCCCGGCGCTCAGCAGACGATCGACGAGGTGCCGCTCCTGGTCGTCGAGGTGTCGTCACCGAGCACCCGGAGCATCGACCGTGACCTGAAGCGCCGCGCCTACGAAGAGCGCGGCGTCCCGTCGTACTGGCTCATCGACCCTGAAGAGCCCTCGGTGACGGTCCTCGAACTCGAGGGCGGTCGATACGTCGAGCGGGCGCACGTCGTCGGCGACGCTCCTTGTGAGATCCGGATGCCCTTCGCCCTGACGATCGTTCCTGCTCGTCTGGTCGAGATCGGGGACTGATCTCACGTTTCGCGGCGCGGCTGAGGTCAAAGACAGTGGTTGTTTAGGCATCTACCTCGGACGTCGTCCAGACCCAGCCGCGCTCAACTTCTCGCACTTGACGAGCACCGGATGGGAGGGCGTCGTGTCCACCAGAACCTCCGCGGTGCGTTCGCTGAGACGGCGCGACCAGACAACGTGCGCATCCGAGAGGGCATCCCACCCGGAGAGTGCGGCCTCCTCCGGCGAGTCGAAGCAGGCAGTACCCGCGGCATCCTCCGCCGCTTCGTAGCGCGCTTGCTGTTCGGCAACGCGCTGCGAGTGCTGATGCCGATACCAGGGGATCTCAACGCACAACAGCCCCGCGGCGAAGAGAGCCACCCCTGCCCAGCCCGTGTCGTCGAGCATGCCAGTGAGTCGCGGAACAACCCCCAACACCAACAAGAGCAAGAACACGTAGAACACCGTCGCAGCAGCTGATGCAACGCGCCCGAAGCGGCGCTGTAAGAGTGACGCGAACGCCAACGACGAGCTGAGCGCGAAGACGACGCCCCATACGAACGCCGCGACGTATGCCACAGAGCGAGGCTACCGAGTAGTGAAACGACCGAAATGACCCGTCGACCGCGTGTGGCGGAGGAACCGAACGGTGGTCAATCAGGCGCGTGATCCGCTGGGCCGCGGTTGGGCCGCGAGACCGCGGCCCCGAACGGGAATCAACGGCAACGGATGACAACCTTGTGATTCGCAACAATGCAGTGTGACGTGCGGTTTCGCCCTCGTTGCGTGGAGCGGGTGACGAGAATCGAACTCGCGTTCTCAGCTTGGGAAGCTGATGTTCTGCCTCTGAACTACACCCGCGCGGAGGCGAGATCGTAGCCTCCCGAGTCGATGATCTCCCCCGACGCTCCCTCTCCGCAGGTCGCACACCCCGCTCAGACCGAGACCCTTGTCGACGCCACCCGCGAGCTCCTCACGACCCAGCGGATGGCCGACGCTCCGGTCGACGCGCTCGAGCACGCGACGGCACTCGTGCGCGACGCCATCGAGCTGCTGCGTCCGTTCGTGATCGACGCCGTCCCCGGCCAGAACGCGCTCCGCGCGGCGCACCCCGACCGGGAGCAGTTCGCGACCGGCGACCCGGCGCGCTTCTTCCCATACAGCCCGGTGGTCGGTCCGCTGAACGCGATCGCACCGCCGGTCGTGTTCCGCTTCGACGGTGAACGCCTCAGCGGGTCCGGCACGCTGCCCGCGCCCTACACCGGCCCGCCCGGCACCGTCCACGGTGGCGTCGTCGCGCTGGTGCTCGACGAGCTGCTCGGCGCGACGAACGCGTGCCTCGGGCTCGGCGCGTACACCGGCACGCTCGGCATCCGCTACGAGCGACCCACGCCAATCGGCGAGGAACTGGAATTCGAGAGCTGGGTCGATCGCACCGAGGGCCGCAAGGTGTTCACCGTCGGCACGATCAGCGCGGGCGGCACGGTCACGGCGCGCGCCGAGGGCGTGTTCATCCGTGTCGAGACGCCGGGCGTCCCGGCCGACTGACCGTCCCACATGACCGACCACGGACTCACCTGGGGCGTTCTCCCAACCGGGACGTTCGACCGCGTGCTGGTGTTCTCGCCCCACGTCGACGACGCGGCCATGGGCGCGGGTCACCTCCTGCTGGGCCACTCCGGCGCCACGGTGTGCACGGTGTTCGCCGGTTCGCCCGACCACTACCCCGCCGAACCGACCCAGTGGGATGCGCTCGGAGGCTTCGAGCCCGGCGACGACGTCGTGGCGATCCGGCGCGCCGAGGACCTCGCCGCGCTTGCCATCCTCGGCGCCGACCACCACTGGCTCGAGTTCGTCGACCACCAGTACCTCGAGCCGGGCGCGCAGGCGACCGCCGAGGACGTGGCGGCGGCCACCGCCACCGTCGTCGACGCGGTCGCACCCACGGCGGTCGTCGTGCCCCCTCGGGCTCGCCAACCCCGACCACCTGGTCACCCACGATGCCGCACTCCGCACCGCGGAGCAACGGCCCGACCTCGCGTGGTTCGCCTACGAGGACGCGGGCTACAAGCACCTCCCGGGGATGCTCGCGTGGCGGATCGCGAAGCTGTTCCGCTCCGACCTCTGGCCGACCCCGATGATCGTGCCGACGCTCCAGGACCACGAACGCAAGCGCGCCGCGATCGAATGCTACGGCTCACAGCTCGGGCCACTGCGCGCCGACCACGCGCTCGACGCGCGCCTCGACGGCGCAGTGCCCGAGCAGTTCTGGATGCTCGCGCCTCCGCCCCCCGGGTGGGAGCGGATGCGCGAACTGTGATGCCGCCTACTTGTTGAGGTCGTCCTGGAACGTGTACAGGTTCGACTTCTTGCAGTCGAACGTGCCCTTCTTGGCCGGCCAGGCGCGTACGAACTTCCCGCTCTTCCACTGCTCGAGCATGATGCAGTTCGAGGGCGTCTTGTTGGCGATGTCGGTCGTCGCGACCATGCCGTTCGCGTTGAAGTTGTGGATCTTCTGCAACTCGGCCATCAGGTTGGCTCGGGTCAGACCGTTGGCGCCCTTCTGCTGCACGACGGCCTTGGCTGCCTGCTCGAACAGCAGCCCCGACGTGAAGCCCCAGCTGGCGAAGCCGCTGAGCTTGTCCTTGCCGACGTACTTCACGAAATTCTTCGTCATCGGATTGGCGGAACCTTCGTCGAAGGGCAGGAAGGTGAGCCACATGTACTCGCCGTCGACCGCGCTGCCCGCCTTCGTGAACGCGTCGGCGTAATAGCACGCGAGCGTGCATTCCCACACGATCTTCGGGTCGGTGAGGCCCTGGAGCTGTGCCTCCTGTCGCTCGGAGACGACACCGGTGACCGCCTGGAGGCTGTCCCCGTAGTTCGAGCCGTCGGTCTTCATCTGCTGGATGATCGGCGTGAACTGGCTCTGCGGCGCGTTGCCCGTGACCTGCCAGTCCTTGTCCGACTTGATGCCCGCGCCTTGCGCGCCCTTGAAGAGCACGTTCGACACCTTCGCCACCGACGGCGAGTCGACCGCGAGCACGAACGAACCGTGCAGCCCCGGGTTCTTCTTCAACAGGTACTGAGAGTCCCCGTTGTTCGTGCGATAGGTCTGCGGCGACTGGTCGACGCTGTCACACGTCACCGACGGCGGGGTGATCGCGAAGCCGGTCGGCGCACAGCCCTCCGCGGAGTTGGTCACCAGCGCGGCGACGTCGGGAATGCCCGTCGCCTCGCCGCCGGAGTCGGCGCAGTTCGTGATGTCCGAGATGTCGTTCAGCAACAAGGCGGCGGTCCCGACGAGCGCGAAGTCCTCTCCGCACGCTTTGATGGTCGCGTTGCGCGCTTCGTTCGGGTTCAGCTTCGAGTCGATGAAGTCGACCTGCACCTTGCGGCCGCCGATCCCACCTTTCGCGTTGACGTACTTCCCCCAGCCCTCGACCCCGTCGACGACACCCTGCAACACGCCCGGCACGATCGAGTTGTCGACATCGGTGATCACCGCGACCCGGATGGTCTTGGCAGTGACTCCGATCTCGTTCGCCCCCGAACCGGACTGCGCGCTGGCCGGCGCGCCGACGAGTGCGGCTCCGATCATTGCTACGACGGCAACGACGACAGCAACAGACCTCTTGCTCATGGATCTCCCCCTCGTGAACGGTCGGGCGAATCCTTGCATACTTTGGTTGTACCGAGTGCAACACCCCCGGGCAGCTCGGCGCGGGGCGGGCTAGCTTCCCCCGCCATGCCTTCCCGCACGCGCGCGTTCGCTGCCGTGGGCGCGGGCCTGTTGCTCCTGGCCCTCAACGTGATCGACGCCGCCGACCGGGGCGCGTCGGCCGGCAACATCGTCGCCATCGCGCTCGGTGCGTTCCTGCTCTTCTGGGGCTTCGCGCTCGTCGCGCGCACGGGACCACCGCCGCGCTGACGGCGGTGGGTCAGGCGCCGCGGAAACGAGGAGCGCGCTTCTCCGCGAACGCGGCCTGGCCTTCGAGGTAGTCATCCGAGCGGAAGCAGGCCTCCACCATGCGCTCGACCGCGTCGAGGTCGCGGGCCTCGGGATCCTTGCGGGCCTCGCGGATCGCGGCCTTGCACGCCTGCACGGTGAGCGGCGCGTTGGCCGCGATGGTGGCCGCCAGCTCGCGCACCGACGGCTCGAGGTCGTCGATGACGACGACGCGGTTGACCAGGCCGATGCGCAGCGCCTCGTCCGCACTCAGCCGGCGGGCCGAGAACAGGATCTCGCTCGTCCACGAGGGTCCGACGATCCCCATGAGCTCCTCGACTCCGCCGTAGGCGTAGCCAAGTCCGAGCTTCGCGGCCGGGACCCCGAACTCGCTGCCCTCGGCCGCGATCCGGATGTCGGCCTTCATCGCGGTGAGCAGACCGCCGCCGATGCAGTAGCCGCGGATCATGGCGATGATCGGCTTGTCGACCGTGCGCCACGAGCCCCACGCGGCCGCGAGCGCTTCGTCGTAGTCGGCGCGCGCCGCGACCGTCGTGCGCTTGTCCGAGAACTCGGAGATGTCGGCGCCCGACACGAAGGCGCGCTCGCCGGCCCCCCGCACGACGATCACGTGCACGTCGGGATCGGCCGCGAACGCGCCCAGGATGCGCGGCACCGCGATCTGCATGTCGTACGACATCGCGTTGAGGCGCGCCGGGTTGTTGTAGGTCATCCAACCGATGCCGCCCTCGACGTGGGCGAGCATCTTCTCGGTGCCGGTCTTGATCGGCTTGGTGTCGACGCTCGTCATGGGGTCTCCCGGGTTCCGACGGCACCGGTCGCGTGCAGGTCGTCGATCTCGTCGTCGCGGTAACCGAGCTCGGTCAGCACCGCACGAGTGTGCTCACCGTCGGCGGGTGGTCCCGACCGCACGGTGGCAGGGGTGTCGCTCAAGGTGATCGGCGGGCGCAGGACGTCGACCTCGCCGCGCGTGGGATGCGGCACCGTGCGCGTGAGCTGGAGGTGCCGCACCTGCGGGTCGGCGAACACCTCGTCGACCGCCAGCACGGGACCGCAGGGCACCTGATCGGCGAGACGGTCGACCCACTCGGCAGTGGTGCGGGTGCGCAGCACACGCGCGAGGTCGGCGTCGAGCTCCACGCGGTGTGCGTGGCGCGACGCGAAGTCGGCGTAGCGAGGGTCGTCGGCGAGCTCCGGTGCGTCGAGCAGCGCGCAGAAGGCGCGGAAGTCGCGCAGCGCAGACACGTTGAGATGGCCATCGGCAGTCGGATACGCACCCATCGGCACCATCGTGGGGTGCTGGTTGCCCTCCTGGCCGGGGACCTCGCCGTCGATGAGCCAACGCGCGGCCTGGAAGTCCATGAAGCTGATCATGGCCTCGACGAGGGAGGTGTGGACCCATTGGCCGCGACCGGTGCGGTCGCGCGCGATGAGGGCGGCGAGCACTCCCTGCGTGAGCAGCGTGCCGGCGGCGGTGTCGGAGATGGCGATGCCCACGCGCCACGGACCGGTGCCGGGGGGCCCGGTGACGCTCATCAGCCCACCCAGGCCCTGCGCGATCTGGTCGACGCCCGGCCGGGACGCGTACGGGCCGTTCTGCCCGAACCCCGAGATCGACGTGTAGACCACGCGCGGGTTGACCGCCCACACCGCGTCGGGATCGATGCCGAGGCGGTGCTTCACCCCGGGCCGGTAGTTCTCCACGACCACGTCGGCGTGCTCGACCAGCCGGAAGAAGACCGCGCGGCCGCCGTCGGTGGTGAGGTCGACCGCGACCGACCGCTTGTTGCGGTGCAGGTTGGCGCCGTCCGCACCCAGGGACGAGAACGCACCTCCGCCGGAAGGACTGACGAGCGCGACGACGTCGGCGCCCAGGTCGGCGAGTTGGCGCACGCACGTGGGACCGGCCCGCGCGCGTGTGAGGTCGACGACCCGGATGCCCGCGAGCGGGCCTTCGGCATCGCCGGTGGGCGGCGCGTAGGTCACGACGACGCGCGCGCGTCGGCCTCGGCGACGGTCGCGAGCCGGCGCGCCGCGTCCGGGAAGAACCGCCGCAACACCCGATGGACCGCGGCACCAGTGATCACGTTGGTCCCGTCGAACGTCGCGTCCCAGCGGATGCGCGTGCCACCACCCACTGGTTCCAGCGTCACCTCGGCGTGGTAGTCGCGTACCGGCAGGCCCTCGCGGACCTCGTACGCGAGACGGGAAGGCGGCTCGAACGCGACGACCTCCTCGACGTGCGTGCGGCGACCGCGGCGGAACCGGCGCAGGGCGCCGACGCCGTCGGGCTCGGGCGCGCCGTCGCGCGCTCGAGTGGTCTCGTCCCACTGCCCCCACGACGACCAGGTGGAGATGTCGGCGACGTGTGCCCACAGGACGTCGGGCGGCGCGGCGGCGACGGTCGACGTCGTGACGACGTAGCGACTCACATCGAGAGCGACGCCAGGCCCGCGATCATCACGACGAAGCCGAGCACCAGGTACGCCAACGTGCGGCCGACGGGAGCCTGGGCGAGCTCGCGTTTCGCCGCCGGCTTGGCCGGCGATCGCACTGGGCTGCCCGGCCGGCCGCGTTCCACGGTGCGGGCGGCGATGCGATCGGCATCACGGTGCCGACGCACGAGGGCGTAGAGGTTGCCGAAGAACAACGCCGCGCCCATGGCCGCGATCAGCTCACGGAGGACCTCGTCGTAGAAGCTGCCGAGGACGACGTGCACGGCGTCATCGTACGGCGTGCGTCTTCTTGCGCTACACCCCGGGCTTCCACACCATCAGGAAGATGATGACCACGAGGATCACGTCGAGGATCGCCCCGACCGACCCCATCCTCTGGCCGATGGCCTCCATCTCTGCGACCTGCGACGGCGGCCCGCCGGCGGGAGGCGGAGCGGCTGCCATCTCCTGCATGAGCACCCGCATGCGCTTGGCACCCGGGAACATCACCGTGTGCGAGAGACCGATCGCGATGACGTACAGCACCACGGAGAGCCACACCCAGGTCTGGGAGAACTTCCACACCGAGTCGGAGAGGCCGAGCACCGCGAAGCCGAGGATGAACACGGCGTAGATGAAGTACTCGCCGATGGTGGAGACCGTGAGGTTGGCCTCGTGGACGGCGAGCGCCTCGGTGACGCGACCCGATTGGAGACGACCCTTGATCTGCTGCGCGTAGATGCCGTTGAGCGCCACCGCACCGAAGCCGACCACCGCGCACACGATGTGCAGTGCGAGGGTGACCTTGTAGAGACCGTCCAAGTACGCGCCGACCACCATGTCGCCAGACCTCTCAGATCGGGAACCGGCGCATGGTACGCCGACACCGGGACGCGGGCACGGACCTGTGCTACAACGCGCGACGTGCGCGTGCTCGTCGCGAACTGCTCGGTGGAATACCAGGGTCGACTCGGTGCTCGCCTCCCGCCCGCGCCCCGGCTCATCCTGTTGAAGGCCGACGGCTCCATCGCGGTGCACGCCGACGCCAAGGCCTACAAGCCGCTCAATTGGATGAGTCCGCCGTGCAGCGTCCGTGAGGAGGAAGGTCGGCTCGTCGCGACCAATGCCGCGGGCGAGACGCTCACCATCGAGGTGCTCGAGGTGCTCCACGACTACTCGGTGGAGCTGGGCGACGACCCCGGCCTCGCGAAGGACGGCGTGGAAGCCGAGCTGCAGGAGCTGTTGGGCAAGCGGGTCGCCGCGCTGCGCGAGGACCTGCGGCTGGTGCGCCGCGAGTACCCCACCGACATCGGGCCGGTCGACCTGTTGTGCCGCGACGGTGACGACCGCGCCGTCGTGGTCGAGGTGAAGCGGGTGGGTGAGATCGCCGGGGTGGAGCAGTTGTTGCGCTACCAGGAACGCCTCGACCTCGACCCCAACCTGGCCCCCACCGTCGGCATGTTCGTGGCCACGCGCATCAAGCCCCAGGCGAAGGTCTACGCGGCGAGCCGCGGCGTCGTGTGCGTCGAGATCGACCTCGACGAGCTGCGCGCCGGCGCGCCACTCGACCTCCGCCTGTTCTGAGGACCGACCCATGCGGAGGACGGCGCAGCGCACCAGCACCACGGTCGTGGCGATCGTGGGTGACGACGCCCCTGACTGTGTCCGGCGGCTCGGCGAAGCCGCCAACGTGGTGCCGGTGTCGGTCGACCCCGACGACACGCCACTCGACCGGGCGGTCGCCACGTGGGCCGAGGCCGTCCGCGCCCACACGCCCTACCTCGTGCACGACGCCGATCCGTTGGCTGCGGTCGCCGACGCGTGGATCCGTCTCTTCGACGAGCAGGGCCCGATCGGCGAGCTCGAGGTGGCGGTGGCCGAGACGCTGGCCCGCTGGCGCGTGGGGTCGATCGAGCTTCCCGACTACTACCTCGTCCTCGACGCCGAGGCCTGGGGCGCGACGCGCCGCCACTGGTACCTCGGCGTGCTCCACCGCGGCGCTCCCGCCCGCGTCGTGCCCGTGCCCGATCCGGACGCCGCCACGCGCATGCTCCCGCGCCTGGGCGCGGGAGCATGGTGGCCGGATCTCGACGACCTGCTCGGGGGGATCGAGCGGGTCGCGCCCGATCAGCTCTCGTCGACGGGCTCGGCGGAGACGTCGGTGGCCGGCGTCTCGGCGAGCAGCGCGTAGAGCTTGCGCCGCGTCTCGAGCAGGATCTCGGCCGCGGCCGTCTGCTGCGCAGACGTGCCGTCGATCGCGACCTGACGGGCGGCGACGGCGATGGGGCCGAGGGCATCCCGCAACCGGAACTGCGACGGGTCGATACCCGCGGTGACCTCGTCCCACGGCTTGCGGTCGCCGAGCTTGGCCACTTCCTCACGACCGGTGTCGGTGAGGGAGAAGAGGCGCTTGCCGGCCTCGGCGTCGGCGGTGACCAAGCCCTGGTCCTCGAGCAGCTGGAGCGCCGGGTAGATCGCGCCCGGGCTGGGTCGCCACACCCCGTCGGTGCGCTCCTCGAGCTCCTGGATCATCTCGTAGCCGTGCATCGGGCGCTCGTCGAGGAGCGCGAGCGCCGCAGCCCTCACGTCACCCCGACGGGCCCGGCGCCCGGGGCCACCGCGGCGGCCCCGGCGACCGCCGCCGAAGCCGAAGTGCTCCGGCGGGCCGTCCCAACGGCGGTGTTCTCGGGATTCGGTGTCCTGATTGCGTTGTCTCATGGTGTCGTCCTTTCGAAGGCGTGTCGAGATACTTACTCGTGATATCACGATATATCTTTGACTGTCGCAATGCAAGTCCCAAACGCGAGGTGCGGTGGCAGGATCGGCGACATGACTGCGAGCGAGTGGACCGTCACGGCGATCGGGACGGTGGGGTCGAGCCGCCAGGAAGCCGTCGACGACGACTGGGGTGGTGTGGCCGCGACGATCACGCTGCTCCCCCCGCTCGACGAGCGATCGGTGGCCGGCCTCGAGGCCTTCAGCCACGTCGAGGTGGTGTTCCTGTTCGACCGGGTCGACGAGGACGGTGTGTGCGTCCACTCTCGCCACCCTCGCGGCAAGCGCGACTGGCCGGAGGTCGGGATCCTCGCCCAGCGGGCGAAGGACCGGCCCAACCGCATCGGCCTGTGCACGTGCGAACTGGTCTCGGTCGAGGGCGCGTCCATCGTGGTGCGCGGCCTCGACGCGATCGACGGCACCCCGGTGCTCGACGTGAAGCCCTACATGAGCGAGTTCGCGCCGCGCGGCGAGGTGCACCAGCCCGCGTGGTCGCATGAGCTCATGCGCGACTACTGGTAGCTGTGCACGCTCAGTCGTGCGCCATGTTGACGAACTCGGCGCGTTCGGGGCGGAACACCAGTCGTGCGGTGCCGGTAGGCCCGTTGCGGTGCTTGGCGATGATGATCTCGGCCAGCGCGCGGTCGTCGGACTCGGGGTTGTACACCTCGTCGCGGTAGATGAACGCGACGACGTCGGCGTCTTGCTCGAGACCACCCGACTCACGCAGGTCGGCGAGCATCGGCCGCTTGTCCTGGCGGTACTCGAGCTGGCGGTTCAGCTGTGACAGCGCGACGACCGGGCACTCGAGCTCGCGGGCCAGGATCTTGAGCCCACGCGAGATCTCCGACACCTCAACCTGACGGTTCTCCGACCGCCGGCCCGCGCTGCTCGGGGTCATCAGCTGGATGTAGTCGACGACGACCAGGCCGAGGTCGCCGTGACGGGCGCGCAGCCGACGGGCCTTGGCGCGCATCTCCATCACCGTGCAGTGTGGGTTGTCGTCGATGTGCAGCTGCGCCTCGGCCAGGCGCCCCACCGCGTGGCTGATCTTCCCCCAGTCGGGCTCACTGAGCTTGGCCGTCCAGAGCTTGGTGGCGTCGACGCCCGCCTCCATCGCCAGCAAGCGCTTGGTGAGCTCGAGCGCGCCCATCTCCATGGAGAAGAACACGACCGGCTTGCCGGTGCCGGTGGCGACGTTCTTGGCCAGGCCGAGCGCCAGGCTCGTCTTTCCCATGCCGGGGCGGGCCGCGAGGATCACGAGGTTGGAGCGTTGGAGACCGTGGAGCTTGCGGTCGATCTCGGGGTAGCCGGTGGGCACACCGACGAGCTCGCTGTCGTCGCCGTAGCGCGCCTCGAGCTCGTCGAGCGTGTCCTGGAGCGCGTCGCGGATGCCGACCATCGAGTCGGAGACGCGCCGCTCGGCGACCTCGAACACGAGTGCCTCGGCGCGGTCGAGGGTCTCGGTGACGTCGTCGGACTCGTCGTAGCCCATCTCGGCGATGTCGCCGGCGACGCCGATGAGACGCCGAAGCAACGCGAGCTCGTTGACGATGCGCGCGTAGTGACCGGCGTTGGCCGACGCCGGGGTGTTGGCCTGGATCTGCAACAGGGAGGAGCGCCCACCGATGTTGTCGAGCAGGTCGGCGCGACGCAGCTCCTCGGCGACCGTGACCGGGTCGGCCGGTTCGCCCTGTCCGTGCAGCGACTGGATGGCTTCGTAGATGTGACCGTGCGCGGGCTTGTAGAAGTCGCTGACCTCGACGTGCGCCTCGACGGCGGCGGTGATCGCGTCGCGCGACAGGAGCATCGCACCGAGCAGCGACTCCTCCGCCTCGAGGTTGTGCGGCGGCACCCGGCCGCTCGCGCGGCGACGCACCGAATCGATCGCTTGGACCACTGCCACTCCCGCTTCGCCGCCCTCTTACGCCCGGACGGCATTCTGTGCGGCCCGACCGCGGTTGGGAAGGGGCACAACGTTGTGGAGGCCATGGGGAGAAACCCCGCGTTCGTCCACATGCCTGTGGGACACCTCGGTACTCACAGCCGGAGTGTGCACCAGGGGTGTGACACTCACGGGTCGAATCGGCGAACCGGCCACCGAAGTCGCTGCTCACCGCGCTCCGGCGCCCGGGCCGCCGAGTGGTCGAGAGCGGGACCGTCATCCACAAGGTTGGCCGCGGCGGGCTGTGCAGAGCGCGGACGACGGCGCCAACAAAAACTTCAGGCGCTCGCCCGACAGCACCTCAGGTCATGGGTCGTGAACGGACCGGGCGTCGGCAGCTCCGGGCGCAGTGCCATGCGACGAGTTCGGGCCGGCGCGCGCGACGAGGCCCCGGGCGAACCCGGGGCCTCGAGCATCGAACGATGGAACGGGGTCAGCTCCCGAGCGCCTTGGCCTTGCCGGCCTCGAACTCGGCGTCGTTGATGACGCCCTGCGCCTTGAGGTCGGCGAGACGCTGGATCTCGTCGGCCGTGCTGCCGGTGGTGCCGGCGGCCTGCTGGATGTATTGCTTCGCAGCCGCATCCTGCGCCGCGGCAGCCTGCTGCGCGTGCTCGGCCATCTTGTGACCCCGCACGATCAGGTACAGCAGCACGCCGAGGTACGGCAGGATGATGATGCCGATGACCCAGCCGGCCTTCGCCCACCCACCGAGGTCGTGACTCCGGAACAGGTCGCTGAAGACGACGATCAACAACCAGATCCAGATGAAGAACAGGAAGAACCACAGCATCGACAGGAAGACCTGTCCGGTGCCGAAGTCGTTGGCGAGAGGCATTTCTTCTCCTCGTGACGGTCAGTAAGTCCCGAGCGAGAGGCTACGCCGACCCCTCCGGCAGGCGCCTCCCCCGATCGGCACGGAAACCTACGCCACGAGACGCATGAGCGCCACCGCTCGACGAAACGAGTGTGACGAACGGCGCGCGTGGCAGGGTGGGAGATGACCACCGTCCGCGCGTTGCTGGCCGACGTGCGTGCGGTCGCGACCCGCGAGCGCACCCAGGGCACCACGCGCCGCCGCCCCGGAGACCTCGCTCGCGCCGTGGTCGCGGCACTGCTGCTCGTCCCGCTGATCCTCCACGCACACCATCCCACCGCGACGGAGGAAGCGGTCGTACGCCTCTTCGACTCGATCCCGACCGGCGCGCGCACGCTGTTCCTGATCCTCTACCAGCTCGCCGCGCTCTGGGCAGTCGGCCTGCTCGTGGTCACCGTGCTGCTGCTGCGGCGCTGGCGGCTCGCACGCGACCTCGCGGTCGCGGCCGGAGCAGCGTGGGTCCTCGGCCGGCTGATGGCGTTCCTCGTGCACGACGACGGGTTGTGGCAGGCGTTCAAGGTCACGTTCGACCTCAACGACGCGCCGCGCTTCCCGATGGTCCGCCTCTCGGTGGCGGTCGCGACGGTGCTCGTCGCGTCACCGCACCTGGCCCGTCCGACACGCCGCCTCGGCCAGGGCCTGGTGGCGCTGCTCGCGCTCTCGAGCCTCTACCTTTCGCGCGGCTTCCCCACCGATCTCGTGGCCGCGATCGTTCTCGGCTGGGGCGTCGCCCACGTGGTCGAATGGGTGTTCGGCACCCCGGTCGGGCGCCCGGCGCGCCGCCAGGTGGAGGAGTCCCTGGCCCGGGTCGGCATCCCCGTGACCAGTGCGCGCCTCACCAGTGAGCAGCCCGTGGGCCGGGCGGTGTTCGTCGCCGATCGGGAGGACGGCGGTGGCCGCGTGCGCGTGGTCGCGCTCGGGCGGGACGAGGCCGACGCGCAGCTGCTGTCGCGCGCCTGGCGGTATCTCGCGTACCGCGACGCGCCGCCGACGTTGCTGCCGAGCCGGCGGGCGCAGGTGGAGTACGAGGCCTACCTGATGCTGCTGGCGCGCGAGGCCGGCGTCGATGCGCCCCGCGTGATCATCGCCACCATGAGCGGCGCGCTCGCGCTGCTCGCGGTCGAGGAAGTGGCCGGCACCGAGCTCTACGACCTCGACGCAAGTGCGGTGAACGACGTGCGACTCGACGCCGTGTGGTGCGAGCTCCGCGCGTTGCACGCGGCGCGCGTCGCGCACGGGAAGCTCGACGCTCGGCACGTGCTCGTGGACGACGATGCGATCCGGATCGTCAGCTTCGACTTCGCGTCGAGCAGCGCGCGGTTCCGCCAGACCGCGGGCGACGTCGCGCAGCTGCTCGCGGCGACCACCGCGATCGTGGGGGCCGAGCGCGCGGTCGCCGCCGCGGTGCGGGTGATGGGCAAGGAGACCATCGCGGCCGCGCTGCCCATGCTCCAGCCCGCCGCGCTCTCGGGCTGGACCCACGACGCACTCGGTGGGCGCGACCAGCTCGACGACCGCCTCGACGAGCTCCGGCGAGTGGGCGCCGAGGCCACGGCCACCGACGCCCCCGAGCTCCGGCGCCTCTTTCGGGTGCAGCCCCGCAGCCTGCTGATGGCGGTGGGCGCGCTCATCGCCGTCGGCGTGCTGCTCAGCCGGGTGGGCGACCCGGTGGAGTTCTGGGACACGGTGAAGAACGCCGAGTGGGGGTTCGTGATCCTCGCCTTCGTGCTCGGCCTCGCCACCGACGCCGCCTTCGGCATCACCTTCCTCGGCAACGTGCCTATCCGACTGCCGGTGTGGCCGAGCATCGAGCTGCAATCGGCGATGAGCTTCTCGAACCTGGCGGTGCCCGTGGCGGCCGACACCGCGCTGCAGGTGCGGTTCCTGCAGAAGAACGGTCTCGACTTGTCGTCAGCGGTGGCCGCGGGTGGCATCCTCAGCTCGGTCTCGGAGATCGTCGTGCAGGTGGGGCTGCTCTTCCTCGCCATCTGGCTCGCGCCCGACTCGATCGACTTCGGCCGCATCGACACCAATCAGATCGTGGTGGTGGTGCTCATCGCGGTGTTCGTCGTGGGCGTCGCCATGGCGGTGATCTTCGGCGTGCGTCGCATCCGCCGCCGGGTCTTGCCGCCCATCCAGCGCGCCCTCGCGACGGTGTGGGCCGCAGTGAAGAGCCCGAGCCGGTTGGCGCTGCTCATCGTGGGCAACGTCGTCGCGCAATGCCTCTACGCGGGTTCCCTGCTCGCGTGCCTGCACGCGTACGGCGCGTCGATCAACTTCTGGACCCTGCTCGCGCTCAACATCGGCATCTCGGTGATCGCATCCCTGGTGCCGATCCCCGGCGGCGGCACCGCGGTGTCGGCGGTCGGCCTGGCCGGCATGGTCACCGCGTTCGGCGTGCCCGCGCCGGCGGCATCGGCCGCGGTGCTCACCCACCAGCTCGCGGTGACCTACCTGCCGGCGATCCCGGGCTGGTTCGCCACCAACGACCTGGTGAAGAAGAGGATGTTGTAGGCGAGGGCGCCGGTCGTCAACGCCGGCTCGCGCCGAGGTAGGTCGCGACCAGGCGCTCGTCGTCGACGTCGCGCCGTGGCCCCGACCAGACGATGTGGCCCAGATCGAGGAACGCGACCTCGTCGGCGATCTCGAGCACGTCGCGCGCCTTCTCCTCGACCAGCAGGATGGCCGCGCCCCGGTCCCGCAGCTCCTCGAACACCCGCATCACCTCGGCGACGACTCGAGGCGCGAGACCCAACGTGGGTTCGTCGGCGACGACGACCGGTGGCGGGCTGACGAGCACGGGCGCGAGCGCGAGCATCTGCTGCTCGCCGCCCGACAGGCTCCCCGACGGCAGATCGCGCCGGTCGCGCAGTTGCGGGAACCGCTCGTAGACCTCGCCCCGCGCCGCCGCGGTCGGAAGCCGCAACGTGAGGTTCTCGTCGACGGTCAGCCCGGGGAAGACGCCGCGTGATTCCGGCGCGACGAGCACGCCGGCGCGGGCGCGCCGGTGTGGTGCCCAGCTCGACGCGTCGACGCCTTCGAGGGTGATCGATCCCGCGTGGATGGGCACGATGCCCGAGATGGTCGAGCACAACGTCGTCTTCCCGCTCCCGTTGGCGCCGAGCAACGCGGTGATCACGCCACCGTGCAGCGCGAGGTCGATGCCGTGGAGGACCTCGACGTCGTCGTAGCCCGCGTGCACGCCCCGCACCGTGAGCGCCACGGGCCGCTCGTCCACGGACGACTCGGCGGCCGCGGAGCCGGAGTGCACCACTCCTTCGGTCACCAGGTGTCGTCGCTCGCGTTCGGTGGCGGCAGCGAGGGCGGCCTCCTCCGCCTCCACGACCGCGGCGATCTCGGACACCGGCACGTGCTGCTCCGCCGCCCGCTTCGCCTTGCGCTTCATGCGACGCGCGTAATTCTGCGCCGACGTGATCGAGATCACGCCGTCGGGATAGCGAGCCAGCTGCACCGCGCCCAGCCCGAACAGGATGGCCGGGATCTCCGACGACGGGGTGCCGTTCCACGACAGGAAGTCGGCGAAGGAGATGTGAAAGCCGGAGTTGAAGATGACCGGCGAGGCGGCCGACACGATGCCGGCGAGGATCGCCGCCGCGGGTCGGCGGATGCCGAACAGCACGACCGTCGCCAACCAGAGCAACCCCGTCGTCACGACGACCGACGAGTTGCTGATGTTGAACTGGTAGGACGCGAAGAACACGCCACCGAGGCCGGCGATCGCGGCGGAGATCGCGAACACCCCCAGCTTGACGCGCAGCACCGACACGCCCGATGTGTTGGCCGCGATCTCGGACGATCGGGTCGCCGCGATGGCGCGGCCCCACGACGATCGGCGCAGGTTGTGGATCAGGAGAGCGGCGAGCCCCACCAGGATGAGCAAGAACATCGCGAACGTCTTGTTGTTGTTCATGTCGAACGGGCCGATCACCGGCCGCGGGATCGTCCAGCCCGACTGCATGTTGCGGAGGTAGTCCCACTGGAAGAGCACCTGGTCACCGAGGAACGCGAGCGCGAGTGTGGCCAGCGCGAACGGGAGCCCGCCCAGACGCAGCGCCGGGAGCGCGACGATCACCCCCATGACCACGGCCACGCCCACCCCGACCAGGATCGCCGGCAGCATCGCCCAGCCGTAGCGATTCATCAGCAGGCCGGTGGTGAGCGCGGCGATCAAGACGAACGTGCCCTGGGCGAGGCTGACCATGCCGCCCATGCCGGTGACGACGACGAACGAGAGGAAGATCAGCGAGAGCGTGAGGCCCGACGCCATCACGCCCACCCAGAAGTCGTTCGCCAGGAACAGGACGTAGACGATCAGGAACGCCACCGCGAGGGTCCACGGGAGCGCCCGCCGCCACAGGGGCAGATCGGCGAGGTAGTCCGGGGGCGGGGCCTCGTCGGCGGTGGAACCACCGCGCCGGCTCCGCTCTCGCGCCATCACCACGAGACCCAGCAGCAGGAGCGCGAACGGCACCGCGCTGTTGAACCCGCTGATGGTCTTGGCGATGCTGACGTAGCCGACCACCAGGTTCTCGGCGATGCCGAGCAGGAGGCCACCGAGGAACGCGAGTGGGATCGACCGCAGGCCGCCGAGCACCGCCGCCGCGGTGGCCACGAACATCACGGTGATGAACCCGACGGGGAGCAGCGAACCGATGATCGGCGCGCCGACCACACCCGCGAGCGCCGCGAGCATCGTCCCGATGACCCACGCCCATCGCGAGGTGGTGCGCTCGTTGATGCCGCGGGTGCTCGCCAGCGTCGGGCGGTCGACCACGGCGCGCATGCGCAGGCCGAGCGACGTGTGCCGCATCAGCACCCACAGCGCCACTGCCACCACCACCGCGCTGACGAACACGACGAGCTGGTTGGAGTCGAAGGGGATGTCGCTGGGGAGCTTCCAGTCGACCTTCGGGCTCGGACCGATGGACGGTGGCAGGCCCACCTGGGTGACGTCGCCACTGCGCGGGATGGTGAACCCGATCGTGTTCACCAACTGGTCGTTGAGCCACGTCGTCAGGGCCGGGATCGCGATCAACAGGCCGACGGTCGCCATGATCTTCGCCGACTCGGTGGCCCGGGCGAGCGGCCGGAACACCGCCACGTCGAGCAACATCCCCAGCAAGGGCGCGAACACGAGGATCACGAACGCCGCGGCCGGCACGATCGGCCAGTGGAGGCCCGAGTTGAGCTGGTAGTAGAGGAACGCGCTCGTGAAGGCGATCGCCCCGTACGAGAAGTTGAAGATCCCGGTCGCGCTGTACGACAGCACGAGGCCCGCCGCTATCAGCGAGAAGATGGCGCCGGAGATGGCACCGCTCACGGTCAGGGTCAGGAACTTCTCCACGACCTCGCCTTTCCGGCCCGCCGCCGCGTCACGACACGCGAGGGTCGGCGGCTCTCATGGAACCGCCGACCCCTCCCGTGAGAGATGGATGGACAGGAACTACTTCTTGACCACGCTCGGGTAGCACTTGAACGGCACGATCTGCTTGTACGTCGTGCCGTCGATCTTCAGCATCGAGGCGCAGTCGGCGGGGATGAAGTGCATGGAGGGGTACTCCATCTGACCCGGTCCCCCAGCCGCCGACGACTTGTACGTGTACTTGCCGTTGTTGATCGCCTGGTCGAACGTCTTGGTGTTGAGCGTCTTGCCGGTCGCCTTCAGCTGCGAGACGAGCAGATCCGCCTCGGCGTACGCGATCGAGTTCGCCAGCGTGACGAAGCTGCCGGTCTTCGCGTTGACCGCGGTCAGGTCCTTCTGCATCTGCTTGATGTACGGGGTGTCCTGCTCCGACGGCACCGTCTGGCTGCTCACGTACGCGCCGTTGAACGCGGAGGCGAGCTGGGCCGACGTGCTGAGCAGGCCCGGGATGTAGCCGACGTAGTTGACGTTGGCGCCTGTATAGCCGCTCGAGGTCACCGCCGCGGTCAGCCCGGGTGCGGTCTGGAAGTCGGTCAGCGTCAGCAGGATGTTCGGATTCGCCGCGTTGATCGCTTCGGCGAACGGCGTGAAGCTCACGCCCGCGCTCGACGCCGGGATGTTCGCCTCTTGGTAGACGACCTTGGCGCCTTCGAGCTTGATCAGCTGGCTGATGGTGTCGTTGCCGGCGTGCCCAGTGTCGTTGTCCTGCGCCTGCAGCGCGAACTTCGATTGTGCGGGCGTCTGGCCGGTCGCCTCGATCGGACCGAGGGCCAGGTTGGCCTGGTACACGGTGTGCTTCTTGTTCGGGTAGTTGGTGACGAGGCAACCGTTGAACCCGAAGAACCAGCGGTTGGCGCACTCACCCGGGAGGATGCCCCACCCGTACATCGGCACCTGGTTGCGGGCGACGAAGTCGCTCGACGCGGTCAACACGTTCGGCGAGATGCCCACGATCGCGAAGTCGCCGTCCTGTTGCGCGAGCTTCTGCACGACCTGCAGGTTGGTCTGCGGGTTGTTGCCGTCGTCCTGGCACGCCGAGAAGTCGATCGTGCGACCGCCGGGGATCTCCTTGCTCTTGTTGGCGCGCTGGAACCGCGCCTTGAACCCGTCGTCGGCACCCTGGAACGCGGACGCGGTGAGATAGCAGCCGACCTTGATCGAGCTGGACGTGACGCCGCGGGTGAGACCGGAACCCGGTGTGCCGGTCAACGGATCGTTCTTCACGATCTTCGCGGCCTTGGCATTCCCGTTGGTGCTCGTCGGCGTCGACGACGCCGTGGTCGAACTGGTGGCCGTCGTGGTCGTGGTCGTTTGGCCGACCGCGGTGCCCGCGCCCACGACGACCAGTGCGAGGGCACTCACCCCGCACAACCATGCCTTTGCCGCACGTGACATCTCGCTCCCCCTGAGTCGCTCTTTCTGCGATGAACACGGGCATCGCTCCCGCTATCCGAGGTACGCCTCCTGCACCGCGGCGTCATCCCGGACCTCGTCCGGTGTTCCGACCGCGATCACCCGCCCGAGGTTGAGCACCACGATCCTGTCGCAATGCTCCATCACGAAGCCGACATCGTGCTCGACGAGGACGACGGCGCACCCCCGCTCCCTGCTCACGCGCTCGATCGACGCGCCCAGGTTGTGCACCTCGTTCTCCTCCAGGCCCGAGGTCGGCTCGTCCAACAGGAGCACGCTCGGCTCGTCGACCATCGCCCGTGCCATCTCCACCATGCGGGCCCGACCGATGGGCAGCTTGCCCGCCGGTTGGGCGCGCACGTCGTCCAGGCCGCAGACGCGAAGCACGTCGTCGGCGCGGCGGCGGCGTTCACGCTCCCGGCGGCGCCGGCTGG
Organism: uncultured Actinomycetes bacterium; assembly: GCA_963841415.1. GTDB lineage: Bacteria > Actinomycetota > Acidimicrobiia > IMCC26256 > DASPTH01 > DASUAS01. Next base: position 48,433 of record CAWJCN010000006.1, on the reverse strand, counting down.
GCAGCGCGAGCAGGTCGCCGGCCAGTCCGCCGCCTCCCCCGCGCCACTCCAACGCGACGAGCACGTTCTCCTCGACGGTGAGCCACCCGAACATCTGCTGGCGCTGGAAGGTCCGACGGATCCCACGACGCGACCGCCAGGTCGGGCTGCGACGTGTGACGTCGTCGCCCCGGTAGGTGATCCGCCCCGCCGTGGGCGAGCGGATCCCCGACAGCACGTCGAAGAGCGTGGTCTTGCCGGCGCCGTTGGGGCCGATGACCCCGACGATCTCTCCAGCGCGGGCGTCGAGGGTGACGCCGTCGAGCGCGGCGACGCCACCGAAGCGAACCGAGACGTCGACCGCGCGCAGAACGACCTCGTCGTGCCGCGCGAGCGGTGTTGTCTCGGTCCCCTGCTCGGCGAGCGGCATGCAGATCCCCCAAAGGCGACACGCGTCGTCTCGGGCATCATCGCATGCTCGTCGGCGCCATGCGTCGCGCGTCGGGTGACCGCCCCATTCGGGGCGCGCGTACTACTCCTCGACCACCGCCACCGCGACGGCCACCACGACCTCGGCAGGCAGGCGCACCTGCACCTGAGCGTCGCCCAGCTCGCGGATCGGCTCGTCGAGCACGACCTTGCGGCGGTCGAGCTCCACACCGGTCTGGGCCAGCACCGCGTCGGCGACGTCGGCCGCGGTGACCGACCCGAAGAGCTTGCCGCCCTCGCCGGCGCGGGCCTTCACCTCGATGGTGCGGGAGCCGAGCTGGGCCGCGATCTGCTGCGACGCCTCGCGGTCGCGCGTCTCCTTGGCCTCACGGCTGCGCCGCATGGACTCAGCCTGCGCGACCACACCCTTGGTGGCCGTCATCGCGAGGCCGCGGGGCACCAGGTAGTTCCGCGCGTACCCGTCGGCCACCTCGAGCAGGTCGCCCTTCTTGCCCAAGGTCTCGACGTCTTCCCGGAGGACGACTCTCACGCCTCGGCCTCCTCGGTCTCCATGACGTCGACTTCGGTGACCTCGAGGCCCTCGGCCGTCTCCTCGATGTCGACCTCGACGTAGTCGGACTCGACCGGCTCGGACGGACGCGGCGGCATCTCCTCGCGGAGCTCACCGCGGTCACCGCGGTCGCGTCGGCCGCCCTTGCGCTGGGTCACCTGCCGCACGCTGTAGGGCAGGAGCGCCATCTCGCGGGCGACGCGGATCGCACGTGCCACCTGGCGCTGCTGCTGCGTCGAGTTGCCGGTGACGCGGCGCGCCCGGATCTTCGCGCGCTCCGACATGAACCGCCGGAGCAGGTTGACGTCCTTGTAGTCGATCCACTCCACCTGCTCGGTGTTGAGGATCGACACCTTCTTCTTCTGCGGGCGGCGCCGGTCGTTCGCCGCGCTCTTGCTGTTTCGTCGATCGCGTGCCATCTAGAAAGGCTCCTCGCCGAATTCTTCGTAGCTGCTCTCGGCGGGCTTGCTCCCGCCGCCACCACCACTTCCGCCACCGCTGTTCCCGCCGCCGGCACCACCCCCGCCACCACCGCCACCACCGAAGTCGCCACCACCGCGGCGCTCGTTGCGGGTGACCTGTGCGGTGGCCCAGCGCAGGCTCGGACCGACCTCGTCGGCCACGATCTCCACCACGCTGCGCTTCTCGCCGTTCTCCGTCTCCCAGCTGCGCTGCTCGAGGCGGCCGGTGACGACCACGCGCGAACCCTTGCCCAGCGTCTCCGAGACGTTCTCGGCCATCTCGCGCCAGCACACGACGTTGAAGAAGCTCGTCTGCTCCTCCCACTCCTGCGACTGGCGGTTCTGCCACCGGCGGCTCACGGCGACACCGAACGACGCCTTGGCGGCGCCGCCCGTGGTGTAACGGATCTCGGGATCGCGCGTGAGGTTCCCGACGATGGTGACGGTGCTGTCGGCCATTGGCCTTCCTCCCTTATGCGTCCGACGCGGTCGACCCCGCCAGGTTCCCGTAGACGTGCTCGGGAATCCGCAGGATCTTGTGCCGGAGGACTTCGTCAGCAAGGGAGAGGTTCCGGTGCAGCTCGTCCATCGCCGCGGGCTCGGCCTTCGCCTGGAAGACCACGTAGTAGCCCTCCCAGCGGTGCTTGAGCTCGTACGCGAAGCGTCGCTTGCCCCACCAGTCGATCTGCCCGCGCTCGGCGCCCTTGGACTCGATCAGCTGGATGGAACGTTCGACCGCGGACCGGATCGTCTCCTCTTCCAGATCCGCGTCGAAGATGACCATGACCTCGTACGGCCTCATGGGCCGGACCTCCTTCGGACCGTGACGCCAGCCACGGGCGACCGCCTGACCCCGACAGGGCCGGAGCGACGGGCGCAGGAATGCAATTGAGCCGGTCAGGCTAGCAGTCGCTCACCGACGTGGATCTATCGACGTGGACCCTACAGCGGCCCTGTGACACTTACGAGAGGCAACGGCCACTCCCGCCCGCAGTGAGCGAGTGCGTCAAGACGGACTGCACGCGGTGATCGGTCCCGACGGGAGCTGGCCCGCCTTCGTCTCGACCGCGAACGCGTACTGCCCGTCGGCGCGGTAGACGGGGCACTCGTTGTCGGCCTTGTCGGGGCAGGGCTTCATCGCGCGAGTGGCGTTGCGCGCGCCGTCCTGGTCGAAGAACGCGATGTCGAGCGGGTCGGTCACCCCCGACATCGTGAACGCCGCGTCGCTCGGGCCCTGGAACGCGAAGAGCATGCCGTCGTACGGACCGAGGTCGGCGGTGTGGTCGCGCAGGCCCGCCACCCGTTCCTCTTCGGAATCGGCGACGACCAGACGCAGGCACTTGTCGTAGCCGATCGCTGCGTGCACCTCGGAGAGACCGGCGAACGGAGCGACGGCAGGCAGCGCCCGCGGCAGGATCGCGGTGAGCGGGATCCCGCCGGCGTGGGGATCGGGGTCCGCGACCTCGTCGAGCACCTTCACCACCACGACCGACAACGTGATCACGCCCAGCACGAGCAGCGTGATCACGACCGGCCGGCGAGACATCGCCGAGAGGTTAGAGGCGCGCGCGGCACCGAGCGGTTCGCCGGACGGGTCAGGCGGGCGCGTGCTCCATGGAGCCGTAGAGGCCGAGCGCCTCGGAGACGGTGTCGGCCGCGTGGTACGTCTCGCCGCTCGCGGGGAAGTACCCGGCGCGAACGTCGTTCGCGAAGCGCTCGATCGCGCGGGCGGCGTCGCCCCCGAGGTCGGCGTAGCGGCGCACGAACTTCGGCCGCACCCGGTCCTCGAAGCCGAGAATGTCGTGGTACACGAGCACCTGGCCGTCGCAGTGCCGGCCCGCACCGATGCCGATCGTGGGCACCGGGACCGAATCGGTGACCATCCGAGCGACCGCGTCCGGCACACATTCGAGGACGATCGCGAACACACCGGCCTCAGCCAGCGCGACTGCGTCGTCGACGATCTCGCGCGCCGCGTCGAGCGTCTTGCCCTGCACGCGATAGCCGCCGAGCTTGTTGATCGACTGCGGCGTGAGGCCGAGGTGGCCCATGACCGGGATCTCGGCGTCGAGGATGGCACCGATGGCATCCACGCGCTTGCGTCCGCCTTCGAGCTTCACCGCGGTTGCACCCGCGCGCACGAGGCGGGCGGCGTTGGCGACGGTGTCGTCGCGACCGAGGTGGTAGCTCATCCACGGAAGGTCGGCGACGACCAGCGCGCGCGGGTTCGTGCGCGCGACTGCCGCGGTGTGGTGCGCCATGTCGTCGACGGTGACGTGGAGCGTGTCGTCGTAACCGAGCACGACCATCGCCACGGAGTCACCGACGAGGATCATGTCGACCCCCGCGGTGTCGACCGCACGCGCCGAGGGCGCGTCGTAGGCGGTGACCATGACGAGCGGGCTGCCGGACCCCTTTCGCGCGACGACGTCGGGCGCGCCGAGCGCGCGCTGGGCAGCTTCAGCAGCGGCCATCTCGTTGTCCTCCACCGTCCAGGGCACCCACGGCTCCCGGCGGCAAGGGGAAGGGTAGCGCTACTGCGCCGAGCGTGCCCGCCCGGCACGCCGGCGCGGCGCGCCTCCCTGCCCGTGGCCGTGGAGCTCGCGGCGGGTGAGGAAGTTCCACCCACAGTCGGGGCACACCTCGACCACGTAGCGGGTGTACTCCTCGTGGGTGGCGTCGAGGCGCTCGAGCTCGCTCGGGTGGACGATGCAGCGGCCGTTCGCCTGGCGGAGCTGGTCGCCGTAGACGTACGAGACGTAGCGGACGTGGCGTCCGGCGCACACGGGGCACTTGTGGTCGGCGGGCTCGCCGACGTGGCGGGCCGCCCGCAGGAGCTCGGGGTGGGCGTCGCAGACGTCGAGGCGGGTGACCGTGCCGCGCTCGAGGTCCCGGAGCAGGGCCCGGCGGGCCAGCGCGTAGTCGGTGTGCTTCCGCACGGCGCCACTGTACAGGGGTCGTGGGGGCCGTCGATCGCCCTTCGGTCACCCGGGAACCGCCTGTTGTCGACGCGACGTTCACCGTGTGTATACTCGGACCGATATATCGGAGCGATATATCGACGCACACGTCCCCGCCAGGAAGTTCGGAAACCGGAATGCTCGAACTCGCCATCCTCGGACTGCTGAAGGAGCAACCGCTCCACGGCTACGAGCTGAAGAAGCGTCTCGGTGAGACGCTCGGCTCGCTGTGGGGCATCTCCTACGGCTCCCTCTATCCCGCGCTGCGCCGACTCGAGCACGACGGCAGCATCGAAAGCGTCGAGCCCGACACCGTCGTCATCCCGATGCCCGCCACCGGCTCGCTCGACGGCGACCTCGCGGCGGCCCGGATGCGCCGGCCCACCAAGCCGACGCGCCGCACCAAGAAGGCGTACCGCATCACCGCGCAGGGCGATGCTCGCCTGTCACAGCTCCTCCTCGACGACGACGTGAGCGGCGACGACGAGCGCACGTTCGCGCTCAAGCTCGCGTTCTGCCGTCACCTCGACGCCGACGCGCGGCTCGAGCTGCTCACCCGCCGTCGCAGCGCCCTCGCCGACCGGCTGGCGCGCGCGCGTCGCACCTCACCTCCAGGTCGCGGTGACCGCTACACGCGGTCGTTGTTCGAGCACCGCACCCAGTCCACCCAACGAGACCTCGAATGGGTCGACGCGCTGATCGCGGACGAAGGCCGCGACGCCGCCGACCCCGTCACCCCGTCCCGATCACAAGGAGCAACCGCATCATGAGTGGTCGCGTTCGCGTCGCCATCGCCGGAGTCGGAAACTGCGCGAGCAGCCTCGTCCAGGGCGTCGAGTACTACCGCAACGCCGATCCCAACGAGGAGGTGCCGGGCCTGATGCACGTCGTGCTCGGCGGCTACCACGTGGGCGACGTCGACTTCGTCGCGGCCTTCGACGTCGACGCCGCCAAGGTCGGCCTCGACCTCGGCAAGGCGATCTCGGCCGGGCAGAACAACACCGTCAAGTTCGCCAACGTCGGGAACCTCGACGTCGAGGTGCAGCGGGGCCCGACCCTCGACGGCCTCGGCAAGTACTACCGCGAGACGGTCGAGGAGTCCCCCGCGGAGCCGGTCGACGTGGCGCAGGTGCTGCGCGACACCAAGGCCGACGTGCTCGTGAGCTACCTGCCCGTCGGCTCGGAGGAGGCACAGCGCTTCTACGCGCAGGCGTGCCTCGACGCCCGCGTCGGCTTCGTCAACGCCATCCCGGTGTTCATCGCCAGCGATCCAGAGTGGGCGGCCAAGTTCTGGGAGGCCAACGTCCCGATCGTCGGCGACGACATCAAGAGCCAGGTGGGCGCCACCATCACCCACCGCCTGCTCGCCCGCCTCTTCGAGGACCGCGGCACCGCGATCGATCGCACCTACCAGCTCAACTTCGGCGGCAACATGGACTTCAAGAACATGTTGGAGCGCACCCGGCTCGAGTCGAAGAAGATCTCGAAGACGCAGTCGGTCACCAGCCAGATCGAGTCGGGCATCGAGAGCGACAACGTGCACATCGGTCCCTCCGACCACGTGCCGTGGCTCGAGGACCGCAAGTGGGCCTACATCCGCCTCGAGGGTCGCAACTTCGGCGACGTGCCGCTCAACATCGAGCTCAAGCTCGAGGTGTGGGACTCGCCCAACTCGGCCGGCGTGATCATCGACGCGGTGCGCTGCTGCAAGATCGCGCTCGACCGCGGCATCGGTGGTCCGCTCGCGGGGCCGTCGGCCTACTTCATGAAGTCGCCTGCGGTGCAGTACCACGACGACGACGCCCGCGTGATGGTGGAGCAGTTCGCGAACGGCGAGTGAGCCAACGGGACGGGTCGCGCATGGCGTGGAGCACCCGCGCGATGATCGCGACGTGAACGACCGCCCGACCGACCAGGAATTGCGTCTCCTCGGCGACCTGCCCGGCAAGCGCGTGCTCGACCTCGGGTGCCGCACCGGTGTCGGCGCGGTCGCGTTCGCACAGCAGGGTGCGATCGTCATCGCCCTCGACTCGACGGACGCGCACGTCGCTCGGGCCCGTGCCCGTGCCGAGCACGCCGAGGTGAAGGTCGAGTGGCGCACCGGCGACCTTGCCGACCTCGCGTTCCTGCGGGCGGAGTCGATCGACGCCGCGTTCAGTGCGTACTCAGTCGCCGAGGTCGACGACGCGTCCCGGCTGTTCCGCCAGGTGCAGCGCGTCCTCAAGCCCAACTGCCCGTTCGTGTTCTCGTACGAACACCCGATGTCGCTGTGCATCGACGGCGGCACGGTCACGCGTTCCTACTTCGACCCGGGTCCCATCGACGTCACGCGCGACGGCGAACCGGTGCGGGTGCACGTGCGCGACATCGGTGAGGTGTTCACGGAGCTCGGCCGGGCCGGCTTCCGCGTCGACACCGTCCTCGAGCCGCGGCCGGCGATGCCCGGCGCGCGCGTGCCCGACGCGATCGTGTGGCGCGCGCGCAAGGAAGGCGCCTGATTCCTCGATCGCTCGTTGCGCGGCCACTCGCTCCCTGGCGAGCGGCTCCGCTCGCTCCGCTCGGCTGCGCCGCCGCGTGCGTAGCGACTCTACGGTCGCCACATCTTCGCCTGGAGTCAGCTGCTGATGCCGCGCTCTCGCGCCCAGGCGTCGAGGGTGGCGTAGGCGTCGTCCTCGCTGATCGGGCCTTCGTCGAGACGGGCCTCGAGCAGGAAGTCGAGCGCCTCCCCCACGATCCGGCCCGGCTCCACACCGAGGTGCTCCATCACCTGACGGCCGTCGAGCGGCGGGCGGATCGAATCGAGCTCCTCCTGCTCGCGCAGCTCCTCGATGCGACGCTCGAGCTCGTCCATGCGCCGCTGCAGCGCACGCGCGCGGTTCTTGTTGCGCGTCGTGCAGTCGCAGCGCTGCAGGTGGTTGAGGGGCTCGAGCAGGTCGCCGGCGTCCCGCACGTAGCGGCGCACCGCCTTGTCGGTCCACCCCATCGCGTAGGTGTGGATGCGCAGGTGGAGGTACACGAGCTTCACGACCGCGTCGGTGATCTCGTTGGGGTACTTCAGCGCCCGCATGCGCTCCTCGGTCATGCGCGCGCCGACCACCTCGTGGTGGTGGAAGCTGACGCCGCCGTTGGCGAAGGAGCGGGTCTTGGGCTTGCCGACGTCGTGGAACAGGGCGGCGAGCCGCACCACCAGCTCGGGCCGGGTGTTGCGCACGACCGCGATCGTGTGCGCGAGCACGTCCTTGTGGGTGTGGATCGGGTCCTGCTCGAGCCGCATGCGGTTGAGCTCGGGCAGGAACTCGTCGGCGAGGTCGGTCTCGGCGAGGAACCAGAGGCCCGCGCTCGGGTCGTCGGTGAGCAGCAGCTTGGACAGCTCGTCGCGGATGCGCTCCGCGCTCGACGATCTCGAGTCGGTGCCGGAGCTCCACGACCGCGGCCGTGAGCGCGGCATCAGGTTCGAGGCCGAACTGAGCGACGAAGCGCGCCGCGCGCAGCATGCGCAGCGGGTCGTCGACGAACGACACCTCAGGCGCGAGCGGCGTGCGGAGCCGGCGCGCGGCCAGGTCGATCGCGCCACCGAAGGGGTCGACGAGCACCGGCTCCGGCAAGCGCAGTCCCATCGCGTTGACCGTGAAGTCGCGGCGCGAGAGATCGGTCTCGATGTCGTCGGAGAACGCGACCTCGGGTTTGCGGCTCTCGGCCCGGTACACCTCGGCTCGGAACGTGGTGATCTCGAGGACGACGTCGCCCTTGCGGCAGCCGACGGTGCCGAAGCGCTGGCCCTGCAGCCACACCGCGTCGGCCCAGGGACGCACGAGACGCTCGACGACCTCGGGGTGCGCGTCGGTGGTGATGTCGATGTCGGGCTTCTCGTCCTCGCGCAGTGAGCGGTCGAGGAACGCGTCGCGCACGCTCCCCCCGACGAGGTAGCACTCGTGTCCCGCGTCGGTGAGCAGGCGCGCGAACTGCTGCACCGGCGACGACTCGTCGAGCAACGGGCGCAAGCGGGGCGGGAACATGGACATCGCCACCATTCTCGTCGCGCTCGCTGCGCCGCCGCGAACCAGTTCCGCGCGCCGCCTGCAATCCCGGGCCGCGAGCGCGCGCTCCGCTACCGTCGCCCTGTGGACCGCGCACCGACATGCTCGAGGCTGGGGTGCGACCAACCGGCAGTTGCCCTCTTCGCGTTCGACGCGAGCGCGTGCCTCGTGTGGCTCGATCCCCTGGGCGACGATGCTCGCGGTGCAGGTGTCCTCTGTGAGGCCCACGCCGACCGCATGTCACCGCCCCGAGGGTGGAACCTCCTCGATCGGCGGGCGGCCGAGTCGCGTCTGTGGATCGGCCGGACCGGTGCGGCCGCGCTCACCACACCGCCGCCGCGCCGGCGGGAGCGCGCCCCGCGGTCACGGCCCCTGGCCGCGCCGGGGCCACGGTTGCCGTTCGACACGCCGGCGGCGCGCGCTGCCGAGCCGGCGCGAGCTTCCTGGTCACCCCACGACCGACCCGGTCCGGACCTCGAGCGGGTGCTCGACGCCCGCACCCCGCTGTTGGCGCGCGCGTTCGAAGGCGCGCGTCCCCTCGACGACGACTCGTAGAGGTCAGGCCGATGTCGGCGCCGAGGACGCGACCGACGCGGCGGTGGCAACCGCCGACGGCGCGGCCGGCGGCGGCGCCATCGTGGGTGGCGGCGTGACCGCGTTGTCGCGTTCCATGTCGGCCCGATCGAGCGAGAACCGCATCTCGCCGGGCGCGGACGAGTGCGCCACCGCGTCGCCCCGCTCGACGAGCCCGTTGCGGTAGAGCTGCACCAGGCTCTGGTCGAAGGTCTGCATGCCGTAGAGCTCGCCCACCGTCATCTCCTCCTCGAGCTCGGAGAGGCGGTGCCCGGCGATGCGCTCGCGGACCCGAGCGTTCACGGTGAGGATCTCGACCGCGGCAACGCGGCCGCGGCCACCCGCGCGCGGCAGCAGGCGTTGCGACACGACACCGCGCAGCGTGGCGGCGAGCGTGCTGCGGGCCTGGCGCTGACGTTCCGGCGGATACAGCTCGATGAAGCGGTCGATGCTGTCGACCGCGGTCACGGTCGACATCGCAGCGATCACCAGGTGCCCGATCTCGGCTGCCTGCAGCACCGCGGTCGCCGAGTCGGCGTCGGTGAGGTGGCTGAGCACGATCACGTCGGGGTCCTGGCGCAGCGCGTGCTCCATCCCCGTGAGCGCAGTCGGGGTGTCGGTACCCACCTCGCGCTGGTCGATGATGGAGCGCTTGTCGGCGTGGAGCACCTCGACCGGGTCCTCGATGGTGACGATGTGACCCTCGCGGTGCTGGTTCACGTGGTCGACCATCGCGGCGATGGTCGCGGTCTTGCCCGAACCGGCGAGACCGGTGATGAGGACGAGCCCGTGCCGCTCGTGCGAGAGGTCGGCCACCGCTTGGGGGAGACCGAGCGCCTCGAAGCTCGGGATCCCGGGCAGCACCCGACGCAGCACCAGCCCCACGTACCCGCGCTGGCGGAACGCGCTGACGCGGAAGCGGCCGAGCCCCGCGATGCCGTACATGAAGTCGCACTCGTTGTGGGTGGCGAAGGCTTCGGCGCGACCCCGGGGGATCACAGCCGCGGCCGTGCGCTCGGTGTCGTCCGGTTCCACCGTGTCGAACGGACCTTCACGCAGACGCCCGTCGACCCGTAGCCGCGGGCGCGACCCGACCTTCAGGTGGACGTCCGACGCCCCTTGTTCGACTGCGAAGCGCAGCAATGCGTCCAGGTCCAGCACGATGCCTCCAACCAGGCGTATCGGCGTCCTGGGAGGCCAGCTGTAGCGCCCGAGGGCACCCCGGGACGCCCGTCAGACCGTGGCAGGAGTCATCTACGCTCCCGCCCCATGGCCCGCCCTGATCGCAGTACGCCCTGGCGCGTCGTGCAGTGGACGACCGGAAACGTCGGCCGCCGCTCCGTCATCGCCGTGACCGCCAACCCGCACCTCGAACTGGTCGGGTGTTACGCGTGGGGTGCCGACAAGGTCGGGCGCGATGTCGGCGAGCTCTGCGGCATCGAACCGCTCGGCATCACCGCCACCAACGACGTCGACGCGCTGTTCGCGCTGAAGCCCGACTGCGTCGTCTACAACCCCAAGTGGCCCGACGTCGACGAGATGATCGGCATCCTCGCGGCGGGCGTCAACATCGTGAGCACCGCTGCGTTCATCACCGGCCACTCCCTCGGTGCGGATCGTGACCGCATCATCGCCGCGTGCGAGCGGGGCGGCGTCTCGATCTTCGGCAGCGGCATCAACCCGGGCCTCGCCAACATGCTCGCGATCATCTCGGGTGGCATCTGCGACCGCATCGACTCGGTGACGATGTTGGAGTCGGCCGACTCGACCGGGTACGACTCGCCCGAGACCGAGCTCAAGGTGGGATTCGGCCGTCCGCTCGACGACCCTGCGCTCCAGGACATGTGCCGCGAGGGCACCGCGGTCTTCGAGGACGCGGTCCGGCTCGTGGCCGGCGGCCTGGGCATCGAGCTCGACGAGGTGCGTTGCGTCGCCGAGTTCGCCGCCGCGCCCGAGGACGTCGTCATGACGTCGTGGACCATCCCGAAGGGGTGCGTGGCGGGTGTCAGCGCGAGCTGGCAGGGCTGGTCGGGCGGCCGCAAGGTGGTCGACATGCGGGTCCGCTGGCGGAAGGGGTCCTCGCTCGAACCGAATTGGGAGGTGGGCGAGGGCTACGTGGTCGAGATCGACGGGCAGCCGCGCGTGCGCACCAAGATGACGATCTCGCCCCCCGCCGACTTCCAGGCGAAGACCTTCGACGACTTCATGGTGCTCGGCATGATCATGACGGCCATGCCCGCGATCGACGCCATCCCCGCGGTCTGCGCGGCAGAACCCGGCATCGTCACCTACCTCGACCTCCCGCTGATCACGCCGCGGGGCTTCGTTCCCGCGCACCGATCCTGATCCGCCTGCCTGCCGGGGCGGCGGTCGGGTCAGACCATTACCCTGCTTCTGTGCGGCAGCAGACCCTCCGCTTCGGCGACGGCTGGGCGCGCATCGCTCCATGGCGCGGAGGCGGTGGAGCAGCCCATCTCGTCGTCAGCCCCGACGCGACCGTCTCGCCCACCGTGGTGCGACGGTGCGTCGACAAGGCGCGCGCGTCGGGATACGAGTCGGTGCTCACCAGCGCGGTGAGCCCGCAGGAGTCAGAGGTCTTCGTCGACGCCGGATTCTCGGTGCAGGAGCGGCTCCACCTCCTCGCCTTCGACGTCCATCACGCACCCGAACCGCCCGCGCTCCGGCTGGTGAAGGCGGCGCGGCGCGATCGTCCCGCCGTGCTCGAGCTCGACGACCTGTCGTTCGACTGGTTCTGGCGCCTGGGGCCGGTCGGCCTCAAGGACGCGATCAGCGCCACCCCGACCAGCCGCTTCCGCGTGGGCTTCCACGAGGGCCGCCTCGTCGGCTACGCCATCACCGGCGCGGCCGGCCGCTTCGGATACCTCCAGCGGATCGCGGTGCATCCTGACGCGCGCCGCAGCGGGTGGGGTCGTGCCCTCGTCGCCGACGCGCTCACGTGGATCTGGCGCCACGGCGGCACCCGCGCCTACGTCAACACCCAACTCGAGAACACCCGGGCGCTCGCGCTGTACCAGTCGTTCGGGTTCGAGATCATCCCGACCGGTCTCTGGGTGCTCGGCCGCACGTTGTGAGACGCGTCGCCCGAGGTTTCGTGACACTGGCGGTGGTCGCGCTCGCGATGGCCGGCGGTGTGGTCGCGGCCCCCGCGCCCGCGGTCGCGCAGGCCGCGGCGCCGTCGTTCGTGCTCGCGGGCCAGAGCCCATGGGTCGCGCCCGGCAACGGCTTCCTCATGCGCTTCTCCGCCGCGAACGTCCCGCCCGGTTCCGAGGTGGCGGTGACGGTGCACGACGCGTTGGGGTCGCGCACCGCATTCGACGAGAGCATCGACGGCACCAACCTCCCGCCGACGCGAGACCGTCAGACCTTCCCGTTCGACACGCTCGTGACCAACCCCACGACCGGTGAGCGGCTCCTGGCGTTCCCGACGACGGGACTCGGCGACAACGGGGTGTTCCCCGTGGAGGTCGACCTCCGCAACGCAGCCGACGAGTCGCTCGCTCATTTCGTGACCCACGCGGTGGTGGCGCCGGTCGGCGCCGACGGCACGCTGACCGTCGGCCAGCCGCTCAACGTCGCGTGGGTGTGGCCGCTGCAGACCGAGCCCGTGACCGTCCCCAATCAGGTCTTCAACGCCACGACCTTCGACGATCTGCTCCCCTCGGGTCGACTGGGGCGACAGGCGACGCAATTGGCGGCCAACACCGACGTGCCGCTCACGCTCGCGCCGAGCCCCGACACCCTCGAGGCATGGAACTCCCTCGGTGCAAAGGCAACCGAGCTGGAGTCGGGCGCGACTGCAGTGCGCTCGACCGTCGCCCGTAACCAGGTGCTGGCAGGGCCCTTCGTACCCCTCGACCTGCCCTCACTCGAGCGGGGCGCGTTACAAGACGTCGTCGGACCCGAATTCGACCGCGGCGCCGTGACGCTCCAGAACTTCTTCGGCGCCATCTCGATCTCGAGCACCGCCCTGCCGGGTCCGCTCGACAACGCTTCGCTCGCTCTGCTCAAGACAGCCGGAGTGCGCCAACTGGTGGTGGACGGTGACGCTCTCGCACCGGCAGACGAGAAGTTCACCCCTGCGCATCCCTACAAGATCCAAACCACCGCGGGCGACGACTCGAGCGCGGTCACGGCCGTCGCGACCGACCACGGGCTCGAGCAGTTCCTGACCGGCAGCGAGCCCCCTGCGTTACGAGCCGCGCACCTGCTCGCCGGCTTGGCGCTGGTGGCGGGCGAACAGCCCAGCCTCCCTCGCGGGATCGCGGTGTCCAACCCGGCGAACTGGGACGCCGACAACACGTTCGTCGCCTCCGTGCTCGCGGGACTGCGCGGTAATCCGTTGCTGAAGCCCACGACGGTCGAGGGGCTCCTCCAGTCGGTCCCGGTGGCAACGGTCGACGGAACTCCCGATGGTGCGCCGGTCATCCGACAGCTGGCCGCGACGTCCTCGCCCGCACCTCCTGTCAGCGCGCGTGAGTACGCGCACGGCGTGAGGGACCGCGATGCGGTTGCCGATCTGGTGGGCGCTACCAACTCGCTGACCGTCCGCGCCGACCGCGCGCTGGCTTCCTCGGTCGCGTCCGTGTGGGCGACGAAGCCGGGTCGCGTCACGGCCGAGGATCTGCTGATGTCGATCGGTACTTCGGTGAGCACCTATCTGGGCCAGATCGAGGTACAGCCTCAGAGCACGATCACCATCACTTCGAGCAAGGCGCAGATTCCGATTGGCTTCAAGAACAACGGCGCCGCGGACATCACCGTGCACATCCAGCTCGAGAGCGACCGGCTGCTGTTCCCGGACGGCGCCGAGCGCGATGTGAAGGTTCCCGCACACCAGAACACGACGGTGCGGATGGCGGTCGAGACCCGCGGCACGGGCACGGTCCCGGTGACCATGACGGTCACGACGCCGGGCGGGCTGGAGGTCGGGAAGGCGACGATCAAGGTCCGCTCCTCCTTCGTCAGTGGTGTGGGAGTCTTCCTGACCGTGGGGGCGATCGTGTTCCTGGCGCTCTGGTGGGGCTGGGACATCCACCGTCGCCGGAAGAAGCGCGCCGCGAGCAGCACCCGACCTACCGGCTCGCGCCACCTTCCGGCCAACCCGCGTGACCAAGCGGCCGCGACCCGCCTACGTCAAGAAGCGGGCGATCCAGCCGTTGACGACGCCGGCCAGGCTCGACGGGCTCGACGACCTCGGACCGGTGGAGCCGGGTTCGAACCCCACCGAGTCGGAGACGTCGCTCGTCCGTTCGAGTGCGCTGGTTGCGGCCGGAACCGCGCTGTCACGTGTCACCGGCTTCGTGCGCATCGCAGCCATCGCGTACGCGCTGGGTGCGACGACGCTCGCCGGCACGTACAGCTACGCCAACGAGGCGCCCAACATCGTCTACGAGCTGTTGCTCGGCGGGGTGCTCACCGCGACGCTCGTTCCCCTGTTCGTGAAGTACCACGAGTCGCGCGACGACGACGCCGCGAGCGCCATCTTCACGGTGGCGATCGTCGCGCTGGCGGCGATCACGGTGATCGGCGTGATCGCGGCGCCGTGGATCGTCGATCTCTACACCCTCAACGTGCATGGGCCGACCCTCGGCGCGCAGCAGGAGCTGGCCACGTCGTTGTTGCGGCTGTTCATGCCGCAGATGCTCTTCTACGGCATCGTCACGTTGGCCACCGCGATGCTCAACGCTCGGCGACGGTTCCTCGCGGCCGCGTTCGCGCCGGTGCTCAACAACGTCGTGGTGATCGCGGTGTTCCTCGCGTTGCCGCGCATCGCCGACGGCTCCCTCACCGTGCGCAACGTGCTCGACGACGACGGGCTCATCCTGCTCATCGGGCTGGGGACGACAGCAGGCGTGGTGGTCATGGGGCTCGCACTGCTCCCACCGTTGGCGCGCCTGCACGCGCGCCTGCGGTTCCTCCCCCGCTGGCGACACCCCGCGGTGATCGCCATGCTGCGCCTCTCGGGGTGGACCGTCGGCTACGTGATCGCCAACCAGGTCGCGCTGCTCGTCGTCACCGTGCTCGCCAACGGCACCGACGGAGGCCCGTTCATCTACATCAGCGCGTACGCCTTCTTCCAGCTCCCCCACGGTCTCTTCGCGGTGTCACTCATGACGACGTTCACACCGGAGATGGCCACGTCGGCCGCGCGCCGCGATCTCTCCGCGCTGCGCGCGCAGCTGTCGCGCGGCATTCGCCTCGCTGCCGTCGTGATCGTCCCAGCGGCGGCGCTCTACATCGGCCTCGCGCGTCCGATCATCGTCGCGCTGCTGCAACGGGGCGCGTTCTCCGCCGGCGACGCGTCTGC
Organism: uncultured Actinomycetes bacterium; assembly: GCA_963841415.1. Classification (GTDB taxonomy): domain Bacteria; phylum Actinomycetota; class Acidimicrobiia; order IMCC26256; family DASPTH01; genus DASUAS01. The sequence goes on along the minus strand of CAWJCN010000006.1, from coordinate 33,095 downwards.
GGTTGCCGACACCCTTGTCGCGTTCGCCGTCGGGCTGCTGCCCTTCTCGATCTACCTCTTCGCGATGCGTGCGTTCTACGCCCGCCACGACACCTTCACGCCCTTCTGGCTCAACTGCATCGAGAACGCGGTGAACATCGTGCTCGCGTTCCCGCTGTATGCGTGGCTCGGCATCCCCGGGCTCGCACTGGCGTTCGCGCTCGCCTACTTCGTCGGCGCCGGCGTCACGCTCGGCGTGCTGCGGGTTCGGCTCGGCGGGATCGACGGCGCGCGCGTCGCGTCGTCGCTGACGCGCATCGTCGCCGCGGGGGTCGTCGTGGGCGCGGTGAGCTGGGCGATCGGTGAGCTGGTGGGATGGTCGAGCACCCGCGATGCGATCGTGGCGGTGGTGGCCGGGGCCGCGGCCGGCGGCGTGGTCTACCTCGGAGTGCTCACGCTCCTGCGGGTGGAGGAGCTCGCGGCCCTCGCCGCGCTCGTGCCCGCCCGGCTGCGCCCGCACGCGTGAGGCGTGCCACGATCATGGCGTCGTCGTGGAACAAGCACGGAACCGAGGAGTGGACCGAGTGAGCGTGAGCGAGCCGGGTACCCCGGCGAGTAGCGAACGAACGATGGAGACCGAGTGAGCATCCGGGTGGTCACCGACAGCAGCTGTGACCTGCCGCAGTCGCTCGTCGACGCACTGCGCATCGAGATCGTCCCGCTCACGATCCGCTTCGGTGACGAGGAGCTCGTCGACCGCGAGGAGCTCACCACCGACGAGTTCTGGCACCGGCTCGAGCACTCGAAGCTGCTGCCGGAGACCGCGGCGCCGGCGGCGGGTGCGTTCGAGGCCAAGTTCCGCGAGCTCCAGGCGCGGGGCGCGACGGGCATCGTCTGCATCAACCTCTCGTCGCACCTGTCGGCGACCATGCAGGCCGCGCAGGTCGCGGCGGCCGCGGTCGCGAACGACATCCCGGTGCAGGTGATCGACTCGCAGAGCGCGTCGATGGGGTTGGGCAACTTGTGCCTCACCGCGGCGCGTCGTGCCGCGGACGGCGACTCGTTGGAATCGATCGTCAACGAGGTCGTCAACCGCCGCGACCGCACGAAGTTGTTCGCCACCCTCGACACGCTCGAGTTCCTCAAGCGCGGCGGACGGGTGGGCAACGCGCGCGCGTTGCTCGGCACCGTGCTCTCGATCAAACCGGTGATCGAGCTGCGCGAGGGTGTCGTCGAGGAGGCGGGCAAGGTGCGGACGCGCTCCAAGGCGCTCAAGGCGCTCGCGGCAAAGGCGGCGGAGGGGAGGATCGAGCACCTCGCGGTGCTCCACGGCAACGCGCCGGATCTCGACGAGCTGTTGACGCTGCTCGAGCCCCTCTACCCGCGCGACGACATCATCACCGGGGTCGTCGGACCGGTCATCGGGACGCACGCGGGACCACGAGTGATCGGCGTGACCTACCAGGTCGTCCGCTGACGACAACAATGCTGGCGTGGAGTTGACCACCCCCGGCCGCGTCCTCGGTGGCCGCTACCGCCTCGTCTCGCCGATCGCGCGCGGGGGCATGGCGACGGTGTGGGTGGCCGACGACCCCGTCCTGTCACGACGGGTGGCGGTGAAGATCCTGCGGGAGGACCTCGCCGCCGACGAGGGCACCCGGGCCCGTTTCCGCCACGAGGCCATCGCGGCGGCCCGGCTGTCGCATCCCAACATCGTGTCGACGTACGACACGGGTGACGACGACGGCGTCGCCTACATCGTGATGGAGCTGGTCGACGGACCCACCCTCCGTCACCTCATCGACCAGCAGAACGGCCTGCCGACCGCCGAGGTGATCCGCATCGGGAAAGAGGTCGCCGCCGCGCTCGACGCCGCCCACCGAGCCGGTCTGGTGCACCGCGACGTGAAGCCGGCCAACGTGCTCGTCCCCGCGACGGGACCGGTGAAGGTGACCGACTTCGGCATCGCGAAGGCGGCCGGTGGCGACGACCTCACGCGCACCGGCACGGTGATGGGCACGGCGCGCTACCTCGCACCCGAGCAGGTGAACGGCCGGCCCACCGACCCGCGCACCGACGTGTACGCGCTCGGACTCCTCATGTACGAGGCGCTGTGCGGCCATCCGCCGTTCGGGGGCGACACCGACATCGCCACCGCCATGGCGCGCCTCACCACCTCCGCGCCCGCGGTGCGCGCCGAACGGCCCGAGGTGTCGCAGGCGCTCGACGACGTGATCCACCGCTGCCTCGCGCGCCAGCCCGCCGCCCGTTTCGGATCGGCGGCCGCGGTGCGCGACGCGCTCGACCGCGCCCGGATCGACCCCACCGGCGCGATCCCGCATCCGGTCGCGCCGCCGGCACCTCGACCGGCGGCACCTCGACGAGCGGCACGTCGACCGCCAGCGCCGCCGGCCAGTGGCGCACCGAGCGGGCCGACGCGCCCACAGCCCGTCGCCGTGCCGACCGCTCCCGCGCCTCGTCGCCGTCGCCGTCGCCTCAGGTGGCTCTGGGTCCTGCTCGTGGTGCTGCTCGCCATCGGCGGCGGTGTCGCCGCGTTCCTCCTGGTCAGCGACAACTCCGGAACGGGTTCAGGGTCAGGAAACGGCGGGTCGGCGGCAACCTCGGCTGCCAACATCGCCTTCACCGCCGGCTCGTTCGATCCCCTCGGTGACGGCCACGAGAGCGACGACCAGGTCGGGTTCGTCAACGACGGCGATCCGAGCACGACCTGGAGCACCGAGCAGTACACCGACCAGCTCCCCGACGGGAAGAAGACCGGCGTCGGACTGGCCCTCGCGCTCGACGGCGAACTTGACGTGTCGAAGGTGACCGTCGACGCGCTGCAGCGCGGGTGGGGCGCTTCGATCTACGTGAGTGACAAGTCGGTGGGCGAACTCACCTCGCTCGACGACTGGGGCAACGTACGGGCCTCGGACTCCGACCTCGACGCGTCGCACGCCTTCGAATTCGACGGGGTCAAGGGTCAGTCGGTGCTGGTGTGGTTCACCCAGCTTCCCCAACGTGACAACGGCAGCTACTACGTCGACGTGGCCGAGGTGAAGGTTGCGTGACGACGACGACAGCACGCTCGTTGCGCGCGCCGTCGACGGCGACCGCCGCGCCCTGGAGCTCCTCCTCGACCGTCACGCCGACCGCATCCACGCGGTGTGTCGTCGGGTCGTCGTGCACCCCGAGGACGCGCTCGACGCCACCCAGGAGGCGATGATCGCGATCGCGCGCGGCATCACCCGCTTCGACGGGCGCGCCGCGTTCAGCACCTGGTGCTACCGGATCGCCACCAACGCCGCGCTCGACGAGCTCCGCCGGAAGCGACGCCGGCCTCTCCCCGCGCATCCCGACGGTCCCGAGCCCGCGGCAGGTGGGTCGGGGCCCGACGACGTGGTCGCAGCCCGCATCGACGTGGATGCCGCGCTGCAGCACGTTCCCGAGGAGTTCCGCGTGGCTGTCGTCCTCCGTGACCTGTGCGACCTCGACTACGCGGAGATCGCCGCGGTGCTCGACGTCCCGCCCGGCACCGTGCGCTCTCGGATCTCGCGGGGCCGGGCGATCCTCGTGGAACGCCTCGGTGGGCCGGCTCCCGGGAACCGCATCCCCATTCCCGAACGTCAGAACGACGATGGCTGACGACGACCGCCCCGACGCGCGCGACCCGGAGGTCGGGGCGTGGTTGGACGTCGAGGCGCTCGACGACGTCACCCGCCGCCGGCTGGTCACGACCGCCTTGCGCGAGTCGGCGCCGCCAGAGGTGGCGCCCCGACCGTCCCGCGCCTGGCGATGGATCGCGGCCGCGGCGGCGGTCGTGGTCGTCGCGATCGGGACGCTCGCGGTCGTCACCGCCGAGGGCGGGAATGACGAGCAGCAGGCCACCCGCACGGAACGGTCGTCGGTCGACGCCGGAGCCGCGGCGCCCAAGGCCGCGAGCGCGCCCGTCGTCGTCGGCGACTTCGGCGACCTCGACCGCGCCGACAACCTCGAACGGTTGCGCCGCGCGCTCACGAGCTCGGAGCCCTCGGACGGCTCGGCCGTCTCGCACTCGGAGGCCCAGTCCACCGCCGGCGCCTTCGACGACCGCGGGGCCACGCCGCCGCTCACCTCGTCGTGCCGCGGTGAGCTCCCCGCGGGCACCGTGGTCGCCGAAGGCACCGGCACCCTCGACGGGCGTCAGGCGCTCGTCGTGCTCACCCTCGTGGGCGACGGCACGCACTCCCTCGACGCGGTTCTCGCCGACCCGTGCGAGGTCCGTCACCTGCCGTGACGACGATCGTGGCGCACCCGTTCGGGTACGCTCCGTCATTCCCGTCTACCGGCCCGCGACAAGGGAGGCGCCGTGGCGGACTGGACGACCGATGCGGTCGACACGCTCGAAAACGTCGTGGCCATGGTGCGCGACAAGACCGTCGTCCCCGCGCAGAAGGCCACCAAGGCGGTCGTCTTCGGGCTGCTGGTCGCGTTCTTCGTCGTGAGCGCGGTCCTCATGCTCGCCATCGCGCTCTTCCGCGTGCTGGTGGTGCTCACCGGTGAGGTCTGGGCCGCCTACCTGATCCTGGGCGGAATCTTCGTGCTCGCGGGGGCGTTCGTGTGGACGCTGCGCTCACCGCGGAACGAGGACACGAATGCCTGAACCCCACGAGCTCGTCATCGTCGGCTCCGGACCGGCCGGTCTCACCGCGGCCGTCTACGCCGGACGGGCCAACCTGTCACCGATCGTCGTCGAAGGCATCGGTGCCGGCGGGCAGCTCATGCTCACCACCGACGTCGAGAACTTCCCCGGCTTCCCCGACGGCATCCTCGGTCCCGAGCTGATGATGAAGTTCCGCGAGCAGGCCGAGCGCTTCGGCGCCGAGTTCGTCACCGCCGACGCCGACCGGGTCGAGCTGACGCCGGGCGGTCCCCACCGCGTGTGGGTCGGCGAGCGCGAGATCCAGGCCCGCTCGATGATCATCACGACCGGCGCGTCGGCCCGCATGCTCGGGCTCCCCGCCGAGCAGCGTCTGCTCGGGCACGGCGTGTCCACCTGCGCCACGTGTGATGGCTTCTTCTTCCGCGAGAAGCCGATCGCGGTCGTCGGAGGCGGTGACTCCGCGGTCGAAGAAGCGATCTTCCTCACGAAGTTCGCCACCACCGTCACGATCGTTCACCGCCGCGAGGAGCTGCGGGCGTCGAAGATCATGCAGGACCGCGCGTTCGCGAACCCGAAGATCGAGTTCAAGTGGAACTCGGAGGTGAGCGACGTCATCGGCAACGGCTCGGTCGAGACGATTCGCCTGCGCGACACCGTCACCGGGGCCGAATCCGACCTCGCGGTGCAGGGTCTGTTCGTCGCCATCGGCCACGATCCCAACACCGCGTTGTTCCGTGACCAGCTCGAGCTCGACGAGAACGGCTACATCATCACCGAGCGCGACTCCACCCGCACCTCACTCGACGGCGTCTACGCGGCCGGCGACGTCCAGGACCACGTCTTCCGCCAGGCCATCACCGCCGCGGGCTCGGGCTGCATGGCCGCCATCGAAGCCGAGCGCTGGCTCGGCGAGCGCGACCACGCCGGCTGATCCGGCCCTTCGAACCCTACGAAGATCCGCCTGCGAAATCCGACCTCGTCGCGCAGGAATGGCGGCGGCGGACGGGGCGTTGATGCAGACAACATTGGTCGATGCCGCTTCGCCGTCCCGCCCTCGGGCACGGCTCCGCTACATCTCGAAGCTGGTCGGTACACTCGACCGACCTCAGGAAAGGACGCACCGTGGCCGACGACATCCTCACGCTCTCTGATGCGACGTTCGACGAGACGATCGCCGGGTCCGACACCCCTGTCCTCGTCGACTTCTGGGCCGAATGGTGCGGACCGTGCAAGATGATCGCCCCCACGCTGGCCGAGATCGCCAGCGAGCAGAAGGGCAAGCTCTCCATCGGCAAGCTCAACGTCGATGACAACCCCGACACCGCCCGGCGCTTCGACGTCATGAGCATCCCCACGCTGCTCGTGTTCAAGGACGGCCAGCAGGTGAAGCGCCTCGTGGGCGCCAAGGGCAAGGGCCAGCTGCTGCAGGACCTCGCCGAGTTCATCGCTTGAGCGACCCGGCCGAGCTCCGGCCGGGCAGCCGCGGCGAGGCGGTACGCGACCTCCAGGTCCGCCTCGGCGCCCAAGGTCACGACATCCCCCCGGTCGAAGCCGGCGTCTACGGAGGGGGCACCGAGCAGGCCGTGCGCACCTTCCAGGAGGCGCGCGGCCTGCGGGTCGACGGTGTCTGCGGGCCGCAGACCTGGTCGGCGGTGGTCGAGAGCGGTTACCGGTTGGGTGATCGCCTCCTCTATCGCCGCCGGCCCATGCTCCGCGGTGACGACGTCGCCGAGCTCCAGCGGCGTCTCAACGGCCTCGGCTTCGACGCCGGCCGGGAGGACGGCATCCTGGGTGACGACACGACGCACGCCCTGATCGAGTTCCAACGCAACATGAACCTCCCCACCGACGGCATGTGCGGGGCGGCGACGCTGGCGGTCCTCGAGCGGGTCGGCGGGCTGGCGGCCGGTTCGGTGGCCAGCGTGCGCGAGCGCGAGGCGCTGCGGCGCGGCCCGCGTCGGCTGGAGGGCCGACGGGTTTTCGTGGCCGCGGGTCCCGGCTTCGAGACACTGGCAACCCTGGTGCTGCGCGGGCTGGTGGAGGTCGGCGCGGGAGCCGCGCTCGACGCCACCGCCGCCGACGATCCCGTGCTCGCCGCCGAGGCCAACCGCTACGCGGCCGACCTGTTCCTCGCCTTCCGCGCCGGTGACGCCCCGGGCTGCCGGTGCACCTACTACGAATCCGGCCGGTTCCGCTCCGAGGCCGGCTACACGGTCGCCGACTCGGTGAGCCGTGAGCTCGCACCGATCCTGGGCGGCGAGCCCTGCGTGGCCGGGCGCACCTACGCGGTGCTCCGCGAGACCCGCATGGCCGCGGTGATCTGCGAGCCGGTCGCGGCCAACGACCTCGCCGGCATGCGGACCTTGGTGGTGCGGGGCGCCGAAGTGGCGCAGGCCGTCGTACGTGGCGTGCGCCGCGGGTTCGAACGACCCGAGACTGATCCCTCGACCTGAGCTATAGTTGCGCGCGCAATGTTCTCAGGATGCGCTCACGCCGTTGGTGATGCGGCGGTAGATCCGTTCCAGATCCTCGAGCGTCGAGAACTCCACCACGACCTTGCCGCGCGCGCTTCCCATCGAGATCTTCACCCGCGTGTCGAGGTGGTCGCCCAGGAGCTCCTCCAGCTCGACCAGCCCGGGCGGCCGCAGCTTCCGCCCGGCCCCCGACGCTTCGCCGGTCGCGCCGCCCGATGGGGCACCGTGGTCCTGGTGCTCGCGCACCGCGTCTTCGGTCGCGCGCACCGAGAGGTCCTCGGCCACGACGCGCTTGGCCAGCTTCTCCTGGAAGGCCCGGTCGGGGCTGCCGAGGAGGGCGCGGGCGTGGCCCATCGAGAGCTTGCCCTCGTGCACCGACTTCTGGATCGCAGGAGGCAACTGCATGAGGCGCAGGGTGTTGCTCACCGTGGCGCGGCTCCGACCCACCCGGGCCGCGATCTCGTCATGCGTGAGGCCGAAGTCCTCGATCAGCTGTTGATAGGCCGCGGCCTCCTCGAGCGGGTTGAGGCCATCGCGGTGGAGGTTCTCCACCAACGCTTGCTCCAGCGCGGCGGCGTCATCGCTCTCGCGTACCAGCGCGGGGATGGTCTGGAGGCCCACCCGCCGGGCCGCCCGCCAGCGGCGCTCGCCCGCGATGAGCTCGTACTCGCCTTCGCCGGCCGGTCGTACCAGCACCGGCTGGAGGACACCGACCTCCCGGATCGAATCGGCCAGGAGGCCGAGCGCCTCCTCGTCGAAGTGGTCCCGAGGCTGGAACCGATTCGGCTTGATCGAGGCGAGGGCGAGCTCGTCGAGGCCGCCCGCCTCGGCCGCCGCACCCTCGGTGCCCCCGGGAGGGATGAGAGCGCCGAGGCCCTTACCCAGTCCGCCGCGTCGCGCCACCGCTCACCTCTTTCGCCAGGTCCCGGTACGCCGCAGCTCCCCGCGACGTCGGGTCGAACACGATCACCGGCTGCCCGAACGACGGTGCCTCGGCCAGCCGCACCGTCCGGGGCACCACCGTCTTGTAGACCTTGCTCCCGAAGTGCTCTCGCACCTCGCTCTCGACCTGCTCCGCGAGCCGCGTGCGGGCGTCGTACATCGTGAGGATGATCCCTCGGACGTCGAGGGTCGCGTTCAGGCTCGACCGCACCAGCGCCACGTTGCGCAGGAGCTGGCCGAGCCCCTCCAGCGCGTAGTACTCGCATTGGATCGGCACGATCACGTCGTCGGACGCGGCCAGCCCGTTCACCGTCAGCAGACCAAGCGACGGAGGACAGTCGATGAGGACGACGTCGTACTCGGTGCGTACGGCGTCGAGCGCCCGCTTCAGCTTGAGCTCCCGACTGAACGCCGGAACCAGCTCGATCTCGGCACCGGCCAGGTCGAGGGTCGCCGGGATGACGAAGAGGTTCTTCAAGCTCGTCGGTTCGACCGCGTCGAGTGCCGGCGTGTCCTGCATCAGCACGTCGTAGATCGACGCGTTGACGTCCCGGGGGTTGATGCCGAGGCCGGTCGACGCGTTCCCTTGGGGGTCGAGGTCGACCACCAGGGTCCGGAGGCCGAACTCGGCCAGCGCCGCACCGAGGTTCACCGCCGTGGTGGTCTTGCCGACCCCGCCCTTCTGGTTGGCGATGGCGATGATCCGCGGCAGCTCGAGCACCCTCCCGTCGGGGCTGTCGCTGGATCCCACTGGCAGTGCCGACTCGGGCGACGATGCTGGCTCCGGCGCCGGCCCGGTGACGGGCTCGGGCTGCGGTTGGCGCTCGGACTCGGCGGCCTTGACCTCGACCGGCTGGGGGGGGTCCGGCTCAGGTGGCGGCTCGGGCTCCGGAGTCGGCGGCGGGGTGGGGACCGGCCGGGGCACCGGCTCGGGTGGCGGCGTCGGTGCTACCTCCGTCACCTCTGCGGGTGGGGTCTCGGCGACCTCGAGCTCCTCGACCGCCGAGGCCACGGACTCCGGGTTGGGTTCAGGTTCGGGCGCGGACGAAGGAGGCGCCACCACGGGCTCCGCGACCTCTTCATCAGGGCGCCGCCTCCCGAAGAGACGCCGTCGCGGTCGCGAGTCGCTGAATTCGTCCGTCATAGACCGTCCCAGAGAGCTGCCGCCGAGTGCCCATCCTCAACCAGCCCGGCGGGCGGGTCAAGGATGTTCCACGTGAAACACAGAGAAAGTCTCAACCCGTGGGCGAGGCTGTTCCACGTGGAACACTAGCGGTCGAATCCCCGCGTCCCGCGTCTCCGGTGCTGGCCCGCGAGCTCGAACTCGCTCGACGACGTCGGCCGGCCCCGATCTGCAGTCGTTGCCTGACTTCCGAGCCGCAGCCGGTGGGGTGACCGCCTCCGACTCGAGCGTGGCGGAGCTCACCGAGGCCGCGTCCGACGCGATCGTCGAAGGGGCTCGCGGACCCCACCCGCGGATTCGCTGGTGGTCCGTCCAGGTGCTCGACCAGTCCCCGGATCGGCGCGCGATCGCCGCCGGCGCGGTCCTGCTCGACGATCCCGTGCCGCGCGTACGCCGCAACGCTGGCCATGCCCGGCTGCGTCGTGTGCAAGCCCGAATGCGGCCGATCACCTCCCGGCGTCATCGAGACGTCCAACGCGCCAGACCTCCGCCCAGGCGCTCCGCGAGCTACTTCACGAACGCACCAGCGAGCGATACCTGAGGGCGATCCCTTCCGGGATCGTTCGACCCCTCTACCAGAGCGGGCGCTTGGCGGGGACCCCGTCACGCCGTGGCCACCGCTCGTCAGGCTGCTCGACGAGCTGCATGCGCACCGCGCCGGTGTCGCCGTCCCGGATCGATTCCGGTGGCGCGAATCCGAGCTTCGCCAACCCGGCGTCGTCCCAGCGGTCGAGGGTCTCCCCGTCAGGCGGTTCGGTGACCACAAGCGCGCCGCCCACCCGGAGGAACCCGACCGCGCACTCTGCTGTGACCGCCGGAGGTCCGAACGACCGGGCGACGACGAGATCGAAGCAGTCCCGCAGGCGCGGGTCCCGCGCCAGCACCTCGGCGCGTCCGCACTCCACCGCGACCCGATCGGTGAAGCCGAGGCGCGCGAGCCCGGCGGCCAGGAACACGCACCGACGACGCTGAGCGTCGAGCAGCGCCCCTCGCGTCTCCGGCCACGCGTCGAAGAGGACGAGTCCGGGAAGGCCCCCGCCGCTCCCCAGGTCGAGCAACGAACCGCGAAAGTCGCCGATCGCCCGCGCCAGCGCGCCGGCGTGGGCGGCCTGGCGCGTCACGGGGCCCGGGCCGAGCAGCCCGAGGTCGCGCGCGTCTTCCAGCACGGTGATGAGTGCCCCGGAGTCGCGACCGGTCATCGGGGCCGTACGGGGTGTGGGATCAGGCCGGGTGCAGGACGACCCGACGACGCGGGTCTTCGCCTTCCGACACCGTGCTGATGCCGTCGATCTCGGAGGCCGTGTCGTGGACGACCTTCCGGTCGCTGGCCGACATCGGCTCGAGAGCCTGCGGGCGACCGGTCTCGAGCACCTTCTCGGCCAGGTTCCTGGTGAAGTCGGCGAGTGCCTCACGGCGCTTCGCCCGGTAGCCGGCGACATCGACGTGGATGCGCACCCCGTGACCGTCGGTCTGGCGCTGCACCACCGTACGCACCAGCTCCTCGATCGCGTGCAGGGTCGCGCCCTTCGGGCCGACGAGCAGCCCGAGGTTCTCCCCCGTCACCTCGACCACGACCACATCGTCGTCGATCACGCTCTTGGCCTGGGCGCCCATGTCGAACGCGTCGACCAACCCTTGCGTGAACTGCTCCGCCGCCGCCGCCTGCTCCTCGATGGGCACGTCGCTCTCGATGGTGTCCACGTTGCTCCCTTGTCGCTGGTCGTCGCGGCTGCCGCCACCTTGCTTGCGCGAGCCGCCTCCGGCTCCGCCGCCACGGCGGCGACCTGACGACGACCTCGCGCTGTCACCACTGGTCTGACGGTCCGAACCGTCGGACGCGCCGCCACCGTTGGCCCCGCGCGGCCGGGACGAACCCCGGCGGTTGCGCCGTTGGCGCTCCCCGGGCTTCTCGCGTGAGATCGGCTTCACCCGCGCTCGGATGCGTCCTTCGCTGCTGCCGAGCCGACCGAGGAACCCGCTCTTGGGTTCCTCGAGCACCTCGTACTCGACATCTTCCTCGTCGACGCCCAACTCGTCGAGCGCCGCGTCAAGGGCCTCCGCGATCGTGCGGCCGGTCGTCTCCACCCACTCCATGGTGATGTTCTCTCCACTCGCCGGCGGCACTCGCTCGCCGCCACTGATCGGGACTGCCCGGCGCGACCAGGAAGGTCAGCGCCGTTTGCGCTTCTTGTTGTTGCGCCGGCGCGAGCTCGAGCTCGCGCCGCCGCTGGACGAGCCGGAGCTCGAACCTGACCGCGCCTGCGCGCCCTTCGCCGTCGACCCCTTCGCAGGCGAACCCTTGGCAGGCGAACCCTTCGCAGTTGCGCCCTTGGCGGCGCCGGTCTGGCCGCCCGCGGGCTTGCCCGCACCGTTCTTCGTGCCGTTGCCGCCCGTGTCGGGCGCGGCTTCATCGCCGTTCGACGCCGCCGGGATCTGGAACAGCTTGCGGAGTCCGCCGGCTGCTCTCGGGAACGCGGAGGTGTCGACACCCTCGACGTCGATCGCATCGTCGTCGGGTTTGGCGGCGGCGAGCGCCGCCTGCCCTGGTCGCGTGATCTTGCGCATGATGAGCTCCTGCTGGCCCAGACGCCACAGGTTGCTCACCAAGAAGTAGAGGACGAGGCCGGCGGGGAACTGCAGCGAGAACAGTCCGAACGCGATCGGCAGCACCGAGGTGACGATCGCCATCTGCGAGTTCATGTTCGGCGCGTTGCGGCGGCTCTGGCGAGCCTGCAGGAAACCGGTCAGCACCACGAGGCCGACGAGGATGAAGTAGGGGAGCGCGTCGAGGAACCCGCCCGTCACCGCGGTCGCGTGCTGGGAGAGGTCCATTCCCAGGAAGTACTGCGGCTTCGGCAGGTCCAACCGGGGGACGTCGCACCGCACCGTGTGCAACTTTCCTTGGGGACCGGTGCAGAAGGCAGCGTAGAGGTTCGACGCCTTCGGGATGTGCTTGTAGGGATCGCGCATGACGCGGTACAGCGCGAGGAACACCGGCATCTGCACCAGGAGGGGCAGACAACCCGAGAGTGGGTTGATCTTGTTCTCCTGGTAGAACTTCATCATCTCTTCGTTGAGCTTGGCGCGGTCGTTCTTGTACTTCGCCTGGAGCTTCTTGATCTCCGGCTGCGCGCGCTGCATGGCCAGCATCGACTTCGCCTGCTTGGCCGTCAGTGGGAACATCACCAGCATCACGAGGATGGTGAGCAGGATGATGGAGATCCCGAGGTTCGGGATGATCCCGTAGAAGAAGGCGAGGATCGCCCCGAAGAAGTTGTAGATGGGATCGAACGGAGAGCCGGCGGCGAGGATCATCGGATCAGCCTTCTTCCACCGCACCGACCGGCGCGGCCAAGGACGAACGTGTGTTCGGCGGAGGGACCGGGTCGAGCCCACCGTCGTGCCAGGGGTGGCAGCGGCCCACCCGTCGCACGGCCAGCCAGCTCCCGCGAGCGGCACCGTGCACGGTGAGGGCCTCGAGCGCGTACTGCGAGCACGACGGGTGGAAACGGCACCGCGGCGGCAAGTGGACGCTGATCAGTCGCCAGGCGCGGATCGGCAGCATGAGGATCCGCGCCGGCAGGGACGGGTTGGGTGAAGCGGAGGCGAGGGTGGCGCTCGTCATGCTGCGTGCTCCCGGACCGCCCGCAATACGGTGGCCACGTGGTCACGCAACGTGGGAAAGGTGACCGTCATGACGGATCGTTCCGCGGCCACGAGATAGGCGCCGCCATCGAGCAGGAGCGCCTGCTCCAGCGCGACCGCGGCGCGCAGCCGCCGGCGCGCGCGGTTGCGCTCCACCGCGGTACCGAAGGGCCGGCCGATGGCATACGCGACCCGCGGCGGGTCGCCACGCCCGTCGGTGGGACAGAAGCGCAGCGACACGGGGCCGGATCGCTGCCGGCGGGCCCTCGCCAGGGCCTCGAACGTCGCACGGTCGCGAACGCGCCAGATCAGGCCGAGAGACGCTTCCGGCCGCGCGCCCGGCGGGCGCGCACGACCGCGCGTCCCCCCTTGGTGCGCATCCGGAGGCGAAAACCGTGCGTCTTGGCGCGCTTGCGGTTGTTGGGTTGGAACGTGCGCTTCAACGAGGAGCCCCCTCGAGGCAGTCGCGCGAGGCCCGAAGGAGGGGACCACGCGGGAGGCGGAAACCACAAAGTGTAGGGGCCAGCTCCCGCCTCGCGCAATGCGGAGCGGCACCGAAACACGGTCTGGGGAAAACCCACGGATCCCCTTGTCCCTCAAGGACACCGGTGCTACGTTGCGCGCCTCGCTCGGCCAGTGGCCCGCGGTCGGAGCTCCTGCGGGTGGCGCAGTTCGACCAGGCCGACCAGGTGGAGCGCATCTGGGGTGATCTCCACACCTGTGGACTCCCCTGTGGACAATCGACGGCACTCGCTGTGACCACGCGCAGTGGTCACGAAGGAACGGTGGGCGTTGACGGCCGAGGAGATCTGGGACCAGGGTTCGGCGACGCTTCGGGAGCAGCTCGCCCCTGCCACCTGGGCAGCCTGGTTCCCGGGGGTGTCTCCGCTCGGGTTCGACGGTGAGACGCTCCTCCTCAGCGTGCCGAGCTCGCTGGCCGCCGAACGCATCCGTTCCAGCTACTCGGGGATGCTCACCGACGCCATCCGTGACTCCACGGGTGTGACCGTTCGGGTCCAGTTGCTCGTCGAGACCGCCCCCAAGCAGCACGAGACCATCACCCTCGCTCCACCCCCGGTCGCAGTGGTGATCGACGACCACGACCTCGAACCGCTCCGACCGGCCCCGGTCTCCCCGGTCACCGGCGACGACCAGGCGACCGGCACGTGGGCTTCCGGCACGCTGAACGCCCGCTACACGTTCGACCAGTTCGTCATCGGCTCCTCCAACCGGTTCGCGCACGCGGCCGCGCTCTCCGTCGCCGAGAGCCCGGGGCGGTCGTACAACCCCTTGTTCATCTACGGCCCGGCGGGGCTGGGCAAGACCCACCTGCTCCACGCCATCGGCCACCACGTCCGCACCGTCTTCCGCAACAAGCGCGTCCGCTACGTCTCCACCGAATCGTTCATGAACGAGTTCGTCGACGCCATCCGGGCCAAGGCGATGCCCAGCTTCAAACGCCGGTACCGGGAGCTCGACGTCCTCCTCATCGACGACATCCAGTTCCTCGAGCGCACCCAGGAGCTGCAGGAGGAGTTCTTCCACACGTTCAACCAGCTCCACAGCGAGGGTGGCCAGATCGTCATCTCGTCCGACCGGGCGCCGAAGGCGATCTCCAGCCTCGAGGACCGCCTCCGGACCCGCTTCGAGTGGGGGCTCATCACCGACGTCCAGCCTCCCGAGTTCGAGACCCGCCTCGCCATCCTCCGCAAGAAGGCCGAGTCGGAGCACCTCGGTGGCATCCCCCCCGAAGTCCTTGCTTTCATCGCCACCAACATCAGCGACAACATCCGCGAGCTCGAGGGCGCCCTCATCCGGGTCGCCGCCTACTCCAGCCTCAACCGGGCCGAGCTCTCCGAGGAGATCGCCCAGAAGGTCCTCGCCGACCTGCTTCCCCCGACCACTCCCCGCGTGATCACCCCGGACCTCATCCTCGACGAGACGGCCAAGATGTTCGGCTGGACGGTCGAGGACATCTGCGGCAAGAGCCGGCGGCGGCCGCTGGTGACGGCCCGCCAGACCGGCATGTACGTCATGCGTGAGCTCACCGACTTGAGCTACCCCCGCATCGCGGAGGCCTTCGGGGGCCGCGACCACACGACCGTGATGTACGCCGTCGACAAGATCAAGCAGCAGATGACCGAACGGCACGTGATCTTCGACCAGGTCAACGAGTTGATCGCCCGCATCCGCCTCGGGAGCAGTGGATAATGCTGTGGAGTCCTGGGGACAGCCAGGCGCGAAATTGGGGAGAACCTCACGACCCCGCATGAGCACGCCATCGTGGTGTGGACAACGGTGGAGAACCGGGGGATGACGAATGGGCACCTGACCTGCGAAAACCGGTCGTGGTCCCCAATCCACAGCACCTACAACGACTACACGAAGACCTAGAAAGTCTTCGTAGGAGGCACGAGTGAAGTTCCGTTGCGAGCGAGACACCCTCGCCGATGCCGTCGCCACCGCCCAGCGCGCCGTCGCGTCGCGCACCGGGGCCATGCCGGTGTTGTCGGGGCTGCGGGTCTCCCTGAGCCCGGGCGCGTTGGAGCTCGTGGGCACCGACCTCGAGCTCACGATCCGGGTGCGGGTCCCGGCCGACACCGACGACGAGGGGAGCGCGGTCGTCCCTGCCCGCCTGTTCTCGGAGATCGTGCGTCAACTCGACGGCGACACGGTGTCGGTCGAGCTGGCCGACGACGACGCCAAGATCGAGGCAGGTCGCTTCGCCACCACCCTGCGCACGTTGTCGGCGACCGAGTTCCCGCGGCTGCCCGAGGCGGGCGAGGGTGGGGTGCGGGTCGAGGCCGCGGCCTTCGCCGAGGCGCTGCGCCAGGTGGTGCCGGGCGCCTCGCGTGACGACGCCCGCCCGATCCTCACCGGCGTGCTCCTCACCGCATCACCGGGCGGTCTGCGGCTGGTGGCGACGGACTCCTACCGGCTCGCGCTGCGCGATCTCCAGGGCGTGAGCATGCTCGAGGAAGGTCAGAAGGTCCTCGTCGCCGCCAAGGGCCTCGGAGAGGTGCAGCGGCTGCTGGCGAATGAGACCGGCGAGATCGAGGTGGTCCTCGGCGAGCGCGAGGTGGTGTTCCGGGTGGGCACCACCGAGGTGACGACCCGCCTGATCGAGGGCGAGTTCCCCAACTACCAGCAGCTGATCCCGAGCGGCTACCCCAACCGGCTGACCGTCTCCCGCGATGCCCTGCAGTCGGCGGTCAACCGGGTACGGCTCGTGGGCCAGAGCAAGGACACCGCACCGATCCGCCTCGGGATGACCGCCGAGGGACTCGAGCTGTCGGCGATCGCGCAGGACGTCGGCGAGGCCCACGAGTCGGTCGAGGCCAAGTACGAGGGCACCGACCTCACGGTCGCGTTCAACTCGCAGTTCCTCCTCGACGGCATCGACGCGGCCGCGTCCGACGAAGTGGTCATCGAGTCGATCGACCCGCTGAAGCCGGCGGTGATGAAGGCGACCGACTCGGGAGACTTCCTCTACCTGTTGATGCCCGTGCGCATCGCGTAGCGACGTCTCGGGGCGTGGGGTGTACCTGGCCGGGCTCTGGCTGACCGACTTCCGCTGCTACGAGGAGGCGACGCTGCGCTTCCCACCTGGCGTGACCGTCATCTGTGGCGCCAACGCGCAGGGCAAGACCAGCCTGCTCGAGGCGGTCGGCTGGGCGGCGACGGGCAGGTCGTTCCGGGGCGTGCCCGACAGCGCCCTGGTGCGGGCGGGGCACGACACCGCGATCCTGCGGGCCGAGGTCGTGGACGGCGCCCGGGTCCAACTGCTGGAGGCGGAGATCCGAGCCAGCGGCCGCAACCGGCTGCAGCTCAACCGCAACGCGGTGCAGCGCACCCGCGATCTCCTCGGCCTGATGCGGGTCACCGTGTTCGCCCCCGACGACCTCCAGCTCGTGAAGGGTGGCCCGGCGGGCCGGCGCGACTACCTCGACGACCTGCTCGTCGGGCTGTCACCCCGGTACGAGGCCGCCCGGGCCGACTACGAGCGGGTGCTCAAGCAACGCAACGCCTTGCTCCGGCGTGGCCTCCGCGGGGAGGACGCCATCGGCACCCTCGACGTGTTCGACCTCCAGCTCGCGGCTGCCGGCGCCGAGCTGGCCCGAGGCCGCCTGAAGCTGCTCGCGCGACTGGTGCCCGCGGTGGGCGAGGCCTACACCGAGCTGGCCGGGGCGCGCACGCCGATCACCACGAGCTACGAGGCGGAGTGGACGTCGACACCCGGTGAGCCCGACGGCGACCTCGAAGGCGCGCTGCACGACGCGTTCGCGTCGCACCGAAAGGCGGAGATCGACCGTGGCGTCACGCTCGTCGGGCCCCACCGCGACGAGTGGCGCCTGTTCGTCGGCGGGATGGAGAGCCGCACGCACGCGTCGCAGGGTGAGCAGCGCACGCTAGCGCTCGCGCTCCGCCTCGGTGGTCATCGCCTGTGCACCGAGCTCACCGACACCGCTCCGGTGTTGCTCCTCGACGACGTGTTCAGCGAGCTCGACGACCAGCGCGCGGTCGCGCTCGTCGCGCACCTCGACGCGGGTCAGACGCTCGTCACCACAGCCGGGTCCGTGCCGCGCCGCATCTCGGCCGACCGCATGCTGCGCGTCGACGCCGGCCGCGTCGAAGAGGCGGCATAGGTGGCGCGCTACGCAGGCGACGAACCAGTGCCGCTGTCCGACGCGCTCGCGCGCGTCGGCGCCGAGCTGGGTCTCGCGCCCGGCAACGCGCACGCCACCCTCGACGCACGCTGGACCGAGGTCATGGGCGCCGACGTCGCCGCGCACGCGCGGCTGATCGCGGTGCGCGACGGCGTGCTCACCGTGGGGGTCGACGACCCCATCTGGGCGACCCAATTGCGCTACCTCGAACCGGCGGTCGTGGCCCGCGCGACAGCTCTCCTCGGGCCCGGCGCGGTGCGGTCGCTCCGGGTGCGGGTGAGCCCCTCCTGAGCGCGGCGAAATCACCCGGAACACCACCGAATTCCGGGGTCCGTCTGGTACACTGAGCAGATCGTAATTCAGTGCTCTGACCTGCGGTTTCGCCGAATTTCTGGCTCGATTTCCGACCCGTCGGAGCACCCCTTCCCCCAACCATCCGCCCGGCCCTGCGCCGGGGAGTGAACGAGGTACTCGCGCGTGGCGTATGCCGCCAAGGACATCACTGTTCTCAAGGGTCTCGACCCGGTCCGCCAACGGCCCGGGATGTACATCGGATCCACCGGCCCCACGGGCCTCCACCACCTGGTCTACGAGATCGTCGACAACTCCGTCGACGAGGCGATGGCCGGCTACTGCACGCGCATCGACGTCACCTTGCTCGTTGACGGCGGGTGTCGCGTGGCCGACGACGGACGCGGCATGCCGGTCGACAACCACCCGGACTACAAGGGCAAGTCCGCGGCGGAGGTCATCATGACCGTGCTCCACGCGGGCGGGAAGTTCGGCGGTGAGGGCTACAAGATCTCGGGTGGCCTGCACGGAGTCGGCGCGTCGGTGGTCAACGCGCTGTCGAGCCGGCTCGACGTCGAGATCCACCGCGACGGCGGCAAGTGGGAGCAGCACTTCGCCAAAGGCGGCAAGCCCCAGGACAAGCTCACCAAGACCGCGGCGTCGAAGAAGCACGGCACGATCATCACGTTCTGGCCCGACGAGTCGATCTTCGAGGAGACCGAGTTCCGATCGCAGACGCTGATCGAGCGGCTGCGCGAGATGGCGTTCCTCAGCCGGGGACTCGAGATCCGCTTCCGCGACGAGCGCGTCGACCCGGTGCTCGCGCAGGACTTCAAGTTCAATGGCGGCATCAGCGACTTCGTCAAGCACCTCAACTCCACCAAGGAGCCGCTGTTCAAGCGGGTCGTCGCCTACATCGACGAGGGCGACGACTACGAGGTCGACGTCGCGATGCAGTGGAACACCGGCTTCTACGAGGGCATCCACTCGTTCGCCAACAACATCGCCACCACCGAGGGCGGCATGCACGAGGAGGGCTTCAAGAAGGCCCTCACCAACGTCGTGAACCGCTACGCCAAGAGCAAGGGCCACCTCAAGGAGAAGGACCCCAACCTCCTCGGAGAGGACATCCGCGAGGGCCTCACGGCGATCGTCTCGGTGAAGCTGCGCAACCCGCAGTTCGAGGGCCAGACCAAGGCCAAGCTCGGCAACACCGAGATGCGGTCGCTGGTCGAGAAGGCCACCAACGAGAAGCTGGCCGACTGGCTCGAAGAGCACCCGAGCGAGGCCCGGCAAGCGGTGAACAAGGCCAGCCAGGCGGCCAAGGCCCGGGTCGCCGCCCGCCAGGCGCGCGATCTGACGCGCCGCAAGTCACTGCTCGAGTCGTCGGCGATGCCGGGCAAGCTGGCCGATTGCTCGTCCAAGGACCCGCATCTGTGCGAGCTCTTCATCGTGGAGGGCGACAGCGCCGGTGGGCCGGCCAAGCGCGCCCGCAACCCGGAGTTCCAGGCCATCCTGCCGATCCGGGGGAAGATCCTCAACATCGAGCGCGCTCGTCTCGACCGCATGCTCAAGAACGAGGAGATCCAGGCGCTCATCACCGCGGCCGGCACCGGCATCGGCGAGGAGTTCGACCTCACGAAGCTCCGCTACCACAAGATCGTGTTGATGACCGACGCCGACGTCGACGGCTCGCACATCCGCACGCTGCTGCTCACGTTCTTCTACCGGCAGTTCCCGGAGATGGTTCGTGGCGGTCACGTGTACATCGCGCAGCCGCCGCTGTTCCGCGCCGACATCGGCAAGGAGCGGAACTACTTGAAGGACGAAGCCGCGCTGCGCGCGTTCGAGGCCGAGCATCCCAACCGGAAGATCGAGGTCAGCCGGTTCAAGGGACTCGGCGAGATGGACTGGCAGGAGCTCGGCGTCACCACCATGGATCCAGCCACGCGCTCGTTGCTGCAGGTGTCGGTCGAAGACGCCGCCATCGCCGACGACGTGTTCTCGCGGCTCATGGGTGAAGACGTCGACTCCCGCAAGACGTTCATCCAGGAGAACGCGAAAGACGTGCGCTTCCTCGACATCTGATCTCACCGTCGCAGCTCTCTGAGGAGGTGGCCGCGTGCCCGACGGCACCCAGCCCACGCTCGAACCGAACATCGAACCGATCGAGATCCAGGAGGAGATGGAACGCTCCTTCCTGGACTACGCGATGTCGGTCATCACCGCGCGCGCGTTGCCCGACGCGCGCGACGGCCTGAAGCCCGTGCACCGGCGGATCCTCTACGGCATGTACGCCGGCGGCCTGCGGCCGGAGCGGAACTACTCGAAGAGCGCGGCCGCGGTCGGCGACGTCATGGGCAAGTTCCACCCGCACGGCGACAGCGCGATCTACGACGCGTTGGCGCGCATGGCCCAGGACTTCTCGCTCCGCTACCCGCTGGTCGACGGCCACGGCAACTTCGGGTCGCCCGACCCCAACGACCGGCCGGCGGCGATGCGCTACTGCCTGATATATCAAGCGCGAGTTCGCATGGCCGACGGTTCGACGCGTCGGATCGGCGAGTTCGCGTCGGCTCATCCCGACTCCGAGGTCGACGTCGACCTCAAGGTGCTCGATCGTGAAGCCAACCCGGTGCGGGCGACCAAATTCTTCCACTCGGGCGACCACCCGATCCTCAAGCTGCGAACGCGTGAGGGGTTCGAGGTGACCGGCACGCACAACCATCCCGTGCTGTGCCTCGAGCCGATCGCTGGCGTGCCGATGCTGCAGTGGAAGCTGCTCGACGAGATCGAGCCCGGCACACGCGTCGTGATCTCGCGCGACGTGCAGATCGAACGTGGCCTCCCGACACAGCACCAGCTCGACGCCGCCTTCCTCGCTGGCGCGTGGGTGGCGGAAGGGTTTGCGTCCGCGACGCGCGCTGGCTTCAACAACACGGACGGCGTGTTCTTCGACGCGGTTGTCGTCGCCTATGACGCGATCGTCGGCGGTACCCGCTACACGGCGGCCCGCCAGCTGCCGTCGGGGAAGACACTCCACGAGGTCGACGTCCAAACACTCGATCGTTGGGCGGCGAGCCCGCTCGCGGAGCTCACCGGCCACGCCAGTGCCGACACGCGGATCCCTGAAATTCGTGTGGCACGGCGGGCTCGACGTGAAGCGGGCGTTCCTGCAGGCGCTGTTCGAGGGCGACGGCTGCGCGTCGTACCTCGGGAAGAACACCGTGCAGATCAGCTACTCGACGCGCAGCGCTCAGCTCGCACGCGACGTGCAGGACCTGCTGCTCGAGTTCGGCGTGATCAGCCGCCGCGCCGAATGCCCC
The DNA here is from genome assembly GCA_963841415.1 of uncultured Actinomycetes bacterium. GTDB lineage: Bacteria > Actinomycetota > Acidimicrobiia > IMCC26256 > DASPTH01 > DASUAS01. The sequence goes on along the minus strand of CAWJCN010000006.1, from coordinate 11,946 downwards.
TCTGGCGAGATCAAGCTCGTGATCGGCAACCGTCGGGACGCACGCCTGTTCGCCCGGCGGGTCGGGTTCTGGGGCGCCAAGCAGTCGAAGCTCGAGGGGATCCTCGACGCGCTGCCCGGGTCGCTCTCCTCGAACGACGTCGACCGCATCCCGTTCCTGGCCGAGTACGTGCGGGCCGAGAGCGGGGCGCGGGGCACCGACCGGAAGTGGCTCGAGAAGCACAGCTTCGACCGCACCGACGACTGGGAACGGCGGGGCCACGAGATCTTGAACCACATCCCGTCGCGGGAGGTCAAGCAGGTCATCGCCCCGCTGGTGGCCAGCGGGTGGTACTTCGCCGCCGTCGAGTCGGTCACCGACGCCGGTGTGCAGCCCGTCTACTCCATCCGGGTCGACTCCGTCGACCACGCCTTTCTCGCCGCCGGGTTCGTGAACCACAACACAGAATCGAAGCTGGCGCCCCTTGCGATGCAGCTGCTGGGCGAGATCGACGAGGACACCGTCGACTGGACGACGACCTACGACGGCCGGACGATCGAGCCGAACGTGCTGCCGGCGAGATTTCCGAACCTCCTGGTCAACGGAGGAGGCGGGATCGCCGTCGGTATGGCGACGAACATCCCGCCGCACAACCTCGGGGAGGTGATCGACGCGGTGCAGCACCTCATCGACCACCCCGACGCGTCGATCGTCGACCTGATGCAGTTCGTGAAGGGCCCCGACTTCCCGACCGGCGCCAAGATCCTCGGTCGGAGTGGGATCCACGACGCCTACACGACCGGCCGCGGCTCCGTCAAGATGCGCGCCGTCGCCGAGATCGAGGAGACGCGCAAGGGAGATCTGCGCATCGCTGTCACCGAGGTGCCGTACCAGACGTCGGTCGAGGTGATCGGTCAGAAGATCGCCGAGCTCGTCAACGACCGGAGGATCGAGGGCATTCGCGACGTCCGCAACGAGTCGTCCGGCGACACCGCGCGCCTCGTCGTCGAGCTCAAGCGGGACGCCAACGCGCAGGTCGTCCTCAACCAGCTCTACAAGCACACGCCGATGCAGACCAACTTCGCCGTGAACATGCTGGCGCTGGTCGACAACGTCCCGAAGCTGCTCGACCTCAAGACGGCGCTCGCGGTCTACATCGAGCACCAGAAGGAGATCATCCAGCGGCGCACCGAGTACCGCCTTCAAGAAGCTCGGAAGCGCGAGCACCTCGTCGAGGGCCTGGTGAAGGCGCTCGACATGATCGACGCCATCATCGCCCTCATCCGGGGCGCCGACGACGTCGACGCCGCCCGCGCCGGGCTGATCGCGGCCCCGTTCGAGTTCAGCGAGCTCCAGGCCAACTACATCCTCGACATGCAGCTGCGCCGGCTCACCCAGCTCGAGGGACAGAAGCTCCGGGAGGAGCTGGAGGAGTTGCGAGCCAAGATCGCCGAGCTGCAGTCCATCCTCGACAGTCCGGCCAAGCTCGCCGCGGTCATCAAGGACGAACTGGCGGAGGTGCGCGAGAAGTACGCGGACGATCGCCGCACCGAGCTCACCAGCGACGTCGCCGATCTCGACGTGCTCGACCTCATCGACGACGAAGAGGTCATCGTCGTGCTGTCGAGCAAGGGCTATGTGAAGACGGTCGCGGCCGACGCGTTCCGTCGCCAGGGTCGCGGTGGCCGCGGCGTGCGGGGTGGCAACCTGCGCGACGAGGACTACGTCGCGCACCTCCTCACCACGACCGCGCACTCGTACCTCTTGTTCTTCTCCAACCGGGGCAAGTCGTACCGGTTGCGCGCGCACGAGATCCCGATGAAGGAGCGCACCGCGCGCGGGACCGCGCTCGTGAACCTGTTGCCGCTCGACGCCGACGAGCGCATTCAGGCCGTCATCGACACCCGTACCTACGAGGACGGTTCGTTCCTGTTCTTCGCCACCAAGAACGGCATGGTGAAGAAGACGAAGATGCAGGAGTACGACTCGCCGCTCGCCCGCAACGGGCTCATCGCCCTCAACCTGCAGCAAGGTGACGAACTGGTGCGGGTCATCCAGACCAGCGGTGAGAACGACATCTTCCTGGTGTCGAAGGGTGGCATGACCATCCGCTTCTCCGAGTCCGATGTGCGGGCGATGGGCCGGGCCACCGCCGGCGTGCGGGGCATGAAGCTCAAGAACGGCGACGACGCCGTGGTGGGGGCAGCCGTTGCCCAGGACGGCGAGGTGATGCTGTTCGTGAGCTCGAGCGGCCACGGGAAGCGCACCAAGCTCGACGCCTTCAACCGCCAGGGCCGGGGCGGGCAGGGCGTCCGGGGCATGAAGATCACCGCTTCCAGGGGCTCGGTGGTGGCCGCGTTCACCGTGGCGCCTGCCGATGAGATACTGGTCTTCTCGTCCGGTGGAAATATCATCCGGATGGACGCCAAAGAGATCTCGGCCCAGGGTCGGGACGCCACCGGGGTGCGGGTAGCCCGGTTGGAGGACGGGGAGACGGTCAGCGCCGTGGCCCCGGTCCTCGAAGCCGAGTCCGCAACCGGAGAGGACACCTGAGACCGATCATGAGCGTGGCGGACGACTTCGGGCCGGAGACGGCTGTACGGCCCCCGGCCCGCAAGCCGGGGTCGGTGCCGGCGACGGCGGAGCAGCCGCTGCTCGACGCGCGACCGGAGCCCTTCCCGGCCGAACCGACTCGGCCGACTCCGAAGCCGGCACCCGCTCCGGCGGCCGCGGCGGCCGCGGTCCCGGCGGCGCGTCCGGTGCCCCAGGTCGAGGTCGGGCGCCGCTACCGGCAGACCATCCACCGGGTCGATCTCTGGTCGGTGCTGAAGATCGCGGTGTGCTTCTACATCTGCGGGATGGCCGTCACCATGGTGGCGCTCGTGGCCCTCTGGGCCATCGCCGACGCGGCCGGTGTGATCCACAGCGTGGAGAAGTTCTTCGGTGACCTCCTCCAGACCAAGGACTTCACCTTCCTCGACGGCGAGATCCTCCGCGGCGCGCTGCTCGTGTCGGCGGTCCTCGTGGTGCTCCAGATCGTCATCACCGTGATCGCGGCCGCGTTCTACAACGTGTTCGCCGAGCTCTTCGGCGGCGTCGAGATCACGATCTCGGAAGACGAGTCGGCCTTGTAATTCGGTTGCTCACTGCGAGGCGGGATACCCGCCTCGCGGACGTTCGCTCCCTGGCGAGCGATCTGCGCTCGCTTCGCTCGTCTTCGATCGCCGCGGCCTGCGCGACCCCTCCTTTGCTACTCTCGGCGGCTCTCCGGGGCTATAGCTCAGTCGGTGAGAGCGCATCCCTGATAAGGATGAGGTCGCTGGTTCGATTCCAGCTAGCCCCACTCGTGGACTTCCCTCCCGGGTTCTTCGACCGGACCGACCCCGGACCCGACCCGGCGTTCTACCGGCCGCGGCGGCTCGTCACCCACATCGACGACCACGCGATCGCCGCCGTCGGTGCCCTCTACGACGAGCTGGCCATCGGCGTGTCCGGTGGCGGCGAGGTGCTCGACCTCATGAGCTCGTGGGTGTCGCATTTCCACGAGAAGCCCCGCCGGCTCACCGTCCTCGGGATGAACGACGACGAGCTCGCCGCGAACCCGCACGCGCAGGCCCGCGTGGTGCACGACCTCAACGCCGATCCGCACCTGCCGTTTCCCGACGACAGCTTCGATGCCGTGGTGTGCTGCGTGTCGGTCGACTACCTCGTACGCCCGATCGAGGTGTTCGCCGACGTCGCCCGCGTCGTGCGTCCGAATGGTCCCTTCGTGTGCACCTTCTCGAACCGGTGCTTCCCCACCAAGGCGATCCGCGGCTGGCTGTACTCGACCGACGCCGAACACGGCGAGATCGTCTCGGAGTACTTCCGCCAGGCAGGGGCCTGGACCGATCCCGTGGTGCAACGCCGCACACCCGAACACCACTTCGGGGATCCGCTCTTCGCCGTGTGGGCGCGCCGTCGTTAGACTCGCCCGCGCATGAAGGCCTTCCAACGCGGTTTGCTCGTAGCGGCGATCGCGGCCGCGGTGTCGGTCGTTGTGAAGGTCCGCAGCAAGGGCCCCGTCCCGCCCAGCAGCGGGGGATGGCGCGAGCTGCAGGGCCCCGACTTCCGGTGAGCCGCGCCGCCCTTCGGTCACGGAGCCTGCCTGCGTGAGCCCGGTTCTGGTGGCAGGGCTGGGCGAGGTCGGCATCCGCGCCGCCCGCCAGCTCATCGACACGCCCGGCGTCGACCGCGTGATCGTCGCGGACCGGCACCTCGAGCACGCGCGCGAGGTCGCGACCGCGCTGCACGACGGCGCCGAGCCGTACCGCCTCGGACGTGACGACCCGCTTCCCGACAGCCTCGACGCGGTGGTGACCGCGTTGCCCGGTGAGGCCGACGCCTCGCTGGCCCGGCGCGCGGTCGCGGCCGGCATCCCGTTCGCGTCAGCTGCCGATCGCGACGCGACGCTGCGCGCCCTGCTCGCGCTCGATACAGAAGCGCGCACGCACGGCGCGCTCGTCGTCACCGGATGCGGGCTCGCGCCCGGTCTCACCGACGTGCTCGCGCGCCACGCGGTGGGGGCGCTCGACGCGCTCGACGAGCTGCACGTGGCGCGCTGGGGAGTGGCGGGTCCCGAGTCGGTGGCCGAGGCGCGTCGGTCGCAACGCGAGGAAGCGCGCGAGTGGCGTGACGGCGAGCTGGTGCACGAGAAGCACCGCCACGCGGAGCTGATCTGGTTTCCGGACCCGGTCGGCGCGCGCGAGTGCGAGTTGGTGGCCACCGGGGTCGAGCTCCTTGTCGCGGCCAACCCCGGCGCGGGTCGCGTGACCGCGCGCTTGGGCGTGCCCCCGACCCGCCGCTTCACACCACCCGGGCGGCGCGATCCCGGCGCGGGTTGGGGCGCGGTGCGGGTGGAGGCCTGGGGGTGGCGGGGGACCGCCCGCACGTCCGTGGTCTACGGCGTGATCGAGCGCACCGCGGTCGCCGCCGGCACCGTCCTCGGGGTCACCGGCGCCTGGCTCTCCGGCGCCCTTCCCAGCCTGGCGGCGCTTCCTGGGCCGGGCGCCTCGGGTCTCGGCGCGGTGGTGGAGCCGGTGCCGTTCCTCGCCGAGCTCGCCTCGCGGGGGGTGAAGGCAGCGGCCTTCGAGGGCGTCGCCGTCGCCTGAGGTCGCGTGATGGGCCGGGACGACGCCGAGCCAGGTAGCCTCTCGGCTCGTCGGAAGCGGGTAGCCGCGGGCAGCGGCACCACGCGCGAGAGCGGTCAAGCTCGACGAGCGAAGTGCCGAATCCAATCCAGCGGGGACGGGCAGGCGGACGGCCGTTGTGGTCGGTCGCAGGCGCCTGATGGGCGGAACCGATCACGACCACCCCTGGAGGAATTCCGTGGTGCGCAGAATTGCCAGTGCCGCCTTCGTTGCCGTGGCCCTCCTCGCCGCGTACGGCTGTGGCTCATCCGGGATCGACACGAGCGTCGGCACCGATGTGCACCGCAACCGCGGGGTCCAGCCCGCAGCAGCTGACGATGCCACTCCCCAAGGCCTGAAGACCGTCACCTACCAGGGCGTGGAGTTCGACGTGCCGGCCGACTGGCCCGTGCACGACCTGGCGGCAGAACCGACGACTTGCGTGCGCTTCGACGTGAACGCGGTGTACCTGGGCCACCCGAGCGCCGACATGGACTGCCCAGCCGGACTCGTCGGTAGGGCCGAGGCCGTGCTCGTGGAGCCGATCGACGGCAACGGTCACGAGCGCGACGACGCGGCGAACACCGGTGGCGTCGCGGCCACGGCCGCGAGCGGTCTCGAGCTGCAGGTCGCCGGCGACGGCGCGGCGACGAGCGAGGTCGACGCAACCATCCCAACCGCGGGGGTGAGCGTGACGCTCACGTACCGCGACACCGACGCGACCGCGCAGCAGATCCTTGGTTCGTTCCGGACGGAGCCGACGTGAAGCGCATCGCGCTCGTCCTCGTCGTGCTCGCATCAGCGGCGTTGCTGAGCGCATGCCTGCCGTCGACCACGACCTCTCCACCCACCTACGACAAGGGCTTCGACGCCTGCGCGGCGCCGAGCACGTCGACGATGAACACGTGGAAGGCGTCGTCGCCCTACAAGGTCGTCGGCGTCTACATCGGCGGCGCCAACCGCGCGTGCGCGCAACCCAACCTGACGAACGCGTGGATCACGACGCAGTGGTCGAAGGGCTGGCGGCTCCTGCCGATCTGGGTCGGACCGCAGGCACCCTGCACCAGCCTGCACACGACCATCTTCACCTCGGATCAGCTGGGGTCGTTCTTCGAGGGCATCGCGCAGGCGAGCGCCGCCGCCGACCAGGCCGACGCGCTCGGCCTCGGATGGCTGTCGCCCATCTACTACGACCTCGAGGGCTACCCCAAGGGTGGTACGTGCACGACGGCGGTCCAGGACTTCATGCAAGGCTGGGTCCGCGAGCTCAACGCACGTGGATACCGCGCCGGCATGTACAGCAGCCTCTGTTCCGGCGTCATCGACGTCGCGGCGACCTCATCCGACACGTCGAAGGTGAAGCTGAACGCGGTCTGGATCGCGGCCTGGAACAACACCCCCAACCTCTACGGCTTCGGGTCGACGTGCCCGCTGTCGGACGCACTGTGGAGCGACCACCAGCGCGTGCACCAGTACATCGGCGGACACAACGAGACCTACGGCGGTGTCACGATCAACATCGACACCAACGCGGTCGACGGGCCGACCGGTTAGGCGCGCTCGGTACGATTGGGGTCCCTTCGGGGACGTAGCTCAGCTGGCTAGAGCACCTGCTTTGCAAGCAGGGGGTCGTGGGTTCGAGTCCCATCGTCTCCACCGAGAAAGTCCTGGTCACGGGGTTGCGGTTCGTTGGTGACGCTCTCCGGATCGGCGGTCGTGCCCACTGCGTGCCCACCACGGACGGTCTCGGGCGCGTCCTCCTGGGCACGGGAGGGCACGGGCGGTTCATCACCGAAGCGCTCGAGGTACTGGACGATCTCCGCGTCCTGGCCGTCGATCACGTGTTGGTACCGGAGCGCGGCGGCGGCTGACGAGTGACCGATGCGCGCCATGAGCGCCTTGAGGCTCGTGCCGCTCGCGGCGGCGAGTGTCGCGGCCGTGTGACGCAGGTCGTGGAAGCGGAATCCGCTCATGCCGACCCCGGCCGTCGCCGGTTCCCACACCCGCTGCCGGAAGTTGCTCCGACGCATGGGCCGGCCGTCCGCACTCGGGAACACGAGGCCGTCGGTGCCCGGCAGCGCGTAGAGGTCGATGTGCACGGCGAGGCAACGCGCCACGAACGAAGGCAGGCCGATCGTGCGCTTCCCGGCCGCGGTCTTCGGCGGGCCGAACGAGAGTTGTCCGCTGACCTCGCCGAGCTTGCGCGTGACGGTGACGAGGCCGTGCTCGAGGTCGACGTCGCACCGTCGCAACCCTGCGAGCTCGCCCCATCGCAGCCCGGTGTAGGCCGCGGTGAATACGAGCGCCTCCCAGCGCGGTCCGACTGCGGCGGCCAGCTCAGCGACTTGCTCCGGTGTCGCGATCTGCATCTCCGCGTGTCGCTCGGTGCCGGCGCCCTTCAGCGTGCACGGTGATCGCGCGACGAGCCCGGCGTCGACGGCTCCGTCCATCGCGCCCTTCAGACAGCGGTATGCCTTCGCGACCGTGTTCGGGCTCAACTCGCCGCGGTGCAGGTCGGCCAGCCACGCCTGTACCTCGCTTGCAGTAATGCGGCCGACAGCGATCGCGCCGAAGCGCGGCACGACGTGCTTGCGCAGCAGGTATCGGTAGAGATCCTGCGTGGCGAGTCCGAGGGTCGGCGCCTTCGTGGCCATCCACCGATCGGCCCACTCGCAGAACGACACATCGCCGAGGCGAGGGTCGTACCACTCACCGCGGCTCATGTCGGTCTCGGCCGCGGACAGCCACCGCTGGGCGTCACCCTTGGTCGCGAACGTGGTCGGGGCGCCGATGCGGTTGTCCGCCGCATCCCAGTAGCGCGCCTGCCACCGTCCCGAGGGAAGGCGACGGACCGATCCGAATCGGCGTCGTGTCGGCACGGGTCAGCCTCCAGGTGCGTCGAACCGTTGAGGCCGAGTGAACGGCGAACGCCCGAAGGCGTGGCCGCATCGTAGAGCGGGCGTGTGACGACCCGAGTTGCGTGCCGCAGCAAGTCGCATCAGGCGCGATGACCGTTCGATTGCCGGCGGTACTGGTCGATCCACTCGTGCAGTTCGTCCGGGTCGAAGCGGAGCAGGTGGCCCCACTTGATGTACGGGATCCGACGCTCGTGGACGAGGCGGCGAACGTGTCGGACTTCGACGTTGAGCCGGTGGGCCACCTGGGCGATGGTCAGCAGCTGGTCGTCGTCGGGGTCGGGGCTGGTCGGGATGATGGTCGCGTTCACGGTGGTCTCCTTGGTCGGTCACAAGCAGTAGGCCCGAGCGGAGCCGCGAACTCTCCTCAGTGGCCGCGACGGCGCTCCATCGTCCTATGCACAAATCGCAGCGCCGAACGCGACACGAAGTCGGAGATCTTCTTGACGCGCGCGGCTTAAGTGACCGCGGCTGTCCGCGACTGTCCGCCCACTCGAAAGTCGTTCCCAAACCTCGTTGTTGGCGGTAGAAGCGTCTCGTGGCGGAAGCGCATGAGTTCCTGACGGTCGAAGAGGTGATGGCGCATCTGCGGATGGGCCGCACGTTCGTGTTTCAGGAAGCACGCCGATACCTTGCGACCGGCGGCGCGGCCGGGATCCCGTGCCGCAAGTTCGGCCGGCTGCTGCGGTTCCCGACGAGCGAGCTCCGCGCCTACGCGACCTCGCAGCTGTCGAACACGACCACACCGCGTTCCACGCAGGTCACTGATCGCGTGACGCGACCGACGCTTCGCCGCGCGAGTCGCACTGATCAGACCTCCCTGTTCGAGGCCTGACCCGCATGCCGACCAAGCTCTCGCCGACAGACCGCTCCAAGGACTCCGACGCACTTGCACGTGTCGTGCGGTGTCGCCTCGTGCGCGGGCGCGGGATGTGGAACGGGATGTCGTGCTGAGCCTCGGGAAGCTGGCACCTGGCCAGCACGCCTATTACGTCGAGTCGGTCGCCCGCGGCGCCGAGGAGTACTACACCGGCACGAAGGAAGCACCCGGCACCTGGGTCGGCGCCGGCTCCGAGGCGCTCGGTCTCTCTGGTGAGGTCGACGGCGAGCGGCTCGGGAACCTGTTGCGGCACGCGGATCCGAGCGGGACGTGGCGGCTCACCTCGTCACAGTCGGTGCCGACGGTCGCGGCGTTCGACGCCACGTTCTGCGCGCCGAAGTCGGTGTCGCTCCTCCATGCCCTCGGTGATCGGGAGGTCTCGAACGAGGTCCGCAACGCCGCCGACGCTGCGGTCAGGGAGTCGGTGCAGGTCCTCGAGCAGGTCGCGTGCCGCGTCAGACGCGGCGCGGGTGGCAGCACGGTGCTCGACGGCGACGGCTTCGTCGGCGCCGCCTTCCGGCACCGCACCTCACGCGCGGGTGACCCGCACCTCCACACCCACGTCGTGATCGCAAACGTCGCGCACGCGTCGGTCGATGACCGGTGGACCGCGCTCGACGCCCGGGCGTTGTACGCGTGGGCCGCACCGGTCGGACACCTCTACGAGGCCCACCTGCGGTGGGAGCTCGCCCGCCGCCTCGGCGTCGCCTGGGGCCCGGTCCGCAACGGCATCGCCGACATCGCCGGCATCCCCCAGCCCGTGTTGCGGGAGTTCTCGACCCGACGCCGGGAGATCGAAGCCCACCTCGCCGAGCATGGCCAACACAGCGCCCGGGCGGCGCAGGTCGCGACCTACGCGACCCGACGCGCCAAGATCGACGGTGCAGACCCGGCCGGGCGCCTCCCGGCCTGGCGTACCCGCGCTGAGGCGCTGGGCCTTGACGATGAGACCCTCTTCGAGGTTCTGGATCGCGCGCCTGCACCAGAGCCGCCGACACCCGGGAGCGCCGAGGCCGAACAGCTGTATCGGTGGTTGTCGTCGCCGGATGGGTTGACGGCGTCGGTGAGCACGTTCGGGCAGCGTGATGTGATCAAGGCGGTCTGCAACGCGCTCCCGTCCGGGGGTCGGGTCGATCAGGTCCTCGACCTCGTCGACGGGTTCCTCCGCTCCGAACACGTCCTCCCAGTCCGGGTCGACGACCGGGCGACCGTCATGTACCGCCGCGACGGCACCGTGGTCGCAGCCCGGACCGACGAGTACCGGTGGACGACGCCGGAGATGCTCGAGACCGAGACCCGCCTCCTCACCGCCGCGCTCGCCCGGCGTGGCACCGGTACTGGTGTTGCCGGCGACAGCGCGATCCAGACCGCCCTCGACTTGCGGACATCGCTCACCGGGGAGCAGGCGCGGATGGTGCAGGCCATCTGCTCGTCAGGTGACGGGGTCGAGATCGTCGAAGGCGTCGCCGGCGCCGGCAAGACCTTCGCGCTCGCCGCCTCACGCGACGCCTGGAACGCGTCCGGCTATCGGGTGATCGGCTGTTCCCTTGCGGCCCGTGCCGCGCAGCAGCTCGAGGACGACGCCGGCATCCCGGCGTCGACGATCGATCGACTCCTTGCCGGCATCGACCCGACACGCCGCGACACTCGACGACACGACCGTGCTCGTTGTCGACGAAGCCGCGATGGTCGGCACCCGCAAACTCGCCCGACTCCTCGCCCACGCACAGACCGCCGGAGCGAAGGTCGTGCTCGTCGGCGACCCGTGCCAGCTCCCCGAGATCGAAGCTGGAGGCACCTTCGCCGGTCTCCAAGACCGGCTCGGCGCCAGCCACCTGACCGACAACCGCCGTCAAGACAACGCGTGGGAGCGTGCCACGCTCGCCGAGCTCCGCGCCGGCGATCCTGACCGGGCCCTCGACGCGTACATCGGTCACGACCGGGTCCACCACGCCACCACCGACCATGACGTCCGCGACTTGCTCGTCGACGCATTGGATGTCGGCCCGCGTCGACGGCGACGACGTGTTGATGGTCGCCGCACGACTCGCCGACGTCGACGACCTCAACCGTCGCGCCCGCTACCGTCCTCTACGACGAGGGCCACCTCGGTGACGACCAGGTCGTGCTCGGCGGTCGGCCCTTCGCCGAACACGACCAGGTCCTCGCATTGCGCAACGACTACCCGCTCGGGGTCCTCAACGGCACCCGTGCGACCGTGGAACGGATCGACACCAGGCGACACGAGATGACACTTGCCGTCAGCGGGCGAGAGCGACTGTCGTGCCCTTCGCCTACGCCGAAGCCGGCCACCTCACGCACGGCTACGCGACCACCATCCACAAGGCCCAAGGCGCCACCGTCGACCGCTGCTACGTCCTCGCCGACGACACCCTGACCCGCGAACACGCCTACACCGCCCTTTCCCGCGGCCGGCACGGCAACGAGCTCTACACCGTGGCGGCCGACCGGCGCGCCGATGAACGGCATGCCGTCGAAGTCGAGCCGGACCAGCTCGACGCGATCCGTCACGGTCTCGGTCGAAGCGCCGCCAAGCAGATGGCCGTCGACCAGCGCGACCCGCAGAATCGGAGGCTCGAGCAGCTCCGCCACGAACGCGACCGCATCCGAGCCCGGCTCGGGAACGGTCCACCCGACCCGACGTACGAGTATCGCCAGCTCTCCGAAGCACTTACCGGAGCACGGCAATGGCGCGACAACGCACGATGGCGACTCGACAACGCACGCCGATCCCTCAACGACCTCGGACCCATCGGCCGCATGACCCACCGCGTCGAACGCCGTGAACTCGAACGCCGCATCGACGCCTTCTCATCCGAAGTCGCCGGTCACGATCAGAAGCTGGCCGACCTCGAGATGCGACGCTCGAAGCTCGAACGCGAGATGCGCACTCGCGCACAGTGGGAGGCTCGACACGGCACAGATCTCGAACGCCTCGACACCCTCGACCGCCAGATCGACGTCACCGAACGACTCGACCAAG
>CAWJCN010000005.1:0-214740 GCA_963841415.1 uncultured Actinomycetes bacterium | reverse complement strand
CGTGCGCCAGCTCGATGGGACCACCTGAGCGTCAGTGGCATGGGACCACTTCGTCGGGGTGTCATCGTCGGCGGCGTGATGATCGCGGGGTCGGTGGTGTCGGGTCAAGCGCGTCGTTGGTGGTGACGCCGGGCTTCTGGCGTTGCCGGTAGGACTCGCCGTCGAGAACAAGTTCGTGGGCGGCGGATTGGAGCCGGTCGATCGCGGATTGTGCGAGGAGCGGGTCGGCCATGAGGGCGAGCCACTCGATCGGTTCGCGGTTCGAGGTGATGACGGTCGCAGCGGCGCGGTGGCGTTCGACGATGAGCTCGTAGACATCCGCGGTGTCGAGTGCGTCGAGGGGTTGGAGGGCGAAGTCGTCGATGACGAGCAGATCGACGCGCAGCAGTTTGCGTATCTCGACCTCGTGGCTGTTGTCGAGGCGCGACGCGCGGAGTCGTTTGAGGAGCCGGTCGCAGCGTTCGAAGTGCACGCTGTAGCGGCGCCGGATGGCGGCGTGGCCGAGCGCGGTGGCGAGGAAGGTCTTGCCGACCCCGACCGGTCCCATGATCACCGCGTTGTGGCCGGAGTCGACGAAGCGCAGTGAGCACAGCTCGTTCCAGATGGCGTGGTCGTAGGTGATCTTGGTGGTGTCGTCCCAACGGTCGAGGGTCATCGTCGGCTCGAGGCCCGCGGTCCGGGCGCGACGGTCCGCGCTGGTGGTCTCGCGTCGGGTGACTTCGTCGGCGAGGACGAGTTCGAGGAACTCGGCGTGACCGAGCCCGCCGGTCCGGGCCAGCGCGAGGCGTTCGGGGAGCGTGTCGAGGCAGCGGCCGAGCTTCACTCGGCGTAGCAGGGCGCGCAGCTCGGGTGTGACGGTCGGCGTGTTCATCGCGCACCGCCCTGGGCGCGGACGGCGAAGTGGTCGGGGTCGCGAGCGAACCGGCCGGCGATGACCGTGGCGGGCAGTGACGACTCGATGATCGTGTCCTCGGTGGCGCGTTCGAGCATCCGGCCGATGAGCCCGACGTTGACCGTCTCGTGCTCGAGCGCCGACGCGCACGCGGCATCGACGCGTTCGGGGCCCCACTTTTTCACGAGCCCCAACAGCGCGTAGACCTGTCGCATCTTCGTCCACGGCAACGGGATGTTCAGCAGCGCCGCCGCGTACGCGCCGACGTTGGGACCGTGCTCGGCTGCCCTGCGCTGCAACTTGTCGAGGTCGCGCATCGCGTAGACGGTCTTGTGTGACGGCAGGTCGTCGGGGTCCGTCGAGCGATGGCCGGGTTCTTGGCGGGGATGGACCTTGACCAGCAGGCCCCGATGGAAGATTCGCACCAGAGCCTGGTCGGCGCGCACCTCGACCCGAGCACCGATGAGCGCGCCGGGGACTGAGTAGAGCGACCGGGCCACCTCGATGTGATGATCACGATGCACCTTCGCCGTCGCGTAGATCGGCACGTCATAGACGCCGGTCGGTGCGGGCAAGAGGTGCGGCTGCTCGTCGGCGGTGAACACCTCGACGGGTCGCTGTTGGGTCGTGCCGTGCACCCGCAGCCCGGCCCGCTCCCGACACCACACCTCTGCGCGGCGTTGCGCGTCGGCGAGATCGATGAAGGTCTCACCCGCGAAGAACGAGCCGCGCACGAACTGCACCTGGCGTTCGACGCGGGGCTTGTCCTGCGGGGACCGGACCCTGGCCGGGTCGGTGAGGAACCCGCGGGCCTGCGCATACTCGACGAACGCCTGATTCAACCGGGGCGCAAGCGCGTCGGCGCCGTCAACGATTGCTGACATGTTGTCGGGAATCAACGTCTTGAACACACCACCGAAGAACGCCCACGCCGCTTCGCAGCCCGCGATCACCGCGTCGGTGGTCTGGCGATGCGTGAGCCACACGAAGCAGTGCCGGCTGAACACCGCGGTGAAGATCAACGCGTGCACGACGCGGTCACGCCCGGTCGCCGGATCGAAGAGCAGACCCATCCGGCCGAAGTCGATCTGGCACTCGTCGCCCGGCTCGCCGTCGTTGACCCGGACCGTCGGGCCCCGGCCACGGGTGCGGCCGCACACCTCGGCCACGTAACGCTGCACCGTCCGGCACGGGATCTCGACCCCACGCCGGGCGAGCAGCTCGGACATCTTCACCGCGGTGAGATCACCCGCCACCCACACCACGATCTCGTCGTGATGCGCCACCAACAGTCGCCACGCCTCACCGTGACCGTCGAGCCGGTGTGGGCGCACCGCCTCGACCACCAGCCCGATGAACTCGTCGGTCAGTTGCTCATCACCGCCAGCGCGAACCAGCCCGGCATCAATCGCGGCGTCCACGTAGCGGCGGATCGTCTTGCGGTCGAAGCCAACCAGCCGTTCCGTCGCCCGGACACCCTCGCCGGCCAGCCACAGCCGCAGCACCTCTCGAACCTCGAACACTCGGACCTCCCTGAACGCCATCGCCGCCCTCCGGCTCGCTGACCAGACGGCGACAACTGGACCGTCAGCGAGACCGACGACGGTGGATCCCAAGTGGTCCCATCACTGGCGGCGGGGTGGTCCCATCACTGGCGCTGGGGTGGTCCCATGCTCCTGGCGCTCAACCCACCCAAGTGGTCCCATGCGGCTGGCGGGCGACACAGCCGCCGCGAGTGGGATCCTCGTCGCGTCCGGTGGTTCGCCTCGGAGAGTCAGCTCATGGGCGCGACCTTGGGCTCGCGAGCGATATTGGCGTGCAGGAAGGTCGCTGTTCGGGCTGGCCGGGGTCGTCCTCGTACGCCGCTGACTCGACTTCCTTCACGACGTGATGACCGGGAGATCGAGCATCGACGAGTGATCGAGATCGTCGAGGATCTCATGGCGTGAGCCACGCAGTGTCGTCGCGGTTGCCAGGCGCTCGCCGGTCCCCGGGTTGCGGGCGAAGCGGGGATGGGCGCTCCCCGACACTTGCACCCGCAGCCGGTGTCCGGCCTTGAACGTGTTGGCTGTCGGCGACATCGACACTCGTACGTTGAACACGCCGTCGACGTCCCGGATCGCGCCCTCTGAACGCACACGCAGGAACCCGTCGCTGAGGTTGGTGGACCGACCGTTGGGAGCGACGTCGCACAATCGCACGAACACATCGAAGTGCTCGGTGTCGGATCTGAGGTGGAGAACCGCCGAGGGCGCACCGATCACCGTGAGGTTCCGAGCGAGCGATGCGCTGGTGTAGGTGAGCACGTCCGGGCGCGTCTCGCGTGCTCGCTGATTCCTCGGTCCGCTCGTGCGGAAGGTCAACGCGGCGCCGCCGATTGCCGGACTCGGATCGGCCGGATCGTAGGAATAGCTGCGCGGTCGGGGCACGATCGGACCTTCGATCGCGAGCGTGCCGTCGCCGCAGAGGTGCCACTGCTGGGTGTCGGCTGGAGGTGGCCAGTCCGGCAGGTCGAGCCAACGCTTGTCGCCCATGACGAAGAGGCGAACGCGCGAGCGGCGCGTACTCGCGTCGGACAGCACGTCCTCGTACCAGTCGAGCGCGTCCGCGTAGGTGCGCTCCCATGATCGCGGGACTCGTGTGCGTCCACGGGCCGATGGTGAGCCTGACGTCTCGGCCCGCGGCCCGCAGTGCAACGAAGTCGTCGAGCTGCGCAGGAAGGAACATGTCGTACCAGCCCGTCAGGATGGTGGCGGGCGGGACCTGGCTGAAGTCACGGGTGAAGTCGACGACGTCCCACCACGGGTCACCCGCGCGGTCGTGCTCGAGCCAGTCCTGGTAGAACGCGACCGTTCGGCCAACTGCAACTCTGTCGGTGCCCGCGAGCGGAAGTGCGGTGCACGCCGGCTTCAGAGCATGGTGAGCGCGCGCCATGTTCCAGAGCGCGCGCAGGGTGCCGCGCTCCTGGTGTTCGAGCTGATGGAGCCACGTGAGGGCGGACTCGAGCCCGAACGCACCACCGGGGTACACGAAGCTGTCGCGAACGTTCGCCGCGGTGATGGAGAGCGCCATGGCCCGCAGTTGCGGCGGCGGGTCGGCGGCGACGGCCCATTGGGTCAGTCCGGCGTAGCTGCCACCCAACGTCACGATCGTGCCGTTGCACCACGATTGCTCGAGTATCCAAGTGAGGGTGGCGTGGCCGTCGACCGCTTCGTGACGGAACGGTTCCCAGGTGCCCTCCGAGCCGAACGTGCCGCGGCAGCTCTGTACCACGACGTGGAACCGCGCGCTCCGCGAGCAGCCGGGCAAAGAGCTCCTGCGACTTCCGCCCGTAAGGCGTGCGGATGAGAACTGTCGGCCGGTCGTCACCCCCGTCTCGCCCCGGCGCCTTGGGAACCCAGTGGTCAGTGAGCAGCGCGACCCCGTCAGGCATCACAACGGTCAGGGCCCGCTCCACCATTACTTCTCTCGCGATCGGTCGCGGCAACCGCAGGAGCCTTCCCGCCACTCGACTGACGACCGTCACCCTCTCCTCACCAACAATGGCCGCGGGATGCACATCCAGAATCGGTCATCCCACGCGGGCAAGGCCATCGCCCGCCGCAACGGCCGGGAAGTCGAGGACAGACACGTAACCGGGACTCGCCGCGACAAGGCGCGGGATCGTGTTCATCGCGCGCGACACGTTGAGCAGGAACGTCGACTCGCCAGTTTGGAATCCCGCCGGCCACCCGAACGTCGCGACGATCGGCGGCTCGCCATCGATCTCGACCGTCCAGGAGGGGTCCTCAGAGCGGTCGCGCCAGCCCGGCCCGAGGCCGAGAGCAGCGGTCTGTTGGTTGGTGACCCGCAAGAACTCCCGGTCGTCGGCCGTCGCAGCCCACGTCCACTCGATGCCGGCGACGGTGCCTGCCGCCACGAGCAACCCCGAGCTCGGGAGCACGGTGTCCTCCTCCGCAAGGACGACCCGCTTCTCGGCGAGCACGCAGTCGGTGCACTTCACGCCGAGGCCGTCGGCGACCATGTTGGCCGACTGCCGGATTCCCGCGACGAACCCGACGTCGATCATCTCTACCAGCTCGGGGTCGGCGGCGATCTCCTTGCCAATCCCGAGCGACTGGATCTGCGGGCCCGACGGGTACGTCGACACGTCGTTGGCCTGCCGGGCGCGGATCTGGCGGATCCGGCCCGTGTAACCGGTGAGAAAGAGCGGGAAGACGTCACTGATGAGGCCGGGGATGTTGCCGCCGGCGGTGAACGACGCGTTGCCGGCGCGCCCGGCCGCGTCGATGACGTCGAACTCGGGTGTGCCTGGGAGGTAGAAGCCGCCGATCCCGGTGTACACGTTGACGCCCGCGCGCAGCAGCGTGATGATGAGCTCCACGTCGTAGAGCATCCCGGAGTGGATCGCGGCGTCGGGGCGCGCCGCGATCACCTCGTCGAGGCTCTGAGTGGTGACGACACCGTTCGGCTCGGCGCCGACGAGCGTCCCGGAATCGGTTCCAGCCTTGTCGTCGGTGTGGACCATCACGGCGACGAGCTCGAGGTGCGGGTGGTCGGCGCATCTGCGCACGATCTCGGATCCCACGTTCCCCGTGTAGAGCTGAGCGAGTCGAATCACGTGCTGCTCCCCTCGTCTCTCCCGTGCGGGACCTTGCAATGAGGCCTTTCCCTCTCTACGATGAAACAATACAGTCTCGTTTCACTTGGCGGCGAGGGAGCGACCATGCGGCTCGAGGGGAAGGTGGCGCTGGTGACCGGCGGCACCCGCGGGATCGGCCAAGGGATCGTGGAGATGCTGGCGTCCGAGGGCGCGGCGGTCGCCTTCACCGGCCGGTCGGTCGACGCGGGTCGCGCGGTGGAAGCCCGCGTCAACGACGCCGGTGGTCGAGCCATGTATGTCCAAGCTGACAGCGGCTTCGAGGACCAGGTGGCGGGCGCGGTTGCGGCAACGGTCGAACGGTTCGGGTCGCTCACGACGCTGGTGAACAACGCAATCGCCGACGAGGTCGGCGGCGGCAAGGACAGCCACGTCGACGAGGTCGACGACGAGACCTTCGGTCAGATCTTGCGCATCGCGTTGATGGGCACCGTGTGGGCGTCGAAGCATGCGATCCCCGAGATGCGCAAGGCGGGCAGCGGTTCGATCGTGAACATCTCGGCGAGCTCGTCGAAGTCGGCGCTACCGCACCGGCCCGCGTACCACGCGTCGAAGGGTGCGATCAACGCGTTGACGCGCCAGATGGCGGTCGACTTCGGCAAGGACGACATCCGTGCGAACACGATCATCGTCGGCTTCATCTACACGGGCACCGATGCGATGGCGCCGATCCTCGCCAACCCGGCGTACCGGGCTGCATTCGAGAAGAACATCATGGTGCTCCGCTTTGGCGAACCGGCCGACATCGCAGCTGGAGTCGTGTACCTGGCGTCGGACGAATCGAAATACGTGACCGGCATCGAACTGGCCATCGACGGTGGGGCGCTGTGTCACCAGGCATTGCCCGAGCTCGACTTCGCCGGCATGCGCGCCGGTCAGGACGCGTAGGACGGGAAGGCGAGACGATGGAGCAGTTCCGGACCGTGAGCGAGCTGCGCGCGCTGCTCGACCCGGCCCGGGCGCGCGGCCAGCGGGTCGGCATGGTGGGTACCAGCGGAGGGATGCACGAGGGGCATCAGTCGCTCATCCGACAGGCGGCAGCGGAGAACGACGTCACCGCGCTGTACTGGGGCGGAGCGCCGGGCGATCTGTCGTGGCGCCCGGGAACCACGATCGCGTACGAGCGCGATGCGGGCCATGACTTCCCCCTCGCGGAAGAGGCGGGGTGCGACATCCTGTTCGCGCCGAGCGGCGACCTGATGTTCCCCGTCGCGCCGATGACCACCGTCTCGCTCCCCGCGATGTCGAGCGGCATCCCACAGCTGGAGGACCCTGCGCATCTCGACCTGATCGCGTTGGCGATGTGCAAGCTCTGGAACATGTTCGGTCCCTGTCGCAACTACTTCGGCGAGAAGGACTGGCAGCAGCTGGTGATGTTCGTCCGACTGGCCGCTGATCTTGCGTTTCCTGTCGACGTACTCGGCTGTCCCACCATCCGCGAAGACGATGGCCTTGCTGTCTCGAGCCGCAACGGGCAACTGACAACGGAGCAGCGGGCGGTCGCCCCCGTGCTTCACCGAGCGCTGTGCGCGAGTCGTGACGCGGCGATCGCGGGGGTCACGACCACTGCCGAGGTGGAGAAGGTGTTCGTCGACACCGTCGGTGACGTCGCGAAGATCGTGTACTTCGCCGCGGTTGATGGTCCGACGATGCAGCCGCTCGATGATCTCGCTGGTTCGGCGCGGCTGCTGGCCTCGATCGAACTCGGATCGGTCCGCCTGGTCGACAACGTCGGCGTCGAGCTCCCGGAGGTCTGAGCAGTGTCGCCCCGCGCCCGCAACTCCGACGTCGACATCTTCGAGGCGACGCTCGACGTAATCGCTGAACACGGCGTCTCGCGCGCGACGGTCGACATGGTCGCGGCGCGGGCAGGGATGAGCAAGGCGACCATCTACCGTCATTGGGGCTCGCGTGCGCAGCTCATCCACGCCGCGTTGTCGTCGGTGCAAGGGCCGTACGTCGAGACACCCGGCGAGTCGCTGCGCGAGGACCTCGCGATCCTGCTCTCGCACCTCGTCGACTACTTCAATCGGCCCGACATCGGCCGGATCTTCCCGTCGTTCATCGACGCCGCGGTGAGGGATCCCGAGCTCGCGGAGCTCCACATGCAGGCGATGCGGCGCGCCCGCGACGGCTTCGAGGAGGTCGTCCGCCGGGCCATCGAGCGCGGCGAGCTGTCGGCCGACGTCGACGTCGGCCTGCTCGTGGACGTCGTCCGTGCGCCGTTCATCTACCGGCCTGTCGTCGCGCGAATGCCGGTGGCGAAGGAGGACATCGACGCCGTCCTCGACCTCGTGCTCGGCGCGTTCAGCCGAGCACCGAACTGAAAGGAAGGCCATGGCCTCAGCACGCGAGGCGAAGGAATGGGCCGCCTCCGGCGGCCTCCACGGCATCGGCAACTCGTTGTACACACCGTTCAGCGGAACGGACGGCGACGACATCGACTACGACGCCTACCGGGCCCTCGTCCGCTACTGCGTCGGCGACCTCGGCCACCCCATGCTCTGGCTCACCAGCGGGATCGCGGAGTGGTGGTCCTTGACCATCGACGAGCGCAAGCGGTTGCTCGAGGTAGCGGTCGACGAGGCGCGCGCGCTCGCACCCGACACGGTGATCCAGGCGTGCACGAGCGCGGCCTCCGCGAAGGACTGCCTCGAACTGACGCGCCACGCCGAGGCCTCCGGGGCCGACATCTGCTATCTGCAAACGCCGCCGATGGAGGTCCACGCGGGGGAGGGTGTGCACCGCTTCTTCCGGTACATCGCCGACCGCACCGATATCGCGCTCGGCCTGTTCAACTCGGCATCGTCGGGTTACGTGCTCGCTCCCGAAGAGGTCGCACACATCGCCAACGACATTCCGGCCGTGTGCGCGATCAAGGAAGGGCTGATGCAGCCGTGGCGGAGCAAGGCCGAGCACGCCCTCGCGCCTGGACTCGTCATCTGGGAGTGCGACCCGATCGTCTACAAGGCCGGATGGTTGCAGCAGGGAATCGTCGGTCCGGCGCAACTCGGTACCAGTGGTTATCTCCACGAGATTCCCGAGAAGCGCATCCTCACCACGTACTGGAACCTGGTGTGGGACGGCCGACTCGCCGAAGCCATCCAGCACGCGCTCGACACTGGGCTTGACCAGATCAGCGGCGAAGTCGGGAGTTGGTTCACGCGCTATCCGGGACGCCCGGACTACTTCACGCACTGGGGGGAGGCGTTCCGCTACGCGGCCGCGGTCATCGGCCTCCCCGTCGGCGACTACCCGCACTCGAGACCGCCGCAGGGGATCCTGCCCGAAGCGGCGAAGCAGCAGATCCACACGGCGTTCGAGCGCGTCGGCTTTGCCAAGGAGCTCGCCGACGCCTAGCTGCCAGCGTCCCTGAAGTTCGGAACTCGGTCAATGGACACACATGTCCGGCATGGACGGACACAGCTAGTGAAACGGGGGGAAACATGAAAGAACAACTGAAGCTGAAGGGCACGCGGCGCGCACTGATCGCCGCAGCACTCGCTGGCCTCATCAGCGCAGGAACGATTGCCGGAGTGGCGGGCGCACAATCCGCAGACGTGCCGGGGGTGACTCGCGACACGGTGAAGCTCGGTTTCATCTCGTCGCAGACCGGAGTCGCCAGCCCCACCTTCGAGGACTCGAACAAGGCGTGTCAGGCCCGTATCGACGCGCAGAACGCAGCCGGTGGAGTGCACGGCCGCAAGATCGACCTCGTAGCCATCGATGACAAGTCGTCGGGCCAGAACCTCACGGCAGCCCAGGACCTCGTGCAGAACCGCAACGTGTTCGCGGTGATCAACAACTCGGGACTGGCCTTCCTCACCTATCGCTTCCTCAAGGAAAACGGTGTGCCGGAAATCGGCGGCGGCTTCGACGGCAACTACTACGGGGTGAAGGGCAACGAGAACATCCTCTCGGCGCTCGGCAACATCGCACCCGTGAACGGGCTCACACCCGACTGGCCCGCCAAGATCGCGAAGCAGCTCGGTGCCAAGAAATTGGCGTCGATCGCCTACAGCTCGTCGCCGTCGGGGACGGCATCGGTGGAAGCCGTACAGAAGTACGCGGCGCCTGAAGTCGGTCTCGAGAACGCGTACACCAACACCACGCTGGAATTCGGCTCCAAGGACGTGCAGCCGATCGTGCTCGGGATCAAGAACTCCGGCGCGGATGGGCTGTACCTGCCGCTCGACAGTGACACGAACTTCGCGATCGTGCAGGCCCTTCAGCAGAACGGCGTGAAGATGAAGGCAAGCATCCTCGCCACCGGCTACAGCCAGGCATTGCTCGACCAGCCTGTCGCTAAGCTCATGACACCCAACGACGTCCTGTTCTCCGCGTATAAGCCGGTCGAGCTCACCAAGGACCCGGCAGTCAAGAAGTTCCGCGCCAACCTCAAGAAGTACGCCGGGATCACCGGTGTGCCCGACTACGGCGCATACACGGGCTACATCGCGTGCGACATGGCGATCACGGGACTCGAACACGCCGGCGCGAACCCAACCCGGCAGGGTTTCGTCGACGGGATCCGCAAACTCGGCAAGTACGACGCAGCCGGACTTACCTGTTTGCCTCTCCAGGTGGGTTACGACACCTTCGGGAAGACGCCCGAGACGAGTTGCAACTGGTTCCTGATCGTCAAAGATGGCAAGTTCAAGGTGCTGAATGGTGGGAAGCCGATCAAGAGCAAGCTGATAGGCGACCCGAAGTTCGATCGCCGCGAACCGGGCTGGGACCACGGCGACGACCACGACTGCACCGGCAGGCTGAGCGGGCCACTGCCGTTGTCATGAGTATGGGCCGAAGGCATTACACCCCGTAGGAAAGACATGACCTCATCAACCGGGTCGCAACGCGTAGAAGCCCGACCGGCAGTTCCATCGACGTTCGACGGCGAGGACAACTGGCAGCTGGCCGCGACCGTGTTCCTCCCCGTGGCTGACGCGCTCCCCAAACGGCCGGCTGTTCTCCTGGCCATGCCGGGCGCCGGCTACAACCGCCACTACTTCGACATCCCAGAGGACGGCTACAGCGAAGCGCAGTACCATAACCGGCGCGGCACGATCGTGGTCGCGCTGGACCACCTCGGGGTCGGCGAGAGCAGCGTCCCGCCTTTCGAGGTCACGACGCTCGACGTCGTCGCCGCGGCAAACGATGCGGCAGTGAACTTGATCCTCGACCGTCTTCGCGACGGCTCGCTCGCTCCAGATATCGGCGCGATCGATCCTGCGTGTGTCGTGGGCGCTGGCCAGTCGATGGGAGGACACGTCCTCGCGGCTATGCAGGCGTACCACCGAACGTTCGACGGGGTGGCCATGTTGGGCTCGAGCATGGTGTGCACTTCTATGCCGAGCAGGCCGGGCGGTGCGCACGTCGTCGTTCCCGAGGGAACACCGCCCGACGAAGCGGCCGCGCTGTTCGTCCAAGCGACGGATTGGCGCTACGCGTTCTTCTGGGAAGACGTTCCCGAGTCGTTCGTCGAGGCTGACTTCGCCGGCGGGCATCCGATACGGGAGACGGCTCCGATCTGGGGAAGCACCACCGTTCCCGGTCTGGCCGCGGCGCTGGTCCTGCCTGGAGTGGTCGCGGCCGAAGCCGCCAGCATCGATGTTCCCGTGTTGGTCGGGATGGGCGAACGTGATGTCTGTCAAGGGCCCGTCGCCGAGCTGGCCGCGTTCACGAACGCGACCGACATCGCCGCAATCGTGGTACCGCGCATGGCGCACATGCACAACTTCGCGGGAACACGCCAGCGAATGTGGGACCGGGTCGATGACTTCATCTCTCAGGTTGCCACCCTCGACAACATTCGTGAAGCCTGATGGTCAGGCCGTGTGCGCTCCAGCGGCAACCTGCAGACCGAGCTTCTCGACCCCGATGCACCACCGCCGGTCATCCGTAGTGCCGTGATGCGGGTACCGCGCGAACTTCACGTGATCTTCGACAGATGATCGGGTTGCGACGACAACCCCATTTCCTGAGACAACTCCCACCGAAGATGATGCGTCGCGGCCGCTGGCAGACGTGTTCACGTGGCCTGACGACGATCTTCAATTGTTCGAGAGGAGATCGCCGACTCGCTTCTTGACGACATGCATTAACTGGGTCGTCAAGGGGGGAAGGCACGCCTCCTATCCGACCGCGACGCGGAACTACTCGGTGACGCCGCTGCTTGCTCACGCCGAACAACCACGATCACCGCCCGAGTTCGATCGTTGCAGCTAACGCGGATATCGAGCCCCCGCCACCATCTCACGAGGCCCAGGTCTCTGACCTGGGCCTTCGTCGTTCGACGTCGCGCTCAGATAATGGTGTGGCGCGAAACAGCAGGTCAGCAGGTTGCAGGTCCACATCGCTCGAAATGGCCGTGTTGCAGGTTCACCTCCCCGGAGGCGAAAGCCCGGGCCTCTCTGCTGCGGTCTGACCGCTCCCGTCCGATCAGGACAACCAGCGCGACGGATCGTTGGTCGGGAACGACCGGACGTAGCGCAGATAGCGAACGATGCTGCGATCCTCGGAGACGAACGCACCCTGCTGGAAGCGCATCTTCGCCAACGCCCGCGTGTCGTCCTTCAGCAGTTCGTCTGCGATGTGCTCCTGCAGCTGCAGCCGTTCCTCGACCTCATCCTGAGGGCCATGCGGGCTGGCCGCCACGTAGTAGCTCTGCGACCCGTCTCCCACCGGCGTCGACGTGAACAGCCCCATGCTGTCGACGTCACCACCGGTCACGTAGGAGACCGTGTTGGTCCCCGAGACTGAGATGCGCTGGTGTGCGACGAGACCGTCGGGCATCGTGAACGTCATCTCGTACGCGACCGCGCGATCGTCCCACCGGATCGTCGATTCGTCGAAGTCGAACTGGAGCCCGTGGACGTAGCGAAGGTGCATGAAATCGAACGAATTGGCGATGATCACCCACGGGTCTACGTCGAACAGGTCGGTCCGCCTCGCCCGGACTGCCAGGGCGTCAGCGTCGTAGTCGGCGATCCCAGGCGGGGGCGATGGCGGAGCCTCGCCGTTGAAGATCCATACCAGGCCGACGCTCTCGTCCACTGGGAAGCTGTGCACCCGGGCGCTCGACGGGATGCGATCGCTCGAAGGCACCTTGGTGCAGCGACCGTCCGCGTCGTAGCAGAAGTGGTGGAACATGCAGCGAAGTTGGTCCTCGACGACATCTCCCGCGGCCAGGTCGGCACCCATGTGTGCGCAACGAGACGACAGCGCCACCACCGATCCATCGCTCCGACGGAACAGCGCGAGACGGCCGTCCGCGTACGGCACACCGATCACACCACCGATCGGCAGTTCGGCACTGAGCGCAACTGCGAACCAGTTCTGGTGCGGCAGCACCGGAAGTGCGGTCGCCGAAGACGCAGCATCTTCGATCGTCACGTCGCTCACGGTTTCTCCCCCAAGGTACGCCGGACGGTGGTCTTTGCTGCAGCACCGCGAGGAGTTACGTTGACGACGGCGCGACCGAGCCGAGCTCGCGACGCCGAACACATCGATTGACGCGGTGACTTCTCCCGTTGAGGATGTTCGAAACGATGAGCGACCGGGGTGAGATCGAGAACCTCTTGTACGAGTACCAGGCGCGCCTCGACACCGGCGATCTCGAAGCGATGGCAGCGCTGTTCGAACACGCCATGATGAGCGCGGACACCATCGACCAGACGTGGCGGGGCAGCTCCGAGGTGTTGGAGCTCTATCGCCAGATCTTCCGGATCTACCCCGACGGCTCGCCCCATACGACGCACACGACGCTCAACCCAATCATCCATGTGGACGCCAGCGCAGCTACGGCCACCTGCCGTTCCGTGTATGTCGTGTACCAACAGGTCGACGACCTCCCGCTGCAACCGATCATCACGGGCGGATACCACGACACGTTCGAGCGCGTCGACGGCGCCTGGCGCTTCGCGTCGCGCACCTTTATTGCCGGGTTGCACGGCGACCTCCGCGCGCATCAGGTGCTCGACGACCATCCGGTCTTCGACAACGATTCACCTCCGGCTGGCTGATCCATCCGTTCGAGTTCGTGATCACGGGCTGTCCGGCTCGTCCAAGCCCGCGATCGGCGGGCCGGCCATCATCCCGCCGTCGATCACGAATTCGGAACCCGTGGAGTACGAGCTGTCGTCGGAGGCGAGGAAGACCATCAGCTTCGCCACCTCGTCGGGGCGGCCGATGCGCGGGATCGGCTGCGCGCCGTAGACCGCGTCGCTGTCGACGCCGGCGAACTCGTCCATCGCGACCATCGCGGTGTCGATGCCGCCGGGGTGCACCGAGTTCACCCGGATGTTGTGGTGACCGAGCTCCATCGCGGCCACCTTGGTCATGCCCCGCACCGCGAACTTGGACGCGGTGTAGGCGGCCAGCCCCGCCACGCCGATGAAGCCGTTTGTCGATGACGTGTTCACGATCGAACCGCCGCCGTTCGCCTTCAGCGCGGGGATGGCGGCCTGCATGCCGAGGAAGCAGCCCACCTGGTTCACGTTGACGACCGCCAGGTAGTCGTCGAGTGGCTGCGACTCGATGAAGCCGAGGCGCAGGATGCCGGCGTTGTTCACGAGCACGTCGAGCTTCCCGTACGCCGACTGCGCGGTCTTCACCGCCCGCTCCCAATCGGCCGGTTGGATCACGTCGAGGTGCACGTATGTTGCGGCGCTCCCCAGCTCGTGTGCGACCGCTTTGCCTTCGGCGTCGAGCACGTCGCCCAGCACGACGCTTGCGCCCTCGGCGACGAACTCGCGTGCCTCCGCTTCGCCCTGGCCCCGCGCCGCGCCCGAGATGATCGCGACCTTGCCGTCAAGCTTGCCCATCGGTGCTCCCGTCGTGTCGTGCTTCAGACGTCAACCGTGCTGCCCGGCGGCAGCGCGATCGCCTTGACCTCGGTGTTCTCGCTCAGTCCCTCGGCCCCGAACTCGCGGCCGATGCCCGACTGCTTTCGGCCGCCGAACGGCAAGGAGAAGTCGAGCGCATATCCGTTCACCCCGAAGGTGCCGACATCGACGCGTGACGCGAACGCAAGCGCGCGGTCGAGATCGTCGGTGAACACGGCGCCGGAGAGCCCGTAGGGCGTCGCGTTCGACTGCGCGACCGCGTCGTCGTCACCGTCGTGAGGGATGACGGCGACCACTGGTCCGAACACCTCGTGCTGCGCGAGGTAGCCGGTGTTGTCGACGTCGCGGAAGACCGTCGGCTCCACGTACCAGCCGGTCTCGTACCCGGTGGGACGTCCGCCCCCAGTGGCCACCACGCCGCCTTCGGCGCGTGTGCGTTCGATGATGTCCTCGATGCGCCCACGGTGGCGATCGGAGATCACCGGCCCGAGGACGGTGGCAGGATCGCGCGGGTCGCCGACGGTCATCGCGCGCGTCGCCGCGACCGCGGCGTCCACGACCTCGTCGTAGCGAGCACGCGGAGCGAGGATTCGGCTCAGCGCGATGCAGGCCTGGCCGCTGTTGAAGAACGACATCGGGAGGATCGACGCGATCGACTGCTCGATCGGCGCGTCGTCGAGCAACACGGCGGCCGCTTTGCCGCCGAGCTCGAGCGTCAGCCGCTTGAAGGAACCCGAGCACACGTTGGAGATGGCGCGTCCCGCCGCCGTGCTCCCCGTGAAGACGACGCGGTCGACGCCGTCGTGCGCGACGAGCGCGGCGCCGACGTCGGCGCCACCGGGCACGATGTTGACGACTCCGGGTGGAACCCCCGCCGCCTCGGCCGCCTCGGCCAAGATGAACGCGTCGAGCGGCGTCTCGGGCGCGGGCTTGAAGACGATCGGGCAGCCCGACGCCAGCGCGGGCGCGAGCTTCGCGGCCGCCGACATGATCGGGCCGTTGAACGGCACTACCGCCCCGATCACCCCGACCGGCTCACGCACGACGAGTGCCGGCGCGAGCGCGCCCTGACGGACCTCACGCCACGGGAACGCGCGAGTGAGCTGCTCGAAGTAGCGGAACACGGCCACAGGACCCAACTCGCGTGCGTGCGCGAACGTGATCGGTACGCCGGCTTCGTCGATGTTGAGCTCGGCGAGCGGACGAGCCCGCTCGCGCAGGTACTCGGCCATCGCCACGAGCGTGTCGGCGCGCGTTTCGGGCGCGGTGTGGGGCCACGGCCCGTGATCGAACGCCTCGCGAGCCGCGGCCACGGCCCGGTCGACATCGGCGACCGACGCCAGCGGTGCGTGCCCGATCACCCCCTCGGTGGTCGGGTTCACCACGTCGATGCGACCGTCGTCGACGGGTGCCACCCACTCGCCGCCGACATACAGATGGCTCCGCTCGTACATCGACCCGTCCCTCATCGCTCGGCCTGCAAGTCGGCGGAGGGGTCGCGCTGCAGCGCCTCCGGCACCGGGTGGTGGAACAGCTCCGACGCGTTGCGCCATGCCAGGCGCTCGATCTCGTCACGCGGGAACCCACCGATCTGCGACCACACGATCTCCTGCGTGTCGGGCCACGTGCCGTCCTGGTGGGGGTAGTCCGACTCCAGCAACAGGTGGTCGACACCGATGCGGTGGCGCTGCTCGAGCCCGGCGACGTCGTCGATGGTGCAGAACCAGAAGTTGCGCTGCATCACCTCGCGCGGCGTCAGGGCGATGCCCTCCCACGTGCCGAAGATGGCTTGGTAGCGACCGACGTGGTCGAGACGATCGAGCAGACCTGCCACCCAACCGATGCCGCCCTCCGACAGGCACAACTTCAGGTCGGGGAACCGCAGCGCAACCTTCGAGTAGAGCCAGTCAACCGCCGAGAACATGGCCCAGCCGAAGAACAGCACCCCGATCGTGTCGGACGGCGCGCCGCTCGACGTCGCCGGCGCCGACGACGACGATCCCACGTGCAGGCACACCACGGTCTCCGTCTCCGCGCACGCAGCCAGGAACGGGTCCCAGTGACCGGTGTGCAACGACGGGAGCCCGAGCCGTTCGGGCAGCTCGGGGAACGTCACCGCGTGGAAGCCGCGCGCGGCGTTGGCGCGGATCTCGGCCGCGCTCTCCTCGGGATCGAGCAGCCAGGGCAGCTGCAACGGGATGATGCGGCCCGGGTAGGTGCCGGCCCAGACGTCGAGCTGCCAGTCGTTGGCTGCGCGTACGACCACGCGCGCGAGCTCCGAGTCGCTGACGCCCAGCTGGTAGCGCTGGCCGGCGAACCCGGCCAGCGACGATGGGAAGCACAGCGACGCGTACACGCCATTGAGGTCCATGTCGTGCACGCGCGCGTGGATGTCGTACGCACCGCGCCGCATCTCGTCGAAGCGCGCGGGATCGAACGTGCGCTGGTGCAGCGGCTTGCCGACGACCGCGTTGAGCCCGACCTTGTAGTGCTTCTGACCGTCGTAGAGCCAGTACTCGCTCGCGCCGTCGTCCTCGGTCATCACTCGCGGCGCCGCGTCCGCGAACTTCGCCGGAACCCGACCTTCGAACATGTCGGGCGGTTCCACCAGGTGGTCGTCGACCGAGATCAAGGTGACGTGACGCGGCTGGCGTGGCGGGTCGGGGAGCCAGTCGATCTCGGTCGGCTTCTCGCCGGTGGCGAGGAAGCCCTCGCGGCTCTCGATCTCGTCGAAGCTGATCGAGCCGCCGCTCATACCGATGCTCCCACGCGCTCGCGGTCGACGATGATCACGCCGCGCGTCATCCGACCGTGGTGGAGGTCGTCGAGCGCCTGCGGCGCGTCGTCGAGGGTGTAGCGGCGGTCCAAGATCGCGCCGAGGTCGAGCCGGCCCGCCATGAAGAGGTCGACCAGCTCGGGGAGGTGGCGGCGGGGGTGGATCGACCCGCCGTAGGTGCCGGTCAGCACGCGCTGGCGCAGCAGGGCGGTGGTGTCGACGGTGACGGTGACCGCGCCGAGCTGGCGGCCGATCACCACGCAGGTGGCACCGGGGCGCGTGGCGGCGAGCACCTGGTCGAGGGTGCCGGGTACGCCGGCGGCGTCGAAGCCGTAGTCGGCACCGCGCCCGGCGGTGAGCTCGAGCACTACGTCCACCGGGTCGGTGGTCGAGGCGTCGGCGCCGTGGGTCGCGACGCCGAGCTCGAGCGCCTTGTCGACCTTGGTTGCGAGTCGGTCGACGGCGACGACCGTCGTCGCGCCACGGAAGCGCGCGCCCATCATCGTGGCCAAGCCGACACCACCGGCGCCGACCACCACGACGCTGGAGCCGGGCGCGACCTCGGCCCGCACCATCGCCGCTCCGAGTCCGGTGGCCAAGCCGCACGCCAGGCCGCAGACGACGTCGAGCGGCGCGTCGTCGCGCACTGGCACCACGAAGCGTTCGGGCACGATCGCGAACTCGGCATACGAACCCTGGTAGTGCAGGGTGTGGATGGGCGTGTTGCCCTGCGACAGTCGGGTCGTGCCGTCGAGCATGGTGCCGGTGAAGAAGGGTGCGTTCTCGCACAGCGCGTGGTCGTCGCGCAGGCACTGGAAGCAGTGCTCGCACGGCCCGATGATCGAGCAGATCACGTGATCGCCCACCCCGACGGTGGTGACGTCGTCGCCGCACTCCACCACCACGCCCGCGGCTTCGTGACCGAGCACGATCGGGTATGGCACCGGCACCTGACCGCTGGTGAAGTTGAGGTCGGTGTGGCACACGCCAACCGCGACGACGGCCACCTTCACCTCACCGGCCCGCGGCGACGGGTCGTCGAGCTCTTCCACTCGCACGTCGCCGGGGGCCCAGCACACGACCGCCTTCACGACCGGGACCCCGTCGCTCGCAGCAGATGTCCCGGCCGCTCGGTCATGGTGCGCACGCGCGACTCACCGTGCGCGGTGATGCTCACGCCGTTCACCAGCACGTGCTCGATGCCGCGCGGCTCGTCGGCGATCAGTCGCTCCTCGTCACCCGGGAGATCGCGCACGCGTCGCAGCGGTCCGGGGTCGAGCTGTTCGAGGTCGAGCACCACCAGGTCGGCCGCCGCGCCGGGCGCCAGTCGACCACGATCGTGCTGGCCGAACAGGTCGGCGGGCTCGCTCGTCAGCTTGTGCACGGCGTGCTCGAGCGACATCGCACCCCGATCGCGCACCCAGTGCGCGAGGAGTTCGGTGGGCATGTTCGCGTCGCAGAGCTGGGCCACGTGCGCTCCGGCGTCGGACTGACCGAACACCGCGCCGGGTTGGGTCATCAGGTCGATGACCGGTCCATCCTCGTAGTTGCTCAAGGTCACCAAGAATCGGGTGCCGAGGTCGTCGTCGAGCGACAGATCGCACACCACCTCGATCTCGCTGCATCGGCGCTCGCGCGCGATCGCGGCCACGTCGCGGCCGACCAGTTCCGGGTGAGCGGTGGTCTCGGCCACCAAGAAGCGGTCCCAGATCACCGGCGGCTTCACATCGGGCACCTGGCGGGCCGCCTCCGCCTGCCATGCAGGATCCCGGTAGAAGCGGGGGAACTCCACCGGGTCGTGTCCCAGGAGCTCCAGGAAGATCGGCACCGTGCGGAAGTAGTAGGGGTTGTCCATCCGCAGCTGGATGGTGAGCGGCAGGCACGTCACCTGCGGGCGCACGTCGGCCCCGGCCGCGCGGCCGGCTGCGTGCACGTCCATCATCGCCCGATGGTCGACCTCGGGATAGGTGCTGAGCATCGGCGTCCACATCAGCGGTCGACCGATGTGCGGCTGCACCTCGTAGCTGTCGCGCCAGCTCACGGGCACGCCGGGTGCGTAAGCGACCGCGCCGTACCCGAGCTCGCCGAGCACCGAGGCGAGCTCGACGAACTCGTCGCGCGTGCCGTTGCGCGACGGCACCGGCAGGCCCCGGTCGCCTCGGTGGTTGGCCGAGAAGCTCGACGCGAAACCGAGGGCGCCCGCGCGCATGCTGTCGGCGACGACCTCGCGCATCCGGGCGATCTCATCTGATGACGCCTCACGCTCGTACCCGTCGTCGCCCATGACGAACAGCCGCACCGGGCTGTGCCCGACGTAGCAGCCGTAGTTGAGGATCGTCCCGCGCGCCTCGACCCCGCGAGATACTCCGCGAACGTCTCGAAGGTCCAGTCGATGCCGGCGTCGAGCATGCGTTCCGACATGTCCTCGACCGCCTGCAGCGTGCGCACGATCGTGCCGCGGTGCTCGGGACGCGTGGGCGCGATCGAGAAACCGCAGTTGCCCGCGACCACCGACGTGACCCCGTGCCAACACGACGACGTGAGTCCCGGATCCCAGAACACCTGCGCGTCGTAATGCGTGTGGATGTCGAAGAACCCGGGCAAGACGTAGCGACCGGCGGCGTCGATCACGGTGTCACCGTCGAGGCCGTCGCCCACCGCGACCACGCGCCCGTCGCGCACCGCGACGTCGGCGCGGCGCGGAGACGCGCCGGTGCCGTCGACCACCGTGCCGCCGCGCACGACGAGATCAGCCGCCACCGGTCACCACCGCTCGGGATCGTCGACGACCGCCGCGGGCACGGGGTGGCGGAACAGCTCCGACGCGTTGCGCCACGCAATCTTGTCGGCCGTTGCGCGCGGCAGGTGCCCGATCTGGCGCCTCAGGATCTCCTGCGAGTCGGGCCAGGTCCCGTCCAGGTGCGGGTAGTCGGTCTCGACGGTCACGTGGTCCTCGCCGACGTGCTCCAACACGTCGAACGCCGACTCGTCCTCCAACGAGCAGAACCAGAAGTTGCGTTGCATCACCTCGCGCGGCGTCAGGTCGATGCCCTCCCACGTGCCGTAGATCGCCTGGTACTTCCCCACGTGGTCGAGGCGGTCGAGCAGGCCGGCCACCCAGCCGATGCCTCCTTCCGAGAGGCAGAGCTTGATGTTCGGGAACCGCACCGGGATCTTGGAGTAGAGCCAGTCGACCGCGGCGAACATCGCGAAGCCGAAGAACAGCACGCCGATGCAGTCGCCCGGCGCGTCGCTGGACGTGGTGGGCGTGGCCCCCGACGAGCCGACGTGCAGGCACACCACGGTCTCGGTCTCCTCGCACGCCGCGAGCAGCGGGTCCCAGTGCCCGGTGTGGATCGACGGCAGCCCGAGCGGCTCGGGATTCTCGCTGAACGAGATGGCCTTGAAGCCGCGCGCCGCGTTGCGCCGCACTTCGTCGGCTGCGACATCGGGGTCGAGCAGCCACGGGATCTGGCAGGGGATGAATCGGTCCGGATGTGCACCCGCCCAGGCTTCGAGGTGCCAGTCGTTCGTCGCGCGCGTCACCGCGAGCGCGAGCTCGGGATCGCTCACGCCGAGTTGGAGACGGTGACCGCAGAACCCCGGCATCGCTGACGGGAAGCACACCGACGCGTACACGCCGTCGAGGTCCATGTCATGGACGCGCGCGTCGACGTCCCACGAGGCACGGCGCATCTCGTCGAAGCGCACCGGTTCGTACGAGCACTCCTCGATCGGGCGACCGGCGACCGCGGCCAACCCGATCTGCGGATTCACCTTCCCGTCGTAGAGCCAGGCCTGCCCGCCGCCCTCGTGGTCGACGACGCGGGGCGCCCGGTCGGCGAACTGGGCCGGCATCCGGCCCTCGTACATGTCGGGCGGTTCCACAAGGTGGTCGTCGGTCGAGATGATCGGGAGGTGGCGGGGCGCCCGGGGCGGATCGGGGAGGAGGGTGACGTGCTCGGGCTTCCGGGACCGCATGAAACCTTCGCGGGTCTCCATCTCCTCGAGCTTGATCTCGGGCACGTGGTCCCCCGTCGCGCCGACCCGTTCCACGGGCGGGCTCGACAACGCCCGCCGCGTCCGCGAAGCTAACGATCGTTCGTTCGCGGCGCAAGAGGAGAAGCGTGGGAGAGAGACGTGCGAACGCCGTCAACCGCCGCGACGAGATCCTCGACGTGGCGCGCGACCTGTTCGCCCGCCATGGGTACGCCGCGACCTCGATCCGCGACATCGCCGAGGCCGACGGCATCAAGGCGAGCAGCCTGTACTCGCACTTCCGCTCGAAGGCCGAGATCCTCCTGCTCGTCGTCACGCCGGTCACGGACGAGCTCGCCCACGCCCAGGAGGCGGCGCTGGCCACCCCCGGCTCCGGTCTCGAACGACTGCGGGCGATGGCGGCGGCAGTGTTGCGCGTCTGCGTCGAGCACGACCACGCGGTGTCGATCCTCCACTACAGCTGGCCGCAGATCCGCACCAGCGACGACCTTGCCGCGCTGGTCGCCACCAACGCCGAGATCTTCGCCCGCTGGCAGCAGGTGTTCGCCGACGGTGTCGCGGATGGCTCCGTGCGAGCCGATATCGATCCCTCCGTCGCAGCGCGGCTGGTCACGAGCGCGCTGCAGGGCATCGCCGACCGCGAGCGCTACGTCGACACCGTCGGCCTCGCGGCGCGTCGCGGGTTCGACGCGTTGCTCGCCGACTTCGACGCAGTCGTCCTCGTCGGGCTCGGCGCCGAGCGAGAAGTGCTGGCCCCGACGTGAACGAGGAACGTGAGATCCTCAACCTGCTGTACCGGTACTGCGAGCTGCAGGACGCCGCCGATTTCGAAGGTGTCGCCGAGCTGTTCCGCCACTCCGGGTACCGGGTGCACAACGGCGACGAGCACCGCGGCTACGACGAGGTGTACGCACTGAAGACCAAGCATGACAAGGTCTACGACGACGGTACGTTGCGCACGAAGCACATCACGCACAACACCATCGTCGAGTTCGAGGCCGACGACGTTGCCCACACGCGCTCGGTGTTCACGGTGTATCAGGCCACTCCCGAGCTCCCGTTGCAGTGCGTGATCACCGGGAGGTACCACGACACGTTCGAGAAGGTCGACGGCCACTGGCGCTTCCGCGACCGCCTGATCATCGGCGACCTCGTCGGTGACCTCACCCAGCACCTCCGCGACAACCCGCTCGACACGCGCTGATGCGATTCGACGCGGAGACCCCGTCGACGGTGTTCGTCGCCTTCGCCGATCCGCCGCCCGAGCGCGAAGCCGAGTTCAACGAGTGGTACGACACCGTGCACGGACCGGACGCCTTGGCCAATGGCTCGTTCACCGCGATGCATCGTTTCCGCGCGGTTGGCGACGGCCCCCGAGCCGCGCCGTACCTCGCGCTCTGGGAGGGCCGCTTCGAGTCGGAAGCGGACGCCTGGGCGTACATCGGGCCGCGTGCGCAGGCGCTGCGCGAGGCCGGTCGCGCCGGCGACATCTCCTCGGTGCGGTTCGCGCTCATGATGTTCCCAGCCGCGTCGTTGCGCGGGTCGCCGTGCGAACCGGTCCGGTCGCTGATGACGGTGCAGAACGATTGGCGCGACGTTGCCGGTGTACCGGATGCGGCGGCCTGGTGTGCCGCGGCGGGGCTCGACGTGGTCGACGCGCCGGCGCGCTGGCTCGTCAGCAGCGACCCCGCCGGTCGCGGGGCCGGCTACCACTTGGCCGTGTTCGCGCACGTCGAGTCCGTCGCCGAACTTCCTCCGCTGCCCCCAGGCCTGACCCGCGGCACGTCGCCGGTGCCACCCTACGAGACGATCTTCGGCGCCCTCACTGAGGACGACGACGCCGGCGATGCGCCCGCGCCGGCGCACGCGTGGGCCCTGCGGTGGGAGCCGATCACGAGCATGCGCGCATGACTCCCGTCACGACGTGCGGCTTCGTCTCACATTGGTCACTCGAGGATGAGGGCTGCAGCTCACGCGCACATCGAGCCCCCGCCACCAAGTAACAAAGGCCCAGGTCTCTCACCTGGGCCTTTGTCGTTCGACTTCGCCGTCAGTTAAGTAGGTAGCGCGCGTAGCGTGGTCCGATGCGCTCGCCGCCCACCTCGAGGAAGCGGATCTCGTGACCGCGACCGGCGGCGTCGGGTACATCACCGCGACGACGTTCGAGCGGCTCCTCGAGTGTCGCAGCGCTGTGGAACCGCCTTGGATCGCCGCGTTGTGCCTTCGCACCGTGCCCTACGAGCCGGTCGCGAACTGCCTCGAGCAGTTCGGGTTGGTGACCGAACAGCTCCCGGGCGTGACGTTCCCGCAGCGGCGTTTCGCGGACGCAGCAGAACGTGAGTGGGCGCTCGGCGAGCTCTCCACCCTCGGCGTGGACCCGACCGGCAAGGAAGCGGAGGGTCGTTACCATGTGAACGTCTTCGTCTCGGTTCCGCGCGCCGAGGCCGAGCGCGCCTCCGTGCAGCAGCTGCTCGCAGACCTCGCAACCTGACCACGCGCCATGTCGTCACATACGGTCCGACCGCACTGGAACGCGATGAGCGCCTCGAGATCGTCCGGCTGATACGGCGTCGCGGTGAGACCAGGCCACCGGCGGGTCCTTGCCACGCGCATGCACGTCGTCTCGGTCGGTGCCGGCATGATGCCACGAGCGCTTCTCGCTGCCGGTGATGGGTCGAGTCCCCCGTCGATGACCGCGTAGTAGCGGTCCCGTTTGCGTGCGACGTGTCCTTGCCTGTCGTCGTCCTTCCACTCGCGGTTCCGGCTGGTCCCGGAACCCGGTAGAACGGACCGGTAGAACACGTCGACGACCCTCTTCAGCGCGCCGTTGAGTCGCAAAGGGCTTGCTCATGACGCGAGGCAGCCGATCGATGAGCCGGTAGACCGCTCCGAGCGAATGGAAGATCACGATCGGGGCACTTCGCTCGCAAGTTCTTCCTGCCCGCCCCACTCACGATTGATCAGGATGTCATGAAGCGAGCGTCCGCCGATTCTGTGCGGCAGTCGGATGGAGGTTCTGGGTCTTGACGTCAGCGTGCGTTGGTGTCGGCGTTGCTGGTGATGGGAGTCAATGTCACGGTTTGGTGGCGGTGAGCAACACGTAGCCGGCGTCGCCGTGGCGGACGGCGTCCGCGGCCTGGTGGGCGAGGTTGATGGCGCGGCGCAGGTTGAAGGGCCGCAGCGCGGGGAAGTCGGCGATGCGGGTGGCGCGTAGGCGGGTGCTGACGCGGTCGATGGTGTCGAGGAGCGCCTCGTCGTGGCGTTCGACGTGGGTGACGGTGAGCCCTGCGTGCTCGAGGATGGTGGTGAGCTCGTCGATGGGGCGGGCGTCGGCGAGGCAGGCGACCCGGCCGGCGAGGCCCTGGAGGTCGGGGTCGAGCTGTTCGGGGTCGAGCCAGACGTCGGTGATGCCGACGCGGCCGCCGGAGCGCACGACACGCGCCAGCTCGTGAGCGGCGGCGTGCTTGTCGGGGAAGGTGCAGAAGGCGCATTCGCAGACGGCGGCGTCGAACGTGGCGTCGGCGACGGGGAGTGCTTCGGCGTCCCCGAGCCGGAACCGGGCTCGCTGATCGAGGCCGGCGTCGGTGGCTCGGGTGCGGGCACGGTCGATCTGGGTTGCGCCGAGGTCGACGCCGAGGACGTCGACGTCGTGTTCGGTGGCGAGGAGGAGCGCGGTGGTGCCGATGCCGGAGGCGACGTCGAGGACGCGCTCGCCCGCGTTGAGTTTGATGGCGGTGGCGAGGCGGCGGGTGAGGTCGAGGCCGCCGGGGTGGTAGGTGTCGCCGAGGAACAGCGCGACGAGGTCGATGCCATAGGCGGTGGCGCAGCAGGCCTTGACCGCGTCATGGTCCTCGGGGTCGACGCTGCGCAGGTCGGCCAGTTCGCCCACCGCGCGAGCGAGCGAGCGCACGGTGGCGCCGGTGGTGGTCATCGCAGGCTCCGACCGAGGTTGACCTGCACCGCGGGCGGTGTCGCGGGTGCTGCGGGGTCGCTGACGGTGCGGGAGCCATGGCGGGTAGGGACCAGCATCGCCTCGAGTTCGACGGCGTTGGGTACGACGTTGGCGACCGGCGCGCCGGAGAGCTGCTGGCGGACCTGTTCGCGGTAGCCGACGGAGTTGTACGCGCAGAACGGGATCAGCCGCCCGTCGGGTGTGATCTCCTCGACGCAGCATTTCATGAGCTGACGGACGTTGAGGGTGTATGGGTCTTGGAAGTCCTGGATGACGATCATGAAGGTCTTCTCGGCGAGGCCGGCCAGCGCGTCGGGGAAGTCGATGCCGCAGCTGACGCAGCTCTCGAGCGCGGCGCCGGCGAGCTCGCGCAGCTCCTCGGGAAGGTCGATCGACGCCAGTGCCGCGCCGAGCCGTTGGAGCATGGCGTCGGTGCCGGGCACCGCGGATGCGCTCCAGAGGCCTTCGAGCACTCCGCGCAGACTGGGGTCGGGCAGCACGCGGTTGGCGAGGTAGTCCAGGGAGCTCTCCATGGGCAACAACCGGGGGATCGGCAGCACGTCCTCGTCATCAGCGAGCAGGTACGTGATGGACCGACACGTGGGTGAGCAGCACGGGACCGGGACGAAGTCGTTCGTTTCGAACCAGTCACCGCACTGGTCGACGAGGCCGTGCACGATCTCGGCGTTGGTGAGCCGCTTGCGTGGGTCGAAGGTGGTGTGGCGACCAGCGTGGGTGACGGGCTGGAACACCACGCCCCGCACCGCGGGGTGCGCGATGCCGTGGCGCACGATCGCGCCGAGCTCGTGCATGTTTCCCGCTTCCACCGCCGCGACCAACATGACGCCCAGTCCGGCCTCCGCGCAACGGTCCAGGGTCCGCGCCTTGACCGCGCGCAGGTCGCGGCCGCGCAATGCGACGTGGGTTGCCCCTTCGAGGCCGTCGAACTGCAAGTAGATCTTCACGGCCAACTCGGCGAGCGCGGGCGCGAACCTGCGGTCGTACGCGAGGCGGATGCCGTTCGTGTTGAGCACCACGGTTACCACGCCTTTGTCGCGGGCCATCGCGCAGAACTCGAGGATCTGGGGATGGATGGACGGTTCGCCGCCCGAGAACATGACGACCTCGGGCTCGCCCTCGGCGGCGACGAACGCGTCGAGGCCTGCTTCGACCTGCTCGATGGTGAGCGAGAAGCCATCGGGTTGATGACCGGAGTCGGCGAAGCACACCGGGCAGTCGAGGTTGCACGCGGTGTTCACCTCGATGATCCCCAGGCAGGCGTGCTGCTTGTGGTCGGGGCACAGGCCGCAGTCGAGGGGGCAGCCGTCACGCACTTCGGTCTGGGTCTGCAGCGGGAGGGTGCCCGGCTTGTTGAACCGCTGCATGTCCAGGTACATGGCGGCGTCGCCGTAGAGCAGCGCCTCGAAGCTGCCGTGATCCCGGCACCGCTTGCGGAGCCACACCTTGTCGTCGCGCACGTTGACCTCGGCGTCGATCACCGCCTTGCAGACAGGACAGATGCTCTTGGTCTGTTCCAAGAACACCTCGTCACGGTCGACACGCGCACTGGCGGGAACGACGCTCACGATGCTCCTCCTGTCGATCGCGATCGGGAGACCGTTCGGGAACCCGGCGACCATCCCGCTTGCTTCCGTGGTCGACCGGTGCCCCGGTCTCTCTCGGTCATCGGTCGAGGCGCGCCCGGCGGGAACCACGGCCGTCGGAGGTCATGAAGAACTGGGAGGCGGCTTGCTGGATGGCGGTCGACCACGTGGGGTAGGCGTGGGTGGTCTGGGCGAGGCGGCCGGTGAACATGTTCGTGCGCATGGCGAGCGCGACTTCGTGGATCATCTCGCCGGCGGTGGGCGCGACGATGGTGGCACCGAGGAGCTTGCCTCCACCCACGTTGCCGAGCCCGGCGCGGGGTCCTGCGATGAGCTTGACGAAACCGGTGCTGGCGCCGGTGACGACGGCTCGGTCGACGGCGTCGAGGGCCAGGTACGCGACTCGGCCACGGTGGCGAACCGCGTCGGCTTCCGTCATCCCCACCCGCGCGACTTCGGGTGTGGTGAAGGTGACCCAGGGGATCGGTGTCGGGTCGAACCGACCCGGCGCGAGGCGCGACCAGCGAGAGAGCGCGTTGCGTACTGCGATGCGGGCCATGAGCGCGGCGGCGTGCGTGAATGGCATGCGGCCGGTGACGTCGCCGACCGCCCAGATGTGCTTGGCGGTGGTGGCCATGCTTTCGTCGGTGCGGATGTAGCCACGGTCGTCGGTCTCGACGCCGGCGCGGTCAAGCCCGAGGCCCGTGGTGCTCGGGGTGCGGCCGACGGCGACGAGCAGCCGGTCGGCGGCGACGGTTGATCCGCCGGCCAGGTGCAGGCACGTGTCGCCGTCGACGCGCTCGACGCGCTCGAGCCGGGCACTGCAGCGAACGTCGACCCCAAGGTCGCCGAGCGCTCCGGCCACGACGGTCGATGCGGCGGGTTCCTCGCGGGGGAGCAGTCGCGGTTCGGCTTCGAGCACGGTCACTGCGACACCCAACTCTGCGAACGCCTGGGCCAGTTCCACCCCGACGGAGCCACCACCGAGCACCGCGAGGCGCCGGGGCGGCTCAGTCAGGTCGAACACGTTCTCGTTGGTCAGTGGATCGCTCTCGGCCAGGCCCGGGACCGGCGGCACGGTCGGGCCCGCGCCGGTGGCCAGGATGAGCTGTCGCGCGTGGAGCCGTCGCCCGTCGACGTCGACGCCGCCTGTGCCGGCCAGGCGGGCTTGGCCCGGGAGAACCTCGATGCCCTCCGCGCGCAGGGTCTTGGCGTCTTCGGTGCGGGCGACACGATCGATGGCGGCGCGCACCGCGGCCATTCCCGCCGTGAAGGAGAAGCCGCGATGGGCAGCGGCGAGCAGTGCTTTGGAGGGGACACAACCGGTGTGGGTGCAGTCCCCGCCGAGCGGCCCATCACTGACGAGCGCCGTGCGCGCTCCACGGCGCAGCGCTTCGCGGGCCGCGGTCAGCCCCGCGGCCCCGCCGCCGATGACCACCACATCGAATTCGGCGACGTTCATCGCGCGCCAGTGTCGCGTCGCACGACGTCTCGCAGTTGGGAGTGCTCACGGCGCCACACCAGCCGCCGCAAGGGGATACCGACACCTCCGTGTCGCCATGACCGCGCGACCTGCACCGCATGGCCGATGCGCGCATCGGTCGTTCCGGGCAGATACAGGGAACGCACGAGCAACTCGGCGTGTTCGGGGTCGAGCGGAGTGACGAAACGGCGACGCTCGTCGACTTCCAGCGACAGGCCGTGCACCGCGAACAGCTGCGATGGTCGATCGAGCTCGAGGCGGTTCGGGTAGTCGAACCGGCGGCGTCGGAGCGCGAGGAGAAGGTGCAGATGACGCAGCCGATCCAGGATGGTGACGGGCGACTCGGCGGGGACGAGCGCGACCAACGACCCGCCCGGGCGCAGCACCCGCGCGACTTCCGCCAGAACCTCCTCCAGTGGTGCGACGATCATCAGCGCCATCGAGCACACCACCGCGTCGATCGTGCGGCTAGGCACCGGCAGCGCGTCCGCGTCGGCTCGGATCAACGGACCGTCACCGGCCGTGTTGGCGCGGCGAAGCTCGGCGGGGGACCGATCGGCGCCGAACCAATTGGCCATGGGCAGGACGTGGCGCATCGGGGCGCTCCCGCAGGCCAGGTCGAGCACCGCTCCGCTGCGACGTGCTTCGCTCGGCACTGCGTCGGCGAGCCAACGGTACGGGTCGATCCCATCAACGCGGGCCCGGCCGAGCACCGTTTCGGTGATGCCCGGGTTGGACTCATGGAATTGTTCCAGGTACGAAGCCCAAGAGCCTCCGTCGGCGCTCATCGGCTGGAAGTCATCGCCACGAGCATTGGCGGCCAATGCTGCGCCGACGAAGCCGGATCGTGCCGGCCGCGTCTGTCCGGACCCGCAGCAGTCTGCGGTCGAGTGCAACCCCGCGGATCATCCACGAGGGGCGCAGCGGGCCAGTGCGGCGAACACCGCACCGGTCGCGGCGCCGAACACGAGGTGTGCACTGACGTCCTTGGCCAACGTCCGGTCGCATGGCGGTTCACGTCGGGGGCACCCCCTCGAGACTTCTCGCGACCTGGAAACCCCTCCACCGGACTCCTTCCCGCGAACGGTCGGGTCCAACCTCAGGCGCCGTGGGACTGGCCGGGACGCTGTGACAGGGCATCGGCTGCGTTGATGAGGCCGACGTGGCTCAGGGCTTGACGGAAGTTCCCGACGAGTTGCTCGGTGGTGTCAGACGAAGTCTTGGTGCGTCGAGAGAGGTCCGCTTCGCTTGGCGGGTTCATGGTCCCTGGGTCGGATCGCTCGTCTCCGCGGCGTCCGGGAGGCCAGGGGGAATGTGGTTCCGGTTCGCCCGCCGCCAACTGAGCGCGTACGTGACGGCCGAGATCAGGAACAGGATCGCGGTGATCAGCAGCCAGCGCGCGAGGTAGGGATCGGTCGACAGCGTGCTGTATGCCTCCAGCCTCGTGTCGCGTCGCGTGATGGCGGGCAGGTAGACGAGCAGCAGCACCGCGGAGATCGCGGCCGGGAACCGCACGTAGTTCAGCCACGGCACGATGTCACGGGCGGCCTCGGTCGATGAGCGCCGCCACACCTCGGTGATCGAACGGTCGGCCAGCGCGTAGAGCGGCACCAGCAGCAGGTCGTGGAGCACCGCGGCGGCGACGAGCCAGATCGCGACCCGGATCGTGTTCTTCTCGAAGAGCATCGGGACCACGTACGCGGCGAGCGCCAGGCTGGCCAGGACCGCCAGGAGGTGCAACGGGCTGGCGCCGTAGAACCTGAACAGGCGCTTCACGCGTTGAACCTGATCTTGGCCACCCACTTGGTGTTGTGCACCCCCGGGTTCGCCGGGACGATCACCCGGGCGGGAAAGCCGTGGTCCATCGACAGGTCGGCTCCGTTGACCCGCAACGCGAGGAGGCTGTCGCCGTCCATCACCTGGTTGCCACGCAGCGTCGCGGCGCGGAACGCGCCGCCGCGTTGGAGCGACTCGACCTCCGCGGTCGCGGGCGACGGCACGCCCGCCCGCTTCGCCAGGTCGCGCAGCCGCACCCCGGTCCATCGTTGGTTCCCGCTCGACCAGCCTTCGACGCACGCGATCGGCAGATCCGCGCTGTGCTGGGGCAAGCGCAACAGCTCGTCGCGCGAGAAGGTGATCGGCTGGCTGCTCTTCGCGCCCTGGAGCTCGAGGCGCCAGTCGGCGCCGGTCTCGGCTTCGGTGATCCCGACGCCCTGGGCCGTCTTGTTGATCTGGAAGCCGTTCGGTCCGTCGCCGGGATCCTGCGAACGGGGCGCGAGCAGCGCCACCCTGCGGAAGACGCCGCCCAGGCTCTGGCCGACCGTGAGGACGAAGAGCGTCGCCGACGCGCCCGCCACCAGTCCGAGCGCACCCCGACGCGAGATCGTTGCCCGAGCAGGCGCGGGTGACACCAACTCATCCTCGTCGGGTGCCTCCGCAATGGTGTGCGCGGTGTCGACACGCAGCTCGTCGCGCAGGCGTCGCGACCGCAACGCGGCGCGCATCTTGGAGAACTTCAACGCGACGTGCGCGACGAACGCCCCGATGAACACCCATGCCCCGTAGAAGTGCAGCCGGTAGAACGAACCGGGGAAGACGTACCAGTACTGCACGTTCAACACGCCGGTCACGAACTCGAACACGCCGCCACCCACGAGGAGCAGGAGCGTTACACGCTCCAGCGCCTGCGCCGGTGACTTGACCGGTGGCCAGTCGAACAGCTTCGGGATCACCGACCACAACTTCGCCAACAAGATCGGGATGAGCACGACCCCGAGCGTCACGTGCAGGCCCTGGGTGAAGCGGTAGAGCCAGTACGGGTGCGTCGGCCACGAGAAGAAGAAGAACCCCAGCCACCCGTGACCCGGGGTCTGATCGTTGCCCTTGAGCGCAGGGTTGTACGCGGCGTACGACAACAACCCGCTCACGAACATGATGGTGATCCCGAACAGCAGCGCCAACCCGAGCACCGCCGTCAACCACGGCCCCCGGATCGGCGACCGCCAGAATTCCCGCCGGAACGGCCCACCGGGTGACCCGTCCCCTTGCGCTACCCGAGACACGACACCCCGACGCACCTCCAAACCACCAGGATCGGGCGACGATGCCAGATCAGACCGTCGTTACGTCTCGCGCTTCGTGTCAGATCATCCGGACCTACAGGAACCGACGGATGTTTCACGTCGTGGGTTCTCGAGCCGCGTCTCCTCGCGCCTGCGAGTCGACTCGACCCCCACCGCACCGGAGCGCGCATCGACGAGCGAGTGCGATTGCAACTCGCGACCGTCGGGTAGACGCGCGGCGCGGCAGGCTTCACACCTCCGCCACGTAGCGCTGCACCGTTCGACACGGCACGCTCACGCCGCGCCGCTCGAGCAACTCGGACACCTTCACCGCGGTGAGATCGTCCGCGACCCACACCGCGATCCCTTCGCCGGCCAGCCACAACCGCAACGCCTCTCGCACCTCGAACACGCGGACCTCCCTGAACGCCATCGCCGCCTGCGGCTCGCTGACCAGACGGCGACAACTGGACCGTCAACGTGACCGACGACGGTGGACCCCAAGCGGTCCCATCACTGGCGGCGGGGTGGTCCCATGCTCCTGGCGCTCAACCCACCCAAGTGGTCCCATGCGGCTGGCGGGCGACACGCGTCGATGGCGCGGATGGCGCGGATGGCGCGGCGGAGTTGACGGCCCGACGAGCATCGACCGACCCGTGTGTCGCCGATCGGTCGATGGGGGCACGCTGCATGCCGGTACTCGGCGTGGTTGCGTGGGCCCGTCCACCGTGGCTCGCGCGCCGCTCCCGTGGACCCGCGATCAGGAGTATCGGCATGGACGTGCACGAGACACGGCTCGGACGTCTCGCGGGAGTCTGCACGATGAAGGAGGAAGCGTCGTGACCGACCTCGGCGAGTTCGCTGAACTCGTGGCGCAAGACCACGGGCTTTGCGTCGTCACCACCCTGCGTGCCGACGGGGCGGCCCACGCGACGGTCGTGAACGCCGGCGTGCTTCCCCATCCGATCACCGGTGCGCCGGTCGTCGGCGTGGTCGCGGCTGGTAGGTCGGCAAAGCTGCACAACCTTCGCGCTGACCCACGCTGCACCATCGTCGTCCGCGCCGGATGGCGATGGGCGACCGTCGAAGGCACCGCCGAGATCATCGGGCCCG
This sequence comes from uncultured Actinomycetes bacterium, assembly GCA_963841415.1. Classification (GTDB taxonomy): domain Bacteria; phylum Actinomycetota; class Acidimicrobiia; order IMCC26256; family DASPTH01; genus DASUAS01. The sequence goes on along the minus strand of CAWJCN010000005.1, from coordinate 182,353 downwards.
ACGACCGTCGGCCCGAAGTCGACGCCGAAGCGCTGCGGTTCCTGTTGCGCTCGATCTTCGAAGCTGCTGGTGGGACGCACGACGACTGGCACACCTACGACCGGGTCATGGTCGAGGAGAACCGAGCCGCGGTGCTCATCACGCCGCGGCGCCTCTACGGCACCCCGACGAATTGACGCGGATGCCGACCGGTCGACCGCGACGCCGCATGACCCGCGACGACGTGCTCGAGTTCTGCGGGACGCTCCCAGAAGCGGCCGAGGTGTACCCCTTCGGCGACGAGGTCGCCGTCTTCAAAGTCATCGGCCGCATGTTCGCACTCGTCATGCTCGACGGCGACCCGGGGTTCGTGAACCTGAAATGCGACCCTGACCTCGCGCTCGATTTGCGCGCCCGGTTTCCAGCAGTACGACCGGGGTACCACGCGAACAAGCGACACTGGAACAGTGTCGACCTCGACGGCTCAATCGACCCGTACGAGCTCGGCGAGATGATCGAGCACTCCTTCGATCTCGTCGTTGACGCTCTGCCACGCTCGAAACGCGATCGAGTTCGCCGCCACTGATGAACACCGAGAATTCCGGTCGTCGGCTCGCCGATGGTCGACGACGCCGATTGGTGCGGCGTTCGTAGATGCGGGTGGTGTCGGCGTGTATGCCAGGCAGCACGTGCTGATAGGTCTGCATGGTGAACGCGATTCGACGCGATCGTGCCGTTCGCTCACGTACGCGAACCACGTCGGGCTCTACTCGGAGGAGATCGGTCCGACCGGCGAGCAGCTCGGCAATTTCCCCCAGGCGTTCACGCACCTGGCGTTGATCAGCGCCGCGTACAACCTCGACCTCGCACTCGGGTGAGTTGCTCACGGTGAGCCGAGTCGGATCCCCGCGAGTTGGGTGGCGTGCGCGACGAGCCGGCCGCGCTGATCCCAGATGAAGCAGGCTTCGTCGACGCGTTGCGCGTCGATGAGTTGTGCCCGCTGCAGCACGCGCACCGGGCCAGGGGCAGGTAGCGCTCGTACGTAGGCGGTGAGCTCCAGCGTCGGCACCCAGCCCGCGAACTCGATGTCGAAGGTCGCGGGTGGAAAGGCGTCGACCGCGAACACCAACGAGGTCGGGTCGAACGGCGCATCGGTGGGGAGGGAGAGCCAACCCCGCAGCTCTCCTCGCCCGCTCGGCCGGCCGCGTGCGAAGCCGGTGCACTCGGGATCGAGGCGGACGGTCACCTGCTCCATGATCGCGACCGGAGCTCCGGTTGGCAGACGAGCCACGAGGGTCTGCGCGTCGTCGAACGCGACCTGCGGGATGGTTGGTGCGCCGACGTCCCAGGTGGCGTTCGTGTCCCGCTCGAGATGACCGACGGTGATGAGGGCTTCGACGCAGGCCTGGTCGCCTTGACCCATCCGAGCCCGCACCTGGCTCGCTGATCTTCCCGTCCGGAGTACCTCTGCGGTCACGGTGACGGGACCGGGGTGGGGTGAACGGAGATAGTGCGCACTGGCCGCGATGACGTGATCGTGGCGGGCCACCGTCGTGGCGGCTCGTGCCAGCATCGAGAGGAGATAGCCGCCGTTGGGTCGGCCGGCGATCGTCCACGCCGCGTTGACGTGGCCACCAAACGTTCCGTCGCCGAGGTCGGTCAGCTCGGTGACGGTGTCGAAGGTCTGACCGGTGGACGACGCTGCGAGCGATGTCATGTCAGGCGCGCGGCGTGATGTTCTGGAGGCGGACCTGGCCGGTGGCGACCAGACGGTCGCGGTCGTCGGTGATGCGCACCTCCCACAGTTGCTGCGTCCGACCTTGTTGGATCGCCCGTGCGTCAACCGTCACCCGCCCATCGGTCATCGAACGGAGGAAGTTGGTGTTGTTGTTGACCCCGACCGCGACCAGCCCGGACTCGTGCGCCGCAGTCGACGCGCCGACGCTCGCGGCCGATTCGATCGCGGTGGTGTAGACGCCGCCATGGACGAGCCCCCACGGTTGGTGATGCTCCGGACCGAGGTCGATCCAGCCCGTGACGTGTGACGTCTCGACCTTGTCGAGCACCAGGCCCGCGGCCTGCATGAACGCGCTCGGCGGTCGGCTCGCCTGCGACGGTGTGGTCATGGACCTCAGCCTAGAGGGTTGCATTCTATCATGCAACTCACTATGCACGCGTCGTGCAGCGTACGAGCTTCGAGGACATGAACTGCTCGGTGGCCCAGTGCCTCGAGGTCGTGGGCGAGCGTCAGTCGGGTGAGCCCGCCGTGAGCTCGGTGACGAGCCGGTCGAGCAGGATCCCGGGCGCCACCAGCGCGTCGACATCGACGACGCGCGAGGAACCGGCGAGGACCGCGAGCGAATCGGCGACGCCGCCGGTTCCGCGTACGGCGACGATCGGGGTGCTCGTCTCCCCGATGTTGCGGACGTCGCGGCGGGTGACGTCGCCACCGCCGATGACGACTGCGACCTGCGGCGCGCCGTCCGCGATGGCGGCCGCGATCAGCGGGATCCACCGAGACTCGTCGCCCCAACGCCGCCCCGGCACCAGGATGACGTGCGTGTGGTTGGGTTCGAGCGGAGCCGCGTCGTGCTCGTCCGACCCGCCCCATGTCGTGGTTCCTTCGGCGACGACACCGACCAACGGGACGTCGCTGTGCTGCGACTGCCGCGCCGAGCCGGCGATCCGCATCACCCCGGAGTCGGTGCCGCCGTCGACGATCGTCGCGCCGCACCGCTCGGCGGCGGGGAGGATCGCCTCGGTGAAGAGCAGAGCGACGGCCGGCTCGAGGCTCGCGTCCAGACCGGCGGCGCCGCCGACGACGATCATCACCGAATGCCCACGAGCGACGCCGAGGTCGCGCAGGGTCGTCTCGATGGAACGCTCGTCGAGTCGTCGGACCAACACGATCGTCAGCCGGCTGCGCTGCGGCGCGTCAGCCACAGCGAGTTCTCGCTGCGGATGATGTCCTCGACCCGTCCCACGAGCGCCGCCCACTGCTCTTCGCCGTCGACCAGGGGGAGCTCGATCGACTCGCACGACGCGAGCCGTCCCGCGCTCGCCGAGTACGACGTCGCGAGCAGCCGGAACTGCCGACTCTGCGCCCACGCGGTGGCCGAGGCGGCGAAGGTGGCTGCGATCCCGAGGATGTCGACGTCGAAGTCGAGCGCGGTCGGGACCCTCAGTGCCGCGCCCACGAGGCCGATGATGCTCGCGCCGATGGCGGCGCGCGACCACCGGCTGGCCAATCGCCGGCCTTTCCACGCATGCTCCGCGTACCAGCGCTGCTGGTTGGACAGCCGATCGGTCGTGTAGGTGCGCATCCGGTCCTCCAGGGTCGATGCCCGGAGCGCGCGCATGGCGTCGGTGATCTGTGCGTCGTCGCCGCCCGGGCGCTGCCACTCGAGGTCGGCGGAGTCGCCCATCTCGGCGCCGAGCGCGTTCGCGTAGAGGAGGTCGGCATGGCGGTGCTCGGTCGTGACGACGAACGGGGGTCCACAGACCGCGTAGCTCCAGGCCAGGGTCTTGAGCGCCTCCGCGTGCGAACGGGCGTGGTGCCAGTGCGCTCCGGGTGTCTCCGTCGCCAGCATCAGCTGGAGTGCGATCGCGGCGCCGAACGAGACGAACGCGAGGAAGGGTCCGATGCGGAGCCCACCGAGTTCGCCGGGCACGGTGCCGCAGACGGCGGCCGACACGAGGAACGCGAGCCCGAGCGCGGTCCACCGGTGGTCCTTCACCTGGGCGTCGACGGCTGTCGCGTCCGCGGCCCGGAAGGCCGCGCTCAGGTTGGCGTCATCCACGGCGGGCCAGCTGGTAGCCCAGCTGCGCGAGCAGCCGTGGGTACTCCATGACGGTCTGGCGGGTGTAGGCCTTCGCGTCGGTGCCCGCGTCGGCCCACGGCACGAGGTCCGGATTGGTGCGCAGGTCGAGATCGCGCTGGGGCCCCGGTCGCCAACCGTGTTCGGTCATGAACCTGCGCCAACGTTCGTGTTCACGTTCGGCGAGCGCGTCGACATCGTTGTCGTGCAGCGTCGGTTGCGCGGGCGACGTCCGGGCGCCGAGTCGTGCGAGCTCGTAGCCGGACTGACTGAGGTTGGGCACCAACGCGCGCGCGGCGTCGCGGTTGGAGGCGCGCCAGATCGACTCGAGCGCGTGCCACTCGCGTCCGGCGTCGCGCGGGTCGTCACCGGTGCGGAGGGCGCCGTCGTCGCGCACGCGGTGGTTGAGGCTGTAGTGCTCGTGCAGCATGCGTCCGAGGAGCTCGTAGGTGTCGAAGAACAGGACGTCGCTCTCGAGGCCGCTCGCCACCGGATCGACCACGACCAGACGATCGGTGTGCGACCACTCGTTGCTCGACGACGGGCCGACGACGGCCGCGGTGCGGATGCAGGTCTCGTGGGTCAGGACCAGGCCGATGTCGAGCGCGCGTTCCTGGTCGTCGAGCACCACGAAGGCGACGTCGATCGGCGCATCGCTGCGCTCGAGGATGTGCTCGACGGCGCCGTCGTGGGTGACGACCCGTCCGGCCTCGAGCAGCTCCGGCCAGACCGCGCCGACGCGAGCCACGAGGTCGGTGGCGTCGGGGGCGTAGACGTCGACGTCGAGCGCGGGACGCACCCGATGCCGGGGCATCCCCCACCAGTTGCGGGCTGCTTGCACGAGCACGGCCTCGGCGAAGCTGCCATTGCCGACGATGGCGAGACGGACGGTGCCACCGGCCGCCGACGCGTAGTTGCGGGTCGTGTGCCACAGGAGTCGCTGCGCCGCGTTCTCGAACTCGTTGAAGACGTCGACGTCGACGGTGGTGGAGTCGTCTCGCGTGCGCGAGAGGATCTGACGCCGCAGCGAGGTGCACAGGGCCAGGTCCTTGACCCGCAGCAGGTACGACAGCCCATCGCCCGATCGTCCGTCGGTGGGATGGAGCAGTGCGGACGTCGCGGAGAGATCGGCCGGTCCGTCGACCCAGGCGTCGGCGGCCCAAACGACGCGCTCGGCGCGGTCGATGCCGGCGCGTCGGAACACCTCCGACGATCGTGCGTCGCCCACGACGATGGGGACCGAGAGGGTGCGCACCCACGTGGCGCCCGGAGCCCCCGGGTCCCGCTCGATGGCGACGACCTGGTGGCCCGCGTTGCACAGCTGACGGACGATCGTGGTGCCGACCTGACCCAGACCGCAGACCACGGTGTGGCCGCGGGCGCGTCGCGCCCCGAGCAGATCGACGTTCTCGCGTAGCAGGTGCGCGACGACGCTCAGCGCGGCCAGCACCGTGACGAGGGGAGCGAGGAAGCGAGCAACGTCGAGCGACAGGGGCAGTGCGCTCTCGTCGACACCCGGCGGCGTGGCGAGGCTCAGCGTGAAGAGCCCGAGCGTGTCGTAGACGGCGGACGAGACCGGGATGCTGCTGGCCTGCAGGTACCCGACCAGTCCGAGGCCGAACGCCGCGCCGGCCAGCGCGATCGTCGCCCACGTCCTCCGCGCCAGCGTCGGGATGCTGAAGAGCCCGATCCCGCCCCGCCGATGCACTTGACCACGATAGAACGGACGTGCCGAGCTCACCGCCGTTGGTGAGCGCCCTTTCCTCCGGGGCCGTGGGGGTCGTACCATCGCGGCTCGGGGCGAGGGCCGGAGGCGGGGCACAACGTTGGCGAACGGTGAGACGCCGGCATCGAGTCAGGTGACGAGCGAACCGAAGGACGCGCGCGCCTCGGCGCGTGGCCTCGGGAGCGTCGATCTCCCCGCCGCCTACTCGACAGCGAACGACCTCGCGGGCCACGCGCAACAGCGGTTCCTGACCCTCCAGCGCGCGCAGATCCTGATTCCGTTGGTCGCGATCGCCGTCGGACTCGTCGCCACCCTCGACGAGGGCTTGGGCTACCTGGGCGTCCTGGCCACGGCGAGCGCGGCCGCGGTCGCGACCCTCCGACTGGTGCAACGCACGAGCCGGATCGAGACCGAGTGGTACGGGGCGCGCGCGGCCGCGGAGGAGGTCAAGTCGCTGGCGTGGCAGTACGCCGCGCGCGGCGAACCGTTCAACGACGACCGCGCCGACGAGCTCCTCGCTGCACGCGTGCGTGAAGCGATCGGCAGCCTTCCCGGCGGGGCCGCGGCCGTCGCTCCTGGTGCTTCCGAGGTCACGGTCCAAATGCAGGCGCTGCACGATGCCGACCTCTCCGTACGGCAGCACCTGTACCGCGCACAGCGCCTCGGCGAGCAGCTCGGGTGGTATCGCGTCCGCGTGGAGCGCAATCGGGCACGGGCGACCCGATGCGATCTGGGCTTGTTCGCGCTCACCGCCGTCACCGTGCTGGCCGGGGCGTTCCTCGTCGCCGACAGCGGTGACGCCGACGTGCTCGGCCCGATCGTCGGGCTCGGAGCCGCGGGCAGCGGCGCCGTTGTCGCGTGGAGCGGGATACGTCGCTACACGAGCCTGAGCGTCGCCTACCGTGCCGTCACGATCGAGCTCGAGAAGCTCGACGCGCGCGCGAGCGGTGGGATCGCGATCACCGAGTGGCCCGCGTTCGTGGCGAGCGTCGAGGCCGCGCTCGGACGGGAGCACCTGCAGTGGCGCGCCGCGAGACGCTGACCGTGCGGGCGTACCGATGACCGTGGTCGGCGACGACGGAGCGCTGATCCGCTGCCCCGATTGCGGGCGCCCGACCCCTCCGCTCGACTACTGCTGCCGGTGCGGCTTCCCGCTCGCGATCGCGTCCGGCACGCCACGCGGTGGACGCCGGCGCGAGCAGTACGCCGCGGCCCCGAACGAGGGGCTGTGGGGCACGCACGTGACGTCCACGCTGTTCCCGCAGCTCCCACGACACGACATGGCGGCCTTCCGGCTCGCGCTGGCCAGCGGGTTCGCGGTCATCGTCGGGCTCGGCATCACCGGTGTGTACGCGGTGGCGCTCGCCGCCGCTGCGGTGCTGATCCCGGCGTTGATGGTCCTGTACCTCTACGCCGTCGACGTCTACGAGGACGAGTCGATCCTCATCGTGGGGTTGACGATGCTGCTGGGCGCCGCGATCGGCCTCGGCCTGGGCCTCGTGCTGCTGCAGGTGCGGCTGCCGCTCCAGCAACACGGTTGGAGCTCGCTGACCGATGGCACGGTCCTCGTGCGCGCGCTGGCCGTCCCGGTCGTCGCGAGCGCGCTCGCAATGGTGGGTCCGCTGATCCTGTTGCGGCATCCGCGGTTCAACGACGTGCTCGACGGCGTGTTCTTCGGCGCCGCGTCGGCCGTCGCCGTGTGGTCCGTGATGATGGTGGTGCAGGCGTGGCCGATCACCGAGATCGGACTGCGGCCGGACGCGGCATCCGGTCCGTGGACGCTCCGACTCGTCGAGCTGTCCGTGCTGATGCCGGTGATCGCCGCGGGCGGCGCGGCCTGGGCGGCCGGCGCGCTCTGGCTGCGCTTCCGCGCGCCGGTGCGCGACCGCCGCGCGCTCGGACCACTCGCGACGCCGCCGCTCGCGTTGCTGATGGCGCTCGCGCTACCGACCGTCGCGACGGTCGCGCAACAGGTGTCGGGTTCGCTCGCGAGTGCCGCCGTGCTGACCGCGCTCGCCGTTGTGGGGCTCCTGCTGATGCGGCGCGCCATCCACGTCGGGTTGCTCGAAGAAGCCGACGAGCGTGACCTCGGGGCCGACGTCACGTGCGCGAACTGCGGACGGTCGACCCCCGCCCACACGTTCTGCGGCCACTGCGGTGTCGCACTGCGGGCCCTGCCCAAGGGGCGCGACGACTCGGCGGTGACGCCGCCGGGCGGCGGCCGGCAGCAGCGCCTCCCGGCGGGCGACCGGCCCTCGCGACGGGGCCGTGGGGTGATCCTGCTGTCCTTCTGGCTGATCGTCGGCACGGTGTGCCTGGCCTCGGTGCTCGTCGTCGTCATCCGAGAGCCCGGTGCAGCGCCCCAGGTCTGTCCGGCGCCGCAGCTCTGCCCGGGTCCGCCCCTCGATGTCGCGCGGGTCGCGATACGCCAGCTGGTCGAGCGACGTGGGGAGCGGCGTGCGCCTGTCCTACCCGGTGAAGGTGTTCTCGGTCGATGAGTCGACGTCCACCACGCTGCGACTCCGCGTGCAGAGCGCGCGCCCCTCGGGGGTCGAGGCGAGCGTCTGGGTGACGGTGACGCGGCAGTCCGACGCCCAGCCGGAGCAGCTCGTGCAGGATCGACGCTCCGACCTCGCGAGCGTCGTGCTCGGTCTCACCGAGGACGACGATCCGGCAACAGCGGTGACCCAGCTGCGGCTCGGTCGGTTCGACGCGACCGGCGGGTCCTTCCGCGGCACCGCAGACACCCCGATCGGTCCGGTGCGTCCCGCCTTCGTGATCATCGGCTCGGCGGGGAACGGGCGGGCCGCGGTCGTCGTCTCGTACGTCATCACCGGCACCGACGACCCGAGCACCATCGCCCAGCTTCGCCGTTCGCTGTCGCCCGTCCTCACCAGCGTGACCTGGGGGCGCTGAGGTGCGAACGAGATGCGCCACCGTCGTGCTCGCGTGCGTCGCGGTGATCGGCCTGGCTCAGACCGGATCCGTCGCCGCCGTGACGACCGCGGCCCGCGACGGGTCCGGCGCCCGACCGATCCGCACCGACCCCGCCACCACGATCCCGCTGACCCTCACGCTGCGACTCCCGGGCGCCGCCGCGCTGAGGGAGTACGTGGCCACGCAGCGTGTCGCCTCCGCGCCGACCTGGTTGACCCCGCGCGAGATCGGTCGTCGGTACGGCCTGGCCGATGCCCGGCTCCGGGAGCTGGTCCGCTCGCTCGCGGCCGCCGGCGTGCACGTGACGCAGGTGTTCCCGCAGCGCACCGCGCTCCTCGCGGAAGGCGCCGCGCGCGACGTCGAGCACCTCTTCCACGTCCGCCTCGACGAGTACCGCGGTCACGGCCGCGTGCTCGTGCGCAAGCCGTCGAGGTCACCGACGATCCCGTCGGCCCTCCGCTCGGGGGTGACCAGCGTGCGCGGCCTCGACACCACCCCGACGTTCCGGCCCGCGTCGTCGGTGCCGCGGTCGAGCGCGCGCACCGGCGGTTACCTGACACCGAGCGACCTCCGCCAGGTGTACGAGGCGAAGGATCTGGTCGACGGGGGATCGACCGGCCGGAACGAGGTCGTCGCCGTCGCGTCGCTCGCGACGATGCACGGCGACGAGGCGACGACGTGGGCGAAGACCTACACGACGAGTCGCACACCTGACAAGACGGTCACGGTGAAGCCGGCACCACCGGGGACGAAGTCGCCCGACTGGGACGCCAACGGCTCCGGTGAGGTGGCCCTCGACCTCGAGATGGTGCGCGCCATGGCCCCCGACGCGACGATCTTGAACTACCAGACCGCGAACGACGGCGCCGGACTCACCCGGATCGTCGACCAGGTCGTCGCCGACCACCGCGCCTCCATCCTCACCGTCAGCTGGGGATCGTGCGAGCCGCAGTCGGCGATCGCCACCGACGAGCCGTCGTACGCGAGCGCCGAGGCCGCGGGCATCACCGTGCTCGTCGCCTCCGGCGACCAGGGTCCCTACGGGTGCCTGCGTCCCGACAGCTCGCAGGCCGACATGCGCATCGCGGTCGACTACCCGGCGTCGAGCGCCCACGTGCTCGCGGTCGGCGGCGCGACGCTCTACGTGCAGGACCAGCAGCTCTACGAAGAGGCCTGGCAGGACCCGTTGAGCACGTGGGGATCGGGGGGCGGGACGAGCCAGGCGATCGACCGGCCGCCGTGGCAGTCGTCGGCGGTGGCCCACGAGTCCGGGACCCGGCGGCTCGTGCCCGACGTCGCCGGTCCGGCCGACAACTTCCTCAACCTCTCGATCGAGGTGTGGAACCCGACGACGGGCAAGGCGTTCGCGTCGATCGCGGGCGGGACCAGCGCCGCCGCGCCGTTCTGGGCCGGTGCCCTCGCCATCGCGAAGCAGTACGTGCGGGTGCACAGCGGTGCCAACGCCGATCGCGACGTCGCCACGCTCGTCTACTCGATCGCGGCCGACCCGACCGCATACCGGGCGGCGTTCCTCGACGTCACCCAGGGCGGCAACACGCTCTACCCGGCGGGGACCGGCTGGGACTTCGTCACCGGTCTCGGGACGCCGCGCGTCACCGCGCTGGCGAACCAATGGGTCGCGCGGGCGAACGGGAGCTGACGAGCCGATGGTGGACGAGACCCGCACCACTCCGCCCGACGCGGCCGCGCCCGACGGGGCCGCGCCCGATTCCGCGCCGACGCCGGCGAGCACCGACCGGTACGACGCGTTCATCTCCTACAGCCACGACTTCGACCTCGACCTCGCGCGCGAGGTCCAGCAGGGTCTCCACCGCCTCGCCCGTCCCTGGTACGGCCGCCGCGCGCTGCACGTGTTCCGCGACGCCACCGGTCTCGGGCTGACCCCCCACCTCTGGGAGTCGATCTGCGAGGCGCTCGACTCGTCGCGCTACTTCATCCTCATGGCGTCGCCCTCGTCGGCGCGCTCGGAATGGGTCGGACGCGAGCTCTCGCGCTGGCTCGATCTCCGAGCGCCCGAGCACATCCTCATCGTCCTGTCCGACGGCACCATCGAGTGGGTCGACGACCGGTCCGACTTCGACTGGGACGTCACCGACTCGCTCCATCCGGTGCTGCAGGGCGTCTTCCGTTCCGAACCGCTCTACCTCGACCTGCGCTGGGCTCGCACCGCGCCCGACCTGTCACTGCGCGAACCCCGCTTCCGCAGCCAGATCGCCGAGCTGGCGGCTCCCATCCACGGGCGGGCTCCCGACGACCTCCAGGGCGAGGACCTGCGCCAACAGCAGAAGCTCCGGCGCGCGACGCGCGGTGCGGTCTCCGTCCTCGTCGCGCTGCTCGTCGTCGCCGTCGTCACGAGCGTCATCGCGTTCCAGCAGCGGAGCGCCGCCCGCCACCAGGCGTCGGTCGCGCAGGCACGCGCCCTCAGCGCGGAGGTGCTCAACGAGCAGGCCACTGGCCGCAGCGGCCTGGCGATGCTGCTCGCGGTGACGAGCGACCGCGCCAACTCCGGTCTGCCATCGCAGTCGGCGTTGTTGCACGCGCTCGAGTCCCCATCCGGGCTGCAGCGCGACGTCGTGATGCGTTCGGGTGGCGTCGGCAACACCGCCTTTGGCGCCGACAGCGCGCTGGTCGCCGCCGGCGACGGGAACCGGATCCGTGTGTTCCGCACCGGCTCCGGCCACGAGCTGGCGTCGGTCGCGGTCGCGAAGTCGCGCCACCCGGGCTCCTTCTCGTTCGCCGACGGCGATCGGCTCCTCGTCGGACAGGAGTACTCGGACGAGTACAGCGAGAACACGCACGTCAGGGTGTGGCGGGTGGGACGACAGACGGGCGGCCACGAGCTCGCGATCCCGTCGGACTACGACGTGTGGCAGCTCGCGACGAGCGCGCACGCACCGGTCGTTGTCGCGCTCGACTACTACGGCACCACGATCGACGTGTGGGACGCCGACCGCGGTCGGCTGGAGCACACGATCGCGACCGGGTTCGGCTCCGACGAGGAGCAGTCGGCCGGCCTGGCTCTGAGCCCCTCCGGAAAGGTCGTCGCCAGCGCCCACATCGTCCCGGTCACCGACGGCGCGAAGCAGTACATGGAGGTCGTGAAGGTCTGGGACGTCGGCGGCGAGGCGCCGCGCTTCGAGTGCAGTGGACCCGTCGGCGGGGTCTATGACGGCTACTACACGATGTATCCCGACATCCCGCAGATGCTGGACGTCCACGTCGACGACGGCGCGACCTCGGTGACCACCGGTGCGAGCGGGGGAAGGCGCGCCATCCTGGCCACCTGCCGGCCGGGTGCGCCCGGCCTCGACGTCGCGACGCTCGACGTGCCGACCGCGCGCACCGCCCCGGTCGCGGGCATCAGCCCCGACGGCACGGAGATCGCAACCCGCGACACGAACACCGGAGTCGTGCACGTGTACCGACCGCCGGGTCAGTACGATGACGCTGCCGTCGAAGTGCGGACGAGCGTCGTCGAGCCGCCGCTGACACCGGGGGACAGCAGCCCCGTCGAATTCTCGACCGACGGCATGTACTTCACGCTGCCCGGAAGCGCAGTCGACGAGCTGCAGGTGTGGCGGGCGCGCCCGGGTGACGACCGGCTCGCGCGCCGAGTCCGGGTTCCGAAGGACGACCGTCTGCTTGGGGTGGCTCCGGGAGCTCGGTACCTCTTCGTGCAGACGCAAACTGGCGACCAGCGCGTGCTCGACCGCCGCACCGGGAAGTCGTTCGAGGTCGCGGTCCCCGGGTCGTCGGCGAAACCGGGCGCCTGCAAGCTCGATCCCGACGTCGTGTTCGCCCGGGCCGGCGACGACGTCGCCGTCGAGCAGTTCGACCGGGCGTGCAACTCCACTGCGGTGGCGCTCTGGCATTTCCCACAGGCGACGCGCCGCGTGTTCACGATTCCGAAGGCGTGCCAGTGGTCCGGCCACTTCGGGATCAGCGGCGACGCCCGGGTCGTCGTCGTGAGCTGTCAGGACCCTTCCTCGACGTCGATCGCCTCCAATCGCATCGCCCGCGTCGACATCTCACAGCGTCGCGCGCGCCTCCTCTCGATCGACCCCGTCGGCATCAACCCGGATCAGATCGCCGTGAACCACGACGGCACCGCGGTCGTCATCGGTGAGACCGACCACGCGGGCGCCGCGTTCCAGGCCTTCAAGCTCCGCGGTGCGCACCTCGCCCGGGGCCCCGTCGACCACGCGAACGGCGGCTTCATCGGGCCAGCCACCTTCTCACCCACCGGTGACACCTTCGCGACCGGGTTCACCGACGGACGCCTGGAGCTCTGGTCGAGCCCCCTGGAAGGTCAACCGGCGGCGGAGCTCGCGACCACGGGCTCAGGTGCGGTCGAAGCGATTGCGTTCAGCGCCGACGGGTCGAAGCTCGTCACCGGAGACGACACCCGCCAGGTGAAGTTGTGGGATGTCCCGACGCGCTCGCTCATCGGCGTGGTGGCGCAGCGGGCCGGCCAGGTCGAGGCGGTGACCGTCGTCGACGGGACGCACGTCGCGGCGGCGACGCTCGGGCACACCTACGACGAGGCCGGTGACCCGCCGGGCGCCGCGTCGATCATCTCCTTCGACGCCGGGAGCCTGCGCGACGCTGCGTGCAGCATCGTCGGACGGGACCTCTCGGCCTCGGAACGTGCGCGGTTCGCGATCTCGGACGACGGCTCGACCTGCGCTCGGTGACCGGACGAGGTCACTGCCGCCCGAGGGCGGAGCGCTCCGCGGCGCCGGCGATGTCGCGCTCCTCGGCCTCCGACGCGCTCGACAATTGGATGTCGACCGCGTTGAGGTCCCCTTCGAACGGGAACGCGTTCTCGTAGCGGTCGCTCACCGGCATGCCGTGGTCGTAGCCCACGCTGCTGCCCACGCTCGAGATCACGCGCATCGCGAACGGGATCTCGGCCGACCCGACCGGACGGTCGTCGACGACGATGGTCGCCGTGGCGCCGGTGCCCTCGCGTCGGAACCGCACTCCGAGCACGCAGGCTCCGGTGGGCAGCGCCTCCTCCGACTCCACGATCGTGTGGTCGCCGAACGTGTTGTAGTCGAACACCAGCCGGTCGTCCTGGACGAACACGGACAGCCCGGCGTTGCCGTTGCCGAGCGCGTACAGCACGCCGCCCTGCCCGGCCTCCCGCTCGACCCGCGCGTCGAGATCCCAGCTGCGACCGCCGATGGCGGGTGACGTCTGCCCCGGCATGGGCGACATCGGCGGCCGGTACGTGTAGTGGCGGTCGGGCCGGTGCGGGCTGTGCTCGGAGAAGCGCGAGCCGAACAGCGCCATCATGCGGTCGTCGAGCGGCAGCACGCCGTGGACCTCCGCCTCCTCCCACCACCGCTCGACCAACGCGGCCAAGCGGTCGGGTTGCTGGCTCGAGAGGTCGTGGCACTCGGACGGATCGGCGGTGAGGTCGTAGAGCTCCCACACGTCGTCGTCGAACGACGTGCCCTCGTCGTGGCGCGTGACCGCCTTCCACCCGTCGACGTACATGCCGCGATGGCCCATCATCTCGAAGTACTGCGAGGTGTGCCGGCTCGGTTCGTCGGCGGACGCGGGGTCGAAGGTCGACACCATCGACGCACCCGTGAGCGGCAGCTGCGCGACGCCGCGGTAGGTGTCGGGTGCCTCGACGCCGACGAGCTCGTAGATGGTGGGCGCGATGTCGGTGACGTAGTGGAACTGGTGGCGGATCCCGCCGGCGTCGTCGACGCCGTGGGGCCAGTGCACGATGCACGGCACGTGCACACCGCCCTCGTGTGTGTTCGACTTGTACCACTTGAACGGCGTGTTGCCGGCCTGGGCCCATCCCCACGGGTAGTTGGCGTGGCTGCGCGGTCCGCCGATCTCGTCGAGGTGGTCGAGCGCCTCCTCCGGTGTCTCGAACAGGAGGTTGTAGAACTTCATCTCGTGGAGGACGCCGAACGGTCCGCCCTCGCGGCTGGCACCGTTGTCGGACAGCAGCACGATCACGGTGTCGTCGAGCAGCCCCATCCCATCGAGCCCGTCGACGAGACGTCCGATCTGGTCGTCGGTGTGCTCGAGGAAGGCGGCGAACGCCTCCTGGAGGCGCGCCGCGAGCCGTCGCTGCGCGTCGGGCAGCTCGTCCCAGGGCTCGACGCCGGGGTTGCGGGGCGCGAGGTCGGTGCCGGGCGGGATCACGCCGAGGTCCTGCTGCCGTGCGAACCAGCGGTCCCGGGCGTCGTCCCACCCGGCGTCGTAGCGGCCGCGGTGGCGGGCGAGGTGTTCGGCCGGCGCCTGGTGGGGCGCGTGGGTCGCACCGAGGGCGAGGTACGTGAAGCACGGCCGGTCGGGGCGGATCGAGACCGAGTCGTTGATGAACTCGAGGGTCCGGTCGACCAGATCCTCGGTGAGGTGGTAGCCCTCCTGCTGCGTTCGCGGCGGATCGACCCGGTGGTTGTCGTAGGTCAGGTCGGGGGTGAACTGGTCGGTCTCGCCGTCGAGGAACCCGTAGTAGCGGTCGAAGCCGCGCTGGAGCGGCCAGTTGTCGTAGGGGCCGGCGGCCGACGCCTCGTCCATGGGGCAGAGGTGCCACTTGCCGACGGCGAACGTGGCGTACCCGACTCCGCGCAGCACCTCCGCCATGGTCGCCGCCTGATCGGTGATGCGACCCCGCATGTGAGGAAACCCGGTGTTGAAGTTGGAGATCGCCCGCATCCCGACCGTGTGGTGGTTGCGGCCGGTGAGCAGCGCGGCACGCGTCGGTGAGCAGAGCGGGGTGACGTGGAAGTTGCTGTAGCGGAGCCCACCCGCGGCCAGCCGGTCGATGTTGGGGGTCGGGAGGTCGGAGCCGTAGCAGCCGAAGTGGGAGAACCCGAGGTCGTCGAAGAGGATCACGAGGACGTGCGGGGCGTCTTGACCGGGGTGGGCCGGCTCGGGCCACCAGGGTTCGGACTCGGCGACGGTCGGGCCGATGGTGCCGCGGAAGTGGGCGGGGTCGCGCGCGTCGTTCACGAGCTCGATTCTGCCGGTTCCCCGGGGTGCCGGCAGGCGGGGGATTCCACTGGGTGAGAGAGCCACGAGCGGGGGAGTCCACGCCACCCGTACAGTCGAGGACGAGACCGACGCAGCGCGACGCAGCGCGGAGGAGCGGCATCGTGGGTCACGACGTGTTCGAGAGGATCGAGGAGGCGAGCGCCGAGCTCGCCGATCGATCGGCGGCGGCCGACGAGCTGGGCCGGCTCCCCGACGACGTCGCCAAGCGCCTGAAGGACACCGGGGTGGTCCGGATGCTCCAACCGGCCGACTTCGGCGGCGACGAAGCCGATCCCCGCGACTTCCTGTCCGCGGTGATGGAGATCGGCCACGCGTGCCCGTCGGCGGGCTGGGTCGCCGGCGTCGTCGGCGTCCACCCGTGGGAGCTCGCCTTCAACGACCCGCGGCTGCAGGAAGAGGTGTGGGGCGAGGATCCCGACACCTGGATGGCGTCGCCCTACGCGCCGTGCGGCACCGCCACGCCCGTCGACGGCGGGTACACGGTGGACGGCCGCTGGCCGTTCTCCTCGGGGACCGACCTGTGCGACTGGGTGGTGCTCGGCGCGCTGGTGCTCCATGAGGGAGGCGCCGACGGCCTGCCGTTCATGCTCCACGTCATGCTGCCGCGCAGCGACTACGAGATCGACCCCGACTCGTGGAAGGTCATGGGCCTCGAGGGCACCGGCAGCAAGGACGTGATCGTGCGCGGCGCGTTCGTGCCGTCGTACCGCACCATCGACGCCACCAAGGTGATCGACGGTCGCGCCGCGGTCGAGGCCGGTCGCACGCAACCGCTCTACCGCATGCCGTGGTCGACGATCTTCCCGTGCTCGGTCGCGGCGGGTCTCCTCGGGATCGCGGAGGGCGTGCTCGCGCACGCGCTCGAGTACCAGGCCGGTCGCGTGAACGCGGTGGGGACCGCGCAGGTGAGCGATCCGCACACGCGCCGGACCCTCGGCGAGGCCGCGGCCGACCTGCGCGGGGCGCGCACCCAGCTCCTCTACGACGTGGGCGAGCTGTACGAAGCGGTCGCGGGTGGGTACGACGTGACGATGGCCGACCGCGTCGCGATCCGCCGTGACCAGGTGCGTTCCGCATGGCGGGCCGTCGACGCCGCCGACCGCGCGTTCACGTGCTGCGGCGGCAACGCGGTCCGGCTCGACAAGCCGGTCCAGCGGTACTGGCGGGCGATGCACGCGGGCATGAACCACGCGGTGTTCGTCCCGGGTCCGGTGTACGACGACGCGGCGGGGGTGCTGATGGGCCAGGATCCGTCGGGCCCGGCCGCGGTCACCTTCTGAGACGCTGCGGGCTCGCCGGCGAGGAGGACTGCGATGACGACCACCGAGCTCACCGCCGACGCCACGAGCCGGACGCTCGCCACCCCCGACGGTGACCTGCACTACCACGAGGCGGGCGACGGCCCGCCCCTGTTGCTCGTGCACGGCTCCGGTCCCGGCGTGAGCGGCTGGGCCAATTTCGGCGGGAACCTCGGGTTGTTCGCGCGGCACTTCCGCACGCTCGTGCTCGACCTGCCCGGCTTCGGGACGAGCCACGCGGTCGACGGACCCCCGGTGCTGCACGCCCCGGGCGCGGTGCTGGCCTTTCTCGACGGCCTCGGCATCGAGCGGTCGGCCATGGTGGGCAACTCGTTGGGTGGCGGCGTGGTGGCCCGGTTGGCGGCGACGGACCCCGAGCGGGTCAGTCGTCTCGTCACCCTCGGGGGCGTCGGTGTGCCGTTCTTCGAGCGCGTCACCGCCGGAGGGAATCGTCCGGCTGGTGGAGTTCGTGGAGGAGCCGACGCGCGACCGGCTGGTCCAGTGGATGCGCTCCATGGTGTTCGATCCCGCGGTGCTCACCGACGACTTCGTGGACACCCGCTGGCGCGCGGCCACCGACCCCGCCGCGCTCGAATCCATCCGCACGATCTACAACCGCGGTCTGCTGAACGCGTTCCGCGCCCTGACCGTCGACAACCCCGAGACGCTGGCGATGCTGAGCAAGATCGAGGCACCGACGTTGCTGACGTGGGGTCGCGACGACCGGGTCACGCCGCTCGACGGCGCCATCGCGCCGCTGCGGCTCATCCCGAAGTGCGAGCTCCACGTCTTCTTCGACTGCGGCCACTGGGCGATGATCGAGCGCAAGGACGAGTTCGAGAGCGTGGTCCTCTCGTACCTCCTGCGCGACCACGGGTAGCTCGGTCGTGGCGCAGTCGGTCGTCGACGCCGATCGCCGCTCGGCTCACGAAGCCGCGGCGGCGCGCCTGCTCGACGCGGCCCGCCGGAAGGTTCCGTGCCCGCCGGTGCGGGAGCTCCTCCCCGACGGGGGTCTCGACGACGGCTACGAGGTCCAGAAGCTCGTGCACGCGCGCGGGTCGGTCGGGCGTCGTCGGGTGGGCCGCAAGATCGGCCTCACCTCGCAGGCGGTGCAGCAGCAGATGCACGTGGACACCCCCGACTTCGGGGTGCTGTTCGCCGACATGGCGTACGGCGACTCCGAGCCCATCCCCTTCGGCGACCTCCTGCAGCCCCGCGTCGAGGCCGAGGTGGCGTTCGTGTTGCGAGCCGACCTGCCGGAGGGCGACGTGACCCCAACCGAGCTGCTGCGAGCGATCGACTTCGTCGTCCCCGCCATCGAGGTGGTCGACAGCCGGATCGCCGACTGGGACATCTCGATCTTCGACACCGTGGCCGACAACGCCTCGTCGGGCGTGTTCGTCACCGGCGGATCGCCGCGCTCGCTCCGGGACGTCGACGACCTCCGGGCGAGCGAGATGGCCCTCACCGTCGACGGGGAGGTGGTGAGCGCCGGCACCGGCGCGGCGTGCCTCGGGCATCCGCTGAACGCGGTGGTGTGGCTCGCCAACGCGGTCGCCACGCGCGGCGAGCCGCTCCGGTCTGGCGAGCTCGTGCTGTCGGGAAGCCTCGGGCCGCTCGTCCCCGTCCGGGCGGGACTCACCTACGACGCCGACATCAGCGGGCTCGGCTCGGTGCGCGCGTCCTTCACCGACGCGTGATCCCGCTCTCCGGCACGGTGAGGTGCGTCGGGCGCGTCCGCTGGCGAGGATCGACGCCGTGAGCGCGCGCCCGACTGCTGCCGTCGTGGGGACCGGGAACATCGGCACCGATCTCGTGTACAAGTTGCTGCGGTCCGACGCGCTCGAGCTGCGCTACGTCGTGGGGATCGACCCCGAGAGCGAGGGGTTGCGCCGCGCACGGGACCTCGGCCTGGAAGCGTCGGCCGACGGGGTGGACTGGCTGCTGTCGAGGCCGGAGCTCCCTGAGATCGTGTTCGAAGCGACGTCGGCGCACGTGCACCGGGGCAACGCGCCCCGCTACGAGGACGCGGGGATCCGCGCCGTCGACCTCACACCGGCGGCGCGGGGGCCGTACGTGATCCCACCCGTGAACCTCGAGCGCCACCTCGGCGAACCCAATGTCAACCTGGTGACATGCGGCGGTCAGGCGACCATCCCGATGGTCCACGCGGTGTCCCGGGTGACCCGAGTCGCGTACGCGGAGATCGTGGCCACGGTCGCGTCGCGCTCCGCGGGGCCCGGGACCCGGAGCAACATCGACGAGTTCACCCGGACGACCGCCTCCGCGGTCGAGGTGCTCGGGGGTGCCGAGCGCGGCAAGGCGATCATCATCCTCAATCCGGCCGAGCCGCCCCTGACGATGCGCGACACCATCTTCTGCTCGCTCGAGCCCGACGCCGACGCCGGCGCCGTGACGGCGTCGATCGACGCGATCGTGGCCGAAGTGCAGGAGTACGTCCCCGGCTACCGACTCCTCCAGCAGCCCCAATTCGAGCGGGAGGTGACGCGGGATGGGCGAGGGCGGGTCGCCATCTTCGTCGAGGTGGAGGGCGCCGGCGACTTCCTCCCGGCCTACTCCGGCAACCTCGACATCATGACGGCGGCCGCGGCGCGCGTGGGCGACGAGATCGCCCGGGCGCTCATCCCCCAGGAGCGGTGAGATGCCCTATTCCGACGCGCTGGACGTGCGGGTCACCGACTCGTCGTTGCGAGACGGCTCGCACGCCAAGGAGCACCGCTTCACCGCCGAGGACGTGCGCCAGGTGGTCGACGGGCTGGCCCGAGCCGGAGTCCCGGTCATCGAGGTCAGCCACGGCGACGGGTTGTCGGGCTCGTCCTACAACTACGGGTTCTCCGCGGTCGACGAGCGCGTGCTCATGCAGAGCGCGGTGGAGGCCGCCGGCGGCCGCTCGCGCATCGCGGCCTTGATGCTGCCCGGCGTCGGGACGATGGACGACATCCGGGCGTGCCGCGACATCGGAGTCTCGGTGGTCCGGATCGCGACGCACTGCACCGAGGCCGACATCGCGCGGCAGCACTTCGCCATCGCCCGGGAGCTCGGCCTCGAGACGGTCGGGTTCCTGATGATGAGCCACAGCCAGCCGCCCGAGGTCCTCGCCGCCCAGGCGCGGGTCATGGCCGAGGCCGGAAGCCAGTGCGTCTACGTCGTCGACTCCGCCGGTGCCCTGATCCTCGACGAGGTCGGCGACCGCGTGTCGGCGCTCGTCGCCGAGTTGGGCGTTGACGCGCACGTCGGGTTCCACGGACACCAGAACCTTTCACTCGGGGTGGCGAACACCGTGCTGGCCATCCGCGCCGGAGCGGTCCAGGTGGATGGCTGCACCCGTTCGTTCGGCGCGGGATCGGGCAACACCCCGACCGAGGCGCTGGCGGCGGTGCTCGACCGGCTCGGAATCCGCTCGGGCATCGATCCGCTGGTGATCTTCGACGTCGCCGAAGAGGTCGTTCGCCCGGTGATGGACGGCGAGTGCGTGCTCGACCGCATGAGCCTCATCATGGGGTACGCCGGCGTGTACTCGAGCTTCCTGCGCCACGCGTACCGGGCGGCCGAGCGCTACGGGGTCTCGGGCGCGGAGATCCTCCTGCGCTGCGGCGAGCGGCGTCTGGTCGGCGGGCAGGAGGACCAGATCATCGACATCGCGGTGGAGCTGGCCGCCGAGCAGGCGCTCGGCGCGACGGCGGGCTGAGCCCGTATGGCACCGGTGCATCTGCGCCATCGCACGTCCGCCACCGCCACGGCGCTCTCCGAGGGCCGTGGTACCGTCGATCCTCGTTCGGCGCCCGGGGGGAGGAGCATGGTGGGCCAACCACAGCTCGACGCGCAGCTCGAGGGCGGTGAGCTCGATCCGTCCGCCGGCCTCGACGACGAGCCGCGCCGCTCGGTGCTGGGCCGGGTCGACTGCATCATCGGCGCCTTCGACCGCGCCGACGTCGCGCTCACGTTGCACGAGCTGACCGAGCGGACCGGGCTCCCCAAGTCGACCGTGCACCGGATGGTCGACCAGCTCGTCGCCATCGGCTGGATCGAGCGCGAGGTCTCCGGCTACCGGATCGGGATGCGCCTGTTCGAGATCGGCGGGCTGGCCTCGCGTCGCAGCCGGCTCTCCGACCTCGCGTACCCGCACCTGCACGCGCTGTCGGTGGCCACCGGGCTCGCGGTGCAGATGGCGATCCTCGACGGCTCGGACGTCGTGTACCTCGAGCGGATCCCGACGAAGGGGTTGCGCCTCCCCACCCGCCAGGGGGGACGTCAGCCCGCGTACTGCACCGCGTTGGGCAAGGCGATGCTCGCGTTCGACGACGACGCCGCGGCCGGGGTCCTCGCCCAGGAGCTCCACGCGCGTACGTCGCGCACCCTCACCACGGCGCGCGACCTCGAGATCGAGCTCGAGCGCATCGCCGAGACCGGGCTGGCCTTCGACCACCAGGAGTCCTACGAAGGGTTGGCGTGCGTCGCCGCGCCCGTCCGCGGGAGCGGACGCGCCATCGCCGCGGTGTCGGTCACCGGACCGGTGACGCGCATCGACCTCCACGCGGTGGCGCCGCTCGTCCGCAACACCGCGACCGCGATCTGGAACGAGCGCTTCCAGCGGACCTGATCGTGCCGAGCGCGGCGCGCGGGCGTCCCGCTCAGCGGCACCGGTTCCCGACCGTCACCACGCGCCGCCGTAGCGTCACCGGGGTCCGCGCGTCGGGGCGCGTCGGCGCCACCAGGAGATCTCCCAGCATGACGAACGGTGACCGGCGCTTCGGTGGTGTGGTCGGTCGCACCGTGGGCGAGTCGACGCCGTGGTGGCCGTCGCCCGTCCGTCCCCCGGAGGGCAGCCCCAACGTCGTGCTCGTCCTGCTCGACGACATGGGGTTCAGCGACATCGGGCCCTACGGATCCGAGATCCCGACGCCGACGCTGGACCGGCTCGCGGCCGACGGCATCCGGTTCACCAACTACCACACCGCGCCGCTGTGCTCGCCGGCCCGGGCCGCGATCCAGACCGGGATGAACCCGCACCGGGCGGGGTTCGCCGCGGTCGCGAACTTCGATCCCGGGTTCCCCGGCTGGACCATGGAGATCGACCCGTCGGTCGAGACGCTGCCCGAAGCGTTGCGCGCCGCGGGCTACGCGACCTACGCAGTCGGCAAGTGGCACCTGACCCGCGACAGCGCCATGCACGGTGCCGCGCCGCGCGACTCGTGGCCCCTCCAACGCGGGTTCGAGCGCTACTACGGGGTGCTCGAGGGCTGGACCAACCTCCACCAGCCGCACTACCTGGTCCGCGACAACTCGCCGGTCGACATCGATGAGTACCCCGAGGGCTACTACTTCACCGACGACATCACCGACCAGGCGATCAGGTACCTGAAGGAGCTGCGCGCGCATGACGCAGCGCGCCCGTTCTTCCTCTACCTCGCGCACGGCGCGGTGCACGGTCCGCTGCACGCGAAGGCCGCCGACCTCGCCCGTCACCGCGGCCGCTACGAGGCCGGCTGGGACGCGGTGCGCGAGACGCGCTTCGCCCGGCAGCTCGCGCTGGGACTGTTCCCGTCCGGGACCGCGCTCCCGCCCCGGAACCACGAGGTCGGCCACGAGGTGGCGGCGTGGTCGGAGCACACGGCCGAGGACTGCGCCCTGTTCGCCCGGTACATGGAGGTGTACGCGGCGATGGTCGACAACGTGGACCAGAACCTGGCCCGGTTGCTCGACGTCGTCGACGCGCTCGGCGACCTCGAGAACACCGTCGTCGTGTTCACCTCCGACAACGGCGCCACCGAGGAGGGCGGCCCGACCGGCTCCCGCAGCTACTTCAAGCGGTTCGGTGGGTTCGGGGGGATGACCGGGTGGAACCTCGACGTCGAGCGTGATCCCGAGTTGATCGGCGGGCCGCAGACCCTCGTGCACTATCCGCGCGGGTGGGGGATGGCGTCGAACACCCCGTTCCGTCTCTACAAGTCGACGACCCACGCGGGCGGCGTGCGCGTCCCGCTGGTCGTGTCGTGGCCGGCGGGGATCCCCGCGTCCGACCGCGGCACGTTCCGCCACCAATACCAGTACGTGACCGACCTGTACCCCACGCTCCTCGACCTGGTCGGCCTCCCCGCCCGGGACGACCGCGACGGCGCCAGCTTCGCCGCCGCCGTCGTGCGGCGCGCGTCCGACAGCACGCACCCCGAGCAGTACTCCGAGTGCTTCGGGAACCGCAGCTTCTACCGCGAGGGGTGGAAGCTCGTGGCCCTCCACCAGCGGGGCGCGCCGTACGACGACGCCGAGTGGGAGCTGTACGACATCACCTCCGACCCGACCGAGGTGGTCGACCTGGCTGCCGAGCGCCCCGACATGGTGCGTGAGCTCGCCGACCGGTGGGAGTCGGCGGCGCGTGACAACCAGGTCTTCCCCCTCGACGACGGGACCGGCCTGCTCCAGCTGCTCCGGCGGCCCGACGACTCCGCCTTCCATCAGGTGGTGCGCCTCCTCCCGGGAACCCCGACCCTCGAGCGGTACCGGTCGCAGCAGCTGATCGCGTTCCGGGACTTCACCGTCGACGTCGAGCTCGACCACGGCGCGGACGACGAGGGGGTCCTCGTCGCGCACGGCGACCAGGGAGGTGGCTACGTGCTCTACGTGGAGCACGGCGAGTTGCACTTCGCGTACAACCACTACGGCGAGATGTTCGGGCTCGACGGCGGGCGCCTCGCCGCCGGGCCGCGCATGGTGAGCCTCCGCGCCGTCGCCGGTGAGCGCTTCACGTGGGACTTCGAGCTCGCGGTCGACGCAACGGTGGTTGCCGCCATGCCGGGTGCGCAGATGCTGCTCGGGTTCGCCCCGTTCCAGGGCATCGACGTGGGCATCGATCGCCGCTCTCCTGTGGCGTGGAGCGTGCACGAGCAGCACGGCGCGTTCCCGTACTCGGGCCGGCTGGCCGCGGTCACCTACCGGCCCGGGCCGGCCGCCCCCTACGACCCCCAACACCTGGTCGAGGCGATCCGGGCAGCCGGCCGCGCCGGCCAGTAGCGCCTTCGCCGACGGCTCGTCCCGATGGGCGGGATGCGCGGCGGGGTGGCTTCGTCGCCGGGCATACGGTCCGACCATGGATCTCGTCGACCGGGTCGTGGTGGTCACCGGCGGTGGCTCCGGCATCGGTGCCGCGTTGGCGAGCGCGGCGACGGAGGCCGGCGCTCGCCACGTGGTGGTGGCCGATCGCGACAGCGACGCGGCGGCGTCGGTGGCGGCGTCCATCGACGGCACGGCGGCGACCCTCGACGTCCGTGACGAGGCGGCGATCGTCGGGCTGGTGCGCACGACCGAGTCGGCGCACGGGGCCATCGACCTGTTCTGCTCGAACGCCGGCTTCGTCACCCAGGGCGGGGTCGAGGAGCCCGACGAGGTTCTCCAGGCCTTGTGGGAGGTGCACGTCCTCGCGCACGTGCATGCGGCGCGCGCCGTGCTGCCGTCGATGATCTCGCGGGGCCAGGGCTACCTCCTCAACACCGCGTCAGCGGCGGGCCTTCTCACCCAGGTCGGATCGATGGGCTACACGATCACGAAGCACGCCGCGGTCGCGCTCGCCGAGTGGCTCGCCATCACCCATCACCACCAGGGGATCCGGGTGTCGGTCCTCTGCCCCCAGGCGGTGCGGACCAACATCACCGCGAACAGCCCCGACGCGCGCGTGGCGGACCCGTCGTCCGATGGCCCGCTCGGTGTCCCACCTTCCGACGCGGTCCTCGAGCCCGACGAGGTCGCCCGGCAGTGCATCGAGGCCATCGCCGCCGAGCGCTTCTGGGTGCTCCCGCACCCCGAGGTCGCCGGGCAGGTGGTGCAGAAAGCCGACGACATCGACCGGTGGCTGGCGGGGATGCGCCGCTACCAGGCCCGCCTCTACGGCGACCGCGCGCTGCCCGGGGATCGGCTGGTGTCCGGGTTCTGATCCAGGCGAGCCGACGGGATTCCGTTGGCCGGGACCGGAAGGGGACTCGCGCGGTGCCGGAGCGCACAGTGTGGAGCGACTCGGACGGGAGGCGCGATCGTCGTGCCTCTGATCGAGCGGATCGAACCGGTGGGCCAGGCGGTGCCCCGAACTGGAGAGCACATGGACATCCGTGCACTGGGCTACCTGAGACTGGAGGCGACCGATCTCGACGCGTGGGAGCGCTTCCTCCGCGACGGCCTCGACATGGACGTGGCGCGTGACGGGGACTGCCTCCGCGCCCGGATCGACGAGCGTCCGGCGCGGCTGGTCGTCGCCGCCGCCGACACCGACCGGCTGGCTGCCGTCGGGTGGGAGACATCCGGACTCCGCGGCCTGGCCCGGGTCACCGACGCGCTCGAGGATGCCGGCTTCGACGTCCGCGACGCGACGCGCGAGGAGCTGGCGGACCGACGGGTCGAAGCGCTCGTGCACGTCTGCGATCCGGGCGGCACCCAGTTGGAGATCTACGCCGGGCCGGCCCTCGACCACCGCCCGTTGGCGCCGAGAGCCGGGACCCGCTTCGTGGCGGGAGACCTCGGCCTCGGGCACGTCGTCCTGCCGCAGCCGGACATCGACGCGGCGATGCGCTTCTACGAGGGGATCCTCGGGTTCCAGCACCGCGACTCCATGCGCCTGCCGGGCATGGGCTCCGACGGTGGTGACGCGTGGATCCGGTTCCTCGGCTGCAACCCCCGTCACCACAGCCTCGCGCTGTTCGGGGGACCCGTGCCGAGCGGCATCGTGCACCTCATGATCGAGGTCGACGATCTCGACGCGGTGGGGCGGGGCCTCGACCGCTGCCGTGACCTCGACGTCGCGATCTCGGCGTCGCTCGGACGCCACACCAACGACCACATGCTCTCGTTCTACGCGGCGACGCCCGGCGGGTTCGACGTGGAGTACGGCACGGGCGGCCGACTCGTGGATCCCGCTTCGTGGGTCGCGACCGAGATCACGGCGGTGAGCTATTGGGGGCACCGCTGGGGGAGTGCCGGCTGATGGCATCGCCTACCCGACACTCGCGCCACCGCGCGGGTGCAAGCACGAGCAGGGGGAATTCGTGAGAGCACGTGTCGGGAGTTCGATGGTCGTCGCGCTCGTCGTGGGGGGTCTCGCGGTCGCCGGCGGCGTCGCCGGTGCGACCAGCCGCGCGGCCAATGAGAAGCCGACGGCGACCGACGTCGGTGTCACCGCCACGGAGATCCACATCGGGGTGATCGCCGATGTCGACAACCCGTTCCAGCCCGGGCTCTTCCAGGGTTCGGTCGACGCGGTGAACGGCGTCGCGAAGACCATCAACCAGCAGGGCGGCATCGGTGGCCGCAAGGTCGTGGTGGACTTCTACGACTCGAAGCTCAACGCCAACGATTCGCGCAACGCGATGATCAAGGCGTGTCAGAACGACTTCGCGGTGATCGGCAGCGCGACGCTGTTCCTGACCAGCGTCGACGACGAGGTCAACTGCCAGGACCAGAGCGGCCAGGCCATCGGGCTGCCCGACATCGGCGGGATCGTGACCGGGGTGCCGCACCAGTGCGCGTCCGTGTCGTTCCCGGCCCAGCCGCCGCAACTGCTGTGCGACACGGCGGATCAGAACCCGCAGACCTACCAGGGTCAGCAGGGTGCGGAGAAGTGGCTGCTGAAGAACGTCGACAAGAAGCTGCACGGGGCGTTCGTGCTTCCGGGAGACACGAAGGACGCGTACCGCGCCATCGAGGTGCAGACCGACGTGACGACGCAGGCCGGGATCGGGAACGACCAGGAGGTCACCAAGTCCGGTCGTGACCCGCAGAGCGCCTACACGCCGGTCGTGCAACAGATCAAGACCGATGGCTCGAACTACGTGTTCGACGGCCTCGCGTACTCGCAGATGGTCGAGCTGCAGCAGGAGGCGGCGTTGCAGAACGTCGACTCCTCCAAGATCACATGGCAGTGCGCCGGGGGGTGCTACGACCCGAAGTACATCCAGACCGGCGGCAGCGTCACCGAGGGCACCTACATGTGGCTCGCGTACCTGCCGTTCAGCGAGACGAAGTACAACAAGGCGCTGGCAACGATGGTCAAGAACATCGGCTCCTCCAAGACCACCGGCCTCGGCATGTACTCCTACGTCGCCGGCCTCGCCTTCCAACAGGTCATGAACGACGTCGTCGCCAAGCAGGGCGTGAACGCGGTCACGCGCCAGAACCTGCTCGACGGCCTGCAGAAGCTCACGAGCTTCGACGCCGGCGGCATCATCGGCACGACCGACATCGCGAACAAGAAGACGTCGAGCTGCTTCGTGCTCATCAAGGTGAAGAACGGCAAGTTCGTCCGCGTCCATCCCACCAAGGCGGGCACGTTCGACTGCAAGAAATCGAACTACGTGACCGTGCAGGGCGACCTGCTCGGGTAGCCCCGCGGCCGTCACGCCACGAGTGCACGCTGACGATCGGGTCCAGCCGGGTCGATCCACGGCGAGCCGCCTCTTGCTGGGCTGGCCGTGCCCCGGGTCAGAGCGGCGCAGGCTGGCGGACGCGTGGTGGTCGTCGTGGGCGGGCGGCCGGTTCCTGCGGACGCAGGCGCATCACCCCGACGACGACCATGCCGAGGCCGAGGCCGATCGCCGCCGCAACGAGGGCGCGGGCCGCCGTGGGCGCCAGCACCGTGGGGATCTGGGATCGGAACAGCGTGCTGACGCTCGCCAGTCCGGTCCCGACCGCCAGCATCAGGCCGGCCACGAGCACGACGGGGCTCAAACGCCGCAGGTCGGGACGCCGCACGAAGAGCACGAGCGTGATGATCATCAGCACGATCGTGCCGACGTCGTAGATGATGTCGACGAAGCGGGCGAGATCGGAGCCCGTGCTGTATCGCCACGAGCCCACCGCGAGCACGGTCGCGATCGCTCCGCCGAGCGCGAACACGCCCAGGAACCGCCAGCCGACCGCCGACGTCCCCAGGATGACGACTGCCGCGGCGAGCGCGAGGGTGAGCGCGACCCAGGGCCACGGCGAAGGCCCGGGGACCCAGATGACGTTGCCGGTCAGCGTGGCCGACTGCCCGTCGACGGTGAGAGGCACCTTCCAGTGGGAGATGACGACGTGACGGTGCGACCGATCGCGCTGCACGGCGGGGGGATCGGCGGTTCCCATCCAATGCGTGCGGTGGTCGTGCCAGCGCACGACCGTGTCGCCGATGCGGCTCCAGTGCGGTGTGGCCGTCGCCTGGTAGGAGTGCGGGACGGGTCCGGGGATGGAAGTGCTCCGGTTGAGGAACGTGGCCGGCGACCGGTCGTTGCGGAACGCGCCGCCAGGCCCGATCCTGAGGTACGGGTCGTGCTGGTAGCCGAAGACGACCACGACGTGGTGGGTTGCATTGCGGAGCTCGATGCGGTTCCCGAGGTCGATCACCTTGGCGTGGATCCCGGCGATTGCCGGGGTGATGCCGATGATCACGGTCTTGTAGTTGGTGGCTTGTTGGCCGGTCAGCGAGTGTGCGTTCGCCGGGGTCGCCGACAGGCCGACGATCGCGACGACCGCGACCGCGAGCAGCGGAGCGCGCGCCCGCGTCCTCACTTCGTCGGTCGGGACAGCACTTCGCGTTCGTAGCGCACGACCGCGTGGATCTGTCCCGCGCTGAGCGTGCCGCGGAACGACGGCATGACGCCCTTGCCCTGTTCGACGAACGCCACCTGCGCGTCCACGGTCGGGAAGTCGCTCAGCAGCTTGCCGTCATTGAACGTCGGCCCGAGCCCGCCTTCCCCCCTGAAGCCGTGGCACTCGGCGCAGTTGTCCTGGAACACCGTTCGACCGTGGATGAGCTCGGCGTCGTGAGCGAGCGCACCGGTTGGCTTCGGCGACTGCGGCGCCGACGACGACCCGCCGCCCGACCCGCCGCACGCCGAGATGAGCACGGTGACGAACACGGCGGCGACCAACAACGACAGCCGACGGTCCTTCGTCATCTTGGGCCACGCCTCCTCCGGTCGACTCCGCAGTGCCATCCGCGGCGACGCGCGGAAGCCGCTACGGGGTAGACCCGACGCACGGGCCGCGAGTTCCGTCCGCGATCGGCCTGCACGTCAGAGCGAGCGGAGACCTCGGGCGGTTGGTCGCGCGTCGGGAGTGGATTGCCGAGTCGTCGCGACCGAGATCGCGATCATGGCCAGGATCACCAACACCAGCAGGTGCAGCAACTCGAAGAGGACGTTGACCGACTGGTTCTGCTGATCGATCACGCCGGCGACGGCCTGCGCGGCGAGCACGATGGAACCGAGCACGATGGCGGAGACGGCATAGCGCGGCCGCCACGCCGCGAGCAGGCCGGCGGCGGCGATGACCAGCCCGAGCGCGCCGTCGCGGGTGAGGTGCGCAGTCGTCACGGAGTGGTCGGGGAGCAGCGTCGCACCGAAGAGCCACGGGATCGCGAACACGAGTTGGATCGTCGCCACGAGCGCGATCGCGACTCGGAACACTCGGGGTGGATCCAGGACGGAAGGGCGGAGCGCGCTGAGGACGCGGTCGGCGGCGTCGGGATCGTCGAGCGATCGAAGGCACCGGGGACAGGTCGCGGCGTGGACCTGCGCGCGACGCAACTCGTCGGGGGTGGAACCGTCGGAACCGTCGGCGATGACGGTCAACGCCTTCGTGCACGTCAGGGCGACGTCGTTCACGCGCTCACCTCGTTGATCTCGAGGCGTTGCGCCAGCGTGAACCGGGCCCGATGCAACCGCGAGCGGATGGTGCCCACCGGTGACCCGATCAGCTCGGCGGCCTCCGCATAGCCGTAACCCAGAATCCCGCACAACGCAACCACTTCTCGCTGTGCGACCGGCAGTTCTCTGAGCAGCTCGTGGATCTCACACGACTGATCCGGTGCCTGCGCGTCGTCGGGGAGATCGGCGACTGGTTCGGGCGTGCGACGGGTGGCGAGGTCGACGAGACAATTGTGGCAGATGCGGATGAGCCAGCCCTCGAACGATCCCGTCGCGCGGTACGAATCGAGATATTGCCACGCCCGGAGGAACGTCTCCTGCACCGCGTCGTCAGCCATCCAACGATCGGAGGCGACGGCCCGCGCGTAGGCGGTGACGGCGCCGGCGTGAAGGCGGACGAGGTCGTCGAAGCGTCGTTCGCTGATCATCAGGCTCCGATGCGACCGCATCACGTCTCCGACGGTACCCGGTCGTCTGCGCTCGTCGACAAGCGCGGCGCTCGGGAACTTTCCGTACCTCCGCTCGGTCTACTCGATGGCGGGTCGCTCGAAGGTGCCGGGCCCCAGCCGGTGCCGTCGCGTTCGCACGCTGGAGGGAGAACACCGCCGATGACGGTCCACGGTTCGTCTCGAACGTGATGCCGCCACCGTGCAGTCGCCTCCGGTCGGGGGCAGTGGCGTTCGTGGCCACGATCGCCGCCGTCGTGGTGGTGCTCGGCTTCGACGCCGCGCCGGCGTTCGCGCACGCGCAGCTCGAGAGCACGAACCCGGCGACGAACACCACGTACGGAGTCGGGTCGCCACCGCGCAAGGTGACGCTCCACTTCGGCGAGTCGGTCGGCGTGAAGCTGGGTGGGGTGCGCCTCTACGACCAGCACGGGAAGCTGATCACCATGGGCAGCCCGACGCATCCGGGCGGCGACGGGTCGACGGTCGAGGCGACGCTGCCGCATCTCGGTCCGAGCACCTACGTGGTCACGTGGCGCGTGATCTCGGCTGACACCCATCCGGTCGCCGGTGCCTTCACGTTCTCGGTCGGCACCAAGCGCGACGTGAGCCGGCTCGCGACCAGGCTCTTGTCGGCGCAGGGCGGCAGCAAGACGGTCGGCGTGATCTACGGCGCCGTCCGGTTCGGTGTCTACGCGTCGGTGCTCACGCTGATCGGCGGGCTGGTCTTCGTGCTCTGGCTCTGGCCGGAAGGGCGCCGATCCCGTCGGGCCCGGTTGCTGTTGTGGGGCGCCTGGTGGGTCGGTCTCGTCGTCACGATCGTCGGCTTCGCGATCGAGGGCATCTACGCGGCTGCGTTCCCACTGCGCGACCTGCTGAACACCAGCGTGCTCACCGATACGTGGCACTCCCACTACGGCGAGTACGCTGCGCTTCGGGTGGGCGCGCTGATCCTCACGATTCCCGTGCTCCGACATCTCTTCGGGCGAGCGTCGGCCGAAGCGGCCGCCGACGATCGGCGCGGACGCGCCCGATCCGGGGCGATCAGCTTCGTCGTGGCCGGGCTCCTCACCGCCAGCCTGATGTTCGTCATGCACGCGACCACCGGCCGCTGGGTCCCGTTCGCGCTCGTCGCCGATGCGTTCCACATCCTCGGCGCGTCCATCTGGCTCGGTGGCATCGTCGTCCTGGCGATCGCCGTCCTGCCGGCGGCCGACGACACCGTCCTCGACCGCGTCGTCCCGCGCTTCTCCCGGCTCGCGATGGTCTGCATCGCCGCTGTCGTCGCGAGCGGGACCTTCCAGGCGATTCGCCAGGTCGGCTCGGTCTCTGCGCTGCGCTCGACCGACTACGGCCAGATCCTGATCGCCAAGCTGCTCGCGTTCGCGGCTCTCGTCGTGGCTGCCGCGTTCACCCTCGAAGTGGTGAACCGCTGGTATCGCCTCCCCGAGATCGACGACGACGAGCTCGAGCTCGTCGCCTCTCGATCGCCCGCCGCGGGGTCCGTCGCCCTCCCACGTGGCTCGGAGCCGGCGCCGGTGACCGGGGGCGTCGCGTTGCTCGACGAGCCCGGCGACGGGGAGGACGGCACCGACGTGGGGCTCGACGCAGTGAGCGCGCGCCGGCGGTTGCGCAGGACCGTCGGGGTCGAGGTCGTCATCGCGGCCGTGATCCTGGTGATCACCGCACTCCTCGTCGACGCCCGTCCAGCGTACGAGGCCACGAACGGGCCGGTCTCCGTGACGCTCAAGACCTCGAAGTTCTGGTTCGACGTCACCATCGCGCCGGGCACCACAGGCCCGAACGACGTGCACCTCACCGCATCGACCACCACCGGTGGCATCGCCAGCCCACTCCAGATGTCGATGGAGCTCACCAACGCGGCCCACGACGTCGGACCGCTCAAGGTCCCCTTCCTGGTCGCCGGCCCCGGTCACGATCTCGCCAACGGGTTCCAGATCCCGTTCGCCGGCCAGTGGCGCGTCACCGTCACCGCGCTCGTCGATCCGACCGACGAGGTGACCGCCACGAAGGTGGTGACCATCCGATGACGCCGCGCGTGCCGGGCTCGAGCCTCCGGCGTCGTGAATTCCTGGGTGCCGCGGCCGGTCTGTTGCTGGCGAGCTCGTGCAGCGGCGGGGGCTCGAGCAGCGGTGCCAGCTCCGGGGTACACGCCGGCCATCTCAACGCGGGGGTGCTCTCCATCGATCCGTACGTGTCGACGACACCGCAACGGCTCGCGTTCGAGCTCTCCGACGACAGCGGACGCTTCGCCAGCGGCCCGCCGGTCACGGTCGAGCTGACCTCACCCCAGGGCGCCGCCACCACCTTGCCGGCGACGCTTCACGCCGAGGGCCTGCCCGAAGGTCGCGGCGTGTACACCGTCGATGCATCACTCCCGCAGCCGGGCGCCTGGAAGATGGAGATCCATCCACGAGGTCACCCGGTCGTCAGCGCCGCGTTCGAGGCTGGCGCATCGGCCGCGGTGCCCACTCCGGGCGCGGCCGCGCCCCGGGCTGCGTCACCGACCCGCACCCACGCAATGGGCGTCGATCCACTGTGCACGCGTGTTCCGGCGTGCCCGCTGCACACGACGTCGCTGGACCAGGTCATCGGAACCGGCCGGTCCGTTGCGGTGATGTTCGCCACCCCCGCCCGGTGCCAGAGCCAGTACTGCGGTCCGGTGCTCGATCAGCTCCTCGCCGTCAAGGACGACTATGCCGACGACATCGACCTCGTCCACGTCGAGATCTACCGCAACGCGACCTCGACCGCGCTGGTGCCGACCGTGGAGGCCTGGAACCTCCCCGGCGAACCCTGGCTCTTCGGGATCGGTCCCGACGGAACGATCACGACGCGCCTCGACGGAGCGATGGGCACCCGCGAGGTCCGCTCACTGCTCGACGGCCTTCGGTCATGAGTGGGTTCCTGCTGCGCACCAGGAACCATCTCGAGGTTCCGAGCGTCTACCCCGTGGTGAGCAACGTCCCCGAGTGACTCTCCGATCCCTTGCAAGGAGCACTGATGAAGAACCGACCGATGGCCGCTGGCGCAATCGCGACCGCGCTCGTGGGCGTTGTCAGCCTCCTGCTCAGCGGCATCGCGTCCGCGCACGTCTTGGTGCAGCCGGCGAAGCTGCCGAAGGGCGCCACCGACGTGGTCTTCAGCTTCTCCACCCCCAACGAGACCGACAACACGAACGTGACCGCGCTCGAGGTCGACTTCCCGACGAACCATCCGCTGCTCAGCGCGTACGCCCAGACCATCGCCGGATGGACTGCCACTGTCACCACCAGCAAGTTGCCCAAGCCCGTCAACACCGACGACGGTCAGATCACCGAAGCCGTGTCGAAGGTCACCTGGACCGCCACCGGCGACGGCATCCCGCCTGACCAGTTCGGGTTGTTCACCGTGTCGGTGGGTCAGCTGCCCTCGAACACCAAGACCCTGACGTTCAAGGCACTGCAGACCTACAGCGACGGAACCGTGGTGCGCTGGATCGAACCATCGGTCAAGGGTGCACCCGAACCCGAGCATCCTGCCCCTACCCTGACCCTCACTGGAAACGCCAAGAAGTGATGACTCACCAACGCGCCACGTCCTCCGTGCCCCTTCCCTTCGACCCCTTCGGCGGCGGGACCTGATGCGCCGAGGCGCGCTCCTCGGAATCGGGATGCTGCTCGCCGCGACGATCACCGCGTGCGGATCGTCGACGTCATCCGCGTCGGATCAGAAGCCGAAGACCATCGAAGTCGCCGCCGCACATGCGAAGGCCGCCGGCGTCAACCCTTCGAAGACGGCCAAGATGATCTGCGCCCACGAAGCGCGTGAGGATCTCGCGGGTGTGCTCGCCGAGAAGCCGACCACGGTCACCACGCCGACATGGGTCGACCACCTCTACTCGTGCGACTACGAGTACCCGGAAGGCACCGTCACCCTGTCGGTCAAGGAGCTGGACAACGCCGCCCGGACCACCGCCTACTTCGACGAACTCGCCTCCCGTCTCGGCCGCCGTCCGAAGCGGATCGGTCTCGGCCAGGGCTCCTTCGAGACGTCGAACGGATCGATGGTCGTCCGCAAGGACTACAAGGTGCTCCTCGTCGACGTGACCCACCTTCCCGCTGGCTTCAATCGGCCGGCTCTCGACGCCTTTGGCGTCTCCGTCGCGATCGCGGTCACGGTCCTCGGCTGCTGGGCCTGACCGCTGAGACCGGCGCGGATGTGCCGTCGTCTCCGGCGGCGTGGCGAGTCGAGCAACACGGGGCCGCTCATGACCCGAAGGTAGCGCTGACGCGAGCCGAGGTCGCCATCTCGCGCGGCCAACACACGTCGCCACCGCGGGATCAGCGACGGCCGCGCTGAGACACGACGCGGTCGCTCCGAGTTCGACGCAGATCAACCGGCGTGACGACCCCGCGTGCCGACAGCAGGGCTGCTTCGTTCTCCGCCGAGGTCGTGTTCGAACGCGTCGAGCAGTTGGAAGAGGTCGTCGCTGATCCACTCGCGGTCGCGTCGGCGCCCGACGCGTGTTGGTACGAGGACGCCCGTTACCTCCAGGCGGTTGAGGGCGGCGCGTGCGGCGGTCGGGGTCACCCGATAAGCGGAAGCTGCCACGTCTGCGCTCACGACGGGGTGCTGCGGCAGTCCCCGGATGATCCGTCGGGCGACGGAGTCGGTTCTCGGTGAGCCGGCGCGGTGGATGAGGACATCGAGCAGTCCGTCGATCTGAGTCCGGAGAAGCTCCGTGCTTCGGGCGGCCACGGTGACCGTGTCGGCGAAGCCGCCGATCCAGTCGTCGGTGCGCTCTTCACGGAAGTCGGTGAGTCCGGCGATGTAGCGCTTCGCGTTGGTTGCGAGCACCACGCTGATGGGGGGTACCAGACGAGACGCAACGCTGCGCCGTCGCAGGATCACGTGGATCAGGCAGCGGCCGGCGCGGCCGTTGCCGTCACCGAAGGGGTGGATCGTCTCGAACTGGGCGTGCGCGATCGCGGCCTGCGAGATGGCAGGAAGGTCGTCGAGGTTCGCGAACGCGACGAGGTCATCGAGCAGGCCAGGCACGCGGTCGGCGGGGGGAGGGATGAACGCGGCGTCGCGTGGGCTCGTGCCTCGCCCGCCGATCCAGTTCTGGTCGGTGCGCACGACTCCTGCACAGCGCTCCTCGGTGGTGCCTTCGAGCAGCGTCCGGTGGATGTCGAGCAGGTCGTCGGGTTGGAGTCGGCGTTGCGTCGTGCCGATCTCGATCGCGTGTTCCATCGCTCGGACGTTGCCGAGCACGGCTCGCGCCGTCGGGTCGGCCGCGACGGGCGCGTAGGCGGCAAGCGCCAGTCGTTTGTTCGAGGCCCGCAAGCCCTCGATGAACGAGGACCCGAGGGCCTCCGCGCGGAGCAGCGTGGTGGCGATCGCCGCGAGGTCGTGGCCGGGACCCACGGCTTGAAGCTCGCTCAGTGCGGCGGTCGCCCGAGCGACAGCCTCCGCGGCCCGACCGGCGAGCGGTCGGTCCCAGTCCGCGATCGGGTCGGGCACGAACGCCTGGAAGCGGAACGGCCGACGGTCTCGGCGAGCGCCGTAGCCGCCACCTTCCCAGAGACAGTCGACGAGCGCGGGCAGCGGAGGGATCCTTTCAGTGTGTGGATATTGCGAAAGGAAACGTTACGATCCTTTCGTAGCGTCACGTTAGCGCAACGATCCAAGCTACGCAAGGAAGTTCTTCGATCCTTTCGTAGCGGATCTTCTCACGAACGATCCGCCACGAGATCACATCTTTTCCCCGGCAGCTGCCGAACCTCTCCGATCGTCGATCGACTCGGCGTGGCCGCTTCTCATGTCGCCGTGCACCGAACGAGGAGCAGGAGGTCGGGGACCTCGGTGGGATCGATCTGACCGTTCGGCACCGACAGCGTCCACGCACGCGTCAGCGGTCCGACTGCGCGGTGCTGGTGGCGATCGAAGCCGTGGTGCGGACCGGCAACAGCAGCAGGTCGTCCGGATCGGTCGTCGGCACCTTGCGCCCCCAATGCGTCCCGGACTGCTCGGCCGCGCGCCACGTCCCTGGTGGCTGTTCGACGAGGGCGGGTACGAGATCCTGCCCATCGCCGAGGCAGAACGTGTCGGCACCGGCGCCGTCGTCGACGTAGCGCGGGACGCCGCGCCGGTCGCTGCGGCGGACGACCGGGATCGCGACGTGCCACCCGAGGCCGTACGCGCCGCTCCCGCCGTTGGAGTCGTACGTCAGCGCGAGGTCGGGTTGGAAGCCACCACGCGCCGGCGAGACAGACACCGGGATGTGGATCGTCGCGGCGCCGCTCGCGAGGTCGGTCTGCACCTGCTCACCGAGCCCACGGATCGCGCCGCCGGCCGACGGTCACGCGCGCGACGGCGCGACATCACGCGTTCTCGCACCAGCCTGGGAACGGGGGCCAGGTCCGCGTCGTCGGCGCGGGCCGGATTCAGGAGCGGAGGATCCGGCCCGGTCGGTGCTCCGCGGCGAGGGCCACGATCGCACCGTCACGGCGTATCGGCACGCCGTTCACGATGATGGCGTCGATGCCGACGGGTGCGTCGGCGACGAGTCGTTCGCCGTCCGCCGGCATGTCGCGCACTCGACGAACTGGCCCCGGGTCGAGATGCTCGTAATCGAGGACGACCATGTCGGCCGGCTGACCGACTCGGAGGTAACCGCGGTCGAGACCCAGCACATCGGCGAGCTCCCCGGTGAGCTTGCGGATCCCCTGCGCGAGGGGCATGACCTCGCGATCGCGCACCCAGTGCGCGAGGAAGTCGAGCGGCATGATCGCATCGCAGATCTGGCCGATGTGGGCGCCGGCGTCCGAGAGGCCGAGGATGCAGCCGTCGCCTGCGAGCAGCTCGCGAATGGCCACGGGATCGTCGTTGGCGAAGGTCACGGAGAATCGGGTCGTGAGCTGGTCGTCGAGCGCGAGCTCGCACATCGTCGCGAACGGATTGCGGGAGTCACGTTCCGCGATCGCGGCGACGGACTGCCCGATGAGCTCTGGGTGCGCGACCGTCTCGGCAACCGTGAACACGTCCCAGCGCAGCGGGATCGAGGACGCCGCCAGTTCGCGTTCGGCGCGCGCTCGCCAGGCATGATCCGCGTAGAGATCGGGCCGTCGGTCGGGCGCCGCGGCGAGCACGTCGCCGAAGGCGGGCACCGACGAGAACGGAGCCGGCTCACGCAGCGTCACCAGTTGCGTGATCGGGCGGCAGGTCACCTGCGCCCAGACGTCGGCACCGCGACGCCGACCGGCGGTGTGGTCGGCCAGCTTCTGGCGATGCGACGCGCGCGTGGTAGACCCCTCTGGATACGCGAGGACCGCAGACCAGTTGACCCTGCGGCCCAACGTGCGTTGAAAGTCGTACAACCAGGCGTAGTCATCACCAGGCGCGATGTGCACGATGCCGCGTCCAACGTCTGCGGTGACACGCATGAGCGCTTCCACCTCGCGCTGCGACGCGACCATCGATGGCACAGGATTCCCACCGGCGCCCGCGATGAATCCGGCGCGGTCGGTCGAGAAGCCGAGTGCACCACCGCGGAGCGCATCGGCGACGACCGCACGCATGGCGTCGATCTCGGAACCGGTTGCGGGACGCTCCGACGCGTCGTCGCCCATGACGTAGACGCGTACCGCGGTGTGGCCGACGTATCCGCCGAAGTTGATCGCCGGTTGTCGCCGGGCGACGGCGCGCAGGTACTCCGGATAGGTCTCGAAGTCCCACTCGATTCCCGCATTCATCGTCGCGAGACGCATGTCCTCGACCGTCTCGAGGGTTCGGAGCAGCAGGTCGCGTCCCGCCTCGCGTGCCGGCGCCAAGCTGAAGCCGCAGTTACCTGCGACCACGCTCGTGACGCCCTGCCATCCCGATGGCGACAGGTCGGGATCCCACAACGCCTGCGCGTCGTAGTGCGTGTGCACGTCGACGAAACCGGGTACGACGAGCCGCCCCGTCGCGTCGATCTCGTCCGTCCCGCGCACCTCCGTCCCGCGCACCTCCGTCCGCACGGGCGTGCCGATCGCCGCAATGCGGCCATCGACGATGCCGACGTCAGCACGGAACCCGGGACCACCAGTGCCGTCGACGACGGTCCCACCTCGGACGGCGAGGTCGACGTCGGCGGTCACGACCGCGTCAGAGCCGGAACGTCGAATCCGTAGAGCCGCGCGCAGTTCGTGGCGGTGATCTGCGTCGCCGCGTCGCGTGGCAGTCCGGCGACGAGTTGCCCGATGATCTCCCGGCTGCGCGGGAAGGTCGACTCGGTGTGCGGGTAGTCGCTGCCCCACATCGGCGTGCCCACGCCGAGCACGTCGAGCAGGCGCAACGCGTTGGGGTCCTGTTGGAACGAAGCGAAGACGTTGCGCCGGAAGAAGTCACTCGGGAGCATGTCGGGGTCGTCGAATCGCATCCATTCAGGTCCTCGCCGGGGCCGATCGGTGTACGTGTAGTCGAGACGATCGAGGAAGAACGGGATCCAGCCCAGCTCGTGCTCGACCGATCCGACCTGAAGACGCGGGAATCGCTCGAACACGCCTGAGAAGATGAGGTCGGCAAGTGAGTGACGGACCTGCGCGTCCGGGTTCACGAACACCGACGGTGGCACGTGCTTCACGTCGAGGCGGAATGCCGCCGTTCCCATCCTCGGGTCGGCGCGATCGGTCGCGACGTGCAGCGAGAGCGGCATCTCGAGATCCTGGGCTGCGGCCCAGAAGGGGTCGAACTCGCGGGACCGGTAGGGCTGCCAGGCCGGCGGCGCGACGGTGATCAGCGCGCCGGCGAGCCCGAGCTCGCGGCACCGTTGCAGCTCGACGACCGCGCCGTCGATGTCGTCGACGTTGACCATCGCGACGCCCTTCAGGCGTTCGGTGTCCTCGCCGCAGAAGTCGGCCAGCCAGTCGTTGTACGCCTTCATCGCCGCGGTCACGACGTCGCTCACCGGTACCTCGTACAGCACCAACCCCTGACTGGGATACAACACCGAACCCCACACGCCATCGCGCTCGTTCTCGTCGATGTACTGCCGCGGGTCGTACGCAGCCGGCCGTACCTCGGCGAACGTGCCCGACGTGCGCAGCCGATCGGGATCACCGTCGAACCGGTCGCCGGTCTGGATGCCGAGGAACGACATCGTCTTGTAACCGTCCACGAACCACCAGTCGCCGTCGTCCGCCGACTCCACATGCGGCATGCGGTCCGCCACGGCGCCCCCGCGACCGACCCAGAGATCAGGTGGTTCGATGACGTGAGAGTCGGAGGAGAGGAACCACACCTCCTCGCCGATCCCGTCGGTGTCATCGTCGGCCATCGTCCACCCTTACCACGATCACGCGGTCCGGACCAGCGCCGACGACCAGGGCCGACGACCAGCGCGGCAATGAGCTCGTTCTCGGTACGCTTCCGCATGACGTCCGGCGCGACACATCAGGTCCGGTTCGCGACCGGCACGACGGTCAAGGACTTCGACTGGTACCGCAGTTGGCTGCAAGCCGCGGAGCGAGCGAAGTTCGAGATGATCACGGTCGGCGACTCGCAGTCCCTCTGGGCCGATCCGTTCGTCGCGATGGCGTTCGCGGCCGAAGTCACCAACGAGCCGAGCATCGCACTGACCGTGTCGAACCCACAGACCCGGCATCCAGCTGTCGTCGCGAGCAGTCTCGTGGCGCTCCAGCAGCTCTCCGGGGGCAGGATCCGCTACGGCGTGAGCAGCGGCGACAGCGCGCTCCGCAACATCGGCCTTCCGCCGGCGAGCCTCTCCCAGCTTCGCGAGTTCGGCGTCGCCGTGCGGGAGCTCTGTGCGGGCCGTACGGCGCAGTTCGACGGGCAGGAACTGGTCCTCCGGTGGGGTCATCACGAGACCCCGCTCTGGATGGCAGCAGAGGGCCCGAAGACGCAGTTCCTCGCCGGGCAGATCGCTGACGGCGTCATCCTCTCGAACGCGTTGGCTCGCGACGTCTTGGACGCGGCCAGGCAGAACATCGGTGCCGGCGCGGCCGCGGCGGGACGCCGGCTCGACGAGATCGAGATCTGGTGCATGGCGGCGATGAGCCCGGGCCGGACCGAGGAAGAAGGGATCGCCCGGCTGCGCTACCTCTTGGCAGGTACGGCCAACCACGTGTATCGGTTCCACACCGAAGGCAAAGCAGTCCCCGAGCAGTACCTGGACGCGATCGCCGAGCTCCAGCGACGCTACGACTCCACCGCGCACGCAACGCCAGAACGGGCCGAGGCAAACGCCAAGCTCGTGGAGGACCTCGGCCTCGTGGAGTTCCTCGCCGCGCGGTCGGTGATCGCGGGCCCACCGGAACGTCGCGTCGAACGCATCCGTGAAGTCGCAGCTGCCGGCGCGACGAACCTCATCGTGAGCCAGTTCGTCGAAGATCAGCTCGCGTTCATGGACGAGTTCGCCGCAGAGATCGCCCCCGCGTTCGCGGGTGACAGCCGCTGATCCAGCAGCTGCCGCAACGGCTCTTCCCCACGGACGACGCTCGGACGTACCGTGAACGACGTGACCATTCACCAGGACCGGCGAGGTGCTCGACTCGCCGCGAACATGGCGACGCCCGGATCCACTCGTGCCACCATCGACCAGGAGGCATCGACATCGCGATGACTCGGCTCTCGCAGCATGAGCAGGGGTTGAACGCCGGGTCGGCGCGCTCAGTCACGCGCGGCACAGGCTCATGAAGTTCTGGTGTTCCACCGCGTTCATGAGCTCTCGCGAGCTCCCCGCGGTCGCCACGATGCTCGACGATGCCGGCTACCACGGCGCCATGGTCTCGGACCACCTCATCTACCCGCGTGAGCTGAAGTCGCCGTATCCGTATTCGCCGCATCCCGACGGCCGACCGATCTGGGAGCCCGAGACGTCCTGGCCCGACTCGTGGGTGCTGATCGGAGCCATGGCATCGATCACGAAGAACCTTCATCTGTCGAACAACATCTACATCGCGCCGGCGCGGCCGATCCTGCAGGTCGCGAAGCAGGTGGCGACGGCGTCAGTGCTGTCGAGCGGCCGCGTCTCGCTCGGCCTGGCGGCTGGTTGGATGCGCGAGGAATTCGAGCTCATGGGCGAGGACTACGACAACCGCGGTCCCAGGCTCAACGAGATGATCCAGGCGTTGCGCGAGCTCTGGAAGGGTGGCTGGGTCGAGTGGCACGGGAA
Organism: uncultured Actinomycetes bacterium; assembly: GCA_963841415.1. Lineage (GTDB taxonomy): Bacteria > Actinomycetota > Acidimicrobiia > IMCC26256 > DASPTH01 > DASUAS01. Next base: position 141,240 of record CAWJCN010000005.1, on the reverse strand, counting down.
GTATTACGACATTCCCGAGCTCATGATGGAGCCGCACCCAGAGACGTCCGTGCCGATCCTCAGCGGCGGGCACACCGACGTCGCGCTGAAACGCGCAGCGCGGTACTGCGACGGCTGGGTCGGCAACGCGTACCCGTGGAACGACGCGGTGCACTACGTGAGCAAACTTCGCGGCTACCTCGAGGACTACGGACGGCAGAACGAACCGTTCGAGATCATCGTGGGCTTCTACGACTCCCCGTCGGCCGACCTGTACAAGCGGGCGGAAGAGGAGCTGGGGGTCGCCGGCACCATGTGCATGCCGTGGGCCGGCATGGAGTCGATCAGCGCCGGCGAGCACACCGGCTTGCAGCAGTCGGCCGAGCGCTACCGCGGTCCGATCGAGGAGTTCGCAGAGGCGATCGTCTCGAAGTGCCAGTGACTACTGGTCGCTGGCGAGCGGAGATCCTTCGGGGAGCCCGATGCACTGCAGCTCGGTGTAGAGCTCGAGGCCTTCGACGCCCATCTCGCGTCCGAGTCCCGACTGCTTGAAGCCGCCGAAGGGGAACACCCAGTCCATCCCGAGGGTGTTGATCCCGACGTGTCCGGTGCGCAGCCGTCGCGCGACGTCCAGCGCCTGGCGATCGTCGTCAGCGAACACGCCGCCCGCCAATCCGAGCTCGGAGTCGTTGGTGATGCGCACGGCATCGTCCACGTCGTCGAACGGGATGACGACGAGCACCGGGCCGAACACCTCTTCCTGCGCGACGCGCATCGAGTTCTTGACGTTCGTGAAGAACATGCCGGCGTTGACCACAGTGGGAATCGCGCGATCGAGATCGAGATCATCCAGAAGTATTGCGGCCGACTTGCCGCCACGCCGGGACGTCCGGGCCGGAGCTCCTCGTCCGGGTAGGTGCGACCCAATTCGGAGTAGTACTCGAGCAGCGGGAAGCCGCTGCTCCCCGACGCGAAGCACATCGGAATGCCGCTCTCTCGCGGCACGAGCTCATCGAGCTCCTCAGCGCGCGGACGGAGCCCGTCGAGGATCCGGTCGAGGTACGCGGCGCGTTCCGCGAACGACATCGCGGGCCAGGGACCGGTGTCGAAGGCGTCGCGCGCGGCAAGCACCGCGCGGTCCATGTCGTCGGGCGATCCGTCGGGTGCTCGACCAACCAGCGCGAGGTTCGCCGGTGATCGGATCTCGAGGACCGACTCGCTGGCCGGCGTCACCCAACGATTGCCGATGAACAACGTGTCGTATTCGAGCATCGTCAGCGCTCCCCGATGATCTCGACCGCGTGTTCCGCGATGGCCATCACGGTGACGTTGGTCGGCGCGCGGATGATCGTCGGCATGATGGAGGCGTCGACGACGCGGAGACCATCAACGCCGTGGACGCGCAGACGCTCGTCGACGACGGTGTCGGCCTGCGCGGCCGGACCCATCCGACAGGTCCCAGATGCGTGGTACCACGGCGCGACGAAGTCGCGCGCGTAGCGCTCGAGCGCGACATCGTCGTCGAAGTCCGCGTCGTCGAGGACTGGACTGCGACCGACGAAGTCCTTCATCGCTTCGGATCGGGCGATGTCGTGGCAACGCCGCACGCCTTCGACGAGACGCGCCCGGTCGGCCGGTTCGTCGAGCAGGTTCAGGTCGATGCGCGGGAGCTCAGCGGGATCGGACGACGACAGCACGACGCGACCGCGACTGCGTGGTTCGTGCACGCCGCACGTGAGCACGACCACCACGGGCGCACCGACGAGGGCCTGGAAGTCGGGCGAGCCGCTCAGATCCCAGAAGTTCATCATGCTGAGCAGCAGGTCGTTGTCCACGCGTCCGGTGTCGGAGGAGCAGCGCGCGCCGAGTTGGAACTGCGGCGCCGCGAGATCTGGTGCGTCGTGGCCTGGGTGCAGGAAGTGGAAGAGGCCGGGATGATCCATGAGGTTCGCCCCGACTGCACCGTTGTCGACCACGCAGCCGATCCCGAGCTGCCGGAGATCGCCAGCCGGGCCGATCCCGGAACGCCAGAGAATCGCCGGACTGTGGATCGCGCCAGCGCTCACGATCACCTCCCCGGCTTCGACGAGGCCGACATCACCGTCCTGCGCGGCGACGACACCGGTTGCGCGCCCATGTTCGATCCGCACTTGATCGACCCGTGCGCCACCGCGAATCGTGAGGTTGGGTCGCGTCAACGCGGGGGCCAGGTAGGCGAGCGCCGTCGACATCCTTCGCCCTTCGGCGCGGTTCATCGGCAACGGCCCGATGCCCGTCGAATCCGGGCGGTTGTGATCAGCCACCCACGGAAGCCCCATGCTCACGCACGCGTCAGCGAACGCCTCCTGGACCGGGAGCAGCTCGTCGCGACTCCATCGCACGATGGGCACCGGACCCGACTCACCATGGACCGCGTGATCGGCACCGAAGTCGAGATCGTGCTCGAGTCGACGAAAGGAAGGAAGCATGTGGTCCCAGGACCACCGCAGATTGCCGTGCGCCGCCCAGCCGTCGTAGTCCGCCGGCGACCCACGAAACGCCAAGGCTCCGTTGACCGACGAACCGCCACCGAGGAACTTCCCCTGCGGATAGTCGAGCTCCCGCTCCTCGGTCGCGCGGGCGCGCAAGCCCCAGTCGCGGCCGGTCAACGCGAAGCTGACGTTCGACAGAAGATCGGCGTCGCTGTCGAGCGGTCCCGCGGGACCTGCCTCGAGCACCAGCACGCTGCACGTCGGATCCTCGCTCAGGCGCGCGCCGAGCACCGCTCCCGCCGATCCACCGCCGACGATGACGTAGTCGAACCGGTTCGATCCCATTGGTCCGCCTCCGGTCGCGAGTCTCGCCGAAGTTCTATCGGCCAACGGCGACAATCGACCAATGGCCTGACGGCGCGGCGATCTCTTCCCGAGATCTCGAAGCAGCGTGTCGAGGAGATGGACGCGACACGTACGATCCGCCGATGGCCATCGGGGCGACTCGCATCTACCACGTCAACACGAACTGCTCCGACCTCGCACGCTCGGTGCGCTTCTACGAGGCGCTCGGACTCGTGCGCGTGACGCGCACCGTCCCGAGTCAGACGCAGCCGGGAACCGCGTTCGGTCTCGACGAGGTCGCGTGGGACGCCTGGATGATGTACGGCGACGACGGAGCTGCCGGACTCGCGCTCGACCTCCTCGAATGGCGCGTCCCGAGTCCGAGCGGGAGCCCCACCGAGGTGGGCGCGCCGGGATTCGACCGTCTCGTGGTCGCGGTCCCGGACGTCGACCTCGTGCTCGAGACGGCGCAGGCGGCGGGCGGCGCCGTCGGCGGGAACCCCGTGCGCGACCCGGTCGAGAGCGGAACGCGGCCTCTGATCGTGCGCGATCCCGACGGCGTGCGCGTGCAACTCGTCGAGGGCGACCGCGCCCGGCTCGCGCGCGTCGTCGTCACCTGCCTCGACCTCGACGACGCGCTCGACTACTACCGCGACGTCATGGGGTTGGTGCCCGACGGCAGCGGCGTTGCCGTCGACGAACCCGCCGCCACGTTGCGGCGCGCCCGTCTCACCGATCCGGGTTCTCCGTTCGTCGTGGAATTGGTGCAATCGCTCGATCCAGCGTCCGGCGCTCGGAGCGCGCGCACGCGCACGGCGAACGAGCTCGGTCTCTTCCGCATGGCCTGGTCCACCGACGACTGCGCGCGCGACGAGGCGATCGTCCGGGCGGGCGGATCGGTGCCGTTCGCGCCCACGGGGACCCTGTCGGTGGGTGACGACCTCCCGCGGCTGCGCGTCCTCTTCTGGCCCGGACCGTCGGGCGAGTGCCTCGAGCTCATCGAGGTCACGACGGAGTCCGGAAGGCTCAGTGCCTGAACCGCAAGAGCGCGCGCAGCTTCCGCCGCGCCCGGACTCGAAGCGGGCGTCGCGCCGCCGCTCGAGCCCGTTCGACATTCTCCGCCCAGGTGTGCACCGGTGCCCACCCGAGCAGCTCCTGAGCGCGTTGAGCTCGTACCAGCGGCCGGGACGGATCGGCTTCGAACTCAGCGCGAGCAGTCCAGCGCGCATCGGGAAACAGCCGATCGGCGACTTGGACCGGCGGTGTGGACGTCCTCATCGCATCGGAGCTCCCGATGAGTACTCGCGCGTGATCCTGAGCGGGTGTCTCCACCGCACGAGCAGCTTCGAGATCCCGGACGAAGAGGTCGCGTAGCAGGGATGATCGTCGTCGATCGGCAGGGATTCGGGCGCGCGCAGTCCGCGGAACACGCCGAAGGCGTTGACACTGCTCGCAGACACGAACCGTTGAACGCCGCAACGCGTGTCCGGCGTGCTCACGTTGCCGTCCGCGCCGAGTGCGGCGACGTGCACCACGGCATCCGCTTCGCGCGCTGCCGCCTCGACGGCGGCCGAATCGCGGACGTCGTTCCCGGTGACGAAGTCGAACGGCGCAACATCGTGACCCGCCAACCCGAGCGCGGCAATCGCGTAGCGTCCGACATGTCCCGACGATCCCGTCACGAGCACCTTCACGAGGTGACGAGCGTCGGCGGGCGCCCCGCTGTGGAAAGTCACGAGAGGAGCAGCACGTATGGAGTCGCGCAACCCGACCTATCCGCCCGCTGACGACGGTCGCTGGGATCGACCGCCGCTCCGTGATCGGGTTGCGCTCGTCACCGGCGGTGCCGGGGCGATCGGCGGCGCCGTCTGCGCGCTGTTCGCCGCGCAGGGAGCCGAAGCAATCGTGGTCGTCGACATCGACGAGGCGCGCACTGCGGAGGTGGTGTCCTACGTCGAATCGCGTGGTGTGCGCGCTCACGGATTCGTCTGCGATCTCACCGACGAGGTCCAGACGAACCAGATGTGCGCGTCCGTCCTCGAAGCGCTCGGTCGCGTCGACGTGCTCGTCAACTCCCTCGGCCACGCCCTCGCGCCCGCGAGCGATTTCGAGGCGACGACACCGCAGCTGTGGGACCAGCTCTACCACGCCAACCTCCGACACGTCTTCCTCACCACCCATGCGTTCCTGCCGGGCATGCGCCAGCGGAGGTGGGGGCGCATCGTCAACTTCTCGTCGGTGGAAGGCAAGCGCGCGGCGCCCGGCCTCGCGGTGTACACCGCGTTCAAGGCGGGCGTCGACGCGTTCACGCAGAGCGTCGCCGTCGATGTGGCGGGCGACGGAGTCACCGTCAACAGTGTGGCGGTCGACAAGACCCTGTCGTACCAGGTGGGCTACGGCCGCTTCCCCGAGGAGTACGACCGCATGGTCCCCGTATGGGTCCCCGCCGGTCGTTACGGACGCGCACCCGACATCGCCGCGGTCGTGCTGTTCCTCGCCAGCGACCTGGGATCGTTCGTCGTCGGGCAGTCGATCACCGCCGACGGCGGATGTCTCGCGGCCGGCGGTTGGTATCGCACGCCGACCCGCTGGGTGAACTCACCGCTCCTCGTCCAGTGGCTCGAAGACGATCCCGAGGCCGCTGCAGCCGCACGTCCGCCCACGCTCCGCTGAGCACTCGGCGCGTGCGTACCTCTCCCTTGACCCGGGCGTCCTCGTGTCGGGTCGTGCGCGATAACCGGTTGACGTGCGCCGCGCGTTCGTTCACGCCTTCTCGCCTGTGGACCCCGGGGAGCAAGACTGCGCGTCGCGCCTGACTGGTAGGGCGCCGGGCTCGTACCCCCGATCAGACTGGGTTCGAGACCCAGGGCGCGCACCGAGGCGCCGTCGCTCGGCCAGGAAGGGCGCTGGTCCGTCACGTCGGAGGGCGCGGGTGCGAGTCCCGTCGGTGCCGCACCGTCGGCGTGGCCGAACGGACGAGGTGCCGGACTCCCCCGTAGGGGAACCTGCGAATGCGCGCTAGATCTGCCCGTTCTGCAGCGACCTGAAATGGCCGGCACCGAGGTGTCAGCCGAGGTCGCAAACCTCGCCGACGGCAAGTCGTGCGTCGTTCAAGTCGCTGCTGATGGTTGCGTCGCGCCCGCCGACGGTAGGCGGGACTCTGCGTTCCCAGAGCTTCTTGCCTGTCTGCGTGTCGATGCCGACGAGACGTTGCGAGCTGGGACGCCCGAGCACGGTGTATCGCTCCCCTCCGCTGCGTACATAGCCCGATGATGCCTCCCAGGATGTGGCCCCGGTCCGGATGTTGAGTGCGGCGACGCGACTGGAGTCGGATCCGTGGATCTCGGCGAGAACCTGCTTCTGGCCGTTGGTCGTGCGCGCGTAGATGCCGGGCGCTCCGGGAGTTCCGACTGTGTCGTCGAAGGCGTGCGTCCAGCGAGTGTCGCCGCTGGTGATGTCGCGAGCTACGAGCGCAGCCCCCTCGGCGTAGACGAGTGCGTCATCAGCCAGCACCATGTCGCTGAACGAGAAGCTCGGGTCGGCCGCCGTGAAGCTGGCCGTCTGCTCGCCGGTGCGCGCGTCGATCACGAAGAACGTGGTGCTGCTGCCCGGACGATCCCCGGAGCGAGCAAGGTAGTTGCCGTTCCCCACGACCACGTGCGCGTTGTCTGCGGCGACGACGTCGAACGTCGCCGTCCACTGCGGTGACGCCGACGCCGGGAACGTCCACCGCTGGCGGCCGCTGCGACGGTCGTGGGCGACAAGGAGCGGGTGATCACCTCCAGACCCGACCGTGAACACGAGCTGGTTGGACGCGCCGAGGAACGACTCTCCCTGTACGGCCCAAACCTGCCGGCCGGTGCGAGCCGAAAGCCCAGTTGCTTCGAAGCCACCGCGGCCGCCAGGCGTGACGATCACACCACCTGCAGCGACGTCGCTCGTCGGCGATGCCGACTGGCCGTTCTGGCGGAAGGGGCCCGACGTCAGACCGCAGAATCGCTGATGGCCGCGACCTCTCGCTCGTCGAGCGCGATCGTCGCGGCCGCCACGTTCTCCTCGAGGTGCGCGACGGATCCGGTGCCGGGGATGGGGAGCATCGCGGGGGAGCGCGCCAGCAACCACGCGAGCACGACCTGGGTCGTGGTCACGCCGTGGTGGGTTGCGATGTCGTCGACGACGGGATTGGCCTCGAGGTCTCTCACCGGTGAGTACGGGATGAACGCGATCGCTTCCTGCTCGCAGAGATCGAGCATGGTCTCCGAGCGGCGGTCGGCGACGTTGTAGCGGTTCTGCACCGACACCACCGGTGCGAGCGACTGCGCGATCCGCAGATGTGCCTCGTCGACGTTCGACACGCCGATGTGGCGGATCTTGCCCTGCTCCTCGAGCTCGACCAGCGCGCCGATCGACTCTGCGTAGGGCACCGCCGGATCGGGACGGTGGTGTTGGTAGAGCGGGATCGTGTCGACCTTCAGCCGGCGCAGGCTCTCGTCGCACACCCGCTTGAGACGGTCCGGATGCGCGGCCGACGGCCACTGGTCGGGTCCGGTGCGCTCGAGTCCGCCCTTGGTCGCGATCACGAGATCGTCGGGGTAGGGGTGCAGTGCTTCGGCGATGAGCTCTTCGCTCACCGCGGGCCCGTAGGAGTCGGCGGTGTCGATGAAGTTCACGCCCAGCTCGACGACGTGCCGCAGCACGGCCTTGGCCACGTCGCGGTCCGGCGGGTCACCCCAGATGCCGGGGCCGGTGATGCGCATGGCACCGAAGCCCATGCGCCGGACGGTGAGGTCGCCGCCGACGTCGATCGTGCCCGAGGCGCGGGCGGGCTGCGCGGTGTCGCTGGTCATTCGGGCAGGCTACGTCTCGACCTCGGAACCGCACCTCCCCGGTGCCGTTCCTCTCCGACCTACTTCCGCGTCGGTTCGCTCGACACGCGCACCTCCGGATCGTGGACGATCTCCAACGCGTGTGTGCTCGATGCCAGCTCGTCGGGATCGTCGACGTCGTCGTACACCGCGAGCCAGACCGGCCCGGCGGTCTCGTCCTCGAACGTCAGCGGCCACGACTCCGAGAAGCCCACGACTTTCGAGATCGCGGTGAAGCAACCGAGTACGGAGCCACCGGCGGCGAACCACACGGTGATCAGCAGGAACACCCATCCCGTCGCCTCGAGTCCGGGCCAGAGCATCACCGCGAGCCCGACGACGACGGCACCGAGCACTGCTCCGGCGAGGGCACCCCCGATCACGCCGACCGCGAGCGCGAGCATGGTGTGCGAGAGGATCCGTGAATCGGTACGACGCCGGTCGGTCATGTGTGGGAGCTCACCGGCGCGACCCACGAGGGTGATGTCGTCGCCGTCGACGCCGTGCGCTTCGAGGGCGTCGATCGCGTGGCGCACGTCCACCAGCGTCCCGTACCGGGCGAGGTACGACGGTTGTCCGCGGTGCGAGCTGCCGGCCGGGGAGACGAGGGGTTCGGCGGGTGATGCCATCGCAGCCACCTCCGAGTCGAGTCGGACGTTGCCGCGCATGTACCCAGGTCAGACGCAGCGCATTCGCGCCGCGACCCTCAGATGGTCGGGAGGAGCGACACGGGCACGTCCTCGCCGCCCATCAGGCGGGTGGTCAGCCCCATGTCGAAGTAGTCGCGCCAGGCGACGATCGAACCGTCGCGCAGCTCGAAGGTGCCCATGACCGCGATCGGGGCTTTCACCCCGTTGATGGTGAAGGTGTCGGTCCGCTCGGTGAGCACGGTGTCGCCGTCGGCGGCGAGGCGGTGGATGTCGAACACGAGCGATTCGGACATGTCGAGGAAGCCCGTGATGGAAGCGAGCGACGCCTCCTTCCCGACCGCGGGTTCCATGCCCACGTTGTGGTACACGACGTCGTCGGCGAGCCGCGCGGCGATCGCGTCGACGTCCTTGGCCGCGAAGGCGGCGCAGAATTCCCGGACGACCTCGGTGGGTGTGGCCATGGTGAGTCCTCTTCCTGACGGCGACAGCCGCGGAGCGTACCCTGACGCCCATGGCCTCCAGCAAGGACGATCTCATCCTCGTTTCGGTCGACGACCACATCGCGGAACCGGCCGACATGTTCGACGCCCACGTGCCGGAGAAGTACCGGCAGTACACACCGCGGGTCGTCGACGAAGGCGACGGCGCCCAGCAGTGGTTCTACGGCGAAATCCGGGGCCGGAACCTCGGGCTGAACGCAGTGGCGGGCAAGCCGCCCGAGATGTTCAACGTCAACCCGAGCCGCTACGAGGACATGCGCGCTGGCTGCTTCGACGTGCACGAACGTGTGCGCGACATGTCCGCCGGTGGGACGCTCGCGGGCCTCAACTTCCCCAACTGGACCGGCTTCTCGGGTCAGGTGCTGAACCAGGGTCCCGACCGCGACGTCAACCTGGTGATGATCAAGGCGTACAACGACTGGCACGTCGACGAGTGGTGCGGCGCCTATCCCGAGCGCTTCATCCCGTGCGGGATCCTGCCGCTGTTCGACGTCGAGGAGGCGGCCAAGGAGGTGCACCGCCTCGCCGACAAGGGTTGCCACGCGGTCACGTTCTCGGAGAACCCGGCCGGGCTCGGGATGCCGAGCATCCACACGCGCCACTGGGATCCGCTGTTCGCCGCGTGCAGCGACACCGCGACCGTGCTGTGCTGCCACGTCGGCTCGTCGTCCAAGGCTGCGAGCACCGTGCCCGACGCGCCGCCGCCGGTTCCGATGAGCATCTCGTCGACCATGTCGATCTACACGCTCGGCGATCTCCTGTGGGCCGACTTCTGGAACCGCTTCCCCGACGTGCGCTTCTCGCTCACCGAGGGCGACATCGGTTGGATCCCGTACTTCCTGTGGCGCGCCGAGCACACGCTCGACCGGCACAACGGCTGGATGCAGCACGAGCTGCCGCAGGGTCTGTCACCGACCGAGCTGTTCCACGAGCGCATCTACGTGTGCTTCATCAACGACCGCGTCGGCGTGAAGCTGCTCGACGAGTTCAGCCCCACCCAGGTGTGCTGGGAGTCCGACTACCCGCACTCCGACAGCTCGTGGCCCGACGGACCGGAGAAGCTCTGGACCCTCGTGTCGGAGCTCGACCCCGAGGTCATCGACCGCATCACCCACCGCAATGCGATGGACGCCTACCGGTTCGACCCGTTCTCGGTACGGCCGAAGGAGCGCTGCACCGCGGCCGCGTTGCGGGCCGAGGTCGGCGAGGTCGACACCGTCACGCGCGTCGGACGGCAGGCGGACGAGTCTGACCGCGAGGCCTGGCGGTCCATCACCGGCGCGGCCGCGCGGGCGGCCGCGAGCAAGTAGTCAGCGCGCGCCTCCTTTCAGCAGGACGGCCGCGGACCGCCGCGGTCGCCGGGCCAACGCGAGCCGCCGATGGTGTCGGCGTACGGCCAGAACGCGATCGGATCGAGCGCGCCGGCCAGCGTGATCTCGCGGTGCGAGTGCGTGCGCGTGACGAGGCGACACGAACGGAGCTCGCGGATCGGAAGCAGCTCCGTGTACGGATCCCACGGGCTGTCACGCAGCACCAGGGTGCCGTCGACCTCCTCTTCGTGCACGGTGGCGCCCGCCGACGCCACGTCGACGACGTGCGGCGGGAAGTCGTAGCTCTTCTCGACACCGCCGACTGCGCGCGAGCACTTGATCCACCACTCGTGCTCGGCGAACGCACCCGAGGGCTCCACCTCGCCCGCGACGCGGCCGTGGAACTCGAGGAACGTGTAGCCCTGGTGCGTGCAACGCGCCTCGACGACGTCGTCGTTGCGGAAGTAGACGGTGTCACACGGGAACTTGGGCTGCCCGTTGAGCTCCTGACTGATGAAGATGGCCGACTCCTGATCGATGCCGATGCCGATGCCGTAGAAGCCGGGCACCCCGCGGTAGTCGGCATCGACCTTGGTGGAGACGCCGTACTCGGGCTCGCCCTTCACCGGGAAGTTGTAGACGTTGACGTGCACGTGAGGCTGCGCACCGGGCTCGATGCCGGGCGGGAGCAGGTCGGCGATCTTGTCGGGGTCGGTGCGGTAGACGATCGACAGCAACGGCCAGCCGGCGATCTCGCCGGGGATGATGGTGGGGCGTGTCATGGTGTCGAGGCTCGCACATGCGGGCGACCCCCGCCAGGCTGCATCAGGGGCGCGGCCGGAGCACCTCCAAGGGGACGTCGCCGGGAGAGGCCTCACCTTGGAGCAGACGCTGCAGCGCCCGGGCCATCTTCGCGGCCCGAGCCTTGGCCAGCTCCGCGACCGCGCCCTCGAAGTGTTCGTCGAGGGTCTCGGTGAAGAGCGCGAGCCATCGTTCGAAGTGCGCGTTGGTGAACGGCGTGGCACCGTGCGCGGGGCGATGCGCGACCAGTGGGTTGCCCTCGTATCCGCGGACGCCGAGGAGCTGCCACATCCAGAAGTCGGTGACCGTGGCCAGATGAGCCGACCAGTCGACGTGCGCGGCCGCGAACACCGGGCCGAGGAGGTCGTCCATCGCGGCCGCCCGGTAGAACGTGCGCACGAGCAGTTCGACGTCGCGGCGGGTCGCGAGGTCGTGCCGTTCCCCGAGGTGGGCCCAGCAGGCCGGGTCGCCGCCGAAATCCGTCATGCGCCCACTCCGACCGCGGTCGCGATCACGACCGTGAGCCCGAACCCGAGTTGTGCGATCCCGACGGCCAACGCCTTGCGAGCGGGGCGACGGCTCCACAAGAACTGCGCGGCTGCGACGATGGCGACCGCGATCGCGCCCAACCACACCGCGTCGTCGACGGCCACGGCGATCGCCGCGATCGCGATGCCGGCGAGCTGCGCGAGGTCGCTCGACCGGGGTGACGGCGGGACCGACCGCAACCGAAGCACCTGTACGCGCGCGAACGGCACCGACGCGACCGCACGCGCCGCCAGCACCAGCCACAACGCGGTCGCGAGCGCGGCAGCCTCACCGCCCGCGAGCGCGATCGACGCCGCGACGGCGCCGATGCCGACCGCGCCGCACAGCTCGGGCACGAGGCGGCGACTGCGACTGCGGACGTCGAACCACAGCTCGACTGCGAACAACGGGAGCGCGACCGCGAGCGGCACGACCCAGTCGGCGTCGGCATCGGCGAACGCCACCACGAGCAGTCCCACGAGCAGCGCGAGCTCCGCTACGACCACGCGCCGCGCCAGGTCGTCGCGTTCGAGCTGCCGGTGGCGGTAGCGATCCACCAGCACCACCTTCAGCGGTGTCCGCACGACGAAGGCGAGGAACGCCGCCACTGCGAGCGCGCCGCCGGCGAGGGTGGGCGCGATCAGCAGGCCGAGGAGGGCGGGTTCGAGGGTGAGGCCCCAGCCGCCATGCTCCGATGGGACGACGACCGCGCGCCACACCGGGCGAGCGGGCGCGGTCATCGCACCGGCGCCGCCGCGAGCGACGCGATGCTCTGCGCGCCGAGGTGGGCGAGCAGCTCCTCGCGCGCCCGAGCCCACGCGCCGTGGAGCGCGCAGTGCGGCGCGTGGCCGCACGGGCCGTCGGCGACCACGCAGCGACCGATGTCGGTGGGGCCGTCGACCGCTTCGATCACCTCGAGCACGCTCACGTGGTCGAGTGCCGCCACCGCCGAGTAGCCACCGCGCGGGCCGGGATCCGAACGCACCCAGCCCCGCTTCACCAGCGGTCCCACCACCTGGGGGACGAAGCCGGCGGTGGTGGCGAGCTCCACGGCGAGGGCGTCGGCCTTGATCCGGTCGGGGGCGCGTTCGATGGCGAGCATCGCCCGGACCGCCAGGTCCGCTCGTCGCGAGATCTCAAGTCTCATAGTCAGAGACTAATGGATTCTGGCGGACGACCGCCCCGGATGTGCGAGGCTGCGCGGTGGTGGAACCGGTCGGCGTCACCGACGTGTCGCATGTGTCGATCGGCGTCTCCGACATGGAGCGCTCGATCGCCTTCTACCGCGACGTCTTCGGCTGGGAGCAGCTGTTCGACGAGCGGATGGAGGGCGAGGCGTTCGAGCGCCTGACTCACTTCCCGGGCGCGGCGGGCCGTGCGTGCGGGGGTCGCATCGGGAGCCTCCGGGTCGAGCTCATGCAGTTCAACTTCATCCCCGACATCCCCGCGCCGTCGGGGCTCGGGCTCCGCGTCCTGTCGATGGAGGTGCCGGACGCGCGTGCCGCGCACGCCGAGCTCGTGCAGCGGGAGGTGCCGGTGTCCGGACCGCCGGTCGAGGTGTTCGGGGTGCACATGTTCTTCGTGATCGATCCCGATGGTCAGGGCATCGAGATGTGCGAGTACGTGCGCGGTGGCCCGGCGTGGGGTGGCGCATACCGATGACCGAGGTGACCGACGAGTCGGTGTACGTGGAGAACGAGGGCGTGCGCCTGCACGCGCTCGACAACCGACGCCGAGACACGGCGGTGCCCTCGGTGCTCGCGATCCCCGGCATGGGGGAGTACGCCGACGAGTACCGCTGGATCCTCGACGCGCTCGGCGATCGTCGAGTCGTCGTGGTCGACGTGCGCGGCCGCGGCCGCAGCGATGTCCCCGAATCGGGCTACACGTGGGAGCACCACATCGGCGACGTGCGTGCCGTCGTCGAAGCACTCGGTCTCGACCGGCCGATCATCGTCGCGTTCTCACGGGGTAGCTCCTACGGGCTCGGGTACGCGCTGACGTATCACGCGGAAGTGCGTGGCCTCGTGGTTGGCGACTACTTCGCGCGCCACGTCGGGCTTCCGGCCGACATCGCCGAGCAACAGCTGAAGAGCAAGGTCCGCGGCACCGTGATCGCCGATCGCATGTCCGAACACGCGGTGCGCCAGGTGGTCGCCGAGAGTCGCGAGGTGCCGCTGTGGGACCGGCTGGTCGAGCTGCAGTGCCCAGTGCTCGTCATCAGGGGTGGCCGCAAGAGCGCGCTCGTCGGGGAGGAGCTCGCGGCGCAATGGCGCGCGGCGCTGCCCGCGGTCCAGATGGAGGTCATCCCCGACGCCGGTCACGACCTCTGGAGCCGCGATCTCGACGCCTACCTCGCGGTGCTGCTGCCCTTCCTCGACGGGATCACCGCGAAGGGGTGAACACCAACGGCAGCGGGTCGACCGTCCGGATCATCATGTTGTTGTAGCCCGCGGTCTGGTCAGGATCGAGCGCGTAGTCGGGGATGCGGTCGTGCAGTGCAGTCAGGATGACCGTCAGCTCCATGCGCGCGAGGTGGGAACCGAGGCAGCGGTGGAAGCCGCTCGCGAACGCGATGTGCTTCTTGGCCGCGCGATCGAAGTCCACTGCGAGCGCGTCGTCGAACCCAACACCATCGAGGTTCGCCGCTGCCCAACACACGGTCAGCTGGTCGCCCGCCTTGATCTGCTCACCGCCGATCTCGAAGTCGGCGGTGGCGTAGCGGCCACCCGCGACGACCGGCGTCTCGAACCGCATGAGCTCCTCGATGGCGGCGGGGAGGATGCTCGGATCGTCGAGCAGCCGTCGGCGCTGGTCGGGATGACGAGCCAGCCAGTCGACCATGCACGAGAGCGACGCGGCCACCGTGTCGAGTCCGGCCAACACGAGCAGGAACGTGATGTCGATCACGTCCTCGCGGGTGAGGGTCTCCCCGTCGACCTCCGCCCGTATGAAGCCACCGATCAAGTCGTCGCCGGGATCGTCGCGCGCCTCGCGGCGGTCGAGCTCGCCGTAGAGGTACTCGATCATCTTGGTGTTCGCGGTGACGCGGTGGTCGTCGTCGGTCGGGCGGATGATCCCGTTCTTGAACCACAGGAGGAAGTCGAGGTCGTCGACCGGGAGCCCGAGCAGGGTGAGGAACACCATGGAGGGCAGTGGTTCGCAGAACTCGTTGTACAGCTCGACCCGTCCGTCGGCGATGAACCCGTCGATGAGCTGGTCGGCGAGCGCACGGACGCGAGTGGCGAGCTGCGCGACGACTTTCGGCGCGAACAGCGGATCCAGGAGCTTGCGGTACTTCGTGTGCGCGTCACCGTCGAGCATGAGCGGGATGAGCGGTCGGCCCGCACCCATGTACGCGCCGGCCAGCTCGACCATCTCCGGGTCCATCGAATGGACGTCGCGTCGCTTGGTGACCTCGAGCACGTCGTCGAGGTGGAGGAGGGTCACGTGCCCGTCCTCTTCGCGCACGACTCGTCGTCCGTCGAGCAGCGCGCGCGAGCGCGGGTTGGATGTCGGGGACGCCGTTCTGGAACACGTCGGGGAAGAAGCTCGTCATTCCGTGGTCTTCGGCCATGCCGTCAGTGTCGCACGATTCGCGCAGGGCGTATGTTCCTGCCGTGACGCTGCGCTTCCTCACCGAGCACGAACATGACGTCGTGCGACAGCTGGCCGACCGGCTGTTGCCACCGCACGGCGACTTCCCCGGGGCCGGCGCCGCCGGCACCGCCGACTACGTCGACCGTGTGCTCGGCGCCTTCACCTTCGATCCGCCGGCGATCTGGGCCGCCGGTCCCTACTCGGGCCGCTTCGGCGGGGATCCCGGCTTCGACGAGTACCTGGCGCTGTCGCGGCTCGAGGAGCTCGCGTGGCGCACCCGCATCGAAGGTTCGCGCGGGATGACCGAGCGTGAATGGAACGGGCCGGTGCGCGGCTGGCAGGAGGTCTACCGCCACGGAATCGCCGCGCTCGGCGACGACCTCGACGTCGACGCGCAACCCGAGTTGAAGCACCTCCTCTTCGAGCACGCGTGCGAAGCGTCGTACGGCGCGCCGGAGTACGGCGGCAACCGTGAGCTCGTGGGCTGGCGGATGATCGGCTACGACGGCGACGTGCAACCGCGCGGCTGGAGCGACGCGGAGGTCACCGGTGCCTGAGTTCGACGTCGTCGTCGTCGGTTCGGGACCGGGCGGCGCGACCACTGCCGACGTGCTCACCGACGCGGGTCGCACGGTCTGCATCCTCGAGAAGGGCCGCAATCACCTCCTCGCGCTCGAGCCGCCGTACGAGGGGCTGGGCCGACTGTCGAACGACGAGATCAAGTTCGGGCGTCGCCACTTCCTCGGGCCCGACCCGCTGCTCGAACCGCGCAGCTACCGCCGGTCAGCTGCTGACGGCGAGCGCGCGGTGGTGGGTGACGTCAACAACATGCCGTCGACGGTGGGCGGCGCCGGTTTCCACGCCGACGGCAAGCTGCCGCGCTACCGCGAGCTCGACTTCCGGTTGCGCTCCGAGCTCGGTCCGGTCGAGGGAGCCGATGTCGCCGACTGGCCGGTCGACTACGACGAGATGGAATCCTTCTACGCCGAGGCCGAGCGTCTCATCGGCGTCGCGGGCGATGCCGATGGGAACCCGTTCGCGGCGTGGCGCAGCGGCCCCTATCCGATGCCGCCCGGCGCCGACATGTACCTCACCACCCTCACCGTGCCGGCTGCGGAACGCCTCGGGTTCCACCCGTACCGTGCGCCGACCGGCGCCAACAGCGTTCCGTACGACGGGCGTCCCGCGTGCAACAACTGCGGGTTCTGCGCCAACTATGGCTGCGCGATCGAGGCCAAGGGTGACCCGGTGGCGATGTTGCGCCGGGCGCTCGCGCGCGGTCGGTGCGAGCTGCGGCCGGAGAGTGTCGCGGTGGACCTCGTGCTCGACGGCGCAGGCCGTCAGGCCGAAGGCGTGCGCTACCTCGACGCCGACGGCGCCGAACACGTGGTCACGGCGCGCGCGGTCGTGATCGCGGGTGGCGCGTTCGAGACGCCGCGCTTCCTCCTGCGCAGCGGAGTGGGGAACACGTCCGATCTCGTCGGGCGCAACCTCATGTTCCATCTGCAGACGATCGTCCTCGGCTTCTTCCCCTTCCGGCTCCACGCGCACAAGGGTCGAGACGTCACCCACTTGATGGACGATCCGATCGTCGGCGACGACGAGGCCGTCGCCGCCGCACGCGCCGCCGGCGTGCCGTATCTGCGGGGCGGCATCGTCGAGCACGGCGGGCTCGGGCACCCGATCATCGAAGCCGTGCACCTGCCGCCCGGTTCCGACCACAGCGCGCTCATGGCCGACTCGCCCAGCCGCGACAAGATGGTCGCGTTCACCATGCAGGGCGAGGACCTGCCGCAAGGCACCAACCGTGTCGACCTCGACGCCGGTGTGCGCGACGTGTGGGGCTTCCCCGCCGGGCGCATCACCTACGCCCCGCACGCGCACGAGATCGCGTGCGCGCACCACTGGGGGCCGCGGCTCGGAGCGGTGCTGAGGGATGCAGGTGCGCACGGAACGTCGTGGGTGACGTCGCCGGGTGTACCTGGTTCCCGCGCGCCCGACCTCGAGCCGATGTCGAAGCACTGGATGGGGACGACGCGGATGGGTACCGACCCGGCGGCGTCGGTGTGCGATCCCTCGCAACGCCTGTGGGACGTCGACAACGTGCTGGTCGCCGACTCGTCGGTGTTCCCCACGTCGACTGGTTACGGGCCGACCCTCACGCTCGTCGCGTTGGCGATCCGGGCGTCGCGCGCGCTGGCGTCGTCGTTGTGAGCGCATTCGCCGACGTCGACGAGCTGTTCGTCGCACTCGAGGCGTCGCGCCACGCCGACGACGAAGGCGGGCTCCCGATCCTCGATCACTGCCTGCAGTGCGCGGCGAGACTGCGGGAGTCGCATCCCGACGACGTCGAGCTCCAGGTCGCAGGCTTGGTGCACGACCTCGGCTGGCTCGAGCCCGCCGACTCCCGTTGGAGACTGCGACTCGACGCGGCCCACGACGTCGACGGCCGCGCGCTCGTCGAGCCGCTGCTCGGGCCGCGCATCGCCGCGCTGGTTGGCGGACACGTCGCGGCGAAGCGCTACCTCCTGGCGACCGATCCCGCCTACGCCGCGCTGCTGTCGGCGCGCAGCGAGGAGACGCTCGTCTTCCAGGGCGGCGTCATGACCGCGGACGAGGTCGCCGCGTTCGAGCAGCGACCGGAGCGCGACGACCTCGTCGCCCTCCGCCGCGCCGACGACGCGGCCAAGATCCGCGGCGCCACGGTCGACTCTCTTGCCGTCTGGCGACCAGCCGTTGAGCTTGTGGCGGCGCGCTGACGGGTAGCACCTCCGGAGCGAAGGAGGCATGGCGATGGCGAACCCCGAACCCGTGTTCAACCAGGTCAACCTGGTCGTCCGCGACATGGACGCGACGGTCGACTTCTACCGGCGCCTCGGCGTCAACGTGGCACCGACCACACCGGACTGGGACCAGCACCACCGAAACATCGACGTCGAAGGAGGCCTTCACTTCGACTTGGACAGCGTGGCGTTCGCGCGGCGCTGGGACGAAGGCTGGCCAGCTGATCGGACCGGTGCGGTGCTGGGTTTCCACTTCGAATCGGCCGATGCGGTCGACGAGACGTATGCCGCCATCACGAGCGCGGGGTTCGCCGGTCAACAACCGCCGTATGACGCGTTCTTCGGCGCCCGCTACGCGGTCGTGACCGATCCCGACGGCAATGCGGTCGGACTCATGGGCCCACGCGACAGATCGCGCGCCACCGCAACGACGCCACCACGGAGCTGAGCCGGGTTCAGAGCAACGCGCGGCCGGCGGCGTGGGGGAGGTCGAGGTCGAGGAGGGTGGCGATCGTGGGCGCCCAGTCGGTGGCGCTCACGGTGCGGGCCGCGGCGGCCTGCGCGAGTCGGGCCGCGGCGGGATGACCTCCGGCGACGACCGCCACCTGCGTGCGCGTCCTCGGGCTGCCGTGGGTGCCCGGCTCGGTGCCCATCTCCACGAACCCGAACGTCCGGCCGGGCACGGACCACGCCAGGCATGCTTCGAGCGACGCGTCCACGAGGTGCAACGGCGCGGTCCCTTCGACCCCTTCGACCTCGGGCAACCAGGTGGCCGCGTCGCGGGCACCGTTGCCGCACACGACGGTGGCGCTGCCCTCCGGGAGCGCGAACACCTCGAGACCCCGCGCGGCGAACGCCGGTCGCAGGTCGATCGGCTCGCGGTCGACGACCGTCTCCTGGTCGTGGTCGGACACGATGAACCAGACCGTGTCGTCCCAGTCGAGGTGCTCGCGCAGCACCGCCAGGCGCGCGTCCGTGTCGTGGTAGATCGTCAGCGCCGCCTCGCTGTCGGGTCCGTGCACGTGCGCGGCCGTGTCGGGCGCGTTCAGCTGGGAGACGACGAGGTCGGGCCGGGCGTCGAGCGCGGCGAGCAGCTCCACGATGGTGTCATCGTCGTCGAGGTAGTCGTGAGCGTCGCGGCGCACGTGCGACGGAGGCTCTCCGTTGGGCGGCCAGTGCGCGTCGGCGGCCCGTGCACCCATCACGCCGACGAGGCACTGGTCGCCGACGACGGCGGCACTCGACCGCCCGGCGGCGCGGCAGGCGTCGAACAGCGTGGGCACCGCCGGCCCGAGCTCCCACGCCGGCACGAGCGTCCCGGTCTGGGGCACGAAATTGCTGACGATGCCGTGGTCGCGGGGACGAGCGCCGGTCGCGAACGTCGCGTGGTTGGGATACGTCGCGGCGGTCATCACCGCTCGGGCGCGACCCGGTGACGCGCCAGCCTCCCGCGCGAGTGCCGTCAGCACCGGCGTGTGGACCTCGCCGACGTGGCGCGCGGGGAGCGCGTCGAGCACCGTGAACACGACCTTCACGCGGGTCGTCCTTCGAAATCGCCGATCAACGACACCAGCGCACGGTCACCGGGCGACGTGTCGGCGAACGCCGCCGCCTTGGTCGCGTAGTACTCAGCGCGAAGGTCACCCTCGCGGGCCGCGTTGTACGTCGGGTAGAGCGCGCGGCGAGGCCGATCGGAGCGGTTGGGACCGCTGCGATGGGGCGTACGGCTGTGGAACCACAACGACGCGCCGGCGGGGACGACGACCGGCTTCCACGCGAGCCGTTCCGCGACCGACCGGTCGAGACAACCGCGCTCGTCGGTGGGCAGCACGCGATCGAAGCACCCCGACACCACCTCGAGCCCGCCGTTGTCGGGATCGGCGTCGTCGATGGCGACCATCGCCGAAACGTGCGCCCTGACCAGCGGATACGCGGGCGCGTCCTGGTGAGGGGAGTAGCCGGCACCACCGGGGAGCTTGTGGTTGATCTTCTCCTTGTAGAGCACCGCGGGCTCACCGAGCAGCGCGCTCGCGAGGTCGAGCAAGGGACCGCCGGAGAGCAACTCCCGGAAGCCGTCGTGCACCTCCACGAAGTGCTCGCTGCGGCAGAGCTGCGGCCCCGCGTCGGTGAGCTCCCGGTGTTGCAGGACACCGGACGCGTCGGGGAGCACCGCGACCTCGGCGGCCCACGACGCGAGCAACGCGCGCGTTGAAGGCGAGAGCACGTCGACCACGACCCAACCGTGCGTCGCGAAGTGGCGTTCCGCGTCGTCGATCCCCGTCGCAGTCACCTCATGGACAGTACTTTGGGCAACTGTCGGGCGGTGTCGGAACCCGGTACGCTCCGCCTCCCGAGAACATGCGTCACGGGTTGGGGGAATGGCATTGACGGACACGCAGGGGGGTGGCGGCAGCGCGGCATCCCTCGCCGCGACCGTGCTCGACGAGGAAGCTGCCCGAGAAGAGGCCCAGAAGGTCTCACGCGAGCAGGTGATCTTCCCCGACGACCTGCTCCCGGGCGTCAACTCCGAGCCGGTTTCGTTCTCGGACGCGTTCAAGGTCGGCGGCAAGCTCATGTTCGTCGTGCTGTTGCTGCTGCTCTCGTTCGACGAGCTCGAGGGCGCGGCCATCAACGTGCTCGCGCCGGAGATCCGCCGCACGTTCCACATCAGCTCGGGCACGATCGTGTTCATCGCCACCGCGTCGTCGGCGTTCTTCGTGCTCGGCGCGGTGCCGATGGGCTGGCTCGCGGACCGGGTGAAGCGGGTGCCGATCGTCGGGTGGGCGAGCCTCGCGTTCGGCGGGTTCGTGTTCGCGTCGGGACTCGCGATCAGCGCGTTCATGTTGTTCTGGACCCGCTTCGCGACCGGCATCGCCAAGGCCAACAGCATCCCGGTGCACCAGTCGCTGATCGCCGACAACTACCCGATCGGCATCCGCGCCCGGATGTCGGCCGTGATGAACATGGGCGCACACGGCATCGGGCTGGCCAGCCCGGTCGTGTGCGCGGCCATCGCGACGTGGGCCGGTGGCACCGAGGGGTGGCGCTGGGCGTGGTTCGTGCTCGGGATCCCGGTGGTCATCGTCGCGATCCTGGCGTTCTTCATGAAGGAACCGCCGCGCGGGCAGTTCGAGAAGCAGGACGTGCTCGGCGAGGTGATCGAGGACGAGCAGCCGGCGCCGATCTCGATGGAGGCCGCGTTCGCCCGCATCAAGCGCATCCGCACCATCCGCACCGTGCTGGTCGGCTTCTGCGCACTCGGGTTCGGGCTCTTCAGCCAGCCCGCACTCGAGTCGCTGTACCTCGACAACACGTTGCACGTCACCAACGCGATCGATCGCGGGCTGATCCTCAGCCTCTCCGGCATCCTCGCGCTCCCGATCCTCCCCTTCATCGGGCGCTACTTCGACAAGAAGTACCGCCTCGACCCGGCGAAGGCGTTGGCGCTGGTCGGTGCGCTCATCCTCCCGTCAGCACTGCTCACTCCGATCCAGTTCAGCGTGCAGAGCACGACCTGGTTCTGGATCCTCAAGATCCCGCAGGCCGTGCTGACCGCGTCGGCGTTCGCGATGGTCGGGCCGGTGCTCCAGGCCGTCGTGCCGTATCGCCTGCGCGGCATGGGCACCGCGCTGTCGACCCTCTACATCTTCTTCATCGGCGGCTTCATGGGCGGCTTGGTGTCGGGCTTCCTGACCGATGCCATCGGGGTGCGCGCCACCGTCATCTTCCTCGGCGTACCCAGCGCCATCATCGGTGGCCTGCTGCTCATGAACGGTGCGCGCTTCATCCGCAACGACCTCTCGCTCGTGGTCGAGGAGTTGCTCGAGGAGAAGGACGAGCACGAGAAGCGCTTCGTGGCGAAGACCCCGATCCCGCTGCTCCAATTGGCGAACATCGACTTCTCGTACGGCCCGGTGCAGGTGCTCTTCGGCATCGACTTCGAGGTGCAGAAGGGCGAGACGGTCGCACTGCTCGGCACCAACGGCGCGGGGAAGTCGACCGCGCTCCGCGTCATCAGTGGGCTCGCGGTACCGGAGCGCGGCGTCGTGCGACTCAACGGACAGAACATCACGTACGTGTCGCCGGAGCAACGGGCGAAGTACCTCAGCATCATGCAGCTCCCGGGCGGGCAGGGCGTGTTCGGGAACCTGACCGTCGACCAGAACCTGGCCGTGAGCGCGCGACTCAACGCCGAGAGTCGCACCGACGTGCAGCGGCGCATCGCCAACGTCTACGACCTCTTCCCCGAGTTGACCGGCAACAAGAAGCAGATCGCGTCGAGCATGTCGGGCGGCCAGCAGCAGATGTTGGCGCTCGGGCGTGTGCTGATCCACGAACCCGAGCTGCTCATGATCGACGAGCTCTCGCTGGGGCTGGCACCGCTCGTCGTGCAGCGACTCATCGAGGTGGTCGAGGAGCTCAAGGCGCGCGAGCAGACGATGATCATCGTGGAGCAGTCGCTCAACGTCGCGATCGCGCTGGCGGATCGCGCGATCTTCATGGAGAAGGGCCAGGTGCGCTTCGAAGGCACCACCGATGGTCTGCTCGAACGCGGTGACCTCGCACGCGCCGTGTTCTTCGGGACCGAGGGCGGCTGATGACGCTCAGCGCCTTCGTGACGTGGAACCTGATCTTCAAGGGCGTGATCGGTGGACTGATCACGTCGCTCATCGCGATGGGCATCGTGCTCGTGTACCGGTCGTCGCGTGTCATCAACTTCGCGGTCGGCAGCATCGGCATCCCGGCCGCGGCGCTGTTCGCGGTGATGGCCGGCGTGCACGGCTGGCCGTATTGGCCGTCACTGATCCTCGCCCTGATCCTCGGCACCCTCACCGGCGTGCTCGTCGAGCTCGCCGTGATCCGGCGCTTGTTCAAGTCGCCTCGCGTGATCGTGCTCGTCGCGACGATCGGTGTCGCGCAGCTGTGCGAGGCGATCACGCTGGCCCTGCCCGACTACCGCACGGGCTCGTTGCAGTCCCATTTCCCGGTGCCGTTCGAAGGACAATGGCAGCCGTTCCTGAACATCGACGTGACCGCGAGTCAGCTCCTGGTGCTCATCGTCGTCCCCGTGATCACCGTTGGCTTGTGGTGGTTGCTGGGTCACACCGCGTTCGGCGACGCCGTGCGCGCGGCGGCGTCGAACTCCGACCTCGCCCGCATGACCGGCATCAACCCGAAGATGGTGTCGACCGGCGTCTGGGCGATCGCGGGGTTCCTCGGCACCGTCGCGATCCTGCTGACCGCGACCGACCAGGTGTCGGCCGACCTGGTGCACATCGGTCCCGACACCTTGCTGCGAGGCATGGTGGCTGCGCTGATCGGCGGGATGGTGTCCTTTCCGCGCGCGGTCGTCGGTGCGGTCGCCATCGGCATCCTGGACCGAGTCCTGTACTTCAACTACACGTCCGAGACCGGCCTCGTGCAGTTCGTGCTGTTCGTGGTCGTGCTCGTGCTCGTGGCGCGCGTCGGCCGCAACGACGCCGGCTCGAGCGGAGAGAGCTTCCAGTTCGCGCCCCGCATCGCGGCCGTCCCCGAGCGCTTGCGCAACATCTGGTGGGTGAAACGCCTGCCCCAGTTCGTGGCCGCGCTCGCGCTGCTCGCGGCCGCCATCCTGCCCCTGCTCAGCGACAAGTCGGAGCGTCATCAGACGTGGGCGACGGTCATCGCCTTCGCACTGTGCGCGGTCTCGGTGGTGGTGCTCACCGGATGGGGTGGACAGCTCTCGCTCGGACAGATGGCCTTCGCCGGTCTCGGCGCCCTCACCGCAGCCGCGTTGATCCGCGGTCTGCAGTTCAACATCGGGTGGCACTCGACCCGGTTCCTCGACGGCGGCCTCCCGTCGATCTCGTTCCCCTGGGCGATGCTGCTCGGCGCATCGTTCGCCAGTCTGGTCGCGGTCGTGGTCGGCGTCGGTGCGTTGCGCGTGCGCGGATTGCTGCTCGCGATCAGCACCCTTGCGTTCGCGATCGCCGCGCAGCTCTATCTGTTCAACCGCACCTTCTTCACCGCCGGCAGCACCACGATCGAGATCCCGCGGACCGACATCTGGTTCCTCGAGCTCACCCAC
Organism: uncultured Actinomycetes bacterium; assembly: GCA_963841415.1. Classification (GTDB taxonomy): domain Bacteria; phylum Actinomycetota; class Acidimicrobiia; order IMCC26256; family DASPTH01; genus DASUAS01. Next base: position 117,341 of record CAWJCN010000005.1, on the reverse strand, counting down.
CGCAACCGCGCGTACTACTACTTCGTGCTCCTCGTGCTCGTGGTCGTGCTGGTGCTCGTCGGCCACCTCAAGCGCACCGGCATCGGTCGCATGATCGTCGGCGTGCGCGAGAACGAGCTGGCATCGTCGGCGATGACGGTGTCACCGGCGCGCGCGAAGCTGATCGCGTTCGCGCTGGGTGGGTTCATCGCCGGCCTCGGTGGCGTGCTCCTCGGCGCCGTCAACCTCACCTTTGCGCCGGCCGAGCAGCACTACTTCCTCGTCGACGACTCGCTCCGACTCATCGCGATCGTCGTGATCGGTGGCCTCGGCAGCCTGTCCGGCGCGGTGGTGGGCGCGCTCTGGGTCGTCGGGCTCCCTGCGTTCTGGCCCGACAACCAACTCGTGCCGCTGTTCACCTCGAGCATCGGTCTGCTCATCATCCTCCTGTACATCCCGGGCGGGTTCGTGCAGATCGGCTACTACGCGCGGGATTCGCTCCTTGGTTGGGTCGACAAGCGAATGGGTCCGGCGGACACCACCAAGACGACGACTGCACCACCCGAATCGCTCACGCGCGTCGCGCCCGTCGAACCGGCGGTGTGCAACGCCGACGGCTCGGTGTTGGTCACCCAGCACCTGACGGTGCGCTTCGGTGGGCTGACCGCGGTCGACGACGTCGAGTTCCGCGCCATGCCGGGCGAGGTGATCGGGCTCATCGGCAACAACGGCGCCGGCAAGTCGACCCTGCTCAACGCGATCGGCGGCTACGTCCCCGCGAAGGGCACCGTGCAGCTGCTCGGGCGCGACGTGAGCCGAGCGAAGGCGTTCCAGCGGGCGCGGCGCGGCCTCGGCCGGACGTTCCAGGCGGCGAAGCTCTACCCGGAGCTCACCGTCCGCGACACCGTGCAGTTGGCGCTGGAGGCGCGTGACGCGTCGTCGTTCTGGGGTTCGCTGCTCTGGGTGCCGTCGGTGAAGCCCGAGCGCAAGAAGTACGCGGAGGCGCGCGAGCTGATCGACTTCCTCGGCCTCGGCCGCTACGCCGATCGTTACGTCGCCGAGCTGTCCACCGGCACGCGCCGCATCGTCGAGCTCGCCACCGTGCTCGCGGTCGCGCCTCGCGTGATCTGCCTCGACGAGCCGACGGCCGGCGTCGCGCAGCGCGAGGCCGAAGCGTTCGGCCCGCTGATCCTGCGGATCAAGGACGAGCTCCACGCCACGCTCGTGGTGGTCGAACACGACCTCCCACTGATCCTCTCGATCAGCGACCGGGTCTACTGCCTCGAGGCCGGACGGGTGATCGCCGAGGGACTCCCGACCACCGTGCGCGAGGATCCGCGCGTCATCGCGTCGTACCTCGGTACCGACGAGCGCGCCATCCAACGCAGCAACGCCGGCGCGTAGCCCGGCGAAACTACGTCTTGGTGGGAAGCGCGCCGAGTATGGATCCGGCAACCGCACCGGGATCGGCAGTGGTGATGTCGGGCGCTACTCGGTTCCCGCGGGCGTGAACTCGATGTGGACCTCGTCGTAGGCGCGGGCGAACGTCGCCGCGAGGATCTTCGGCGCCGGCTTGTCGTCGGCGAGGCGCCAGTCGGGGATGCGACGGAACATCTCCTCGAACATCAGACGGACCTCGAGCCGGGCGAACGACGCGCCCAGGCAGAAGTGGGTGCCGATGCCGAACGCGAGCTGCAGACCGATCGGGCGCGTCACGTCGAACACATCGGGGTTCTCGAACTCGCGGTCGTCGCGGTTGGCCGACGCGTACAGGAGGAGGAGCTCGTCACCTTTGCGGAGCTGCTGTCCACGGAAGTCGTGGTCCTCGGTGACGGTGCGGCGCATGTTGAGGATCGGAGACACCCAGCGGATGAACTCCTCCACCGCGGTGCGGCCGAGTACCTCGGGATCGTCGTGGAGCAGCCGCTGCTGGTCACGTTGGAGCGCGAGCTCGCAGGTGATCGCCCCGATCACGGTGCGAGTCGTCTCCGCCCCGCCGTCGAGGACGAGGAGGCACTCCTCGAGGACCTCACCGTCGGTCCAGGGGCGGTTCTCGCCGTAGCGCTCCGCCTGCGTCCAGATGGAGATGAGGTCGTCGCGCGGGTTGGCGCGCCGGTCGTGGATGATCGGCAGCGTGTGCTCCACGAACTCGGCCCCCGCCGTCCCCATGCCTTCACCCACCGGGAACGGGCCACCGTTCGGGTCGGTCTGGCCGCCCTGGTACATGGTGTTCTCGGACCAGGAGCGCACCCGCTCCCAGTCCTCCGGCGCGTAACCGAGGCGGCGGCCGATCATGATCGCCGGCAGCCTGATGCCAAGGCCTCGACCGCTTCGCACTCGCCCGTCAGGCGACGGCGTCGACGAGCCCACACGCGACCTCGCGCACCTCGTCTTCCTGGGTGGACACGGTCCGCGGGGTGAAGCGACGGTGGATCAGCGCACGGTGGTGTTGGTGCAGCGGATCGTCCTGGTCGATCATCGACGTGTTGTCGGTCTGGTCGATGTGCGGGCGCGACCCCTGGTACGAGGTGTACAGCTGCGGGTGCTTCTCGACGTGCAGCACGTCCTCGAAGCGGGAGATCCCCCACATCTTCTGCACCGGGTCCCAGAAGACCGGCTCGTTGTCGCGCAACCAGCGGTACGCGTCCCACGGGTCGACGTAGAATTCTGGATCGAGCAGGTTGACGTACGGCTGATCGCTCATGCGGCTCCCTCAGGGTCGCGAGTTCGAGAGCAAGGTACGCGTGACGGTGAGCCCCTGTCACGAGGGGAGGTGCCCTCGTGGGCGGGCACAGCCGAGCGGCAGCTACTCGGGCTCCGGTTGGTGCGGGTCGTCCAGCGTCGATCCGAGCTCGTCGAGCTCCGTCTGGTCGAGATCGAGCACGTCGTCTTGCTCCTGCTCGTCGGCGTCGCGGCCGTACTCGGCGAGGTGGTTCGGATCCTGCAGGTAGTGGCGCGAGTCGTCGGGATCCACCTCGTCAGTGTCCTCGACCATGGCTTCGACATCGGGCGCGAGCTCGAAGTCTGCGGAGCTTGACTCGTCCTCACGTTCTGGAGTGTCGGCCATCGCTCGAGAGTACGACCTGGTCGTCATGGCTCGCACCGGGCAGGGCCGACCAGCCGATCGGCGCTACTCGTCGGCGTCCGGGACCGCTGGGCGAGCGCGAGCCGCGGAGCTGGCGGGCTGGGTCAGGCACGGGGACGAGGTCGCTCAGGGAACAGCCTCGCGGCGATGGTCACCGGGCTCCCGTTGTCGAATCCGGCGAGACCGGTGAAGTAGAGCACGCTCCCGATCTCGAGGTTCGGTATCCCTCCCGTCACCGCACCACGTTCGTCCACGAGGATCGTGAAGGGTCGACGAAGGATCGTGGACGTCGCACCGCTCCGTGTGCTGTGCCCGGTGATGACATCACCGTCGACCGAGTCGATCCGGACGGTGTCGGAGACGCTCGTCAAGAAGATCGTGCTGGCGTGTGCAACGCGGCGCTTGTCGGTGGCGACTTGCGCGGTGACGGTCGCGCCGGGAAGTAGGTCGCTCGTGTTCCCCGACTGCAAGCAGAGGTTGGGTTGATAGCAGACCGTGGTGAAGACGCCGATCCGGTAGCTGTGAATCGCCTCATCTGCCGTGCTCTCAACGGTCACCCGGTGCCGCATCACCGAGTGGAGCACCCCCACGGTCGTCCAAGAGGTGGATGGACGCGGCGCGTGAGTCGAGCTCGTCTGCGCAAGTGCTGCGGTCGGCGCGCCGAAGACGATCAGCACGACGAGCGCGAGGAGGCCAACGGGCCGCATGCTCGAGCGCTTCGACGTCATCCCTGCTCCACTGCGAACGACCGGAAGGGAGACCACATCTTGCCTGTACGCGCACGCGCACGCACACGCACACGCACAGGCAGACCGTGGACGGTCGCCACCGTTCGGCGGCGACGGTCCCGCGGGACCGCCGACGGGCACCGCGCCAACTGCTGGTGGCCGGGGTGCCTCACTGGGCATGACAACTGTGTCCATGGCGTGGGAAGAAGCGGGACGCGGTTGGGGGGCGCATGCACTGGAGTGGGCCTACCTCTTCGAGCCGTACGCCCTGCCCGCCAACGAGCTGATCTTCGAACGTCTCGGAGTGAGCTCGGGTACCCGGTTGCTCGACGTCGCGTGTGGGTCGGGCTTCGCGGCGAGCGTCGTGAGCCGCCGCGGCGCGTCGGTGTCAGCGCTGGACGCATCGGCGGAGCTCATTGCGATCGCCAAGGCTCGTACTCCGAGCGGCGACTTTCGCGTCGGCGACATGTTCGCCCTGCCGTTCGACGACGGCACGTTCGACGTCGCGACGAGCTTCAACGGGATCTGGAACGGCTGCGGAGACGCGCTACGCGAAGTGCATCGGGTACTGACGCCGGGCGGGCGAGCTGGGCTCACGTTCTGAGGCCGTTCTGGGCGCCTCGGCTTGATGCCGTACTTCCTCACGGTGATCGAGCTCTCTCCGCCGAGTCACCAGTCGGCGACGATGCAACAGGGAGAGACCCGTTCAGTCATCGAACAGATGTTGGACGACGCCGAGTTCCAGATTCGAGACCAGGGAACGGTCGAGGTGACCAACGAATGGCCGGACGTCGCGACCGCCGTGCGCGCGCTCGCCGGCGCGGGACCCTCCGTGCCCGCGATCGAGGCGGTCGGCTACGAGGCGTTCTGTGAGGCTTTGCGCGAAAGACTGACGGCCATGCACGACCCGAACGTCGGCCTTCGGGTCACTTCGGAGTTCGGCTGGATCACCGCACAGCGCGCGTAAGTGCCGCATGCGCCGCCGGCTTGTCAGCGCGTGCCGCTCGCGTCCGGTTTCGTTCCCACGATGCACCGCGCCACGCCCGGAACCCGGACCTTGCCGTCCTTCTCGAACGCGCTCACCTTCGCAATGGCGGTTGCCCGAACCCGCTCCCGCGCCGATTCGTCGACCTGCTGCAGCGCGGCAACTGCGAGCGAGACGTGCTCGCTGATCATCTCCCAATACTGCGCGGGCGATCGCGTCACGAGTTCGACGTCGACGTCCCACTCGACGACGTCGCGTAGCCCCGCGCCCTCATAGAGGGCAGCGACATATCCCGGGGCCGCGCAGCGAAACATGTTCGGCCCGTCGGGGTCGGGTGGCGGCACCACCACCTCGGTCGCGATGGCCTGCATGGCGATCGTCGTCCACGGGTTGTCCTCGGGCTTGACCCACACCGACGAGCAGAGACGGCCACCCGGCTCGAGCACGCGTGCGAACTCGGCCGTGGCCTTGGCGACGTCGGGGAAGAACATGTACCCGAAGCGCACGGAGGCGCTGGCGAACGTCGCACCGTCGAACGGCAGCTCGTCGGCGCTGCACACCTTCGTCTCGACGTTGGCGATCCCTTCCGCCCCGGCTCGTCGCTCGGCGACGTCCAGCATTTCTGGAACGAGGTCGGTCAGCACGACGCGTCCCTTCGGCGCCAGTCTTGCGATGGTCAAACCCGGCTCGCCCGTGCCCGCGGCGATGTCGAGATGCTGCTGATCTTCCGCGATGTCGAGACGCTCGATGATCGCGGCACTGACCGGACCCAGCTGATCCATGATGACCGAGTCCCACTTCTCCCATCCCGCAGACAGTCCGGCCCACGTCGCTCGCTGAGCGTCGCGGATCTCATCGCCGCTCGTCATCGGCCCTCCCGCTCTCGACGAAACCATCGAACACGAAATGCACTCCTCGGTGTAGTGCGTCCTGCGCAGGAGCGCGTACGCATGCGGTCGAGGTCCAGCCTCGCGCGAGATCCGGCGGCGTCGCCCTCACCATTCGCGACGGATCATTCGCTGCCGATCAGCACCTGGATGCAACGGCGGTCGCTGAGACGCGGCGACGCGCCCGGGTGGGTTCCACCTGGGCGCGTCGCCGTCGTTCGTATGTTGTGACCGTCAGCTACGAGCTGGCCTTGGTGCACTTTCCGCCGCTGCCGTCCTTCGCCGGCGTCAGCGACTTCCAGTCACCTTGCGTACCGAGACTCGAGTCGTACGCGACAAGACGGGTCGTGTCCTCGGCCGCGTACTTGCCCTTGCAGAGCGAGGCGAACTGGTCCGGCGGCAGGTCGATCGTGCCGAACGAGTCGACGGTCTTCTGCCAGTTCTTCACCGTCAGGTTCGGGCCGACCTTCTCGGCGATCTCCTTGAACATCATGAGATCACCGCAGGCGTCGGTCACGGCTTGGTCGGTGTTGATGGACCTGCCGTCGCTCGTCTTCTTCCGTTCGTCGGGACCGGGCACCTTCGTGCCGGTGGCCTTGTCGTAGATGTCGACGCACTGTTGCAGGATCGCGTTCTTCTTGGCCCAGCGCTCGGACGGCGTGAGCCCGGTGGCGCTGATCATGCCCTCGTACGGGTTCGGCTTCGTCCCTGCTTGCTGCTCGCCCTTCGCCTCGTCGAGTGTGGTGTCGGTGTCGGTCACGAGCGTCGCCTTCGGCAGTCCGGCCTTGATCGACTCCGCGAACTGCTTCGCCGAGACGTTGTTCCCGGCGAGGAAGACCATGTTGACCCCTTCGGTCTTCCACTTCTCGACGAAGCTGTCGATCTGCGCCTGGGCCTGAGTCGTGTCGGTGCCGGTGATGTTGAGGATGGCCTTGGACCCCATCTTGGCCTTGGCCTTCTTCAGCTCGGGCACGATCACGTCGTCGACCCGGCTCTCGTTGTTCTTGTCACCGACCACGGCCACGGTCTTGCCCTTGAGGCGACCCGTTGCTGCCAGCTGGCGCACCAAGCCCGCCGCGACCGTCTCCTTGGTGGCATCGGGTGTGAGCATCAGGCCGCCCGGAGACGCGTCGATCCACGGCTGGTCGAGCTCGTGCCCGATGTGGATGACGTCGTGCTTCTTGGTCAAGCACTCCTGACCTTGTCCGCTGAAGTCGATGAAGACACCGAGCACCGCGAACACCTTGTCGTCCTCTGCGAACGACGTGCACATGGACAGTGGGTCGGGCTTGCCGCCTGGAATCGACTGATACTTGATGTAGTAGGGAACGAGCTTGCGGCCGTTGATGCCGCCGTTCTTGTTGATGTAGTCGACGAACACCCTGCTGATCGCTTCGGTGTCGCCGAACGTGTAGTCGATGTAGTCCTTGATCGCGTCGAAGTCGACGAGCGGGATGCCGACCTTGATGGAGTCCTTCGTGACGCCTTGGGCCTCGCTCGAGCTGCTGGTTCCCTGAGTGGTCGCGCCGAACGTCAGCGTGGCCAGCAGCAGCGCTACGACGGAAGCGGTCAGCGTCGTACGACGCGTGGTGTGTGGCTTGAGCATGGTCCCCCCCGAATATGTGAACGCCATTCTCACACTACGTCGGCAGCGGCCGTTTGTCCCGTCATGGAGGGACGGCGCGCCGGATGGTCGGTTGCGTAGGTTGTCCGTCCGAGAGGGGGTCCCCTTGGGCGCGCGCATCACGATCATCGGCGGCGGGAGCTACCAGTGGACGCCCAAGCTGCTGGTCGACTTCGTGAACAGTTCGGTGCTCGGCGATGCCGAATTGGTGTTGCACGACATCGACCCGGCTCCGCTGCCGCGGATGGTCGAGCTCGTCCAGCACCTGGCGACACGCCGTGGGGTGATGCTCACGGCGCGCGGCACGACTGACCGGCGCGAAGCGCTCGCGGGTGCCGAGTACGTCGTCGTGAACATCTCGACCGGTGGGTTCGCGTCGATGCGTCACGACCTCGAGATCCCGCAGCGTCACGGCGTGCGTCAGTCGGTGGGTGACACCGTCGGGCCCGGCGGCGTGATGCGGGCGCTCCGCAACATCCCCGTCTTCCTCGACATCGCGCGAGACGTCGAGGAGCTGTGTCCCGACGCCTGGGTGCTGAACCTCACCAACCCGATGACCACGATCTGCCGGGCGCTCACCCGCGAGACGCCGTTGAAGACCGTCGGGCTGTGCCACGAGATCACCATCACGCGATTCCTGCTGAGTCTGCTGCTCGACGTGAGCTTCCTCGACCTCACGTTGACTGTCGGCGGCGTGAACCACTTGCCGTTCGTCACCGCGGTCGACGTCGGAGGAGACGACGGTCTCGCCCGCTTGCGCACGCTGCTCGCTGAACGCGACACGGTTGCGCACGAACCACTGCCGATGGCCCTGCCCGACGGGCTCGAGCTCGTCAAGTACTCCGACGGGCCCGATTGGACGCGAGGCGACATCATGGAGAACTGGCGCGTGAAGCTCGAGTTGTTCGAGCGCTTCGGCGTGCTCCCGGGCGCGGGCGACCGCCACGTGGCGGAGTTCTTCCCCAACTTCATCACCACTGAGTCGGCATGGGGCGAGCGGTGGGGCTTCGGCCTCACGAGCATCGAGACGCGTGAACGCCACCAGGACGAGCACATCGCGGCCCTGGAGGCGGTGCTCGCGTCCGACATCGTCGAAGCGATGCCGTCGGGCGAGATGGTCGCGCCGGTGATCGAGTGTCTGCTGCTCGACCGCGCCGGTCGTTTCCCGCTCAACATCCCCAACGAAGGGCAGGTCGCCGACCTTCCGCTCGGCGTGACCGTCGAGAGCATGTGCATCGTCGACGGTGGCGGCGTGCGCGGCAGCGAAGCGGTGTCGTTGCCGGCGGGGATGGCGGAGGCGTTGCGGCGAGTGTCGGCGTCGCAGGAGCTGACGGTCGACGCGGCCATCAGCGGCGACCGCGACGCTGTGTTCGCCGCGATGTTGCTCGACCCGCTGACGAGCCGTCTCGACTACGACGAGGTGGCGGCGATGACCGACGAGATGCTCGCCGCCACCGCCGCCTGGTTGCCCCAGTTCGCGCCCGCCTGAGCGGGTGGGGTGCTCGCGCTCGCGGGCGCGAGACTCACGCCCGGTTGCATGCGTGCGAGGGGGGTGTGTGGGCGAGCAGGTGCCGAGAGGGTTCTGGGTGGCGGCTCGCGAGGAGCCCGGGCGCGTCGCGCTGGTCGACGCCGAGGGGCGCGCCTGGACCGCGGGCGAGCTGCTCGCCGGCGCGAACCGGCTCGTGCACGCGCTCCGGGCGCGGGGCGTGCAGCCGTTCGATCCGGTAGCGACGCTCACACGCAACTCGGCCGAGCTGTTCCAGGTGCTGCTCGCGGTGTTCCAAGCGGGGTGGCAGTACGTGCCGCTCAACACGCACCTGACCGCGAACGAGCTCGCCTTCATCCTGGTTGACTCGAGTGCCTCGGCCCTGTTTGCCGACGCCGCGCTCGCCGACGTGGCCGCGGCCGCGGCCGAGGAGGCGGCGGTGCCCGTCGCGGGCCGGATTGCGATCGGCGGCGACATCGCCGGCTTCACGCGCTTCGACGTCGTGCTCGCCGGGCAGCCGCCCACTGCACCCGACGACCGTGTCGCCGGTCAGTTCATGCAGTACACGTCGGGCACCACGGGCCGCCCCAGGGCGGTGCAGCGTGATCTCCCGCAGTTCGACCCGGAATCGTGGGTCGCCGCGTACAGCGCCAACCTCACGCGCTACGACATCCAGCCGGGTGGGGATTCTGTGCACCTCGTCACGTCGCCGATGTACCACCTGTCGCCGCTCAGCTTCGGCTACTTCTCGCTCCACCTCGAGCACACCGTTGTGCTGATGGAGAGGTGGGACGCCGAACGCGCGCTGCAACTCATCGACGAGCGCGGCGTCACGGATGTCGCCATGGTGCCCACGCAGCTCCACCGCCTGATGGCGCTGCCCGAGGACGTGCGCGGCGAAGTACGACGTGTCGTCGCTGCGTCAGGTGATCCATGCGGCCGCGCCCTGTCCCGTCGAGCTCAAGCAGCGGCTCTTCGCCTGGCTCGGTCCGGTGATCTACGAGTTCTACGGGGCGTCGGAGGGCGGCGGAACCCTGGCGCGTCCCGAGGAGTGGCTCGCGCATCCGGGCACCGTCGGTCGTCCGTGGGTCGGTGCCGACGTGAAGGTGCTCGACGACGACGGCAACGAAGTGGCGACAGGCACGGTCGGCACCGTGTACCTCAAGCTCATGGGTGACTTCGCGTACAAGGGCGATCCCGAGAAGACCGCGGCCAACCGGCACGGCGACTACTTCACCGTCGGCGACATGGGCGAGCTCGACGCCGACGGGTTCCTCTACCTCCGCGACCGCAAGATCGACATGATCGTGTCGGGTGGCGTGAACATCTACCCGGCCGAGGTGGAGGCCGCGCTGCTGTCGCACGCGGCGGTGGGCGACGTCGCGGTGTTCGGGGTCCCGCACGACGACTGGGGCGAGGAGGTCGTCGCGGTCGTCGAACCGGCGCCCGGTGTCGAGCCGTCGGACGCGCTCGCGGATGAGCTGCTCACGCACTGCGAGTCGATGCTGGCGCACTACAAGCGCCCACGTCGGATCGAGTTCACCGACGCCATGCCGCGCGACCCCAACGGCAAGCTCTACAAGCGCAAGCTCCGCGACCCGTACTGGGTCGGGCGCGAGCGTGCCATCTGACGCGCTGACGTACTGAAGCGACTGCGAGAGGAGACGAGACGGCATGGCCCGAGTGCCCATCGAGGAGGGCTACTTCCGCATCCCCGACGATCCCGACGCAGCACCTGTGCTGCTCGGGAGCCGCTGCCCCAACTGCGGCGAGGCGTTCTTCCCGCGCCGCATGGTGTGCGCCAAGTGCCTGCACGAGGGCACCGACGACGTCGACCTGTCGACGCGGGGGACCTTGTGGACGTGGACGTACTGCGAGGTCCCGCTGTTCGGGAAGAAGGACGCCGACGTCCCCGGGTACGGCGTCGGGCAGGTCGACCTGCCGGAGGGGCCGCGTATCCAGGCGATCCTCCTCGGTGGCCCCGACGATTTCGAGATCGGCATGGAGCTCGAGCTCGACCTGGAGATCCTGAACACGAACCGCGACGGTGACGAGGTCGTCATCTACCGGTTCCGACCGGTCGCGGGGTCGACCGCGGGGGAGACGTGATGCGGCGCGGGCTCACGTTCGAGGGCGTGGCGGTCGCGGGCGTCGGCATGGTGCGCTTCGGCATGCTGCACCACTACCCACTCCTGCACATGGCGCGCGACGCCGGACTGCACGCGTTGCACGACGCGGGCATGACGCTGGCCGACGTCCACGAGGCGATGGTCGGGTACATCGGGCTCACGTCGATGACCGGCGTCAAGGCGATGAAGGAGCTCGGTCTGACCGGACTCCCCGTGACGCACATCGAGAACGCGTCGGCCACCGGATTGGTCGCGTTCCGGGAGGCCGCGTGGGCGGTGTCGTCGGGCCGGGCGGACGTCGCGATGGCGCTGTGCTTCGACAAGTTCACCGACCTCGCGGCACGAGGCGGTCGTGGTGGTGGGCGCGACGTCATCGACGCGCCGATCCTCCCCGCGTCGTACTTCGCGTTGTGGGCGCAGCGGCGCATGCACGATCGGGGCACGACGGCCGAGACCTTCGCCACCATCGCGGCGAAGAACTGGAACTACGGCGCGGTGTCTCCGATGTCGCACCGCCAACCTGACCACGTCGTCACGCCCGACGAGGTGCTTGCGTCGCGCATGGTCGCGCGACCGCTCACGTCGATGATGTGCTGTCCTGCCGATGACGGCGCCGCATGTGTGATCCTTGCCCGCGAAGACATCGTGCGTGCCCGGCAGCCCGACCGACTGCTCGTCCGTCCGCTGGCGTCGGCGCTGCAGTCGGAGACGTACGCGCGCGGTCACACGTTCGTCGGGCCGGTCGTCGGGCCGTCGACGATGACACGCGACACCGCGCTCGAGTGCTACGACGCGGCGTCGCTCGGGCCCGACGACGTCGACGTCGCGTTCGTGCACGATGCGTTCGTGAACGAGGAGCTCGAGTACTACGAGCTGCTCGGGTTCGCCGAGCCCGGTGGCGGCGACCAGCTCGTCGCCGAGGGCCAGACCGGACCCGGCGGGCGCATCCCGTTCAACACCGACGGCGGATTGACCGCTCGTGGCCACCCCGGTGGGCCGACGGGACTCGCCATCGTGCACGAGTGTGTGCAGCAACTCCGGGGCGAAGCTGCCGGCCGTCAGGTCGACGGCGCGCGCGTCGCGCTCGCGCACCTCGTGGGCGGCGGCAGCATCTGCACCGTGAACCTCCTCGGCGTCACCGACTGAAAGGGAGCTCCATGCCCACCGACGACGACCTCCGCGCAGCCGGAAAGGCCGTGCAGGGCCAGCTCTGGCCCGCGACGCTCAACGCACCGGCGGGACAGTTCCCGGCGGCCAAGCTCGCGCCCGACTTCTTCGACTACGTGCAGCAGACCGCGTTCGGCATGATCTGGACGCGGCCCGGACTGCCGACGCGCGACCGCTCGCTCATCACGGTGACGATGCTCGCCGCGCTCGGCCACCTCGAGGAGCTCAAGGCCCACCTCGCTGGTGCGCTCAACGTCGGCTTGTCGCGCGACGAGTTGGTCGAGGCGCTCATGCAGGTCGCGGTCTACGCCGGCGTCCCCGCGGCGGTCGCCGCCCTCCGCGCCTCCGTCGACGTCCTCGGCACCCCCGACCCCTGACCTCATGGGGTCCAGCGGAGCTCGACGTCGGCTTGGCGTTCGGCGGCGGTGGCGAGGTCGGCCCAGTCGTGGTCGCCGAGGCCGGCGGCGATCGCGCCCACCAACACCTGCAGGACGGCCGCGCCCGCGGGCGTCGGCACACCGAGCGCGCGGCCGGTCTCGACGATGAGCCCGGCGTCCTTGGCCGCGAGCGCGAGCGCGAACTGCGTGGGCCCGTTGCGGGTGTCGATGTTCTCGACCATGCGGTCGAGGTAGAAGTTGGCGACGCCGTTGGTGCGCAGCACCTCGACCGCCTGCGCGACCGGGATGCCCGACTTCGCGGCCAGCGACAGCCCTTCGAGGCTCACCCAGGTGGTCGTGAACGCGACAAGGCTGTTGACCAGCTTCATCGTGTTGCCGAGCCCGAGCACACCGAGGTGCACGAACGCGCGCCCGAGCGGCTCGAGCACGGGCCGGACGCGCGCGACTGCGTCGTCGTCGCCGCCGACCATGAACGACAGGATCCGGCGCTCGGCGCCGATCGCGCCGCCGGTGAGTGGAGCCTCGACCAGGTGGTGACCACTCGCCGCCAGCCGCCCGCCGAGCTCGCGCACCACCTCGGGGCTGTTGGTCGACAGGTCGACGAGCACCGCGCCCTTCGCCGCCGTCGTCGCCCACTCGTCGGCAACGGCGCGTACCACCGCCGGCGTCGGCAACGACAGGACCGTGATCTCGCTGGCGGCTCCCACCTCTGCGACCGACGCCACCGCGACTGCACCCTCCACGGCCGCGGCACGCGCGCCCTCGAGGTCGAACACGACCACCGCGTGGCCGTCGGCCACCAGGTTGACGGCGACGTGGCCGCCGATGTTGCCCAGCCCGATGACACCGACGCGCATCGCGGTTCCCCCTGGAACATGGGGCTCCGGTGGGAGCCCAGCGGGCGCACGGTACCCCGTGGCGCGTGTCGCGGCGCAAGGGTTAGGTTGCCGCGATGAGCCTGCGCGACCACGTGATCTGCGACAGCGACCTGCACGTGATGGAGCCGCCCGACCTCTGGGAGCGCTACATCGATCCGGCATACGCGCACGCCGCGCCCCGTGGTCTCGACGAGATCCCGCGCGACATGCGCGTGAAGGTCAAGAACCACGTGATGCTCCGTCTCGGCGGCGTGCGCCCGATGCGCATCGACGGTCGGAAGACGGGATGGCGCGAGGAGCACGACAACGTCTACGCCGACTCGGAAGCGGCAGGATGGGACGCGGCGTCGCAGGTCGCGGCGATGGACGCCGAGGGCCTCGACATGGCCGTCCTCTATCCGTCGCGTGGTCTCTTCGTGCTCGGGCTCGACAGCACCGAGCAGGTCGGCCCCGACGGGCTCGAGCCCGAGTACGCCACTGCCATCGCCCGCGCGTACAACGACTGGATGAAGGACTTCTGCGACGTCGCACCGACGCGCATGTTCGGCGCGGGGATGGTCGCACCTCACGACGTCGACGGCGCGGTCGCGGAGGCGCGGCGCTGCGTCGAGGACCTGGGCTTCAAGGCGATCTTCCTCGCGCCGGCCACGGTGAACCGCCGCCCGTGGCACCACCCGGCCTACGACCCGCTGTGGGCGGAGGTGGAGCGCCTCGACGTGCCCATCGCGTTCCACGGCGGCGGTCAGACCTACCTGACACCCGACTTCAGCCTCGAAGTGCTCGACCAGATGATGCTGTGGCACACCTTCAGCCAGCCGCTGGGCATCCAGTTCGTGACCGCGTGCCTCTGCGGCGGCGGAGTGCTCGAGCGATTCCCCGATCTGCGAGTCGCGTTGCTCGAAGGCAACTGCTCGTGGGCACCATGGTTCCTCTACCGCCTCGACGAGCACTACGAGTGGGTGGGTTGGTACGAAGCGCCCCAGCTCACGATGAAGCCGTCCGACTACTTCCGTCGCAGCTGCTGGATCTCGGTCGAGAGCGACGAGGACACGGTCACCCACTTCATCGAGACCTTCGGTCACGATCGGCTGGTCACGTCGACCGACTACCCACACGGCGACTCGAAGTTCCCGCACGCCATCGACGCGTTCGACAAGCTGCCGATGACCGACGCGGCCAAGGCGGCGACGGTGAGCACCAACTGGTCCGAGCTCTACAAGATCCCGTTGGTCAAGCAGGTCTGACCGTGTGATCGACGACGCCGACGGTCGGGGCCCGCGGTCAGGTCTCGAGCTCCTCCTTGAGCGCACCGAGAGCGCCCGCGTACGCACCCTGCATCACCTCGACCATCGCGTCGTCGGTCTCCACATCCCACGTGACGAACGAACCGCTGCCGGCCGGCATGACGGTGATCGTCGCCCGGTGCACTTCGGGCTTCATGTCTCCCTCGATGATCCCGTACGTGAGGGTGCGCGCTTCGTCGTCGCGCGAGAACTGCCGCTCGACGATGCGCATGCCGAACATGCCGAGGATGCGATCGTCGCCGTCGAGCTCGCACGTCTCGATGCCGGGCATCCACGCGAGCTCGCCGAAGTTGCCCACCTTGGCCCACACGTCGTCGGCGGGTCGGTCGATCGTGATCTCGGTGTGCGCTTCGCCCATCGGTCGTGCTCCTTGGTGCGTTCTCGAGATGGCGGGATACCGTCGTTCGGCCATGTGTGTCTAGCCGAAACGAGTTCCCCGTGCCGTCACCCGCAGAGCTCTTCGACCTGACCGGCAAGGTCGCCGTCGTCACCGGCGGCAGCCGCGGGATAGGTCGCGCGGTCTCCCTCGCGCTCGCCGCCGCGGGCGCCGAGGTCGTGGTGGCCAGCCGCAAGCTCGACAACTGCGAGAGCGCCGCGGCCGAGATCACGGAGACGACCGGACGCCGCGCGGTGCCGATGGCCGTGAACGTGAGCCACTGGGAGCAGTGCGACCAGCTGGTCGAGCGCGTCTACGGCGAGCTCGGCCATTGCGAGGTGCTGATCAACAACGCGGGCTTGTCGCCGCTGTACCCCGACCTGGCGTCGGTCACCGAGGAGCTCTACGACAAGACGCATGCCGTCAACGCCAAGGGTCCGTTCCGGCTGGCCACGCTCGTCGGGTCGCGGATGTTCGAAGGTGACGGCGGCTCGATCATCAACGTGTCGACCGCCGGTTCGTGGCGTCCCGACGAGCACGACCTCCCGTACGCGATGGCCAAGGCGGGCCTCAACGCGCTCACCCTCGGGCTCGCGGGCGCCTTCAACCCGAAGGTGCGCGCCAACACGGTGTTGCCCGGCCCGTTCGAGACCGACATCACCAAGGCCTGGAACGAGGGCACCATCGACATGGTCAACCAGAGCAACCCGATGCGCCGCATCGGTCAGCCCCACGACATGGCCGGCGTGTGCGTGTTCCTCGCGAGTGACGCATCGAGCTACGTGAACGGCGCGCAGATCCTCTGCGACGGCGGCGCGTTCCGCACCCTTTGAATTCGCTCGGCTCCGAGCCGCGTCGCGCGACGAGCAAGCGAATCGTGTCGCGTCATCTGAATTCGCCCGGGCGCATCACGTGTTCCTGGGCGATCGTGGCGAGGAGGCGCCCAGTGCGGTCGTACACGTTGCCGGTGTAGAACGCGCGCCCGTGCGCGGCCGCACCCGGCACCAGGTCGACGAGCACCCACTCGTCCATGCGCGCGTCCCGGTGGAACCAGACCGCGTGGTCGAGGCTCGGACCCCACCACGATTCGTCCCGCGACACCTTCTCGAGCCCAGTGCCGATGTCGGACATGTAGGCGAGCACACACGCGTGGAGTTGCGGGTCGTCGGGGAGCGGGCCCCGGGTCCGCGCCCAGAACTGGTGCGGCGGACCGCCGAACTTGCCGCGAGGTCGACCGGCCCCGGTGATGCGGAGATCGAACACCGACCGGTGGAGCGACGGGGCCGGACGCTCGGACACGTCCTCGGGCTCGGGCACGCCCGCGGGCAGCTCGGCGGCTTGGAGCTCGGGTCCCTCCTCACCCGTGTGGAACGACACGAGGAGGCTCATGATGACCTCGCCGTCCTGACGGGCGGCGACGTGGCGGGCCGAGTAGGAGCGGCCGTCGCGGTCGCGGTCGACGTGCAGGATCGTGGGCCGGTCGGCCCGCCCGGCGCGCAGGAAGTAGCCGTGCAGGGAGTGGACGCGGCGATCGTCAGGCACGGTGAGGCTCGCGGCGCGGGCCGCCTGCGCCGCCACCTGACCGCCAAAGAGGCGCGGTCGGCGCATGTCGCCCTCCGGGTTCATGCCGCGGAAGATGTCCCGGTCGAGCTCCTCGAGGTCGAGCAGGCGGAGCAACTCGGCGACGTCGCGCGACTCGGCCTCGCCGCGTTCGCCCACATCCTCCAGGTTCGCCACGGCCGGTACCGTAGACCGACGTCCCGCGAGGGCCGGCGGTCGCGGTATCGCATCAGCCTGAGTGAGATCTCTGCGCCCGGGCGAGGTGCTCCAGGATCGGCGGCAAGATGTCGCCGGGCACCTCGAGCACGTCGATGTGGCCGGCTCCGGGCAGCGTGACGAGCTTCGCGCCTGGGATCGCCTCTGCGGTGGCGACGCCGTGGGCATGAGGGAGCAGCGGGTCCGCATCGCCGTGGATCACCAGCGTGGGGGCGTCGAGGTGCTGCAGCGCGGCGCGCCGTGACGGCGCGGTGACGGCGGCAGCGCCGTGCCCGGGTGCCGCGTTGAAGCCTCGGAGCAGGTCGGCCTCGAACCGGGCTCGCCAGCGTCCTTCGTCGAACGGCACCGCGGTGCCGGCCATCGCCCGGTAGAAGGCGACGAAGTGGTCGACGCGGGCCGTGTTCGAGTCCGGCATCGGTGTCACCGCCAGCTCGACGAGGTCGTCGGACATGACGGGCAGGTCGGCGTCGGCGATGCCCGAGCTCGAGCTGATCGACGTCAGCGAGACGACCCGCGGCGGGTACTGCAACGCCACGAGTTGGGCGATCATGCCGCCCATCGACACCCCGACGAGGTTCGCACGCGTGATGGAGAGCGCGTCCATCAGCCCGATCGTGTCGGCGGCCATGTCGTCGAGGGTGTACGGGTCGACGTCGAAGTCGAACCACTGCGACAAGCCGACGTCGCGGTTGTCGAAGCGCACAACGTGGAAGCCGGCCGCGACGATCGGTTCGTAGAACGATCGGTCCCACCCGATCGCGGTTGCGTTCGCGCAGATGATCAGCACGACGTGCGGGTCGGTGGGATCGCCGAAGTCCTCGAACCAGATGCTCGTGGCGTTGGCGGTGACGGTACCTTCGCCCATCGACTCCTCCGTCTTCCGGGGGCGCCAGTCTGTCGGCTCCGCGGCTCGGTGCTCAGGAGGACGAGCCCGCGGCGCGGGCCGGAGCGCGGTCGGCCCACGGACGCGCCCGTTCGAGTTGGCCCGCGAGCTGGAGCAGGGTGGCCTCGTCGCCGTAACGGCCCAGCACGTGCACCCCGATCGGGAGCCCGTCGGCGTTCCACCACAGCGGCACCGACATCGCGGGATGGCCGGTGAAGTTCGCGATCACACCCGAATAGGCGACCGTCGCGCCGCCGCGTTCGAGCGCGCGCATCGGCTCGTCCGGCGTCGACGTGATCTCGCCGATGGGCGCGGGTGGCTCCGACATCGTCGGGTTCACGAACACGTCGAACGACGTCAGGAAGTGCGCGATCCGGCGGGTCAGCCGCTGGAGCTGCTCGATCGCATGGAGGTAGTCGCCGGCGCGCACCTCGCGCCCCATCTCCCAGTAGCACTGCGTCAACGGCTCGAGCTCACCCGGTTCGGGGTCGCGCCCGAAGACCCGCGACCAGTAGCCGACGATCCACGCGGTCGTGGCATTGAACACGGTGCCGATGGCGCCGCCCGTCACCTCGTCGAACGGCGGGAGCTCGGTCTCCACCACTTCGTGGCCGAGGTCGGCGAGGAGTGCGATTGCGTCGTCGAGCCCGGCGACGCAGTCGGAGTGACCCGGAGGCCCGCCGGCCGTGCGCGCGGTGAACCCGACCCGCAGGGGGCGAGGGTCGGAGGACGCGTCCGCGGCGAACGGCCGGGTCGGCGGGGGCGCGGCATAGGGGTCGCCGAAAGAGGGACCGGCGAGCGCGTCGAGCAGTGCGGCGGCGTCGCGCACCGACCGGGTCAGCGCGAACTCGCTGGCCCACCCGCTGGCGACGTCGCCGTACTCGGGCGCGTAGCTGATCCGGCCACGCGTCGGCTTCAGCCCGAACAGACCGCACGCCGATGCCGGATAGCGGATCGAGCCGCCCAGGTCGTCGGCATGGGCCATGGGCACCATGCGCGACGCGACGGCCGCCGCCGATCCACCGCTCGATCCGCTGGTCGAGCGGCTGGTGTCCCACGGGTTGCGGGTGGGACCGAACCGCTCGGGTTCGGTGGTGGGCACCATCCCGAACTCGGGCGTGTTGGTCTTGCCGAGGATGACGAGCCCGGCGTCCTCCATGCGCTGCACGGCCTCCGACGTGTACGTCGACACGTGGTCACGGGTGAAGCGTGAGCCTTCGCAGAAGCGCACGCCCTCGAGCTCGAGCGCGAGGTCCTTCAGCAGGAAGGGCACGCCCGCGAACGGACCCGACACCCCGTGTTCGATCTGCGCGAGCGCCCGGTCGAACGTCGGGGTGATCACCGCGTTCAGGGTCGGATTGAGCGCCTCGATCTGCTCGATGGCCGCTTCCACCAATTCCAGCGGTTGCACGTCGCCGTCGCGCACCAGGTCCGCCTGCGCGGTGGCGTCGAGACCGGTGAGGTCGCCGGGGGTCGCGCTCACGGCGTCACCGGCGCCCGGAGCTCAGACGAGTGAACGTCACCCAGCGGCTCGATCCGCGGCGTGGGCAGGAACTGCGCCGCGAGCCGGTCGGGCGCGCTGACGAGCTGGCGGGGATGTCCGATGAAGTGGCACGCCCCGAGGAACACGGTCACCTCCCTGTCGTCTCGAGTGGCCCGGTCCTGCTCGGACACCATCTGGGACCGTCTCGGGATCCGGATGACGCGTTCGAGTCAAGCGTCCTCATGACAGCTCTCGGTGCTCGCGGTCGCGGCGACGTCCAGCGCAGGGTTGCGGTCGAAGAACCCGAAGGGCGAGAGCAGGAACCCGGTGGACTCGACCGGCATCACCGGCCAGTCCTCCGGCCGCACGAAGTGCGTGACGCCGAACGTGTACCACAGCACGACGTCGGTGTCGGTGAGCGGTCGGTCGGCAGCCGTCCAGCGCGGCAGCCCGTCGCCACCCTCGTGCTGGTTCGGGAACTCGCCCGCGGCGCGACGCTCGTCGGGTGCGTACTGCGTGACCCAGAGGTTGTGGCGCGCGAAGCCGGCCCGCCGGCCGACGCTGGAGTCGGGCGCCGCCAGCATCGTGGGCGTCGACACGGTGGGGATCAGCCTGTAGCCCACGGGCTGACCGAGGCCGTTGCGTCTCGACTCGTTGACCACCCGCCACGAGCGGCTGGTCGCGGAGTTGGTGTCACGCCGCGCGGCCAGCTCGTGGGTGAGCGGCGTGGCGCGGGGGCGGAACGCGTTGCCCCATGGGTTCTCGGGTCCGGCCGGCACCACCTCCGCGTCCACCTCGTACACCGAGTTCTCCGGACCGTCGACGTCGAGGTCGAGGCGGGCCGAGAACAGGTGCTGGTGATGAGGCGCGGCGATGCCCGGCGCGATCACGTTGGCGAACTCCGGTTGCTCGCCGGGCGCGATCGCCATCGGCGAGACGATCCCGGTCAGCTTCACTTCCAATTGCACGTTGCCGTCGAGGTAGAAGTACCAGTAGAAGCCGTACTCGTAGTTGCCCACCGTCGCGATGAAGCTCACGACGAGACGGCGCGACCGGCGCGTCTCGTCGGTGCCGCCGTGCAGGTCATGGTGCTTCCAGAGGATGCCGTAGTCCTCCTCGTGCATGCACACGGCATGCTCGACGACGTACGGGTCGCCCTGCTCGGTGGCGAGCACCGCGTCGAAGTAGTGGATCACGCCGAGGCAGTCGCAGCCGAGCTTCAGCGAGTTGGCCATCCGACCGAGACCCCACTCGCCGGCGTCGAACGCGTTCTTCCATCCGTGCATGGGGCTCGGGTCGCCATAGGGCACGACCATCTCGGAGATCGACGCGCGGTGGAGGACCGGACGCACGCGATCGCCGTCGTGGTAGTCGACCGTGTGCAGCACCAGGCCCTCGTACGGATCGAAGCCCACCCGGAACGACCAGCGCGACCAGCGCACGTGATGGCCGTCGACGACGAAGCTCGGACCGTCGGGTTGCACGATCTCGAGCGGCTTGAGATCGTCGCGCGCCGGCCCGACCGCGGCGGGGAGGTAGTGCCCGCGTTCCTCGGGCATCGGGACGACGCCGAGGTCGACCACCTCGAGCACCTTGCCCGCACCCGAGTCGAAGAACGCCAGCACGCCCTCGATCGGCTGCGCGTACCCGTTGTCGGTGGGCTCGGGGCGGAAGTAGGAGATGCAGCGGCTGATGCGGCGACCGTCCTCGTGCTCGACGCCGAAGGAACCCGCGGGCCACGGGTCGATCTGCACCTTGTCGAAGTCGTCGATGCCGCGCCGCCGGAGCGCGGCCTGCCAGTCCGGATCTTCCTTCACCCCGACGATGGCCGCGAACGCCTCGCCGAACAGCAACGCCGGACGCATGCCCTCGTGCGCAGTCCACGAACGCACCTCGTCCGAGGTCACCGACACCACCACCTCGATCGCCTCCAGCCGTCCCGCGGGGACGAGCAACACCTCGACCTCGCGATCGACGGTCGCACCCGTCGCGTGCGCGAGGACGATCGACTTGTCCGGCTCGCGCAAGCGCAGGTGCGCGAACACGAAGTCGACCTCGTAGCGATCGTCCGCCGCGACGAGCGCGACCACGGCGCGGATCTCGTCAGCGGTGATCGGGTCGAGCGGGTGCACCTCGCTCACGCCGACCCGGCAGCCTGTTGGCGCATGTACTCGGCCGTTCCGGCGACGAAGCCTTCGACGTTGTTGGCCTTGCCGGTCACGAAGTCCTTGAAGTACGCCGGTATGTACACCTCGAGCGCGTCGCGGTCGAGGGCGGCGAACGTCTCCTGCACGAGCTCGCCGACGGTGATGAACTCGACCGGCGCGGTGAACGGATCGTTGTCCGGTTGTGTGAAGAGGGGAGTGTCGACGACGCCGGGATACACCACGAGCACCTTGACGTTGTCGTCCCAGAGATCGATCGCCATCGCCTCCGAGAACACCGACAGCGCGGCCTTCGACGCGTCGTACGCCGATTCGCCCGGCGACGACAACGTTGCTGCCACCGACGAAACGTTCACCAGCCGGCCGCCACCACGCTCGATCATCTGCGGCAGCAGGGCCAAGGTGAGGCGGATCGGGCCCAGGAAGTTGACCTGCATCACCGTGTCGACCGTTGCCGCGTCGAGCTCACGCGTGTGGCGCCGCTTCGGGATCCCGGCGTTGTTCACCAGGATGTCGACGCCGCCGAGGGCGGCGAGCGTCTCGGCGGCGAGGCGGTCGACCGCGTCCGGATCGCCGAGGTCGGCGACGATCTCGTGCACGGTTGCGCCGTGGGCGCGGCACGCGCCCGCCGTCGCGCCGAGCCGTTCGCGGTCGCGCCCGCTGATCGCGAGCACCGCGCCCCGCCGGGCGAATTCCTCGGCCAACCCCATCCCGATGCCCGATGACGCGCCGGTCACCAGCACCCGACTTCCGTTGTAGTCGGTCCCCATGGGCGGCACCGTACGACAGCGCGCCGCGACCAGGCCATTGCGCCGTAGCCTCGCGTGTCGCCGCAACATCCAGGAGAGCAGGATGCCGCTCGAGGGACGTCCACTCACCGCGCCGGTCGACCTTCGCCACCTGCTGAGAGTCGGGCTCGACACCGGACCCGACAGCACCGTACTGGGACAACCCCGAGGCGACCACGGCGATCCTGCGCGACGGCTGGCTCGATTCGGGCGACCTCGCGCACGCCGACGACGACGGCTACCTCTGGTTCTGCGGGCGCGAGAAGCTGATCATCGTGCACGACGGGTCGAACATCAGTCCCGGCGAGGTCGAGGATGCACTGGCCGAGCATTCCGCGGTCGAGCTGGTGGGTGTCGTCGGCATCCACGACGAGGTGCACGGCGAGAACGTGCGCGCGCACGCCACCGTGAAGGACGACGCGGAACGGCCCACCGCGCACGACCTGATCGAGTTCGCCCGTCAGCGCGTCGGCTACAAGGCGCCCGAAGAGGTGGTGTTCCTCGCCGAGATGCCGGTCAACCCGACCGGCAAGCTCGACCGTGTGGCGCTGAAGTCGATGGCCGAGGACCACCTCCACCCCCACGGGCTCTCGGCGTGACGCGGGCTGCTTGACTCTCCCCCCGAGGGAGAGTGCACGATCAGGTGGTGGACGACGAGCTGCTGCCGATCGGAATGTTCTCGAGGGCGAGCCTGCTCTCGATCAAGACGCTGCGCGCCTACCACGAGTCGGGGATCCTCGTGCCGGCCCGAGTCGATCCGCAGACCGGATACCGCAGCTACACCGTCGACCAGCTGGCCGACGCGGCGATCGTGCAGCGGCTGCGCGCTCTCGACCTCCCGCTCGAGCAAGTTCGCGAAGTGCTCGATGCCCGCGACCCGGAGACGACCCGTCGCGTGCTCGCCGAGCACCGACGCGAGATGCAGCTGCGGCTGGAAGACACCGAACGCATCGTCGCCGAGCTCCAATCGGTCGTGGCGCCGACGACCCACACTCCGGTGCACCTCCGCCGCGAACCCGCCACGCAATCGGTGCGAATCACGGGGACGGTCGACGGCGACGGATTTGCCGACTGGCTCACCTGGGCGTACGCCGAGCTGGGCGGGTTCCTGGAGCGGGTCGGGGTCGAGCCGTCGGGCGCGGCCGGTGCGCTGTACGCCGCCGAGCTGGCTGACGATGGACCGGAGGCAGTGGAGGCGTTCCTCCCGGTCGCCGCGGCCGTCGTCGTGCCGAGGCGCGAGCGGAACGTGTCCCTGGGCGAGGTGCCCGCCGCGCGCACGGCCGTCCTCGTGCACGTCGGCGACTACGACACGATCGGAGACACCTACCGCACCCTCGGCGCCTGGATCGCCCGGCACGCCGAGCACAGCGGAGATCGCGTGCGCGAGTGGTACGTGATCGGACCACCCGACACCGACGACTCCGCCGAGTACCGCACCGAGATCTCGTGGCCGATCCGATCGGCCCGACCGACGCAACCCACCGAGTGAGGAGTCTTCCGTGACCATCACCCTGAACAACGTGACCCTCGATTGCGACGAGCCGCAGAAGGTGGCGGCCTTCTGGTCGGACGCGCTGGGCCGCCCGATCGACGACGACGCCAGCGAGTTCTTCGTGTCGATCGGCATGCGCGACCAGACGCAGACCGGGTGGTTCTTCATCAAGGTGCCGGAGCGCAAGAGCGTGAAGAACCGAGCCCACTTCGACCTGCACGCCGCTGACCGCGAGGCCGAAGTTGAGCGACTGCTCGCCCTCGGCGCGACGAAGGTGGGTGACTACGACGAGTACGGCGCGCGCTGGACGACGTTCCGCGACGTGGAAGGCAACGAGTTCTGCGTCGCGTCCGCATGAGCCGCGTCGCGATCTTCGACACCCCCATCGGTCGCTGCGGGATCGCGTGGGACGGCGAGATGATCGTCGGCGTGCAGCTTCCGGAGGGCCGCGTCGCCGACACGCGGGCACGCCTGCGCGACCGCTTCGACGGCGCGACGTCGGGAACGCCGCCCGCGCCAGTGGAGGACGCGGTCGATCGGATCGTCGCGTCGCTGCGGGGCGAGGCCGACGACCTCGTCGACGTCCCGCTCGACCTCGCGTCGCTGCCGCCCTTCCAGCGGAAGGTCTACGAGGTCGTCCGCACGATCCCCGCCGGCGAGACGCTCTCGTACGGCGAGGTCGCGGCCGCGGTCGGATCGCCGGGCGCGGCGCGGGCCGTCGGGCAGGCCCTCGGGCGCAACCCCTACCCGATCATCATCCCCTGTCATCGGGTGTTGGCGGCCGGCGGGCGCACCGGTGGCTTCACCGCCTCGGGTGGCATCACCACCAAGTTGCGGATGCTCGCCATCGAAGGCGTGCACACGGCCGACGGTGACACGGGTTTCCCGTTCGATCGGCACGCCGCCATCGAGTTCCTGCAGGCGTCGGATCCGGGGTTGGCGAAGCTCATCGACCGGGTCGGACCGTTCACGCTCGAGCTCGCCGAGACACCGAGCGTGTTCGCGAGCCTGGCCGAGGCGATCGTGCATCAGCAGCTCAGCATCAAGGCGTCGGCGACCATCCACGGCCGCCTGTCCGACCTGTTCCCGCGCCGGCGCCGCGCGTTCACGCCGACCGACATCCTGCGCGCGACCGACGGACAGCTCCGCGGTGTCGGTCTGTCGCGGGCCAAGGTCGCTGCGTTGCGCGACCTGGCGCAGCGCGCGGACGACGGTCATCTTCCCACGCTGGCTCAGGCGCGGAAGCTCGACGACGACGCGGTCGTGGAAGAGTTGTCGGCAGTGCGGGGCATCGGGCGCTGGAGCGCCGAGATGTTCCTGATCGCGCACCTCGGTCGGCCCGACGTGCTGCCGCTCGACGACTTCGGGCTGCGGCGCGGTTTCCAGAAGGCGTTCCGCACCAAATCGGTTCCGCGGCCGAACGAGGTCGCGCGGCGCGGAGAGCGATGGCGCCCCTTCCGGACCGTGGCGTCTTGGTACCTCTGGCGCGCCCTCGATCTCTGAAACTGGGCTCGGAAGTCGGCAGTACACAGTCGCTAAGGGTTCAGAGCGAGCCGCCAATACGTGCGACCCCACCCTTCCAGCTTCTGACGACGCTGCCATTCCGGTACGGCGTCGTCGAACGTGACGTGGAACCGACGCGCGTCGCGCTCGCGTGTTCGCGTCGCGCGCTGCAGAATGGCGTACCCACCCTTGGCCAACGAGAACGGCTCCTTCAGGACGCCGAGGTGGTCGTAGGGTCCATCCGCCCAGGGGTTGAAGAACGCGGGAAGCACGAAGTTGCTCACCGGCACCCTGAGACCATTCGCAAGGATCCGGTAGGTCTGTGCCTGTACGGCATCGCACACTTCCCGAGCCCACATCAGTCGTTCCCCGTTGAACGTGTATTCGTTCGCGGCGGGGTCAGCGAGCATCTCGAGGGCTTCGTGGGAGGTGGTGACCGAGGTCGCGTCTGGCCCGCGGATCCAGTCACTCCCGGCTGAGAACGACGGATCCGCGAACACATGTGCGTACGGCAGACCGTGACCGTCCACGATGTGCCATCCGTAGTCGCCAGCTTGATGCGCGCTGTCGAAGAAATGAATCTTGTCGCCGCGTCCACCGACCGTGAACCGTGTCGTGGTGACCCCCCACGCCGGCGCGAAATCACGTTCGACCTGGATCGTCAACGCCGCTGCGATCGCGTCGAGAACGCGCGAAGGCGGTGGATGGCGACGCGTGTGGTCAACGAGCGCGATGGTGCGCACCCACTGATCGTAGGCACCTTCCTTGCCACGTCGCGGACGCCCGCGACAGTCGGATCGCGCCGAGGATCGCGCGCCGTGGCTGATCCATGCTGTTGCCAGGACCGAGTGGCATCACGACGACCAACCGCTCGGCGATCGAGCGTGTCAAGGCGCGATCTCGTCGTCCGTCATCTCGCTCACCGGCTTCGTTGACTCTGTGACGACAAGGTGAGGGTGACGATCGGGCACGACGACAGGACGCGAGGCGACACACGCGGGGAGCGACGAGTCGGCGATCACGGTAGCGGCGCATGCGTCCGCTGGATTGGGCCGTGGGCTTCGGTGTACTGGGACTGATGCCGCGTAAGTGCGCCAGAACTGGGCAGTCTGGCGTCACCGTGAGATCGCGTTGGCGCGGCGCCGGAGGTAGACAGCCTCCCGAAAGGCGTTCGTTGCCTGCGCGTCATCCTGTGATCCGTACCGTGGCGCCATGGCCCAACCGCTCGCCACCACTGGCATCCAAATCTCCGCGTTGTACACGATCGGCGAGCAGACCCTCTGGGAGGCGGTGCCCTCCGAGAAGCTGCAACTCGACAGCGACGGCATACCTTCCGATCGGCACCACGGTGCAATGCGCACCATGCAGCGCTACGAGTCTGTGCACCTCGCGGGGCGAAGCATCGCCAACGACAAGCAGGTATCGATCGTGGACAGCTCCGATATGCGCGTCATCGTGGAGCAGCTGGACTTGCCGGTCGATGCCCTCTGCGAGCGCACGTCGAGCGGAATCGCCGAATTCATGGCAGAGCAGCTCGCGGCGAACGTGCTCGTGTCGAGCACCGATGTCTCGCTCAACGATGCAGCCGCCATCGGCGTCATCTTGGGCTTCGGGAGCGCGGAGGAGGAGATCTCGGCGGCGATCCGTCTCACCGAGTACAACAAGCCGTGCAAGAAGCCCGTGACCAGGATGCTCAACTCCCTGAGCACACTCGGGCTCGAGCCGGACGGAGACGTCAGCTCGTTCAGGGAGCGCTTCATGTCGGCCAGCGTCGACCGGCGCGGCTGGGTGGCGTCGGTGTACATGCCAGGCACCATCGCGGTCGGCGACGTGGCCTTCCTTCACCGCCCAACCCTGCTGCCAGAGGCGAAGACATGACTGATGCTCGGCTCGTCACGGATGGCACGCTGTACGCGTGGAAGACGAGCCTCGAAGGTGGTTTCCGGATGAGCTTCGAGAGGCAGCCGACAGCACGGAGGCGCTCGCGGCGTGCATGCACGGAATGACCGAAGCCGAGGCGAGGTCGGTCGCGAACGACGCTGGCGTTGAGGTCATCGTGGGAATCAGAGACGGCGTGGCGTTTCCCATTCGGACCAAGCTCGATCCGCGACGCGTCGCTCTCAGCATCCGCGCTGGTCGCGTCGCGGGCACGCGGGTGGGTTAGGTCGCCGCGATCGCTCGCGCGGTTTTGCTCGTTCGACGCGGAGAGGTGAACGCCGTGGAGAAGCACGCCACGACTGCGGCTCGCTGCACTGCGATGGACGTGGTCAAGTGACGCAACGTCGCGGCGGACGCGGAGGGCGAGCGGGATCAGACGGTGCGGCCCGCGGCGCTGCGGAAGGCGGCGACGATGGCGGAGAGCTCGTCGACCGCGGCGGCGCGGTCGCCGGGCAGCGGGAACCGACCGCGCAGGTCGGTGAGCCCCGCCTCGGCGAGCGCCGGCACCTTCTCCATGGTGCGCTTCACGTCGAGCGAGCCGTCATCGGCCTTCACCAGCGGCAGCGCGCCGGTGACCTGGAGGTCGGAGGGATCGCGCCCCGCCTCCGCCAGCCGCTCCTTCATCTCCGCGATGCCCGCCACGAGATCGCCAGCCACGTCACCCCACGGGATCCAACCCGATCCGAACGTCGCCACGCGCCGCACCACACGTGGGTTGATCCGGCCGCTGACCCAGATCGGAACCCCGCCGGCTTGCAACGGCTTCGGCATCATGTGCGTCGCCTCGAACTGCAGCTCCGGAGAGTCGTAGGCGGCCTGCGGCTCCCGCCACAGCGTCTGACACACCTCGAGCGTGTGGTCGAGCAGGCGGCCGCGGCCCTCGAACGACAGCCCGCACGCCTCGTACTCCTCGCGCTGCCACCCGACGCCGACGCCGAGGTCGAGGCGACCACCCGACAGCACGTCGAGCGTCGCGGTCGACTTGGCGAGCACCGCGGGCCGCCGGAGCGCGGCCACGAGGATGTTGGTCCCGAGCCGGATCCGCTTGGTCATGCCCGCGAGCACCGACAGCGTGGTGAGCGGCTCCAGCCAGTGGCCGTCGGGCCCGGTTGGTTGCTTGCCGCCTGCCTGCCCGCCGATCTCGGGGCGACCGTACTCGTCGAGTCGCTCGCCGAACACGACGTGGTCGGACACGACGAGACGGTCGACGCCGGCCTCGTCGGCGATCTGCGCGGCGTCGAACAGCGGTTGCCACGTGCCCGGGTCCTCGGCCGCGAACGACGTGACACCGATCGAGAGTTGGATCAACGACGACATGGCGCGGAGCCTACGCTGCCGGTGACGACATCACCGGGGGGATGATGCAACGCTTCTGGTCCTACATCGCGGTGCAGCTCGGCAAGCACGCGATCGTGGTGACCGTCGTCGGCCTCCTCGTCACCATCGGACTCGGGCTCGGGATCACCCAGCTCGACTTCGCCACCGGCCAGGACAGCTACCTCAACACGAACGAACAGGTCTACAAGGACAACGTCGTCTACCAGCGGCTCTTCGGTGGGGAAGCGATGCTCACCGTGATCCGGATGGATCCGGGACACACCGTCGACGAGCTGTTCACCGGCGACGGCGCACAACAGATGCAGCAGTTCCACGACACGCTGAAGCACAGCAGGAAGGTCGAGGCCGTGGTGAGCCCACTCACCATCCTCCGCTTCTCCGACTCGCTGGTGTCGAGCCCCGACGGCAATCCCACCACCAGCCCCGCGGGCAAGGCATTGCTCGCCGCGCAGGCGAAGGAGACACCTGGCTCACCGGCGGCGCAGGCGCGAGCCAAGGATGCGGTCGCGACGCTCGGCCGGATCAGCGCCGTCCCCGTCGCCGAGCGCACGTTCGACAACCCCGAGTGGGTGAAGTTCCTGCTCTACAACAACGAGGGCAACGTTCGGAAGGCATTGAACTCGGTCTTCCTCGACAAGCGCACCGCGCAGATCGTCACCCGACTGCCCGGCAACGCGTCGATCGAGCGGGAGGGCTCGGCTTCCAAACTCGTGCAGCAGGAAGCGGCCAAGCTCCACTTCGACAACGCCCGCACCGTCACCACCGGCGCCGCCGTGCTGTTGAAGGACATCAACGACTACCTGCGCGGCGGCATGCTCACCCTCGGCGGGATCGCAGTGCTCATCATGATCGTGATCCTGCTGGTGCTGTTCCAGGTGCGGTGGCGACTGCTCCCGCTCCTGGTTGTGCTGGTCGGAGTGGTCTGGGCGTTCGGCCTCGCCGGCTATCTGGGCATCCCGCTCACCATCGTCACCATCGCCGGCCTCCCGGTGATGCTGGGCATCGGCATCGACTACGCGATCCAGATGCACGCGCGGATCGAGGAAGAGGTGGTGATCGACCGTGCCGATCACCCGATCCAGGAGACCGCCCGCAACCTCGGGCCCGCGCTCCTCGTCGTCACGTTCGACGCCATCTTCGCGTTCGCCGCCCTCCACTTCGCCAAGGTGCCGATGTTGCGCGACTTCGGGCTGCTGCTCGCGGTGGGCATCGCGGCCATCTGCATCTGCTCGATCATCCTGCCGATGGCCATCCTCGGCATCCGCGAGTTCAAATCGCCCACCAAGGGCCGTGACTTCCGCGCCGGTCCCCTCGGACGCCTGGTCGTGTGGCTCGGGAGCATTCCCGCGCGCGCCGCAGTGCTGTTCGCGATCGCCAGCGTCGGCATCTTCGTGGCCGGCATCGCGGTGGAGAACAAGCTCACGCTGCAGACCGATCCTGTGCAGTGGGTGAACCAGGACAGCCAGACCATCAAGGACATCCACCAGGTCGAGAAGCTGGCGGGCGGCTCGAGCGAGCTCGGTGTCTACGCGACCGCGAACGACGTGTTCACCGACAAGTTCGCGACCTTCGCCCACGACTTCACCCGTGACACCCTGCGGAAGTACCCGAACAAGTTGCTCACCGGCTCGAGCATCGAGACCGCGATCGGCGACATCGTCAACGACGTTCCCGGCGCGACCGACATCGCGCCGCGCGGTGAGGACGTGAGGAATGCGTACGACGTCGCGCCGCGCGATGTGAAGGCGTCGACGGTCAGCAACCACGACGGGGCGTTCAACATCCTCTTCCGCACCGGCCCCGGGTCGCTGGAGGCGCGCGCCCCGGTCGTGCGCGGCATCCGCGAGAACACGCACCCGCCCGCGGGGATCCGCGCCACGCCGTCGGGCCTCGCGGTCGTCGGCGTGGGTCTCCTCGACAACCTCGAAGCCAACCGCATCGAGCTCACCTACCTGGCAATCCTCTTCGTCTTCCTCTTCCTCGCCGTCCGGCTGCGGTCGGTGATTCGGTCGTTGCTGTCGCTGGTACCGGTGCTGATCGCGGTGGGGATCTCATCGCTGGTCGCCTGGGCGTTCAGCATCGAGCTCAGCCCGATGACGGCGGTCGGTGGGCCCCTGGTCATCGCGGCGTGCACCGAGTTCACGTCACTGATCCTCCTGCGCTACGTCGAGGAGCGACGACGGGGGTATGAGCCGCGCGAGGCCGTCGACGTCGCGGCGTCGCGCACGGGGCGTGCCTTCGTGGTCTCGGCACTCACCGCCATCGCCGGCGTCGCGGTGCTCTCGTTCTCGTCGCTGCCGCTGTTGCGCGACTTCGGCCGCATCGTCGCGTTGAACGTCGCCGTCGCGCTCTTGAGTGCGCTCGTCGTTCTGCCGCCGTTGCTGGTGTGGGCCGACCGGCGCAACTGGGTGTCGCGCGGCCTCGTCGACAAGAAGCCGGAGCCGTTCATTCCGACGCCGCCCATGGGCGGTGAGGGTCAGAGCGTGCCCGTCGAGACGTGACCTACGCTGGAACGACGCAACCTTGCAGGGGGAACCGTGATGGCGAACGAGACGGTGATCAAGGGCGGGACCGTGTACGACGGCACCGGCGCACCGGGCGTCCAGGCCGACGTGGGGATCGCCGGCGGCCGCGTCACCGAGATCGGTCCGAACCTCGACGGCGACCGGGTGCTCGACGCCGGTGAGTGCGTCGTCGCGCCGGGGTTCATCGACATCCACACCCACTACGACGCGCAGGTGTTCTGGGACCCGGCGCTCACGCCGTCGTGCTTCCATGGCGTCACCACCGTCGTCGCCGGCAACTGCGGATTCTCCATCGCGCCGACGCGCGTGGAGCACCACGAGCTCATCGCCCGCACACTCGAGAACGTCGAAGACATGGACGTCGCCGCGCTCGCCGCCGGCATCCCGTGGGACTTCGCCTCGTTCCCCGAGTACCTCACCTCGGTCGCCGACCACGGCGTGGGCATCAACTTCGCCGCCTACATCGGCCACACCGCCCTGCGCCTCTACGTGATGGGTGACGACGCCTACGAGCGCACCGCCACGCCGGAGGAGGTCGCCGAGATGCAGCGCGTCCTGCGCGAGGCGATGGAGGCGGGTGCCGCAGGCTTCGCCACCAGCTTCGCGGTGCCGCACCGCGGCATCGACGGCAAGCCGGTGCCGAGCCGCTTCGCCGATCGCGCCGAGTTCGAGGCGCTGCTCGAGACCATGGGCGAGGTCGGGCGTGGCGTCGTGTCGATCGCACCGGGTGACCTGTGCCCGCCGGCCGACATGTTCGACCTGCAGATGAAGGTCGGCGTGCCGTTCACGTGGGGCGCACTGCTCACGTCGCCCACCGGCTACCACCGGCATGCGTTGGAGGCGAATCGCGCTGGTTGGGAGCGGGGCGCCGAGGTGTGGCCGCAGGTCACGCCGCGTCCGCTCACCTTCACGTTCACGCTCGCGTCGCCGTACCCGCTCGCGGCGAACGAGGCGTTCGCCGCGCTGCAGAACGCGTCGATCGAGGAGCGCACCAGCGTGTACGCCGATCCTGCGTGGCGGGCGCGGATGAAGGAGAGCCTCGGTGTGGCCGGTGGCTTCGGTCTTCGTTGGGACACGTACACGTTCGGCGCGAGCGAGATGCATCCCGAGATCGTCGACCGCAAGCTCGTCGACGTCGCTGCCGAGCGCGGCGCCGAACCGCTCGACTGCCTGCTCGACCTCGCCCTCGAGGAGCCCGAGCTCGCGCTGCGAGTGCGCATGATCATCGCCAACGACGACGAGGCCGGCGTGGCCGACCTCCTGGTCGACGAGCACTGCACGCTCGGCCTGTCCGACGCCGGTGCGCACGCCGGCCAGCTCTGCGATGCTCCCCAGGCGACCGACCTCCTCGGAAAATGGGTGCGCGACCGCGGCGTCCTCCCGATGGAGCAGGCGATCCGCAAGCTCAGTGGTCAGCAGGCCGACCTGTTCGGTTTCGCGGACCGTGGTTACCTGCGCCCCGGCGCGTTCGCCGACATCGCGGTGTTCGATCCCGCGACCGTCGCGCCGGGTCCCGTGCGACGGGTCCGTGACTTCCCGGCCAATGCAGAGCGGCTCACCGCCGACGCGCCCGTCGGCATGCAGCACGTCGTCGTGAACGGCACGCCCATCCGCGTCGACGGCGCGTCCGTCGAGGCGGGCAACGTCGGCCAGGTGGTCGCGCCCTCGGCCCGTCCGTGAGCAACCGGCCGACCGGCGGTCCGGTCGTCGTCGAAGCGGCGATCAACGGCGCCAACCCGAACGCACCCCGGACCCCGGACGAGATCGTCGACTGCGCGCTCGCGTGCTTCGACGCGGGTGCAGCGGTCGTGCACAACCACATCGACATGTTCGGCACCGGCGACGAGGCCGCGGCGCGCTACCGCGAGGGGTGGGATCGCATCCTGGGCAAGCGGCCCGACGCGTTGCTCTACCCGACGATCAACGGCATCGGGCCGGTGGAGGAGCGCTACTCGCACATCACGCCGCTGGCCGAGAGCGGCGGGCTGCGCCTCGGCGTGATCGACCCCGGGTCGGTGAACCTCGGGGCGTCGTTCGCCTACGTCAACGCCGGCTCCGACATCGAGTACCAGTGGCAGCTGTGCGACACGTTCGGTCTCGTGCCGGGCATGTCGATCTTCGAGCCGGGGTTCCTGCGCGCCGCGCTGGCGTACTGGCGCGCGGGGAAGCTTCCCCCAGGCACCATGTTGCGCTTCTACTTCGGTGGCCGTGAGGCCGAGGCCGACGGCGGGTTCACGTTTGGGCTCGCCCCCACCGAGCGGGCCCTCGACGCGTACCTCGAGTTGCTGGGCGAATGCCCGCTGCCGTGGTCGGTGACCGTCGTGGGCGGTGACCTCTTCGCCACCGACCTGCCCGAGCTCGCGTTGGAGCGCGGTGGGCACCTACGCGTCGGGCTCGAGGACCACCGCGGCCGGAGCGCGAGCAACCAGGAGTTGGTGGCCCAGGCCGTCGAGAAGGTGCGCGCGTCGGGCCGGCCTCTCACCGACTCCACGAGCGGGGCGGAGCTGCTCGGGGTCAAGCAGGCCTAGGGAGCTGCCCCGCTGGGGCGGGTGCCGACCCCGGTATACGGTGAGGCCACGCCGCACTCCTCGGGGGAGGAACCGCCATGCACGTCGACGACCTGATCCTGGTGAGCATCGACGACCACGTCGTCGAACCGCCCGACATGTTCGACCGCCACGCGCCGGCGAAGTACCGCGACCGGCTGCCGCACGTCGTCATCGGTGACGACGGCAACGAGAAGTGGCTGTTCGAGGGACAGCAGATCGGCTCGATGGGCCTCAACGCGGTCGTCACGTGGCCCAAGGAGGAGTGGGGCTTCGATCCCATCGGCTTCGCGGAGATGCGTCCCGGCGCGTACGACATCCACGAGCGCGTACGCGACATGAACCGCAACGGTGTGCTGGCGTCGATGTGCTTCCCCACCTTCGCCGGCTTCAGCGGCGGCATGTTCCAGGAGGCGAGCGACAAGGACCTCGCGCTCGCGACCGTGCAGGCGTACAACGACTGGCACATCGACGAGTGGTGCGCGGCCTACCCCGACCGCTTCATCCCGCTCGCCATCCCCCCGATCTGGGACCCGCAGGCCGTCGCCGACGAGGTGCGGCGCGTCGCGGCGAAGGGTTGCCGCGCCATCACCATGCCCGAGCTGCCGCACATCCAGGGCCTGCCCAGCTACATCAACCTCGACTTCTGGGATCCGTTCTTCCGCGCGGTGTCCGAGGAAGAGGTGGTGATGTGCCTGCACATCGGCCAAGGCTTCAACGCGATCAGCAGCTCGCCCGAGGCGCCCATCGACAACCTGATCATCCTGGCCACGCAGGTGTCGGCGCTCGCCGCGCAGGACCTGCTCTGGGGTGGCGCGTTCCACCAGTACCCAGACCTCAAGGTGGCATGGTCGGAGGCGGGCATCGGCTGGATCCCGTTCTACCTGGACCGGTGCGACCGCCACTACACGAACCAGCGCTGGCTCGGTCACGACTTCGGCGACAAGATGCCGAGCGACATCTTCCGTGAGCACTCGCTGGCGTGTTACGTGACCGATCCCGTGTCACTCAAGGTGCGCCACGACATCGGCATCGACATCATCGCCTGGGAGTGCGACTACCCGCACTCCGACTCGATCTGGCCCGACGCACCCGAAGTCGTGCTCTCCGAGCTGGACAACGCGGGCGCGTCCGACGAGGACATCCACAAGATCACGTGGGAGAATTCGTGCCGGCACTTCGGCTACGACCCGTTCAAGCACATCGCACGCGAGAACGCGACGGTCGGGAAGCTCCGCGCGCTCTCGCCCGACGTCGACACGTCGACGCGTTCGCGGGCCGAGTGGCGCGAGCGCTACGTGGCCGCGCACGCAGGCTGAACCGCGGTTGTAGATCTAGGTCTACAAGTCGGTCGACTCCCCGCGGCGGCACACCACCATTCGATCCAGCGTTGCGCGGTTTCGGATCGTTCCGTAGTGTCGCTGGCCCATGAGCGACCAACGTGACGCGCTGGCCGACGGCAGCACGTGGGCGGAGTTCTGCGATCTGCTCGCGCAGGCGTCGAAGCTGCTCGCACGCGACGACCTCGACCTCGACGACTTCGACCGCGCGGAGGGGCATCGCTACCTCGCGCGTCTCTTGCAGAACGGACTCGCCAGCTACCTGGAGGACCCGGGCCCGCGCCATCCCGCAGTGCACGCGTTGCCGGCCCACTGCGGGTTCGGCCTCGACAACCCCGACAACGTGTACTCGTCGTTCGGGATCGACGCGCGCTACGACTACCGCATCTCCGGCAACCGCGGGACGATCTCGTACCTCTCGTTCGTGGGCCAGAACCAGAACTACGCGGCGAAGGATCGCATCACCGGCGGCGCCGGGCACCTCAACGACGACGAGCTCGTGCTCGGACCGGACGGTTCCTTCGAGATCATCGCCAGCGTCCACCAGCACGAGGGCAACTGGCTGCGACTCGCCGCCGACTCGTCGATGATCCTCATCCGCCAGACCTTCGCCGACCGCGCCAACGAGACCGCGGCGACGATCAGCGTGGACTGCGTCGGTGTCGACGTGCCGTCGCCGTCGCTCGATCCCGACACCGTCAGCCGCCGCCTGCTCGGCGCGGTCATGTACACCATCGGCGCGTCCCTCTGGTTTGCCGACTGGGTCGCCCCGTGGCGCGCCGAACCGAACCGGATGCACTTCCCCGACGAGGAGTACCACCGCCTCGTCGGCGGCGACCCGAACATCGTGTTCCAGCTCGGGTACTGGCACCTCGCGCCCGACGAGGCCCTGGTCGTCGACCTGGTGCCCCCCGAGTGCGCGTACTGGAATTTCCAGCTCGGCAACATCTGGGCCGAGTGCCTGGACAAGCGTCGGTCGATCTCCCGCAACAACGTGACCGCGGTCCCCGAAGTGGACGGTTCGGTGCGGCTCGTCGTCGCGCACCGCGACCCCGGTCATCCCAACTGGATCGACACCTGCGACCACCGGCACGGGATCATGGGCCTGCGCCTGGTGCGCGCCGAGTCACACCCGGCCGCGACCACACGCGTGCTGCCGATCGACTCGATCGGGGCGCGTTGACCGACGTCGAGTCCGATCAGGACCTCAGACGCTTATGGTTGGTGGATGCAGCCGATCGCCATGCTGAACGCGCTCTGGTTCCGGCCGGACGGCGGCGCGGCGCGCTACTCCGAGTACGGGCAGGCGGTCGCGCCGATGATCGAAGACGTCGGCGCCGAGATCATCGTTCCACCGCTCTCCGTCGACGCGGTGCTCCAAGGTGACTTCGACCCCGACCTGTTCTTCGTCGTCCGGTACCCGTCGGCTGACGCGTTCGACCAGATGTGGCGCAGTGACGCGTACGCCGAGGTGTCACCGCTGCGACGCGACGCCCTGAGCCGAGGTGTGCTCGTCCGCTGCGCGATCGATCCTGTCGATGCCGGTCCGGTCGAGCTCCGGCCCGGCATCGCGATCCTGAACATCCTGTGGTTCGAGCCCGGTGGTCGTGAGCGTTACGACGAGTACCTCACCGCAGCGCGGCCGCTCGTCGAGGCCGTGGGCGGTCGCTACATCGCCCCGCGCTTCGTTCCGCAGCAGGCGATCGAGGACGCATTCGACCCCGATCTGATCTTCATCGGCAATTACCCGTCGCGCGCCGCACTCGAAGCGCTCGTCACCAACGCGGAGTACATCGAGGTGTCGAAGAGCCGCGGCGAGGCGGTGCGGAGGTCGTGCACGACCTCGCTGCAGGTGCCCTGACCACCTACGGGCAGCCGACGGGTGAACGCGAGGTGATCGAGTGCGCCGGCGTCCCGCTCGCGCTCGGTTCGGGCTCAGTGGACCCGGACGACGATGCGGCCCACGGTTCGCCGCTGCTCCATCGCGTCGAGCGCGGTCGGGAGCTCGTCGAACGGCACGTCGAGCCCGACGACCGGACGCACCCGCCCGGCCGCGACGAGATCGAGGATCTGCTCGTGCAGGGCAAGGGCGTCGGCGCGCGACAGGAAGTTCGACCCGACGGCCTGCTTCACCGCCAGCGGGTCGTCGACGTAGGCGAGGCACACCCCGACGAGGGAGAAGTTCCCGAACAGGATCGGGCGGGGGACCATCCCCGCGTCCTCGGCCTCGATGCCCGACGCGAACCCAGCGAGCACGTGCCGGCCGCCGAACGCCATGCACCGGAACGTGCGCGTGGTGATCTCACCGCCGATGGTGTCGAAGGCGACGTCGACGCCGCGCCCGCCGGTCGCTTCGAGCGCGGCGTCCACGAAGTCGGTGGCGCTGGTGTCGACCGCCACGTCGGCGCCGAACTGCGCGGAGAGATGCGCCTTCTGGGCGGAACCCGCGAGCGCGATCACGCGCGCGCCGGCTGCTTGCGCGAGCTGCACCGCGGCCGACCCCACGCCGCCGGCGGCGGCGTGGACGAGCACCGTCTCGCCCTCACGCACTCCCGCGCGCACGTACAGCGCCAGTGCCGCGAGGTGGAACGGCATGAGGATGGCCGCCGCGTCCGGGAGGGCGAAGGCATCCGGCATCGGGAACGTCATCGTGGTGGGCGCCACCGCGTACTCGGCGTAGCCGCCGAACGCGCCGGTGGGGATCGCGACGACGCGCGTGCCGACGAGCGCGGCGTCGGCTCCGGGACCCACCGCCTCGACCGTGCCCAGCACCTCCATGCCCGGCACGTAGGGCGCGGGGACCGGCACGGTCGCGTAGCGGCCGTAGATGCCGTCGATGTCGTTGAAGTTGAGCGTCACCGCATCGGCCCGCACGAGCACCTCGTCCGGACCGGGCGTGGGCGTGTCGATCTGTTCCAGTCGTAGGACGTCGCGCGGCGCGCCGTGCTCGACCGCCCTCCATGCCCGCATCGGAAGCGCGGCTACGCGGCGGGGTCGAGCGCGATCGGGAGGTTCGACAGGCCGCGTACGTTGCTGGAGTATGCGCGCTTCATCGGCTGCCGCAGCTCGTAGTGCGGAGAGCGCGCCAGCAGCTCCTCGAACGCGATGCGCGTCTCGAGCCGGGCCAGCGCGGCACCGACGCAGAGGTGGATGCCGAACCCGAGGCCGACGTGCCGCTCGATGTCGCGGTGGATGTCGAAGTGCTCGGGATCGGCGAACACGCGCTCGTCGTGGTTGGCAGCACCGGTGATGAGGACGACCCGCGAGTCGGCCGGGATGGTGACGCCGTGCAGGGTGACGTCCTGCTCGACCCACCGGCCCTGGTAGTGCGACGGCGGGTCCCAGCGCAGCATCTCCTCGACCGCGTTCGGGATCAGTGACGGGTCGGCGACCAGCTCGGCTCGCTGGTCGGGGTACCAGTCGAGTGCGACGACACCGTTGGCGATGAGCTTGGCGGTGGTCTCGTGCCCGGCGATGGTCAGCTCGAGCAGGCGATAGGCGACCTGCTCGTGGGTGAGCGCCACCTCGTTGCCGTCGTCGTCACGGACGGTCGCCGTGAGCAACAGCGACGCGATGTCGTCGCCCAGGTTGCGCGCCTTGTCGTCGACGATCTGCATCAGCAGGCCCATCACACCGGCCATCGCTGCCTGGGTCGCATCGGTGATGTTGCCCTGGTCATCGGCTTCGGTGCGATCGAGGATGGCGTCGGAGTAGTGACGGAGCTGTTCGCGCGTCTCCATCGGGAGGCCGAGCATCTCGGCGATCACCATCATCGGGAGGTGGGTCGAGAACTCGGCCACGATGTCGATCTCACCCTGGTCTCGCGCCCCCTCCAGGACGCCGGCCGCGATGGCCCGCACCTTGGGCTCGAGCTCGGAGATCGCCCGCGGCGTGAACAGCCGCGAGACCAGCTTCCGATGCCACGTGTGGCTCGGCTCGTCGCGGCTGATGAGCACGTCGTTGCCGCGGTCGTAGCCCTCGATCGTCACCCCGTGTCCCGAGATGAACGTGGCGGGATCGAGGTGCGCGCCGAGCACGTCGTCGAAGCGCGAGAGCGCCCAGAACCCGATCTCCTCGTTGTGGTACACGGGGGCCTCGTCGCGCAACCACTGGTACACGGGGTACGGGTTGGTCTGGATGTCGCGGGCGAACGGGTTGTACTCCACGGTCGTCTCCCCCTTGGCGAGTCGTGTCTTGCGCTCACCGTACGTCAGGTGGCGGCGGACTGCCCACGATGCGCTCGTACGCGACGGGGTCGGTCGCGCCCTCGGTGCAGAGCACCAGCGCACGGCGCCCCCGCACGTCGAGACCGGCCTCGGCCGCGTGCGCGGCGAGCGCGCGCAGGCCCGCCAGGGATGCCGCGCCCGTCTCGCCCGCAACCACGTCGAGGGTCGCGAGGTCGCGCATGGCCTGCTCGGCGGCGGGATCGTCGACCGCCACGAACACGTCGACGCCGGCCTGCGCCGTGGGCCACGCGACCAGCGACACCGTCCCGCAGTTGAGTCCGGCCATGATCGAGTCGTGCGGTCCGGGCACCAACGCGGGCGCGCCCGCTCGCGCCGACGCCAGCCCGCAGGCCGCGGTCAACGGTTCGACC
Source organism: uncultured Actinomycetes bacterium (assembly GCA_963841415.1). Taxonomy (GTDB): domain Bacteria; phylum Actinomycetota; class Acidimicrobiia; order IMCC26256; family DASPTH01; genus DASUAS01. The sequence goes on along the minus strand of CAWJCN010000005.1, from coordinate 77,941 downwards.
GCGACGACCGCCGCGCGACGCGAGTAGTGCGTCACCACTGCCGCAGTGAGCGCGCCCACGCCCATCGGGACCACCACGAGGTCGATGCTGTCGTCGCCGAGCTGTTCGTCGACCTCGGCGAAGATCGTGGCGTAGCCCTCGATGACTTGCACGGGCACGTCCACGTAGCCGTCCCAGGATGTGTCCGACACCACGAGCACGTCGTCGGCGGCGAGCGCGGCCGACGCCGCGACCGCGTCGTCGTAGGTGCCGTCGACCACCTCGACGGTCGCGCCCTCCGACTCGATGCCGGCGATGCGAGCGACCGCGGTGCCGACCGGGACGAGGATCCGGCATGCGCAGCCGAGGAGCCGCGCCATCCGCGCCACCGCGCGGCCGTGGTTGCCGTCGGTGGCGGCGACGAAGGTGATCGGATCCGCCGTCGCCAGCGCCGACCTGAGGTCGTCGAGAGTCGGCGGCTCCGGCAACGTGCCGAACCGCTCGGCGAGGAGGCGTGACACCGCCCACGAGGCGCCGAGGATCTTGAACGACGGGAGCTCCAGCCGGCTCGACTCGACCTTCACCCAGAGCGCGTCGAGCCCGAGCTCGGCCGCGAGCGTGGGCGCGGCGACGAGCGGGGTGACCGCGTAGCCGGGGAGCGCCCGGTGGAACGCCCGCGGACCATCGCCGCCGTCGACGACTGGCGGCGCCGCGACGCGGTGAGGGTTCGCGTAGACCTGCACGGTCTTCGTGTCGTACCAGGTGCCATGGCGCAAGTTCACACGATGGCAACCGTGCGCGCGTTGACAAAATGTTGAAAGCCCGTGAACCTGGACTGGTGACCGAGTTCGTCCTCAACGGCACGCCGGTGCGTGTGACGGGTGAGCACCCGCACCTCCTCAGCGCGCTGCGAGAGGATCTCGGCGTGCTCTCGGCCAAGGACGGATGTTCACCTTCCGGTCAGTGCGGGTGCTGCACCGTGCTCGTCGACGGCAAGGCCGTCGTCGCCTGCAACCTCGCGCTCGACCGGATCGAGGGCACCGAGGTCACGACGCTCGAAGGAATCGACGCCGGCGCGCGCGACCGGATGGCCGCGGCGTTCGCGTCCACCGGCGCACTGCAGTGCGGCTTCTGCACGCCCGGGATCCTCGTGCGCACCGCGTCGCTGCTCGAGAAGAAGGGCGCAGGGCTCGATCGGGACACCGCGGCGCGCCACCTCGGCGCGCACCTCTGCCGGTGCACCGGCTACGTGAAGATCCTCGACGCGGTGGAGCTGCTCGCCAAGGGCGAGTCGCCGGCGCCGGTCGCGCTCGGCGGCGTCGGCACCAGCGGCACCCGGTACGAGGGTCTCGACCTCGCGGTGGGGGAGAAGCACTACGTCGACGACCTGCGCGTCGACGGCATGCTCCACGGCGCGTTCCACCTTGCCGCCCACGCGCGCGCCGACGTGCTCGCCATCGACATCGCCGCCGCGGCCGCGATGCCCGGCGTGGTGGGGGTGTTCACGGCCGCCGACGTGCCCGGCGAGTTGAAGGTGGGACTGATCCACAAGGACTGGCCGGTGTTCATCCCGGTCGGTGGACGCACCTCCTACCTCGGCGACGTCATGGCCATCGTCGTCGCCGACACGCGGGAAGCCGCCCGCTGCGCGGCCGCGCTCGTCGAGGTCGAGTACGCGCCGCTCACCCCGATCACGGACCCCGCGACCGCGGTGGCGAGCGACGACGACGCGGTCTGGGGTCTCGACGGCAACGTGCTGTCCCGCTCGGTGTATTCACGCGGCGACGTCGACGCCGCCTTCGCCGCCAGCGAACACGTCGTGCACGACGTCTTCCAGACGCAGCGCATCGAACACGCCTTCCTCGAGCCGGAGTCCACCCTCGCCGTCCCGACTGCAGACGGCGGGCTCCACGTGTACTCAGGTGGGCAGGGCGTGTGGGATGACCGCGACCAGATCGCGTCGGTGCTGGCGATCGACGCCGAGCGCATCACGGTCGAGCTGGTCTCGAACGGTGGTGCCTTCGGCGGCAAGGAGGACATGAGCAACCAGGCGCAGACCGCGCTGGCGGCCTGTCTGCTCGGTCGGCCGGTCAAGTGCACGTTGTCGCGCGAGGAGTCGCTGCTCCTCCACCCCAAGCGCCACCCGGTGCGCATCGACCTCGAAGTCGGGTCGGACGCCGATGGTCGACTCACGGCACTGCGGGCTCGGATGCTGGGCGACTCGGGACCGTACGCGTCGGTCGGCATGAAGGTCCTCGAGCGGGCTGCCGGCCATGCCAGCGGCCCGTACCGGCTGCCGGCCATCGACGTGGAAGCGGTTGCGGCCCGCACCAACAACTCGGTGTGTGGCGCGTTCCGCGGCTTCGGCGCCAACCAGGCGCAGTTCGCGATGGAGGGCGCGCTCGACCGTCTCGCCGACCGCGTTGGCATCAGCGGCTGGGAGATCCGCAGCCGCAACGTCGTCGACCCCGGCGACGTGTGGGGGCCCGGCCAGATCATGGACGACGGCTGCCGTGGTGCCCGCCGCTGCCTCGACGCGCTGAAGCCCGCGTACGAAGCGGCGCAGGCCGCGGGACGCGCGGTGGGCCTCGGCCTCGGGCTCAAGAACTCGGGACTCGGCAACGGGTTCCTCGAGATCGTCCGCGCCGTCGTGCGGTTCGAGCCCGATGGCACCGTCGAGGTGCGGCACTGCTGGACCGAGATGGGCCAGGGTGTCCACACCGTCGTGGCGCAGGTGGCGATCGAGGAGTTGGGGTTGGAGCCGGAGCGAATCCGGGTCGTCGTCGACACCACACGCGAGCTCGGCGCGGGCCAGACCACCGGCAGCCGGGGCACGCTCATGGGCGCGGGCGCCGTCGCCGACGCGTGCCAGGCCGCCCTCGCCGACGGTTGTCAGGTCGGTGTCGACTACCACGGTGAGTACCGGGTCGACTGGACGAGCTCGATCGAGTCGGGCGTCGAGCATCCGGTGATCCACTCCGCGTTCGGCTACGCCTCGCAGCTGGTGGTGATAGACCGCGACACCGGAGCCATCGAGCGAGTCGTCGCGGCCCACGACGTCGGGCGAGCGGTCAATCCGTTGCTGTGCACCAACCAGGTCGAAGGCGCGGTGCACATGGGTCTCGGCTACGCGCTGACCGAAGACTTCCCGTGCGATGCCGACGGGCGACCGCGGGTGACCACGCTGCGCGGCCTCGGCATCATCCGGGCCAAGGACGTGCCGCCGATCGACGTCATCCTGGTGGAGGAGCCGCAGCCTCGCTCGCCGTACGGCGTGAAGGGCGTCGGCGAGATCGGGCTCGTCCCCACCGCGGGCGCGGTGGCGGCGGCGTTGCACCACCTCGACGGTGAGTGGCGCACGCGCTTGCCCATGCGTCGGGAAGTGGCGACCACGTGACCGTGGAGACCCCGGGCTTGGTGTGCGCGCACCACCACCTCTACTCCTCCCTCGCACGCGGCATGCCCGCGCCGGCGCGTCCGCCGACGACCTTCGTCGAGATCCTCCAGCGGATCTGGTGGCGCCTGGACCGAGCCCTCGACCTCGAGCTCGTGCGCTGGTCGGCGCGCCTCGGTGCGCTCGAAGCGCTGGAAGCCGGCACCACCGGCATCGTCGATCACCACTCGTCGCCCAACGCGATCGAGGGCAGCCTCGACGTGATCGCGGAGGCGTGCGCCGAGGTCGGGGTGCGGGTGCGCTGCTGCTACGAGGTCACCGACCGCAACGGGCTCGACGGCGCCAAGGCCGGACTCGCCGAGAACGAGCGCTTCCTGCGTGGAGGCGGCGACGGCTTCGTCGGGGCGCACGCCTGCTTCACGCTCTCCGACGACACCCTCGACGCGGTCACCGACCTCGCGGCCGACCTCGGTGTCGGTGTCCACCTGCACGTGGCCGAGGCCGAGGCCGACGCGGGTGCGGGCAGCCGGCTCATGGTGCACGCCGACCAGTCGTGGTTGCTCGCCCATGGGGTGCACCTCGAGCATCAGCTCCCGGGCGTCGTGGTGCACAACCCGCGCTCGAACCTCAACAACGCAGTGGGCTACGGGCAGCCGGTGCGCTTCGAACGCGTCGCGCTCGGCACCGACGGGATCGGCGCCGACATGCTCGAGGAGTTCCGGCTCGCGTTCGCGCTCGGCGCGCGCCCGCGACCTCGACTTCGCGCCGACCGACGCGTGGGAGTGGTTGCAGACCGGCTACCAGCTCGTGCCGGGCGCGGCCGGCGACGTGGTGACGTGGAACTACGAACCCATGGACGCGTGGCACCTCGCGTACACGCCCGGCGTGCACCCGGTGCGGGTGGTGGTCGACGGGGAGGTGGTGCTCGACGAGGCCGGGCCCACTCGAGTCGACGTCGTCGAGATCCGAGCCCGGGCGCGCGAGGAGGCGCAACGGTTGTTCTCGAGGATGGCCGACTTGTGAGCACGCGCGTTGCGCTCTACCTGCAGGACGCGCACCCGCTCCGCGACGGCATGCGCTACGCGCGCCAGGCCGAGGAGGCTGGCTTCGAGGCGGTGTGGCAAGCCGAGAGCCGGCTGGTGCGCGAGGCCACCGTCCCGCTCGCCGCGTTCGGAGCGGTGACGGAGCGCATCGGACTCGGGTCCGGGGTCGTGAGCATGTGGGTGCGCAATCCCGCCTTCCTGGCCGCCACGTTCTCCACCCTCGACGACCTCGCGCCGGGTCGAGTCACGCTCGGCATCGGCGCGTGGTGGGACCCGCTTGCGTCGAAGGTCGGCATCAGCCGCGACAAGCCGCTGCGCGCCATGCGCGAGATCGTCACCGTGGTCCGCGCGTTGCTGGCCAACGAGACCGTCACCTTCGACGGCGAGTTCGTGCATCTCGACGGTGTGGAGCTCGACTACGTGCACCAGGAGCGTCGCCCGAAGCACGTGCCGATCGTCATCGGTGCCACCGGTCTCCAGATGATGAAGCTGGCCGGTGAGATCGGTGACGGCGCGTTGCTCAACTACCTCGTCTCGCCCGCGTACAACGAGGGCGCGCTGGCCGCGTTGGCGGAGGGCGCGGCGCGCGTCGGTCGCACCGTCGACGACGTCGACCGTCCTCAGCTCGTCGTCTGCTCGATGGACGACGACCGTGACGCCGCGCTCGACGCCGCACGCCTCCTGGTCACGCAGTACCTCGGGCAGCAGCCGCACATCATGAAGGCGTCCGGCGTGCCGGATGCGCTGCTCGACGAGATCGGCGACGTGCTCACGTGGCCGGCCACGCACGACGACGTGGTCACCGCGTCGAAGCTGGTGCCCGACGACGTCGTGCAGCTCATCACCGCATCGGGGACGCCCGACGAGTGTCGAGCCAAGGTGGCCGAGTACGTCGCGACCGGATGCACCTGCCCCGTGCTCTACCCGCTCGGTGCTGACGTCGGGGCGATGATCGACGCATTCGCCGACTGGACACCCTGACCCAGAGCCCGAGGAGCTTCATGGACTACGAGGAGTACCTGCGCCGCCTCCCCAAGGTCGAGCTGCACTGCCACGTGGAGGGCACGCTGCGGCCGGCCACCGTCGTCGAGCTCGCCGACAAGCACGGCGTGGCGTTGCCGACCCACAACGTGCACCACATCTACGACTACGCCAGCATCTACGAGTTCCTGGAGATCTTCCGGCTGGTCAACTCGATCGTCATCGACCGCGACGACTTCGCCCGGGTCGCCTACGAATCCCTCGAGGACGGCGTGAAACTCGGCAACCTCAAGTACCGCGAGATGTTCTTCAACCCCACGTTGCACACGACGCGGGGGGTGCCCATGGCGACCATCGTCGACGGGCTCATCGACGGCGCGCGCGCCGCCGAGGCCGACCTCGGCGTGCGCTGCTTCCTCATCGCCGACGTCTACCGCCAGGACCCGGTGCCGATGGCACTCCAGATGGTGGAGGAGGTCATCGAGCACCGGCGCGACGAGGTCATCGGCCTCGGCATGGACGCGGCCGAGGCGCCCGACCCGCCCGAGCAATTCGCCGAGTGCTTCGCGCTGGCGGCGAACGCCGGCCTGCACCGCACCAGCCACGCGTCCGAGGACGCGCCGCCGGTGAACATCACCACCTGCCTCGACGTGCTCGGATGCGAGCGGATCGATCACGGCTACCACATCCTCGACGACGACGCGGTCGTCGAACGGTGCCGCGACGACGGCATCCACTTCACGTGTTGCCCGACGTCGACCGCGGTCGTGTACGGCTGGCCCGACCTCACCACCCATCCGATCAACGGGATGCTCGCCGCCGGTCTGCTGGTGCACCTCAACTCCGACGACCCCACCATGTTCCACACCGACATCGGCAAGGAGTACGTCGACTTCGTCGGGCAGAACGGGTACCCGCCCGAGGTGGCCAAGGCGATGGTGCTGAACGGCGTCGAAGCCGCGTGGCTCGACCCGTCCGACCGGTCGTCGCTGCGTGCCGGCATGGAGGCCGAGATCGCACTGCTCGACGCGGAGTTCGGCGACGGGCTCGAGATGGTGGCCGACGCGTCGTGATGATGTGGCTGTGATGCTCGGTCACACCGATGCGGCGCTGCGGCGCGGGTGGCACGTCGTCGCCGCCTCCACCGAGGTCGGCCGCGACCCGGCGCAGGTGATGTTGCTGGGCGAACCATGGGTCCTGGTGCGCCTGCCGGTTGATGACCAGGGCACGCGCCTCGTCGCGTTCGCCGACCGCTGCCCCCACCGCTTGGCGCCGCTCTCGGCGGGTCGCGTGGTCGGCGGCGTGCTCGAGTGCGGATACCACGGCTGGTGCTTCGACGGCGACGGCGCGTGCACCGCCATCCCCGCCATCGGCGGCAGCGACCGCATCCCCGGGCGGGCCCACGCCGCCGCGCCCGCGGCCCTCGCCGAAGCAGGCGGTCTGGTGTTCCTGGCGCCGGAGTCGCCGGTGGGACCGCGCCTCGACCTCCCGTTCGCGACGGCCGAAGGCTTCCTGCACCACCTGCTCCCTCCGACGCGCGCCCGAGTCGGCGCGGGCCTGATGCTCGACAACTTCCTCGACCAGGCCCACTTCCCGTTCGTGCACGCGGCGACGATCGGCACCGACCAGGCGCTGGAGGTGCCCGACCTCACCGTCGAGCGCGACGGGCTCGGCATGGTGGTCACCAGCACGCAGACCTTCCCGAACCACGAGGACCGCGGGGTGCAGCAGCAGCTCCGCCCGCTCCTCCAGCACCGGTTGTTGCACTACGAGTACCGAGCCCCGTTCCAGGTGAGCCTGCGCATCGAGTACGTCGAAGCGGGTGGCACCAACGTCATCGACTTCTTCGTGCAGCCGGAGGACGACGAGCACTGCCGCATCTACACGTTGCTGCACCGCGACGACGTCGACGACGCCGACCAGCTGGCCGACTGCGCGGCGTACGAGCAGAAGATCCTCGACGAGGACCTGTTGTTGCAGGAGCAGTACGTCGACCGTCGCCTGCCGCTCGACATCACCACCGAGGTGCACGTGCGCACCGACCGCACCGGCGTGGAGCTGCGCCGCATCCTCGCCGACTTCGTGGAAGCGGGAACATGAACAGCTCGGCGCACGCGAGCGAGCGACCGCTCCGCGGGGCGTTTGTCGGGTATCCCGAGCCGCAGCGAGCGAGCCATTGCGGCGGCGCCAAGAGCGGGAATGGAGGTTCGTGATGCCGATCGATCCCGTCGACCCCGCGCTGCGTCAGCGCGCCGTCGCGGCTGCGCAGGGCGCGGAGCCGTTCGACCTGTTGCTCACGGGAGGGACGCTGGTCGACGTCGGGTGCGGCGAGCTGCGCCCCGCCGACGTGGGCATCGTGGGTCCCATGATCGCGAGCGTGCACGAGCCGCACGCGCGCACCGACAGCCTCGACGCGCTCGACTGTCGTGGGCGCTTCGTCGCGCCCGGTCTCATCGATCTCCACGTGCACTTCGAATCGTCGATGCTCACGCCCGGTGCGTATGCCGAGGCGGTCTGCCCGCGCGGCACGACGACCGTGTTCGCCGATCCGCACGAGCTGGCCAACGTCGCGGGAGTCAAGGGGGTGCGCTACGCGGTCGAAGCCAGCCGGGGTCTGCCGGTGCGCTTCGTCGTGCAGGCGCCGTCGTGCGTGCCGCCCCAACCGGGCCTCGAATTGTCGGGCGCCGACCTGTTCGGCCCCGATGTCGAGCGCATGCTGGCGTGGCCCGAGGTGGGTGGTCTGGCCGAGGTGATGGACATGTTGGGCGTGCTCTCGTCCGACGACCGCATGCGCGCGGTGGTGGCGGCCGGGCTGGCCAGCGGGAAGCTCGTGTCGGGGCACGCCGCCGGGCTCACGGGCGCCGCGCTCCAGGCGTACCTCGCCGCCGGCATGACGTCGGACCACGAGATCTTCACCGAACCCGACTGCCTCGAGAAGCTCCGCGCCGGCATGACCGTCGAGCTGCGGGGCGCGCTCGATGCCATCCTGCCCGGCATCGTCGCCGAAGTGAACCAGCTGCCGTTGCCGCCCACGCACCTCGTGGCCGCGACCGACGACCTGTTCGCGCTCACCCTGCTCGAGGAGGGCGGCCTCGACCACTTGTTGCGCCGCCTCATCGCGTACGGCATGGATCCATTACTCGCGTACCGCTGTGCGACGTACAACGCCGCGTACCGGCTGCAGCGCGTCGACCTCGGCGCGATCGTCGCCGGTCGCCAGGCGGACGTGATCGTCCTCGATTCGCTCACCGACGTGAGGGTGAACGAGGTGTTCGTGGGCGGACGGCTCGTCGCCGCCGCGGGACAGATGGTGGTCGACGTGGTCGAGGGTCCCAGCGACCCACCGCTTTTCACGATGAAGCTGGCGCCGCTGGTCGCCGACGACTTCCGGCTCCGTCTCGACGCGCCCGACGGCGAGCACCGCATGCGCGTGATCGCCGACGCGGTGATGACACGCTGGGACGAGACCGCGGTGACGGTGCGCGACAGCGTGGTCGACGTCCCCGCCGATCACCTCGTGCAGGTCACCGTGCACCGCCACGGCCGCATCGATCCCACCCCGCACGCCGCGCTGCTCGCGGGGTGGGGCGAGTGGACCGGCGCGGTCGCGACGACCGTCGCGCACGACACCCACAACCTCGTGGTGTTCGGGCGCGACGCCGACGACATGGCGCTCGCCGCCAACACCGTGATCGCTTCCGGTGGTGGCGTTGCGGTCGCGCGCGACGGCGCTGTCGTCGCGTCGATCCAGCTGCCCATCGCCGGGATCCTGTCGCCGCTGCCCGCGCGCGCCGTCGCCGACGCGCAGCGCGCGGTGCAGGACGCCGCCGTCGGCGTCGGGCTCAGCTCCACCACCATGGTCGTCACCCAGCCCTTGTTCCAGGTCATGCTCTCGTCGTTGGCCTGCCTGCCGGGGCCGCACGTGACCGACGTGGGGCTGATCGACGGCACGACCGGGGAGTTGGTCGCCACGGCCCTGATCTCCTGAGCATCCTCCACCGACTTCCCCGCAGCAGCCGCGTACCGTGACCCCGGTGGAGGTGTACCCGGGCGGTTACCCGCGGCGCTGGCGCGCGCTCGGGGTGCTCTGTCTCGCGTTGTCGGTGATCGTCATCGACAACACGATCCTCGCGGTCGCGTTCCCGAGCATCCAGCGCGGCCTGCACACCAGCGAGGCGGGCTTGCAATGGATCGGCAGCTCGTACGGGCTCGTGCTCGCCGGGCTGCTGCTCCCGCTGGCGGTGGTGGGCGACCGGCGCGGCCGGAAGGGGCTCCTGATGCTGGGCCTGGTGATCTTCGGCGCCGCGTCGGCCGCGGCGGCGTTCGCGCCCACCGCGGCGTGGCTGGCGGTGGCGCGCGGCGTGATGGGCGTGGGCGGCGCATGCACCATGCCGTCGACCCTGTCGGTGCTCGGCAACATCTTCCCGGCCGAGGAACGCGGGCGCGCGATCGCGGTGTGGTCTGGCGTCGGCGGCACGGCCACCGCGGTGGGTCCGGTCGTCGGTGGACTGCTGCTCGCGCACTTCTGGTGGGGGTCGGTGTTCCTCGTGAACGTGCCGGTGGTGATCGTGACGCTCGTGCTCGCGGCGCGCTGGGTGCCCCGGTCGCACGATCCCGCGTCGCCGCCGGTCGACCGCTGGAGTGCGCTGCTCTGGTGGGGCGCGCTCACCGCGGTCATCGTCGCGATCATCGAAGGACCGCAACGAGGTTGGGGGTCGCCGCTGGTGATCGCCGCGGCCGTCGGCGGCGTGCTGCTCCTCTTCGGGTTCGCGCGCCGCGAGGAGCATTCGTCGCAACCACTGATCGAAGACGACACGCGACGCGACCCTCGCCTGCGGTGGGGTGCGGCGGTGATCTCGGCGCTGTTCTTCGGGGTGATGGGCACGCAGTTCGTGCTCACGCAGTGGATCCAGGGTCCCGAGGGCCACAGCGCCCTCGCGGCGGGTCTGTACTTCGTCCCCACCGCGCTCTTGTCGTTGGTGTTCTCGCTGCTCAGCCCGGGTTGGGCGGCGCGTGTCGGGTACGGGCGCATGGCCGGGATCGGTTTGGCGGCAACCGCGCTGGGTGCGATGGTCGCCGCGCTGTCGGTCGTCGGCGGCGACCTGGCCGGCGTCGTGGCCGCGGGCGCGCTGATCGGTGCCGGCATCGGCATGGCCGCGGTCTCGGGGGTCGAGATGATCATGTCGTCGGCGCGGCCCGAGCGCGCGGGTTCGGCGTCGGGGGTCAACGAGACGCTGGTGGAGGCGTCCGGTGCGCTCGGCATCGCGGTGCTCGGCAGCGTGCTCGTCGAGACCGGCAGCTACGCGTGGCCGCTGCCGGTGGTCGCGGTCGTCGCGGTGGTGACCGGAGTGGGCGTGGCGTGGGCGTTCAGGCCGGCGCGGTCCCGGAAGTCGCGCGCCAGTCGTCGATCGAGCGCAGCGCCGCGGCCTTGAATTCCACGGACGCGCCCGAGCCGTCGATCGAGGCGCGGGCGACGCCGGCGAGCGCAGCGTCGTCGAGACCCATCTCGGTGCGGGCCAGCTCGTACTCCCCGAGCAGCACCGGGCCGAACAGGAGCGGGTCGTCGCCGTTGAGGCTGCAGCGCACGCCCGCGTCGAGGAGCTGCGGGAGCGGATGCTCGGCGAGCGACGGGTAGACCGACAACAACAGGTTCGACGTGGGGCAGACGTCGAGGACGATGTCGGAGTCGGCGAGTCGCTTGACCAGCTCGGGATCCTCGATCGCGCGCACGCCGTGCTGCAGGCGGTCGGGTTGCAACGTGGCCAGCGCCCCCCACACCGACTCGGGGCCGGCGAGCTCGCCCGCGTGTGGAGTTGACAGCAGGCCCGCATCCTTGGCGATCGCGAACGCCTCCGCGTAGGCCTCGGGCGGGCCGATGGCCTCGTCGTTGGCGAGCCCGAACGACACGATGCCGCAGCCGGCGCGGGCCGCGGCCAGACGGGCCTGCTCCACCGCCACCGGCGGCTCGACGGTGCGGTCGGCCGCGAGCATCAGGCCCACCCCCACGCCCAGCCGCTCGCCGGCCGTGTGGAGCGCGTCGAGCACCATGTCGACGATCTCCTCGTCGGCGCCGAACCGGTTGCGGTGGTGGGGGGCGTAGAACGACGGCTCGACCCACACGGCACCGTCGCGGACGCTGTCCTCGACGACCTCGTACACCAGGCGGGCGAAGTCGTCGGGGGTGAGCAGCACCTGGCAGGCCGCCACATAGGTGTCCGAGAAGGCCGTGAACGAGCCGTAGCCCCGGATCTCCGGCACCGGGATCCCGGCCGTGTCGGCGAGCTCGGCGAGGGTCGCCGGGCGCATCGACCCTTCCAAGTGGAGGTGGAGGTGACCTTTCGGGAGGGCGCGCAGGTTTCGGGGCGCGAAATTCGGCATGCTGTGCATCGTCGCGCACGGAATCGGTGGCCGCAGTCCCGAAACGCTGCGTTCACGCGTGAGTCGCGGCGAGGAAATCCGTCAGTCGTAGGTTCAACAAATCGTTGAAGGGGCGCTCGGGCCGATGGGGGCCTGTGCACGATCCACCGGAGCGGAGGCACCGTGAGCGAGGCACACGAAGACCGTCAGCCTGGTCTCGACCGTCGACAGTTCCTGCAGCGGAGCGCACTCACCGCTGCGGGCCTGGCGGTGGCCAGCGGCGGGCTCTCGACCGCGTGGAGCGGGTTGAGCGCAGCGGGGGCAGGGGCGGCGACCAACTACGGCTCGTTGACCTTCCAGTTGTCCTGGGTCAAGAACGTCGAGTTCGCGGGGAGCTACATCGCCGACACCAAGGGCTACTACAAGAAGCAGGGGTTCAGCAGCGTCGAGCTGCTGTCGGGCGGTCCGACCGTGCAGCAGGACGCGGTCGTGCAGTCGGGCAAGGCGTTGGCGTGCATCTCCGCACCCGACATCACGTCGTCGGCGATCAACAACGGCGCCGACCTGAAGATCATCGGCGCGCAGTATCAGAAGAACCCGTTCGCGGTCATGAGCCTGAAGAAGAGCCCGATCAAGACACCCGAGGACATGATCGGGAAGAAGATCGGTGTGCAGGCGACCAACGAGGCGGTGTGGGCCGCGTTCCTCAAGGCGAACAACATCGACCCGTCGAAGATCGACAAGGTGCCGGTGCAGTTCGACCCCACGCCGTTGGCCAAGGGCACCGTCGACGGCTGGTTCTCGTTCTTCACCAACGAGCCCAACACGCTGAAGCTGCAGGGTGTGCCCAACACCTACTTCCTGCTCGCCGACTACAACTACCCGCTCGTGTCGGAGAGCTACTCGGTGAAGAGCGACACGCTGAAGAACGACCGCGACAAGCTCAAGGCGTTCCTCGTCGCCGAGATCATGGGCTGGCACGCCAACCTCAAGAACCCGGTGCTCGGCGCCACGCTGGCGGCGAAGAAGTACGGCAAGGACCAGAAGCTCACGGTGAAGGAGCAGACGCTCGAGTCGAAGAGCGAGAACACGGTGATCCTCACCCAGGACACCGCGACGAACGGCCTCTTCACCATCAGCGACGCGCTGCTCGACGAGAACATCAGCACCCTGGCACTCGCCGACATCAACATCACGAAGGACAAGCTCTTCGACATGTCGGTGATCCAGGAGGTCTACGAGGCCAACCCCGACCTGAAGACCTCGCCGGTCAACCCGACCCAGCCGTCGTAAGGTTCCCGATGGCGGCGACGACGGAGGCCACCACGGAGCTCGACATCACGTCTTCGGAGCCGACGGTGAGCTCACGCACGGGCAGTGGCATCCTGCTGCGCGCGCTCTGGAAGGAGTTCCAGGTCAAGCGCAAGCCCCTCGTCGCGTTGCAGGAGATCGACTACGCGTCGGAGGAGGGTTCCTTCGTGGCCCTCCTCGGACCGTCGGGGTGCGGGAAGTCGACCATCCTCCGCATCCTCGCCGATCTCGAGGTACCCACCAGCGGGCAGGTGCTGGTCCACGGGGAAGCGCCGTCGGAGGCGCGCAAGAACCACCACCTGGGGATCGCGTTCCAGGAGGCGGCGCTCCTCCCGTGGCGCTCCGTGAACGGCAACATCAAGCTGCCGCTCGAGCTCGGTGCGAAGACCAGCACGCCGTCGGCCGTCGCCGACCTCGTGAAGCTGGTCGGCCTCGAGGGGTTCGAGACCGCACGACCCGCGCAGCTGTCGGGTGGCATGCGCCAGCGCGTGGCGATCGCCCGCGCGCTGGTGGTGGAACCCAAGGTGCTGCTCCTCGACGAGCCGTTCGGTGCGCTCGACGAGATGACCCGCCAGCGACTCAACCTCGAGCTGCAGCGCATCTGGACCGAGCGGGCGTGCACCACGCTGCTCGTCACGCACTCGGTGTCGGAGGCGGTGTTCCTCGCCGACGAAGTGGTGGTCATGAGTCCTCGGCCCGGGCGCGTCATCGCCAAGATCCCCATCGACCTGCCCCGTCCCCGCACTCCGGAGATGCTGCGCGACCCGCACTTCCACGAGCTGTGCGACCGGTTCAGCGAGATCCTGCTGGGCATGGGCCGCGCGGCCGAGAGCTGACGTGGCTGTCGGGAGCCCGAACACGTTCGTCCCCACCGGCCAGGAGCTGCGCGCACCGCGGTCAGAACGCACCAGCCGGCGTCGGATGCCGCGCTGGCTGCGGGGCGTCATCGGCATCGTGGTCCTGCTCGGGGTGTGGGAGATCGCCGGACAAGCAGGTCTCGCGAAGGGGACCATCCCGCCGCCGTCCGACATCTGGTCGTCGATGGTCGACGACGGATGGTCGTTCTACTGGGCGAACGTGAAGGTCACGCTGTCGGAAGCGGCCTGGGGTTACGTGTGGGGCAACCTGCTCGCGATCGGGCTCGCGTTCGTCGTGCTGATCGTGCCGCTGCTCGAGAAGCCGGCGATGCAGCTGGGCATCGTGTCGTACTGCATCCCGGTGATCGCGATCGGTCCGATCCTGCAGATCACCTACGACGGCGCCACTCCGAAGATCATCCTCGCCGCGCTGTTCGTGTTCTTCACCACGCTGGTCGGGACGCTGGTCGGCCTCCGGAGCGCCGACCCGGTGATGTTCGACGTCGTGCGCGGGTACGGCGGCGGTCGCGTCGCCGAGCTCACGAAGGTGCGCGTCCGCGCCGCGCTACCGAGTCTCTTCGCCGCGTTGCGCATCGCCGCGCCGGCCGCCATCCTCGGCGCCATCATCGGCGAGTACATGGGCGGTGAGTCGGGCATCGGCATCGCGATGATCGCGTCGCAGACGTCGTACGAGGTGAACCGCACGTGGGGGCTGGCCATCGTCGCCGGGCTGCTCGCGTGTCTGGCCTACGGGATCACGGCTTTCGTCGGACGGGCGCTGACGCCGTGGGCACCGAGGATGGAGCGATGACCGCCACCGACTCGCTGCTCGCGCTCGAGCCCGAGACGGTCTCGGCGCCGCACCCGTCCGGGTCGTCAGGCAACAAGTGGTGGCGCGTCACCAAGGCGGTGCTCTGGCGCCTCTTCACCATGGTGCTCGGCGTCGCGCTGATCCTGCTGGTGTGGCAGCTCTTCCTCGAGCTGTTCCACATCGACCCGTTCATCGGACGCGGGCCGAGCGACGTGTGGAACTTCCTGACCACGGGACAGGTCGGCGCCGACGCGCGTCAGCAGCTGTGGGACGCATCGGTCACCACGCTCACCGACGCCGGCCTGGGTCTCTTCGCGGGCGCGTCGGTCGCGGTGCTGTTCGCGCTGTTCTTCAACCTCGCGCCGTCGGCCGAGTCGACCTTCATGCCGGCGGCCATCGTGTTGCGCTCTGTGCCGCTGGTCGCGATGACGCCGATCATCACGCTGATCTTCGGGCGCGGTCTTCTGTCGGTCACGATCATCGCCGGCATCGTCACGTTCTTCCCGGTGCTGGTGAACGTGTCGCTGGCGCTGCGCACCGCGCCGAAGGCCGCGGTCGACCTGTGCCATGCCTACGGCGCCGACGCGGTCACCACGTTGCGCAAGGTGCAGGTGCCGACCGCGCTCCCGGCGCTGTTCGCGTCGTTGCGCATCGCGGCGCCGCTTGCACTCATCGGCGCGCTGCTGGCGGAGTGGCTGTCGACCGGCAAGGGCCTCGGCTACCTCATGCTGCAGTCGGGATCGTTGTCGAACTACAACATGTTGTGGTCCGCGACCGCCCTGGTCACGATCTACTCAATCGTGGTCTATTCGATCATCGCCGCCATCGAGAAGGTGATGCTGGCCCGCTACAGCGATCCCCGGGGCTGAGCGCTCCGGCTCAGGATCGAACACCGGCGAGCCGAAGGTTGCTAGGTTCTCTTGACTCCGGTCGTTCAGAGGAGCAGGCATGTCGGACGTGACCCCCAACCGCGCGGCTCGGCGCGCCCAGGCCCGGCGCAGCCGCAAGCTCGCGGCCCTCGGTTCGGGAGCGGTGCTCGCGACCGGCATGGCAACCGGCGCCCTCGCTGCGTTTCCGTCGGCTGCGGGTGCGGCGACGATCACGGTGGCCAACACGAACGACTCGGGTGCAGGCTCGCTCCGTCAGGCGCTCGCCGATGCGAACCCAGGTGACACCATCGACCTCGCCGGTTTGACGGGCACGATCACGCTGACGTCGGGTCAGCTCGACATCGAGGACCCGGTCACGATCACCGGACCCGGCGCATCGGCGCTCACCATCTCGGGCAACGGCGCGAGTCACGTGTTCTCCATGTACACCGACCTGAGCGGTGGAACCGTCACCATCTCGGGCCTCACCATCACCGGCGGGAACGCGGAACAGGGCGGAGGAGTCTTCTTCAACTGCGACACTGGTTCCGGGAGCCTCGTCGTCAGCGACGCGGTCGTCAGTGGGAACACCGTCACCAATCTGGGCGGCGGCCTCTACTTCGACCGTTGCGACGAGGGCGGCGACCTGTCGGTCGTCAACTCCGTCGTGGCGAACAACACCGCGTCCGCCGACAGCACCGGTGGTGCGGGCGGCATCTGGTTCGACGAGGGTGACACCCTCACGATCCAGAACACCACGGTGTCGGGAAACAGTGCGGCGCACTGGGGCGGGGGCGGCGTCACTGCCTTCGCCACCGACGGCGTCAACGTGCAGAACTCGACCATCTCCGGCAACACCGCGAACGGCAACGGCGGTGGGCTCTACCTCTGGACGAGCGCCGGATCCATGCAGATCGCCAACTCGACGATCAGCGGCAACTCCACCAACGGCAGCGGGGGCGGGATCGACGTCTTGCGCGGCAGCCTCCAGCTCGTGCAGTCGACCATCTCGGGCAACACCGCGGTCGACGCCGGCGACGGGCTCTACATCGGGTACGTCTCCGGGGAGCTGGGCGCCGGGGCGTCGAGCGACCGCCAGGCGAACTCGCCGCGGACCGAGGCGGCGACTGAGCACAGGGGGCAGGCGTTCGTCGATGTTCTGGGCACCATCGTCGCCGCCAACGCCGACGGCACCGACGACATCAACGGCGACCCGCAGTCCGACAGCACGCTGACCTTGGCGTCGTCGGTCATCGGGGTGGTCAACGGCCTCACGCCGACCGACGGCGGCGGCAACCAGATGGGCGTCAGCGACCCCGGTCTCGACCCGCTGGCCAACAACGGTGGCGCGACGCAGACGATGGCGTTGAAGACGGGCAGTGTGGCGATCGACAAGGGTCCGAACCCCGAGCCCGCGTTCCCGGGCAACGAGTTCGACCAGCGCGGCTCCGGGTTCGCCCGCGTGGTGAACGACCAGGTCGACGTCGGCGCCTTCGAGGTGCAGCCTCCGGCTCTCGCGCCCGAGGTCCTCGTCATCCAGCCCCGCTTCACCGGCTGACGCCCTTCCCCTTCCTCGCAGGTTGCGTCACCTGACCGCGTGTGTCGCGGCGCAGTGACGCAACCTTGTCGCGAGGAGCGTCAGCGGCGGGCGTTCTTGACGAAGTCGTCGAGGCCGTGGTTCGGCTCGAGCCTCGCGCCGCCGTACCAGCCGCCGCGCACGTGACGACGGATCGCGCCGTCGCCGTCGTCGGTGGCGCGGGCCGCGCTGTGCCACAGGTCGGAGTGGTGCAGCAGGACGTCGCCCCGTTCGCAGTAGACGGCGAGCTCGCCGGGTACGTGCTCGAAGCCGAGCGGCATCTCGTCGGTGCCACCGCGATGCGAGCCGGGGAGGATGCGCAAGAACCCGTTCTGCGGCGACGTGCCGTCGACGTGGATGGTGAACGCCACCGACGGCCACATCCCGAGGTGGGGTCCCGACTGGTGGTCGGAGTGCCAGCCGATGCGCGAGTAGCCGGACTGCTCGCCGGGGCGGGCGTCCTGGTACACGACGCCGAACCGGTCGTCCTCGAGCAGCCACGCCTGGGCACCGAGCAAGCGGCGCGTGACCTCGACCACCGCGGGTTGGTACACCGCGGACCGGGCGATGGCGGACACCTCGGTGACGTGGCACACGTAGTGCGCGAACACCTGGCCGTCGATCACCGCGTCGGGTTCGTCGAGGATGACGGTGCCGCACTGCTCGGGCAGCTCGCCGGCGAGCAGACGATGCTGCTGGCGTTCGAGCTCGATCTCGAGCTCCTGGAGCTCGACCTCGGAGTACAGGCCTCGCATGATGGCGAACCCGTGCTCGGCGAAGAACGCGTCCAACCCTCCAGAATCGGGGGCGTCGAAGTCCGGCGCGGTGAACACGCCGACTTCACGAGCGAGCGCGCTGCGGGCCGTGGTGCTCACGATGGTCCTCCGGAGACCCGGCCCGCTGACAGGCCGGTGTCGTCGAGCTCGGGGAGTTGGAGCGCACGGCTGCCCAACACCTTGGCGCGCAGCCACTCGCCGGCGTTGACCGGCGCGTAGCGTGCCGGGTGCTCGTCGTCGATGCACGACGGGATGGTCTCGACCACGAGATCGGGCGGGCAGTCGAGAAAGCGCGCGATCGAACGGCGGCGTACGGCACCGGTGCTGGTTGCAGGCGGTGGCACCACGCGGTGCATGGTCGAGATCCACTGGTCGTTCGTCCAGCGGGCGAGCATGTCACCCAGATTGCACACGAACGCGCCGCGGGGTGTCGACACGTCGTGCCACACGCCGTCACGGAACACCTGGAGCCCGGGGACGTCGTCGGCGAGCAGGACGGTGAGGATCCCGTAGTCGGTGTGCGCGCCCATGCGCATCTGGCCCTCGACGGGATCGGGCGTGCTCGCCCGCCGCTCGTAGTTGATCGCCCGCGTCGTGATGATGGCGTGCTCGCAACGCTCGACGAACCACTGCTCGGGAAGGTCGAGGGCGAGCGCCATGGCCTCGAGGAGGAGCTCGGCGAGCCCGGTGACCGCGACGTCGTACGCGCGCCACGTGTCGCGGAGATCGTCCGGCCGGGCCGGCCAGGTGTTCCGGGCGTAGAACGACCGGTACCGGTCGTAGTAGTCGTCGTCGGTGTCTTCGGAGCCGACGTTGAAGGCTTCGAACAGGTCGCGGGGGCTCTCCTCGCCCCGGCTGTACGACAGACCCTCCTGGCCGAGCGCGCTGTAGCCCCGGTTGGCGGACGGGTCGTCGACGATGACGGCGTGCTTCTCGTCGTCGGGCCGGTCGAAGAACGCCCCGAAGGCATCGAGCGCGGCGTCGCACGTGCCCTGCGCGATGCCATGCCCGGTGACGACGAGGAACCCGGTGTCGCGGCAGGCGTCGTCGAGTTGCCGCGCCACGTCGCGGCGTTCCGCGGGGCCACCGGTGCGGAACGGCTCGAGGTCGAGCGGGTGCACGGGGAGGGTGGTCCGCATGGTTCCCATCTTCAACAGTCTGTTGACGCGGGCTTTGCGGCCGTGTCACGGCTGCGTGAACGATGCCGCTCCAGGTTGACGGCCGTCGTGCGTTCGCGCTCCGATGCACCGATGGACGCAACCGTCGATCTGCTCGTGACCGGGGCCGAGCTGGTGGCCACCGTCGACGACGAACGCCGCGAGCTCGCCGGCGGGTGGGTCGCGGTCGACGGCGGCTTCGTGCACTCGCTCGGCGACAGCACGATGACGGCGCCCGAGGCCCGGCGGGTGCTGCGTGCCGATGGCTGCTTGGTGACACCGGGGCTGATCAACACTCACCACCACATCTACCAGAACCTGACCCGCAGCTACCGCCCGGCGGTGAACGGCACCCTGTTCCAGTGGCTGACCACGCTGTATCCCCGCTGGGCTCTGCTCGACGAGGAGGCGGCCTACGTGTCGGCGTGGGTGGGTCTGGCCGAGCTCGCCCTGGGCGGGTGCACCACGTCGACCGACCACCTCTACGTGCACCCGCGCCACGGCGGCGATCTCATCACCGCTGAGATCCGCGCCGCGGAGGAGCTCGGGTTCCGCTTCCACCCGACGCGCGGATCGATGAGCCGGTCGCAGAAAGACGGTGGGCTGCCGCCCGACTCGGTGGTGCAGGATCACGACGAGATCCTCGCCGACAGCGAGCGGTTGGTCGCGCTGCACCACGATCCGTCGTGGGGCGCGATGGTGCGGGTGGCGCTGGCACCATGTTCGCCGTTCTCGGTCACGCCCGAGTTGATGCGCGACACCGCCGAGCTGGCGGAGCGTCTCGACGTCCGCCTGCACACGCATCTGGCCGAGGATCCCGACGAGGACACCTACTCGGAAGAGGTCTACGGCTGTCGCACCATCGAGCACTTCGAGCACGTGGGGTGGGGGAGCGACCGGTCGTGGGTCGCGCACTGCATCTATCCCAACGACGACGAGATCCTGCGCTTGGGCAAGTGGGGCACCGGCGTCGCGCACTGCCCGAGCTCCAACATGATGATCGGCGGTGGCGGCATGGCCCCCGTGCACGAGTTCCGGGCCGCCGGGGTCCCCGTGGGGATCGGGTGCGACGGTTCGGCGTCGACCGACAGCGCGTCGCTGTGGATGGAGGCGCGCAACGCGCTGCTCCTCGGGCGCATGCGCAAGGGTCCGCAGTCGATGGGCGCGCGTGACGCGCTCGAGATCGCGACGCGCGGATCGGCCGGCTGCCTCGGGCGCGACGGCGAGCTGGGCGTGCTCGCGCCCGGCGCGGCGGGCGATCTCGTCTGTTGGCCGCTCGAGGGTGTCGCGTTCGCAGGCGCGTTGAGCGATCCGGTCGAGGCGTGGTTGCGGTGCGGCCCGGTCTCGGCGCGCCACACCGTGGTGCACGGACGCGTGCTCGTCGAAGACGGCTCGCTCACCGTCGTCGGCGTCGAGGAGATGCTGGCGCGCCATCGCACCATCAGCGCGCGGCTCCAGCGCGCGTAACCAGGTTCGCCGACCGATACGCTCCGGTCAGTGGCTCGCCGTCATCCGTTGCTCGTCGCGCTCGAACCGGTTGCCGACGCGCTCGGTGCAACCCTGGTGACCGTGCCGAGGGTGCAGTCGGGGGACATAGCGTTGCGGTGGGAGGGCGAGTTGGTCGGCGGTCTGCGGTTACCGGGTGTCCAGGGAACGCTCGACCGGATGATCGCGGCGGTGGAACAGGAGTTGGGCGCGGGTCTGGTGGAGCTCTCGCGCGAGGACAAGCAAGCCGCGGTGCAGATGCTCCACGACCGCGGCGCGTTCGAGCTGCGCCGCTCGGTCGAGACCGTCGCCGAGGCGATGGGCGTCAGCCGCTTCACCATCTACAACTACCTCAACGCCGCCGACGCCTGACCGCCGGTTGTCAACGCTGCAAACCTGACTGCCGGTCGTCCACTCCAAAAGGTAGCGATTCGTCTCATCCGTGAGACAGGTCGCTACCTTTTGCCGAGGTCAGGCGGGGTGGCGGGTCTGGGTGAAGACCTCGACGCGGCGGATGCGGCCGTCGTCGCTGAGCTCGAAGGTGAGGCACTCGGGTGTGCGCAGCGGCGTGCCCTCGACCTGGACCGTCTCCGACAGCTCCGCGAAGGCGAGCGATCCCGCATAGGTGACCCGCGTGACGTCCATCGAGTAGCCGGGAAGCGTGGGCATCAGGTCGGACAGGAACGCGACGTACTCGGCTTTGGTCGGTTTCACGTCGCCGAACGGGCCGACCCGCGTGAAGCCGTCGTCGGCCAGGCAGTTCGCGAACGTGTCCCAGTCGCCGTCGACGAGCGCGCCCAGGTACCTCTCGATCACAGCATCGGTCATGCCGCGGAGCCTACGCACGACGGAAATGGCGGCGCATCTGTGAGCGGCGGGATGGGACCATGGACAGATGGACGCCGCCATCTGGCCGTTCGCGGCGCTGCGCGTGCGCACACCCGCACTCGAGCTGCGCTACGTCGACGACGATGACCTCTTCGCGCTCGTCCGCCTCGCGGCCGAGGGCATCCACGACCCCGCCACGATGCCCTTCAAGGTCCCGTGGACCCGGGCGGAATCGCCCGACCTCGAGCGGAATGCCTTGCAGCATCACTGGCTGCAGCGCGCCACGTTGTCCCGCGCCGACTGGAGGCTGCCATTGGGCGTGTGGCGCGACGGTGAGATCGTGGGGATCCAGGACGTGTTCGCCAAGCAGTTCGCGGTGCGTCGCACGGTGGAGACCGGTTCATGGCTGGTGCAGCGGGCCCAGGGCCGCGGCATCGGGACGGAGATGCGAGCGGCCGTGCTGCACCTCGCGTTCGCCGGGCGCGGCGCCGAGGAAGCGCTCAGTGGATCGTTCGCTGACAACCCGCGGTCGGCAGCGGTGAGCCGGCACCACGGCTACGAGCCGAACGGCGAGGAGATCTACGAACGCGAGGGCGAGCCGGCGCGCATGCAGCGTTGGGTGCTGACGCGCGCCAAGTGGGCGCCGCAGCGACGCGACGACATCACCATCGAGGGCCTCGACGCGTGCCTGCCGCTCCTCACGTAGTGGCCGCGTGAGCGCTGAGATTGCTAGCTGTTCGGCCAGCCGAGCTCGGGAAGAAGTTGCGTCAGAACCGCTGAGCGATCCGGGCTGAGCAACACCTCGGTTGCCAAGTTTGTCGCATCGACCTGCCGGATGAATTCTCGGCACCTGCCGCACGGCGGCAAGACGTGGAGTACGGATTGGTCGTCTCGCCAGACCGCGACGATCTTCGTGATCCTGTTCTCGCCGCCTGTGACCAACGCTGCTATGGCGGACGCTTCCGCGCAGAAGCCTGTTCCGGAACCGGTGTCGATGCTCACTCCCGAGTAGACGTTGCCCGCAGGAGTGACGAGGGCGCACGCCACGTATCCGAAGCGTTGATCACGGAGAGGGCCGGCGACAGAGCGCGGCAAGAGCACTGACTCGGCGGCAGCGATCAGTGCTTCGTTGCTGAGGCTCGTCACGACTTCAACCGTACCGGGGTCGAGAAGGCGCGCCAGATCTGCCGCTCGACTTGCATCGCACCATCAACGCAATCTGGCGTGAGAGAGCGGCTATGGCCCGATGCCCGGTGAGGTTGCTTCGGCACCGTACGGTTGACAGATGCGCTCTGAGGGTCGAGATACCCATCGCATCGCGGTGCTTCCGATCCTGCTCGGCGTCTTGGTGCTCCTGGTCATCGTCATCAATCTGCCGAACGACGGACGTACGCATCAAGCATCGATACCTCGTACACCCACGACCCTCGCTGGACCTCATGTGACGGAAGCGCAGCGCGAACGAGCAAGCGCAGACGTCTCTCTCGCAGATGAATGTGGGTACTCGCGCGACAAGCCGCCGCAAGATTCGCACGGACGGCCGATCGAGTCCCTCATGCCGAGGTGGATCGAGGTCATCGACGTACGAGCACCAAACCCACTACCTGGATGCATCCCGCGAGAACTGTTGTTTCCCGACCTCGACATTGGAAAGGCTCTCGCCGTGTACCAGGCGCACGCCGGGTTTCCCGTCGGTGGTGTGCTCAGCCCGCCACTGCCGGTGTTCGGCACTGACGGTGCCCTCGCGGGCTTTGAAAGTACGGACGGGGGGCAGCCCGCATTCATCCCGATCGGCACCGCGATCGCAAGCGGCCGGGTTCCAACGAGCCTGATCGACAATCCACCAACGGCAGGCGACTTCTCAGCTCTCTCTCGCTAGGCCAAGCGCCAGAACCTGCCGCACGGTCGCGTATCCGGCCAGCACGTAGCGATGCACTACGAGACGTGTGGCTGGGATCACTACAGCATGGCGTACAAGCAGCACGTCGGGGACGCCGAGTGGCTGATGAAGGAAGCACTGCGTCGAGCAGCCGACATTCGTGAGCAAAGCACTGGGCGGGGACGCTGCTCGTCGACGTGCTGAACATGCTCAGCGATGCCTTGGGTCACGACACCCACTCCGAGCTCTGGCGCGGCTGGAACGGCGAGGACACGCCATCCAACTGCAGCTCCGCGTTGTAGGTGCGCGCCGCGCGCTGAGCAAAGAGACCGCGCGTGCAAGTGCCCGCACGGTAGCGATGGCCATCGGATCCGCCGCCGTCCGCCATCCAACGGTGAGGTTCGCGGCGGAACACCTCGGTGACCCGAAGGGTCCAGGCGCCCTCATCACACCTTGGCTCTCCCTGAACGGGCGAAAGCTTTGATTCGGGTATCCCCAATTCCACGCGCCGCCGCTGGACAACGGGCATCACTCTCGACAGGCTCACCGCATGGCTTTGGGCACCGACATGAATGCGGAACAGCATCCCGTCGCGCCGGGTGAACTACGCAACGGCGACGTGTTGATCTACATGAGTGGACGACTCCTCGTCGTGGATCATCTGGTGCCCGAGGCGTTCGACGTCGATCTCGTCGAATTGCACGCCGACGACGCCGCGGCGCGCGCCGCGCGGTAGCTGCTGCACACTTTCGATCAGGCACTCTCCCGAGATGAGCGATGGCCTCGATTCGCCTCTCCCCGAGTCTCTGGCTGTCCTCTGGACCCACGGGCCATTCTCCGGTCAGGCCCGCCAACTGCCATTGGAAACCGACGTCGCTGCGGAGCACATGCCCGACGTGCCGAGCGGGCTACGCGATGGCGACGTCTTGGTCTACATGAGCGGCCGTCTGCATCTCGTCGACCATCGGGTGCCGCAGACGCTCGACGTCGATCTCGCCCCGAACCCGACCGCGCCGTAGCGGCCGCTCGCCCATCACCCGTTTCTCCGTGAGGGCAAGATGGCTGGCGGTGAGGAACGGCCCGGGGAGCGACGGAGGACGCGATGACCGAAGAACATGACCGTGACGAGCTTGTGGAGCTCATGAGCCGCTACGCCAACGTGCCAGACACCAAGAACTGGGACGAGCTGCCGCGGTCGGTGTTCTGCGACGAGTTCATCTGCGACTTCAGCTCGCTCGGCACACCGGTCACGACGCTCAGCCGCGACGCCTGGTGTCAGCAAACGCAGCGGGTGTTCGCCGGTTGGACGGCGACCCACCACTCGATCACCAACCATCGGATCGCCGTCGACGGGGATCGCGCGACCATCCGGGCCCACGTCCGCGCCGAGCACTGGGCTCCCCCCGAGGTCGCGGCCGGCGGACCGAACTGCTGGCTGGTCGTCGGCTTCTACGACGACGTCGCCGTGCGAACTCCCGAGGGCTGGCGGCTGAACGCCGTCACGTTGACCCTGACGTACCAGGAGAACGAGGCGCTGCTCGTGGCCTCGATGGCGGCGGTGAGGGACTGACAGCCGCGGCGACTACTCGTCGAAGCCCTCATACTTGCGAAACTCGGCTTCGCCCATCTCGCCCTCGCCCTCGCCGTCGCTCTCGCCGTACTCGCGGCGGCGCTTCATCGCGGCGGCTCCCGCGAACACGCACACGATGGCGAGGACGGCGAACACTCCCAATCCGATGTACATGTGCGGAAGGGTAACGTCCCGATCGGCACGCACCGGTCACGACCACCCGTCTCCCGGGAAGAGTGCGACCGAAACCCGGCGATGAGTCAGAGAGGGGACAGCCATGACCGACACGCCGGTTGCCATCGTCACCGGGGCGAGTCGCGGCATCGGACGCGCCGGCGCGCTCGCGCTGGCCGATGCCGGGTTCGACGTCGTCGTGAGCGCCCGCACCGTCAAGGAGGGCGACGGTGCGTCCGACGCGACCTCGGTGCGCCAGGATCGCAGCAGCCTCGTGGTGCCGGGCAGCCTCGAGCGCACCGCCGAGGAGATCGAAGCGCGGGGTCGGCGCGCCTTGATCGTGCCGATGGACCTCCTCGATCGCGACGCGGTCCGCGCGCTCCCCGCCACCGTGCTCGGGGAGTGGGGCAGGATCGACGTGCTCTTCAACAACGCCATCTACAAGGGCGTCGGCACCCTCGACCGCGTCGCGGATCTCACGCCCGAGTCGATGCTCGACATGTTCACGGGCAACTTCGTGCACCAGGTGCTGTTGATCCAGACCGCCCTGCCCCACATGCTCGAGCGGGGACGGGGCACGATCGTCAACATGGTGTCCGGCTCGGCCCGGCTCGACCCCCAGGCCCCGCCGGGCGAGGGCGGCTGGGGCATCCTCTACTCGGGGTCGAAGGCGGCGTTCGCACGGGTCGCCGGCGGCATCAACGCCGAGTACCTGGGCGCTGGGATCAAGGCGTTCAACGTCGACCCCGGCAACGTCGTCACCGAAGCCCGCAAGGCGATCAAGGCGCACGACGAGTACTCGGCCGGATACGGGAGCGAGCCGGCCGAGGCCACGGGGAAGGTCGTGGCCTGGCTCGCCAGTGACCCGGGCGCCGACCGGTTCCTCGGCAAGTGGATCTTCGCCCCGAAGCTCTGCTCCGACCTCGGCTTGCTCCCCGACTGGAAGTACGAGCCCGTCGGCTGAGTTGCCCGTCGTCCCGCCGTGGTGCGCTCAGCCGAGCGAGGGAGTGCGCGCCACGTAGCGACCACGCGCGGGTTCGCCGACGAACGCGCCGTCGCGCGCGACGACGTCGCCGCGCGCGAGCACGAGATCGGGCCAGCCGGCGACCGTGACCTCCTCGTAGGGTGAGTGGTCGACGTTCATGTGCAGCGCGCTCGCCGCCAGCGACTGACGGCGTTGCGGGTTCCACACCACGACGTCGGCGTCGGCACCGACCCGCAGGCTCCCCTTGGCGGGCCACAGCCCAAACGTGCGCGCCGGAGCCTCCGCGCACAACCGCACCCAGTCGGCGGTGGTGATCCGCCCGGCGACCACGCCTTCCCACACCAGACCGAGACGCGTCTCGATGCCGGGGAGTCCGCCGGGGATCTCGGTGAAGTCGGCCCACCCGTCGGCGCGGGCGCGCGTGCCGGCGCGGCGGTCGGCCACGGTGAACGGACAGTGGTCGGTGGCGACGGTGTGCACCGCGCCGGTCGCCATGCCGTGCCAGAGCTCCTCCGCGTGCCACGGGTCCCGCAACGGCGGCGTGCACACGAACAGCTCGCCATCGGGCCCGGCGAGGCGCGCGGTGTCGAGGTAGAGGTACTGCGGGCACGTCTCCGCGTACACGTCGACGCCCCGCTCGCGTGCGTCGCGCACCGCGGCCAGCGCAGGTGCCGACGACAGGTGGACCAGGTACACCGACGCACCCGCGACCTCGGCCAACGACGCGGCGCGTTGCACCGCCTCGGCCTCGAGGATCGCGGGTCGGGTCTGGGCGTGCTCGAGCACCCCGGTGCGCCCCTCGGCCAGGGCTCGACGCCGCAGCGCCTCGATGGCGCCCCCGTTCTCGCAGTGCAAGGTGACGAGACCGCCGTGGCGCGTCGTCGCCAGCATCACGTCGACGATCACGTCGTCGTCGACCTGGAGCAGTTCTGGGTACGCCATGTAGAGCTTGAACGACGTGACGCCGGCGTCGACGCAGTCGGCGATGACGCGCTCCGGGACGCGTTCGGTGAACGTCATGTGCAGCCCGTAATCGACGCACGCGGGTTCAGCGAGGCGCCGCCACGTCGCCAACGCTGCGAGCGGATCCTCACCCCGGTAGGCCGTCACGTAGTCGACCACCGTGGTCGTGCCGCCGATGGCGGCGGCGCGGGTGCCGGATGCGAAGTCGTCGCTCACGTGCACCGCACCCACCGGAAGGTGGAGGTGCGTGTGCACGTCGATCCCGCCGGGGACGACGAGACACCCGGTGCAGTCGACGACCGTCTCGCCGTCGCGCGGCGCGAGCGCGTCGCCCACCTCGGCGATGCGGCCGTCGCGGCCGACGCGCACCGCGGCGCGTCGCTCGCCGTCGACATCGACCACGACGCCATTCGCGAGAAGCACGCGGTTAGGGTGACGTGTCGTGAGCTTGCGCGTCGAATTCACCGTCGAGCCGTTCGTGCCCGGCGCGCCGGGGCCGCACGTGCTCGCTGCGGTCGACGCGGCCGCCGCCCACGGACTCTCCGTGGAGTTCGGGCCGTTCGGCAGCACCGGCGAGGGCGACGACGCCACCGTGGTGCCCGCGGTCGAAGCTGCGATCCGCGCCGCGCTCGAGGCCGGCGCCAGCCGGGTCTCGGTGCAGGTCAGCCGCCTCGACTGACCGCCTTCCCACCGTCGCTCGCCGTGCCAGTTCACCGAGCGTTCATCGCGCGCGTACACATTTTGTTGAATTCCGCGGAAGGGTGGATCCTGATGCCCGTGACCGTCACCGTTCCGACCTCGCTCGACGACGCGTTGACCGCGCTCGAGGACGAACCCGCCGGGCTCGTGCTGGCGGGCGGCACCGACCTGATGGTGCAGGTCAACGAGGGCGTGCGGCGGCCGGGCTCGGTGGTGGCCCTCGGCGGGGTCGACGACCTGCGCAGGGTGCACCGCGAGGGCGACGAGCTCGTGATCGGCGCGGCGGTGACGTACACGGGGCTGATGGACGACGCCGTCGCCACCCTCGCGCCCGCGCTCGCCCAGGCGGCGCGCACGGTCGGATCGCCACAGATCCGCAACGCGGGCACGATCGGGGGCAACCTCGGGACGGCGTCGCCCGCCGGTGACACCCTGCCCGTGCTCGTCGCCCTCGGCGCGACGGTGGTGCTCGCCAGCCGTTCAGGAACGCGCGCGCTGCCGATCGGCGACTTCCTTCGTGGGCCCAAGTCGACCGCGCTCGCCCCCGGCGAGCTGATCCTCGACGTGCGGATCCCGGTCGCGCGTGGTCCGCAGGAGTACCTGAAGGTCGGAGTGCGCAACGCGATGGTGATCGCAGTGGCGTCGGTGTCGATGGTCGTCGACCGCGACGCGCGACACCGTCGGCGTCGGGCTCGGATCGGTGGGCCCGACCGCGCTCGCGGCACCCGACGCGTGCGCATGGCTCGCCACGCAGCCCGACTGGCGCGACGACTCCGTTGCCGAGGAGTTCGGGACGCGTGTCGCCGACGCGGCGCGTCCCATCGACGACCACCGCGGCCGCGCCGCGTACCGCCGCCACGCGGTCGGCGTCATGACCCGACGTGCGCTCCGCAGGTGTGCGACATGAACGAGAGCTACGCGCTCCGGGTCAACGGCGAGACGCGGGACGTGCACGACGCGTGGATCGGCGAGAGCCTGCTCTACGTGCTGCGCGAGCGGCTCGGCTTGCCCGGCGCCAAGGCGGGATGCGAACAGGGGGAGTGCGGCTCGTGCTCGGTGCTCCTCGACGGCGCGCTGGTGTGTTCGTGCCTCGTGCTGGCCGCCTCGGTCGTCGACCGCGAGGTGATCACGCCCGAAGGGCTGCAGTCGGGCGAGCGTGGCGTCCTCACCGCGGTGCAGCGGGCGTTCGTCGAGGAGGGCGCGGTGCAGTGCGGGTTCTGCACGCCGGGTCTGGTCATGGCGGTGCACGACCTGCTCGAGCGCGATCCGACCCCCGACGACCTCGCGGTGCGCGAGGCGGTGTCGGGCAACCTCTGCCGGTGCACCGGGTACGGGCGGGTGCTCGCCGCCGTCCGCCGCGCCGTCGACGAGCTGGAGGCCACCTCGTGAGCGTGGTCACGCAGCGACCGCGCGGCCGTGTCGGCGAGTCGGCGACGCGCCCCGACGCGGTGCCGAAGGTCCGCGGCGAGTTCGCGTTCGCCGGCGACCTCTGGGCCGACGGCATGCTCTGGGGCCAGACCCTCCGCTCGCCGCACCCCTGGGCGCGCATCGTCGGCATCGACGTCGGTCCCGCGCTCGACCATTCCCGGGGTCGCCGCGGTGCTCACCGCCTCCGACCTCGGTGGTCGCAACCGGTACGGGCTCGAGCATCGCGACCAGCCCGTGTTCGCGGACGACATCGTGCGCTACGCGGGCGAACCGGTTGCTGCCGTCGCGGCCGACCACCCGGACACGGCGCGGCGTGCCTGCGACGCGATCGTCGTCCACTACGACGTGCTCGAACCGCTCACGGATCCCGACGCCGCGATCGACGCTGCCCCGCTCCACCCCGAGGGGAACGTCTTCCGCGAGCTCCTCATCCGGCGCGGCGACCCCGGCGCGCGCGGCCTTGTGGTCGTCGAGGGTGAGTACGAGGTCGGGATGCAGGACCAGGCGTTCATGGGCCCCGAAGCCGGGCTCGCCATCCCCGCCGACGACGGCGGCGTCGACCTCGTCGTGTCGACGCAGTGGCTGCACAACGACCGTGAGCAGGTGGCCGAATGCCTCGGGCTCCCGGAGGGGCTCGTGCGCCTCACCCTCGGCGGGGTGGGCGGTGCTTTCGGTGCGCGCGAGGACGTGAGCCTGCACATCCACTCGTGCCTGCTCGCGCTGCGCACGGGGCGACCGGTGAAGATGGTGTACTCCCGGCGCGAGTCGTTCCTCGGGCACGTGCACCGTCACCCGGCGCGGATCTGGATGCGGCACAGTGCCGACCTCGACGGCACGTTGGTGAGCTTCGAGACGCGCATCGTGCTCGACGGCGGCGCGTACCGCTCGTCGTCGTTCCACGTCACCGCCAACGCGGCGTGCTTCTCGGCGGGCCCGTACCGAGTGCCGAACGCGCTGGTCGAGGCGTTGGGCGTGCGGACCAACAACCCGCCGTGCGGCGCGATGCGGGGCTTCGGTGCGGTGCAGGTGGCGTTCGCGCACGAGGCGCAGATGGACCTGCTGGCCGCGGCCTGCGGGGTCGATCCGATCGAGCTGCGCCTCCGCAACGCGCTCGGCGCCCGGCGACGAGCTGCTGACCGGCCAGCGCATCACCGGCACGTTGCCCGTCGCCGAGGTCATCCGCGCCTGCGCGGCGATGCCGTTGCCGTCACCTGCACCCGACGATCTGCTCGCGCGTCCTGGCGGTGCTGGTCGCACCAGCGACGCCGTCGACGTGCACCGCGGCGTCGGCTTCGCAGTCGGTTTCAAGAACCTGATGTACGCCGAGGGCTACGACGACTTCTCCACCGCCCGCTGCTCGCTCACCGGCGGCGTCGCCACAGTCGTGTGCGCGGCGGCCGAGGTCGGGCAGGGCTTCGTCACGCTGGTGCAGCAGTTTGCGCGCACGATCCTGGGCGTCGACGATGTGCTGGTGGCACCCGCGGACACGTCGATCGGCTCGGCCGGGTCCACGTCGGCCAGCCGGCAGACGATGATGTCGGGGGGCGCGGTGGAACAGGCATGCCGCGCGGTGCGCGCGCAGCTCCTGGCTCGCGTCGGCCACGAGCACTTCCAGTCACCGGTCGAGCTCGACATCGTCGACGGCCGCGTCGTCAGCCGCGACGGCACCGTCGACCTCCCGGTGGCCGAACTGTTCCCGGGTGAGACGTTCGACGCCACCGAGGAGTACCACCACCAGGTGACCCACCCGCTCGCCGCTGACGGCCAGGGCGACGCGCACGTGTCGTTCGCCTGCGCCGCGCACCGCGCGGTCGTCGACGTCGACGCCGAGCTCGGCCTCGTGCGCGTGGTGCACCTCGCCACCGCGCAGGACGTGGGCAAGGTCCTCAATCCGGTACAGGTGGTCGGCCAGATCGAGGGGGGCATCGCGCAGGGGATCGGCCTGGCGGTGATGGAGGAGCTCCTGGTCGAGGGCGGCGTCGTCCGCAATCCGAGCTTCACCGACTACCTCATCCCCACCGCGCTCGACGCGCCCGACGTGGCGATGACGCTGATCGAGGAGCCCGAGCCGGGCGCGCCTTTCGGCGCCAAGGGCGTGGGCGAGCCGCCGACCATCTCGTCGACGCCGGCCGTGGTCGCGGCCATCCGAGCCGCCTGCAGCCAGCCGCTCACCCGGGTGCCGGTGCGCCCGTCCGACATCACCGGCATGAGCGAAGTGGCCGCGAGCCGGGTATCCCGGCTCGCAACGGAGCGGGGCCGGAGAGGCCCGGAGCGCAGCGACGAGAGCGGAAGAGCGTGACCGGGCTCTCGCTGTCGTTTCCGCGCCTGCGGGCGCGTCTGGACGCGTTGGCCGAGATCGGTGCGTTCGCGCCGGGTGGGGTGGCGCGCCTCGCGCTCACCGATGCCGATCAGGAAGCGCGCGATCTCGTCGTCACCTGGATGCGCGACCTCGGGCTGCGCGTCGACGTCGACGGCATCGGCAACATCGTCGGTACCTGGCCGGCCGATCGCTTCGAGCCGCCGGTGCTCACCGGCAGCCACGTCGACAGCGTGGCCACCGGCGGCATCTACGACGGCGCGCTCGGCGTGCTCGCCGGGCTCGAGGTGATCGAGACCGTCGTCGCCGCCGGCATCCAGACCACGCATCCGCTCGCGGTCGGCGTGTTCACCGATGAGGAGGGCAGCCGCTTCGCTCCCGACATGCTCGGCAGCCTCGTGTACGTGGGTGGGCTCGCGCTGGAGACCGCGCTCGACACGCAGGCCATCGACGGTCCGGTGTTGCGCGACGAGCTCGAGCGCATCGGCTACGCGGGTTCGTCGCCGTGCCCGGCGGTGCCGCCGCGCGCGTTCGTGGAGCTGCACGTCGAGCAGGGCCCGGTGCTCGAAGCCGAAGGTGTCGAGATCGGCGTGGTCACCGGCGTACAGGGCATCTCGTGGACCGAGCTCACCATCACCGGGCAGTCGAACCATGCGGGCACCACGCCGATGGACCATCGTCACGACGCGGGACTCGCGGCCGCCGCCATCGCAGTGGGTGTGCGCGCGCTGGCGGAGGAGCTCGGGCCGCCGATGGTCGCGACCGTCGGGCGCGTCGAGCTGCACCCGAACTTGGTGAACGTGGTCGCCGCCCGCGCCGTGGTCACCGTCGACCTCCGGCACACCGACGACGTGGTGCTCACCGCGGCCGAAGCGGCGTTGGACGCGCTCTGCGACGAGCTCCGAGACACCGAAGGCGTCACCATCGACGCGCGATCGTTGGCGCGCTTCGCGCCGGTGAAGTTCGATCCGTCCGTCGTCGACCGCGTGGAACGGGTCGCGCGCGACCGAGGACGGACCACGAAGCGGATGCCGTCGGGCGCGGGACACGACGCGCAGATGCTCGCGCGCGTGTGCCCGGCGGGCATGGTGTTCGTGCCCAGCGCCGGCGGCGTGAGCCACAACCCGGCTGAGCACACCGACGACGCTGAGCTCGAGGCGGGCGCGAACGTCCTCCTGCACGTGATGTTGGAGCTCGCACAGTGAGTCGGGAGCTCGTCGTCGCCGCCGCGCAGCTGGGTCCGATCGCGCGCGCCGACACGCGTGAAGAGGTCGTCGAACGGCTGCTCGGTCTGTTGCGCGACGCGGCCGCGCAAGGCGCCGGGCTCGTCGTCTATCCCGAGCTCGCGCTCACCACCTTCTTCCCGCGATGGGATCTCGACGACGACGAGCTCCTCGCGTTCTTCGAGCGCGAGATGCCGAGCGACGCCACCCGCCCGTTGTTCGACGAGGCGGCCCGGCTCGGCGTGGGCTTCCATCTCGGTTACGCCGAGCTCACCCCCGATGGTCACCGCTACAACTCGGCGATGGTCGTCGAGCGCGACGGACGGGTCGTCGCCAATTACCGGAAGGTCCACCTGCCCGGCCACGAGGAACCCGAGGGGTGGCGGCCGTTCCAACATCTCGAGCGCAAGCACTTCGAGCCGGGGCCCGACGGCTTCCACGCGGTCGAGGCGTTCGGCGGCGTGATCGGTGTCGCGCTGTGCAACGACCGGCGGTGGTCGGAGACGTACCGGGTGCTCGGCCTCCAGGGCACGGAGCTGCTGATGATCGGCTACAACACGCCGCTGCACTACCCGCCCGATCCCGAGCAGGATCACCTGCAGGGCTTCCACAACAACCTGGTGATGGCGTCGGGCGCGTACCAGAACGGGTTGTTCGTGGTGGGTGTGGCGAAGGCCGGGGTCGAGGAGGGCGTCGAGATGCTGGCTGAGAGCCAGATCATCGGCCCGTCCGGTGAGGTGGTCGCCCGGGCGGCGACCACGGGCGACGAGCTCGTGATCGCGGTCTGCGACCTCGACGCGTGCCAGCGCTACAAGCAGACGGTGTTCGACTTCCGGCGCTACCGGCGCCCGTCGATGTACGGCGCGATCACCGCACCACCGGAGCCCGGGGGCCACGACTGACGACACCGAGGCGCTTCCGGCGTACCCGCACCGTCACAGGCACGGCGCAGGTACGCACGAACGGGAGGCGCGCGGTGACTTGCGCTTGCGATTGCAGCGTGATTACGGTGTGATTCATGCGGGTCTTGCCGTGAGGGCGTGGGAGGTCCAGGCCGCGGGCGAACCGGCCGACGTGCTGCACCTCGTCGAGCGGCCCCCGCCGGAACCCGGTGCGGGCGAGATCCGGATCCGGGTCACCGCCGCCGGTCTCGGTCTCCCCGACGTGTTCATGTGCCGGGGCACGTATCCGCTGACCCCGCCGCTGCCGTTCACCTCGGGACAGGAGGCGACCGGTGTGGTCACCGCGCTCGGCGAGGGGGCCGGACGGGTCGCCCTCGGTGACCACGTCATGTGCGTCACGTCGTTCATCGGTGGCAACGGCTCCTTCGCCGAAGAGTGCCTGGCGGCGGCCGAGGGCGCCTTCCCGGTTCCCGACGGCCTGGGCGCGGCCGAGGCCGCCGGGTTCTGGATCCCGCACCTCACCGGCTGGATCGGCCTGGTCGACCGCGGCCACCTCGCGCCCGGCGATCAGCTGGTGGTGCTCGGGGCCGGCGGCGGGAGCGGCATCGCCGCGGTGCAGCTCGGGCGTGCGCTCGGAGCTCGGGTGATCGCCGTGGTGAGCGACGACGCCAAGGCCGAGTTGTGCCGGGAGCTCGGGGCCGACGCCGTCGTCAACCACCGCGACGGTCCCGTGGCGCCCCGGCTGCGCGAGCTCACCGGCGGCCGCGGTGTCGACGTCGTGTACGACCCCGTCGGCGGCGCGCCGGCCGAAGACGCCGCTGGTGCGCTCACCCGTCACGGTCGCCTCCTCGCCGTCGGCTTCGCAAGCGGTGACTGGCCGCGCTTCGCCACCCACGACCTCGTGGTCACGAACCGGTCGCTGGTCGGCGTGTTCGCCGGTGGGTACTCCCGCGAGGAGCTCGACGAGATCCACGCGCACCTCGCGGCGTTGGTGCGCGACGGCAGCCTCCGCAACGCGGTGACCGACCAGGTGTCGTTCGACGACCTGCCGCAGGCGCTGCAACGTCTGGCCAACCGCGGCGTGGTCGGCAAGCTCGTGATGGTGCCGTGACCATCCCGAGCCTCGACGCCACCGGGAAGGTGGTGGTCGTCACCGGCGGGAGCAAGGGCCTCGGCCGCGCCATGGCCCTCGGCTTCGCCGAGGCGGGCGCCGACGTCGTGGTCGCGAGCCGCAAGCTCGAACCGTGCGAGGAGGTCGCGGCCGAGGTGCGAGGGCTCGGACACCGCGCGCTCGCGGTCGCGTGCCACGTCGGCGACTGGGACCAGTGCGGCGCGCTCGTCGACGCCGCCGTCGCCGAGTTCGGCCAGATCGACGTGCTGGTCAACAACGCCGGCATCGCTCCGGTGCCACCGTCGCTCCTCGACGTGACCTCGGACCTGTTCGACAAGACGATCGCGGTGAACCTCAAGGGCCCGCTGCGCCTCACCGCACTCGCGGCCGAGCACATGCCGGCGGGCGGCGCAGTGATCAACGTGAGCTCGAAGGCGTCGCTGCACCCGTCGTCGTTCACGGTCGTGTATGCGGCGGCGAAGGCCGGACTGAACGCACTGACCCGCGCCAGCGCGCAGGAGTACGGGCCGCGCGGCATCCGAGTCAACGCCATCGTCTGCGGCACGTTCCACACGGACAGCTTCCACGCCTCTGCGCCCGACGAGGAGCTCCAGGGGCAGATGGCATCGCGTGTCGCGCTCGGGCGCATCGCGAGTGCCGACGAGATCGTGGGGACAGCGCTCTACCTCGCGAGCGACGCGTCGTCCTACCTCACCGGCGAGCTGATCCTGCTCGACGGCGGCTGACCGAGAGATCGGCGAGAAGACGGGAGTGGAAGCATGACCGACGCAGACGCCGGGGTGATCGGGCCCGACCGGGTGGCCGTGGTCACCGGCGCGGCCAGCGGCATCGGACGAGCCATGGCCGAGACGTTCGCCCGCGAGGGTTCGGCCGTGGTCGTCGCCGACCTCGAGACCGGTCCGGCCGAGTCGGTGGCTGCCGGCATCCGCGGCGCCGGGGGCGACGCGCTCGCGGTCACCGTCGACGTCTCCGACGCGGCCGCGGTCGAGCGTCTGGCCGGGGCCACCGTCGACCGGTACGGGCGCGTCGACGTGCTCTGCAACAACGCCGGCGTCTCCACCTTCAACCTGATGCGCGACCAGACCCTCGTCGACTGGAAGTGGGTGGTCGACGTCAACCTGTGGGGGGTCGTGCACGGCATCCAGACCTTCGTGCCGATCATGCGCGAGCAGGGCACACCCGCCCACATCGTGAACACCGCGTCGATCGGCGGACTGCTCAGCGGGACCGCGTTCATCGGTCCGTACTGCGCGACCAAGGCCGCGGTCGTGTCGATCTCGGAGACCCTCGTGCAAGAGGTCGCGGTCGAGCAGCTTCCGATCGGCGTGAGCGTCCTGTGCCCCAGCTCCGTCGACACCAAGGTGATGGAGTCGGAGCGCAATCGGCCGGCCGCGTTCGGCGTCGAGCGGCGCACGGAGATGGCCGAATCCGTGCGGCTGATGATCCGCGACGGCTTCACCGGCCCGACCGGCATGACGCCGGGGCAGGTCGCGGCGCGGGTGCTCGACGCCGTCCGCGCCGGCGAGTTCTGGATCATCACGCACGACGACCTCTTCTCGACGGTCGAGGCGCGCGTGACGGGCATGCTGGCGGCGTTCCCGCGCGCGGAGGCCTGAGGTGGCCTGGGACTTCGAGACCGATCCGGAGTTCGAGGAGCAGCTGCAGTGGATGCGCGTGTTCATCGAGTCCGAGCTCATCCCGCTCGAACCGATCCTGCGCGAGCTGACGCCCGAGGAGTGGGCGCCCGTGAAGGTGCACCTGCAGGACCAGGTGAAGGAGCGTGGCTTGTGGGGTGCGTTCCTCGACCCCAAGCTCGGTGGTCCCGGCTTCGGGCAGCTCAAGCTCGCGCTGATGTCCGAGATCATCGGACGCTGCATGATGTCGATGACGATCTTCGGCGTGCAGGCGCCCGACAGCGGCAACATGGAGCTGCTCGCGCACGGCGCCACCGACGAACAGAAGGAGCGCTGGCTCCTTCCGAACCTGCGGGGTGACATCTCGAGCGCGTTCGCGCTCACCGAACCGTTCCTCGCCGGTTCCGACCCGACGGTGATCGGCACCACGGCGACCCGCGACGGCGACGAGTGGGTGATCGACGGCCACAAGTGGTTCATCACCAACGCGTCGGTTGCCGACATCACGCTCGTCGTCGCCGAGACCAACCCCGAGGGTCGGCCGCACAAGCACGCGTCGATCCTGATCGTGCCGGCGGGCACGCCGGGCATGGAGATCGTGCGCGACATCGGCACCATGGCGCACCCGGACGTCGTCCAGGGCCGACCCGGCAACCACGCCGAGCTCGTGTTCCGCAACTGCCGCGTCCCACTCGATCACATGATCGGTGCGCCCGGCGACGGTTTCGTGCTCGCGCAGCAGCGGCTCGGTGGTGGCCGCATCCACCACGCGATGCGCTGGCTTGGTCAGGCGCAGCGCGCACTCGACATCATGTGTGAGCGCGCGGTGTCGCGCAGTTCGCACGGCAAGCTGCTCGCCCAGCACCAGATGGTGCAGGACTACGTCGCGCTGTCCCACACCGAGATCCAGGCGGCGCGTCTGCTCACCTTCCAGACCGCGTGGAAGATGGACAAGTACGGCGCCAGCCGCGTGCGCGCCGAGCTCGGCATGGTGAAGGCGCACGTATCGAAGGTCGTGCTCGCAGTGCTCGACCGCACCATCCAGGTGTGCGGCGCGCTCGGCTACTCCAGCGACCTGCCGGTGGAGGAGTGGTACCGCACCACCCGCTTCGGGCCCATCGGCGACGGACCCGACGAGTTGCACAAGTCCGTGTTGGCCCGCACCCTCCTCAAGGGCTACACGCCGGTCGAGGGCTGGCCGACCGAGCACCTCCCGAGCCGGCGCCCGGCGGCCGAGGCCAAGTGGCACGAGCTCAAGACGGCGGCGGGGGTTCCATGACCGCGTCCTCGACCGTGCTGCGCGCCGTCTTCTTCGACTTCGCGGGAACGCTGTTCAGCTCGCGTGACCTGCGCGACGCGCACCTCGCGCAGCTGCGCGCGGTCGCTGATGGGATCGGTGTGCAGCCGTCGGACGACGAGCTGCGCGCCGCGTACCGCCAGGGCGTCAGCGTGGCGTTCCGGGCGATCGCGACCCGCCCCTCCTACCTACACCGGGAGCTCTTCGCCCGCTCGTTCGCAGCGATGGCCGAGGCGCTCGGAGGCTCGCTCGATGACGCAGCGTGTGACGCGCTGGTCGATCGGCAGTACGCCTCGACGCTCGACGCGACCAAGCTCCGACCCGATTGCCTCGCCACGTTGCGCGCGCTGCGCGAGCGAGAGTTGCGCACGCAGATCGTGTCGAACATCGACGACGAGCAGCTCGACGGCCTCGTCGCCCGACTCGGGCTCGCCGCGCTCATCGACACGTGGACCAGCTCCGAGTCGGCGCGCTCGTGCAAACCCGACGCGCGGATCTACCAAGTCGCATTGGAAGCGGCGGGATGCGACGCGGCCGAGGTCCTCTTCGTCGGCGACAGCGTCGACCACGACATCACCGGGCCACACGCGCAGGGGATGCGCACCGCGCTCTTGGTCGCGGACGCGCGCCCCGGTGCTCCTGACGGCGGCGCCGACTTCGTGGTCGAGCGCCTCGGTGAGGTGGTCGACCTGGTCGACCGGGAGCTCGCGGCATGAGCACGGAACCGGTGCTTGCCGATCGGCTGCGCGAGTACCTCGACGCGCGTCTGGGCGACTCGGTCGACCTCGTGGTCGAGCCGATGGCGGGCGGCGGATCCTGCGACGTGTACGCCCTCACGCGCGGCGAGGAGCGGTGGGTGCTCCGGCAGGCGCCGCCGCACCGCAGCTCGGCGACCGCGCACGACGTGCTGCGCGAGTTCCGCTTCCTCGACGCGATCAAGGACCAAGCGGTACGCATCGCCCGACCGGTGCTCGCGTGCGAGGACTCCGAGGTCTTCGGCGCGCCGTTCTACCTGATGACGCGGATCGACGGCGTCCCGGTGCGCAGCAGCATCCCCGAGGCGTGGACGGCGCGACCCGACCAACAGGCGCGCGCGCTCGAGGAATTGTTCGACGCGCTCGCGGAGGTCCACGCGGTCGATTGGGAGGCGTGCGGTCTCGGGGAATTCGCCCACTCCGGTCCCTACCTCGACCGCCAGATCGGCCGCTGGTTGTCGCAGCTCGAGTCGTACGGCGGGCGCGACCTGCCTGCGGCGACACGCGTCGGAACCTGGTTGACCGACGCGCTGCCGCCCGACCAGGCACGCGGGCTCGCGCACGGCGACTACAAGCTCGACAACGTCCTCTTCGCCGAGACCGCCCCTCCCCAGCTGCTGGCGGTCGTCGACTGGGAGATGGCGTCGATCGGCGATCCGTTGGTCGACCTCGCGTGGGCGATGATCTTCCACCCTGGTTCCGAAGGCACCATGCCCCTCGGGGTCGCCACCACGCCCGCGTTCGATCGCGCCGGCCTCCCGTCGGCCGCCGCGCTCGTCGCGCGCTACCACGACCGCACCGGACGCGACGTCTCGCGCCTCGACTGGTACGACGTCTTCTCGCGGTGGAAGCTCGCCATCGTCCTCGAGGGCAGCTACGCCAAGTTCCTGCGCGGCGAGTCGAAGAAGCCGGTGCACGAGTACTTCGGGCACCAGGCGGACCAACTCCTCGCCAGCGCCCTCACCCTGGTCGAGGGCTCGGACCGATGACCAGCCCCGGCGAGTTCGAGCTCGACGCGGACGAGATCGTCGCCGCGGCCATCGTGATCCTGCAGGAGCGCGGGCTGGACGCGGTGAGCATGCGCAACGTGGCCGATCGCCTCGGGGTCTCCCCGATGCCGCTCTACACCCGGGTGGGCAACAAGGCCGCGCTGATCGACGCCGTCGCCGACCACCTGCTGCTCGACCTCGCGCCCGCGGCCAGTGCCGGTGAATCGTGGCCCGACTACGCGGAGCGCTGGTGCCGCGAGCTGCGCGAGCGACTCAAGCGCACGCCCGACAGCCGCCTCTACCTCGGCGCGGGTCGCGAGCCCTACGTGGAGGCGTCGCGTCCGTTGATCGCCGCGCTGCGCGACGGCGGTCTCACCGCCGACGCCGCGGTGCAGGCCTGCCGCCTCCTCATGTGGGCGACGGTCGGGTTCGTGGCCATGGAGCAGGGATCGAGCACGCCCGCGCCCGAAGCGCGGCGCGGACGCCTGTCGGGGAGCAATCCGTCGGGCGTCACACCCGAAGAGGCCGACGAGCTGTTCGAGCTCGAGATCGGGATCCTCACCGCCGGGATCGCGCGCCGGCACGCCGTCGACGAGGCTGGCGACGCGCCCGACGAGTGAGCGCGACGGCTATCGGGTCTCCTGCTTCGGCATCCGCTGGGGCACGTGGAGCGTCAATGCGGGTGGTGTCGCGAGCAGCGAGGCCGGGGACTGGTTGGCTGGGCACCAGTCGGCCAGCTCCGCCTGCTGCTTGACCAGTGACGGCGGGACGAACGCGGCCAGGTCCGTGCGGCCGAGGTCGAGGGTCGACGTCAGATCGCCGACCGTCTTGCGCCGCCACGCGGTGAGGTTGGGCGCCTTCACACCGAAGCGCGCCTCGAGGAAGCGCAGCAACGACGTGTGGTCGAAGGTGTCGGAGTTCACATGGCCGCCGCGGCTGAACGGCGAGATCACGAGCATGGGCACGCGGTATCCGAGCCCGATGGGACCGGCGATACCGCCCGCGACCTGCGGGAGAGGGCGCACCGAGAGGTACTCGCCCTCGGTGCCGGCCGGGGCGGTCGGGGGCGCGACGTGGTCGAAGAACCCGCCGTTCTCGTCGTAGGTGAGGAAGACCACGGTCTTCGACCACACGTCGGCGTTCGCCATCAGCGTCGAGAGGACGCGCGCCACGTGCGACGCCCCGTTCGTGGGCGCGGCCGACGGGTGCTCGGAGTCGACGAGCGAGGGAATGATCCATGACACCGGCGGCAGCGTGTTCGACGCGACGTCGGCGGCGAACTCGTCCGGCCACACCGGCAGGAACGCGCGCTGGTAGAGCTCGGACGCCGGATCTTCGAGGTACTGCTTGAAGTAGAGGAGCGCGTTGAAGCCGACGGCGAGGTTGAGGCTCTGTGTTGGGCCAACCGACGTGCGCGGGGGTTGGTAGACCTTCCAACCGATCCCGCTCTCGGAGAGCACCTCGAACATCGTCTTCCAGTCGACGCTGCCGACTGCATCCGGCGACCGACCGACGTCGGGGGTCGTGATCACCGGCCCGCCGTGCTCGCCTCCGGGGTCGATCATGCCCGAGAGCGAGTAGAGCCGGTTGGGCATGGTCGGCCCGATCACCGACGCGTGGTATCCGTCGCAGATCGTGAACGCGTCGGCGAGTGCCCAGTGCAGCGGGACGTTGTCGCGGTCGTAGTAGCCCATGACGAGCGGGCCCTGTGCGGACCCGCCGAACTGCGGCTTGGAGTGCGTGATCACCCACCGGTTCATGCGGCCCTTCGCCCAGCTGTCGTGCTGCGGGAACCAGTCGTGGTCCGGGATGTCGGCATTGCCCGCGCACTGGTCCTGAAGGGTCGCGTGGTCGAGCTTGTACGGCAGGAGCTTCGGCGCCTTGCCGCCGGGCCAGGCTTGGGCAAAGACGCCCAGGTTGGATCCGTGGTCGTCGAACCCCTTCACACCCGGGTAGGTGCCGAAGTAGTGGTCGAACGACCGGTTCTCCTGCATGACGACGACCACGTGCTCGACCGCGTCGAGGCCCGACCCCGCGGGCGCAGTCGAGGCCGCCCGGGCCGCGAGCGCGTTGGCGGCCCGGGCGAAGGGGGTGGTCGCTGCGAGTGCGCCGGCCGCTCCTGCCGCGCCCATGAAGGCGCGTCGCGACATCCGGTTGTGGTGATCGTCCCTGCCCATGGTCGACGACGCTAGCGGGGACGGAAACGACAGCGGAGTATCGTCAACGGGATGACGACGACCGAGCTCGCGCCGCGCCGCCCCGTCACCGTGTCGGGTGTGCTCGACGATCCCGAGCTGGCGTGGCGGCTGTGCGAGACGAACGGCCCCTACGCGCACGTGCTGATGCTGCGCGAGTTCGCGGCGTCGCTCGACGCGTACCGCGAGGCGGCTCGCACCGGTTCGCCCGACGCCGTCGGCGTGCTCGTCGACGGCGAGCTCATGGCAATGCCGATCTACCGCGGCGACTGGGTGTCGTCGCGCGCGGCCCACATCGACGGTGTCGAGTCGGTGTTGCGCAACGAACGGCTCATGGCCGCGGCGGCGCAGGTGTTCGACGCCGAGATCGTGCGGCCGCTCATCGTGTTCAGCAACCTCACCGCACCGATGCCGC
The DNA here is from genome assembly GCA_963841415.1 of uncultured Actinomycetes bacterium. GTDB lineage: Bacteria > Actinomycetota > Acidimicrobiia > IMCC26256 > DASPTH01 > DASUAS01. Next base: position 35,960 of record CAWJCN010000005.1, on the reverse strand, counting down.
AGAACCGCAAGCACACCGACGTCCCCACGTTCCGCGGTGTCGAGCGGTCGCAGTACCCGGCGTGGGTGGTGAGCGCGATGGCGGCGTCCGGGCTGTTCGAACGCTGGCGGGTGAAGGTCGCGACCGCAGTCGCGTGGTACTACGACGGTCCGAACGGCGGCTTCAGCTACTGGCCCGACGGCGGTGCCGCGCCCGAGGTGACCATCGAGCCGCCGTCGAACACCGCGGTTGTCGGCGACAACGACTTCATGTACCACCGGGTGGAGGCGGTCGGCGACGGCCGGTTCTCGCTCGTGCCCATCGACTCGTTGCTGTCGTTCGACGACACGTCGCACTGCTGGCGGATCACGAAGGGTGACCAGGGCTTCGGCCGCTTCGATCGCGACGACATCCGCATCTCCATCTCGTGGAAGGCCGAGTGCTTCCACGACGCCGAGGACGCCCGCGTCTTCGATGAGCACCTCGACGACCTCACCTTCGATCGGGTTCTCGCCACCTGGCGGGCCGACTGCGACGCCCGCGGCATCGCCCTCCCCGCCGTCGCCGATCCGCTCCACGACCACGCCTTCGAGGCCGCGGTCGCCGCCGCCTACGCCGGCCCCCTCAGCACCGCCTGACCCCACCTCGCGATCAAAAGGCGTATTTCGGCGTCGTCAACGGCAGGTCGAGGGAGCTGACCAGACCGGCGGGGGCGTCGCAGACGTAAGGGATGGCGTTGACCAGGCGCATGGTGGTGGCGACCATGCCGTCGTCGCTGGCGGTGTCCGGCTGGCCGACGGTGAGCTCGCAGGTGAGGTCGGGGTTGCCCTCGATCACGATGCGGTAGGTGCCGTCGCGCGTCGCGGTCGGCCACTCCGGTGCGAGGTCGGACGCCATGCGGTTGACGTGTTCGATGATGATCGCGTCGCGTCCGTCGACCACGCCGATGGTCTCGAACCGCACTGCGCCGACGGTGCCGGCCTCGATCGTGCCCGCCGCGACCTCGAGCGTGCGCGGCGTGATCACCTTCTCGTAGGTCTCGCGGATCTCGTCGATCTCCACGCCCAGACGATCGGCGATCATGCGCACCGGCGGACCCCACGTGCCCGACTGCACACCCGGCATGGCCATGATCGCCTGGTGCTCCATCGGTTTGCCGAACCCGAACACCTCGAACATCACGAACGCCACGGGGTAGCCGTCGTACCGGAAGATCTCCTGTGTGCGCACCGAGCTCACCGTGTCGCTCATCGTCATCAGCGTGAGCGGGAGTTGGTCGCCGGCGAACCCCGGTTCGATGCCCGACGCGTACAACGTCGCGTTTCCGCGCGCCGCCGCCTGCTCGAGCTGGGCGCGCCACTCCGGCGGGTAGCCCGCGGGATGGACGAGGCCCGGTGTCGACACGGTCACCACGTTGATCCCCGCCTCGAGCATGCGCACCAGGTCCGGGACGGCTGCCGCGTCGAGCTCCTCCCCCGACGCCGAGTAGCACACGCAATCCGGCCGCGCCGCCAGCAGCGCGTCGGCGTCGATGGTCGCCGCCACCCCGAGTGGGTCGATGCCGGCCAGCGTGCCCGCGTCGGCGCCGTCCTTCTCCGCGCGGTGCACCCACACGCCGGCCAGCTCCAGGTCGGGTCGCCGGGCGATGGCCCGGATCGCCAACCGCCCGACCCCACCGGTCGACCATCCCACCACTCGGTACGTCATGTTCCCCCCGGTTCGTTCGTGATCAGGTGCGGGGCTCGGGCGGAAGGCCCAGTCCCACGTCGGCGATCGTCGTGCGTTGGATCTCGTTGGCGCCGACGCTCAGCGACGGATGCAGGCGCTCGACCAATTCGTACGCGAACCACTCGGGCAGTGGTCCGCCGAACCAGCCGGGCGCGGTGAGCGCCTCCGGGCCCAACGCCGCGACGCCGACCCGACCGATGTGCTGGAGCAGCTCGGTCACGCACACCTTGCTCACTGCCCCCTCGGCGACGGGCGCAACACCCGCGTCCTGCAGCGCCAGCACGCGCTCGACGCGACCGACGGCGGCGAACCAGCGGCACACCAGGTCGGCGAGCGCGCCCCGCTCCACCTCGTCGCGCGTTCCCGCGCAGCGGTCGACCAGCGCCTCGAGGCCGCGGGTCGCCCAGCCGAGCCAGGCGGCGCCGCTGCGCTCGGCGAGCAGCGCAGCCGACAACTGCCGCCAGCCGTCGCCGACCTCCCCCAACACCGTGTCGCGCCCCACTGCGACGTTCGTGAAGCGCACGGTGGAGAGGGTCCACCGGTTGGCGGTCTCGTGCCGTACGACCTCGACCCCCGGCGTCGTCATGTCGACGAGGAACATGGTGAGGCCGCGGCGTCCGGTCGACGCCGGATCGGTGCGCGCGATGGTGCAGCACCAGTCGGCCTTGTGCGCGCCGGTCACGAACACCTTCTCGCCGTCGACGACGAAGCCGTCGTGCTGCTCGCGCGCGGTCGTCGCGATGCTCGACAGATCACTGCCCGCGCCGGGCTCGGTGTAGGCGATGCACGCGTTCACCGTGCCCTCACACGCGGCTCGCACGATCGTGTCGCGCTGCGCGTCGGTGCCGAACGCGGCGACGGTCGGCGCCACCAGCACCGCGGCGGTGTCGATGAGCGGCGCATCGTGGTACGCGGCCTCGTAGCTCACCGCCGCCTGCCAGCTCGGTGGTCGCCCGCCGCCCCCGAGCTCGACCGGGAGACTCACCCCCAGGAAACCCGCCGCGCCCGCGGCGCGCACGACCTCACGCTCGAACGTGGCGTCCCACCCGGTGAGGTCGGAGAGGTCACGGGTACCCGACGCCAGCGAGTTGGACAGGAACGCGCGCACCTCGGCGCGGAAGAGCTCCGCTTCGGGCTCCAGCTTCAGGCCGGGCAGCGCGCGCATGGTCCGTCCTGTCAGCGACCGCGCGGCAGCCCGAGGCCGCGCTGCGCCACGAGGTTGCGCTGGATCTCGCTGGTCCCGCCGTAGATGGTGGTCACCGGCGCGAACCGGTAGCAGTACTCGTAGAACGCACCCAGCTCGGTCACGTCGTGCGCCTGCACCAGCCCGTCGGGGCCGGCCGCGTCGACGAGGCGGTTGATGCCGCGCTGCAGCGCTTCGGTCGCGAAGAGCTTGCTCGCCGCGCCCTCGATCCCCGGCAGCTTCCCCGACGCCGCCACCCACGCGGCCCGACTGGTCAGGAGATCGGCCACCTCCGTGTCGACGGCCAGGCGGGCCAGCGCCTCGCGTCGCGTCGCTTGTGCAAGCAGCGGTTGCCCGTCGTCGTTGACCGTCGCGCGCGCGTGCGCCTCGGCCACGCGCAGCAGTCGCTCTGCGTCGCGCACACCGCCGGCGACGCCGCGCTCGAACGACAGCGCGACCAGCATCACCTGCCAGCCGCCGTCGACGTCGCCGACCCGCCACTCGTCACCCACTTCGACACCGTCGTAGAAGGTCATGTTGGTGCGCTTCCCCGACAGCGTGCGGATGGGCTGGAGCTCGAAGCCCGGCGCGGAGGTGGGCACGAGGAAGAACGTGAGGCCCTGGTGCTTCGCCACGTCGAGGTCGGTGCGCGTGAGGAGGAACACCCACTCCGACTCCTCGGCCAGGCTCGTGAAGATCTTCTGGCCGTCGATGCGCCAGCCGTCGCCGTCGCGCACGGCGCGCGTGCGGGCGGCGGCGACGTCGGATCCGGCGTCGGGCTCTGAATAGCCGAGCGCGATCAGCGACTCGCCGGTCAGCAGCTTCGGCAGGATCTCGCGCTGCTGCATCTCGTTGCCCGCGTGTGCGAGGACCGACGCCACCATCGTGCAGATGCTCATGCCGTCGTAGGGCGCACCGGCGAGCTCGAGCTCACGGAACAGCACCGCGAGCTCCTCGGGGCCGCGACCCCCGCCACCCAGCGCCTCGGGGAGGGCTTGGCGGATCCAACCCTGGTCGGCCATCGCCCGGTGGAGCTCCCAGTCGTGCATGGTTCCCGTGTCGTGCGCGTGCTGGCGACGCTCGTCCGTGTAGACACGCGCGACGAGCGCGCGCACCTCCTCTCCGAACTGCTCGGCCGCGGGTGACGGTGTGAAGTCCACGTCAGCCCGCGGCGACCGCGGCGAGCCGCCCGTAACGAAGATCAGCGAGGCGTGCGTACTCGCGCGCCGGCTCGTCGAGCACGTTCGCCCAGCCCTTGGCCCGCCGGTAGAAGAGCTGGATGTCGAACTCCTCCATGAACCCGTAGCCACCGTGGAAGTGCAGCGCTCGTTCCGCCGCGCGCTGCGACTGCTCGGCGGCGAACACAAGAGCCATCGCGGCCAACTGCGGGGCGTCGTCGGCCTCGACATCCCGCGCCCACGCCGCTTTGCGAGCGAGCAGCTGCGCCCCGTCGAGCGCGACGCTCACGTCTGCGAGCGCGTGTTGTATCGATTGGAACGATCCGATCGGCACGCCGAACTGCTCGCGTTCGGTGACGTAGCTGACGCCGATCTCAAGGGCGCCGAGTCCGAGACCCGCGAGCGCGGCGGCAGTGAGTGCGCGCCACTCGTCGACGGCGTCGTCATGGAGCTGCCGCGCCCGTGCACCAGACTCCAGGACGCGTGCGTCATGAAGGTCGCGATGGGCGAGCGGTGCCGACGCCAGGTTGGGGACGTGCTCGCCGGGTGGTGAGTCGATCACCACCAGGTCGTCGTCGCACAGCGCGACGACTGAATCGGCCACCGCGCCCGCGGGCACGAGACGGGCCGTGCCGTCGGTTGCAGGCCGGAGCGCGATCGTGGCGATGCTCGTACCGTCGAGCACGTCGGACGGGAGCGCGTCGGCGCGTGCGAGCAATCGGGCCGCGACCGCGTGTTCGATCAGTGGCGCCGGGGCGAGTCGCCGCCCGAGCATCTCGACGGCCAAGGCGAGGTCGAGCATCGTCGCGTCCGCACCGCCGTCGGTCTCGGGGATCGCCATCCCCGGCGCACCGACGGCCACCAGTTGCTCCCACAACGCGGGGGAGAACCCGACCGGCTCGTGGTCACGCAGCTGCTCGAGCGGAGCGGTGCGATCGACCAGCCCGCCGAACACGTCGATGATCGACTGCTGCTCGGCCGTCGGGTCGAGATCCACAGAGATCGTATATTACATACCCAATGCTCGAGCCCACCTGCCTGGCGCCGCACGCGGTCGCGCGCGGCGCGGCGGCGACGCCGGACGCGGTCGCGCTCGAGCACATCGACGGCGCTCGCCTCACCTACGCCGAGCTCGACGCGCGTGCTCGGGCCTGGGCCGGCGCGTTCGGGTCGCTCGGGATCGCGGCCGGGGACCACGTGGCGACGATGCTGCCCAACACCTTCGACGCCCATCTCACGATGTTGGCGCTGGCCTGGTTGCGGGTCGTGGAGGTGCCACTCAACGTCGCGTTCACCGGTCGCATGCTCGCCTACGCGCTCGACCACGCGGACGTCACCACCCTCGTGGTGGCGCCGGAGTACCGCGACGCGGTCGCGGCGGTGGGGGCCGACGCGCCACGCTTGTCGCGCGTCGTGGTGCTCGACGAGGCGACCCGCGCCGAGCTCGACGCCGGCACCACCGACGCGCTCGACCTGATCGGACCGCAGTACCGCGACGTGCACTCGCTCATGTTCACGTCGGGCACCACGGGACCGTCCAAAGCGGTCATCACCCCGTGGGCCGTCATGTACCAGTTCTGGTCGTGGGTGCCCGATGACGCGCTCGGTGCCGGTGACGGCTTGTACTGCGCGATGCCGTTGTTCCACAACTCCGGACGCTCGGCGTTCAACTACGCGATGTCGTGCGACGCGCGCTTCGTGCTGCGCGACCGCTTCAGCGCCGCCGAGTTCTGGAACGACATCCGCGCCACCGGGTGCGTGACCGCCGCGCTCGTCGGCCCGATGACCGCGCTCCTCCACGCCGCGGCCCCGAAGGACGACGACGCCGACTCGCCGTTGCGCAACGCGATCCTCGGGCCGATGATCCCCGAGATCGCCGACTTCGAGCAGCGCTTCGGAGTGCGCGTCGCCACCGGCTACGGCCAGACCGAGACCGGCATGGCCGTGACCACCGGTTGGGACCACGGACCGTGGGCCAACTGCGGCCGCATCCGCGAGGACTATCCGTGGCCCGAGGTGCGCATCGCCGACGAGTTCGACGAGCCGGTGCCCGACGGCGAAGTGGGGGAGCTGCTCGTGCGCAGCGCGGAGCCGTGGGCGCTCAACGTCGGCTACTACAAGATGCCCGAACAGACCGCGGCCGCGTGGCGCAACGGTTGGTTCCACACCGGCGACGCGTTCCGCCGCGAACCCGACGGCTGGTTCTACTTCGTCGACCGCTTGCGCGACACCATCCGTCGCCGGGGCGAGAACATCTCGTCGTTCGAAGTGGAGACGATGGTCGCCGAGCACCCCGCCGTGCGCGAGTGCGCGGCGATCGGTGTGCCCGCGGAGCTCGGCGAGGACGAGGTGCTCGTCGCCGTCATCGTGGACGCCGCCGCCGCGGCGTTCGATCCCGCCGAGCTGCTCGAGTTCCTCGCGCCGCGCATGCCGCGGTTCATGCTGCCGCGCTACGTCGAGGTGGTCGACGACCTGCCGCGCACCGAGGCCTCGATGCGCGTGCGCAAGCACGAGCTGCGCAGCCGGGGTGTCACGCCCGCCACCTGGGACCGCGAGACCACGGTCTGACCGGGCTTGCCCGCCCGCCGCCGAGATGCGAACATGTGTTCGTGTCCGGTGCCACCATCCTCCACGCCGACCTGGACGCGTTCTTCGCTTCGGTGGAGCAGCGGGACGACCCGTCCCTGAGGGGCAGGCCGGTGATCGTCGGTGGGGGAGTCGTCATGGCCGCGAGCTACGAGGCGCGAGCCCGTGGAGTGCGCGGCGCGATGGGAGGACGCCAGGCCCTGGCTCTCTGTCCCGATGCTGTCGTCGTGCCGCCGCGCATGGACGCCTACTCGGCGGCGAGCCGGGCGGTGTTCGCGGTGTTCGACGACACCACTCCGCTGGTCGAGCCGCTCTCGATCGATGAGGCGTTCCTCGACGTCGGCGGCCTGGGCAAGGTCTCGGGGTCGCCGCGCGACATCGCGGCGGGCCTGCGGCGAGCGGTCCAGGAGCGCGTCGGCCTGGTGATCACCGTCGGCGTGGCCCGCACCAAGTTCCTGGCCAAGGTGGCGAGCCGGGTGGCCAAGCCCGACGGCCTCCTCGTGGTGCCGCCCGAGCGCGAGCTCGCGTTCCTCCACCCGCTGGACGTCGACGCGCTCTGGGGCGTGGGGCCCAAGACCACGGCCAAGCTGCTCGAGCGGGGCATCACTCGCGTCGGCGAGGTGGCGGCGCTCGACGAGCAGGTGCTCGTCGCCATGCTCGGCCCCGCGTCGGGTCACCACCTGCACGCGCTCGCACACAACCGCGACCCGCGGCCGGTCGACACCGGACGCCGACGACGCTCGATGGGCGCGCAGCGAGCGCTCGGCCGCGGTCGGCGCCCACCCGAGGAGGTGCGCGCGATGCTCGACGGTCTGCTCGACGGCGTGTGCCGTCGCCTGCGCACCGCGCGCGTCGTCGGCCACACCGTCGTCGTCCGTCTGCGCTTCGACGACTTCACCCGCGCCACGCGGTCGTGCACGTTGCCCATGCCGACGGCCGACACCACGCCCCTACGGGACGCGGCCCGCCGGTTGCTCGACCACTCGCAAGCGCTGGTCGAGGCGCGCGGCCTCACGCTGGTCGGGATCGCGGTGTGCAACCTGAGCGACGCCGACGCGGTGCAGCTGCCACTCCCGTTCGACGCCGGCCATGCCGCCGCCCTCGACCACGCGCTCGACTCCGTGCGCGACCGCTTCGGCAGCTCCGCCGTCCGCCGCGCCGCGCTGCTCGGCAAGGACCGCGGCTGGTCGATGCCCGTCCTCCCGGACGTGTGAGTCGCTCGCATCGCCGCGGCGATCTGGCCGCGGCTCGATCGCCAGGCCTGCTCGTGGATCAAGATCCACAAGCACACGGGTGCATGACGATGCACAGTTCCCGTGATCCGGAAGGACACCAGCAAGACGTGCCCCGCGCAATGGAGTGGGCCGTCGCCGCCGGTCCGCTCGTTCCCGATCGGGTCGCGGGCGGGTTGCGTGAGCGCGCCGAGCATTGGTGACGGCCGACGCGGGCCGGCGGTACGGTGTGGATGCGCGGTCGGTCGACGACGACGTAGAGGGAACACGACAGAACGAGCGGAGGAGAGGCGCATGGGCGAGTACGGCCTGGAACGCGGCAACGTGGAGTTGGAGTCGGTCGGACCCATCGCGTTCGGCCCCGGTGACGTGTTGCTCATCGGCGACAACGGCGCCGCTTCCGTCGTGGCGATCGACGTCGGTGGCAGCAGGGGAGCCGTTGCCGACGTCGGTCCGGCGCACGCGTTCGAGCTCGACGACCTCGACGGCAAGCTTGCCGCGTTGCTCGGCTGCCAGACCGACGACGTGCTGATCCGCGACATGGCCGTCCACCCGCGCACCCACGACGTCTACCTCTCCGTGATGCGCGGCGCGGGCAACGACGCGGCGGCAGTGATCGTGCGCGTCGACCACCGCGACGGCGCGCTCCTCGACCTCGACATGAGCGACGTGCCGTGGTCCAGCATGTCGATCGCGAATGCGCCGACCCCTGACGATGAACGGCTCGCCGTCGCGCTTCCCGACCCGCCCGAGGGGGAGGAGCTCGAGATCGGCGGCGCGAGGATCCGCATCTCGCGGCAACCGGCGCGCACCGCCACGATCACCGACCTCGCCTATGTCGACGGCACCGTGCTCGTGGCCGGGATGTCGAACGAGGAGTTCGCGTCCAACTTGCGGCGCATCCCGTTCCCCTTCAACGGCGAGATGACCGACAACAGCCTCGAGATCTTCCACGTGTCGCACGGCCAGTGGGAGACCGCCGCGCCGATCCGCACCTTCCTGCCCTTCGACGGCGGGAACAGTCTCCTCGCGAGCTACACGTGCACGCCCCTCGTCCACTTCCCGCTCGGCGAGATGACCGCGGGCACGAAGGTCGTGGGCCGGACGGTCGCCGAGCTCGGTGCCCGCAACCAGCCGCAGGACATCGTCGCGTTCCGCCAGGCCGACGAGGACTGGCTGCTCGTCTGCCACAGCGCGCACCCGCTCATGAAGATCCGTTGCTCCGACATCGCGACCCAGGGCGCGCTGACCGAGCCGCGCGAGCCCGTGGGCGTGCCCCGCGAAGAGCTCGACGTGCCGGGTGTGCGTCGGCTCGACAACCTGAACGGCGACTACGTGCTCGCGCTCGTGCGCGACGACGACGGCCATCGTCACCTGCGCTCGTTGAAGACCGCGTCGCTGTAAAGGTGTCGCGCCTCGGGCTGAGCTGGTCGCGCGTCGACGGCGACGACTGCCTGCGGGTCGAAGGCTTCACCGACCAGGAGCGCGACCAGCTTGCCAATGCGAGCGCCGGCGACCTGGCGCGCTGGCTCCCGGCCTTTCCCGTCGAAGGTGCGAGCGGTCGCGCCGCCAGCGAGGCGCGCGCCCGCTTCCCCGCGACGCGCGGTCGGTACCTCGTCGACGGCTCGAGCGTGTGCTTCGTGCCCCGTTTCCCGTTCCGCCCCGGCACCACGTACCGCATGCTCCTGGCGCCGGAACTGGTCGAGTCGTGTCGCGGCGGCGCGGTGGACGCCGACGGGTTCGTGGAGTTGTCGATCGACCGGCCGGCACGCTCGCTCGCCGAACCCGCGCGCGTCATCGCCGTCCACCCGACGGCCCGGACCCTGCCCCGCAACCATCTGCGCTTCTACGTGTCGTTCTCCGCTCCGATGAGCGAGGGCGAGGCGGCCGAACACGTGCACCTCCGCCGCGCCGACACCGGTGAGGAGCTCGACGACGTGTTCCTCGCCTTCGATCCCGAGCTGTGGGACGGATCGCGCACCCGCCTCACCGTGCTGCTCGATCCCGCCCGCATCAAGCGGGGTCTCGCGCCGCAGCGCGAGATCGGCTACCCGCTCGTCGAGGGTGTCGACGTCGAGCTCGTCGTCGACGGCGGCTTTCGTGACGCGCGCGATGCACCGCTCGCCGCGCCCTTCGTGCAGCACCACCGCGTCGGCGCCGATCTCAGATCCCAGGTCGAGCCGTCGAGTTGGAGTCTCGACGTCCCGCTCGCCGGGTCGCGTGCATCGCTCGTCGTGCACTTTGACCGTCCGCTGGACGCGGCACTTCTCGCGCGGTGCCTGCTCGTCGTCGACGGTCGGGGAGCGCCATTGCGTGGCGCCGCCGCGATCGGCGCGGAGGAGCGGTCGTGGTCGTTCCGCCCGGCAAGCGCGTGGCCGGCGGACGCGCACGAACTCGTCGTGGAGGCCGTGCTCGAGGACGTCGCCGGCAACTCGGTTGCTCGGGTGTTCGACCGCGACCTCGGCGATCCCGCGCACACGCCGCGCGCCCTCCAAAGCGTGCGGCTCCCGTTCGTTCCCGCGTGATCTCCGGCCCTACCCGCGGTTGCGCCACCACGACAGGAACACCGGGACGCCGATGAAGGCGGTCATCACGAACCCGACGAGGAACACCGGCAGCACGGATAGGGAAGCTATGCGCCGAGACCGCGCCCACCACCGAATGTGGTTACGGTGTGGCGTGCTCCCCCATCCCCCTGGGGGAGCTGTGCCACCCCACGCGCGGAGAGGAGGGAGCTCAACGCGCCGAGGATCGAGCCCGTCGTGATCAGGCGAGGTCGAAGCGGTCGAGGTTCATGACCTTGGCCCAAGCCGCCACGAAGTCGCGCACGAACCTCTCGTCGGCACCGTCCGATGCGTACACCTCCGCCAGCGCGCGGAGCTGCGAGTGAGAGCCGAACACGAGGTCGACCGCGGTCGCGGTGTACCGCAACTCGCCGTTCGCACGGTCGCGTCCTTCGTAGACGTGCTCGGTCTGCGATGCCTTCCACTCGGTACCCATGTCGAGCAGGTTCACGAAGAAGTCGTTCGTGAGCATGCCCGGCCGGTCGGTGAACACGCCGTGCGCGACGCCATGGTGGTTGGCGCCGAGCGCGCGCAGTCCGCCCACGAGGACGGTCATCTCCGGCGCCGTCAACGTCAGGAGGTTCGCCCGGTCCAGCAACCGCTCCTCGGGCGGCAGCTTGTCGCCCGCCCGCAGGTAGTTGCGGAAACCATCCGCCATCGGTTCCAGCACCGCGAACGACTCGACGTCGGTCTGCTCCTGCGAGGCGTCGGTGCGACCCGGCGCGAAGGGAACGGTGACGTCGTTACCCGCGTCCCGTGCGGCCCGCTCGACCGCCGCGCAGCCGGCGAGCACGATCAGGTCGGCGAGCGAGACGCGCGTTCCGCCGGACTGCGACCGGTTGAAGTCGTCCTGGATTCCCTCGAGTGTCGCGACGACCTTCGCGAGCTCACCGGGGTCGTTGACCTCCCAGTCCTTCTGCGGCGCGAGCCGAATGCGCGCGCCGTTCGCACCACCGCGCTTGTCGGTGCCGCGGAAGCTCGCGGCCGCCGCCCACGCGGTGGACACCAGCTGCGAGACCGACAGCCCGGAGTCGAGGATCTTCGCCTTGAGCGCGGCGACGTCGGCGTCACCGATGAGGTCGTGGTCAACGGGCGGTACCGGGTCCTGCCACAGCTGCGGCTCGGGCACCCACGGGCCGAGGTAGCGCGACAGTGGTCCCATGTCGCGGTGGAGCAGCTTGTACCAGGCCCGCGCGAACGCGTCGGCGAGCTCGTCGGGGTGTTCGTGGAACCGCCGCGCGATCGGCCCGTAGATCGGGTCGACCTTCAGCGCGAGGTCGGTCGTCAACATCATCGGGGCGTGACGCTTCGACGGATCGTGCGCGTCGGGCACGGTGTCCTGCGCCTCCGGGTTCGTGGGCGTCCACTGGTGTGCACCTGCGGGGCTGGTGGTGAGCTCCCAGTCGTAGGTGAACAGGTTGTCGAGGTAGCCGTTGTCCCACTGCACCGGCGTACCGGTCCACGCGCCCTCGAGCCCGCTCGTCACCGCGTCGTCGCCCATGCCGGTGCCGGATGCGTTCTTCCAGCCCAGCCCCTGCGCTTCGACCGGACAACCCTCCGGTTCGGGACCGACGTAGTCGCCGCTGTTCGCACCGTGGCACTTGCCGAACGTGTGGCCGCCGACGATCAGGGCGACCGTCTCCTCGTCGTTCATGGCCATCCGAGCGAACGTCTCGCGGATGTCACGTGCCGCGGAGACCGGGTTCGGGTTGCCGTTCGGTCCCTCGGGGTTCACGTAGATCAGGCCCATCTGCACGGCGCCGAACGGCGTCGCCAGGTCGCGGTCGCCGCTGTAGCGCTCGTCGCCGAGCCAGGTGTCCTCGGGACCCCAGAAGATCTCGCCCGGTTCCCAGATGTCGGGCCGGCCGAAGCCGAAGCCGAAGGTCTGGAATCCCATCGACTCGAGCGCCACGTTGCCGGTGAAGATGAGGAGGTCGGCCCAGGAGATCGCGTCGCCGTACTTCTTCTTGATCGGCCAGAGCAACCGGCGCGCCTTGTCGAGGTTCGCGTTGTCGGGCCAGCTGTTGAGGGGAGCGAAGCGCTGCGCGCCCTCCCCACCACCGCCGCGGCCGTCGGCGATGCGGTAGGTACCCGCCGCGTGCCACGTCATGCGGATGAACAAGGGCCCGTAGTGGCCGAAGTCGGCCGGCCACCAGTCCTGCGACGTGGTCATGAGCTCGACGAGGTCGCGCTTCAGGGCGTCGACGTCGAGGGCGGCGAACTCCTGTGCGTAGTCGAAGTCGTCGCCCGCCGGGCTCGAGTGCGGTGAGTGCTGGTTCAGCACCTGGAGGTTCAGCTGGTTCGGCCACCAGTCGCGGTTCGACATCGGCCGGTGTGCCTCGGGCGTGGGGGACGGGATGACGGGGTTCTCGCTCTCGCTACCGGTGTCAGGCACAGCGGTGCTCCTCTCGTTCGCTACTTCTGTTCGCTACTTCCGTGCTCGTGGCGAGCCCGCCGACACCGACGCCGTCGCGACGCATTCGGGGCAGCGGCCCCAGTAGACGACTTCCGCTTCGTCGATCTCATACCCAGAGTCGTCGGCTGCAGTCAGGCACGGCGTCGCACCGACCGCGCAGTCGACGTCGACCGTCCGCCCGCAGATGCGACAGATCACATGGTGGTGGTTGTCGCCCGTCCGGGTCTCGTAGCGAGCCGGTGAGCCGGCGGGTTGGATGCGGCGGAGGATGCCTCTGTCGGTGAGGGCGCCGAGCGCGTCGTACACGGCCTGGCGGGAGACCGCACCGAGGTCGGCCCGCACGATTGCAAAGATCTCGTCCGCCGCGCTGTGCGGACGGCCGGTGACCGCCCGCAGCACGGCCAGTCGCTGAGCCGTGACCTGGACGCCGGACCGGCGCAGCAACGCCTCGGGGTCGATCACGGGCTCGGCCAGTTCGTTCGGCACGCGCAAGAACCTAGCTCATATTCTGGATCAAGTCCAGATCTAGAGGAATCCCAGATCTGTGGTTTCGTGCCCCGGTCAGGCCCCTAGGCTCCCGGAACCATGACCGATCGAACCTTCTTCTCCGACGACGAGTGGGGGGCGCTCTCGCAGGCGCCGATCCACGTGACCATGGCGGTGGTGGCGGTCGCCGAGCACGGGCCGATGTCGCTGCTCAAGGAAGCGTCGGCGACGGCGAAGGCGCTCGCTCGCCCCGGCGACCACGGGCCCGCCACCGAGCTCATCACCGCGATCGCCCACGAGGCCCAGGGCCACGACGCCCGCCACGCCGCCAAGAACGACCGCGGCTCCTCGGCCGACGCGGTGGTCGACGAAGCGCTCGCCGAACTGCAACCGGCGACTGCCGCCATCGCCAAGCTCCCGATCGCCGAGGGTGCCGAGGTGCGGGCCTGGTTGATCGACCTGGCCCAGGCCGTCGCCGCCGCGGCGAAGGGCACGAGCGAGAAGGAACAGGAGGTGGTCGAACGGGTCCGCGTCGCACTCGGCGCGCCGCCCGCGACGAGTCAGGCCTGAGCGAGCCGACGCTCGAGTCCGGCGCGCACGGCGGGCCACTCCGCGCGCACGATCGAGTAGTACGCGCTGTCGCGTATTCCGCCGTCCGACGCGCGGACGTGCGCACGGCGGATGCCTTCGAACTGTGCGCCGAGCCGTTCGATTGCAGCACGCGACCGGGCGTTGCGGGCGTCGGTCTTGAAGGTGATGCGCTCGGCGTCCCACGTGTCGAACGTGTGCCGCAGCATCAACAGCTTGGCCTCGGTGTTGACCGCGGTGCGCTGGGCCGACGCCGCCAACCACGTGCCGCCGATCTCCGCGGTCCGGGGTGTCGCCGCGGCTCCCGACGGCGGTCCGCCGACACGCCGTTCCGCACCGGACCCCCAGTCGTCGAGGTCGAGGAAGCGGGTGGATCCGACGACGCGACCGCTCATGGTGAGCGTGGTCACGAACGGCAAGGCCCACCCGACGCGCTCGTCGTGCAGCAGTCCCTCCACGTAGCCCCGCATCGCCACGACGCCGTCGGGTACCTGCGTGAAGCCGTAGCTCGCGCGATCCTCGGTTGCCGCCGCGACCAGCGCGTCGACGTCGTCGACCGTCACCGGACGCAGCGTCACCACGTCACCCGCGAGCACCGCCCGGTCGGCCATGGCGCCATCATGGTCGGCGCCGCCAGTCGCGAGGCGGCCAATTACAGGTCTTCCCAGCCCTCGTGCCGATCGGAGCGCGCGGGCTGCCGGCCGAGGCGCATCGGGGAGAGCGGTGCGTCACACACGAGGAACCGGTGCCATTTCTCCGTGAGCCCGTAGGTGCGCGTCCGCCAGCGTTGCAGCGCGCTGTCGCGCCGCTCCGCGTGCTCGGTCTCGGCCCAGCTCTCCCACGAGGGGATCGCCCAGTGGAGGAAGCACTCCGAGTCGTTGACCATCGCCGTCTCCCACGCGCCGCAGAGCTTCCAGCCGAACTCGTCGTAGACCGGGATCGCCTCCTCGGCGACGATCTCCAGGAAGTCGCGCGCGGTGCCCATCGGTACGTGGATCTGCTCGTGCGCGTACGTCTCGCCCCTCACACCCGCGTCGACGAGCTCCGTGATCGTCGGCGACCACGGCGCGGGGACGAGCACCCGATCGTCACCGTGGCGCCGGTAGTTCGCCGCCTCGGCCCACCACTTCGCGAGCTTGGGATCCTGGAGCGAGGTGTTGTTGAACTCGTGACGGAACGACGTCGCCAGGCCCTCGAACCCGCGCTCCTCCCAGAGATTGAGCACTTCGGGCCACCCGCGAGTGGTGCCGACGACCCCCCACACCCCGAAACACAGCTGGTTCCGGTCCTCCTGCGCCATGGGGCTGAAGTTCGCCGTCATGTGGTGCATGTAGTTCGCGCGGTTGTGGGCGATGATGTCGATGAACTCGTGGATGTAGACGTTGTCGTTCACGGCCCCAACAACTAGCACGTTACGATCCGCAAATGACCAGCGACGACGAACGCATCGCCCTGTTCCTCGACTACGAGAACCTCGCGATCGGGGCCCGAGATGCGCTCGGCGGTGCGCTCGACTTCCGTCCGATCGCCGACGCGCTGGCCGAGCGTGGACGCGTCGTCGTGCGGCGCGCCTACGCCGACTGGTCGTACTTCGAGGAAGACCGGCGCATGCTCACCCGTCACCAGGTGGAGCTCATCGAGATCCCCCAGCGGATGGGCATGGTCCGCAAGAACGCGGCCGACATCAAGATGGCGGTCGACGCGGTCGAGCTGAGCTTCGAGCGCGACTACATCACGACCTTCGTGCTCGGCACCGGCGACAGCGACTTCACGCCGCTGGTGCACAAGCTGCGTGAGCTGAACAAGCGGGTGATCGGCATCGGCGTCGAGGCATCGACCTCGGCGCTCCTTCCCGCCGCGTGCGACGAGTTCCTCTTCTACGAACGCCTCGAGGGCGTCGAACCGAAGAAGCCCGCCAAGCGGACGACCAAGCGCGCGGGCGGCCGGAGCACCCGGGCCGCAGCGGTGGCAGCCACCACCGGGGCCGGCGCCGAGGTCGAGACGGACCCGGTGGCGCCGGCGGACGAGACCGACCTCGACGCGCTGGTGACTCGCACCCTGGCCGGCCTCTCGCGCAGCAGCGGCGGGCCGGTGCTGGCATCGATGCTCAAGCGGGCGATCCTGCGCAAGGAGCCGACGTTCAGCGAGGCCGACCACGGGTTCCGCACCTTCGGCGAGCTGCTCCGCACGTTGGGCGAGCGCGGGGTGGTCGAGGTGCACCAGGGGAGTGCGCCGGGCGATCCCGAGGTGACGCTCCCCGCGGAAGGCGGCGACGAGGATGCTGCCTTCGCGCTGCTGCGCGGCACGGTCGAGCAGCTCGCGGCCAAGGGTCCGGTGCACCTGTCGGGTCTGAAGACCCAGGTGCGCAAGCAGCAGGCGGATTTCTCCGAGAAGCGCTTCGGCTACGGGACGTTCCTGCAGTTCGTGCGGGCGGCGCGGGCACGGGGTTTCGTCGAGATGGAGCGCGACGCCGACGCCGACGACTACGTGATGCGGCCTGGTCCGAGCACGCCTGCGGCCTGACCACGGGAGTGTGACAAGCTGCGCCGATGCGCATCGGACTCTTCATCAGCGACGTCAGCGGCGCGCAGACCACCGTCGACGAGCTGCTCGCCAACGCGCGTTCGGCCGAGGCCCTGGGCTTCACAACGGGCTGGGTGCCGCACATCCCGTGGAGCCTCGACGGCCTCACCGCGCTCGCGCTCGCCGGCCAGGTGACGAATCGCATCGAGCTCGGCACCGCGGTGATGCCCACGTACCCGCGCCACCCGATGGCCATGGCCCAGCAGGCCATGTCGACGCAGGCCGCCACCAGCGGCCGCTTGGTGCTCGGCATCGGTCCGTCGCATCCGGTCGTCATCGAGAGCATGTTCGGGCTCGAGTACGCACGACCGGCGCACCACACGCGCGAGTACGTCGAGGTGCTCCGGGCCGCGTTCGCGGGCGCCGGTCACGTCGAGTACCGCGGCGAGTGCTTCGAGTTCTCGTCGATGCTCACGGTGCCCGGCTCCACGCCCGCGCCGATCATGGTCGCGGCGCTCGCGCCCCGGATGCTGAAGCTGGCCGGTGAGCTCACTGACGGCACCATCACCTACTGGGCGAACGAGCGCGCGGTGGGCGACCACATCGTGCCCGGCATCACGGCCGCCGCCGAGGCCGCGGGCCGACCCGCGCCCCGGGTCGTCGTGGGGTTGCCGGTCGCGGTCGTCGACGACGCCGACGCCGGCCGTGAGCGCGCCGAGAAGCTCTTCGCGGCGTACCTCAACATCCCCACCTACCAGCGGATCCTCGCGCGCGGCGGCGACGGGACGTCGCCTTCCGACGTGGCGATCATCGGCACCGAGGCCGAGGTGACGGCGCGGCTGCGCACCTACGCCGACGCGGGCGCCACCGACCTGTGCGCGACCGCGCTGGGGCTCGATGAGGACCGCGACGCGTCGCAGCGCCGCACCGTCGAGCTGCTGGCGTCGCTCGCGCCCGATCTCGGAGGACAGCTGTGACGAAGGAAGTCCGTCTCGAGTTCGACGGTCCGATTGCGGTGATCACGAATGACAACGTCGAGAAGCACAACGCGTTCGACGACGACATGGACGTGCAGCTCTTCAGTGCCTTGGCCGAGTTGAAGGAGCGCCCCGACGTGCGGGCGGTGATCTGGCGGGGTGAGGGGAAGTCGTTCTCGTCGGGGCGTGATGTGTCGGCGATCGGTGGGGGTGACGTCGAGCTCTCTCATCATGAGCTCATGGCGCGCGGTCACCGCGGCATTCTGCAGGTGTTCGACATCGAGGCGCCGGTGATCGTGGCGATGCAGGGGTGGGCGATCGGGGCGTCGTTCCAGCGGGCGTTGTTGTGCGACATCCGGGTGGCGGCCGAGGGGGCGCGCTTCATGTTGCCGGAGGTGACCCACGGGGTGATCCCCGACACCGGGGGTGTCGGGCGTCTGTTCCAGATGTGTGGGCACGGCGTGGCGTCGGATCTGGTGTTGACCGGGCGTGTGATGCACGCCGACGAGGCGTACGCGCACGGGATGGTGTCGCGCGTCGTCCCTGCCGACGAGCTCGACGCCACCGCGCGCGAGATGGCCGAGAAGATCGCGGCCGCGCCGGCGGTGACGGTGAAGATGGCCCGGCGAGTGCTCCGTCATCTGTCGGAGTCGGAGGTGCGTGCGTCGATGGCCGACGAGATGATCTATCAGACGTTCATCGCCAAGTCCGACGACATGGCGGAGTTCCGCGCCGCCCGCGCCGAGGGCCGCGATCCGCACTTCACGGGGAGTTGACTGCAATGCCTGACGCGTTCGACCTTCCCGGACTGCCCGCGCCGCCCGAGGTGGGGGCAAGCGCGTTGCCATCCGGTACGTACGACGGGGTCGCGGTGTTCGTCACCGGCGCCGGCACGGGGTTGGGCAAGGCGATCGCGTTGGAGTTCGCGCGTCTGGGGGCGTCGATCGTGATCGCCAGCCGCAAGCCCGAGCACCTCGAGGCTGGTCACGAGGCCGTCGCCGCGCTCGGCGCGCCGGTCACGACGGTGGGGTGTGACATCCGTGACGCCGAGCAGATCAGCGCCGCGTTCGACGCTGCCACCGCGGCGTATGGCTTGCCTGGTGTGTTGATCAACAACGCCGCGGCGAACTTCCCCGTGCCGGCCGAGGACATGTCACCCAACGCGTGGCGTACCGTCGTCGACATCACGTTGAACGGCACGTTCTTCTGCGCCCGGGAGTTCACACGCCGCCATCTGGAGGCGGGCACGCCGGGGTCGATCGTCAACGTCGGTGCGTCATACGCGTGGACCGGCGGGCCCGGGTTCGCGCACAGCGCGGCGGCGAAGGCGGGCGTGAAGAACCTGACCGAGACGCTGGCCGTCGAGTGGGGCCCCTACGGGATCCAGGTCAATGGGCTCGTCCCGGGCCTGTTCCCCCACGACGACATGACCGCCGACATCAAAGGCAACCTCGACCGCACCCGGGAGAAGGACATCGTGCAACCCGCGCTGCGCGTCGGGCAGGTACGCGAGCTCGGGTGGGCAGCGACGTTCCTCGCGTCGCCGTACGCGCGCTTCATCTCCGGACACACACTCGTCGTCGACGGCGCCAACTGGCAGCGACGCCTCCTCACCAACCCGCCCGTCGTCACCGTGCGCGAGCAGATGGGCAAAGGACCGTTCCAGCCGTAAGGACGCGAACCGTGATCGTCGACACGCATGTGCACGTGATCGCCCCGGACGAGGCGCGCTATCCCTTGCATCCCGCCGGTGTCGGATCGCAGTGGTTCCGCGAACATCCGGTGTCGGTCGAGCAGTATGCGGCGATCTCGAGCGCGGCTGGTGTCGAGCGAGCCGTGCTCGTCCAAGCGTTCGGTGCCTACACCACCGAGAACGCGTACGTGCTCGACGCGGCGGCGTCCGACGATCGCTTCGTGAGCGTCGTCATCGTCGAACCCGGTGACGTCGAAGCCCTGCGCGCGCACGCCGCGTGTCCCCGGTGCCACGGGGTGCGCCTGTTCGGTGTCGGCGGCGATCCGCCGACCTGGTTCGACGGCGACGAGGGCATCGCGCTCTGGGACGCCGCCGCCGACCTCGATGTCCGCATCGTGGCCACGCTGCTCACGCCCGAGCTGCCGCGGCTGCGCGTCATGCTGGCGCGCCGGCCCGACGTTCCCGTCGTGCTCGACCACTGCGGGTTCCCTGACGCGCGCGGCGGTCCGCCCTTCGCCTCCGCCGCGACGTTGTTCGAGTTGGCGGAGCACACCAACTTGCACCTGAAGGTTACGTCGCACGTCTTGGAATCGGCCGGCGCCGACGCGTCGGCGTTCGTTTCGCATCTGGCCGAGACGTTCGGCGCCGAACGGCTGGTGTGGGGCTCCGACTACTCGCAAACCCACGATCGTTCGTACGGGGAGCTCGTCGCGTTGGGACAAGCAGCCTGCGCGGACCTCCCTGGGCGCGATCAGGCGCTCGTGCTCGGAGAGAACGCGCTCCGGCTCTGGCCCGTGCTCGCGGGAGCGAGCGCGTCGGCGTAGCTCGCGATCATGCGCCGGTAGCTCTCACGGACCGACGCCGGTCGCCGCAGCACGCCCGCGTGCTCCAGGGTGAGGAAGCCGTGGATGCCCGACCACACCGCGCGGTGCGCGTGCACCTCGTCGGTACCCGAGAGACCGAACGACTCGAGCACCCGGGTCAGGGCTTCGGCGGCCCGCAGGTTGGCCGCGTCGAGCTCGGGGTCGTCGCTCGGGTCGCGGATGGTGGCGGCGTAGCGGCCGGGGTGGGCGGTGGCGAAGTCCCAGTACGCATCGGCGATGGCCTCGAGCGCGTCCCGGCCCGACCGCCCGATCACCGACGACCGCAGCGCGTCGCCGAGTTGCCGCACCGAATCGAGTGCGAGGTCGCGCAGCAGCCCGTCGAGCCCGTCGACGTGCGCGTAGAGGGACTGGCTGCGGATGCCGAGCGAAGCCGCCAGCCCGGCGAGGGTGAGGGCCCCGACCCCGGCCTCGTCGACGAGCTCGCCGGCAGCTTCGACGACCGCGTCGTGGTCGAGCCCCACCTGCGTGGCCATGTGCGAGCCTCCGGCGATTCTCGGGCGTGTTGACAGTCTGACGCGATGAGAAATATACCTGCGGCCATCAGTTCCGCCGTTCCCACCGACTCCACGGCCCGCGGGTTCGTGGTCGTGTTCGTGGGACTGCAGGCCGGGATGATGGTCTCGGGGATCGACGGCACGATCGTCGCCACCGCGTTGCCGTCGATCGTGCGCGACCTCGGCGGGGTGTCGGGCATCGCGTGGGTGGTGACGGCCTACCTGCTCTTCCAGGTGGCGACGATGCCGCTCTACGGGAAGATCGGCGACCTCTACGGCCGCAAACGGGTGCTGCTGTTCGCGCTCGCGGTGTTCACGCTCGGGTCAGTGCTGTGCGGCTTCGCGCAGTCGATGCCGGAGCTGCTGGCAGCCCGCGCGCTGCAGGGCATCGGCGGCGGGGGCGTGCCCGTGCTCGGGATGGCGATCATGGGGGATCTGATCCCACCTCGTCAGCTCGGACGCTGGCTCGGCTACCAGGGGATGCTGTTCGCGGCCGCGGTGATCGCGGGGCCGCTGATCGGCGGTCTGTTCGTCGACCACCTGAGCTGGCGCTGGGCCTTCTTCGTGAACGTCCCGCTCGCGATCGCGGCGGCGGCGATCCTGATCCCGAGGCTGCACCTGCCGCACCGGAGGATCGAGCACTCCATCGACTTCCTCGGCTCCGGCCTGCTCACGCTCGGACTGGCCGCGTTGGTGGTGCTGGCGACCGCGGGTGGCAAGGACGTCGACTGGGTGTCGCCGGAGTCGGGCGCGCTCGCGCTGCTCCTGGCGGCGTGCGTCGTCGCGTTCGTGTTGCGGGAGCGCCACGCCGCCGAGCCGTTCGTGCCGCTGCGCCTGTTCCAGAACCCGGTGCTGCGGATCGCGGCGCCGCTGAACTTCACGTCGGGCATGCTCTTCTACCTCGGGGTGTTCTTCCTGCCCGTGTTCTTCCAGGAGGTCGCGGGCGTCGACGCCACCGAGTCGGGGCTGCTCCTCATCCCGACCATGATCGGCACTGCCATGGCGACGACGTTGGCCGGGAGGCGCGTCGAGCGGACCGGCCGCTACCGCGCCTGGCCGATCGTCGGCGGCGTGATCATGACCGTGGGCGTCCTCGCGCTCACCACCATCGACATCGACACCTCGGTCGCGCTGGTCGCGGCCATGGGCACCATCGTCGGCCTCGGCATCGGGTGCGCGATGCAGACGTCGATCCTGGCGGTGCAGAACGCGGTCGACCTCGCCGACATGGGAATGGGCACGTCGACGGCGCTGCTGGCGCGCACGCTCGGGGGCACGATCGGCACGCCGCTCTTCGGCGCGGTGCTCGCCGCCGGGCTGCCCGCGCACCACGCCACCGCCGCGCAGTTCGCCGACGCGCTGCCGTGGGTGTTCGCGGCCGCGGTGCCCGTCGGCCTGTTCGCGATCTTCTTCGGTTTCCTGCTGCCCCATCGCGCACTCCGCGACACCGGCGAGGTCGTCGTCGACGTCGTCATCGCGCCCACCTAGCTCCGCTATCTGTGCGGGCCCGTCAGGCAGGCGCGCCGTGGCGGCCGGCGCCGCCCGCGAAGCGCGCGGCGCCGTCGAGGGCGCCGGGGGCCTGCAGGGTGGCGATGCCGCAATCCGTCTCGACGAGCAGTGCCTCGGACACGGGCAGGTCCCACTGCGCGTACGCCGACGCGCGGTCGTTGCGCAGGCACACCTGGGGCAGCTCGGCCAGCTCGGTGGCGAGCGCGACCGCGGCGTCGCGGGCGCTGCCCGACGGGACGACTCGGTTCGCCAGCCCGAGCCGCAACGCTTCGTCGGCGGCAACGGCCCGTCCGGTGAGGATCAGGTCGAGGGCCGGGCCCTGTCCGATGATGCGGGGCAGCCGCACCGTGCCGCCGTCGACCAGGGGCACACCCCAGCGCCGACAGAAGACGCCGAACACCGCGTCGTCGGCCGCGACGCGCAGGTCGCACCACAGCGCGAGCTCGAGGCCGCCCGCGACCGCGTAGCCCTCGACCGCGGCGATCACCGGCTTGCTCACCTGCATGCGGGTCGGGCCCATGGGTCCGTCGCCGTCGAGCGCGACCCGGTTGATCCGCTCGCCGCCCGACTCCGCCATCGCCTTGAGGTCGGCGCCCGCGCAGAACGTGCCGTGCGCGCCGGTGAGCACCGCGGCCGCGAGCGAGTCGTCGGTGTCGAACTGCGTGAACGCGTCGACGAGCGCCGCGGCGGTGGGCCGGTCGACCGCATTGCGTGCGTCGGGGCGATCGATGGTGACGACCGCGACCGGTCCTTCGACGTCGTAGTGCACGGTCATGCCGGCGTCCTCTCAGCAGGGCTCTGTGAAGTGAATCTCAGTAGATGATCACGTCGCGCAGCGCGATCACGACGACGGTGAGCGCGATGTCGCACGCGATCGCAACCGCGGCGACCACGGGACTCCAGCGATGCTGGAGGCGCACGGCTTCGGTGCCTCCGATCCCGAGGCGTTCACCGAGGCGCGGCACGAGCGACGGCACGGTCACCAGCCACACGACGATCGCGAGCTGGCCGCACGCGAGCGGGACGCCCGACGCGGTGGCGAGGGCCAGGATCGCGGTGGCGAGGAGGATGAGCACGGGCGCCGCGAGCTGCGCGAGCACGAAGCGCAGGCGGGTGGTCAGCGGCGCGGGTGCGGGGTCGTCGGTGGTGAACCGCACCGGCACCTCGAGTGAGGCCGACACGTCGTCGCGCTCCATCGCGCGACGCGCGCAGCGCCGGCACGATGGGACGAGGCTGCCGAAGCGGCGGTGCGCGAACGTCTCGGCGCGCTGCCCGCAGCGCACGCAGACCCCGTGGAACCGCACCGCGGTGACGCGCTGGTACCCGGCGCGGTAGCCGTGGTCGTGCTCGATCAAGCGTCCTGCGAGCTCGACGTCGAGCACGGCGAGCTCGGGCTCGTCGGCACCGAGGCGCCAGAGCTGGCTCTCGTCGGCCACGGCGTAGAACCCGCAGCTGCAGTCGGCCGCGGGGGCCTCGTGGTCGGACAGCGCGCACGTGGCGTGCGCGACCGCGCCGTAGGCCTCACCGAGTTGCCGGTAGAACGCGGGCCGCAGGACCACGCGGTCGTGCTCGATGCCGAGGCGGGCGAGCTTGCGGGCCGCGATCGGCGTCGCGAACACGTCCCACGGCAGGGTCACGGTCGCGCCGTCACGTCCCGGTGGGCACCGGTTCGGCCGGTGCCGGCTCGGTGGCCGGATCGGGCAGGGGCTCGGGTTCTTCGAGCGGCACCGCAGGCGTCGGCACCGGGATGTGGATCTCCCGCCTCGGCTCGCCGATCCGTCCCATCTGGCTCCTGGTCGTGCTGGCGATCGTCGCCCGGTCAGCTGCGCAGTCCTGGAAGCACATTCTCCGCGATGTCGTGCATCGTGTCGAGGGTCTCCCCGCGCGACGAGCGGTGCAACCCCACCTGCACGTGCTCGACGCCCAGCTCGCGGTACTCCGCGAGCAGCTCGACCAACGACAGATCGCTCTTCACCGGGTTGCTGGTGAACAGGCGCAGCGACGCCGGATCACGCCCGTTGCGCTCGGCCGACTCCAGGACCCGGGGCCAGTGCTCGGCGACCCGGCCGGGTGACATCTGCGCCGCGATCCAGCCGTCGCCGATGCGTCCCGCGCGCTCGAGCGCGATGTCGGAGTGGCCGCCGATCAGGATCGGGATCGGCCGCTGCACCGGCCTGGGATCGGGATCCATGAGCGGGAGGTCGTGGAACTCGCCGTGGAACTCCACCAGATCGCCCTCCGCGCACCACAGGGTGCGCATGAGCGCGATGTGCTCCTCACTGCGGACGCCGCGCCGGTCCCATGGCATGCCCATCGCTTCGGCCTCCTCACGCAGCCAGCCGACTCCGATCCCGTAGACGACGCGGCCCCCGGAGTAGACGTCGAGGGTCGCGAGCGCTCGCGCGTTGTGCACCGGGTTGCGGATCGGCAACACCGCCACCGCGGTCCCGAGCTTCACGTGCTCGGTGAAGCCCGCGACCCACGTGAGCGTGGTCATCATCTCGTAGTTGGGCGAGAGCAACCCCGACACCGCGTCGTCGGAGATCTTGGCCGGCTTGCGACCGAGGGTGTAGTCCGAGTCGGTGTGGTGCGGCATCACCAGGTGGTCGACGGCCCACAAGCTGTCGAACCCGACCTGTTCGGCGACGGTGCAGAACTCGCGCACCCACTCGGGTGACGCGTATCGACCGGTGTGCGGGATGGTGACGCCGACGTCCATGCGGCGACCCTATGCCGTCTCGAAGGCTCCGGTCTCGAAGACGTCCAAGTCGGGATGCGCGGTGCGAGAGCGGTAGTCGCTCATCGAGCTCGGCCACTGCGTCACGATGCGACCACCGACGCGGTAGTAGCCGTTGCACCCCGCCTGCCACACCTCGACTCCGTCGAGCTTCCGCTGCAGCTCCTCGTTGTACTCGTGCATGACGTCGCGCTTGACGTCGACCCACTGGAGGTCGTGCTCGTCCATCGCGTCGAGCATCTTCATGACGTAGTCGACCTGGCATTCGATCATGTAGATGATCGAGCCGTTGTTCGTGTTCGGACCGTACAACATGAACACGTTCGGGAATCCGGCGGTCGTGATGCCCAGGTAGGCCTGCGCGCCATCGGCCCATGCGTCGTCGATGTCGAGGCCGTCGCGCCCGACCACGTCGAGGGCGGCGAGGAACTTCGTGGTGGAGAAGCCGGTGGCCAGGATGATCGTGTCGACCTCGCGCGTGCGGCCGTCGGCCGTCACGATGCCGCGTTCGGTGACTTCGGTGATGGGATCGGTGACGAGCTCGACGTGCGGGAGGTTGAACGTCGGGTAGTACAGGTTCGACGCCAGCGGGCGTTTGCAGCCGAACGGCTTGTCGGGGGTGAGCTTCCGGCGGAGGTCTTCGTCCTCGATGACCGCGATGTTGTTGCGGCCGGCGGTCTCGGCGAGCTGACGGCGAGCGACGTCGTCGAAGGTGAGGTTGGGATCGATGGTGGTGAAGATCTCGTCGCGCACCGCCTCGACCGCGCCGGGATCGGCCGCGAAGGCCGCCAACTCGTCGTCGTCGTAGGGGTCGTCCTCCTTGGGCGAGACCCAATTCGCCGATCGCTGGTACACGGTGAGCGCGCCCACCACGGGTGCGATCTCCGGGATGAGTTGCACCGCGCTGGCCGCGCTGCCGATGACCGCAACCCGTTCGCCGGTCAGGTCGTGGTCGTCGGCCCACTGCGCGGAGTGGAACATGGTGCCCTGGAACCGGTCGAGGCCGGGGACGTCGGGCGCCACGGGAGCGCCGAACATGCCGATCGCGCTCACCACGATCTCGGCGTCGAGCACCTCGCCGTCGCCGACGGTGAGGTGCCACACCGATTCGGCGTCGTCCCACCGCATCTCGTGGACCGGCGTGGCGAGGCGCAGGTGCGGTGCGAGGCCGAAGCGATCGACCACGTCCTCGAGGTACGCCTTGATCTCGGGCTGGCGCGCGTAGCGGCACGACCACGCGGGGTTGAGCGCGAACGAGAACGAGTAGAGGTGTGACTTGATGTCGCACTCGGCACCCGGGTAGCGGTTGTGGAACCACGTACCGCCGATGTCCGGCGCCTTCTCGAGGATCACGAAGTCGTCGTGGCCCCGTTCGAGGAGTCGCACGCCGGTGCAGATGCCCCCGGGCCCGGCGCCGACGATCGCGACCCGACGCGAGCGACGGGATCGGACGTCACTCGCGTCGTGGGCCATCGTGGCGCTCCTGTCGCTCACCGGGTCGGGCGGCGACAGTATGGCGCGTCCTTACGGAAACGCGCCGGTCAGTAGTAGTGCCTGCGCCCCCCGACGGCATGGCCGGCGGATCCGGCGATCCAGAGCACGGCACCGACGATGACGAGCACCAGACCGATCACCCAGAGGATCGGGGCGCTGAAGATCAATCCGAGCAGTAGCAGGATCACACCCAATACGATCACCTTCATCACTCCTTTGTGAAGAGGCAGGTTCAGGTGACCGGTGGACTACCCGCTGACTCGCATCGGCAACCGTGGCGATCGTCACGCGCCCGTTTCCTCACACCGGTGCGAGTACGACGAACGGACCCGATGGTGCGACGACCGCGATGTGATCACCCGCGGTGACGACACCGCCGGCGAGCACCACGCCCATGATCCCGGCCTTGCGCACGAGCGCGCCACGCTCGTCGCGGTCGAGCACCGCGGCCATGAGTCCGGGCACGAGCGCGTCGAGTTGCGCGCACGGGTTGCGCAATCCCGTGACCTCGACGACGGCGTCGGGCCCGAGATGCAGCTTCGTGCCGCGTGCGAGGCCGAGCAGGTCGATCCCGCGCGTCGTCATGTTCTCGCCCATCCCGCCGGGCAGGATGGCGAACCCGCGCGCCGCCAGCTCGTCGTGCAGCTCGGCATGGATCAAGTGCACCTGGCGCAGGTTGGGCTGCAACGGGTCGCGTGCCACCCGGGAGCGGTGCTTGACGGTCGTCCCCGCGTGGACGTCGCCGGCGACCCCGAGCCCGGCGACCAGCTCGATGCGATCGACGGTCGGCTTGGTGAACGTGTAGGCACCGCTGCGGTGCACGGCGACGACCTCCCCGTCCATACGAGCAGTGTGGCGGGCGCCCGGCGGCCGGCGCTCGGGATTTCCGTAGAGTGAGAGACATGTCTTTCATCCAGATCGAGAAGCCGAGACCGCACGTCACGCTGGTCACGCTCAACCGCCCCGAACGCATGAACGCGATGGCGTTCGACGTGATGATCCCGTTGCGCGACGCGCTGCGGGAGATCAGCGTCGACAACGAGTGCCGGGTGGTGGTGCTGACCGGCGCCGGGCACGGGTTCTGCTCGGGCGCCGACCTCGTCGGCGGCGGCATGGTGCCCAACATCGACGGTCTGAAGCGCACCAGCATCGCCCGTCGGGCCCTCAAGGTGCTCGACGACGTGATCCTCGCCATCCGTGACATGCACCAGCCCGTGATCGCCGCCGTCAACGGCGCGGCCATCGGCGGCGGCTTCTGTCTCGCGTGTGCCGCCGACATCCGCATCGGATCCGACGCCGCCTACTTCCGCGCTGCCGGCATCAACAACGGGCTCACCGCCAACGAGCTGGGCATCAGCTACCTGCTGCCGCGCCAGATCGGCTTCTCGCGCGCCTTCGACATCCTGTTGACCGGTCGTGATGTCGACGCCGAGGAGGCGGAGCGCATCGGGATCGTCTCGCAGCTCGTGCCCGCCGACCAGCTGCTCGAGCGCTGCTACGAGCTCGCCGAGGGGATCATCGGCTTCAGCCACGTCGGCGTCG
Organism: uncultured Actinomycetes bacterium; assembly: GCA_963841415.1. Classification (GTDB taxonomy): domain Bacteria; phylum Actinomycetota; class Acidimicrobiia; order IMCC26256; family DASPTH01; genus DASUAS01. Next base: position 8,167 of record CAWJCN010000005.1, on the reverse strand, counting down.
AGCTCACCAAGCAGCTGCTCTGGGCCAGCCTCGACGCCGGCAGTCTCCACGCGCACATGCACCACGAGGGCAATGCCCAGCTCTACGTGCGCATGACCACCGGCAACTTCGACGAGAAGATCGCGGCGTGGAAGGAAGGGCGCACCCCCGTGTACACCGACGAATGATTCGTGTTGGCGTCAGTAGTCCGGCGTGGTGACGGACGGATGGTGAGAAAAGGGGTGGCGCGGTGAGTGAGCTGCGGTTCGACGGGAAGGCCGTCGTCGTCACCGGCGCGGGGAGGAACCTCGGGCGGGAGTACGCGTTGCTCTTCGCGGCGCGCGGGGCCCGCGTCCTGGTCAACGACCTCGGGGTCGGTATCAGCGACAGCGACGGCGTCGCCGACGCGCCGCTCGACCCACCCGCCGACGCCGTCGTCGCGGAGATCCAGGCCGCCGGCGGCGAGGCGGTCGCCAACCGCGACACCGTCGCGACGCCCGAGGGTGGGCGTGCCATCGTCGACGCCGCGCTCGACGCATTCGGCACCGTCGACGTGGTGGTGAACAACGCGGGACAGGTGCGCATGGCGCCGATCTCCGAGCTCACCGAAGCGCAGCTCGACGCAGTGATCGACACGCAGCTGCGCGGCGCACTCAACGTCAGCCGACCCGCGTGGGCAGTCATGGCCGAACACGGCGGGGGTCGCTTCGTGAACGTGTCGTCGGGCGCCGCATTCGGTGGCGTGCCGGGCGGCGCCGTCTACGGCATGGCCAAGATGGGCGTCATCGGTCTCACGCTGGCGATGGCGTCCGAGGGACGCGACGCCGGCATCGCGGCCAACGTGATCGCGCCCTACGCCAAGACCCGACCCGAGACCGGGTTCGGTCCCTTCCCACCCAGCGCCGAGCTCAACGAGTGGCTGCACCCGCGCCTCGTCGCGCCGCTCGTCGGCTGGCTGGCCCACGACGAGTGCCCCGTGACGGGAGAGTGCTTCTCGGTGGGCGGCGGGCACTACGCCGGCGTGACGCTCGCCATCACCGAAGGCCTGGTCGACCGCGACGCGACCATCGAGCGCATCGCCGCGAACGCGTCGACGATCCTCGACTCGCCCCGCGGACCGGTCGGCGGCGCGCAGGGCTCGTCGGCGATGCGCCGGATGTTCGACGGCTTCTCGCCGGGTTGAGTGTCAGACCGGCCGGAGGACGTTCAGTGCTTCGGCGTTGTCGTGCATGATCAGGCGCTGCGACGCGACGTCGAGCTCCTTGATCTCGACCGCGTAGTCGCGCGGGTTGGGCAGGCCCTCGATGTGCGGCCAGTCGGAGCCGAACACCACCCGGTCGGCGCCCATGAGGTCGACGATCTCGTACACGTCGTCCTCCCAGAACGGGTTGATCCACACGTGTCGCCGGAACGTCTCGACCGGGTCCTCCGTGAAGAGGCCGGGGATCTTCCGGTTGATCGACTTGAACTTGCGGAACAGGTCGGGAAGGAACTCGGCGCCGTTCTCGACCGACGCCACCCGCAGGTTCGGGAAGCGCTCGAAGAGCTGGTCGAAGATGAGCGACGCGAGGAAGTCGTAGATGGCGCGCTCGATCGACATCATGCCGATGCTCGGACGACCGCCGCCTGAGAACTCCGCCGAGAACCCTTCCTTGGCGTAGCCGTTGAGCGAGTAGCCGCTGTCGCCCGCGTGGACGACGACGGTGATGCCGGCCTCGTTGGCGCGCGCCCAGAACGGGTCGAAGTAGGGGTCGCCCGGCGTGAGCGGCCCGAAGATCGTGGTGGGCGCGGCGGGGCGCATGCAGACGGTCGTCGCGCCCAGTGACAGCGCCCGCTCGAGCTCCTCCACCGCGACGTCGAGGTCGGCGAGCGCCATGTACGGCGCGGCGAAGATCCGGTTCTCGAAGTTGTAGGTCCAGTCGTCCTCGAGCCACCGGTTGAAGGCTCGGAACATGATGCCGACGCCTTCGGGATCGTGCTTGAGCAGCTGCTCGTAGATCATGCCGAGCGTGGGGTACAGCCAGACCTTGTCGAGGCCCTGCTCGTCCATCGTCTGGATGCGCGACTCGCGGTCGCGGTACTCGGAGCGGATGGGCTCGCGCTCACGCAGGTAGTCGAGCGGGTTGCGGCCCGACGGATTGCCCCGGAAGTACTCCGACATCGCGCCGGCCTTGGCGATCGGGTCGAACGTCGGGTTCACCACCGCGTGGCTGACCTTGCCGCCGATGACGTGGTACTTGCGGCCGTCGATCTCCGCCCACTGGATGATCCGCCGCCCCAGACCGGGGTCGAGGTGGCGGGTGAAGGCGTCGGTGGCCTCGTAGTAGTGGTTGTCGAAGTCGTTGACCGGGTAGTCGACGTCGCTCACGCTTTCCCGCTTTCGTCGCTTCGCTCCGGGGCGCTCGGCCCACGCTTCGTTGCGAGCCGGGATACCCGGCTCGCGGCCACTTCGCTCACGCTTTCCCGCTTTCGTCGCTTCGCTCCGGGGCGCTCGGCCCACGCTTCGTTCATGAGGGCCGCTCCTCCGAGATGCTTGCCTCGGTCAAATTAGTCGTCCCGTCGTCGAGTCCGAGCATGCGGAGCGCGTTGCCACGCACGATGTCGTGCACGACCGCGTCGTCGAGGCCGTCGAGGAGCTTCTCGGCCACCGCCCGGCTGTGGGGCCAGGTGCCGTCGGCGTGCGGGTAGTCGGTCTCGAAGGTGACTTGGCGGGGGCCGATGGCGTCGAGCGCGGCGAGCCCGGCGGCGTCGTCGAAGAAGCAGCCGTACACCCGACCCCAGTAGTAGGTGCTCGGGGGTTCGGGGACCAAGTCGCGGGAATCGCTCCACCCGCGGTTGTGCTCCCACACGCGGTCGGCGCGGGCGAGGATGTAGGGGATCCAGCCGATCTGGCCCTCGGAGTAGGTGAGGGTGACGTCGGGGTGGCGCACGAGCAACCCCGAGAAGAGCCAGTCGGCGAGCGAGCCCTCGGCGAGCTCGTGGGTGAGCGTGGACGACACCGCGGGCGGTGCGTCCGCGGAGGTCGACGGCATCTTCGAGCCCGAGCCGCTGTGCATGCAGATCACGGTGCCGGTCTCGGCGCACGCGGCGACGAACGGGTCCCAGTGCCGATCGGCGGCGTGGACGGACGGGAGCCCGAGGTTGCCGGGCAATTCGGAGAAGCAGACGGCGCGCACGCCGCGCGCCGCGTTGCGGCGGACCTCTTCGGCCGCGAGCACGGGGTCCCACAGCGGGATCAGGCACAGCGGCAGCAGCCGCCCACCGGACCCCGCGCACCACTCCTCGACCATCCAGTCGTTGTACGCGCGCACGCACAGGAGCGCGAGCTCCTTGTCGCGCGCTTCGAGGAACGTCTGCCCGCAGAAGCGCGGGAAGGTGGGGAAGCACAGCGACGCCTCGACCCAGTTCAGGTCCATGTCGTCGAGGCGAGGGCCGGGCTGGTAGCAGCCGGGTCGCATCTCGTCGTAGATCATCGGGACGACCTGCACGTCCTCGGGTGCGAAGCCGGCGCACGCGCTCAACCGCGTCTGCGGCCATTGCAGGTCTTCGTAGAGCCAGAAGTCGGCGAGCGGACCGTCGTCGCCGGTGGCGCCCATGCGCGTGACGAAGTTGCCGCCCCGGAACGTCATCTCCGCGACCGGCGCCCGCACCACGCGCGGACCGACGTCGCGGTACTTCGACGGGAGACGGCTGGTGAACACGTCGGGCGGTTCGACGACGTGGTCGTCGGCCGAGACGATGCGCGGGATCGTGGTCATGGCCGGAACGGCACCTCCCAGGCGTCGAGGTGGACGACCTCGTCGAGCGGCTTGCGGCGCGGGCGGCCGAGCGGCTCGTCGCCATAGCCGAGGAAGACCGCGCACTCGAGGAACATGCGCGGCGGGACGTGCAGCAACTGCTTGACGTCGGCTTCGCGCAACCCGAAGAACGTGGTGAACAGCGACGAGACGCCGAGCGCGTGCGCAGCGAGCATCATGTTCTGGCACGCGGGGAACAGGCTCGATCCGCGCCCGCCCGGGATCTCGCGCGTGGCGCGCAGGGTGCCGTCGGGGTTCTCCTCGTACTCACCGACCATCCGGATGCCGCGGTCGGGGTTCCAGAACACGAAGACGATCGCGCCGACGGCGGGGATGTGCTCGATGGCGGCGTGCCCGGTGACCGGCCGTCCCGACCCGTCGACGAGCTGCTCGGCGGATTGCGCGCGTTGCTCGTCGATGCCCGCCCACGCGGCCGCCAGCAGCGCCTGGAGTTGCTCCTTCCGCGTGCGGTCGGTGACGAGCACGAACTCCCACGGCTGGGTGTTCCCCGAGCTGCACGCACGCGTCGCGGCGGTGAGGATGCGGCCCAGCGTCTCGTGCGGGATGGGGCGATCGGCGTAGACGCGCGTCGCGCGGAGCCCGTCGATGGCGTCGAACACGCTGAGGTCGGGCGCGATCACCGTTCCAGCCCGTAGAGGCGGTGCGCGTTGTCACGCAGGACGCGGCGCAGGGCGTCGCCATCGAGCTCGGTGCTCTCGAGCAGGTCCTTGGTGGAGCCGGGGAAGGTGCCGTCGGCGTGGGGGTAGTCGGACGAGAACACCACCGAGTCGGGGTACTCGCGCAGCATCGTCGGCAGGCCCGGCTCCACCTCCTCGACCGAGACGTAGCACTGGCGGCGGAAGTACTCCGAGGGCTTGGCGGTCAGGCCACCGCGGTCGAAGCCGAACAGCTCGAAGTGCTCGTCGAGCCGGTGCACGTACGCCATCGCCCACACCGCGCCGGTCTCGAGGAACGCGACGCGCAAGCGCGGGTGGCGCTCGAGGATGCCGTAGGCGACGAAGGTGGTGAGCGCGAGCATCTGCTCGGTCACGAAGTGCGCCGCGTGCAGCGGCGTGTAGTAGTCGCCGAAGTGGCTCTGGAGTTGGTCGAACGGGATGAGCCCGCTCATGCCCGGGTGGATGGCGAAGGGCACGTCGGCGTCTTCCAGATACGACCACAGTGGCTCGTACGCTTCGTCGTAGAGGTGCGGGAGCGGGTCGAAGTGCTCGGGCCGTCGCCACACGCCGCGGAAGCCGAGCTCCTCCACGCCGCGGCGCGCTTCGGTGAGCGCGTCGTCGGCGTTCGTCATCGGCAGCGTCGCGACGCCGACGAGGTGCTCGGGGTCGTGCGCGCAGTACTCGGCGACCCAGTCGTTCAACGCGCGGCTGAGCGCGAGCGCGGGCTCGCGCTCGGTGACGCCCTGGATCATGAGGCCGAATGTGGGGTACAGGGCGGCGGCGGCGATGCGGTCGATCGCCATGTCGGCGAGACGCGGTGCGGCTTCTGATCCGCCCCGCAGCGCGACCGGGTCGTCCGAGAGATGAGGTGTCTGCCCCGGCGCGGCCATCGCCTCGCTCCGACCCTCGATGCGGAACCCGACCCGGTCGCCGCACGCGAAGCGGTAGTGGTCGGCCTCCTGCAGCACGCGCGGCGCGTAAGGCCGGAACTCGGCGGGCAGCAGCTCGTCCCACACCCGCGGCGGTTCGATCACGTGGCCGTCGGCGTCGAACACCCACGGCGTGGGATCCGTGCGGAGGTCGTGCATCGGGACCTCGCTCGTCACGCGACCACCCCCGGGCGGACCACGCGGCCCGGCAGGCGGCCGGTGAGCTCGCCGTCGACCACGATCGGTTCGCCGTTCACGACGGTGGCGTGCAGCCCCTTCCCCGACGCCTTGAACCGCCCGACCCCGCCGGGCAGGTCGTGCACGAACTCCTTCTTCCACGGCCCGACGGTGTCGGGGTCGAAGATCATCAGGTCGGCCGGCCGGCCGGGGGCGAGCACCCCGCGGTCGGCGAACCCGAGCAGCGCCGCCGGGACCTGCGTGATCTGGCGGACGCCCTCCTCGAGCGTCCAGACGTGGCGGTCGAGCACCCATGACCGGAGGAAGTAGGAGCTCCAGTCGGCACCGTCGTCGCGCGCGAGGTGCGCGCCACCGTCGGACGTGCCGACGATCATGCGCGCGTCGAGCTGCGCCTCACCGACCGCGGCCGCCCACTCGGGGCTCTCGGTCCGCCACCGGAACCGGGTGGCGAGATCTTCGTCGAGCGCGAGGTCGAGCATCACGTCGGCGGGCGCCACGCCCTGCTCGCGCGCGAGGTCGGCGATCGCGCGCGACTGCAGGTGCGCGTGCCCGGGCTTCGCCACCTCGTCGACGTAGACCGCGCGCCACAGCGGCGGGGGAACGGTCGTGCCCAGCGCGGGATCGCGGTTGTAGTGCTCGACCGCCTCGCGCAGTTCGGCCCGCGTCGTGGGGTCGCGCAACGCGGCCAGCCGTTCGGCGTGGGGGAGTTGCAGCATCCGGTTCCAGCTCGGGACGGCGAAATAGTGGAAGTTCGACTCGTCGATCACGATCGGCCGGTCGAACGGTCGGGCGATGAGCATCGAGTACACCGGCGCACCGGCCGCGGTGGCGCGGTCGAGGAACGACTGCGCGGCTTCCCACGTCGCGGTCGGTGCATCGGTCTTGTTGCGGCCACCCAGCCCCTGGATCACCACCGGGAGGCCGCTCACCGTGCCCAGCCGGATCAGGTAGTCCTCGTCCTCGGCGTCGATGCCGCCGATGGCGCTGGCGGGCAGGAACGCGATCGAGCCGGCGCCGGACCCACCCGCGGCTGCCGCGAGCGACGCGAACTCGTCGCGGCTCGCCACGCGCGACGGCACCGGGCGGTCGTCGAGGTCGAGGTGCGTGGGCGCGGCCGATGACGACACTCCCGCGGCGCCCGCGGCCATCGCGTCGACGACCATCGAGCGCATTGCCGCGACCTCGCCGGCGGTCGCGGCGCGGTCCGACGCGTCCGGGCCCATCACCCAGCGCCGCAGGTTGGAGTGCCCGACGTAGCAGGCGAAGTTCACGCCCAGCCGTCCCTCGCGTGACTGGAGGAAGTCGGCGAACGTCACGCACTCGTCCCACGTGATCGCGCTCAACGCGATCGGGTCCATGTTCTCGACCCGGGCGAAGATGCCGGTGAGGAACTCGCGGTCTTCTGGCTTGCACGGCGCGACGGAGAATCCGCAGTTGCCGGCGACCACGGTGGTGACGCCGTGGAAGCACGACATCGTCGCGTACGGGTCGAAGGTGATCTGCGGGTCGTAGTGCGTGTGCGCATCGACGATGCCGGGCGCCACGATGCGGCCGTCGGCGTCGAGCTCTTCGCGCGCATCCTTGCCGTCCAGACGAGCGAGCGCGGCGACGCGCCCGTCGCGGACGCCGACGTCGACGCGGCGGCGCGGCAGGCCGGTGCCGTCGACGACGTACCCGCCGCGGACGATGAGGTCGTACGTGCTCACGCGCCTTCCTCCGGTCCCGGTGTGACGGCGTACGCGGCGGGGCCCTGGCGCACGACGAGGAACGACAGCCCGTGGGGGCCGGAGGTGAACGAGTAGGGCTGGTCGGCCTCCACCACCGCGAGATCGAAGCGCGCCATCGGCTCGTCATCGAACGTGCAGCTGCCTTCGAGCACCATGAACACCTCGCTGTGGTCGTGCGAGTGCAGCGGCGCGGTGAAGTCGGGCGGCATCCGCACCACCTGCGTGTAGAAGCCGCCCTCGCCCTGGGCGAGGAACCGGCGCGCCGCACCCTCGCGCCCCGCCGCCGCGGCGGCCTCGGGGTCGGTGCCGGGGGCGGTGGGCACGTGCCACTCGGCGTCCTCGAAGTGGTGGATGCGGCTCACGGGCGGCTGCTCCCCGCCCGCGCGTGGCGAAGGCGCGGAAGCACCGCGTCGCCGATGACGGCGATCTGCTCGCGCGCGGCGGCGGGCGAGACGCCGGGCACGTGGACGCGGAGGTTGAGCGCGTCGGCGCCGGCGCGGTCGAGCGCGTCGAGCAGCCCGGCGACGACGTCGTCGGCGGTCGGTGCGTCGACCAGCTCGTTCTGGCCCCAGTGCTCCATTGCGGACTTGGACGAGTAGCTGCGGTACACGTCGAGCTGGTCGTCGACTCGCTCGCGAGGGGGTTCGCCCACCCACGCGCGGCGGATCAGCACGCAGGGCGCCTGCCCACCCGCGTCGTGGTAGGCATCGGTGAGCACGCGGCAGTGTTCGGGCGTCGACAGCGAGTCGAACAGCAGGCCGGCTCCGAGGCGCGCCGCGTGTCGCACCGCGGTGACTCCCATCGCCGCGCTCAGCACCGGCACCGGATGGTCGCGAAGCTCCGCGATGGCGGGGTCGTCG
>CAWJCN010000004.1:0-705060 GCA_963841415.1 uncultured Actinomycetes bacterium | reverse complement strand
ACCCGCAACTTCGCCTACGGCGTGCAGGCGCTGATCGACCAGCGTGTCGCCGGCGGCGAGGCCGCGCCCGTCGACGACGCTCCGGTCGAGGATGCGCCCGCCGACGACGCGCCCGCTGCCGACGACGCTGCCGACGCCGCGGCCGAGGCGGATGCGCCCGCTGCCGATGCGCCCGCTGCCGACGTGCCCGCCGAGGCGGACCAGCCGAGCCGAGTCGACCGAGTCCGAGTAACCCGAGATACACGAAGAGAAGAAGAGAACCCATGGCAACCATGACGACTCCCGAGCTGCTGGACGTCTTCAAGAACATGACCGTCCTCGAGCTCAACGAGTTCCTGAAGGCGTTCGAAGAGGAGTTCGGTGTGACCGCCGCCGCTCCCGTCGCGGTCGCCGCGGCCCCGGCGGCAGGGGGCGGCGACGCCGCGGCTGCGGGCGCCGAGGAGCAGGACGAGTTCGACGTCATCCTCGAGGCGGCCGGCGACAAGAAGATCCAGGTCATCAAGGAGGTCCGGGCGATCGTCGCCGGCCTCGGTCTGAAGGAGGCCAAGGACCTCGTCGACGGCGCTCCCAAGCCCGTGCTCGAGAAGGCCTCCAAGGAAGACGCCGAGAAGGCGAAGGCGCAGCTGGAAGAGGCCGGCGCCACCGTCACCCTCAAGTAGTCGGCGCGGGCTCGCGCCGCCCTCGCACCGCAAAAAAGGTAGCGATCTGTTTCACATCTGAGACACGTCGCTACCTTTTGCGCGCTTGGAGTTCGCTCCACGTGTCGAACGCCGTGGTCGCGTCCATCGCGGCGATGGCGAGGCGCGTCAGGCCGCCCTCGCGCACCAGCGCGTCGGCGAGCCAGTCGGGGACGGGCGCGCGCAGCCGTTCGGTCGCCACCGGCCGTACGCCGGTGAGGCGAGCAAGCCGCTGCACCGACCGCGCCAGCGCCACCTGCTCGGACGGGTCGGCGGCGCGCACCCGCGCCAGCGCCTCGGCGTAGACCTCGCCGTCGGAGCGCACGCCGTCGACCCACACCGCGTGCACGGTCACGCCGTCGGCGCCGATCCCGTAGAGGACTCGTGCGTCACCGTCGAGGGCGTCGAGGACGCGGAACCCGGTGCGGTCGTCGGCCAGCGGCGCGCCGGTCTCGGGCTCGGCCTCGAGCACCCGGAGCCGCCCGAGCAACAGGGCGGCGGCCACCGGACCCGCCCGGCGGAGGTCGTCGAGCGCGGGGTCGGTCAGCACGACGCCGGCTCACGTCAGGCGCGCGCGCGGCGCGCCCGAAGGCCTCGACGACGTCGTCGAGCGAATGGCGCTGGCCGTCGTCACCGGCGGTGCGCCCGAGCACGAGGGCGAGGTCGCGCAGGTCGTCGCGCAGGCGTTCGAGCTCGGTGTAGCGGTCGTAGGCGACCACCGCGGCGACCGGCGCGCCGTGGCGTTCCACCACCACCTCGGTCCCGTGAGCGGCGTCGGCAACCAGGCGGGCGACCCCCCGCCGGCTGGCCTCGGTCACGCTCACCCGCTCCGCATCGGTCATCCACGAACTATACAGAAATCTGCACAGACCTGCCAGGTAACCTTGACCTCGCGCGCGGGGCGTCGTATCCTGCCGCCAGCACGCAGACCCCTTCGGGTCTGTCCTTTCCTGCTCTTGCACGGGAAGAAAACGGGCCATAGACTGCTGAACAGTCGTGTCTGCTCGGCCGTGCCCTCGTTGAGTTCCATCAGCTGGCTCGCGCGCGCTCGCAGCCCGATCGTTCTCCCTTCCCTCTGAGCACTCAGGAGTGACGTTGGCTTCCCTCGCGTCCCGCGAACGCCTTTCCTTCTCCAAGCTGCGCGAAGTGCTCCAGCTGCCCGACCTCATCGCGGTGCAGCGGGAGTCCTTCCTGTGGTTCCTCGAGCAGGGTGTCGCGGAGGTCCTCTCCGACATCTCGCCGATCGAGGACTTCACCGGCCAGCTCAAGCTCGAGCTCTCCGATCACATCTTCGACCCGCCGAAGTACTCCGAAGACGAGTGCCGCGAGCGCGACATGACCTACGCGCGCCCGCTGTTCGTCACCGCGCGGTTCATGAACGCCGGCACGGGTGAGATCAAGGAGCAGACCGTCTTCATGGGCGACTTCCCCATGATGACGGACCGCGGCACCTTCATCATCAACGGCACCGAGCGCATCGTCGTCTCGCAGCTCGTCCGCTCGCCGGGCGTCTACTTCGGCATCAACCCCGACAAGACGTCGCCGGAGAAGGACGTCGTCGACTCCAAGATGATCCCCGGCCGGGGCGCGTGGCTGGAGTTCGAGGTCGACAAGAAGGACATCGTCTACGTCCGCATCGACCGCAAGCGCAAGCAGCCGGTCACCGTGCTGCTCAAGGCGCTCGGCTTCGGCGACACCAACGAGGAGCTCGCGCACCTCATCACCGACTCGCAGGGCAACCCCTACCAGTCGATGCTCAACACGCTCGAGAAGGACCACACCGAGGACGCCGACGCCGCGTTCATCGACATCTACCGGAAGCTGCGCCCGGGCGAGCCGCCCACCCCCGACTCCGCGCGTGCGCTGCTCGAGAACCTCTTCTTCAACCCGAAGCGCTACGACATGGCCAAGGTCGGGCGCCACAAGGTGTCGAAGAAGCTGCGCGACGAGTACGCCAAGCTCCCGCTCAAGAAGTACGACCTCACGATCCCCAACGCCGATCCCGAGGCCGGTCCCGTCGACTACCAGCTGTCGAAGCGCCGACATCCTCGCCACGGTGTCGTACATCGTGAAGCTCCACAACAACGACGCCGACTACTACCCCGACGACATCGACCACTTCGGCAACCGCCGCGTGCGTTCGGTCGGCGAGCTCATCCAGAACCAGGTACGCGTCGGCCTGTCGCGCATGGAGCGGGTCGTGCGCGAGCGCATGACCACACAGGACGTCGAGGCCATCACGCCGCAGACCCTGATCAACATCCGCCCGGTGGTGGCGGCGATCAAGGAGTTCTTCGGCTCCAGCCAGCTCAGCCAGTTCATGGACCAGACCAACCCGCTGGCCGGTCTCACCCACAAGCGCCGCCTCTCGGCCCTCGGCCCCGGTGGTCTGTCGCGTGAGCGCGCCGGGTTCGAGGTGCGAGACGTGCACCCGAGCCACTACGGCCGCATGTGCCCGATCGAGACGCCGGAAGGCCCGAACATCGGCCTGATCGGTTACCTCGCGAGCTACGCGCGCATCAACCGCTTCGGCTTCATCGAGACGCCCTACCGGCGGATCAAGAACGGCGTCGCGCTCGAGGAGGTCGAGTACCTCGCCGCCGACGACGAGGACCGCTACGTCATCGCGCAGGCGAACGCCAACATCGACGAGAAGGGCCGCTTCATCGACGAGCGCGTGCTCGTGCGTGCCGGTCGCGGTGAGCTCGCGTTCGTCGACCCGCACGAGGTCGACTACATGGACGTGTCGCCGAAGCAGATCGTGTCGGTGGCGACCGCGCTCATCCCGTTCCTCGAGCACGACGACGCCAACCGCGCGCTCATGGGCGCCAACATGCAACGCCAGGCCGTCCCGCTGCTCCGCGCCACCGCGCCGTTCATCGGCACCGGTGTCGAGGGTCGCGCCGCCCGCGACGCGGGCGAGGTGATCCTGGCCAAGGGCAACGGCACCGTCGTCGACGTCACCGGCGACACCGTCGTCGTCGACTACGACGGCCAGCGCGGCAGCACGACGCACCGCCTCTCCAAGTTCCGCCGGTCGAACCAGGGCACCTGCATCAACCAGAAGCCCCGGGTCGACATCGGCGACACGGTGCAGGAGGGCGAGGTCATCGCCGACGGCCCGTCGACCCACGAGGGCGAGCTCGCGCTCGGCAAGAACCTCCTCGTGGCGTTCATGCCGTGGAAGGGCCACAACTACGAGGACGCGATCGTGATCTCCGAGCGCCTCGTGAAGGACGACGTGCTCACGTCGATCCACATCGAGGAGCACGAGATCGACGCCCGCGACACCAAGCTCGGCGCCGAGGAGATCACCCGCGACATCCCGAACCTCTCCGAGGACATCCTCAAGGACCTCGACGAGCGGGGCATCATCCGCATCGGCGCCGAGGTCGGCCCCGGCGACATCCTCGTCGGCAAGGTCACGCCCAAGGGCGAGACCGAGCTCACGCCGGAGGAGCGTCTCCTGCGTGCCATCTTCGGCGAGAAGGCCCGCGAGGTGCGTGACACGTCGCTCAAGGTGCCCCACGGCGAGACCGGCAAGGTCATCGACGTGCGCGTGTTCTCGCGCGAGGAGGGCCACGAGCTCCCGCCGGGTGTGAACCAGCTGGTGCGCGTCTACGTGGGCCAGAAGCGCAAGATCAGCGAGGGCGACAAGCTCGCCGGCCGCCACGGCAACAAGGGTGTGATCTCGAAGATCCTCCCGGTCGAGGACATGCCCTACCTCGCCGACGGCACGCCGGTCGACATCGTGCTCAACCCGCTCGGTGTGCCGAGCCGCATGAACGTCGGCCAGGTGCTCGAAGCGCACCTCGGCTACGCGGCTCGTCACGGGTGGGAGGGCACGCGCACCTCGCCGCCGGCACTGAAGAAGACCCGGACGGTCACCGAGCCCGCGGTCTGGGTGTCCACGCCCGTGTTCGACGGCGCCCACTGGGACGAGGTCGAGCAGTCGGGCGAGCAGGGAACGATCAAGCACCTGTTCGAGACCATGCACGACGACGGCGCCGGACATCTCGCGGGCACCGACCACCTGGTCAACATCGACGGCAAGGCCACGCTCTACGACGGCCGCACCGGTGAGGCCTACGACAGCCCCGTCACGGTCGGCTTCGTCTACATCCTGAAGCTGTCGCACCTCGTGGACGACAAGATCCACGCCCGGTCGACCGGCCCGTACTCGATGATCACGCAGCAGCCGCTGGGTGGGAAGGCGCAGTTCGGTGGCCAGCGCTTCGGTGAGATGGAGGTGTGGGCGCTCGAGGCCTACGGCGCGTCGTACGCGCTCCAGGAGATCCTCACCATCAAGTCCGACGACGTGCTCGGACGCGTGAAGGTCTACGAGGCCATCGTCAAGGGCGAGAACATCCCCGAGCCCGGCATCCCCGAGAGCTTCAAGGTGCTCATCAAGGAGATGCAGGCGCTCTGCCTCAACGTCCGCGTCATGAACGAGGCGGGCGAGGAAGTGGAGATCCGCGAGCTCGACGAGGACGCCTTCCGCACCACCGAGTCGCTCGGCATCGACCTGTCGCGGCCCGAGCGGGGCACCGACGAGGAAGACGAGCAACGCCGGCGTCAGCCCGCCTTCTGATCACTCCGCCAGAACACGAGAAGCAACAGACGCAGCAACGAGAAGACGAAGAAACGAGGGACCTGTGCTCGACGTGAACGACTCCGCCCAGCTGTCGATCGCGCTCGCCACCGCGGACCAGATCCGCACGTGGTCGAACGGAGAGGTCAAGAAGCCGGAGACGATCAACTACCGCACGCTCAAGCCGGAGAAGGACGGGCTCTTCTGCGAGAAGATCTTCGGTCCGACGAAGGACTGGGAGTGCTACTGCGGGAAGTACAAGCGCGTCCGCTTCAAGGGCATCATCTGCGAGCGCTGCGGCGTCGAGGTGACGCGTTCCAAGGTGCGCCGCGAGCGCATGGGCCACATCGAGCTGGCCGCGCCGGTCACGCACATCTGGTACTTCAAGGGCGTTCCGAGCCGCCTCGGCTACCTGCTCGACATCGCGCCGAAGAGCCTCGAGAAGGTCATCTACTTCGCCGCGCACATCATCACGTGGGTCGACGACGAGCGCCGTCACAAGGACCTCGAGCAGCTCGAGGGTGACATCCGCGCCGAGATCGGCGACGTCGAGAAGGAGCGCGAGCTCGAGCTCCGCAAGCGCGACGAGGAGTACGAGACCGAGCTCAAGGAGCTCGAGGAGCGCGACGCCAAGAAGAACGAGCTCGAGCGCGCCGAGAAGGCCCGCAACAAGGACTTCGAGGACATCCGCGCCCGCGCCGACGCCGAGATCGAGTTCCTCAAGACGGTGTGGGACACGTTCAAGGGCCTGTCGCCCAAGCAGCTCGTCGACGACGAGCGCGTGTGGCGTGACCTCCAGGACCGCTACGAGGAGTACTTCCAGGGTGGCATGGGGGCCGAGTCCATCAAGGACCTCATCTCCCGCATCGACATGGAGGCCGAGGAGCAGTTCCTCAAGGACACCATCCTCACCTCGAAGGGCCAGCGCAAGGCGAAGGCGATCAAGCGGCTCAAGGTGATCTCGGCGTTCAACCGCGTCGACGACGACGACCGCAAGATCAACTCGCCGATGGGCATGGTGCTCGACGCGGTGCCGGTGATCCCGCCGGACCTGCGCCCGATGGTGCAGCTCGACGGTGGCCGCTTCGCGACCTCCGACCTCAACGACCTGTACCGCCGTGTCATCAACCGCAACAACCGGCTGAAGCGACTCCTCGACCTCGGCGCGCCCGAGATCATCATCAACAACGAGAAGCGCATGTTGCAGGAGGCCGTCGACGCGCTGTTCGACAACGGCCGCCGTGGGCGCCCGGTCACGGGTCCCGGCAACCGCGCGCTCAAGTCGCTCTCCGACATGCTGAAGGGCAAGCAGGGCCGGTTCCGCCAGAACCTGCTCGGCAAGCGCGTCGACTACTCCGGCCGTTCGGTCATCGTCGTCGGCCCGCAGCTCAAGCTGCAGCAGTGCGGTCTGCCCAAGCAGATGGCGCTCGAGCTGTTCAAGCCGTTCGTGATGAAGCGGCTCGTCGACCTCGAGTACGCGCAGAACATCAAGTCGGCGAAGCGCATGGTCGAGCGCGCCCGCCCGCAGGTGTGGGACGTGCTCGAAGAGGTGATCAAGGAGCACCCGGTGTTCCTGAACCGGGCGCCCACGCTCCACCGTCTCGGCATCCAGGCGTTCGAGCCGGTGCTGGTCGAGGGCAAGGCGATCCAGATCCACCCGCTCGTGTGCACCGCGTTCAACGCCGACTTCGACGGCGACCAGATGGCCGTGCACCTGCCGCTCTCCGCCGAGGCGCAGGCCGAGGCGCGCATCCTCATGCTGTCGGCGCACAACATCCTGTCGCCGGCGCACGGTCGCCCGATCACCGTCCCCACCCAGGACATGATCATCGGCGCGTACTACCTCACCGAGACCGACGCGGGCAGCGGCGCCGGCCGGTCGTTCTCGTCGCTCGACGAGGCGGTCCTCGCGTACGACGAGCGGTTGGCACCGGGCACGCCCGACGACGAGCGGCTCTCGCTGCACGTGAAGATCAAGGTGCGCATGCCCGGCTCGCGGTTCCCGGTCGACGAGTACCCCGAGCGGGACGACGAGCACCCCGACGCGATCGTGCTGCGACGCAACGGGAGCAACGGTGACTCGTCGGTGCTGGTGGAGAGCACCCTCGGTCGGTTCCTCTTCAACGAGGCGTTCCCGCGCGACTTCCCGTTCCACGACGCGCCGGTCAAGAAGCGCGACCTCACCGAGCTCGCCAGCATGCTGGTGGAGCGCTACCCGCGTGCGGTCGTCGCCGAGAGCCTCGACAAGCTCAAGGACCTCGGGTTCGAGTTCGCGACGCGCTCGGGTCTCACCATCTCCATCGCCGACGTCAAGACGCCGGCGAGCAAGGCGGAGCTGCTCGAGCACTTCGAGGCCGAGGCCGACAAGGTCGAGGGTCAGTACGAGCGCGGCGTCATCACCGACGACGAGCGACGCCAGAAGGAGATCGAGGTCTGGAGCGAGGCGACCGCCAAGGTCCGCGACGCGATGCAGGCCGAGATGCGCCAGGAGAAGTTCAACCCCATCGACATGATGGTGGGGTCGGGTGCCCGAGGCAACGTCATGCAGGTGCAGCAGATCGCCGGCATGCGTGGCCTGGTGGCCAACCCGCGGGGTGAGATCATCCCGCGTCCGATCAAGTCGAACTTCCGTGAGGGTCTCTCGGTCCTCGAGTACTTCATCTCCACCCACGGTGCCCGCAAGGGTCTCGCCGACACCGCCCTCCGCACCGCCGACTCCGGCTACCTGACGCGCCGTCTCGTCGACGTCGCGCAGGAGGTCATCGTGCGCGAGGACGACTGCGAGAGCACGCGCGGCATCTGGATCGAGGACGTCGACGACGATCCCGAGACGATTCGGATCCTCGAGACCAAGCTGCTCGGGCGTCTGCTCACGGACGACGTGACGCTGGCCGACGGCACCGTCCTCCCTCGCAACACCGAGGTGGGCGAGGCCGACGTGCGCACGATCGCCGCCGACGCCGGCGTCGACCGGGTGCGCGTGCGCTCGGTGCTCACCTGCGACTCGCTGAGCGGCGTGTGCGCGGCGTGCTACGGCACGATGTTGGCGACGGGCAAGCTCGTCGACCAGGGCGAGGCGGTCGGCATCATCGCCGCCCAGTCCATCGGCGAACCCGGTACGCAGCTCACCATGCGGACGTTCCACACCGGTGGTATCGCCGGTGAGGACATCACACACGGTCTGCCGCGCGTCGTCGAGCTGTTCGAGGCCCGCACGCCCAAGGGCGCGGCGATCATGGCGGAGAGCTCGGGCGTGGTGCGCATCGGTGAGAACGAGAAGGGCGAGCGCGTCCTCGCGATCGTCGCCGACGACGGCACGGAGGAGGAGCACGTGGTCATGCGCCGCACGCACCTCTACCCGGGCATCGCCGACGGCGCCGAGGTCGTGGCCGGCCAGCAGCTCACCGGTGACAACAAGACGCCGCTCGACCCGAAGAAGATCCTCGAGGTCAAGGGCATCCGTCAGACCCAGCAGTACCTCAGCGACGAGGTGCAGAAGGTCTACCGGGAGCAGGGCGTGTCGATCCACGACAAGCACGTCGAGGTGATCGTGCGCCAGATGCTGCGCCGGGTCGGTGTGTCGGAGTCGGGTGACTCGGCGTACCTGCCGGGTCAGAAGGCCGACGCCCGCGACTTCGCCAAGACCAACCAGGACCTGGTGGCCGAGGGCAAGCAGCCGGCCGAGGGCCGCCCCGAGCTGATGGGGATCACCAAGGCATCGCTGGCCACCGATTCGTGGCTGTCGGCGGCGTCGTTCCAGGAGACCACGCGGGTGCTCACCGAGGCGGCCATCGAGGGCCGTCGCGACGGGCTGCACGGTCTCAAGGAGAACGTGATCATCGGCAAGCTGATCCCGGCCGGTACCGGCATGCCGCGCTACCGCGACATCTCGACCAGCGCCCCCGACTACGAGCCGTTGCCGTTCTACTCGTCCGACACCGACATGGAGACCGACCTCGACCTGGCGGCGTGGCTGGCCGACACCAGCGCGCCGGCCCCCGAGGGGCTCGGCGTCGGTGGGTTCGGTGCGGTGATCGGTGACCCCGCCGCGGCGGAGGCCGCGGTCGAGGCGCCGGCCACCGACTTCACCACCGACGTGGGCGATGCCACCGCGTCGTAGCGGTCGACCGAACGCACACGGGTGACGACGGCGGTCGTCCCGGTCCTCGCCGGGGCGGCCGTCGTCGTCGCGATGTCACGGGTCGGCGGTGCGGCGGCGGTCCGCCTCGTGGCCATCGCAGACCTCAGGGCGCGCCGAATGCCCTGAACACGACCTGGCGACGGAACTCGAAGCCGAGCGCCTCGTAGACGCGGCGCGCGGGGTCGTTGTCCCACGCGTGGTGGAGGAACGGGCGCTCGCCACGCTCCACGATGCGTTGCGCGACCAGCGCGGTGAGTCCCGCCGCCAGGCCTCGTCCGCGGAAGCCGGGATGGGTGCAGACGGCGCTGATCTCGCGAAACCCTGGTGGCGCGAGACGCTCACCCGCCATCGCGATCAGCCGGTCACCGTCGAACACGCCGACGTAGCCGCCCAGCTCGACGGTGCGGACCGCGAACGGCCCGGGCTGCGTGAGCTCGACGAGCGCGAGCATCTCGCCGACGTCGCCCGCCCCGAGGAATCGGGCGACGGGAAGGTCGACGGGGGCCAGGTCGTGGAGCACCATCTGGTGCCCGCGACCGCCGTCGAGCCGGGTCCAACCCACTGGCGGCTGGGGAATCTCGGCTCGGAAGAGCACCGCGATGCCACTCGAGCCCACCACAGTCGCGAGGTCGTGCCACGAGGCATCGCCGTCGTCGCCGATCGCGCCGAAGACCGAGACGTCAGGGTCGTAGCGCGCGGCGGTCCCGACGCGTTCAGCGAAGGAACGGTGCGCGCCATGGAGCGAGTGCCACACCGCGTTGTCGAGCACCGAGTCGTCCACTGGGTCGCAGTCTTCACTCGGCATGCCGACACGCACCAACGGGTTTCGTCAGCATGCGACCCGGCCGTCCCGGCGGCGCTGGCTGGGCGGCGAAGCCCCGGAGTGACGCCGGTACCCGCCTGGCGGGAGGACCCCTGATTCCGCTAACGTAATGGGTCGGCCCGGAGTCGATTTCCCGCAGACCTGGCCGGACGTCCGCCCCACCGAGAATCTCGAAGCCTGTTCGACGCGCGTAGGAGTTCCGTGCCCACGATCCAGCAGCTCGTCCGCAAGGGACGGGAGACCAAGCCCGAGAAGTCGAAGACGCCCGCGCTGAAGGGTTCCCCGCAGCGCCGCGGCGTGTGCACACGTGTGTTCACCCACACGCCCAAGAAGCCCAACTCCGCACTGCGGAAGGTGGCCCGCGTGCGCCTCACGTCGGGCATCGAGGTCACGGCCTACATCCCCGGCATCGGCCACAACCTCCAGGAGCACTCGATCGTGCTCGTGCGCGGCGGTCGTGTGAAGGACCTCCCGGGTGTGCGCTACAAGATCGTGCGCGGTGCGCTCGACGCCAGCGGCGTCGCGAACCGCAGGCAGGCCCGCAGCCGTTACGGCGCGAAGAAGGACGCCTGATGCCTCGCAAGGGACCCGCCCCGCGGCGCGACCTCATGCCCGACCCGGTCTACCGGTCGGTCGTGGTCACGCAGGTCGTCAACAAGATCCTGCAGCGCGGCAAGCGCTCGATTGCCGAGAAGGTCGTCTACGACGCGCTCGCCGACATCGAGAAGCGCGCCGGCGGCGACCCGGTCGCGGTGCTCAAGCGCGCGGTCGAGAACGTGCGTCCGGCACTCGAGGTGCGCAGCCGTCGTGTCGGTGGCGCCACCTACCAGGTGCCGGTCGAGGTGCGACCGCGGCGTGCGACCACCCTCGCCATCCGCTGGATCGTCGGGTACGCGCGTCAGCGGCGTGAGAAGACGATGGCCGAGCGGCTCGCCAACGAGCTGATGGATGCCAGCAACGGGATCGGCGCGTCGATCAAGCGCAAGGACGATCTCCAGAAGATGGCCGAGTCGAACAAGGCGTTCGCGCACTACCGGTGGTGATGCGTTTGACCCCGGACGTGCTCAAGTACTTATTGGCCTAGGCCGTTCTCTTACCGATTGCCGGGCACGGCCAACGCCTGCTCGGGAACGGCCCCTCGATCCGACCGAGCCCCTGCCGCTGCCGTCGGCAGCGGGCTCTTCGAGCCGGGTCTCGGTCGGCGGGGCCTACCTCCCGATCAGCCGTCGTCCGTTCCCGTCGTTCTGTTGCTGATCGGAACACCCGCACGTCCTGCAACGTTCACCCACAGTTCGCTCTCTCCGGTCCCCCCGGGGGAGATGAGAAGAAGAGAATTCGAGAGATGGCTGCTGAAGAGACTCAGGTCAAGACGAAGGGTGGTCCGGTGATCCGGGAGGTGCCGCTCGCGCGCGTGCGGAACATCGGGATCATGGCCCACATCGACGCGGGCAAGACCACCACGACCGAGCGCATCCTCTACTACACCGGGCGCACCTACAAGATCGGCGAGGTCCACGAGGGCGCCGCGGTCATGGACTGGATGGTCCAGGAGCAGGAGCGCGGCATCACCATCACGTCGGCGGCCACCACCTGCAAGTGGCGCGACACGTGGATCAACATCATCGACACCCCCGGCCACGTCGACTTCACCGTCGAGGTGGAGCGGTCGCTGCGCGTCCTCGACGGCGCGGTCGCGGTGTTCGACGCGGTCGCCGGCGTCGAACCCCAGACCGAGACCGTGTGGCGCCAGGCCAACAAGTACAACGTGCCGCGGATGTGCTTCGTCAACAAGATGGACCGCGTCGGCGCCGACTTCTTCCGCTGCCTCGACATGATCAAGGACCGCCTCGAAGCCAACGTCGCCGTGGCGCAGCTCCCCATCGGTGCCGAGAGCGAGTTCCAGGGCGTCATCGACCTGCTGTCGATGAAAGCGCTGGTGTGGGACGACGGCATGGGCGAGAGCTTCGAGACCGTCGACATCCCGGCCGAGCTCGCCGACGACGCCGAGACCTGGCGCCACGAGCTGATCGACGTCGTGAGCCAGTACGACGAGAACGTCCTCGAGAAGTACGTGTCGGAGGAAGAGATCACCGCCGACGACCTGCGCACCGCGATCCGCAACGCGACGGTGTCGGGCGACGTCGTTCCCGTGCTCTGCGGCACTGCGTTCAAGAACAAGGGCGTCCAGCCCCTGCTCGACGCGGTCGTCGACTACCTCCCGAGCCCGCTCGACATCCCCGCGATCGAGGGCCTCGACGTGAAGCTCGAGCACGAGCTCGAGCGCAAGCCCGACGACGCCGAGCCCTTCGCGGCGCTCGCGTTCAAGATCATGAGCGACCCCTACGTGGGCAAGCTCACCTACTTCCGCGTCTATTCGGGCAAGCTCTCCGCCGGCAGCCCGGTGCTGAACGCGACCAAGGACAAGAAGGAGCGCATCGGCCGGCTCCTGCAGATGCACGCCAACCACCGCGAGGACAAGGACGCCGTCTTCGCCGGCGACATCGTCGCGGCCGTCGGGCTCAAGAACACGACGACCGGTGACACCCTCTGCGACCCCGGCCACCCGATCGTGCTCGAGCGCATGGAGTTCCCCGAGCCGGTGATCTCCGTCGCCATCGAGCCGAAGACGAAGGTCGACCAGGACAAGCTGGGCAAGGCGCTCGGCGCGCTCTCCGAGGAGGACCCCACCTTCCAGGTGCGGACCGACGACGAGACCGGCCAGACGATCATCTCCGGCATGGGCGAGCTCCACCTCGACGTGCTCGTCGACCGCATGGTGCGCGAGTTCTCGGTGGCCGCCAACGTCGGCAAGCCGCAGGTCGCGTACCGCGAGACGATCACGGTGCCGGTCGAGAAGATCGAGGAGCGCTACGTCCGCCAGACGGGCGGCAAGGGCCAGTACGGCCACGTGGTCATCTCGCTCGAACCCACCGGCCCCGGCGGCGGCTACGAGTTCGTCGACAAGATCACCGGTGGTGTGATACCGCGCGAGTACATCCCCGCGGTCGACGCCGGCATCCAGCAGGCCATGGAGGGTGGCGTGATCGCCGGCTACCCCCTCGTCGACGTGCGCGTCATCCTCACCTACGGGTCGTACCACGACGTCGACTCGAGCGAGATGGCGTTCAAGATCGCCGGCTCGATGGCGTTCAAGAAGGCGGCCAAGGCGGCCAAGCCGGTGCTGCTCGAGCCGATCGAGAACGTCGAGGTCGTCACCCCCGAGGACTACATGGGCGACGTCATCGGAGACCTGTCGTCGCGGCGAGGCCGGGTCGAAGGGATGGAGCAGCGCGGCACCTCTCACGTGGTGCGGGCTCAAGTGCCCCTGGGAGAGATGTTCGGCTACGCTACTGACCTTCGTTCGCGCACCCAAGGCCGCGCGACGTACACCATGCAGTTCGACTCGTACCAGCAGGTACCCGAGTCGATTGCCGAGGAAATCGTCAAGCGCGTGCGCGGCGAATAGCCACGGAAAGCAAGGAGCAAGGGATCAGCCATGGCCAAGGCCAAGTTCGAGCGGACCAAGCCGCACCTCAACATCGGCACGATCGGTCACATCGACCACGGCAAGACGACGTTGACGGCTGCGATCACCAAGGTGATGGCCGAGAACGACCCCACCAACAACTCGTTCTACGCCTTCGACCAGATCGACAAGGCGCCGGAAGAGAAGGCGCGCGGCATCACCATCTCCATCGCGCACGTCGAGTACGAGACGCCGAACCGGCACTATGCGCACGTCGACTGCCCCGGCCACGCCGACTACATCAAGAACATGATCACGGGCGCCGCGCAGATGGACGGTGCGATCCTCGTGGTCGCCGCCACCGACGGCCCGATGCCCCAGACGCGTGAGCACGTGCTGCTCGCCCGTCAGGTCGGCGTGCCGTCGATCGTGGTCGCGCTCAACAAGGCCGACATGGTCGACGACGAGGAGATCCTCGAGCTCGTCGAGCTCGAGGTGCGTGAGCTCCTCAACGAGTACGAGTTCCCCGGCGACGACACCCCGATCGTGCGGGTGTCGGCGCTGAAGGCGCTCGAGGGCGACTCCGAGTGGACTCCGAAGATCACGGAGCTCATGGAGGCGGTCGACACCTTCATCCCCGAGCCCGAGCGGGCCATCGACCAGCCGTTCCTCATGCCGATCGAGGACGTGTTCTCGATCACCGGTCGCGGCACCGTGGTGACCGGCCGTGTCGAGCGCGGCATGGTGAAGGTCGGCGAGGAGATCGAGATCGTCGGTCTGCGCCCCACCACCAAGACCACCTGCACCGGCGTCGAGATGTTCCGCAAGCTCCTCGACGAGGGCCGCGCCGGCGACAACATCGGCGCCCTGCTCCGCGGCACGAAGAAGGAAGAGGTGGAGCGCGGCCAGGTGCTGTCCAAGCCGGGCGCGATCACCCCGCACACCGGCTTCACCGCGCAGGTGTACGTGCTGAAGAAGGAAGAGGGTGGCCGGCACACGCCGTTCTTCGCCAACTACCACCCGCAGTTCTACTTCCGCACCACCGACGTCACCGGCTCGATCGAGCTGGAAGAGGGCGTCGAGATGGTGATGCCCGGCGACAACACGGTCATGACGGTCGAGCTCCAGAAGGCGATCGCCATGGACGAGGGTCTGCGCTTCGCCATCCGTGAGGGTGGTCGCACCGTCGGCTCCGGCGTCGTCACCAAGATCACCAAGTAGCAGCAGACGCAGGCCGAGTCGGGATCCGGAGACGCACACGATGGCAGCAGCACAGGGTCAGAAGATCCGGATCCGGCTCAAGGCCTACGACCACGAGATCATCGACCAGTCGACGAAGAAGATCGTCGAGACGGTGGTCCGCACGCAGGCGAAGGTGCGGGGTCCGGTGCCGCTGCCCACCGAGATCCGCCGCTTCTGCGTGGTGCGCTCGCCGCACGTCGACAAGGACTCGCGCGAGCACTTCGAGATGCGCATCCACAAGCGCCTCCTCGACATCGTCGAGCCGACCAGCAAGACGGTCGAGAGCCTCCAGCGCCTCGACCTCCCCGCCGGCGTCGACATCGAGATCAAGATCCAGGCGAGCTGACGTCCGGCGGCCACTGCGGGCTGTTCTTTTGGCAACCAGTACCTCTCACGTGTACTGACGGCCAGAAGTTCGTCGTGACGGTCAGCACGCGCTGCTGTCCCACGAGTCGACGGTCCAGCCCCCTGGCGCCGCGCTGGATCGCGGATTTACGGCGTTCTTGACCCGCTCTCAGGTGGGGTGAAGGTCGGCGCGGCATCCTGGCGGCATGACGGAGCCAGACGGGAACCAGCACGACCTCCTCACGAAGCCGGTGTCGCGCCGCGGTGCGCTCGTGCTCCTCGGCGGGCTCGGCCTCGCGGTCGCCGGGTGCTCGGGCGGGAGCGACTCGACCAACGCCACTGCAACCACGAACGGCGCGTCGCCGTCGACGACCTCGACCACGTCAGGTGCAACGACCACCACCGGGGCAGCGACGACGGTCACGACCTGCTCGGTCATCCCCGAGGAGACCGGTGGCCCGTACCCCGGTGACGGTTCCAACGGACCCGACGTCCTGAGTGAGAGCGGAGTGGTGCGCAAGGACATCACCACCAGCTTCGACGGTGCGACCGGTACCGCCGCGGGCGTGCCGTACACGATCTCGATCACGGTGGTGAACACCGACAACGGGTGCAAGCCGCTCGAGGGTGCCGCGGTGTACGTGTGGCACTGCGACCGCGACGGGCACTATTCGATGTACACCGCGTCGGAGGCGAACTACCTCCGCGGCGTGCAAGCCGTCGACGCGAACGGCGTGGCCAGCTTCACGAGCATCTTCCCCGCGTGTTACAGCGGCCGCTGGCCGCACGTGCACTTCGAGGTGTATCCGAGCGTGGATGACGCGACGAGCGGCAGCAACAAGCTCGCGACGTCGCAGATCGCGTTGCCGAAGGACGTGTGTGACGCGGTCTACGCGACGAGCGGGTACGAGGAGAGCGTCAGCAACCTGTCACGCGTCTCGCTCGACTCGGACATGGTGTTCAGTGACGGCGTGTCGTTACAGACGCCCTCGATGACGGGCAATGCCTCGAGCGGGTACGTCTCGTCCCTCGTGGTGGGTGTGTCCGGAGCCGTTTGAGCGGCCGACCCCGCGGGCACACCACGCGGACGAGAGATCGGAGGCAGCCATGACCAACGAGACCATGCAGGTGTTCTCGGGTTCGGCGATCACCCCCGAGGAGCTGCTCGTACTGGCCGAGTTCGCGGCTCCGTCGCACTTCGTGAGCGACGACCAACTGCGCGATGCGGCGGACAACCTCGCCGGGTGGACCGACCACCGGCCGAGCACCATCGCCGCCGCGCTGCACCTGGCGTCGCGCCGGGACGTCCGTCCCAGCGTGATCCGGCTGCTGCGCGCGGCGGCGGTGTTGAGCATGCACGAGCCGGTGGCGTGGGCCTCGTGACTCGGGTCAGGCCGATCAGAGCGCGAGCCCGCCGCCGTCGAGCGCGATCGTCTGGCCGGTGACGTAGCGGGCGTCGGCGCTCAGCAGGAAGGCGACACCCGCGCCGATGTCGCGTTCGGGGTCGCCCGGGCGTCCGAGGGGGCTCACGGCGTCGAGTTGCGCTTGGTCGACGGTGCCGGCGCGCACCGCCTCGGTCAGGCTCTCCGACATCGCGAACGGGCACACCGAGTTGACCCGGATCCCGTCCCGACCCCACTCGAGCGCGGCGGTGCGGCTGAGCAAGCGCACCGCCGCCTTGGCGCTGGAGTACGCCGCGCGTTCGGCGAGGCCCTCGACCCCCGCACCGGAGCTGAAGTTGACGATGCTGCCACCGCGCCCGCGGAGGTGCGGATACACCGCCTGCATCGCGACCAGGCAGCCGACCACGTCGACGTGGAGCTCGCGGGCCAGCGACTCGGTCGACAGCTCGGCGAGCGGTACCGGGCCCTCGTGGAAGTACGCCAGGTTCACCAGGCCGTCGACGCGTCCGAACTCGGTGAGCGCGCTGGCCACGAGCGCGTCGACCTGCTCACGGTTGACCACGTCGGCGAGCATGCCGATCGCGCGGGCGCCTCGGGCGGTGGCGTCGGCCGCCACCTCGCGCGCGCCGATCTCGTTGAGGTCGCCGACCACCACGTGCGCACCTTCGGTCGCCGCCGCGAGCACGCAGCCGCGCCCGATGCCCTGCGCACCGCCGATCACGATGACGGTCGTGCCGTCGAGCCGGCCCATGTCAGTGGGCGAAGCTCTTGCCCGCCGCATCAGGCAGGGGTGAGGTGAGCTTGTCGAAGTACGCGGTGTGGCGCTCGAGATCGGCGACGAGGAGATCGGCGAGATCGCGCGACATCCCGTTGCGCACGACGATCCGCAGCGCATCGAGGTCCTGACGGTTCTCCGGGAAGCTGTACGCCGGAACCAACCAGCCGCGGTCGCGCAGTCGTTCCGACAGGTCGAACACGGTGTACTTGTCGATGCCGGGCTTCAACGTGAACGCGAACACCGGGAGCTCGCTCCCGTCGGTGATGAGGTCGAAGTGATCCATGGCGTCGATCGAGTCGGCGAGGAACCGCGCCACGTCGCGCGACGCCTGTTGCACCCGGCGGTAACCGTCGAACCCGAGGCGGAGGAAGTTGTAGTACTGCGCCGCGATCTGGTTCCCCGGGCGCGAGAAGTTGAGCGCGAACGTCGGCATGTCGCCACCGAGGTAGTTCACGTTGAACACGAGGTCGTCGGGCAGCGCGTCGGGGTTGCGCCAGATGACCCAGCCCACTCCCGGGTACACGAGCCCGTACTTGTGCCCCGACGTGTTGATCGACTGCACGCGCGGGAGGCGGAAGTCCCAGAAGAGGTCAGGGTCGAGGAACGGGGCGATGAACCCGCCCGACGCGGCGTCGACGTGCACGGGCACGTCGAGGCCGGTGTCGGCCTGGAGCTTGTCGAGCCCGGCACAGATGTCGGCGACCGGTTCGTAGCTCCCGTCGAACGTCGAGCCCAGCACCGGGATCACGCCGATGGTGTTCTCGTCGCAACGCTTCACGGCCTCCTCGGCGTCGAGGTGGTAGCGCGTGCCCTCCATCGGCGCGAGCCGCGGCTCGACGTCCCAGTAGCGGCAGAACTTCTCCCAGCAGATCTGGACGTTCGAGCCCATGACCATGTTCGGCTTGTCGGTCGGCTTCCCCGCCGCCTTCTGCCGGTCGCGCCAGCGCCACTTCAGCGCCATGCCGCCGAGCATCGCCGCTTCGCTGGAACCGGTGGTCGAGGTGCCCGTCGCCTCCTCGGAGTCGGGCGAGTTCCACAGCCGGCTGAGCATGTTGACGCAGCGCAGCTCGATCTCGGCCGTGCGCGGGTACTCGTCCTTGTCGATCATGTTCTTGTCGAACGTCTCCGCCATCAGGAGTTGCGCCTGCGGCTCCATCCACGTGGTGACGAACGTGGCGAGGTTGAGCCGCGAGTTGCCGTCGAGCATGAGCTCGTCCTTCACCAGCTGGTACGCGACGTCGGGATCGAGCTCGCCCTCGGGCAACGAGTGGCGAGGCGCGTGCCCCTTCTCGCCGCTCTGGCTGTAGAGCGGATTGAGCTCGATCTCGGTGTAGTCGGTGAGCTTCGTGTGGAGCGCCATGACAGAACCTCCGGGTTCAGGCGGATTGAGCGGACAGGACGAGCCGACGGCTCGCCGTCCGCTCGGGGAACAGGAACAGGGCGCCCGCGAGGAAGCAGACGCCGCCGACGGCGGTGCCCAGGTTCACGAGCATGATGTTGCGCGGTTCGCCGGTCGTCGGAACGATCTTGGACGCCACTGCGGAGATGCCGAAGGCGATCGAACCGGCGAGGTTCAGCGCCGCGATGCGCCACGAGATGCTGCGCGGGCGCCACGACCACCAACCGTGGCTCACCTCGAACCAGGCGAGGCCACTGGCCACGAGGAAGCAGATCGACCCGATCATGTCGGGGGTCCAGACGAGCCGGCGCGCCTGCGTCGCGTTCAGGCTGGTGTCGATGGCCGCCAGGGTCGTGACGTTGAAGAAGAGCGTGCCCACGAACTGCACCGCGCTCGCCGACCAGTCGATGCGCACCGGTTCCCAGGTCCAGAAGCGGAGCCGTTCGTCGGTGCCGGGGCGCAGCGCGTGGGGCGCGTTGAGCGTTTGCAGATACTGGAGGTACGCGGCGGTGGTGAAGAAGATCGATCCCACGAAGAAGGTGATCGCGTCAGCGTCGGTCCCGACCCAGGTCACGTACCCGGGCAGCGCGCCGATCGCGAAGCACAGCGACCCGATGGCGAACAGCACGCCGATCCACCAACCGACCGCCGTGGGGGCCCACCAGGTCGAGCCGCGTCCGACGTCGAGCGGCCCCCGCTGCTTGCGGTGCTCGCGGGAGCTCCAGTCGACGAGCGTCCCGTCGGGCGCGACGAAGCGCTCCCGGGTGACGAACGGTCCGAGCCCGGTGGCATGAGAGCGCGACCAGCCAGGGGGCGGAATGACGTAGGAGCCGGACAAGAGCGCCAACCTACGACGGTCGGCGGGACGCTGTCATCACCCGGTCCGGGTGACGTCAGGGGCGCGACTCGATCGCGCTCAGCCCGGCGACGGTCGCGTCGCGCTGCAGTCGGGCCCACGCCGCCTTGCGACCGCGCAACGTCGCATCCCAGAAGTCGATCGTGAGCCGTTCGCCGATCGCGTCATAGGGCGTCGGATCGTTCTCCCACTGGGTCGCGTGTGAGGCCCCATGGAGGGTCACGAGCCACACCGGCGACTCGGCCTCCTCGAAGGTCGTGCGCGCGCTCGTGTATGGAAGTGCGGGGTCGGTGTCCGAGTGCGCGATCAACAAGGGCACGTGGCCGTCGAGCCGCAGCTGTTCGGTGTCGTCGCCGAGATGGACGGCGATGCCGTCGAGCACCATCGCCGCTTGGAAACGCCGCTCCCGGCAGCAGTCGTCGAACACCACGCCGTAGGTGGTCATCCCGCCGAGTGACAACCCGGCCGCGCCGATGTGGCGGGCGTCGACCGCGCCCGACAGGCGGGTGCCGGCCCGGCGGCTCTGGCGGAGCACCTGGTTCAGCACGAACCGCACGTCGGCGGGCTGGTTCGTCACGTCGCCCGCGTTCCGGCTGTTCCCGACGACGCTCGAGTTGGTCAGCGGGAACGCGGGGGCCGCCACGATGTAGCCGGCGCGGGCCCACGCGCTGAACAGCTGCGTGAACTTGTCGGGATGGCCGCCCAGGCCGTGCGAGAACACGATGAGCGGGAACGGGCCGTGGCCGGAGGGCCGGTACACGGTCGTGACCAGGGTGCGGTCGGGCGCGGCGGGGGTCGACGCCCCGGAGGGGGTGGGCCGGGAGGAGTCGACGAGCGTCTCCTTCCAGCTGGTGAACGCGGGTTTCGGCGCGGCGCGGGCCGCCGCGGGCACCAGCGTGGCCGCGACCGTCACCCCCAGCAGGACCGCCCCCCGGATCCGCATCACGGGACCGTACCGCCCCCGGGCCCGCATTGGCGGGCGGAGGTCGCAGCCTGTAGTCTTTCCGGGCTCGCCAATCGGCCCGGTCACCGGCCATCTCTCGCCCGCTGGCGCTTCTGTTCGTCCTTGTTCGCCAACCGACGTCTGCGCAGGCTGGCCTCGCCCAGAACCACGCAGCACAACCGATCGACGCTCCGCCGGGGAACCTCCTCCGGGCGGAGCGTTCGCGTGAAGCCGAAAGACACCAGGACCCAGCATGTCTGCCAAAGGGATTCTCGGGCGCAAGCTCGGTATGACCCAGATCTGGGACGACGAGCACCGCGTCGTCCCGGTGACGGTGATCGAAGCCGGGCCGTGCCGCGTCGTCCAGCTGAAGACGCCCGAGCGCGACGGCTACTCGGCCGTCCAGCTCGCGTTCGGTGACACCAAGCCCCAGCGCCTCTCCAAGCCCGAGCTCGGTCACCTCAAGAAGGCCGAAGCGGGGGCGTTGCGTCACCTCGCCGAGCTGCGGGTCGACGACCTGAGCGGCTTCGAGGTCGGCCAGGTGATCGGGGCCGACGTGTTCGGCGCCGGTGAGCGGGTCGACGTCACCGGCGTCAGCAAGGGCAAGGGCTTCTCCGGCGCCATGCAACGCCACAACTTCAAGGGCCAGGGTGCCTCGCACGGCAACCACAAGAAGCACCGCTCGCCCGGTTCGGTCGGCGCGTGCGCCACGCCGGCCCGGGTGTTCAAGGGCATGAAGATGGCCGGGCAGTACGGCAACGGCCGCATCACCACCCAGAACCTCGAGGTGGTCGAGGGCGACGCCGAGCGCGGCATCCTCCTGGTCAAAGGGGCCGTCCCCGGTCCCAACGGTGGCCTCGTGTTCGTGAGGAACGCGGCCAAGCGCCCGGTGGCGCAGTCCACCGGGGCCAGCGCAGGGGGCGGTGAATGAAGCTCGACGTCAAGACCGCGACCGGCAGCGGTGCCGGGACCGTCGACGTGCCCGACGAGCTCTTCGGCATCGAGCCGAACACCGCGGTCATGCATCAGGTGGTGACCGCGCAGCTCGCGGCTGCCCGCTCGGGGACGCACAGCACCAAGACCCGGGCCGAGGTTGCCGGCGGTGGCGCCAAGCCGTGGCGGCAGAAGGGCACCGGCCGCGCCCGCCAGGGTTCGATCCGCGCGCCCCACTGGCGCGGCGGCGGTGTGGCGCACGGCCCGAAGCCGCGCGACTACCGCCAGCGCACCCCGAAGAAGATGATCAAGCTCGCGCTGCGTTCGGCGCTGTCCGACCGCGCGGCCGAGAACAAGGTGCTGGTCCTCGACGAGTGGGGCATCACCGAGCCCCGCACGAAGGACGCGATCGAATTGCTCGCCGCCGTCGGCCTGCGTTCGCCCGGCGAGCGCGACGCGCGAGTGCTCCTCGTGCTCGGGCGCGACGAGCACGCAGTGTGGAAGTCGTTCCGCAACCTCGGCGAGCGGGTGCAGATCGTCATCCCCGACGAGCTCAACACCTACGACGTGCTGGTCAACGACTGGCTCGTCTTCACCAAGGCCACGCTCGAAGCGGCGGTGGTCCGATTCCGTGACAAGGAAGCGGCCGTCGAAGAGAGAACGGGCGAGCAATGACCAACAAGAGCCCCCGCGACATCATCATCAAGCCAGTGGTGTCGGAGAAGTCGTACGCCGCGCTCGACGGGAACGTCTACACCTTCGTGGTCGCCGGCGACGCCAACAAGATCGAGATCCGTCACGCCATCGAGACGATCTTCGACGTCAAGGTCACCAACGTGAACACGGTCAACCGCAAGGGCAAGCGCAAGCGCAACCGCCGCACCGGCGGCTACGGCTCGCGTCCCGACTCCAAGCGGGCCATCGTCTCCCTCGCCGAGGGCGACGCGATCGAGATCTTCGGGGGCTGACGATGCCGGTCCGCAAGCGCAAGCCCACCAGCCCCGGTCGCCGGTTCCAGACCGTCTCCGACTTCTCGGAGATCACCCGCGACAAGCCGGAGAAGTCGCTCACCAAGCCCAAGCCGCGCACCGGTGGGCGCAACTCGTACGGTCGCATGACGTCGCGTCACCGCGGCGGTGGTCACAAGCAGAAGTACCGCGTGGTCGACTTCCGGCGCGAGAAGGACGGCGTGCCGGCCAAGGTCGCGTCGATCGAATACGACCCCAACCGCAACGCGCGCATCGCGCTGCTGCACTACCTCGACGGCGAGAAGCGCTACATCATCGCTCCGCAGGGTCTCGACGTGGGCGACCTGCTGCAGAGCGGCCAGGGCTCGGAGATCCGGCCCGGCAACGCGCTGCCGCTGCGCTACATCCCGGTCGGCACCACCGTGCACAACGTCGAGCTGAAGCCCGGCGCGGGCGGCAAGCTCGGCCGCGGCGCCGGTGCCGCCATCCAGCTCGTCGCCAAGGAGGGGCAGTTCGCCACGCTGCGGCTCCCGTCCACCGAGATGCGTCGCGTCCCCATCGACTGCCGCGGCACCGTGGGCTCGGTCGGCAACAGCGAGGCCGGGCTGGTCAAGATCGGCAAGGCCGGTCGCAACCGCTGGAAGGGCAAGCGCCCGCACGTGCGTGGCGTCGCCATGAACCCCGTCGACCACCCGCTCGGTGGTGGTGAGGGCAAGAGCTCCGGTGGGCGCCACCCGGTGTCGCCGTGGGGCAAGCCCGAGGGGCGCACCCGCAAGAAGGGGAAGAAGTCCGACGAACTCATCATCCGCCGCCGTCGTGGCCGCGGGGCCCGGAGGTAACCGATGCCGCGCAGCCTGAAGAAGGGCCCCTTCGTCGACGACCACCTGCAGAAGAAGGTCGACGCCATGAACGCGTCGGGCGACCGCAAGGTGATCAAGACGTGGTCGCGCCGTTCCACCATCACCCCCGACATGGTCGGTCACACGCTCGCGGTGCACGACGGC
Source organism: uncultured Actinomycetes bacterium (assembly GCA_963841415.1). Lineage (GTDB taxonomy): Bacteria > Actinomycetota > Acidimicrobiia > IMCC26256 > DASPTH01 > DASUAS01. The sequence goes on along the minus strand of CAWJCN010000004.1, from coordinate 681,491 downwards.
CGCAAGCACGTACCGGTGTACGTCACCGAGGCGATGGTCGGTCACAAGCTCGGTGAGTTCGCACCCACCCGCACGTTCCGGTACCACGCCGGACAGGAACGATCGAGTCGTCGCTGATGCCCGAGACGATGGCGCGCCTGCGCCACCACCGCACCTCTCCCACCAAGGTCCGTCAGGTCCTGCGCCTCATCGTGGGCAAGGACGTCGCCGACGCGCGCGAGACGCTGCGGTTCTGCGAGCGCGGTCCGGCGGAGACGGTGATGAAGCTGCTCGACTCGGCCGTCGCCAACGCCGAGCACAACGACAACCTCCCCGAGGAGGAGCTCTTCGTCGCGCGTGCCTTCGCCGACGAGGGTCCCACCATGAAGCGCTGGCGGCCCCGGGCGCGGGGTCGCGGGACGCGCATCCGCAAGCGCACCAGCCACATCACCGTGGTGGTCGCGCGCTACGAGGACGACGAGCTCGACGAGCGGCGTCAGCGCGAAGCGGCCGACACCCAGGCCCAGCGCGCCAGCCGTCGCCGTCGGGTGGCCGCCAGCCAGCGCAAGGCCGAGCGCGAGGCCGCTCGCGAGGCGGAGCACGACCACGACCACGACGAGGAGCTCGTCGACGAGGTCGAGATCGACGAGGTCGACGGCGACGAGGTCGAGGACGTCGAAGAGGAGACCGAGGTCGACGAGACGCCTGAGGCGTCCGCCGACGAGGAGCCGGCCGAGGAGGAGTCCGACGAGGACGAGTCCGACGGTGAGGCGAAGGATTCGGAGAAGTAATGGGTCAGAAGGTCAACCCGTACGGATTCCGCCTCGGGATCACCACCGACTGGAAGTCGCGGTGGTTCGCCGAGGACGCGGAGTACCGCGACAGCCTCATCGAGGACTGGAAGATCCGCGACTACCTCAAGCGTCAGCTCGAGCGCGCCGCGGTGAGCCGGGTCGAGATCGAACGCACGCGCGACCGTCTCCGCGTCGACGTGTACACCGCGCGTCCCGGCATCGTCATCGGTCGTCGTGGTGCCGAGGCCGACCGCCTGCGCGCCGGGCTGCTGAAGATCACCGGCAACCCGAAGATCCACTTCAACATCCAGGAGATCAAGCAGCCGGAGCTCGACGCCACCCTCATCGCGCAGGGTGTCGCCGACCAGCTCACCGGTCGTGTGTCGTTCCGCCGGGCGATGAAGCGTGCGGTGCAGACGGCGATGAAGGCCGGCGCCCAGGGCATCCGCGTGCAGTGCAGCGGCCGCCTCGGTGGCGCGGAGATGTCCCGCAAGGAGTGGTACCGCGAGGGTCGCGTCCCGCTGCACACGCTGCGCGCCGACATCGACTACGGCGATGCCGAGGCCAAGACCACCTTCGGCCGCATCGGCGTGAAGGTGTGGATCTACAAGGGTGAGATCCTGCCCTACAAGTCGGCGGCCGAGGACAAGATCCAGAAGGAAGCGGCCATGGCCGTGGGCGAGACCTCGGGTCAGGGCCCGCAGCGGCGCGTGGTCAGCGCCGGTGGTGGCCGTCGTCGTCCCGCGGGCGAAGCCACGCCGGTGGAGGGTGCGCCCGACGACGTGGTGGAGGACGCGGCTCCGCTGGTCAAGGAAGCCGACCCCGAGCTCGAGCGGCTCCTCGCCGAGGAAGAGGAGATCGAGCGCCGCACCCGCCAGGGTCAGCACCACGAAACACCCAAGTTCCACGGTGACGAGGACTGAAGCAGATGTTGATGCCCCGCAAGGTTCGTCACCGCAAGACCCATCGAGGCCGGATGACCGGCATCTCGAAGGGTGGCACGCGCGTGACGTTCGGCGACTACGGGATCCAGGCCCTCGAGCCCGGTTGGATCACCAACCGCCAGATCGAAGCCGCCCGTATCGCGATGACTCGCTACATCAAGCGTGGCGGGAAGGTGTGGATCAACATCTTCCCCGACAAGCCGGTCACGCAGAAGCCGGCCGAGACCCGCATGGGTTCGGGCAAGGGCAACCCCGAGCACTGGGTCGCGGTGGTCAAGCCCGGTCGCGTGATGTTCGAGCTCTCGGGCGTGCCCGAGCCCACCGCACGCGAGGCCATGCGGCTCGCGATGCACAAGCTCCCGATCAAGACCCGCTTCGTGGTCCGCCAGGACGAGGGCTGAGCGATGGCAACGAGAGCAGCAGCAGAGCTGCGTGAACTGAACGACACCGAGCTCGAGCACCGGCTGGGGGAGGCGAAGGAGGAGCTGTTCAACCTCCGCTTCCAGAACGCCACCGGCCAGCTCGACAACGTCGCCCGCATCCCCCAGGTGCGACGCGAGGTCGCTCGCATCGAGACGCTGCTGCGCGAGCGCGAGATCACCGCCGCCGAGCAGCTGGAAGCGCAGGAGTAGGCCATGGCCGACGAGACCACCAGCAAGGACGAGGACGCACGGACCACCCACCGCAAGGTGCGGGAGGGGATCGTGATCTCCGTCAAGATGGACAAGACGGTCGTCGTGGCCGTGGTCGACCGCGTGCGGCACCGCCGCTACGGGAAGACCCTGCAGAAGACCAGCCACCTCTACGCGCACGACGAGGCCAACGACGCCAACGAAGGCGACCGCGTGCGGGTGGCCGAGACGCGCCCGCTCTCGAAGCTGAAGCACTGGCGTGTCGTGGAAGTGCTGGAGCGTGCCCGGTGATCCAGCAGGAGAGTCGGCTCAAGGTGGCCGACAACTCGGGTGCGCGCGAGGTGCTCTGCATCAAGGTGCTCGGCGGGACGCGCCGGCGCTACGCGGGCATCGGCGACATCTTCGTCGCCACCGTGAAGGACGCGGTCCCGGGTGCAGCAGTCAAGAAGGGCGACGTCGTGAAGTGCGTCGTCGTCCGTACCAAGAAGGAGCGCCGCCGTCCCGACGGCAGCTACATCCGCTTCGACGAGAACGCGGCGGTGCTGATCAACGAGCAGATGCAACCACGCGGCACGCGCATCTTCGGCCCGGTGGGTCGGGAGCTGCGCGACCGGCGATTCATGCGCATCGTGTCGCTCGCACCGGAGGTGTTGTGATGAGCGCGAAGCCGAAGATGAAGCTCAAGAAGGGTGACCACGTGCAGGTCATCCAGGGCAAGGACATCGGCAAGCGCGGCGAGGTCGCGTTCGTGTTCCCCGAGCGCAACAAGGTGATCGTCGAGAGCTCCGAGGGCATCAACGTCGCCAAGAAGCACCAGAAGCCCACCAAGGCGACGATGCAGGGCGGCATCCAGGACAAGGCCATGCCCATCCACGTGTCGAACCTGATGCTGGTCTGCGGCAAGGACGGTCCGGTGAAGGTCGGCTACCGCATCGACCCCAACGGCGAGAAGCACCGCGTGTGCCGCAAGTGCGGAGCCGAGCTGTGAGCCCTGCCGCCACTTCAGGGCCCGTGACCCGGCCGCGCATCAAGGAGCGCTACCTCACCGAGGTCGTGCCCGCGCTCAAGGAGGAGCTCGGCCTCGGCAACGTGATGCAGGTGCCGCGCGTCGAGAAGATCGTGCTCAACTGTGGAGTCGGGCGCGCCACGCAGCAGCAGTCGCTGCTCGACGGCGCCGTCGCCGACCTGACCGTCATCACCGGTCAGAAGCCACTGGTGACACGGGCGAAGAAGTCGATCGCCGGCTTCAAGCTGCGTGAGGGGAACGCCATCGGCGCCAAGGTGACGTTGCGCGGCGACCGGATGTGGGAGTTCTACGACCGGCTCGTGAGCGTCGCCATCCCCCGCATCCGCGACTTCCGGGGTCTCAACCCGCGGTCGTTCGACGGTCGCGGCAACTACACGTTCGGCATCACCGAGCAGTTGATCTTCCCCGAGATCGATTACGACAAGATCGACACCGTCCGCGGGATGGACATCACCATCGTCACCACGGGCACCACCGACGACCAGGGCCGCGCGCTCTTGCTGGCACTGGGATTCCCGTTCCGCCGCGACGAGCAGAACCAGGGGTAAGGAAGACATGGCCAAGAAAGCCCTTGTTCAGAAGCAGCAGCGCACACCGAAGTTCAAGGTGCGCGGATACACGCGGTGTCGCCGCTGTGGTCGCGCGCGTTCGGTGTACAAGCGCTTCGGTCTCTGCCGCATCTGCTTCCGCACCATGGCGCACGCCGGCGAGGTGCCGGGCGTGACCAAGGCGTCGTGGTGAGGGGGTCTCGCACATGATGACGGACCCGATCGCCGACATGCTCACCCGTCTGCGGAACGCCAACGTCGCGTTCCACGACGAGGTGTTCATGCCGTCGTCGAAGCTGAAGGTGAACCTGGCGCGCATCCTCGAGCGCGAGGGGTACATCGCGGGTTGGGACGTCTCGAAGGACGAGACCAAGCCCGGGAACCAGCTGAAGATCGAGCTCAAGTACACGCCCGACCGCAAGCGCACGATCTCCGGACTACGTCGCGTCTCGAAGCCCGGTCTCCGGGTCTACTCGGGTTCGCACGAGGTTCCACGTGTGCTCGGCGGCATGGGCATCGCCATCCTCTCGACCAACCAGGGACTCATGACCGACCGCGAGGCGCGCCAGCGTCGCGTGGGCGGCGAAGTGCTCTGCCAGGTCTGGTAACGGAGCACTCCGATGTCACGAATCGGCAAGCAACCCATCACGATCCCGAGCGGCGTCGAGGTCACGCTCGACGGCCGGCACGTCACGGTCACGGGCCCGAAGGGGACCCTCGAGCACGACGCGCCCGAGGACATCACCGTCACCCGTGAGGGCGACGAGATCCTCGTGACGCGACCCGACGACGAGCGCGAGCACCGCTCGCTCCACGGCCTCACTCGGTCGCTGGTCGCGAACATGGTGGCGGGCGTCTCCGAGGGGTTCACCAAGGAGCTCGAGATCGTGGGCGTCGGCTACCGCGCGGCCGCCGCCGGCCCTCGCCGGCTCGACCTGCAGCTCGGCTTCTCGCACCCGGTCGCGGTCGACGCGCCCGAGGGTGTGGAGTTCGAGGTGCCGAGCCCCACCCGCATCACGGTGAGGGGCTTCGACAAGCAGCTCGTCGGCCAGGTGGCCGCCGACATCCGCAAGATCCGCAAGCCCGAGCCGTACAAGGGCAAGGGCATCCGCTACGTCGACGAGCGCGTGCTGCGCAAGGCCGGCAAGTCGGCGAAGTAGCGCCGGAAGAAGAGGCGAAGATGCAGAATCGACAGGTCGCCCGGGACCGCCGCCACCGGCGGGTCCGCAAGAAGGTGCGGGGCACCGCGGCGCGTCCGCGCCTCGCGGTGTTCCGTTCGAACAAGCACATCTACGCGCAGGTGATCGACGACGTGCACGGCGTCACGGTCGCGGCGGCGTCGACGGCGGAGAAGTCGTTCGCCGGTGGCACCGGCACGGTCGACGCCGCCAAGCAGGTCGGCAAGCTGCTGGGCGAGCGCGCCAAGGAGGTCGGGGTCGACACCGTGGTGTTCGACCGCGGCGGCAACCGCTACCACGGCCGCGTCGCCGGCATCGCCGACGGCGCCCGCGAAGCCGGGCTCACGCTCTAACCGCCTTCCAAAGGACTGAAGAGGACACTCATGGCCGAAGGCCAGTACGAAGAGCGAGTCATCGCCATCAACCGGGTCGCCAAGGTCGTCAAGGGCGGCCGGCGGTTCTCCTTCACCGCGCTGGTCGTGGTGGGTGACGGCGCGGGCAACGTGGGCCTCGGCTACGGCAAGGCCAAGGAGGTGCCCGCCGCGATCCAGAAGGGGATGGAAGAGGCGCGCAAGCGTCTGTTCAACGTGCCCCTGGCGGGCGACACCATCACGCACACCATCGTCGGCGAGCACGACGCGGCGCGGGTGCTGCTGAAGCCGGCCGCCCCCGGTACCGGCGTCATCGCCGGCGGCGCGGCGCGAGCGATCCTCGAGGCCGCAGGCGTGCACGACGTGTTGGCGAAGTCCCTCGGCTCGTCGAACGCCATCAACGTGTCGCGGGCCACGATCAACGGCCTGCGCGAGCTGCGCCGGCCGGAAGAGGTGGCGCGCCTGCGCGGCAAGTCGCCCGAAGAGGTGTCGACCGCCGGGATGCTCCGTGCGTACCGCGAGCGCAACATGAAGAAGACCGAAGTCACCGAGGTCGTTTGATTCTGATGGCAACGTTGCGCGTTACCCAGGTGAAGTCCACGATCGGCACGAAGCCGAAGCAGCGCGGCACGATCCGCGCGCTCGGGCTCAAGCGGATCAACCACACCGTCGAGCTGCCCGACCGCCCGGAGATCCGGGGCATGATCGCCCGGGTGCCGCACCTCGTCGCCGTCGAGACGGTGAGCGAAGAGGTCTGCACATGAAGGTCCACGATCTGCAACCACCGGCGGGCTCCAAGACCCCGCGGCGACGCGTCGGCCGCGGCATCGCCGGCAAGGGCGGCAAGACCGCCGGCCGGGGCACCAAGGGCCAGGGCGCACGCAACAACGTCGCGCCCCGGTTCGAAGGTGGACAGACGCCGCTGCACCGCCGTACCCCCAAGGCCAAGGGCTTCAAGAACCCGTTCCGCGTCGAGTACGTGGTGGTCAACCTCGACACGCTGGAGTCGCTCGACGCCGGCCCCGAGGTCGACCCTGGCGTGCTCCGCTCGCACGGCCTGGTGGCCAAGCGCGGCCTGGTGAAGATCCTCGGTCGGGGTGAGCTGTCGAAGGCACTGACGGTCCGCGCCCACGCCTTCTCGCGGGGCGCGATCTCGGCCATCGAGGCCGCCGGTGGCCGGGTCGAGGTCATCCCGGCACCATGGGGCGACGGGCGACCGCCGGCTCGCGGGAACGCACTGACCAACCGATAAGCTCGCAACTCCCGCTGCGAGCCCTTCCCCGCCTACTTCAGACCGACGAGAGGAGGTCGAGCCCCCATGCTGTCCCGCCTGCGGAACATGTTCCGGGTGCCCGACCTCCGCAACAAGATCTTCTTCACGATCTTCATCATCGCGGTCTACCGGGTGGGCGCGCACCTGCCGGTTCCGTACGTCAACTTCGAAGCGATCAAGCAGCTCCAGCACAACGCCGAGAGCAACGGTGGCGTCGTCGGCTTCCTCGACCTCTTCTCCGGTGGTGCGATCACCAACGTCGCCATCTTCTTCCTCGGGATCATGCCGTACATCACGGCGTCGATCATCATGCAGCTGCTCGGCGTGGTGATCCCGAAGCTCGAACAGTGGCAGAACGAGGGCCAGGTCGGGCAGAAGAAGATCACCCAGTGGACGCGCTACGTCACCATCGGCCTTGCGATCGTGCAGTCGACCGGGTTCGTGTTCGCGCTGCACCAGGGCAAGGGCGGTCTCCTCGGTTCCACCGCGCTGCAGGGCCAGGACCTGATCCCCGGCTTCAGCGCGGGCAAGGCCGCGCTCATCGTGCTCACGTGGACCGCCGGAACCGCGATGGTCATGTGGTTGGCCGAGCTCATCACGCAGCGGGGCATCGGCAACGGCATGTCGATCCTGATCTTCGCGTCGGTGGTGTCGCGCCTCCCCGCGCAGGGCTCGGCGGTCTGGAGCCAGGGCTCGAAGATCCAGTTCTTCACCATCATCGTCATCGGCATCGCGATGGTCGTCGGGATCGTGTTCGTGGAGTCGGGGCAGCGACGCATCCCAGTCCAATTCGCGAAACGGGTCGTCGGCCGGCGCATGTACGGCGGCCAGAGCACCTACATCCCGCTGAAGGTCAACCAGTCGGGTGTGATCCCGGTGATCTTCGCCAGCTCGATCCTGTCGTTCCCCGCGCTCATCGCGTCGGTGCTCGGTGACAGCGCCAACGGCGTGCAGAATTGGATCAACGACAACCTGGTGAACCACCAGGGCTGGTGGTACATCAGCTTCTACACGCTCCTGATCATCTTCTTCTCGTACTTCTACACGGCCATCGCGTTCAACCCCGCGCAACAGGCCGACATCATCCGCAAACAGGGTGGGTTCATCCCCGGCATCCGCCCCGGCCCACCCACCGAGCGCTACCTGGCGAAGGTGCTCAACCGGATCACGCTGCCGGGGTCGTTGTTCCTCGCCACCATCGCGGTCGCCCCGCTGCTCGTGTTCGCGTTCTGGGACATCGCGCAGTTCCCGTTCGGAGGGACCTCACTCCTCATCACCGTGGGCGTCGCGCTGGAGACGATGAAGCAGATCGACAGCCAGCTGATGATGCGCAACTACGAAGGCTTCCTGACCTGATCATGAACGGATCCGGGGTACGCCTCGTGTTGCTGGGCAAGCCCGGCGCGGGCAAGGGGACCCAAGCTGCGCTGCTGTCGGCGCACTACGGCGTCGAGCACCTCTCCACCGGCGATGTCTTCCGGGCCGCGGTGGCGCAAGGCACGCCCACCGGGCTCGAGGTGAAGCACTTCCTCGACACCGGCGAGCTGGTGCCCGACGAGATCGTCATCCGCGTGGTCGACGAGCACTTCGCGGCGGGCGGCCCCTTGGAAGACGGCTTCATCCTCGACGGCTTCCCCCGCACGCTGGTGCAGGCCGAGGAGCTCGAGCGTGTGCTCGTCCGTCATCCGCTCGACCTCGTGCTCGACATCGAGGTGCCCACCGACACGATCCTGCACCGCATCGCGGGTCGGCGGGTCTGTGTGAACTGCGGCACGAGCTATCACGTCACCCACCGTCCGCAGGTCAACTGGACGTGCGACGTGTGCGGCGGCGAGGTCGTGCAGCGTGACGACGACACCGAAGCCGCGGTGAGCAACCGGCTCGACGTGTACCAGCGCCAGACCGTTCCGATCATCGACTTCTACAAGAAGCTCGGCAAGCTGGTCGAGGTCGACGGGGTCGGCGACGGCGATGAGGTCCAAGAGCGCCTGATCAAGGAGATCGACGGGCGCTTCCAGCCTGGCCGAAGTTGATCACGCGCAAGAACGCGGAGCAGCTCGCGCTGATGCGGCGGGCCGGCGAGGTGGTCGCCGAGATGCACGAGGTGTGCACCCGCGCCGCGGTACCGGGCGCGACGACACTCGAGGTCGACGCGGTCGCGCGTGAGGTGATCGCCAAGCGGGGGCGCGCTCCAACTTCCTCGGCTACCACGGGTTCCCGGCCGTGGTGTGCACGTCGCCCAACGACGTCGTGGTGCACGGCATCCCGAGCGCCGACGTGGTGTTGCGCGACGGCGACATCCTCTCGATCGACTGCGGGGCGATCATCGAGGGCTGGCACGCCGACGCCGCGATCACGGTCCCGATCGGCGAGGTCGACGACGAGTCGGCCAGGCTCATGGAGGTCACTCGCCGGTCGCTCGAGGCGGCCATCGACCAGGTCGTGGAGGGGCATCGTCTCGGTGACCTCGGCGCCGCGGTCGAGGGCATCGCCGAACAGGCCGGCTTCTCGGTGGTGCGCGAGTACGTCGGGCACGGCATCGGCACCGCCATGCACGAGGACCCGCAGGTGCCCAACTACGGGCCGGCGGGGCGGGGGATGAAGCTGAAGGAAGGCCATGTGCTCGCGATCGAGCCCATGGTCAACGTCGGCACGGCCGAGACCGAGGTGCTCGACGACGGCTGGACGGTCGTCACCCTCGACGGGGCTCGTTCGGCCCACTTCGAGCACACCATCGCTGTCACCGACCACGGCCCCGAGGTGCTGACGCTGCCGAGGTGATTCGCCCGACCCGAACCGGTGTCGTTCGCCGAGGTCGTACGGGGGTGTCGCGTGAGAGCGCGTGCTTGCACCGGTGCAAGCGCATGTGCAAGCGCCCGCGCTAGCACCGGCGCTAGCAGCGACTTCAGCAACACCCACCTCCCGACCCACGGGACGCTGGCCGGCTCGCCGCTGATCGTCGCGGCAAATGTCCGATTGTCAACCGGGGGCCGGACCATATAGCATGGTCGGTCGGCTCCTAGAAGGTTTTGCGCGCCTTTTCCGCGCGTCCGACACGAAGTAGGTGGGAAGTCCTGGCCAAGCCCAAGGACGACACGATCCTGGTCGAGGGGACGGTCGTCGAACCGTTGCCCAACGCCATGTTCCGGGTCGAGCTCGAGAACGGCCACAAGGTGCTCGCACACATCTCCGGGAAGATGCGGATGCACTACATCAGGATCCTCCCGGGTGACCGCGTCCAAGTCGAGCTCACGCCGTACGACCTGAGTCGTGGGCGCATCACCTACCGCTACAAGTAAGAGAGAGAACGCGCGATGAAGGTCCGACCCTCGGTCAAGAAGATGTGCGAGAAGTGCAAGGTGATCCGCCGCCACGGCGCGGTGCGCGTCATCTGTCAGAACCCCCGCCACAAGCAGCGCCAGGGCTAGGAGTATTCAGTTGGCTCGAATCTCGGGAGTCGACATCCCCCGCGAGAAGCGGTTGGAGATCTCGCTCACCTACATCTTCGGCATCGGCCGCACGCGGTCGAAGGAGATCTGCGACGGCGTCGGCATCTCGCGCGACACCCGCGTGCGCGACCTCACCGAAGAGGAAGTTGCGCAGCTGCGCACGTACGTCGACGCCAACCTCAAGGTCGAGGGTGACCTCCGCCGCGAAGTCGCCGCCGACATCAAGCGCAAGGTCGAGATCGGCAGCTACGAGGGCCTCCGGCACCGCCGTGGCCTCCCCGTCCGCGGTCAGCGCACGCGCACCAACGCGCGCACGCGCAAGGGACCCAAGAAGACCGTGGCCGGGAAGAAGAAGGCCCGCAAGTAACCAGAACGCAGGAGAAGGAACGCAAGCATGGCCAAGCCGGCTGCCGGCGGTCGTCGCCCCAAGCGGCGCGAACGCAAGAACATCGCTTACGGGACGGCGCACATCAAGTCGTCGTTCAACAACACGATCATCACCTTCACCGACCAGTCGGGGAACACCATCGCGTGGGCTTCGGCCGGCAACGTGGGGTTCAAGGGCTCGCGCAAGAGCACGCCGTTCGCGGCGCAGCTCGCCGCCGAGACGGCCGCCCGCCGCGCCATGGAGCACGGCGTGCGCAAGGTCGACGTGGTGGTGAAGGGTCCCGGCTCCGGCCGTGAGACCGCCATCCGCACCATCCAGAACACCGGGATCGAGGTCGTCGGCATCAAGGACGTCACCCCGATCCCGCACAACGGCTGTCGTCCGCCCAAGCGCCGGAGGGTCTGAAGCCATGGCGCGTTACACCGGAGCCGTCTGTCGCCTCTGCCGGCGCGAGCGGATGAAGCTGTTCCTGAAGGGCCCGAAGTGCGACACGATGAAGTGCCCGGTCGAGCGGAAGCCCTACCCGCCCGGTCAGCACGGTCGTGGTCGCATCCGCGACAGCGAGTACTTGCTCCAGCTGCGTGAGAAGCAGAAGGCCAAGCGCATCTACGGCATGCTCGAGAAGCAGTTCCGCAACGCCTACGCCGTCGCGAACAGCGAGAAGGGCATCACCGGCGAGAACCTGCTGCGGATGCTCGAGCTGCGCCTCGACAACGTGGTGTTCCGCACCGCCTTCGCTGCCAGCCGCAACCAGGCCCGTCAGTTCGTCCGGCACGGCCACGTGCTCGTGAACGGCAAGCGGGTGACGATCCCGTCGTACCAGGTGCGCAAGGGCGACGTCGTCGCGATGTCGGCCAAGGCCCAGAAGATGATCGTGCTGCGCCACAACATCGACACGCTCGACCGCGCGGTGCCGATGTGGCTCGAGGTCACGGCCAGCGACTTCAAGGCCGAGGTCCGGGACCTGCCGCTGCGCGAGCAGATCGACGTGCCCGTGCGCGAGCAGCTGATCGTCGAGCTCTACTCCAAGTAACCCCTCCCCCCGTCGAACCAGCAAGGTCCACCGTCCGCGGCGGCCGCGGACCGGGCAGGTCAGATCACCAGATCAGAGGCGATGCACCCATGCTCATCATCCAGCGTCCCCAAGTCGAGGCCGGCGAAGCCGAAGGCAACCTCCAGCAGTTCACCATCGCGCCGCTCGAGCCCGGCTTCGGCCACACGCTCGGCAACAGCCTGCGTCGCACGTTGCTCTCGTCGATCCCCGGGGCTGCGGTCACGCAGGTGCGCTTCGACGAGGCACTTCACGAGTTCGACGTCATCCCCGGCGTGAAGGAAGACGTCACCGACCTGATCCTCAACATCAAGGACCTCGTGCTCACGTGCACGGCCGACGAGCCGGTGACCCTGCGCCTCGACGCGCGCGGTCCCGGTGAGGTCACCGCGTCCGACATCCAGACCACCGCCGACGTCGAGATCCTCAACCCGGAGCTGCACCTCGCGACGGTCAACGCCAAGGGTCGCCTCGCCGTCGACCTCACCGTCGAGCAGGGCCGCGGCTACCTCTCGGCCGAGCGCAACAAGCGCACGTCGACCATCGGTCTCATCCCCGTCGACGCCATCTTCTCGCCCGTGCGCCGGGTCGCGTTCTCGGTGGAACCCACGCGCGTCGAGCAGGCCACCAACTACGACAAGCTCACGCTCGAGATCGAGACCGACGGTTCGATCTCGCCGCGTGACGCGCTGTCGTCGGCCGGCGACACGCTCCGCAACCTCGTGGCGCTGGTCGCCGACCTGAGCGACGAGCCCCGCGGGCTCGAGCTCGGCGAGGTGGCGCCGTCGACCGCGTCGCCCGACCTCGAGCTGCCCATCGAGGAGCTCGAGCTGTCGGAGCGCCCGCGCAACTGCCTGAAGCGGGCCCGCGTCGACACCATCGGCCAGCTCGTGCAGAAGACCGAAGACGACCTCCTGGCGATCACGAACTTCGGTTCGAAGTCGCTCGACGAGGTGCTGCAGAAGCTCGACGAGCGGGGCCTCGCCCTGCGCACCAAGGAGTAACCATGCCGACCCCCAAGAAGGGTCCGCGCATCGGGCGCGACCCCGCGCACCAGCGGTTGATCATGGCCAACATGGCGTCGAGCCTGTTCGAGGCCGGCTACGTCGTCACCACGGTCAACCGCGCGAAGGCGCTGCGTCCGTACGCCGAGCATCTCATCACCAAGGCCAAGACGGGCGGCGTGCACCAGCGGCGGCAGGTGATCGCGACGATCCACGACCAGGACGTCACGCACAAGCTGTTCGCCGAGATCGGGCCGCGCTACCGCGACCGTCCGGGTGGCTACCTGCGCATCCTGAAGCTGGGCCCGCGCCCCGGCGACAACGCGCCCATGGCGCGCGTCGAGCTGGTGTGACCCAGCTCCCCTTCGCGGGGGCCGACCGGGTGCTCAAGCTCACGGTCGCGTACGACGGCACCGACTTCCACGGGTTCGCGGCACAACCCGAGACGCGTACCGTCGAGGGAGTGCTGCGCGGGGCGTTGGCGCGCGTCTTCAATCGCGACGACGTCGCGCTCACGTGCGCGGGCCGGACCGACGCGGGCGTGCACGCGTGGGGCCAAGTGGTGTCGCTGCCGGTCGCGAGCGAGGTCGACGTCGACCGCGTCGCGCACGCGGTGACGCGACAGCTCGGGCCCGAAGTGGTGGTGCGCGACGCCACACTGCTCGACGCCCCGTTCGACGCCCGTCACGACGCGCGGTGGCGCGCCTACCGCTACACCATCGTGAACCGGCCCGTGCCCGATCCGTTCCTGGCCCGCACCGCATGGTGGGTGCCGGAGCCGCTCGACGTGTCGCGACTGCGACTCGGCGCCGACCCGTTCCTCGGCGAGCACGACTTCGCCACGTTCTGTCGCAAGGGCCCGGCCGGTTCGACGACCGTGCGCCGAGTGCTCGAGTCGAGTTGGCACGACCTCGGCGACGGCGTGCTCCGCTACGACATCACCGCGACCGCGTTCTGTTGGCAGATGGTGCGTTCGATCGTCGGCACGCTCGTCGACGTGGGGCTGGGCAAGATCCGCGCCGGTGACCTCCTCGGCATCCTGCGCGCACGCGATCGCAATGCGGCGGGAAGGGTAGGCGTACCTCAGGGTCTCTGCCTCTGGGAAGTCGGCTACTGAACCCGCGCCCGCCTCCTCCGAGCAAGTGCGCGTTGTACCCCCGCGCAAGGGGTGGAATTGCAACTTGTTCGAGAAGAGGCGGGCCGCATGGGTAGCGTTCACGGCGTGGCGAAGGCGGCACCGGACACGCCCGACGCGAAGCGGATCGCGCGGCTGCGCGACATGTACGCGGACGAAGTCAACGGCGGCGCGCTCTTCCGGGGACTCGCGGAGTACGCCGACCCGCACCGACGCGACGTGTTCCTCACGCTCGCGGCGGCGGAACAACGTCATGCGGCGCACTGGGAGCGCCTGCTGCGGGAGGCCGGCGAGGTGCCGCGGGTCCCGCGCGTGCCGTTCCGTGTGCGCGCGTTGTGCTTCCTCGCGCGCCACCTCGGCACCGAGGCGGTGCTGCCGTTGATGTTGCGCACCGAGGCTGCGGAAGCCGACCGCTACCAGTCCGATGCCGAAGCGACCGACGCGATGGCGCAACAGGAGCGGGCCGCCGGGCGGACCATCGCCGCGATGCAGGGGATCCCCGAGGGTGGGCGCATCGCACGGTCGGAGGGTCGGCACCGCGCCGAGGTGGGTGGCGTGCTGCGCGCCGGCGTGTTCGGGGTGAACGACGGCCTCGTGTCCAACTTCTCGTTGGTGATGGGGGTCGCGGGCGGGACGAGCAACAACAGCGTCGTCCTGCTGGCGGGCATCGCCGGTCTGGTCGCCGGCGCGTTCTCGATGGCATCGGGCGAGTGGATCTCGATCCGATCGCAACGCGAGCTCTACGAGAACGAGCTGCGCATCGAGCAGGAAGAGCTCCGCGCGTTTCCCGAAGAGGAGCGCGACGAGCTCGAGATGATCTACCGGGCGAAGGGCTTCGCGCCCGAAGCCGCGCGCAACCTGGTCGACACGATCATGAACCGCGACGAGGTCGCGCTCGACACGCTCGCTCGTGAGGAGCTCGGGATCGATCCCCGTACGCTCGGATCACCGTGGATCGCGGCGACGTCGTCGTTCGCCGCGTTCGGGCTCGGCGCCGCGCTCCCGGTGCTTCCGTTCCTGTTCGGGAGCGGCGCCGCGCCAACGATCGTCGCTGCCGTGCTCTCGGTGATCGCGTTGTTCGCGGTGGGCGCGGCCACGTCGATCTTCACCGGCCGTCACGCCGGACGCGCCGGCCTGCGGATGGCGCTCATCGGCTCCGTGGTGGCGGCCGTCACGTTCGGCGTCGGCAGCTTGGTCGGCCAGGCCGTCTAGGCCTCGCCGACGTAGAGGAAGCAGTAGCCCTCGTCGCGGAAGTCGACGCCGGCGTCGCGCAGCTCGACGTCCCAGTCGCCGCGCACGGCGGGGTCGGTCTCCTGCATGCCGTGGTCGGCCACGAGCACGAACGCGGTGTCGTCGAACGCACCCGCGCGCTCGACGGCGGCGAGCACGTCACCGACACGCGCGTCGGAGTCGCGCACGGACGCTGCGGCGATCTCCGAGAACGGGCCGCCTTCGTGGAAGGCGGAGTCGGTCAGGGTGAAGTTGCACCACATGAAGCGCGGCGGCGGGTACGACTGGTCGCGGTAGTGCCCGTCCCAGATGCCGACGGCCTGCTCGGCGCCCATGTGGTCGACCACCGACGACCACGAGTAGTCCTTCGACGGCCGCACGAAGCGCTCCGTCGTGTGCGGCAGACCGACGGGCGAGTCGGGGATCGGCGGCACCTCGCCCCGGCGGAAGAAGTCGAAGGTCGAGTAGTCGGCACCGATGTCGCACGGTTCGTTGACGGACGCGGTGAACGCTTCGGGGTCGGCGCGGTGGATGGCGTCGTGGAGCGACTCGACCCCGGGTGTGACGTGCTGCATTGCCCACGCCCACGTGGCCTGCGAGTTGGTGATCACCTGCTCGCCGGTGGCCTGGTCGTACCAGGCGTTGTGCAGGATGCCGTGGTGGCCGGGCAGGCGGCCGGTGAGGATCGACGTGTGGTTGGCGAGGGTGACGGTGGGGAGGCCGGCCATGGCGCCCCACTCGTAGGCGGTGCCCATCTCCATGAGGCGGGCCACGTGGGGCGCCTCACCTGCCGCGGCCATGGCGTAGAGCACGTTCGGGTTCACGCCGTCGAACAGGAAGCCGACGACGTGGCGCGGCCGCGCCTGACTGTCCGTGTCGAGCACGTCGGTGCGGACGACGCCGTCCTGACCGGCGAGGTGGTGGCCGTGTGCGTCGGGCTCACAGCCCAGCAGCGCGGCGATGGTGGGGGCGAGGTCGACGAGGCGACCGGCGCGCGGCACCAGACCGTCGTTGCGCACGCCCTTGCCCGCGACCACGAAGGGCGCGCGCGCCTGCACGATGCCGAGCGACCCGTGCTCGCCGCGGTGGCCGCCCTGGTCCTCCCAGTTGTGCGCGGCCGAATGGAGGACGCACAGGTCGGGCGCCGCCGGATGGTCGAACAGCTGCGCCACGTGGTCACAGGCGAACGGGTACGAGTTCGTGGCGCGCGACGGGTGCGGGTCGGCGCGCTCGTCCTCGAGACCGACGAGACGGTCCGGTGCCTGGTTGGCGAGCGGGTCGGTGCCGCTCACGCCGGTGCGCTCGTAGCCGCCGGGTCCGGGACCGGTGCGGCGAAACGTCACCGCGCCGTCGGCGCTCGCCACCTCGTAGGTGTCGTCACCGGTGCGTCTCGCCACCATGTCGACGATCGGTTCCAGCCGCGCGTCGAGCAGCACGTCGAGCGCGCGGTCGAGGTCACTCACCCCGGCAACGCTACCCACGCCACCTCGCGTGGGGTGAGGGGTCAGGTCGGGACGACCTTCCAGATCGCGCCGGCGCCGCTGGTGCCGTCGGTGACGACGTAGAGGTTGCCGTCGGGACCTTCCACCGCGGAGCGGAGGCGCACACCTCGGGCCAGGGCGGTGACCGCAGGCGTGGTGAGCGCGGTGCCCGCCGAGTTCAGGTGCATGACGAGCAGGCGTTGGCCCACGTCCGGGCTCCCATCGAGGCACGCGACCACGAGCGCGCCGTCCCACGACTTCCACTGCGCACCCGTGAGGAACGTGCCGCCCGACGGCGCAACGGTCACGTTGCCCGACTTCCACACGGGCGTCATGGTGTTGCCGGGGTCGAGCGTCGGATCGGTCATCGGCTTCGACTGGTCGTAGTTGTTGGCACCGTCGTTGGGGTTCCATCCGCCGTTGGCGCCGTTCACGAGCTTGTTGACCTCGTCGTCGACGTCGGGACCGTGCTCGATCGAGTACGGATCGTTGGAGCCGGGCCGGAAGGCGAGACCCTGGGGATTGCGGTGGCCCCGCGTGTACCAACGCGCGCCCGACGTGTTGCCGGGCCACGGCGCGCCGTTCATGTCGACGCGCAGGATCTTGCCGCCGAGCACGCTGGTCGACTGCGGCGCGGTGGCGGTGGCGGCGTCGCCCGTGCTCACGAACAGCGCGTCGGTACCGGGCTGGAACCGCACTCGGCACCCGTCGTGGTTGCCGGCGTGGGGCAGGCCGGTGATGATCGGCGTCCAGTTGCTGATCGCCGCCATGGGGGCGGCGCCGAAGTCGAGGTCGAAGCGGGCGACCCGGTTGTCGGACGTCGTCGAGTAGCAGACGAACACGCGCCGGTCGGTCGTGGCGTTGAAGCCCGGGCTGAGTGCGATCCCCATGAGCCCGCCTTCACCGGTGGGATCGAACGAGCCGTCGAACTGGGTGACGGCACCGAGCGGGCGGGCGTTCTCGGCGTTGGTCCGGGCGTAGATCACCCCCGAGTCGTTCTCGGTGTAGACGGGCGGGAGGAACCCGGGGGAGAAGGCCAGATCCCAGATCTTGTTGCGACCGCTCACCCAGTTGTCGAAGGTGACGAGCCCGGGCGCACCCGGTTCGGCCGGGGGAAAGGAGCAGGCGGCTGCGGCGGCGGCCACCAGGACGCACGCCGCGAGCAGGCGAAGGGGGCGGAGCATGTGGGACCTGCCTCGGTGGTGGGGTGCCTCAAGTATCGACTGTCTCGGCCGCCGGGCTGAAGTCACCGGCCCCGATTGCTGGCCGACCGGCCCGCGGACTAGATTGTCCCTTCGCGTCCGACGCCCGCCCGCAGTCGACGCTCCGCAATTTCTTCGTGAGGATCCGTTGCGCACGTTCACCCCGAAACCCGCTGACATCAACCGCGCCTGGCACGTGATCGACGCCGAGGGCCAGGTGCTGGGCAAGGTCGCCACCGAGGTGGCCACCCTGCTGCGCGGAAAGCACAAGCCGATCTGGGCGCCCCACGTCGACACCGGCGACCACGTGATCGTGGTGAACGCGGCCAAGCTCGACCTGAGCCCGCGGAAGCTCGCCGACAAGCAGTACCGCCGGCACTCGGGCTACCCGGGCGGTCTCACCTCCGAGCCGCTCGAGCACCTGCTCGCACGCGATCCGGAGCGGGTGGTGCGCCTCGCCGTGCGCGGCATGCTGCCGAAGAACCGTCTCGGCCGGGCGATGATCCGCAAGCTGCGCATCTACGCCGGTCCCGCCCATCCGCATGCCGCACAGCAGCCCCAGCCGCGCACGCTGGCGTCGAAGCACCGTTGATGGTCGATTCCGCTACGCCGTCCCGCCCTCCGGGCACGGCTGCGCTTCATCTCGTTTCGTAGGTCCGAGGAGCACAGTGCCGAAGCCACTCATCCAGAGCACCGGTCGTCGCAAGGAAGCGGTTGCACGCGTCCGCCTGCGTCCCGGGTCCGGCGTGATCAAGGTCAACGGCCGGCCGTTCGAGCAGTACTTCCCGATCCTCACCCACCGAGTGGTCGCGCTCGAGCCGCTGCGCCTCACCCAGACCGCCGACGTCTACGACGTCGACGCCACGCTCGACGGCGGCGGCGTGAGCGGGCAGGCCGGCGCGCTGCGTCTTGGCATCGCCCGCGCTCTCATCGCCCTCGACGACGAAGCGCGTCCGCAGCTCAAGAAGGCAGGCCTGCTCACGCGCGACGCCCGAGAGAAGGAGCGGCGCAAGTACGGCCTCAAGAAGGCCCGCAAGGCGCCGCAGTACTCGAAGCGCTGAGGCGCATCGAGGTCACGACATGACGCTGCGGTTCGGCACCGACGGGGTGCGCGGCGTCGCCAACGTCGAGCTCACGTCGGAGCTCGTCACCGCGCTCGGACGGGCCGCGGCGCGTGTCCTCGGGAGCGATGAGCCGTTCGTCGTCGGCCGTGACACCCGCCGTTCGGGGCCGATGCTCGAGGCCGCGCTGGTCACCGGCCTGTGTGCCGAAGGGGCCGACGTCGTGCTCGTCGGCGTGCTGCCCACGCCCGGTGTCGCCCACGTCGCCCGCGAGCGCGGCGCGCCGGCCGCGGTCATCTCCGCCAGCCACAACCCCTTCGGCGACAACGGCGTGAAGCTGTTCGCGGCCGGCGGGCGCAAGATCCCCGAGGCGCTCGAACATCAGGTCGAGCAGGAGTTGCGGGCGCTGGCCGTCGCGCAACCGGAACCCGGCCCCTCGGGCTTCGGCGTCGGTGTGTCGAGCGAGCACCGCAGCGCGCTCGACGACTACGTGGCGATGCTCGTCGACTCGCTCCAGGGGCGCCAGCTCACCGGGCTGCACGTCGTGCTCGACTGCGGCAACGGCGCCGCGTTCCGCGCCGCGCCCACCGCGCTGCGTGCGCTCGGCGCGACGGTCGACGTGATCCACGCCACGCCCGACGGGGTGAACATCAACGCCGAATGCGGGTCGACCCATCCTGAGCAGCTGCAGGAAGCAGTGCTGGTGGAGCGCGCCGATGCCGGGCTCGCGTTCGACGGCGACGCCGACCGCGTCATCGCGGTCGACGAGCGCGGCGCACTGGTCGGCGGCGACGAGATGCTCGCCATCGCCGGTATCGACCTGCACGATCGCACGCTGCTTCGTGGCAACGCCGTGGTCGCGACCGTGATGTCCAACCTGGGCCTGCGGCGCGCGCTCGAGCCGTACGGGATCGCCGTGATCGAGACGCCGGTGGGCGACCGCAACGTGCTGGACGTCCTCGAGCAGCGCAACCTCACGCTCGGCGGCGAGCAGTCGGGTCACGTGATCTACGCCGACCACGCGACGACGGGCGACGGCACGCTCACCGGCGTCTTCCTGCTCGACACCATGGCCCGCCGGGGGCGATCGCTCTCCGAGCTCGCATCGGTGCTCACCCGGGTGCCGCAGGTCTTGCGCAACGTCGAGGTCGCGGGGGCCGATGGGCTCACCCGCGATGCTGCCTTCTGGAGCCGGGTCCGCGACGTCGACGACGAGCTCGGCGACGACGGGCGGGTGCTGGTGCGCCCGTCGGGCACCGAGCCGCTCGTGCGTGTGATGGTCGAGGCCACGGACCCGGACGCGGCCGCGGCCGCCGCCGACCGGCTGGTCGACCTGGTGGAGCACGCTGCGGCTCGTACCGCACCGGCCCGTCTGTAGAATTTCTGCTCATGTGTGGCATCGTCGGGGTCGTCCGCCGCCGCGCGACGCGCCCCGTGCCCGACGCCGCGGCCCTCGTCCACGACCTCGACCGGGCGTTGACGAGCCTCGACGGTGACGGTCCGCTCGCGCCCCGGTTGCACGACGTCGCCGGCATCGTCGAAACCGTCGACGCGGCCCTTCGGGGCGTCCCGGGCGTCCGCGCTCTGCTCGGCGATCCGCAAGCCACGCTCCTGGTGGCCGACCGCGTCGAGCTGCTCACCGATCGCCTCGACACGCTCGAGCGCGATCTCGACGACGGTCTCGGCAGCGCGCTCGCATCCGACACACTCGAAGCAGTCAACGCCGCATTGGTCAGGGCGCGCGACGCGGTGTGGGCGGTGGCACGCGACCGGCTGCGCGCGGCGCGCGAGGTCGCGGCCCTGGCCGGTGCCGATCCATCCGTCGCCGCCATCGAGGCGTTCCTCTCGGTGCAGGTCGCGCTGTCGGCCATCGACCGACTCGAGGTGCGCGGCCGCGACTCCGCCGGTCTCCACCTCCTCGTGCGGCATCACGGCCTCGATCTCGCGGAGCCGGCGATCAGTCGGCTCGTCGACGCGCGGACAGCCGATCCGCTCTTCGGGTCCGGCTCGGTGCGCGCGATGGGCGACCAGCTCGCGTTCGTGTACAAGGCGGCGGCGGAGATCGGCGAGCTCGGTGACAACACCGCGGTGTTGCGTGCCGCGATCCGCGAGGATTCACTGCTGCACCTGGCATTGGCCGACGACGCCGCCGAGGTGATGGTGCTCGGTCACACGCGGTGGGCGAGCGTCGGCATCATCTCCGAGGCCAACGCGCACCCGCTCAACCACGAGGAGCTCGACGGTCACGACCGTCCCTATGTCGTCGGCGCGCTCAACGGCGACGTCGACAACTACGCCGACCTCAAGGCGCTCGAACGTCTCCAGGTGCCGGCTGAGATCACGACCGACGCCAAGGTGATCCCCGCCCTGGTGGCGCGCCGCATCGAGGCCGGCGCGACCGTCGAGGACGCGTTCCGCACCACCGTCTCCGAGCTGGCCGGCTCGATGGGCATCGCCGCGCAGACCGCGGCGGCGCCCGATCGGCTGCTGCTCTCCTTGCGGGGCAGCGGCCAGGCCCTGTACATCGGGTTGGTCGAGGACGCGTACGTCGTCGCGAGCGAGCCCTACGGTCTCGTCGAGGAGACCTCGACCTACGTGCGCATGGACGGCGAGACGCCAGCCGATCCCGAGCGCGCGGCGGCGACGCGCGGCCAGGTGGTCGTGCTCGACGCCGCCCACGCGGGCTCGCTCACCGGCATCGAGCGCTTTGCGTTCGACGGCACGCCCCTCCCCGTGCACGACGGCGACGTCCAGCGCGCCGAGATCACCACGCGCGACATCGACCGCGGCGAGTACCCGCACTTCCTGCTCAAGGAGATCTCCGAGGCGCCGGCGTCGTTCCGCAAGACGCTGCGCGGCAAGCTGATCGAGCGCGACGGACGTCTCACCGTGTCGCTGGGCACAGAGACGCTCCCCGACGACCTGCGTGCGCGCCTGCGCGCCAGCACGATTCGCCGCGTCGTGGTCATCGGCCAGGGCACGGCCGCGATCGCGGGCCAGAGCCTCGCCGCCGCGCTCTCGGCGCTCGCCGACGACCACGTGCGCACCGACGCGGTCGTCGCGACCGAGTTCAGTGGCTTCCAGCTGCGCGACGACATGTCCGACACGCTCGTCATCGCCATCAGCCAGAGCGGGACCACCACCGACACGAACCGCACCTCCGATCTGGCACGGGCGCGGGGCGCAGCGGTCGTGGCCATCGTCAACCGTCGCAACAGCGACCTCGTCGACAAGTCCGACGGCGTGCTCTACACATCGGACGGGCGTGACGTCGAGATGGCGGTGCCGTCCACCAAGGCGTTCTACGCGCAGATCGCGGCCGGCCACCTGCTGGCGGTCGCGATCGCGGGCGAGGTGGGCGCGCCCGATCCCGCCGCGGTGCACGAGACCCTCGAGGCGCTCCGTGCGTTGCCCGACGCGATGGCACGCGTGCTCGAGCTCCAGTCGACGATCGCGGGCATCGCGCAGCGGCACGCGGTGTCACGTCGGTACTGGGCCGTCGTCGGCAACGGTCGCAACCGGATCGCGGCGGCCGAGGTGCGGGTCAAGGCGTCGGAGCTCTGTTACAAGTCCATCTCCTTCGACGCCACCGAGGACAAGAAGCACATCGACCTCTCGGCCGAGCCGCTCGTGCTGGTGTGCGCGGCGGGCCTGCAGGGCTCCAACGCCGACGACGTGGCGAAGGAGATCGCGATCTACCGGGCGCACCGCGCCGCGCCGATCGTGATCGCGACCGAGGGCGAGCGCCGGTTCGGTGCTGCGCTCGAGACCGTGGCCGTCCCCGAAGTGCACCCCGACGTCGCGTTCGTGCTCTCGGCCATGGCCGGCCACCTGTTCGGATACGAAGCGGCGCTGGCCATCGACACGTCCGCTCGTCCGTTGCGTGAGGTGCGCGCGGCAGTCCAGGGGGTCGTCGCGGGCGCAGTCCGTGGCTCGGAGTCGAGCGACGACCTCCTCGTGCGCCTCGGCCCCCAGATCGAAGGTCCGGTTGCGACCTTCCTCGACGGCCTCCGCGTCGGCAGCTTCGACGGCGACCTCGAGGCGGGCACCGCGGTGCGCATCGCGTCGCTGCTGCGCTACGCCACCGGCATGCTCCCGCTCGACATGTACCAGGTCGAGCACGGCGCGGTGGGCACGCCGAGCCGCGTCGTGGAAGACCTCACGGCCGCGCTCACCGCGGGCATCGACGAGCTCACTCGTCCGGTCGACGCGATCAAGCACCAGGCCAAGACGGTCACGGTCGGCATCTCGCGCTCCGACGAGGAGCTGCTCCAGGTCGCGCTGGCGCGCGAGGTGCTGGCCGCCGGGGCCGCACGCGACGCGCTCAGCTACCGCGCCCTGCGCACGCTGGTTGCGCTCGACCCGGCAGTCGAGCAGATCGTCGGCTTCACCCGGTATCGCATCGAGGGCGACGTCGACAGCGACGACGCGACCATCCACGTCGTCGACCGGGGCGGCATCTCCGTGGACCTGCGCTCGCGCACCGATGACGACCCGCGCCTGATCGGCACGAAGCACCGTGTCGCGACGCAACGCGAGGTCACGGTCGCCCGCGGGCGGCGCGACGGGCGCACGATGGTGATCGTCCCCGAGGTCAAGGACAACGTCACGGTCGGGCTGACGCTCCTGCACGCCCGGTTCGCGGCGAACCGCCCCGCCGACGTCGCGCGCACGGTGCTCCAGGGCTACCAGGGTCGCTACGGCGCGTTGCGCGACGCGGTCACCGAGACCACGCCCACCTTCGACGACGCGCGCCTGGCGAGCTTCGACCTCGTCGACCTCCTCACCGAGCCGGTGTACGTCCTCGCCGACCGTTGGCGCTGACTGTGGTGATGGAGATGCAGCGGAGGCGTGGCCGGATGGCCGGGACGCCGGAGCGGAATCGACCGTGGTGATGGAGATGCAGCGGAGCCGTGGCCGGATGGCCGGGACGCCGGAGCGGAATCGACCGTGGTGATGGACACGCCGCTCGGGATCCGCGGTCTCGGGACCGACCTGGTGGAGATCGAGCGGTTCCGGCTGGCGCTGCAGCGACGCGCCAGCCTCTCCGCCCGTCTCTTCACCGACGGCGAGCAGGCCTACGCCTACGAGCACCACGACCCGGTGTCGCGACTCGCGGTGCGCTTCGGCGCCAAGGAAGCGGTGATGAAGGCGCTCGGCGCGGGGCTGGGCTCGTTCGCGTTCCGCGAGGTCGAGGTGGTGCGCGACGACGACAGCGGCGCGCCGTCGCTAACCCTGCACGGCGCGG
This sequence comes from uncultured Actinomycetes bacterium, assembly GCA_963841415.1. Classification (GTDB taxonomy): domain Bacteria; phylum Actinomycetota; class Acidimicrobiia; order IMCC26256; family DASPTH01; genus DASUAS01. The sequence continues at coordinate 657,496 of CAWJCN010000004.1, read as the reverse complement.
CTGCGGCGTTGGCAGAGGAGCGCGGCGTGCGGGCGTGGCGCGTGTCGTTGACGCACACCGACGTCACCGCCATGGCCGTCGTGCTCGCGCTGGGCTGACGCACGCGTGGAACCCGTGCTCACTCCCGAGGCCATGGGCGCGGCCGACCAGCGCGCCATCGCCAGCGGCACGCCGGTCGAGGTGCTGATGGACCGCGCCGGCCGGGCGGTCGCGTGGGAGGTGCGGCGCGCCCTGCACGGCGTCTACGGGCGGCGCGTCCTGCTCGTGTGCGGGAAGGGCAACAACGGGGGCGACGGGCTCGTCGCGGCGCGCGTCCTCGCGGGCTGGGGCGTGCGCACGACCGTGTGCTCGCTGATCGATCCCGTCGACCGGCGCTGGTTCACGCGCGCGTTGGCGACCGCCGACGTGGTCGTCGACGCGATGTACGGCACCGGGTTCCGCGGCACGCTCGCTGGTGACGCGGCATGGATCGTCGCGCAGCTCGGCGGGTGGGCCGGTGAGATCGTGGCCGTCGACATCCCGTCGGGCGTCGACGGCCTCACCGGGATGGTCTTCGGCCCAGTCGTGCGCGCGAACCGCACCGTGACCTTCGCGGCGCGCAAGCCCGGCGTCGTGTTCGAACCGGGGCGGTCTCACTCTGGTGACGTCGTCGTCGCCGACATCGGGATCGCGGTCGACGGCGCCATCGGTGAGGTCCGCGACGAGCCGGCAGCGCTCGTGACCGCCGACGACGTGCGCGACTGGTTGCCCACCCGCGCGCCCGACGCGCACAAGTGGCAGTCGGGGGTGCTGGTCGTCGGCGGGTCGGGCGGGATGACCGGCGCGCCGATGCTCGTGAGTCACGCGGCCATGCGCGCGGGCGCCGGCATCGTGTGGTGCGCGCTCCCCGGTCTCGATGCCGCGCGCGCGGCGTCGGGTGGCGAGGTCATCACGCGGGTATTGCCCGCGGACGCGGGCGGATCGCTCGCGCGCGGCGCGGCCGAGACGGTCCTCGCCGACGTCGGTCGCTTCGCGGCGATCGCGCTGGGTCCCGGCCTGGGCGGAGCGGGCGATCCCGACCTCCAGTTCGCGGTGCGCACGGTCGTCGCCGAAGCACGATCCCCGCTCGTGCTCGACGCCGACGGCCTCAACGCCCTCGCCGGCGACTTCACGTCGCTCCACGCGCGCGCCACGCTCGGCGCGCCGGCCGTGCTCACGCCGCACGCGGGCGAGTACCAGCGGCTCATGGGCGCGCCGGTGGGCGGCGACCGCCTCGCCGCCGCCCGCGCGCTCGCCGACCGGTCGCGTGCGGTGGTGCTCCTGAAGGGAGCGGGCACGGTGGTGGCGGCCCCTGACGGCGCCGTCGCCCTCAACCCCACCGGCGGCGCTGCTCTCGCCACTGCCGGCAGCGGCGACGTGCTCACCGGGATCATCGCCGGCTTCCTGGCCCGAGGCCTCGACACCTTCCGCGCCGCGGCTGCGGCCGCATGGGTGCACGGGCGCACCGCCGATCGGGCGGTCGCGGTCGACGGGCCTGGCCTCATCGCGGGTGACCTCGTGAGTGGCCTGGCCCGTACGCTGCAGGAGTTGGGAGCGAACCCATGAGCAGCCCGAACCGGGTGGTCGCCGCCGACGCGCGCGCGGTCTGGAGCGAGGTCGACCTCGACGCCGTCCACCACAACGTCGCCGCGCTGCGCGCGGTCGCCGCGCCCGCGGCGCTGCTGGCGGTGGTCAAGGCGAACGGCTACGGCCACGGGGCCGTGCCGGTGGCGCGCGCCGCGCTCGACGCGGGCGCAACCTGGTTGGGGGTTGCACGCGTCGAGGAGGGCGAGCAGCTGCGCGACGCCGGGATCGGGGCACCGACGATGCTCCTCTCGGAGCCGTCGCCACGCGTCGTGGCGCGGGTCGTCGCCGCCGACCTGACCCCGGTCGTCTACACCGAGGCGGGCATCGACGCGCTGGCGAAGTCCGTTGCCGACTCGGGACGGTCGGCAGCGCTCGACGTGCATCTCAAGGTCGACACCGGCATGCACCGCGTCGGGTGCGCACCGGCCGACGCGCTCGTCTTGGCGCGGATGATCTCCGCTCGCGACGAGCTGACGTTCGCGGGGGTGTGCACGCACCTCGCGGTCGCCGACGAGCCCGATAATCCGTACACGGCGGAGCAACTGTCGGCGTTCGACGACGTCCTCGACGCGCTCGACGCCGCCGGTCTGCGTCCTCCGCTCGCGCACGCGGCGAACTCGGCCGGGCTGCTCGCGGCACCCGGTGCGCGCTACGACCTCGTGCGCGTCGGCATCGCCTGTTACGGCCTGCCGCCCGCGCCGGCCCTGGCCGAACGCGAGCCCGGGCTGCGGCCCGCTTTGTCGCTCCGTGCCCTGGTGACGTTGGTGAAGACGCTGCCGGCGGGTTCGCGCGTCTCGTACGGTCTGCGCGCCGAAGTGGGCACGACCGGGCGCGTCGCGACCGTTCCCGCCGGGTACGCCGACGGCGTGCCCCGCAACCTCGGCTTGGCCGGGGGCGAGGTGCTGATCGGCGGCCGGCGGTGCCCGATCCTCGGTGCGGTCACGATGGACCAGCTGCTCGTCGACCTGGGCGACGTGCCCGCGGAACCCGACGACGAGGTGGTGCTCATCGGTCCCCAGGGCGACGAGGAGATCACCGCCACCGAGTGGAGCGAGCGGCTCGGCACGATCTCCTACGAGATCGTCACCGGCATCGGCGCCCGCGTGCCCCGCACCTACGTCGGTGGGCAAGGGGACTGACCTTCGATGGCTGCGAAGGCGCTGAAGCGCTCGGGACTCGTCGCGGGTGTCGCGGCCGGCACCGTCGGTCTCGCGTACGCGACCGAGCGAGCGCTGGTGGCCCGCCTGCGCCACCGCGACGACCCCGACACGGGCGTGGAGCTGGTCCCGAAGTTCGACGACGCCCGCATGCTCGCCAGCCACGACGGCGGCACCCTCTCCACCATCAGCCGGGGTGCGGGTCCGGCGGTGGTGTTCTGCCACGGCGTCACCCTCTCCTCTCGGGTCTGGTCCAAGCAGTTCGACACGTTCCCGGCGGCTGGCTTCCGTGCCGTCGCGTTCGACTCGCGCGGGCACGGTGAGTCGCGCGTCGGCGCGACCGGTCACTCGCTCGACAACCTGGCCGACGACCTGCGCACGGTGTTGGAGGAGCTCGACCTGCGCGACGTCGTGCTCGTCGGGCATTCGATGGGCGGCATGTCGGTCCAGGCGTTCGCCATCCGTCACCCCGAGGTGGTCGAGGCGCGCGTGCGAGGGCTGGTGCTCATGTCGACGTCGTCGCACAACCTCGTCAGCGACGCCAAGCGCGTGCGCGGCGCGCTCGAGAAGGTGGTCAACGTCGGCCCCGACGTCGGCACGTTCATGCGTCAGCGCAACCTCGGGTTGCTGCTCGCCCGCATCGGCTTCGGCGACGATCCGCACCCGAGCCATGTCGAGGCGACCCGCGAGATGCTCGCCGGATGTGACAAGCAGACAACACGCGAAGCCGTGTCGGCACTGCTGCACCTCGACCTCACCGAGGGCCTGCCCGAACTGCACGTCCCGACGCTGGTCGTCGTCGGCACCGCCGACGCGCTGCACACCGCCGCGCGACGCCCGGCGCATCGCCGAGCTCGTGCCGGGCGCGCGCCTCGTGGAGTACCCCGGTGCCGGACACATGCTCATGTACGAGCGCACCGACGAGCTCGACGCGCTCGTCATGGACTTCGCGCGCGCGTGTTCGGCGGTCGACGACCGCGCCGACGAGGCGCCCGCGTCCGCGTCCGCGGGCTGACGTGATCACCGACGTTCCCGGGGTGCTCGCCGGGCACTGGACCGGTGCAGCCACCGGCGCCACGGTCGTGGTGTTCCCGCCCGGCACCGTGGGCTCGGTCGAGATCCGCGGGGGTGCTCCCGCGACGCGCGAGACCGCGGTGCTCGACCCGCTGGCGACCGTGGAGGTCGTCGATGCGGTCGTGCTCACCGGGGGGTCGGCGTTCGGCCTCGCGGCGGCCGACGGCGTGATGCGCGCGCTGGCCGAGCAGGGCCGCGGCTTCCCGACGCGCGGAGGTCCGGTGCCGATCGTCCCCGCGGCCGCCATCTTCGACCTCGTGGTGGCAGGTGACGAGCGTCCCGGCCCCGACGAAGGGCGCGCCGCCCTGGCGACCGCGCTCGATCCGGACGGGCCGGCACTGACGACCGGACGCGTCGGCGCCGGCCGCGGCGCGAGCGTCGCCAAGTGGCGCGGTCAGGAGCACGGCGCGACCGGCGGGTTGGGAAGCGCGTCGGCGCGCGACGGCGACCTCGTGGTGGGCGCGCTCGTCGTGGTGAACGCGGTCGGCGACGTGGTCGATGCCGACGGCACGCCGATCGTCGCGTCGCGAGCACCGTCCGACGCGCCCGGCTTTCCCGAGGAGGCCCCGTTCGAGGAGACACCCTTCGAAGGGCAGTCCGGGACCAACACCACCATCGCGGTCGTCGCCACCAACGCCCGGTGCACCAAGGTCGAGTGCCATCTCCTCGCCCGGAGCGCCAACCACGGGCTGGCGCGCTCGATCCACCCTTCGCACACGCGTCACGACGGCGACCTCGCGTTCGTCTGCGCCACCGGCACTGTCGACGCCCACCTCGACCGGTTGCGGGTGATGGTCACCGACGTGACGGCCGCAGCGGTTCGCGACGCGGTCGCGTACCATCGCGCGACACCCTGACGAGTCCCACAGCAATTGAAGTGGCCTGCCGTGTCGCGACACGTTCCACCTCCGTTCGCATCGTTCGCCGACCTCGAGCGCGAGGCCCTCACCTGCACGAAGTGCCCCCTGGCCGGCACGCGCACGCAGGTGGTGTTCGGCGTCGGCGACCCCCACGCCGACCTGCTGTTCGTGGGCGAGGGTCCGGGCGAGCAGGAAGACCGCACCGGCGAGCCCTTCGTCGGCCGCGCCGGTCGCCTCCTCACCGGGCTCATCGAGGGCATCGGGCTGAGCCGCCAGCAGGTGTACATCGCCAACGTGGTGAAGTGCCGTCCGCCCGGCAACCGCGATCCGCTCCCGCTCGAGATCGAGGCGTGCCGCCCCTACCTCGACGCCCAGGTGCAGTTCATCGACCCTCGTCTCGTCGTCACGCTCGGCAACTTCGCGACGAAGCTGCTGCTCGCGACGAAGGAGGGGATCACGAAGTTGCGGGGGCGCGAGTTCCCCTACCGCGAGGGTGACCTCCTCATCCCCACGTTGCACCCGTCGGCGGTGTTGCGCGGCGGCGGTCCCGCGCTCGCACAGGCGCGCGCCGACTTCGTGGTGATCAAGCGCGCGCTCGCACGGGTCACGAGCGGACGATGATCCTGCACACGACCACCCGAGGTCCGGACGAGACGCACACGCTGGGGCGGCGACTGGGCGCGCTCCTGCGTCCGGGTGACGTCGTGGTGCTCGACGGCGACCTCGGCACCGGCAAGACCGTCGTGGCCAAGGGGATCGCAGTCGCGCTCGGGATCACCGAGCCCGTCGTCAGCCCGACCTTCACCGTCGTGCGCGAGTACGAGGCGGCAATGCCGCTCGTGCACGTCGACGTGTACCGCCTCGACCGTCTGCAGGAGCTGCACGACCTCGGTTTCGACGACCTCGTGGGTGGTGACGCGGTCACCGTCGTCGAGTGGGGCGACCGCGTCGAGCGCGGTGCTCCCGAGCGATCGGCTGCGAGTGCTGCTCGAGCCAGGCGACGGCGACGACGACCGCGTCGTGTCGATCGACGCCGCCGGCATCACGTGGGCCGCGCGCGTCGACGCACTCGCCGAGATCGTGGACGGCTGACGTGCTGCTGCTCGCGCTCGACACGTCGACGGCCCAGGTGTCGATCGCCTTCGGCGACCGGGGCACGGTGCTCGGCTCGGTGCAGCTGGCCGGCGGCCGTCGCCACGCCGAGCAGCTCGCGCCTGCCATCGAGTACCTGCGCGGCGAGTGTGACGTGAGCTTCGACCACCTCGCCGCCATCGCGGTGGGCATCGGCCCCGGGCTCTTCACCGGCCTGCGCGTGGGAGTGACCACGGCGAAGGTGATGGCGCAGGCGTTGCGCATCCCGGTGGTGGGAGTGCCGAGCCTCGATCTCGTGGCGTCGCCGCTGCGTCACTCGGGTCGCACCATCGTCGCGGTCCTCGACGCCCGCCGCCGCGAGGTGTTCGCGGCGCGCTACCAGCCCGTCCCCGGGGGTGTGCAGCGCGTGTCCGAGTACGGCGTGCACGCGCCCTCGGAGCTGGTGGCCGACCTGCTCGCGGACGTGGCCGAGTCCCCGCACGGGCTGTTGCTCGCGGGCGACGGTGTCGCCCGGTTCGCCGAGGAGTTCGCCGCGCTCGAGCACGCCGAGGTGGCGGGGCCGGAGTACGCGGCGCCGAGCGTGGCCGCGCTCGTCGCGCTGGCGACGGCGCGCGCTGAGCGCGAGGAGTTCGAGCAGCCGGGCGACCTGCGACCGTTGTACCTGCGCCGGAGCGACGCCGAGATCGCCTGGGGCACGCGAGCGAGCGGCCGCGAGCCGGGCGTCCTTGATCAGAGCGGCCCGGCGAGCAGTGAGCGAGCCATCTAGATGGCAGCCGAGCAGGAGGTCGCGGCCCTCACCGTCCACGTGCAGCCGATGCGCCGCCGCCATCTCCGGTCGGTGCTGCGCATCGAGCAGCAGGTGTACCCACGACCGTGGAGCTCGTCGCTGTTCATGTCCGAGCTCGCGCTCCGAACGACTCGCGCCTACTACGTCGCGCGCATCGGCCGCGACCTCGTCGGGTACGCGGGCCTCATGATGACGCTCGACGAGGCGCACGTGACGACGATCGCGGTCGACCCGAAGCGCCACCGTGCGAAGATCGGCACGCGCTTGCTCCTGGTGCTGGTGCGCGAGGCGATCGCGCGCGGTGCGTCCGCGGTGACGCTCGAGGTGCGCATGTCGAACCACGGCGCGCAGGATCTGTACCGGCGCTTCGGCTTCGAACCGGTCGGGGTGCGCAAGAACTACTACCAGGAGGTCAACGAGGACGCGCTGGTGATGTGGGCCAACGACGTCGACCAGCCCGAGTACTCGGCGTTGCTCGACTCCGTCGAACGCGTGCTGCCGGGTGCAACGGTCATCGAGGACGGGAGGCGTTGGTGACGCTGATCCTCGGCATCGAGACGTCGTGCGACGAGACCGCGGCCGCGGTCGTCGCCGACGGCCGGACGGTCTGCTCGTCGGTGGTGTCGAGCCAGGTCGATCTGCACGCTCGCTTCGGCGGCGTCGTGCCCGAGGTCGCGAGCCGGGCGCACGTGGAGCTCATCACGCCCGTCATCGCGGAGGCGCTCGTCGAAGCGGGCGTCGACCTGTCGGATCTCGACGCGGTCGCCGCGTGTCACGGACCCGGCCTCGCCGGCGCGCTGCTGGTCGGCGTCGCCGCGGCGAAGGGGCTGGCGCTGGCGGCCGGGCTGCCGTACGTCGGCGTCAACCACCTCGAGGCCCACCTGCACGCCGCGTGGCTCGAGGATCCCGACCTCCAGCTCCCGCTCGCGGTGCTGATCGTGTCGGGCGGCCACACCATGACGGTGGTGATGGAAGACCACGGCCGCTACCGGGTGGTCGGCCAGACCGTCGACGACGCCGCGGGGGAGGCGTTCGACAAGGTGGCTCGTCACCTCGGCCTCGGCTACCCGGGCGGCCCGGCGATCGACCGGCTCGCGCGCGAGGGCGACCCCGCCGCTGTCCGCTTCCCCCGGGCCATGCCCGGCGATGCCGACTTCTCCTTCGCGGGCCTCAAGACCGCGGTCGTCAACCACACCCGCCGCTCGCCCGAGACCAAGCCGGCCGACGTCGCGGCGTCGTTCCAGGAGGCCGTCGTCGATCAATTGGCGGCCAAGCTCGTGGCCGCGGCCGACGACGCCGGCGCTTCGGTGCTGGCGCTCGGCGGCGGAGTGGCGGCGAACTCGAGGCTCCGGGCCAAGGTGGCCGATGCCGCGGCCGCGTCAGGACGATCGGTGTTCCTGCCTCCGCCGTCACTGTGCACCGACAACGGGGCGATGATCGCGGCCACCGCGTGGTGGCGCCTCCGAGCCGACGGTCCCACGCCGCTCGACACCGGCGCCGACCCCAACCTGCGTCTCTGATCGTCGGCTTGCTCCCTCGGCCGGAGCGCTGGTAGCTTTAGCACTCGCACTCGGCGAGTGCTAACCCTTCGCCGCACGCTTTCACACCATCCGCAACCGTCTGCACGCTGCAGGAGGCAATTCCATGAGTCTGCAACCGCTCGAAGACCGGATCGTCGTTCGTCCCGGTGACGCCGAGGAGACGACCGTGAGCGGCCTCGTCATCCCCGACACCGCCAAGGAGAAGCCCCAGCAGGGCGAAGTGATCGCAGTGGGTCCGGGCCGGCGCTCGGAGCACAGCGGCGAGCTGATCCCCGTCGACGTGTCCGTGGGCGACGTGGTGCTCTACTCGAAGTACGGCGGCACCGAGGTCACCGTCGACGGTGAGGACCTGCTCGTCCTCTCCAGCCGCGACGTTCTCGCCAAGGTCGGCGCCGGCAAGAAGAAGTAGCACGAACCACGATCAGGGGGCCCGGGGCGGCCGCCAGCGCATCCCGAGGCCGGCGACGGCTCGAGCGGGAGCGGCGGCGCCCTGGGCCTCGATCATGTCGGGGACGGCAGCGCGCGCGGGGCCGATCACCGTCCAACGGGTGCGGTCCCGGTTCGCCGCCTACACGCCACCGCCCCCACCTCCGCTCCAGCCGGGAGGGCGCGCGGCCGCGGTCCTGCTCCCCGTCTTCGAGGAAGACGGCGAAGCGCGCATCGTGCTCACGCGCCGTCCCCTGACCATGCCGTCGCACCGGGGCGAGATCGCGTTCCCGGGCGGCAAGGTCGAACCCGACGTCGACCGCGACGCGCGCGACGCCGCTTTGCGTGAAGCCCACGAGGAGATCGGGTTGCGACCCGAGACCGTCGACGTGCTCACCGCCCTCCCGACGCTCGGGACGGTGGTCGGCCAGTTCAACATCACGCCGTTCGTCGGGATCACCGACGGCCGCCCGATCGTCACCGCCGACTCGCGCGAGGTCGACCGGGTGTTCGACGTCGCGCTCGCAGAGCTGCTGTCGGACGGCGTGTACCACGAAGAGCGCTGGTCGTGGGGCTTCGACGGGACCGACCGCGCCATGCAGTTCTACGAGCTCGAGGGCGAGACGGTCTGGGGCGCGACGGCCCGCATCCTGACCGGGTTCCTGGCCCGCATCGTCGACGTCGAGGTCACCGGCGATTGGGGCGATTGGACCCGCGCCTGAGCCGAGGAGCGCCAGCCGTCGAGGACTAGCCTGGAAGTTTCCCTGAAAGAGACGGCCCCCAGCGGCGCGGGAGGTTCCGGGTTGGAAGTCGAGATCGGCATCGGCAAGTCCGGTCGGAGGGCCTACGGGTTCGACGACATCGCCATCGTGCCCAGCCGACGGACACGCGACCCGGAAGACGTCGACATCACCTGGGAGCTCGATGCGTTCAAGCTCGAACTGCCCGTCATCGGCTCCGCGATGGACGGCGCGCTCTCGCCCCGCACCGCCATCGAGATGGGACATCTCGGCGGCATGGGCTGCCTCAACCTCGAGGGGCTCTGGACGCGGTACGACGACCCCGACGTGCTCTTCGAGGAGATCGCCGAGCTCCCGAACGAGAAGGCCACGCGCCGCATGCAGGAGATCTACGCCGAGCCGATCAAGGAGGAGCTGATCGGTCGGCGGATCCGGGAGATCAAGGACGCCGGCGTCATCGCGTGCGCGTCGCTCACGCCGCAACGGGTCGAGCAGTACGCCAAGTACGTGCTCGAAGCCGAGCTCGACATCCTCGTCATCCAGGGCACGGTCGTGTCGGCCGAACACGTGTCGAAGACGTCGGAGCCGCTCAACCTCAAGAAGTTCATCCGCGAGTTCGACCTGCCGATCATCGTCGGCGGTTGCGCGTCGTACTCCACCGCGTTGCACCTCATGCGCACCGGCGCCGTCGGCGTGCTCGTCGGTGTCGGTCCCGGTCACGCGTGCACCAGTCGCGGCGTGCTGGGCATCGGTGTGCCGCAGGCCACCGCCATCGCCGACGCCGCGGGCGCGCGCATCCGTCACCTCGACGAGACCGGCGTCTACGTGCACGTCATCGCCGACGGCGGGATGCGCACCGGTGGCGACGTCGCCAAGGCGATCGCGTGCGGCGCCGACGCGGTGATGATCGGCTCGCCGCTCGCGGCGGCGTACGAGGCACCCGGGCGCGGGTACCACTGGGGCATGGCGACCTTCCACCCCACGCTGCCCCGCGGCGCACGCGTGAAGGCATCGAACCGGGCGACCCTGGCCGAGATCCTGGTCGGGCCGGCGCACGAGAACGACGGCACCCTCAACCTCTTCGGGGCCCTGCGCACCTCGATGGCCACGACGGGCTACGAGACGCTCAAGGAGTTCCAGAAGGCCGAGGTGATGGTGGCGCCGTCGCTGCAGACCGAAGGCAAGGCACTCCAGCGCGCCCAAGGCATCGGCATGGGCCGATAGCCAGAGGCAGATCTCCAAGAGAAGGCAAAGGAGCGAACCACCTCATGGACATCGCCACGCTCTCCGCCACCGCCAGGGCGCTCGTCGCGCCGGGCAAGGGCATCCTCGCCGCCGACGAGAGCAGCGGCACGATCAAGAAGCGCTTCGACTCGATCTCGGTGGAGTCGACCGACGACAACCGGCGCGACTACCGGGAGATGCTCTTCACCGCGAAGAACGTCGGCGACTACATCAGCGGCGTCATCCTCTTCGACGAGACCGTCCGCCAGGACGCGGCCGACGGCACGCCGCTGGTGAGGGTGCTCGAGGACCGGGGCATCATCCCCGGCATCAAGGTCGACCTCGGCGCCAAGCCCCTTGCCGGCGCCGACGGCGAGACCGTCACCGAGGGCCTCGACGGTCTGCGGGAGCGGCTCGCCGCATACCGCTCGCTCGGGGCGCGCTTCGCCAAGTGGCGCGCGACCTACACCATCACCACCGACCTCTCCGAAGGGCCGGTGTTGCCGAGCGCGTACTGCATCGACGTGAACGCGCACGCGCTCGCGCGCTATGCCGCGCTGTGCCAGGAAGCCGGCATCGTGCCGATCGTGGAGCCCGAGGTCCTCATGGACGGCGACCACACCATCGACCGCTCGTTCGAGGTCACCTCGGCGGTGCTCGACGCGCTCTACGCGGCGCTGTTCGTGCAGCGGGTCCGGCTCGACGGCACGCTGCTCAAGCCCAACATGGTGCTGTCCGGCTACTCGTGCGCACAGCAGGCGTCGGTGCAGGAGGTGGCCGAGGCGTCGGTCCGCTGCTTCCGCGCCACGGTGCCTGCCGCGGTCCCCGGCATCGTGTTCCTCTCCGGCGGCCAGTCCGACGAGCTCGCCACCGCGCACCTCAACGCCATGAACCAGCTCGGCGGCCTGCCGTGGGAGCTCAGCTTCTCCTACGGCCGGGCGCTCCAGGCCCCGGCGCTCAAGGCGTGGAAGGGCGAGGCGGCGAACGTCGACGCCGGACGGACTGCGTTCCTCCACCGGGCCAAGCTCAACAGCGCCGCCCGCACGGGCTCCTACACGGCCGAGATGGAGAAGGTTGCGAACTGATTCGCAGTTGACGCGGATTTGATGCCAGACAGCTCGATCTTCTCGAAATTTCAGGGTGGCACGGGTAGGGTTACGCCACTTCCTATGCGACGGATCGACTCGACCCACAGCACCTGGCTGTTCGACACCGAGAAGATGCGCTTCTGCCGCCTTCCGCGTGGCGTCGACCCGGGTTCCATCACCCTCGACAGCGAGTGGCAGGCCTACTTCGGCCTCGAGATCGACGAGGCGGGCGCGTTCACCGTCGCCCTCAACGCCGACCACACGCGGCTGTTGCGGGCCTGGCGCGAGGAACCCGAGCCCACCAAGGAGCTCGAGCTGCAGCCCGACGTGTCGGACTGAACCAACCTTCCGAGGCCTCCTTCTTTCCGGGCCCCGAACACGCGTACGATCTCGGGGTGATCACCGCCGACGAGATCCTCGCGGGGCTCAATCCCGTGCAGCGCGAGGCCGCGTCGGCGCCCGACGGTCCGATCGTCGTCGTGGCGGGTGCGGGTTCGGGCAAGACGCGGGTGCTCACGCACCGCATCGCGTTCCTGATCGCGGAGAAGCGCGCGTCGCCGTTCGGTCTCGCCGCCATCACGTTCACCAACAAGGCCGCAGGCGAGATGAAAGCCCGCGTCGGCGAGCTGGTCGGCCCGGTGGCGGAGCGCATGTGGGTGTCGACGTTCCACTCGATGTGCTCCCGCATCCTTCGGCGTGAGGCGCCGCTGCTCGGGTACCGGTCGTCGTTCTCCATCTACGACCAGGCCGACGCCGTCCGCCTCGCCGACTACGTCCGCCGCGATCTCGACATGGATCCCAAGCGGTTCCCGCCCCGCCGCCTGCAGGCGCAGATCTCGGCGATGAAGAACGAGCTGGTGTCGTGGGAGCAGGCCGTCGACCGCGCCTTCACGCCCCCTGAGAAGCGAGTGGCCGAGGTGTACCGCGAGTACCAGCGCCGCCTCCTGGAGGCGTCCGCGCTCGACTTCGACGACCTGCTCGTGCAGACCGTCCACCTCTTCCGTGACCACGCCGACGCCAAGCAGCGCTGGTCCGGACGATTCCGCCACGTCCTGGTCGACGAGTTCCAGGACACCAACGTCGCGCAGTGGGAGCTGGTGCGGATGCTCACCGAGGAGCACCGCAACGTGATGGTCGTCGGAGACCAGGATCAATGCCTCGTGGCCGGTACGCGCATCACGATGGGTGACGGGTCGACGCGTTCGATCGAGGACGTCCGCGCCGGCGACCTGGTGATGTCCTGCTACGGCAGCGGCGACTTCCGCCCCGCGACGGTCGCTGCGCACGCATCGCGCGTTCGCACACCGTGGCATCGCCATCACCACCGCATCCGGTCGGCGCATCGTGTCGACTGAAGACCACGTCCACTTCGCCGGCTTCGTGATCGGACGCACGCCGCAGCTCCACATGACGTACCTGATGTGGAAGCGCGGCATCGGCTTCCGGGTCGGTACGACCCGCACCTACCCGCGGGGGAACGAACAGGTCTTCGGACCGCTCCGCCGTTGCACGCAGGAGCACGCCGATGCGATGTGGGTCGTTGACGTGTACGACACAGAAGCTGAGAGCCGGTACGCCGAGGCATCGCTCGCGGCGCGGTACGGCCTCCCGACTCTTCCGTTCGTCGCTCGCCGCACCCCGCAGACTGGCCCAGGGAGCCTGGTGGGCAACCAACGGCTCATCGACCACCTCTTCGCGGAGCTCGACACGGACAAGCGGGGCCTGCAATTGCTCGCCGACCATGGGCTCCACTTCGAGCACCCCCATCACACGCCGGCGTCCAATGGCAATCCCGTGCGCGGAGTTCCGCGTCGGCGGCTCTCGGTCGTGCTCTGCGGGGATCGGCGCGGAGCGACCCCGATGCACCGCGTCTCGCTGTTCGGGTACGACGACGAGGGGCGCGAGGCGCTGGAGTCGATCGGGCTGAGCGTACGTCCGGTGCGGAAGAGAAACCGCGGCTGGCGGTTCGAGACGTGCAACGCCGAGATGGCGGTGGTCGACGACATCGTGCACCGCATCTCGTCGGTGCTCGACGTGTCGGTGCGGCCGGTGGCGCGCCTCGCGGCCAACGACGAGCGCGTCGTCACCAACGCGCTGCCGTTCCTGCCGGCATCGTCAGTACGGCGCGGCATGGTCATGGTCGACGACGAAGGTCAGTTCGACGTCGTCGCTGCCGTCGAGCCGGTCGACCTCTCGCTTCCGGTCTATGACCTCGACGTCGAGCGCACGCACAACTTCGTCGCCGAGAGGCTGGTCACGCACAACTCGATCTACAAGTTCCGTGGGGCCGACTTCCGGAACCTCGTGAAGTTCGAGGAGGTGTTCCCCGAGGCGACCGTCATCGTGATGGAGCAGAACTACCGCTCCAGCCAGCGCATCCTCGACGCCGCGAACGCCGTGATTGCCAACAACGCGGCGCGCCGGCCGAAGCACCTGTGGACCGAGCAGATCGGCGGCGAGCTGATCACCCGCTACCACGCCGAAGACGAGCACGACGAGGCCGCGTTCGTGGTGCACGAGATCGGTCGGCTGGTCGACACCGAGCACCATCGCTTCGGCGACGTCGCCGTCTTCTACCGCACCAACGCGCAGAGCCGCGTGATCGAGGAGTCGCTCGTCCGCTCGGGCGTGCCGTACCGCGTGGTCGGCGGGGTGAAATTCTACGACCGGCGCGAGGTGAAGGACGTCCTCGCGTACCTGCGCGCGCTGGTCAACCCCGACGACGAGGTGAGCTGGCGGCGTGTCGTCAACACGCCCAAGCGCGGCGTCGGCGACACGTCGGTCAACAAGGTGGTGGCGCACGCGCAAGGCGCGGGCATCACGTTCCGCGACGCGCTCGGGCGCGCCCACTTCGCCGGCGTCACGGGGAAGGCGCTCGGTGGTGTCCGCGACCTGCTCGAGCTCATGGTGGGCTTCGAGGCCAACGCGGCCGAGGGCATCGGTCCGACGGTCGAGTCCATCCTCGAGCGGACTGGCTACCTCGCCGAGCTCGAAGCCGAGCGGTCGATCGAAGCGCGTGGCCGGATCGAGAACCTCCAGGAGCTCGTCGGCGTGTGCCACGAGTTCGACCAGGCGCTGGACGCCGGCGACGTGTCGGGCCTGCCCGGCATCGCGGGCGTCGGCACCGCCGACAACACCGCCGGCGACATCACGATCCCCGAAGGGTTGGGGCGCATCCAGGCCTTCCTCGAGGCGATCTCGCTGGTCACCGACCTCGACACCGAGGCGGCCAAGAGCAGTGAGGGTGGTGGCGGCGCGGGTGGCGACCAGAGCGCCGTCACGCTGATGACGCTGCACACCGCGAAAGGCCTGGAGTTCCCCGTCGTCTTCCTCACCGGCATGGAAGACGGCGTGTTCCCGCACACGCGCAGCCTCGGCGACCCCGACGAGCTCGAAGAGGAGCGTCGCCTCTGCTACGTGGGCATCACCCGCGCCCGTGAGCGCCTCTACCTCTGTCACGCGTGGAGCCGCATGCTGTTCGGCGCCACCGACTACTACCCGCCCAGCCGGTTCCTGTCCGAGATCCCCGAGGAGCTGACGAACGTGCTCGGCGCCGCGGCCGAGCGCCGCACCTACGGGTCCAGCGGCACCCGCCGGCGCGATCCCGCCGAACATCGCCGCGCGGTGGCCGACGCGGCGATGCGCTCGGCATCTTCGGCACCGTCGGCACAGCCTGGAATGGTCGGTGGGCCGTCGGGCGCGCGCGGCGCCGAAGGCATCGGCTTGCGCGTCGGCGACGACGTCACTCACGACAAGTTCGGCGAAGGCGTGATCCTGGAGCTCGCGGGCGAAGGCGACAAGACGGAGGCCGTCGTCAACTTCCGAGAGGTCGGGGAGAAGCGTCTGCTGCTCGCGTGGGCGCCCTTGGTCAAGGTCGGTGCCTGAGCCGAACGCGCCGCCGATCGACTGCTCCGTGGATCAGCTCCTCGCCGGGGCGGGCTCCCGGTGGCGGAGGTCGATGAGCAGCTCACCCTTCGTCACGCCGGTCTGGCCGACTTCGGTGCGGTAGCGCGCCAGGTCCGCGCTCTTCACCCTGTCGTCGTGGCAGTCGACGAACGAATCGATCGAACCCCGCCAGCGGATGCGGCAGCTCGCTGTTCCCGGCTTCAGGTCGGACAGCGCCACGACCTTGCCGCCCTCGATCGCGTAGAGGATGCTGCGGTTGCCGCCGAAGGGGTCGGCGACGAAGTAGGGCCCGCCGTCCTTCACGTCCTTCTTGATCGCGGAGGCGACGCCGGCGTCGAACGGGCCGTACTTCGTCGGACTCTTGGAGCGGCTGGTCGCGAACAGGAGGACGGCGGCGACCAGCAACCCGGCGAGCACCACTGCGCCGGTGGCCACGAGCAGGAGCTTCGTGTCGGAACGCTCGATGGGCACGGTCCCACGGTGTACCACCCGGGTGGCCGGATCCCCGGTTTGTAGTCGATCAGCGGAATCGACCACGATTCCCCCCCGTGGACCTCTTCGAATACCAAGGCAAGCAGCTGTTCGCGCGCTACGGCATCCCCGTCTCCGACGGCGCGCCGGTCACCACGGTGCCGGAGGCGGTCGAAGTCGCCGACCGCATCGGCTACCCGGTGGTGGTGAAGGCGCAGGTCCAGGTGGGCGGACGCGGCAAGGCGGGCGGGATCAAGCTCGCCGCCAACCGCGACGAGGCGCGCACCCACGCCGAGAACATCCTCGGCATGGACATCAAGGGACACGTCGTCAAGGTCCTGTGGATCGAGACCGCCAGCGACATCGACGAGGAGTACTACGCGTCGTTCACGCTCGACCGGGCGGCCAAGCTCCACCTCGGCATGCTCTCCGCCCAGGGTGGGGTGGAGATCGAGCAGGTGGCGGACGAGAACCCCGACGCCATCGCCAAGATCCACGTGGACCCGGTCGACGGCCTCACCGAGGCGCAGTGCCGCGAGTGGGTCGCCGCCGCCAACCTCGACCCGAAGGCCACCGAGGGTGCGGTCGACATCCTCGTGAAGCTCTACACCGCGTACGTGGAGGGCGACGCCGATCTGGTGGAGATCAATCCGCTGATCCTCACTCCCGACGGTCGCGTCCACGCGCTCGACGCCAAGGTGACGCTCGACGACAACTCCATCTTCCGCCACCCCGACTACACGGACTACGACGCCACCCAGGTGCGCGACACGCGTGAGGAGTTCGCCCACGAGCAGGGCCTGCAGTACGTGGGGCTCGACGGCTCGGTCGGTGTCATCGCCAACGGCGCCGGGCTGGCGATGAGCACCGTCGACATCGTCAACCAGGTGGGTGGCAGTCCGGCCAACTTCCTCGACATCGGTGGCGGCGCCAACGCCGACGTGATGGCCGGCGCGCTGGGCGTGATCGTGAGCGACCCCAACGTGCGCTCCATCTTCATCAACATCTTCGGCGGCATCACCAAGGGTGAGGAGGTGGCGAACGGCATCGTGCAGGCGCTCGAGCGCGTGCAGATCGATGCGCCGATCGTCATCCGGCTCGACGGCACCAACGCCGACCAGGGGCGCGCCATCCTCGAACCGCACCTGTCCGACACGCTGCAGGTGCAGCCGACCATGATCGACGCGGCGAAGAAGGCCGTCGAGCTTGCAGGAGGCAAGTGACGTGAGCATCTTCGTCGACGAGAACACGAAGGTCGTCTACCAGGGCCTCACCGGTTCGCAAGGCCGTTTCTACGGGCTGCTGAACCGCGGGTACGGCACCCAGGTCGTCGCCGGGACCAGCCCCAAGAAGGCGGGGACTGACGTCGACGGCATCCCGGTGTTCGCCAACGTGAGCGACGCGATCGAGGCCACCGGTGCCAACGCGTCGTGCATCTTCATCCCCGCGCCCGGAGTGCGGGACGCCGTGATCGAAGCGGCCGAAGCGGGCATCGAGCTCGTCGTGTGCATCACCGAGGGCGTGCCCGCCCACGACGAGGCCTGGTTCTTCAACAAGCTGCGCCGTGACTTCCCGAACACGCGCCTGCTCGGCCCGAACTGCCCCGGCATCATCAGCCCCGGCAAGGCCAACATCGGCATCACCGCGGGGCACATCGCCAAGGCCGGCGGTCCGGTCGGCATCGTGAGTCGCTCCGGGACGCTCACCTACCAGGCGCTCTACGAGCTCCAGCAGAAGGGCATCGGCGTCACCACCTGCGTCGGAATCGGCGGTGACCCGGTCCCGGGGACGAGCTTCATCGACTGCCTGCGCGCGTTCGAGGCCGATCCCGACACTTTGGCGGTGATGATGATCGGCGAGATCGGCGGCTCGGCCGAGGAAGAAGCGGCGGACTTCATCAAGACGTCGATGAGCAAGCCGGTGTCGTCGTACATCGCGGGTGTGACCGCGCCCCCCGGGAAGAAGATGGGCCACGCCGGCGCCATCGTGTCGGGGGGCAAGGGCACTGCGGCGGCGAAGATGGAGGCGCTGCGCGATGCGGGCGTCGAGGTGGGGCTCAACCCCACCGAGGCCGGCGAGCTGATGGCCGGCATCGTCGCAGCTCTCTAGCGAGGAAGCTCCAGCTCTCGCTGCGCTCATACGTTCCCCGCGCCACCCGGCGCACCCGACCGAGCTGTTCTTCGTAGCGGAGCGCGTCGGCGAGTTGCTTCACCGGATGGTCGGACGTCAGGCGGTGACCGGCGAGGCGGAGCGCGCGGTGGATGTCGGGGAGCGCGAGTGGTCTGCCCGACTTGGCGAGCGTTGCACGTGCCGCGCGCCGTAGCGCGCGTCCTCGCAGCGGAACCGCGTCCGCAGATGGTGGAGGGATGAGCTCCGGCCCGGGGACATCGGGCCGACGCGTCTTGCGATGGTCGTAGCCAGGTGTCGGTGGCCAGAGATGCGCGTGCACGGCGGTCAGCTCGCGACGGAGCTCACCAAACCTCTCGGCGAGCTCCCTCTGCTCGGCGTCGAGGGCGACGATTTCGTCCTCGAGCTCCCGCTCGCGGTCGAGCAACCACTGGCGGTCCCGAATTGGACGGATGTGCCGCAGTGCGAATTCGGTCATCGGGGTCTCCCCGGCTGGAGGTTGGATGGGTGCGCGGGGAAGTCCGGTCCGGCAATGGTGCACCGGGGGTACGACGCTCTTCACGAGTACGCCCTCCGTGCACCACATGTGGTCGTCCGTAGGAACGAATCGTTCGCCGATTCGGTGGGCTCGAGTGATGATTTGGTCCAGTTCGGCTCGCGCGATCCACCGAATCGTTCGCCGAATCGTTCCTACGAAGCGGATGGGATCAGTGATGCTCGACCGGACCAGTTGACGGCCGCGTTGCTCGGCGCGATGTCGGTGATGACGGCGACGCAACCGCCGAAGACGGCGATGACGCCGATCCACGTGGTGGCACGCCGGTTCTCACCACGGCTCCCGACCAACCCGACCACCGCACCGGCGCCGATGGCCATCAGACCCGTTCATGTTCGCCCCTCCTCGAACAGAGATCGGCCCCGCCTCGCGCGGGGCCGATCGTCGTGATGTCTCGTGCGGTGATCGTCAGGCGGTGGGGGGCGGGGGCGGTGCCGAGCCGCCCTTCGCGCCACCGAGGGCGCCGGGGAGCTCGCCCGCTTCCTTCGCCATGAGGTAGCCGCCCACCGTGAGCCCGGCGGCGGCGATGATGCCGAGGTAGAAGCCGATCGCGGTGCTGCTGCTCTCGTTCAGCAGCTTGATGAGCAGGAAGAGCAGTGCGATCGCCCCGCCGGCGAGGTGGACCACACCCCATCCGACGCTGCCGAGCCGCTCGGGCAGCTCGACGCCGGTCAGCTTCTCCACGATCACGTGGGCCGCCAGCACGATCCCGATCAGGATCGCGACGATGCCCCAGAACGCGCCGGGGCTCTGCCATCCGTTGCGGCTGAACGTGCCGAACGGTCCCAGATCGACGCTGTACCAGTGGAAGAAGCTGAAGACGAGCAGCAACACGCCGGACACCGCCGTCGTGATCTCTCCCGGTGTGAGTTTCTTGAGGTCCACAGCCCTCTCTCTTTCGCGCGGAACGTGCCCTGCCCGGACACTGTGCCGCCTAGCCCATCACGGCTCGACCGTGATTGCAAGGATCCTCGGGGCCCGGGGCGACTCGGCTACCTTCGCAGCGTGAGTCGTCTCGCGGTGCTGGCGTCGGGGAGCGGCACCATTCTGCGCTCCATGCTGGAGCACGACCTCCCCATCGGGGTGGTGCTGGCCGACCGGCCCTGCGGCGCGCTCGGGATCGCCGAGGAGGCAGGCATCGCCTCCGAGCTGGTGGCGCGCACCAACTTCGGTGCCGACTTCGACCGCGTCGCCTACACCCACGAGGTGCTCGACGCCCTCGGCCGCCACCGGGTCGACCTGATCGCCATGGCCGGGTTCGGCACCATCCTCTCCAAGCCGATCCACGACGCGTACCCCGATCGCATCGTCAACACGCACCCCGCGCTGCTGCCCGCGTTCAAGGGATGGCACGCGGTCGACGACGCGCTCGCCGCGGGCGTGAAGGTCACCGGCTGCACCGTGCACTACGCGCGGCTGGAGGTCGACGAGGGACCGATCCTCGCCCAGGAGGCGGTCCCGGTCCTTCCCGACGACACCGTCGAGACGCTCCACGAACGGATCAAGGAAGTCGAGCGGCGGATCTACCCCGCCGTGCTCCAGGAATTGCTCACGGGAACCATCCCCATCGGAGAAGTGTGATGCGCACGCAGATCTCGAGGGCGCTGCTCTCGGTGTACGACAAGACCGACATCGTCGACTTCGCGCGCGAGCTGCACCAACGCGGCGTGGCGCTCGTGTCGTCGGGTGGGACCGCCACGGCGATCGCCGACGCCCGCATTCCCGTGACCGCGGTCGGCGACATCACCGGGGTGCCCCCGATCCTCGACCACCGCGTCGTCACGCTGCACCCGAAGATCCACGGGGGAATCCTCGCCGACCGGTCGAAGGCGACCCACGACGACGACATGGCCACCTATGGCATCGAGCCGTTCGACCTCGTCGTGTCGAACCTCTACCCGTTCGCGCAGGACCCCGGGATCGACACCATCGACGTGGGCGGCCCCGCGATGGTGCGCGCGGCGGCGAAGAACCACGCGTTCGTCACCATCGTCACCGACGCGTCGCAGTACGCGCCGCTGCTCGAGGAGATGGACGCCAACGACAACTCAGTCGGCGACGACACCCGCCGCACGTTCGCGGTCGCGGCGTTCGCGAGCACGGCCGCGTTCGACGCGCAGATCGTCGAGTGGCTGCAGCGGGACGAACAACTTCCTCGGTACATCGACCTCGCGCTCGAGCGCACCGGTGAGGCGCTGCGCTACGGCGAGAACCCGCACCAGCACGGCGCGCGCTACCGGATCAGCGGCACGTCGAGCTGGTGGGACGACGTCGAGCAGCACGCGGGCCTCGCGCTCAGCTACCTCAACCTCTACGACGCCGACGCCGCGTGGCGGCTCGTGCACGACCTCGGGAGCGGTCCGGCCGTCGCGATCATCAAGCACGCCAATCCCTGTGGTGTCGCGTTGGCCGACGACCTCGCCACCGCCTACCAGCGCGCGCTCGAGTGCGACGAGCGGTCGGCGTTCGGCGGCATCGTCGCCCTGAACCGGCCTGTCGGCGCGGCGACCGCCGAGCGCATGGTCGCCGGCCCTCAAGCCGACCTGATCATGGCGCCGGGCTGGGAGCCGGGCACGATCGACGCCCTGGTCAAGAAGCGCAAGAACACCCGCCTGCTCAGCGCCGGTCCGCCCGAGGCTCAGACCCTCGACTTCCGCCAGATCAGCGGCGGGTTCCTGGTGCAGGACGCCCACCACTTCGTCGCCACGCGAGACGACTGGCGCGTCGTCACCAAGCGGGCCCCCACCGACACCGAATGGCGCGACGCGGAGCTCGCGTGGCGCATCTGCGGGCACGTGAAGTCGAACTCGATCGTGCTGGTGAAAGACCGCCAGGCCGTCGGCATCGGCGCCGGCCAGCAGAACCGCGTCGAGGCGGGGGAGATCGCGGCGAAGAAGGCCGCCGGCCGGGCCGGGGGCGGCGCGTGCGCCTCCGACGCGTTCTACCCGTTCCCCGACGGGATCGATGCCGCGGCCGCCGCGGGCGTCGCCGTGATCGTGCAACCTGGTGGCGCGATGCGCGACGAGCCCAACATCGAACGCGCCGACGAGCTCGGCGTGGCAATGGTGTTCACCGGAGAAAGGCACTTCCTCCATTGAGTACGCCTCCATGAGCGCGAAGATGATGCCCGGCGGCCCCGTCGCCGATGCGGTGTTCGCAGAGCTGCTGCCGCGCAGCGAGAAATTGATCGCCAACGGGCACACGCCCGGCCTCGGCACGATCCTCGTGGGCGACGACGGTGCGAGCGCGCGCTACGTCGGCATGAAGATGGAGAAGGCGCGCGAGCTCGGTTGGTCGGCACCGCACCAGCACCTACCCGATGACGCGACGCAGGCCGACGTGATGGCCGCGGTGCGTGCCTTCAACGACGATCCGCTCGTCGACGGCTTCCTCGTGCAGCACCCCACGCCGCCCCAGATCGACTTCGACGCCGCGCTGCTCGCGATGGACCCGGACAAGGACGTCGACGGGATGCACCCGGTGAACATGGGGCGCCTCGCGCTCATGATGCCGGGACCGGTCCCCGCGACCCCGGCCGGCATCGAAGCGCTCCTCGCGTTCTACGACATCCCGGTGGCGGGCCACGAGGTGTGCATCCTCGGGCGCGGCACCACCCTGGGTCGTCCGCTCGCGCTGCTCCTCTCTCAGAAGCGCGCGACGGCCAACGCGGCGGTGACCGTCGTGCACACCGGTGTGCCCGACTGGCCCGACTACACGCGCCGGGCCGGGATCGTGGTCGCGGCCGCCGGGGTGCCGGGCATCCTCCAGCCCGAGCACATCACCCCCGGCGCCGTGGTGGTGGGTGGTGGTGTGCGCTACGAGGGCCGCCGGCTCCTGCCCGACGTCGACGAGGCGTGCGAGGAGGTCGCCGGTGCCATCACCCCTCGGGTGGGTGGCGTCGGGCCGACGACGATCGCCATGCTCTTCCGCAACGCGGTCGAGGCCGCGGAGCGCAACGTGGCCCGCCGCGCGCAGAGCGGTACCGCGTGAGCGGGCCCGCGCCACCGCAGCTCGAAGCGTGCCCCCTGTGCGGGGCGCGGGTCGGCAGCAACGACACCCGATGCCCTGAATGCAACATGACGCTCGCGGGCGTCGGAGCTCGCGCGCCGCTGTTCACCCGCCAGTCGATCTGGTGGTGGGCGGGCGCCCTCCTGGCGCTCTACCTGGTGGTGCTCGCCATCGTGGTGGCCGCCCGCTGACACCATTCTTCGGGCCGACGACTACGGTCACTGGCCATGTCGAGCGACCGTCACACCATCATCTACACGCACACCGACGAGGCCCCGGCCCTCGCCACCCGGTCGTTGCTCCCGGTCGTCAACGCGTTCACCCGCGTCGCGGGCGTGCAGGTCGAACTGCGTGACGTCTCCCTCTCCGGGCGCGTGCTCGCGACCTTCCCCGAGTTCCTCACGGAGGCCCAGCGAGTGAGCGACGACCTCGCCGAGCTCGGCGACCTCGTCCAGCGGCCCGAGGCCAACGTCATCAAGCTGCCCAACGTCTCCGCGTCGATTCCCCAGCTCAAGGCCACCATCGAGGAGCTCCGGGGCAAGGGCTGCGCGCTGCCCGACTACCCCGACGAGCCGTCCACCGCCGAAGAGGAGGACCTCAAGGCCCGCTACGACCGGATCAAGGGCTCGGCCGTCAACCCGGTCCTGCGCGAGGGCAACTCCGACCGGCGGGCGCCGGCCTCGGTCAAGAACTACGCCCGCTCCCACCCCCACAAGATGGGGCCCTGGTCGCCCGATTCGAAGACCCGCGTGTCGACGATGGGCCACGACGACTTCCGTTCCAACGAGCGTTCGGTCACGTTCGCCGCGGCCGACGACGTGGTGGTCGAGCTGGTGGCGCGCGACGGCAGCGTCACCGTCCTCAAGGAGTCGATCCCCGTCCTCGCCGGCGAGATCCTCGACGCCACGTTCATGAGCGCCCGTGCGCTCGACGCGTTCCTCGCCGCGCAGATGGCCGCCGCGGACGCGAGCGGCGTGCTCTTCTCGATCCACCTCAAGGCCACCATGATGAAGGTCTCCGACCCGATCATCTTCGGCCACGCGGTGAAGACCTACTTCGCCGACGTCTTCGCGAAGTACGGAGACACCTTCGACCGCATCGGCGTCAATCCCAACGACGGTCTCGCCGACCTGTTGACGCGCGTCACCGCGCTGCCCGACGCGGAACGGGCCGAGATCGAGGGCGCGATCACCGCGCGCCTGCACGACGGTCCCGCGGTCGCGATGGTCGACTCCGACCGCGGCATCACCAACCTGCACGTGCCGAGCGACATCATCGTCGACGCGTCGATGCCACCGATGATCCGGGACTCCGGGCAGATGTGGAACGCGGCCGGCGACCTGCAGGACACGCTCGCCGTCATCCCCGACTCGTCGTACGCCGGCGTCTACGCCGCCGTCGTCGACGACTGCCGCGCCCACGGCGCGTTCGATCCCGCCACGATGGGTTCGGTGCCCAACGTCGGGCTCATGGCCCAGAAGGCGGAGGAGTACGGCTCGCACGACAAGACGTTCGAGATCCCCGTCGACGGCACCGTGCGCGTGGTGAACCGCGCGGGCGATGTGGTGCTCTCGCACGACGTCGAGGCGGGCGACATCTGGCGGGCGTGTCAGGTGAAGGACGCGCCCGTGCGCGACTGGGTGCGCCTCGCCGTCTTGCGCGGCCGGTTGAGCGGCGCGCACGTGGTGTTCTGGCTCGACGAGTCCCGCGCCCACGACGCGCAGCTCATCGCGAAGGTGCGCCAGTACCTGCCGGAGCACGACACGTCCGGGCTCACCATCGAGATCCTCCCGCCCGCCGGGGCGTGCGCGTATTCACTCGAGCGCATCCGCCGCGGCGAGGACACGATCTCGGTGACCGGCAACGTGCTCCGTGACTATCTCACCGACCTGTTCCCGATCATGGAGCTCGGCACCAGCGCCAAGATGCTGTCGATCGTGCCGCTCATGAACGGCGGTGGCCTGTTCGAGACCGGCGCCGGCGGATCGGCGCCCAAGCACGTGCAGCAGTTCGTGAAGGAGAATCACCTCCGATGGGACTCCCTGGGCGAGTTCCTCGCGCTGGCGGCGTCGCTCGAGTTCCTCGCCCAGAAGAGCGACAACGCGACCGCGCAGCTGCTTGCCGACACGCTCGACCGCGCCACCGGCTCCGTGCTCGACGAGAACCGGTCGCCGAAGCGGAAGGTGCACGAGCTCGACAACCGCGGGAGCCACTTCTACCTGGCCCTGTACTGGTCCCGGGAGTTGGCGAGCCAGACCGACGACCCCGAGCTGGCCGCGCGGTTCGCCCCGATCGCGGTGGCTCTCGGCACCGACGAGGATGCGATCGTCGAGGAGTTGAACCAGGTCCAGGGCTCGCCGGTCGACCTCGGCGGCTACTACCTGCCCGACGAGGCGCTGGTGACCGCGGCGATGCGGCCCAGCGCCAAGTTCAACGCGATCATCGACGAGATCTGACCGACCTGGCGGAGGCCCCGTGCTGCTCGCCGAACTGAACATCCGGCACACCCGCAGGCACATGCCGACCCGCCGGGTCGCGGTCGACCACGGCTACCTGCCCACCAGCGGACCTGCGTTCGGCGGCGTGCTGATCGGCGCGGTGATCGCCGAGCACGTGCCGGGTCTCGACGAAGACCAGATCGACGCGTTGGCGCGGCTGGTGGACGTCGCCCGGCGCGGCACGCTGACCGTTCCGCGCATCGCGCTGCGTTACCGCCTGCAGCGGGACACGCATGGCCTCGACCTCTCGCGTCACCGCATCATCGGCGCCGACGTGGAGCGGGGGTCGGCGAGGCCGGTCCTCGAGCTCGACCGGCACGGACGATCCGCGCCGCAGGTCATCGGCGCGCTCATGGCGGCGTCGCAGCTCCCGTCGTCCGGACGCTCGGTGGTGTTCCGCTTCGTCGACGCCGCCATCGCTCGCCCCGGCGTGCTGCCCGAGGGCCTCGAGGTGCGGCGGCGTTACGAAGGCCTGCCCGGCGTGCGGCCGCCCGGCCCCGGCGTCACCTCCACGATCGGCGGCGGTCCCGACGAGTGGGCCGGTGTCCCGTCGGAGCGACGGTGGGCGATGGAGGTGCTGGGTCTGCAGGCCGGTCACGCCATCGAGCGTGACGACGTGCAGCGCCGCTTTCGCCGCCTGATCCGTCTTGCACACCCCGACCACGGTGCCGAGAGTGCAGGGGCGGCCGAGCGGATGGCGGAGTTGGCCGAGGCGCGCGAGCTGTTGCTGACCGTCATCGACATCTCCGAAGGGCGGACGTCGACCGAGTCGTCCGAGGCGGCGACCGCTGCGGCGGCTTCGGCCCGATCGGGGACCGCCGGGTAATTTCGGCCGCATGGCTGCCAACCCCCTCCACGTCACCGTCACCGGCGCCGCGGGCCAGATCGGCTACGCGCTGGTCCACCGCATCGCGAGTGGTCAGCTGCTCGGCCCCGATCAGCCGGTCGTGCTGCGACTGCTCGAGATCGAGCCCGCGCTGCCCAGCCTCGAGGGCGTGGTCATGGAGCTGGAGGACGGCGCCCACCCGCTGCTCGTCGGCATCGAGGCGACCGCCGACCTCAAGACCGCGTTCGACGGCACGTCGTGGGCGCTGCTCGTCGGCTCGATCCCCCGCAAGGCGGGGATGGAGCGCGGCGACCTGCTCTCGGTCAACGGCGGCATCTTCAAGCCCCAGGGTCAGGCGATCAACGACCACGCGGCGAGCGACGTGCGCGTGCTCGTGGTGGGCAACCCGTGCAACACCAACTGCCTGATCGCCCGGTCGAACGCGCCCGACGTGGCCGCCGACCGCTGGTTCGCGATGACCCGTCTCGACGAGAACCGCGCCAAGACCCAGCTGGCCAAGAAAGCCGGCGTGCTCTCGCGCCAAGTCAGCAACATGGCGATCTGGGGCAACCACTCGGCCACGCAGTTCCCCGATTTCGCCCACGCGCGCATCGACGGGAAGTTGGCGCCCGAAGTGATCACCGACACCGCGTGGCTGCAAGGTGAGTTCATCGAGACGGTGCAGAAGCGCGGTGCCGCGGTGATCGAGAAGCGCGGCGCGTCGTCGGCGGCGTCGGCCGCGCACGCGGCGATCGACTCGGTGAACAGCCTCCATTTCGCGACGCCGGGCGACGACTTCCACTCGGTGGCGGTCTGCAGCCGCGGGCAGTACGGCGTGCCCGATGGCCTGCAGTTCGGTTTCCCGGTGCGCAGCGATGGTTCGTCGTGGACCGTCGTCGAAGGCATCGAGCACGACACCTTCGCCCGGGGCAAGATCGAGATCACCACCAAGGAGCTCACTGACGAGCGCGACGAAGTGCGCTCGCTCGGGCTCATCTCGTGAGGCCGTCACGCTGAAGGGCGCCTGGTCGTTGGAGTTCTCTGACGGCCAGGGCATCGCGGGCTCGTTGGCACTGACCGTTCCCCACGACGGCGTCGCGTCGTTCGCCGCGCAGGTCGTCGTGCCCGACGTCGGTGTGATCGTCGTGCGCGACGACGAGATCGCGCCGCCGCGCCGAGACGACGTGGTGGTCGTGCGGTCCGAGGGGCTGTGGGCCGAGCTGCTGTGCGAGACGCCCGGCGAGCACTGGAGCATCGGGCTCGAGGCGTTCGGGGTGCGCTTCGACGACGAGGACGAGGCCGCCGTCAGCGACCGCGGTGAGCGGATCCCGGTGGGCTTCGACCTCGAGTGGGAGACCCCCGACCGCGTCGTCGGCGAGCTCCTCGTCGGCCGCGCCCGCTACGACCTCGACGCCCGCGGCACCTTCACCGTCACCGCCTGACCGAACGCTGGAACGGGTGGGAGCGGGGCTCAGTCGGGGGCGCAGTGGGTGCCGGGCGGGGGCAGCGTGCCGTCGACGAAGTAGGCGTCGACGGCATCGTCGACGCACACGCTGATGGCGCGGCCGAACGCGGTGTGCTCGGTGCTGTCGAACGTGAGCAATTCCGAGCCGGCGATGCGACCGACCAGCGACTCGGCGCCCGCGTAGGGAGTGGCCGGGTCGCCGGTGGTCCCGATCACCAGGATCGGCGCGCTGCCCTGCACGCGCACGTCACCGAGCCGATCGTCCTTCGCCGGCTTGGGCATCCCGACACAGGAGGTGGTCGCCCACGAGCCGCCCCACGGCGGGAGCTGGGACTGGAACGACGCGATGTCGGCGAGCTCGGCCGTGCTGGCGGGAGTGGACCGCGCCGGCCGGTCGACGCAGTTGATGACCGCATTGGCCTCGACCAGCGGGGCCCAGTGGCCGTCCGTGCCGCGACCGAGGTACTGGTCGGAGATGGAGAGGAGCGTCGGCGCCTGTCCGGTGGTCACCGCCTGCGCGAGCGCGTCGGAGAGGATCGGCCAGCCGCGCGACCGGTCGTAGAGCATGGCCAGCACGGCGTTCTCGAGCAGGCTCGGGGTGAGCGTGCCCTCGCGCGTCACGCCGTCGACCGTGTACGTCGCGGGCAGCGCTTGCTGGTCGACGCGCGCGATCATCTGGTTCAGCACGTCGCCGGGGTCGCCGCTCGCGGCCAGCGAGCAGCCGTTCTGCCGGCACCAGTCGAGGAACGCGCCGAGCGCGCGCATGAATCCCTGCGCCTGGCGGAACGCGTAGTCGTGCGCGCTGATCCAATAGTCGGGCGGACCGTCGAGGACCATGCGACCGACCGTGCGTGGGTACATCTGGGCGTACGTCGCGCCGACGACCGTGCCGTAGGAGTAGCCGAGGTAGTCGAGCGTCGACTCACCGAGCGCGACGCGGATCGCCTCCAGGTCGCGGGCCACGTTGCGGGTCCCGACCTGCCCCGCGTACGCGCCCATTCGTTGCTTGCACCCGGCCGCGAACGCTGCGTTGTAGCGGTGCACCACGTCGAGCTGCTCCGCGGTGGTCGGCACCGCGGCGATCCCAGCCGACAGGTCGAGGAACGAGTCGTCGACGCAGTCGATGGGGCGCGACGCGCCGGTGCCGCGCGGATCGAAGCTCACCACGTCGAATCGATCGCGCACCGTCTCGGGCAGGCGCGACCACGTCTTGCGCACGTAGTCGACACCCGACTCGCCGGGTCCCCCGTAGTTCACGACCAGCGACCCGATCCGCTGATCGGGCGCGGCTGCGGGTCGGCGGACGAGCGCGAGCCCCATCGTGTCGCCGTGCGGCTTCGCCCAGTCGACGGGCACGGTGAGGGTCGCGCACTGGAAGCCGTCGCCGCAGTCGTTCCACGCCAGCGTGCTGTCGAACGCGGGCAGCGGTGGCCACGTGGTCGTGGTGGTCGTCGTCGACGACGACGACGAGGGCTTGGCCCTGGCGGCCGCGGGGGCTGCGAGCGCGACGAGCAACACGAGCGCGAGCAGCGCGGGGAGGGACCGGCTCCGGGCCCGCACGGAAGGGGAGGTCACGGCCAGGCGGGTTCGCCCCAGGGGCAGGGCAGGCCGAGCTTGCCGGGATTGAGGATCCCGGCGGGGTCGAGCGCGGCCTTCGCCGCGGCCAGCACGTCGAACGCCTCGCCGAGCGCGGCGCGGGCGTAGCGGGCGCGGTTGAGCCCGATGCCGTGGTGATGGCTCAGCGCGGCGCCGTGGCTCAACGCCGCCTCCATGGCGACGTCCCAGGCGCGCCGGTAGAAGTCTTCACGCTGGTTGTTCGGCGGGAGACCGCCGAAGGTGAAGTAGAGACACGCGCCGTCGGAGTACGCGTGCGAGAGGTGCGCGGACGCGACCACCATCCCGTCGAACGTTTGGAGTGCGGTCACCACGGCCTCGTAGACGCTCGGGAGCGCCGACCAGCGGGCCACGATCTCCATGGTGTCGAGCACGAAGCCGTTCGAGATGTAGTGGTGCAACGCCGAAACGTCGTTGCGCTGTTCGAGCCAGGCGTCGAGCAGTCCGGTGTCGCCTTCGCGCGCGTCGTGGCACTCCTCCTGCACGACGCGCAGCACGCCCGCGAGCAGCGCGGGGTCGCCTTCGTCGAGCACGAGCAGCACGTGTGCGTCCCCGGTCGTGAAGTGACGGTCGGCCTCGACCGCGTCGTAGAGGCGCAGCACCGCCGGGGTCGCGCCCCGACGGAGGATGCGCCGGCACGCGTCGAGCCCCTCGGCGAACTCCCCGAACTCGTATGCGGCGCGGGCCTCCGACGCGGGTGCCGGATGCACGCGCAACCGGGCGCCGGTGATGACGCCGAGCGTTCCCTCGCTGCCGACGAAGAGCTGTGTCAGGTCGGGCCCCACCGCGGCGCGTGGCGCGCCGCCGGTGTGCACGGTGCGCCCGTCGGCGAGCACCACGTCGAGCCCGAGGACCATGTCCTCGATCTTGCCGTAGCGGGTGGAGAGTTGGCCCGCGCTCCGGCACGCCAGCCAGCCCCCGACCGTCGACAGGTCGATGGACTGCGGCCAATGCCCGAGGGTCAGGCCGTGGTCGGCGCGCAGGTCCGCCTCGAGGGGGGTGCCGAAGGTGCCCGCTCGCACGTCGAGCACCAGCGAGGTGTCGTCGACGTCGACGACACCCGTGAGGCCGGTGAGGTCGAGCACCACACCGCCGTGCACCGGCATGCTCGCTCCGCACACGCCGCTGCGACCGGCGGCGACGGTGAGGGGCACGGCCGCCTCGTTGCACGCGCGGGCGACCTCCGCGACGCTGCCCGCCGAGCCCGGGCGGACGACCGCGGCGGCCGCGGTGACCGGTGTGCCGTCGTCGTCCCAGATCATGGCGAGCGGCCACCAGTCACGGCTCGCGGCCGCGACCACGTCGGGGGCGCGCTCCACCGCGCACACGGACGCGAGGCGATCGACCAACGCGTCCGGGACGTCCGCGACGCGGCCGCGCAGCGGGCTCATCCCTTTCCACCCTCGGTGCTGCGTCGACGGCTCGCGCGCTGCGCACCGGGATGCCCGGTGCGCCACGGTTCGCTCACGAGATGTCGGCTCGCTCGGCTGCGATCGACGCACGGTAGGCCGCGACCTGCGCGTCGCGTTCCGCGTCGGACCAGCCGAGGTCGTCGCCGATGAGTGCGGCGACGGTGTGCGCCGAGTCGGCTGACGCGTCGCGGGCCAGCAGCCGGGCGCGCGTACGGCGCGAGAGCACGTCGTCGAGCGTGCGCGCCATCTCGTGCCGGACCGCGTAGCGCGCCTCGGCCCGCACGTACGGCAAGCCGGGCACGAGCGGCGCGGCGAGGTCGGGATCGTCGGCGCCGAGGGCGCGCACGACCTCCGCCTCCGTGCCGTAGCGCCCGGTGAGGTGCTCGTGCGTGCTCGGCTCGAGGGAGGCCTCGGGCGTCGCGATGCCCTCACCGCCGATGAGCCGCAGGTGCTTCGTGTGCGACGGGCGCGCCCGTTCCCCCAGCACCCCGAGCGCGCCGTCGACGGCGTCGGCCGCCATGCGCCGGTAGGTCGTGAGCTTGCCGCCGGTGACGGTCACCACCCCGCTGGGCGCGACCTGCACCGTGTGCCGGCGCGAGAGATCGGCGGTGCGCGTGGTGCGTCCCGCACGAAGGAGCGGGCGCAGGCCGGCCCAGGTGCCGATGACGTCGCTGGCGGTCAGCTTCTCCTCGGTGACCCCGTTGAGGGCGGCCAGCAGGTAGTCGACGTCGGCCGGCGTGCAGGCCGGATCGTCGAGCGGACCGTCGTAGTGCGTGTCCGTGGTGCCGACGTAGGTGGTGTCGCCCCACGGCACCACGAACACCATGCGCCGGTCCTTGGGCACCGGCACGATGGCGGCGATGTCGTTGCGCACCTTCTCCCACGGCAGCGCGATGTGCACGCCCTTGGCGGGCTCGATCGACGCCGGGCTGCGTCCGTCGTCGAGGGCGCGGACGTCGTCGGACCAGACCCCGGCGGCGTTGACGACCACGCGTGCGCGCACCTCGATCTCGTCACCGTCGGCGTCGACGCGCGCGCCGACGATGCAGCCGCCGTCCTTCACGAACCCGCGCACCGCGGCGTAGTTGGCGATGGCCGCGCCGTGGGCGGCCGCGGTGCGAGCGATGGTGAGCGTGAGTCGAGCGTCGTCGGCTTGCGCGTCGTAGTAGACGTACGCGCCGGCGAGGCGATCACGGGCTAGCGACGGCATGTGCGCCAGCGCGGTGTCGACGTCGACGCGGTGGTGCCGCTTGCCGATGCGCACGCCGCCGCTCAGGTCGTACATCCACAACGCGGTGCCGAGCAGCCGTGCCAGGCGCCGGTCGATGACGCCCCCGCGGGTGAGCAGGGGAACGAGGAACGGGAGGATGCGCACGAGGTGCGGCGCGTTCTCGAGCGCGCGCTGACGCTCGTAGAGCGCCTCGTACACCAGCCGGACCTCGCGTTGCTGCAGGTACCGGAGACCGCCGTGCACGAGCTTGGAGCTCTTGGAACTGGTGCCCGACGCGAAGTCGTCGCGCTCGACGAGCGCAGTGCGCAACCCACGGGTGGCGGCGTCGAGGGCCACGCCGGCGCCGGTGATGCCGCCACCGAC
Source organism: uncultured Actinomycetes bacterium (assembly GCA_963841415.1). Lineage (GTDB taxonomy): Bacteria > Actinomycetota > Acidimicrobiia > IMCC26256 > DASPTH01 > DASUAS01. The sequence continues at coordinate 625,425 of CAWJCN010000004.1, read as the reverse complement.
GACCAGGACGTCGAACCGCTCGTCGCCGAGCCGCCGCAAGGACGCGGCCCGGTCGAGAGGACTGGTCACCGGGACAGGTTACCGGCCGGTAACCAGCCTCGGGTCGGCGGACGCGGGCAGGTCGGCTCGCAACTTCACGACTTGGTCGCTCGTTGCGGCGCAGGGTACCGGCGCCGGGGCAACTCGCTCCCCGGTGCGGTGCGCCAGGTCAGGAGCATGGCCGAGCCGAACACCACCGCGACGCCGATCAGCACCGCGGAGGTGACGGGCAGCAGGTCGGTGGTGTCGGTCCCCGCGCTGAGGAGGTGGATGGTGGAGATGGCGAGCACCACGTAGCTGAGCATGTGGACGCCGCGCCACCACTTGGGTGAGAGCCGGTTCCGCACGAGCGACGTGACCTCGACCGCGACGAGGAGGTACATCGCGACGATGCCCCACGCCACCGCGACGGGGTGCCACGTGGACGTCAACGGCACCAGCACGTCGGCGAGCGAGAACTGCACGAACCCGTCGGCGAGGATCGCGACCACGTGCACCGCGACGAAGGAGACCGCGAGCGCGCCGAGGTAGCGGTGGGTCGACAGCATCCACGCGGGCGACGGGCGCCGACCGAACGTGCGCAGCGCGTGGAGCAGTCCCCACGCGCAGGACGCGACGACCAGTCCCCACGCGACGAGCCCACCGGCGCGCGCGACGTACCACCAGAAGTGCGACGCCACTTCAGGGTCGATTCCGCTGCGGCGTCCCGGCCATCCGGCCACGCCTCCACTGCATCTCCGCCACTCTTCAGGGTCGATTCCGCTGCGGCGTCCCGGCCATCCGGCCACGCCTCCACTGCATCTCCGCCACTCTTAGCTCCCGCCTGTACGCGTCTGCGGCTGGGGTTGGAAGTCGGCGTTGCCGGTGGAGGAGTCCGAACCGCCGTTGGCTGTGCCGCCGTCGGTGGAGGAATTCGCGGACGCGCCCGTGGACGAGCCCGCCGACGTTCCGCCGGTCGACGACTGCGAGGCATGGGCATCACGGTGATCCCCCGCCGCCATGAACCCGACCAGCGCGCCTCCGACGGCCACGCTCACGCCCGCCGCGAGGATCCGTCCCTGCGTGCTCAACGAGCGGCGTGCCATGCCCGGAATTGTCGTCCTCGAACGTAAGGGTTTCCTGAGGATCGCGTGAAGGTGTGCTCTCGTGCGAGATCGAGAATCAGATCACGACCCCGGGGAGCCCGTCGGATGCGACGACCGCGAGATCCTCCGCGGCCCACGCCCGCATCCCACCCTCGACGTTCACGACGTCGTAGCCGGCGCCCAGCAGCGCACCCGCCAGCGCCCGCGAACGGCCGCCCGAGCGGCAGATGGCCACGATCCGGCGGTCGCGCGGGAGCTCGTCCACGCGCGCCTGCACCTCGGAGAGCGGGATCCACCGTGCCTCAGGCGCGTGACCGGCGTCCCACTCGTCGGCCTCGCGGACGTCGAGGAGCAACGCGCCGGCTTCGGCGAGCTCGCTCGCCTCCTCGGCGCTCACTTCGGCGACGGCGTCGGCGCTCATCGTGGTTCCCTCCCCGTCGGGCTCGGAGACCGGCAGTCCGGAGCCGGTCCACGCACCGTACCCGCCGATCAGATCGGTCACGTCCTCGAAGCCGAGCGCCCGCAACGTGCTCGCCGGATCGCCGACCGGTATCCGCTCGCGCAATACAAGACCGTCGGACGGGTGCGGTCCAGGGCGCGAGCTCGTCGACCAGTGCCGGGAGCGGCACGTTGCGGGCATCGTGGATGGCACCGCCGGCGACTTCTCCCGCAGTGCGGATGTCGACGAGCTGGAGATCGGGCTCGAGGTCGCGGATGTCGACGTCCCGTTGGGGGTCCACGACCACCGCGCGGCAGTCCAGGTAGTGCTGGGAAAGATCAACGGCATGTCTACTGGCCCTCAATTGGGCCGACCTTTCCGGTCCTTTCCTTGAATTACTTTGCTCAGTGTGACAGGTTTCACTCTGGGTAGTCGTACACTTGCTGAGAGTGAAATTCGCTCTCGGAGGTGAGGACGACCTCCACCGACAACTCATACCGCTTCCTGAACCCCCACGCAGGAGACAACCCTTGGGAGCTCGTCGCCCCTTCGCAGCTCTGACCGTGCTGGCCTTCGCGGCTCTGATCGCGACCGCCGGGGTGGCGTTCGCGGCCGGCCACGACGACCGAGGATCGGGCGCCGCCGGTGCGCCTTCCGAGTTCGACCACGCCGGGCACGGGCGAGATGTCCCCGCGCCGGTCGATGGGGGGGTCCAGGGTGAGGACGCGGGCAAGAACAAGGCCGGCAAGAGCAACGCGGGCGAGAACAACGCCGGCGAGAACAACGATGGAGCCACGGTCGACGACGTCGGCAACGTGGGCTCGGGCGGTGTCGATGGTTCGGGTGCGAGCTCGGGCCGCGGCGACGTCACTGGAACGAGTGTCGACATCCCGTCGACACCCGTAGAGGCGCCAGCCGCGGCCGCGAGCGGACCCGCCCCCGACGCGGCCGCGGCGGCGCCCGTCACCAATTCGGTGGCGGACGCGTTCGTCGTCGAGTCCGTCACGGCCTCCGCCCCTGGCGGTGGCGGACCCGCACCCGCGAACGCGCCCGTCACCGAGCTGGCGGCTCCGGTGGCTGCGTCCGTCCCTGCGGACCTCGCCGGTCTTCCGGTGCTCGGTTCCGTCGGCGCGGTGGCCAACCGCGTGTCCGACGGTCCTTCGGCGGCGCGCGAGCTGCTGTCGACCGGGCCGGGGCGTTCCCTCGCCGTGGTCGCGGTACTGCTCCTCGCCATCGGCGTGTTCCTCTCCGTCCACCGGTGGTCAGACCGAGGCGATCGCAAGCTGGCGGCAGCGCGCAGCGGGTCCGACGTGGCCCGCTTCCGGTGACCCAGGCGTACGACGCCACGGGTACACCGGTCTCCGACCGTCTGCTCGTCCTGCAGTTCCTCCGCGTCCTCAACGTCGCGGCGATGCTCCTGGTGCCGGTCGCGGCCGGCGTCGAGACCTACCGAGTGGTCGTCATCGCGCTCGTGTACGTGCTCATCGTGGTCGGTCTCGAGGTCGCGCGCCGGAGGGCCCCGTCGCACGCGATCCCCATCGTGTCGTGGAGCGTGCTCGTCGACGGCGCCGCCGTCGCACTCGCGGTCGCGGTGACCGGCGGATACCGCAGCCCGCTGCTCTTCCTCATCTTCCTCGACGTGATGGCGGTGACGCTGGTGGCGTCGTATCGCACCGGGCTGAAGCTCGCGCTCTGGTGCGCACTCCTGTTGCTCCTCGCCCACGCAGCTGCTGACGCGGGCGTCGTCGACGACACGAACGTGCTCGACGATCGTGTGGCCATCGTGAGTGCGATCGCGTTCCTCCTCTTTGCCGTCTGCGCCGCGGTGTTCTCGGCCGTCAACGAGCGTGCGCTGCGGCACAGCCGCGGGCAGCTCGAGCAGCTCGTCGAGCTGGGCGCCGAGCTCGAGCGCGCCATCCGACCGGACGATGTGCTCGCCACCCTGGTGCACCACTCCTGCGCCCGCCTCGGCTTCACCCGGTCGGTCGTACTGATGCGGTCGGGGTCGGTCTGGGACGGGGTCCGTGACGACGGCACCGTCGAAGCCCACTTCCACGTGTCCGACCGGTCGGCCCCACTCGTCGAGGAAGCCTGGACCACCGGGGCACCGATGCTGGTGCGGATCGTCGACGACGATCTGCTCGACCTCGTGCTCCCCGGCGCCCGCAACGTCGTCGTGGCACCCGTCACCGTCGACGGCGACCACCTCGGCGTCGCGGTCGCGGAATGGGGTGGGGGAACGGACGCGCGCATCCCGACGCTGACGGTGCGGGCGCTGGCCCAGGCATCGATGCACACCGCGCTCGCCCTCCGCAACGCCCGGTTGCTCGGCGAGAACGAGCGTCTGGCCACGCGCGACTCGCTCACCGGGCTGGCCAACCGCCGTCTGTTCGACGAGTCCCTGCACCGAGAAGTGGCACGTTCGCAACGACTGGGCACACCGTTGAGCCTGCTCGTCCTCGACGTCGACCACTTCAAGCAGGTCAACGACACCTACGGTCATCAGACGGGCGACGCGGTCCTGCGCGAAGTGGCCGACGCACTGGTCGCCAACACCAAGAACTTCGACGTGGCCGCGCGCTACGGCGGCGATGAGTTCGTCGTGTTGCTCCCGGGCTGCAGCCGCGAGGACGCGGTGCGCGTCGCGGAGCGTGTGCGCAATGGCATCGCCCGCGCCGTGGGGGAGGCGCCGCTGACCATCAGCGCCGGCGTCGCCACCTTGCCCGACAACGCCAACGACGCCGAGCGCCTCATGGCCGCCTCCGACGCCGCGCTCTACGACGCCAAACGCACCGGGCGCGATCGGGTGGCGAGCTCGGGCCGCAACCGCGAGGTCGTACCGCCGCCGCCGTTGAGTTGGACCGCGCCGCTCGCCCGCGGCGCATGACTCACTGACTCTGACACGTGGCGCCGGGCTCAGGTCGCCCGCGGCGGACCCTCGCCCAGCAGCTGGATCGCCAGCGCCCGTAGCTCGCGGTGGCGGGCCTTGCCCGCGGCCGACCGCTGGAGCGAGTCGACGAACAGGAACCGCCGCGGCGACTTGTATCCCGCCATGCGGGCGCGGCACCACGCGACCATCTCGGCCTCGTCGAGGTAGTGATCGGCGCGCACCTGCACGAGCGCGACGACCCGTTCGCCGTAGCGCTCGTCGGGGACGCCGACCACCGCGGAGTCGACGATGCTCCGGTGCTTGCGCAGCTCCGCCTCGACCTCTTCGGGGTACACCTTCTCGCCGCCGGTGTTGATGCACGCCGATCCGCGGCCGAGCAGCCTCACGGTGCCGTCGGTCTCGACGGTCGCATAGTCGCCCGGGATCGAGTAGCGGCGGCCGTCGAGGGTGCGGAACGTGGTCGCGGTCTTCTCGGGATCCTTGAAGTAGCCCACCGGAATGCGCCCGCCCATCGCGAGCAACCCGACTTCGTCGGAGCCTGGGATCACGTCGCGGCCGGTCGCCTCGTCGACGACGCGGACGCGGTCGTTCACCGAGAAGCGGGCCGGGGAGATGGTGGTGTCGCCGGCGCGCGTGGACTGCCGGGGACCGAGACCTTCGGACGCGCCGAGCGAGTCGACGATGGTGACGCCGGGGAGGAGATCGAGGAGTCCGCGCTTCACCTCGGGACTGAAGAGCACGCCTGACGACGTGATCGCTCGCAACGAGGAGAGGTCCCAGCGATCGGGATGGGCGTGTAGGGCGTCGAGCAGCGGACGCGCGAAGACGTCGCCGACGATGGTGAGCACCTGCACGTGTTCGCGTGCGACGTCGTCCCACACCAGCTCGGGGTCGAGGCCGGTGTGATCGACGAGCACGACGGTCCCGCCGCCGGCGAGCGCCGCGAGCGCGGCGAAGAGCCCGGTCCCGTGCATGAGGGGCGCGGCCGGCAACAGCGTCGCGGCGCGCTTGCCGGCTCGCGCCGAGGTGTAGGGGTTGGGCGGTTCGGGGCTCTCGGGATGCGCCGACGCCCAGAGCGCGACGTACAGATCGTCGTTGCGCCACATCACGCCCTTCGGCGTCCCGGTCGTCCCGCCGGTGTAGAGGAAGATCAGGTCGTCGCCCGACGGCGGGCGCGGCGTCCACTCGTCGGCCGGGGCCGACGCCGCGAGCGCCTGCTCGTAGCGTTGCCCGGCTTCGAGGAGGAGCGGCCGCCACGGCTTGCCGATGCGCTTGGTCGCCTGCTTGGCCGTCTTCGTGAACTCGGGACCGTGCACGAGCACCTTGGCGTCGGAGTTGTCGAGCAGGGAGTGCAACTCGTCGGCCTGGTACCGGAAGTTCACGTTCACGGGGATGCAACCGAGCTTCAGCGCCGCGAAGAAGGTCTCGACGTACTCGGGGCGATTCGTGAGGTCGATCGCGACCCGGTCGCCGGGCCCGACACCCCCCTCGGTCTGGAGGAACCACGCCAGGCGGGCGGCCCGGCTGGCCAAGGCGCCCCAGGTGACGTGGCGATCGCCGCACACCAGCGCGTCGCGGTCGGGGACGATCGCGGCGACACCGTCCCACACCGCCGCGAAATTCCAGTCCGACACAATCCGCGATGCTAGGGGAGTCCGTTCAGCCGGATCTCAGGCCATTCGGGGGAGAATCCCGGCAACCGGACGGTTGGTCGAGGGGAGTGCCGTGCACGCAGGAACCCGGTTCCGGAAGCGTTTGGGCCACGTGGCCCTGTTCGTCGCGCTGGCCGTCGTGCCCGTCCTGGCGTTGAACTCGTTCGCCACCGCCGACACCGCTGCGGGATCGCGTCCCGGCGTCACGGACGCCCAACGCCAGTGCCTCGCCGACCACGGGGTCACGCGGCCCACGCCGGGCAGCAACGACCAGCCGCGCTCGCAGCTCAGCCGCGACGATCGCAAGGCACTGAAGGACGCGGCCGACGCGTGCGGCCTGCACGGTCCGAAGCCTCGCGTCGCGCTCCGCGGTCTCAGCGACGCGCAGCGGCAATGCCTCGCCAACCAGGGCGTCACCCTGCAGGGCGGGCGGAGGAACGCGGGTGTGCGGGCCGCGCTCGAGCAGGCGGCCGACACGTGCGGGCTGCCGATGCGCGGGTCGCGCGGCGGCCGGGGCGCGATCTGACTCAGCCCGCGCCGGGCTGCGGATCCCCCACGTCGAACCACCAGCGCGAGAGCTCTTCCATCTCGGTCACGGTGGCGCGGAGCTCGTCGCTGAGCAGGCCGGGGTGGCGGCGCACCAGGATGACGGTGAGCGAGCGGTAGTACCACAGCTGCTCGACCGCGCCGGCGTGGAACCGCTGCCACACCTCGGGACCCTGCCGGCGGAGGTCGGCCACGATCGCGCGCGCGTTCGCCAGCGAGTCGGCGGCCTTCACGCGCAGCACGGCGGCGGGGACGTCGAGGTCGCACAGGTGGTCGATCGTCTCCTGCTTGCGTGCCCGCCACGTCGACGCGTCGCGTGGTGCCTTCGACTTCGTCGGCAATTCGCCGTCGAGCGTCTCGCTGCACGCCTTCACGATGCGCGCCACCTTGCGCCCGAAGCGTCGCCGGATCTGCTTGGGCTTCACCCCGGCATCCTCGATGGCGTCGTGCAGCAGCCCGGCGATCGCCTCCGACTCGGTGCCTCCGTCGTGCAGTACGAGCGCCGCCACCTCGAGCACGTGGGCCACGTACGGCACCGAGGTCCCGGTGCGGGTCTGCTCGCCGTGCAGCTCGACGGCCCACTCCACCGCGCTCGCGAAGCGGGGGCTCAGCATGACCACGGGCCACCGCCGTCGGCGCCGTCCTCAACTGGCATTCCGTGCCTTGGCGACGTTCTTCTCGTGCTCGGAGAGGGTCGTGGCGTAGTAGGTCTTCCCGTGCGAGTCGGACACGTAGTACTTGAACGGGACCGGCGCCGGGTTGAGCGCGGCGCGCAGCGCGACTTCGCTGACGGTCTTGATCGGGGTCGGGGGCAGGCCGTGGTTCTTGTAGGTGTTGTAGGGCGAGTCGATCTTGCGGTCGTCCTCGGTCGGCACCGGAGGACAGCCGCCCTTGGCGTAGCAGAGCGTGGCGTCGATCTGCAGCGGCATGTCGTCCTTCAGGCGGTTGACGATCACCGAAGAGATCAGCGGTGCGTCGTCGGCGCTGCCCGCCTCGGCTTCGATGAGCGACGCGCTCACCAACGCCTGGTACGGGTTCTGGCCACCGTTCGCGGCGCCCGACGTGTTGAGGCCGAGCTGGTCGGCCTTGGCGTCGAACTGGTCGACGATCTTCTGGAGGATCTGCGCCTCGGTTTCGTTGGCGCCGACGAAGTAGGTGTCGGGCCAGGTGAGGCCCTCCAACGAGGTCACGTCGGGCGGTTGGTACCGAGACCGGATCGTGTTCGACCGCGCCGCTTCGAGGAAGCGGTCCGCGCTCTTGCCCTCGAGCTTGCCGACCCGGTCGGCGATCTGTTGGAGCGTGAGGCCAGGCGGGAGCAGCAGCTTCAGGTCGGGGATGGAGCGGCGAGGTCCGCCGCGCAGCGTGTCGAGCGCCTCACGGGCGTCGCTGTTCTCGACGAAGTCGTAGTTCCCCGCGGTGTACTGCGTGTACGCCGAGCTCGCGGCCACCGCCTGGAAGCCGGCCGACGACTTGATCACGCCCCTCTGCTGCAGGACGTCGCCCACCTGGGCCGGGGTCCACCCCTGCTGGATCTCCACGAGGACGTCGGCGTTGCCGGCCGTCGAGCTCTCCACGTTGCTCAGCACCCACAGCGACGCGATGGCCAGCGGGGTGAGCATGGCCGCGATCACCACGACGGTGGCCAGGTTGCGGCGGTAGGTGCGGTTCCGCTCCGAGGCTCGGCGGCTGCGCGCCGATCGCCACTGGGGTTCGGAAGGCACGGAGGCATGGTACCGAGCCCCCGGTCGCTCGCTCCGGCGGGCGCGCGAGACTCGAATCATGCGCTTCGCCATCAAGACCTCGGGGCAGGGCACCACCTGGAGCGACATGCTCGCGGTCTGGCAGGCTGCCGACGACATCGAGCTGTTCGAGTCGGCCTGGACGTTCGACCACTTCTCCCCGATCTTCACCGACGACCTGGGCGGCGACTGCATGGAGGGGTGGATCACCCTCGCCGCGCTGGCCCAGGCGACCTGCCGGCTCACCGACGCGGGGCTCGACCTCGGCATCGTCTACCTGCGGGCACCGCACTCCCCCGCAGTGCTCGACGACCTCGCTGCCGCGCTCGCGCGCCTCTGAGTCAGAGGGTCCAGCCGGCGTTCTTGCGTTCGACGCAGGTGGGGCAGATCGGGTAGCGCGACGGGTCGCGTGTCGGTACCCACTTCTTGCCGCACAGCGCGGTGATCGCCTCGCCGGTGATGTAGGCGCGGGTGACGTCGTCCTTGCGCGCGTAGTGGGCGAAACGGTCGTGGTCGCCGCCGTCGGTGTCGAGGGGCACCGGCGTTTCGGAGGGCGTTTCGACGGGGGTCTCGACCGGCGCTTCGACGGGCACCGTGGTCGTGTCGCTCACGCCACCAGAGTACTGACCGGGCACGCAGCTAGCCTCGACCGGTGCCCGATTTTGCCGACGACGGCAGCAGTGAACTGGAGCGCAAAGCCAAGGCGCTCATGTTCATGGCGCTGTTCGAGACGGTCACCTATCTCCTCCTCTTCTACTTCTGGGTGATCGCGCCCAACGACGCGGTCAAGGCCGTCGTCGGGTTCTTCCACGGCCTGGTCTGGATGTCGTTCGTGGCGATGACGGTGATCATCCGCCCCGACATCGGCTGGACCTGGGGCTACACCGCGCTGGTGGTGCTCACCGGCCCGATCGGGGGGATCCTGGTGTGGTGGCGGCTGCGGACGACCCCCCGAGAGCAGCTCGTACCTCACGCATCGCCGCCGGCAGATCGCTGACCGGCACCTCCCTCGACTCGCCGTCGCCCAGGAACACGAACACGCACTCGGCGACCGGTTCTCCGGTCGCCCGCTCCAACGCGACGGCGTACGACGCGCCCTGCAGGCGGTAGCGCGCCAGCTTGGTGTCGAGGTCGGCGGCGTCGGTCCAGGCGTCGGTCTTGTAGTCGACGACGACGAGGCCGTCGGGACGGCGGTACACCAGGTCGACGTACCCCTCGAGCGTGACGCCGTCGACCGGCGTGGCCACGTACATCTCGCGGCGGAACCCGTGCGCCACCGCCTCGCGCACCACTCGCGTGCCGAGCGCGATGCGTGCGCGCGCCGCGACCTCGGCTTCGTTGCCGATGATCCCCTCCGCCGCGGCCTGCGCGGTGGCGGCGTCGTCGAGGCCGGTCCCGGTGGCGAGGTCGACGGTCTGGAGCACCGCGTGCACTGCCCGCCCGAGCGCGGTGCCGTACCGACCCTTGTTCCACGGCGGCAGCTCCAGGTCGCGCGGCCCCTTCGCCAGCCCCGGATCCGCCTTCCCTTCTGCCTCCGCGGCCCGCGCCAAGGCGGTGGCGGAGACGACCCGCTTCTTGCTCGCCGCTTCGCGGGCGCGATCGCGCGCGAGCAGCCACTCGTCCCACGGTGGTGGCGCGTTCGCAACGCTCGCGGTCGTCTCCCCCGGTTCGAACCGGTGACGATCCTCCGAGGCGGCCAGGAAAGGCTGCCAGCCGGGTTCGTCGGCCGCCGCGTGCCAGACGAGCTGCGCGTGGGTCCACGTGGTGCGATCGTCGCTCGGTTCCTTGGCCGGGCGGTGCACCGACACCACGAGGTGATCGCGGGCGCGCGTCATCGCGACGTACAACAGCCGGAGCTTCTCGTGGAAGTCCATCTGCTCGTCGATCGGTGCGTAGCGCTGGAACTCCTCGGTGGTGACGCGCGACGACACCCGCAGCGCGTACGTGTCGCGGTCATGCGGGAACCGCAACTGCACGCCGGGCGGCCGGCCGGCCGCCATGGTGGTCATGCCCGACACGATCGTGATCGGGAACTCGAGGCCCTTGGCGCCGTGGATGGTGAGGATGCGCACCGCGTCGTCGTCGGTCTCGGGCAGCACCGTCTCGACGACGCGCGCCCCCTCGCTGCCCTGGAGGTCGGCCCAGGCCAGGAAGTCTCGTACGCTGCCGCCCTCGGCGTCGGCGAACGCGCGCGCCTGCTCCACGACGAAGCGCACGCGCCGCCACAGGTCGCGTGGCCGTCCGTGTGCGAACCCCACCTCGAGGACGCGTCGCTCGCGTACGATCCGGTCGAGCAACTCGCTCGGCGACGACCAGTAGCGGGCGTCGTGCCACTCGGCCAGCGCGCGCACGGCACCGCCCACGGGGTGGTCGGGTGGGAGCGTCTCCGGCAGCGGGGCTTGATGGTCCCAGTGCCCGCCGTGCTCGACCTTGAACGTGGAGAGGTCGTCGTCGCCGCAGCCGAAGATCGGCGAGCGGAGCGCGCTCGACGAGCGCGAGCTCGTCGGTGGGATCGTCGACCGCCTGCAGCACGACGAGCAGGTCGCGGATCTCGCGGGTGCTGTAGACGAGCGACGAGGTCTCGGCGCGGTAGGGGATGCCGGTGGCATCGAGCGCGTCCTCGAGGTGGCCGAGCGAGGTGCGGGCCGGCAGCAGGATGCACACGTCGCCGCGACGGCACGGCTCCGAGTGTTCGGAGCCGTGGGCGTCGCGGCGAACCACCGACCATCCCTCGCGGAGCGCGCGTTGCACGACGGCCGCGACGTCGGCGGCTTCGCGCTCGCGGAGCTGGTCGGCGCGGGTGGCGTCGCCGTCGGGCACGGTGCCGAGCAGCACGACCGCGGGGCCGACCGCGGCGGCGCTTCGCACCGGTTCGAGCGCCACGTACTCGGGCTGTGACTCGGGTTCGGCGACGATGAGCTCGCGGAAGATCGCGTTCACGACGTCGATCACCGGACCCACGGTGCGGAAGTTGCGGGTGAGGTGGCGCGGCGACGCGCCGAAGGCGGAACGCGCCGCGGAGGAACGCGGCGATGTCGGCGCGGCGGAACCGGTAGATCGACTGCTTCGGGTCGCCCACCACGAAGAGCCGTCCCGGGTCGACGGGCAGTTCGTCCCAGCGGTGGGAGCGCGCGTCGGGCTCCCCGGACGCCAGCAACGCGGCGAGGTCGCATTGGATGGGGTCGGTGTCCTGGAACTCGTCGAGGAGGAGCCGGGTGTAGCGGGCGCGGAGTCGCTGCCGCACCTCCCAACCGTGCTCGGGGTCGCGCAGCATCGAACGCGCCAGTACGAGCAGGTCGTGGAACTCGAGCTCGCCCGCGCCGCGCCGCGTGGCGGCCTCGCGCAGCGTGAACTGTGCGAGCTCCCACGCCAGCCGCCGCACCACCTGCTCTCCCAGCGTGCGGGCCGTTTCGGTGACCAGGTCGCGCAACGCCTTGACCCGCGCCCGCACCACGTCGACGGAGCATCCTTCGGGCCAGTTGTCCTTCCGTCCCAGCGTGGCGCCCACCTTGGGCGCGCCGGCGTTGAGGATCCGCAGTTGCTCGTACTCGTCGGGCGCAGCCTCCAGCTCCTGGTGCCAGATCATGAGCGACTGCAGTCCGACGACGAGCTTGTCGTCGGCGACCAGGCACTGGGCGGCCAGCTCCGGGAGCACGTCGAGCGCGGCGAGCACTGGTGGGAGCATGTCGGCGACCGGGACTGGGTCGGGCTCCTCGTGCATCCGTTCGGCGACGAGGTCCCAGTTGGCGTTGCACGCGAGGGCGAGCGTGCGCAGCACCGCGAGCGTGGTGTCGGCGTTGAGCGCGAGGAGGACGGTGCGCTCGAGCGCGGGGTCCTCGAGCAGCTCGTCGACGAAGCGGGTCCACCGTTCCTCGAAGGCGAGCTGCGACGCGATGTCGTCGAGCACCTGCACGCGGGGCGGCAGGCCCGCTTCGACCGGGTGCTCGGCCAGGATGCGTTGCGCGAACGTGTGCAGCGTGGACACCGCGGCCGCGTCGAGCTCCTCCAACGCCAACGTCGCGGCGAGCCGCGACGACCGGATCCGCGTCGCGACCCACCGGTTCGAGCGCCCTCCGGATCCGGTCGCGCAGCTCTGCCGCGGCCTTCTCGGTGAACGTGACCGCCGCGATCTCGCGCATGGGGACGTCGCGCTCGACGACCAGCGCGACGATCCGGTCGACGAGCGCCTTGGTCTTGCCCGATCCGGCGCCGGCCTCCACGAACAGGGTCTCGTCGAGTGCACCGACGATCGCCGCGCGCGTGGCGAGGTCTTCGTCGAGGTCGTCGAAGCTCTGCTGCACGGCCGCGCTCACGGCGTGACCTCACCGTCACCATGGGTGTCGTCGTCGAGCACGTCGGGCTCGGCGAGCGCAACGTAACCGCGCAGCTCCGGCGCCTCGCGCTTGTGCAGCCACTCGCGGTACCGGTCGCGGGTACCGCGCGCGTCGGGGTCGGTGTAGCTCCGGTAACGCCTCGTCCACGTTCTCGGCGGCTCGACCCGGCACGGGAACACACCGGCACCGATCCCGTCGGCGATGGCGCGCAGCACTTCGTCGACGCGGCCGTCGACGTCGTCGTCGAGCTCGAGCTCGGCCCATTCGAACTTGCCGCGCGTGCTCACGAACCAGTAGGCGGCACCCACCGGGGTGTCGGGCGAGCCGAACGATGCCCGCGCCGCGTGCGCGTACACGGGGAGCTGCAGCATCGTCCCGGCCGACGTGGGGTCGTCGTCGTTGATCCCGTACGGCTTGCCCGTCTTGTAGTCGAGCACCCACAGCGTGCCGGAGTCGGCGAGGTCGACCCGGTCGGCCGCGCCGCGGAAGCGCAGCGCGCGCCCGTCGGACAGCGGAAGATCCACTGCCGGTGCACCGTCGCTGAACCCGAAGCGCAGCTCGGTGGCGATCGGCCGCAGACCCCAGCTCGCGCGCACGTCGGAGTCGACCTCGAGGAACCGGTCGAGCTCGGCGAGGATGCGACGGCGGTCGCGATGCCAGAAGAGGCGGCGCCCGGTGCGACCCTGAGCCTCGTACACGCCCATCCGGGCTTCGGCGAGCTCGCGCAGCCGGTCGTGGTCGGCGGCGGTCCACCGCGCGGTCGGCGTAGGCACGCCGTCGGGGCGGGCGAGCACGTCGGTGTAGAAGGCGTCGAGGGTCTCGTGCACGAGGCTGCCGCGGTCGAGCGGGGTGACCTCGTAGCGCTCTTCGGGGAGCTCGGGGATCTCGACCCGGAGCACGTGCTCGAGCAGGTAGTCGTGGGGGTTGAACGCGTAGGTCTGCAGCCGCGTGGGCGACACCACCACCTCACCGTCGGTGATCTGAGGTACCGCGTGCCCGCCGAGGTTGCCGTCGAAGCGCGTGAACGCACGGCTGCGGCGCGCGACGACTGTGTCGACGCCGCGCGCCAGCGCCATATCCACGCGTGCCAGCTCGTGCTCGTCGACCGCGCCGCCGGTTCGGGCGTGGTCGAGCAGCGTGCGCAGGCGGTGTTCCTGCTCGGTGGCCGGGAACTCGACCCTCGCGAGCCCAGCCGCGAACGACGGCACCGGCGAGTACCAGTCGGCCTGCAGCTCACCGAGATCCTCGGGCAGCCGCTCGAACCCACTTCTCTGCCCCTCCTCCTTGCCTGCGATGCATTCGGCCAGGAACCGCGACGGCACCCGCTCGGTGGTGCGGCGCAGGTCGCCGCGTGGGAACAGCAGCACGCGCGCGCACGCGACGCGCCGGCCAGCGCCGCGAGGAGGCGTCGGCGGTCGTCGTCGACCCGCGCCGCCCGCAGGGGCAGCGCCCCGTTGGTGGCGCGACGGTCGGCGTCGGGGAGCAGCGAGTCGTCGTGCACACGCGTGGGGAACAGGCCTTCGGCCAAGCCGCACACGAACACCCGGTCGAGGTCGAGCCCGAGGCCGAGCGCGACGTGGCCCATGAGGAGGCCGTCGCCGAAGCGCCCGACGCGCCCGAGATCGGCGTCGAGCTCCAGCTCGAGCGTGCGCCGGAAGACCTCGACACCTGGCGACGCCTCCACCGCGTCGAGCCCGGCGAGGCGGGAGAGCGCGGCGTCGATCTTCTCGGCTGCTTGCTGCTCGGGCTCGGGCCAGCTGGCGCGACGGGATTCGGGGGCGAGGTGTTCGCGCACGAGGCGCTCGGCCCAGCCCGCCAGGTCGCGCCAGCTCGCGTCGGGGTCGACCTGCAGGTCGCGCACCAAGGTTGCAACGAAGTCCTGCAGCTCGCGCGTGTCGCTGAGCTCGCGCTCGAAGCGGTGGGGCCGCGGATCGCGATCGGTGACCGCACGCTCGGCCTCGAGCTCGCGCTCGACGATGCCCGCGCGCCGTTCGAGCCGCTGCTGCCAGCGCTCCGGCCCGCGCACGATCTCCGCCGCCCGACTGATCCGCTCCCAACTCGCGCTCGGCACCGGCCGGCCGCGCCGGTAGACCGGCGTGGCCGCCAGGAGGTGCATCACGTCGTGACGCTGGAAGTCGCGGTCGGGGAGCGCGAGCAGGCCGAGGAGCCCACGACCGAGCGCGCCGTCGGCCAGCGTGCGCACGGCGGCGCCGTTGTGAGGGATGCCGGCGCCGTCGAGTTGCTCGTGCACGAGGCGCGGGTACGGTTCGGGCGCGCCGTAGAGCACCGCCATGCGTTCGAGCGCCGCGCCGTCGCGCACCGCCTCGACGACCAGGCGCACGACGGCCCGCACCTCGTCGTCGGGATCGGAGGCCGACACCACGCGCGTGGCGACCGGCGCGGGCGCGTCGGTGTCGGGCAGCACGAGGTCGAGCCGCGCCATCGCGGCCCGGACCGGCGCGTCGGCGCGCGTGTCGCCGCTCACCCCCGCGACGACCGTGAGCGGCACCTGCGCAGCAAGGGCGCGGAGCAGTGCCGCCGCGGGCGTGGACAGCTCCTGGGGGAGATGGACGACCACCGCACCGAGACCGGCGAGCAGGGGCGCCCCGGTGGCGGTCTCCACCCCGGCCGTCTCCATCAGATCTCGCTCGTCGTACCAATCAGCAGCGAGCGACGCGCGCACGCGCCTGCTGATGCGCACGACGTCGGCCGCGCGCGGGCCGGCGCGCGTCAGTGCGTCGAGGGCGGCGTCGTCGAGCGTCGACAGCTCCCGGTGCGCCGCGACCAGCGCGGCTTCGGTGGCCGGGTGCTCGGCCACCGGCCGGAAGCGCCCGGGGGCGTCGGCGAGCACCGCGCGCACCGCCGCCGCCAGCACCGGGGTGGACACCGGCCGCCGCCGCGCGGCTGCCAGCCGGGGCGCGCCGAGCAATTCCGCGAGCCGGAACACCGTGAGGAACGTGACGCCCGCGACGCCGTCGCCCCCCGCCGTGACCCGCCCGAGCGATCCGCCACCGAGCAGACGACGCGCCGCGACCCCGACGTAATTGGTGGGCACCACCACCGTGACCGGCGCGAGCGGGTCGCCCGCCTTCGCCACCACCACCGCCGTGTGCAGCGCGCGCGAGGCCTCGGGGCCGTACGGGACCGGCACGAGCTCGATCGGCATCGCCCCGGATCGTACGGCCGACACGTTCGTTGCATCCTCGATCACCGCACTCATGCCGCGTTCGGTCCCGCTCGTGGTGGGGGGAGGCCGACCTGTTCGGCTTCTTCGTGGGTCAGGTTGTCGATGTGGACCATGCGCAACCCGTCGGGAAGGTTCGGGTTGCCGACCAGGGCGTACGGGCCGTTGGGGATCAAGACCGGGTGGTGCATGCCCGCGACCGCAGCCAGGTTCGAGATCTCGTCGGTGCCGCCCCAGCTGCGGGGCCGAAGATGATGCACGTGCAGCCCGAAGCGCAGATCACAGTCGCCGCACCGGCAGTGCCCGTCACGCAAGAGCACCGCACGGATCGTCTTGGGTGAGAGGCTGCGCCCACGCTTGCCGACCACCACGGGGAAGCCGTCGTCGTCGACGAGCACCGGCTCGACCGATGCCGACGCTCGGAGTTGCTCGACCATGGTGTCGGGCAACGGGATCCCGGCCACCGTCGCGGGACCGTGCTCGGGGACGTCGACCGCGAACAGCGGTGTCGGAGCCGCCACGGGCGTCTCGATGCGCTCGGCCACTTCGACCGCGTCACACATGACACCGAGCGCGTCGGCGGCGCGGCGATCCCACCGCTCCCACGGCTGACCCTTCACCGGACGCATCTGCTCGGTGAGCTTCTTGACGGTCGCCTCGAACTTGGCGCCGAGCACATCGGGCAACTCGCCACCCACCCGCAGCATCCCGCGGTCGCGGTCCCACTTCATCCACAGGTGGCGCGCCGCGTGGCGGGCCTGTCCGTCGTCCGTCGTGGGCTTCGACTGCTGGCGAGCCAGCCGCGCCAGATCGGCGGGCGTCACGTTCGGCGCCCGCAGGGCCCACTCCGCGTCCGACTCCTCGTCGGCCAGACGGACCACCGACGACAACTGCTCGTCGCTGAACCCGCCGTCGAGCGCCACGGCCGCGATCTCCGGCAACGACTCCAACGCCCGCGCCGTCTCCAGCTTCTCGCGCACCACCCGCGCCGACTCGCCGACGGCCCCGACGGTGACGTCGACCTGGCCGCGCTCGTCGAGCACTCGCAACACCGCCATCTCCTGCGTCCGCAGGTTCCGCTGCTGCGCGATCAACTCCTCGCGCTCGCGCCGCAACCACTCCGTGGTGTGGGTGCGCAGCTCGTCGACCAGCGCGTCGAACATGCACCGATCCAACCACAGGGGTGTGACAGCTATCGTCCGTTCTGTCCCCGCGCGAGCGGGTTCGGCGTCGGCTCGCCGACCTTGTGCAACACGTGCCGATCGGTGTGGTGGAACGGCTCGTCGCGGTCGAGCACCTGGAGCACGGTGTCCTCGTCGTAGCCCCACGTTCCGTCGGCGTTGATGGTGACCGTCACCTCGAACGAGACCGTCGTGTACGCGCGCTCGAGGAACGTGCTCGAGCAGATCCCGAACGCGGTCGAGCCGCGCTCGGCCCGCAACGTGAAGCTCTTCGCATCCGTGGCGACGTGCCCGGACGCCAGCGCCACCTGTCCACGCGGGATCGCGATGCTCTGCACCACCAGGCCCGCCACGGGGTCCCACAGCCAGTACCCGACCTGGTCGTGGAACGTCTCCACCTCACCGGGCTTGACGATGTGGGTGTGGTAGCGGAGCCCGTAGAAGTACTGCGGCCCGTTCGTCTGCGGGTCGATGGGCTGGAGCTCGTAGTGCTCGACGAACACGTTGGACTCGGTGCCCTCGACCACCGGATGCACGTCGGCGCCGGCCGTACCCTCCCAGATGCCGGCCATGCCGGTGAGCGGCCCGAGGTGCGCGAGCCCGTCCGGATCGAGCTCGGGTTCGGTGAAGATGTCCTCGACCATCCGGGCAGGCTACGACGCACGCCTCACGCGGTGTGCAGAGCTCGCGGCGAGCGGCAGCCACGACGAGCTCCACGCACGTGTCGAGGTGGAGCGCGGTCGAATCGAGCACGAGGTGGTAGTGGCGCGCGTCGCGGGCGTCGCACTTGTAGAAGTGCTTGACGTACGCCTCGCGGGCGCGGTCGGTCTCGGTCGCCTGCTTCCGGGCGTGCGCCTCGTCGATCCCCTCGAGCCCGGCCGCTCGCTGGATGCGTGCTTCCAGGGGGCCGTCGAGGCGGACGTGCAGGGCGTCGTCGTGATCGCGCAGCACGATGGCCGCGGCACGACCCAGGATCACACCGCCCTCGGTGCTCGCGATCTGGTGGAGCACCCGTTCGGTCTGGTCGCGGAACGCCACCTCGGGCTGGTCGCCGAGCGAGGCACGGGCCGCGCTGGGCACGGTGCCGAACTCGGTGTCGGGCAGGGCGGCGGCGCGGGCGATGCTGGCGAACAGCCGCCCCACGCCCGACGTGCGCCGCTCGTCGTGCGCCATCACGTCGGTCATCGGGACGGCGAGGGCCTCCGCGACGGCGACCGGGATGGCACGGTCGAGGAACGGCAGGCCGAGTTGCTCCGCGACCTGCGGTCCGATGACGCTCCCCCCGGCCCCGAACGACGCCGACAGCGTGACGACCGGTGCCATGGATCACCATTCTGTCACCGGATCGCGTGCCGTGCGGCGCGAGACTCGCCGTCATGGCTGTCCAGTCGTGGTTCCTGCGTGCCCAGTCGGGACGCACGCGGGTCTTGGTCGTGGCAGGTTTCGGCGTGCTGGCGGCGCTGGTCGTCGCCTGGTTCGTCCCCTGGCAGCTGACGGTGCTCGTGGCGTGGGACGTCACGGCCGCGCTCGTGGTGGGATCGGTCTGGCTGGCCATCGGCGGCTTCAACGCCCAGGAGACCGAGGAGTTCGCGAGGCGGGAGGACAACTCGCGCGCGGGGACGCAGCTCCTGCTGCTGGGCGCGGCTCTCGTCAGCCTGGTGGGTGTGGTCCTCGCCTTCCTGAAGGGCAACGAGGGCGGGCACCACGACGAGGTGTTGCTCGAGGCGTTCGGCGTCGCCACCATCGTGTGCTCGTGGCTGCTGGTGCACACGGTCTTCGCCCTGCGGTACGCGCACGTCTACTACACCCCGCCGAAGGGTGGCATCGACTTCAAGGCGAGGGGAGCGGAGGAGCCCGACTACCTCGACTTCGCCTACACCGCGTTCACCGTCGGGATGACGTTCCAGGTGTCCGACACCGACATCACCCGGCGCGAGATGCGACATCAGGTGCTGCGCCACGCGTTCATGTCGTTCCTGTTCGGCGCCGTGATCCTCGCCACCACCATCAACGTGATCGCGAGCCTGCTCAACCAGTAGCCCCCGTCGCTCGCCTCCGCTCGCTCTCAGCGGCTCAGCGGACGAGCACGGGCGAAGCCCGCACTCGTCCGGCGGTGTCGACCCGACGACGAACGGTAACGTCGTGAGGGCATGGCGATGGACGTGGCCGACTCGCTCCTCGACCTGGTGGGCAACACGCCGCTGGTGAGGCTCGGGCGGGTGGGGCGCGACCTCGAGTGCGACCTCCTCGCCAAGGTCGAGCTGTTCAACCCCGGCGGCAGCGTGAAGGACCGCCCGGCGGTGGCGATGATCGACGCGGCCGAGCACGACGGCCTACTGGGTCCGGGCGGCACCATCGTCGAACCCACGTCGGGGAACACCGGCGCGGGCCTCGCCATCGTCGCCGCGCAGCGCGGCTACCGGTGCATCTTCGTGATGTCCGACAAGATGAGCGAGGAGAAGGTGTCGCTGCTGCGTGCGTACGGCGCCGACGTGGTGGTGTGCCCGACCGCGGTTCCGCCCGAGCACCCCGACTCCTACTACTCCGTCGCCGACCGCCTCACGCGGGAGACGCCCGGCGCGTTCCGGCCCGACCAGTACTCCAACCAGGCCAACCCGGCCGAGCACGAGCGGTCCACGGGACCGGAGATCTGGCGCCAGACCGACGGGCGCGTCACCCACTTCGTCGCCGGCATCGGTACCGGCGGCACGATCACCGGCGTGGCGCGGTTCCTGAAGGCGCAGAACACCGCGGTGCAGATCGTCGGCGCCGATCCCGAGGGCTCGGTGTATTCGGGAGGCACCGGCCGGCCCTATCTCGTCGAGGGCGTGGGCGAAGACTTCTGGCCCACGACCTTCGACCCGTCGTTGGTCGACCGCACGGTGATGGTGAGCGACGCGGAGTCGTTTGCAGCGGCCCGGCGCGTCACTCGCGACGAGGGGCTTCTCATCGGCGGCTCGTGCGGCACCGCGGTCCACGCCGCGCTGGTGGTGGGTCGCGAACTGGGACCGGACGCGGTCGTCGTCGTGTTGCTGCCCGACTCGGGCCGCAACTACCTGTCGAAGATCTTCGACGACGAGTGGATGACGCGCTTCGGCTTCCTGCGCAGCGAGGGAACGACGGCGGGCGACGTGCTGGCGGCGAAGGACGACTCCATCCCCGACCTCGTCGTCATCACGGCCGACACGTCGGCGCGCGACGCGTTCGCGCGGATGCGGGCACTCGGCGTGTCGCAGCTCGTGGTGGCGACCACCACCGAGCTGCCGCTCGCGGCGAAGGAGGTGTCGGGTGCGGTGTCGGAGTTGCCGCTCATGGACAAGGCGTTCCGCGACTCGACCGTGCTCGACCGTCCGGTCGGCGACGTGATGGAGCCCGCGCCCCCGATGCTCGGCATCGGCGAGACCGTCACCGACGTCGTCGAGCGCCTCGAGTCCTGCACTGCGGTGCTCGTGCTCGACGGCGGTCATCCCGTCGGCCTGCTCACGCGCTCCGACGTGCTGACCTTCCTGTCGTCCCGGTCTGCAGTGTGACCGGCGCAGAACGACGACCCGGTTCCGTGCCCGAACGGCAAAGGGGCTTCGAGACACGCGCGATCCACGACGGTCAACCGCCCGATCCGGCGTCGGGTGCGGTCGTGCCGCCGATCACCTTGTCGTCGACGTTCGTGCACGAAGAGGTGGGGAAGCACGCGGGCTTCGAGTACGCGCGCAGCGGCAACCCCACGCGGCGTGCCTACGAGGAGTGCCTGGCATCGCTCGAAGGCGCGCTCGACGGCTTCGCGTTCGCGAGCGGCATGGCCGCGGAGGACTCGGTGTTGCGCCTGCTCGCCCCGGGCCAACGGGTGGTCATCCCCGACGACGCGTACGGCGGCACCTTCCGCCTCGTGTCGAAGGTGCTCGCGCCCGCGGGCATCGAGTGGACGGTCGCCGATCTCACCGATCTCGACGCGCTGGAACGCGAGTGGCCCGACGGCGCCGCGCTGGTGTGGGTGGAGACGCCCACCAACCCCGCGCTGACCATCGTCGACATCGTCGGCATCAGCGCGTTGGCCCACGAACGCGGCGCGCGCGTCGTCGTCGACAACACGTTCGCCACGCCGTTCCTGCAGCGGCCGCTCGATCTCGGTGCGGACATCGTGGTGCACTCGGCCACCAAGTACCTGGGCGGCCACTCCGACGTCGTCGGCGGGTTCGTCGCCACCAGCGACCCCGAGATCGCCGAGCGCGTCGGCTTCCTCCAGAACGCGGTGGGCGCGGTGCCGAGCCCGTTCGACTGCTACCTCGTGCTCCGGGGGCTGAAGACGCTCGCGGTCCGCATGGAGCGCCACTGCCTGAACGCGAGCGCGATCGTCACGATGCTCGTGCACCATCCCGCGGTGGACCGCGTCCTCCATCCCGCGCTCGCCGACCACCCGGGACACGCGGTGGCCCGGCGCCAGATGCGCGACTTCGGCGGCATGGTGAGCTTCCTCGCGACCGGCGGCGAGGAAGCCGCGCTCCAGATCGTGGCCCGAACCCAGCTGTTCACGTTGGCCGAGTCGCTCGGCGGCGTCGAGTCGCTCATCGAGCACCCGGCGCGCATGACGCACGCCTCGGCGGTCGACTCGCCTCTCGCCGTCGACCCCGCGCTCGTGCGCCTCTCGGTCGGCATCGAGACCGCCGACGACCTGGTCGCCGACCTCCGCCACGCCCTCGACTCCGCTTCATGACGACGAACATCTCAGAGTCCGCGTCCGTAGGTGGGGGTCAACTCCGAGACGTTGGGCTCGAGTGGAGCGCGCGGCGGATGACCTGGCCGACGGCTGCACTCTCGACGAGGAAGCCGTCGTGGCCGGAGATGGTCGGCACGATCTCGACGGTCGACGACGTGGGGATCAGCTCGCCGAGCTCCTGCTGGAGGCGCACCGGGTAGAGCCAGTCCGACGACATGCCGGCGATGCTCACCTGAGCGGTGATGGTGGCCAGCGCGGCGGCGATCCCGCCACGGTCGCGTCCGACGTCGTGGTGGTTCATCGCGCTCGACAGCACCAGGTAGGTGTTGGCGTCGAAGCGCCGCACCAGCTTCTCGCCGTGGTAGTCGAGGTACGACTCCACCGCGTAGCGGCCGCCGACGAAGGGCTCCTCGCCCGGCTGGTGGTCGCGCCCGAAGCGCGCGGCGAGCTCGAGCTCGGTGCGGTAGCTGATGTGACCGATCCCGCGCGCGATGGCGAGTCCGTCGTGCGGACCGTCACCCGGCTCGGCGTCGTAGTAGTCGCCCCCGCGCCACCTGGGATCGGCGCGGATGGCGCGCATCTGCACGTGGCACAGCGCGATCTCCTCGGCCGTCGCCTGCGCGCCCACCGAGATGACGACCGCCCGCGCCACGCGGTCGCGGTGGCCGACGGCCCACTCGAGCACGCGCATGCCGCCCATCGACCCACCCACCACCGCGTGCCAGCGATCGACGCCCAGCGTGTCGGACAACGCGACCTCGAGCGCGACCTGATCGCGGATCGTCGTGACGGGGAAGCGCGATCCGTAGGGCCGGTCGTCGCCGGGGACGTCCGACGACGGGCCGGTGGTGCCCTGGCACCCGCCGAGCACGTTGGGGCACACCACGAAGAACCGCTCGGTGTCGATCGGGCAACCGGGTCCGATGGTGCCGTCCCACCAGCCGACGTCGCCATGACCCGGGCCCGCCGGTCCGGCGGCGTGGCTGTCACCGGTGAGCGCGTGCAGCACCAGCACGGCATTCGACGCGTCGGGCGCGAGCGTGCCCCACGTCTCGTACGCGACCGTCACCGACTCGAGTCGCCCACCGGCCTCCAGCTTCACACCGTCGGGAAACGTCGCGAAGTGCCGCCGGCCGGGCTCGTCCCCCGGCCGCCACGCCCCCGTGGCGGGGTACGGCTCGACCACGGAAGCAACTACGACTTCGCCGCGCGGAACCCGGCCTCGAGGTCGGCGAGGATGTCGTCGATCGACTCGATGCCCACCGAGAGGCGCACGAGGTCGGGCGTCACCCCGGTGGCTTCCTGCTCCTCCGTCTCGAGTTGCTGATGGGTGGTGGTCGCCGGGTGGATGGCCAGGCTTCGCACGTCACCCACGTTGGCGAGGTGGCTGTGCAACTCGAGCGCGTCGACGAACCGCTGGCCGGCCTCGAGCCCACCCTCGATGCCGAACGAGATGATGGCGCCGAAGCCGTTGGGCAGGTACTTCTGTGCCCGCGCGTGCCACGGGCTCGACGCCAGGCCGGGGTACTTCACCCACTGGACCTCGTCGCGCGCCTCGAGCCATTGCGCCACCGCCTGGGCGTTCTGCGAGTGCCGCTCCATGCGCAGCGACAGCGTCTCCAGTCCCTGCAGGAACAGGAACGAGTTGAGCGGCGCGATCGCGGGCCCGACATCGCGCTGGTACTGCAGGCGGCACTTGAGGATGTACTGCGCGGGACGAAGCTCTTCGGGCAGCTGCGAGAAGACGACGCCGTGATAGCTCGGGTCGGGTTCGGTGAAGCCCGGGAATCGACCGCTGGCGACGTAGTCGAACTTCCCGCCGTCGACGATGATGCCACCGATCGAGGTGCCGTGACCGCCGATGAACTTGGTCGCCGAGTGCACGACGATGTCGGCGCCCCAGCGCAGCGGCTGGCAGAGGTACGGAGAGGCCAGCGTGTTGTCGATCACGAGAGGGATGCCCGCCTCGTGCCCGATCGCCGACACGCCCTCGAAGTCGAAGATGTCGCCCTTGGGGTTGCCGATGCTCTCGCCGTAGAGCGCCTTGGTGTTCGGGCGGATGGCGGCGCGCCACGCGTCGAGGTCGTCGGGGTCGTCGATGAAGCTGACCTCGACGCCCAGCTTCGGGAACGTGTAGTGCAGCTGGTTGTAGGTGCCGCCGTACAGCGACGCCGACGACACGATGTGGCCGCCGTTCTCCGCGAGGTTCATGAGCGCCTGGAACTGGGCCGCCTGGCCGCTCGCCACCGCCAGCGCACCGACGCCACCTTCGAGCGCGGTGACCCGGTCTTCGAACGCGGCCTGCGTGGGGTTCATGATCCGCGTGTAGATGAACCCGAGCTCCTCGAGCCCGAACAGCGCGGCCGCGTGCGCGGTGTCGCGGAACACGTAGCTGGTGGTCTGGTAGATCGGAACGGCGCGCGCGCCGGTGGCGGGATCAGGCGACGCACCCGCGTGCACCTGCTTGGTCTCGAAACCCCAGCTCTCGGACATGTCGGACTCCTCCGTCGTGGGCGGGCGCGACGCTAGGGCCAGAATCCCGACCAATCAACCGGGTTTTCGCGGGACGGTCCGCGGCGGGCGGAGCCGACGGAAACCCTGCGGGGACGCTGGGTAACGTTGCCTCGTGGCGCCGGTCGCGGAGATCCTCGCCGACCGCTACGAGCTCGGGATCCGGCTCGGATCGGGAGGAATGGGCGACGTCTACCGCGCCCGCGACCTGCTCCTGGAACGGGCGGTGGCGGTCAAGGTGCCGACCACCACCGTGACCCCGGCTTCGGCGGAGCGGTTCAAGCGGGAAGCCCGCGCCGCGGCGCGCCTCAACCACTCGAACGTCGTGGGCGTCTACGACTGGGGCGGGGGCACCGAGCCGTTCATCGTCATGGAGTTCGTGGCGGGCCGCAGCCTGCGCGCCGAGCTGCGAGAGCGTCACACACTCCCGCCGGCCGAGGTGGCGGCGGTCGGCGCGCAGATCGCCGACGCGCTGGCGCACGCCCACCATCACGGAGTGGTGCACCGCGACGTGAAGCCGAGCAACGTGCTCGTCACCCCGCGTGGCAGCGTGAAGGTCACCGACTTCGGCATCGCGCAGTCGACCACCGGTGAAGCCCTCACCGAGCCGGGTGTGGTGCTGGGAACCGTTGGCTACCTGTCGCCCGAGCAGGTGGCGGGCCTGCCGGCCGACGCTCGCAGCGACATCTACTCCCTCGGCGTCGTGCTCACCGAGCTGCTGACCGGCGAGCGGCCCACCGGCGATCTTGCCGAACCCACCACCGAGCTCGAGCGCGTGATCGCGCGCGCCCGGGCGGTGGATCCGAACGCCCGTTTTCAGACCGCGGCCGAGCTCCGCGACGCGCTGCGCGCCGCCGGCACCACCGATGCACGGACACCCGAGCCGCTCCCGGTGCCGCCGGCGCTTCCAGTGCCGCCGGCGCGCTCCGCGTCGCCGGTCACCGCCGCGGCCGTCACCGTCGACACTGCGGCCACGGCGCGCGTCACCGGACTCGCGGTCACGTCGGTGCTCCCCGCGGCGGCGGCGGCCGGCGCCGTCGTCACGCCTCCGCCGCGCACCGGGTCGACCGCGGTGCCGGCCGCGAAGCGGCCGCGGTTCGGTCGGGCGCGCACTCCGAAGCCGCCGAAGCCCCGGAAGCTGAACCAGGTCCCGAAGCCGCCGAAGCCGGTCAAGGCGATGAAGCCGATGAAGCCGCCGAAGCCGCCGAAGCCGAAGCGGCAGCCCCGCTCGCGGACGTGGAAGCTGCGGCACTGGGCGATCATCCTGGCTGCTCCGCTGCTCCTCGTCGCGGGCGGTGTGTTCGCGTACGCCAAGCTCACCGAGCCGGGGCCGATGGTCGCCGTGCCCGACGTCGTCGACCGCGACGTGTTCGCGGCCGGTGGGATCATGCACGACGCCGGCCTCGACGTTCGTTCGGTGTTCGTCGACGACGCGAGCCCCGGCGGGATCATCCTCAGGCAACGCCCGACCACCGGGCACCAACTCGAGCAGGGCTCGACGGTCGTGCTCACGATCTCGAAGACGGACGCCGAGATCCCCGACGTGAGCACGCTCGACGTCGAGGTGGCGAAGGTCGAGTTGCGCACGCGCGGCTTCTCGAACTTCACGGTCAGTCCCGACTACCGCGACGACGTCGATCCCGGCACCGTCATGAGCACCAACCCCGCCGCCAACCTCCGGGCGCGCAAGACCGACCCGCTCGAGCTCGTCGTGGCGGCCGACCCCCACGTGAAGGTGGCGAACGTGGTGGGTCTCGACCAGGCGACGGCCAGCAGCAAGTTGCAGGCGCTCGGGCTCGACGTGGCGGTGCAGACCGCGAGCAGCTCCAGCAAGCCGGTGGGGCAGGTGATCAGGTCGAGTCCCGGCGGCGACGCGACCGCCGTACGCGGCGACACGGTCACCCTCACGGTGTCGTCGGGCCCGAGGCAGGTGAACGTCCCCAACCTCTCCACGTGGGACAAGGACGACGCCGTGGGCGAGCTCGAGGACCGCGGGTTCGCGGTGAACGTCGTGACCGCCACCGTCACCAGCGGCGACCAGGTCGACACCGTGCTCGCCCAGAGCCCGAGCGGCGGCCAGGCGCCCGAGGGCTCGACCGTCACCATCACCGTAGGGGTCAAGGCCAAGAAGTGAGGCTCGGAGATTTCATTTCGCAACGCTAATTAGCGATGCTAAACTTTTCTCCCGTGACCCCCCGAGCCGCCGCCCCCGAGACGCCCGAGATCGCCGAGCTGGCTTCACAGCTGCGCCTGGCGGTGGCCCGGCTCTCCCGGCGCATCCGGCAGGAAGCGGCGGGCACCGGCGAGGAGCTCACCGCGTCCACGCAGGGCGCGCTGGCCAGCATCGAGCGCCTCGGCCCCATCACCCTCGGCGAGCTCGCCGCGGTCGAACGGGTGCAGCCGCCGAGCATGACCCGCATCGTCGCCCGGCTCGAGGAGTGGGGGTACGCGACGCGCGCGGTCGATCCCGCCGACCGTCGCGTCGCCCGTGCCGTGATCACCGACGCGGGACGCGAGCTCCTGGCGCGCAGCCGCACCCGGAAGGACGCCTACCTCGCGCGTCGCGTCGCCGAGCTCGGCGACGCCGACCGCGCGTTGCTCGCGCGCGCCGTCCCCCTGCTCGAACGTCTGCAGGAAGACGCGTCGTGAGGCCGCGGCCATGAAGACGTTGCGTGGCACGTTCCAGTCGATGCACGTCCGGAACTTCCGGCTGTTCTTCACCGGCCAGCTCGTCTCGCAGGCAGGCACGTGGATGCAGACCATCGCCCTCAACTGGCTGGTCCTGCACCTCTCGCACAACAACGGGTTCCTGGTCGGACTCGCGATCGTGCTGCAGTTCACCCCCACGCTCCTGTTCGGAGTCTGGGGCGGGGCCATCGCCGACCGCTTCGACAAGCGGAAGGTGCTGCTGTGCACACAGGCGGCCATGGCCGCCGTGGCCGTGGTCCTCACCGTGATCGACGTCACCGGCATCGTGCAGCTCTGGATGCTCTACGTGCTCGTCTTCCTCCTGGGCTTGGCGCTCGCGGTCGACAACCCCACGCGGCAGTCGTTCGTGTCCGAGTTGGTGCCGCCCGCCGACCTCCCCAACGCGATCGGCCTCAGCAGCGCCATCTTCCAGCTCGCCCGGGTGCTCGGCCCCGCGCTGGCCGGTGTGCTCATCGTGCTCGTCGGCACCGGCCTGTGCTTCGCGCTCAACGCGGTCTCGTTCGTGTTCATCATCGCGGCACTGCTGATGATGCGGCCGAGCGAGCTGCACCGCTCGGCCCCGCTCGGACACGAGAAGGGTCAGCTCCGGGCCGGTCTCCACTACGTGTGGCACACGCCCGAGCTGCGCTCGATCCTGCTGCTGACCCTGGTGGTCGGGACCTTCGCCATCAACTCTCCGGTCATCCTGCCGCTGCTCGCCAAGATCACCTTCGACGGCGGTGCCGCTGTCTACAGCTGGATGACGATCGCGATGGGCGCGGGCGCGATGGTCGGGGCGCTGGTGGCCGCCAACCGTTCCGACACCCACGGTCGTGTGCTCTTCACCACCGGCATGCTGTTCGGGATCGCCATCCTCGTGGCATCGCTGGCGCCGACGCTCGGCATCTTCATCGCGCTGCTCGTGCTGGTCGGCGGCGGGCAGATCGCCTTCCTCGCCACGTGCAACTCCCTGCTGCAGCTCATCTCGGATCCTGGGATGCGTGGTCGGGTGATGGCTGTGTACACGATCACCCTGCTCGGCACCACGCCGATCGGTGGGCCGACGGTGGGCTGGATCAGCGACCAGTTCGGCCCTCGGTGGGGTTTCGCGGTCGGCGGGATCGCGACGATCATCGGAGTGCTGGTGTTCGGCACCGCGTTCATCCGGGCCCGCCGACGCGCCCACGAAGAACGGGACGACGGCGAGATCGTGCTCGGCGTCGACGGCGAGGCGATCCCCGCGTCCGTCACCTGATCAGTGGGTCACGTGAGCTCGGTGCGCGGCACGTCGCGCAGGCCGCCGGCGCGCAGCTCCTCGATCGCGGGGACGGGATCGGGGTCGCCGAAGAGCGCGGGATCGGTGAAGTCGGTGGGGCGGCCGGTGCCGTCGAGCACCCACCACGACGCTTCGAGGGCGATGCCGTTGGGATCGGTGAAGTAGACGGAGCGGATGAATCCGTGGTCGACGACCTCGGTGACCTCCGACCCGGCCGCGAGGAGCCGCTTGCGGAGCATCTCGAGCGTGTGCTCGTCGGGCACATCGAACGAGATGTGGTCGAGCTGGATGGCGCGGTCGCTGGGCCCACCGGCGGGCTTGGCGAACGTCTCCGCTCCCTCCACCTCGAAGAACGCGACGGTGTTGCCGCGGTCCATCTCGAAGAAGTAGTGCCGCATCGGGCCGGCCATGGTGGTGGCGGCCAGACGCATGCCGAGCACGCCCACGTAGAAGCGCACCGTCGCGTCCATGTCGGGCGTGACCAGCGCGAGGTGGTTGATGCCCTGCCAGCGCGGGGCGTCGGGCAGGTCGCTCGTGACAGCCCGGTCGGGGATGCGGTCGTCGGCAGCCATGCCCCCCAATGCTACGCGCCCGCGCTCCGGGTACGTTCGGGCCGGTGGCTCGTGTTCCCGACGGGTTCGTCCGCGCCCCGCAACGGGTACCGCGTCGTCGCACCGTACGACGGCGAAAGGAGTCCGACATGGGCATCTATGCGTTCCGAGCCGAGGTCTACGTCCCCGCGATGCCAGACCTCAGCGGTTTCGACGTCGAGGCGACCGACGGTCACATCGGGAAGATCGACGAGGCGACGATGACGCAAGGCGCGGCGTGCCTCGTCGTCGACACCGGCTTCTGGATCTTCGGAAAGAAGCGGATGTTGCCGGCCGGTGTCATCAAAGCGATCGACCTCGATGACCGGAAGGTCCTCGTCGCCCTGACGAAGGACGATGTCAAGGGTGCGCCCGACTACGACGACGTGCGCCACCGCGACGACGAACGCTCGTACCACGAGGAAGTCGGCGGCTACTACGACCCGTGGGGCGGGACACCGCCGATGGAAGGCGCGTAATTCCAACCTCGCTCGCCTCCGCTCACGCTCCGTCTTGGGATGCCAGCGGCCGGGAGCGCCGGCGACCGGGAGCGCCGGCTCTCGCCCCGGCGTGTGGGCGCTGATGGCGCGCAGTGCGCGGCGTCGAGGGTCGGCCGCGTCGGCGAGCAGGTACACGGAGTAGCCGCCGACGTCACCGGTGCTCCAGTGCCAGAGCGTGCCATTTGCGCACGGCAGACACGTCCGTGCCTTCGAGCGCCGCCATGATCCTTCAACCGGCGGTCAATTCTGGCGGTCGCGGGTGACGTCGCGCCCACTCGGCGCCCAGTGCGGCCAGGTCGAGCCGGCCGAGGGCCTCGGCCTGCCGGCGGGCCCGGGCTCGGACCGCACGCTCGGCGTCACCGCCGAGCGACCGGAGCACCCACTGGCGGGCCACGCCACCCGCGGTTCGTGCGCCGGGCGCGTCGAGGATCGGCCGGCGAGCCGGGTCCAGGTAGAGCGACAGCGTGAGCGAGCGCACCAGACCGCGGTCGGGGTCGACGCCCGCGCTCCGCAGCTTCGTGATCAGGTACGAGGCGAGCAGCTGGAGCTCGCGCACGCCTCGCCGGGTGATGGTGCTCAATCGAAGGGCGATGGGGATCGACGCGAGCCCGATCTTCACCGCGCGCGCCGAGGGGAGCGGCACCTTGGTCGCCACCTTCCCCGACTTCGAAGCCATCGCCAGCGCCCGGCGCGCGACCGGCGTGGCGGTGGCGACGAACGCGGTGACGCTGGTGGCGGCCGGTCCGGGCCCGTGACCGATCGGACCGGCGGCAACGAGATCCTCGAACTCCTCCCCGGTGCGCACGTCGAAGGGCTCGTCGAACACGCGGTCGAGCGCGCCGTCGATCACCACGCGCACACGCGCGGTGAGGAGGTCAGCCACGCTCCAGGCCCCGGAACAGCATGTCGAGCGCGCGGTCGAAGCGCGCCGCAGGATCACTCATGAGTGGGTCGACACCCACGATCTCGAGCATGACCAACCCGTGGATCGATCCCCAGAGGAGCTCGGCGATCTGGTCGGGCGCGCCGTCGAAGATGCCGGCAGGCGGCCGCGATGCGCCCGACGCCGAGCGCGCTGGCGCCCTCCTTCGACAGCAGCTCGCTGGCCGCCTCGAGGATCCGCTGGCCCTGTTCGTCCCGGGTCCGTGCCATCCGTCGTCCAGTCTCCCCGCCCACGCGGTCGAGGTGCGCGACGACCACGACGTGCTCGAGGAGACGCGCGAGCTGGCGGAGGCGAGCTGACGAGCTGACGCTCGGCGCTGACGGTTTCCCCGTCGGTCAGTCGTGGCGCTTCTTCTTCTTCTTCTTCTTCTTCTTCTTCTTCTTCTTTCTTCTTGTTCCCGTTCGCCTGCTTCTTGTCCTTCGACTTCTTGTCCTTCGACTTCTTGCTCTTCGGCGGCTTCGAGCCGGCGACGGGCGCGTCGTCGGAGACGAGACCGAAGAGCGCGAGTGTCCGTGTGGAAGTATCCGGTTCGACCGGGGTGAGCGAGTCGAACACGTCTTCCAAGCTCCTACCGAGCCCGGCCTGGCGCTCCATCGCTGTTCACCGTAGGCGCGCGCACCGCGCGCAGGGTGTCATCCGGGCGCGTGGTCGCGCAACGCTTCCTTCCAGGTGCGGAATCGATGGTGCACCACGCCGTCGGGGCCCAGCCCCTCGCCGTCACCCGACGGAAAGAGTCGAAACGTGTACTGCTGGCGCACATCGCCGGCCGCGAGCGCGGCGTAGCGCGCATCACCCTTCGCGGCCGGTCCCGCGCGCCACAGCAGCCACGGACCGATGCGACGCTTGTAGGCGACCAGTTCGTGGCCGAGGTCGCGGCCGAGATCGAGGAGCTCGGCGGGGGCTTCGACCCACGCCGACGCGGGGATGGTGCGGTCGCGCTGGGGCGTGGCGGGGAGATCGGCGGTGTGCACCGGCGTCGGGTCGATCGGTCGGTCGTCCACAGCTGCCATGGCTCCATCTTGTCGCCTGCTACGCTCGTGGCGTCCCGAGTGCGCTCTGATGTGCTCAGCGCCCGGGCGTTCGCACGTGGGTATGCGGTTCTCGCGCTGCCGGTTCCTTCACGGATCGGCGTTTCGGGGTTCGTCCACCCTCCCCGAAACCGTTTGTGCAGCACGAATCCCACAGGAGATCCCCCCGCCATGCCCAGCACCACCTTCGCCGAGCTCGGCGTGCCTGCCGAGCTCGTCCGCACCCTCCGCGCTCGCGGCCTGGTCGACGCGTTCGACATCCAGGCCATGACCGTGCCCGACGGTCTCGCCGGCCGCGATCTCTGCGGCCGCGCCCCGACCGGGTCGGGCAAGACCATCGCGTTCGGCATCCCGCTCGTCGCCGGGGTCGGCAAGGCCCGACCGAAGCGCCCGCGCGGCCTCGTCCTCGTTCCCACCCGTGAGCTCGCGGCGCAGGTGTGCGGTGAGCTCGAGTGGCTGGGCGGCGGTCGCAAGCTCCGCGTCACCGCGGTGTACGGCGGCGCCGGCTTCGGCGCACAGTTCAAGGCGCTGCGGCGCGGCGTCGACGTCCTCGTCGCGTGCCCGGGTCGCTTGACCGATCTCATCGAGCGCCGCGAAGTCGACCTCGACGAGGTCGAGATGGTCGTGGTCGACGAGGCCGACCGGATGGCCGACATGGGCTTCCTTCCCGCGGTGCAGGCGCTCCTCGACCGGACCCCTGACACCCGCCAGACGCTGCTGTTCTCGGCGACCCTCGACGGCGCCGTCGACCGCTTGGTGCAGCGCTACCAGCGCGACCCGTCGCGTCACCTCCTTCCCGAGGCGGACCGCACTGCGGCCACGCACCGCTTCTGGGAGGTGGAGAAGTCCGACCGCGTCGCGCTCACCGCTCGGATCGTGGAGGCCGCTGGCCCCACCATCGTCTTCTGTCGCACCAAGCACGGGGCCGACGCGTTGGCCAAGAAGCTCGGACAGGCGGGGACGCGCAGCGTCGCCATCCACGGCAACCGGTCGCAAGGTCAGCGCGAGCGAGCGCTGGCGGCGTTCGCGGATGGCTACGTGCAGGTCCTCGTCGCCACCGACGTCGCCGCGCGCGGCATCCACGTCGACTCGGTGGCGTGCGTCGTGCACTTCGACCCGCCCGCGGACTTCAAGGACTACACGCATCGTTCCGGTCGTACCGCGCGCGCCGGTGCCGACGGTTGCGTCGTCTCGTTGGTCGCGCGCGACCAGCGCAAGGTGGTTGCGCACTTCCAGCGCGAGCTCGGCATGCGCCCGGGGCTGGCGCGCCCCGACGTCACGCTGCTCAGCGAGCCGACGTCCGACTCCACCCGGTCCGCCGCGTCCGGCGTGTCCGCAGGGTCGAACCCGAACGCCGGGAACGTCGGCAACGGGAACGCTGTGAACGGCGCGAACGGCGGATGGCCGAGCGGGACGATCAAGTGGTTCGACGCCCGCAAGGGCTTCGGCTTCATCGAGCGGGAAGGCGACAGCGACGTGTTCGTCCACTTCTCGGCGATCGAGGGCGACGGCTACCGGCGGCTCGAGGAGGGTCAGACGGTCGAGTTCGAGGTCGGGCCCGGTCGTCGCGGGGAGCAGGCCCGCCGGGTGCGCGTGCTCGTCGCCGGCTGACGTCCCGCGCGTACGCTCCGGGCGTGGACCGGCTGCGCGCGATCCTGCTGCTGCGGGGGGCGCTCGCAGCGTTCATGCTCGGTCTCGGCGCGGTGCTGCTGGCAACGGGCAACGTCGTGTTCGGCGTGTTCGCGATCGGCGTGGCGCTCGTCAACTCGGGGTTGATCGTCGTGCTCGCGCGCCGGGCCCGGCGGGGATGAACCGGCCGGAGGCGATCGACGGCCGCGATCCCACGCGCGTGGTGACCCGACGATGCGTCGCGCTGGTCGTCGACGCGCTCCTGCTCGCGCTCATCCCCGTGCTCACGGTGGTGGTGGTCGGGAACGCCGACCTCCGCAAGGGCGACTGCCCTGACCCGATCCCGACCGGCCGCGACTGCCTGGCGTACAAGAACCAGGTGATGCTGGTCGACAAGGACGCCTTCCTCCTCTTCCTCGGCCTCCTGGTCGTCCTCTACCTCGCGGTGTTCGTCGCGGTGCAGGGGATCACCGGGGCGTCGCCGGGGAAGGCACTGCTCGGGATCCGCGTGGTCCGTCCCGACGGCACGACGCCGGGGGTGCTGCGCTCCGTGACGCGCGTCGTGGCGTGGATCGTCGATGGTCTCGTCCTGCTCCTGCCGGTCGCGTTGTGGTGCGCGTGGTTCACCCCGGGCCACCGGCGCGTCGGCGACTGGGTCGCGGGCACCTACGTGGTGCGCGCCCGGCATCGCCCAGGGGAAGGCTAACCACGATGAGTGGTTGAACTCCCACTCGTGGTGGCAGATCTCGAGGCTGCGGAATCGACCGCGCCGGGTGTCGAATTGGTGTGGCGGTGGTGCCGGTGGACCCGCTGGCCGCTCGATCTCAGCGTCGGTACCTGCACGACCTCGCCGCGCTCGCGCGGCACAAGTTGGCCGAGGTGCGCGCCGACGTCGCGCGTCGCAACGAGCGGAGCTTCACCGGCGTCGACGACGACGAGACCATCGACGAGTGGATCGGCGTGTACCGCCGCCACCCGACTCGGTGCTGCACGCCCGTTTCGAGCAGCTCCGCAACGCGCCGACGGGCACCTTCGGTCGAGCGTTCGCCGACTTCTACGCGGCCAACGGCTTCGCGTTCCCCGGAGTGCCCGAGGCACCCAACCAGGAGTTCGCGGTGCCACACGATTCGGCGCACGTGCTGAGCGGGTACGACACCTCGGTGCAGGGCGAGCTGCTCGTGTCGACGTTCACCGCGGGCATGCATCCGGATGACGCGGTCACCGCCCACGTGTTGCCCGTGATCATCAGCTGGCACCTGGGTGTGCCGCTGGCCGAGTTCGCGGGCTCCGCCACCGGTGCCCTCGTGCCGAGGAAGTTCTGGGTGGCGTGGTCTCGCGGCGACCGTCTCACCGGCGACACGCTCGCTCGCGGGTGGGGGTTCTGGGACCACGTCGACCAACCGCTCGACGACGTGCGGTCTGCGATGGGCGTGCCGCCGCTCGATCCGGACGAGGCGGCCGACGGCGAAGACCCGGACTGGTACCACCCGAGCGCATGACCGGCGATCTGCACGTCACCGGCCTCGACCACGTCGTGCTGAACGTCGGCGATGTCGAGCGCGCGCTCGTGTTCTACTGCGACGAGCTCGGGCTCGCGCCCGAACGCGTCGACGAGTGGCGCCGCGGCGACGTGTCGTTCCCGTCGGTGCGCGTCGACGCGCACACCATCCTCGATCTGCTCGCGGTGCCCCGCACCGGCGAGAACGCGGATCACCTCTGCCTCGTCGTCGAGCCCGTCGACCTCGACGCGGTCAAGGCGTCGGGCCGGTTCGAGGTGGTCGACGGTCCTGCCACCCGCTTCGGCGCCCGCGGCGACGGCACGTCGCTCTACGTGAAGGACCCCGACGGCAACACCATCGAGCTCCGCCACTACGGCAGCTGAACGTCGGCCGCTGAGCTACGTTGCGTCATGATGGACGTGCGGCGGAGGCGTGGCCGGATGGCCGGGACGTCGGAGCGGAACGGACCCGTGTGATGGACGTGCAGCGGAGGCGTGGCCGGATGGCCGGGACGCCGGAGCGGAACGGACCCGTGTGATGGACGTGCAGCGGAGGCGTGGCCGGATGGCCGGGACGCCGGAGCGGAACGGACCCGTGTGATGGACGTGCAGCGGAGGCGTGGCCGGATGGCCGGGACGCCGGAGCGGAACGGACCCGTGTGATGGACCCGGGGGACGTGGTTGACGACTTCGAACTGCCCGACGAGACCGGCACACCGCGCAAGCTGAGCGACCTGCTGGCGAACGGGCCCGTGGTGCTGTTCTTCTACCCGGCGGCGATGACGCTCGGGTGCACGAGGGAGAGCTGCCACTTCCGCGACCTGGCGTCCGAGTTCGCCGCGGCGGGCGGTCAGCGTGTCGGCATCAGCTTCGACGCGGTCGACAAGCAGCACCAGTTCTCCGAGAAGCACGGCTTCGACTACCCGTTGCTGTCCGACTCCGACGGCACCGTGGCCCAGATGATGGGCGTCGCCCGCAAGAAGACCGCGAAGCGGGTGACGTTCGTGATCGACCGGGACCGCCGGGTCGTCGAGGTGGTCAAGAGCGAGGTCCGCATGAACGTCCACGCCGACCGCGCCCTCGACGCGTTGAAGAAGCTGCAGACGACCTGACCCCTCGCACTGCGAAGGATCCGGACGGGGGTCAGGTCTCGTCGCCGTCGACGACGAGAACGTCTTCTTCGACTGCGACGAGGTCGCCATCGTCGTCGGCCACCGAGATCACCTCGTCGATGACGACGGTGCCGTCGGGACCCTCGACCGCGATGGTCTCGTCGGTGGCGAGCACGTTGCCGTCCTCGTCGACCAGCGCCGTGAGGTCGTCGACCACGACGGTGCCGTCCTCGCCCACGGCGGACGTGACCACCTCGACTTCTTCGATTCCTTCGTTGTCGTCGGCCACGGTCGCTCCTCGTTCACGGGATCAGGAGCCCGTAGTGTTCCACATCGTGGGCGTGCAGCTTCCCGGCTTCGACGAGTCGACGTTCACCCACGACGGCCTCTCCCGACCGGTGTACGTGGGCGGTACCGGGCCCGCAGTCATCGTGATCCACGAGATCCCCGGCCTCCACCCGCAGGTGATCGACTTCGCGCGCCGCGTCGTGGACGCCGGGTTCAGCGTGCGCATGCCCTCGTTGTTCGGCACCCCGGGACGTGACGTCACGGTCGGGTACACCGTGGCGATGCTCGCCCAGGCGTGCGTGGCGCGTGAGTTCACGACCTTCGCGCTCGACCGCACGAGCCCGGTGATCGGTTGGCTCCGGCGCCTCGCCGCGGAGGCGCACGAGGAGTGCGGTGGCCCCGGCGTCGGCGCCGTCGGCATGTGCTTCACCGGCGGCTTCGCGCTCGGGATGATGGTCGACGACACCATGCTCGCTCCGGTGCTCAGCCAGCCGTCGCTGCCGTTCCCGGTGAGCCCGGGCCGCCGCCGCGCGGTCGGGATCAGCGACGCCGACCTCGCCCGCGTGAAGGAGCGCACCGCGGCCGGTACCTGCCTGCTCGGTCTGCGGTTCACCGAAGACGCGGCGGCGCCCCGAGCCCGCTTCGAGACGCTCCGGCGTGAGCTGGGCGACGCGTTCATCGCGGTCGAGATCGACTCGTCGAAGGGCAACTCCTTCGGGATCCCCCGGAGCGCGCACTCCGTGCTCACCCAGCACCTCGTCGACGAGCCCGGCCATCCCACCCGGGAGGCGCTCGACCGCGTCCTCGCGTTCTTCGACGAACGCCTGCGGCCGCAGGCGTAGCCCGTATGGCAGAACCTCGTCGGCAGGTCACCTCGTACACGCTCGAGCAGATGGGCGCGTGGATCGAGCTCTTCTACGACCTCGTGTTCGTCGCCGCGATCCTCGTGTTCAGCTCGGCCGTCTCGCACCTGCACGACGCCTCGCGCATCGCATGGGTCGTCGCGGTGTTCAGCGCGGTCTGGTGGCTCTGGCTCTGCACCACGATGTTCACCAACCGCTTCCGGATGACGGACTTCGTCCACCGCATGCTCGTCCTCGGTCAGATGATCCTGGTGGCCCTGGTCGCGACGGAGGCGCGCGCGGGTGTCGTCGACGACGAGACGCTGCTCCTGTGCTCCTACGGCGCGCTCGTCGCGACGGTCGCGGTGATGTACTGGCGCGCCGCGCGCGCCGACAGCCCGCACGCCGAGTTCGCACGCACGATGACGCGGATCCATGCCGGGGCCGCGCTGTGCTTCCTGGTGGTCGCGCCGCTGCCCGAGGCCGCACGCATCGCCGGGGCCGCGATCGGGATGGCCGTGATGATCCTGCCCGCCGCCGTCCGCTCGACCCGGCTCGCCGACTTCCCGCCCATCGACGAGTCACACCTCGTCGAGCGGATGGGCGCCTTCACGATCATCGTGTGCGGCGAGGCTTTCGTGAAGGTCGCCATCGCGGTGAGCAACAGCACGGTCGACGGCATCGACGTCGTCGCGCTCGTGTTCCAGTTCATCCTCACCTTCGCCCTGTGGGCGTCGTACTTCGAGGACGTCCCGTTCGCGGGCATCGACTTCCGTCGGTTCGGGCCCTGGGTCACGTGCCACCTGCTCATGCAGCTCGGCATCGCCGGCACCGCCATCGGAGTGTCGAAGCTCGTGGCCCTGGACTTCTTCGAGCACCTTCCGGCGGAAGACATCCTCGAGATCATGGCGACCCTGTGCCTCGTCTACCTCGGCCTCGCCGGCATCGGGGTGTCGACCCGCCGGCGGCCCCGCCGTCCGCTCCTCCTGCTCCGGATCGGCACGGCGATGGCGGTGGCCGTGATCGGGGTGGTGGCATGGCGCGTGCCGTGGTTCGAGCTGACCGAAGGCGTCGCCATGCTCACCGTGGCCGCGCTCGTCCACGCGTTCGTCGTGCCGCGCCTCCGGTCCGCCACCGACGTGGTGCCCGCGGCCTGACCGCGACCGGCGGCGGTAGGGTCCGGCCATGCCGTACTCCGTCGTCCGCTTCAACTGCGTCCAGCCCGGGCTCGAGCCGACCGAGATGTCGGCGCGTTACCAGGCGTTCGTCGAGATGGCCGGCTATGCCGACGAGCACGGGCTCCAGGCGATCTCGCTCGAAGAGCACCACGGGGCCGACAACGGGTGGAGCCCGTCGCCTTTGGTGATGGCGGGCCTCGTGTTCGGCCGCACGAAGACGATCATGGCCACGCTCAACGCGCTCCTCGCACCCCTGCACGACCCGCTTCGTCTCGCCGAGGACATCGCGGTGCTCGACCTCGCCAGTGGCGGACGCTTCGTCGTCACCGCTGGTATCGGCTACCGCGAGAGCGAATACGAAGCGCACGGCAAGGACTGGGCGGCGCGCGGCGCGCTGCAGGACGAAGCGATCGACACCATGCTCAAGGCGTGGACGGGCGAGCCGTTCGAATACCGCGGGACCACCGTCCGCGTGACCCCGCGCCCCGTCACGCAGCCCCATCCCACCCTGATGCTCGGCGGGTCGAGCAAGGTCGCGGTGCGGCGTGCCGCGCGGTTCGGCCTGCCGTACCTCCCGCCCGCCAACCTGCCGGATCTCGAGGCCTACTACTACGCGCAGTGCGCGGAGTTCGGCACGCAGGGCTTTTGTGCGATGCCTCCGGAGCACACCGCGATGACCTTCGTGGCCGAAGATCCCGAACGCGTCTGGCGCGACCTCGGGCACCACTTCTTCGAGGAGTCCTCCACGTACGCGTCGTGGCAGCCACCGGGCCAGACGTCGTCGGTGCACTCGCACGCGACCAGCATCGAGGCGCTGCGCGCCGAGGGCATCTACGAGGTCGTGACGCCCGCGGAGCTCGTCGACCGCCTCGGGGATGCCGGCCCGGCCGCGACCTGCGCGCTCCACCCGCTGGTCGGCGGCATGCCGATCGACGAGGGGTGGAGCTCGGTGCGCCTCTACGTGGAAGAGGTGTTGCCGGCGCTCGGCTGAGCCTGCGTACTGTTCCACCAGATGGGCGGCGGGGAGCCTCGATGAGCAGTTCGACGGCGGAGGGAGCCCGAGGAGCGGCCGGCGCGGCAGCGAAGGCCGTCCTCGTGACGCTGGCCGCCGCGCAGTTCGTGATGATCCTCGACTCGTCGGTGATGAACGTCTCGATCGCGACCGTCGCCAAGGACCTCGGCACGACGGTCACGGGCATCCAGACCGCGATCACGCTGTACACGCTGGTGATGGCATCGCTGATGATCACGGGCGGGAAGATGGGGGCGATCCTCGGTCGCAAGCGCGCGTTCACGATCGGGTGCGTGATCTACGCGTGCGGATCGTTCACCACCGCGATCTCGCCGAACCTCGCGGTGCTGATGTTCGGGTGGTCGTTCCTCGAAGGTGTCGGCGCGGCATTGGTGATGCCGGCGATCGTCGCGCTGGTGGCGTCGAACTTCGTGAAGGCGGAACGGCCGCGCGCGTACGGCATCGTGACCGCCGGCGGCGCGATCGCGGTTGCGCTCGGTCCGCTCATCGGCGGGCTGTTCACCACCTACTGGTCGTGGCGCTACGTGTTCGTGAGCGAGGTCCTCATCATCGGCGTGGTGCTGCTCCTCAACCGCCGCACCGCCGACACGCCGAAGGAAGAAGGCGCCCGCCTCGACCTGGTCGGCACCGCGCTCTCGGCCCTCGGCCTCGGCCTCGTCGTCTACGGGGTCCTGCGCGCGGGCTCCTGGGGCTTCGTCAAGCCCAAGCCCGACGCGCCCACGTGGCTCGGGCTCTCGCCGGTGATCTGGCTGATCCTCGGGGGCGGCGCGGTGCTGCTCCTCTTCCTCGAATGGGAGAAGCACCGGCGCGACACCGGCCGGGCCGCGCTGCTCGACCCCGTGATCCTGCGGGTCCGGTTGTTGCGCAGCGGGCTCACCGCGTTCTTCTTCCAGTACCTGCTCCAGGCCGGCTTGTTCTTCGCGGTGCCGCTCTTCCTCTCGATCGCGCTCGGGCTGTCGGCGATCGACACCGGGCTGCGCATCATGCCGCTGTCGATCACCCTCGTGATCGCCGCCGTCGGCATCCCCAAGGTGTTCCCGCAGGCCTCGCCCCGCCGGGTGACCCGCTTCGGGTTCTTGATGCTGTTCCTGGGTCTCGTCGTGTTCGTCGCCGCGCTCGACGAGAGCGCGGGGGCCGAGATCACCCTCTGGCCGATGCTCCTCGCCGGACTCGGCATCGGTGCGCTCGCGTCGCAACTGGGCGCGGTGACGGTGTCGGCCCTGCCCGACGAGCAGAGCGGCGAAGTCGGCGGGCTGCAGAACACGTTCTCCAACCTCGGGATCTCGCTCGGGACCGCGCTGTCAGGTGCGATCCTCATGTCGGCGCTCACGGCATCGTTCTTCTCCGGGATCGCGAGCAACCCCTCGGTGCCGAAGGACCTCACGTCGAAGGCACAGACCGAGCTGACCAGCGGGGTGCCGTTCATCTCCGACGCCGATCTGAACCAGGCCCTCGACGACGCCGGCGTACCGCCCGAGACCGCGACCGCGGTGGTCGACGAGAACGCCGACGCGCGCCTCGATGCCCTCCGCGCATCGCTCGGCGTCCTCGCGGTGCTCGCCCTGGTGGCGTTGTTCCTGAGCGGCAGCATCCCGACCACGCCCGTCGGCGCGGAGGTCGCCGATCCCGAGCGCTCCGGGTAGACGCCGGCTGTCGAGCGTGCGGACCCTCGACACCGACTCGGTCGTGCTGTGCAGTGGCACGCTGCGCGACGCGTCCTTCGTCGAGACGGTCCGAGGCGCGGCGGCCGCGGGCTTCGACGGGGTGTCGCTGTACCACCGGGAGTACGAGGCCGCACGAGCGCTCACCGACGTGCTCGCGCGGGCGGGCGAGCGCTGAGCGACTGCTGCGCGCCGGGGTCAGGCGTCGGCGGTCATGGGCGGCAGCCCGTGGAACGGGCTCCCCGCGGCCTGCCACTCGCCGAACAGCTCCATGAACGCGGGCCCGAACGGGTCCTCGCCCATGAGCGGCATCGCGGCGCGACGGACGGTGAAGTCCATCGGTGCCAGCTCCCCGGCGCGCGCGAAGTGTCGCCGGGCCGTCGCGTCGTCAGCCCGTCGTCGGGCCTCGACCGCCACGCGGAAGTGCAGCCGTGCCCGCACCTCGTCGTCGGAGAGGTCGGGCACCGCAGCGCGAGCGTCAGCCTCGCTCATGTCGGCGCTGCCGTCGCGCACCCACGCGCGCACGGCGTCGAGATGCGGCCCGGAGTCCACGCCGGTGAACTCCTTGAACATGTCGTTGGAGAAGGCGACGCTGTTGGGCCGCACGATGCGATCGTCTTCGTCGATCCACACGACCGCGGGCACGTTGCTGATCGCGTACACCTCGGTCAGCACGTGCTGCGGGTCGATGAGCAGCGGCATGGTCACGCCCTCGGTCCACGGTCGGACGTCGTCGGGTGACTCGTCGATCGCGACCGCGATCACGGTGAAGTTCTCGTCGTGCAGCTCGTCGTGCAGAGCCTGCCAGCCGGGCAGGTCGTAGCGACACCCACACCACGAGGAGAACGCGTGCAGCAGGCGCTTGCGGCCCCGCCATTCGGAGAGGGTGTGCGCCCCACCGTCGAGGTCGCGCAGGGTCACGTCGGGCGCGGTGAGCGATTCGAGCGCGGCCCGCCGCTGCTCGTGATCGAGCGCCACGGCCACGATCCCGGCTTCCGCGTCGACCACCGTCGGGCGCCCGAGCGCGCCGGCCACGGCAACGAGGTCGATGCGGTCGCCGACGACGAGCGCGTCACGATCGCGCACCGGGACGCACACGTCGTCGCGACAGAGCCCTTCGGGCTTCAGTGTCCAGCCGAGGACCTCGGGCAGCGCCTCGGGCGCGAGCAGCACGCGCTCGCCGACGATCTCGGCCGTGCTCCGCGTGATCTCGTCGCCGACCACCGTCACCTGCGTCATCCGGCGAGGCTAGACCTCCTCCCGCAACCTCACCGGCCCGTAACCTCACCGGCCCCGTAGCATCGCCGCCCATGGACGCGAGCGGGTTCCTCGGGCTCCACGCGACCCACAACCCGGTGCGCTGGTACCTGGAGGTCGTGCCGGGGATCTGCACGGACAACCAGTTCCTCTTCGGCGGGTGCGGACTCGGTGCCGCCATCGAGGCGCTCGAGCGCACGACGGGTCGGCCGGTGGTGTGGGCGGCGGCGCAGTACCTCTCGTTCGCGCACCCGCCCGACATCATGGACATCGACGTGACGGTCGCGAGCGCCGGCCACCACACGACGCAGGCCCGCGCCGTCGCGCACGTCGGTGATCGCGAGATCCTCACCGTCAACGCCGCGCTCGGGACGCGCGATCCGGTCTACGACGGCCAGTGGGCGCGCTTCCCGGACGTGCCGGTGCCTGAGGAGTGCCCGCCGCGCCAGCGGATCACGCGCGTCGACGACTCGCTCGCGCAGCGACTCGAGATGCGCCTCGCCCGCGGCCGCGATCTCACCGCGCTCGACGGCGCGCGCGACGACGGGCACAGCGCCCTCTGGGCCCGGTTCCCCGCCGGCCTCGACGTGTCGGCCGCGTCGTTGGCCATCCTCGGCGACTACGTGCCCTTCGGCGTCGCACAGGCGCTCGGCCAATTCGTCACCGGCAGCAGCCTCGACAACACGCTGCGGGTGTGCACGCTCGTGCCGACCCACTGGGTGCTCGTCGACGTCCACGTCCACGCGGTCACGCACGGCTTCGGTCACGGCCGCGTGCAGCTGTGGGCCGAGGACGGCACGCTGCTCGCGACGGCTGGTCAGTCGTGCGTCGTGCGCCCGCGCACCCCACCGCCCGTCGAGTGAGGGCGACCCTCGTCAGCCGGTGACCAGCTCTTCGATGCGGGCGAGGGTCTTGTCCATGTTCTCGGCCGTCTTCTTCCCCGCGCGCCCGACCAACGGCTTCGAGAAGCTGGCCTCCTGCGAGATGTCCCAGGTCTCGCGCACGCGTGTGCCGCCGTCGACCGGTTCGAGCTCGTAACGCCAGATCCGGCCGCCGCCCAGCTTCGCCCCCAAGGACGACGGCGGCTTCGACTGCCATGCGATGCAGCGGTTCTCGTCGAACTCGATGACCTCGCTGACCATCGAATACGACAGGCCGGCCTTCATCGACATGCCGAACTTCGACCCGAGAGCGAGTCGCTCGGACCCCGCCTTGGCCTGTCGGACGGTGCCCGAGCCGTCGATGTCGCAGTGGCGGGCGGGGTCGGCGAGCAGGTCGAAGATCGTGTCCGCCGGGGCCGGGATCACTCGCTCGACCGAGACGACGTCAGTGGTTGATGGCATGGCGCGGGAGCGTACCGGTGCTGGTGGCAGAATGCTCGCCCGCGCCCAGTCGTTGGGCAGCCGGACGAGAGGAGCGCACCATGGCGCTGGCGGCCGACGACATCCTCGCCATCCAGAAGCTGATCGCCGACTACAACCACGCGGTCGACGCCGGCGACGGCCCCGCGTTCGCGGCGCTGTTCGTCGACAGCGGTTCGCTCGACAGCGGCTTCAACGTCATCAAGGGGAGCGACGAGCTCCGCGACTTCGCAGCCTTCGTGCCGTCGATGGCGCCCGGCGCTCGCCATCTCGTGAGCAACGTCTCGATCGAGGGCGATGGCGACGACGCAACCGCGCGGCTCTACCTGCAGATGTGGGCGACCGCGGGTGGTGCGGCGGAGACCAAGCTCGTGATCTCGGGCCGTTACGAGGACACGATGAAGCGCGAGGGCGGCACGTGGCGCTTCGTCACCCGCAAGATGATCCCCGACGGCTGACGTTCCACCGTCGCTCGCGTCCGCTCGCTCATTCCGTCATTCGAGGATGGCCGCGGTGAGCTCTCCCTGCTCATCCGTGCTCCCAGTGCCACGGTTCGGGTGACGAGCCGCCGGGCTCGGCCCATGCGGGGTGCACGAACCCGAACTCACCCGCATGCGCCTGCAACCACTGGTACCCGGCGGACGCGAACGTGAGCTCGCCGCCGCCGTCCTCGAAGTCGACCGCGCGCCCCCAACCGTGCACGCTCGTGCCCGGC
Source organism: uncultured Actinomycetes bacterium (assembly GCA_963841415.1). Classification (GTDB taxonomy): domain Bacteria; phylum Actinomycetota; class Acidimicrobiia; order IMCC26256; family DASPTH01; genus DASUAS01. The sequence goes on along the minus strand of CAWJCN010000004.1, from coordinate 581,515 downwards.
ACCGCGGCGAAGTCGCAGTTGCCGAAGAAGCAGTAGAAGTTCCGCCACCACACCTGCATGTCGTAGTCGCGGTAGCACGACTGGACGCTCGGTGGACCGGGCAGGGGAGCGACGTAGGCCTGGGTCTCGGGCTGGAGGTGCACGCCGTCGCGGACCCAAGCGGTGTAGACGAGGCGGCGCAGCGGGTCGGCCAGGTCGTTCGCGACCCGGCAGCTGGCGGTGACCGTCGTGAGCGCACTGTCCGGGAGTCGCCCGTTCTGGGCCGATTCCGGAGGCGGCAGACAGGCCGCGGCAGTGAGGGCGAGACCGATCGTCAGCGCGACCGTCGGCACGAGCCGGCGCACGGCGCGAGACTATTGGTTCGCGAGCGTGGGCGCCGTGAGTGGCGGTGTGAGCAAAGGAGGACGCGATGTTGATCGTGACCGTGCTCCGCGCGAAGGGCGACTCGGTGGTGACCATCCCGCCGAGCGCCACCGTCCGGGAGCTCCTCGACACTCTCGCCGAGCATCGCATCGGCGCGGTCATCGTGTCGTCGGGCGCCGGGATCGCCGGCATCGTGTCGGAGCGCGATGTCGTGCGTCACCTCCGCGCTGGCGCGGAGCTGCTCGACCAGCCTGTCGCGCGCATCATGACGACCGACGTCGTCACCTGCCGCCGCGAGACGCCCGTCGAGGAGCTCATGACGACGATGACCGAGCGCCGCATCCGCCACGTCCCGGTGGTCGACGACCACGGTGCCATCGTGGGGATCGTGAGCATCGGCGACTTGGTGAAGAGCCGCATCTCCGAGCTCGAGAGTGAGCGCGACGACCTCGTCGGCTACATCGGCACTCGCTGACCCGCCCCCCACCGACGCAGGAATGTTGTGTCAGGACGGTGTCGGCCAGGGGCGCATGAGGTTCTCCTGCACCAACGTGGCGACGAGGCGCCCGACGCGGTCGTGCACCGAGCCGCGGTACACGCCGCGGGCACCGGCGGCCGACACCGGTTCGAGCGCCATGAACAGCCAGTCGTCGGCGCGCGTCGGGCGGTGGAAGTACACGGTGTGGTCGAGGCTGCTGCCACCGCGCGGCAGTCCGGGCACGTCGAGATCCACGAAGCCGGAGCTCATGTCGGACAGATAGACGATGGCGGCTGCGTGCAGCACGCGGTCGTCGGGGAGCCGCTCGCGCGTGCGGCCCCACATGGAGCGCGCGACGCTCTGGCGCCCGAGGTCGTCCGGCGGCGGGTCGAGCGGGCGCAGCTCCATGAGCACGTCACTGGCGGGGGTCGAGTGGTCGGCGAGCTCTTCCGGTGACCGCACCCCGTCGGGAAACGGCACCGCGGAGTAGTCGCCGCTCTCCTCGTCGATGTGGAACGATGCCGCGGCAGTGAAGATGGCTTCGCCCCGCTGGAGCGCCACGACCCGCCGCGCCGAGAACGAACGGCCGTCGCGGTCGCGGCTCACCTTCATGATCGTCGGGTGCTCGGCCTCGCCCGAGCGCAGGTAGTAGCCGTGCAGAGAATGCGGATGCCGCCCGTCGGGGACGGTGAGGCCGGCGGCGCGCAGCGCCTGGGCCGCGACCTGACCGCCGTAGAGGTGATCGGTGAACGGTCGACGTGGGTTGTGCGCGCGGTAGAGGTCCCGGTCGAGCTCTTCGAGGTCGAGCAGCTCCTCGAGCGTCGTGGCGCGGGGAAGCTCGGGTGAGACCGCCATCGGGTGACCGTATCCGGCAGTCCTGTCACTTTGGTGGTGGTCGATGCGTTGTCGCTAGCCTCGCTGGCCGGACTGGTACCGACAGAGGAAGCGGATCGAATGGGACTCTTCGACGGCAAGGTTGCGATCGTCACCGGGGCCGGCCGTGGCATCGGGCGCTCCGAAGCGCTGTTGCTCGCGGGCGAAGGCGCGAAGGTGGTGGTGAACGACCTCGGCGGCTCGGGCGCGGGTGAAGGCGCCGACCAGACGCCGGCGCAGGCCGTCGTCGACGAGATCGCGGCGGCGGGTGGCGAGGCGGCCGCGAACTACGACGACTGCTCGAGCTGGCCCGGCGGCGAGGCGCTCGTGCAGCAGGCGGTCGACACCTTCGGCCGTCTCGACGTGCTCATCTGCAACGCCGGCATCCTGCGCGACAAGATGAGCTTCAACATGTCCGAGGAGGAGTTCGACGCGGTCATCCGCGTGCACCTCAAGGGGCACTTCGCGCCGATCCGCTTCGCGTCGGCGTACTGGCGAGCGAAGGCCAAGGAGACGGGCGAACCCGCGCACGCGGCGATCGTCACCACCGCGTCGGAGTCGGGCCTGTACGGCAACGCGGGCCAAGCCAACTACGCGACGGCCAAGGCCGGCATCGCCAGCTTGACCATCGTGCTCGCCCGCGAGCTCGAGCGTTCGGGCGTGCGGGTCAACTCCATCGCACCCGTGGCGGCCACCCGTCTGCTCGGCACCGTCGTGAGCCCGGAGATCAGCGAGAACCCGATGATGTCGCCCGAGAACCCCGCCGCGGGTGCGGTGTGGCTGGCGTCGCCGCTGGCCGAGGGCATCACCGGCCAGGTGCTGAAGATCACCGGCGGCGTGGCGCAGATCGTCGAGGGCTGGCACCCGGTCACGCAGATCAACTCCGACGCCAAGTGGAGCATCCAGGCCCTGGCCGACGGCCGCGACACCCTGTTCAAGGACCGCGACCCCGGCGTGCCCCCGTTCCGCGCGATGGAGCAGGTCTGAGCCACCTTCTCCCCGTCGCAGCCTTGTCCCGTCGCTCGCCTCCGCTCGCTCTCTCTGAAGGGGGGCGGTCAGTCGTCGGGTAGCCAGGCGGCGTCGTGGATGTCGTCGGCCACGACGGGCACGACGAGCTCGTCGACGTGGAGGAAGTCGAAGCCGGCCAGCAGCGCGTAGCGCTCGTCGACGTCGGTGTCGCCGACGTGCACGTAGCGGTCGGCCGCGAACTGCGCCTTCACCTCGTGGAGGTGGTGCTTCCCACCGACGAATTCCGGTTCGACGCCGTGGCGCGACCACAACGGCTGCTGGCTCGACCGCGGCCAGTCGGACGCCACGCCGACGATGTATCCCCGGCCGACGAGCTCGCGGGCCACGGCCGCCGACACGGGTCCCGGCGGGTCGCCGAACTCCATGGTGCCGTCGATGTCGAAGCTCACCAGGATGCGCAGCGCTTCCTCGACGGCTCGTTCACTGCGAGCCGGGCCGTTCGCTCGGGAGCTGGCCGGCTCCCGGCCGTTCGGTCGCGGCGTCGTGGTCACGCCGTCTCCATTGGGCGTTCGCTACTCGCCGGGACACCCGGCTCGCTCACGCTCACGCCGTCTCCATTGGGCGTTCGCTACTCGCCGGGACACCCGGCTCGCTCACGCTCACGCCGTCTCCATTGGGCGTTCGCTACTCGCCGGGACACCCGGCTCGCTCACGCTCACGGTGTCTCCATTGGGCGTTCGCTACTCGCCGGGACACCCGGCTCGCTCACGCTCACGCCGTCTCCATTGGGCGTTCGCTACTCGCCGGGACACCCGGCTCGCTCACGCTCACGCCGTGGAGCATTGCGCGTCGGCTCCGGCTCGTCGGGGAAGACAGGCATCGCTCCGCCCACGCCGAACTCGGCCGCATTCTCGAGCGCCTCGACCGCCGAGTGCATGGGACCCACGGGCGCGACGGAACGGGGGAGGAACCGCCGGGTCAGCAGCGCGGCGACGATCGCCAGCGCCACCCCGAACACGGCCGCGAGGTGGATGCCGTCGACGAACGCCTGCTGCGCGGCGGTGGCGAGCGCATGGCCGGCGTCGCCGGGGAGACGCCCGGCGACCTGCAGCGCGCCCGCGATCGAGGCGCTGGCGGTCCCGCGCGCGCCGGCGGGGAGCTTGGTCAACGCGTCGTGCAGATGGCTCGAGTACTGCGACGCGGCGATGCTGCCGAGCACCGCGATGCCGAGCGCGGCGCCGAGCTCCCGCGTCGCGTCGTTCATCGCCGAGCCCGCGCCCGCTCGGCTCTCCGGCACGGCCGACATGATCGATGCCGTCATCGGTGCCATCGAGAGCGACACGCCGGTCATGAGCGGTGCGAGGCAGATCCAGCAGAACCAGAACGACGTGTCGATGCCGAGCTGCGTGAAGAGCGCGAAGCCGAGCGCGATCAGTCCCATGCCGAACGCCACCGACCGGTTGCCGCCGAATCGTTGCACGATCCGCGGGGTGAACGGCGTGACGACGAGCATGATGCCGGCGATCGGCAACAACCTGATCGCGGTGTCGAGGGGCGAGAAGCCGAGCACGAGCTGGAAGTACTGCGTCATCAGCAGCATGACGCCGTACATGGCGAGGAACACCAGCATCATGGCGCCGCTGCCGACGCTGAACGCGGGATTGCGGAAGTAGCGCATGTCGAGCATCGGCTCTTCGTTGTGCAGCTCCCACAGCACGAAGAGCGCGAGCACGACGACCGCGACACCGAACGCGGCCAAGGTCACTGGCGCCGTCCATCCCTTGTCCGGCGCCTCGATGAACCCGTAGACGAGTGAGGCCACGCCGACGATCGAGAGCAGCGCGCCCAACGGGTCGATCGCGCTCTCGTCGGGGTCGCGCGACTTGGGCACGAAGAACCAGCCGCCGACGAACGCGATCGCGATCACCGGGAGGTACACGAGGAACGCGGACCCGAACCAGAAGTGGCCGAGCACCCAGCCGGTGATGACCGGGCCGATCGATCCCGCGATGCCGGTGGTCGTCGCCCAGATCGCGATCGCCTTCGCCCGCTCGTGGGGCGGGAACACGTTGACGAGGATCGACAGCGTCGCCGGCATGATGAACGCGGCGCCCACGCCCATCGCGGCGCGGCAGGCGATGATCTGCGTGACGTCGGTGGCCTGCGATGCGAACAAGCTCGAGAGGAAGAACGTCGCGAGTCCGAACTGCAGCGCGCCCTTGCGGCCGAAGCGGTCGCCGAGCGCGCCCGACGTGAACAACAGACCGGCGAACACCAGCGAGTACACGGCCACCACCCATTGCAGTTGCGATTCGGTGGCGCCGAGGTCGCGCGAGAGCGTGGGGAGGGCGACGTTGAGCGTGGAGTTGCCGCCGAACACGATGAGGAGGCTCAGGCACAGGATCCCGAGGGTCCACCAGCGCCGGGCGTAGGCCTGCTCGTCGGTACGGCCATCCGTGGGGGAGGTCAGGATCGCCATGACCGGTTATTCTGGCAGCTAGTGACAGAAATCGCAAATTGACAAACTTCAGCTGTTGCCAAGCGTCGTGGTGTGTCAGAATATGCACATGTCCAGTGCGGTCGGGCTCCGCGAGCGCAAGAAGGCGCGCACCCGGGAGGCGCTGGAGGAGGCCGCGATGGGCCTCTTCTCCCGCCAGGGCTTCGACCGCACGACGGTCGAGGAGATCGCCGACGCGTGCGAGGTGTCGCCGCGCACCTTCTTCCGCTACTTCCCCACCAAGGAAGACGTCCTCTTCGCCGACGCCGAAGCTCGGCGTGAGCGCCTGCTGGCCGTCATCGCCGAGCGGCCGACCACCGAGGATCCCTTCGTCGCGCTGCGCGAGGCCATGCGCACCCTGACCGACGACTACCGCGATGATCGTGATGCGCTCGTCACCCGGTCGAAGATCGTCGCCACGTCCCCGCACCTGCAGGCCTACAAGGCCCAGCACCAGCATGGTTGGGAGACCGACGTGGTCGACGTGCTCGCGCGGCGCGCGCTGGCGTCCGGCGGGCACACCTCGCGCGACGAGCTGCAGCTCGTCACCGCGGTTGCCACCGCGGCCCTGCGTGTCGCGCTCGACGCGTGGATCGCCGACGCCATCACCGCTGATCTCGACGCGCTGTTCGACCACGCGTTCAGTCGTGTGGCGTCAGGGTTCGATCCGGCCCGTGTCGGGTAGCCCCGCGCGCGTCAACGACGACGCGAGGAGAGGTGGATCATCATGGCAGGCACGAAGGCCAGGGCGTCCGCGCAGAAGGCAAAGGGCAAGGCCGAGGTCGTCGCCGGCGAGCTCACCGGCAACCGCAAGCTCAAGGCCAAGGGCAACGTCAACAAGGCCAAGGCGGGCGCGAAGCGCACCGCGCACAAGGTCAGGGACGCCGTCCGCTGAGGCGCAGCACCTCCAGGTGGTGTTGGGCGAAGCGGTCGCGGTCCACGAGCCGAGAGAAGTAGACGAGCGTCCACGCCTCCGATTCACCGGCGCGTACCAGCGCCTCGTGCCGGTGGTTGCCGTCCTGGAGCAGCAAGCGTCCGTCACGCCACTCGGCCAGCAGCGGCGGCGGTTCCCAGCCGTCGTCGAGGCGCGCTTCCATCCCGTCGATGTCGTCTTCCCACGTCGCGGGCTCCACCGCGCACACCACGTCGTGCTCGGGGCCGGCGAGGCGCTCGAGGTCGGCGACCGGCAGGCGCACCGGGCCGTACCACCAGTGCGGCGCGCGCGCGAGCGCGGCCGCCAGCACCGCGTTGTTGCTGCCGCGGCTGGAGAGGAAGTCGCCCACCCAGCGCGCGACCTCCTCGTCGCCTCCGTCGGCCGCGGCGCGGGCGCCGGCGAGGCCGAATCGCCGGTCGTGGTCCACCCGCGGGTGCTGCCCGGTGGCCCCCGACGGCAAACCCGGCCCGGTGCAGGCTCTGCCACCGGCGTTGTTAGCGTGGCTGGGCCATCCACGACCACGGGGGAAACGTGATGGGAAAGCTCGACGGCCGCGTTGCCATCATCACCGGAGGCGCACGCGGGCAGGGCGCTGCCGAGGCGTCGCTGTTCGCGGAGGAGGGGGCGACGGTCGTCGTCACCGACGTGCTCGTCGACGACGGAGCGAAGACGGCCGCTGCGGTCGGGGGCACGTTCGTCGAGCACGACGTCGCCGATCCCGCGCAGTGGGACGCGCTCGTGGCGCGCGTGGTGGCCGACCACGGCCGCATCGACGTGCTGATCAACAACGCCGGCATCCTGCGTTGGGAACGCATGCTCGACACGACGTTCGAATCGTGGAACGAGGTCGTCGCCATCAACCAGACCGGTGTGTTCCTCGGGATGAAGGCGGTCGCACCCCAGATGATCGAGCAGCATTCGGGTTCGATCGTCAACATCTCGTCGGTCGGCGGTTTGCGCGGTGCGAGCGCGTGCTACACGTACGCGGCGACGAAGTGGGCGGTGCGCGGCATGACCAAGGGCGCCGCCATCGAGCTCGGTCCCCACGGCATCAAGGTGAACTCGATCCATCCCGGGATCATCGACACCCCGATGATGGGCGGCACCGACCTCGACGGCCTGGCCTCCACGATCGGCGTGCCGCTGCAGCGCTACGCGCAGCCGGAGGAGGTGGCGAAGCTCGCGCTCTGGCTGGTCTCCGACGACAACTCGTACTCCACGGGCGCCGAGTTCGTGATCGACGGGGGACAGACCGCGTGAGCTCCGCTCCGTGAGCCGGCAGGGGTGAGCGCCCCGACACCAGTTCCCGATCCGCGCCGTTGGGTCACGCTGGCGGTCGTCGTCGTCGCCGCGCTCATCGTGGTGCTCGACAACTCGGTGCTCACCGTCGCGATCCCCACGATCCTGCGCGACTTCCACACCACCCTGCCGGCGGTCGAATGGGTGATCACCGGTTACGCGCTGACGTTCGCGAGCTTGCTCATCATCGGTGGCCGCCTCGGTGACGTGTTCGGGCACCGCCGCATCTTCATCATCGGTGCGGCGCTGTTCGGCGGTGGTTCGCTGCTCGCGGCGCTGTCGTGGAACGTTCCGAGCCTGATCGTGGGCGAGGCGCTGATCGAGGGCATGGGGGCGTCGCTGATGCTGCCGGCGACGCTGTCGATCATCTCGACCACGTTCCAGGGTCGCGAGCGCGCCACGGCGTTCGCGGCGTGGGGCGCCACCGTGGGCGCGGGCGCCGCGCTCGGCCCGGTGGTCGGCGGGTTCCTCACCACCAACTACACCTGGCGCTGGGCGTTCGGGATCAACGTGATCGTGGCCCCCCTGGCGATCATCGGTGCGTTGCTGTTCATCCGGCGTGACGGCCCCTCGGCCCGACGAGTCGAGATCGACCTCCCCGGCGCGTGCCTGGTCGCGGTGGGGCTGTTCCTGTTCGTGTTCGCGCTGAGCGAGGGTGCGCGCTACGGCTGGTTCCGTCCGCTCGAACCGTTCACCCTCGCGGGCAGCGAGATCTGGCCGCGCCAACGTGGTGTGTCGCTGATCCCCGTGGTGATGTTGCTCGCGCTCGCGATCTTGTTCGCGTTCTTCAAGCTCGAGCGTTGGAAGGAGCGCCACGACCGCGGGCCGCTGTTCGAGTTCGGACAGCTCCGGCATCCCGGCTTCCGCTATGGCTTGATCACCACGAGCGTCCTCGCGATGGGGCAGATGGGCATGTTCTTCGTGCTGCCCGTCTTCCTCCAGGACGCCAAGCACCTCACCGCCGAGACCAACGGCTTCTGGATGCTGCCGTTCGGAGTGTGCATCATCATCGGCTCGCAGGTCGGCGGCTACCTCACGCGCCGCGTCGGCGTGGCTCGGGTCGTGCAGCTCGGTCTGGCGTTGGAGTTCGTCGGGCTCGTCGCCGTCGCGCTCGTCCTGCGCCCGAGCATGCACTTCGTCGACCTCCTCGCGCCGTACGCCCTGTTCGGGTTCGGCATCGGCTTCGCGAGCTCACAGCTCACCAACGTGATCCTCTCCGACATCTCGCCCGACAAGGCCGGCGTCGCGAGCGGCACGAACTCGACCGTGCGCCAGGTCGGCGCGGCACTCGGCGTCGCGGTGATCGGATCGGTCTTTGCCAGCCTCACGGTGTCGCGCACCATCGACGCGGTTCGCTCGGCCGGCTTGCGATCGTCGCTCCGCGACACCGCGGTCGCGGGGGTCCGTGCGCAAGGCGCGTCCTTCCCGGTGCCGCGCGGCGCGTCGGCGGTCGACGCGGCGACGTTGAGCCACGCACTGGCCACCGGCATCACCGAGGCCGTCCGTCCCGCGCTGCTCCTCGCCGCCGGGTTCGTCCTCGGAGGCGCGTTCCTCTCACTCCTGCTCCCTCGCCGTCCCGCGGTGACCGCCGAGCCCGAACCGCTGGTCGAGGCGCTCGTGGTCCTCGAGCCGGTGGAGCCCGACCCCGAGGTGGTCCTGGCGCCCGACCACTGATCGGGGCCGTGGCGGGCAGCGCTCCGAGTCCTGAACATCGCCCGGACCGCCCGCTACGATCAGCCGCTTCCGGGGGGGTTCGTCGTGATGTCCATGCTTTCGCGCCGGCTTGGCGCGTTCGTCGGAACGACGGCCGTCGCGGCGCTCGGTCTGGTCGGAGCGACCGGATCGGCGGCGGTCACGGCCGACGCCGTGAGCTTCTCGTACACCGGTGACGTGCAGACCTACACCGTCCCGTCCGACGGCAGCGTGTGCGCGGTCACCCTCGACGCCGCCGGCGCCAATGGCGGCAACGGTGACTTCGTCAACGGCGTTCCTTTCTCTTTCGGCACCGGCGACGCCGACGCGCAGTTCCTCGGGGGCACCGGCGGCGGCGCGTCGGCGACCTACCTCGTGGCGCCCGGTGACGTGATCACGGTGCTCGTCGGTGGCGCGGGCGGCCCTGGTGGAGGCGGCTCCCAGGTCGGTGGGTTCGGTGGTGGTGGCGACGGCGGCAACGGTGACGGCGGCATCGGCGGTGGCGGTGGTGGCGGCGCCTCCGGCTTCGTGGTCGGCACCCAGCCGCTGCTGGTCGCGGGTGGTGGCGGTGGCGGCGGCGCGGTCGTGCAGGATGGCGGGGCGGGCGGGAGCGCAGGCGGTGACGGCGCCGCTGGCGTGTTCAACGGCGCGCCCGGCTCGGGCGGCGCGGGCGGCGGCGGCACCGCGACCACGGGCGGGATCGGCGGCTTCCCGGGTCAGCCCTTCAACGGCGCGACCGCGGGAGCGGCCGGTGCCGCGCTCGCGGGCGGTGCGGGAGGTAGCAACGGTGGCAGCCTTGCCGGTGGGGGCGGCGGGGGCGGCGGTGGTTGGTTCGGCGGCGGCGGTGGCGGCGGAGCCGCACGGGGCGCGAGTGGCGGCGGGGGCGGCGGGGGCTCCAGCCACGTCGCGCCGTCGGTCGGTACGGTCAGTGCGGGCTCGCTCGGGCAGGACGCCGACGGCAACGGTGCGGCGACGATCACGCCCATCGGTCCCGCGTGCAACGTGCTCTCGATCGACAAGGTCGTGCATGGCGTGGTGCCGGCGGGCGCCACGTTCCGCGTCCACGCCGAGTGCACCACCGGCGAGCAGTCGGACATCGTGTTCGACGAGGCCGGGGCACCGGTCAGCTCGCACGACCTGCTCGTCGGGGGTGGTGTGTGCACCGTGACCGAGACCGATGCCGGCGGCGCGGTGTCCACGTCCTACGCGTGCAGCGAGACCCCGGTCGCGACACCGCCGCACTGCGATCCTCGGGGCCAGCAGATCGCGTTCGACGATGCGACGGGCCGAACGGCGACGGTGACGATCACCAACGTCTTCCCGGCCGCGGTCGAAGTCATCGCGCCCCGCTTCACCGGTTGACGAGCCACGCGCGGCCCCGACGACCTACCGTGGCGCCGGTGACGCCCGAGCGGTAAGAGGCGTCACAGCTCCCCGTTCACGCGTGTCGACGGCAACATTCACGGGTATCCACGGGCGGTGATCGTCGGCCATCCCAGCTCCTCGCGGAGCGCTACCGGATCGACGAGCAGCTCGGCGCCGGCGGATGAGCCCGTCTACGCCGGCCACGACCTGCGGCTCGACCGCGCGGTCGCGGTCAAGGTGCTGCGCGACGACCTTGCCCGTCACGCGTGATCACGCGCACGAGCCCGGCGTCCGCGTCCCACGTGAACCCGACTGCGCAGACGTGGAGGGTGCCGTCGCGCCGCGTCGTGCTCAGCGTGCCCAGGTGGCGTTCGGCGAGGAACGCGTGCGTCTCCGAACCGAGATCCGCCGGAACCGTCACCGCCCCAGTGGACCACAACGCGCGCGGTGAGCCACACTCCGACCATGTCGACCACAGAAGCGCGCAACCGGCAGATCGTGGAGCGGTACTGGGAGGCGCACTTCCTCCGCGACTGGGAGCGCATGGCGACGTTCTTCTCCCACGACGCGCACTACACCGACGTCGGTGTCGACGGCCAGGGCGCACGCGGCCCGCAGCAGATCGTCGACCGGCTCAAGATCGGCATCGAGCCGCTCTCGGGCTACTACCACCACCCTCGGCACATGATCGCCGAGGGCGACCTCGTGATCCTCGAGCACGTCGAGGAGTGGCAGTTCCACACCGGCGAACGGATCCTGCACCCGTTCGTGACGGTGATGGAGGTCCGCGACGGCAAGATCGTGCGCTGGCACGACTACTCCAACATCGGCAACGTGATCGACCACGCCCCGCAGTGGTGGATCGAGCGGATCGCCCAGGGCTACGCGGCGGTGGGCCGCCAGCCGGGCTGATGGCCCTGGCGGTCGTGCACAACCCGAACCGGTTGCGCTACGAGCTGCGCGACGACGGGCACCTCCTGGGATTCACCGAGTACCACGAGCGCGACGACGGCGTGCTGGTCTTCCCGCACACGGTCATCACCGAGCCGAAGCGGGGCGCGGGCTACGGCGCCACGCTGGTGCGGGGTGCCCTCGACGACGTGCGGGCGCAGGGTCGCACGATCGTGGCCGAGTGCCCGTTCGTACGGCGGTTCGTGCGCGAGCAGCCCGACTACGCCGACCTCCTGGCCCCCGACTCACCCCGATGAGCCGTCTCCGAGCGGGCGTACCATGGTGGTCATGACGGACGCGGGCGTGCTCGCGGGCCGGCCCCTGGGTGGCATGGTGCCGGACGGCTCCCTCCTCACGCCGGGGCGGGAGACCGAACTGGTGCGCGCCGACGGGCGTCCGCACCCCGAGTTCCGCGACCGGCTGCGCACCATCCCGTCGTGGCGCAACGCGTGGTCGGTCGTGTCGGTCTGGCTGCAGGCGGTCGTGATCGTCGGCCTCGCGGTCTGGTGGGCGAACCCGATCGGCTACGTGCTCGCGTTCCTCCTCATGGGGCGAACGCAGGCGCAGCTCGCGGCGCTGATGCACGAGGCCGCGCACCGCCTGCTGTTCTCGAACCGCCGCGCCAACGACCTCGTCGGACGGTGGTTCCTCGGCTACCCCACGTTCACGTCGACCGACGCGTACCGCCGCGTGCACATGGCGCACCACCGCCAGGAGTTCGGGCCCGACGAGCCCGACATCCCTCTGTACGCGGGCTATCCGATCACTCGGGGCAGCTTCCGGCGCAAGTTGGTGCGCGACGCGACCGGACAGACTGGCGTCAAGCTGTTCCGCCAGCTGGCCGCCGGCTTCCGTTCGCCCGATGCACGCGTGCGCATCACGCTGCTGAAGATCCTGTTGGTGCAGGCGCTGTTGCTCGCGGCGGCGATCGCCGGGGGCGTGTGGTGGGTGTATCCGGTGTTCTGGGTCGCGCCGTACCTCACGGTGTGGCGGGTGACCAATCGGCTCCGTTCGATCGCGGAGCACGGCGGCATGGACGCGTCGAGCGACCGCCGCGCCACCACGCACACGGTGCGTCAGTCGTGGTGGTCCCGCACCTTCCTCGTGCCGTTCCACATCGGATGGCATCTCGCGCACCACGTCGACGCCGGTGTCTCCATGCGCCACCTCCCCGAGTACCACCGGGCGTTGCTCGCCTCCGGGTACGTCACGCCCGGCCTCGAGTACTCGAGCTACCGCGTGCTCTGGCGGGCGCTGCGCGCCGGGAACCCGGCGCAACCAACGTCAAGTACGTAAGCTCGCGCTCGTGGAGCAGTGGTTCCAGAACACGCGCGGCCTCGTCGTCGTCATCCTCGCCGTGGTGACGTGCGCCGTCCTGCTCGCCATCGAACCCGGTGACGGCTTCCCGTCGGGAGCGGGGAGCTCGTCGGGCGACAGCGGTGCCACGGTCACCACGACCGTCACCACGCTCCCGCCGGCGACCACCACGACGGTGACGCGCCCGACGATCCAGGAGGGCACGCCCGACACCGGCAGCACGACCACGCTGCAGACCCGGCTGGCGCAGCTCGGCTACGACGTGACCGTCGACGGCAGCTTCGGTCCCGGCACCACCGAGGCGGTCAAGAAGTTCCAGACCGACAACAACCTGCCCTCCAACGGCATCGTCGACCAGGCCACGTGGAACGCCCTGACGGCGAACCCGACGACCTCCACCACTGCGGCGACCACGACCACGAACGGGTAGCCGCGGCGCCGGCTCCCGGACGCGACGACGGCGCCCGTGTGGATGGGCGCCGGAGATCGTCGAGGGGATGTTCGGTGCGCCGGGCGGCGCCGCCGGTCAGTTGACCGAGGCGGAGCCGGCGAGCACGAGGTCGGCGTGGACCCGGAAGCGGTTCGCCCGCGTCACTCGGGGCGACCGGGGGGCACACATGGCGAGGTAGTTGGCCAGGGGACGGGACATCGGACCGGGAGCAACGAATTCGGCGTCGCTCTCCCAGTTGGTGGGCGGGTACTCGGTCGTGGGCTCGAGTTCGTCGCTCACGATCGCTCCTCTCTGCAGGTTCCCACGAGTGACTGTAGAGAAGCGATGTGAACGCAGCGTGTCGAGCGGGCGACAGCTCTTCGACGGCCAGGCAACTGCTCGACCCTCCTCCGACCTCTCGCGGCTGGTGCGGACGGCACGAACCACGCGCGCTGATCGTGCCGAAGCTGAAGGAGCCCGGCTGTACTGTCGCCGTTCATGAGCGAGCAGGCGCCAAGATCGAGATGACGGACCAGGCGTCGTTCGGGTTCGACGAGGCGGAACCGGACGTCACCACCCACACGGTGGTGGAGCTCAACTCGCGCGTCCGCGATGCGCTCCGCCGCGGGTTCCCGGACGAGGTCTGGGTCCGGGGCGAGGTGCAGAACCTGAGCACGTCGTCGGCCGGCCACACCTACTTCTCGCTGGTCGAGAAGGCCGGCCGCGGAGAACGGGTGCAGGGCCGCCTCGACGTCGCGCTGTTCCGCGACGACCGGCGCGCGGTTGTGAGAGCGCTGGCCGACGTGCCCGGCGCGGAGCTGGGCAACGACGTCGAGGTCCGCATCCGCGGGCGGGTCACTGTGTACCCGCCGACCGGCCGCTACCAGCTGGTGATGACGGGCATCGACCCGGTGTTCACCGTCGGCGGCATCGCCGCCAACCGGGAGCGGGTGCTGCGGGCGCTCGCCGCCGAGGGGTTGCTCGGCGCCAACGGTGCCCGGGAGCTCGCCCTGGTTCCCCTGCGGGTGGGGCTGATCACCAGCTCCGGCAGCGCGGCCTACCACGACTTCCTGCACGAGCTGGTGGTGACCGGGTTCGCCTGGCAGGTCACCGTGGTCGACGTGCGCGTGCAAGGCGCGGCGGCGGCGCGGCGGATCAAGTGGGCGCTCGGGCAGCTGTCGCAGCTCGACCTCGACGCGGTCGTGCTCGCGCGTGGCGGGGGGTCGCGCGCCGACCTGGCCGCGTTCGACACCGAGGTGGTGGCACGCGCCATCGCCGAGATGCCGGTGCCCGTGATCACCGGCGTCGGACACGAGACCGACCGCAGCGTCGCCGACGAAGTGGCGTACCGCGCTTGCAAGACCCCGACCGCGTGCGCCCAGCTGCTTGCGACGCGGGTGTCAGAGTTCGTGACCCGTCTCGACGACGCGTCGCAACGGGTCGCCGCCCGCGCCCGGCAGCGGATGGCCGTCGCCGGACGCGAGCTCGACGAGGCGGCACGGCGCGCCCGGCGCAGTGCGTCGACCGCGGTCGTGCGAGAGCACACGCGCCTCGACCGCGCGCACGGGCGGCTCGACGAGCTGGCGCGGCGGCGCACCACCGACCTCGGCGCCCGCCTCGACGCCTGCGCCCGTCGGGTCGGGGAGCTCGGCCGCCGGGCGACGCGCAACCGGCGCGTCGCGTTGGTCACGCGCGAGCGAACTCTCGTCACGCAGGCGCAGCACCACCTCGAGCGCGCCGGGCTGCGCGTGTCGTCCCACGTCGGCGTCGTGCGCGCGCTCGACCCCCGGCGGGTGCTGGAGCGCGGCTACTCGATCACCCGCGACGCCGACGGCCGGGTCGTCCGCGGGGCCGGTGACGTCGTCGCCGGTGCGCTGGTCGAGACCGAGCTGGCCGGCGGGCGGCTCACCAGCCGAGTGGAGACCGCTACGGAGACCACCATTCCGGAGGAAACGGGTGACTGACGAGATCGGTTACGCCGACGCCATGCGCGAGCTCGACGGCATCCTCGAGGAGCTCGAACGCGACGACCTCGACGTCGACGTCCTGGCTGCACGCGTGCAACGGGCCAGCGAGCTGATCCAGCTCTGCCGCGGTCGCATCGCCCGCGCCCAGGCCGACGTCGACCGCGTCGTCACCGACCTCGAATCCCTCGACGACTCGTAGCAACGGGGTACTCCGGGGGTTACGCCTTCTGGCCGGTGAGCTTGCGGTTCTTGAACTGTGCCTTCACGTAGTCGCGGTTGAGGAGCGCGATGAAGTCGATGCTGATCTCCTTCGGGCACGCCTTCTCGCACTCGCCGTGGTTGGTGCAGGAACCGAAGTAGCTCTCCATGACCTCGACCATGTTGATCACGCGCTCGTAGCGCTGGGGCTGGCCCTGTGGGAGCAGGCTGAGGTGGGCGACCTTGGCCGCGGTGAACAGCTGGGCGGCGCCGTTGGGGCACGCGGCCACGCACGCGCCGCAGCCGATGCAGGCGGCGGCGTCCATCGCGGCG
The DNA here is from genome assembly GCA_963841415.1 of uncultured Actinomycetes bacterium. Classification (GTDB taxonomy): domain Bacteria; phylum Actinomycetota; class Acidimicrobiia; order IMCC26256; family DASPTH01; genus DASUAS01. Next base: position 565,849 of record CAWJCN010000004.1, on the reverse strand, counting down.
TCCGCCGCCTCCTTGGGCACCAGGATGAGGTTGGCGTCGGGCGCGCTGCCGGTCGGCGCGGTGATGTAGCCACCCGCCTCGACGATGCGGTCGAACGCGCTGCGGTCGACCACCAGATCGCGGATGATGGGGAACGCCGCCGCCCGCCAGGGTTCGACGACGATCTCGTCGCCGTCGGCGAACTTGCGCATGTGCAGCTGGCACGTGGCCGTGCCCTCCGACGGCCCGTGCGCCCGCCCGTTGATCATCATCGAGCACGAGCCGCAGATGCCCTCGCGGCAGTCGTGGTCGAAGGCGATCGGGTCGCGGCCCTCGGCGACCAGCCGGTCGTTGATCACGTCGAACATCTCGAGGAACGACATCTCGGGGCTGATGCCAGTGGCGTCGATGTCCTCGAACGCGCCGGGGGCGTTGGTGCCCGCCTGGCGCCAGACGCGGAGCTTGAGGTCCATGTGTGTGCTCGGCCTTCCCGGACTGGTGGCTACTTGTAGCTGCGCTGCGCGAGGTGGACGTACTCGAACTCGAGCGGTTCCTTGTGCAGGGTCGGCGCGGTGCCGACGCCGTGGAACTCCCAGGCCGCGGCGTGCGAGAAGTGCTCGTCGTCGCGCAGCGCCTCGCCGTCCTCGGTCTGGTGCTCGACGCGCAGGTGACCTCCGCACGACTCCTCGCGGGTGAGGGCGTCGAGACAGAGCAGCTCGCCGAACTCGAGGAAGTCGGCGACCCGGCCCGCCTTCTCCAGCGACTGGTTGAGCGTCGCCGCGCTGCCGGGAACCTTCACGTCGGCGTAGAACTCCTCGCGCAGCGCGGGGATGTCGGTGAGCGCCTTCTCCAGCGACTGCTGGCTGCGCGCCATCCCGCAGTTGTCCCAGAGGATGTTGCCGAGCTCGCGGTGGAAGTGGTCGACCGAGTACTTGCCGTTGACCGACAGCATCCGCTTGGTCTGGTCGGCGACGGCGGCCTCCGAGTCCTTGAACGCGGGGTCGTCGGCCGGCACCGGCTGCGTGCCGAGGAGCGGCGCCAGGTAGTCGGAGATGGTCGACGGGAGCACGAAGTAGCCGTCGGCCAGGCCCTGCATGAGCGCGCTCGCCCCAAGTCGGTTGGCGCCCTGGTCGGCGAAGTTGGCCTCGCCCAGCACGTAGAGCCCGGGCACGTTGCTCATGAGGTTGTAGTCGACCCAGAGCCCGCCCATCGTGTAGTGGATGGCCGGGTAGATGCGCATCGGGACCTGGTACGGGTTCTCGTCGGTGATGCGCTCGTACATCTCGAAGAGGTTGCCGTAGCGCTCTTCGACGACGTCCCGACCGAGGCGCTCGATCGACTCCTGGAAGTCGAGGTACACGCCGTTCTTCTGCGGCCCGACGCCGCGACCGGCGTCGACCTCGGTCTTGATCGCGCGCGACGCCACGTCGCGCGGCACGAGGTTGCCGAACGCCGGGTAGCGGCGCTCGAGGAAGTAGTCACGCTCCTCGAGCGGGATCTGGTCGGGCGAACGCGGGTCGTCGAGCTGCTGGGGGATCCACACGCGGCCGTCGTTGCGCAACGACTCCGACATCAGCGTGAGCTTCGACTGGAAGTCGTCGCTGCGCGGGATGCACGTGGGGTGGATCTGCGTGAAGCACGGGTTGGCGAACAGCGCGCCCCGCTTGTGCGCGCGCCACGCGGCCGTCACGTTGCTGGCCTTGGCGTTGGTCGAGAGGTAGTACGCGTTGCCGTAGCCGCCGGTGCACAGCGCGACCGCGTGCGCCGACCACGACTGCACGGCGCCGGTGGTGAGGTCGCGCGTCACGATCCCGGCCGCGTGGCCGTCCTTCACCACCAGGTCGAGCATCTCGGACCGAGTGTGGAGCTCCACGGAGCCGCGCTCGACCTGTTGCATCAGCGCCTGGTATGCGCCGAGCAGGAGCTGCTGACCGGTCTGGCCGCGCGCGTAGAACGTGCGCGACACCTGGGCGCCACCGAACGAACGGTTGTCGAGGAGGCCGCCGTACTCGCGCGCGAACGGCACGCCCTGCGCGACGCACTGGTCGATGATGTTGACGCTCACCTCGGCCAGGCGGTACACGTTGCCCTCGCGGGCGCGGAAGTCGCCGCCCTTGATGGTGTCGTAGAACAGGCGGTAGACGCTGTCACCGTCGTTCGGGTAGTTCTTCGCCGCGTTGATGCCACCCTGCGCGGCGATGCTGTGCGCGCGCCGCGGGGAGTCGTGGAACGTGAAGAGCTTGACGCGGTAGCCGAGCTCACCGAGCGTCGCGGCGGCGGCCGCGCCGGCGAGCCCGCTGCCGACCACGATGATCTCGAAGCGACGCTTGTTGGCCGGGTTCACCAGCTTCACGTCGAACTTGTGTTGCAACCACTTCTCCGCGATCGGCCCCTCGGGGATGCTGGCGTCGAGGTCACCGATCACCGTGTCACCGCCCCGGTCGTGATGAGCAACGGCATGCTGACGTTGCCGATCGTGATCACTGCCGCGAACGCGATTGCGAACCACCGTCGCCAGATGTTCCATCGTGGGTTGTTGAGCCCGAGGCTCTGGAAAATGCTCCACGCGCCGTGGAAGATGTGGATGCCCAGCGCCAGCATCGCCACGATGTAGGCGATGGCGACGGGCACGCGCTCGAAGCTGTAGAAGAGGTTGTCGTAGGGGTCACCGCGCACGAAGTGCGGGTTGGCCGGTCCCCACGTCAGGTCGAGCAGGTGGAAGATGATGAAGAGGGCGACGATGATGCCCGTCCACCGCATCGTGCGGGACGCGAAGTTGGCGGCCACGTAGTCGCGCTTCGACTGGTACCTCGTCGGCCGCGCCTTCTGGTTCATCCGCGTGAGCTGGTAGGCGGCGACGATGTGCACCGCGAACGCACCGATGAGCACGACGCGGATGGTCCAGAGCACGACGGTGCGCGGCAGTGCGGGCTCGCCCAGCGTCCGCAGCCAGTCGCCGTAGACGTTGAGGTGCTCCTTGCCCAGGAACACCTTGAGGTTCCCGATCATGTGGACGAGCACGAACCCCAGCAGGATGATCCCGCTGATGGCCATCAGCCACTTCTTGCCGACCGCGGAGCGCCAGAACCGCACCAGGAAGTGACCCTGGGGACGCGGCGCCGGGACGGGGGGACCGGTGTACCGGGTCAGCACGTCGGCGTCGTCGGCACCGGCGTTCTGAGCTGCGGTCGAGAGCTCTTCCTCCACCTTCGCCATGTCGGGAAACGTACCTGTCAGTGCTTGTGAACAAGGGATTGTGAGAGTTTTCTCAAATGCCCGGCCACGGGTGCAACGGCCGGCCCGGCGTCGGCATGCCCGTCCAGCAGTACGCGTGGCCCGGCGCGCCACCGTCGACCGCGAACAGCGTGCGCAGGTCGTCGCCGCCGAAGCAGAGGTTCGTGCTCACCGGGTGGTCGCCGGGACACTCGAACTGCTCGACCACCGTGCCGTCGCGCTCGTAGATGGTGACGACGTGACCGCCACCGGCCATGTAGATGCGGCCCTCGGCGTCGATGGCGCCGCCGTCGCCCATGCGACCCGGGGCGAACATCTCGCGCGTGCCGTCGGGGGAAAGGTTCACGAAACCGAAGTCCTCGCCTTCGCGACCGTTCTCGACCACGATCAACGTCTCGCCGTCGAGGTCGAGGATGATGCCGTTCGGCGCCCAGAAGCCGTCGGCCACGAGGCGCAGGGAACCGTCGGGGTCGAGCGCGAAGATCCGGCCGCTGGGTGGTGCGGGGGTCGGCCACTGCGGATCGGTGAAGTACACGGTGCCGTCAGCCGTGATGCACAGGTCGTTGGGCTGCTGCAGGACGTCGGGCGTCAGGTAGCTCACGCTGCCGTCGGGCGCGGCCCGCTGGAGCCCCGACTGCGCGTACCGCGGCGCGGGGAGATCCTCGAAGATCTCGAAGATCGAGAAGTCGATGCCGCCGTTCTGGGTGATGACGAACCCGCCGTCGGCCGCCAGCGCGGCGCCGTTGGCACCACCCCGGGTGTCGACGATCACCTCGCGTCGGCCGGTCTCGGGCCAGATGCGCGAAAGGTTCCCCTCGGCCGAGCTCGTGCACACGAGGGTGCCGACGTCGGCGCCCATGCCCGCCGGGCACCACACCGGGCCTTCACCGAACACGGGTCCCGAGCAGATGACGTGCGGTCCGTCCATGCGCTGATGCTCCCAGATCCACCGTCGCGACGCGCTGGTACGGTGGCGCGCACCGGCCCCAACGAGCGGGAGTTGCCTGATGACACGGCCCGGAAACCTTGGCGAGCTCAAGGCGAGCGGATGGGTGTCGCGCCCGGTGAAGGATGAAGTGCGGGCCAACGCGTTGGCGTGCATCGCCGAGGGACGCCCGCTCGTCGACGGCGTGATCGGCTACGAGGACACCGTCCTCCCCCAGCTCGAGAACGCGCTCATCGCGGGACACGACGTGATCTTCCTCGGCGAGCGCGGCCAGGCCAAGACGCGCATCATCCGATCGCTCACCGCGCTGCTCGACGAGTGGATGCCGATCGTCGCGGGGAGCGAGATCAACGACGACCCCTACCACCCGATCTCGCATCACGCGCGTGTGCTGCTCGCGGAGCGCGCTGACGACACGCCGATCGAGTGGTTGCACCGTGATCGGCGCTTCGGCGAGAAGCTCGCCACTCCCGACACCTCGATCGCCGACCTCATCGGCGAGGTCGATCCGATCAAGGTGGCCGAGGGCCGCTACCTCTCCGACGAGCTCACCATCCACTACGGGCTGGTGCCGCGCACCAACCGCTCGATCTTCTCCATCAACGAGCTGCCCGACCTCGCCGAGCGCATCCAGGTGGGTCTGCTCAACGTGCTCGAGGAGCGCGACGTCCAGATCCGGGGCTACAAGGTGCGCCTCCCCATCGACCTCATGCTTGTCGCGTCGGCCAACCCCGAGGACTACACCAACCGCGGCCGCATCATCACGCCGCTCAAGGACCGCTTCGGCGCGCAGATCCGCACGCACTACCCGCTCGACGCCGAGCTCGAGGCCGCGGTCGTCGACCAGGAGGCGCGCCCGCTGACCGCCGACGGCCTCAACGTGCACGTCCCCGCGTTCATGGGCGAGATCGTGGCCGAGATCAGCCAGCAGGCACGCCGATCGCCGCACATCAACCAGCGCTCGGGTGTGTCGGTGCGCCTCTCGATCGCCAACTACGAGACGCTCGTCGCCAACGCCACTCGGCGGGCGCTCCGCCACGGCGAGACCGAGGTGGTGCCTCGCGTCAGCGACCTCGACGCGCTGGTGGCGAGCACCGCCGGCAAGGTCGAGTTCGAGACCGTCGACGACGGCCGCGAGGAGCAGGTGCTCGACCGGATCGTGAAGACCTCGATCCTCGAGACCTTCCGGGCGCGCACCCGACCCGAGAAGCTCACCGAAGTCGTCACCGCGTTCGAGAACGGCCTCGTGGTGCACACCGGCGAGGACATCGCGTCGTCGGAGTACGCCAAGCTGCTGAGCGACGCGCCCGCGCTGCGCGCCACCCTCGCCGACCTCGAGGTCGGGGAGACGCCCGCCGGGGTGGCATCGGCCACCGAGTTCGTGCTCGAGGGCCTGCACCTCTCGAAGCGCCTCAACAAGGACGCGGTCGGAGGGCGGGCGGCGTACCGCGGTCGGGGCTGAGCCGACGCGGTGGCCGTCGACGCGATCGACCATGTCCAGCTGCCGCCGCACCTCACCGCTCGAGGTGCTCGAACCGGCACCGCGCCGAGCGGGCGCTGATCTGAGGGGCCTCTTGTGGTTGCGCCCCGTCTCGCCGGAGATCTCCACCTTTCGTGCAACGAAATGACGGTCAGCGGCATCAAGATGGCACGGAGGTCCGTCGCGCAGTCGTGATGACCGTGGGAGGGGACGTGGCTGCACACGAGGCCGGGCCTCGGACCGGCCATTCCCCGACGCCTCCGGGCGCGCCGACGACGGAGGACCTGTACGCGTCGCAGCGCCACCCGCTCGTCCGTTTCGCATACCTGCTCACCGGGAGCCGGGCCGTCGCCGAGGACGTCGTCGAGCACGACGATCGCGGAACCGCCGGCGACCACAGGATGAACGGGCGCGTCACGAACGGCGCTAGATGCCGCCGGTGCCGTCCTGGTTCTGCTTGTAGAGCGCACAGCCGTTGACGGCGCGCCGCTCGACGTTCTTCACTGCGGTCTCGATCTTCGGGTTGTCGACGACGGACTTGTCGCCCTGGGCCCGGCGTTTCATCGCGTCGAGGTAGACGGCCGCGTCCTTCGCAACATCCTTCGGCGCGTGGTCGGCCATCGTCTGCACGAGCGCGGTCTGCTGGTTGATCTTCCCCGCGAGCTTCGGCGCGTTGGTGTCGAAGTCGTACGCGGCCTGGCAAAACGCCTTGCTGGGCGTGGGGAGTGAACTGCTCGAGTCACCCGAGCAGGCCGCGAGCGTGGTCCCGAGCAACCCGAGGGCGACGACCGCTCGCAGCACGCGCATGTCCGCATTGTGGTCCCTGCCCGGGCGGGATCGCGAACCGGTACCGTGGGTCCGTGGAGATGCAGCAGAGGCGTGGCCGGACGGCCGGGACGCCGGAGCGGAATCGACCATCGTGACGCCTCGTTTCCGCCGCAGGGATCGTCAACGCCCCGGGTTCCGCTACTCGCGTTGGGACGGCACGCAGACCGGTTTCGACCTCGACGCCGAGTCGCTGCTCGACGAGATGGCCGACGACCTCCTCTACCACGGCGACCTCAACGCGGCACTGCGCCGGATGATGCAGCAGGGCTTCCGCGACCGGAACGACGAGCAGCTGATGGGTCTGCGGGAGATGCTCGAACGGCTTCGAGAGCGGCGCCGCCAGGAGCTCGAGCGCCGCGACCTCGGCGGCGTCTACGACGACATCGCCGAGCAGCTCGACGACGTCGTCGACATGGAACGCGAGGGGATCGACCGGCGGGTCGACGAGGCCACGCGCTCGGGCGACCAGCGGCGTCAGGAGCTGGTCGAAGACGTCGCCGAGGAACGGCGCCGGCAGCTCGAGGAGATGCCGCCCGACCTCGCCGGTCGGGTGCAGGCGATGCAGCAGTACCAGTTCATGGACGATGCCGCGCGCGAGCGGTTCGAGGAGCTCATGGACCAGCTGCGCGAGCAGCTGATGCAGAGCTACTTCAACCAGCTGAGCGAGGGCATGCAGAACATGACCCCCGAGCGCATGCAGCAGATGAAGGACATGCTCAACGAGCTCAACCAGATGCTCGAGCAGCGCGAGCGCGGCGAGGAGCCCGATTTCGAGGGGTTCATGGAGCGCCACGGGGAGTTCTTCCCGGGCAACCCGCAGACCCTCGACGAGCTGCTCGAGCAGATGGCGCAGTCCATGGCCCAGATGCAGCAGCTGATGAACTCGATGACACCCGAGCAGCGCGCGCAGCTCCAGGCGCTGGCCGAGTCGTTGCTCGAAGACATGGACCTCCGGTGGCAGGTCGACAGCCTCTCGCGCAACCTGCAGAACGCGTTCCCGAACCTGCCGTGGCAGCGGTCGCAGAACTTCAGCGGCAACGACCCGTTGCAGTTCGGCGAGATGCCCGGCCTGCTCGACACGTTGGGAGATCTCGACGCGCTCGAGAACCTCATGAAGTCGGCCACGCAGCCGGGCGAGCTGGCCGAGGTCGATCTCGACCGCGCGCGCGAGCTGCTCGGTGACGATGCCGCCCGCTCGCTCGACCGTCTCCGCGAGCTCCAGCGGATGCTGGAGGAGGCCGGTCTCATCGAGCAGCGCGAGGGGAGGCTCGAGCTGACGCCGCGCGCCATCCGTGCGATTGGCAACAAGGCGCTGTCCGATCTCTACCGCAAGCTGATGAAGGACCGGGCCGGCCGGCACGAGCTCGAACGCAACGGGTTCGGCAATGAGCACGCGCACGACCACAAGCCCTACGAGTTCGGCGACCCGTTCCACCTCAACGTCCAGGAGACGGTGAAGAACGCCATCTGGCGCTCGGGGGCAGGCACGCCAGTGCACCTGAAGCCGGAAGACTTCGAGGTGGAGCGCACCGAGATGCTCACGCGCTCGGCGACCGTGCTGCTCCTCGACGTGTCGTTGTCGATGCCCATGCGCGACAACTTCCTTCCCGCCAAGAAGGTGGCGATGGCGCTGCACGCGCTCATCACGAGCCAGTTCCCGCGCGACCACTTCGGCCTCGTGTCGTTCGGGCGCGTCGCGCGCGAGGTGAAGCCCGAGTTGCTGCCCGAGATGAGCTGGGACTTCGAGTGGGGCACCAACATGCAGCACGCACTGCTGCTCGCCCGCAAGCAGTTGGCGCGCCAGACCGGCACCAAACAGATCATCATGGTCACCGACGGCGAGCCCACCGCTCACATCGAAGGCGGCGAGGCCTACTTCCAATACCCGCCGTCGCCGGTCACCATCGAGGAGACGCTCAAAGAGGTCATGCGCTGCACGCGCGACGGCATCCGCATCAACACGTTCATGCTCGACGAGAGCTACTACCTGAAATCGTTCGTCGAGCAGATGATGCGCGTCAACGGCGGCCGTGCCTTCTTCACCAACGCCGACACCCTCGGCGACTACGTGCTCGTCGACTTCCTCGACCACCGTCGCCGCCAGCAGCGTCGCGCCAGTTGATTCGGTCGCTCGCTGCGCCGCACGGTACCTGCGGCGCGGGCACTCGCTTCCTGGCAAGCGGCTGCGCTCGCTCCGCTCGTCTTCGCCGCCGCATCAACTGACGTGGTCGTGCCTTCGATCAGTCGGGGCCGGTGTAGGTGGCGCGGATGCGGTAGCGCAGGCGGTGTTGGTACTCCTCGAGGCCGTGGGCGATCCACCCCGCGCTGCGGGCGATGGCGAACACCGTCTCGCCCGCGCCGTCGACCATGCGGCCGACCTCACCGAGCACGCCGAGCGCGAAGTCGACGTTGGGATGCGGTCCGGTGTCACGCGCCATCACGGTGAGCAGGCCCTGCGCGGCCTGCCAGAGGTCGCGGGGCGGCGTGCACCGCGCGATCGCCTCGAGCAGCACGGGTGCGCGCGGGTCGGGGCCTTCGTAGACGGTGTGCCCGAACCCCGGCACATGCTCGCCGTCGCGCAGCACCCGGCCGATCGCGGCCTCGGGAGTCGATGCGACCGCGTCGCGCAACAGCGCACGCACGAACTCGGACGCACCGCCGTGGAGTGGCCCACCGATGGTGGCGAGTCCCGCGAGCAACAGGAGGTACGGATCGGCCCAGGTCGACGCGGCGACGCGCACGGCCAGCGTCGACGTGGCCAGCTCGTGATCAGCGAGCAGCGAGAGGGCGCGGTCGAGTGCGCGCACGCGTGCGGTGGTCGGTTCGAGGGGTGAGACCCGCGTCCACAACCGCCGCGCGATCGACCCCGTCGCGGTCGGCGCGTCACGCGCGTCGACAGGCGGCAGTGCCTTGACCAACGTGGCGATGATGGTGCCCGCGCGCAGCCACCGATGCCGCCCGACGATCGTTGCGGAGGGGGTCGCCCGGGCGCAGGGTGGCGACCGCGACGCGCAATCGGTCGGGGAGCGGCGTGTCGGTGGGCAGCGCCGCCTGCACCGCTCGCGCGACTGCGAGTCCGTCGCGGTCCGAGCTCCAGTGCTCGTGCGGACCGATCGTGCTGCCCCACAACCACGCCGCCACCTCTTCGTAGCGCGCGTCGAGCGCGGCACGGGTCGCGTCCCAGCCGCGGTAGGCGAGGTGGCCGGCGGGATCGAGCGCGGTGACCGCCTGGTCGATCACGATCTCGGGTCCGCCGGCGCGCGTACGGGGCCGGCTGTGCTCCGCGAGGCGCTCCACGTCGGTGCGGGCGTAGCGGCTGGTGCGGCGGTCCGGGAGTCGTTCGCGGCGGATCAGACCGCGGCTCACGTAGGCGTAGAGGGTCTGGGGCTTCACACCCAGGCGGGCCGTTGCTTCCGCGGCGGTGAGCCACCGCTCCTCGCTCACCGCCTGATCATATTGATCTTGAATCAACGTTGACAACACATCCCCACGGGCGGACGCTCGGTTCGACTGACACGACAAGGAGATGGCACCGATGACCAAGACCGACGCCGCCGCCCCCCGCGGCCTGAAGGGTGTGATCGTCGCCGACACCGAGCTCGGCGACGTGCGCGGGCTCGAAGGCTTCTACCACTACCGCCAGTACTCGGCCCCCGAGCTCGCCGCCGTCCGCACGTTCGAGGACGTGTGGTACCTGCTCTTCGAAGGTGAGCTCCCCACCGTCGCGGCGCGAGATTCGTACACCGCGCGGATCGCCGCCACCCGCCACCTACCGCCCGAGCTCGTCGCGCTCCTGCCCGCGATCTCCTCGGGTCACCCGCACGCGCTCGCCGCGTTGCGCACCGCGCTCTCGCAGCTGGCGGCGGTCGAGGGCATGCCCCCGACCTACGACGCCGATCCCGAGACCATCCGGTCCAACGCGTTGCGACTCGCGGCCGCGACTCCGGTGCTCGTCGCCGGCCTCCACCGCGCGTCGCTGGGTCTTCCGATCGTTGAGCCCCGCGACGATCTCGGGACCGCTGCGAACTACCTCTGGATGATCGACCGAAAGGAACCCGATCCGCGACGCGCCCGCGCCGTCGAGCAGTACCTCATCCTCGGGATCGACCACGGGTTCAACGCGTCGACGTTCACCGCACGCGTCGTGTCGTCGACCGGCGCCGACGTGGGCGCCGCGGTCGTCGCCGCGCTCGGCGCGTTGTCGGGGCCGCTGCACGGAGGAGCACCGAGTCGCGCGCTCGACACGCTCGACGCGATCGGCACGCCCGAGCGCACCGAGGCGTGGGTGCGTGACGCGGTCGGAGCCGGCGATCGCATCATGGGGTTCGGGCACGCCGTCTACAAGACAGCCGATCCGCGTTCGGTCATGCTGCGCGACATCGCGCGTTCGCTCGGCGGCGCCAGGGTCGAATTCGCGGTGCAGGTCGAGGCGACGGTCGAGCGCGTGCTCGCCGAGCTCAAGCCCGGGCGTGAGCTGCACGCCAACGTCGAGTACTACGCGGGCGTGGTGATGGAGCAGTGCGGGATCCCGCGCGAGCTGTTCACGTCCACGTTCGCGGCCAGCCGGGTGGTCGGGTGGGGTGCGCACGTGATCGAGCAGGCCACGGAGACGGCGATCATCCGGCCGAGCGCCCGCTACGTCGGGCCCGAGCCCCCGGTTCCCGTGCCGGCGCCCTGACGCGTCGTAGCCGACAGCCTTCCGCCGAAACCTCCCACCGAACTTCAGCGGATCGGGCACATCTGATGTGCCCGAGTCACGCAACTTGCGTCAGGGTTCCGGCAGGTAGCGGCAGCAGAGCACGCCGGTGCTCGCCTGGGTGACCGACTCCAGGCGGAACCGGCGGGCGATGCCGTCGGTGGTGAAGATGCTCTTCCCGCCGCCGAGCACGATGGGTTCGATCATCAGGTCGAGCTCGTCGACCAGGTCGGCAGCGACCAGCGCGCGTGCAACGGTGGCGCTGCCCATGATGTTGACGTCGCCGCCCGGTTGCGCCGCGCAGCTCGTTCACCCTCTGTGCGAGCTCCCCGCGCCGGATGATGGTCGTGGGCGACCACTTCGTGACGTCTTCCTCGCGGAGGGAGTCGGACACGACGTACTTCGGCACTGTGTTCATCCAGTCGGTGAACGGATCGTCGTTGCCGGCCCGCTCGGGCCAGGCGCCGGCCATCACGTTCCATGTGCGCGCACCCTGCAGGATGGCGTCGGTGTGCTCCATGGCGCCGCCGATGAAGCCACCCATCACCTCGGAGTCGAAGAACGGCATCGACCAGCCGCCGTGCGTGAAGCCCCCGTCCGTGTCCTCGTCGGGGCCACCGGGGGCCTGCACCACGCCGTCGAGGCTGATGAACTCACTGATCACGATTCGCATGCACGTTGGACCATGTCACGAATCCGAACTCATCGCACCAGAACAGGATTCGCGGGCGCGGCGTGTTCGCGTCAGGTCGCGAGGAGCTCGTGCTCGTAGCGTTCGTGCACCGCGGGGTCGAAGCACACGAACCGCACCGAGTGCACGCCGGTCAGGGTCGACCGCACGGTCTCCACCGCGATGTGGGTCGCCTCGGGCACCGGGTACCCGTACGCCCCGGTGCTGATGGCGGGGAACGCCACCGACTCGGCCCCGATCTCGTCGGCCACTTCCAGGCACCGCCGGTAGCAGCTCTGGAGCAGCCGGGCCTCGCCGCCGTGGCCGCCCTGCCAGATGGGTCCGACGGTGTGGATCACGAACCGGGCCGGGAGATCGAAGCCCCGGGTGGGCTTGGCGTCGCCGAACGCGCACCCGCCCAGCTCGCGGCAGGCATCGAGCAGCCCGGGGCCGGCGGCGCGGTGGATGGCGCCGTCGACGCCCCCTCCGCCGAGCAACGACGGGTTGGCGGCGTTCACGATGGCGTGGACGTGCTCGGTGGCGATGTCGCCCAGCACGACCTCCAGATGGGGGCCCACGAGACGCAGCGTAGGTTCGCGCACCGAGGCGCTACATGGCCCGAGCGCGCGTACTCCCGGCTGTGCCCGCGCCTCAGCCGGCCCCGCGGCAGCTCCCGACGCGAAGAAGAAACCCCTTGCGCTCGGGTTCACAACCAAGCATAGTAACACCACTGTAATTCCAGAGGCGTCATTTCCCGGCGTCCGTCGCGTCTGCTTGGCAAGGGAGCACGCCGATGCCCGAACCCTTCACCATGAGCCCGATCACCTCCAGCCTGGCCGCCCTGGTGGCCACGCAGCGGTTCTCGGCCGCCGGCGAGCGCCGTTGGCAGGAGGAGGCCAACTGCCTGGGGGTCGATCCCGACCTCTTCTTCCCCGAGCGCGGGGCGTCCACGCGCGAGGCCAAGGCGGTGTGCCGGAGCTGCGAGGTGCGGGTCGACTGCCTCGAATACGCCCTCGCCCACGGCGAGAAGTTCGGCATCTGGGGTGGTCTCTCCGAGCGGGAACGGCGCCGGGTCCGCCGTCAGCGCGCCCTCGAGCGGCGTACCGCGCTCGGCGCGTAGGTCACCGCGGCGCCGCGCTGGCGATTCGCGACGCGACCTTCGATCGTGTCGTCGGGCCCGATGCCCGACCACGCCCGGAAGTCGTCGTCGCAGCGCGCCAGCTCGGCCGCCGGGACCAGCCCGACCAGCTCCACGCGGGCGACAGCGTTCCCGGCGTCACGGGCACGCGCTGCCACCGTGCGGCACGCGTGCTGGAGACCGGTGCGGTCGAGCGCGACGAGGTTCATCGACACCTGCGCCCGACCGACCGAGTCGAGGTGGAGGCCCAGCGCCCGCACTCCGGGAAGCCCGCCGTCGCGCTCGCGCACACCGGCCGCGATCCCGCGCGCGAGCGCGAGGTCGTCGTGCTCGAGCTCGCAATTGACCGCGACCATCGGTTGGCGCGCGCCGACCGCCACCGCGCCGAGCGACGGATGGGGGTGTGCCGGACCGCGTTCGGGCGCGCGGTTCGTGAACGCGTCGCGCCGGAGGTCGGGAAGCGAACGTCCCGACGGGTCGGCGGCGTCATACAGGAACGCGGGCACGTCGAGTGCGTCGGCGATCCACGACGCGAACGCACGCGCCGCGTCGACTGCGACGTTCGGCCCGCTCCCTTCGAGCGCGACGAACGGCACGACGTCGAGCGCGCCCAGGCGTGGATGCACCCCAGCGTGCCGGGCGAGATCGACGCGTTCGCTCACCGCACCGGCCAGCGAGCGCGCGGCATCGACGGTGTCGTCGCCGGCGAGCGTGAACACCGAACGGTGGTGGTCACCGTCGACGTGGCGGTCGAGGAGCGCGTCACCGCACGCCTGAGCCAGCTCGTCGAGCACCTGCTCGCGACGGCCCTCGGACACGTTCGGCACGCACTCGAGCACCGTTGCAGGCTACGGCGCGCCGGCCGTACGACCACCGGTAGAGTGCCGCGCCATGAGCGGAGTGACCGCGAGCCGGGTCTCCCAGCTCGCGCCGCAGCGGTCGGCGAACGTGGAGCGGCGCGCCCCGGCGCACCCTCGTGCAGGCGCCGAGAGCGGATGAGGATGCGCATCGGCCTCGCTCTCCCGCAGTACGACTACTCGGCCGCGGGCGAGTCCCCGCTGCGGTGGACGACCGTCGTCGAGTGGGCCCGCGCCGCGGAGGATGCCGGCTTCGACTCGCTCTGGCTCTCGGACCATCTCTTCCTCGACGTGACGAAGTACGGCGGACCACCCGACCGTCACGCCGTGCTCGACCCGATCGTCGCCCTCGCCGCGCTCGCCGAGCGGGTCACACGCGTGCGTCTCGGCACCCTCGTGCTGTGCGAGGCGCTGCGACCGGCCGCGGTGCTCGCCAAGTCGCTCGCCACCCTCGACGTCGTGTGCGGCGGGCGCCTCGACGTCGGTATCGGCGCGGGTTGGTACGCGCCCGAATACGAAGCGGTCGGCATGGCGATGCCCGGTCCGCGCGAGCGGCTCGATCGGTTGCGCGAGGCGATCGCGGTGCTGCGCGACCTCATGGGCGGCGGCCCGTGCACGGTCGACGGCTCGTTCCATCGGGCGCAGGGCGCGGTCAACGACCCGTCCGCGGTCCAGCGTCCGACGCCGCCGATCGTCGTCGGTGGCAAGGGCGACCGCCTGCTCGCGCTGGTGGCGGAGGAGTCCGTGGGCTGGAACACCTGCTGGGTGTGGACGCCCGACGCCTACCACGAGCGCCTCGACGTGCTCGACCGTGCCTGCCACGCCGTCGGTCGCGATCCCGCCACCGTCACGCGCTCGCTCGGCCTCTACACCCTGTGCGGCGAGGACGCGCGCGACCTCGAGCGCCGGTTCGACCGACTCCGGGCCTCCTCGCCCCCGGGCGTGCTCGACGCCACGACGCTCGAGGAGTGGAGGCAGGGGCGGCTGGTCGGCACCGTCGAGCAGGTGAGGGAGCAGGCGGAGGAGTGGCGGGACCTCGGGGTGGAGACGCTGATCGTCGGTCTCGGCGCCGTCCCGTTCGCCGTGACCGCCCTCGACGACCTCCAATTGGTGGCCTCAGCCGTCCGCTGCTGACCATGGTGTCGAACCCAGGTAGCCTGGAGCCATCCCCTCGAAAGGGTCTTCGTCATGAACCTCGGTGCCCCCGAGCTCCTCATCATCCTGGCTGTCGTCCTCCTCCTCTTCGGCAGCACGCGCCTGCCGAAGCTGGCCAAGTCCCTCGGGCAGGCCAGCAAGGAATTCAAGAAGGGCGTCGACGGCGAGGACGACGACACCAGCGAGTCCAAGAGCGCCTGATCGGGCCCGCCCGGGTCTCCTTCGAGGCCGTTTCCTCTGAGGAACTGGGAACCGAGCGCCCCCGTCCGGTCGTTCTCGTTCATGGCTGACGGTGTCCCCACGTGGGAAGAGGTCGCGCGCGACTACGGGCGCTTCCTCTACAACGTGGCGTACCGCCTGGCCGGCAACGACGACGACGCGCGGGATCTGGTCCAGGAAGCGCTCATCCGGGTCCGCAGGGGCCTCGAGCGCTACGAGCCCGGATCGCTGGAAGGCTGGTTGGCTCGGATCGTGACGAACGTGTTCCTCGACGAGATCCGCCGTCGCAAGCGTCGGCCCACCGACGCCCTCCCCGACGATCCCGAACGAGTGTTGCCGACCGCGCCGGGGGCCGACGAGGTGTCGACCGGCCTCTCGGACGAGATCCAGCGGGCGCTCGGCGCGTTGCCCGACGAGTTCCGCGTGCCGGTCGTGCTCTGCGACGTCAGCGACCTGTCGTACGAGCAGATCGCGCGGGCGACCGGTGTACCCATCGGCACCGTCCGCTCGCGCATCCACCGGGGCCGGCGCCTGCTGCGCGCCGCGCTCGTCGCCGACGGGGTCACCGGGCCATGAGCGGAAGCGACGAGATGCTGCAGCTCGACGCGCTGTCGGCCTACCTCGACGGTGAGCTCACCGCCGACGAGCGCGCCGCGGTCGACGCGCAGCTCGAGACGTCGGCGGAGTGGCGGTCGGAGCTCGCCGAGGTACGTGCCGCGCGTGACGCGCTGCGCGGCCTCCCCGAGCGCGACGCGCCACGGCGATTCTGGGATGCGGTGTACGCGGCCGTCGATGACGACGTGGTCGTGCCCATCACGGCGGCGCGTTCGCTGGACCGTGCGCGGCGGCGCTGGACGTGGATCGCGGCGGGGGCGGCCGCCGTGGCCGCGGTGGTCGCGATCGTCGTCGTGCCGCACCGCAACCAGGTCTCGCCGAACGTCACCGCGGTCGTCGCGCAGCACGGCGCGCAGAGCTCCGACAACGGCGACCCGGTGACCATGCTCGCGCCGGTCGGTCCGCTGGCGGGGTTCCGCCGATGACGCGCGTTCGCCGGCCGGTCACGGCCGCGGTGTGCGCGCTCGTCGCGCTGAGTGCGACGTGGGCGATCGCGACGTCGGCCCGTGCCGGCGCCGATCGCGACACGCAGGATGCGGCGCGTCTCGTGCGCGGCACGCGCGACGCGGCCGAGCAGCACGACTTCACGGGCACCGCCACCGTCACCTGGACGACCGCCAACGGGATCGAACACGCGCAGGTGCAGGTGACCGACGTCGACGGTTCGGTGGCGATCGCCGCGGCCGACGGCGGTGCGGTCGTCGACGACGGTCGCCGCACCTATCTCAAGGACCACCTCGGCTGGCAGGGCCTGGTCGTGGAACCCGCCGCTCACGATCTCCCGGCGCCGGACCATCGCTGGGACCTCCGCACCGCGGGGAGCCGCACGGTGGCGGGGCGTCCGGCGACCCTCGTCGTGGCGGCACGCCCCGACGGGAAGGTCGCCCAGCGCCTGGCCGTCGACGACGCCACCGGGCTCCTCCTCGATCGTGAGGTCGTGGGCCCCGACGGCACGGTGCAACGGTCGGTCCAGTTCACGAGCGTCGACGTGGACGAGCGGCGCGCGAGCGGCATGTCGCCGCCGGCCGACGTGAAGACCCGCAGCGCCGAGCCGCTGGCGTCGGTGCCCGACGGCTACCGCGCGCCCGGTGCGCCCGGAGGGTTCGAGCTGCTCACTCGTTCACGGCACCCCGACGGTGTGCTCCTCTTCTACAGCGACGGCGTGTTCAGCACGTCGGTGTTCGAGCAGCAGGGCGAGCTCGACTGGGACTCGCTGCCGTCCGGTGGAAGCGACACGCGTCTCGCCGACACGCGCACGCGCATCTATCACGAGCCCGGCGGCGACGTCGCGGTCTGGGCGCGTCACGGTCTTGTGTACACGTGCGTGACCGATGCGCCGAGCGACGTGTTCGCACGCATGGTCGGCGCGCTCGCGTCCGACGACCGCAGCACACCCGAATCGGTCGTCGACTTCGTGCTCGACCCCTTCGGCTGGGGTTGATCCCCCGAACGCGACGAACCGGCGTCACCAACGTGGGGTAGGACCCCCGATTGCTGACGCCGGTTCGGAGTCGTGGGTTAACGGGAGATGGCGACGGGGGTCTCGATCCGGCGACGGCGGAGGATGCGCCGGCGCTCACGCTCGGATGCGCCGCCCCACACGCCGTGGTCGATGCGGTAGGTCAGCGCGTACTCGAGGCACTGGGGCTGCACCGCGCACTGCGCGCAGATGCGGCGGGCCTTGTCGACGCCGACGCCGTCGGACGGGAAGAACTCACCTGGTGCGAGGGATCGGCAGCGGGCTTGGAGCATCCACTCCTGTTCGCTGTGATCGGGCGGAGGGTTCAGGTCGTCCATGTGCACCCCAGTGCTTCGGCCAGACTCGAGTGGAGCGGGTCGTCCTGTTCAACGGTGCGGACCGGGCGTCCGGTTCCCGTAGCCTGACAGAGATCGTACGCCGAGTCCCGTCAGGCGCCGGCAACCGTCCGAAAGATCGAAACGTGTCAGACGCGCCCACCGAGCCGACCCCGGTCGAGTCGCCGACCGCGACCGCGCCGTACGACTGGGGGGGTTTCGCGGCTTCTGCACCGGTTGGTCCGGCTGCGGCGCCGCCGGAAGCGCCCGCGTCCGCTCCGACACCTCCGGCCGAGTCGCCGCCGACCACCCGCACCCGGTCGGGCGGCTGGCGCGCCGCGCTGATCGGCGGGATCGTGGGCGCGCTCGTAGGCGCCCTCGTGGCGGGCGGCATCGTCGCGCTCGCCGACGACGACGGCTCCAGCTCGAGTGGTGCCGACGCGACATCGGTCATCGTGCGCCCGTCCGATCGCATCGGCCGCACGGGCGACATCGCCGGGATCCTGAAGGGTGCCGTGCCGGCGGTGGTCGCGTTGATCGACGACGGCGGCCCCGACTCCGGAGGCGCCGCCGGCACCGGGTTCGTGATCGATCCCAGCGGGGTGATCGTCACCAACAACCACGTGGTCGAGGGTGCGAAGAAGATCCAGGCGGTCTTCTCCGACGGCACGACGCGCGACGCGACCGTCCTCGGAACCAGCCCCGACAGCGACCTCGCGGTGGTGAAGGTCGACGCCACCGGCCTAGCCACGATCTCGCTGGACGACTCCAACCAGGTGCAGGTGGGCGACGACGTCGTCGCGATCGGCAACGCGCTCGCGCTGCAGGGTGGACTCACGGTGACGCGCGGCATCATCTCCGGGTTGCACCGCGAGGTGGGGACGAACTCCGGCGACTTGCTCGAAGACGTCATCCAGACCGACGCCGCGATCAACCCCGGCAACTCGGGTGGTCCGCTCGTCGACTCGCGAGGTCGCGTCATCGGCATCAACACCGCGATCGCCGATCCGGGCAGCGCGCAGAACGTCGGCTTCGCCATCCCGATCTCGAACGCGAGAGCGGTGATCGACCAGCTCCGAAACGGTCGTCAACCGGCGTTCCTCGGCGTGCACACGATCAACGTCGATCAGGCGAAGCTCGACGGCAAGGACGTCGACGTCGACGCGGGGGCCTACGTGCAGGAAGTGAGCAGCGGCACTCCGGCCGACGATGCCGGCCTCAAGGTGGGCGACGTCGTGGTCGCGGTCGACGGCAAGAGCATCACGAGCGCGGCCGCGCTCGGCAGCGTGATCCGCCAGTACCTCCCGGGCGACGCGGTCGAGATCGAGCTCGACCGCCACGGCGATTCGGTCACCGTCCACGCCAAGCTCGGCGAGTTCCCGTCATCCTGACCGGCCCCGGGAGCCGCAGGTCGCGGCCACTACGCTGGCGCGCATGTCGATGGAGTCCGAAGAGCTCGAGCAGGTACCGCCGCAGGGTCACGTCAAGGTGGTGTACCTCGGCCCGGTCGCGCCGCACTGGGAGGTGCACGGCGTCTTCGGTGACGGTCGCATGATCGACGAGTTCCGCCAGCGCGCGGTGGCGCGCCTGCAGCTGCTCCCGCCGCACGACCCGCAGTTCCGTCGCAACCGCGAGCGGGTCGCGCGCGACGCCGAGCGCGAGCACCTCATCCTCGAGTGGGACCTCGGCTACGACGAAGAGAGCTGACGCAGCTCCCGTCGGCCTCAGGCGTCGGGGTCGGTCTCCGGCGTCGGGTGCTCGCCGGTCACCATGAACCCGACCCGCTCCGCGATCGTCACCGCGTGGTCGGCGATGCGCTCGTAGTGCCGGCCGACCAGCGCCATCTGGACCGCGAGGAGCACCGCACCTTCGTCGCTGCCGTCGCCGGCGAGGACGTGACGGAACAGACTCTTGGTCAGCTCGTCCATCGCGTCGTCCATGTCGGCCAACGCCGCCGCCCACGACGGGTCGGAGTCGGCGAAGGCGTCGATCGCGACGCGGGTCTGGTTGCTCGCCTGGGTGCCCATGCGGTCGATGATCCCGCGCAACTTCGGGTCGAGTTGGTGTGGGTAGAGGCGGCGCGTCGTCTTCGCGACGTTCACCATGAGGTCGGCACTGCGTTCGAGTTCGTGCGCGACGCGCATCACCGTGACGAGGAAGCGCAGGTCGGTCGCGATCGGTTGCTGGCGCGCGAGGAGCAGGAACGTGCGGTCCTCGACGGTGTGCGTGAGCTCGTCGATGACGTCGTCGGCTTCGATGACTTGTTCGGCCGCGTTGAGGTCGCCGTCGAGCAACGCCTGCGTACCGGCCGCGATCGCTTCGGTCGTGAGCGCGGCGAGCCGGATCACGTCGGAGCGCAACGTGTCGAGGTCTTCGTGGAAGGCCTTCCGCGCTTCGTCGACGGGCGCTCCGTCGGGCAGTGGTGTAGTGGTCACGACGCCTCCGATTGGTACGGACCGTGCGATTGTGTCGCGCGCAGCGGTCGTGGAGCCTGGTTGCACCCTACGGCGCGCTCGGTCTTCACTGCTCGTTTACCTGCCCGCCACAAACGGGCAACGGCAACGAAACCCCACGACCGTAGGGTGATGGTCAACCGAGAACGGCTCTTGGATCCCCCCTCCGAGAGCAGTTCCGGGATCTGGCTCTTCACGGTTGGGAGTGCGTGGCCGTCGGAGAGTCGAACGGAGAGTGCGGGGCCGGGAACTCCCCCCTTCCCGGCCCCACGCTCTCCGGCAGGAACTTCCGGCGCAGTCGTCACCGGTGCAAGCGTCGTCGGTGCGCTCGTCATCGGAACCTCCGGTGGCGACCGTGTTCGCCGGTCGCGACGAAGTGCACCTGCTCTGCGATCGTCACCGCGTGGTCGCCGATGCGCTCGTAGTGACGCGCGACCAGCGCGAGCTGCACCGCGGAGTTGAGGCGCGCTTCGTCGACGGGGCCGCCGCCGTCCACTTCCAGCACGTGGCGGAACAACCGTCGTTCGAGCTCGTCGGTGGTGTCGTCCATGTCGGCCAAGGCCGCCGCCCACGACGGATCGCTGTCGACGAAGGCGTTGACCGCAACCCGCAGCTGGACGATCACCTGGCGACTGAGCCGGTCGACCAGTGGCGTCGCCACGTCGTCGAGCCGGTCTGGGTGGAGGCGCCAGGTGGTGCGGGCCACGTTGACCATGAGGTCGGCGCTGCGCTCGAGCTCGTGCGCGATGCGAAGCGCCACCCCGACGAAGCGCAGGTCGGAAGGACAGAGGCCCGGCCGGGCGATGATCCGCAGGCACTCGTCCTCGATGGCGTGGCGGAGTGAGTCGATGGCGTCGTCGTCGGACACCACACGATCGGCATGGTCGAGGTCGCCGGCGAGAAGCGCTTCGGTGCCGGCGCGGATCGCGTCGAGCGTGAGCGACGCCAGCCGCACCACGTCGAGGCGCACGTCGTCGACGCGTGCGCGCACCCGGGGATCGGAACGGCCGGGGACGACCTCCGAGGAAACCACCTGGTGATCATGGTTGCGCGCGCAGCGTGAGTCGCGCCGCTCCACTGACTGTTTCCTCCTTGTTCACCTTCAGTCCACCACGACGCAACAGCGAGTCCATGGCGCCTTCGTACGCTCCGCGCCAGCTAGGACCTGTCCACGTTCCAGGAGGAACACCCAAATGCTCCGTTCGCTCGTTCGTCGCGGTGGCCTCGTGCTCGCCGCGCTGGCGCTCCCGGTGGCGTTGATCGGCACCGCCGCCGCCACCACGCCGTCCGCCGCGAAGCTGTCGTCGGCCACGATCAATGGCGACGGCTCGACCTTCCAGCTCGGCTTCAACCAGGTGGTGATCGGTACCTTCAAGCAGCAGCAGAAAGCGGTCACCATCAACTACCAGGGCAACGGCTCGGGCGCCGGGCGCACGGACTTCTTGAACGGCGTCGTCGACTTCGCCGGCACCGATGCTCCCTACAAGACGACCGACCCGCAGCCTCCGAAGCCGTTCCTCTACTTCCCGACGGTTGTCGCGCCGATCACGGTTTCGTACAACCTCTCGGGCGTGACGCTGAGGCTGTCGGCCGACACCGCGGCCAAGATCTTCTCGGGCGACATCACCACCTGGGACGACGCCGCCATCAAGACGGACAACCCCAAGGCGAAGCTGCCCAGCACCGCGATCACCGTCGTGCACCGCAGTGACTCCTCCGGCACCACGCAGAACTTCACCAGCTGGCTGACCAAGGCCGCGCCGTCGTCGTGGACGCTCGGGAGCAGCTCGACTGTGAGCTGGCCGTCGGGGACCCAGGGCGCGACCGGGAACTCTGGTGTTGCCAAGCTCGTCAAGGACACCGACGGTGCGGTCGGCTACGTCGACTTCTCCGACGCCAACGCCAGCGACCTCACCTACGCGTCGATCAAGAACTCGGCGGGCAAGTTCGTGAAGCCCACCATCGCTTCGGCATCCGCCGCCGCCCAGGGTGCGTCGATCAACGCCGACCTCACCTACGACCCGATCAACTCCGACGGTGCGGCGGCCTACCCGATCACGTCGCCGACGTGGATCATCGCCTACACCGACCAGACCGACGCGGCCAAGGGCAACGCCCTCAAGGGGTGGTTGAACTTCATCTATGGCGACGGCCAGAAGCTCGCCTCGTCGGTCGACTACGCCCCGCTCCCGAAGGGGCTCGTGAAGCAGGCCAAGGCGCAGGTCAAGACCATCACCGTCCCCGCGTCGTGACCGCGGGCGGGATTGGCACGGGACGGGTACCCCCCCACCCGTCCCGTGCCCCCGCCCGTCGGCGCCGTTCTCGCGTAGATTCCGGATCTTCACATGGCAGTCACGGCCCCGCCCCGACCGAGTGGCTCCCCGGCTCCGGCCGCGCGGGGTCTCGGTAGCGGCCCGCGGCCACCGGGTCGGATCACCGACCACATCTTCCGCTACATCGCCCTCGCGAGCGGGTTGCTCGTGCTGGCCATCCTGGGGCTGATCGCGTACACCACCACGAAGAACGCGTGGCCGTGGTTCCGCGAAGAGGGCCTGGGCATCTTCGCCGACAACTGGGATCCCGCGAAGCACCAGTACGGCGCCGGGGCGATGATCTACGGCACCTTCCTCGTGGGCATCATCGCCCTCGTGCTCTCGGTGCCGGTGAGCATCGGCATCGCGCTCTTCGTCAACGAGATCGCACACAAGTCGTTCCGCAAGCCCATCATCTATGTCGTCGACCTCCTCGCGGCCATCCCGTCGGTCGTGTACGGGCTCTGGGCGCTGGCGGTGCTCACGCAGCCGCTGGCCGACATCTACCAGAGCATCTCCGACGCGACGTCGGGCATCCCGATCATCAGCGACCTCACGGCGGAGCCGAGCAAGAGCGGCCTGAGCTACATGACCGCGGGGATCATCGTTGCGATCATGATCACCCCGATCATCACGTCGCTGACGCGCGAGGTGTTCGCGACCACACCGGCGCCGCTCAAGGAAGCCGCCTACGGCATGGGTGCGACGCGCTGGGAGATGATCAAAGGATCGATCATCCCCCACAGCCGCGGGGGCCTCGTCTCCGCCGTGATCATCGGTCTCGGGCGCGCCATCGGCGAGACGATCGCAGTGGCGCTGCTCGTCGGCAGCTCGCAGCACATCAGCGCGCACCTCTTCGGACCGGGTGACACCCTTGCTTCGATCATCGCCAA
Organism: uncultured Actinomycetes bacterium; assembly: GCA_963841415.1. Lineage (GTDB taxonomy): Bacteria > Actinomycetota > Acidimicrobiia > IMCC26256 > DASPTH01 > DASUAS01. The sequence continues at coordinate 542,580 of CAWJCN010000004.1, read as the reverse complement.
CGAGTTCAACGAAGCGACCGGCATCCAGAGCGCCGCGCTGATCGGCATGGGCGTCGTGCTGCTCGTGCTCACCGTCGGCGTGGGCATCATGGCCCGGAGCATCGTCGCCCGCTACGACCGACGCTCGGGAGCGGTCCTATGACGGTCGTGACCTCGCACCTCACGCCACCGCCGAAGTCGCGGTCGCGCAAGGTGAAGAACTTCGTCGCGACGGTCCTCATCTCGGTCGCGTTCCTCATCGCGCTGGTGCCATTGGTGTTCCTCGTGGTGTACGTGGTGCAGCAGGGCATGAAGGTGATGAGCTGGAGCTTCCTCACCGACGACATCCCGTTCGTCGAGCGGTTCCCGGGTGGCGGAATGGGGCCGGCCGTCGTCGGCACCCTGCTCATCACGGGCGCCGCCTCGCTCATGGCCATCCCGCTCGGCATCCTCGGCGGCATCTACCTCAACGAGTACGGCGGCCGGAGCCCGTTGGCCCGGTTCATCCGCTTCTTCTCGGAGGTGATGACCGGCGTGCCGTCGATCGTGATGGGCTTGTTCATCTACACCTTGGTGGTGCTCAACACGAAGGAGAAGACGGGCTTCGCCGGCGCGCTGGCGCTCGCCGCGCTCATGCTGCCCATCGTCATCCGCACCACCGACCAGATGTTGTCGCTGGTGCCGAGCGAGCTGCGAGAAGGAAGCTTCGCGCTGGGGAGTCGCAAGGTGCGCACCATCCGCACCGTCGTGCTGCCCAACGCGGCGGCCGGGATCGTGAGCGGCGCGTTGCTCGCGGTTGCCCGCGCCGCCGGCGAGACGGCGCCGCTGCTGTTCACGATCGGCATCACCTCGGAGACGAACACCAGCCTGTTCCACGGGCCGAACACCGCGCTCTCCGTGCAGATCTTCCGCAACGCGACGCAACCTTTCGATGCCCAAGTCGAGCGAGCCTGGGGTGCAGCCCTCACCCTGATCGTCATCGTGTTCATCACCACCATCGCGGCGCGGCTCGTGACCGCGTTCTTCGCCCGGCGGCAAACCGCATGACCCCCGAGGACGGATCCGTGCCCACTCTCGTCGAGCCCACCGCTAACGTCATCGACGTGACGACCGACGTCGACCTCCCGACGACCGGCGTCGACGTCCCCGACACACCCGAAGTCGAGGAGGAGCCCGAACGTGAGCGGGAGCTCGTGTTCGAGCTCAAGGACGTGGAGGTCCGCTACAGCGGACACACCGCGGTGCGCGAGGTCGACCTCGACATCGCGGCCAACGAGATCACTGCGTTCATCGGACCGTCGGGATGCGGCAAGACGACCGTGCTGCGGTGCCTCAACCGCATGCACGACCTCACCCCCGGCGCCGAGGTGTTCGGTCAGGTGAACTACCACGGACAGAACCTCTACGCGTCGAAGGTCGATCCGGCCGAGGTGCGGCGACGGATCGGCATGGTGTTCCAGAAGCCGAACCCGTTCCCGAAGACGATCTTCGACAACGTCGCCTACGGCCCGAAGCTCAACGGGAAGAAGCGCTCCGCGCTCAGCGACATCGTCGAGCACGCGCTCACTCGCGCCGCGTTGTGGGACGAGGTGAAGGGCAAGCTCAAGCACAGCGGTCTCTCGCTGTCGGGTGGTCAGCAACAGCGACTGTGCATCGCGCGGGCGATCGCGGTGGAACCCGATGTCGTGCTGATGGACGAACCGTGTTCGGCGCTCGACCCCATCGCCACCGCTCGGATCGAGGACCTGATGGAGGAGCTCAAGGAAGAGTTCACCATCGTGATCGTCACGCACAACATGCAGCAGGCGGCGCGCACGTCCGACCGCACCGCGTTCTTCACCGCCGAGGTCGACGACGAGGGGCGCCGGGTCGGTCGGCTGGTCGAGTACGACGTGACCGAGAAGATCTTCACCGCGCCGGGGGACGCCCGCACCGAGGGATACATCACGGGGCGGTTCGGTTGAGGCCATGAGCCCACAGCGGCGCGACCAGCACGTCGAGCTCGAACAGGCACTGGCCAAGGCGTTGCAGGAGACCGAGGTCGCAGCCGGTCAGCGCGACCGCTTGCTGGCGGCCCTCGCCGAGCTCGGCCAGGGCGTGGTGGTGCTCGACGTCGACGGCATCGAGGTCTTCCGCAACCCTGCTGCCGAGCGCTACCGCGAGGCGCGCCACGCCGACGCGGTCGTCGCGGGTGCCCTCGACGCGCTCGGTGTCGCGCGCGCTCAACGGCGAGCGTTGCGAGAAGGAGCTCCAGGTGTTCGGTCCGCCCCGGGCGGTGGTCCACCTGTCGGCGGTGCCGATCGGCACCACCGACCGACCACTCGGCGTCGCCGCGTTCGTCGCCGACGTGTCGGAGATGCACCGGGTCGAGAGCGTGCGGCGCGACTTCGTCGCCAACGTGAGCCACGAGCTGAAGACGCCGATCGGTGCGCTCGAGGTGTTGGCGGAGACGCTGGTGGGCGAGGACGACTCGGCCGTCACCCGGCCACTTGCCGAACGGATCGTGAAGGAAGCCGAGCGGCTCGCCCACATCGTCGACGACCTGCTCGTGCTGAGCCTCATCGAGACGCAGGAGTCGCCGCCGCGTGAGCCGGTGCCGCTCGAGGTGCTCGTCGACGACGCGGTCGACCAGTTGCGGCCGGCGGCTGCCGCCGCGGGCATCAACCTGCAGGTGCATCCCGGGGTCACCGGTGCGCTCGTCGCGTGCGACCGCCGCCAGGTGGTGAGCGCGATCGCCAACCTCATCGACAACGCGGTGAAGTACTCGGAGCAGGGGAACCCGGTCACCGTGAGCACCGCGCTGCTCGGCGACGTGGTCGAGGTGTCGGTGCGCGACGCCGGCATCGGCGTCCCGAGCCGCGATCTCGAACGCATCTTCGAGCGCTTCTACCGAGTCGATCAGGCGCGCAGCCGTGACACCGGCGGCACCGGACTCGGGCTCTCGATCGTTCGTCACGTCGCGCGCGCCCATGGCGGCGACGTCACCCTCGAGTCGGTGGAGGGTCAAGGATCGACCTTCCGGTTCGCGCTGCCGCTCGAACCCGAGTCGGCCGCGCTGCGGTCGCCACAGCAGGAGAGTGTCTGATGGAGATGCAGCGGAGGCGTGGCCGGAGGCCGGGACGCCGTAGCGGAATCGACCAGTTGTAATGCCTGAATCACCCTTGGTCCTCGTGGTCGACGACGAGCAGTCGTACCGTGACGCGCTCCGCATCGCGCTCGAACGCGAGGGCTTCCGGGTGGAGGTAGCGGCCGACGGCGCCGAGGCGATCGCTCGATTCGACGCGGTGCGACCCGCGTTGGTGCTGCTCGACGTGATGCTTCCGCGCATCACGGGCGTCGACGTGTGCCGCGAGCTGCGCACCCGATCGCAGGTGCCGATCATCATGGTCACCGCGCGCAACGCGGAGATCGACGCGGTGGTGGGCCTCGAAGTGGGTGCCGACGACTACGTCACCAAGCCGTTCCGGCTGCGCGAGCTCGTGGCCCGCGTGCGGGCCGCGCTGCGCCGTGGTCGCGGCGACGACGCCGGTGGTGCGCAACCGGATGAGGTGCTCGAGGTGGGCGACGTGCGTCTCGACGCGGCCCGCCACGAGGTCGCGGTGCGCGGCGAGCGCGTGGCGCTGCCGCTCAAGGAGTTCGAGCTGCTCGAGCTGCTGCTCGCCAACGCCGGGCGCGTGCTCACCCGCGACGTCCTCATCGACCGCGTGTGGGGCCCGAACTACTACGGAGACACCAAGACCCTCGACGTGCACGTGAAGCGCTTGCGGGCCAAGGTCGAGGCCGACCCGGGGCACCCGGCCCGCATCGTCACCGTGCGCGGCGTCGGCTACCGCTACGAGAAGGTGTAGGGGAGCGTGTGGGTGCGAGTGTCGGCGCAGCGCATCGGCGTGGACGGCGGACCGGTGATCACCAAGGTGGAGGACGTACCGGGCGCCGAGGACCAGGTCAAGGGTCTGAAGGTGCTCGATCCAGCGCGGTACGGGTCGCTCGTACACCCGGGCTCCCGTCGTGCGCCGCCTACCTGAAGAAGTTCAAGGCGTCAGCCGACGCAGCAGTGAAGGCCGGCTTCGTGCTCCCGGCCGATCGGGCCGCGCTCCTGAAGTTCGCGGAACCCGACAAGGTCGGGAGCTGACCGCGGTCAGGTCACCGGCACGCTGAGGCTCGCGAGCAGGGCGCGCACTCGACGCTCGATCTCATCACGGATCGGGCGCACCGCCTGGACGCCCATCCCCGCGGGATCATCCAGCTCCCACTCCTCGTACCGCTTCCCCGGGAACAGCGGGCACGCGTCGCCGCATCCCATGGTGACCACTACGTCGGCCGCCTGCACGATCTCGTCGGTCCACGGCTTGGGGAACTCGGTGCTGATGTCGATGCCGATCTCCTTCATCGCCGCGATGGCCGCCGGGTTCACCACGTTCCCGGGCTCGGATCCGCCCGACCACGCGACCGCGCGGTCGCCGGCGAGTTTGTTGAACCAGCCGAGCGCCATCTGCGACCGGCCGGCGTTGTGGACGCACAGGAACAGGACAGTCGGAAGTCCGCCGTCGTCCGCCTTGCCTTCCACCCGCGCCAGCGCGTTGAGACGCTGCTTCGCAAAGCGTTCCGCCATGATCGGCAGGAAGTTGGTGGCGGTGGCGCGGCTGGCGAACTGGTCGTAGCTCGAGGTGAGGAAGCGCTCGATGGTCTCCGGGCCGAAGATGCCGTCGAACTGCTCGGCGAGGCGGGCGGCGGCAGACTTCAGCGCGAGCTGCTGGTCGAGATTGAGCAGGTTGTCGGTCACGATGCCTCCGGTGACTCGTGCGGAACCACCAGGTCGGTGGCGGGGATGTCGGGGAACAGGAACACGCCGAGCACGACCGCGAGCAGTGCGCCGAGCACCTGCATCACGATGAACATCGGGACGCTCTCGGGCGCGATGCCGGCGAAGGTGTTGCTCAACATGCGACCGATCGTCACCGCGGGATTGGCGAAGCTCGTCGACGAAGTGAACCAATACGCCGCCGCGATGTAGCCGCCGACCGCGAAGGCGGCGACCGAGGCGCGGCCGGCGCGCACGACACCCAGGATCACGAGGAGCAAGCCGAATGCGGCGACCACCTCGCCGAGCCAGACGCCGCTGCCCGAACGCACATGGGTGGAGATGTCGACCGCAGGCAGGTCGAACATCAGGTTCGCCACCATCGCACCCAGGCACGCGCCGACGATCTGCACGACCACGTAGACGCCCGCGTCGCGCGTCGTCGTGCCGCCGAGGATGCGGTCGGCCATCGTGACCACGGGATTGAAGTGCGCGCCCGAGACCGCGCCCAACGCGAGGATCAGCGCGATCAGGCCGGCGCCGGTCGCGATCGAGTTCTCGAGCAGGTCGAGGCCGATGTCGTGCGGCGAGAGTCGCTGCGCGTAGATGCCGGAGCCGACGACGATCGCGACGAGGAACGCGGTCCCGACGAACTCGGCCGTCGCGCGGCGCGCGAGATCACGATCCACCGGCCGCGGTCAGCAGCAGCGCGCGGCCGACTCGGGTGCCCCCGCGCAACACACCGGATCCTGGCCGGGCTCGACCGTGCGCAACTCGCCCGGCTGCATCTCGACGTCGGCGAGGACGGTGTAGATCTCCCACGGCTCGCGGTCGGGCCCGTCGACCCACACCTTGTCTTGCACCGCGTAGCAACACGCGACCTCGTCTTCGGTCGCGGTGGGCAGGCCCTCGTCGGCGAGGCGGGCCTGCGTGGCGCCGACCTCGGCGGTGGTCTCCACCTCGACCCCGAGGTGGTTCAACGAGCCCGGCGCGCCGTGCCCCTCGATCAGCACCAGCTTGAGCGGCGGCTCGGAGATGGCGAAGTTGGCGTAGCCCGGCCTCACCTTGGCGGGCTCGGTGGCGAACAGCTTGGAATAGAAGGTGACCGCCTCGTCGAGGTTCGAGACGTTCAGCGCCAGCTGCACTCGACTCATCGTGGACTCCCGTCGTTCGGCGACCCTGGTACATTGGCCGCGGTCGATGGATCGATGATGGCAGATCAATCGAAGGTTGTCAATATGAAAGAGTGCTGCCCGTCGCTGCTCGACGCGCCCCTCGATGAGGATGACGCCGACGACCTCGCGCTGGTGTTCGCCGCGCTGGCCGACCCCGTCCGCCTCCGCCTGGTGAGCCTGGTGGCCGACGCGGGTGAGGTGTGCTCGTGCAACTTGCAGGAGCCGCTCGGGAAGTCACAGCCCACGATCTCGCACCACACCAAAGTCCTCGCCGAGGCCGGGCTCATCCGGGGCGAGAAGCGTGGGCGTTGGGTGTGGTGGCGGATCGTGCCCGAGCGCCTCGACGCAGTGCGCGGTTCGCTGGCCGCGCGCGTCGCTAGCTGACCTTCGAGAGGGCCTCGTCGTATTCGGCCTTCGCGCGCGGCGTGCCGAGATCGGGTGAAGCGAAGGTGGAGCTCACCACGCCGTCCTTGTCGAGCACGAAGGTGGCGCGGTTCGCGCAGCCGAGCGCGTCGTTGAACACGCCGTAGGCCTTGGCCACGGCGCCGTGAGGCCAGAAGTCGCTGAGCACGGGAAAGGTGAAGCCCTGCTGCTCGGCCCAGATGCGTTGCGAGTGGCGAGAGTCGCACGAGATCGCCAGCACCTGCGCGCCACCGCGCTCGAACGCCGAGGGGTCGTCGCGGATCTCGCAGAGCTCACCCTCGCACACGCCGGTGAACGTGAACGGATAGAAGACGATCACGACCGGGTTGCCGCGCAGCTCGGAGAGCGTGACGTCGTTGCCGGCCTGGTCCTTGAGCGTGAAATCGGGCGCGACGTCGCCGGGTGCGACCATGGTGGGCCTCCTGGGATCGGGGACTCCGAGACTACGCGCGGAGCGTCAGTCGGTCGGGAGCCGGGCGTCGAGGCGGCCTCGATCCGTTCGTGGATCTCGGGGATGTCGCCGGCGGGCGCGGAAGATCGCGCCGTCGCCGAAGAAGTCGTCCGGTCGTCAGCCGAACGAGTCGCTGATCGCGTCAGCCGCGCCACGTGCCTTGGCGCGCACGATGCTCATCAGCGGCGTGACCGACACGTAGCCGTCGCGGACGAGTGCGACGTCGGTACCGGGTGCGGAATCGGCGCGCCCGGTGATCTCGATCTTGAGGTCACCCTGCGACACGTCGGCCGAGGCCACCCACACCTCGCCCGCAGGCGCGAGCTCCGCCTCTCGTACGCCGAGGATCTCGTCGAACGCCAGGTTGGGCACGTTGACGTTGAGCACGCGCGGGTCGCCGTCGGGCTTGGCCACCCACTCCACCGCCGAGGCGGCCATGCGCGCGGCGGTCTCCCAGTGGTACTCGCCCTCGACGCTCCAGTCGATCGACACCGCGACGCCGGGGATTCCGTAGCCCGCGCCGGTGAGCGTGGCCCCGACCGTGCCCGAGTGCAGCACGAGGTGCCCGGTGTTGGCGCCGGGGTTGATGCCCGACGCGATGAGGTCGGGGAGGTCGCCGAAGGCCCCGAGGCAGGTGGCGAACACGGCCATGGCCGGAGGCGCGTCGATGGCGTGGACCGGCAGGTCGGGGAGCTCGTCCCACACCCGTCGCTCGACCGGCGGCGGGCCCGAGCCCATCATGCGGCCGATCGACGCGCCCGCGCCGCTGCGGTCGTCGGTGGGTGCCACCACGAACACGTCGTGGCCGTCGGCAACCAGCGCGGCGGCGAGCGCGTGGATCCCGGGGGAGTCGACGCCGTCGTCGTTGGTCACCAGGATGCGCATCCGTCCACGGTACCTGCGCCCCGGTCGGCGTCATCCGTCCGGCGGGCGACGAGCCGGTGAACGACGGGTGAAGCCTCAGGCGCCGGGCGGTGGCTCGTAGTGCGCCGCCCGCACCTCGCTGTCGGCCAGCTCCAGCACCCACACCGACGCCTTCTCGATGCGGTCGTCGCCGAGGTCGACGCCCAGGTGGGACGCGTGCATGAGCAGGTTGCCGAGCACGTCGCCGTGGGTGCACAGCACGGCGTCTTCACCGGCACACTTCTCGAGGAGGCGCAGCGAGTCGGCCCGCGTGGCGCCCTCGGCGAGCGCGTCGGAGATCTCGAGCTCGACGCCCGTCCGTTCCGCCAGCGGCGTGACGGTCTCCCGGCAGCGCACGAAGGGGCTCGAGATGATCCGCGTGACGGCGACCGCGCTCAACCGCTTCGCCAGCGCCCGGGCCTGCGTCCGGCCGGCCTTGGAGAGCGGTCGGAGCTCGTCGTCACCCTTCCAGGCGCGGCGGCTCCCGGCCTTGGCGTGGCGGACGAGGTAGACGGTCACTGCGGTACCGCCTCGATCGGGCGTTCGCTCCTCGCCGGGATGACCGGCTCGCTCACGCTCACGCCACTGCCTTCGTGAGCAGCTTGCGGTCGTGCGCGTAGGAGAGCGCCTTGGTCGCGTCGGCGACGCTGCACCAGCGCACGGCGTCGACCTCGTCGTTGGGAACGAACGAGCCGTCCGCCGCTGCGGCCGCCGACTCCGGTTCCATCAGCCAGTACTGCACGACCTTGTCTCGGCCCTTCGAGTCGCGGTAGTGGGTCCGGCCCGCCGGTGGGCCGAGGATGCAGCGTAGGCCGGTCTCCTCCTCCACTTCTCGCAGGGCCGTGTCCTCGTCGCTCTCACCGGCGTCGGCCTTGCCCTTGGGCAGACTCCAGTCGTCGTACCGGGGCCGGTGGACGAGCAGCACCTCGGTGCCCTCGCGGCCGCGCCGCAGCACGATGCCGCCGGCGGCGCGGATCGTGGGCGAAGAGCTCACATCCACCGCCGGAGCCGTCGACGTTTGGCGCGCTTCCACACCGGGGGCCATTCGTCGCGCGAGGCCTGGGCGGCGGCGTCTTCCTGCGCCGCGAGGAGGCCGGCGACGAACGCGGCGCGAGTGGCGTCGGGACCGGTGGGCACGTGATCGCGCAACCATTGACCCGCGACCACCGCGTCCTGGTGCTCGCCGAGCACGTCCTGCAGGTCGGCGACCTTCGACGCGAAGCGCTTGGCGCCCTTGCCGATCGCGGGTGCCACCGCCTCGGCCGCGTAGCGGGCCCGCTTGGCGCGGATGCGCACCGCGTGGAGCGCGGGGTCGGGCGGGTGTTCGCCGAGCTCGTGGACCGCGCCGCGCAACTTCTTCCACGGCTTGGTGACGAGGTCGCCGAGGTCGAGCTCGAGGTCGACGGTTTGGTCGGCGGGCGGAACCATGCGTGCGGCCGCGAACAGCCGCTCGAGCAGATCGAGGTAGCGCGACGAACGCAGGCCCGCCAGCAGTTCGTCGCGCGCTGCGTTGCGTTCGGCGCGCAGACCGTCGAGCAGGAGCTCGCCGGGGGCCACGTCGTCGGCCGACAACGAGCTCACGCGTTCCTCGAGCCGGGCGAGCAGTACGTCGGCATCGCGCACGGTGCCGAGCAGGCCAGCGAGCCACTTGAGCTCGCTGCGCAGCGATTCGTCCCACCCGGGATCGACCACGTCGCGGAACGTGCGGAGGTCCGAACGGATGCGACGGGTGGCCACGCGCGCCTGGTGCACGTCCTCGGGATCGGCACCCAGGCGCACGCCGGGATCGTGCGCGAGGAGCCGCGCGGTCGAGCGGGCGATCGTGGCGCGCAGCACCTCCGTCGGCGTCGACGCGAAGTCGAGCGGAGCGGGGGGCAGGAGGTCGGGGGCGTCGAGCGCACGCGGCCCGAGCGCGCGCACGATCTTCGGCATCTGCTGGGGCTCTCCCGCACCCATCTCGCGCAGGCGTTCCGCGATCCGGGCAACGACCTTCGCGGAGGTGGCGGACGCGAACTCGATCTCGAGCTCGCGGAACTCGGAATCGGGGCAGACGCCGTCGTGCACGGACACTGCGTCGTCGACGACCTCGGCGACCTGCTTGCCGTCGGCACCGCGCAGCACGACCTTCCGACGCATGGTGTCGAGGTGCGTGGCGAGCTGGACCGGCGCGTGGCGCGCCAGTGCATGGACGAGATCGAGGGCCGCCTCGGGCGGGTCGCCGGCGGGGCCGTCGACGTGCAACTCGGCGCGTACCAGCGCGACGTCGGATGGCCGCGGCACCTTCACCGTCCAGCCGTCGTCGTCGCGGTGGCGCAGGCTCGCGCCTGCCCGCGCCAACCGCAGGTCGGCGGTGTCGAAGTACACGGCGTGGAGCCGGCGCGTCTCGGGTTCGTCGGCTGACAGGTCGGGGTCGACGTCGGCGAGGACGGCGGCCTCGAACTCCGGCGGGGGCGTGAACTTGAGCTCCCGCTCCTCGTGCCCGGAGTGCCCTGGTTGCTCGGACCCGCCCACGTCGTCCCCGGTCAGGAGGTGTGCGCCCGCGCGATCGCCAGTTCCTGGAGCGCGTGGTGGGTGGACACGGCTGCGGTGGTGGCGATCTTGTGCCAGGTGCCGTCGGCCGCCAACTCCCAGGCGAGCACGTCGTCGGCGAGGTCGAGCTCGAGCATCTCGGACAACCGGGCCCGCAGGCGGTGGTCGGTGACCGGCACCAGGGCCTCGACCCGGTGGTCGAGATTGCGGGGCATGAGGTCGGCCGAGCCGATGAGGTACTCGGCCGTCCCGGGATCGCGGCCGAAGCGGTAGACGCGCGAGTGCTCGAGGAAGCGTCCGATGAGGGACCGGACGCGGATGTTGTCGGACAGCCCGGGCACCTGCGGACGGAGGCAGCAGATGCCGCGCACCACGAGGTCGATCTCGGCACCGCGCTGCGACGCGTCGTACAGCGCGTCGATGAGCGCGGGGTCGACCAGGCTGTTCATCTTCATCGTGATGCGCCCCGCTGCTCCCAGCTCGGCCTCGTGTTCGATGCGGTCGGCGATCGTGTGCCGGAGGTGCGCGGGCGCGACCAGCAACTTCCGGTACGCGCCCTGGTGGCTGTAACCGGTGAGGTGGTTGAACAGGTCGGTGAGGTCGGCACCGAGCTCCGGATCGGCGGACAGCAGGCCGAGATCCTCGTAGAGCTCCGCGGTCTTCGGGTTGTAGTTGCCGGTGCCGACGTGGCAGTAGCGGCGGATGCCGTCGGGCTCCTGCCGCACCACCAACAGCACCTTGGCGTGCGTCTTCAGCCCGACGAGTCCGTAGACGACGTGCACCCCTGCCTCTTCGAGGGCACGGGCACGAGCGATGTTGGCCTGCTCGTCGAAGCGCGCCTTGAGCTCGACCAGCGCGACCACCTGCTTGCCCTGTTCGGCCGCCTTCACCAGCGAGCTCACCAACGCGCTCTCGGCGCCGGCGGTGCGGTAGATGGTCTGCTTGATCGCGAGCACGTGCGGGTCGGCGGCGGCCTGCTCCACGAACTGCTCGACCGAGGTGGCGAACGAGTCGTAGGGGTGGTGCACGAGGACGTCGCCGCTGCGCAGGAGGCGGAAGAAGTCGGGGCCGGGATCGGTGCCCTGCAGCACCACGGGGGTCTGAGGCGCCCATGGCTCGTCCTTGAGGTCGGGGCGGTCGAGCGCGTAGAGCGTCCAGAGGCCACCGAGGTCGAGGGGGCCGTCGATCACGTTGACGTCGCCGTCGGACAGCTCGAGCTCGCGGCACAGCAGCTCGAGCACCTCGCCGGTCATCGTGGCGTCGACTTCGAGGCGGACGACGCGTCCGAACTTGCTCCGACGGCGCAGGACCGATTCCATCGCCTCCAGCAGGTCCTCGGCTTCGTCCTCGAGCTCGAAGTCGGCGTCGCGCGTGACCCGGAACGGATGGTGCGCCAGCACCTCCATGCCGGGGAAGAGCGTGTCGAGCTTGGCCGCGATCACCTGCTCCAGCAGCACGAAGCGCTTGGCGTCGGGCAACGCGACGAAGCGGGGGAGGAGCGGCGGCACCTTGACCCGGGCGAACCGCTCGTCGCCGCTCGACGGGTCGCGCACGGTGACCGCCAGGTTCAGCGAGAGGTTGGAGATGTAGGGGAAGGGGTGCGCGGGGTCGACCGCCAGCGGGGTGAGCACCGGGAAGATCGAGTCGACGAACATCTCGTCGAGGTGGGCCCGGTCATCGCCCGACAGGTCGTCCCAGGAGGCGTTGCGGATCCCGGCCTCCTCGAGCGCGGGTGCCACCTCCTTGGCGAACGCGGTGGCCGCGCGGGTGACGAGGTCGTCGACCCGGGACCGGATCGAGCGGAGCTGCTCGACGAGGTCGAGCCCGTCGGCGGTGGTGGTGCGGAGGCCGGCGTCGAGCTGCTCCATGAGGCCGGAGACGCGCACCTCGAAGAATTCGTCCAGGTTCTGACTGAAGATGGCGAGGAACTTGGCGCGCTCCAGCAGGGGGAGCTGGTCGTCTTCGGCCAATGCCAGGACCCGGGCGTTGAAGTCGAGCCAGGACAGCTCCCGGTTCAGGAAGCGCTCGGACGCCTCGCCGAACGGCGGATGCGCGTGCGCGGGAGCGGTGTCCAGCCCAGCCACCATCAGATGCTACTCCGTAACGACCCTCTCGAACCGGGCCGAATTGCCATGGGGACACGGGTAACGTCCGGAAGGGACATGAGCACTGACCCGCGCTTCGCCGAACCCACGCCCTTTGCGCGCCTGGTGTACGCGATGGCGGCGGGCGCGTGTGGTGACGCGTGCATCCTCGTGTCGATGGCGGGCTCGATCTTCTTCTCGAGCCCGACCAGCGCGGCTCGGGGCAAGGTGCTCCTCTTCCTCCTGATCACGATGACGCCCTTCGCGATCGTCGCCCCGGTGCTCGGTCCCGCCCTGGACCGCATGAAAGGGGGGCGCCGCCTCTTCCTGATCTCGTCCGCCGCCGGTCGGGCCGTGCTCTGCGTGTTCCTCGCGATGTACATCAGCAAACCCGCGCCCGAGGGCCTGCTCGTGTACCCGCTCGCGTTCGGCGTGCTCGTCCTCCAGAAGGGGAGCACGATCGCCAAGAGCGCCCTCGTCCCCGCGCTGGTCAAAGACGACGGCGAGCTCGTCACCGCGAACTCTCGGCTCGCGCTCATCAACGCGATCGGTGCGTTCGTCGGTGCGGCGCCCGCGTTCGCCGTCTACAAGCTCTTCGGCGCCGACTGGTCGCTGCGCTACGGCGCAGTCGTCTTCGTCGTCGCGACGATCCTCGCGCTCCAGATACCGCGCACCCGACTGCGCGAGCCCAACGACGAGCGGCTGCAGAAGCTCGAACGCGACGAGATGCACACGCCGAGCATCCTGCTCGGTTCGAGCGCGATGGCCGTGTTGCGGGGAAGCGTCGGGTTCCTCGCGTTCTTCACCGCCTTCTCGCTCAAACACGATCTCCTCGCATTGGGGATGGCGGGCTCGGCGGCCTTCATCGGCAACTTCCTCGGTGTGCTCGTCGCGCCGGCGCTCCGTCGCTCCGTGCGCGAAGAGGTGATCCTCGCGTCGTCGCTCGTGCTCCCGGCCACCTTCGCCCTGCTCGGGGCCCTGGTGGCCGGTACGACCGGCTTCGTGCTCGCCGCGTTCACGTTGGGGATCGGCGCCGCGGCCGGGAGGCTCGGGTTCGACAGCCTCTTGCAACGCGACGGTCCGGACGCCGTGCGCGGGCGCGCCTTCGCGAAGTTCGAGACCCGCTTCCAGTTGGTCTGGGTGGTCGGCGGCATCATCGCCATCATCCCGTTCGCCAAGCAGATGGGCCTCTTCATGATGGCGATCGTGCTCGGCTTCGCCGCCATCTCCTACGTCGCCGCGCTGCGTGCCGCGCGCGGTCGGGTCATGCGCACGAAGTTGCTGCCCGAAGCCGTCGACCGCAGGATCTCGCGTTCGCGTGAGGAGGCAGTCAGCCGGATGAAGCGACGCTTCCGCAAGCCCGCGCGACCGGCCACCGGCGACCCACCGCCGACACCCGATGCCTGACGGCTACTGGCTACTGGCTACTGGCCCCAGCCGCTCGACGCGCCCTGCACCATCCCGAACGGACCCACCGGCCAGCGGAAGCAGTCGACCATGAGCATGTCGACCTGCTCGCGCGTCGCGATGCCCTCGTCGATGCACGCGTTCGCTTCCTTGATCATCGCCATGTAGACGCGGTTGGCGACGAAGCCCCACGTACCGTGGGGTGAGTCGGTGATGACGACGGGGTGCTTGTCGCACACGTTCGCGAGCTCGACGATCACGTCGACGGTGGCGTCGCTGGTTGCGGGCCCGCGCACGATCTCGGCGAGTCGCATCACCGCCGGCGGTGACGCCCAGTGCCAGCCGATCACCTGCTCGGGACGCTGTGTGACCTCGGCGATCTGACCGATCGGGAACCCCGACGTGTTCGACGCCAGGATCGTGCCTGCGGGCGCGGCGCCGTCGAGGTCGCGGAACACCTGCTGCTTGAGCTCGAGCTTCTCGGGCACCGCCTCGATCACCACGTCGACGTTCGCGGCCTCGTCGAAGGAGCCGGTGAACGAGAGCCGAGCCCGCGCCGCGTCGGCGTCGTCGCGCGTGAGCTTGCCGCGCTCGACGCCGCGCTCGAACCCGTACCGGCCGGTGGTGACGTGCTCCTCGCCGCGCAACAGCGCGTCGGCGTCGACGTCGTAGCAGACAGTCTTGTAGCCCGCGCTGGCCGTCGCCTGCGCGATGCCCGCGCCCATCACCCCCGCGCCCAACACGCCGACCTTCATCTGTCCCTCTTCCGCCGTCGCATCCGGGTTCGGGCTCAGTCTGGGTCGGGAAGGTCGATGCGGGCCAGCCAGAGGCCGGGCGCGTCGAGCTCGTTGAGCGTCGGCAGCATCGCCGGCGAGTCCCACAGCCGGTTGAGGCCGTCGAGCCCGGCGCGCTCGACGACGCCGTCGACGAACGCCTGCCCCCGCTCGTAGTGCGCCCGCTCCAGCTTGAGGCCGAGCAGACCCTCGATGAAGCGCTCGGCCTCGCCGCGCTCGACGCGGTGGCGCTGCATCGCCTCGTGGATCTGGTCGAACGTGGGGACGAGGCGGTGCCCGACGCGGGCCATCACGTGGTCGGCGTAGCCCTCCAGCACCGACGTCAGCCGCTGCAGCTCCTCGCGCGGTGCGGCCTGGCGTTGCGACTGCATCGCGCCGAGCACCCGCTCCGGGCTCTCGGTGAGGCGCTGCATCGCCTCCGGGTCTTGGGGGTCGATCATGCCGAACTCGGCCTCGAACGCCGACGGGTCGATCTCGTAGCTCGACACGTACTCCGTGGCCAGCGCGACGAGCCGCTCGCGGAGCCACGGCACCGACCGGGTGGCAGCGTGGACCGTCTCGTGGAGCGCCACGTAGAAGCGCAGGTCGTCGCGCGGCAGCGACCACTCCGATTCGAACGTGTCGATGTTGGCGACGACGAAGCAGAGGCTCGGCGCGTCGCTGGTGGGGAGGGGCAGGTCGTAGCGGCCGAGCGCGTGCTGCGCGAGGTAGCCGATCATCGAGCCCGCCTGCACGCCGAGCAGCGCGGGCGCCAGCATCGACATCATGTTGCCCATGCCCGGCATCCCGGCCATCGCCGCGAACGGCGTGTTCTCGAGACCGGGCATCTGCGCGAGGTCGTCGGGTTCGTCGTCGCCCTCCTGCATCGCGGCACCGAGCGTGGTGGCGAGCGCCTCGAGCACCGGCTTGAGCGCGACGAGGTGGAGGTCGACCCAGCCGTGCGGCCCGACGGTGGCGAGCGTGGTGGCGAAGGTGGCGGTCAGCCCGGTTTCGCCCACCACGAGGGTCTGCGCGGCGTGCGCGAGCTCCTCGAGCTGGGTGTGGTCGGCGGACGTGATCGACGGCTCCGGCTGGCCTTCCAGCGCGACCCACTCCGCGGTCTGGCGCGCCACCTCCCAATTCACGGGTCCCGTCGACTGCAGGATCCGCATCACCTGCGCGAGGTCGATCTGCGAGAGGTCGAAGTTCGCGGGGTCGAAGCCCGCGCCGCCGGCGCCGGCAGCTCCGGCACTTCCGCCGAGCCCGCCGAACAGGAAGGGTGGAAGGCCCGGAACCGGTGATTCGTCGGACTCGTCGGGCTCTTCGGGGTCTCCAGGTTGAGACGGGTCAGCCACGCGGTCAGTGTATGGGGGTGCATTCCGTAGCGGTCACCGGCGCCTCGGGTCTCGTCGGTCGTCATCTCCTCCCCGTGCTCGCCGCGCATCCCGACGTCGAGCGCGTGCTCGGACTCGACGTGCGCGAGCCCGATCGGCGCCCGCGTTCGGTGGAGTTCGAGCGCGTCGACATCGCCGGCACCGAGCTGAAGCCGCTGCTCGAAGGCATCGACGTCGTCGTCCACCTCGCCGGTGTCGTCGACCCGGTGCCCGACGTCGCGTTGATGGCGCGGGTCAACGTGGAGGGCACTCGACACGTGCTCGACGCCGCAGCGTCGGTCGGCGCGCAGCGGGTCGTGCGCATCTCCAGCGCGACGGTGTACGGGGCGTGGCCCAACAACCCGCTGCCCCTCACCGAGGACGCCGCGCTGCGTCCCAACCCCGACTTCTCGCCCGCGGTGCAGGGCGCGGAGGTCGAGCGTCTCCTCGCGGAGTGGAAGGCGGGCCACGCCGACGTGACCGTCACGACGCTGCGGTCGGCGCCGGTCGTGGGTCCAGGCGCGGAACGGCTGCCGGCGCGCATCCTGCTCGGCCGCCCACCGCTCCGGGTGCGGGGCGCGGACGCGCCGGTGCAGGTTGTGCACGTCGACGACCTGGTGTCGGCGTTGGCGCTGGTCGCGACGCGCGACCTGCCGGGCACGTTCAACGTGGCGGCCGACGGCTGGCTCGACGCCGGCGAGGCGCGCGAGCTCATCCCGCGGCCCGGGGCGCCGGCGCTCCCGGCCGAGGTGCTGGAACGCTGGTTGCGGCGTACCTGGGACCTCGGGATCGGCGACGTGCCCGCGGGCGTCGTGCCCTACCTCGTCCACCCGTGGGTGATCGGCAACGAGCGCCTGCGCGCCGCGGGTTGGGCACCCACGCACGGCAATGCCGACGCGATCGCGGAAGCCGTGGCTGCGCTGCCTCCGCGCGACCCGCGGCCGGCGCTGCTCGCGGGTGGCGGCGGACTCCTCGTCGTCGCGGGCACCGCCGCCGCGGTGCGCCGCCGTCGCCGTCGCCGTCGCCGCCGCGCCACCACCTGAAAATTTCGTCAGGCCATTCGCCCCTAGGAACCAATGAGGTGACGCAGTTTCTGCCGGGCTATTGCCCCTAGGAACCAATGAGCTGACGCAGTCTTCTGTCGGGCTATTGCCCCTAGGAACCAATGACGTGACGAAAAATTCGGTGGCTCCCACGCCTCCCGGCAGGCGACGATGCGGCGGTGGTCGAGAACATGGTCGAGAACGACGAGAACGAGTGGTGGATCTCGGTGTACGGCGACCCCTGTCGTCCGTGCGGCTTCGAGTGGTCGCAGACACCCGAAGCCGATGCGACAACCTTCGCATCTTCGCCGGTGCATCCGACACGGTCGCGGCCTACGACCAGGATCAGCTCGCGGTGGCGCGCGACTACGAGGCGATGTCGTTGCAGTCGGCGTTGTGGTCGGTGCGCGCCGCCACCGCGACGTGGGCCGCGGCCGCGCGGCAGTCACTCACCCGTTCCACCACCTACCACCACGCCGAGCGCGGCGTGCTGAGCGCGGCCGGGATCACTCGTGGTCCTGGGCACGACGCCGTCCATCACTGCTGGGACGTCACGCGCGCGGTGCACGAGCAACCGCGTCGACCAGGCGTGCGAGCTCCTCGTCGCTGTTGTAGTAGTGCACCGACGCGCGCGCGACCGCCTCGAGCCCCCGTGACTCGAAGTCGTAGCGGGCGAAGTCGATCGTCGACACCCCGATGTTGACGCGCTGGGCGCGCAGTCTCGCCGCCAACTCGTAGACGTCGACGCCGTCGACGGTGAACGTCACGATCCCGCAGCGTTCGACGCCCCGATCCTGCAGCGTCAGCCCCGGCACCGTCGCGAGCTGTTCGCGCAGTGACGTACCCAGTGCGATCACGCGCGCGGCGATGGCGTCGACGCCGAGGGCGAGCGCCTGGTCGACGGCGGCTCCCAACCCGAGCCGGTTGGCGACCGAGTGCTCCCAGCTCTCGAACCGGCGGGCGTCGTCACGCACGACGAGCGCGTCGCCGGGCGCCCACCGCGCCGCGTGGACGTCGAGGAACGGCGGGTCAAGACGCGCGATCCAGTCGCGCCGGACGTACAGGAACCCCGTGCCGCGGGGACCGCGCAGGTACTTGCGTCCGGTGCCCGACAGGAAGTCGCACCCGAGCGTGTCGACGTCGATGGGCAGTTGACCCGCGGCCTGGCAGGCGTCGAGCAGGTAGGGCACCCCCGCGTCGCGCGTCACCGCGCCCACCGCGGCCGCCGGGTTCACCAGGCCGCCCTGGCTCGGGATCCACGACATCGCGACCAGCCGCACGCGCACGTCGAGCATCTCGTGCAGCGCGTCGACCGACAACTGCCCGACGTCGTCGTCGGGCACCACCTCGACGCGCGCGCCCGTGCGCCGTGCGAGCTGCAACAAGCCGATGACGTTGCTCGCGAACTCCGCGCGCGACGTGAGGATGCGATCGCCGGGCTGGAACGACGCGCCGAGCGCGTACGCGACGGCATCCCACGCGCGCGTCGCGCTCTCGACGAGCGCGATCTCGTCGGGCACCGCGCCCACCAACGACGCCACCGACGCGTACACCGCGGCGGATCGCTCCGCGACGGCGTCAGCCGCCGCGTACCCGCCGACGCGCGCCTCGTACTCGAGGTGCGCGATGACCGTGTCGAGAGTCGCGCGGGTCGGGAGCGAAGCCCCCGCGTTGTTGAAGTGTGCGACGTCGCGGCACCCGGGCGTCTCGGCCCGGGCCCGATCGACGTCGATCACGTCGCCGGTGTCAGATGCGCGGCGCGCCACTCGTCCCAGTCGTCGGTGAAGTAGCGCACGCGCGTCTTCTTGTACTCCTTGACCGACCACAGCAGCGCGTACTCGTCGACACCGGTCTCGGAGTGGATCGCGGCGACGGTCTCCTCGCACTCACGCGCGTTCTTGCCGTGCACCATCGTGAAGATCGAGTAGGGCCAGTCGTCGTACGTGGGACGGCGGTAGCAGTGGCTCACCAGCGCGAAGCCGGCCATCTGCGGCCCGACGGTGTCGAGCTCGGCGTCGGGGACGGCCCACACACCCATGGCGTTCGCCTTGAAGCCCGCCGACCGGTGGTTCATCACCGCGGCGAAGCGGCGCATGAGCTTGCGCTCCTTGAACGAGCGCAGCAGCTCGAGCACGGTGGCCTCGTCGCAGCCGATCAGCTCGCCGTAGGCCGCGAACGGACGCTCCACCAGTGCGAGGTCCTCCTGGACGACCCGGATGGCCGCGACCTCGAGATCGGACAGCTCGGGCGCCTCCATGTGCTCCCGGCGCTCGGGCTTCTCGTGCTCGAGCACCTCGGCCTTGGCGTCGGCCTTGGTGGTCCCCGTCATGTCGAGCTTCACGCCGATCTTGTAGAGCTTCAGCGTCGGGAGCTTGCGGGTGACGATCGCACCCGATTCGCGGTGCAGCACGTCGATGTGGTCCTCGAGCGACTCGCCGGGCGGGACCGCGATCGTGTACCAGAGGTTGTACCGGTGGTTGCGTTTGTAGTTGTGGCTCACGCCCGGGTGGGCGCTGATCACCGCGGCCGCCTCGTCGACCCGGTCGGGGTCGATCTGCGCGGCCACCAACGCCGAGCCGTAGCCGAGGGCCCGGGTGTCGAAGATGGCCGACAGCTGGCGCAGCACGCCGAGCTCCTTGACCTTGGCGATCCGCTCCCGCACCTCCGCCTCGGTGAGGCCGAGCCGCTCACCCAGCACCGCGAACGGCCGCGGCTCGAGGGGGAAGTCCCACTGCACCGCGTTGAGCAGCTCGCGGTCGAGCGCTTCCAGCCGGTCGTCGCCCGTGGTCGTCGTCATGGGTTCATGGTCGCGCGTCCCCGGTGACGACGGGCAATTGAGCCCCTCGGCCCAGGTCGTCAGCCCATCGCGGGCAGGAACGTCAGCAGCGCCGGGTCGCCCGCCTTGACCGTCGCCGTGGTGGTGTGGGAACGATCGCCCCGTTGGTATTGGAGCTCCAACGGATCCTGAGGGTGCAGGCTCCGCACCGCCGCCACCAGGTCGGGACGGCCGCTGATCAGACGACCTGCGGCGCGGGTGATGACATCGCCCGGCGTCAGGCCCGCGTCCGCCGCCGGACTCTTCTCCGCCACGACCTGCACCACCGCGCCGCCCTGCGGTGGGCTCTCGGCGGGGTTCTTGTCGCACACGACGCCGAGCCACCCGTGCGCCACCTTCCCGCTGCCGTCGAGCTGGTCCTGCACGTCGCGCACCACCGACACCGGGATCGCCAGGCCGTCGGGGCTGCCGCCCGCGGCCCGGGTGAGGATGCCGACCAGGTTCCCGCTCGGGTCGACCAGTGCGCCGCCGGACATGTCGGGGGTGATCGGGATGCCGGTTTCGAGCAGTCCGGCGACGTCGATGCCGGTCCCGGCGTCGACCATGACGTCGCGGTCGGACACCACGTCGATGTTCACCCGGTAGTGAGGGCCCGCGCTCACCGCGACCACCGTCTGCCCGACGCGTGTGGGCCCCGACGCGCCGAGCCGGGCGAGCTTGAGGTCGTCCTTCGCCACCGAGAGGAGCGCAAGGTCGGTCTGGGCGTCGGTGCCGACCACCTTCGCCGTGAGCTGCCGGCCGTTGTTGGCCACCACGACGAGGTCGGTGGCACCGTTGAGGTTGTGAGCGGCGGTGACGACCCGATCCGAGCTGGTGACCACGCCCGATCCGACCGCCCGGCTGCCGTCGGGGGTCCGGACGCGGACGCTGACCACGCTGGCCGCCACCGCGGTGCCGACCCGCTCGGCGGTGTTGTAGTCGACGACGTCTCCGGGGTTGGTGACGACCGGCGGCGGGAGCGCCGAGCGGTGCCGGCCGCCGAGGGCGCCGAATGCCACGAGGACGAGGAGGGTCGCGAGCACGGCGGCCACCGCCGCGCCGAGGCCGATCGCCCACTCCCGGGGTCGGGTCTCGCGGGGTGGGAGGACCGGTGCGCTGACGAAGGAGCTCAGCTCGCTGGGGTGCACCCAGGGCCGGTCGAGGGGGTCCGGGGGAGGGCCGTTCGGCGCGTCGTCGGGCTCGGGCGCGCCGTCTCCTCCGGATTCCTCAGGGGACATGGCGCGGAGTGTACCGACGTCCCTCGGCCGTTCCTCGTCGCCCCGACCAGCGGTTTTGGCGCCGCGTCGCCGGCGCCGCAGGGCGCCCGCGACGTGGTTGTCACTACCATGGCGCCGTGCAGCCACCCCCGTCCGGCGACTGGATCGCGGTCACCGGCGATCCCGTGCCGGTCGACGCTGCCACCGCGTGGGCCACCACTCCCGGCAGCGGTGCGGTCGTGGTGTTCCTGGGGGTCGTGCGCGACCACGCCGAAGGCCGCGCCGGTGTGACCGGACTCACGTACGAGGCCTACGAGGAAGAGGCGGTGGCGCGCCTCATGGCGGTCGCCGACGAGGCGCGCACACGCTGGCCCGTCATCGACCGCGTCGCATTGCTGCACCGCACCGGTGACCTCGCGCTGTCGGACGTGTCGGTGGCCGTGATCGTGTCGTCGCCACACCGGGCCGACGCGTTCGAAGCCGCCCGATTCTGCATCGACACCCTGAAGGAGACCGTCCCGATCTGGAAGCGCGAACACTGGGAGGGCGGCTCCGACTGGGGCACCGGCGCCCATCCCGTCCGCGCGGTCGGCTAGGAGCCTCCACTGTCCCGCGACCTCGCGATCGACCTGGGCACTGCCAACACGCTCGTCTACGCGCGCGGCCAGGGGATCATCCTCAACGAGCCCACCGTCATCGCCATGAACACGCGCACTCACGAGGTGCTGGCGCTCGGGCACGACGCGTGGCAGATGATCGGTCGCACACCGGGCTACATCGTCGCGGTGCGGCCGCTGCGCGGCGGTGCCATCACCGACTTCGAGATCACCCAGCGCCTGATCCGCATGCTGTTCCAGCGCGCCGGCATCTCGCGGCTGCAGCGGGCTCGTGTGCTCATCTGCGTGCCGTCCGCCATCACCCACGTGGAGCAGCGGGCGGTGCTCGAGGCCGCCCGCCGGGCGGGCGCCGCGCAGACCTTCCTCATCGAGCAGCCCATGGCCGCCGCCATCGGAGCCTCGCTGCCCATCCACGAGCCGCTCGGCAACATGGTCGTCGACATCGGCGGTGGCACCAGCGAGGTCGCGGTGATCTCCCTCGGCGGGGTCGTCGCCCTCGAGGCGGTCCGGGTGGGGTCGTTCGACATCGACGCCGCCATCCAGAGCTACGTGCGCCGCGAGTACGGCCTCGCCATCGGCGAGCGCACCGCGGAAGAGGTGAAGCTCGCCATCGGCTCGGTGTTCCCCACCGACGACGAGTACAAGGCCGAGGTGCGCGGCCGTGATCTCATGAGCGGCATGCCCAAGACGGTCGTACTGACGCCCGAGGAGGTGCGCGAGGCCATCGACGAGCCGATCCAGGCGATCCTCGGCGCGGTGAAGCAGGCGCTCGCCCGCACCCCGCCGGAGCTGTCGCAGGACCTCCTCGCCGAGGGCATCCACCTCGTGGGTGGCGGCGCGATGCTGCGCGGCTTCGACCTCCGCATCGAGAAGGAGACGGCCGTACGGGCGCAGCTCGTCGACCTCCCGTTGGAGACGGTCGTGCTCGGCGCCGGGCGCTGCCTCGAGAGCTTCGACCGCCTCAAGGACATGTTCATGTAGGAGACGAAGCGAAGCCGGCCATTCATGGAGCAGCCCACAGGAGCTGTGTACGGTGACGGCGTGGCTGAAGCGCAGGTAGGTCGGGCAGTCGCGCAGCCGACGCCCGATTGGTGGCGACCCACTCGTCCGCTCGCGACCTGGTTGACCTGGCTGCTCGCCGCCCAAGCGCTCGCGTTCATCGTGACGCCGCTCGTCCGCGACCAGGCGTACCAGCTCGTCCAGTACCACAAGGCGTTCGACGCGCTCGTCGACGGACGCGAGCACGTGGCGAACCGCATCTACACGCACGCGAACCAAGGGTTCAACGCGGTGTCCCTCTTGGGCTTCGTCGCGTCTGCCTCGCTCGTGCTCCTCATCATCTGGATGTGGCGCAGCAGCCACAACGCCCGGGCCCTCGGGCGCACGGGCGCACGGCTCTCGACCGGTTGGACGATCGCCGCGTGGTTCATCCCGCTCGGGAGCTACGTGTTGCTCTACCTCCTGTACTCCGACCTCTGGCGCAGTTCCGGCCCCGAGACCGGCCGGGGCGACGAGTGGCGCGCTCGGCCCGGACCTCCGGCGGTGCGCGCGTTCTGGTCGGTCCACGTGGCCGGGTCGTTGATCGGCATCTCGGCGTTCCCGCTGGCGATCTTCGGCGCCACCGGCGAGTCGGCGACCCGCGCCCTGCTGGTCACCGGCGCGGCGCTCAATGCCGCGGCCGCGCTGCTCAACATCCTCGTCGTGCGCGAGATCACGTCGCGGCAGGAGGCGCTCCAGGCACGCGATCCGGCGCCGACGGAACGCCCGCGGCCGCGCACGTTCGCCGCGCCCACCACCGTCGACGGGCCGGGGTGGTACGCCGATCCCGGTGGCCGCTTCGACCACCGGTACTGGGACGGTGGGGCGTGGACCGAGCACGTGAGCCGGGGCGGCGTGGCCGACACCGCGCCCGTCACGCCCGCCGACTGGTATCCCGACCCGACCCGACGCTTCCACTGGCGGTACTGGACCGGGCACGAGTGGACCGAGCACGTCAGCCGCGACGGGGAGCTCTTCATCGACCCGATCGACGACGCCGGATCCGCATCACCCACGTAGCGCGCGTCAGTCGCCGCGCAGGTCCTCGGCCGCCTGGCGCACCTGCCAGTCGCGGTCGCCGAGCGCGGCGTCGATGGCGGCGTCGACCTCGGGACCTTCGAAGGGCGCCGACGCGAGCACCGCGCGCCTGCGCACCGCGGGCTTGTCGCGACACGCGTCGAGGATCGCGGGGACCGCGGCGGGATCGCCGAGCGCACCCAGCGCCGCGACCGCCGCCTCACGCGCGAGCGCGTCGCGGTGCTTGCGAACGACGCCGCCGAGCGCGTCGACCGCACCCGCGGCGCGCGCGGCGTCGCCGAGCTCGCCGAGTGCCCACGCGGTGGCTTCGACGACGATCAGGTCGTGATCATCGAGCCGCGCGACCAACGCCGACGCAGCGGCGGCGCGATCGACCAGCGCGGGCGCGACCTCCGCGGCCCGACGACGGACCGCGGCATCGCGGTCGTCGAGCGCGCCGATCCACGCGGCAGACGCGTCGTCGGGCGCGCCGCGCACGAGCGCGCCGAGCGCCGCCGCACGCACGCGCGCGTCGGGATCCTCGGCGAGCGCGGCAACCAGTCGATCGTGCGCGTCGCGGTCGAGGGTTCCCTGGTGACCGAGGGTGGCGAGCTCCGCCGCGCGGGCGACCGGGCCCGCGCCGGTCACGCTCCCCCGCTCTCGTCGCTCGCGCGCTCGCTCAGGGAAGTCGGCCGTTGATGGCGATGACCAGCCCCGCGAACACCGTCGCCAGGACCGCGGCCACGAGGAACCCGGTGAAGCCGACGAGCAGCAACATGCGCACGAAGGCGGTTCCGCGGCGCGCCGCCCGCATCCCGCGGGTGGGGCCTCGGCGCGCGCCGAACGGCGTGGGTGGCGTGGCAGGCTGCGGGGTGGACGTACCCGTCAACGCTCGGCTCCTCGTGCTCTCGGGGCGAGACGCCAAATTACCCTCCCTGACCGGAGTCGCATGACCGACCAGATCCCCGAGACGGTACCCCCGCCCGAACCCTCCCCGACACCTGGTCGCCGGCGGCACACCGTCCTCGCCGTCGTCCTCTCGTGTGTCGGCGTGCTCTTCGCCGTCGTCGCGGTCGCGGGCTTCCTGATCCATCTGCCGTACGTGATCATCTCGCCGGGCAGCGCGACGCCGCTCGACTCGCAGGTGGTGCAGATCTCGGGCGCGCCGACGTACACCGACACCTCGGGCGACGTGCGATTCCTCACCGTGCAGGTGTCGACGCGCGAACCCAACGTGTGGCGCGTCGTCACCGCGTGGCTCGATCCCGATCGCGACGTCGAAGACCGCGACACCGTGCAGGGCTGTCTCACCGACACCGAGAACCAGAGCTACAACGCAAGCCTCATGGATCAGTCGCAGAACGATGCGAAGTACGTCGCGCTCACGCGACTGGGCTACTCGGTCCCCGCGAACCCGGTGCAGATCCGCGTCGTCGAGGTCTGTCGCGACTCGCCTGCGCACGGGAAGCTCGAGACCGGCGACCAGGTGCTCGCGGTCGACGGCAACGACGTGAGCGAAGGAACACAGGTGGCGTCGGCCGTGCAGGCGCACCAACCGGGCGACCGCGTCACCGTCACCTACGACCGCAACGGGGTGACGCACACCACGGCGATCACCACCGGGCGGTTCCACACCGAGGGGAGCGGCGCGAGCGCTCGTCAGTCATGCGTACCGGCCGGCGATTCGAAGACTGGCACCGCGTGCATCGGTGCCAGCTCCCAGGGGTTCACCACCTATCAGTTCCCGATCGACATCACGATCAACACGCAACTGGTCGGCGGTCCCTCGGCGGGACTCGCGTTCACGCTCGCGATCGTCGACGACCTGACTCCGGGGTCGCTCACCGGCGGGAAACAGGTCGCGGTCACCGGCACCATCGATCCCGACGGGCGCGTCGGCGAGGTAGGAGGAGTGGAGCAGAAGGCGATCACCGCGCGGACGAACGGGGTGCAACTCATGATCGTGCCGAAAGCGGAGGTCGCGGACGCTCGGCGCGGGGCGGGCGATGTGCGCGTCGTGGGCGTCGACAACGTCGAGCAGGCGCTGGACGCGTTGCAGCGGGCCGGTGGCGCGGAAGTGCCGCCACCATCGACGACCGCGGCGCGATCATGAGGGGATGACCGACAACTCGGACCCCTTCGCCTCGCGTACGTCGCGGACGACCCCCGAAGCGATCGCGGAGCGCCAGTTCAGCCAAGTCAAGCGGGGCTACGCCGAGTCCGAGGTCCGGGCCTACCTGCGGATGGTGTCGAGCGACTTCGCCACGGCCATGGCGCGCGAGCGCGACCTCGCCACCAGGGTGCGCGAGCTCGAGGACCAGCTGCGCAAGCCGGTGCTGCCGCCCTCCGACCAGGACCTCATCGCGGCGTTGGGGGAGGAGACCGCGCGCGTGCTCGGCCAGGCGCGCGAGTCGGCAGTCGAGTTGAGGAACAAGGCCGAGGAGCACGCGCGCCGCGTCGTGCGCGAAGCGCAAGAGACCGCGCGTGAGCTCCGCACCACCACGCAGCAGGCGGTCGAGGCGAAGACGCGCGAAGCGGAGGATTCCGCCCGCGCCCGGGCGAAGGAGATCGTGGGTGAGGCGCGCGCGTTGCGCGAACGCGTCCTCACCGATCTCGAGGAGCGTCGTCAACAGCTCGAACGCCAGGTCGCCGAGCTGCGCGCCGGGCGCGGGAAGTTGGTGGAGACGTACGAGCTCGTCGAGCGCGCGCTCACGCACGCGGCGCGCGTGATGGCGGAGGAGCCGTCGTCACCGCCGGAGGTTCCTCCGGTCGATGCACCCGTCGGCGACGACGCGCCACCCGCAAGCGAGGTCGCGCCCGCCTCGGAACCGGAAGCAGCAGGCGACGCGGAACCGACAGCGGCGTCGCAGCCGGAACCCGAACCCGAACCCGCGCGTGAGCGCGAAGCCGAGCCCGAACCGCAACCAGAACCCGACGCCGCGACCGAAGCGCCGCCGACCGTGGCCACTGATGTCGGCGCGCTGTTCGAGAAGCTGCGCTCGGGACAGCCGAGCACCGACGACGCGCCCACGATCGCGATCGCGATCGACGCGGCCGACGCGGCCGACGCGTCCGAATCCACGACCGACGACGAACCCGCGCCTCCCGAACCGGCCGAGCCCGACCTGTTGACCGTCGACCCCGCCACCGAGGCACGCGACACCGCCCTCGCGGAGACCACCGACGACCTCGTGCGGCGGGGCAAGCGGGCCCTCCAGGACGAGCAGAACGACCTGCTCGACGGGCTCCGGCGCCAGCGGGGGAAGATCGACACCGCCAAGGTGCTGCCCGCGGTCGAGGACCAGGTCGCGCGGTGGGCGCACGTGCTCCAGCCGGCCGTCGACACCGCCTACTCGGCCGGCGCCGGCACCGTGGAGGGCGCGGTAGAGGGCGCCGCCGCCGCCCCCCGGGCCCTGCTCACCGAGCTGGCCACGACGGTGGTCTCGCCCCTGCGGGAGCGCCTCGACGCCTCGCTCGAGCAGATCGACGCCCGCACCCCGGCCGACGCCGAGATCGCGGTGGCCCAGAGCCTCGGCGCCCGCTACCGCGAGTGGAGGGGAGAGCAGCTCGAAGGTGTGCTCGGCGATGCGCTGGCGGTCGCCTGGTCACGCGGGGTGTTCGACGCCGCGCCCGACGGCGCGCTGGCTGCGGTGGGTGCCCGCGGTCGTCGGCAAGTGCCCCGACTGCGACGACAACGCGCTGCAGCCGACCGTGAAGGGCGGCGACTTCCCGACCGGACAGCTGCACCCGCCGGCCCACCCGGGCTGCCGCTGCCTCCTCCTCGTCGTCGACTGACGCTTCCTCTTCCTCTTCACCGGCGCTCGCCTCCGCGCACCCCGAGCGTTCACCAGTCCCTCTAGGCTGCGGCCCGATGCGCGTCCCGACCGTCGAGCCCCGACGCCGCTCCCGCTTCCGCTTCCGCGGCTGGATCATCGGCATCGTCGTCGTCCTGATCGTGCTGCTGTTCAGCCTGCGCGGGCTGGCGGGCTTCTACACCGACTACCTCTGGTTCAACTCGCTCGGGCAGGGCAGCACGTGGAGCAGCCTCCTCGCAGCCCGGGTCGCGCCCGCGCTCGTGTTCACGGTCGTGTTCTTCGTGATCATGTTCGTGAACCTGGTGATCGCCGATCGTCTCGCGCCCAAGTACCGCGCGATGGGACCGGAAGACGAGCTGATCGCGCGCTACCAGCAGGTCGCCGGGCCGTACATGATGCGCATCCGGATCGGCGTGTCGCTGTTCTTCGCGCTCATCGCCGGCATCGGCGTGTCGTCGCAGTGGAAGCAGTGGATCCTCTTCACCCACTACCAGAGCTTCCACCGGGTCGATCCTCAGTTCCACAAGGACATCGGCTTCTACGTCTTCCAGTTGCCATTCCTGAAGTTCATCGCCGAGTGGCTCTTCGCCGGCCTGGTGATCGTGCTGATCGTCACCGCGGTCGAGCACTACCTCAACGGCGGGATCCGCTTCCAGAGCCCGTTCCAGCGCGTCACGCCGCAGGTGAAGGCGCACCTCTCGGTGATCCTCGCGGTGATGGCGTTGGTGAAGACGGCCCAGTACTACCTCGGCCGCTTCGCGCTCAATTTCTCCACCCGCGGCGTCGTGGAGGGTGCGAGCGCGACCGACGTGAAGGCGCAGCTCCCGGCGCTGAACCTCCTCATCGTGATCTCGATCGTCGCCGCCGGCCTGTTCCTCTGGAACATCCGTCGGCGGGGCTGGGTGTTGCCGATCATCGCGGTCGGTCTGTGGGCGTTCGTGTCGATCGTGATCGGCACCATCTACCCGGCCGCGTACCAGCAGTTCAAAGTCGGTCCCAACGAGTACCAGGCCGAATCGAAGTACATCAGTCGCAACATCCGCGCCACGCGCGACGTGTTCGGCATCGACGTGGTGAAGACGAACGGATTCAAGTTCCATCAGCTCAGTCCAACTGATGCAAGCGCCGTCGATCCGAACCGCAGCAACGTCGACAACGCCCGCGTGTGGGATCCCGATGTGATCCGTGACAACTACGCCAACCAGCAGCAGTTGCAGAGCTATTACAAGATCGGCGACGTCGACGTCGATCGGTACCTGATCGACGGCAAGACGCAGCAGGTGCTCATCGCGGCACGCGGGCTCAACAGCGCGGACCTGCCGAGTCAATCGTTCGTGAACCGGCACATCGTGTACACGCACGGGTACGGCGTCGTCGCTTCCCCGAGCAACACGTCGAAGACCGATGGCAACCCGAACTTCTTCCTGCGCGACGTGCCGACGAGCTCGAAGGGCATCAAGCTCGACAACGGGCCTCCGTCGCAGATCTACTTCTCGGAAGGGCTCACGAGCTACGTGCTCACGGACGCACAGTCGCGGGAGTTCGATTACCAATCAGGCGGCGTCACGGACAAGTTCACCCGATACAAGGGCAAGGACGGCGTGAAGTTGTCGAACGTCGTTCGCCGGGCCGCGTTCGCCCTGCGCTTCGGGAGCATCGATCCCCTGATCTCGGGGCAGATCAACTCGAACACGAAGTTGCTCATGGAGCGAGACATACGCGCGCGCGTCACGAAGCTCGCGCCCTTCCTCGAGTACGACGCCGACCCCTATCCGGTCGTACTGGGAAATCGCACGCTCTGGGTGATGGACGGCTACACCACCTCCGACATGTACCCGTACTCACAGTCGCTCGGGGACGAAGGCTCGATCTCCGGCGGCTTCAACTACGTGCGCAACTCGGTCAAGGTCACCGTGGACGCCTACGAGGGCACCGTCACCTTCTACGTGTTCGACAAGAAGGACCCGATCATCAAGGCCTACGAGTCGGCGTTCCCGGACCTCTTCACCGATGCGTCGAGGATGCCGACTGACCTGCGCGCGCATCTCCGGTACCCGGAGGACCTCGTCAAGTCGCAGTCAGCGATGTTCGGTCGCTACCACGTCACCGAGCCCAAGCGCTTCTACGACGGCAGCTCGAAGTGGCTGGTCTCGCCCGATCCCGGCTCCGGCACGATCGCCAGCAACGACGCGAGCACCGGTGGCGGCGCGACCGCGGTGCAAGGGACGACCGCACCTCAGGCGGCGGCGTCGTCGGGTCCGCGCATGAACCCGTACTACCTGGACATCAGGCTTCCCGGAGAAGACGAGCACTTCAACATCCTCGAGCCGTTCGTGCCGGTGTCGTCGCAGAACAGCCAGACCCGGTTGGTGGCGTTCCTCGCCGCGAACTCCGACCCCGGGCACTACGGCGAGCTCCAGTCCTTCGTGATGCCCCAGGGCCAGAACGTGAGCGGCCCCGCCCAGGTGAACAACCAGATCTTGCGGACCTCGGCGATCTCAGCCGCGATCACGCTCATCGGACGGCAGGGATCGAGCATCTCCCAGGGCAGCCTGCAGCTCATTCCTGTTGGCAACTCGATCGTGTACGTACGTCCCTTCTACGCGCGGGGCACGGGGACGGCGAACTTCCCGCAGTTCCAGTTCGTGGTCGTGTACTCGCAGGGTCCGGGTGCGTTCTGCGGTCAGACCATCGACGACGCCTTGGACCAGCTGCTGGCTCGGACGCCCCCTGCCGCCACCTGCAACATCTCGGCGGCGAGCACCGGCGGCGACAACGGGACCACGACCACGACGACGACCACGACCACGACCGCCCCGGGCACGGCGACGACGGAACCCGCGTCCACCACGACCACGGTCCCGCCGACGACGGGGAGCCGGCAGGACCTGCTGAACCAGGCCGCGGCGAAGCTCGACCAGGCGCAGCAGGCGCTCGACAACCAGGACCTCGGTACCTACCAGAAGCTCGTCGACGAGGCACGGACCCTGGTGAAGCAGGCCCAGAACGCCACCAAGTAGGGCGTCGGGCTGTCCGCGCCGGGTTGGGGATCGGCCCCTGCATTGTTACTATGGGCGTAGTGGAAATCCCCCAGCGCCCTTGTAGGGAGCCATAGATGGCTGTTTCCGGTATCGATCTCGGCAAGTACAAGCTCGGCTGGTCCGACAGCACCGACGACTATGTCTACGCGCCCCAGAAGGGGCTGAACGAGAGCGTCGTGCGGGACATCTCCGGCCAGAAGGAAGAGCCGGAGTGGATGACCAAGTTCCGGCTCAACGCGCTGAAGCGGTTCGAGCGCAAGCCGATGCTCGAGTGGTTCGCCAAGAACATGCCCGACATCGACTTCGACGACATCTACTACTACCTCAAGCCCACCGAGGGGCAGGTCTCCGAGTGGGACATGCTCCCCGAGAGCATGCAGAAGACCTACGAGAAGCTGGGCATCCCCGAAGCCGAGCGCAAGTACCTCGCCGGAGTGACGGCCCAGTTCGAATCAGAGGTCGTGTACCACAAGAACCGGGAAGACCTGGAGAAGCAGGGGATCCTCTTCACGTCCATGGACGTCGCGGTGCGCGAGTACCCGGAGATCGTGCGCGAGTACTTCGGCACCGTCATCCCACCCGGTGACAACAAGTTCGCCGCCCTCAACTCCTCGGTGTGGTCGGGAGGATGCCTTACCGCGGACGCCCGCATCAACGTGGCTGGCCGCGGCCTCGTCAGCATCGCCGATATCGAGCCGGGTGACGAGGTGTTCGGTTCCGACATCGATCGCGACCTGATGCGGGGGAAGGTTCTCGCGAAAGTGGAAAGCGGTACGAAGCCGGTGTTTCGGATGCGTGTCGCAGGTCGAACGCTCGAGGCGACTGCCAACCACCAGTTCCTTGTGGCTCGGCGTGTGCGAGAAGGTTCGAAGACTCGTTGGCGTGCGGTCTGGGCACCGCTCGAAGAGATCGAAATCGGCGAGCCCATCGCGGTGTCCAGGACGCTTCCTGATGATGGCGACTCGATGGTGCTCCCCGAGCCCGAGCCGTATCTCAAGAACCACCACCACGAGCAGCTCGAGTTCCCGGTGTTCTCGAGCGTCGATCTCTGCTGGCTGCTCGGCCTCTGGCTCGGCGATGGCCACACGGCGTCGCCTCATGAGCACATGCGTCAGGTGTCGTTCTCGGTTCCCGTGGAAGATCCAGTCCACGACGAGGCGATCGCGACCCTCAACCGCGTCTTCGGCGTCGAACACGTCACTCCGGTGGAGTGTGGCTTCGTCGTCAGCTCCAAGCAGTTCGGACTCTGGCTCGACTCTCTCGGCTTCTCTGGACACGCCAAGACCAAGCGCCTTCCCTCGTGGGTGTATTCGCTCCCGCACGAGGAGCAGCTTGCGCTACTGGGCGGGCTCGTGGACGCCGACGGTTGGACGGAGCGCGACGGCAACTCGCTGTGCATCGAGCTCGCCAATCCTGACCTGCTCGAAGACATTCGCCAGCTGGCGATCACATGCGGTCTCTTCGCGGACGGTGTCCTCGTCGAGCGAGAGCGCACCGCGAGCTTCCGCGACGGACGGAACGTCACGGCCAAGAACTGGAAACTGCGAATCCAAGGCGATCTCGCACACGTCGACACGCGCGATCCCGCGAAGCGCGGTGCTGGAGCAGACCGTTGGCGTCGCAATGCGTACGTCTCGGCCACTGGGCTGAACTTCAGCTCGCTGGTGAGCGAGACGCTCGGCTTTGCGATCCTGCACGAGAAGGAGCTCGTCGGTGAGAAGCCGACCTATGACATCCAGGTGGTCGGCCTGGAGAACTTCGTCGCCAACGGCATCCTCGCTCACAACAGTTTCATCTACGTGCCCCCGGGCGTGCACGTGGAGATGCCGCTGCAGGCCTACTTCCGCATCAACGCGGAGAACGCGGGCCAGTTCGAGCGCACGCTGATCATCGCCGACGAAGGCGCGTCCGTGCACTACGTCGAGGGCTGCTCGGCGCCGGTGTACTCGACCGACTCACTGCACTCCGCGGTGGTCGAGCTCATCGCCAAGCCCGGCGCGCGCATCCGCTACACCACCATCCAGAACTGGTCGCCCAACGTCTACAACCTCGTCACCAAGCGGGCGCGGGCCGAGACCGAGGCCACCGTCGAATGGATCGACGGCAACCTCGGCTCCAAGCTCACGATGAAGTACCCCGCCGTGGTGATGACGGGCCCGAAGGCGCACGGTGAGGTGCTGTCGGTCGCCTACACGGGCGCGGGCCAGCACCAGGACGCGGGCGCCAAGATGACCCACGCCGCGCCCGAGACCACGTCGATCATCGACTCCAAGTCGATCTCGAAGGACGGCGGGCACACCACCTACCGCGGCCTCGTGCGCGTCGAAGAGGGCGCGCACAACGTGAAGGCCCACGTGCGGTGCGACGCGCTCATCCTCGACGAGGACAGCCGCTCGGACACGTACCCCTACATGGAGATCGACGAGAAGGATGCCCGCATCGGCCACGAGGCCACCGTCTCCAAGGTCGGCGACGACCAGCTCTTCTACCTGATGAGCCGGGGCCTCACCGAGCAGCAGGCGACGGCGATGATCGTCAACGGCTTCATCGAGCCCATCACCAAGACGCTGCCGATGGAGTACGCGGTCGAGCTCTCACGGCTCATCGAGCTCAACATGGAAGGCAGCGTCGGGTAACACCCCGCGAGGCCGATGACGACGCTCGAGCACTTCACCCCGGACGCGGCGCGCGATCTGCCCGGCCCCGAGTGGCTGGCGGCGCGCCGCGCCGAGGCGGTGGCGCGCCTGGTCGACGTCGAGTGGCCGACCGACGCCGCGGAGATCTGGCGCTACAGCCGCATCGGTGAGCTCGACCTGGCGAAGTTCCGCCCCGTACCGGCGGCGCAGATGGGAGATCCGGGCGTGGAGCCCGCGCCGGGCGGTGGTCCGATCGCGGCCGAAGCCGGCGAGCGGTCGGGGCTCGTCGTCGTGCGCAACGGTCGGGTGGTGCACCACGCGCTCGACGCCGACCTCGAGGCCAAGGGCGTGCGCGTGTGCGGCATCGCCACCTGCGAGGCCGACGAGCTCGCGTCGGTGGTCGGCACCTGCTCCGACGCGTCGCCGGATGCGTTCACCGCGCTGCACGACGCCTTCCTCGCCGGGGGCGCCTACGTACGCGTGCCCCGCGGGGTGGTCGTCGAGAAGCCGATCGTGGTGTTGCACTGGTCGGAGGGCGACGGCCTCGCCAGCTTCCCCCACACGCTGGTGGTGGCGGACGACGGCGCCGAGGTCACCGTGTTCGACCGCTACGGATCCGCCGACACGAAGGCGGGCGGCGTCGGTCACCTCGTCGACGCGGTCGTGGAGCTGGTGATCGGCGACAACGCGCACGTCCGGTACCTGTCTGTGCAGGAGCAGGGCCCGCACACGTGGCAGGTCGCGTTGCAGCGCGCGCATCTCGGGCCGGACGCGTCGCTGAAGTCGTCGGTGGTCGCGCTCGGCGGGTCGTACGCGCGCCTCCGCAGCGAGTCGCTGCTCGCGGGGTCGGGTGCGGAGTCCGACCTCACCGCGGTGTACTTCGGCGACGGCCACCAGATGCTCGACTTCCGCACCCTCCAGGATCACGACGCGCCCAACACGCGCAGCGATCTCCTGTTCAAGGGCGCGGTCGAGGACACCGCGCAGTCGGTGTACTCGGGGCTGATCCGCATCCGGCCCGACGCACAGAAGTCGGTGGCGTTCCAGACGAACCGCAACCTGGTGCTCACCGAGGGGGCCGACGCCCGTTCGGTGCCCAACCTCGAGATCGAGGCCGACGACGTGAAGTGCTCGCACGCGAGCACAGTCGGCCCGGTCGACGACGACCAGCTCTACTACCTCGCCACCCGTGGCGTCCCGCCCGAGGAAGCCGAACGGCTCATCGTGCTGGGCTTCTTCGACGACGTGTTCGACCGGTTGCCGGTGCGCTCGCTGGTGGCGCCCCTGCGGCGCAGCGTCGTGGAGAAGTTCGAGCACCGCGATCCGATCGCGAGGGCCGGTGCCTGACGTCCGCGTCTGCTCCGTCTCCGATGTCGCGGCGGGCATCGCGTCGCGCTTCGACGTCGACGGTCACCGCCTGTGCGTCGTCAACATCGCAGGCACCTTCTACGTCATCGGCGACGAGTGCTCGCACGAGGACTACTCGCTCGCCGAGGGCGACGTGTGGGAAGCGGAGCGCGAGATCGAGTGCCCCAAGCACGGCTCGATGTTCTCGCTCGTCGACGGTTCGCCTCAGAGCCTGCCCGCCACCCAGCCCGTCCCCGTCTACGCCGTCCGCATCGACGGCACCGACGTGATCGTGAGCACCCCATGACCCCCGCCCCCTTCAACCTCGCGATTGGTCGGGGACGAACGGAGTGAGTGTCCTTTCGATTTCGGGGGTGCGGGCCCACGTCGCCGGGCAGGACATCCTGCGCGGGGTCGACCTCGAGGTGCGCTCGGGCGAGGTGCACGCGCTCATGGGTCCGAACGGGTCCGGCAAGTCGACGCTGTCGCACGTGCTCATGGGCCGGGGCGACTACGTGGTGACCGGCGGGTCGGTGACGGTCGACGGCGAGGAGCTGCTCGACCTCCCGACGCACGAGCGCGCCGCGCGCGGGTTGTTCCTCGCGCTGCAGTATCCCGTGGAGATCCCGGGCGTGCGACTCGACGACTTCCTCGACGCCGCGTTGCGCGGCCAGGGGCGCGACTCGGGCGACTTGCGTGTACGGGTCGCGACCGAAGCCGAACGCCTCGGCGTCGCGCCGCAGTTCCTCGAACGCGGCCTCAACGTCGAGTTCTCGGGCGGCGAGCAGAAGCGGGCCGAGGCCCTCCAGCTCGCGGTCTTGCGGCCGAAGTTCGCGCTGCTCGACGAGATCGACAGCGGCCTCGACGTCGACGCCCTCCGTGACGTCGCCCGCCGGGTGGAGGCGATGACCACCGAGGACGATCTCGGCGTGCTCGCAATCACGCACTACGCCCGCCTGCTCGACGAGCTGCGTCCCGACGTGGTGCACGTGCTCATGGGCGGGCGCGTCGTGCAGACGGGCGGGCCCGAGCTCGCGCAGCAGCTCGAGGAGACCGGCTACGAGGGCCTCGCCGCCGAGCTCGGGGTGGAGGTGACGGACGAGGTCGCGGAGCCCGAGGATCCCTTCGCCGATCCGGTCGGGTTCTGAGCGCGGTCGGGTCACGAACGGCACGGGAAACAGGGTCGGTCGTCGTGGTTCCCCCGGGGGCAGTCAGCGCACGCTCCGTGGTCGGGTCACGTGAGAACTCCCGGATCGCGGCATTCGTGAGCGTGGAGAGTAATGTGCCCAGACCGGACATGCTGTAAAGTCTGTTCGCTCAGCGCGACGATCGGCAGGAAGACACGCTGATGGCTGTGGTCAACGTGAAGTCGGAGCGTGCGTTCTCGTTCGACCCCGACGAGCTCCTGGCGCTGGGCGCGCGGCTGGCCCGAGAGTATGCAGCCAACCAGCCGTTCCCGCACCTCGTCGTGGACGACTTCCTCCCTCCCGCGGTGCTCGACGAGATCCTCCAAGAATGGCCGGACTTCGCGTCCACCGACTGGACGACCTACGACAACTCTCGAGAGCTCAAGCACGTGTGCTCTCAGCTCGGTCTCCTGGGCCCAACCACCCAGGCCGTCCTCCAGGCGTTCAACAGCTCGGCGTTCGTGCGGTTCCTCCAGGTGCTGACCGGGATCGTTCCGCTGCTCGTGGACCCCCACTTCCAGGCGGCCGGAGTCTTCGACGTGCAACCCGGGGGCTTTCTCGACCTCCACACCGACTTCACGGAATGCCCGCACTCTTTCGACGAGAGCGAATGGGTCTCGGGCTTCTGGGACCACTATGCGGGCGGGACCGGACTGGCGAGACGGGTGAACGTCCTGCTCTACCTGAACCGAGACTGGAAAGAGGAGAATGGCGGCGCGCTGGAGTTCTGGAGCAGCAGTCCCTTCGAGCGAGCCACCTCGATCCTGCCTGTCTTCAACCGACTGGCGATCTTCTCGACGCTCCCCGACGCGGTGCACGGCCATCCCCAGCCGGTGTCCTTGCCCGCCGGCCAGAGTCGCAAATGCCTCTCCACCTACTACTACACGAAGGAACGGCCGATCCGAGAGGTCCTGTACGGGAGACACACGGTGATGTTCGATGAGGGCGCTCGCCCACCCAGGCACGGCAAGAGGGGACCGGCGATGACGCAGCTGCTGCTCCCGCCCATTGCGTGGCGTGGTGCACGTCGGCTTCGGTCGAAGCTGCTCGCCCAACGGAGAACGTCGCCCGCGTCCGACCAGGGGTGAGGGCTCCTCACGAAGAGTGAGCACGCGGGTTTGCGTCTCGGGCGAAGCGGGGTCAGGTGATGACGACCGGGGTGCCGAGCGGCAGCGTCGACAGCTTCAGGATGATGTCGTTGGGCACGCGCACACAGCCGTGCGAGACGCTCTGACCGATCGTGCCGGTGTCGTCGGTGCCGTGCACGGCGATCTGTCCGTCACCTCCGGCGAACGTCTGCAAGACGTTGCTGTGACCCGACAGACCGATGGCGAACACGCCGTAGCCGGTGCCCGGCTGGTTCGCGAGGTCGAGCGGGTCGGTGTAGTAGAAGGTGCCGGTCGGCGTCGGGGTGTCACCCGTTCCCGTGGCGGCCGGCGTGTCGAACTGCACGACGCCGTTCTTCAGCAGGGTGAGCTTGTGATCCTCGAGCGACACCTTCACCTGGTACTGCAGCGGGTCGGACTCGGTGACGTCGGATGCCTTGATCCAACCCGTCGCGTCGTTGGGGCGGGTCGGCAGGTACACGTGCAGCCAGTCTTGGTACTGGTCGAACACGAGGAAGCTGCGCGGCAGTTCGTACTCCGTCTTCGCGGTGAGCGTCGCGGTGGGCTGCGTGTTCGCGTCGGGCGACGCGTACACCGCGATGTCGCCGCCCTTCGTCACCGCGTTGCGCAGCGGCGCGGCCGCGTATGTGGTGGAGATGCCCGACGTGTTCGACGGCAACGTGGTCGACGGCTGCTTCGGCGTGGCCTGCCCGGAATCGTCGCGTGTCGCGACGAACACACCGGCAGCGACGACCACGAGGAGTACGACGAGGAAAGCGACGAGAACAACGCGACGGCGTTGCTGGCGACGCTTGCGGAGCTCGGTGCGGGGGGAGATGTCGTCCGCCATGCGGACCAGAGTGTACTGACGGGAGAGCGGCTGCTAACCGGCGGGTGTTGGTGCCGGTTCGTCGAGGAGCTGCTCGAGGGACTCCACCTCCAGCAGGAGCAGACGAAGATCGAGGAGCACGTCGACGACCTCCGCGCTGGCGACGAGATCGCGACCCCGGAATCGCTCCAGCGCCTCGTCGACCACCTGGGTGAGCTCTTGCTGGTTCATGGGCTGACCTCCGTGGACAACAACCTATCGGCTCCGGGTTTCGTTCCTGGATCACTTGTGTTTCGTGACCGTTGCAGGAGGTTCGCACCTGGGGCGGCGACCGGTTTGCACCATTCCAACGGTCGATTCTGCTCCGCCGTCCCGCCCGTCCGGGCACGGCTCCGCTGCATCTCCTGCGGCGGTCAGCCCGCTGCCGCGATGTCGTCGAGGCCCTGTTGGAGGGTGTTCCACGCCAACGTGGCGCACTTGATGCGGACCGGGAACTTCACGACGCCCTGCAGCGCCTCGAGGTCGCCGAGCCGCACCCCGTCGAGATCGGCGCTGAGGTCTTCGCCGTCGCCCTCGCCCTCGAGCTTGGACTCGTGGATCGACATGAGCGCCTTGAACGCGCGGATCAACCGTCGCGCCTCGTCGACCGACTTGCCCTTCACCGCCGCCGACATCATCGACGTCGACGCCTGGCTGATCGAGCAGCCCTGGCCCGCGATCTTGAGGTCGGTGACGGTGTTGCCGTCGACGACCAGGTAGAGCACCACCTCGTCGCCGCACAGCGGGTTGAACCCCTCGGCTTTGTGCGCGGGAGGGACGGGCAGCTCGCCGCGGTTCCGCGGTGCTCGATAGTGGTCGAGGATGATCTCGCGGTAGAGGTCTTCGAGGCCGGGCATGAGGTCGTGCTCCCTAGATGGCGAAGAACTGCTCGGCGCGGGCGAGCGCGTCGATGAGGGCGTCGGCGTCGGCTTCGTCGTTGTAGACGTAGAACGACGCGCGGGTCGTGGCAGGGACGCCGAGCACGCGCATGAGCGGCTTGGCGCAGTGGTGGCCGGCGCGCACGCAGACGGCTTCCTCGTCGACGACTTGCGAGATGTCGTGGGCGTGGATGCCCTCGAAGAGGAACGAGATGGCGCCACCGCGCACCGCGGTGTCGAGCGGACCGTAGATCGTGAGGTTGTCGCCGAAGCGGCGCTGCAACGCGTCGAGCGTGTAGCCCGTGAGCGCAACCTCGTGCGCCCGGATCGCGTCCATGCCCAGCGTGCCGAGGTAGTCGACCGCCACTCCGAAACCGACCGCCTCCGCGATCGGCGGCGTACCGGCCTCGAACTTCCACGGCACCTCGTTGGGCGTGAAGCCGTCGACGGTGACCTGCGTGATCATCTCGCCGCCACCCATGAACGGTGGCATGGCCTCGAGCAGCTCACGGCGCGCCCAGAGCGCACCGATGCCGGTGGGGCCGCACATCTTGTGGGCCGAGAAGGCCACGAAGTCGGCGTCCCACGCCTGCACGTCGATCGCAAGGTGGGGCACGGCCTGGCAGGCGTCGACCAGGACGTGCGCGCCGGCCGCGTGGGCGGCGTCGGCGAGGGGCCGGATGTCGTTGATGGTGCCGAGCACGTTGGACATCGCGCTCACCGCCAGCAGCTTGGCACCGTCGAGCACCTCGTCGAGGTTCGACAGGTCGAGTCGGTAGTCGGGCGTGAGCGGGATCCAGCGCAGCTCCACGCCGCGCTCGGCGGCGAGGATGTGCCACGGCACGACGTTGGCGTGGTGCTCCATGTGCGTGAGGACGATCGGGTCGCCGTCGCGCAGGTTGGCGCGCGCCCACGAGTACGCCACGAGGTTGATGGCCTCGGTGGCGTTGCGGACGTAGATGATCTCGTGCGGGTGCGACGCGTGCACGAAGCCGGCAACCTTTGCACGCGCCGCCTCGAACGCCGCGGTGGCCTCCTCGGCGATCGTGTAGACGCCACGGTGCACGTTGGCGTTGTACTCGCGGTAGTAGTGGTCCATCGCGTCGAGCACCGCCAGCGGCTTCTGCGACGTGGCCGCCGAGTCGAGGTAGACGAGGCGCTTGCCGTGGACCTGCCGCTTCAGGATCGGGAAGTCGGCCTTGATGCGCGCGACATCGAGTGGTGTGTCGATGGCGCTCACGCGGCGTCCTTGAACGCTTCGAAGCCCTCGGCCTCGATGCGGCGCGAGAGCTCGGGACCGCCCGTCGCGACGATGCGGCCGTCGAGCAACACGTGCACGCGGTCGGGGGTGAGGTGCTCGAGGATGCGCTGGTAGTGCGTGATCAGCAGGATCCCGAGCTCGGGACGCGCGGCGCGCACCTCGATGATGCCGTCGGCGACGATCCGCAGCGCATCGATGTCGAGGCCGCTGTCGGTCTCGTCGAGGATCGCCACGTCGGGCTCCATCATCGCCATCTGCAGGATCTCGTTGCGCTTCTTCTCGCCACCCGAGAACCCCTCGTTGAGGTAGCGCTCCTGGAACCGGTCGTCCATGCCGAGGCGCTTCGTCCACTCCATCAACGAGAGGCGGACCTCGAGCACCGACAGGTCGGGGATGCCCTTCCGGACGGCCATGGCCTGGCGCAGGAAGTTGAGCACGCTCACGCCCGAGATCTCCTCGGGATGCTGGAAGCCGAGGAAGATGCCCCGGGCTCCCCGCTCGTCGGTGGGGAGCCCGGTGACGTCCTCGCCCCGGAAGCGGATGTCGCCGCGGGTGACGCGGTAGGCGGGGTTGGCGAGGAGGGTGTTGGCGAGCGTCGACTTGCCGGAGCCGTTGGGACCCATGAGGGCGTGGACCTCGCCCTCGCGCACCGTGAGGCTGAGGCCGCGCAGGATCTCGGAGCCGTCGACGGTGACGTAGAGGTCGTCGATCTCGAGCAGCGGGGCGGCTGTCATGGCCGTCCATTCTATTAGCACTATCCCCGTAGTGGAAACCCCGAGGCCCTCAATTCGCCACGTCGCGGGCGCTGATCACCTTGGTCGGCGTGAGGCGGACGAGCAGCTCGCCGGGCACGGCGTTGCGGGCCCCGTAGGTCTCGGCCTGGTCGGCGCCCATGTAGAGGCCGCCGATGACCGCGGCCCAGTGGCGGACGGTGTCGAGGTCGTCGGAGATCTCGACCGGGCCCTCGAGGGTGACGAAGGAGAAGGGCGCCACGTCGTCCTGCACGGTCATGGCCGCCTGCCCGCTGCGGCGCAGGTTGCGCCCCTTCACCGTCGACTCGCCGGTGTTGAACAGGATCGAGTCGTCGTCGTCGATCGCATACCAGATCGGTGCGACGTGCGGTCGGCCGTCGGCTCGCACCGTGGCCAGGATCGCGGGCCGCGCCGGTGCTGCGGTGAGGAAGGCGCGCACCTCGTCGTCGGTCATGCGGTGGTACGGCACGCCCCGAGGATACGGGCACCTCGCGTTCGGGAGCGTTCGGGTGCGTTCGGGTCAGCGCACGAACGAGAGCGAGAGGGCGAAGTCGCCGGCGGGGTCGGTCCACCACTCGGCGAGTTGGAAGCCGCCCGCGGCCAGTTCCCGCTCGACGCCTTCCCGGCGGAACTTGGCGCTGATCTCGGTGTGCAGCTCTTCGCCCGCGGCGAACTCGACGGCGAGTCCGAGCTCGCGGACCCGGATCGTCTGCGCACGCTGTGAACGCAGGCGCATCTCGATCCACTCGGCGTCGGCATCCCACGCCGCGACGTGGTCGAACGCCGCGGGGTCGAAGTCGGCGTCGAGCTCGCGGTCGAGGACGACGAGCACGTTGCGATTGAACGCGGCGGTCACACCGGCCGCGTCGTCGTAGGCCGCGATCAGGCGATCGGTGTCCTTCACGAGGTCGGTGCCGAGCAGCAGCGCGTCGCCGGCCACGAGCGTGCCGGCGAGGTCGTCGAGGAACTGGGCGCGCGCGTCGGGTGCGAGGTTGCCGATGGTGCTGCCGAGGAACGCGACGAGCCGGGTGCCGCCACAGGGAAGCTCGCCGAGGTGGTGCTCGAAGTCGCCGACCACCGCGTGGACGCGGACACCGGCGTACTCGCGCGCGACCGACGCCGCCGCGTCGCGGAGCGTCTGTTCGCTCACGTCGAAGGGCACGAAGCGCTCGAGCGTTCCCGCGTCGCGCAGGGCGTCGAGGAGGCGCCGGGTCTTCTCCGACGTGCCCGACCCGAGCTCGACCAACGTGTCGGCCTTCGTCAGCTCGGCGACATCCGCCGCGTGCTCCACCAGGATCGCCCGCTCGGTGCGCGTCGGGTAGTACTCGGGGAGGCGGGTGATCTCGTCGAAGAGCTCGCTGCCGCGGTCGTCGTAGAACCACTTGGGTGGAAGTGTCTTCGGGGTGGCGCCGAGTCCGGCGCGCACGTCGGCCTCGAGGGCGCGCGCGGACGCGTCGGGCGCGAGGTGGACGTCGACGGTGACGTCGGTGGTCATGGCTGATCCTCTCGGAGCGTGAGCACGGTGCCGTCGGGCACCTCGTGCCATCCCGGCTCGTCGTCGAGCGGTTCCGACGCGATCACCTGGCCGCGTCGGAACAGCGAGTTGCCGCCGCGCGATGCGTAGACGGCTTCGCCGTCGGTGAGCAGCAGGTTCAAGCGACCGGTGGTGATGGCGAGCACGTCGGACGTCACTCGTTCGAGGGTCTCGCCCGGCGGCGTTCCCGCGTCGATCAGCTGCAGCACGAGCGCGAAGAGCACTTCGGTGTCGGCGTCACCCACGATGGCGGCGCGTCGGTCGGGCTCGACGTGCGCGCGGAGCTCGTCGCCGATCCCGTCCGTGAAGCCGTGCACGATGCCGTTGAGCGAGAACGCCCAGCGTTTGGAGACGAACGGGGCGTTGCCGGTGACGTCGATGGTCGCGCCGGGAGACGCCAGTCGCGCTGCCGCGACGACCGCGGTGCACTCGATCTCGCGAGACGCCTCCTCGAACGCGGCGTCGTCCCACATCGGGGTGACGCTGCGGTAGACCGATGGCTCGGCGTCGCCGTGCGCGTACCAGGCGACACCCCACCCGTCGGGGTTCGTGTCGCCCGACGTCTGGTGGCGGGGGCAACGCGCCTGGTTCGCGAGCGAGTGCGGCGCGTCGAAGAGCAGCTCGTGGAGCGAAGTCGGCGCGCCGACGTAGGCGAGGTGGCGGCACATCGTCGGGTCACGCGTCCCGCGCGCAGCGGAAGCCGCTGAAGATCTGACGCCGGATGGGGTAGTCCCAATTGCGGAACGTCGTGCGCATCGCCGCCGGGTGCGTCGCCCACGACCCGCCGCGCAGCACCTTGTAGTCGGGTCCGAAGAACGCCTCGGAGTACTCGCGGTAAGGAAAGGCGCGGAAGCCCGGGTAGGCGGCGAAGTCGGATGCGGTCCACTCCCACACGCCGCCGAGCATGTCGCGCGCGCCGTGCGCGCTCAGGACGTCGTCCGTCGTCCCGACCGGCGCGGGTGCGAAGCGGAGGCCGCCCTCGCGCCAGAGGTTGGCCCCGGTGAGCGGCGTGCCCTTCGCGGCGACCTCCCACTCCGCTTCGGTGGGCAGGCGCGCACCGGACCAGCGCGCGTACGCGTCGGCTTCGTACCAGCAGACGTGCTGCACCGGTTCGTCGGGCGGCACCGGTTCGATGCGACCGAAGCGATGGCGCTGCCACTCCCTGTCGGCGTCGCGGAACCAGTACTGCGGCGCGACGAGATCGGCTTCGGTGCACCACTTCCACCCGTCGTCGGTCCAGTGCGTCGGGTTGTCGTACCCGCCGGCCTCGACGAACTCGGCGTACGCCCCGTTGGTGACCGCGGTCGTGTCGATGCGGAACGGCGCCAGCTCGACGACGTGCGCGGGACGTTCGTTGTCGTAGGCCCACGTATCGGAGTCGGTGCCGAGCTCGTACGCGCCGCCGGCGACGAGCACGTCCGGTGGAAGATCGGCGCGCGCGGCGCGGACGGCGCCGTCGCCGTCGG
This sequence comes from uncultured Actinomycetes bacterium, assembly GCA_963841415.1. GTDB lineage: Bacteria > Actinomycetota > Acidimicrobiia > IMCC26256 > DASPTH01 > DASUAS01. The sequence continues at coordinate 499,044 of CAWJCN010000004.1, read as the reverse complement.
CGTCCGGGTGCTCGAAGCCGTCCATGAGCTGCAGCGTGGCGAGCAACGTCTCGTCGTGCTGGTGCTCGTGCTGCACGACCATGCCGTACACGAACCCGTCGTCGAGCAGGGGGTTGGCGGAGTCGAGCGCGATGACGTCGAGGACCGCGAGCGCGCGCTCTCGCACCGATGCGTCGAAGGCTCGTGCGCCGGCGGCGTCGAGGATGTCGAGTGACGGCCGCTCGCGGCGTGGATGTTTGAACGCGTCGTAGATGTCGTCGTACGCGGGCTCGGTCGGCGGCGCACCCGCGAGCTCGCGCACGAGCCAGAGCTCCTCGAAGTGCCCGATGTGAGCCAGGTCCCAGCACAGCGGTGACATCAGCTCCGACACCTGGACGCGCTGCTCGTCGTCCGGGACGGGCGCGAGCAGTCCCAACGTTCGGCGGCGCGACTCCGCGAGCGAGGCAACGATCTCGGGCTTCGTGACCACGTCAGACCTTGGCGGTCGGGCGCCCGGCCCACTGGTCGAGCAGGTCGTCGGCGGGGCAGCGCGAACGGCGCACGAAGCGGGCCGCGTAGTCGTCCGTGGCGGCGATGGTCGCGGCGTCGGCGCCGATCCGAGTGAGGGCGTGCTGCGCGGCGTCGAAGCACCACTGCGCGGCGTCCGAGAGCGCGGGATCGTGGAGCGCGTGGCGCGCGGCGGTGGTCCAGCGCTCGCGGACGGATGCGGTGGCGGCGGTGGCGCACTCGGCCGCGAGCGGGTCGTCGAGCAGCGCGACGGTGACGGCCACCGCCACCGGCCACCACTCCTCGGGGAGGGCATCGATCATGCGCAGCTCGAGCCAGCCGCGCGGCCGCACCGGCGGGAACAGCGTGGTGGCGTGGTACGTGAGGTCGTCGAGGGTGGGCCAGCCGAGCGGATGGCCGCCGGCCAGCCACTGCTGGAACGACTGAGGTGAGCGCAGCGCGACGCTGCGAGCTTGATCGACGCGCACCATCATCACCGGCGCGTCGAGCAGGTAGCGGGTCCAGTCGGTGTCCGCGCGCGACCTCGGCCCCCGTCGTGCCGAGTCGGTGCGGGCGGGATCGATCGCGTTCCAGACCGCGGCGCGGGTGGAGCGGAACCCCGAGGGACGACCCGTCGCGTCGAAGGGCGAGTTCGCGAAGCACGCGGTGAGCAGCGGCCCGAGGTCGTGCGCGCGGTGCCAGCGGTCGTCGATGTCGTCAGGGCCACCGACGTCCACGTTGACCTGGATCGACGCGGTGTTGCGCATCATCGTGCGACCGGCCGGCCAGGCGGTGTCGAAGTACTCCTCCATGGCCGAGTAGCGGGGCTCGTGCAACACGCGCGCGACGTCTCCGCGGGTGTCGATGCCCGCGCCCACGAGGTCGATCCCCGCGGCGCCGAACCCGTCGCGCACCGCCGCGGTGTCTGCGCGCATGGCGGCGATGGCAGCGCCGACCGAGGCCGCGGGCGGGCCGCTCAGCTCCAGCTGGCCGCCGGGCTCGAACGTGACCCGGCTCGCGCCGGGGAGCCGCGGGAGGCACGCCGCGAGCCCCGCGGGGGTGGACGGCGTGCCGTCGTGCGCGACCGCGATCCACTCGAGCTCGATGCCGACCCGGCCCTCCCCGGCGCCGCTGGCCGGGGTCCCGAAGACCTGCTCGTCCACGTAGCGGTGGACGTCGGCGACGGTGAGGACGCGTGTCGGCGAAGGCATCGTCAGCGATGGCCGAAGTGGGCGGCGACCCAGGTGAGGTTCCGGACCGGGGCGGACCAGAGGTACCACGAGTTCACGGGCACGCCTCCTCGGGGGCGGGGGAGCGGGACGGAGCCGTCGTCTGCAGTCCCGGTGCGCCCGGGAACGTTGCACGCCATTCGGAGGAGCAAGCGTGCCCGGATGACCGTCGGACACAAACCCTACTGTGCTCCCGGTGGACCTCGGTTTCGAGACGATCGGGAACGCCACGGTCGTCGTCCACGACCGGGAGCCGGTGCTGGCGACCGACCCGTGGGTCCAGGGATCGGCCTATTTCGGCAGCTGGGGCCTGTCGTACCCGGTCCCGGAGGCCCAGGCGGACGCGGTGCGCGCTGCGGGCGCGGTCTGGTTCTCGCATGGTCATCCCGACCACCTCAACCCCGCGTCGCTGCCCCTATTCCGCGACACCCGGATCCTGCTCCCCGACCACGTGGGCGGGCGGATCGCCTCCGATCTCACCCGCGACGGCTACCGGGTGGAGGTGCTCCCCGATTCCACCTGGGTGCCCATCTCGGAGCGGGTGCGGATCCTGTGCATCGCCGACGAGGGCCAGGACGCGGTGCTGCTCATCGACGTGGGCGGCGAGCTGGTCGTGAATCTCAACGACGCCCAGGATCGGGGGTGGGGGCTGCTGGTCAAGCGGGCCATCCGGGCGTTCCCCCGATCGTTCCTGCTCCGGCTCAGCGGTTACGGCGACGCCGACATGATCAACTTCGTCGACGACGACGGGACGCGGGTGCCGAGCCTCGCCCAGCTGCGACGGGAGGGCGGATTCGAGGTCGGGGCCGACGTGGCTCGGATGACCGAGACGTTCGGGGCCACCCATTTCGTGCCGTTCAGCTCGTTCCACCGCTACCAGCGCACCGACAGCGCGTGGGCGAACGAGTGGACGACGCCGGTGGCCGACTACGAGCGCGGCTTCCGTTCCAACCGGGTCACGCTGCTCCCTGCGTTCGTGCGGTACGACTGCACCAGTGGGTCGTGGGAGGCGATCGATCCTGCACCGGCGCCCGACGTCGCGTACACGCCGGGGGAGTTCGGTGACGACTGGGTCGAGATGCTCGAGCGCGACGACGTCGACGCGCTCCGCCGTTACTTCACCGCGGTGCCGCGGCTCGCGCGCAATCTCGATCGCGTGGTGTTCCGGGTCGGTGGCGAGGAGCACGACATCGAGCTCGGCGGGCGTGAGACCGGCCGTGCGGTCACGTTCGCGGTCCCGCGGGCGTCGCTGATGCGCGCCGTCGAGTGGGAGATCTTCGACGACCTGCTCATCGGCAACTACGTGCAGACGACGCTGCACGGACCGTGGCCGAGCTCGGGCCTGTACCCCGGCTTCACTCCGTGGGTCACGAAGTACGCCGACAACGGGCGGGCCCGCACCGACGCCGAGCTGCGCGCCTACTTCGCCGAGTACCGCCGCCGCCTCGGGCTGGTGACATGGCTGCGCGCGTCCGTGGAGCGGCGGGCCAAGGATGCCGTTCGGGCCCGCGTCTCCGCTGACTCGCCCGTGTACCAGCGGGCGCGCCGGGCCTACGCGCGTCTGTCACGTGCGTAGGATCCGTACGATTGCCGATGTGGCTGTGACCATGCGCCTCACCGACGAAGAGCGGGCCGCGCTCCAACGCGTCGCGGACGCGGGAGGCATCTCGATACAGGAGGCAGCCCGCCGTGCCGTGCACGACTCTCTCGCGGGCCACGAGCACCGTGCACGAGTAAAGAGGGCTGCTGCGCGCGTGATGGGCGCACACGCTGACGCGCTCGATCGCCTCGGTCGCTGACATTGCCAACGATCGTTGTGTGGCTGATCGCGGGATACAGCGAGTCGAGGTCACCCTTTTGGCGCGATCGGGGTGGCCCCTTCGAGGCGGGAGAACTGCCGATTTCGCCGTCGCTCACGGAGCGGGCTCAGAAATGGCTCAACGCGTGGTACAAGCCCAGCATCTGAAGCGCTCAGGCAGGTGTGTGGTCGCCGCCTCCCGATCCCATGATGCTGAAGGAGACGCGTGGGCGAACGCATGGGAAGCGGAGGGCGCGCACATCCGCGATCTGGTTGCCCGTGAACTTGGGAGTGACTATCAAGTTCTGCTGGGCGCGGATTGAGTGAGTGAGGAGTCGTGAGGGTCAGTGTTCGCGTGCTCTCTGTGGTCGGTCACATCTCGGAACACTTCGGCGAAGCGTGGTGATGGTGCGGTGAACGCCGGGACGCGGGCCCGGCGGCGTTCGGGTGAGGTCTGCTCGGGGAGCAGGTCGAGGAGCGCGGCGGCGAGTGCGGTGGCGTCGCGCACGGGGACGACCAGTGCGGTCCCGGGGGTTGCCCGATCGACGATCTCGGGCGGACCGCCGTGGTCGGTCGCGACGACCGGCGTGCCGCTCGCCAGCGCCTCGACCAGCACGAGGCCGTACGACTCCGGCTCGATGGACGGAAAGGCCAGCACGTCGAGGTCGGCCATGACCTCGGGGATGTCGTCGCGCGATTCATCGAGGTGCGCGCCGGACGTGGCCGCCACGCGGGCGTGCAGGCCTTCCGCGTACGCGTCCTGGCCCAGCACCGGACTGCCCACGATGACGAGCTGCGCCTCGGGACGCTTCGCGCGCACGAGCTCGAAGGCGTCGAGCAGCACGTCGAGGCCCTTGAGGGGGTCGAGTCTCGCGACGGCACCGACGATGGGTGCGTCGTCGGGCAGTCCCATCCGCGCCCGGAACCTGCCCGCGTGCGACGGGGAGAACTCGTCGGGATCGAGGTACTCGTCGAGCACCACGACGTTGGCGGGGTCGAGTTGCGCGGCCACCGCGTACGACACCGCGATGACGCGCGTCGCGAAGTGCCGGCACAATGCGCGCTCGACGCGCAACGCGACGCGCGACTGCACGACGATCTCGCGCGCGTGCACGACGTGCGGTCGTCCGAGCAGACGCGCCACCGCCCACCCGTACCAGGAGTGGAGCGAGTTGGAGTGCACGACGTCGACCTGCAGCCGGCGGGCGAGCCGCGTGAGTCGCGCGACCGCCATCGGCCAACCGAGCACGTAGCTGGCCCACGCGGCCGTGCCGTGGCTGGTCGACAGTCGTTGCATGGGGATCTCGTGGAGGGTCGCGCCTGCGGCGGCGAACTCGGCCGCGAGTGGCGAAGGCCCCGGGAGTGCGATGTGGAAGTCGAACTCGCCCCGTGGGAGGCTCCGCACGAGTCGGAGGAGCGCCTGGTCCGACCCGCCGCGCTCCGCGACCGGCTGCACGGAGAGGATCCTGATGGTTCGGGTTGCCGTCAACGTCGAACAGCTGCTTCACGAGGCGCCGGGTGGCATCGGTCGCTACACGGCGGAGTTGCTGAGGCTACTCCCGGCCCAGGACGTCGACGTGACCCCGTTCACCGCGCGCCACTCCCACGACGACGTGACGCGCGCGCTGCACGCCCAGGGTCTCGACGGCCTCGACCCGGTGATCCTCCCCCTTCCCGCCGCACTGCTCTACGACGCGTGGCACGTGCTCGGCCTCGCCGGTCCCTTGCGGCGCGTCGCGCCCGTCGACCTGCTGCACGCGCCGTCGCCGGCGGTGCCACCGACCGGAGGCGTCCCGTTGGTCGTCACCGTGCACGACGCCGCGCCCCTCGTCATGCCGGATGCGTTCACGCGCCGCGGAGTGAAGTTCCACCGTCAAGGGTTCGCGGCGGTCGCGAAGCGCGCGCGCCTCGTGATCGCGGTGTCCGAGTTCAGCGCCGACGAGGTGGTGACGCACACCGCGATCCGTCGCGAGCAGATCCGCGTCGTCCCGAACGGCGTCGACCGCGAGCGCGCGACCGTCGACGCGGTGACCAAAGCGCGCCTCATCTACGCGATCGACGACCAGCCGTACGTGTTCTGGGCCGGCACCTTCCAACCCCGCAAGAACGTACGGGTGCTCCTCGACGCGTTCGCCCGGCTCGACCCCAACGTGGTGCCGCACCGCCTGGTGCTGGCCGGGCCTCCGGGGTGGAAGCCTGACGACGCGGACGCGGCAGTCGCCGACGAGCTGGGGGACCGCGTCCGCCTGCTCGGCCCGGTCCACCGCGAGCAGCTGTTCCCGCTCTTCGCCGGCGCCGACCTCTTCGCGTTCCCGAGCCGGCACGAGGGCTTCGGCATCCCCGTCCTCGAGGCCATGGCGCAGGAAACCGCGGTCGTGTGCTCCGACATCCCCGCGCTGCGCGAGGTCGCGGGCGACGCCGCCCGCTTCGTGGCGGTCGACGACACCGACCGGTGGGTCGACGCCCTCACGACGCTGCTCGGCGACGCGACGGAACGCGAGCGACTCGTCGCAGCCGGGCGAGCTCGAGTCGCGAACTACTCGTGGGAGCGCTGCGCGCGCGAGACCTCCGAGGTGTACCGCGAGGCGCTCAGCGGGTGAGCACGTCGACGCCGTCGTCGGTGACGAGGACGGTGTGCTCGAACTGCGCGGTGCGCGAGCCGTCCGACGTCGCCGCCGTCCACCCGTCGGACCAGATCACCGGCTGGATGCTCCCCATCGTGATCATCGGCTCGATGGTGAACACCATGCCCGTCTCCATGACGGTCGTCAGCGCGCGCTCGTAGTAGTGCGGCACCTGCGGCGGGCCGTGGAACACTTCGCCGATGCCGTGCCCGACGAACGCCTTGACGACGAAGAAGCCGGCCGCGTGCGCGTGGGTCTCGATGGCGCGGCCGATGTCGGAGAGCGGCGCGCCGGGCCGCACCGCCTCGATCGCGCGCTCGAGGCACTCCTCGGTGACCTTCACCAGTCGGCACGACTCGGGGTCGACGGTGCCCACGCAGAAGGTGGCGTTGGTGTCGCCGTGCACGCCGTCGACGTAGATGGTGACGTCGACGTTGACGATGTCGCCTTCGATCAGCGCGCGGTCGTCGGGGATCCCGTGGCAGATCACCTCGTTGACCGATGTGCACACCGACTTCGGGAAGCCTTTGTAGCGCAGCGGGCTCGGATAGACGCCACGCACGATGTGCGCGTCGTGCGCCACGCGGTCGAGCTCGTCGGTCGTCACCCCGGGCGCGACCGCAGCCCCGGTCTCTTGCAGCACGTCGCGCGCGATCTTGCACGCACCTCGCATGCGCTCGATGACGTCGGGCGACTTGACCGCCGTCTCGGTGGTGCGCACCGGTGCGCCAGGGGTGGCGTAGTCGGGCCGCTCGATCTCGGCGGGCACCGCGCGCTCGGGACCCACCGCGCCGGCGTCGATGAGCGAAGCCTTGTGGCAGCGCTTGTACTTCTTGCCGCTACCGCACCAGCAGTCGTCGTTCGCCCGTAGCACCGCTACACCTCCGACCGCGCCGAGCATCTCGGGGTTGACCCCCACATATGTACGCAAACTCTGAGATGTTCGCTCATGGGGGAGGTCACCAGCCCCGGTCGACCCACTCCTGGAGGTGGGGTCGCTCCGTGCCGATGGTGGTGTCGAGGCCGTGGCCGGGCAGCACGAGCAGGTCGGCGGGGAGGGTGAAGAGCCGACGGTCGATCGACTCGATGATCTGTTCGAAGTTCCCGCCGGGCAGCGACGTGTTGCCGGCGCCGCCGGGGAAGAGGGTGTCGCCGCTGAACAGGATCGGGTGGCCTTCCAACAGGAACGAGGTTGAGCCCGGCGTGTGGCCCGGGTTGTGGATCGTCCGCAGGCGGAGGTCGCCGACGGTGATCACCTCGTCGTCGGGGATCACGAAGTCGTAGGCGGGCAGCATGGAGGCGTCGTCGGGCGCGATGCCCACGTCGATCCCCGCGTCGCGCACCGCCTCAACGGCCTGGATGTGGTCCCAGTGGCCGTGGGTCGTGAGCACCCGGCGGACGCCAGTGGCCTTGCTCACCTCGAGCAGGAGCTCGTGCTCGTTGGCGGCGTCGATGATGACCGCCTCGCCGCTGCCCGTGCACCGGACGACGAACACGTTGTTCTCGAACGGGCCCACGATGAGCTTCTCGATGCGCACGGTGGGCGTCTCGTAGTGGGCGCGGCGCGGCATGGTCTCAGGGTACCCGGGAGCCGTGTTGCGTCCATCGGCCGACCTGGCCCGCCGCCAGTGCCGTCCGGTAGCGTTCGCGCCACCTATCCCAGTGCATCCGGGGGACTCCACCGTGAACTTCGCCTTCTCCGACGAGCAGGAGCAGCTGCGCGACGCCGTCCGTCGCTTCCTCGAGGCGAAGTCGCCCTCGACCGAGGTGCGGCGGCTCATGGAGACCACCGAGGGCTTCGACCCCGCGGTCTGGGCCCAGATGGCCAACGAGCTCGGGCTCCAGAGCCTGCACATCCCCGAGGAGTACGGCGGCCAGGGCTTCACCTTCGTCGAGCTGGGCATCGTGCTCGAGGAGATGGGCCGCGTGCTGCTGTGCGCCCCCTACTTCTCGACCGTCGTGCTCGCGGCCGACGCGATCATGAACGCCGGCACCGCCGACCAGCAGGCCAAGCTCCTCCCCGGCATCGCGTCGGGTGAGACGATCGCCGCCCTCGCGTTCACGGAGCCCAACGGCAAATGGGACGCCAACGGCATCGAGATGGTGGCGAAGGGCTCCGGCGACAGCTTCACGCTCGACGGCACGAAGATGTTCGTGATCGACGGTCACACCGCCGACCTCATCGTCGTGGCGGCCCGCCTCGAGGGCACCAGCGGCGAGGACGGCATCTCCTTCTTCACCGTCGACGCCGGCGCGTCAGGCCTCACCCGCACCGCGCTGGCGACGATGGACCAGACCCGCAAGCAGGCCAAGCTCGAGTTCGCCAACGTGGCCGCGGCGCCGCTGGGCGAGCCCGGTGCCGGCTGGTCGGCGTTGTCGAAGACGCTCGACCAGGCGGCGGCGATGTCGTCGAACGAGATGGTCGGCGGGGCGCAGAAGGTGCTCGAGATGTCGGTGGAGTACGCGAAGGTGCGCGTGCAGTTCGGCCGGCCGATCGGGTCGTTCCAGGCGATCAAGCACAAGTGCGCCGACATGCTGCTCGAGGTCGAGTCGGGCAAGTCGGCCGCCTACTACGCGGCGTGGGCCGCCGGCGAGGACAACGAGGAGCTGCCGGTGGCGGCGAGCCTCGCCAAGGCCTACTGCTCCGACGCCTACTTCCACGCCGCGGCCGAGAACATCCAGATCCACGGCGGCATCGGCTTCACCTGGGAGCACGACGCGCACCTCTACTTCAAGCGCGCCAAGAGCTCGGAGATCCTCCTCGGCGACGCCACGTACCACCGCGAGCTGCTCGCCCAGCGCATCGGCATCTAGCTGCGGCGCGGCGAACGACCGAATGAGCAGCCCCCTCTGAGCCATCTCTACGACGAACCTCGCCTTTCCCCTGAGGTTTGTCGTGTTCTTGGTGCATGCCCACCGTCGGAAGCATGCGACAACTGGCCCGCACCGGCAACCGGGTGCTCAGACCGGGCGCGTTCCACGACATCTACGCGAACCCCTGGGAGGAGTTCGCCCGCCTGACCAAGGCCGGCGTCCTGACCAAGCTCGCTCACGGCTATTACCTCCTCGTGCCGGAGGAGCAGCGACGAGGGCACTGGACTCCCGAGGTGGAAGGGCTCGCCCTCGGCATCGCGCTCGCCGACTACGGACGTGACGTCGTGGCCCTCATGGGTCCGGCGGCGGCGCGATTGCTCGGCGCGATCCCGCGTGCGCTGGCGACGGCAACGGTGGCCATCCCCCGGCAACGACCCGCACTGACGACGAGCTACGGAGGAGTCCAATTCGTGACCCGCTCGTCGAGCGTCTCGACACCCAGCGACTCACGACCGAGATCGCCCCAGATCCGGCGCGACCATTGCATCTCTTATGTGCCGGGTCGCGCTGCTTGCGCGTCATCCCGACTGACTGACCGAGACGCGCCGGAACCGGGCCGCTAGCCTGCCGTCGATGGCAGTCCTGGTCACACTGCTCGCGGTCGTCCTCGGGCTGCTGGCACTCCTCGTGGCCGGACTCCTGCGCAGCCACGCCGAGATCCTGCGGGCATTGCACCAGCTCGGCGTCAACATGGACCCGGCGCGCACCGACGACGCCGGCCTGTCCACTGCCGTCGGTGCGCCCACCATCCGCGCCGCGGAGGTGCCGAAGCGGCCGTCGCGCACCGCGGTCGACGTCGTGGGCAGCACCCCCGAGCACGACGCGGTCAGCATCGCGGTCGCCGGCGCGCAGCACCTCACGCTGCTCGCGTTCCTCTCCAGTGGCTGCGGCTCGTGCTTGGCGTTCTGGGACGTGTTCCGCGACGGCGGTCCCGTCGAGGTGCCCGGCGACGCGCGCCTGGTCTGCGTGAGCAAGGACCCGGGCGAGGAGAGCATCGCCAGCATCCGTCGTCTCGCCCCGCGCGACATCCCGACGGTGATGTCGAGCGCGGCCTGGGCCGACTACGACGTGCCGGTGGCGCCCTTCTTCGTGCTCGTCGCCGGCGAGTCGGGCGAGGTCATCGGGGAAGGCGCCGCCAACGAGTGGGGCCAGGTGCAGGCACTGCTGCACACCGCGCTCGACGACGCCGGCATGCTCGACCGCAAGGGCAACGTCAAGGGTGGTCGTCGCGGGAAGCCCAACGCCGACCTGCTGCGCGAGGCGCGCGCCGACCGCGACCTGCTCGCCGCCGGGATCCGCCCCGGTGACCCGAGCCTCTACGCGCTGCCGAGCAGTGACGCGCCCGAAGGGCATGCACACTCGTGACCGAGCTCGCGGCGCACGGCATCGAGGTGTCGCTCCCTGCCGGGTGGGAGGGCCGCTTGTTCCGTCGGCCCGCGGCCGGTGAGGTCGCGTCGGCCGACGCCGGCGTCGAGGGCGAACCCGCCGCGCCCGCGGAGACGACGCACGCGGTGCTGCACGTGTCGACCATCGCGCTGCCGCTCGGGATCGGCGACTTCGCCAGCGGCGCCGTCGATCAGCTCGGCAACGACGACATCCTCATCGTGCTCTTCGAATACGACCCGTCGAGCATCGAGCAGCCCCTGTTCAAGGCGGCCGGTGTCCCGCGGCAGCTCGCGGCCGAGGACTTCAACCCCAACGTCATGCAGCGCGCGATCCGGGGCCAGGCGGGATCGCAGACCTTCTTCAACGACCAGGGCCGTGCGTTCTGCCTCTACGTGGTGCTCGGGTCGTTCGCGCGTCGACGCGAGCTCGTGCCGCGTGTCAACCAGGTCCTGGCGACGCTCACCATCGACCCGCTCGACCGGTCCGCGACCACCACGCCGCCGACGTCGACCTCGAGTGCGGGGCCGACCACGACCGCCCCGCCGACGACGTCGAGCACGACCCTGCCCGCGTCGACGACGGTCACGGGTGCGCCGTGAGCGTGCTCGCCGGTCCGTTCGCGATCGCGGCGGCACTGCTCGTGGTCGCGGGCGCGGCCAAGGCACTGCGGCCGCGCGAGACCGCGCAGGCGATCGCCGCGGTCGGGATCCACCTCCCCGCGTTCATGTCCGCGCGAGTCGCGGTGCGCATCGGTGGCGCACTCGAAGCCGTCATCGCCGTCGCCGCGTTGCTCGTCGGTGGACCGGTGCTGTCCGCGCTCGTAGCCACCAGCTACCTCGCCTTCGCCGGCTTCGTCGTGATCGCGCTGCGCACCGGCGCACCGATCAGCTCGTGCGGGTGCTTCGGCAAGGTCGACACGCCGCCGAGCATCGTGCACGTCGTGCTCGACGTCGCATTCGCGGGTGTGGCCACGGCCGCCGCGTTCAGCAGTGGTGTCGCACTCCCCGACGTGCTCGCCGACCAGCCGCTCTTCGGCGTTCCGTTCCTCCTCCTCGTGGGGATCGGGTGCTCGTTGGTGTTCCTCGCGTTCTCCTCGTTGCCGAAGACGATGGCCGCCGTCCGAGAGGTTGCTGCCGCATGACCGGTGTGCCGGGTGAGAGCAAAGGCGTCGCGTTCACGAACTGGCTCGTGAGCAAGGCGTCGGGCGTGCTCGAGCGAAAGTCCAGCCGGCGCGGCTTCCTGCTCGGCTCCGCGATGGTGGGCTCGGCCGTCGCCGTCGCGGGGTGCGCGCCGGGCACGCAGCCGGGCACGCCCTACAAGCACATCACCGACTGCGCCGGCGGCCTCTGCACCGATGGCTACACCGAGTTCTGCTGCACGATCAACAACGGCATCAACGTGTGTCCGCCGGGGAGCTTTGCGGGTGGGTGGTGGCGCGCCGACTTCTCCACCTTCTGCAACGGCACCCGCTACTACATCGACTGCATGCAGAACTGCTGCGGACCCGACCTCGGGAACGGGTTCTGCGCCGGCTGCACCGAGTGCACGTGCGCTGGCGGGTGCGACACACGCCGCATCTACTGCAACTACTTCCGCTACGGGCAGTGCCACCAGGAGATCGGCATCAGCGGTCCGATCGCGTGCCGCGTCGTCACCTGCACACCGCCCTACAACGACGCGTCGTTGGCGTGCACGACGGCGCTGGCGGTCGACAACTCCACCGCCGAGCACGCACCCGCGCACGGCTGCACGCCACCCGCCCCGCCACGCACCGCGTTCGTCCTGCCGGCCACGGGAGCGGTTGCGGAGACGACGCCGGGGCACCTCGCGGTGATCGCGCGTCGCAGCGACACCGGTCTCAACCTCCGCACCTTCGACGGCAGCACCTGGAGCACCGCGAGCATCCCCACGGCGTTCGCCACGTCGGGGATCGCGACGACGACCGTCGGCTCCGACCTCTTCGTGTTCCACCGCGGCAACGACCACGGGATCTGGTGGTCCCACGGCGTCAACGCTGCGTCATGGGCCCCGTGGCAGAGCCTGGGCGGCAACAACGCGTCGGATCCGGCGGCGGCCAACGACGCGAGCGGCATCTACGTGTTCACGCGCGGTGCCAACGGCGCGCTCTGGTACAACCGGTTCACGTTCGGCGGTTGGTCGGGGTTCCAATCGCTCGTCGGCACCATCATCTCCGACCCGGTCGCCGTCGCCGACGCCAGCGGGGTCCACGTGTTCGCGCGCGGTTTTGACGACGCGATGTGGTTCCGTCGCATCGTGAGCGGGAGCCCGAATCCGTGGGTGTCGCTCGGTGGCGTGGCGACGTCCGACCCGGTCGCGTGTGAGACGGCGTCCGGCCCCATCGTCGCCATGCGCAGCGCCTACAACACCGTCGTCGTCCGCTACCTCCAGAACGGCACCGCGGTGGGCGACTGGCAGATCGTCGGTGGCAACGCGACCTCCGACCCCGCGCTGTGCAGCGGGCCGTCAGGCACGTTCCTGTTCGTGCGCGGGAACGGCAACGGCATCTGGTACAGCAAGTACAACGGCGGCACCAGCTGGACGCCCCTCGCGTCGATCGGAGGATCCGCCCAGTCCTCACCCATCGCGGTGAGCGACTCCTCGGGCGTGTCGGTCCTGTACAAAGGGAACGACTCGGGCATCTGGACGCGCCGGTACGACGGCAGCTCGTGGGGCGGCGAGCAGACGATCGGCGGTCTCTACAACCCGGTGCGAGGCACACCCTGATCGCTGGACGCTGGCGCGCGACGGTCGTGTGCCTTGCCGTCGTCGCGGCGTGGTCGTCGACCGCCGGGGCAGGTGCGGCCGACACGATGTCGCCCGGCGCACCGCAGGGCAACGTCACGCCGTCGACCAAACCCGCGCGGGGCGTCGCGCTCGTCGCGGCGTCGGCACCGGTCGACGGGCGGGTTGCGCTCCTGTTGCACAACGGCACCAACCGTCCGGTGCGCATCGATCGAGTGAACGCGACCGCGGCCGGCAGCGGCGGTGGTCTCGTCACCCTCGCCCGCACGACCGCGACGTTCCCGCAGGTGCTCGCGCCCGACGAGCTCGCCCTGGCGGCGGTGAGGTTCCGCAAGCGTGGCATCGGCACCGAACCGAAGGTGACGGCGAAGGTGCGGAGCACGCGGGTGGCCGCGGGCCGCGCCATGCGCGTGCTCTCGGTCGGTGACCTCGTGCTGTCGGCGCCGCAGACCGGCCCGGTGGCGCAGACCATGCGGGCGACCCTCACCAACGCCAGCGCTTCGTGGACGGCGCGGAAGCCCAAGGCGGCGGTGATGTGCTTCGGCGAGGCCGGCACGCCCACGACGATCACGACGGCGCGTGCACCGGCCCGTCGCGTTGCCCCCGGCAAGTCGATCGCCGCGACCGTCGAGCTGCCGTCGCTGTGTCCCACCTACCTCGTCGCGGCACGCGCGACCTAACGTCGACCTGTGGGCATGCAGCGCGGGCGCGGCCGGACGAGACGCAGCGGAGCTGTGCCCGGAGGGCGGGACGGCGCAGCGGAGTCGACCCACCGCGCGGCAGGGACGCCGGAGCGGAATGGACCGTCCTGATGGAGGTCGTCGTCGGGTTCCTCGTGGTGGGGATGGTGATCGGCATCGCCGCCTTCTTCGTCTCCCGGGAAGCCACGCGGATCGCCAAGGAGCCGCCGCCCGCGTTGTACCACCTCGACGACGCGCTGACGTGGGTCGTCGAGCACCTCCCCGACGACGTCGCCGCGACGCTGACCGTCGACGACGTCCGTCGCATCCTCGAGTTCCAGGTGGACTTCTTCAAGCGCAAGGGCGTGTCGTCGAACGGTTCCACCGCGTACCCGGCGGGCCCCGTGGTCATCGGCGGTTCGGAGACCGTGGAGTACATCGTCGAGCGCTGCGCGGCGACCGGCGAGGGGTATCTCCCCGAGCAGGTGTATGGCGTGATCGACACCCAATTGAGCTACCTGCGCGCCATCGGTGCCGTCGGTCCTCCCGCCGACAGCGACGCCGATCCGGATTCGGGCGGGAATTTCCCCCGCGCTGACCGCCGCCCGTGGTACAAGTTTCCGTACCAGGGAAAGGAGGTGGTCCATCTGATGCATGATCAACATGGGACCCTGGAGGTGCGCGGCCGCTGAGGCAGCCACGTCAGCCTTGACAGAAAGGACTGCCTGGCGGAATCCAACCGCTGCGCCGCCGCCGCGACGGGTGAGAGCTGGTCCCCCTCACGCAAGCCGTCCGGCGGATTCCAACTGATCTGACGAAGGGCGCTTCGGCGCCCTTCGTCGCGTTCCGGCTCGCCAGTTCCCGCTCTCGGTGCCTTCGGCACCGGGCCGGTGGGCCACGGCTCACTGCGGCGCAGGTTCCCGCTCTCGGTGCCTTCGGCACCGGGCCGCTGGGCCACGGCTCACTGCGGCGCAGGGTACCTGCGCCGCGGCCGTTCGCCTCTGTAACCTCACCGGCGATGAGCCGACCGATGCGCTTCGAGGAGTTCCGCTTCCTGGGTGACAAGCGGAAGCAGGTCGTCTACGACCTCGACACCGACGACGCCGACGCCCAGGAGGCCATCGCCGAGCTCATCGCGTCGGAGCGCTTCGCCGCCTTCGGCCCCGACACCCTCGACGAAGCCCGCAACCGCGGCTATCACCCCCACCACTCCATCCGCATCTGACCGTTCGTGCGTCAGTGGCGCGATTGTTCGCGACTGTTCGCTCGCTTTGATGCCGAAACGTGGGATCAGGCGGGGTCGGCGAGGGAGGGCAGGGCCTCGACGGAGCCCTTCAAGCGAGCCTCGAAGGCCACGTCCGACAGCGCAGGCTCGCTCGGCAACGACGCGGGGTCGTCGGGGAGTCCGGAGAGCTCGACCCACGACGTGCAGCCGCCGTAGCCGTCGTCCCACGCGACGGTGACCGGTTCGTGCAGCCGGTGCACGCGCAACGCCAACACCCACAGCGGGTCGCGCTTCTTCCACCCGAGGCGCGACGCGGCGTAGTCGTCGGTCCAGATGAGCTTCGATGCGATCGCGTCGAGCTCGGCGCTCTCGGTGACCGTCGCGACCTTCACGACGTCGGCCCAACCCTCGATCGTGATCGGTTCACCGACCGGCGCGGCATGCGCGAGGTCGATCCAGTGGCGGTAGGGCTGCTTCAGCAGCTCGGGCTTCTGGTGCTCGGCCGTCGGGTAGAGCCAGAAGCGCGTCGACTGCACCGAGAAGTGGCGTCCGTCCTCGCGGAGGCCGCCCTTGCGCACGTCGAGGATCTGCTCGCCCTCGAGCAGCGCGTGGACGACGACGGCCCATTCCTTGCAGGCCCAGTTCCCGGGGCGCACGTCCATGTGCCCACAATAGGCGGGCCATGGACGACTCGATCCTGTCCGGAGACCTCAAGCTGTCGGCCCACGTGGCGGTGCCGAACCCACCGGCGCCGACCCTTGGACTCGTGCTGTGCCACGGACTCCCGAACCCGCCGCGCGGTGCGGCGACGGTCGGTACCACCTACCCCGACCTCGCCGACCACATCGCGAACGAGGCCGCCTGGGTGGTGCTCACGTTCAACTTCCGCGGCACCGGCACGTCGGAGGGAGACTTCTCCGCGCGCGGCTGGCTCGACGACCTGCGCAGCGCGGTGCGTTCGCTGCACGCGCGCCCGGAGGTGCGCGGCGTGTGGGTCGCGGGGTTCGGTCACGGCGGGACCTTCGCGGTGTGCGAGGCCGCCGACGACCACCTCGTGCGCGGCGTGGCGACGATCGCCTCGCCGAGCACGCTGCGCGACTGGGCGCAGGACCCGGCGCGCCTGCTCGTGCACGCGCGCTCGATGGGCATGATCCGCACCGAGGGCTTCCCGCCCGACGCCACCCGGTGGGTTCGCGACATCGGGCGCATCGACGCGGTGTCGGCCGCGACCCGGCTCGAGCGGCGCCCCCTGCTGGTGCTGCACGGCGTCGAGGACGCCGAGGTGCCGGTCGACGACGCCCGCGCGCTCGCCGACGCCGGTCGCCCCAACTCGGAGCTGCGCCTGGTGCAGGGCGGCGGCCATCGCCTGCGTCACGACCCGCGGGCCATCGCGACGCTGCTCGGCTGGCTCGCCCGGCAGGTGCCGAGCGGCACTCCCACCGAGGTGCCGGCCGCGGGCTGAGGGTCAGCCCGTCGTGCGGGCGGCGGCGAGCACCGCGTCCAGCGTGGCGTCGAGGGTGAGCTCGGGTCGCCACCCCGTCGCCGCAACGAGCTTGGTGTTGTCGCCGACGAGCACGGGCACGTCGACCGGACGCACGAGCTCGGTGTCGGTCACCACCCGCAGCGGATGCTTCGCGCGCGCCACGAGCATGGCGGCGACGTCACCGACGCGGACGCCGCGGCCCGAGCACACGTTGTACACCTCGCCCGCCGCGCCATGTTCGGCGAGCAGCACGTACGCGCGCACGACGTCGCGCACATCGCTGAAGTCGCGGACGGGATCGCCGTTGCCCAGCGCGATCTCGCGGCGGCCGTCGCGCTCGGCCGCCGCGATGCGCGCGGCGAGGCCGGGAACGAGGAACGCCGGCGACTGGCCCGGCCCGGTGTGGTTGAACGCACGCGTGCACACGACCGCGAGGCCATGCGTTGCGTGCGCGTCGAGGGCGACCCGCTCCGCCTCCACCTTGCTCCGCCCGTACGGGCTCAGCGGGCGGCACTCGGTGGTCTCGGCGACGAGGCCAGCGTCGGGCGCGACCGCGCCGTACTGCTCGGCGCTGCCCACCACGAGCACCCGGTCGACACCGGCGCGCACGCACGCGTCGACCACCGCCGCGGTGCCGCCGACGTTGACCGCGTCGACCAGGTCGTCGGTCCACGACTCGCCGACGTGGCTCCGCGCTGCGAGGTGATAGACGACGTCGGGCGACTCGTGCTCGATCCGGCGGACCACCGCGTCGGAGTCGGTGATGTCGACCGGCTGCCGGTCGTCGACGTCGAGGGAGACCACCTTGGTGCCGTGCTTCGCGAGGTGGCGGGTGAGGTACCGGCCCACGAAGCCACGCGCACCGGTGACGACGGCCTTCACGCCCGCACCGCCTCGTAGAGCGCGACGAGCCCGTCGGCGGCCGCGCGCCACGAGAACGCGTCGTGGCGGGCCGCGCCGCGTGCCACCAGGCGGTCGCGCACGGCGTCGTCGGTGAGCGCCGCGTGCAACGCCGCGGCCAGCGCGTCGGCGTCGTCGGACTCGACGAGCTCGGCCGCGTCGCCGACCACCTCGGGGATCGCGCCCGCGTTCGACGCCACCACCGGCACGCCCGCCGCCATGGCCTCGAGCGGCGGGAAGCCGAAGCCCTCGTAGTGCGACGGGTAGGCGAGCACCGCCGCCCCCGCGAGGAGGTCACGGCGGTCGTCGGCCGGCACGTACCCCGGCGTGCGCACCTGGTCGCTATGCGCCGCGGCGGCGACGGCCACGTCGAATTCGTCGGCGCCCCACGCCCGGCCACCCGCGACGACGAGCACGAGCTCGGGATCGCGGGCGGCGACGTCGTCGAAGGCCCGCACGAGCGTGGGGTAGTTCTTGCGCGGCTCGATGGTGCCGATGGCGAGCACGTACCGCGCCGCACCCGCGAGCTCGCGGCCGCGCGCCGCGTCGCCGCCCCGCGTCTCGGGGACTCCCGGGTACACGCGCACGACGCGCTCGGGCATGACCGCGAACGTGGACACGATCTCGTCGCGGACGAAGTCGCTCGTCGTGTGGATCCACGCGCCGCGCCGGATGGCGCGCCCCAACAGCTCCGGGAAGTCGAGCGCGTCGTCGGTGACCAGTTCGGGATACCGCAGGAACCCGAGGTCGTACACCGACACCACTTCTGCGGCCCGCGTCGGCGGGGCCACGTAGTTGGTGGCGTGCACGACGTCGACCGGCCCGGTCCAGCGCTCGATGCGGGGCTGCTCGGTGCGGAGCCACGCCTGGCGCACCAGCCGGGCTGGGTACGCGCGCGTCGCAGCCCGGACTCCGGGCGGCAGATGGGCGACCAGCTCGTGGCGGCCGCGCAGCGTGAGCGCGTAGGCGACCACCTCGAGCTCGGTTCGGCGGGCCAGCTCGGGTGCGATCCCACCGACGACCTCGCCGATTCCGGATCGGGGGCCGAGCAGCGGGGTGCCGTCGAGCGCCAGACGGATCATCGACGGCGCCGGGGGATCAGATCTCGAGCGGCTCGTGCTCGATGGCCTCGACGAGCAGGCTCAGGCTCTCGGGCCCGTGCTCGCGCAGCCGCACGAGCAGGAACACCGCCATGGTGACCGCCGCCCCGAGGCACCCGGCGAGGTAGCCGAGCTCCGACCGGAGGAAGAGATCATCGATGGTGGCCGAGCTGCCGAGGGCCATCACGCCGAGGCACAGGACGAGGCCGATGGCCCACGCGATCAGCGCCCGGCCGTGGCCGAGCAGCGCGATCAGCGCCTGCGCCAAGGTGAGAGCGAGGATGAACGCGGCGCTGCCGAGGAACAGCAGCGTGAGGTCGCGGCTGCCGAGGTTGAACTTGTCGCCGAAGAGGATCTCGCCCACCGTCGGCCCGATGGTGGCGCCGGCGACGACGCCGAGCACGCCCACGCCGACCACGATCATCAGCAGCTTCTTGAGCCCGGACCGGAAGTCGGCGTGCTTGCCCGCCCCCGAGAGCGCAGCGAGCTTGGGGAGCAGCGCGGCCTGGATCGCCTGGAACAGCAGGATCGGGATGCGCGCGATGAAGAAGCCCACGATGAAGTCCGCCGCCGCGTCGCGCTCGACCCTGCCCTGCGCGAGCACCAGCACGCCCAACGCGGCGGCGTAGCTCAGCGCTTGCGCGGCCAGAGATCCGAGGAAGAGGAGCGTGAGGTTGGTCGACAGCTCGGACCACTCGGCGTCGGGACCGGGTTCCACCAGCCCGTGCTGGCCCCAGACCGCGACGATGGCCGCGAGCAACGGGGGGATCGCCAGGGCCAACCCATACCAGACCAGGTCGTCGAGGCCGGCGAGGTACACCACGATCACCGGCGCGATGCGGAGCACTCCCTCGGCGCCGAGGATCATGCCGTAGGGCCCGAACCGTCCGTTGCCGGACAGCGTGCCGCGCGTGATGTGCTGCACCGCGTAGGTGCCGAGCGCGATCACGAAGCAGACGAGCAACACCTCCTGGCCGTGGAACAGCCGGTCGGTGAACCCGAACACCTCGAAGCCGACGACGGACAGGACCATCAGCGACGCTGCGAGGAGAGCACCGGCCAGTGCGGCCTTGCGCACGACCGGGCCCCCTCCGATCGACCGCGAGCGGCGGTCGGCGACGGCGCGGCCCACCTCCTGCTCGAGCGGCAGGAAGAAGCCCGGGGCCACCACGAACACCAGGATCCAGAGGCCGTTGAGCGCCGCGTACTCCGACTTCGTGAGGCCTTTGAACGCGAGGATCTGGAACCCGTACGCGGTGATGCCCGAGATCAGCAGCCCGAGGCCGACGGCGTAGGTCCCTTCGGGGACGGGCAGCTTGCGAGCGGCTTCGATGAGTCGTTGTGCGCGCTGCGACATGGTCTCTCGCGATGGGTCCGGGAAGACGGCGGCCCCGGCATCGTCCGGCGAGTCAGCATATCGGCGTCACCCCAGGGCTCCGGGTACCCGAGCGCGACCGCCGCAGCGCGAGGATTGGAGTCACCATGAGCGGAGTGACCGCGAGCCGGGTTTCCCGGCGAGCAACGGAGCGGGGGCCGCGGCGACGGTGGCTTTGCCGACCGGCGCCGCATGAGCCGGCGTGTGCGCCGGCGACCAGGGAGGACAGCGCCCCGGTGCGCAGCACCGAGAGCGGACGAGGATGAGTACCCGGACCTTGCTCATCCTCGCTGCCCTCACGGGCGTGGCGATCCTCACCGCGGGAGCGGTGCAGATCCTGCTCGCCCGCTGACGCCACCGGCCGTCGGACGTGTCCGATCGGCGGGTCAAGGCGGTGCCGCCAGTGGTCGAGTGAATGTTCGGGAACGGAATGACCGGTGTGGGGGTTTCGCCTGGAAGAATGGCGAGGTCCCACACGGTGGACGACCGGGCGGAGCACTCGCGCGCCATCCGGTGAACTCGAGGAGGTGGCCGTCCTGGCCGAGCAATTCGACGTCGTGGTCCTGGGTGGTGGACCGGCTGGCTACGCGACGGCGCTCTACGGCGCCGCCGCCGGGCTCGACATCGCCATGATCGAGGAGGGCCGCGTCGGCGGGACCTGCCTCCACCGGGGCTGCATCCCGGCGAAGGAGCTGCTCCAGACGGCCGAGGTGCTGCGCACCATCCAGCGGGCGCCCGACTTCGGCGTCGACGCCGGCATGCCGTCGCTCGACCTGGCGCGGTCGCAGGCCCGCAAGCGGGAGGTCATCGACCGACTCACCAAGGGCCTCGAGTCGTTGCTGAAGGGTCGCAAGGTCACCGTGTTCGACCAGCGCGGCGAGGTGGTCGACGCGGCCGCGCACCTGGTGCGGCTGACCGACGGCACCGAGGTGCGTGGCGACAACCTCGTCATCGCGACCGGTTCGTACCCGCGTTCGCTCCCGCGCCTCGACTTCGACGCCACGCGCGTCCTCTCGTCGGACCACGTGCTCGAGCTCGACGAGTTGCCCGCGCGCGTTGCCATCATCGGCGGCGGCGTCATCGGTGCCGAGTTCGCGTCGATGTTGTCCGACATGGGCAGCGAGGTCACCATCATCGAGGCGCTGCCGCGCATCCTGGCCCCGACCGACCCTGACGCCGGCAACGTCGTCGCCCGCTCGTTCAAGAAGCGCGGCGTCGCGGTGCACACGTCGGCGCGCGTCACCGGGATCGAAGGCGCGAGCGAGCTCACCGTGACGTGGGAGACCGACGCGGGCGAGGCATCGGTCGTCGTCGACAAGATCATCGTCAGCGTCGGGAGAGCGCCGCGCAGCGGGGGTTTCGGGCTCGAGGACTCCGGCGTGGAGGTCGACGATCACGGCTTCGTCGTGGTCGACGAGCAGCTCCGCACGGCCGTGCCGGGTGTGTTCGCCGCCGGCGACGTGGTCGACACCCCCGCCCTCGCGCACGTCGGCTTCGCCGAGGCGATGGTGATCGTGAAGACGATCCTGGGCGAGCCGGTCACACCGGTCGACTACGCCAAGGTCCCGTGGGTCGTCTACTCGCACCCGGAGGTGGCGTGGTGCGGTCTCACCGAGGACGAGGCGCGCGAGCAAGGGCACGACGTCGTGGTCAGCACGCATCGCTTCGCCGGCGACGCCCGGGCGATGATCCTGGGTGACACGGACGGGCTCGTGAAGATGGTGGCCGACGCCGACGGGCAGCTGCTCGGTGTGCACATCGCCGGACCGTGGGCCACCGAGTTGCTCGGCGAGGGGTATCTCAGCGTCAACTGGGAAGCGAACGCGGCCGACATCGCTGCGTTGGTCCACCCCCACCCCACGTTGAGTGAGGTGTTCGGCGAAGCCGCACTCGCGCTCATCGGCCGCCCGCTCCACTAGTCCGAGAATTCCACCCGACCCCCTGAGGAGTACGCAGTGGACGTGACGATGCCCCAGCTGGGGGAGACGGTCACGGAAGGCACCATCACCCGCTGGCTGAAGCAGGTCGGCGATCACGTCGACGCCGACGAGCCGCTGTTCGAGGTCTCGACGGACAAGGTCGACTCGGAGGTTCCCGCGCCGGTCGGCGGGACCGTGACCGAGATCATCGTGCCCGAGGGCGAGACGGTCGAGGTCGGGACCCGCCTCGCGGTGGTGGGCGACGCCGCGGCCGCGCCACCCGCGCCGCCGGCCGAGGCGCCCGCGCCGCCACCCGCGCCGCCGGCCGCGCCGGTCGCCACGGAAGCGCCCGCGCCGGAGCCGGAGCCCGTGCCCGTCCCGGCCGCTCCCGAGCCTGCGGCCCCTGAGCCGGAGCCCGCGCCCGCGATCACGTTCGGCGCCGAACCGGACGCGCCCGCGGCTCCCGAACCGGTCGCGGCCACCGGCGATGCCGGCACCGACACGTCGCTCACCTCACCCATCGTCCGCCGGCTCGTCGCCGAGCGCGGCCTCGACGTCTCCTCCATCCAGGGCAGCGGTCCGGGCGGGCGCATCACCCGCAAGGACGTCCTCGACGCGTCGCACCACGCGCCGCCAGCCGAGACGATGCCGCCCCCGCCGCCCCCGGCGGCGCCGGCCCCCGCGCCCGTCGTCGAGGCGCCGCCCGCGCCGGTCGCTCCGGCCCCGCCCCCGGCCCCGGCCCCGGCCCCGGCCCAGGCGCCGGTCGCACCGGCGGTGGGGCGCGATGACACGATCCCGTTCGACAACATCCGGCGCCGCACCGCCGAGCACATGGTGCAGTCGCTGGCTACCAGCGCGCACGTGTACACGTCGATCGAGGTCGACTACGAGCGCGTCGAACGGGTGCGGGCCGCGCACCGCGCCACGTGGAAGGACGAGGAGGGCTTCTCGCTCACCTACCTGCCGTTCATCGCGCGCGCGTTCTGCGACACCGTGCACGAGTTCCCGAAGGTGAATGCGAGCGTCGGCGACGACGCGCTCGTCGTGCACCACGAGATCAACCTCTCGGTGGCGGTCGACCTCGACTTCGCAGGCCTCGTCGCCCCGGTCATCCGCAGTGCCGACGGCAAGCGGTTGCGTCAGATCGCCCGTGAGGTCCACGACCTCGCCGAGCGGGCGCGCACGAAGAAGCTGGTGCCCGACGACGTGCTCGGCGGCACGTTCACGATCACCAACCCCGGGCCGTTCGGCACGTATGCGACCCTGCCGATCATCAACCAGCCCCAGGTGGCCATCCTCTCGACGGACGGGATCAAGAAGCGTCCGGTGGTGGTGACGGGGCCCGACGGCGAGGACACGATCGCCATCCACCACACCGGCCTGCTCGTGCTCACGTGGGACCACCGCGCGTTCGACGGCGCCTATGCGGCCGCCTTCCTGCGCGGCATGCGGGATGTGCTCGAGCAGCACAACTGGGAGGACGAGCTCGAGTGACGCTCCGGGCGCGCTGGCTCGGGCGGGTTCCGTACGGCGAGGCCGATCGGCTCCAACGCGCGTTGCACGAGCGCGCGGCCGACGACTACCTGCTCCTCCTCGAACATCCGCACGTCTACACGCTCGGCACCACCGCCGACCCCGCGCACGTGCTCGTCTCACCGAACTCGGTGGGTGCGCAGCTCGTGCACGCCGACCGCGGCGGCGACGTCACCTACCACGGACCGGGCCAACTCGTCGGCTACCCGATCGTCACCCTCCCCGAGTGGCGGGACGGCCTGCGCGACGTCGTGGCCTACGTGCGGCTGCTCGAAGACGTGGTCATCGGCGCGCTCGGTGGGTTCGGCATCGAGGCCCACCGCGAGCAGCGCTACACCGGCGTGTGGGTGGACGACGACAAGATCGCCGCCATCGGGGTGAAGGTCTCTCGCGGGCGGACCCGTCACGGGTTCGCACTCAACGTCGATCCCGACCTCTCCATGTTCGACCACATCGTGCCGTGCGGCATCCGCGACCGCGGCGTCACGTCGATGGCCGCGCGGCTCGGCACGGTGCCCGAGCTGCGCTCGGTCGTCGATGCGGTCGTGGCGCAGTTCGCCGCCCGCTTCGGCACGCTCGGGGTCGAGCGCCAGGACGTCGTGTGGCGCGAGCACCTCGACGACCTGAGCGCGTTCACCCGGGCCGCGATGGCGGGGCAGAGCGTGGCGCGCCCCGGTGATGCACCGGTGCGTCTGCTGGGTCGCCTGGCGGAAGCCGGTGTCCAGGAGTCGGTCGACGGTCCTGGCACTCGGCGGCCCGAGTGGATGCGGGTGAAAGCCGACCTCGGCCCGAACTACCGCGAGACCAAGCGTCTCGTGCAGCAGCTCGACCTCCACACCGTGTGCGAGGAAGCCGGCTGCCCGAACATCTACGAGTGCTGGGCCGATCACACCGCCACGTTCATGATCCTCGGCGACCGCTGCACTCGCGCGTGCGGGTTCTGCCTGGTCGACACCCGCAGGCCGCTCCCGCTCGACCCCGACGAGCCGCGCCGCGTCGCCGACGCGGTCGCCACGCTGGGCCTCGAGCACGCGGTGATCACCAGCGTCGCGCGCGACGACCTCACCGACGGCGGCGCCGCCGGCTTCGCGGCCACGATCGCCGCCGTGCGCGCGCTGAGCCTCGGCACCCAGGTCGAGGTGCTGATCCCCGACTGCAAGGGCTCCACCGAGGCGCTGGACGTGATCTTCGCCGCCCGGCCCGACGTGTTGAACCACAACCTCGAGACGGTTGCGCGCTTGCATCGCGCCGCCCGACCCTCGGCCGCCTACTCGCGCTCGCTCGCCCTGCTCGCCCGGGCCTCGGATGCCGGTCTGCTCACCAAATCGGGCATCATCCTCGGCATGGGTGAGACCTCCGACGAGCTGCGCGGGGCCATCGCCGACCTCCGCAACGTGGGCGTCGAGGTGCTCACCCTCGGCCAATACCTCCGACCGTCTCGCCAACACCTCCCGGTGGTGCGGTGGTGGACGCCCGAGGAGTTCGCGGAGCTCGGTGCCTACGCCGAGGGGCTCGGGTTCCGCCACGTCGAGGCGGGGCCCCTCGTCCGCTCCAGCTATCACGCCAAGCGTGCGACTTCCTCCGATGGTCGACTCCGCTCCGCCGTCCCGCTCTCCGAGCACGGCGCCGCTGCGTCTCCGGCGCCCGCGCGCGCTGAGATGTACGCGGAGCGCCTCGAGCGCGCGCGCGGACGCGCATGCGCGAGCTCGACGTCGACGTCCTGCTCCTGTCGACCGGCGCCGACCTCCCCTACCTGACCGGCTACGAGGCGATGCCGCTGGAGCGGCTGACCATGCTCGTCGTGCCCGCCGACACCGACGCGGTGCTCGTGATCCCCACCCTCGAGGCGCCCCGGGTCGTCGAGCAGCCGGACGCGTTCGAGCTGTTCACCTGGGACGAGACCGACGACCCGATCGAGATCGTCGCCGGGCTCGTCGCGGGCATGGATCCGGACGCCACCTCGGCTGCGGTCGGCGATCACACCTGGGCGCGCTTCGTGCTCGACCTCCAGCGGGCGCTGCCCGACGTCGCGTTCCGGCGGGCCACGGACGTCACCGGCCCGTTGCGGGTGGTGAAAGACGCGGTCGAGATCGCCGCACTCCGCGCCGCAGCCGCGGTGGTCGACGAGATCGCGGGCGCGATGCGCGACCGACCGTTCGGTGGCCGCACCGAGCTCGACGTCCACCGCGAGCTCGTCGAACGGATGCTGGAGGGCGGTCACGAGCGCGCCAACTTCGCCATCGTCGCCGCGGGTGAGAACGCGGCGAGCCCGCACCACGATCCGAGCGCCCGCGTCATCGAGCCCGGCGACACCGTGCTGTGCGACTTCGGCGGGACGATGCACGGCTACTGCTCCGACATCACGCGCATGTTCGTGGTCGGCGGCGTCGATCCGGAAGTGCGCGACGCCTACGACGTGTTGGTAGCGGCGCAGGAGGCCGGCGTGCGCGCGGCCACCGTCGGCACCGCGTGCGAAGCCGTCGACGCGGCCGCGCGCGCGGTCATCACCGACGCCGGCTACGGCGAGTTCTTCGTGCACCGCACCGGCCACGGGATCGGCACCGAAGCCCACGAGGATCCCTACGTGGTGTCGGGCAACCACACGCCGCTCGTCGCCGGGCACGCGTTCAGCGTGGAACCGGGGATCTACCTGCCGGGTCGCTTCGGGATGCGGCTCGAGGACATCGTGGTCGCCACCGACGCGGGGCCCGAGCGGCTCAACCACGCGCTGCGCGATCTCGCGATCGTGAACTGACATGTCCCCGTCGCTCGCCTCCGCTCGCTCCGTCCCGAGAGGGCGAGACGGGCAGAGCCCGCTCTCGTCGTAGCGCGATGCAGCTCGATCTCGCGACGCTGCTCGCGCAGTGGGCCACCGGCGGGCTCGTGTTCTGCTGGGTGACGACGCGCCGCCGTGAGGTGGGCATCGGCTACGGATGGCTGCTGCGCATCTCGTACGGCGTGATGGCCGTGCTCTCGGTCGTCTCGGGCGCGGGCGACGACGGGACGGGCGCGATGATCCGCAACGTGTGCACCGCGCTCATGGCGCTCGCCGCCGGCGTGGCGTTGTTGCAGTCATATGTGCGGCGCGCCGCCGGCGTCCAGGGGCAGCGCGAAACGCAGGAACGACGCACCGCGCGCGTCGCCGCCATGACCGGCGAGGTGCACACCGCCGTGCCCCACGACCACGAGCCCCTGCCCGAGTTCGACCCCCGCCTCGACCTGCTCGCACCGGCGTTCGGCGTCGTCGGCCTGTTCGGCGCGGCGTCGTTCGTGGGCGGTGACTACGCGCTGAGCCTGGCCCGCCTGCTCGTGGGCGCGCTGTTCCTGGGCGCGGTGTCCGATGCCATGCTCCTCGGCCACTGGTATCTGGTGCAGCCGGGCCTGGAGCGCGATCCCATCCGCCAGCTCGTGAAGACGGTCGCCGTCCTCTGGCCCTTCGAGCTGGCCGTCTACCTGATCCCCGTCGGCATGGTGTCGGTGCTGAACGGCACCATCGACGACGGGTACGGCGGGATCATGGGCTGGATGTGGGTGGTGGCCACGATCACCACCATCGGGCTCGTGATCGCGACGTGGTTCGCGCTGAAGGAGAAGTCGTACTCGGCGGTCATGGCCGCGACCGGCCTCCTCTACCTCGCCATCCTCACCGGCTTCGGGATGGACCTGCTGCCGCGGGCGTTGCTCTCCTGACTCGTCCGGAGCCGGGCCAGAGCGGTCCGGTAGCGTGATGGAGCAATGTCTCGACTGCGGGAATTCGCGGGTACGCAAGACCTCGCGATCAATCTCACGCTCCGCGAGTTGCGTGGACGCTACAAGCGGTCGGTGCTCGGCTGGACCTGGTCGTTGCTCAACCCGCTGGCCACGGTCGCGATCTACTCGCTGGTCTTCGGCGTCTTCCTCAGCGTCAACCCGCCCACCGGCCACCCGAGCGGACTCCACTCGTTCGCGCTCTTCCTCCTCTGCGCGCTCGTGCCGTGGAACTTCTTCCAGAACGGCATCAGCATGGGTCTCGGCTCGCTGCTCGCGAGCAGCAACCTCATCAAGAAGGTCTACTTCCCCCGCGAGCTGCTGGTCGCGTCCACGATCGGTTCGCTCGTGGTCACCATGCTCATCGAGATGGGCGTGCTCAGCGTGATCCTGCTCATCGTGGGGAACATGGTGCTGCCCTGGATTCCGATGATGCTGTTCCTGATTGCCATCGAGACCGTCTTCGTGTTCGGCATCGCGCTCGCGTTGTCCGTGTGGAACGTGTACTTCCGCGACATGCAGCACCTCGTCGCGATCCTGATCCAGGTGCTCTTCTACACCTGCCCGATCGTGTACCCGATCAGCTACGTCCCGCGGCACGCGCACGTGCTGGGCGTGGAGATCCCGCTGCTGCGCCTGTACATGCTCAACCCGCTGGTGCGCCTCTTCGAGTGCTTCCGCGACGTGCTCTACAACCTGCGCTTCCCGCCCCTCTTCGATCTCGGCTACGTCATCGTGTGGGCGGTGGGCGCGCTGGCGTTCGGCATGTGGATGTTCTCCCGGCTCGACCGTCGTCTCGCCGAGGAGGTCTGACGGTGCAGGCGGCCATCGTGGTCGACGACGTCTGGAAGAAGTTCCGCCTCTACGACGAGCGCAACCAGTCGTTGAAGGCGGCGGTGATGCGCGGCCGGCGCGCCCGCTACCGCGAGTTCGACGCGCTGAAGGGCGTGTCGTTCGAGGTGGCGGAGGGCTCGACGTTCGGTCTCATCGGTGAGAACGGTTCGGGCAAGAGCACGTTGCTCAAGTGCATCGCCCGGATCCTGCGGCCCGAACGGGGCGCGATCACCAGCACGGGCAAGATCTCGGCGCTGCTGGAGCTCGGCGCCGGCTTCCACCCCGAGCTGTCGGGGCGCGAGAACGTCTACCTCAACGGCGCCATCCTCGGCCTCTCGAAGAAGCAGCTCGACGCGCGCTTCGACGGCATCGTGGCGTTCGCGGGCCTGGAGGAGTTCATCGACTCCCCGGTGAAGAACTACTCGTCCGGCATGTACGTGCGCCTCGGGTTCTCGGTTGCGATCAACGTCGACCCCGACATCCTCCTCATCGACGAGGTGCTCGCGGTCGGCGACGAGGCGTTCCAGCGAAAATGCATGGAGAAGTTCGCCGAGCTCAAGGAGAGCGGCAAGACGATCGTGGTGGTGTCGCACGCGCTCGGGACGATGCGGACGCTCTGCGACCAGCTCGCGCTGCTCGAGCACGGCAACCTGGTCGACGTCGGCGACGCCGGCCACATCGTCGACGAGTACATGACCGACGTGCACGAAGACCGCGAGCGCGATGGCGCGCACGGCTCGCGCTGGGGATCCGGCGAAGGTCGGGTGTCCGACATCGAGCTCCTCGATGCGCAGGGCCGCCCGACCCGCACCGTGCGCACCGGCGACGCCGTCACCTTCCGCCTCCACTACGAGCTCACCGAGCCCATCGAGAGCCCGGTGTTCGGCCTCGCGCTCTACACGCTCGACGGCGTGCAGGTGACCGGGCCGAACACCCGCGACGAAGGCGTCGAGCTCGGCTGCCTCCAGGGCACGGGCTTCGTGGAGTTCCACGTCGACCGGCTCATGCTGGTGCGCGGCATCTACGACCTCAGCGTGGCGCTTGCCGACCACGCGTTGCTCCACACCTACGACCAACGGCATCGCGCGTTCCGCTTCGACGTCGAGCGGGGCGACCCCCACGACCAGTTCGGCGTGGTCTCGCTGGGTGGTGCCTGGTCGGTGGCGCCCGCCGAGCGCGGCGCACCGGTCGTGCTGCCCGAGCGGCATGACTGAAGGGGAACGGCGGCGGATCCTCGTCGCCACCGGTGACGTGGTGAAGGCCCGCATGGCCGGCCCCGCGATCCGCGCCTGGCAGATCGCCGACGCGCTGTCGACCGAGCACACCGTCCACCTGGTGAGCGCGCTCGAGTGCGACCTGGAGAGCCCCGCGTTCGCCACGTCAACCGTCGACACCGCCGCGTTCGACGAGCTCCTCGACTGGTGCGACGTCGTCATCTTCCAGGGTCACCTCATGCGCTTCTTCCCCCGGTTGCGCACGTGCGACAAGGTCGTGGTCGCCGACATCTACGACCCGTTCCACCTCGAGCTGCTCGAGCAGGCGCGGGAGCTCGCGCCCATCGACCGGCAGCGCCTCACCGTCGACGTGAACTCGGTGCTCAACGAGCAGTTGGTGCGCGCCGACTTCATGCTCTGCGCGTCGGCGAAGCAACGCGACTTCTGGCTCGGGCAGCTCGCGGCGATGGGTCGGATCAACCCGGCGAACTACGACGTGGACGAGAGCCTCGAGTCGCTCATCACGGTGGTGCCGTTCGGCGTGGCCGACGAAACACCGGTGCGTACGCGCGACGCGATTCGCGGCGTGGTGCCCGGGATCGGAGCCGATGACGTCGTGCTGCTCTGGGGCGGCGGCGTCTACAACTGGTTCGACCCGCTCACCCTGCTGCGCGCGATCAACGAGCTGCGCGACGAGATCCCCACGCTGCGCTTGTTCTTCCTCGGGCTGAAGCACCCCAACCCCCACGTGGGCGAGATGCGGATGGCGGTGGAGACGCGGGCGCTGGCCGACGAGCTCGGCCTCACCGACACGTTCGTGTTCTTCAACGAGGACTGGGTCGCCTTCGACGACCGGGCCAACTACTTCCTCGACGCCGACGTCGGGATCAGCACCCACCTCGACCACGTGGAGACCGCGTTCTCGTTCCGCACCCGCATCCTTGACTACCTGTGGGCCGGCCTTCCGGTCGTTGCCACCCAGGGCGACGCGCTGGCCGAGCTGATCGACGAGCACGGCGCCGGCCTCACCGTGCCGCCGAGCGACGTCGCCGCGCTCGCCGATGCACTGCGCCGCATCGCGACCGACCGAGACCTCCGCACCGCGAGCGCGGCTGCGAGCGAGGCCCTCGGTGCCGGCATGCGGTGGTCGGCTGCGTTGGAGCCCTTGCTCCGGTTCTGCCGCGCACCGCACCGCGCGCCCGACCTCGTGAGCGACGACTACCCGCCGGTGCCGCCGGGTGTCGAGGTGATGCACTGGAAGGTGCGGTTCCGTCGCGACGTGCAGATCGTGACCGAGGGCGTTCGCCGCGGTCAGTTCCGCGAGCTCGGCACCCGGGCGAGATCGCGGATCCAGCGCCGACCCCAGTCGCGGTAGGTGAGCGGCGGGTCGTCGACGGCGCGGTCGTCGGTGGCGACGGGCAGCAGGTAGTTGCCGCCGGTGATGAAACGAGGGCTGTAGTACGGGTCGTTCGAGAGCACCGGCCCCCAACGCTCCTGCATGAGGTCGGTCTCGTGCGGTTCCGGGGGGCGGATGCCGCGCGACGACGACTCGTAGTGCCAGAGCGAAAGCTCGGGGGTGTACACGACGCGGTAGCCGCGGCGACGCAGTCGCAGGCAGTAGTCGACGTCGTTGTAGTTGACCGGGAACGATGCCGCGAACCCGCCCACCTCGTCGAAGCAGTCGCGTCGCGTGAGCATGCACGCCGCGGTGACCGCCGACTGGTTCGCCAGCACGTGCGGCACGCCGAAGTAGCCCGGCGTGTCCGGCCGGTATCCGTAGAAGGGATGACCGGCGTGGCCATCGGCGAGGACGACCCCGGCGTGCTGCAACCGGCCGTCCTCGAACTGCAGCCGGGGCCCGACCGCACCGATCTCGGGGTTGGCCGTGAACGCGAGCAGCGTGTCGATCCAGCCGGGATCGGTGATCTCGATGTCGTCGTTGAGCAGGAGCAGCTGCTCGCCCGACGAATGTGCGACGCCCAGGTTGATCTTGGCCGAGAAGTTGAACGGCTCGTGGAAGCCGACGATCCTGACGATGCGCGACTCGGTCAGCGCTTCCATGCCGTGCAGCTGCTGCCGGACGGCGGCGGGCGCCGAGCCGTCGACCACGCACACGATCTCGAGGTCGGGGTAGTCGGTGATGGCGAGGATCGACCGGATGCAGTTGAGCACGAGCGCGGTCGGCTCGCCGCGCACCCGTCGGGTCGTGCAGGCGGTCGGGATGACGATGCTGACGCGCGGACGCTCAGTGACCGCGGGCAGCAGTCGTACGAGCTCCGGGTCGGCGCTCGGCACGGCTCGCAACGACGCGCCGCGCCGGCGCAGGGCGTCGGCAACGACCGCGACCCGGTCGGACGCGGTGGCGGGGTTGACCGGGTGACGTATCGCGCGGTGGTGGTAGAGGACGCGGGCGACGTGCTCGATGCGGTCGGTGAGCTCGGTGACGCGCAGCAGCAGGTCGTGCTCGAAGACGCGGCCGTCGTGCTCGCTGGCGCCGGCGGCCTCGACCGCGAGCTCCCTCCGCACCGCAGTGAGGCGACCGACGTAGTTCTGGGCGAGGAGGCGCTCGGGTGACCACGTCGGCTTGAGAAAGGTGTCGCGGTGGCGACCGATCGCGTCGACGACGTCGTCGTCGGTGTACGCGACGTCGGCGCGCGCATCGGCAAGAACCTGTACCAGCACCTCGGCCGTGTCGGCGTGCAGGTGGTCGCCGGCGTCGACGAAGGCGACGAACCGTCCGCGAGCTCGTCGGAGGGCGCCGCGTCGCGCGTCGCCGCCGTCACCGGCGCAGTCGACGATCTCGATCCCGAACGACGCGTCGGAGGCTGGCGCGCCGAACGGACCCGCGCCGAGGACGATCAGAGAGAGATCGGGGGGTGTGGCCGTGCTCAACGGCCGAGCAGCCTGTCCACGACGCGGGCGAACTTGACGCGGAGCGCCGCGTACAGCTTGAAGCTGCTCCACACCTTCGAGCGCTTGAACCCGGCGAGCTCGTCGGCCGCGCCCCGGTAGGCCTCCTGCTCGTCCTCGAGCTCGCGGATGCGCCCGCCGCGGTGCCGGCCTCGGCGGTGACCGTCACCAGCTCTTCGCGCGTGGTCAGCAGCTCCTGGCGCAGCTCGCCGACCGACGCCGCCGAGTAGTCCTTCTCGAGTTGGTCCTGCATCTGGAGCGCTCGCGCACGCAGCTGCGCCGCTTCGTCCTGGGTGCGCACGAGCTTGCGCTCGTAGCGGCGCACGACCTCGGGAAGAGGCGCGTCGCTCCGTCGGTAGAGCGCGGCCCACGGTGTGAGGAACGTGGCGTCGAAGTCGAGGTCGCGTACGAACCCTTGCCCGGCGAACAACGCGGCCCACTCCTCCTGGGGCCGCACGGTGACGTGGGTGGGCTCGGAGTAGTCGTGCGGCGACGACGAGATCAGGACGCGGTCGCTGACCGCGCACAGCTGCTCGATGGCCAGCGCGTCGTCGGGCTGCGGGATGTGCTCGATCACCTCGACGCACGTCACGAGGTCGTAGTGCCCGTCGATCGTGTCGGCCAACGAGCCCTGCCGGCAATACTGGCGCACGTCGTCGGGCACGTTCTCGATCGCCCACTCGGAGACGTCGATGCCGTACGCCTCGACGCCGCGCGCCCGCATCGCCTCGACCAACATCCCGATCGCGCAGCCGGCGTCGAGCATGGTGGCGGGTTGCAGCGAGACGACGATGCGGTCGGCGATCTGGGCGAAGAAGCGGTTCCAGTGCTCGTTGCGCTCGTACGGGATCCCGCAGTCGTGCGCGTAGTAGTACTCGCCGAAGGCGAGGCCTTCGTTGCTCGCGGCGGGGTCGCCGTCACCTGACGCAGCTTCGGGCACGGGCGCATGTTACGCCGGGCGCACGCGGCCGATTCAGGTCGGTGGGACGACGTTGCAGAGCGTCGTGTCGCCGTCGACGGGCACGGTGACGCGCAGGCGCGCCTCGGTGGTGCTGACGCTCATCGCCAGGCGCTCGCCGCCCGGCACCGGCCACGACCGCGGCAAGCTGCGGGCGCCGCCCTCGGGCGCCTCGAGTTGTGTCACGTAGACGCCGCTGTGCTCCGGGCGTGCGGAGAAGTGCCCGGGCGCCGCGAACGAGAGCACCACCTCGGGATCGTCCGACGTCGGGGACACGGTCACGCACGCGCGCTCACCACGGGTCGGTGCCGCGCTCGCGCCCTCGACCTGCACGATCTGGGCGTCGCCGCGCGCGATCGACGCGGGGTGACCGTTCAGCGATCCGGCGACCTGCAGGAACGCTGCCGCCGTGAGCTCGTCGGCGGCGTCGGTCGCGACGTCGGGCAGCTTGCCGTCGCGCGCGAGGGCGCGCAGCGGCTGGTTCGTGATGTCGGGGTTGAGCTCGGGGAGCGGGTACTCGGAGACGACGGGTGCGCCCGACCGCAGCAGGTCGACCGCGGCGACGAGGCGGCGTTCGTTCTCCTCCTTGGTCCCCGCGATGGCGGAGGCGTTGCTGTTGAGCGTGCTGAGCGCGACGGTCAGGAGCAGTGCGGTGGCGACGAGGCCGGCCGGCACCGCGAGCGGTCGGCCGTCGAGCAGCCGCGACGCGGCCAGCGCCGCGACCGGGACGAGCAGCGCGACGATCACCCAGAGGTACCGGGGCGCGGCCGCGGCGCCGATGCCGAGTCCCGAGCGGCGGATGCTGGCGAGGAACAGGAACACCGGGGCGCCGACCGCGAGCATCAGCACCATCGGCCAGGGTTCGCGCTCGGGTCGCACCACCTTCACGAGCCAGATCGCGAGCAGGACGAGGAGCACGGGGCCGGTGCCGGCCAAACCCGTGGTCGCGTCGACGGCTTCGGCCAACCCGTGCCACACGAACGCGGGGGAGTGCTGCAGCGCGGTGGTCAGGGATTCCTGTGCCACCGAGTCGGCGTCGCGCCCCCACCCTGCGTACCAGAGCAGGTAGACGACCCCGGGCACCGACACGACCGCGAGCGCGACGCGCCATCCGCGGCGGGCGAGCGCCGCGCCACCGGTGATGAGCACCATCGTGATCCCGACGCCCGAGAACGTGAGCGCGAGCACGTTGAGGATCCAGCCGTACACGTCGCGCCGTTCGAAGCGGCCGTGTTCCGGCATGAGGAGCAGCGCGAGGAGTCCGAACGCGACCGAGCCGAGGAACGACAACTGGAACGCGTTGACCAGGTTCTCCCAGCCGGCGCCGATGACCAGGAACACCGCGGCGGCGGCAGTCGCGACGAGGGGGTGGACGCCGGCGCGCAGCATGATCCGCCACAGCAGGTGGGCGACGAGCACCTGCAAGAGGAACAGCACGACGAGGTACGGCGTGTAGCTGCGCACCCCGAACACCGAGTACAGCGCGCGGTACACGAGGATCGGACCGGTCGACCAGTGCTCGTTGTGCGGATCGAGGAGCCCGAGCGCGCTGTGGCCGAGGAGGCCGCGCTTCAGGAGGAAGTCCCACTCGTCGCCCGAGAACCACTGGTGACGGTCGACCCACAGCAGCACGAAGAAGCCGACCACCAGCGACACCACGTGCAGCCCGGTCGCCCACTGCCGAGCCGACCAGCGCGCGGCCCGCTCGATCAGCCGTGACGCCGCTGGCGGGCCGTCGTCGAGGCCCTGCGTCGGGGCGGGGTCGGGAGCTTCCGGCATGAAGTGGACGACTTCCGCGAGCGGTTGAGGGTCGGGAACGAGACGCGGATCGTAGTCTCGCCCCTCCGTGGACCCGGCGATCAGGTCAGGCTCGGAGTCACGGCTTCGATCGCTGCAATTCGATCGGGTGCGAACGCACGCCAACTGAGAATCGCGAGTCCGAGCGCGCCGAAGACGATCAGACCCAACCCGAAGAGGTCGGTGATGCGGAAGACCGGTGCACTGAAGAGCGCGTTCGTCGCGATGGTCGGAACCATCGCCACGAAGAGCACCTCGACGACGCGTGCTGTGGAACTGAACCGTACCCATCGGCTGATGCGCGAAGAGTGCGAGACGACGGTGTGACCGACGAAGGAAGCAAGGATGGCGAGGAGGAAGAGTGAGTGCATCCCTTCCTGCAGTATGCCGGTGACGTCCGCGCCCCAGAAGATGATGAAGCCAACCGTGGGCAGCACGAGCAGCGCAAGGGACAGGAGTGCCGCTCGTCGCACGAATCGCGCCAGGCCGTACAGGAACATGGGGAGGTAGAGCACGCCGACGCCGACGGTCACGGTGGTCCGCCATTGCGCGCCGAGCCTGACGATGAACGGCGATTGTCCCCCGACCACGTTGGTGAACTCGTCGTGCGGATCGGCGAACACCTGACGGAAGGGGATGAACGAATTCGCCGTCAGATGGAGACGGCTGTGAATCCAATCGGACAACGGCGCGTCCACCTTTCCGTACGCAGTGCCGAGGTAGTCGTTGAAGTAGTCGACGACGTGTCCGGCATTGAGCGCTCGCCAACCGAGGTACACCGCGCCCAACCCGACGGCGACGACAAGTGTGTCAACGCACCAACGCCAGAGGCCGGGGGGCCCTCCACACCCCGTTTCGGCGTCCGATGCCGTCACGGGAAGGCGCTCCGCACCCAGCTGCCGGAGCACGAGCCAGGCGAGGAGCAGCGCCGGAACGGCGAAGAGCGCACTCGGGTGCGCGAGATACGCGAGACCTAACACGAGTCCTGCGAGCAGCGGTCGCCGTTGCAGAAGCGCGACTGCCGCCGCGAGGGTGTACGACGCGGCGAGGAGCTTCGGCCACGTGAAGTACACCTCGTAGATCACGAACGGCGAGAGTGCCACGAGTGCGGTGGCTGCGGTTGCGAAGCGTGTTCGCAGGAAGGTCGTCGCCAGGCCGAACACCGAGAGAATCGCGGTCGCGTTCAGCAGCATCATGAACATCCGATAGGTCATGAAGCCTTGTCGGTCGAACGGCTCCCAGGTCGCGTCCGGATTCGCGCGCCCGGTGAGGCCCCGCCCGACATCACGACCGCTCCGGCAGCCAGACCGGCGATGGGGCCACGGGCGTAGAAGTTGTAGGGGGCGTAGTAGGCGACTCCCTGAGTCCCGTACGGCGCGTCACCGTGCGCGAGGAGCGCGATGACGTTGTAGGAGATGCGCGAGTCGCTCCGCGGTCCTGCCTCGAGGGTGCGCGAGATGGTGCCGCCGTAGAGCTCACCCTCCGGTCCCACCGACCACGTGGACACGCCGAGCCCGATCGTGAACACGAACAGGAACAAGACGAGCGCGGTGCGCTCGCCAGTCGGTATCAGGTGAGAGCGCCAACGTGGCGCGCACCACAGCACTGCGATCGGCACCGGCAGAACGAGGAGTGCACATGTCGTTGCCGGGTCGACGGTCCCCGCGAGTCCCCAAGCGATGGTCGCCGCGATGAGCAGGTAGAGCGCGCCGGGGATCCAGACGAACGCGGTGTTCCTGATCACACCCTCACGGTGAACCTGCCGCCACACCAAGCCGGGGCCGAGGAGGAAGCACACGCCTGCTCCGGCCGCGATGACGATCCGCGCCATCCACATGACGCTGGCGCCGGCCGAGAAGGTTCCGCTCGCGACGTCGTGTGCGCTCGCGGGATCGAGTGCACCGAGCGCGAGGTGGAGCAGCGCAAGAACAGCGACGGCGACGGCTGACCACCGGGTGAGCCGAGATGACATGTCGGGAGTCGTGCCCTCTGCGGCCGATGAGCGCGGCAGTGCGCGCCGCCGACCACGTTGCAGTCCCGGCGGCGGATCGTCCTCCGTGGCGCTCACGTCCCTGCCGCACCGCCTGGCGCGCGGCCGACGACCAGGAATTGCTTCCCGAATAGGTGCCACGCCGCGGGAACGCGGAGGTACAGGCGGGTGAGCACCGGCCAAGCCGGGAGCCTCCCTGTGAACGAGTACGGGAGGAACCGGGGGATGACGGAACCCACCTCGAACCCCGCGGCAGCAAGGTGCTCGAGCACCGTCACGTGGGTGAGCGCGAGCACATGGTCGGCGAAATCGAAGTATTCCTTCCATGCGTACTTGAAGTTCGGGCCCATCACGACGATGCGCCCACCGGGTGCGATCGTCTCGCGCATCTGCGCGAGGAAGCCGGCGATGTCGTCGGGCGTCGCGAGGTGCTCGAGGAAGTTGGAGACGAACACGCCCTCGAAGTACGCAGGCGGCAGTTCGACGTCGCGGATGTCGGCGAAGATCGCCTTGACCGACGGATCACGGTGGTGCTCCGGGAACTCGACCGCGTCGACCATCCAGCGCTCGGCCGCCGGCACCGCGTTGATGAACTCTCCCCATCCTGCCGCGGGGTCGAGGACCCGCTCCGGGCGTTCCATCAGCTCGTACACGTACGGAGCGATCTCCTTCCACACCGCCACGCGATCGTCGCGGTAGACGCGCCGGTGCCGGAACTCGTAGAGCCGCTCGTAGTTGAGCCCTGGTTTCAACCGCGCGTGCGGCAGTTCGGGCATGACTGGGCTACTCCCGGGGGGTCGAGGGGGCGGGGACGCGCTCGCTCGCGGATGGTACCGCCGCCCCGACGCAACGGTCCGGTTATCCTCGCTGCACCTGCTCCGCCCGCGGCGAGCGCCCTCCCCGAATTCGCGCCCCATGACCAGCTTCGAGATGTACCCGCCCACCCGTCGCCGCGTCGGACCGCTCGTCGTCAGCCGCAAGTTCCTCCGCGTCCGGCGTACGCCGCCCTACTACGCCTTCGTCGAGCTGCCCACCAAGCGCGTGGTCACCGCGCACACGTTGCAACGGGCGCGGTTCTCGGGCTGGGTCGGGCTGCGGGCGTCGGCGACGCCGCGCCGTGTCGTGGCGCGCGTCAAGCTCGGTGACGATCCGTGGGCTGAGCTGCCGATGGTCGGCGAGCGACCCGACGTCGTCGCCGCGCTCGGTGGCGTCCACGGGTTCGTCGCCGCCCGCGGGTTCTCGCACTATGTCGACCTGCCCCCGTTCGACCAGCCGCTCCCGGTGGAGGTCGAATTCGAGGTCGACGGGTCGATCGCGCGGGCGGGGGTGTTCGAGCTCTCACCCGACGCCGACCTCGGGTTGCTGGAGACGTTCAGCGCGGTGCCGCCGCCCATGATCGCTCTCGCCCGCGAGCATCTCCACGGTCGTGGTCTCGAGTTCGGCGCGTTGCACTCGCCGCTCGCGGTCGACCCGTCATGTGACATGACCTACGCCGACCACTTCCTCAACGAGGACCTCTACGAGGTCTTTCCCGAGATCAAGGAGCACTACGGCGACCAGATGGTCGACGTCACCCTGCGCGTCGACCTGAATCAGAGCGACCTGTCCGAGCTCGCGGCGCACGACTTCGACTTCATCGTCGCCAACGGCGTGATGGAGCACCTCGCGAACCCGCTCGCGTTCCTCGCCAACGTCACCCGCATCATGCGACCGGGGGCCATCGTCTTCGTCGCGGTGCCCGACCGTGACTACGCGTTCGACAGCCGGCGCGACCTCACTCCGTTCGCACACCTCTGGGATCACTACGAGCGCGGCGTCACCGAGGTCGCGGACGACCACATCGTCGACTACCTGGAAGGCGTCGGGATGCCCATCCCCGACGACGCCGACGCGCGGGCGGCGCTCCTCGAGGAGCAGCGGCGCCACACGATCCACGCCCACGTGTGGGACGAGGGCTCCTTCGCCGAGTTCCTGCGCCTCGCCAACGAGCGGGTGCCGCTGGGCGTGGAGCAGGTCGGCGGGTGCGGGCCGCGGGAGGGCGAGGGCAACCTGATCGCGGTCCTGCGCAAGGCGGGCTGACGCCCCGGAGAGCCCGTCCGGTGGCGGTTCCGGGGCAGGGGCTCCGGTACCATCTGGCATTCGCCGGTGAAGGGATCCAGGGGAGCGATGAGCAGCGGACACGACGTGGCGATCGTCGGAGGCTGCGGGCACGTCGGGTTGCCCCTCGGCCTCGCCTTCGCCAGCCGGGGCCTGCGGGTGGTCCTCTACGACCTGAACGAGCGCTCGGTGGCGATGGTCAACGACGCGACCATGCCCTTCGACGAGCCCGGCGCGCCCGAGGTCCTCGCCGACGTCGTCGCGTCGGGGCACCTCTCGGCGTCGAGCGCGCCCGAGATCATCGGCGACGTCGAACATGTCGTGGTCGTGATCGGCACGCCCATCGACGAGCACCTCAACCCCAACCTCAACGCGGTGCCCGACGCCATCTCCGAGTTCGCGTCGTACCTGCACGACGGCCAGCTCCTCGTGCTGCGCAGCACGGTGTACCCCGGCGTCACCGCGCTGGTGGAGCGACTGGTCGAGGAGCTCGGTCTCGACGTCGACGTCGCGTTCTGTCCCGAGCGCATCGCCGAGGGCAAGGCGATGGTCGAGCTCTTCGAGCTCCCCCAGATCGTCGCTTCCCGTTCACCGCGCGCGCTCGAGCGCGCGGGCAAGCTCTTCGGCAACCTCGCGCACGAGATCGTCGAGCTCCTGCCCGAAGAAGCCGAGCTGGCGAAGCTCTTCACCAACACCTGGCGCTACATCAAGTTCGCGGCGTCGAACCAGCTCTACATGATGGCCAACGACTTCGGCCTCGACTACGAGCGCATCCGATCGGCGCTGTCGTACAACTACCCGCGCGCGGCCGACCTCCCGCGCGCCGGGTTCGCGGCCGGCCCGTGCCTGTTCAAGGACACGATGCAGCTCGCGGCGTTCAACAACAACAACTTCCACCTCGGCCAGGCGAGCGTGTCGATCAACGAGGGTCTGCCGCTCTACGTCGTCGCGCGCATGGAGCAGCAGTACGACCTCTCCACGATGGCCGTCGGCGTGCTCGGCATGTCGTTCAAGGCCGAGTCCGACGACATCCGTTCCAGCCTGAGCTACAAGCTCAAGCGCATCCTCAAGTTCAAGTCGCGCCGGGTCCTCACCCACGACCCGTACGTCACCACCGATCCCGACCTGGTCGACCTCGACACGGTGCTGCTCGAATCCGACCTGATCGTGATCGGCACGCCCCACACGATCTACCGCGACCTCGAGGTCCCGGTGCCGGTCGTCGACATCTGGAACCTGCGTGAGGGCGGAGTGCAGGTGTGATCGAGCCGGCCCAACCCCGGGTGTCGGTGGTCATCCCGGTCTACAACGAGGGAGAGGCGATCGTCGGCTGCCTCGAGCGCATCTTCGCGGGGGTCACGCTTCCGTGTGAGGTGCTCGTGGTCTTCGACGACGACGCCGACAGCACCGTCGAGCCGCTGCGGAAGTACGCGGAGGTCGACCCGCGCGTCGTGCCCACCCGGAACACCTACGGCCCCGGGCCGGCGCGCGCCATCCGGTACGGCATCGACAACGTGCACGCACCGGTGGTGGTCGTGACCATGGCCGACGGCAGCGACGACGCCGAGCAGATCGACGAGCTCTGCAAGCTGGTCGAGCGCGGGGTGGTGGTGGCGGCCGCGTCGCGCTACATGAGCGGCGGTCAGCAGATCGGCGGCCCGGTGGTGAAGAGCCAGCTGTCGCGCCTGGCCGGGCTCTCGCTCTACTGGATGGCGCGCGTCGGCACGCGCGACGCGACGAACTCGTTCAAGGCCTACTCGGTGGATTTCGTGCGCGACGTTCACATCGACTCCGACAGCGGGTTCGAGATCGGCATCGAGCTGGTTGCCAAAGCGCGGCGCCTGCGCCGCCCGGTGGCCGAGATGCCCACCATCTGGTTGGAGCGCGCGCAGGGCGCGTCGAACTTCAAAGTCGCGAGATGGATTCCCCGGTACCTCAAGTGGTACCGCTTCGCGTTCGGACCCGAGCTGTCGCTCGACGCGGTCCGGGCGGCCGGAAAGGAACTGTGATGGAAGAGTCGGTCGAGCAGCAGGTGCTCGTCAGCGGGTCGTCCGGCTTCATCGGCGGCTACGTCGTCGAGGACCTGCTCGGCCGCGGCTACCGCGTGGTGGGGGTCGACAACCACTCGAAGTACGGGCCGGTCGAGAAGTCCTACGACGACCACCCGCGCTACACCCTGGTCGAGGGCGACTGTCGCGACGTCGACCTCATGACCAAGCTGCTCATGGACTGCGACCACTTCATCGCCGGCGCTGCGCTCATCGGGGGCATCTCCTACTTCCACGCCTTCGCTTACGACCTGCTCGCCACCAACGAGCGGATCATGGCGTCGTCGTGCGATGCCGCCATCGCCGCCCACCGCGATGGGCGGCTCCAGAAGGTCACGTACATGAGCTCGTCGATGGTCTTCGAGTCCACCGATCGCTGGCCGTCGTACGAGGGGCAGGAGCGCGAGGTCCCGCCGCCGATCTCGTCGTACGGGTTCCAGAAGCTCGCGGTCGAGTACTTCGCCCGCGCCGCCAACACGCAGTACGGACTGCCGTACACGATCGTGCGCCCGTTCAACTGCGTCGGCACCGGCGAGATGCGGGCCAAGACCGAGATCGAGATCGAGAGCGGCAACGTGAAGCTCGCGATGAGCCACGTCGTGCCCGACCTCATCCAGAAGATCGCCAAGGGCCAGGACCCGCTGCACATCCTGGGCGAGGGCAACCAGGTGCGTCACTACACCTACGGCGGCGACCTGGCCCGGGGCATCGTCGATGCGATGGAGAGCCCCGCCGCGCTGAACGAGGACTTCAACCTCTCGACCGCCGAGTCCACGACCGTCCTCGAACTGGCCGCGAACATCTGGCAGCGCATCAACGGCGACCAACCGTTCAACTACGTCGCCGACGACCCGTTCGACTACGACGTGCAGAAGCGCGTCCCGTCGGTCGACAAAGCGCGCGACGTGCTCGACTTCGAGGCCACCACATCACTCGACGACATGCTCGACATCGTCGTCCCCTGGGTCCTCGAAGCGATGGAGCAGGGCCTGATCTAGCCGAGGCCGAGGGACACGCCGAGGTCGCGATGTCGACGCTGTCGCCAAGCCCTCCGGATGCTTCCTCGTCGACGCGTGCCGGCGCTCGCTTCGCGCGGAACCTCGCGATCGTCGTCGCGCTCGCGGCGCTGATTCGGTTTGCCTATGCGCTGTGGGCCAAGGGAGACGCGCACCTGACCGGCGACGAGCCGTTCTTCCACTTGACGGCTGACTGGCTCAGCAAGGGCTACGGCTTC
Organism: uncultured Actinomycetes bacterium; assembly: GCA_963841415.1. GTDB lineage: Bacteria > Actinomycetota > Acidimicrobiia > IMCC26256 > DASPTH01 > DASUAS01. The sequence continues at coordinate 456,840 of CAWJCN010000004.1, read as the reverse complement.
ACTGCCGCTCCGCACTCCGGGATACCCTCCGCTCTGCACCCGCCGCTCTTCTCCGTCGCCCTCCTGCCGGCGTCCATCATCTCCAGTGGCAGCTCGGTGATCCTCCAGCGATGCACCGTCGCACTCATCGGCACGCTCACCGTGTTCGTGGTCGGGCTCCTGGGTCGCGCGGTGGCTCGCGAGCAGGTCGGGCTCGTCGCGGCCTCGCTTGCGGCCGTGCTTCCGGTGCTCTGGGTCAACGACGGCGTCCTCCTCTCGGAGTCCCTGGCGGGCTTGCTGGTCGCGCTGTTCCTGCTCTGCTGCTCGTCGTACGTCGGGCAGCCGCGATGGCAGACCGCGGTGCTGCTCGGCGTCGTCTGCGGTGCCGCCGCGCTGACGCGTACCGAGCTGCTCTTCCTGATCGCCATCGCGCTCTGTCTCCCGGTGATGGCGCGCCGATCAGGCCGACGGGCGCGCGATGCCGCCTGCCTCGTGCTCGCGGCGCTGGTGCTGATCGCGCCGTGGGTTGGCTACAACCTCACGCGGTTCCAGGAACCGGTGCTCATCTCCACCAACCTGGGAGGGATCCTCTGTGGCGCCAACAATCGGGTGACCTACGGTCCCCACGCGCCGGGACTGTGGGATCGATTCTCGTGCCCGCTACCGGCCACGAAACCACGGGACCAATCCGAGCTGTCGGACTTCTGGACCGACGCCGGACTCGATTACGCCTCGGACCACGCCGGTCGACTCCCGATCGTGATCGCGGCCCGACTCGCTCGCATGACCGGTGTGTACGCCCCGAGCCAGACCGCGAGCTTCGAAGCCGAGACCGGTGCTCGGCCGGAGGTGGTGTCGTGGCTGATCTTCCTGCTCCAGTTCGTGTTCCTTCCGCTCGCCGTCGTGGGCGCGGTTCAGCTTCGTCGGCAGCGCGTGGTGCTGTTCCCGTTGCTCGCGGTTGTCGGCGTCGCGTTTCTCGTCGGCGCCCTGTTCTATGGAGAGCTCCGGTATCGCGTCACCGCAGATGTTCCGCTGGTGGTGTTCGCGGCCGCCGCCCTCGTCTCGCTGAACCCGTGGTCGTCAGCTCGCGCCGAATCGTTGCGAAGCGGTGGCCGGTACGCGGCCCAGGAATCTCGCGAACGCGCGGAGCCGGCGCCAGGCGACGTCGGGTTGAGGTGACCGACCGGCGAGGGCCGGTGCGATCACGTCACGGCGCGCGTACGACGCGGTGACGAGCAATGAGCGCATCGCGGCCGCGGTCGCTGCAACGAGGCTGCCGTGGCGCGCCAGCACCAGGAGGCGGTTGCGCTCGTCGTAGAACTGCTTGAGCGACGAGCCGCGGCCGCTCGTGGCCGCGTGCAGGTGGTGTACCACCGAATCGGGGACGTACCGATAGCGCCAGCCTCGCTTGCTGCCTCGCCACGCGAGCTCGAGGTCCTCGTAGTACAAGAACAGCTCCTCGTCGAAGAGCCCGACGTCGTCGAGGTACTCGCGTCGGAGCAGGACGCCGCCGCCGCACCACGCGTCCACGTCGCAGGGTGTGTCGAACTGGCCGGCGTCGGGTTCGAGGTACCCGCGGTCGGCGGCGAATCCGCCCGGCAGCAGCTCGGTACCGACGTTGTTGACCACCGCGATGCCCGCGCCGGAGGCGGGCACGTCGTACCAGGCAGGTTCAGAGCGGACGGCATGCTCGACGGTGTCTCCGCCCGCCTGGAGCGAGATCGCGCGCGGGCCATCGGCCGACAGCAACAGCGACACGATGCTCGGACCGTCGTCGTCGGGTGCCGGGACGCGGAGGTGTGCGACCGGACCCGTCCACTCGCCACCGTGGGCGGCGTCGGGCTCGAGCCCCCAGGTGCCGTCGACCAGCTGCACCCGCGACCACATGTCGTCGCCGTTGACGCGCGCGCCGGCGACGAACACGCCGAGATCCCGGCCGTCGCCGAGACCGCGACGCGCGGTGGCGCTGCGGAGCTCGAGATCGAGAAAGCGCCCGGCGAACAGGATCTTCGGGCCCGCCGCACCGAGCCGCTCATCCGCGAGGAGGGCGTCGACCAGGGGCCGCAGCCAGCCCGGGTCGACGGTGGCGTCGTTGTTCACGAGCCCGACGAAGTCGACGTGGCCGAGCGCGCGGATCCCCGCGTTGCACCCGGCGCCGAACCCGTCGTTGGACGGCTGCTGCAGCACCCGAACCACCGGTAGTTCGGCGCGCACGCGCGCGACCACATCGTCGTGCGAGGCGTTGTCGACCAACACGACGCGCAGCTGGCCGGCGGGCCACTGGGAGCGGACCAGGCTGCGGAGGCAGTCGAGGGTGAGATCGCCGCCCTTGTAGTTGACGACGACGACGCCGACCGTCGGGATGCTCATCTGATCGGCGCTACGCGCGCTGCTTGAGCGGTTCCCACCACCAGCGATGGTCGCGGTACCACGCGACCGTCGCCTCCAGCGCCTCGTCGAGCGTGCGCTGCTTCTGCCAGCCGAGTGCGGTGACCTTGGCGATGTCGACCGAGTAGCGGCGGTCGTGGCCGAGGCGGTCGGTGACGTACTGCACGGAGCTTTCGTCCTTGCCGAGGACCCCGAGCAGCTTGTCGACGAGCACGCGGTTGGGCGTCTCGTTGCCGGCCCCGATGTTGTAGATCTCGCCCGGCGCGCCGGCGTCCAGCACGAGCTGCACGCCCGCGCAGTGGTCGTCCACGTAGATCCAGTCGCGCTCGTTGAGCCCGTCGCCGTAGAGCGGGATCGTGCCGCCGTCGAGGAGGTTGGTGGTGAACAGCGGGATGGCCTTCTCCGGGAACTGGTAGGGCCCGAAGTTGTTGGTGCAGCGAGTGACGGTGACGGGCAGCCCGTACGTGTGGTGGTACGAGAGCGCGATGAGGTCGGAGCCCGCCTTCGACGCCGAATAGGGCGAGCGCGGTTCGAGCGGGTCGGTCTCCTTCGACGAGCCCACCTCCACCGAGCCGTACACCTCGTCGGTGCCGATGTGCACGACCCGCGCGATCTCGAGCCGGCGGGCGGTGTCCATCACGACGTTGGTGCCGAAGCAGTTGGTGTGGATGAAATCGTCGGGCCCCACGATCGAGCGGTCGACGTGGCTCTCGGCTGCGAAGTGCACCACCGCGTCGTGACCGCGCATCGCGTCTTCCAGATGGTCGGGGTCGCAGATGTTGCCCTTCACGAAGTGGTAGCGCGGATCGTCGTCGACGTCGCGCATCGTGCTGAGGTTGCCGGCGTAGGTGAGTGCGTCGTACACCGTCACCGAGTCGTCGGTGGTGGTGAGCACGTGGCGCACGTAGTTCGACCCGATGAACCCCGCGCCCCCGGTGACGAGGATCCGGCGTGGGTTCACGTGCGCAACCCCCACCGCGGCCGGAGACGCTCGGGAAGATCGGCGTGCGCAGGGTTGTCCTGGTCGCGCTTCGACAGCGTCGGGCCGGTCACGCCCCAGTCGGCCCGGACCGCGGGATCGTTCCACGCCACGCCGAGCTCGTCGTTGGGGTTGTAGTAGCCGTCGACGAGGTAGGTGATCACCATGTCGGTGAGAGCGGCGAACCCGTGCGCGACGCCCGGCGGGATGAACACGCCACGGTGGTCGAACGTGCCGTCGGGTCGTTCGCCGAGGTCGATCGTGAGCGTGTTGCCGTCGGTGGGTGAACCCTCGCGCAGGTCGTGCAGCACGACGCGCGCACGACCCATCGGCACGTACCAGTAGTCGGCCTGGTGCAGGTGGTAGTGGAGGCCGACGACGGCACCGGCCTGGCGGTTGCCGCGATTGCCCTGGAGCATCTCGCGACCCTGCGGGAACCACTCGCGGCGGTAGGTCTCGATGAAGATGCCGCGCTCGTCGCCGTGCACGACCGGTTGCACCACGTACACGCCCGCGATGACGTCGGACTCGACCACGTCAGCCACTACGACTGGTCGATTCCGCTATGGCGTCCCGGCCTCCGGCCACGCCTCCGCTGCATCTCCACCACACGCGCTCCATCTAGGCCAGCTCCACCCGGGAGTGGTCGCCGAGCATCACACGCGTGGCGCGCGGTGCTGCCTCCGAGCGGACCACCTCGGCGTCCTTCCCGATGAGTGAGTCGGAGATCCGTCCCGCCGACAGGACGCGGCTCCGATCGAGCAACACCGAGTTCTCCAGCTCCGAGTCGATGATCTCGCAGTCGGACGCCACCGACGTGTACGGCCCGATGTAGCTGTCGACGACACGCGTCCGCTCGCCGACGATCGTCGGCCCGCGCACGGTCGACCGGACGATCTCGGCGCCGGCTTCGATGACGACGCGGCCCTCGATGCGCGACTCGTCGTCGACCGATCCGTCGAACCGCTCGGTGATCGTGTCGAGCACGAGCCGGTTGCTCTCGAGCAGGGGATCCTTCTTGCCGGTGTCGATCCACCAGCCCTGCAGGATCTCGTGGCGCACCCGGAAGCCCTGGTCGACGAGCCACTGGATGGCGTCGGTGATCTCGAGCTCGCCCCGCGCCGATGGCGTGATGGCCCGTACGGCGTCGTGCACGCGCGGGCCGAAGAGGTAGACGCCCGCGATGGCGAGGTCTGACGGCGGGTCCTCGGGCTTCTCGATCAGCTGCACGACCTCGCCGTCGGTGCCGAGCACCGCCACGCCGGACTGGCGCGGATCCTCGACGTGCGCGAGCAGGAGCTGGGCCGCCAGTTGGTCCGGCGCCGCCGCGCGTTCGGCTTCGAACGCCGCCACGAGTCCGTCGAGCCGCTGCTGCAGCATGTTGTCGCCCAGGTACACCACGAAGTCGTCGTTGCCGAGGAACTCGCGGGCGATGAGCACGCAGTGAGCCAGGCCGCGGGGCGAGTCCTGCGGGATGTAGGTGATCTCGGCGCCCCAGCGTGACCCGTCGCCCACCGCGGCCCGGATCTCAGGGGCCGTCTCGCCGACGACGATGCCGATGCGCTTGATGCCGGCGGCGACCATGTCCTCGATGCCATAGAAGAGGATCGGCTTGTTGGCCACCGGCACGAGCTGCTTGGCGCTCGTGTGGGTGATGGGCCGCAGGCGCGTCCCCGCGCCTCCGGAGAGGATGAGACCCTTCATCGTCGGAGCATGGTAGGCGGGACCTCCCGGAGGCGCGTCCTCGTGGTCAACCGGTCACGTGGGGTGACCCTACCGCCGCGACCGGCCCCACTAGGGTCCGCCGCCATGACGGGGACTGGGTTCTGGGGTCGGATCGGCCCCGCGCGCTCTGCGCGTGCGGCGATGGTCGTTCTCGTGGCCGCGCTGCTGGCGACGTTCCTGCTCGCGCCGGCCGCGTCGGCCAAGCGCACGACCACGACCAGCTCGACCACCACCACCACCACGACCGTACCCACGGCGTGGGACCCTCGGCTCCAGCCGATCGCCGACAAGGTCGCCGAGTTGCGCGGCCTCACCTTCGACCACCCGGTCACCGCCGAGTTCCTCGACGACGCCGCCTTCGAGAAGAAGGTGGCGGTCGACCGGGGCAAGCTGGCGAAGGACGACAAGGCGGACATCGCGCGTGCACAGGCCCAACTGCGTGCGCTCGGACTCATCGGCTCTGACGTCGACATCGTCAAGGCGATCGAATCCCTCCAACAGTCCGGGGTGCTGGCGTACTACGACCCGAAGAAGAAGACGATCACCGTCAAGGGGACGAACCTCGACGACGTCGCGACCCGCGTGACCGTGGCGCACGAGCTCACGCACGCGCTCCAGGACCAGCACTTCGACCTCCAGAAGTTGGAGAAGGCGGCGAAGCCCCTCCACGGGTCGACGGCACTGCGCGCACTCGTCGAGGGGGACGCAGTGCGAATCCAGACCGACTACGAGCACTCGCTCTCCGCCGACGAGCAGCAGGCCTACACGACCGAGAACGCCGCGACCGGGAAGCAGGCGCAGGCCGAGATCACCGCGAAGGGCGTCCCGGACACGTTGACGACGGCCTTCCAGATGCCGTACGCACTCGGGCAGCCGATGGTCACCGCGGTGGCCGCGACGAGCCAGGCCGCTGGAGTCGATGCGCTGTTCGCCAACCCGCCTGTCGCCGATGCCACGTTCGTGACGCCGACGACGTTGCTCGACGGTCACGCGTTCCAGACCGTCGAGACGCCGGCGCTGGTGGCGGGCGAGAAGCGCTCGGGCAAGCCCGACCAATTCGGATCGTTCTCGCTCTTCCAGGTGCTCGCGTCCGCGGCTCGACAACGCGACCTCGCTGACCGCTGCCGATGCCTGGGACGGCGACTCCATGGTGACCTTCACGCGGAAGGGCACGACGTGCCTCCGTGCCACGTTCGCCGGTCGTGGCACCGACGGCACCGCGACCATCACCGACGCGCTCAACAAGTGGGCGGCGCAGATGCCGGCCGGAACGGTGACCGTCAACGGCACCGCCGATCGGGTGACGCTGACCGCCTGCGACCCTGGCGCGGCCGGCACCGCGATTCCCAACAAGCCGAACGCGTCGTTCGCGTTCGTCGTGAACCGTGATGGGTTCTTCGCTGAGCTCCTGAAGGAAGGTGCACCGGAGGCGGTGGCCACGTGCAGCGCTGACACGCTCGTGCGCGATCCGGTGTTCGCACCGGCCATCGAGGCTGCGGGCAACGACCCGACCGCCGAACCCGACCCCGCCCTGATCACCGCGGTACAGGCACGCGTGCCTGAGATCATCCGGCAGTGCCAGGAGTCGAACCCGGCCTGATCCGGGTGCCACGCCCGCGCCGGTGCCAGTGATCCGGCCCGGTAGCGTCGTTGGCCGGATGACGAGCGCGCGGATCGGCCGCATCACACTGGGGACTCGTCGGAGTGTGATGGTCCTGGCGCTGGTCGTCTCGGTGCTCGGCGTCGCCGGGGGCGCTGCCGGGGCCAAGACCGCGCCGACGACCGCGCCGCCTACCGTCGCACCCACCCCGAAGCGCTGGGACCCCCGGATCGCGCCCATCGCCCGCGAGGTCGAGAAGCTCCGCAAGTTGTCCTTCGAGCATCCGGTCGCGGTGAAGTTCCTCTCCGAAGCCGCGTTCGAGAAGAAGGTCGCCGTCGACAAGGGCAAGCTCACGGCAGCCGACAAGCGCGACGCGGAGCAGTCGCAGAGCCAGCTCCGCGCGGTCGGCCTCATCGGGAACGACGTCGACCTCCTCGACGCCACCAGCTCGCTGCAGAAGTCGGGCGTGCTCGCCTACTACGACAACACCACCAAGAGCGTCACCGTGAAGGGAAAGAAGCTCGACGACATCGCCACCAAGGTCACGCTCGCGCACGAGCTCACACACGCGCTGCAGGACCAGCACTTCGATCTCACCAAACTGCAGAAGGATGCGGCGAAGACGCACTCGTCCACCGTGCTCCGCACGATCATCGAAGGTGACGCGGTGCGCATCCAGAACGACTACGTCGACACGCTGTCGAAGGCTGAGCGGGCGGCGTACGAGTCGGAGTCGAGCGCCCAGAGCGATGAGGCGCGCAAGGAGGCGACCGACGCCGACGTGCCCGAGTCGTTGCAGGTGTTCTTCGAGGCGCCCTACGACCTCGGGCCGATCATGCTCGACTCGGTGATCGCCAAGCAGCACGTCGCGGGCATCGACAAGCTCTTCGAGCACCCGCCCACGAGCGACAGCGCGTTCCTCACGCCGTCGACGCTGCTCGACGGCAGCCACTTCACCACGGTGAGCACGCCCAAGCTGCGGGCCGGCGAGAAGCGCGTGGGCCAGCCGGACTCGTTCGGTGCGTTCTCGCTCTACCAGGTGCTCGCGTCGCGCATCGACCCCGCGGCCGCGCTGAGCGCGGCCGACGGCTGGGGTGGCGACGCCATGGTCGCCTTCACCCGCGACAAGACGACCTGTCTCCGCAGCGCGTTCGTCGGCCGCAACCGTGCCAAGACCAAGGCGATCGGCGAGGCGCTCACCCAGTGGGCGGCCGCGATGCCGGCGGGCTCGGCCGCGGTCGAGACGGGGAAGCAGATCACGCTGACCACCTGTGACCCCGGTGCAGCGAGCACCGAGGCGCCCAACCGGGCGGTCGGTGCGCTCACCCTCGCCGCGATCCGCGACGAGCTCTTCCTCGAGGTGCTCAAGCAAGGCGCCGGGGTGCCGGTCGCCGTGTGCAGCAGCGACACGCTCGTGCGCGACCCCGTGTTCACTCCGATCCTGCAGGCGCTCACCGACAACCCGAACGCCGCGCCCGACGCCGACGCGCTGGCCGCGCTGCGCAGCCGGGTTCCCCAGGTGTTCCTCGAGTGCCGCCCGCCGAGCCGGAGCTGAGCTGAGGCGCGGTCCGGCGATCCGGATGAGCAGCCGGCTCCGCCGGTGCTCGTCCGCTGGGACGGAGTGAGCGGAGCGAACGACGGGGATCAGGTGGTGAAGTACTTCGCCTCGGGGTGGGGAACGATGATCGCCGACGTGCTCTGCTCGGGCTCGAGCTGGAACTCCTCGGTGAGCTTCACGCCGATGCGGTGCAGTTCGAGCAGGTCGTCGAGCTTGGCCTGGTCGTCGAGGTCGGGGCACGCGGGGTAGCCCCACGAGTAGCGCGACCCGCGGTACTGCTGGCGGAACAACCCCGCAAGGGTCGGGCCGTCCTCGCTGACGAACCCCCACTCCTCGCGGATGCGCCAGTGCCACAATTCCGCGAGCGCCTCGGTCATCTCCACCGACAACCCGTGCGTGAGCAGGTACTCCTGGTATTTGTCGGCGGCGAACAGCTCGCGTTCACGCGCGCTGGCGAGCTCGCCGACGGTCACGACGTGGAACGCGGCGTAGTCGGCGTCGCCACTCTCGTCCGACCGGAAGAAGTCGCTGATGCACAGCTGACGGTCGCTGCGCTGGCGCGGGAACGTGAACCGCAGGCGCTCGTTGCGACGGTCGTCGTCGGTCCACACGATGAGGTCGTTGCCGTCGGCGTTCACGGGGAAGTAGCCCCAGATCACCGCAGGCACCAGCCAGCCTTCGGCCTTGGCCTCGTCGAGCAGCGCGCGCAGCGTGGGGCGGATCCGCTCCCTGAACTCGGTGTCGTTCTCACCGAGCGACTTGTCGGGTCGGAACTGCCACTGGTTGCGGAACAACGCCGTTTCGTTGATGTAGGCAGCGATGTCGTCGAGCGGGATGCCCTTGGCGACGCGCGAGCCGACGAACGGTGGCGTGAAGATCTCGACGTCGGCGGCGACATCGGAGCGCACCGCGGCCGCGGTGACGGCGCGCTCGGCCTCCATCTCGGACTTCCGCGGGGGCAGGATCCGGCCGCCGAGCGCACGACCGAAGTCGGGGTCGAGCACGCCGGTCTTCTTGCCCTCCATGAGCTGGTCCATGGTGTGGAGACCCTCGAAGGCGTCCTTGCCGTAGAACAGCCGGCCGTCGTAGACCTCGCGCAGGTCGCGCTCGACGTAGGTGCGCGTGAGCGCGGCGCCGCCGAGCAGCACCGGGATCTCGGCCAGGCCCTGGGCGTTGAGCTCCTCGAGGTTCTCGCGCATGATCAAGGTGCTCTTCACGAGCAGGCCGCTCATGCCGATGGCGTCGGCCGCCACCTCGTTGGCCTTCTCGACGAAGGCCGAGAGCGGCGCCTTGATGCCGATGTTGTGCACCTCGTAGCCGTTGTTGGTGAGGATGATGTCGACGAGGTTCTTGCCGATGTCGTGGACGTCTCCCTTCACGGTGCCGATGACCACGCGGCCCTTCCCGCCGGCGTCGGCCTTCTCCATGTGCGGTTCGAGGAAGCCCACCGCGGCCTTCATCGTCTCCGCGCTCTGCAGCACGAACGGGAGCTGCATCTCGCCACGCCCGAAGAGGTCGCCGACCACCTTCATGCCCTCGAGCAGCACGTCGTTGACGATCGAGAGCGCGGGTCGTGAGGTGAGCTGCTCCTCGAGGTCGGCTTCGAGCCCGTCGCGGTTGCCGTCGATGATCCGGTGTTCGAGGCGCTGCTCGATCGGCCAGCCCGATCGGTCCTCCTGCTCGACGGCAGTCGCGTCGACGCCCTCGAACAGCGCCATGAGCTCGGTGAGCGGGTCGTAGTCGTCGCGGCGACGGTCGTAGACCAGGTCGAGGGTGACCTCGCGCACGTGGTCGTCGATCCTGTGCATCGGCATGATGCGGGCCGCGTGCACGATGGCGGCGTCGAGCCCGGCCTCGCGGCACTCGTGCAGGAACACGCTGTTGAGCACGTGACGGATCGCGGGCTTGAGTCCGAAGCTGATGTTCGACAGCCCGAGGACCGTCGACGACCCGGGGAGCTCGGTCTTCGCGCGGCGGATGGCCTCGATGGTCTCGATGCCGTCGCGGCGGAGGTCCTCGGCGCCCGACCCGAGCGGGAACGTGAGCATGTCGAAGATGAGGTCGGTGGGCTCGATGCCGTAGCGCTCGACGGCGAGGTCGTAGATGCGTCGGCAGATGCGCAGCTTGTCGTCGGCGGTGCGGGCCTGGCCGTCCTCGTCGATGGCGAGGCAGATGACGGCCGCGCCGTACTCACGCGCCAGCGACATGACCCGGTCGAAGCGCTTGCCCGTGTCCTCGCCTTCCTCCAGGTTGGCGGAGTTGAGGATCGCCTTGCCGCCGGAGTGCTGGAGGCCGGTCTCGAGAACGGCCGGTTCGGTGGAGTCGAACACGAGGGGGAGCGCGGCCTGCGTGGCGAAGCGGCTCGCGATCTCGTGCATGTCGACGGTGCCGTCACGGCCCACGTAGTCCACGCAGACGTCGAGCACGTGCGCGCCTTCCTTCACCTGGTCGCGCGCCATCTGCACACACGTGTCCCAGTCGGCTTCGAGCATCGCCTCGCGGAACTTCTTCGAGCCGTTGGCGTTCGTGCGCTCGCCGATGGCGAGGTAGGCGAGCTCCTGGTGGAACGTGACCGGGCTGTAGATCGACGAGCAGCTGGGCTCGTGCTCGGGCGTGCGGTCGACCGGGGCGCGGGTGCCGATCCGGTCGGTGACCGCGCGCAGGTGAACGGGGGTGGTGCCGCAACAGCCGCCGACGATGTTGAGCCCGAACTCGTCGATGAAGCGCGCGTGCGCGTCGGCCAACGCCTCGGGCGTGAGGTCGTAGTGCGTGTGGCCGTCGACGATCGACGGCAGGCCCGCGTTGGGGAGGCACGACAGGAACGTGCGCGCGTGCCGCGAGAGGTAGCGAAGGTGCTCGGTCATCTCCGCGGGACCAGTCGCGCAGTTGAGGCCGATGACGTCGGGCCGCAGCGCTTCGAGCGCCGTGAGCGCGGCGCCGATCTCCGAGCCCACGAGGAGACGGCCGGTGGTCTCGACCGTGACCTGCACCATGAGCGGCACGGTCACGCCCGCGGTCGCCATCGCCCGGCGGGCGCCGATGATCGCCGCCTTGCACTGGAGGAGGTCCTGCACCGTCTCGATCAGGAGGACGTCGGTGCCGCCCGCGAGCAAGCCCGCGACCATCGCCTCGTAGTCGTCGCGCAGGTCGGTGAAGGCGATCTGGCCGAGCGAGGGGAGGCGCGTGCCGGGGCCGATGGAGCCGATGACGAAGCGGGGGCGGTCGGGGGTCGAGTGGTCGGCCGCGACCGCCTTGGCGAGGCGGGCGGCTTGCTCGTTGATGGCGAAGGTCTCGTCGGCGATGCCGTACTCGTTGAGCACGAGGCCGAAGGCGCCGAAGGTGGCGGTCTCCACAGCGTCGACGCCGGCCTCGAAGTACTCGGAGTGCATCTGCCGGATGAGGTCGGGGCGGGTGAGGACGAGGCGCTCGTTGCAGCCTTCGAGCGCGGGCCCCCCGAAGTCGTCGGGGCCGAGGCCCTGGTCCTGGACCCAGGTGCCGAACGCGCCGTCGAACACGAGCACGCGCTCGGCGAGCGCGTCGAGGAAGTCCGACATAGTCGTGTCAGGGTACCGGAGGGGGTGGCGGCTCCAGGAGCGGGTTACCGACGCACTCCTCGCTGACGCGCTACGTCTCAGAGGTCATCGACATGGGGAGGTCGTCGGGCTGGTGGACGTTGCCCGCCACCTCGCGCACCTCGACGGCGTCGACGGTGACGAACTCGTTCACCTGACGACCGGCCGGCATCTGCGTCGCCATCGCGAGCGCTTCTTCCTCGGTCTCGAAGATGAGGATCTCGATGCCCTTGCCGTCAACCGGAGCGAGCCAGTGGCCGGAGACGAAGCCGGGGATGTCGGCGACGGTCGGCAGCACGTCGTCGTGCAGCAGCCGCCGGGCCTGCTCGTAGTCGCTGATGGAGACGGTTGCCAGTGCTGCGTACATCCCACACCTCCGGTCGCCGCGACGTCTCGTGTCCGAGCGTGTTCCTTCGGTGCGGTGGCGTCAAGGTGCGTGAGCGAGCGCGCTGCGTCAGCCGGTGCCGCGGTGTGCGTGGCGGCCCAGGCGGACGGCGCGGTCGGCGCGGGCCCACAGCTCGGTGTCGCCCGAGCTGTCGCCGTAGGCCCACACGAACGGCATGGTGCCGTCGAGCCAGGCGTCGAGGCGGCGGGCCTTCTCCGGGCCGCGCACGTTCTCTCCGAGCATGCGACCGGTGAGGCGGCGGTGGTCGTCGACCTCGAGCTCGGTGGCGAGGACGGCGTCGAAACGGAGGTGTTCGGCGACGGGACGGAGGTACACCGCGAGCGACGCCGACACCATCACGATGCGGTGACCCTGCTCGCGGTGCCACTCGGCGCGCTCGACTGCCTCGGGCCGGAGGTGGTCGCGGACGATCTCGGCCGCGAAGGCGCGTGCGGTGTCGTCGACGTCGTCGGCGTCGCGCCCCGCAAGAAGTTCGTCGAGCACGGCGGCCTTCAGCGCGTTGCGGCTCCAGTGCGAGCGTCCCTGCTTCGCCACGTGCACGGCCGCGGCCGCGAACCCACCCGCGGCGCCTGCGGTGCCTGCGACGCGCCGCAGGAAGGGCACGACGTTGTCGCGGGGGGAGAGCGTGCCGTCGAAGTCGAACGCCGCGACGACCTCGGTGCCGTGGGGCGAACGCGGCCCGTCCATGGCCGCCATGACTAGCACGCGACGAGGGTCAGGCCGCGGGCTCCGGCTCCATGCGGACGGCCTCGATCAGTGCACGGGCGATGACCATCTCGGCCACGTCGCCGCTGGCGCTCAGCGCGACACCCAACCTGCACGTGAGCCCGCTGCCACAGACGAGGCGGTGCGCGACCCGTGCCGCGGCCTCGTCGTCCGGAATGTCGTTGCACACGACCACGAAGCGCTGTTCACCGATGCGAGCGAGGGCGTCGTCGGGTCGCAGCTCGTCGTGCAGCGCCCTCGCGATGCGGACCACGTCGAACGGCACGCCGGGGAAGTGGGGATCGTCGAGCACGAAGACGGCGATCCGCTGTCCGGAGCGTTGCGCATGAGCGAGCGCCACACCGGCCCGGTCGAGGAGCAGACCCCAACGGGGGAGCCCGGTGGCGGAGTCGAGCAGCGTCTCGTAGCGGGCCCGCTCGATCTCGAGCCAACCCAGGTCGACTGACGTCATGGTGCCTGCCGTTTCGTGGGGTCCCACGAGTATCGGCCTGCTGCCGGGCGCTCTTGAGGCGCGACAACCGCGGTCGGTCGCTCAGATCGGGAGCTTGCGGAAGACGGGCCGTGGCACGTGACGCAGGACCGACATCACGTAGCGCAGCGTCGAGGGGACCCACACCGTCTCCCGGCCCCGAGCCAGGCCTTGCACGATGGCGTCGGCCACCGCCTCCGGGGTGGTGGAGAGCGGGGCGGCGTCCATGCCGTCGGTCATCTTGGTGTGGACGAAGCCGGGCCGCACGATCATGACCCGCACGCCCGAGTCGACCAGGCTGTCACCGAGACCCTGGAAGAAGGCGTCCATGCCCGCCTTCGACGAGCCGTACACGAAGTTCGAACGCCGCGCCCGCTCGCCGGCCACCGACGACAGGGCGACGATCGTGCCGTGGCCTTGCGTGCGCATCCGCTGCGCGATCGGCACCGTCACCGACACCGAGCCCACGTAGTTCACCTCGGCGATGTCGACCGCAGCGCGGCCGTCGTGCTCGGCTTCCTCCTGATCGCCGAGCACTCCGAAGGCGAGCAGCGCGAGGTCGATGTCGCCGGCGCGCTCGAACACGTCGGCGACGAACGCGTCGTGCGACGCGGTGTCGCGCGCGTCGAACGCCACCGTCTCGACGGTCGTCGCACCCGCGGCGCACAGCTCGTCGGCCGCGCCTTGGAGCGACGCGGGATCGCGTGCCGCGAGCACGACGGTGCGCGCCCGGCGCTGCACGAGCTCGCGCACGGTGGCCAACGCGATGTCGGAGCCGCCGCCGAGCACGAGCACCGACTGCACCGAACCGAGCGCATCCTTCATGTCGAGAACCTCGCGATCGCGTGTGGGCGTCGAAGTGGGGGCGGATACTCGCGCCACTTCGACGCCGAAAGAAATGGGAGGGAGGGTCAGGGGAGGCCGAGACGGCGTTGGAGGTCGGACTGGAGCACGCCGGCGGGGTCGACGCGCGCGCGCAGCTCGGCGAAGCGGCCGAGCTGGGGGTACATGACGGGCACCAGCTCGGGACGCAGGCGAGAATCTTTGGCGAGGTAGATGCGGCCTCCGACGTCAGCGACGAGCTGGTCGAGCTCGTCGAGCAGCTCGGCCAGACCGGGCACGGTCGCAGGGATGTCGAGCGCGAGCGTCCAACCTGGCTGCGGGAACGACAGCGGGCCCGGGTTGCCGGGTCCGAAGCGTTTGAGCACCGCGAGGAACGACGCCGCGCGCGCCTCGCTGAGCATCTCGATCGACCGGCGCACCGCGTCGTGTGCGTCGTCGGGTACGACGTACTGATACTGCAGGAAGCCGCAACTGCCGTAGAGGCGATTCCAGTCCTTCACGCCGTCGAGCGGATGGAAGAACGACGAGATCGTCTCGACGTGCCCGTGCAGCGACGGGGTGACCCGGTACCAGAACTCGTTGAACGCGGCCACGCTGAGTCGGTTGAGCAGACCGTTGGGTGCCCACGGCGGGGCCGGGAGCAACGCCTTGGGCGCGAAGTGCAGCGGGTCGCGGCGGAGCTTCTTCGGGAGGTCGTCGACGGCGGCGTGGTCCCCGCGCGACAACACGGAACGGCCGAGCGACGCGCCGGTGGCGAGGCAGTCGATCCACGCGGCCGAGAAGCGGAACTTGTCGTCGCCCTCGGCCATCAAGGCCATCACCGAATCGAGGTCCGGGCAGCGCAGGTTCTCGGCGCGGATCATGGACGTCTCGATCGGCAACAGGTGGATCGTGGCCTCGGCGATCACACCGGTGAGGCCGAGCGCACCGGCAGTACCCCAGAACAGCTCGGGATCGGAGTCGGGCGTGACGGTGACGGTGCCCTTGGGGGTGTGCAGCACGAACGACTCGACGTGGTTGGCGAAGCTGCCGTCGAAGTGGTGGCTCTTGCCGTGGACGTCGGCCGCCAGTGCGCCACCCACCGTGACCTGGCGAGTGCCCGGGGTGACGTGGACGAACCAGCCCAGCGGCACCATCGTGCGCATGATCGCCTCGAGGCTCACGCCCGAGTCGACGCGGACGACGCCCCGCTCGACGTCGATCTCGTGGAAGCCGGCGAGCGTGGTCGTGTCGAGCACCACACCGCCGGCGTTCTGCGCCGCGTCGCCGTAGCTGCGACCGAGGCCGCGCGCGATCAGGCCGCGCCGTCCCGCCCGGGCGAGGCCGGCGTCGACGTCGCCTGCGTCGTGCAGCTCGACCAGCGTCGCCGCCGTCGGCGCAGTGCGGCTCCAGCCGGTGAGGAGCGCGGCGCGTTCGCTGAGCGGGTCAGCCACGGACACCCAGCGCGAACGTGACCAGCCAGATCACGCCGACGATCTGCAGGGTGCGGTCGGCGAGGACGACCTCCTCGGGTGCGCCCCCGCCACCCTGGTCGACGACCAGCGCGTAGCGCAGCACCGCGATGACGAAGGGCACGATGGAGAGTCGGAACCACGTCTCGTCGCCGGTGTGCGCAGCGTTCTCGAAGGCCCACAGGCAATAAGCCGTGATCATCACGCCCGACGACACCGCGCGCACGTAACCCAAGAACGCGGTGGAGTACTCGCCCAGCGTGCGCCGGTGCTCGAACGAGTCGGACCCGAGCTCCACCTGCTCCGCGTGACGCTTCCCGGTGACGATGAACAGCGAACCCGCACCGGCGACGATGAGGAACCAGTCGGAGAGGGCGACGTTGGTGGCCACGCCACCCGCGATGGCACGGAACACGAACCCGGCGGCCACGGCCGCAAGGTCGATGACCGGTTCGTACTTGAGCCACGTGGTGTAGGAGATCGTGACCAGCACGTAGCCCGCGACGACGCCGGTGAGCTTGAAGTCGTTGATGGGTGCGGTGACCGCGAAGGAGATGAGGATCAACACGACGGCCATGATCCGCGCGGTGCGCGCGTCGAGATCGCCGGCCGCGATGGGGCGGTGCCGCTTGGTGGGGTGCAGGCGGTCGGCTTCGGCGTCGTTGGCGTCGTTGAGGAAGTAGGTGCCGCTGGCCGCGAAGCAGAAGCCGACGAACGCCACCAAGGTCTTCAGCAGCGCGTCGCGCTGGTCGAGCACCCCGGCGGCCGCGGGCGCCGCGAACACGAGCACGTTCTTCGTCCACTGCTTCGGCCGGGCGGTGCGGATTGCCGCCTTGATCGTGGACGACCGGGTCGGTTCCTCGTCGGGCTCGGGACGCGCAGGATCCGGGACCGCCGACATCGCGCCAAGGGTACCGGGCCCTCCCGGCGTCTCCGGGCCGCCCGCGCCGGGGTCGGCGGCGTCCCCGCGCCTCCGAACATCTCGGAGTTGACGTACACATGTGGGGGTCAAGTCCGAGATGCTCGGCGGGGAGGTGGCCGTAGACTCCGCCCGGATGACAGCGAAGATCTACACGCGCAAGGGCGACGACGGCAGCACGGGTCTGCTCTTCGGCGGGCGCATCGGCAAGGACTCGCCCGGACCCGACGCCTACGGCGCGGTCGACGAGGCGGTGTCGATGCTGGGCCTGGCCCGGGCCGAGACCGAGCCGGGCTCGGAGCTCGACGCACTGCTGATCCGTCTGCAACGCGAGCTGTTCGTGGTGGGTGCCGAGCTCGCGACCGCGCCCGACAAGCGGGACAAGCTCGTCGCCGGCGTGTCGCGCACGACCGACGACATGGTCGCGGCGCTCGAGCCGATCATCGACGACATCACCGCGCGCTACGAGCCGCCCACCGAGTTCGTGCTGCCGGGCGAGAATCGCGTCGCCGCCGCGCTCGACGTCGCGCGTGCGGTCGTACGCCGCGCCGAACGCAACGCGGTCTCGGCCGCGCGGGAAGGTTGGCTCGACGGCAGCGCGGTCGTCGCGTACCTCAACCGCCTCGCCGACCTCGTGTACACCCTCGCCCGGTGGCAGGAGGGGACGTTCCGTCCCGTCCGCACCGACCGGTCCTGACGCTCGAGCCGCTTCCATCCCCGAGACCCCCGGAGCCATCGTGTCCCTGTCGTTCACCGTCGCCACCACCCCCGCCGATCGAGTCGCGGCCGAGCTGCTCGCAGTGCCCGTTGGAAAGGGGCCCATCGGGAAGGGCGCCGAGCTCGGTCCCGGCGCCGACGCCGTCGACACCGCGCTCGGTCCCGGCGCCGACGCCGTCGACACCGCGCTCGACGGCGGGCTCACCGCCTTCCTCGCCGAAGCTGGATTCGACGGCAAGCTGGGCGAGACCCTCGCCGTGCCCACCGGCGGCCGACTGCGCGCCAAAGCCGCGCTCCTCGTCGGGATCGGCGATCCCGCGGAGCTCACGGTCGACGGCGTGCGGCGCGCCGCCGCCGCGGTCGCTCGCCGTGCGGGGAAGGTGGTGTCGGTCGCCACGACGCTCGCGACGGCGGGCACGGAGCTCGCGGTGGCTGACGCGGCCCAGGCGGTCGCCGAGGGCTTCGTGCTCGGCGGCTACCAGTACCTCGAGTACAAGGGCGGCGCGACACCGTCGAAGCTGAAGAAGGTGACCGTGCTCGCCGCCGGTGGAGCGCCGGTGCGCAACGCGGTCGAGCGGGGCGCGACGGTCGGTGACGCGGTCACCTGGGCGCGCGACATGGTGAACACACCGTCGAAGGAGAAGTCGCCGGCCGACATGGTCGCGGCCGCGCGCAAGCTGCTGCGGGGCAAGAACGTCGCCGTGCAGGTGCTCGACGTCAAGCAGCTCCAGGCCCACCGCATGGGTGGCGTGCTCGGTGTCGGGCAGGGCTCCGAGCAGGCGCCGCGCTTCCTGAAGATGACGTACGCGCCGTCGGGCGCGGGCGGAAAGCCGCTCGCGCTCGTGGGGAAGGGCGTGGTGTTCGACTCCGGCGGCCTCTCGCTGAAGACGGCGGGCGGGATGGAGACGATGAAGACCGACATGTCGGGTGGCGCGGCCGTGATCGCGGCGATGTCGACGCTCGCCGCCCTCGGCGTGAAGACGCGGATCACCGGCTACGTGCCGCTGGTCGAGAACATGCCGAGCGGCACCGCCATCCGTCCCGGTGACGTGCTGCGCATCCGCAACGGCAAGACGGTCGAGGTGCTGAACACGGACGCCGAGGGCAGGCTCATCCTCGCCGACGCGTTGTCACTCGCGTCGGACGAGAAGCCGTCGGCGGTGATCGACCTCGCCACGCTCACCGGTGCGTGCATGGTGGCTTTGGGCGACAAGATCGCCGGGCTCATGGGCAACGACGACGACTGGTCGCAGCAGGTGCGCGACGCGGCCGATCGGGCCGGCGAGCCGGTGTGGCCGCTCCCCCTGCCCACGGACTACCGCAAGCAGCTCGAGTCGGAGGTTGCCGACCTCAAGAACATCGGCGGGAGCTACGGCGGCGCGCTCACCGCCGGGCTCTTCCTGCAGGAGTTCGTCGACGGCGCGCCGTGGGTGCACCTCGACATCGCGGGTCCGGCGCGGGCCGGCGCCGACGACGGCTACCTCACCAAGGGAGGCACCGGGTTCGGCGTCAGGACGCTGGTCGAGTTGGCGCGCACCTTCGAGGCGCCGTCGAAGTGATGCGCCGCCTGGCCCTCGTGCTGCTCGCGGCGTCGCTCGCGGCGGCCCTGGTGCCGGCGGTGGCCCAACCGGCGGCGGGCCACGAGCGCGTGGAGTCGGTGCAGTCGGTGGAGTCGGTGCACAAGGTCGTCACCATCCGCATCCGCGACAACCTGTTCACACCGTCGACGTTGAACGTCGGGGAGGGCACGACGGTGCGGTGGATCAACGTGGGCCGCAACACGCACAACGTCACCCCCGACTCCGGGAAGGCCTACGGCAGCGCCGACCTCAAGCCGGGCAAGTCGTACGTGCACACCTTCGGCCAGGCCGGTTCGTTCGCCTACTACTGCACGCTGCACGGCACGCCCACCAGCGGCCAGCGCGGCAACCTCGCGGTGGGCGACGCCGTCGCGGCCACGCCGATCGCGCCCGTCGGTGGTGGCGACGAGCCGGCGCCGGAGTTCCGGGCGTCCGGCCGCACCATCCGCGTCCCGGCCGACGCCAAGAGCATCCAGGCCGGGGTCGACCGAGCCAAGAAGGGCGACCTCGTGCTCGTGTCGCCCGGTGTCTACAAGGAGAGCGTCACCATCGGCACCGACGGCATCGTGTTGCGCGGCGTCGACCGCAACCGCACGATCCTCGACGGCGAATTCAAGCGCGACAACGGCGTGTTCGTCGTCGGTGGTGACGGTGTGGCGGTCGAGAACCTCACCGCGCGCAACTTCACGGAGAACGGGTTCTTCTGGAACGGCGTCCTCGGCTACCGCGGCTCGTACCTCACCGCGTACCGCAACGGCGACTACGGCATCTACGCCTACGACTCGCAGTACGGCCAGTTCGACCACTCGTACGCGTCGGGCAGCCCCGATTCCGGCTTCTACATCGGGCAGTGCAACCCCTGCCACGCGGTGATCACCGACGTCGTGTCCGAGTACAACCTGCTGGGCTACTCGGGGTCCAACTCGTCGGGCGACCTGTTCCTCGTCAACTCGCAGTGGTCGCACAACCGCACCGGCATGGTGCCGAACAGCTTCGGTGCCGAGGAGCTCTCACCGCAGGGCGAGGCCACCCTCGCGGGGAACGTGGTCGACGACAACGGCAACCCCCGCGCCACGCGCGGGAACGAGGAGGCGTACGACCCCGCGTTCGGCGTCGGGATCGTGATCGCGGGCGGGCAGCAGGACATCATCACGAAGAACCGGATCGCCGACAACGCCAAGGTGGGGATCGCCCTCGCGCCGAGTGTCGGCCTCGAGGACGTGCCGCACCAACCGACGGGCAACCGGGTCACCGACAACACCGTCGAGCGCTCGGGCCTCGTGGATCTCGGTGTTGTGCTGAGCGACGCCGCCGACCAGAACTGCTTCTCGGGCAACACCTTCTCGACGTCGGCGCCGACCGACATCGAGCAGGTGATGCCGTGCGACGCGACCGGCACCGGCGACTTCGCCACCGGTGCCGTCGACATCCAGAGGTTCCTCGACACGTCGGGCAACGCGAAGGGCGTGGGCTACAAGGAGTCGCCGGTGCCCGGGCGGCAACGCAACATGACGCGCGCGGTCACGGCGAAGGCACGCCCGGCGGGTGCGCCAGCGGCGATCGACCTCGCCACGATCGCGATGCCGTCCGCGAGCTGAGTCCCGCGCCGTTCAGGCCGCGGTGCCGAACAGGTCGCCCGGCAGGGTGATGCCGGCCTCCTGAAGGCGCTCGGCGAGCTTCGGGCGCACACCGGTCGGACGCAACGTACCGTTGACCCCGTCGTCGGCGCCCGTCTCGGTCCCGAACAGGAACACGTCGGAGAGGGTGATCAGGTCGCCTTCCATGCCGTCGACGCTGGACACGCGCGTCACGCGTCGTACACCATCGCGGCCGCGGTTGATGTGCACGAGGAGGTCGAGGGCCGACGCGGCCTGCTCACGGATCGCCCGAACCGGCAAGTCGAAGCCGGCCATGAGGACCATGGTCTCGACCCGGGCGAGCGCGTCGCGTGGGGAGTTGGCGTGGAGCGTTGAGAGCGATCCGTCGTGGCCGGTGTTCATGGCCTGGAGCATGTCGAGGGCCTCGGCGCCGCGC
This sequence comes from uncultured Actinomycetes bacterium, assembly GCA_963841415.1. Lineage (GTDB taxonomy): Bacteria > Actinomycetota > Acidimicrobiia > IMCC26256 > DASPTH01 > DASUAS01. The sequence continues at coordinate 435,894 of CAWJCN010000004.1, read as the reverse complement.
ACCTCGCCGATCACGATGCGGTCGGGGCGCATGCGCAGCGCGTTGCGAACGAGGTCGCGGGCGCGCACCTCGCCCCGGCCCTCGATGTTCGCCGGGCGGCTCTCGAGCCGGATCACATGCCGCTGCTGCAGGCGGAGCTCGGCCGCGTCCTCGATCGTCACGATGCGCTCCTCCTCGGGGATCATCGACGAGAGGACGTTGAGCAGCGTGGTCTTGCCGCTGCCGGTGCCGCCGCTGATGAGGATGTTCATCCGGCCCTTCACGCAGGCCGCCAGGAAGTCGGCCACGGGACCGGTGAGCGTGCCCAGCTCCATGAGGTCGCGGAGGGTGAGGACGCGCTGGGCGAACTTGCGGATCGTGAGCTGCGGACCGTCGATCGCAAGCGGTGGGATCACCGCGTTGACGCGCGAGCCGTCGGGCAGGCGGGCATCGACCATGGGCGACGACTCGTCGATGCGGCGCCCGAGGGGGGCGACGATGCGGTCGATCACGCGCATGACGTGAAGGTCGGAGAAGAATTGCGCGTCGGTGAGCTCGAGCTTGCCCTCGCGTTCGATGTAGACACCATCGGTGCCGTTGACCATCACCTCGGTGACGGTGGCGTCGTCGAGGTAGCGCTCGATCGGCCCGTATCCCAGGGCCTGGTCGATGATCTCGCCCACGAGTTGCTCGCGCTCGGCGTCGTTGAGCGGGATCTTCTCTTCCTTGAGCACCGCGCTCAGCTCGCGGACGACCTGGGTGTCGAGCTGCGAGACCGGCGTCGTCGCGTCCCACAGCGCGGGTCCCATGCGCAGGATCAGCGCCTCCTGGGCGCGCCGCTTCAGCGCGATCACCGGATCGGCAGGCGCGGCGCTCCTCGCCTCCGCGGCGCCGGCGGCGCGGGTGGTGACGGTGCCGAACGAGGACGAGTCGCTCGAGTCCTTGCGGCTCTGCTTCATCCGCTCACTGAGCTTCATCGCGTCACCGCCGCCGGAAGAGGCCCGTGGGCCTCGTGTCGGTCGGTGCTGCCTGCGGCGCGAGCCGGCGCACCAGCTGGAGCATGGCCAGCGACACCGCCGAGCGCGGGTCGGAGAGCACCAGCGGCTCTCCCTGGTTGAGCGACATCGGCACGGACCGGGAGCTGGGGATGGCCACGTCGACGTTGATGCCGACCGTCCGCTCGATGGCGGGGATGGTCAATCCGGTCTTGGCGTCGGCGCGGTTCAGCACGAAGTGCCAGAGGTGCTGCGGCTTGCCGATCACGCGCAGCGCCTCGATCTCCTTCACCGTCGCCCGGACGCTCGGTACGTCGGTGGCCGAGATCAGCAGGAGGTCGGTCGCGTACTCGAGGGTGGCGAGGGTGTTCTCGTCGAGCCCGGACGCCGTGTCGATGACCACGTACTTGAACGACTGAGCGAGCAGCTCGACGACTCGCTCGACCTGTTCGACCGAGATCTCGTCGGCCTCGGTCGGCGTGGTGGGCGCGCACAGGACGAACAGCTCGTCCTGCGGGTGGACGGCGAGGTGTGCCTTGACGCTGGTGGCGTCGACCGTGTCCATAGAACGCACGGCGTCGGCCAGCGTGAGGTCGGGGCGCAAACCGAGCGCACTCGCGACGTCGCCGAACTGCACGTCGAGGTCGAGGATCACGACTTCGCCCGGCGCCGCCTGCGCGAGCGCGAGGGCGAGGTTGGTGGAGATCGTGGTCTTGCCCGCGCCGCCCTTCGGGCACAACGCCATGATCACGCGGCTGCGATCGTCCTCGCCGATGCCGTTGTCGTCGCCGTCGAACACCCGACGACGATGGATGGCGGTGTCGAACGCGCGCTCGATGGCGGCGCGCAGGTCGTCCGGGGCCATGTCGGGCGCGATCACGTCGCGTGCGCCGGCGCGCAGGGCCTCCTGCAGCAGATCGGTCGAGGGCGGCGCCACGATGACCACGCTGATGTCCGGCCGGGACTGGTCGAACGCGGTGGCAAGTGCGAGCGCGTCGTCGGTGGCGACGTCGGGGCCGAGCGCGACGACCTCGACGTCGCCGCCGCCCAGCTGGCGCACCGCATCGACCGGGTCGACGAGCATGTCATCGCGCCAGTAGCACAGCGGTCCGTTCAGCTCACCGTCGAACGCGTCGCGAACGCGTTGCTCGAACTCGGTGTTGGCCGTGGCGAGCACCAACCGGCTCATGCGTTCCCACTCATGGTCGTCCTCATCGTCGTCGCTCCCCGGCATGCATCGCCCGCCCTGGGCGCGGATGTGTCGTCCGCGGTGAATCGACCGCCGACGCGTTGCGCTTGAGCCGAAAATGCCGACGGTGCCGTCAGCGCTGGTTCACACGGGACCGCAAGGCGGCGAAGCACAGCCCGAAGCTGACGAGGAACACCACGAGCAGGGCCACGAACGCCTTGCCGAGGTCGTCCCAGTGCCAGCCGGAGAGCGCCAGCGAGCGCAGCCCCTCGAGCAGGTAGGTGACCGGGTTCCAGCCCGCCACCGTGTCGAGCCAGCCACTCAGCTGGTCGCGGGGGACGTAGGACGACGTGAGGAAGAGAAACGGGAAGAACAGCAGGAAGCTCGAGTTCACCGCCGCCGGGTTGCCGGTCTTCAGCGCGATCGCGTAGCCGAACCCGGCGAAGGAGAGGCTCCACAGCGCGGCGAGGACGATGAACATGAGCACGCCGAGCACACCGGCGTGGAAGTCGATGCCGAGCGCGAACGCCAACGCGATGATCGGCACGCACAGCATCGACGAGACCGCCACGTCGGCGACCATGTGGCCGACGAGGATCGCGCTGCGCCGCACGGGCGTGAGGAGGAGCCGGTCGAAGTAGCCGCTCTGCACGTCGACGACGAGCGCCTGCGCCCGCGACACGCCGGTCACACCGAGCAGCACCGCGGTGGCCATCTCGAACGCGGTGTAGTCGAAGCCCTTGATGTTGTTCTGGGTGAGGTTCTCCAACGTGCCGATGTTCACGATGAAGAAGAAGAACGCGATGAACACCGGGGGCAGGATCGCCTCGAGGTCGCGCGGCACGGCGCGCAACGCACGGCCGGCGATCGAGAACACGTCGTGGAGCGCACCGGCCGGTCGGGCGCGCACCACCGCGGCGGGCGGGCGAGGCTCGATGTCGAAGGTGACGCTGGCGGTGGTCATGACCGATCCTCCTCGGCGTTGGTGTTGGCGTCGGCGTCGAAGTGGGCGCCGGTCAGCTCGAGGAACACGTCGTCGAGCGTGGGTGTGCGCAAGGTGAGGTCGCGCACACCCACCGACGCGTCGTGCAGCGCGATCGCGATCGGGCCGATCGCCGAAGATCCCTCGTCGACGCTGATGGTGAGCTCGTGGTCGCGACCCTCGACGCCCACGACTCCGTACACGCCGTCGAGCGCGAGCCGGGCGGCCTGCGGGTCGCCTTCGATGCGGGCGACGACCATGTCGGTGCCGATCGAGCGCTTGAGCTCGGTGGGCGTGCCCTCGGCGACGAGACGCCCGTCGTCGACGATCCCGACCCGGTCGGCGAGCTCGTCGGCCTCCTCGAGGTACTGCGTGGTGAGCAGGATGGTCATGCCCAGCTCCGCGTTGAGGCGTTGCACCTCTTGCCACACGCTCGCTCGGCTGATCGGGTCGAGGCCCGTGGTCGGCTCGTCGAGGAAGAGCACTTCGGGGTTGTGCACGAGCGCGGCGGCGAGGTCGAGGCGCCGGCGCATGCCGCCCGAGTAGGTCGCGATGCGGCGGTCGAGCGCGTCGCCGAGGTCGACGAGCTTGCGCAGCTCGACCAGGCGGGACTCGATCTCGTCGCGGCGCAGCCCGTACAGCTGGCCCTGGAGGCGCAGCAGCTCGAGCCCGGTCTGCTTGGGATCCAGCGCGACGTCCTGGAGGGCGACCCCGATGCGGAGGCGCACGGCCTGCGGCCGGTGGGCGATGTCGAAGCCGGCCACACGCGCCTCGCCGCCGGTGGGGGCGAGGAGGGTGCAGAGCATCTTCACCGTGGTGGACTTGCCGGCCCCGTTGGGTCCGAGCAAGCCGTAGATCTCACCCCGGTGGATCGTGAGGTCGAGGGCGTCGACCGCGGTGACCTCCCCGAACGTGCGGGTGAGGCCTCGGGCGGTGATGGCGGGGGTTGCGTCGTCGGGGGGCACGGCGGCGCTCCTGCTTCGGGTGTCGGTCATGGTCTGCATGGTGGTCAACCTACGGATCACTGCGGTCAGATCCTGACCGCAACTCGTGGGAAGCTGTCTCGGTGACCACGACCGCGCCGAGCCCGGGAATTCATCGGACCAGCTCCCGATGACCGCGGCGGACCCCACCGAGCGCGCCCTGCTGCTGCTCTCGCTGCTGCAGACCCACCGGTTCTGGCCGGGTGAGGAGCTCACCGAGCGACTCGGCGTGAGCGCGCGCACGTTGCGGCGCGACGTCGACCGGTTGCGTTCGCTCGGCTATCCGGTCGACGCCACGCCCGGCACCGGCGGCGGCTACCGCCTCGCCGCGGGTGCACACCTGCCCCCGCTCCTGCTCGACGACGACGAGGCGGTGGCGATCGCGGTCGGGCTGCGCTCCGCCGCGTCGGCGTCGATCGACGGCATGGAAGACACCGCGGTGCGCGCGCTGGCCAAGCTCGAGCAGGTGCTGCCCGACCGTCTTCGGCGGCGCGTGCTGGCGGTGCACACCAACGTCGCATCGCTGCAGTGGTCCGACGGTCCGGTCGTCGACGCCGAGGCGCTCGCGGTGCTCGCGCTCGCCTGCCGCGACCACGAGCAGGTGCGCTTCGACTACCGCCGGCGTGACGGCGACGAGGCGAGCCGCCTCGTCGAGCCCCACCAGCTCGTGTCGACCGGTCGGCGTTGGTACCTCGTCGGGTGGGACGTGCGGCGCGACGACTGGCGTACGTTCCGACTCGACCGGCTCGAGCGTGCGCGCCCGGCGGGCATGCGCTGCGCGCCGCGTGACCTCCCTGGTGGTGACGCCGCCGATTTCGTCGCGCAGTCGATCCGCTCGATGCCGCAACCCGCGTGGGCCGTGCTCGAGATCGACGCGCCGGTGGAGGAGGTGCGCGGCGCGCTCCACTGGGGTGAGACGCGCATCGACGAGGTCGCGCGCGGCCGTTGTCGGGCGCGCATCGAGGGTGGGAACGACGACGCGCTCTTGCGCGTGGTCACGTGGCTCGCGGCGCGCTATCCCGTCGCGGTGGTCGAACCCGAGTCGGTGGCGACGCGCGTCGACGGGTTGATCGCTCGCCTCACGCGCGCGCGCTGACGCGCGCGGTCGGCGGGTGAGTGCGTCAGTGCGTGAGCGCGCTGCCGTCGGCGAGGACGGCGTGGGGGAGGCAGAGGTCGTCGTACTCGGCGATGACGATCGGCGCCGCGTGCTCGCCGCACGCCGGGCACTCGGGATCGCGCCGCAGCTTGAAGGTACGGAACGACTGCTCGAGCGCGTCGTAGGCGAGGAGCCGCCCGACGAGCGGGTCGCCCAGGTCGAGGATGAGCTTGATCGCCTCGAGCGCCTGGATCGACCCGACGATGCCGGGCAGCACACCCAGCACGCCCGCTTCGGCGCAGCTCGGCGCGAGCTCCGGCGGCGGCGGCTCGGGCAGCAGGCACCGGTAGCACGGGCCCTCGTAGGGCTTGAACACCGAGACCTGGCCCTCGAAGCGGAAGATCGAGCCGTGCACCACGGGGATGCGCTTCAGCAGCGACGCGTCGTTGAGCAGGTAGCGGGTGGGGAAGTTGTCGGTGCCGTCGACGATCACGTCGTAGCCGTCGATGATGTCGAGCACGTTGTCGGCGCCGAACCGCACGTCGTAGGTGACGACGTCGACGTCGGGGTTGAGCTGCGTGAGCGTCTTCTTCGCCGAGTCGACCTTGCGCTCGCCGATGCGATCGGTGTTGTGCAGGATCTGGCGCTGCAGGTTCGACGAGTCGACGACGTCCATGTCGACGATGCCGAGCGTGCCCACTCCGGCGGCGGCGAGGTAGAGCGCGGCCGGTGAGCCGAGGCCGCCGGCGCCGAGGAGCAGCACGCGGCTCTCGAGCAGCTGCTGCTGGCCGGCTTCGCCCACCTCGGGCAGGAGGATGTGGCGGCCGTAGCGGTCGCGCTGCTCGGCGGTGAGGGCCTGGGGGGTGATCCAGGGCCGGCCCTCGTTCTTCCAGCGTCCGAAGCCGCCGGCCATCGACACGACGTCCTTGAAGCCGAGCTGCTCGAGGGTCTCGGTCGCGAACGCCGAGCGGTTCCCGGCCGCGCAGTACACGACGATCGGCCGGTCGCGGTCGACGAGCTTGGTCTCGGCGTTGCTCTCGAGGTGGCCGCGCGGGATGAACACCGAGCCCGGGATGGTGCCCTGGTCGTGCTCGTCCTGCTCACGCACGTCGAGGAAGGTGGCGTCGCCGAGGCGGCGTTCGGCGTCCTCGGGTGAGATCTCGGTGATGCGCGCCTTGGCGGCGCGCAGAAGATCGCGGTAGCTCGGCATGTCGTTCTCCTCGTCGGACCGTAAATGCTACCGCAATGGTCGGGTATTCCCAAGCGGGTCAGATCCGTGCGACCAGCGCGGGGAGCACCTCGCCGAGGCGGTCGGCGAACACGAAGTCCGCAGCAGGGTCGAACGGAGTGGGTTCGGCGTTGAGGACGGCGAGGGACGCGCCGGCCCGGAGGGCGTGCTCGGGCAACGCGGCCGCGGGGTACACGCCGAGCGAGGTGCCCACGGCCAGGAACACGTCGGCGCCGCCGGCCGCGCGCTGTGCCCGCATCAGATCCTCGGGCACGAGGTTCTCGCCGAAGGAGATCGTCGCCGACTTCAACATCCCGCCGCACTCGAGGCAGGCAGGATCGTCGTCGCCGGCGAGGACGCGGGCCAGCGTCTCCTCCATCGGGCCGCGCCAACCGCACGCGAGGCACTTGGCCTCGTGCACGGTCCCGTGGATCTCGACGACGATGTCGGGCGACGTGCCGGCCGCCTGGTGCAGACCGTCGACGTTCTGAGTGACCAGCGTGTGGAGGCTGGCGCGTCGCTCGAGCTCGGCGAGGGCGAGGTGCCCGGCGTTGGGCGCACCGGCGAAGAGCTCGCTGCCGGCGCGGTTGCGCCACACCTGGCGGCGGTGTTCGGGGTCCTGCACGTAGTGCTGGATGGTGGCCTTGCGCTCGGCGTCGGGGTCCTTGGTCCAGATGCCCTGCGGACCGCGGAAGTCGGGGATCCCCGACTCGGTGGAGATCCCCGCCCCGGTCAGCACGACGATCTGGTCGGCGCCGCGGAGGAGCGCGGCGAGACGATCCAGCTGCGCAGGGTCAGCCATCCGATCTGGTCGATTCCGCTCCGGCGTCCCGGCGTCCCGGCCTCGGGCACGATGGCTCGCTCATTGCGAGCCGGGGTACCCGGCTCGCGGCCATTCGCTCCCGGCCACGCCTTCGCTGCATCTCCATGCGAGCACGGTAACAACGGTGCGCGCGTCAGTTCGCAGGACGCGCGAGCGGCGCGCCCTGGGGGATGGGCGCGCCGCTCGGCTGGCGGCCGCGAGCACGGGGGCGAGCTCGAACCGCGTCCTGGAGGTGTGACCTACGAGGCGAGCCCCTGCACGTGGTCGAGGGCCTCGCGGTGGCGCTGGTAGGCCCACTGCGCGCTCTCGTGGCACAGCGCGGGGTGGAAGCCGATGGCGTGGAGCGCCCGCTCGACGTGGTCGGGGTCATCGCCCTGCTCGAGGAGCGTGAACGCGACCCGACGGGCCCGACGCCGGGCCTCGGCGAGCGGTGCCTCCGCGAGCTGCTGCTCGGCCCACTCGGCGTGGGCCCGCTGCAACTCGCGGGGGAGGCGACGCAGATGGCGCGGGTTGACCGGAGGCACGTTGCGACGAACCGCGACGGTGTCGGACATCGGGTCTTCGCACGCGAGGTCGAACTGGGCGAGTCGGCGCAACGTCCGCACGATCGGCGACGCGCTGCCGTCGCGCTGGCCGAGGCCGAGGGCATGCGACGTGTCGACCACGGTGAGCTCGACGCCGTCGGGTTGGCGGTCGAAGCGGTCGGCCAGGTGGCGCAGCAGGAGCAGCGCGGTGGGGCCGAGGGTGGGGAGCCAGAACTGCTCGACGTAGCGCGACCGTGGGTCATGGCCCAACGTGTCGACGATGGGGTCGTGCCAGGGCTTGATCAGCAACGTGGCGGGCATGGCCTTCCTCCGCGAGCCTGACCGGCGCAGGGCCGGGACGGTGCGGGGAAGTGCGACGCCGGATCCCGTCGGATCACGTGTGGTGGTGAAGAGTAATCCAAAAGCCGCGAAGCGGTCAAGTCGGTACGCGGATGCCGCGCGCGGTCTCGAGCGGCGCTTCGCGGCGCCGCCGGGCCGGAGGGCGCTCGAACATGCGGCGGGGGTCGGCGCCGTAGGCCTCGGCCGGGCGCGCGGGTCCGAACAGGAAGCCCTGACCCACCTCGCAGCCCATGGCCCGAAGCTGCTGGGCCTGCTCGGGCGTCTCGATGCCCTCGGCCACGGTCGAGAGTCGCAGTGCCCGCGCCAGGCCGACGACCGCGCCCGCGATGGCAGTGCTGTCCTTGCGGCGCCCGACACCCTCGGTGAACGAGCGGTCGATCTTCAGCGCTTCCACCGGGAGCCGCTCGAGGTAGGCGAGCGACGAATAGCCGGTGCCGAAGTCGTCGACGGCCAGGTGCAGCCCGAGCGCCTGCAGCGCGCCGAGCGCGCTCAGCGCCGATTCGGCGTCGCGCATCAGCGTGCTCTCGGTGATCTCGAGCCACAACGACGCGGGCGGGATCCCCGTGTCGTGCAGCACCCGGGCCACGTCGTTGGGCAGCGCGGGTTCGGCGAGCTGGCGCGGCGAGAGGTTCACGCTCATCGACAGCAGTGGCAGGTCGGGTGACCGCTCCTGCCAGCGCACGGCCTGGTGGCACGCCTGTTCCAGCGCCCACACGCCGAGCGGCACGATGAGGCCGGTCTCCTCCGCGAGCGGCACGAATTCCATCGGGGGTACGAGGCCCCGCTCGGGGTGCTCCCAGCGGATGAGCGCTTCGAAGCCGAACAGCGCGCCGGTGTCGAGGTTCATCATCGGTTGGTAGTGCACGCGCAGCTCGCCGCGCTCGATCGCGCGGTGCAGTTCGTTGCCGGTGCGGAGGTCGTCGACGGCGCGATGGTGCACTCGAGCGTCGAACAGCTCGGCGCGGTCGCGTCCGCACTCCTTGGCCCGGTACATGGCCGCGTCGGCGTTGCGCAACAGCGTCTCCGGCGAGTCGCCTTCGGCCCCCGAGAGCGCGATGCCGATGCTCACGGTCACGAAGACCTCGCCCTCGATCAACGCGACGGGACGCGCGATCGCCTCCGCGATGCGCTCCGCGATCAGCTCGACGGTCTCCTCACTGCTGACCCGGTTGCAGAGGATCGTGAACTCGTCGCCGCCGAAGCGGGCCACGACGTCCGTGGGGCCCATCGTGGCCTTGAGCCGGTCGGCCACGGCCACGAGCAGCCGGTCGCCTGCGGAGTGCCCGAGGCTGTCGTTCACCACCTTGAAGCGGTCGAGGTCGAGGAACAGCACCGCGACGCGCTCGTGTCGTTGGTCGGCACGTGCAAGTTCTCGACCGAGGCGTTCGACGAAGTGCAGGCGGTTCGGCAACCCGGTGAGGGGGTCGTGCACGGCCTGGTGGGCGAGCGCCTCGCCGCTCGCCCGCCGCTCGCCGATGTCCTCCACCTGGCACACGAGGTACATCGGTTGGTCGTTCACGTCGCGCACCAGCGATGCGCTCGCCGACACCCACACGGGATGGCCGTCGTGGTGCACGAAGCGTTGCTCGAGCTGCGCGCTCTGCGTGACTCCTGCGAACAGCCGGCGTACCGACTCGCGACATTCCTCGCGGTCGTCCGGGTGGCACAGCTCCAACAGCGACGACGTGAGCAGTTCCGACTCACCCCGGCCGAGGATCTGTACGAGCGCGCGGTTCACGCGGAACAGGCGACCGTCGATCGAGATGAGCGCCATACCGATCGGCGCGTACTCGAACGCGCTGCGGAACCGCTCTTGTGCCTCTCGCAGTTCGGCCTCGGCGCGGCGCCGGTCGGTGAGGTCACGCGCGCTGATGACGATTCCCTCGACCGAGGGGTCGTCGAGCAAGTTGGTCGCCACCGCCTCGACCACCCGCCACGTGCCGTCGCCGCGGCGGAGGCGCAGCTCGATGCGATCGGCGTCCCTGCCGTCGCGCGTCGCCTGGAAGCCGCGCTGCGCGAAGTCGCGATCTTCCGGGTGGATGAGATCGAAGACGTCGCTGCCGATGAGCGGTTCGATGTCGAGGCCCAGGATCCGCTCGGTCACGGGGCTCGCGTACACGAGGCGACCGTGCGGATCGATGATCGCCATGATGTCGTTCGAGTCGCGCACCATGGCCCGGAACCGGGCCTCGTTGCGCTCCAGGAGCGCGGTGACCTGGTCGACGGTTCGGGCGGCCCGCCGTCCCACGACGCGAGTCGACACGATCGCCAGGACGACGATCGCCAACAACAGACCGAGTGCGATGATGCCTTCGGCGCTCACGTCCATTCTGTCGGTATTTGGCCGCCTCGGACTTGAGCCGAGAACCGATTGCCGGCCCTCAGCTGTGGCGTTGGTCGAGGAAGGCGGCGACGACCGCCCGGGCCGCCGCGGTGGGCGTCGCCGAGCCGGCGGCGACCTCGGCCTCGAGCCGCCGAGCGAGCGCGGCGGTGGGAGCGTCGGCGGTGAGCGCGTCGAGGAGGGAGTCGGTGACCTCGGACCACATCCAGTCGCGGTTCTGGGCCGCTCGGAGGTCGGCCAGCACCGGCGCGACCGCCTCCCCGAAGGCCGCCACGGCGTCCCACACCTCGGGGATGCCGACGCCGATCAGCGCCGAGCACGTCAGGACCTGGGGGATCCAGGGCGGGATCCGGGGTCGGACGAGGTGGAGCGCGGCGGCGTAGTCGGCGGCGGTGTGCGCCGCGGTGCCCGCGAGGTCGCCGTCCGCCTTGTTGACCACCACGAGGTCGGCGAGCTCCATGATCCCGCGCTTCAGGCCCTGCAGCTCGTCGCCGCCGCCCGGCGCGACCAGCACGACGAAGAGATCGACCATGGCGGCGACCTTCACCTCCGACTGACCGACGCCGACCGTCTCCACCAGCACGACGTCGAAGCCGGCGGCCTCACACAGGAGCAGCGCCTCCCGCGTGCGCCGCGCCACGCCACCGAGGGTTCCCCCTGTGGGCGAGGGCCGGACGAACGCGAGCGGCGATCGCGTGAGCTGCTCCATGCGCGTCTTGTCGCCGAGGATCGAGCCCCCGCTGCGCGTGCTCGACGGGTCGACCGCGAGCACCGCGACGCGGTGGTCGTGCGCGACGAGGTGGCCGCCGAGCGCTTCGATGAAGGTGGACTTCCCGGCACCGGGCGCCCCGGAGATGCCGACGCGCACCGCGCCACCGACGTGGGGCAGGACCTCGGCGAGCAGCTTCTCGGCCTCGGCACGGTGGTCGGCACGCGTCGACTCGACGAGGGTGATCGCGCGCGCCAGCGCGCGCCGGTCGCCGTCGACGAGCTGTCGCGCCAGTTCGCTCATGTTTCCCGCTCTCCGGCGCCTGCTCGATGGCTCGCTCTCTGCGAGTCGGGGCACCCGGCCCGCCGCCGTTCGCTCGCGTGCACCGGGGCGCTCACGTTGCGGGTCTCCTCACGACCGTGAGGGTACGGGAGCGACTGTCAGTTGCGGCGGAGCAGGCGGACGATCTCGGCCGCGGCCTCCGGGATGTTGGTGCCGGGGCCGAAGATGGCGGCGACGCCCGCGTCACGCAGCTCGTCGTAGTCCTGGGCCGGGATCACACCGCCCGCCACGACGAGGATGTCGTCGCCGCCCTGCTTGCGCAGCTGGGCGATCAGCTCGGGGATGAGCGTCTTGTGCCCGGCCGCCTGGCTCGACACGCCGACGAGGTGCACGTCGTTCTCGATCGCGTCACGTGCCGCTTCCTCCGGGGTCTGGAAGAGCGGACCGACGTCGACGTCGAAGCCGAGGTCGGCGAACGCGGTTGCGATCACCTTGGCGCCGCGGTCGTGGCCGTCCTGGCCGAGCTTCGCGACGAGGATGCGCGGGCGGCGGCCGGCCTCCGCCGCGAACTCGTCGACCGCGGCATGCACCCGGGCGTAGCCCTCGTCACCCTCGTACGCGGCGCCGTACACCCCCGAGATGCTACGGATCGTGGCCCGGTGACGTGAGAACACCTCCTCCATGGCATCGGAGATCTCGCCGACGGTCGCGCGGGCACGCGTCGCCGCGATCGAGAGCTCGAGCAGGTTGCCGTTGCCCCGCGCACCCTCGCGCAGCGCGTCGAGCGCCGTCTCGCACGCGGCTTCGTCGCGCGTCGCTCGCAGCTCGGCGAGCCGCGCGAGCTGCTGCTCGCGCACCGTGGCGTTGTCGACGTCGCGCACGTCGACCGAACCCTCCTCGGCGAGCCGGTACTTGTTGACTCCGACGATCACTTCGTCGCCGCGGTCGATCGCGGCCTGCCTGCGCGCGGCCGCTTCCTCGATGCGCAACTTCGGCATGCCCGACTCGACCGCCTTGGTCATGCCGCCGAGCGACTCGACCTCCTCGATGAGCGTCCACGCCGCGTTGGCCAGGCTCGCGGTGAGCGCCTCGACGTAGTAGCTGCCGCCGAGCGGGTCGACGACCTTGGTGACGCCGGTCTCCTCGGCGAGGATCAGCTGCGTGTTGCGCGCGACACGGGCGGCGAACTCGCTCGGCAGCGCGATGGCCTCGTCGAACGAGTTGGTGTGCAGGCTCTGCGTGCCGCCCAGCACGGCCGCCAGCGCCTCGACGGTGGTGCGCACGATGTTGTTGTACGGGTCTTGCTCGGTGAGCGAGACGCCCGACGTCTGGCAATGCGTGCGCAGCATCGACGAGCCCGGCTTCTGCGGGTCGAACTGACCGATGACGCGCGACCACAGGAGGCGCGCCGCGCGCAGCTTCGCGACCTCCATGAAGAAGTTCATGCCGATGGCGAAGAAGAACGAGAGCCGTCCGGCGAACTCGTCGATGCTGAGGCCGCGTGCGAGGGCGGCGCGCACGTACTCGAGGCCGTCGGCGATCGTGAACGCGAGCTCCTGCACCGCGGTCGCGCCGGCCTCCTGCATGTGGTAGCCGGAGATCGAGATCGAGTTGAACTTCGGCATGTTGCGGGCCGTGTACTCGATGATGTCGGCCACGATCCGCATGCTCGGCTCGGGCGGATAGATGTAGGTGTTGCGGACCATGAACTCCTTGAGGATGTCGTTCTGGATGGTCCCGGCGAGCTGCGCCTGGTCGACGCCCTGCTCCTCGGCGGCCACCACGTAGCCCGCGAGGATCGGCAGCACCGCGCCGTTCATGGTCATGGAGACGGTCATCTGGTCGAGCGGGATGCCGTCGAAGAGCACCTTCATGTCCTCGACCGAGTCGATGGCGACGCCGGCCTTGCCCACATCACCGACGACCCGGGGATGGTCGCTGTCGTAGCCGCGGTGGGTGGCCAGGTCGAAGGCCACCGACAGGCCCATCTGCCCGGCCGCGAGGTTGGCCCGGTAGAAGGCGTTCGACTCCTCGGCGGTGGAGAAGCCGGCGTACTGGCGGATGGTCCAGGGGCGGTTGGCGTACATCGTGGCCCGGACGCCGCGCACGAACGGCTCGAAGCCGGGCAGGCCCCCGACCGACTCCAGCTGCTCGAGGTCGTCGGCGGTGTAGAGGGGCTGGACGTCGATGCCCTCGGGTGTGTGCCACGTGAGGGCGTCGACGTCGCCCTTGACCTCCTTGGCGGCCAGGGCCTCCCAGTCGGACCGTGAAGGACGTTCGCTGTCACCCATGCCCGAAAGGGTACGGCCGCCTTCGGAGCGGAGAGAAGCCGGAGCCTTGGCTCCGGCGCATTCAGGCGGGTCCGGAGCCTTGGGTCCGGCGCATTCAGGCGGGTCCGGAGCCTTGGGTCCGGCGCATTCAGGCGGGTCCGGAGCCTTGGGTCCGGCGCATTCAGGCGGGTCCGGAGCCTTGGCTCCGGCGCATTCAGGCGGGTCCGGAGCGTCAGCTGGCCTGGGACAGCTCCTGCTCTGCGGCGGCCTCGAGGGCCTTCCGGGCTCGGGCGACCCCCGCCTGGCCCACCCGGCGGGTGCGGGCGTCGAGGTGCCAGTCGCCCCAGCCCGCGGCACGCCGCCCGGTGCGGGCCGTGACGGTGGCGCGGGTGGCGCGGGGCCGATCGCCGGAACGGGCGCGCCGCTTCGGCGCACGGGTGGTAGCCGGCGGCCGGGGCTCCGGGGGCTCGACGAGGCGCAGCTGCGTGCTCACACGAGGAGTATCGCCGGGGGGTGTGACACTTATTCCGGCTCCCTACACTCGAACGGTGAGCAGCCCGCCGACGCCGGTTGGCGTGTACCTCGATCACGCCGCGACCACGCCCCTCCGACCCGAGGCGGTCGACGCGATGGCACCGTTCCTCGCCGCCACGTTCGGGAACCCGAGCGGCGGCCACGCGGTGGCCCGCGCCGCCAAGTCGGCCCTCGAGGCCGCCCGGGAGGAGGTGGCCGACCTGCTCGGCGCCCGGCCGGACGAGGTCGTGCTCACCGGGGGCGGCACCGAGGCCGACAACCTCGGCGTGAAGGGAGCCGCCCGGACCGCCCGAGCCACGGGCACGGGTGACGGTGTGGTCACGACCGCGTTCGAGCACAAGGGCGTCCTGGCGTCGTGCGACCGGCTCGCGGTCGAGGGCTTCCGGGTCACCCGGGTCGCGCCGGGCGCGAACGGCGTGGTCGACCCCGCGGCGATCGTGGCCGCGCTCGATGATCGCACGGCGGTCGTCTCGGTGATGTTCGTGAACAACGAGGTGGGCACGGTGCAACCGGTCGCGGAGATCGCGTGCCTCGTACGTGAGCGCGTGCCCGGCGTGGTGGTGCACACCGACGCGGTCCAGGCGGTGCCGTGGATCGACGTGGCCGACGCGACTGCTCACGTCGACCTCGTCGCGGTCTCGGCCCACAAGTTCGGCGGACCCAAGGGCATCGGCGCGCTCGTCGTGCGGGGCGGGGTCGCGCTCGAGCCGCTCATCGAAGGGGGCGGTCAGGAGCGGGGCCTGCGCTCGGGCACGTCCAACGTCGCGGGTGCGGTCGCGATGGCGGCGGCGCTGCGCGTGACCTGCGCCGAGCGGGCCGCCGACGTGGCGCGCCTGGCGGTGCTCCGCGACCGCCTGGTCGAGGGCCTGCTCGCGGCCGTTCCCGACGCGTTCGAGAACGGCGACCGCGCCGCGAAGGTGGCGGGCAACGCGCACGTCGGTTTCCCTGGAGTCGAGGCCGAAACGCTGCTCGTCGCGCTCGACCAGGCCGGGGTCTACGGCGCGGCCGGTTCGTCGTGCTCCTCGGGTGCGACCGAGCCGTCGCACGTGCTCGCCGCGATCGGGTTGCCGCGCGACCTCGCGCTCGCTTCGATCCGCCTGAGCCTGGGGTTCGCGTCCACCGACCACGACGTCGACGTCGCGCTGGACGTGGTCCCACGAGCGGTGGCGCAGCTCCGACGCACCGCCGCGTGACGGTGACGGCGTGAAGCAACGTGTGCTCGTCGCGATGAGCGGCGGGGTCGACTCGTCGGTCGCGGCGGCGCTCCTGCTGGAGCAGGGCCACGACGTCACCGGCGTGACCCTCAAGCTCTGGGGCGGCGAGTCCGACTCCGGGTGTTGCAGCGTCGGCGACGTCGAGGACGCCCGCCGCGTCGCCGCGCAACTCGGTGTCCCGCACTACGTCTTCAACCTCACCGATGCCTTCGACGACGCGGTCGTCGCGCCCTACGTGCGCGACCATGCGGCGGGCCGCACGCCCAATCCCTGTGTCGAGTGCAACCGGGCGATCAAGTTCGGGCTCCTGTTCGAACGCGCCGAGGCGCTCGGCTTCGACGCGGTCGCGACCGGGCACCACGCGCGTGTCACCGTCGAGCGCGACGGGTCGCGCGCGTTGCGGCGCGGCACCGATTTCGCCAAGGACCAGTCGTACGTGCTCTACATGCTCGGGCAGCGCGAGTTGGCGCGCACGCGGTTGCCGATCGGCGAGCTCACGAAGGCGGAGGTGCGCGCCCACGCGGCGAGTCTCCGTCTCCGCACCGCGACCAAGGCCGAGAGCATGGACGTCTGCTTCATCACGCGGGGCGGGCGGCGGTCGTTCCTCGCCGAACGCGTGCCGGCGCGCGCCGGGACGATCGTCGACGCGCAGGGTCACCCGCTCGGTACTCACGACGGCGTTGCCGCCTTCACCATCGGCCAGCGCCGCGGCCTCGGGGTCGCCACGGGCGAGCGTCGCTACGTGGTCGACGTCGACGCGCGCACGGCCACCGTCGTGCTGGGCGACCGGCATGATCTGCTGTGCGAGTCGGTGAGCCTGCGAGAGCTCACGTACGTCGACGCGTCACCGGCCGGCCGTGACGACCTCGAAGTGCAGGTGCGCGCGCACGGTGCGCCCATCGCCAGCCGGCTCGACGGCGCCACGGTGGAGTTCGCCACACCCCAACCGCGCGTCGCGCCCGGGCAGGTCGTGGCGTTCTACGCGGGCGAGATGCTCCTCGGCGGCGGGATCGCTACCTGACCGGTACGCGCACGGGCAGTCGACGACCGGCCGCCGTCCGCAAGAACTCGTCGCGCCGCGTGACCGCGAACCGGATCTCGTCGGTCGTGACCACCGCGCCGCCGTGTCGCCCGCGAGCGGCGCGGGTGAGGTCGACGACCTCGTCGAAGCCCGCCGACACCGAGCCGGCGCCAGCGCCGAGACGCAGGTCGAGCGCGCCCTCGGGAGCCGCGGTCGGCGGTTCGGGGGCGAGGTGGCGGACGTGCTCGCGCAGGAACAGCACGGGGTCAGCCAGGGTCAGGCGGTCGACGACCACGAAACCGGCCGGGACGAGGACGGCCCAACGCCGTGACAGCGCATCGAGCGAGCGGCCGAGCACGTAGACCACCCCCGCGCCCACCAGGAGTGAGGCGATGCCGACCACGATCTCGCCGTCGGCCAGCAGCAGCACCGGCGCCACCACTCCCGCCGCCACGAGCAGGCGCGCACCCGGGATCGGGCCGAGGAACAGCGCCGGCGGGACCCGCAGCGGGTAGCGCTGCTCGTTGCCGTACGCGATCGCATTGGCGGCAGCCGACGCGAGGTCGTGACCCGACACGAGCACGGAGCACACGAGCGTTGCGACGGTCGCGGCGACCGTCGCCACGGTCGACGCGTGGCCGTCGATCGCCACCAGCACTGCGCCGACCACGAACGCGGGCGCGATCGCGCGGATCACGGTGAGCGTGACCGGACGTGGCGCGAGGGCCGCGAGCAGGCCGGCGCCCCACGCGATCCAGAGCAACGCCGCGCCCGCGACGCGCGGGCCGTCGGACCACGTCGCGAGCGACGAGGACGCGGCGGGTCCGGCGGTGAGTGGCAAGGTGACCCACGCGGCGCGGAGCAACCACAGGGCGAGAGGACGAGGCAGCGTCGACTCCGTTCGTTCCGACCAGACGGCGCGCGCTCGCTTGGAGCGCGTCGCCCGGCCGATCGTAGAGTACGACCCCATGTCGCCGACCCTCCGGGCTCCGGTGCTCGTTCCCGGGGTGGCGACCGGTATCGGGAGCCTGCCCCACGACGATCCCGTTGCCGCCGCCGAGCTCGTGCTGCGCTGCCTGCCCGAGCTCCCAGCGGTTCCACAGCTTCCCGGACGTGACCCACGTGAGGGGATGCTGGCGCAGTGGCTGGTTGCACTGCCCGAGGTCGAGATCGCGCGCGACGGCTCGATCACGGTCCTCGGTGCGTCGGACGAAGAACCTGAATGCTCGTTCGGCCCCGACGCGCACGCCGGCCTTCTCGCGTTCCTCGACCTCGCCGCCCAGCGCGAGCGTCCACCCGTGCGCGTCAAGGCCCAGGTCACGGGCCCGCTGACGCTGGGCACCGCGTTGCACGCCGCGGGTGTCCCTGCCCCGCGAGCGTTCCGGCGCGCCGCGGAGGCGACACGCGCATGGTCGGTCGCGCTCGAGGAGCTGCTCGCGGCGCGCCTCCCCGACTCCGGTCTCGTCCTGTTCCTCGACGAGCCCGCGCTCGTGTCGTGGCGACGCGACGACGCTCCACTCGATCGCGAGCCGGCGATCGACGTGTTGTCGGGCGCACTTGCCGCGGTCGACAGCACAACCGGCGTGCACGTGTGCAGCGAGGGCGACGTCGCGCTGGCACTCGAGGCCGGGCCCGAAGTGCTCGGGGTCGAGGTCGACTCCGACCTCGTGCAGCACACCGTCGCGCTCGCCCGCTTCCTCGACGGCGACGGCTGGGTCGCGTGGGGTGCGGTGCCCACCGACCGTCCGGTCGGTGAATCGGCGGACCCGCACTGGCGCGCGCTCGCGGCGCTGTGGTGCGAGCTCACGCGGCGCGGGTGTGATCCAGTGCCGCTCCGCACGCGCGGGATGATCACCCCGGCGTGCGGACTGGCGGGCTACGGTGCGTCCCAGGCCGAGCGCGTGCTCGGCATCGCACGCGAGTTGGCCGCCCGAGTGCACGACCAGGCGGTCGCGGCACGACTCACTCTGGGAGCCTGAAGTGGAAACCTCCTCGTACCGCTACTGCGGCGTGTGCGGCCAGCCGCTCGAACCGGGCGCGACGGTCTGCGGCAATTGCGGAGCCCCGGTCGACTCCGATCCCGCGGCCGCGGCCGCGGGATCGGAGCCGACCAGCGAGCAGACGATGGCGATGCCCGCCGCCGTTGCCGGGGCGGGAGCAGCCGGGGGCGCGGCCGGAGCAGCGGGAGGCGGCGGGGGCGGCGACGACGGCAACGGCAACGGCGAGGTGCCGCCCGACGACGAGGGCGGGATGTCGTCGGGGCAGCGCTGGCTCATCGCCGCGCTGGTGGTCCTCGCGGTGGTGCTGATCGGTGTGATCCTGGCCCTCGTGCTGTCGGACGACAGCGGGGACGACAACACCAAGACGACCACCACGTCGTCGTCCACGTCGACGAGCTCCACGACGAGCTCCACGACCACCTCCACGACGCGCCCGCCGGAGACCACGACGACGGCGCCGCCGACGACGACCACCGCGCCGCCCACCACCACGACCACGGCGCCTCCGACGACGACCACGGCGCCACCGACCACCACCACGACGTAGTCGTCACACCCGGTCGGTAGATTGCGGGCGATGGCCCGCGCGTCTGGAGCAGTGCCGCCCGAGGTCGCAGCGCGCGCCGATGAGCTCGCGGCGCAGGTCCGCTATCACCGCGAGCGCTATTACCGCGACGACGAGCCCGAGGTCTCCGACGCCGAGTTCGACGACCTCGTGCGGGAGCTCCAGGCGCTCGCCGACGCGCACCCGGCGCTCGACACCGCCGACTCGCCGCTGGAGGAGGTCGGTGCGCCGCCGTCGGCCACCTTCGCGCCGGTGCAGCACGTCGTCGCCATGCTCTCGCTCGACAACGCCTTCGACCGCGCCGAGCTCGACGCCTGGTACGCGCGCATCGAGCGCGTCATCACCGATCCGGTCACCTTCGTCGGCGAACCCAAGCTCGACGGCCTCGCGATCTCGCTCCTCTACGAAGACGGTGGGTTGGTCCGCGGCGCCACGCGTGGTGATGGCGAGATCGGCGAGGACGTCACCGTCAACGTCGCGACCATCGCGGCGATCCCCGAGCAGTTGCGCGGCGCGGCGATTCCCGCGCGACTCGAAGTGCGGGGCGAGGTGTTCATGCCGCTCACGTCGTTCGAGGAGCTGAACCGACGTCAGGGCGACGCCGGCGAACGTCTCTTCGCCAACCCCCGCAACGCGGCGGCGGGCAGCCTGCGGCAGAAGGATCCGCGCATCACCGCGTCGCGCGACCTCGCGTTCGACGCGTACCAGCTCGGCGTGAAGGACGGCGGCCCGGCGTTGGCGTCGCACCACGAGACGCTCGACTGGTTGCGCGACCTCGGGCTGCCCGTCAACGAGCACATCGAACAGCTCGGCTCACGCGACGCGGTCTACGACTTCTGCGAGCGGGTGGAGGCCAACCGCCATTCCTTCGGCTACGACATCGACGGCGCAGTCGTGAAGGTCGACGACCTCGCGCAGCGCGCGGAGCTCGGCTTCACGAGCCGCGCTCCGCGGTGGGCGATCGCGTTCAAGTTCCCACCGGAGGAGAAGACCACCGTGCTGCGCGGGATCATGGTGAGCATCGGCCGCACCGGGCGGGCCACACCGTTCGCGCAGCTCGAGCCGGTGTTCGTCGGTGGCTCGACGGTCGGCCTTGCGACACTGCACAACCAGGACGAGGTCGCGCGCAAGGACGTGCGCGTCGGTGACACCGTGATCGTGCGCAAGGCGGGCGACGTCATCCCCGAAGTGGTGGGGCCGGTGCTGGCCAAACGCACGAAGGGCGCGCGCAAGTGGAAGTTCCCCACGAAGTGCCCTGTGTGCGGTCAGCCGTTGGTGCGACTCGAGGGCGAGGCCGACACCCGCTGCGTCAACGTCGACTGCCCCGCACAACGCGTGCAGCGGATCGTGTTCTTTGCCGGCCGCTCGGCCATGGACATCGAGGGTCTCGGGGAGGAGCGCGTCTCGCAGTTCGTGGAAGCGGGGCTGCTCCACGATGCCGGCGACGTCTACGCGCTCACGGTCGAGCGTCTGGTGCCCCTCGAGCGCATCGGCGAGCGCTCGGCGCAGCTGCTCGTCGACGCGGTCGACCAGTCGCGCACCCGCCCGCTGGCGAAGCTCCTCGTGGGCCTCGGCATCCGCCACGTCGGGCCGAGCGCAGCCATCGCCCTCGCGCGGGAGCTGGGGAGCCTCGATGCGATCGCGGCGGCGGGCGTCGAGGAGCTGGCGGTCGTTCCCGGCGTCGGCGGGGTGATCGCCGAAAGCGTGGTGGCGTTCTTCGCCAACGAGCGCAACCGCGCGCTGGTCGAGAAGCTGCGCGCCGCGGGCGTCAATTTCCAGGGGCCGGAACGGGTGGAGGTGCACACCGACGGACCCTCGCTCGCCGGTCTCACCTTCGTGCTCACCGGCACGTTGCCGGGGATGACGCGCGAGGAGGCCCAGGCGGAGCTCGAGGCGCGGCGGAGGCAAGGTCACGAGCAGCGTGTCGAAGAAGACGAGCTACGTCGTGGTGGGCGCGAGTCCGGGATCGAAGTTGGCGAAGGCCGAGCAGCTCGGCGTGTCGATCCTCGACGAAGACGCCCTGCGCCACCTGCTGGAGCACGGGCCCGAGGCTTCGGACTGAGCCCGCGCGTGGAATGGGAACGGCAAGCGGCGGAGACGTAGCCTCCGGGCGCATCCACGGACCACGGGAGAGAGATGGTTGACGACTCGGTGATCGGAAAGCGGTTTCCCGGGTACACGTTCCCGATCGAGCGCGGGAAGATCCGGGAGTTCGCACGGGCGACGATGACGACCAACCCCGACTACCTCGACGACCCCGCGCCGGTGATCGAGCCGACGTGGCTGATCGCCTCGGGCTTCTGGGCGCCGGCCGACCTCCCGAACCCAGCCGCGTCCCTCAACATCAACCTGGCCCGGCTGCTGCACGGCGGGCAGGAATTCGTGTTCCACGGATCGCCCCCGAAGGCGGGCGACGTCATCAGCACGGAATCGTGGATCGACAAGATCTACGAGAAGGAGGGCAAGCGCGGCGGCACCATGCGCTTCGCCGAGATGGTCACCGAGTACAAGGACCAGACCGGCAAGGTCGTTGCCGAGTCGCGCACGACGATGATCGAGACGGGCAAGCCCGCGACGGAGGGATCGTGATGCAAACCTGGGACGACTTGCAGGAGGGGAGCGCCCCCGACACGCGCGAGTACGGGCCGATCAGCCGGACCGACATGGTGAAGTACCAGGGCGCTTCTGGTGACTTCAACCCGATCCACCACGACGAGGAGTTCGCCAAGTCGGCGGGATACCCGTCGGTGTTCTCGGTCGGCATGCTGCAGGCCGGAATCCTTGCCGGCTTCGCCACCGACTGGCTGGGCGCTGCGAACGTGCGCCGGTACTCGGTGCAATTCCGCGAGCAGGTGTGGCCCGGTGACACCGTCGTGTGCTCCGGCACCGTCACCCGCAAGTACGAGGACGGCGGCGAGCACAAGGTCGACGTCGACCTCCTCTGCACGAGAGCCGCGTCGGGTGGCGCCGCGATCAAGGGTGAGGCCACGTTCGTCGTCCCCTGATGGCGTGAGCGTGAGCGAGCCGGGTATCCCGGCGAGTAGCGAACGCCCGATGGAGATGGCGTGAGCGAGAGCGAGTTGGCCGATCCGATGAGCGGCCCGGCGAGTAGCGAACGCCCGATGGAGATGGCGTGAGCGAGAGCGAGTTTGGCCGATCCGATGAGCGGCCCGGCGAGTAGCGAACGCCCGATGGAGATGGTGTGAGCGAGAGCGAGCTGGTCAATCCGATGAGCGGCCCGGCGAGTAGCGAACGCCCGATGGAGATGGCGTGAGCGAGAGCGAGTTGGCCGATCCGATGAGCGGCCCGGCGAGGAGCGAACGCCCGATGGAGATGGCGTGATGCGCGCACAGCAGCTGTCGGCCGCGGCGCCGATCGCGACGCGACCGCTCGCGGCCGTCGAGCGCACCGATCCCGAACCGGGTCCTCGTGAGGTCCGGGTGCGCGTGCACGCGTGCGCCTGCTGCCGCACCGACCTCCACGTCGTCGAGGGCGACCTCGCGCTGCCAGTTCTTCCCGTCGTTCCCGGACACCAGGCGGTCGGAGCCGTCGACGCGCTCGGGGCCGGTTGCACGCAGTTCGCGCCCGGCGACCGCGTCGGCGTCGCATGGCTGCACCGGACGTGCGGCGTGTGCGAGTTCTGCGTGCGGGGCGAGGAGAACCTGTGCGTGGCGGCCGAGTTCACCGGCTGGACGGTCGACGGCGGCTTCGCCGACGCGGTCGTCGTTCCCGAGGACTTCGCGGTCCGGCTCCCCGCGAGGCTCGACGACCTCAGTGCCGCGCCGCTCCTGTGCGCGGGCGTGATCGGCTACCGGGCGCTGCGGCGCGCCGAGGTGCAGCCCGGCGAGCGCGTCGCGCTGCTCGGCTTCGGTGCCTCGGCCCACCTCGCGCTGCAGGTGCTCCGGCACTGGGGTTGCGAGGTCGTTGTCATGACACGCGGTGAGCACCACCGCGAGCTCGCGCGTGAGCTCGGCGCGACCTGGGTGGGCGACGCCGCCGATGCGCCACCACAACCGTGCGACCGCGCGGTGGTGTTCGCGCCTGCCGGTGAGCTGGTACCGGTGGCGCTGGGTGCAGTGCGCGCCGGCGGCACCGTCGCGCTGGCCGGCATCCACATGAGCGACCTTCCCTCGATGCCGTACGAGCTGCTCTGGCACGAGCGCACGCTGCGTTCGGTTGCCAACATGACCCGCGCCGACGCGCAGGAGTTCATGGACCTCGCCGGCGTCGCGGGGATTCGCGTGGAGTACGACGTGTTCCCGCTCGGGGCGGCGAACGACGCGCTGCTCGCGATCAGGAACGATGCCGTGCGCGGCGCCGCGATCCTCCAGATGACCTGACGGTTCCGCTCGCGCTCATGCTCACGCTCACGCTTTGACCTCGAAGCTCCACGAGTAGCTCGCGGGGTGCTTCGGCCGGCCGCCGGGGCGCGTCTTCGACCAGAACAGGACGACCACGTCGACCGTCCCCGGCTGGAAGCGGGTGATCTCCTTGTCCGGCCCGGGCCGGAACGCGACCTGACCGAGCCCGACGACCCGGTCGAGTTGGTCTTCGGGGATCTCGACGTAACCGGTTCCCTCCTGCTTGATGAGCAGCACGCCGGTGAGGCTGTTGTCGAGGTCGACGACGACGGTGTCGATCGGGCTCGCGATCGACCCGGGCTCGGGGGCGACCGACTCGACCGTGGCCGGCAGCGGGTTGCTGGTGCCGGTCGACGTGTCCGATTCGTTCAGGAGGATGATGCTGAGGTTCAACACCACGAGCAACGTGACCGCGATGATCGCCACCCGGCCGGGGTGCCTGAACAACCTCCGGCGTGCCGACCGGGTGGCGGCAGCAGGGGAATCGACCATCACCAGCGAGGCTAACGCCGCCACTCTTCGGTCGGCTCACTGCGAGCCGGGATATCCGGCCCGCGGTGAGCCACTGGGCCTGCCCCGCTCGTTTCCGTCGCCACGCTGCGTGCCGCGGATCAGCGAGATGCGGCCGGTACCGTGAGCCGATGGCGATCTCCGGCGTCGCCGACCTGACTGGCCGCGTCCTCGCCGGCCGGTACCGCCTGCTCGCGCCGATCGGTGCAGGCGCGAGCGGTCGCGTCTACGTGGCCGACGACGTCCGCCTGAAGCGCCGCGTGGGCGTCAAGGTGCTGCACCTCGCCCTGTCCGAAGACGCCGGCTTCCTCCGGCGGTTCCGGGCCGAGGCCCAGGTGGCGGCGTCGCTCAACCACCCCAACGTGATGGCCGTGTACGACTGGGGCGAGGACGACGTCCCGTTCATGGTCCTCGAGCTCCTCTCCGGCGGGAGCCTGCGCGGCGTGCTCGACGCCGGGGGCCGCCTCACCCCCTCCCAGGCGGCCCACGTGGGTCGCCAGGTCACGAGCGCGCTCGAGTACGCGCACGCGCGCGGCGTCGTGCACCGCGACATCAAGCCCGCCAACCTGCTCTTCGACGAGCACGGGATCGCGCGCGTCGCCGACTTCGGGCTGGCGCGGGCGCTGGCCGAAGCGAGCTGGACCGAGCCCGCGGGTGCGGTCGTCGGCACCGCGCGCTACGCGGCTCCCGAACAGGCCACCGGCGCGCCGCTCGACGGCCGCGCCGACCTCTACTCGTTGGCGGTCGTGCTGATCGAGGCGGTGACGGGCACGGTGCCCGCCATCGCCGACACCGCGATCGGCACCCTGGCCGCACGCACGCACACCCCGCTGGTCGCGCCGCTCGCGCTGGGCCGCCTTGGTCCCGCGGTCGAGCGCGCTGGACGCCCGGAGCCCGCCGACCGCTATCCCGACGCCGCCACGATGCGCGCCGCGCTCGCGGACGCCGCCCGCGCGCTGCCACCGCCGCAGCCGTTGCCGCTCGCGGGGCTGGGCGGCGAGATCGACGGCGGGCCGCCCACGCAGATCGGACGTTCGTCGGACCTGTTCGACCAGGACGCGCCCGTCGCGCCTCCGGTCGTCGTCGACGAGCCGGCGCCCGCGCCCAAGCTTCGCCGCCGGCGCGCGCCCGGCGCGGTGCGCTGGATCTCGTACGCGGTGCTCGGCGCGATCCTCCTCGCACTCGTGGGCGGTGGAATCGCGCTCGCCGCGGTCGGCGGCAGCGGCACGGTCGCGGTGCCGTCACTGGTCGGGCTCAGCCAAGCGGCGGCGACCGATGCGGCCGCCAACGCCGGACTCTCGCTGCGCATCGTCACCCGCAGCGCCGACGACCCGAGGGACACTGTGATCGGTCAGAACCCGGTGCCGGGTGCGTTCGTGGGCGACGACGGCTCGGTCGTGCTCGTCGTGTCGCGCGGACCCCCTCCGGTGGTGGTCACGACGGTGGCCAACCAGGAGCCCGACGCCGCGCAGGCCGCGCTCGAAGCCCAGGGCTTCGTGGTGAACGTGAAGCACCAGTACGACGAGAACGTGCCGGCGGGCACGGTGATCAACACCGACCCCGCGGGCGGGGCCAAGGCGCCGCGCGACTCCGCCCTCGTGCTGCTCGTGAGCGACGGCCCCGCGCCGGTGCCGGTGCCCGACGTCTCGAAGAAGTCGTTCGACGATGCGTCCCAGACGCTGACCGCGGCCGGCTTCACCGTCGCACGCGCCGACGACTTCAGCGACACCGTTCCCAGCGGGCAGGTGATCGGCACCGATCCGCCGGCCAACCAGGGCGCGACGCGCGGTTCCCCGGTGAAGGTGACCGTGAGCAAGGGCCCCGAGACGGTCAAGGTGCCCAACTTGGTCGGCAAGACCCTCGAAGCCGCGCAGCAACAGCTGCAGGCACTGGGCTTCGAGGTCGACACCCAGAGCTACCTTCCCGGCCGACTCGTGCGCGCGCAGTCTCCGGCCGCCGACACGAGCGTGAACAAGGGCACGCAGGTCACGCTCTTCTTCTGAATGAGGCCGCCACACGTCTAGTCTCCCCGCACGACGAGGGGGTCGACGATGGGTGCACTCGACGGCCGCGTGGCCATCATCACCGGCGCGGGGCGCGGGCTCGGACGCGAACACGCGCTGCTGTTCGCGCAGGAGGGCGCCAAGGTCGTGGTCAACGACCTGGGCGGCGATCAGCAGGGCGGTGGTGCCGACGCCACACCCGCGCAGCAGACCGTCGACGACATCCGTGCCATGGGCGGCGAGGCGGTCGTGAACGGCGAGAACGTCGCCGACTGGGATGGCGCCCGCCGTCTCGTCGAGCAGGCGATCGACGTGTTCGGTGACCTGCACGTGCTCGTGAACAACGCCGGGATCCTGCGCGACCGCGTGGTCGTGAACATGACCGAGGACGAGTGGGACTCGGTGGTGCGCGTGCACCTGAAGGGACACTTCGCACCATCGCACTTCGCCGCGAACCACTGGCGCGAGCAGACGAAGTCGGGTCGCGATGTCAACGCGGCGATCGTGAACACCACGTCGACGTCGGGGTTGTTCTCGAACCCCGGTCAGGCCAACTACGACGCGGCCAAGTCGGGGATCGCGACGCTGACGCAGGTGATGGCGAAGGAGCTCGTGCGCTACGGCGTGCGCGCCAACGCCATCGCACCGGGCGCGCGAACGCGGCTCACGTTGTCGACGCCTGGACTCGGAGACGCGATCGGGGCGCCCGACGACGGGACGTTCGACGAGTGGTCGCCCGCGAACGTCTCACCGTTCGTCGCGTACCTCAGCACCGCCGAGTGCACGATCACCGGTGAGACGTTCGTCGTGCGCGGCGGACTCGTGCAGCGAGTGCAGACCTGGACGCTGGCCGAGGTGATCGAGCACGGCGATCGCTGGACGGTCGCCGAGCTGGCGCGTCGGGCGGGCGAGCTCGAGTCGCGGATCCCGCTCGCGGAAGGGTCCCACGGGCAGCCTCAGTACCGATTCGACTGAAGGAGCGTGACGCGTCGCCCGACGCGTCGTCTGGTGCGGGGAGGGACGCGGCGGGCGTCCTTCCCGGGCGGAAGGTTGGAGGATCCCATGAGGCGACCCGCGCACGGCGCGACCATCAGACCCGGTCCGTGCCGCCCGGCGAGCGGCTACGGCCGTGCCCCCGGACGCCCGGGACCCGGGCCTATGGGCGCGCTGGCCGCCGAGCCGCGACCCGACGCGCTCGACCCGTCGACCTTCTTCGCGCCGGTCAGGGCGGCGGAGCTGGAAGCCGAGGCCCCCGCTACTCCGTGATGGTCGACAGCGCCTCGGCCAGGCCGGGGGCGCCCGGGCCGGTGCCGGCGACCTGCGCGGCCATCAGCTTGGTGAGATCACCCTGCACCTTGACCCGACCCTCCATGAACGCCTGCATCCCCGCCTGCGCGTTGCCGCTCATGAAGATGTCCCGCGCCGTCGCGTAGTCGGTGGTGAGCGTGAGGTCGGCGTCGGTGGCGTGACCCGATCCCCAGTCGGCCTTGCCGTCGCGGGTGCCGACGTGCAACCGACGGTCGTCGCCGAACGGCGTCTCGGTCACCACGAGGTTCATCGTGAGCTCCGCGTGGGGCGGGATGTCGAGGTCGCGCGCATCGACGATCTCACGTACGGCCACGAGCCACTCGTCGGAGAGGAACGGGTAGGTGGCCACGATCGGCATCGTAGCCAAGAGGGTGCGACTCCTAGACTCGTGGTCGTGTCCCGTCTCACGCGCGCCGACGTCGATCATGTCGCGACGCTGGCGCGACTCGCGCTCACCGACGACGAGATCGAGCACTTCACCGCGCAGCTCGAGGTGATCCTCGAGCACGCCGCCCAGATCGCCGCGCTCGACACCCACGACGTGCCACCCACCGCGCACCCGCTGCCCGTCGTCAACGTGTTGCGCGCCGACCACGTGCGCCCCAGCCTGCCGCGCGACGAGGTGCTGGCGATGGCGCCCGCTTCCGAGGACGGTCGCTTCCGCGTCCCGCGCATCCTCGACGCCCCGTGAGCGCGAGCGCAGCGAAGCGTGGCCTGAGCTCGCCGAAGGTGGAGCAGTTGCGAAGCATCGAGAGCGGAAGAGGATGACCGCCATCGAGCTCGCGGCGGCGGTGCGCGGCGGGTCGCGCTCCGCGCGCGAAATTGTCGACGAGCACCTCGCGACCATCGCCGCGCGCGACGGCGAGCTCAACGCCTGCAACCTCGTCATGGCGGACTCGGCGCGCGAGGTCGCCGACGGGATCGATGACACCGTCGCGGGCGGCGACGACCCCGGTCCTCTCGCCGGTGTGCCGATCGCGCTGAAGGACAACCTCTGCACGCGAGGGGTGTCCACCACGTGCTCGTCGAAGATCCTCGAGGGGTGGCGTCCGCCGTACACCGCGACCGTGGTGGAGCGTGTGCTCGCGGCCGGCGCGGTCCCCGTGGCGAAGACCAACCTCGACGAGTTCGCCATGGGCTCGTCCACGGAGAACTCGGCGTTCGGTCCCACCCGCAACCCGCGTGACCCGTCGCGCGTCCCGGGCGGGTCGAGCGGTGGCTCGGCCGCCGCGGTGGCGGCCCAGTACGCGCCGCTCGCACTCGGCTCCGACACCGGCGGGTCGATCCGCCAGCCCGCCGCGCTCTGCGGCGTCGTCGGCGTGAAGCCGACCTACGGGCTCGTGTCGCGCTATGGGTTGGTGGCGTTCGCGAGCTCACTCGACCAGATCGGTCCGTTCGCGACGACGGTCAGCGACGCCGCGGTGCTGCTCGACGTGATCGCCGGTCACGATCCGATGGACTCCACGTCGATCGACGCGCGCTACGAGCCGTTGCTCCCGGTCGTCGACCGGGGCGTCGAGGGGCTGCGCATCGCAATCGTCGACGAGCTGGTCGAGGGTGACGGTTTCCAGCCCGACGTGCTCGACGCCGTCGACCGCGCCGCGCGTGCGCTCGAGAAGGCCGGCGCCACCGTCGACCGGGTGAGCGTGCCGAGTGCGCGCTACGGGCTCTCGGCCTACTACGTGATCGCACCGGCTGAGGCGTCGTCGAACCTCGCCCGCTACGACGGCGTGCGCTACGGGCTCCGTGTCGACGGCGACGATGTCGCCACCATGAACGCCCGGACGCGCGATGCAGGATTCGGTGCCGAGGTGAAGCGTCGCATCATGCTCGGCACCTATGCACTCTCGGCGGGGTACTACGACGCGTTCTACGGCCAAGCGCAGCGCGTGCGCACATTGATCATCCGCGACTTCGCGCGCGCCTACGAGAACTTCGACGCGCTGCTGTCGCCGACGTCGCCCACGGTCGCGTTCGAGCTCGGCGCCCGATCCGCCGACCCGCTCGCGATGTACCTCTCCGACGTGTGCACGATCCCCACCAACCTGGCCGGCCACGCCGCCATCAGCGTGCCGTACGGCACCGGCGAGGCGGGTCTTCCGGTCGGCGTCCAGGTGTTGGCGCCGGCACTGGGCGAGCCGGTGATGTTCCGAGTGGCGCGCGTGCTGGAGTCGTCGTGAGCGTGAGCGAGAGTTACGAACCGGTCATCGGGCTCGAGGTGCACTGCGAGTTGGCGACGGCGACGAAGTTGTTCTGCGGCTGTCCCAACGAGTTCGGTGCCGAGCCCAACACGCACGTGTGCCCGGTGTGCCTCGGCCTGCCCGGTTCCTTGCCGGTGCTCAACGAGCGCGCAGTGGAGTACGCGCTGCGCTTCGCGGAGGCTGTCGACCTGCGCGTCCCCGAGCAGTCGACCTTCTCGCGCAAGAACTACTTCTATCCCGACATGCCCAAGGACTACCAGGTCTCGCAGTACGACGAACCGATCACGGTGGATGGCTCTCTCGACGTCGGCGGCGGGCGCGTCGGGATCGAGCGCGCGCACCTCGAGGAAGACACCGGCAAGACGCAGCACGTCGGTGGCGGAGGTCGCATCCACGAGGCCGACCACTCGTTGGTCGACTACAACCGCGCCGGCGTACCGCTCATGGAGATCGTGAGCCGCCCCGACATCCAGAGTGCCGAGCAGGCGCGCGAGTACGTCAGTGAGCTGCGCGCGGTCCTCCAGGCCATCGGCGTGTCCGACGTCAAGATGGAAGAGGGCTCGATGCGCGTCGACGCCAACGTGTCGGTGCGTCCGGTCGGGGCCTCGGAGCTCGGCACCAAGGTCGAGGTCAAGAACATGAACTCGCTGCGGTCGCTCGGCCGGGCCATCGAGTACGAGATCGAGCGGCAGACCACTGCACTCGACGCCGGTGAGCGCATCGTCCAGGAGACCCGCCACTGGGACGAAGCCGACGGGCGCACGCACTCGATGCGCACCAAGGAAGGGTCGTCGGACTACCGCTACTTCCCGGAACCGGACCTCGTGCCGGTCGCGCCCACCGACGCCATGCGCGCCGCGGTGCAGTCGTCGATGCCCGAGCTCCCGGCCGCCCGGCGCGCCCGGTTGCAGGACGAGTGGAGGATCAGCGACGCCGAAGCGCGCGTCCTGCTCGGCACCGAGGGTCTCGCCGACTATGCGGAGGCCGCGGTCGCGGCGCTCGACGGCGGCACCGCGCGCGACGTTGTGAAGTGGGCCAACGGCGACGTGCTCGGCCACCTCAACGAGACCGGGCTGTCGCCGGTCGTGCTCGCGCTCTCGCCCGACGGACTCGCGGAGCTCGTGGGGCTGGTCGAGGCCGGCACCATCTCGCGCAACCAGGCCAAGGACGTGCTCGGAGAGTGCCTCAGCGAGGCCAAGCGTCCGAAGCAGGTGGTGGCCGAGCGCGGCCTGGCGCAGGTCAGCGATGCCGGCGCGATCGAAGTCGTCGTCGACCAGGTGCTCGCCGACAACGCAGACGCGGTCGCCGACTATCGGTCCGGCGACGACAAGGTCCGGAAGAAGAAGCGCGGCTTCCTCACCGGCGAAGTCATGAAGGCTCTGCGGGGGAGCGGGAACCCCCAGGTCGTCAACCAACTTCTCGACCAGAAGCTCGGCTCGTAGCCGCCGAGGTGAGCGCGCCCGACGCTCACTCGTCGCGCACGCCGCCCGATGAGCGTCACACCCCTCCGATTTCATTGGCGGATGGACGACACTGGGTGTGTTCGGGCGAACAATGAATCCGGCGACGCCAGGATCGCGGCGATCGCTGACGCGCAACACGGGGTCTTCTCTCGCCGGCAAGCGATGGAGGTTGGCTTCACCGCCCGCCAGATCCAGTTCCGGATCACGAAGCGGGTGTGGGAGGTCGCATATCGGGGTGTGTATCGGATCGTCGGAGCAGCGCTGACGCTGCACCAGTCATCGATGGCCGCCGCGCTCTACGCGGGCGACGGCGCCCTCGTCTCGCACGGCACTGCCGGGCTCCTCTGGGAGCTCGACGGTGTCCGTTCGAAGGGGATCGAGCTCTGGGTGTCGTCGGCGCGTCGAAGCGCTCTCGACGGTTTGGTGCTTCATCGCGGCCTCCGGCTGGACCGGGCCGACAGAACGAAAGTCGGGTCGATCCCGATCACGACGCCGACGCGCACGCTGCTCGACCTGTCGGCCCGCATGGAGGATGCACGACTGCTCGCGGCCGCCGAGGCGGCGTTCCGGCGGCGTCTGTGCACGCCGGAACGCCTTCTTCGCCGGGCGGAAGTGCTCCGGAAGTCCGGTCGTCCCGGCGTGGGCCGTCTCGCGGATCTTCTCGCGGATCGAGGCGCAGTGCCGGCGCTCGAGTCGACCCTCGAGGCAAAGGTTTGGCTCCTCGTCGAGCGCTCGGGCGTCCCTGTGCCGCGACGCCAGTTCTGGGTCTCGCTCCCCGGCGGCCGCTACCGGCTCGACTTCGCCTGGCCCGAGCAGAAGGTCGGACTCGAGTGCGACGGCTGGGAGCACCACGGCACACGTTCGGCGTTCTCGCCTGATCGGGCGCGCCTCGCCGAGTTTGCCGCGGCGCGCTGGCGGATCCTGCCGGTCACATGGACCACTTGCACGCGTGAACCGGCGCGCGTCGAGCGCTGGTTGCGCGACGCCCTGTCCGAAGCCGCATGATTCATCGTGCCGTCGAACACATCAGAGGTGTTCGACGGTGCAATGAATCCTGGGACCCGCGGTGAACCGCCGGCCGACGGTCAGTCCATGGGGACCTTGCGGACGATGCGGCCGTCGATGCGAACGAAGATCTCGTCGAGGCTGTGGCCGGTGATGGTGAGGCCGTGGTTGCGCTGGCCGACGACGGCGCGGCTGGGGTCCGGAGCCTGGCGCACGAGCTCGGCGACCGACTCCGCCAGCTCCACCGTGCCGCAGGGGTAGTTGATCTCCGTGGCGACGGTGCCCTCGATCCACGCGTGCACGTGCAGGATCGCCTTCACCTCCGGATGCTCGCGGTAGATCATCCAGTGCTCGATCGCGTCGACCGACACGCGCCGCGGTTCCACCCCGGCCGGGACGCGCAGCTGCATGACGTCACGCGCTTCGTCGTAGCCGGTCACGAGCAGGATGTCGCGCCCGATGTCGTGCAGCGCCGACTTGTCGACACCGCTCGCGCTCATCCAGTACTGCGGTTGCGTCTCACCCGGTTCCAGGTCGAGTCGGCGCGCGCTCACGTTGCCGTAGCTCAGTCCGCCGATGCCGTAGAGCAGCTTCACGTGGCGCAGGTCGCGGTCGGAGAGGATCTCTTCGATCGGGAACGCGGCGGGCAGCAGGTCGAGGGACGCGAGCTGTTGGCCCACGCGCGTGATCTGACGGGTGATGTCGTCGCCGGCGCGGATCGCGTCGGGCAGGTCGTCGGTGAACTCGTTGCCGATCACGAGCCGCGACGACGCGAGCGGCTCGACGCGTGAGAACACGCTCTTGAAGAAGAACTGGTCGTCGTCGTCACCGGTGTCGATCGCGTAGGTGCCCTGCTCGAGGGTCACGAACTGCGCGATCGAACCGTCGCCTGCCGGGCTCACCATGACGCACAAGTTGGCCAGACCACGCACGAGCAGCGGATAGCCGGTGCGCAACATGTCGTCGGGCGCATCGGCGAGCTCGGCCAGCGCGACGACGAACGTGGGCGCGTTCTTGCGTCGATAGGGCCGAGCCGCATCAGGGTCGACGAAGTGCAGCACGACGGCGACGTCGGGGCCCGGCGTGTCGACCTCGGTGTAGCCCTGGTCGAGCATGACCTCACGCAGGCCGCTCGCGAACCAGCGCAACCGCTCGCCCCGAGGCTCGCCGCTCCACGCGAACGTCCTCGATACGACGGCGCGTCGATCGACGACGCCGATTCCGGCGGTCTGGGTCATCCGGTGCCCTTCGGTCGAGGTAGCCGGCAGAAGGGGCTCAGGTTAGTTGGGTACCTGGTCCGGGGTCAGGCGATGGTCACGCCGGTGACGCCATCGAGTCCCGCGGCGATGCGCTCGAAGCCCTCGAAACCCGCGTCTGAACGCCACACGTCTCCCTCACCGTCGGCCAGTGCGACGACCTTGCCGTCGCTGGCCACGCAGCACGAATCGACGTTGCCGTGCAACTCGCCGAGGCCGCCGGTGACTCTGTGCGCGGGACCACCGTCGACCGACGCGCGGTACACGAGCGCACGCGATGCCCACGGACCCTCGGACACGCTCACGACGACGTCGTCGCCCGAGAACGCCACGCCGCGCGCGTACGACAGGTCCATGCCCTCCGTGCTCGACGTCCACGTCGCGCCGCCGTCGTGACTCCGGCACAGTCCCACCGATGCGGCCGCGACCACGATCTCCGGGCGCGTCGGGTGCGCGAGCACCTGGTGCACGTCGTCGTCGACCGCGAGGGTCGGCTGCCACGTGTCGCCGCCGTCGACCGAACGAGGAATTCCACCGACGTGCACGTTCACGAGCACGGCGCCGCCGTCGCACGTTGCAGTCATCGTCCGCACCTGCAACGGGCTGCCCACCCGGTGCCACTCGTCGCGACCGGCGACCGTGTCGAACCCGGCGAGAGGTTCGAGCGCACCCGCCGGCGCGAGCCGCAGCACACACGCGTCGTCGGTCCCCGCGAACACCGCGTCCCCTGCCGCGACGACCGCCGTGAGCGTGGCCTCCGACTTCGCGAGCGGGCTCCACTCGCCGTCACTCCCGTGCGACCACACCTCGTGCCGGTCGATCACCGCGAGGAACGCCCCGTCGGGACCAGGGGTGAAGCACTCGACCCGGTGATCTTCGAGCGAACGGAGGTGCTTCCCGCTCGAAGTGAAGATGTGGTAGCCGTCGATCGTCGTCACGAGCACGCTCATCTCGACCGCCTTTCTCGAAGGGGCGCGACAACACCGAGGGTACGCTGCGCCGCGTGGTGAGCGAATGGGCCGCAGGTACCCTGCGGCCCAGCGAGCCGTTTGCCGCCGGGGTGTAGAGCGGCCCGGGCGCGAAGCGCCGAGGGAGCGGACGAGATGCCAGAGAACACGAATGCGAGCGACCTGTCCCGCGAGT
The DNA here is from genome assembly GCA_963841415.1 of uncultured Actinomycetes bacterium. Classification (GTDB taxonomy): domain Bacteria; phylum Actinomycetota; class Acidimicrobiia; order IMCC26256; family DASPTH01; genus DASUAS01. Next base: position 401,549 of record CAWJCN010000004.1, on the reverse strand, counting down.
TCGTCTCGGGAAATCCCGGACGCGACGTCCAACGTGTCGGGACCGCTCGCTTCCTGGGTGAGGACGTCGCCAAGGTGCACGATCCCGTGTGGGGCGTCATCGGCACCCTCGGTGACAGCCAGTGCTACCTCGGTGTGCGATCGAAGGTCGATGCGGTGCACGAAGCGCTCGCGCGGCGGATCCATGACGACGACCTCCCCGTCCGTCTCATCGCCCCGGCCTTCACCCTGGGCGTCTCCGACGGCCAGCTCAACGGCACCGACCGGATGCGGTACTCGTTGACGAGCCGCGAGCTCGTCAACGACAGCACCGAGGCCCACCTCAAGGCCAACGACATGGCGGGGGTCATCACGGTCGTCGCGTGCGACAAGCCGCCCGTCGGCACCCTGGCCGCCCTGCTCGAGCACAACGCGCCGGCGCTGATGCTCTCCGACGGCTCGATCCACCCCGGGATCGATCCTGTGACCGACAAGCCCATCGACCTCGTCACCGCGTTCCAGTTCGCCGCCGATCCCGACCCCGAGGTGCGCGCGCGCCTCGCGTTGCACGCGTGTCCGGGCCAGGGCAGCTGCGGCGGCATGTTCACCTACAACACCATGCAGACGTTCATCGGCGTCCTGGGTATGGAACCGCTCCACATGGTCGCGCCGGCATCGGACGACGCGCGCCGCACGAAGTCGTTCCCCGACGAGCTCGCCGCGCTGCTCGCCACGATCACCGCCGCCGGCATCCGCCCCCGCGACATCGTCACCCCGGCTGCGATGCGCAACGCCTTCGTCGTGGTGATGGCGATGGGCGGCTCCACCAACGTCGTGCTCCACGGCCCCGAGATCGCCCGCGCCGCCGGGTTCGACCTCTGGGACGACGTGCTGAGCCAGCAGGAGTTCAACGAGCTCTCGCGTGAGCTCCCCGTGCTCGTGAACATGCGCCCCTTCGGCGCTTACTCGATGGTCGACGTCGAAGCGATCGGAGGCGTCGCCGTCATCGTCGAGGAGCTGCTCGCCGCCGGCGCGCTCGACGGGTCGGCGCTCACCTGCACCGGCGAGACGCTTGCCGAGCAACTCGGGCGGTTCGACCCGCCGGCGCCCGACGGCGACGTCGTGCATCCAGTCCGCACCCCGTTCAAGCCGACCGGCGGGCTCCGCCTGCTACGCGGCAACCTCGCCCCCGACGGCGGAGCCATCCTGAAGGTGGCAGGCGTCGAGGGCGGCATCGTCGACGGGAGGTTCACCGGCCGCGCCCGCGTGTTCGAGGGCGAGCGCTCGCTCATCGCGGCGCTCGAGGACTCCCCGGAGTCGTTCTCCGACGGTGACGTCGTCATCGTCCGGTACGAGGGCCCGCGCGGCGCGCCCGGCATGCCCGAGATGCTCGACCCGACGTCACGCATCACGGCGCTGTGCCGTGCGAGAGACATCACCATCGCGCTGATGACGGACGGGCGGTTCTCGGGCGGTTCCGTCGGACTCGTCATCGGCCACGTCTCGCCCGAGGCGTTCCTTGGTGGCCCGATCGCACTGCTGCAGGACGGCGACACGATCACCGTCGACCTCAACACCGACCGGCTCGACTGCACCGAGCTCGACGACCGCGGGACCGCGGGCAGCGCGCACGCATGTGGGAGGACGCCGTCGCCGCGAACGGCGGAATCCACCCCGACGCCCCGGTCGTCGACACCCGAGTGCTGAAGCGCTTTCGCGCCACCGCCAGCCCCGCCCTGCGCGGCGCGGGCGTGACGAACACCTGACCGCGCTCCGGTGCCGGAGATCCTGGAGGTCGAGACGGCGCGCGCCCTGCTCGACGCGCGGGCGCTCGACCGTGAGATCACGAAGGTGCACGCCCCCGACGCGTGGTTCCTCAAGCGCGGCCTCACGCCTCGCGCCGCGCGCGCCGCGCTGAAGGGCCAGTCGTTCACGCACGCGCGGCGGCGCGGCAAGTTGATCCTCGTCGACCTGTCGTCGGGCGCGGTCCTCGGCCTGCACCTCGGCATGAGTGGTCGGGTGCTGGTCGACGACGAAGCGGCGGGTGATCCACTCCTCTACGCGAGCAACAAGCCCGACCCTGCGTGGCACCGCTTCGGCGTGACGTTCGCCGACGGCGGCACGATGTTCCTGCGCGACCCGCGCCGTCTGGGCGCGGTGGAGCTCGACCCCGACGAGGACCGCCTCGGACCCGACGCGTTCGACCTCACGCTCGCGCAGTTGCGCACCATCACGGCCCGCAGCCGCGCGCCGGTGAAGGCCGTGCTCATGGACCAGTCGCGCATCGCCGGCCTCGGCAACCTCCTGTGCGACGAGATCTTGTGGCGCGCCGGCATCGATCCCGTCCGCCTCGCGCACGACCTCGGCGACGACGAGGTGAAGCGCCTCCACCGCGCCGTCCGTGACACCCTGCGGATCCTGGGCAAGCGCGGCGGGTCGCACACTGGCGACCTCACGTCGGCCCGCGGTCCGGGGCTGCACTGCCCGCAGGACGGGGCGCCGCTCCTGCGGCGGACCGTCGCGGGCCGCACGACCTACTCCTGCCCCGTCCACCAGCGCTGAGATGCAGCGGAGCCGTGCCCGGAGGGCGGGACGGCGCAGCGGAATCGACCATCGAGGTCTGAGATGCAGCGGAGCCGTGCCCGGAGGGGCGGGACGGCGGAGCGGAATCGACCGTCGAGGTCTGAGATGCAGCGGAGCCGTGCCCGGAGGGGCGGGACGGCGGAGCGGAATCGACCATCGAGAATGACTTGCAACGGCCGCCCGCATCCGTCATCATTGACGGCTCATGCAGCCCCGAACCCTCCTCGTCGTAATCACGTAGCGCACGCCCTCTCTCCGCGCGTGCGCTCACCCTCGCTCCGGCGGGGGTTTTTTTGTGCCCGCACCACTCAAGAGAAAGCACCAGGCCCATGCAGCTCACCGGAGCCCAGGCCCTCATCAAGAGCCTCGAGATGGAGCACACCGAGGTCATGTTCGGCCTCCCCGGCGGCGCCATCCTGCCGGTCTACGACCCGCTGATCGACTCGTCGATCCGCCACATCCTGGTGCGCCACGAGCAGGGCGCCGGCCACATGGCGGAGGGCTACGCCCACGCGACCGGCCGACCCGGCGTGGCCATGGTCACCAGCGGACCCGCGGCCACCAACATCGTCACGCCGCTGTGTGACGCCTACATGGACAGCATCCCGATCGTGGTCATCACCGGCCAAGTGGCGTACTCGGTGATCGGCACCGACGCCTTCCAAGAGGCCGACACGGTCGGGATCACGATGCCGATCACCAAGCACAACTGGCTGATCACCGACGCGTCGGAGATCCCGCGGGTGGTCCGCGAGGCCTTCCACGTGGCCACGACCGGTCGCCCCGGCCCGGTGCTCATCGACATGCCCAAGGACGTCGCCAACCAGGCCATGAACTGGTACTGGCCCGAGTCGGTCGACCTCCCCGGCTACAAGCCCACGACCAAGGGCCACGCCAAGCAGATCAAGGACGCCGCCCGCCTCATGGGCGAGGCCCAGCGGCCGGTCATCTACGCCGGCGGCGGGATCTTGAAGGCCCGCGCCGCCGAGGCGCTCCGCGAGCTGGTCGAGCTCACCGGCTTCCCGGTGGTCACCACGCTCATGGCGCGGGCGCGTTCCCCGACGACCACGAGCGCTGCCTGGGCATGCCCGGCATGCACGGCAACTACACCGCGATCACCGCGATGCAGCAGTCCGACCTGCTCATCGCGCTGGGCTCGCGCTTCGACGACCGCGTCACGGGCAAGCTCGACGGGTTCGCGCCGGGCGCCAAGATCATCCACGTCGACATCGATCCCGCCGAGCTGGGCAAGGTGCGCCGCCCCGACGTGCCGATCGTGGGCGACTGCCGCCTCGTGATCGAGGAGATGGTGAAGGCGGTGCGCGCCGAGCAGACCCGTCGCCAAGATTCCGGGCACGAGTTCCCGTCGCTCGACGCCTGGCACCAGCAGCTGCGCGACTGGCAGGAGCAGTTCCCGTTGCACTACGAGCAGCTGGAAGACGGCCCGCTCAAGCCGCAGTACGTCATCGACCAGCTGCGCGACAACACGCCCGACGACACGATCGTCGCGTCGGGTGTGGGCCAACACCAGATGTGGACCAGCCAGCGCTGGACGTTCAACCACCCGTACACGTGGATCAACTCGGGTGGGCTCGGCACGATGGGCTTCGCGGTCCCGGCCGCGATCGGCGCCAAGGTCGGCAAGCCCGAGCGCATGGTCTGGGCGGTCGACGGCGACGGGTGCTTCCAGATGACCGCGCAAGAGCTGGTGACCGCGAGCGCGGAGCGCATCCCGGTGAAGATCGCCATCCTCAACAACGCGTACCTCGGCATGGTCCGCCAGTGGCAGGAGCTGTTCTACGAGGAGCGCTACAGCGAGGTGTACCTCTCGCCCGACCTGCCCGACTACGTGAAGTGGGCGGAGGCGATGGGCTGCGTGGCGTTCCGGGTCGACACGCCCGAAGACGTCGAGACCACGATCCAGAAGGCCAACGAGGTCGACGACCGTCCGGTCGTGATCGACTTCCGCACGGACTACCGCGAGAAGGTGTACCCGATGGTCGCGGCCGGCACGTCGAACGACGACGTGATCCTCGACCCCGCGCACGACCGCCCCGGTGGGAGGGACTGAAGAGCATGGCTGCTCAACATCACATCCTGAGCGTGCTCGTGGAGAACAAGTTCGGCGTGCTCTCCCGCGTCGCGGGCTTGTTCGCGCGGCGCGGCTTCAACATCGTGTCGTTGGCGGTGAGCCCCACCGAGGACGAGCGCTTCAGCCGGATGACCATCGTCGTCGACGCCGACTCGGCGCCGCTCGAGCAGATCACCAAGCAGCTCAACAAGCTGATCCCGGTGCTCAAGATCGCCGAGCTGCACCCCGACGCGGCCGTCGAGCGCGAGCTCATGCTCGTCACGGTGAAGGCCACGCCCGAGCTGCGGTCGCAGATCACCGAGCTGGCCTCGATCTTCCAGGCCCGTATCGACGACGTGGGCCACGACGCCCTCACCATCCAGGTGGCGGGTGCGCCGCAGAAGCTCGACGCCATGACCGACCTGCTGCAGCCGTTCGGGATCATCGAGCTCCAGCGCACGGGCCGCATCGCCCTGCCCAAGCTGGCCCGGCGCCCCGCCAAGCTGCGTGCGGTGCGGAATCGAGCAGGTTGAACGGTGCCTGACAAGATGCCGCAACCGAAGACGAGCGCAGCGAGCGAAGGTCGCTCGCCAGCGAGTGAGCGCCCGCGACGCAGGTACCCTGCGCCGCAGCGAAGGAGTGCATGAACATGTCAGCAACGATCTATTACGACGACGACGCCGACCTCGGACTCCTGGAGGGACGCAAGATCGCGGTCCTCGGGTACGGCTCGCAGGGTCACGCGCACGCGCTCAACATGAAGGACTCTGGCGTCGACGTGCGGGTGGGCCTCCGCGAGGGCTCGTCGTCGTGGGCCAAGGCCGAGGAGGCCGGCCTGCGCGTGCTCACCACCGCGGCGGCGTGCAAGGAAGCCGACGTGATCATGGTGCTGCTCCCCGACACCGAGCAGGCGCGCATCTACAAGGAGGACATCGAACCCAACCTCGACGAGCGCGACTCGCTCGCGTTCGCGCACGGGTTCAACATCCACTTCGGCCAGATCACGCCGCCCAAGGGCGTCGACGTCTGGATGATCGCACCGAAGGGTCCCGGTCACCTCGTGCGCCGCACCTACGAGGAGGGCGGCGGTGTGCCTGCGCTCGTCGCGGTGTCGGCCGACGAGACCGGCAAGGCCAAGCAGACCGCGCTGGCGTACGCGCGGGCAATCGGCGCGACGCGCGCCGGGGTGCTCGACACGACGTTCGAGGAGGAGACCGAGACCGACCTCTTCGGTGAGCAGGTCGTGCTCTGCGGCGGTCTCGTCGAGCTCATCAAGGCGAGCTTCGAGACGCTCGTGAACGCGGGCTACCAGCCCGAGTCGGCCTACTTCGAGACGCTCCACGAGGTGAAGCTGATCGTCGACCTCATCTACGAGGGTGGCATCGCCAACATGCGCTACTCGATCAGCGACACCGCCGAGTACGGCGACATGACGCGCGGCCCGCGCATCGTCACCGACACCACCCGCGCCGAGATGAAGCAGATCCTCGACGAGATCCAGACCGGCAAGTTCGCGCAGGAGTGGATCCTCGAGAACCAGGCCGGCCGCCCGGTGTTCAACGCGCTGCGCAAGAAGTCGGCCGAGCACCCCATCGAAGAGGTCGGCGACCGCTTGCGCTCGATGATGCCCTGGATCGGCCAGGGCAAGGCCAAGCCCCGCGACGTCTCCGGCGGCTGACGGAACTCTTGCGCGCCGCGCGCTCCACGCCTTTCGGAAAGCTGACCAGCACGCGACGCGTGCGCTGAGGTTGCGCGAGACTCGGCCGCGGGACGAGGTCGAGTTGGGCGGGTTCGCAGACGGCGGGAGGGCAGAGCGGTGTGGGAGCGGCTCGACTCGTGGCGTCGTCGCGCAACGGCCCCCGCGCCCGAGCTCACCGATCCTGAGGACCGCCGCCGCGCCGCGACGTTGGCCAACGTCACGCTCGCCCTCGCGGTCATCCTGGCGATCTCGACCGTCGTGAGCGTCATCACGAGCACGTTCTTCCCCGATCCCGACGTCTCGCTCGGCTACGACGGCACTGCGGTGATCGCCGTCGCTTCAGGCGGTTTCTGGGTGAGCCTGTACCTCGCACGGCGGCCCAACTACGTGCTCGGTGCGTGGAGCACCATCGTCATGATCGACGCGTTCCTCTTCTCGCTCGGTCTCCTCTTCGGGGACCAGGCGGCAGCCGTCGCGCTCGCCTACGCGGCCCCGGTCGTGTGCGCGACGATCTTCCTGCGGGCGCGGGGCACGATCGCAGTGTTCGGACTCTCGTTGCTGCTCGCAATCGCGCTCCTCTTCGTCACCGGCGTCTCGGTCGTAGAGGCCGCGTTCGTGGTGGGAACCACGTCAGCGGTGATGATCTTGACCGTCGTGGTGGCGGTCATCCGCGAGGGTGATCTCGCTCAGGTCGTCCGGCTGAGGAGCCTGGAGCAGGCTGAGCGCGAGCGCATCCGCGACGAGCTGGAGCTCGCTCGCCGCGTGCAACTGGCGATGCTGCCGGGTGAGCTCGTCGACGTCCCCGGGCTCGACCTGGCGGTGTTCTCGGAACCGGCGTTCGAGGCCAGCGGTGACTTCTACGACTTCTTCGAGCTCGACCATTCGAACGGCTCCTCGACTCCCGCGCTCGGGCTCGTCGTCTGCGACGTGGCCGGGAAGGGCGTGGCTTCCGCGCTCGTCATGTCGGCGACGCGCGCTGCCCTCCGAGCGGAGGCCGAGCGCAGCGAATCGCTTGCCGCGGTGCTCGCCAAGGTGAACGAGACGCTGGTTGCCAGCGTGCCGCCGGGGCTCTTCGTGACCTTGTGCTACGTGGTCTACGAGCCACAGACGGGGGTGTTGCGGTACTGCAGCGCAGGGCATCCCCATCCACTCCGGTGGTCGAATGCCGACCGCCGTGTGACGGAGCTCGAGAGCTTCGGGATGCCGCTCGGGTTGTTGGCGGGGAGTGAGTACGAGGAGCGCTCGGCTCAGCTGGAGCGCGGCGATGTCGTCCTCATGTTCACCGACGGCCTGGTCGAGGCGCTCGATCGCGATCGCGCGATGTACGGCTTCGAGCGAGCGCACGACGATTTCTTGAGCTGTGCGTCGACCTCCGGCACGGCGGTGTCACGCCTCGACAGCGTCCTGTCGTCGATGCGCGCGTTCGTCGCGGACGCACGACTCGAGGACGACGTGACACTCGCGACCCTGGCCGTGGTCGACCCCGCCGAGCAGTTGTCGACCGACACACCCGACGCGATGGGCGCGACATGAGCAACGGAACGCTGAGCGCCCATCTCGCGGCCGACCGGGTCGTTGCGGCCGGCACAGGACTCGACGTGTCCGGCCGGTCGGATGGCGCGGTGTTGTTTGCAGATCTTGCGGGGTTCACGAGGTTGACGGAGGCCCTCGCCGTCGGCCTCGGTCCGCGTCGGGGTGCCGAGGAGCTCTCGCGCCACCTCGACGGTGTCTACGACCTCGTGATCGCGGAAGTCCATCATCACGGAGGTGCGGTCGTGGTGTTCAGCGGCGACGCGGTCACCTGCTGGTTCGACGACCACCTGCCCGAGGGCGCGGCCGCCGGTGTCCATCGCGCGACAACGTGCGCGCTGGGGCTCCAGCGCGCACTCGGTGAGCTCGGCGCGCTCGAGCTTCCCGATGGCAGCACCGTGAACCTCTCGCTGAAGGTCGCGGTCGCCGCGGGCCCGGCGCACCGCGTCGCGGTCGGTGACCCGGAGGTTCGTCTGCTCGACGTGCTCGCCGGTCGGACGGTCGACCGCACCGCGGCGACCGAACGGGCCGCACGACCAGGCGAGGTGGTGTTGGACGAGCAGGCCGCCCGTGGACTCGACGGCGTCGTGCACGTCGGCGAGTGGCGGGCCGACGCCGACGCGCGGCCGGTCGCGGTGGTGCGTGGCATCGACCTCCCGAGCGCGCCCGCGCCGTGGTGGGAGTCGACCCCCGCGTTGAAGCCGGAGCAGGCTCGGCCGTGGATCCTCGCGGCGTTGCGTGATCAGCCCGACAACCGTACGACCGAGCTTCGGACGACGGTGGCGCTCTTCGTGAGCTTCGGCGACTTCCAATTCGACGATGATCCGACTGCATCCCAGGAGCTGGACACCTACGTGCGGTGGGTCGAGAGCGTCGCGGACCGTCACGGTGGAACGCTCCTCAACGTCACGCTCGGAGACAAGGGGAGCTACCTCTACGTCGCGTTCGGTGCGCCCATCGCCCATGAAGACCAGGCCGATCGTGCGCTGGCGTGCGCGCTCGAGCTTCGCGACCTACCAGCCAAGGTCGCGGCGGCGGGCGCCGTCGCGATCGGGCTCGATCTCGGAGTGACGCGCACCGGCGCGTACGGCTCCCGCGAACGTCACACGTTCGGTGTGCTCGGCGACGCGACCAACGTCGCCGCACGTCTCATGGCCATCGCGGCGCCCGGCGAGATCCTCGCCAGTGAGCGCGTCCGGCGTGCGTGCCGGCAACGAATCGTCGACGAAGAGGTCGCGCCGGTCGAGGTGCGTGGGCACGAGGAACCGGTCGCCGTGGTCCGGGTTGTCGGGCGCCCGGTGGGTGGACCGCGGTTGCGAGCGTTCGGTCCCATCGCGGGACGGGTCGACGAGCTGACCCACCTGCGCGGAGCGGTCGGCGCCGTGCGCGACGGTCCTCCGGGCGTCGCGCTGATCGAGGGCGATGCCGGCGTCGGCAAGAGCCATCTGCTGGCCGCGCTTCGCTCCGAGCTCGAGACCGGGATGATGAGCGTCTCGTGGTTCGAGATCTCGGGCCGGGACGGTCCGCGCACTCCGCTCGGGGCATTTCTGCCGCTGGTCCGCGACCTCTTCTATCAGGACCTCGCCGACGACCCCTCGACCGCGCGGGGACTCTTCGAACAGGGGATGGCCGACCTCGTCGAAGCCCTCAACGAGGCGAGTGGGGGCACGGACGCGCTGCGCACGCAGCTGCTCGCCGACGCGCCCTTCCTGGGTGCGTTGCTCGACCTTCACTGGGAGGACTCGCCGTACGAGCGTCACGATCCGACGACCCGGTTCGAACGAAGCCTCGCCGCGATCGACACGTTGCTGCGAGCCGAGACCGGGCGACGTCCCGTGGTCGTGCACGCTCGCGACGCTCACTGGCTTGACGAAGAATCGGGCCGCGTACTCGATCGCCTGTGCTGCTCGGCTGCGGAGCTGCCGCTCTGCGTCGTGATCGACCGGCGGCCGTCGGCCAGCGGGTGGTCGCCCCCCGACGGCGACGCCGATGGAATCACGCTGCGCCTCTCGCTCGAGCCGCTCGGCGAAGAGGTTGTCGCGGAGATGGCTGCAGCATTGCTGGGCGCACCGATCGATCGCGCGCTTGTCGCCGAGCTGCTCGAACGGACCGGGGGGAACGCACTGTTCGTGGAGCAGCTGTTGCTCGACCTGCGTGATCGCGATGCGATCGGGCTCGACGCCGCAGATGTCTGGACGCTCCGGCCCGGCCAGACGACCTCGCTCCCCGCGACGCTCGCGGCAGTGCTGGTCTCACGATTCGACCGGCTCGACGGAGACTTGCGGCGTGCCGTGTCCGCAGGGGCGGTCCTGGGGGAGCGGTTCGACGTTGCGGCGCTGGCCTCGATGTTGGAAGAGGAGCTCGTGCGGACGCTCCCGACGATCGACGCCGGTGTCGCGGCCGGGATCTGGCATCGCGACGGCGACGTGCTCGCGTTCCGACACGCGTTGGTGCGCGACGCCGCATACGAGATGCAGCTCGATGCGGACCTCCAGGTGCTCCATCGGCGAGCGGCGAGATCAGTCGCGACCGCAACCACGACGGCGCCGAGTTCGGGTGTTCGATCCGTCGAATGCGCCTACCACGAGGAGCGTGCCGGTCGCCCCGCGCGCGCCGCTGCTCATCTGCGTCGGGCGGCGCGCTACGCGGCACGCGACCACGCATACCAAGTGGCACGCGGCCGCTTCCAGGATGCGCACGATCTGATCGCCGAGCGCGGTGCGTCGACGCGCACGCTCGTTCGCCTCCTCGAGTCGATCGCGGACGCCGCCACTGCGAGCGGGGACTACGAGCACGCGATCGAGTGCTACGAAGCGGTCCTCGGCGCGGGAGGATCGGTCTCGGCCGCACGGACGACGTCGCTGTGGGCGAGACTTGGCGAGGCTCGGCTGCGCTGGGGGTGCGACTCCGACGCCGAAGCGGCGTTCGAGACCGCGCTGGAGTCGCTGCAGGACAGCCCCGACCTCAGGTCGGCCAGCGGCATCTACGTGGGCCTGGCCATGGTGCACGGTCGACGCGACCAGCTCGACGCCGCGGTCGACTTGGCCGACCTCGCCCTGACCTTCTCCGGCTCCGATGCTCCGAGCGCGGCGCGCGCCCACCAGTGTCTCGGTGCGCTGGAGTTGCAGCGGGGCCACTTCGACGATGCGCGCACGCACTCGGGCAAGGCGCGCGATCTCTGGACGGAGCTCGACAGTCTCCAGGGGGTCGCGGCCGCCGCCAACAACCTCGGGATGGTGCACGAGGCCACGGGGGACACCGACGCGGCGCAAGCACAGTTCCGTGTCGCGGTGCAGCAGTTCGAAGCGGTCGGGAACGAGCACGGGCTGGCGTGCGCGCTCGACAACCTCGCACTCGCGACCGCGCACGCCGGTGACGAACCCGGTGCCATGGAGCACCTGGAGCGAGCAGTGGAGATCTTGTCCCGAATCGGGATGGGTGACGAGGGAGTGGTGACGGCGATGTGGCAAGCAGGGAGCTGGTGATGGAACCCACGCGACGAGCAATCGAGCTGACGATCCCATCGGAACACGGCTACGAGAAGATGGCGATGCATGTCGCTGGTGACCTCGCGGCGATGATGAAGTTCCCGCCGGATCGGATCGACGATCTCCGGACCGCGGTGTCGGAGGCGTGCATCAACGCGATGGAGCACGGGAACGCGAACGACGTCGCGACCAGGGTCTACGTCGTGATGACCGCCGACGACGACCAGATCGCGATCGACGTCGTCGACGAGGGGCGCTCCGGGCCCCCACCGGCAACGATCACGGCGCCCGACCTCGAAGCGCAGCTCGCGGGCTTGGCCGAGCCGGGAGGAATGGGCCTCTTCGTGATCAAGGCCCTCGTCGATGAAGCCGACTTCGTCGAACCGGATCTCGGCCGCGGCACCCAGTTCCGCATGGTCGTGCACCTCGAATCGAAGGGCGCGGCACCTGGACTCCCCGACACCATGCGCGATCAGAAGGACGAGGGCACACGATGAGCACGCAGTTGCGGGTCGAGACGCGTACGGTGCCGAACGCGGCGGTGCTCGAGTTGCACGGCGACGTGAGCGCCGATGGCGATGCCGCGATCAAGGGCGCATACGAAGAGGCCGTTGCGAGCGGGCAGACGAACGTCGTCTTCAACCTCAGCGAGACGCAGTACATCAACACCTCGGGGATCTCGGTGTTGATCTCGGTCGTCATGGAGGCGAAGCAACGGGGCGTGACGGTCGCGGTCGTCGGTGCGAGCCCGCACTATCGCAAGGTCTTCGACCTCGTCCGGTTCTCGTCGTTCGTATCGATGTACGACGACGAGGCGACCGCGCTCGGGGCCCTCGGGTGAGCAGGCGGCGGTCGTCGTGAAGGTCCTGATCACCGGACCGTTCGGCAACGTCGGCTCGGCCGTCCGGCGCGAGGTCGTCGGTCGCGGCCACGACGTCCGGCTGTTCGACCTGCCGACCCGGCGCAACCACGCCTTGGCTCGCAAGGCCGGGTTCGAGGTCATGTGGGGTGACATCACGGACCCCGCCGCCGTCGAGCGGGCTGCTGCGAGCGTCGACGTCGTGCTGCACCTGGCTGCGATCATCCCGCCCGCATCCATGCGCGACCCGGAGCTCGCGCGCCGCGTCAACGTGGGTGGCACGACGAACGTCATCGCTGCGTGCCTGGCGCAAGCCGATCGACCTCGCATCGTCTACACGTCGTCGCTCGCGCTCTTCGGGCCGACCCAACACCTCGATCCGCCACGTACGGTTGACGACCCGATCGTGCCGACAGACGACTACACGCGGCACAAGGCAGAGTGTGAGCGGCTCCTGCACCAGTCGGGGCTCGACGTCGCGATCCTGCGGCTGGGTGCGGTGATCCCGATCGACGTCGTGGGTGTGCTCGATCCCCTCATGTTCGAGGTTCCCCTCGGTGATCGCATCGAGTTCGTGCATCCGTGGGACGTGGGCCTCGCGCTCGACGAACGCGATCGAGAACGAGGACGTCTGGGGGAACACGTACCTGATCGGCGGCGGGGAGCGTTGCCAGATCTACCAACGCGAGATCATCCGCAAGCCGCTCGAGGCGCTCGGCATCGGCATGCTCCCCGACCGTGCGTTCGGGACGGAGCCGTTCCACACCGACTGGCTCGACACCACCGAGAGCCAGCGGGTCCTGCAGTACCAGCGCCACACGTTCGACGACTGCGTGGATCACATGGTGGAATTCGTCGGCTGGCGGCGTCCGTTGATCCGGGCCGCGCGGCCGATCGCGCGTCGGCGGCTGCTGCGGGCGTCGCCGTACTACGAGGCCTGATCGCGAAGGCATAGTCTCCGCGGGTGCGGGATGGCGTGCAGATCCTCGCCGGGATGGTCGCCGGCTACGTCATCGGCATGTTTCCTTCGGCGGATCTGATCGCGCGGGTCGCGTCACGCGGCCCGGACAAGGCCGCGGTCGACCTGCGGAGCAGCGGGAGCGGCAACCCAGGCGGTCTCAACGCGGCGCGCGTGCTCGGCCGGAAGTGGGGTCTGCTCGTCATCGTCATGGACGCGGCCAAGGGTGCACTGGCCGGCGTGATCGGGCTCGCGCTCGGCGACGCGGGCGCGTACGCGGCAGGGACCGCGGTGATCGTGGGCCACTGCTGGCCCGTCTACAACGGGTTCCGCGGCGGCCGAGGGGTCGCGTCCGCCGGCGGGTCGTTCTTCGCCTTGTTCCCGCCGATGGTGGCGATCGACGGGCTCACCACCGGCGCGGTGGCGTTCCTCGGCAAGAGCTCGCGGCTGGCCATCAAGGTGGCGTTGGTGATCTGGGTGGTCTCCGCGGTCGTGTGGTGGGCGACCGACTGGCCCATGTGGTGGGGTCCCGAGCCGACCATCGGACTGGTCGTCTACGCGGTCCTCGGCGCGGCGATGGTTCAGGTGCGCTTCACGGTCTCCGCGCGTGCGGGTGGCACCGCGCGGTAAGGTTCCGCCGGTTCACGGGAGCTCGGAGCAGGGAGAGGGCTCGATGCGCAACACCACCCGGTGCTTGGTCGCGGTCGCGTCGGTGGCCGCGGCAGCCGCCTTGTCGGCGCTGCCCGCGGGGGCAGGCGGACCGGTGACCAACAGCGTCACCATCGACAAGGCGGTCGACGGCCTCGTTCCGGCCGGCACGACCTTCACCGTCGAGGTCACGTGCTCGAGCATCCTCAGCCCCGGCTCGCTCGCGCCGACCCCAACCGTCATCACCTTCGACGCCACCGGTTCGCCCACGAGCAACAACGTCGTCAACGCTGCCGCCGGTCAGCAGTGCACCGCCGACGAAACCGTCGACGGCGGGGCGGCCGCGGTCGACTACGCATGCGAGATCACGCGGGGCGGCACCGACCAGACGCCGCCGTTCCTCGGCAACTGCACCGGCGACAACGAGGTGACGTTCACCGACGTGATCGGCGACGACGCCACCATCACCGTCACCAACACCTTCCCGATGCCGACTCCGGAGCCCGTCATCCCGGCGGCGACGGCCGTTCAGGCGCCCCCGACGTTCACGGGCTGAGGGGAACGCCCCTCCGGGTGATCCACGTGCACACCTGGTGGCGAATCAACCTTCGATGGACGCCACGATGACCGAGTCGGTTCGGCGAGACGGCGCGACCGAGCGCACCGTGCCGCCGAGCGGCTGGGAGTGCGAGGTGCGCGACCGGGTCGTCGCCGGCGATGACACGGCGCTGCGCGAGGTCTACGACCAGTACGCCTCGTTCGTGTACGGCATCGCGGTCCGCGTGATCGGCGACCCTCGGGCCGCGGAGGACGTGAGCCAGGACGTGTTCGTCGGGTTCTGGGAGCGGCCGGCGGCCTTCGACCCTCGACGCGGCAGCCTGCGCACGTGGCTCGGCACGCTCACCCACCGACGCTCGGTCGACCACGTCCGCCGCGAGGAAGCGCGCCGCCGCCGGACCGAGCGCGACGCAGCACGCGCCGTCGCTGCGCCCGACGTCGAGGAGATGGCGACCGCGCTGCTCACCGCCGAGCGCGTGCGCGCCGCCGTCGACGTCTTGCCCGACGAACAGCGCCGCGCAGTGCAGCTCGCGTACTTCGGCGGCAAGACGTACCGCCAGGTCGCCGAGACCCTGCGGATCCCGGAGGGCACGGCCAAGTCGCGCCTGCGGCTCGCGCTCCGGCGCATTGCCGATGCGCTGGAAGCGGAAGGCGGCGAGTGGTGACCGCGCGCCGATCGCTCACCGACGTCGAGGTCGAGGACCTCCTCGGCGCGTACGCGCTCGACGTGTGCGAGCCCGAGGAGGTGCCTGCGATCGAGGCCGTGCTGGCGCGCCGCCCCGATCTCGCCCATGAGGCCGAGCGACTCTCGCGGGCCGCGGCCTGGCTCGGCGCGATGGGAGCGGCCGAGCCACCGCCGCGCATGCGTTCGGGTGTGCTCGACACCGCGCGGGCGCGCCGCCCGGGCCGTGCTGATCCGGTTGTCGACGCGTACCTCTCGTTCTCGGAACGCCTCGAGCGGGCCATCACCGAGTTGCCCGACGACGCGCTGGGCGCCGTCACCGCGAACGGGCTCACGGCCCACGACCTCGTCGTCCACATGGCCGCCCAGGAGAGCCTGCTGGCGCAGAACCTCGGGACCCCCACCATCGACGAGCTGCTCGAGGACGACATCGAACCGCGCACACACGCGTTGCTCCCGCGTTTCGCCGGCCGCGCGCTCGACCCCGCGGTGGACCTCTGGCGCGAGTCGGTCGAGGCGAACCGGGCGTGGGCCGTCGCCAATCCGGAGCGCACCGCGATCTGGCGGGGTCTCGGCATGACGCGCGACGACACCCTGCTGGTGCGATCGTTCGAGGCCTGGATCCACGCCGACGACCTCCGCGAGGTCGCCGGTCTCCCCACCACCGCGCCGGAGGCGCGTCACCTGTCGCTGATGTCAGACCTCGCCAGCCGGATCTTGCCGCTGGCGCTCGCGGTCGCGGGTCGCACTCACGACGGGTGCACGGCGCGGCTCGTGCTCACCGGCGAGGGCGGCGGTGAGTGGTTGGTCGCGATGGGCGCAGGTGACGCCGCACCGGTCCCCGACGTCACCGTCATCGCCGACGTGGTCGACTGGTGCCGCCTCGTCGGCGACCGCGTCGCCCCCGCTGACCTCCCTCACGAGATCGACGGCGACGACGCACTCGGGCGCGACCTCGTGGCCGCCGCGCCCGCGTTGGCGACCCTCTAGCTCGAGCTCTCGCTCCCGTCGGCGCCAGTGCCGGCCGCGCCGTCGTCGGCGGATCCGTCGTCCGCGGCGTCGAGCTCGGCCTGGGCCGCGTTGATCTCGGCGACGATGCGGGCGATCTCGACCTCGGCGTCGACGCCCTCGGCGGTGGTGCCCGACTTCTGCGCGTACACGACGCCGCCGAGCTCCTCCTTCAGGTCACCGACCTTCTTCTTCAGCTTCGACTCGTCGATCTTGTCCTGGCCGGCCTTGACGCCTTCCTTCGCGAGGTCGGCGCCCTTCTGCGCGGTTTCCTTGACCTTGTCGAGTAGACCCATCGGGTCGCTCCTTCGCTTCGTGCGCTCCCCTGAAGCTCAGATGCTACGCCGGTTGTTGACGCACCAGCACGAGTCGCGGCGTGGCGATGGCCTCGGGTGCACCGAGGTGGTAGCCCTGGGCGCGGTCGCACCCGAGGCCGATGAGCCGCTGGCGTTGTGACTCGGTCTCGACGCCTTCCGCGGTGACCACCATGTCGAGCGCGTGCGCCATGTCGATCGTGGCGGCGACGATGGCGTCGTCGGACGCGCTGCGGCCGAGCCCCTCGACGAACATGCGGTCGATCTTCAGCTCGTCGAAGGGGAAACGGCGCAGGAAGGTGAGTGACGAACCGCCGGTGCCGAAGTCGTCGATCGCGAGCTGGAGCCCGAGATCCTTGAGTTCGCACAGCGTGTCACCGATGGCGTCGAGGTCGTCGAGCAGCGCGGTCTCGGAGAACTCGAGGCACAGCCCGGTCGGGTCGACCCCGGCCGCTCGGATCGCGCTGGCGATCGCGTCGGCGAAGTCGGGCCGCTGCAGCTGGCGGGCGGACACGTTGGTGGAGACGGTCAATGGGTCGCCGCCCTCGGCATCGAACGAGCGCGCGAGATCGCACGCGCGCTCGAAGACCCAAGCGCCCATCGAGACGATGATGCCCGTCTCCTCGGCGACGCGCAGGAAGTCGCCAGGACTCACCAGCCCTCGCACGGGATGCTGCCACCGCAGAAGCGCCTCGACCGCCACCCGGTCGCCGGTGGCGAGGTCGAACTCGGGCTGGAAGAGGAGCCTCAACTCGTCGCGCTCGAGCGCGCGCGTCGTAGCGCGCGCTCGGTGAGGAGACGGGAGACTGCCTGCGTGTGCATGGCTTCGTCGAAGAGCTCGTGGCGCGCACCTCCGCGCGCTTTGGCTCGGTACATCGCCGCGTCGGCGTCCTGCAAGAGGCTCGTGGCGCGCTCCGACGACCGGCTGCTGACCGCGATGCCGATGCTGGCCGACACCGTGACCTCGGCGCGGGACAGCGTGAAGGGTTCGGCGAAGGCCTGCGCGGCGCGGTCGGCGAGCTCCACCGCCTGCGCTTCGTCGTCGAGGTCCTCGCACAGCACCACGAACTCGTCGCCCCCGATGCGGGCGATCGTGTCCTGGCGGCGCACCGTCGCCGTGAGACGCTGGCTGACCGCCACGAGGAGCTCGTCGCCGGTCTCGTGGCCCAGGCCGTCGTTCACGAGCTTGAAGCGGTCGAGGTCGACGAACAGCACCGCCACCAGCGAGCCCTCAACAGCGCTGGCGAGCCGGTCGAGCGCGTGCTCGAGCCGGTCTTGGGCCAGGGTGCGGTTGGGGAGCCCGGTCAGGGTGTCGTGGAGCGCGAGGCGTCCCAGCTCCTTCGTGTGCGCATCGCGGTCGATCGCCAGCGCGACGACGTCGCGCACGCGTTCGAGGATCACCATCTCGTGGGAACGCGGGCGGCGCCGCACCTTGACGTAGCACGCGAGCAGGCCAAGGACCTCGGCGCCGTCCGGTGAGCGGATGGGCATCGTCCAGAGGCTGCGCAGGCCGTGCGACGCGCAGGCGACGTTGAGCTGCGGGTACCGACCTTCGTGCTCGAGGTCTTCGATCATCTGGAAGTCGGGAGCGTCCAAGCAGCTCTCGACGTCGGCGACGGTCGTGTGGCGACCCACCTCGGCGATGAACTCGCTCGAGAGCGACGGCGCCGCCACTGGTTGCAGAGCTCTGCGTTCGGGATCGAGGAGGCGGATCGAACCGACCCCGTCCGGGATGAACGCTTCGAGGGCGTGCACGAGCGCGCCCAGGGTCTCGGGCACTGACGCGCCCGAGAGGATCTGCTCGAGGATGCGTGTCTCGTCCCGAGAGAAGGCGATGGCGCGCTTGCGCACCGTCACGTCACGCAGGTTGCCGACGAAGCCGCGGACCGCAGGCTCGTCGAGTTGGTTGGTCCAGGTTGCCTCGATGCAGCGCGAGCCGTGTTCGTCGGCGACGGAGAATTCCCGGTGCAAGGGCTCGCCCGGGTGCTCCATCAGCTCGAGGAAGAGCTCTTGCGCGTCGGCGAGATCGTCGCCGAGGTAGTCGGTGAACCGCTTGCCCACCAGGCGCTCGGGTGTCCTGCCGAAGACAGAGTCGATCGCGGGGCTGACGTACTGGACCTCGCCCTGCTCATCGATCACGACGACGACGTCGGCTGCGTGCTGCACCAGCGCGCGGAACCGCGCTTCGCTCGCCGCGATCTCGCCGCGCGCCTGGTTCGATTCGTCGACGACCCGCACGATGCGCCACGCCACCGCCAGCGCGGCCACGCCGGTGATGACGGCCAACGTCACCGACGCGCCCGTCCCGGAGTCGTCGATGAGCACGACGACGGGCGCGGCGAACAGCGCCGCCCCGAGGACCAACATGCGCGCGCGCTCGCGCCGCACGGGGTTCGCGGGTTCGTTCCACAACCTGCGCATCGACGGGTGCATCACCGCCGCCGCGAGGAGGAGGTACGAGATCGGCCACAGCGCGTCGAGCCAGGTGCCCTCGACGTAGGTGCCATCGGCCACCAGCCGGGCGTAGACCGCGTCGGCGACGAGCATCAAGATGAGCCCGGCGAACAGGAGCCACGCCGACGCCGTCCACCGCGGCAGGGTGAAGACCGCGTGCACGATCACCACGACGAGCGCGAGGTCCATCAACGGGTATGCAACGGTGATGAGTCGCTCGGCGGTCGAGCCGCTCGTGCTCGCGAACACCGGCGAGATCACCCAGTGCCACATCACGGCCGAGAGCGCGACCGCAACGAGCGCGCTGTCGGTGACGGTGGCGCGGTCGAAGCGGGAACGCGCCAGCTGCGCGAGGGCGACGGCGAGCACCGGGTAGGAGAGCAGATAGAGGATGTCCGAGAACGGGTAGCCGTCGGCTCGACCGAAGGCGTGCACCGCGACGTCGTAGACGACGTCGCCCGCCGCGATGAGCACCAGGCCGAACGCGAAGAGTCGCCATGTGCCGCCGCGTGCGGGTTGGTTGCGCAGGATGCCGCACAGCGCCGCCCCCGCCGCGACCAGCGACAACGAGTCGAAGCCGAAGGACCGGAGGTCGTCGCTCGGCAACGCGAGGATCAGGAACGACAGCAGGATTCCGGCCGCGACGAAGCACCAGATGACACGGTCCGAGAAGCCGCTGCGTTCTGCGGCTCCATCAGCCCCACCCGATGTCGCGGGTCCGACCGCGGCGCTCCCGGTCATGACGCCGGTGACGATAACTGGCGACTCTCCGTGAAGCAAATGTCACGGTTCGTGGTCGCCCCGCGGTGACGAAGCGGTCGCGTGGGAGACTGCGGCCGACGATCAGGCACCCGGAGGGGGTCGGATGCGCGAGCTACAGGGCCGGGTCGCAGTGGTCACGGGTGGGGCGAGCGGCATCGGCCGGGCGCTCGCGCAACGGTTCGCGGCCGACGGCATGCGGTTGGTGCTGGCCGACGTCGAGGCCGAGCCCCTGTCGGCGACCGTCACCGAGCTCGAAGCCGGGGGTGCACGGGCGATCGGCGTGGCGGCCGATGTCGCATCCGCGGCCGACGTCGAGACGGTCCGGGACCGGGCACTCGAGGCCTACGGAGCCGTGCACGTGGTGTGCAACAACGCCGGGGTCGGTGGCGGCGGCATCGTCGACGCGCCCCTCGACCTCTGGGAATGGGTGATCGGGGTCAACCTCATGGGCGTCGTGCACGGCGTGCACACGTTCCTCCCGCTGCTGCTCGAACAGGACGAGGGCCACATCGTGAACACGGCCTCGCTCGCCGGGCTCGGCGGGGTCGCCGGGCTCGGCATCTACTGCACCACCAAGTTCGCGGTGGTGGGCCTCAGCGAATCGCTCCACTACGACCTCGCCGCGCGGGTCGTCGGTCGGAGTCTCGGTGCTGTGCCCGGGGTTCGTCCAGACCCGCATCGGTGAGTCGGCGCGCAACGCGCCGACGGCGCTCGCCGACTGGGTCGCGACCCCCGACGCCGACACGACCCGCGAGATCGCCAACGCGCTCGCCGCGGCCGGCATCCCGCCCGAGGTGGTCGCCGATGCCGTGCGCGACGCGATCGTCACCGGCCGGTTCTTCGTCCTGCCGCACGAGCACGCGGCACTTGCCACGACTCGGGCTCGGACCAACTGGATGGCGGGCGGCGCGCCGCCGCTGATGGATCCCGCGCGCGCCGTGCAGCCCTGAGGTCGCAGCGCGGGTCCGGCGCTCAGGCGTGGACGGGTGGGCGCCGCTCGATCCAGGGGCGGGCCGCTTCGAGCTGGCCGGCGACGCGGAAGAGCACGTCTTCGCGTCCGGTGGCGGCGACGAGCTGCACGCCGATCGGCAGCCCGTCGGCCCAGTGCAGCGGTACCGACATCGCCGGTTGGCCCGTCACGTTGAAGGGCACGGTGAACGCGGCGTAGGGCGTCGCTGCGACGAGCGCGCCCTCGGCGTCGTCGCCGCGGATCTCGCCGAGCTTCGCGGGTGGGCGCGCCATCGTCGGCGTGAGCAGCAGGTCGAAGCCGTCGCCTTCGTCGTCCCACCAGCGCGCCACCCGCCGTGACCACGCGCGCAACGACTCCACCGCTTCGAGGTACGCATCCGCGGTCACCGTGCGGCCGAGCTCGGCCTGGGCCCATGTGAGCGGTTCGACGTCGGCGGGCGTCAGCTCGCGTCCGGCGATGACGGCGAGCTTGCGCAGATCGAACGCCGTGCTCGCCGCGAGCACGGTGGTGAAGTGCACGAGCAGCGTGAGGTCGTCGAGCGTCTCGGGGTAGCCGGGCTCGACGCGGTGGCCGAGCGACGCGAGCAGCGCGGCGGCGTCGTCGCCCGCGGCAGTGCACGCCGGGTCGACCTCGGCCAGGCCGCCGGGGGTCGCGGCGCTCATCACGCCGACGCGCAGACGCCCCGGATCGGCGCCCACCTCCTCGACGAACGGACGGGCCGGGGGCGCGGCCGCGTACGGGTCACCGGGGACCGCGCCTGCGATCACGTCGAGCAGCGACGCGCTGTCGCGCACCGAGCGCGTGAGCATGTGCCGGGCGACCAGCCCTGCCCACGCCTCGCCATCGTCGGGTCCGAGCGACACCCTCCCTCGGGAAGGTTTGCAACCGAACACCCCGCACGCGCTGGCGGGGATCCGGATCGAGCCGCCGCCGTCGCCCGCATGGGCGGCGGGCACCATGCCCGACGCCACCGCGGCGCCGCTGCCGCCGCTCGAGCCCCCGGGTGAGCGTTCGAGGTCCCACGGGTTGTGGGCGGGCCCGTGCGCGAGCGACTCGACGGTGGGGAGCAAGCCGAGCTCGGGGGTGTTGGTCTTGCCGACGATCACGCATCCCGCGGCGCGCAGGTGCGCGAACAGATAGGAGTCGTGGTCGGCCACGTGACCGAGGTCGCGCAGGAGGCGGTTGCCGAGGTGCAACGGCTCGCCCGCGAGCGAGCCGTCGAGGTCCTTGACGAGGATGGGCACGCCGCGGAAGGGGCCGTCGGGCGGCCCGGCGTCGGCCTCGGCGCGGGCGCGGTCGTCGCGCCGGTGGATCACGGCGTGCAGCGCGCCGTCAGCGGCGTCGATGCGTGCGATTGCAGCGTCGACGAGCTCGCGTGGCGTGGCCACGCCGTCGCGGACCAGTGCGGCCTGTCCAGTGGCGTCGAGCACCGCGAGGTCGTCGATCATGCTCAGGACCGTAACGCGGCGGTTCAGGTCTCGCGCACGACGTCGACAGCCGGCTTGTCGTCCCGCACCCCGCGGAACCGCGGCGCGCGCAGGACCCCGGCGCTCGTCCACTCGTGGAACCCGACCTCGACCACGAGCTCGGGCTCGACCCACACCGGCGCCGGCAGCTTCGGGGTGGTCACGAAGGGGCTGGTGGCGCGCCGCAACGGGGCGAGCGCGTCCTCCAGCCGGTCGCGCGCGAGCCCGTCGATGCCGGAGCCGACCCGTCCCGCGAACTGCAGCGCACCGTCGGCGTCGTGGTAGCCGATGAGGAGCGACCCGAGCCGACCGTCGAGCCGACCCGCGCCGCCGAGCCAACCGCCCACCACGAGCTCCTGGCCCACGACGGCCTTGACCTTCCGCCACGTGTCAGCGCGCCGACCGGGCCGGTACGGGCTGTCGGCCCGCTTGGCCACGACGCCCTCGAGTCCGAGTGCGCGGCTCGTCTCGAGGACGCCTGCGCCGGCGCCGAAGGTCGTCGGCGGGGTCTGCCAGGACGGCCCCGCGAGGTCGAGACGGTCGAGCAGCGCGCGACGTTCGCGGTAGGGCAGCTCGCAGGTCGAATGCCCGGCGAGCCAGAGCACGTCGAACACCATGTACACGATCGGCTGGTGTGCCGCCCGCTCGCGCACCGCGGCCGCGCCGTGGGCCTGCATCCGCGGCTGGAGGCGCTCGAAGCTCGGGACGCCGTCGCTGTCGAGCGCGACGATCTCGCCGTCGAGCAGCGCGTCGACCGGGCCGAGGTCGTCGGCGATCGCGGTGACCTCCGGGAACCGGCCGGTGGCGTCGTTCCCGGCGCGTGACGTGATCCAGACGTCGCCGCGGTCGACACCGACCAGGGCGCGCATCCCGTCCCACTTCATCTCGTAGCCCCAGTTCCCGTCGTCGCGGGGCAGTGCCTTCGACGGCACCGCGAGCATCGGACGCAGATCGCGAGGAACAGCGGCGCGGGGGACGGCGGTGATGCGCCGAGGGTACCGACCCTCGGGCGCCGCGCTACCGTACGAGATTCGTAGGAGTGATCGCTCCAAGAGTGGAGACACCCATGAACGTGGCGAGCAAGCACACCGAACGCCGGATCCGCCCCGGCGCCGACTGGACGTCGGTCGACACCGGCTACGGCGACGTCAGCTACGAGACGTCCGACGGCATCGCCAAGATCACGATCTGTCGCCCCGAGGTGCGCAACGCCTTCCGGCCCCAGACCCTCTTCGAGCTCCAGGACGCATTCGAGCGAGCGCGCAACGATCGCGACATCGGCGTCATCGTCCTCACCGGCGAGGGTCCCGACGCCTTCTGCTCGGGTGGCGACCAGCGCATTCGGGGCGACGACGGTTACGTGGGCGACGACGGCATCGGCCGGCTCAACGTGCTCGACCTCCAAGTGCTCATCCGCCGGGTGCCCAAGCCGGTCGTCGCGATGGTCGCCGGCTACGCGATCGGCGGCGGCCACGTGCTGCACGTCGTGTGCGATCTCACCATCGCGGCCGACAACGCGCGCTTCGGCCAGACCGGACCCCGGGTCGGTTCGTTCGACGGCGGGTACGGCTCCGGGCTCCTGGCGCGCTCGGTCGGCCAGAAGAAGGCGCGCGAGATCTGGTTCCTGTGCCGTCAGTACGACGCGCAGCAGGCGCTGGACATGGGCCTCGTCAACACCGTCGTGCCGCTCGAAGCGCTCGAGGAGGAGACGGTCGCGTGGAGCCGTCAGATGCTCGAGCACAGCCCGCTGGCGCTGCGCATGATCAAGGCGTCGTGCAACGCGGCCGACGACGGCCTCGCCGGCATCCAGCAGCTGGCCGGCGACGCCACGCTCCTCTACTACATGGGCGAAGAGGCGCAGGAGGGCAAGCGCGCGTACCTCGAGAAGCGCAAGCCCGACTTCGACCAGTTCCCCAAGCGACCATGATGATTGGCTCGCTCGCTGCGCCGCAGGGTACCTGCGGCGCGGTCGTTCACTCGCGGGTGCGCAGGTGAGATCACCGTGACCTCTACCTCGCTGTGGGTCCAGGGGGCGCGGCCGCGGACGTTGGGCGCGGCGGTGGCACCGGTGCTGGTCGGCACGTCGGCCGCGGTGGCGGCGGCCGACGGTGTGATCTGGTGGCGCGCTGCGTGCGCGCTCGTCGTCGCGGTCGCGCTCCAGGTGGGGGTCAACTACGCCAACGACTACTCCGACGGCGTGCGCGGCACCGACAAGGACCGCAAGGGACCCGTGCGTCTCACCGCGACCGGTCTGGCCACGCCGAGCGCGGTGAAGCGAGCCGCGTTCCTGTCGTTCGGCGTCGCCGCGGTCGCGGGGCTGGTGCTGTCGCTCGTGGTCGACCCCTGGCTGCTGCTCGTCGGCGTGGCGGCGATCGGTGCGGCGTGGCTCTACACCGGCGGGCCCAAGCCCTACGGGTACCTGGGGCTGGGCGAGCTGATGGTGCTCGTGTTCTTCGGGTTCGTCGCCACCGTCGGCTCGGCGTACGTGCAGATCGAAGCGGTCCCGTCGGCCGCGTGGTGGGGTTCGCTCGTGGTCGGTCTGCTCGCCTGCGCCATCCTCCTCGCCAACAACGTGCGCGACGTCCCGACCGACGCAGTCACCGGGAAGCGCACGCTCGCGGTGCGGCTGGGGACGACGACCGCACGGCGGATGTTCGTCGCCTGTTACGTCGGATCGTTCCTCTCGGTGGTCGCGATCGGGATCTCCCAACCTTGGGCCTTGCTCGGACTGCTCGCGCTCCCGCTGGCGGTGGCGCCCGTGCGCACGATCCTGTCGCGCAGCGATCCACCGTCGCTGGTCGCGGTCCTGGTGGCGACCTCGAAGGTCGAAGTGGTCGTCGCCGTGCTCGTGAGCGTGGGGCTGTGCCTCTCCTGAACGAGCACCGGCTCCGGCTCGGTGACCGCGAGGTCACGTTGTTCGAGGGGCCGGGCGGGTGGGGCGAATGCTCCCCGCTGCCGGGCTACCCGAGCGACCCGGCGATCTGCCGTGCGGCGGCGGTCGAGGCGGCGAGCGACGGGTTCCCGCCCGCGCGGCGCGACTCCGTACCCGTGAACGCGCTCGTCGACGGGCCGTTCCTGGTGCAGGACGTGCGCGCCTACCCGGCGGTCAAGGTGAAGGTGCGCGACGCGTCGGGCGTCGCGCTGCTGCGCGCGGTGCGCGACGCGGTGGGTCCCGACGTGGCGCTCCGGGTCGACGCCAACGGGGCGTGGGACGTCGACACCGCGGTTGCGATGATCACGCGGCTCGCGGCCTTCGACCTCGAGTACGTCGAGCAGCCGGTGGCCACGCTCGACGACCTCGCCGCGGTACGGCGGCGCGTCGACGTGCGCGTCGCCGCCGACGAATGCATCCGCTCGCTCGACGACGCGCGCCGCTTGCGCGCGCTCGACGCCGCCGACGTGATCGTGCTGAAGCAGCAGCCCTTGGGTGGTGTGCGCGCCGCGCTCGCGGTCGCCGAGGAAGCCGGCGTACCGGCGGTCGTGAGCTCGATGATGGAGACATCGGTGGGGATCGCGGCGGGCGTCGCCCTCGCGGCGGCGTTGCCCGAGCTGCCGTACGCGTGCGGACTGGCCACGCTGGCCGGGTTGCCGGGTGACGTGACGCACACCCCGCTGGCGCCGGTCGACGGCGCCCTCCCGGTGCGCGCGGTCACACCCGACGACGACCTGTTGGCGCGCTCTCAGGAGGAGACGGAGCGGAACCGTGCCCGGAGGGAGGGACGGTGAAGGCATCGACCCGATCAGAAGTTGGCGAGCAGGTCAGCCACGTGTTCGGGCTGCTCGAGATGACACGCGTGCCCCGCGTCGGGGACCACCTCGACGCGCGCGTCGGTGATCCGTTCGGCCATCCGGCGGGCGACGTCGACGTACTTGGTGTCGAGCTCGCCTGCGATCAGCAGCACCGGCATTCGCAGCTCGCCGAGCCGGTCCCAGTTCGACGGCTGCGAGCCCTGCCCGAGGACGCGCAGCTGGTAGGTGAGCGAGTCGACGGTGTTGTGCGCCCGCCGCTCGTCGATCCCGGCGCGCTCCCGGGGCAGCGTCGCGAAGAGCGGCTGCGCGAGCCAGCGTTCGAGGAACGCATCGACGCCGTCGCGCTCGATCCCCTGCGCCAGGAGCTCGTCAGCCTCGCGGCACGCGGCGCGTTCGCGCGGGTCGGCGATCCCTGGCGACGCGCTCACCAACACCAGCCGGTGCACCACGGCAGGCCGGTCGAGCGCGAGCTGCAGGCACAGCCGACCGCCCTGCGAGTACCCGACGTAGTCGGTGCGCTCGAGCCGCTGCTCGGGTTCGAGGAAGCTCGTCGACCACCCGAGGTTGAACGCCGCCTCCTCGAAGGTCGCGCCGACCGGCGGCCCGAGGTACAAGCGCGCGGCCGGGTGATCGGGCGCGGCGACGGTCCAGGCGCCGACGGCCTGCGTGAACCCGTCGACGAACACCACGGCTTCCGCGTCCACCGGGAGAGTGTTCCATGAGCCGCGACGCAACCACCGCTTTCGCGCGCACGCTGGTCGACGAGTGGGCACGCCACGGTGTCTCCGACGCGTGCCTCGCACCGGGCTCACGATCCGCGCCACTGGCGTTGGCGCTCGCTGACGACGATCGGGTGCGCGTGCACGTGCATCTCGACGAGCGGTCGGCGTCGTTCTTCGCGCTCGGGATCGCCCGCGCGACTGGACGTCCCGCGGTGGTGCTGTGCACGTCGGGCACCGCCGCCGCCAACTTCCATCCCGCCGTGCTCGAAGCCCACCATGCTCGCGTGCCGATGATCGTGTGCACGGCCGATCGTCCCCCGGAGTTGCGTGACACCGGCGCGGGGCAGACCGTCGAGCAGGTGAAGCTGTTCGGCGCCGCCGTCCGCTGGTTCCACGAGCCGGAGGTGCCGCGTGACCGGCCCGGGGTGGGTCCGGAGTGGCGTGCGCTCGCGTCGCGCGCGGTCGCCACCGCGGCAGGCCCGCCCGCAGGACCGGTCCACCTCAACCTGCCGTTCCGCGAGCCGTTGGTCCCGACCGGCGAGCCCGTCGTCGACGCGCCCGGGCGCTCGGACGACCGGCCCTGGACCGCGACCGCGCCGGGCGTGCGCGCGCCCTCCGTGGAGCTGCTCGACGCGCTCGCCCATCTTGTGGCCGACCGGCCGCGCGGCCTGGTGGTCGCCGGGTGGGGTGCCGGTGTGCGGGCCGCGACCGCACTCCGCTTCGCGGAGGTCGCGGGGTGGCCGGTGCTCGCCGATCCGCTGTCCAACCTGCGGGTACCCGGCACCGTCGCCGCCTACGACCCTCTGCTGCGGGTGCCGACGTTCGCCGACGCACACCGCGCGGACGTCGTGCTGCGCGTCGGAGGTCCGACGACCAACAAGCCGCTCACGCAGTGGCTCGATCCGGCCGTCGACCAGGTGCTCGTCGACCCCGACGGCACGTGGCTCGATCCACAGCACGCGATGAGCGGCCGCATGGTCGCGGATCCCGAGCTGCTGCTCGGCGCGCTGGCCGACGCGGTCGACGTGCTGGTCGACGACGAGTGGGTGCGCGTCTGGCGAGACGCCGACGACGCGGCCCGCAGCGCGGTCGACACGCTCGTCGACGGATGGGACGAGCCGTTCGAAGGACGCATCGCGCGCGACGTGGTGCGCACGTCGCCCGAAGGCGCGTCGCTGGTCGTCGCGTCGAGCATGCCGGTGCGTGACGTCGAGAGCTTCGCTGCCGCGCGCGACGGTCTCGTGTTCCATGCCAACCGCGGCGCCAATGGCATCGACGGGTTCGTGTCGACGGCACTCGGGGTGGCCGCCGCCTCGGACGGTCCCACGATCGCGCTGCTCGGTGATCTGTGCTTCCTCCACGACGCCAACGGGCTCCTCGGCGCGCGCGACCGCGGTCTCGACACCACCTTCGTCGTCGTCGACAACGGTGGCGGAGGCATCTTCTCGTTCCTGCCCCCGGCCGAGCTCCCGGAGCACTTCGAGGCCCTCTTCGGCACGCCCCAACCTGTCGATGTGGCCGCGCTCGCCGGTGTGCACGGCATCCCGGTCACCGAGGTCGGCGCCGCCGCCGAGCTCGAACCCGCCGTGCTCGCCGCCGTCGACGGCCGCGGCGTGCAGGTCGTGCGCGTGCGCACCGACCGTGACGTCAACGTGACTCGTCACCGCGAGGTCTGGGCGGCTGTGGAGCATTCATTGCACGGTTGAGCACGTCAGAGGTGTTCCACGGAACACTGAATCGGCGGCGGGAGCCTCAGGGACGGACGAGGGCGCGCAGCATGGGCTCGAGTTTGGCCTGGGTCTCGGCCCACTCGGCCTCGGGATCGGAACCCGCCACGATGCCCGCGCCCGCCACCAGCCGGGCCCGGGCGCCGTCGAGCTCCGCCCCCCGCAGGGCGATGGCCCATTCGCCGTCGCCGCGGGCGTCGACCCAACCGACCGGTCCCGCGTAGCGGCCTCGGTCGAAGCCCTCGAGGGCGCGGATGGCGTCGAGCGCAGCCCGGCGGGGTGTGCCACCGACCGCCGGGGTGGGGTGCAGCAGCCGCGCCACGTCGAGCGCGGTCGGCGCGGGGAGAGCGAGGCGGCCGCGGATGGGGGTGGCGAGGTGGGCGACGGGTCCGAACACCGCGACCTCGGGGGTGGCGTCGGCGTGCAGTTCGGTGCAGCGGGCCGCGAGCACGTCGACGATGCCGTCGACGACGTAGCGGTGCTCACGCGTGTCCTTGACCGACGCGGCCAATGCGAGCAGCGCTTCGTCGCTGTCGGCGACGGTGGTGCCGGCGACGGGACGTGACTCGACGACGTCACCCTCGCGCCGCACGAGCAGTTCGGGGCTGGCGCCCACGAATCCCGTGCTCGCGTAGACGATCGAACCGGGCTGGCTCGCGACGAGCCCGCGCACGATCTCGCGCGCGTCGAACGGGGTGTCGGCTTCGACCACGACTTCCACGCGCGAGCACGACCTTCTCGAGTTCACCGGTGGCGATGGCCCCGAGCGCGCGCTCGACCGCGCTCCGCCACTCGACGCGAGTGCGCGGCGCCGCGACGTGGAACCGCGTGGGTGGGGCGGTCGCCACCGTGGAGCCGGATTCGCCGGGACCGATCTCGGTGATCCAGGCGCGCCCGTCACGGGTGCCGTGGACCCGGGCCGGCACCACCAGCTCACCGGGCTCGCCGGGGTCGAAGGGGAGCGCGCCCACCGCGACCGCCCCGGTGCCGGGGAGTCCGAGCGGGTCGTCGGCGTCGACCCCGGCGAGCACCATTGCCGAGTCGGCGGGTACGAGCCTCGCCGCGACGCCCGACGCGACCAGGCGCGTGCCGTGGTGCACCCACGCGAAGCCGTGGGCGTCGAACTCGTGCAGGGCGTCGTCGCTCGCGTCGACTTCGCGGGTCACCGCATGGAGGCGGGCGGGGACGGGCGTGGTGGTCACACGCGCGTCCCGGTGAGCAGCAGCACCGAGCCGCCCGTGAACGTGGTGTGGCGCACCTCGCGGAACCCCGCGAGGTCGAGGCGACGGACGAGCTCGGCGGCCGGCGGCAGGTACGCGGTGCTCTCCGGGAGGTAGCGGTACGCCTCGGGGTCGTGGGCGACGACCCGCCCGAGCAGGGGCACCGCGCCCCGGAACCACACCGCGTTGCCGGCCCGCAGGACGGGATTGGTGGGGACGGTCGCGTCGAGGGCGGCGAAGCGGCCGCCGGGGCGCAGCGCGCGAGCACACTCCGTGAAGACCCGGTCGAGGTCGACGAAGTTGCGCAGCGCGAATCCGCACGTGACCGCGTCGAAGCTCCCGGTGGCGACCGGGAGCGCGGCGCCGTCGCCGCGCACGAGCGGAGAATCCACCTGCGCCGCGGCCAGCATCCCGGCGGAGAAGTCGACCCCGATCGGCGCGTAGCCGCGAGCCGCGAGGTCGCGGCACAGGTCGCCGGTCCCGCACGCGAGGTCGAGGACGCGCGCGCGGGGCGGGGCGCCGAGCTCGTCGACCGTGTGGCGCCGCCACCGACGGTCGAGTCCGAGCGAGATGATGCGGTTCATGCGGTCGTAGCGCGGCGCGAGCCGGTCGAACATGCCCTCGACCGCGTCGTGCTTGGCGTCGCCCTGCGGCAGCGCGCCCGCCTTCACGCGCGGTCCCAACCGGGTTCGCCGCGCGCCGCCGCGAGCTCGCGCGCGTCGCCGACCGCCTCGAGGTGCTCCTGCGCGATCTCCAGGAGCACGCTGCGGAAGTGGTTGGCGACCAGCGTGGTGACGGTCGGCAGCAGGGTGCGGAACGCCTCGACCAGGCGCTCGGCCTTCTCGTCCTCGTCGAGGTCGCTGGCCTGGATCGGATGACGCACGTGCGCGTCGAACATCTCGACCGCGTCGGTAGCGATCGCGCGCGTCGCGTCGTGATGGCGGCGTGCCAGCGCGAGCAGATCGGGGAGCGGGAAGCCCGCTTCGAGCAGTCGCAGGCCCGCGCGCAGCACGTCGGCGTCGGCGGCCGTGTAGCCCGACGCGCCACCGCGCTGCTGCGCCACGATGAGACCCTCACGGGCCACTGCGTCGAGCAGGGGCGCGGGCACGCCGACGCGGGCCGCGAGCTCGTCGAGGGTGAGGAGCTCGGCGTCACCGATCTGCGCGCCGGCGACCGCGGCCGCGAGCGGCGCGTCGGCGGCGTCGAGCTCACCGGCGAGCAGCCGCCGGATGACGGCGAGCGAGAAGCCGTCGCGCTGGAGGTCCTTGATGCGCTGGAGTCGCTCGACGTGGTCGATCCCGTACCACGCGATGCGCCCGGCCCGGCGCGGCGGCGGGAGCAGCTGGCGCTTCTGGTAGAAGCGGATGGTGTCGACCGAGACGTCGGCGCGCCGGGCCAGCTCCTCGACCCGGATCTCCGGCTCGCCCACCGTGGACGCAGGGCCCGCGCTTCCCATGAGCGGATATTCTAGGAGCAGTTGCTCCCGCGATCACACCGCTCGATCGAGCCGCGGTCAGGGCGCCGGGGTCAGAGCGCCGGTTCGGAGCCGGTCGCCTCGGCCGCTCGCATCGAGGTCCGCGCCTTCTCGGCGTGGTAGCCGACCAGCACCATGAAGAGGACCGCGACCAGGAGGGCGAGCTCGGTGCTCGACTTCTGCGACACGTGCTCCGCGGACCACGAAGCGAACCCGTAGAAGAGGAGGGCCAGGAGCAGGTTGTGGCCCAGCTTCCCCAGGAAGAGCGGCACCGCGAGCCGGCGCATGCCGTAGCGGACGACGGCGAGGGGCACGACCACCGCGCCGTCGGGCAGGGGCGAGAGCCCGATCAGGAAGATGACGAACGAGGTGGCGCGCGGCCGGTCGTCGACGTTGCGGCCGATCCAGCGGAAGAGCCGGCCGTCCGGCGTCCCCTGGCTCTTCGTGACGAGCGCGTCCGCCACCTTGTACGACGCCACCGCGCCGATGCCGGCACCCAGTCCCGAGGCGAGGCCGAGCCCCATCACGCTCTGCAGGCTGGCACCGCCGAGCGCAGCGGAGAGCAACGGCAGCGTGTAGGGGATCTGCACCAGGATCGACAGGTTCGCGACCAGCGCGATCAGGAAGAGACCGATGATCCCGAGGCCGAGGAGTCGGTTCACGCCGTCGTTGACGGTGTCGTTCACGCCCCGGAACGCGCCCGCCGCGTGCAGGATCACGAAGAGCCCGACGATGGAGACGGCGATCGCGGCGTACTTCAGCTCCAGGGAGAGCCGGCGGGCGCGACGGGTCGCCTGATCAGCCACCTTCCCAGTGTCGCGCGTGGGCCGGTTCGGCCGACTCGGTGACCACCACGTCGGCCCTGATCATCGCAGTGGTGACGCTGTCGCCGATGGCGTCGGCGGCGCGCGGCCGCAGCAGCCGCCAGACCAGCAGCAGCCCGCCGAGCAGCACGGCCGCGGCGGTGGTGGTGGCCCGCAGCCCGATCTCGTCGGCGATCGCGCCCTGCGCAATGCTGCCGATCGGGTAGAGCGAGCCGATCAACATCATCAGCACGCTGACCACCCGCCCGCGGAGCCGCGGCCACGAGACCGGTCCAACCCGCCTTCCCGGTCTCGGTGGTCACCAGGATGCCCACCCCGACCGTCTCCATCCACGTGCCGATGTTCGAGACGAACGCCCCCGCCCACAGCAGCGCGAAGCGACGGTGCCGGAACGGCGCGAACGATCGGGACATGTCCACCGGAGCCGACGGTACCCGGCTCCCGCGCGACATCGGCTCGGGCCTCGATCGGGCCGGTGGCGGTAGCGTGGGCAGCCGCAACCCGCTGCGGGACGACGACGCCGAGGAGACGACCGATGGAGATGCGCAAGGTGGGCAACCTCGAGGTGTCGCTGGCCGGCCTCGGGTGCAACAACTTCGGCATGCGGATCGACGCCGACGCGTCGAAGCTGGTGGTCGACGCCGCCCTCGAGGTCGGCGTGAACCACTTCGACACCGCCGACATCTACGGCAAGGGTCGCTCGGAGGAGTTCCTCGGTCGGGCGCTCGGCGCTCGGCGTCGCGACGCGGTGATCACCACCAAGGTGGGGATGCAGGTGCCCGAGGGCGAGCAGGGCGGGAGCGAGCCCTACGTCACGAAGCGCTGCGACGAGAGCCTGGCCCGCCTGGGCACCGACCACATCGATCTCTACCTGCTGCACACGCCGGATCCGCACACGCCCATCGGCGAGACGCTCTCGGCCTTCGCCAAGCTCGTGGCCGCGGGCAAGGTGCTCGAGATCGGCTGCTCCAACTTCAGCGGCGCGCAGCTCGAGGAGGCGGAGCAGGTGTCCACGGAGCTCGGTGTCCCGCGCTTCGTGAACGCGCAGAACGACTTCAGCCTCCTCAATCGCTCCGTGGAAGACGACGTGCTGCCCGTGTGCCGGCGTCTCGACGTCGTGCTCATGCCCTACTTCCCGCTCGCCAGCGGGATGCTCACCGGCAAGTACCGCCGCGGGGAGGACCACCCCGAGGGATCACGGCTCGCCGCGTGGGGCCCGATGGCGGCCGAATTCGCCAACGAGGAGAAGTTCGAGGTCGTGGAGCGGCTCACCGAGTACGCCGAGGCCCACGGGCACACGCTGGTGGAGCTCGCGCTGTCGTGGCTGGCCGGCACCCCGGGCGTCGGCAGCGTGATCGCGGGTGCCACGACGCCCGAGCAGGTGCGTACCAACGCGGCTGCCACCGCCGCATGGAAGTTGACCGATGCGGAGCGAGCGGAGGTCGATGCGCTCGCGCGCGTCGACTGAACCGGGAGGCGACATCAACGCCGTCGCGACGATCGAGCTGTCGCCGGGACCGCTCGCCGATCTCGGCGCCCCCGCGTGCGGTCGTCTCCTGGCCGAGCTCGACGGCCTCGCGGCGGATCCGCCGCGTGCGCTGCTCGTGCGCGCGTTCGACGGCGTGGGCGCACGGGAGCCCCGCATCCCCACCCCCGCGGGTCTGCGTGATCCCGCCGCGCTGCTCGCCGGGTTCCCGGCGCCGACGATCGCGGTGTGGAACGGGCCCGCGGTCGGTGCCGGCGCCGAGCTGGTGCTCGCCGCCGACCTCCGCGTGATCGGCCCGGCGGCAACCATGGCATTCCCCGAAGTCGGCGACGGCGAGCTGCCGTGCTGGGGAGGCACGCAGCGTCTCACCCGCGCCGGTGGTGTGGCGCTCGCGTTGCGCCTGCTCGTGCTGGGCGAACCGGTCGACGCCGGCGCGCTCGCGCGGAGCGGTCTCGCGGCGCTCGACGACGATCCCGCGGCGCGGGCCGAGGCACTCGCCGACCAGCTGTCGAGGGGCGCGCCGCGCGCGCAGGCGGCCGCCCGCGACGCGGTGCACCGCGGGCGCGACCTCACCCTCGCGGACGCGCTCCGGCTCGAGTCCGATCTCAACCTCCTGATCTCCACCACCGACGACCGGACCGAGGGCATCGCCGCGTTCTTCGAGAAGCGGCCGCCGAAGTTCACCGGCTCATGACCACGCGCTGCGCGTCACGTACGGGCGTCGCGATCGCGCGCCGGGAGCTCGACGAGCTCGCAGCGCGTCTCTGCATCGCGTTGCCGCCCGTCGCGCGCCCGGGTGCCGACCTCGCGGTGCGGACGCGCCGGGGACGGCCGTGGCCGGTCCCCGCGCCGTTGCTCCGCACGGCCGACGGGTGGGTGCACCCCGGTCCACCGACCGCGTGGTCGTCGTTCGTCGACATGGTGACGGCGATGGGCGCGTCGTGGCCCGTGCTCGACGCGCTCACGACCGATCAGATCGACGCCGAGGCCGCGGCGTGGATGGTGCCGGCTGCCGTGGTGCGCACCACCCCGGCCGTCCCGGACCCGATTCCCGAGGTGGCGTCGTCCCGCCTCGACGGTGCGGCGGTGGTGCTCTTCGGCACCGCATGGGCCACGCCGCTGGTCGGTCTGGTCCTGGCGCGGCTGGGCGCGCGGGTGGTGAAGGTCGAGCACCCGGGGCGGCCCGACCGCTTCCCGCTCCGCGACGACCTGGTGGTGGGTCAAGAGGTCGTCCCGCTCGACCTGGGCGTCGAGCCCGACCGCGGCCGCGCCGCCGCGCTCGTCGAGCACGCCGATCTGGTCGTCGAAGGCCATCCTCCGCGGGTGCTCGCCAACGCCGGCATCCGGCCCACGGCGCGCGGTGCTGCGCGTCGCCGCGTTCGCCGCCAGCGACCGCCCGGGTTATGGCCCTGCCGCCGAGGCGCACGGCGGGTGGGCGGCGCGCCACGACCCGCCGCGCCTGGCGCGCACGTCGCTGGCGGATCCGGTGGCCGGCCTCGTCGGCGCGATCACCGCGGTCGAGCTCCTCCGTCGCGGTGACGACGGCGGACCCACGGTCTCGGCCCGAGTGTCGCTCGAGGGCGCGGTCGGCCGTCTCCTGGCGCGGGAGCGGCGCGGTGGGTGACGAACGCCTCCACGTGCGGACGCGGGGTGCCATCACCGAGATCGAGTTCGACCACCCCCCGATCAACGTCTACGACGTCGCCACGCGCGACGCGCTCTGCGAGGTGCTCACTGCCGTCATCGCCGATCCCGGCGTGCGCGTCGTGGTCTTCACTGCAACCGGCGAGCACTTCTCCGCGGGAGCGGACCTCAGGGAGTTCGGCACCGCACCGTCGTTGTTCGCGATGCGTGACGCGCGCTGGGGCCGCGACGTGTGGGGTCTGCTCCGCGCGGTGCCCGTCCCCATGCTGGCGTCGATGCAGGGCAACGCCGTCGGCTTCGGGTTCGAGCTCGCGCTTCAGTGCGACCTCCGCATCGCGGCCGACGACTGCGTCGTCGCGCTGCCCGAGGCGCGCGTCGGGATGCTTCCGGCTGGTGGTGCGAGCCAGACGCTGCCACGCGTCGTCGGCACCAGCGCCGCGCTCGCGGCCGTGATCACTGGTGAGCGCATCCCCGTGGCCGATGCCCTCGCGCGCGGGTTCGTCGACGAGGTGGTCCCGCGTGCGGAGCTCCACGCGCGCACCGTTGCCCGCGCCGACGCGGTGGTCACTCGCCCGACGGCGGCCGTGCGCGCGGCCAAGGCCGCGGTGTGGGCAGCCCTCGACCTGCCCCTCGAGGTCGGGTTGCGGCGCGAGGCCGACCTCGCTGCCGGGCTCCGCGCCCGGTCGTCCCGATCGTGAGGAGTGAGGAGTCGCCATGCCCACGCAGCAGGGAATCGTCGGGCCGGTCCCGGCCGGTCACGACGCCGAGGAGTACGACAAGCTCCGGCGGCGCGTCCTCTGGAAGATGCCGAGCGGTCTCTACGTCCTCGGTTCTCGGGCGGGGGAGCGGCGCAACGGGATGACGATCAATTGGGTCACCCAGCTGTCGTTCGATCCGAAGCTCGTCGGTGTGAGCGTCGAGCGCGAGGCGTTCACGCACGAGCTCGTCGCCGACGGCGGTGTGTTCAGCGTGAACCTCGTCGCGCAGGAGGACCGCGCCATCGTGCGAAAGTTCACCAAGCCGGTCGACGTCGACCTCGACGCGCGCACGCTCAACGGGTTTCCCTTCCACGACGGCATGACCGGCACGCCCATTCTCGACCAGGCGGTCGCGTTCGTCGACTGCGAGGTGCGTCAGACCGTCGAGCTGGGAGGCCACACGCTGTTCCTCGGCGAGATCGTCGACTCCGGGTTCCAGCTCGACGAGGAGACGGCGGTGTTGTCGATGGGTGACACCCGCATGAACTACGGCGGCTGAGCCCCTCCACGATTGGTCGACTCCGCGACGCCGTCGCGCTCATCCGAGCACGGCTCTGCTTCGTCTCTCCTCGATTGGTCGACTCCGCGACGCCGTCCCGCTCATCCGAGCACGGCTCTGCTTCGTCTCTCCTCGATTGGTCGACTCCGCGACGCCGTCGCGCTCATCCGAGCACGGCTCTGCTTCGTCTCTCCTCGATTGGTCGACTCCGCGACGCCGTCGCGCTCATCCGAGCACGGCTCTGCTTCGTCTCTCCTCGATTGGTCGACTCCGCGACGCCGTCCCGCTCATCCGAGCACGGCTCTGCTTCGTCTCTCCTCGATTGGTCGACTCCGCGACGCCGTCCCGCTCATCCGAGCACGGCTCTGCTTCGTCTCCCGGAGATGCGCGGGCGCGTGCGAGTACGCTCCGCGAGGTCATCGACCATCTGGATGGGGAGCACGGCACGATGATGCAGTCGACCATGCAGGACTTCCCGCTGAACGTCGGCATGATCTTCCGGCACGGACGCGCGCTCCATTCCGAGAGTGAGATCGTCACCTTCGAGGGCGACGACAGCCGCCGGGCGTCGTTCGGTGAGGTGGCGAACCGGGTCGAGCAGCTCGCGGCGGGGCTGGCGGCGCTCGGCGTCGAGCCCGGTGACCGCGTGGGCACCTTCATGTGGAACACCCAGGAGCACCTCGAGGCGTACTTCGCGGTGCCGATGCAGGCCGCGGTGCTCCACACCCTCAACATCCGGCTCTTCCCCGAGCAGCTCGCCTACATCGTGAACCACGCCGGCGACCGAGTCATTCTCGTCGACGACAACCTCGCACCGCTCCTCGCGCGCGTGGCAGCCGAGCTGGCGACGGTCGAGCAGTACGTCGTCGTCGGCGATGGTGACGTGTCGGTGCTCGAGGAGGCCGCGCGCGACGGCGCCGACTTCGTGCGCTTCGACGACCTCCTCGCGAGCGCCGCCCGGGCGGCGTTCGCCTTTCCCGAGGTCGACGAGTGGGCTCCCGCGGCGATGTGCTACACGAGCGGCACCACGGGCAACCCGAAAGGTGTCGTCTACTCGCACCGCTCCACCTTCATGCATACGATCGGTATCCAGGTCGGATCGGGCATTCCGTACACCTGGGACGACCGCCTCCTCCCGATCGTGCCGATGTTCCACGCCAACGCGTGGGGCGCGCCGTACGCGGCGTGGATGGCGGGTGCCGACCTCCTCATGCCGGGTCGCTACCTGCAGGCGGAACCGCTCGCGAAGTTCATCGCACGCGAGCGGCCCACCGCCACATCCGCGGTCCCCACGATCTGGGCCGACCTGCTCCGGTATTCCGAGGACCACGACGTCGACTTCTCGTCGCTGCAGCGGATCATGTGCGGAGGAGCCGCGGTGCCGCGCGCGCTCATGGAAGCCTTCCAGGACCGCTTCGGGATCCGCATGTTGCAGGCGTGGGGCATGACCGAGACCAGTCCCGTCGCCGCGGTCTCGCTCCCACCCCGCGGCGTGCCGCTGGGCACGACGGAGGAGATGGACTGGCGCGCGATGACCGGCCGCCCCTTGCCGGGCGTCGAGCTGCGCATCGTCGACGACGACGGCGTCGTGCTCCCGTGGGACGGCGACGCCGTCGGCGAGATCGAGGTCCGGGGCTCGTGGATCACCGGCGCCTACTACGGGGATCCCGCGCCGGAGAAGTTCGACGACGGATGGCTGCGCACCGGTGACATCGCCAGCGTCACCCCGAACGGCTACGTGAAGATCTCCGACCGCTCGAAGGACGTCATCAAGTCGGGCGGCGAGTGGATCTCGTCGGTGGAGCTCGAGGGACACCTCATGGCGCATCCCGACGTCGTCGAGGCGGCGGTGATCGCGGTGCCCGACCCTCGGTGGGACGAGCGGCCGCTCGCGTGTGTGGTCCGCCGCGAGGGGGCGGGGGCGACGGCCGCCGACCTGCGCGACTTCCTCGCCGAGTACGTGGCCAAGTGGCAGCTGCCGGAGCGGTGGACCTTCATCGGCGAGGTACCCAAGACGAGCGTGGGCAAGTTCGACAAGAAGGTGCTGCGCGCGCAGTACGCCGACGGCGCCCTCCTGGTGGAGGAGCTCTGACCGCGCCCACGACCACCGGTCACCCATGACGACCACCCTCGCAGCCTCCGTGTTCGAACGCCTCGGGGACGAGCTCTGGTTGCTCCTGCCGGCGTTGGCCTTCGCGTTGTTCGCCAGCGCGCTCGTCGGGCGGGTGCTCGGCGTGCGGCGTTCGTTCGCAGCGACGGTCATGGCCGGCACGATCGGTTGGATCGTCGGCGCGGTCGTGGCGTTGTGGATCGCCGCAGACGCGCATCCGGCGTCCGACGGTTTCAGCCGCAACCTCTTCCTCTTCTCACTGCTCGGCGCGATGGCGGCCGCGGTGTGGCTCGAGTTCCTGGCCCGCCCGGGGATCGTGATGCGGGCCCAGACCGGGCTGCAGTCGGTGCCGCACCCGGTCCGCTCCGTGCGGCGCCGCGGTCGGCGGGTCCAGCGGTACGCCGAGATCACCCGCATCGCGGTGCGCAACGGCCTCGGCCCCTCCCTCGGCCTCGGACGCCGCGACGACGTCGAGTTCGCCGGCTCGCGTCCTCCCGTGCGGCGCTTCCGGCTCGCCCTCGAAGAGTGCGGCGGCATGTTCGTGAAGCTCGGCCAGGTGCTGAGCACACGCACCGACTTGATCTCCCCGCAAGCGGCGGCGGAGCTGGGCATGTTGCAAGATCACGTGCGTCCCGCGCCACACGACGCGATCGCCGAGATGCTCGAGCAGGAGCTCGACGCCCCGGTCGGCGAGGTGTTCTTCGGCTTCGACTGGCAGCCCGTGGCCGCGGCGTCGATCGGGCAGGTGTACCGCGCGCAACTCCCCGACGGCTCGCCGGTGGTGGTGAAGGTCCAACGTCCTGGCATCGACGAGGCGGTGCGGGTCGACCTGTCGGTGCTCGAGGAGCTGGGTCACGTCGTGCAGACGCGCACCGCGTGGGGGAACGAGTACCGGGTCGAGGATCTCGTCGCCGAGTTCTCCGCCCGGCTGCGGGAGGAGCTCGACTACCGCATCGAGGCGCGCAACGCACACGCCATCGCGGCCACGATGCCGAGCGACGCGCACATCCGCGTGCCGTTCGTGTACGACGACCTCAGCACGTCGCGCGTGCTCGTCATGGAGTGGCTCGACGGTGCCAGTGTGCGCGAGGTGGACTGGACGGGCGTGCCGGGCGCCGAGCGCGTCAAGCTCGCCGACTCGTTGTTGCGCACGTTCCTCGAGCAGATGCTGCAGGAGGGTGTGTTCCACGCCGATCCGCACCCGGGGAACGTCATGCTCCTCGCCCACGGCCAGCTCGCGTTGATCGACTTCGGTGCCGCGGGGCGGCTCGACCCGGTGCAACAGGCCGCGCTCCGAGACCTCATGGCCGGTGTCAGCCGCCGGGACTCCGATGCCGTGGTGCAGGCCGTGCTGCAGGTCGCGAGCCTCCGGCGCGGGGTCGACGTCAACGACTTCGAGCGCGCGCTCGCGCGCTTCATGGCGCAGCACCTCGCGCCCGGCTCGCAGCCCGACGCCGCGATGTTCAACTCGATGTTGCGCCTCATGTTCGAGTTCGGCATCACGATGCCCGCGGAGTGGAGCACGTTCTTCCGTGCGCTGATCGTGCTCGAGGGCACGCTGACCACGATCGCGCCGGGCTACTCGGTGATCGACGCCGCCGAGAGCATCGCGGCCAAGTGGGTGCGCAGCCTCATCAACCCGAGCTCGATGCAGCAAGCGGTGCGCGACGAGCTGTTGCGCACGGTGCCGATGTTGCGCCGGCTGCCGCGTCACATCGATCGTGCGTTCACGAGCCTCGAGCGCGACGGGCTGCGGGTGCGCGTCTCGCACTTCTCCGACCCCCACGACGAGCACGTGGTGGTGCGCCTCGTCAACCGGCTGGTGCTGGCGTTCCTCGCCGGCGCCCTGGGCCTGGTGTCGGTGGGCCTGATCGCCATCGACGACGGTCCGGCGTTCTCCGACAGCACTTCGCTGTTCCGGATCTTCGGCTACTTCGGTCTGTTCTGCGCCACCGTCCTCGCGATGCGGGTGATCGTGGCCGTCCTGCGTGACGGCCTGAACTAGCGGCCACCACTGTTCGCGCGAGAGTCCTCGCGTTCCGTGAGATTTTTCGGTCGTACCCGTATCCCTCCTCGCCGCGGCGCCGTTGGCAGATTCGAGCGCTCGGAACGCACCCATTCGGTCCACTCGCACGAGGAGGGCCGTGGCCGGGAGGAACCCACATGCCCATGTCCGACCCCATGCACCGACCGGCGCGCCGTGTCCGCCGTCGGCTCGTTCTGACGCTCGCTCCGGTGGCCCTGGCCGCCGGCCTCGCGTTCGCCGGCGCGTCGCCCGCGGCGGCCGCCACACCGCTTCCCATCCCGATCCCGATCCCTGTCCCGCCCCTTCCGGTGCCGCTACCCCCGCTCCCGGCACCGGCGCTCCCGGTCCCGCCGCCTGAGGGCACGCCACCGCTGCCCGTGCCGACGCCTCTGGTCTCCGTGGACCCGACCGTGCAGGCCGACGTGTGCGGCAACGGTGTCGGCGTCCTCGGCGTCGGGACCGGGGCAACCTGCAACGACTCGCAGTCCTCGTCGTCCGGTGGTGACAGCTCCGGCCTCGTCGACGTGAGCCCCAACGTCCAGGCGAACCTGTGTGGCACCGGTATCGGCGTGCTCGGCACCGGTACGACGTCGGACTGCAGCACGGACCAGTCCGCGTCCGGGGGTGGCGGCGGCGGTCTCGCCGGCATCTCGCCGAACGTCCTGCTCGGCGTGTGCGGCAACGGTGTCGGCCTGCTCGGCGTCGGTACGACCTCGAAGTGCTCCGACTCGTCCAGCATCGGCACGCCCGGCACCGGCGGCAACGATGGCAGCTCGGGGGGCAACGGCGGTTCGGGCTCGTCGGGCGGCGATCCGGTCCTGGTCGAGGCGGCGCACGTGACCGCCGCCACTCCGGGGTCGCTGAGCGCCGGGAGCTCGCTGCCCTTCACCGGTGGGAACTCGCTCCTCACCGGCCTGACCGGTCTCGGACTGGCCGGAGCCGGGGCCCTGTTCTTGCAACTCCGACGATTGGGGTACAAGGGTTGAGTGCCTCGCACCACTCCCTGTGCGCATGACGACTGCGCTCACCCTGGTGGGGGCTGAGGTCAAGCGTCCTGAGCCGGATGCCGATCCCGGGAAGGTGGTTTCCCACCACCTTCCCGGGACCGGTGACGTCGTCGCGTTCGAGGACGCGCGCCTCGCCGCGCTCGGACAGGAGGCGTGGGCGTGCCGCTGGCTCTACGAGACCTACGCGGGGCGGGTGTTCGGCTACCTGCGGGCGCAGGGCGCCGACGAGCCCGAAGACCTCACCAGCGAGGTGTTCCTCCGCGTGTTCGACCGCCTGCCGCAGTTCTCGGGTGACGAACCGAACTTCCGATCGTGGTTGTTCACGATCGCGCACCGCATCCTCATCGACGACGCCCGACGGCGGCAACGACGACCGCAGACGATCGCGCTCGTCGCCGACGTCGAGACGCACACCGCCGGTGACGTCGAGCACGAGGCGTTGGCCAACGTCGGTGCCGAGTGGGCCGACGCGATGCTCGCGACGCTCCCACCCGATCAGCGCGCGGTCGTCGCGCTGCGCGTGACCGCTGACCTCTCGCTCGAGCAGGTGGCTCGGATCCTCGACAAGCGGGTCGGCGCGGTGAAGGCGCTGCAGCACCGCGCGCTCGCGGCGCTGCGGCGACGTTGTGAGGAGGTGCCGGCATGAACGACGCCTTGGTGCTCGAACGCCTCTCCGTGCAGTACGCGTCGCTGCCCGCTCCCGCGCCGAGCGCCGCACTCGCCGCCCGCATGGACGCCGGTCTCGTCGGCGAGGACGACGACTCGACACCGGGCGCGGTGGCCGTGCCGCTCGTGCGCCCGGGTGCGCGTGTCCGCTACCTGGTCGCCGCCGTCGTCGCCGGCTTCGTCGTCTTCAGTGGCCTCGCTGCTGCCGGTGCGCTGCCCGACCCCGTGCAGCGAGGGATCTCGTCGTTGGTGTCGCACGTCGGCATCGACCTCCCGAGTCCCGGTGACGGGCACGACGCGCCACGCCCGCCGTCGCACTCCGATCACGCCGGCTCGCCGAACGCGGTCGGTGCGTCGTCGGAATCGTCGACGACGACGAGCACGACCGTCGCCGGCGCGGCGCCCGGAGCCACCTCGCCTCCGGTCGGAGCGCCCGCCGGTGGTGTGCTCGGCGGCGTCGGCGCGATCGGCGCCGGAGCGACGACGACCACGCCGCCCGCGCCGGGCGGTGTCGAGCTCCCACCGGTGACGGTGCCCGGCGTGACGCTGCCCCCGGTGACCCTCCCGACGATCACCCTCCCACCGGTGACGCTGCCCCAGATCACGCTGCCGCCGATCACCCTGCCCGCGCTGCCCCTGCCTCCGTTGCCGATCCTGGGTCTCTGAGTCGAGCGTCGGCGCGGTCCCGACCCAGGCCGGCACGGCCGCCTTCCTGACCGTCGCCGGCAGCACACCCCCGAGGTGACCGCCGCCCGGGCGCGCGGCGCGCGCGCTCGAACTGGGCGTCGAGCCCGTTGCTGAGGCCCGACATCAGCACTCGACCCGCCACACCGGGCGCACCAGGGGCACAGATCCCCGCGACCTGCCTCAATCGTCCCGTTCGGTGCGGCTGAGCACGTCGGCCAGCTCGTGCTCGTGGATCATGTCGTGGCGCGCCGCCGAGCGTGAGAGCACGATCGTCGAGACGACCATCGCGACGACCGACACGCCGACCGCGAACCACTCGAGCGCGCCGTCGGTCGGGACCGTCTCGTGCAGCATGGTGACGCCGATGACCGCGGCGACGATCGGCTCGACGACCGTGAGGGTCGGCAGCGACGCGGTGAGCGACCCCGCTTGGAAGGCACGCTGGTTCACGACGAACCCGAGCGCGCCCAGGATCGTGAGCGCGTACAGCTCCCAGTGACCCAGGGCGCCGAGCCCGTGGCGGTCGACGAGCACGACACTGGCCTTGGTGAGCGCGGCGGTGATGCCGAACAGCGCTCCGGTGGCGAAGGCGAACAGGACCGCCCGCCGCGTCCCGCGCGCCCGCGCGCCCGCGATCATGCACCCGATCAGCACCGGTGCCGCGATCGCCGCGCAGACCAGCCAGGCCTGGGCGGACGCGAAGTCGCGCCCGCCGTCGGTGCCGGCGAGGAGGAGGAACGCGGTGAGGGCGACGGCCAGGATGCACGCCCAGGCGAAGTCGGCCCGGCCGAGGCGCCGCCCCGACCACCACGCGCCGGCGGGCAGGGCGAAGAGGATGCCGCTGGTGAGCACCGGCTGGACGACCAGCAGCTCGCCGACGCCCAGCGCGACCGCCTGGAAGCCGTAGCCGAGGGCGTCGGCCCCCAATCCGGCGAGCCAGATGGGCCGCCGGGCCAGGCGCAGCACCAGCCTGACACCCCCGCCGACGGTGCTCCCGTCCTCGGAGACGGCGTCAGCCTGCGCCTCCCGCTGCTGCAGCACCGACGCGGCGGCGTAGGCGAGCGCGGCACCCAGCGCCAACAAGACGGCCGCCATGCCCCGAGGACGGTAGCCTGTGCCCTCGTGCGCCGGAGCATCCTCATCGTCTCCGCGTCGATGGGCGCAGGCCACGACGGTGCGGCCAAGGAGCTCAAGCGACGCCTCGAAGCGTCCGGCCACCGGGTCGAGGTCGTGGACTTCCTCGACGCGGTCGCGTTCCACATCGGACCGTTGCTCCGCTGGTTCTACCAAGTGCAGTTGCGCATGGCGCCGTGGAGCTACGAGCTCAGCTACAAGCTCGCTCCGCTGCTGCGCGCGCCGGCCGTGATGCTCGACACCTGGCTCACGCGTCGCAAGCTCAAGCGCATCATCAA
Source organism: uncultured Actinomycetes bacterium (assembly GCA_963841415.1). GTDB lineage: Bacteria > Actinomycetota > Acidimicrobiia > IMCC26256 > DASPTH01 > DASUAS01. Next base: position 357,509 of record CAWJCN010000004.1, on the reverse strand, counting down.
GGAGTTCCGACCCGACGCAGTGGTCTCGGTGTACCCGCTGGCTTCGCTCGTGTTGGGTCGTATGCGGCGCAAGAAGCAGTTGCGGGTCCCGGTGCTCACCTACCTCACCGACTTCGCGGTGCACTCCCTCTGGGTGCACCGCGGGATCGACCGCCACCTCGCGGTGAGCGAGATCTCCGCCGAAGCCGCCGCGTCGCGCGGCGGGAAGGACGCCCGTGCACGCGGTCCGCTCGTGAGCGAGCGCTTCCGCGATGCCGGGTACGACCGCGACGCGGTGCGCACGAACCTGGGGCTCGCGCCCGAAGACCGCGCGGTGCTCGTGGTCGCAGGCTCGTGGGGCGTCGGCGACGTCGTCGCAACGGTCGAAGCGATCGGGCACAGTGGTGAGTTCCACCCGGTCACGGTGTGTGGGCGTGACGACAACCTCCGCGCCGAGCTCGAGGCGAGCGGTTACGGCACGGTGATCGGATGGACCGACGAGATGCCGGCGCTGATGTCGGCGTCCGACGCGCTGGTGGAGAACGCGGGCGGGCTCACCTGCATGGAGGCGTTCGCGGTCGGACTGCCCGTCATCACGTTCCGACCCATCGCCGGCCACGGCAAGGACAACGCCGAGATGATGGCGCGGGCCGGCGTCAACTGCTACGCGCGCGACGAGGACGAGCTCGCCGACATCCTGCGCACGGTGACGCGCCCGGGGCCCGAGCGCGACGCGTTGGTCGACACTGCCCGCCTGCTGTTCGTCGCCGACCCCGCCGACGACGTCGAGGAGCTCGCCGACACCGACCATCTCATCGACAGGAAGGGCCGCGTGGTCGCGTTGCGCACGCCTCGGGGCCGGCGCACCGCGACGATCGCCGCCGCCACCGTGCTCGTGCTCTACGGCGGCCTCACCCTCGGCGCGCAAGCGGTCTCCGCCATCGGTGTGGGCGTGGCCAAGCCGCCCAAGGACGTCCCGCACACCGCGTACGTCGGCATCCGGCTCGACCACGAGCAGCTCACCGACCACGTGCTGCTGTCCGAGATCCGCGACATGGGCGTGTCGGTGGTCGTCGACGCCCGCGCGGCCAACCACCGGTCGGTGGCGCTCGAGGACCTCGCCGATCAGGGCGTCGACATCGCCAACGGCGGTTGGGGCAAGGGGTCGTTCCTGCGGTGGAACCGGGCGCACAACGACGTCACCAAGGCGGGCCGGGTGATCGCGCGGGAGGCGGGCACGCCCACCCGCGAGTTCTGCCCTGGGCGCCGCCTCGACTTCTTCGACCAGATGCTCTCGCGCCGCTACAACCAGAAGCTCGTCGTCGCCAACTTCACCGTGCGCCCGGAGAGCCTGCCCGGCCAGGTCGAGTCGGGGAAGGTCTACGTGCTCGACGGCCGCGACCGTGACCGGACCGCCATGGAGATCGCGGTGGCCGACCTCGACGCGCAGTTCGCGTCGTCTGGTGTGCGCACGGCGCCGCTCGGGGAGCTGCGCTGAGCCCGTCCCGCCGGCTGCGCTACGTCGGGGTCGCGGGGCTGGCCGGCGCGGCCGCGGTCGCGGTCGTGCACGCGGCGCCCGCGCTCGGTGGCGTGTCGCCGGTGGGGGTGCGGTTCACGCCCGCGCTGGTCGGTGTCGGTCGCAAGGGCCACGTCGCGCTCACCTTCGACGACGGACCCGACCCGGCGTCGACGCCCGAGTTCCTCGACGCGCTCGACGCGCTCGGGTGGCACGCGACGTTCTTCATGCTCGGTGAGATGACGCGGCGCGACCCGGGTCTCGCGCGGACCGTCGCCGAGCGTGGGCACGAGATCGGCGTGCACGGCGACGTGCATGGCAACATGCTGCGTCGCACGCCGCGGCGGACGGCCGACGACATCCGCCGGGCGTTCGACAGCGTCGCCGCCGCGACCGACGTGGTCCCGCGCTGGTTCCGACCTCCGTTCGGCATCTCGTCGTACTCGTCGTTGCGCGAGGCGCGCCGGTTGGGCATGACGACCGTGCTGTGGACCACGTGGGGCCGCGACTGGCGGCGGGAGGCAACACCGGAGTCGGTCCTCGCCGACGTCACGCGTCGCTACGTCGACGGCGGCACCGTGCTCCTGCACGACTCCGACTGCACGTCGTACCCGGGTTCGTGGCGGTCCGCGCTGGGCGCACTGCCGCGCCTGGCCGACGAGTTGGCGGCGCGCGGGTTGCAGGTCGGCCCTGTCGGCGAGCACGGCATCGCCGCTCCCTCCTAGGGTCGGCGTCGAAGTAGCCGAATGATCGCGCCACTTCGACGCAGGAACGACGGGAACCGGAACTTCACCGGATGGTGGTCGGGCGTTCAGCCCGACGACACGCGCGCGAGAGGTGCGACTCGTACGGTCGTCGAGTGACCGTCGTCATGCACCGCACCGAGCTCACGGGTGAGGAGCTGGAGGGCTGCGCGAACTTCCGCGACGTGGGCGGCGTCCCCACCGCGAACGGCGCAATGCTGCGGCGACGACGGCTGTACCGCTCGAATGCTCTCGTCGCCGCCACCGCGGGTGATCGGCGTCGGCTCCAGGAGCTCGGGGTGGCCACCGTGATCGACCTGCGCAGCGACGACGAGGTCGCGTGGTCGGCCGACGTCGTCGCGCCCGGCGCGACGCGACACCATCTCCCGCTCGGCGATCTCCTCGGTGCCGGCGACGAGTGGGAGCGATGGCGCGATCCGCTCTACGTCGCCGACCGCTACTTCGACCTGTGTTGCGCGAGCAGCGCGTCGATCACCGAAGTGTTCGCGGTCCTGACCGATCCCGCGGCCTATCCGGCGGTGATCCAGTGCTCGCTGGGCAAGGACCGCACGGGTGTCGTGGTGGCGCTCGTGTTGCGGGCCATCGGCGTGCCGATCCGCCACATCGTCGAGGACTACTCGCGCAGTCGCTACGCCGCGTTTCGGACGGTCGACTCACTGATCGCACAGCTCGACGACGACCACCGCCGTGCGTTGGGTCCGTATCTCCCCGCGCTGCTCGCAGCCGACCCGTTCACCATGCTGCACTTCCTCGGTCGCGTCGACGACGAGTTCGGTTCGATGACCGGCTACCTGCGTCACCTCGACATCGTGAGCGTGATCCCGTACGTCGGCGCCGCCCTGCTCGCGTGAGTCACCCGGTGATCCGGTAGATCCTGCCGGTCGTCCAGTCGCCGACGAAGAGTGCACCGTTGCCGTCGAGCAGCACCGGCACCGGGTTCGTGAAGCCGGTCAGGAACGTGGTCGTCTTCCCCGTGTACCCGGAGCTCGACGCGGTCAGCCGCACGAGCTCGACCTTGCCCGTCACCCACTCGGCGACGACCGCGCCGGTTCCGACGCTGGTGCCGAGCTGGCCGGTGACGATCGCGACGCCACTGACCGCCGCGTGCTTGTCGAGCACCGCCACCGGCTCCGGGAGTGCGGAGCACTGTGCGGTGTCCTGGCCGTAGCACGACGGGAAGCCCCAGGACTGACCGTGCCGGACGAGCGCGAGCCAGTCTCCCGGGGTCTTCGCGCCGAGGTCGTCGCGCTGGTTCATGGTGACGAACAGGTCGTTCGTCCCCGGGAAGAACGCGAGCCCGACCGCGGCGCGGATGTCGGTGGCGAACACCTCGAGATCAGTGGCGTCGGGCAGGAACGACACCACCGACGCCGAGTACGCGTCGGACGGTGTGCACGAGTCGCACGACGCCGAGATGCCCACGTACAGCCGCCCGTCGGCGCCCAGCGCGATGCCGTTGACCTCGCCGGTACCGTCGGGGAACGAGACGACCGTGGTACGCGACGCGAACATCGTCCCGTCGAAGCCGCTGAGCCTGAGCACACCGTCGTGCTGCGAGACGTACAGCGTGTCGTCCACCCACACCAGCCCGAGCGGCGTGTGCACATCGGTCACGACCTTCTGCGGCGCCGCGCCCGTGGTGATCACGAGGTAGACGGCGTCCTTGCCCTTGTCGCTCGCCGCCGCGGTCGCCACCCACAGGCGTCCTTGCGCATCGGTCGCGAACGCCGACGCGTGCTTCAGGCCGGTCGCGTACACCGTCGCGGTGACACTGCTCGGGCCGCGCAGTCCCGCACCGATCGAGACTCGCGCGGTCGCGGCGTCGGCGCGGGCGATCGGGACGGCGAACGTGCTTGCGATCGAGATCGCGACGAACAGCGTCCGTGTCGTGCGACGGAGGCGAGACGGCATGCGCCCGAGGGTCGCCCGCGAGTCCTGTGCGCGCGCTGAGCATCGGCTGGGAACGACACATTCTTGAACGCCTCTTACCCGACTTCAGAGGTCTCTCGAGCGCGCCACGTGTTGGGTGACGCCGACACACACGCTGCGAGAGGAGGTGATGCACATGCAGAAGCGGAAGTGGATTCGCAGTGGTCTGTTGTCGGTGGGACTCGCCGGCGCCATGATCGGCGGCGGCGCGATGGTCGCGCACGCACAGACCAGCGACAGCTCGAGCTCGTCCTCGAGCACGGGGAGCAGCTCGACGAGCACCGACAACGGGAGCTCGTCGACCACGACTCCCGCAACGGGCTCTGCCTCGACGGGCGCAGCCCAGGGCAACTGCCCGAACATGTGAGCCCAGGCGACTCCCGCCCGGTCTCCGGAGACCGGGTGGGAGTCGCGGTCAGGGAGTGAACTCGCGGGTGCCCTGGAGGTCGAGGAGACCCGCGGCGAGCTCCTCGAGCTCGCGTCGCCACGACTCGGCCTCCTGCACCGGGACCAGCACGAGCTTGGAGAAACCGACCGCGAGGAATTCCTCGAGTCGGTCGCGCAGCGCGGGGATGCCCACGACGATGACGTCGTCGGCGTCGAAGCCGAGTCGCGCGCCGACCATGCTGTTGTAGGGCTCGGGCACCTCGGTGCGACCGTAGAACACCATCGCGCCGTAGTGCTCGTGGTCGATCGTGCGCCCGGCCGCCGACGCGGCTGCCTCGACCTGGCCGCGTCCCTCGGCGACGACGGCGGGCGTGCAGAAGCTCGGCAGCCAGCCGTCGGCGAGCTCGCCGACGCGCCGCAGCTCGCGGGCGCGCGCCCGCCCAGCCACACGTCAGGCGGCTGTTGGATCGGGCGGGTCCCGATCGACACGCCCTCGTAGTGGAATCGGGGCCCGTCGTGGTCGACGGTGTCCTCGGTCCAGAGCCGGCGGAGCAACGGGAGCGCCTCGTCGAACCACGGCGCGCGCTCTTCGCGGGTCACGCCGAACGCCTGCTGCTCGTGCGGCTCGACCACACCGAGGCCGAACGCCGGCAGCGCGCGACCCCCCGACAGCACGTCGAGGCTCGCCCACTGCTTGGCCAGGAGCACGGGGTTGCGGCCCGGCAGCACCTGCACGCTCGTTCCGAGTTTGAGCTTCCGCGTGCGCCCCGCCGCGAACGCGAGTGACACCATCGGCTCGGGGATCGGACCGGTGGCGCGCTCCGAACACCAGAGCGAGTCGAAGCCGAGCCCCTCGAGCGCATCCACCAGCTCGGCGAAGCGCGCGCCGCCGTCGGCCAGGCCCTGCGTGCCGATTCCGTAGCCGATCCGCACCTTCATCGCGACCGTATCGTCCGGTACTGCTCGTAGCCGCGCAGCTCGCGGCGCGCGATCTGCTGGAGGTGCACCTCGTCGGGACCGTCGACGAAGTGCAGCGTGCGGGCGTGGCCGTACATCTCGGCGAGCGGCCAGTCGTTGGTGACGCCGGCGGCGCCGAACGCTTGGATGGCGCGGTCGATCACGGTCGTCGCCAGGCGCGCCGCCACCACCTTGATGGCGGAGATCTCGAACCGGGCGCCCTTGGCGCCGACGGTGTCGATGAGCCACGCCGCCTTCAGCGTCAGCAGGCGGGCCTGCTCGATCTCGATGCGCGACTCGGCGACCTGCGCCTGGATCGTTCCCTGATCGGCCAGGGGGTGCCCGAACGCCACGCGCTGTTGCACGCGCTCGCACAGCAGGCGCAAGGCCTTCTCGGCCATCCCGATGGCGCGCATGCAGTGGTGGATGCGTCCGGGGCCCAACCGTGCCTGCGCGAGCGCGAACCCTGCGCCCTCCTCGCCGAGGAGGAGCTCCTTCGGGACGCGCACGTCGGTGAACAACGTCTCGCAGTGACCGCCGCCCGCATCGTGGTCGAAGATCGGGAGCGAGCGCTCCACCGACACGCCTGGTGCGTCGAAGGGCACGATCACCATGCTGTGACGGCGGTGACGGTCGGCGTCGGGATCCGACACCCCCATGACGATCGCGAACGTGCAGTGCGACGACGCTGCGCCGGTCGTGAACCACTTGTGCGCGTTCACCACGTAGTGCTCGCCGTCGCGCTCGATGCGGCTCCGGATGTTGGTGGCGTCGGAGCTCGCCACCCAGGGCTCGGTCATCGCGAAGCACGACCGGATGGTGCCGTCGAGCAGCGGGTCGAGGAAGTGCTCGCGTTGGAGCGGCGTCGCGAACTTGGCAAGCAGCTCCATGTTCCCGGTGTCGGGCGCGGAGCAGTTCGTCGCCTCCTGCGACAGTGGCGACTGGCCCATGCGCTCGCAGAGCGGTGCGTACTCGAGGTTGGTGAGGCCGCCACCGAGGTCGGAGTCGGGGAGGAAGAGGTTCCACAAGCCGCGCCGGCGCGCCTCGGCCTTGAGCTCCTCCATGACCGGTGGGTGGAAATGCGGGTCACCCGATGCGCGGACCTGATCGACGTAGATCGCCTCGGCGGGATCGACGGACTCGGCGATGAAGTCGTCGAGCCGAGCGTGCAGCTCCTGCGTGCGCGCGCTCGGCTCGAACTCCATGCCGCGTGACCCTACCCGGGGCGTCGGCGGCGCAGCATCAGCAGGCGCACTTTGTGTAGCCGCCCGGGGCGATCGGCGGGAGAGCCGGGGCCAGGTGGTCGACGGGGGCGGTGTCCGTCGTCGGGACGGTGACCTCGCGACGCGGGGCGAGCGTGCGTGGATCGACCACCAGCACCCGGTCGACCAGCGACACGTAGAGCGCGGTCTCGTCGGTCGCGGGCTGGATGCCGGTGATGACGCCGGGTGCGGCCACCCAGTCGCCGGCGCGCAGGTCGTCGAGTGCCACCGGCGCAAGCTGGTTGTCGCTCGACAGGTACAGCGTCGATTCCGTGGCGGTGGCCCGGGCCGTTCCCCCGACGCCGCCCGGGGGCAGGGCGAAGGTCCCGGTCCGCGCGACCGTGAGCGCGTGCGTGTCGAGGTCGGCGATGACGCCGACGAAGGGTGCGACCACGTACAGGTGCGATCCGGACGGCGACACGGCGAGGGCACCGAGCGGGTTGGTCGCGAACTCAGCCGGCAGATCGACGCACGTGGCGGTCTCGGCGTCCAGGTCGAGCACGTGCACGAAGGCCTCGGCGGGTTCGGTGTCGGTCGCGTCGCGCGTGTACAGCGTGTAGAGGCGGCGACCGTCGGGCGCCATCACCTGCGCTCGCGCCGAGCCCCGCATCGGCTCCTGGAGCTCTCGCTCGTTGCTGCGCACGTCGTCGACCGTGCCACGCGTGAGGTCGAGACGTGCGACGCGGTAGCGCTCGGGCGCGAGGGGCGGCACGAAGTCGATCACGAACAGCGCGTCACCCGACAGCGAGAAGGCCTCGGGTTCGACGTTGCCGGGGACGTCGAGCACCTGGAGCTCGGGATCGTCACGGTGCACGACGACGATCCGCGTCGGGTCCTTGCCCGCGGGGTGGTAGGTGTCGCCACCTTCGGGCGGAGTGAGCGCGACCATCGCGCCGTCCTCCGAGACGGCGCGGACGGTGAAGATGCCGGGCAGGGTGCGGCGGGCGCGCTCGTCGCCGGTCGCCGGGTCGAGGGTGCGCAGGGTGGTGCTCGAGCCCTCGCTGGTGGCGCTGTAGAGCACGGACCAGTCGCGGCTCGGCACCGCGCTGGCTTCTTGGAAGCGCACGCGACCGCTCTTCGGCGCGAGCGCAGTGATCGCACTCCGGCTGCCGAGGTAGAGGATCTCGGGCCGCGTGCGGTTGCTGTCGACCGAGACGTCGTCGCCGCCGCCGCCTCCGCCGCACGCGGTGGCCAGCAGCGCGAGCACTGCGAGCGTCGTCGCCAGCATCGACTTGCGCATGATGTCTCCCTCCGACGTCTGCTCGACGCCGGGGGAGCGCGAACGGTTGCCTCACGGCAGCGCGATGTCGTACAGCGCGCCACCCGACACGGCCCGCACCGTGTGCGGACCGGTCCAGACGAGCGCGGTCTCGTCGCCTGCGTTCTCGAGCACGATCGTGGCGCGCACGCCGTCGTCACCGAGGAGCACGATCGCGGGCGCCCCGTCGACGTTGCCGGTGGCCCAGACGCGTGTGGTGGACGCGGCCAGGCCGGTGGGTACGAAGCCGCGGGGGAGCACTCCCGTGACCTGGACGGAGCTGGTGTGCGCGGCTCGTGCGACCCGAGCACGCTCGCTCCCACCCTGCTCGTTGGCCAGCAGCACGCGACCGTCGGAGTTCGCGGACGCGAGACCGAGGATCTCGGGGCCGAAGGTGATCGTGTCGCTCATGCCCCCTGAGATGTCGAAGCCCCGGAGCGTGTTCCCATCGGTGACGTACGCGAACTTGCCCACTTGGGCGACCCAGCGCGCGTCGGCGGAGGGCAACGTGATGTGCTGCACGTGGTTCACGTCGAAGCTGTTCGGGTCGACCCGCAGCACACCGTCGCGCACCGGCACCCACACCGCGCCGCTGACCGCCGCGATCGGCCCCACGGGGTCGGTGTTCGTGGGCAGCGGCAGGGAGATCGCCTTGCCATCTTGCGGGATGCGCTTCAAGAACGTGTCGGGAACGTTGGCGCCGGGGCTCAGCCCGTGGTTCTGGGTCAGCGCCCAGCGCGCACCCTCACCCTCGGTGAGCGAGAGGATGCGCGCCTTCAAGTTCACGATGTCGACCACCCGAGCGCCGTCGACGCGCACCACGTGCGACGGATCGATGCCCTCGATCCCGTCGTAGCTGGCCGACGACAGCGCGTTGGCGCCCACCAGCAGTGGTGGCCGCAGGGTGTGCGCGTCCTGATCGAGCGTGACCTGCTGCGGCGTCACGATGCTGCCAGCGCCGTCGGACACCGACCCGTCGCCGGAGATGATCCGAGCCTGGTACCCCGCGCCCGGCGCGGCGACGTGCGGCGACGATCCTTCGTCGCCCGCCGTCAGCACTGCGACGGTACCGACCACGAGCAGCACGACCAGCGCGAGCGCGCCCGCCGCGTACCGGCGGTTGCGACGCCGGCGACGACGGTGGCTCGTGACCCGTTCGACCACGCCGACCGTTCCGACCGTCGGGGCCGCGTCGTGCAGCGCCTGCTCGAGGCGCGGATCATCCGTCGACACGGTCCACCTCCCCGTCGTCGTCCCGATCGCCGAGCGCGACCGCCAGCGACTGACGGGCGCGGAACAGCATCGCCTTCACCGTGCCCTCGGCGATGCCCAAGTGATCGGCGATCTCGCGCACGTCGAGCCCGAGGTAGTAGCGCAGCACGGTCACCTCTCGTTGTCGGCGCGGCAACCCCCGCAGCGCTTCGCGCACCGCGTGCGCGTCGCCACTCGCGGCGGGCGCGTCGCTCAGGTCGTCGCGCAGCGGGCCGAGCCGGTCACGGGCCCGCCGTTCCGACCGCCAACGCCGCATCTGGCTCCGCGCCAGGTTGAGCGCGACCGTGGTGACCCAGGCCGGGAGCCGGTCGATGCCGTCGCCACGGTCGAGTCGCTCCCACGCACGAGCGAGCGCCTCCTGCACCGCGTCCTCGGCGGTGGCGACGCTGCCGCACACCAGCGCGACGGTCGCGACGACCTTCGGGTACTCACCGTCGACGAATTCTCGGATCCGCTCGTCATCCACCTGTCCGCCGAGGGTCTGGGCGCGCCGCCGTGTCGCTGACGGTACTCCCGTCGGAGTCGCGACCATCGTGTACAGCTCTGCCACGGTCCCTCGACGCACGACCCGCTCGCGGCGTTTATCGATCATTGATCAACAAGGCGTCGTCGCCCGCGGTTTTGGACGCCGTTCGACGTGGTGAACATCACCCTCCGTGGCGGAGGGTTTGGTGATCGCGCGGGGCTTGGTCGGAGCGGCGCAGGTGGGCGACGGGCCGACGCCCGAGCAGCTTCGCCTCGTCCAGGGGTTGCTCGACGGGTACTTCGGTGTCGAGGCCGACGCCACGGCGCTGGAACCGATGTCCCCCCGCGGAGCTTGCGGCCGAGGTGGACGCCGCCGACGCCAAGCGCGTCGTCGACCTGTTGGTGGTGCTCGAGTTCTGTCGCCACGGCGACGAGGGCGACGCGCACCATGCTCACCAGCGCGACCGGGTTCGAGCATCACTTCTCCGGATTGATCGCCTCGCTGTCGTTGTTCGAGTCGGGCACCTTCGACATCAACGAGCTCACGCCGAGGGTGGGTGCGCTCGACCGGCCTGGTTCACCGGCTGAGCTCGGCGAGGCCTTCCGGCGCGGCGCGGCATGCACGCGCGACTTCTCGATGCTGGATCACCTCGCACTCGCCGACGCACCACTCGAGAGCATCCGCCGCGACTGCGGCATCACCCCGCGCAGCTGACTACGCCGGGTTCGCCTCGTAGATCTCGAACGAGGGAGTCTCGGCAAGTGGGGGCTCGTCGACCGCGACCAACCGCTCGGCTTCCTCGACGTCCGTCTCGGTGAAGCGGCGCGTCGTGCAGCAGAACTCCACGAGGGTGCCGTTGGGGTCGTTGGCGTAGATGGACGTGCACCAACCGTGGTCGATCTCGATCACGTCGTGGCCGTGGTCGAGCAAGCGCTTGCGCCGCGCTGCGAGATCGTCGAGCGACGATGCCGCGAACGCGATGTGGTTCACCCACGTGGGCAACCCGAGCCCGCGGCTGATCGCGGGATCGAACTCCGGGATGGTGTCGTCGTGCAGGTCCCACACCGCGAACAGCTGGCCGTCGCCGGTGTCGAAGAACACGTGCCGCGCCCAGCCGGTCTGCTCGAGCGTGGCCGCGGCCTCCACCTTCACCAACGGGAAGCCCATCGCTTCGGTGTAGAAGGCGCGGGTGGCCTCGAGATCGTTGGTCGCCACTGCGACGTGGTGGAACGGCATGCGCGCACCTTACCGTCACCCCGTAGCCTCGGGTTCGTGCCGATGCCCGCCCGTCCATTGCACGCGAGCGACCTCGATCCCGCCCCGTTCGTGCAGTTCCAGCGCTGGTACGACGACGCGGAGGCGAACGGACAGCTCCAGCCCGACGCCATGGTCGTGGCGACCAGCACGCCCGACGGCCGACCGTCGGCACGCATGGTGCTGCTCCGCGGCGTCGACGAACGCGGCTTCTGCTTCTACACCAACTTCGACAGCCGCAAGGGCCGCGAGCTCGCAGCCAACCCGCACGCCGCGATCGCGCTCCATTGGCCCGAGGTGCTGCGCCAGGTGCGCGCCACCGGCGCGGTCGAGCGCGTCGCCGGCGCCGAGTCCGACGCGTACTGGTACGCCCGTCCACGCGAGAGCCGGATCAGCGCCTGGGCCTCGGCGCAGAGCGAAGCGATCGCGAGCCGCGAGGAGCTCGAGGCGCGCGTCGCCGACCTCGAAGCGCGGTTCGCCGACCGCGACGTGCCGCGTCCCGAAGGCTGGGGCGGATACCGGGTCGTTCCCGACGAGATCGAGTTCTGGCAACACCGCGACGATCGGCTGCACGACCGGTTCGTCTACATGCGCGCCGCCCAGGGCGTGTGGCCGATCAGCCGTCTGCAACCGTGACCCGGTCGAAGGTCTCGACGATCGTGACCACGACGACCAGCCGTCCCAACACCCAGAGCCACGCGAGCAGCGCGAACACCACGCCGATCGTCCCGTACACCGCCGACGACTTCGCCACCATGAGCGGTACCACGTAGCCGCCCGCGATCTTCAGCACCTCGAGCCCGACCGCGCCGACGATCGAGCCCGGCAGCAAGGCGCGTACCGGCGGCCGCGGTCGATTGGGCAGGATCCACGACGTCCACAGCCACAGCGCGGTGTTGATCGACAGGCTGAGGACGAGCACCAGCGGGGCGACCAGCGCCGGGAGCGCAGTCAGGAGCGAGGTGACGAGGCCGCCCGCGGCGAGGAGGAGCGCACCACCGGCCAGCCACCCGAGCCCGACGAGGCGGGCACGCGTCGAACGCGACGGCACACCCCAGGCGACGTCGTACGCGCTCGCCACCGAGACCGCGAAGCTGCTGCCCACCCAGACGAGGCCGATGATGCCGACGACGCTCGCGACCTTGGCGCTGTGCTGCGCGGTGTTCACCGCGTCGGTCACCGTCGTCGCCGCGTCGCCGTGGAGGCCGAGCCAGCTCACGATGTCGTGCGCGATGTCGTCGTTGCCGGTGGCGAGGATGCCGACGATCGCGACCGCGAGCACGCAGAGCGCGAACAGCGCCAGGAATCCGTAGAGCGTGATCGCCGCCGCGCTGGTGCGACCGTTGAGCTCCCCGTAGCGGCGGGCGACGAGACGGACGTGCTCGATGATCCCGTGCAACCGGTTCCTCTCGTGTCGCCGTCCGGGACGCGCATGTATACCGTGTCGTGCCCACGCCGAGACGGGAGCGCGCATGCGACGTTCGATCGACGACGCCACCGACGACCACCCGGCCGACGACGACGAACGGCCGCCGGTCTCGTGGGCCGTCGCACTCAGTGACGACTGCGACGCGTGCGGCATGGGCGAGCCGCGAGTGGTGCTCACGATGGAGGAGGTCGGCCGGGCCGGGCTGGGCCTCGTCGCCCACCTGGCCCCGGCGACCGCGCGGCGCCTGCGGGTTGCCATCGCGGCGGCGCTCAAGGAGATCGGCGAGGAGCCCGGTCCCTAAGGTGGGGGCTGTGGCCGGCAAACCCGAACGCGTCTCGCCCACGAGGCGTCTGCAACCTGGTCAGGCCGCGGCGATCTGGGGGGTCGTGGCCGCGGCCTGGGCGGTGTTCGTGCTCCCGCTGTTCTTCGGCGCGGTGGCCTTCGTGCTCGGCGCGTACGCGTGGCGCAAGGGGGAGCGCAGGGGTCGTTGGCTGATGGTGGCGGCGGTCGCCGCGGTCCTGATCGGCCTCGGCATCAACCTGCTCCCCGACTGGTTCGTGTCGAACTAGTCGGCGGACCTCGTTCAGCGAATGGTGCCGAGGTGCACGACGTACCACTCGCCGCGCCACGAGATGAGCGACGTCACCGGGAACGAACCCGTCTGGCCGTCGACCTGGTACTGCATCGTCGTGCCGTAGACCCGCCAGTACGACAGCTTGTTGGACTCCTCGCCCGGCTGCACGAGGACAGCCTGGTCTCCCGGGACGCCGATGCCCACGAACTGCGCGCCCGACGCGTTCGACCCGAGCTGCGCGTGCAGCGAGTGGACGTCCTCCTCGAAGTTGGCGATGAGGCGGTTCTGGTAGTCGGCGGCCGGATCGCTGATCGCCTTCACCTGGAGGTACGCGCTCTCCGGGAAGAAGAACGGCAGGCCGAGCTCGGGCTCGTCCTGCCGGATCGCTTCCCACAGCGCGTCGACGCCGGACGTGAACGTCGCGCCGCTCGCCGTGGGCTTCTCGTCGGTCTGGGGGAGCACCCCGGGGTCGGTGCCGGGTGCCGCGGGTGCCGTGGGAGTCGTGGTGGTGGGAGGGGCCGCGGCGGTCGTCGGCGTCCCCGGCGCGGTGGTCGTGGTGGGGGTGGGGGGCGTCGTCGTCTCGCTGGTGCCGGCCGCGACTGCGACCGTGGCGGGCGTTGGCTGCTCGTCGTGCCCGAGGGTCACCAGCGCGGCGCCGATGAGGGCGGCGAGCACCAACACGCCGACGGCCACCGCCCGTTGGCCGGGCACCTCCTCCATCGGGCGAACCTAGGCGCGGCGCGGTCCTAACGTGGAGGTATGGCCGATGTGCCCGACGAGACACCTGACGAGACACCTGACGAGACACCTGACGAGGCACCTGACGACGCGCCTGACGACGCGGCGGACGGGGAGTGGGAGCGGCCGATCGATCGCTTCCGTCGCGGCGCGGCGGGCAGCGTCATCGCCGCCGGGCTCCTCGGTGTGCGTGACGCATTGGAGGGCAGGCCGGAGAAGGAGGAGCCGGCCATCGTGGCCGACGCACCGGAACCGAAGCTCGATCACATCGACATCGTGCTCGACCCCGAGCACCCCGAACGCTCCCGCGCCGTCGTCTACCTCCCGCCCCGCGACGACACGAGCAACTGATCGCAAGATTGCGTCACGCAACCTTGCAGGTGGAGCGCGGGCGGCTACTCCATCGCGGCGAGCGACGGGTGGTCGGCGACGTCGAACGACGCGAAGAGCAACCCTTCGGGGTGCGCCTTGAGCACGGTGTCGAGCCAACCGATGGTGACGCGCACGACCAGGTCGAAGTGCGGATCGCTCGTGTCGACGAACGGCGCCGCGTGCGACGCGTTCCACAAGCTCACGACCGTCTTGGGTTGCTGCAGCGTGCTGCGGTCCCACGCGATCGCGTCGGCGTACGGGTTGTACACGTCCTGGTCGCAGAGCACGTGCAGGATCGGACGGCCGTTGGGTTGGTACGACGGGTACTGACCGACGTCGGCCGCGTACGACACCACGGCGCGGACGCGCCAATCGAGCCGGAACGGTGTGAATCCGTCGCCGAAGGCGATGGCCGCGCCGTCGGAATGGCCCGCGACCGCGATGCGGTTCGGGTCGATCAGAGCACCGACCGTGGCGTCGGCCAGCACCTGTGACGTGACGAACCACGTATCGCCGTAGAGGTCTTCCCAGCCCACCGTGTCCGTCGGTCCCACGGGTTGGCCGCTGAGCAACGGGTAGGTCGGTGCCGCGACCACGTACCCCGCGGCCGCGATGCGCGTCAGCAGCGGGGCGTACGTCGCCGGCGTCGCGCCGTAGCCGGGCGCGAACACGACGAGCGGGAAGGGTCCGCCGCCGTCCGACGGGTACCAGATGCTGGTGGGGAGCCGGCGTGACGGCGAGCCTGCGAACGAGTCGAAGGGCGGCGTCGAGCGTGAGGTGTCGACGAACGTGACCTGACGGGTCCCGATCGTGTGCGTCACCCCGACCGTCATCGGGGTCAGCGGACCAGGCGGCGGCGGTGGTGGTGGCATGCACCCCGCGACCGCGACGGACGCCGCGAAGAAGCCGAGCGCGACCACCAGCGCGCGCGGGTGGCCCAAGATCCGAGTGGTGGTCGGCGGAGGCACGAGCCCGCGATGGTACCGAGCCGGGGCCCGAGCGGCGCGGCGCTGCACGCGCCGAGAACGGCCAGGGAGCTACAGGAGCAGTGGAGCGACGAGACCGTGAGAGGCGGTGTCGTCGTGGGCCAGGCGGTGCTCGACGAGCTGGTCGACGGCGACCATCGCGATCCGGTGGTCCGACGCGAACTGGTCGAGGTACGGGAACCGCGCGGGCGACCCGTCCTCGCACAGCACCTCGCAGATCACCGCCACCGGCGGGAGCCCGGCGAGACGGGCGAGGTCGACTGCGGCCTCGGTGTGGCCGCGGCGCTCGAGGACGCCGCCCTCACGGGCACGGAGGGGGAACACATGACCGGGACGGTGGAAGTCGGACGGGCGGGCGCCCGGGTCGAGGATCCGACGGATCGTGACGGCGCGGTCGGCGGCGCCGATGCCGCTCCCGGCGGTGACGTGGTCGACCGAGACCGTGAACGGTGTGTCGTTGCCGGCGCGGTCCGACGGCACCATCGGCCACAGGTCGAGCTCGTCGAGACGCCCTGCTTCGCACGGCATGCACACGAGCCCCCGCGCCCAGCGCAACATGAAATTGATCGCCTCGGGCGACACCCAGCACGCGGCCAAGGTGAGGTCACCTTCGTTCTCGCGGTCTTCGTCGTCGACGACGAGCACCATCTCACCGCGGCGGATGCGCTTGAGAGCTTCGTCGATGGTGGCGAGCGACATCGTTGTCTCCTCGAGGATCAGCGGATGGGCTTCGGAAGCGTCACGACCATGCGGCAGCCGCGCGGATCACGACGTTCGGGGTGGATGTCGCCGCCGTGGAGGTCGACGATCCACTGGGCGATGGCGAGGCCGAGTCCGGCGCCGCCGTCGGTGGACGCGCGCGCCGAGTCGGCGCGGTAGAAGCGCTCGAAGATGCGGGCTTCGTCGACTTCGGCGATGCCCGGACCTTCGTCGAGCACCTCGATGGTGACGCCCTGCTCGTGGCGGCGCGCCCGCACCTCCACCGACCCGCCGTGGGGCGTGTGGCGCACCGCGTTCTCGAGCAGGTTGGCGACGACCTGGTGCACGCGCTCGGGGTCGCCGTCGGCGGTGAGGTCGTGGGAGTCGACCGACACCGACACCGCGATCTCGGGGGCGTGGAGCTTCTGCTCCCGCACCGCGTGCTCGAGCAGAGGCTCGATCCGGAACTCGGTGCGCTCGAGCGGCACGGCGCCCGACTCGAGCCGGGAGAGGTCGAGCAGCTGCTTCACCAGCCGGCCCAGCCGCTCGACCTGGACGAGCATCGTGCGGAACGTCTCGGGGTCGGGGTCGGTCACGCCGTCGACCAGGTTCTCGAGCACTGCCTGGAGCGCGGTGATCGGCGTGCGGAGCTCGTGCGACACGTTGGCGACGAGGTCGCGCCGCACCCGGTCGGTCTCGGCCAGCTCCGCCGCCATCTGGTTGAACGCGCGGGCCAGCTCACCGACCTCGTCCCGCGATGAAGTCGACACCCGCCGGGAGTAGTTGCCCTTCGACATCTCCGAGGCGGCGGCGGCCATCTCGCGCAGGGGCGACGTCATCCCCCGGGAGAGGAACCAGACCATCGCCATCGCGATGACCGCCGCGATCACGCCGCTCACCGACGGCCACACGCCGATCTTCACCAACACCCAGAACACGAACACAGTCACCGCGACCGCGACCGCGATCACGAAGCCGAGCTTGAGCTTGATCGACGGAACGTCGTCGAGCGGATGCGCGAGGCGCTCGCGGCGGGTCACGACGTCGCAGCTTCTGATTGCGGTTCGCCCGCGGCGTAGCCGACGCCGTGGACGGTGCGCACGACGTCGTTGCCCAGCTTGCGGCGCAGCGCGCGCACGTGCGAGTCGACCGTGCGAGCGCCGGAGCCGTCGTGGTAGCCCCACACCTCGGCGAGCAGTTCCTCACGCGTGAACACCCGCGTCGGGCTGCGCGCGAGGTAGGCGAGGAGGTCGAACTCGGTCGGCGTGAGGTGCACGAGAGTTTCGCCGAGCAGCACACGGCGCGCCTCGAGGTCGATGGCAACCAGGCCGAGACGGACGGTGCCCGACGTCCGCGCGGGCCGCCGTTCGACCCGACGGAGGAGCGCGTGCACCCGGGCGACGAGCTCGCGCGCGCTGAACGGTTTGGTGAGGTAGTCGTCGGCGCCCACCTCGAGCCCCACCACGAGGTCGGTCTCGGAGTCACGCGCGGTGAGCATCAACACCGGCACCGGACGGTCGCGCTGGATCTCGCGGCACACGTCGAGGCCGTCGAGGCCCGGGAGCATCAGGTCGAGCACGACCAGATCCGGGTGCAGCGCCCGGCACTGCTCCACCCCGGCCGGCCCGTCGGCGGCGATCGCCACCGCGAAGCCCTCGCTGCGAAGGCGGGTGGCCACGGCCTCGGCGATCGACGCCTCGTCCTCCACGACCAGGATGGTGCGCGGGAGGGCAGGCGCCGTTGCGGACATTGCGATCCAGCGTAAGGACACCTCCCGCCGGTGTCGTGCCGGAGCTGTGGAGATTCGGTGCAGATACTTCAGCAGAAGGGTGGACCTCAGAATGGAAATCCAGGTTCCGCAACGCCTGTACCCCTCCGACCTCATCCCGTTCAGCGATTGGTACGCAGTCCGCTTCAAAAGGCGTGTAGGTCGCCTGCCCTCAAGCCACACAACGGACGCGAAGCGTCGGAGGGTGGCTCGGGCTTCCCTCGTGACCCCCGCAAAGTGTGTAGATACCTTTGGAACGGTCCTCTGCGACCGTTCCCAGGTTGAGGAGATGCTGGACAAACTCTCGGCGGAGATGACCTCCGGCTCGCTGCGGCACATCGTCTATGCGCTCATGGACTTCGGGGAGTGGGCGAAGGCGGTCGGGCTCATCACGCATTGCGCGGTGCTCCGGGCGGACGTGCCCCCCGAGAACCCGCCCCCCGCCATCACGGTTCACACCGCGGCCGAGGTTGAGCTATTGGTCAACTCGGCGCGAGGGCGAGGGCTCCGCTGGTGGGCATTCCTCGCCTTCCTGGCCGACACGGGGCGACGTGTCGGGGAAGCACTCGGCATCCGCTGGGAATGGCTCAGGCTGCACGAGGAGCGCCCGTACGTGGCGCTCCCGTGGACGAAGGCGGCACGACCGCAGTACGTGCCCTTGTCACGTCGGCTCATCGAGGAAGTGTTCACGCCGGAGAACATGGCCGCGCTCAAGCACTGCGACAACGCGTGCCCGCGCACGAAGTCACCGAGTGAGTACGTGTTCCCCTGGCGGTACTCCAACGTCCACACGCGCTATCAGCGCTACTGCGAGACGGTCGGTGTCGAGTACCGCGGGACTGCATCACCTTCGCCATACGAAGGCGACGGAGATGCTTGCAAGGGGTGTGCCGATTCAGGCGGTGTCGATGTTGTTGGGTCACACCAACATCACGACGACCGCCCGCTACTACCACTGGGCGAGCGCGCGTCGGATTACGCCAAGTATCTGGACGGCTGAGGGTAGGTTCTGGCTACGCTCCTGCCCGTATGCGACGGGTCGGGCGATTTCTCGGGGGCGCAGCGATTGCAGTCGCGGCAATCGTGTTTGGGCTCAGGAGTTGCGGGTTCCAGGAGGAAACTCCGACGATTCGACAGAGCGTGTCGAACGGAACGACCGCCGAGTTGGCAGCGCAAGCGGGGCGGGTCAGTAAGCGCGTGGAGAAGAAGTGCCAGGGGCACGACAACTGGCTCTTCCAGCTGCTCGATGTCAAGGGTCCGAGCGGAGTCGAGGTCGTGCTCGTCAAGCCGGACGGCAGCGAGGTTCATGTGGTGCAGAACTGCTCGACCGGAGAGATTAAGGACCTCCCAAAGTGAGTCGCTCGGCCTGCTCAGGTTTCCGTGGTTGCTCCCCGTCACCGCGCCCGATGGTGCGAGAGGGGCTGGCGTGCATTGCACACTTCGCCCGCTGTACGGCGTTCTAAGGCGTCTGGACACGCTCCCGGGAGAATGCTTCACACGGGTTATCGAGACGGCGCAGCGTAAAATGGCCCTCCCCACAACCCTTATAGAATAAGGGGGTGTGGCGGGGCCATGTGCCGATTACAGGGCTCTGCGCGCCCCTCCATCGCCACTGCCTGACCACTCCATTTCCTCCGCGGTGTGGACCCTTCGGTGTGACAATCTAAGTCACATCGGCGTGACTATCCGGGCGTTCGGGGGGGCGGTGCGCTCGCTCCTGCGTCCAACCGACCGCGCCACTTCACTACCCAACTACGTTCAGATTTGTAAGGTTCGGCCGAAGTGTCGAACCGTTACGCTGCAACGGATATAGGTCGCGAGCCACGGGTCGCGTAGTTAGAGGATATAGAGAAAAAGAAAGGTGACCTCGTGACCGCTACGACCTACGCGAAACGCCCGTGGAGTGCGGCCGAGTTGGGCGTGCTGAAGCGCGACCTCGACACGCATGAGCCCGTGCGGACCCTCATCTACATCGCTCCGGTCGTCCGAAAGCGGGTGAGGATTGACCTCGACATCGAGCCTGAAACGCTGGCCGATGTCCTCGGAATCTCGGTGGATGACCTCTACCGCTTCGAGGATGACCCGGACCTCCTGTCTGACGAGTCGAACGCCAGCTACCGCCGCCTGATTGCGGCGTCGGGCGGTTTCGGCGACGTGTTGCGGGCACCGAGTCGGCTCGGATTCTGGCCGGAAGCCGACGTGAAGCGCTGGCAACGAGAGAGCGCCAAGCACGTGCCCCAGAACCCGATGAAACAGTCCGACCGCGACACGCACGAGGTGGGCTAGATGGCTGACTACGACGACTCGGACGTGCAGCAACTCGCTGACGAGTTGCAACATCGTGACCTTTTGCCAAGCGATGTCGACCGCCTCTTCCAAAAGGTGCTGAACGAGGCACACGTTCCGGCTGGGGACACCTCACCCGAGGACCGTTCTCAGATGCTCCAACGTCTCGGGATGGACGCGTACGCACTTGCTCGCCTGACCGGTGTTCCCGTCCAGACGGTCATCTCATTTCACTGAAGGACGTAACCCCGGCCCACTGCTAGAAGGCCCGCTCAAGAAGGCTGCCGCCATCGCCAAGGCGAAGGCGCAGCGGGGGTAGGCACGGTCCCGCCACATCGTGGCGGAGGGGTCAGGAGTTGAGCGGGCTTCACCTTTCGGTTCGCTCAAC
Source organism: uncultured Actinomycetes bacterium (assembly GCA_963841415.1). Taxonomy (GTDB): domain Bacteria; phylum Actinomycetota; class Acidimicrobiia; order IMCC26256; family DASPTH01; genus DASUAS01. Next base: position 337,225 of record CAWJCN010000004.1, on the reverse strand, counting down.
TTCTGGTCCGTAACTCGGGGCTGCGCGCGCTAACGGCGTCGAACTACACCCGTGTGATTCCTCAATCGGACATAGATGAACCATGCCAGGGCGGTAGACCGTGAGTGGTCCTGCGATACGTCTGTAGGCCGTTCTTCGAACGAAGATTTTACCGAGGGGCTCCGAGCCCCTCTAGGGCGTCGCTCGCCCTGATTACCTTGGAAGGGCGGGCGAAACCGGGGTTTCAATGTAAGCCAATCGTCAACCAAGACGATTGGCGATGAATAAACCTTGGTTCTTTATGTGGTTCTGAGGGCTCCTCCCCTTGGTCGTCGCGGCGAACACTTCGTGTTCTTTGTTAAGCATTGGGCCACCACCCCTACCTCAGGGGTGGGGGCATAGGTCGGGAACCAAGAAGGTTCCCTTCCCTTGGAAGTGCTTTACAAGAGCCGCAGGCGACGCAGCCCGCAGGGCTGCCCTCAGCACCACACAAAGACTTCAGCACCTTTGGTGGGCCCGGAGTCTGCCCAGATGACGGAGGGCGATGAAAACCAGGAACTACTACGAGGACGCGTTCGCGTCGGAGCTCGCGCAGTTGGCGACGTGGCGCACCACGCGCCACAAGCCCGGTACCGCAGGTGGCCGCGTCGCGGCGAAGCTCGCGCACGCAACCAAACTCGCCGCGACGTGCTGGGTCGCGGGCTCGTTGCGAAGCCCCGACGAGTTGCGCGCTCAGCTACTCGACGCTGCCCTCGTTGCGGGCCTCACCCGCGCCACCGCCGAGAGCGTCATCGAGCGCGAGTGGAAGCGTCACGCTGCGGACGCTGAACGCGAGCGACACGAGTCGCTACGTGTCGTGCCGTTTAGGGAGTCGTTCCCGGAGCTTGCGGGCTGATGACTTGCGAATACTGCGGCGGGTTCGGGGCGGAGGGCCATCGCACGCACTCGGGCGACCGAGGACCGCTCGTGCGGTGCGAGCGCTGTGGGAAGCGCGTATGTCCGGTCAGCGTGGTCCGGGATGGTAGGGAACCCGCTAGCTGCACCTACCACGAGTACGTGGAAGGAAAACGAGAGACGGGCCGCAAGCGCACGTCGTCTCGACCGTTCGGCACGTTGAGCAAGTACCGACTCCGTGAGGAGTGCGGCTGGTTGCTGAACGGTAACGGCAACCCGCGCTGGCGGCTGCGACGTGCCGCCCGCAAGGTCGCCGCACTCTGCGACACCGATTCGGACCGAGCGTGGGCGGCCACCGAGTTGGTCCGCCACGCGACCGCGCTCGGTATTCCGGCGCGTTACGCACGTGACGTTGTTGCGACCGAGGGAAGGCCATGCCCGGACGACTGAACTACGCGTGGCCGAGACCGACACGCGACCGGAAGCCACTCGGTTTCCAGGCCCGCTGGCCTGGCCGGTGCGCGCCCTGCGGACACGGCTTCGAAGCCGGTACCCCTCTCGTGATGTGGTCACGTCCACGCGTGGCCCATCGCTCGTGCGTTCCAAACGAATGAGCTATGCGCGAGGAGATTGAGAAGCGCACCCGTTCGGCGCGGCGCAAGGGCGGCGCGTGGAACAGCGGCGGAATCTGGCGAACGTCACAGAACTGGGCGAGGGCGCGCGAGGAGCGCCTGAAGCGGGCTAGATGACGAAGCAACGACGGCACCCGCCGCGATACGGCCGCTTTCCGCATGAGGCCTTCGGAGCACGCACGCTCGATGACGTGCGCGGCACCGCTTTCGGTTTGCTGCGCAAGAAGTGGCCGGGCAAGTCTCTGCATGATATCGAAGATGCAATCGGTGAGGCAATGCTCGACCTCATCGAGTTGTGGCAGTTCATGCCGTCGACGCGCCAGGCACTCGCCGAAGGCGACCCCGAGAAGTGTTTTAGCTTCGCGGTGCGCTACTTGTACGGCCAGTGCCTAACGGGCTTCGAGCAAGTCCGCGACAGGAACATTGCTCATCCGGTTGATGCGATGGTGGACACCGCGGACGAAGCGATGCAGTACGTCGGCACGGTGTGGCAAGGCGCCATGCACGTGCTTGACGGTGACGAGTTCTCCGACGAGGAACGCGAGGAACGCATGCTTGCGCTACTACTCGACAGGCACGGAGTAGATGGGCTCCGGGAGAACGTGGAACGCCTCAATCAGTGAAACGTCGTCCGACGCCTAATCGGACCACGCGGTCAAGCAGAGAATGCCTCCGAGTCCGAACACGATGAGCGCCCAATCGCGCACGTGGGGCCAGTACGCGACCACCAGGCCGACACCGAGCCCCACCGCGAGAAGCACCACCGCTGAGAGGACCGCGAGAAGCACGCTTCTCGCTACCGCGAGCCCCATCGCTCGCACAGTCGTCATGCGTGCTCTCGCAAGTCGATGACGACTGAGACCATCACCGGGAACACGTCGGGGTGCTCGTAGTAGTCCTCCACGCTCGGAGGAGCGGTGCTTGCCCCGCACGCTTGCAAGAGCGCTTCGTGGATGAGTCCGTACGCGGTTTCTTCGTCACCGAAGAAATCCGCCACCGCGTCGAAGTGCTTCCGTACGTGTACATCATTCCTCCGTCGCAGCGTTGTAGATGCGTCGAACCGTGTTCGGGTACCACTTCGCTCCGGGCTTCTGCCCGGTGCGTACTCCGTCGCTGTTGAGCGAGTCCGCTACTGCCTGCCACGTCGCCCCCGCGTCACGGTCATGCACGATGCGTACGCGCACGTCGTCAGGCACCGAACGAGGCCGACCGAGTTGCACGCCCTCCGCTTTCTTCACTGCGAGCGCATCCTTGATGCGCTCTCCGATGATGCGTCGCTCCCACTGCGCGACGGAGCCCACCTGATTCGCCACAAGCTCCCCGGTGGCGGTGGTGGTGTCTACCGCTAGGTCCAGGATGACCAGCCCCCATCCGTGCTGCTGTGCCCGCTGCATGACCTTGTTCAGGTCGATGACCGAGCGAGACAAGCGGTCGAGCTTCGCGACTACCAGCGTGTCCGCGTTGCCCGCGTCCAGGTCATCAAGGGCCTTCGTCAGGCCCGGCCGCTTCTTCAGGCTCTTGCCTGAAGCGCCCGGGTCCGAGGCGACGCGGCAAGAGGGTCCAGCCTCTGCGCTCACACTCTTCCCTGATGATGCGCTCCTGGTCTTTGAGCCCCGCGCCTGACTCCACCTGTCGGTTGGTGGAGACACGCACGTAGCCGATGACTCTGCCTTGTCGTGCGGGGTTCATGCTGCGCTCTCCGAGGGTTCCGGCCTGGCACCCCACGCACGCCAGCCGGGCGGGCAGAGCAGCGCACGGGGGACCAGTGCCGTGCCTCAAAGCGTAACACAATCAAGTGATTGCGTTCAACCGGGCGATGCATAACGATGCACCGTGCCCGGGCCTGCGTTCCGCTGCCCCGCCCGGGGTGCCGACCCCGGGGGGGTGTTCCGGTCACCCCCGACCCGTAAGGTAAGGTTCACTATACCCCTTTAACTATATATATATATACTTATATAAAAGGTGCACACAGCGATGCCGGAAAGCACTTCAACACCGCACCGCGAGAGGCACAATCGAGTGGTGAGTGATTTGGGAGTTGCTCTCATCGCTGGCACGTCAGCCATCGTTGGCTCACTGGTCACCGGGAGCCTTCAGATTTGGCAGAGCGGTCGTACGTGGAAGCGCCAGCGGCAGGATGCCGACCGCGAACATCAACGGGACCTCTATGACACTTATCTCAGGCTCCTGTACAGGATTCCTGACGAAATCGCCGATGGGACCCTCTCCGGTGACGAGGACCGGAGGGCGACGCTTCGACGGCTCAGGTACGCTCTAGTGGACACACAGGCGCGGACCCTGCTTGACGCATCCGACGACGTTCGCAACGAGCTTCGGAGTACGACGAAGGCGTATAGCGCCTTCGCAAAGTTGGCGGACACGACTGACAGCGACCAAGTCACGGTCCAAGAGCTCCTGGACGAGTCCTTCAACCTGAACCTTTTGCCTGCCGTGTTATCGCTCGCCAAGGTCATGCGCGCGGACCTGGAGCACGAGTGCACGCGTGTCGTGCCGGAAGCGAGCGGAGCTTGCGGCTAGGGGCTACGGTCACGTTGCCCCGAGTGGAGATTCGGTGCAGATCGATCTGACGGCTTTCTGTCATATGTCGTTGACATGAACGCTACCGACGGGAAACTGCCAGAGCAGCCCGAGCCGGTCAGAGACCTCTCGTGACGCGCCTCGACGCCGGGTTCGATCGCGCGCTCGCCGACCTCGACCTCCGCACCGTGACCCGATCCCCCGTCCTCGAGTACCTCGGCCGCCCTCCTCGACGAGTACTGCGAGCTCGAGGAGGGTGAGGTGGCGACCTACATCCCCGAGCTCGGCCCGGCCGATCCCGGCTGGTTCGGGATCTGCGTGGTCACCGCCGACGGCCACGTCTACGAGGTGGGCGACACCGACCTCGACGTCACCATCCGGTCGATCTCCAAGCCCTTCGTGTTCGGGATGGCGCTCGAGGACCAGGGCCCGACGAGGTCCTCCACCACCTCGGAGTGGGTCGACGCGGTGATCGACTCGTACTTCCGCCAGTGCTCGCTGTTGGTGACGTGCCGTGACCTCGCGACCAGGGCCGCGACCGACGGCTCGCGAGCTTCGGTGCTGGCGTCGCGGTCGGTGAGATGGCGTTCCTCGACGATGGCAAGCGTTCGGCCGGTGTCGTCGCCGAACGCGACTCGGTCCTCGCTCGCCTGTCGATCGAGAAGCTGCACGACATCGACCGGGTTGCTCCGAGGGTGACGTCGATGTTCTCGGCCAACCTCGCCCGGAACCTCTCGGGTCGCTTGCGACGGGCCAACGAGCAGGTGCGCATGCTCGCCCATTGAGCACGGCTCACTCGAGGGTCACCAGCGCACCGGCGTCGGCCGCCAACCCGATTCGCTCGCCGACGTCCGGGACGTGCGTAGCATCGACGGGCACCTCGAGCTGCACGACGTCGTCGGGGGCGTCGAGGTCGTCGACGCGCACGTCGAGGAGGTAGTGGTCGCGGCGGAAGGTGCGCATCGCCACCTCGCCGACGATGCCGCCGTCAGCGACGACGCGTACCGCGTCGGGACGCACCGCGGCGGGTGAGTCGGAGAAGGCGCGTGTCACGTTCCAGCCCAGGAATCGGGCGACGAACGCGTTCGCCGGTCGCTGCCACACCGCCGTGGGACTGCCCACCTGCTCGATGCGTCCCGCGTGCATCACCACCAACTGATCGGCCAGCGCGAACGCCTCGTCGTGGTCGTGAGTGACGAACAGCGTGGTGAGGCCCAGCCGCACGAACAGCGCGCGCAGCTCGATGACGAGACGCTCGCGCAACGCGCGGTCGAGCGCGCCCAGTGGCTCGTCGAGCATCAGCAGGCGTGGCTCGGCGGCGAGCGCGCGCGCCAGGGCGACGCGCTGCTGCTCGCCTCCCGACAACTCGCGGATCCGTCGATGCTCGAAGCCGGTCAGACCGACCAGCGCCAGCGCGGCGCGGGCACGGGCGTCGGTGTCGGCGCGCGGTCGTCGTTGCATGCGGAGACCGAACGCCACGTTGCCGATGACGTCGCGGTGCGGGAACAGCGCGTGGTCCTGGAACATGAGCCCGAACCCCCGTCGATGCGGGGGCACGCGCGCGAGATCGGCGCCCTTCCACGCGACGCGCCCGCGCGCGTCGGACTCCAACCCTGCGACCGCACGCAGGAGCGAGCTCTTGCCGCTGCCGCTCGGGCCGAGGATGCACGCGATCTCGCCGTCGGCCACCTGGAGGTCGACGGCGTCGACCGCGGTGAACGCGCCGTAGACCACGGTGAGCTCGGAGACCTCGAGCATCAGACCTGCATCCTCAGAAGCTGCCCATGGTGCCGGCGCGCAGGCGCTCGATCGCGAGGATCGCCACCGCGGTGAGCGTCATCAGGATGACGCTGGCAGCCATCGCGGCGCCGAAGTTCAGGGGCCCCGGCTGCCCGAGGAGGCGATAGACGAGAACCGGGAGGGTCGGCGCGTCCGGGCGCACGATGAACACGGTGGCACCGAACTCCCCGAGCGAGATCGCGAACGCGAACCCGGCGGCGACCAACATCGCACGGGCGACGATCGGGAGGTCGACCTCGCGCCAGACGCGCGCGGGCGACGCACCGAGCGTGGCGGCCGCCTCCCGCAGGCGCGGGTCGATGGCGCGGAGCACCGGGGTCATGAGACGGACGACGAACGGCACTGCGATCAGCGCCTGCGCGATGGGAACGAGCCACCACGAGTCTCGGAGGTCGAAGGGCGCGTGGTCGAGCGAGATCAGGAACCCGAACCCCACCGTCACCGCGGAGACGCCGAGCGGGAGCGCCACCAACGTGTCGAGACCGCGCCGACGCGACGACGCCAGTGCGAACGCCGCGCATCCGCCGACGACCACTGCGATGGCGGTCGCCGCCACGGCGTAGCGCAACGAGTTCGCGACCGCGTCGACGGGTTCGACGAAGAGCGTGCTGCCGGCGTGGAGCTCGCCGAGCGCCCGATAGAAGTCGAGGCCGTAGCCGGACGGTGTGTGGAACGACCGCTCGAGCAGGACCGCCAACGGGACGCCGAGCAGCACTGCCATCACGACCAGGTTGGCCGCGAGCAGGCAGCGCGCGCCCGGCGTGCGCGGCCGGCGGGCCGTTTCGGCCGCGGCACGCAACGAGAGCGCGATGCGCTGGCGACCTTCGATCCAGCTCGTGAGCACGAGGAGGAGCACGATGGCCACGAGCTGCACCACGGTCAGCGCGGCGGCGAGCGGCAGGTTCAGCAACTGCGCGGTCTGGCGGTAGATCTCCGTTTCGAGGGTCGCCGTGCGCGGCCCGCCCAGGATGAGGATCACGCCGAACGACGTGAAGGTGAAGAGGAACACGACGGTCGCGGCGGTGGCGATCGCGGGTCGGAGTGCGGGCAGCGTGACCTCTCGGAAGGCCCGCACGCGGCTCGCGCCCAGCATGCGCGCCGCTTCCTCCGGCCGCGGGTCGAGGTGCGCCCACAGGCTCCCGACCGTGCGCACGACGACCGCGTAGTTGAAGAAGACGTGCGCCACGAGGATCGCGCCGAGCGTCTGGTCGAGCCCGAGCCCCGCGAGCGGACCCCCGTCGCCGAGCACCGCGACGAAGGCCGAGCCCACGACCACGGTCGGGAGGACGAACGGCACCGTCACCAGGGCGCGCACGACGTGCCGACCACGGAACTCGTAGCGGGCGAGCACGTACGCACCCGGCAGACCGACCGCGAGCGTGAGCACCGTCGACAGCGTCGCCTGCCACACGGTGAACCACGCGATGTGACGCAGCGCAGCGTCGGTGAGCACCTTGCCGAGTGGGTCGAGGTCGACCGACCAGTCGGGCGCGAGCCCGCGCCCGACGATGGACACGACCGGGTAGGCGAAGAACACCACCAGGAACAGCAGCGGCACCACCGTGACGACGACCCGCGCCGCACGGGGCAGCGCGCCCGGCTTCACCGCCGCCGCGTCCGGGTGTGGCGGGTCATCGGAGCACGGTGTCGGTCCACTGCTCGATCCACGCCTCACGGTGTGTGCTGATGTCGGCGGCCGGGAGGGTCAACGGCCTGCGGGCCACCTCCGCGAACTTCGTGAACACCGCGGGCAGCGGAGTGTCCTCGCGCACCGGGAACACGAACATCTGCAACGGCACGTCGGCCTGGAACCGCTCCGACAACATGAAGTCGACGAGTTGTTGCGCCGCTTTCTGGTGGTCGGTGCCCTTCAGCACGCCGGCGAACTCGACCTGACGGAAGCACGAGTCGAGCATGGTGCCGATCGGCGACGTCTTCGGCTGCGGCTTCGAGTAGTACACCGCGGCGGGCGGGCTCGACGCGTACGAGACGACGAGCGGGTAGTTGCCGTGGTTCGCGCCCTGGGTGAAGTCGCCGTCGTACGCGCTCTCCCAGCCATCGTCGACCTTCATGTCGTTGGTGCGCAGCTTGCTCCAGTAGCGGCGCCAACCGTCGTCGCCGTACTTGGCGATCGTCGCGAGCTGGAACGCGAGGCCGGGCGACGAGGTGGCGGGGTTCTCGACGACGAGCAGGCCCTTGTACGCAGGCTTCGTGAGGTCGTCGAGCGTCTTCGGGATTGCGACCTTCCGGTCGGCAAACCACCGCTTGTCGTAGTTGATGCACACGTCGCCGTGGTCGATCGGTGTGAGGTGGTGCGACGGGTCGAGCTGGTACTCGTCAGGAACCGTCGACAGCGCCGCGGGCGCGTACTGCACGAACACGCCCGCCTCGAGCGCACGCGACAGGAACGTGTTGTCCACCCCGAAGAACACGTCACCGATGGGGTTCGACTTGGTGAGGATCACCTGGTTGAGCGCGGCGCCGGCATCACCCGACTGCAGGACCTTGACCTTGACCCCGGTCTGCTTCGTGAAGGCCGCGAGCACCGACTTCGAGGCCGCGAAGGAGTCGTGGGTGACGAGCGTGATCGTGGTGGGGGACGCCGCCGAGGCGGGCGTCGCTGGGAAGGAGGTGGCAGCGAGGGCGCTGGCCGCGAGGGAGACCGTGGCGAGCGCGGCGACGAACAGGCGACGCATCAGGCGTCCTTTCCGACATCGCGGGATGAGGAAGCGGTGGGGAAGGAGGTGGGTACGATGGCGACGAGCACGCCCGAGTCGAGCGACACGGCAGCGTGGGGGTCGATGAACTCGTTGCTGACGCCGCGGGTCGAGCCGGGCGTGAGGTCCTCGTGATCGAGCGGATAACGCAGCCCGCGCGTCACGACACCGATTGCGGCTCCGCCAACCGGCAACAACGAGCAGACCGCTCCCGGTGCCGCGAGAAGTTCGACGTGATCGCGTACGACCGCCACGTGCGCGCCGCCGATCCGGGCAACGACGGTGACCTCCGCGAACCGGGGGGATCCGAGGAGCAGGACGTTGGCGAGGAAGTGGTCGAAGCGCCCGCCGTCCGCGCCCACCACGAACACTCGCGTTGCACGTCGAGCGAGCGCGGCATCCAACGCGAGCTCCAGGTCGGTGGCGTCCTTGGCGCGCGGGTGCTCCTCGACCGCGGTTCCGTTGGCGACGGCCGCTGCCAGTACCGCGGGGTCGACGGAATCGAGGTCGCCGACCACGAGATCAACCGACACCCCGAGTGAGCAAGCGTTCTCGAGTCCGGAATCGGCTGCGATCACGACGTCGGTCTCGAGTCCCGGCGGTAGCTCACGGGGATCGGGTGGATCGCCGCCCGCGAACACCAACGCCGTCAGCTCGCGCCCGGCACGCGGATCACGTGGTCCCATGGTTCCCTCCGCCGGCATTACCCGGTTCAGGTTCGAGGGGTCGGCGACGCGTGGCGGTCGCCCTCTCAGCCCGGCTGACCCGAGCTCCCCGGGATGCAATTGTCGCCCGCACGTTACACCCGACGTCGGGCGCGGCCCGAGTAGAAAGGCACGGTGACCGTCACTCCCGATGTCACCGTTGTCCTCGTGCGTCACGGCGAAACCGAGTGGAGCAGCTCGGGGCGCCACACGTCGTACACCGACATCGCGCTCACCACACACGGAGATGATCAGGCCCGTGCGTTGGCAGCGCGGCTGCGCGAGATCGACTTCTCGCTCGTGCTCACCAGCCCGCGCCGCGAGCCCGCATGACGTGCGAGTACGCCGGGATCGCGGCCCGCGCCGAAGTCACCGACGACCTGGCCGAGTGGAACTACGGCGACTACGAGGGCCGGACCACCGAGGAGATCCGCACCGAGATGCCGGGTTGGACGATCTTCCGCGACGGTGTGCCCAACGGCGAGACCGCGGACGAGGTGACCACGCGCGCCGACCGCGTGCTCGCGCGCGCGGTTGAGGCAGACGGTGCGGTCGCGCTGTTCTCGCACGGCCACTTCCTGCGCGTGCTCGGCGCGCGTTGGATCGGCGAGCCGGCTGCGGCCGGCGCGTGGCTCGGGCTCGACACCGCCACGTTGAGCTTCCTCGGGCACGAGCGCGAGCAGCGAGTGCTGCGCGTGTGGAACGCGTGATCCGCCGGACCGCAACGGCGATCGCGCTCGCGGTCGCCACGGTCCTGGCCGGCAGCGGCGCCGGCGCCAAGCCGAAGACGCTGCCGTCGGTGCGGGTTGCGGACGCCTCGTGGACCCTACCGGCGCCCGTCGCGCGAGAGGTGGTCGTGGCGTCCGGCGCGCGCTTCACCATCGTCGGTGGGCTCGACGCGTCGGGCGCGTCCACCGCGGCGGTCGTGAACATCGACCCGCGCACGGGAACGTCGACGCCCGCGGGCGCGTTGACGGTGGGCGTGCACGATGCCGCCGGGGTGCGCGCGGGCCGGCGCGTGCTGGTGTTCGGCGGCGGGACCGGTGAAGCGGGAACGGCCGACGTGCAGGCGGTGCCCGACCATGGCACCGGCAGCGTCATCGGCGCGATGCCCGTCGCGCGCGCCGATCTCGTCGCCGCGCGCGTCGGGCGCGCGACGTACGTGTTCGGCGGCGCCGACGGATCCACGATGCTCGCCGACATCCTCCGCACCACCGATGGCATCACGTTCACGAAGGTCGGTACGCTCCCGGTCCCGGTGCGCTACCCGGCGGTGGCCGTCGTCGGCAAGGCCATCTACCTGTTCGGCGGCGTGAGCAATCCCGCAGAGGGCATCGACACGCGGGCGGTCCAACGCTTCGACACCGCGAGCGGCGTGGTCGACACCGTTGCCCAACTGCCGACGTCGCTCTCGCACGCAAGCACTGTCGTGCTGCGCGGGCAGGCGTTCCTCCTCGGTGGCTACGTCGAGAACACGCGCCTGAGCAACCAGATCCTGCGCTTCGACCCGGCGACCGCCACGACCGTGGCCGCAGGGACCCTGCCGACCGCCGTGTCCGACGGCGCGGCCGTCGTCGTCGGCGGTCGCGGCTACCTCGTCGGTGGCCAGAGCCAGGACCGCGTCCCCCGCGCCACCGTCACCGTCCTCACCCTGACCACCACCCCCCACTGACTTGCTCCACCCAGACGAACATGCGTCGAAGTTGCGGCGTAGTTCCGTCTGTGGCGTAGCTCCGTCACTTCGACGCAGGTTGGGTCGTGGAGGCGCAGCTACCGCATGTTGCCGGTGTGGCCGAGCGAGTAGCGGCCGGGCTGGGGCCACACCGTGAGGCCGTGGGGCTCCTTGCCGACCGGGATCTGGACGACGTTGCCCGACGCGGTGTCGATCGCGTAGACGACGTCGTCGTAGCGGCCGCTCAACCACAGCGTCTTGCCGTCGTTGCTGACGTTGCCCATGTCGGGGCTGCCGCCTCCGGGGATCGGCCACGTGGCGACGATCTGCTTGGTCGCGAAGTCGAGCACCGACACGCTGCCGGGACCGTGCGGTGGACCACCCACGTGGTCGCTGCCGCGGTTGGCGATGTAGAGCTTGGTCCCATCGCGGCTCGGGTACAGGCCGTGCGTCCCGATGCCCGACGGGATGAAGCCGGTCTCGGTGAAGGTGTTGGGGTCGACGGTGTAGACGCCGCCGCGCATCATCTCGGCCACGTAGAACGTGCTGCCGTCGGGCGACGACCGGATGTCCTGGGGCATGCCGCCCCCACTGAGATGCAGGTAGCCGACCACGGTGTGGTTCAGGACGTCGATCTTCGCGATGCTGCCGCCGAACTCGCACGTGAACAGCGCGAAGCGTCCGTCGATGGTGAAGTCGGCGTGGTTGATGCCGTCGCACCCGGGCACGTCGAGTGAGCTCTCCACCGTCATCGTGTGCGGGTCGAGGAAGTCGAGCCGCTTGCGCGCCTCGGCGACGTTGATGGCGTACTTGCCGTCGGGCGTGAAGTACATGTTGTAGGGGTCGTCGACCTTGACCGACTGCCCGGGCTTCCCGGTCTTGGGGTCGATCGGTGTGAGCGTGCCGTCGGTGGTGCCCTCGGCGTTGTTCGTGACCCACAGCGTCCTGAGGTCGTACGACGGCACGACGTGCTGCGGGTTGAGTCCGACGTCGAAGGTGTCGACGACCTGCATGGTGGCCGGATCGATCACCGACACGGTGTTGGCCCCACGGTTGGGCACGTAGACGCGGGTCAGCGCACCCTTGGTGGCTTCGGCGAAGTTGTTGGTCTTCGTCTCGCTGTAGAGGTTCGACGGGTCGGGCACGCCGGGCATGCCGGGGATGGTGTCGATCTTCTTCGGCGCCGAGGTGGTGGCCGGCGCCGCGGTCGTCGCCGTCGTCCCCCCACCGGCGGTCGTCGTGGTCGCCGCCTGGTCGGAGCCGCCACCGTCGCTGCAGGCCACCGCGAGGAGCGCGACACCCGTCAGGAGCACGACCAGCCGACCCGCCCACGAGAGGTCGGGACCATCGGTGATCCGGCGGAGCGGGCGTCGGCGGGGCAAGCCGCTGACACTACGCGGCGGGCCCTGGCGAACCTGGGCACCGCGGAGGGTCTGTCAGGACAGGTCCGTCAGGTCGCCTCGAGCCGCCACCCGGTCTCGAGCATGAGCAGCCGGTTGCGCGGACCGGGCTTCGCGGTGTCGAGGTCGTCGTAGGCGACGTCGCCCTGCCAGATCGACGCGACGCCCCCGTCGACCCGCGCGATGTGCGTGAGGAAGATCTCCGGCTCGCGCGCGCGGGCTTCCGCGCACGCCTGCTCGGTGCTGGAGGCCTCGGCCAGCTTGTGCAGGGTCACCCACGTGGGCGGGATCAGCTCGATCTCGCCTGATTCCCGGCGGGCGAGCGCGTCGGCCGGACGGATCCACTGGTGCTCGCGGATCTCCCCGTCGTCGACGACGACCTGTCCGTCGGGCGCGGCCCCGATGAAGAACCACGTCGCGAAGCGGCGCGCCGGAACCGCGCCGGGTGTCCAGTGCGCGAGCCACACGAGGGAATCCGGGTCGACGACGAGCGCGGCCTCTTCCATCGCCTCGCGGGTGGCCGCGTTGCGGGCAGCGGTCAGCACCGCGTCCGCGTCGTCGGACACCTCGCCACCCGGGTAGTCCTCGGGGTCGATGCGGCCTCCCGGGAACACCCACGCGCCCCCGGCGAACGCGAGCTTCGAGTCGCGACGCAACATGAGGGTCTCGACGCCGTCGGCGCCGTCGCGGAGCAGCACCACGGTGGCGGCCGGGATCGCCGGGGGAAGCTCGTCGTCAGGCACCACACCGACCCTATCGTCGCCAACCGCGAGCGTGCGTGCCGGTTGGGCCTGCGGTAGGTTCACGCGGCCTCACCTCTGGGAGCTGCCGATGAAGCCCGCACCGTTCGAGTACCACGCGCCGGAGTCGCTCTCCGACGTCACCGCGCTCCTCGCCGAGCACGGCGACGAAGCCAAGGTGCTCGCCGGCGGCCAGAGCCTCGTGCCCATGCTGGCGCTCCGCCTCACGCGGTTCGAGCACATCGTCGATCTCAACCGGGTCGAGCAGCTGCGGGGGGTGACCCGCGCGAACGGCACGCTGACGGTGAGGTCGATGACGACCCAACGCACCGTCGAGCACGACGCGGCGGCCGGCGAGGCGGTGCCGCTCCTCGCCCAGGCGATCCCGCTCATCGGTCACTTCCAGATCCGCAACCGTGGCACGGTCGGTGGCTCCATCGCCCACGCCGACCCTGCGTCGGAGCTGCCCGCGGTCGCGCTGGCGCTCGACGCCGAGCTCGAGGTCATCGGCGCCAGCGGCACTCGCACCGTCTCCGCGGCGGACTTCTTCGTCGGCACCTGGACGACGACCGTCGGCGAGGACGAGATCCTGAGCGCGGTGCACTTCCCGGTGTGGACGGGCAACGTCGGCTTCGCGGTCGAGGAAGTGGCGCGCCGCAGTGGCGACTTCGCGCTCACGGGCGTCGTGGCCGCGGTGGAGGTCGACGGCGCGGGCGACGTCTCGCGTGCCGGTATCTCGTTCCTCGGCATGGCGTCCACACCGGTGCGCGCCCGTCAGGCCGAGGAGGCGCTCGTGGGGACTGCACCCGACGCCACCGAGCTCGAGGAGATCGGCCGCCTCGCGGTCGCCGACACCGACCCGACGGCCGACGTCCACGCGTCGGCCGAATACCGAAAGCACGTCGGCGCCCATCTCGTGGTGCGCGCCCTCGATCGAGCCCTGGGAGCCGCGCGTGGCTGAGCACGCCATCCAGTTCACGGTCAACGGAGAGTCGCACTCCGGGTCGGCCGAGGCGCGCAAGACGCTCGCCGACTACCTGCGCGAGGACTGTGGCCTCACGGGGACGCACCTCGGGTGTGAGCACGGCGTCTGCGGCGCGTGCACCATCCTCGTCGACGGCGAGGCGGTGCGGTCGTGCCTGATCTTCGCGGTCCAGGCCGACGGCGCCGACATCACCACGATCGAAGGCATCGGTCCCGCCGACGGGTCGCTCGGTCCCGTGCAGGAGGCGTTCCGCCAGGCGCACGGACTGCAGTGCGGTTTCTGCACCCCCGGATTCGTGGTGAGCGTGCACGCGTTCTTGCAGGACAACCCCCGCCCGACCCTCGACGAGATCAAGGAGGGGCTCTCGGGCAACTTGTGCCGCTGCACGGGCTACCAGGGGATCATCAAGGCGGTCCAGCTCGCGGCCGAGACGATGAGCCCCCAAGGTTCCTGACGTGACGGTGACCCTGGAGACGCCCGACGGCGCGATGGACGTGTACGAGGCCGCGCCCGACGGCGAACCTCGCGGCGCGGTCATCGTCATCCAGGAAGCGTTCGGCGTGAACGACCACATCCAGGACGTCACGCGCCGCATCGCCGCGGCCGGGTATGTCGGGGTTGCGCCCGCGCTGTTCCACCGCGCCGGCGGTGGCACCGCCGCCTACGACGACTTCGCGAAGGTCATGCCGCTGTTCGAAGGCGTGTCGGACGACTGCATGCTCGCCGACGTCGACGCGACCATCGCGCTCCTGGAGGGACAGGGCTTCGACCGCTCGCGCATCGGGATCGTCGGCTTCTGCTTCGGTGGGCGCGTCAGCTTCCTCGTGGCAGCGCGGCGCACGCTCGGCGCGGCAGTCACCTTCTACGGCGGCGGGATCGTGGCTGGCAGCCCGCTCGGCCTCCCGGCGCTGATCGACGAGGCGCCCACGCTGCAGACGCCGTGGCTCGGGCTGTTCGGTGATCTCGACCAGGGCATTCCAGTCGTCGGCGTCGAGGAGCTCCGGGGCGGGGTCGGTGGCGCAGCGGTGGCGGCAGAGGTCGTGCGCTACGCCGACGCCGAGCACGGCTTCCACTGCGACGCGCGCGACGCCTACCACGAGGCGTCGGCGAAGGACGCGTGGCAGCGCACCTTGGACTGGTTCGCCACGCATCTCGGCTAACCGACCACTCTGCGCGCGAAAACCTTTACCCACATTTGGAGTGCCGGGAGTCGCACGCGCGAGCGACGTCGGTCACAATCGTCATCGATGCAGACCGACGAGCGTCCCGACCACATCCCGGTGGACGACCACGCCAGCTCGACCGGCTGGGCGTGGCGCTGGACGGGCTGGGCGTCGTGGCCGATCTCGGCGGCGGTCCTCTGGGTGTGCGCGGCCGCGGTGGTCGTCGACGTGGCGACGTCGTGGTGGGGCGAACCCGAGTGGTACCTCGGCCGGGTGTCGATGTCGCCGGCGCTGCCGCTCTGCGCGGTGCTCATCGCGCTGATCGGTCCCCGCCACCTCGGGTTCTCGCGCCGCAGCCTGGCTGCGTGGCGCGAGTTCCTCATGCTCGGCGGCTCCATCCTCGTGGTGTGGTGCATCTCCTACCCGCAGTCGGTTGCCGAGCTCCGCGACGTCGAGGGCATCGTCGTCGCGGTGGCTGGGGAGGAGCTGGTGTACAGGCTCGCGGCGGTGATCCTCATCGGTGCCGCGTGCGCGCGGATCGCCGGGCGCAACTGGCGCGACACCGCGCACTGGGGCACGGTCCCTGCGATCGCCGGACTCGTCGGTGCCGGGCTCGTGTTCAGCTCGCTTCCCGGTCATGTCGATCAGATGAGCGGCGCGGTGAACGTCCTGCCGTTCGTGAGCTTGGCGGTTCTGCTCGGCTACTCCGCACTGCGCTCGGGCTCGCTGATTCCCGGCTTCCTGGTGCACCTCACCATCGACCTCGCCGCGCTCGCGTTCTTCGCGGGCGCGATGCCGAACTCGCTGCGGGTGCTCGTCGACGTCGGCGCGCTGGTGGGACTCGAGCTCGGCCTGAT
Organism: uncultured Actinomycetes bacterium; assembly: GCA_963841415.1. Lineage (GTDB taxonomy): Bacteria > Actinomycetota > Acidimicrobiia > IMCC26256 > DASPTH01 > DASUAS01. Next base: position 321,144 of record CAWJCN010000004.1, on the reverse strand, counting down.
GCTGGCCGGACGCCGTCTCGGCATGCGTCGTCGCGTACCGCGAGTCATCGACCTGCGCGAACCGGCCGTCGCTCCCAGCACGCGCTGACGGTCGGCGCAGCGACGCGGCGACGCGATGCCGACCCGCCTGCTCGTCGTCGTCCCCCCCGACTCTGGCGCCCACGACACCGGCCGCGGGCACCCGGAGCGGATCGGCCGTGTCGAGGCCGTGCTCGCCGGTATCGACGACGTTCACCTGGCTGACGACGTCGCGCGCGACGTGGGTCGTGATGCCCGACGCGACGAGCTGACCCTCGTGCACGAAGAGCGGTACGTGGACGCGCTGGAGGAGTTCGCGGTGGCCGGCGGCGGGCGCCTCGACGCCGACACGGTGGTTGCGCCCCACTCGTTCGCGGCGGCCACCCGAGCCGCGGGCTGCGGGCTCGCAGCCGTCGAGGCACTCGGCGCGGGCACGGCCGACGCCGCGTTCGTGGTCGTGCGCCCGCCGGGTCACCACGCGGTCGCCGCTCGCGGCCAGGGCTTCTGCCTGTTCAACAACGTCGCGATCACCGCCGCGACCCTCGCGGCGCGTGGTGAGCGGGTGCTGATCGTCGACTGGGACGTGCACCACGGCAACGGCACGCAGGACGTGTTCTGGGACGACCCTCGCGTGCTCTTCGTGTCGACCCATCAGTACCCGGCCTATCCGGGGACCGGTCGCGCCGACGAGACCGGTGGTGCGCACGCACCCGGGCTGACGCTCAACTTCCCGCTGCCGCCCGGCGCGACCGGCGACGTCGCCCTCACTGCCATCGACGAGGTGGCTGCACCGGCCGTGGAGCAGTTCCGGCCCACATGGGTGCTGATCTCGGCCGGGTTCGACGCGCACCGCGACGATCCGCTCGCCGACCTCGTGTGGACGGCCGGCGACTACCAAGCGCTCGCCACCCGCGTCCACGCGTTCGCGCCGGCGCGAGCGCGGACGATCGCCTTCCTCGAGGGTGGTTACGACCTGCCTGCGCTGCGCGCGTCGGCGGGCGCGACCGCGGCGGTGCTCGCGGGAGCCGATGCGCCAGTGCGAGGAGAAGAAGCGCCGACCAGCGGCGGTCCCGGGCGTGCCGCGGTCGACCGCACGCGGCGCGCGCTCACGTCCTGAAGGCGTCGAGGATCCGCACGACCTCGTCGTCGGACGTGGGCGAGAAGTCGCGGTACCACTGACCGATCGCGGCGAACGGGGCGGGGGTGGCGACGCACACGACCGCGTCGGCCGTCGTCGACAGCTCGGCCACCGTCGAGGGCGGTGCCACCGGTACCGCCAGCACCACGCTCGCCGCGCCGGAAGCGCGCGCCACGGCGATCGCGGCGCGCGCGGTGCTCCCGGTGGCGAGCCCGTCGTCGACCACCACCACGACGCGGCCTGCGAGTGACACGCGCTCGCGACCGGCTCGCAGCCGTTCGGCACGCTCCGCGAGCACCCGCTGCTCACGTGCCTCGACCGTGTGCAACTGGTCGTCCGTCACCGGCCACGAGGCCAGTACCTCGCGGTCGAGCACGCGTACGCCGCCCTCGCCGATCGCACCCATCGCCAGTTCGGCGCGGCCGGGCACGCCGAGCTTGCGCACGACGATGACGTCGAGCGGTGAACCGAGCGCACGCGCGACTTCGGCGGCGACCGGCACGCCACCGCGCGGGAGCGCGACCACGACGGGATCCACGGCCTTCAGCTCGGGACGCGCCGCGACCAGCGTGGCGAGCGCGGCACCGGCCGCTCGCCGATCGGCGAACGGCAACTCCGTCCTGCGCTCGGCTGGCTCACGGTCGTGCTCCACGGGGACTCCCCTCGGGACACTCCGGACATCATTGCCCGCCGTGGCCCCTCCCGCCGAGCGTCCTCAGCGGAGCGTCCCGTTCCCGTCCCGGAGAGGCGAACCGGGCCGCGCCAGCGGCGAGGGCCGGTTTCCTCGAGGCTGAGTGCGTCAGTCGACGAGCAGCGCCGATTCCAGCCCGGTGATCTCGAAGACCTTGCGCACCGGCGGCTGAGCACCCACGATGCTGATCGACCCCAAGTCGTCGTCGTGCAGCCGTTTGTACGCGCCAACGAGCACGCCGAGGCCCGACGAATCAACGAACGTCACCTCTCCGAATTCCAGCGTGATGTCGGTTGCTCCGCGCGCGATCAGCACCGCGAGCTCGGTGCGCAGACGGGGTGACGTCGCCACGTCGAGCTCCCCCCTCACCCGCACCTTCGGGTGCGACGCGGTACCGGTCACACCGATGTCGAAGGGGGTCACCACGGTCGAATGCTCGCCACCATTCATCATGATCAGTGCTCCGCGACTGCGCCCGCGTGCTCACCGAGCGTCTCGAGGCTGCGTGCCAACAGGCGCGACACGTGCATCTGGCTGATTCCGATCCGTTCTGCGATCTCTGATTGCGTGAGGCCCTCGAAGAAACGTAGGAAGACGATCGTCTGTTCGCGTTCGGGAAGGACCGCGAGCATCTCGCTGACCGCGACGCGGTCATCGACCGCGAGGAGCTCGTCGTCGATCTCGCCGAGGCGTTGCGCAGGGCTCGTGCCCGACTCGTCGTCGGGGCGGCCGGCGTCGATCGACGCCAGCCGGTAGAGGCTGCCGGCCTCCATGCTCTCGAGCACTTCCTCCTCGAGCACACCGGCGCGCTGCGCGATCTCGGCCGGCGTCGGGGGTCGTCCGAGCTCCTGGCTCAACTCGTTGACCGTCCGGTCGAGCTCCAGGTGCAGCTCCTGGATCCGCCGCGGCACTCGCACCGCCCACCCGCGATCGCGGAAGTGGCGCTTGAGCTCGCCGGTGATCGTCGGCGTCGCGAACGACGAGAACTGCAAGCCACGGTCAGGCTCGAAGCGCTCGACCGCCTTGAGCAGGCCCACCAGCGCGACCTGGCGGAGGTCGTCAGGTGTCTCGCCCCGATGCGCGAAGCGCCGCGCCAGGAACTCGGCGAGGCGGACGTGCTCCTCGACGAGCTCGTTGCGCAGCTCGCGGTCGCCAGAGCGGCGATACTCCGCGAACCTCGCGTAGGTGTCGGGGGAGTCGGTCATCATGCAACCGCGGTACGGGCTTCTTTCAGGAGCGCGAACGCGAGCTCGTCGTCGTGCTCGATCACCTCGTGGTGGTCGGCGAGCGACTGGATGATCGTGTTCGACAAGTCGTTCAGTTGGGCGAGCGGGCTTCCGGGACGCCGACGGGCGCGACCACGTGCGAGCACACAACGTCCGACGACACCGAACGACACCGCGATCTCGTGGTCGGTCGACGACATCAGCAGATGACACAACTCGTCGACCGCGATGCGGAAGTCCTCGACCTCGTCGTAGTCGAGCCCGGCGCGCACCGCGGCGTCCGCCGCGACGAGCCGTACCGTGCGCAGGTACTCGGAGAAAGGCGGGACGGTGAGCCACACGTCCTCACCGACGATGTTGAGCTGATCCTGGATCCCCGCATTCATGCCGTGATCCCCTCGTGCTCGATGCCCGCCGGGTCGAGGGTTCCCGGCAGGCCGCGAGACGAAACCTCGTAACGAATGTAGGCCGCGACGTGCGTATGCTCACCGCTCTATGGAGCCCAGTCCGGTGACCGTCACGTTCCCGGCCGCGCCGGAGTACCTGCGCCTCGCGCGGATCGCCACGGCTGATGCCGCGAGCCGCGCTGGACTCGACTACGAGGAGATCGACGACGCCCGCATCGCGGTCAGCGAGCTGTGCAGCATGGTGTCGGTCGACTCGGGCAACACGGTGACGTTGTCGTTCCGGGTCGTGCCGGGAACGCTGGTCGTCGAAGGTGCGTCCCCGACTGGCGCGCAGGTGATCGTCGCCAGCGAGCTCTCGGAGGCGATCGTCGGCGCGGTGTCGGACGAGCACCGGCTCGACACCACGGATGGCGTCACCCGGTTCCACATCACCAAGACGACCCGGCGGCCCGTCGGCTGAACTTCGCGGAAAGGTCCGGACGCGACGACGCAGGCTCAGCGGGGACTGGAGCCTGCGTCGTCCGGGCCGGGAGGGGCCGGCCTCGTCAAGTTGCCCACCCCCCGAGGCCCTCAAACCTGTCACCGCTACAGTCTCTCGATGCTGCTCGGGCGGCGGCTCCTGCTGCTCTTCGTCGCCATCGTCGTCGGGGTTCTTGTCCTCGGCACGCTGATGGTGGTGCGGCTCCAGGACCGCGACGCCGCGCAACAGCGGGAGCGTCGCCTGTCGGTGGCCGTCGAGCGCCTCGCCCAGCTGGCAACCGCCTACGCCGACGAGGAAACGGGGATGCGGGGCTATGTGATCACCGGGGATGCGTCGTTCCTCGAGCCGTACACCTCCGGCCGGGAGACGGCCGACCGCCTGGTCGGGGAGCTGCACACCACGCTCGACACGCCCGTGCTGCGCCATGATCTGGCGACGGTCACCGCTGCCATTGGCGCCTGGCGGCGGCACGTGGCGACCCCCGAGATCGCGTCGACCCGTGCACTTGGCCCCGACGCCGCCTCGAGCGCGGTCGAGAACGGGGGTGGCCAGGATCTCTTCGACTCGGTCCGGGGTCCGCAGGACACGCTCTCGCAGCACGTCGATGCCGCTGACCGCGCCGCCCTCCAACACCTCGACCACATCCGTTTCACGCTCACGGTGTTGTTCCTCGCCATCGCGGGTGTCGCGGTCGTCGGTGCCGTCGTCGCCGGATGGCTCATTCGGCGGTGGGTGACGCGCCCCGTCGACTCCCTGGCCAACGAGGTCCGACGGGTGCGTGCGGGATCGCTCGATTCACCCATCCGCGTCACGGGACCTCCCGAGTTGGCCTCGCTCGCGTCCGACATCGACGCGATGCGCGGGCGCATCCGCCAGCAGCTCGTCGAATCGGAGCGGTCACGCCAGGCCGTCGAGCAGAGCGCGGCCGTCGTGCTCACGTTGCGCTCCGAGCTCGAACCGGCGCTCGGGGAGATCCCCGACGGTTGGACCATCGCAGCCCGCCTGCGCGCGGCGGAAGGCGTCGTGGCCGGCGATTGCTACGACCTCTTCACCACGCGCGACCGTCGGGTCGCGCTCGTCGTCGTCGACATCGCAGGACACGGCGCGACCGAAGGCATCCTCGCCTTGCGGTGCAAGGAGATGCTGCGCACCGCGTTGACGTCCGGAGCCGAGGCGGGACGCGCGCTCGATACCACCGCCGAGATCCTCGGCGACATGGGCGACGAGGTGTTCCTCACCGCGTTCGTGGCGGTCATCGACCCCGACGACGGGCGTGTGCGCTACGCGAACGCCGGGCATCCACCGGCGTACATCGTGAGCGAACACGACGTCGTCGCCCTTGCGCCGACCGGCCCGCTCGTCGGGTTGTTGACGCCGGGATGGACGACGGCGGAGGCGGTGGTCCCGCGCGGCGCGAACCTGTGCGCGTACACCGACGGACTGATCGAGACCCGAAACGCGGACAGAGAGTTCTTCGGCTCCGACCGACTCATCGCGCTGTTGCAGGGCGCGCGATGCGACGAAGCGCCGGCGGTCGTCAAGCGTTGCATCGACGAGGTCGAGCACTTCTCGCCTGTGGGCCTTCTCGACGATGCGACCATCGTCGTATTGTGTCGAGCCGACTGACTCGCGACGAAGGTGCGACCGTGGCCGAACTCGAACTGGTGTCCCGGGTGCACGACGACGGCGTCTCGGTGTCGGTGTTGGTGCGCGGCGAGGTCGACATGGCCACGGCACCGCAACTGCGGGAGACGCTGCTCGGATTGGTCGACGACGGCGCCCGTCGGATTGCCCTCGACTGCCGCGGGCTCGAATTCCTCGATTCATCGGGCATCGGCGTGTTGATCGCGGTCCGCAACCGTCTCGGCGATCAGGGCTCGCTCACCCTGGAGGCGCCGCCCGCACACGTGCGCAAGGTGCTCGAGCTCACCGGAGTGAGCGAGCACGTCACGATCATCTCCTGAGCGCGCGTCTCCTGCGGCGAGCTCCTCGTCCTCGGGTCAGATCGGCACCTCGCACCAGACCACCTTGCCCGAGGCCGTGCCGTCCACGCCCCACGACGACGACAGCTGTTCGACGAGCGCGAGTCCGCGTCCGGTGATGGCGTCCGCCTCGTAGCGCTGCAACCTCGGCTGTTCGCTCGACTGGTCCTCCACGCAGATGCGCACATGGCCGGGACGTCGTTCCAACGTCAGCAGAAGCGGCGTGCGCGCGTGCAGGATCGCGTTCGTCACCAGCTCGGTGACGAGGAGCGCAACGATGTCGAGCGTCTGTTGCGTGCACGACGCACCGAGTCGCTCGCGCGCGAGAACCCTCGCCCGGGTCGCGCTCGTGGGCTCAGGAGGCAGATCGATCGACAACACCCGAAGCGATCCTAACGACGTTGCTTCCGATGCTGATGCCCCTGAACGTGTCCGAGGTCACTCTTGTTCGCGCTCAGCCTGGTGCTCGATCTTCGTGAGATCCGTCCGTGACAAGTCGTGTGCAACTGGCGGTCGAACGCGGGATCGCGACGTCGGACCCAGAGCCATGACGAGGGGCGTACCCGCCGATCAGGACCGCGAAACGCGCGAGTGGGCGCCGGGTGTGCCGCTCAGCAGGTCGACGGCGCGGCGATGCCGCCGAGGCGCGCCTGCATCCATTCGAGGATGTCCTTCTCGGCGACGTCGTTCTCGCTGTAGTGGTCCTGGCCCGAGTACGTCTCGTAGTCGACCGTGTTGCCGAGCCCGCAGGCCTTCTTCACGTACTGGTCGGTGAAGATCTGGTACACGACGTCGTCCGACTTCCCCTGATACACGAGCATGGGCGCGGCCGTCGGGACCTTGCCCGGGCTGTCCGTCGCGAACACCGCGGGGAAGGGCGGCACGTCGGCGGGGTTGTGCGCGATCACCTGGTCCACCGGCTGCTGGAATGCGCTCAGCACCGCCCCGTAGCACTTCTCGTCGACGATCTTGGCCTTCTCGAGTGCCGACGGGGTGAGCACGTCGGCCACCTTGGCGTCCGGGTAGGCGGCTTGCATGCCGATCATGCCCATCACCGCGAAACCGAGGGTGCTCGGGATGGTCGCGGCGGCGGGGAACATGGCGGCGGCGTCGGTCACGGGCGCGCCGGACACGACGCCGAGGACGTCGAGCTGCGGTGCGTAGCTGGGCGCGAGCTCTCCCGCGAACAGCGCGGCCTGCCCGCCTTGCGACTGACCCCACACGAACGTCTTGTCGCTGACACGGGTCTCACGGATCTGGTGCGCGGCCTTGACGATGTCGAGAACGCCATGCGCCTCGCTCTCACCGACGAGGTACGGGTGGGTGCCCGGGGTTCCGAGGCCCTCGTAATCGGTCGCAACCACCACGTAGCCCTGCGACACGAGCTTGCCGATCGAGGGGAGGCGCGACACCATGTCCGCGGTGCGCGAGGGCGCGCACTGGTCGGCGATGCCGTGCGTGCCGTGAGCCCAGCTGATCACCGGACGCCCACGGGAAGGCGCGGCGTCAGTCGGTGCCACGACGACGCCCGACACGGCAACGTCAGAACCGTCCACGGCACGGGAGTGGTAGAGCACCTTCCACGCCTGCGCGCCAGGAATTGCCCTGAACGGCGCGCTCCAGATGAGCGTTCCCGGTGGCGCCGCGGGCAAGGGCTCGGGCGGCAGGTAGAAGGCGCGGCCGCTCGGTGCTTTGCGCGGCGACTCCTTGGGCGTGGCTCCCGCCGGAACCGACGTCAGCAGCATTGCCGTGCAGGCTGCGATGGCCACGGTGAGTGCCGACGTGCGCGCGCGCGTGCGACGGCTGACGCGCTTGCTCTCTCTCAGCATCGTTCTGTCCACCGAACGCCCGTCCACGAAGCGGATGTCTTTCCGCGCCCTGCTCACCGAAGCCCCTGTGATGCCCAACGCGCGCATCGACACCTTTGGCATGCATCTTGACCCTGGATGCACCAGACTCGCGCGCCCCGCCCCGTGCCTGTTGTCAGGACCTCGATGCGCCGAGTGAAAACCATCGTCAACCGGTCGGAGGGCACACTCCGATTCGTACCACTCGCGCAGCTCTGGACCGTTTCGGGCGTGTTGGCGGACACGTTTCCGCTCGACCGTGACCTCGTGCGGGGTCCGCGGTGGGCGCGCCGCACTTCCCACTGGGCACGGCTCGTGCTCGTCGACCGCGCGCTCACTGACCGCGACGCCACGGCCGTCCTCACCCTCAGCGACACACCGTGGGTGCCGGCCGTGCTCGTGGCCCTGCTCGCCGCGGTCGTGGCCCCCCGACTTCCACGCTGGCTGCGCGCCATCTTGTTCGGCGGTGCCGTGGCCTGGGCCTTCGGCGGGGGTCGCGCGTCGCGCTACCTGGCGATGCGTCGCCGGCTCGGTGAGGTCGCACCCGGCGGTCTGCTGGTCGCCGACTTCGTCGCGCTCGAACCCGGCGCCGGGATGCAATGGGTCGCCGCTGCGCTCGACAGCCTCGGGCACGAGTTCCCCTTCATCGCGTTGCTGCCCGTGTCCGGCGATCCGCGCCGGGACGCCGCGCGCGAGCGTCTCTACGTGCGTCAGCTCGGGTTCCACCGCGCCGGCCAGACGGCGGCAGGAGGGCAGGCCGTCACGATCCTCGTCCGCACCTGACGCGCGACCTACCGATGCGCGGAGGCGCAGAGCGGTCAGTCTTCCGAACGCACGCCGCGCAGGCCGAACCACGCCAGCTCAGCGATCCAATCGGCGAGGTGCTCGGGGTCGTGAGGCCCGTCGGGATCGGTGAGCGCGTGGCGGCTGATGCCCTCGGCCATTCCGACGAGCGCGTGCGCGAGCACCATGCGATGCTCAGGCGATCCGTGGATCTCGATGAGCGTGCTCACCGCGGCGGCGGCGTCATCGAGCACACGGTCGACGACATCGGCGAACTCGGGATCGTTGCGCGCCGACGCGCCGAACAACAGGCGAAACGCGGCCCGATCGCTCTCCACGAACCGGAAGTAGGCGGAGAAGCCCTGCTCGACGCGAGCGCGACCCGTTTCGACGCTTGCCGTGGCCTCGGTGAGCACCTCGAGCAATCGGCCGCCGACGTCTTCGAGCACCGCGACGAACAGCGCGCGCTTCGACGGGAAGTGCTGGTAGAAGACCGGCTTCGTCACCCCCGCCGCGAGCGCGAGGTCGTCCATCGCGGTGGCGTGGAACCCGCGATCGGCGAATTCCACGCACGCGACATTGAGCAGCTGTCGTCGCCGTTCGTCGGGGGCGAGGCGCGTCGGTGAGACGCGGCGGGCTGCCGTCACCCTCCGGTGCTCGACTTCAGGGGCATCTCGTAGCGGTTGGTGACGCCGAAGTTGTCGTCCCAGAGCTCGTCGACCCGAGCCTGTTCGTCGGTGGTGAGCGGTAGGTCGCTCGCGGCCGCGTACTCGCGCACGTCGTCCACCGTCACGCAGGTGGGAAGCACCGTGGTGAACGCGGGATTGGCCAGGATTCCGGCGATGGCCGCTTGGCCGACGGTGCGCCCGGTCCCCTCCCAGAGGAACGCGAGGGTGTCGGCCTTGTCGAAGTTGTCGAGCATGTTGTCGCGGTTGCGGTGGGCGCGGTGGTCCCCGGGCGGGAACTCGGTGTCGCGCGTGATGCGGCCCGACAGCGTGTCGGACGCGTGGGGCACACGGGAGATGAGTCCGACGCGGCCATCGGCGACTGCCGGCTCGGCCGCGAACGTGCGGCCCGGCTCCTGTTCGAGCACGTTGAACACGGTCTGCAGCGACACGATGTTGCGATCGCGGAGTGCCTCGACACCTTCGTCGACCCATCCGATGGCGGGACCGAGCGCGACGCCGAGCTCGCGCACCTTGCCCTCCAACTTGAACTTCTCGAGCTCCTCCCACAGCGCGTCGCTGCGGATGGGCTCGATGCGCGTGTTGTGCAACTGGTAGAGGTCGATGAAGTCGGTGCCCAGTCGGCGCAGCGATGCTTCGAGCTGCAGGCGCACCGAGGCCGGGTCCCAATCGTGAGGACGTTCCGACTGGCCGGGGTACTTGCGCGCCGCCTCGATGTCGTAACCGCACTTCGTGGTGAGCACCATGTCGTCGCGCTGTGCCTTCAACACGTCGGCGAGCAACTCCTCGCCGTAGCCGCCGTCGCCGTAGACGGGCGCGGTGTCGATGAAGTTGATACCAGCGTCGAGCGCGGCGCGGAGCAGGCCCTGCTTGTCGTCGACGACGCCCCACCAGTCGCTGGCGAGAGTCCACACGCCGAACCCGACCTCCGAGACCTCGAGGTCGCTCCGACCGAAGCGGCGGTAGCGCACAGTGGCTCCTTTCGCCCGCTGGAGTTCGCCCTTTGATATTGGCGGCGCCCGCTGATGCTGGCGGTGCGGCGCGAAATCTACCGCTGCGAAGCCGGTGGCTCCCCACCGGCGCGGCGAGCGTCGGCCTCGCGGTCCTCGCGTTCCGCGGCGCGCAGCCCGTACCCGAGCACGATGGGTATCGGCAACACGACGCACGCCGCGATGAGAGCGACCACGGTGACGGTGACGACGGCACTCGGGAAGCCCGCGACTGCGCCGATGACGAAGGTGACCACTGCGAGGAGCAGCAGCCCGTACCCGATCCGCTTCGCCAGCCCAACCCAACGGGCGATGCGGGCCCGCCGCACCAGGACCGGGTCGTCACCGCTCACCACGTGCTCCATCCTGTCGACCCGAAGACTTCGTGGAGGCGTCGGGGAAGGTCCGGGAGGGAGCAGTGCGGGCGCACGAGGTCGACGTTGCGCTCGAGCACGGCCGGATCCGGTGTTCGCAGCCACGCCACGACGCCGTCGACGTCGTCGATCGACAGGAGCTGGACGCCGAACGCCCGGAGCTCGTCGAGCACGGGGTAGTTGCCCACCACTATCGGTCGGCGGTGCGCGATCGACTCGATGACCGGGTTGCCGAAGCCCTCCCACGTGGACGGGAACAGGATGAGGTCGGCGGCCGCGTACGCGTCCGCCGCGGTGGCGGCGCGCCCGACGATGACGGCAACCTCCGACTCGGCGACGAGCCGCGCGAACACGTCGTCGTAGCCATCCTCGGCAGGTCCGGTGATCCACAGGCGCAGTTCGCGATCGGGGACGCGGCGCGCGAGCTCGGCCGCGAAGGTGATCGCGGCCGGGATGTTCTTCCGGGGGATCGCTCGTGTCGGTTGGAGGAGCACGAAGTCGTCCGGAGTGAAATCGAACTCGGCGCGCGTGCGTTCGCGATCACCGCGGTGCGGCTCGAGATCGAACGCGTTGCGCAACGTCACCGCATCGAAGCCACGGTTTGCGAGCTGCACGCGCGAGTGATCGTTGATCGTGACGTGCAACGAGTTGGCCCGATGCGGAGGCACGTTCGTGGGCGTCGGTAGCCCCGCGCGCTGCCAGGGGAGGTCGTGGTGGTGGAAGACGACGCGACCGTCGTGGCCGTCCAGCACCGCGGCCGCGAGCGCGGACGCTTCCGGGTTGATCGGCAGCGAGCACAGGTTCTCGACGACCACGAGGTCGGCGCCGGCGAGTGCGTTCACGAGCGCGTCGGGTGCCGCGATCGTGTCGTCGGACGGGTCGATGGCGAGAAAGGGGAGAGCGACGTCGTCTGTCCGAGTGGCGTCGTCGAGCTCACCGGCGACGCGCCGCACGGTGAATCCGAGCTCGCCGAGCGCCCACTCCCACTTCCGGGCTTCGACAGCCACGCCATCGGCGCCGCCGAGCCGATACGAGAGTTGGACGGCGACCGGCGGCATCGCTCGCGAGACTCGCGCGGATCGCCTCGCGATGACGGATCAGCCTGTGCGCCCGCGCTCCGCTCGTGCGAGTCGCCGGTTGGTGGCGTCGAGGAGGGCGCGCGCGACGGCGTCGTCCCGGTCGCGCCGCACGACGGCCGAACCCGAGACCACGAGCTCGGCCGGTGGATCGACGTAGACGACGGTGACGATGGCGACGCGGTTGGTGCCGATGCGGTTGATCTCGGCGTTGGTGATGTGGATGGCCTCGGCCGCGGGATCGCCCTGACGCAGCGCGTCGAGCGCGGCGGCCGCGACGAGTTGCGGTCGTGCCGCGCTGGCCACCGAGCCTTCCGCGTAGCCGGTGAGGTCGCGGTCGCCCTCGCTCAGTACGACGCGCACCTGCGCGCGGAATCCGGCCGCTTCGATGTGGATGGAGCCGACCCGGGCACGCGCCTCCGAGCGCGGTAGCTCGATGCCGACCGGGGTGTTCTGCTCGTTGGTGTTGAGCTGCGCGACGGACACGATGCGATGGTCGAGTTCGATGCCGAATATCGTCTGGGCGACCGCGCGCACGTCGCGCACCGTCTGCTTCGCGGGCTTGCTCGGGTCGGACAAGACGTGGACCTCGACCGGGCGCCCCGACCGATCGCCCACCACTCGAACCGCGTGGACCCCGGTCAGGCGACAGAGCTCGTCCTCGAGCTCGCGCAGCTCGGCGGCCGGGTCAGGGCCTTCCTCGGAGGACAATTCGTCGCTCGACCACTCGCTTGGCATGTCCGACCCCGTCACTCCCCGAGGGCCCCGAGCCCCCGCCCGGACACAGCATACGGCCATTCGACCACCCAGCGTGGGGGTCGATGCGTTGCCGATGTTACCTGTGGGGCTTGCGTGGCGATCGGATCCGCGTGAAACTATGCGCTCTTTCGTGGAGGAGGGGAACAGGACCAGTCTCGGGGTGGAGACGGCAGGGCCTCGGCCTGATTGTGATTACGAGTGACCTTGAAGCGAAGCGACGTGTCCGTAGGGCTCACAGCGTTGCCCATGCGGGAGATCAGATGTTTCAGGGGGTCTCGTGCAAAAGGCCATGGTTCGCGTTGCGGCCGGCGCGTCAGCATTGGTCGCAATGCTGCTCGCCGGTGGCGCTGTCAAGTGGAAGTAGGCACAGCTTGATTCAATTCGGCTGAGGCCTTGCCTTCTCTACCTATGCGAATGGCATTCACTACTCAGAGCAAGATCCGAGTCGCCGTGGTGGTCGGTTGTTCCGCCACCTGTGGCTTCGTCGCGCTCGCCGCCCTTGTGGCGCCGCGTTCCCTTACCTCGCAGGTCTTCATCGCTCTCGCCGTTTTCGGTGTCTTGGCCGTCGCCGCAACCAACCTCGACGTCATCGCGCGTGCGAGCATCGGTATGAGTGGAAGCGTCATGATCTTCATGGCGTCGATCGTCGTGTTTGGTGAGTACTCGTTCTTTTTGGGACCAGCACTCATCGGCCTCTTCTGCGGCCTCTTTGATGTCGTTCACTTGCGCAAACGCGAGTGGGAGAAGATCGCATTCAACTGCGCGTCCGACGCGCTTTCTCTCATGGGTGGGACGGCTGCGTTCCTTCTGGTCGCTGCCTCGGACCCGATTGAGAACGCACCCGTCTTGATCGTCGCTGTCGTTTGCGCAGCGTGCACCTACCTGCTCCTCAACGCAGTTTTTGTGAGCTTCCCCGTGGCGATCAGTGGCGGGGAAGAGTACGGACCAGTGTTGAAGCAGGTGCTGGCGTTCAACGTCGGCGCGTTTCCGTTTGCGTTGTTGGGGTTGGGCCTCGGATGGGTGTACCTGGAGCTCGGCGCCGCGGTCGTGCCGCTCCTCGTCGTCCCGATCTTGATCGCGCGCTCGACGTTCGCGAGCTACCTCGAGCTGAAGGCGGGGCAGGAGCAGACGATCGAGACCCTGATCCTGGCGCTCGAGGCGAAGGACCGCTACACGGCCGGGCACGCGCAACGCGTCGCCAGCTTCTCCGAGATCGTCGGTGCGGAGTTCTCATTCGGCCAGCGGCGCATGGAACGGCTCCGCTACGCGGCCCTCATGCACGACATCGGCAAGCTCGTGGTACCGAACCAGCTGCTCAACAAGCCGGGTCGGCTCACCGAAGCCGAGTACGAGCGCGTGAAGCGGCACGAGGTCGTGTCGGTCGAACTCCTGCATCGCATCGACTTCCTCGCGCCCGTCGCCGGCGACACGACCACCGAAGCCGCGACGGCCGCCGTCGACGGCAAGGGTCTGATCGAACCCGCGATCATCCACGTCGCCGACGCCTTCGACGCGATGACCTCCACCCGTTCGTACCGGCGCGCCCTCACCCAGGAGACCGCGTTCGAGGAGCTGCGCGCCGGCGCCGGGACGCAGTTCCACGCCAAGTGCGTGGACGCCCTCATCGATGCCATCGAGCGCAGCGGCGACCACTACGGCGCCGGCCACGAGGTCGACGAGCACGAGTGGGCCGTCGCGCCGCCGGAAGCCGGAACCGGTTCGGCTGGCCTCGGGAATCTGATCCCCGAGGAACAGGCGGCCGGCAAGTGAGGCGTTGGGCGAGGGTGCTCGTCCTCCTGCTCGGAGGCGCATCGGTCGCGGTGGGCATCGAGCTGGCGCACCCCGACAGCCCGTGGGCGCCTCTGGCGCTGATCGGCGGCGCGATCGCGGCCGGCGAGCTGATCGAGCTGAAGCCGCCGCTGCGCGCCGCGCTCCCCGTCTCGTTCGCGTTCATGGTCGTGTTGGCGCGCCAGGGCTCGGTGCAAGACGCCGCGATGGTCCTCGTCGTCGCCGAGCTGGCGACGTTCCTGGTGCGTTTCGAGCCGACTGCTGTGGAAACCCGGCTCGCGCTGTTCGCCGAGCGTCTGCTCGAAGGCGTGGCCGCGGTGCTCGTGTATCACGGCATGGCGGACGCGCTCGGCACACCGCTGACGCGGGCGAAGCTCCTCTTCGCGCTCGCGGTTGCGGCTGTCGCACCGATTGCGATCGCCGAGATCGCCCGCATGGTGCGCGAGCGCGAGTTCACGATCTCCGCGGACGGGCGCATGGCCGACGTCGCGCTCGTCACCAGCGCGACGCTGATGGCGATCAGCGCGACGGGTGTCCAGGATCACGGTGGCATGGGCCTCTGGGGTCCGGCGATCTTCACGATCCCGCTGCTCGCGGCCTGGTACTCGTACGAGCATCTCGCGTTGATCCGTCGCACGTACGACCAGACGATCCGCGCGCTCGGTGCTGCGCCCGAGCTCGGGGGGATGGTGCGCGACGGTCACTCCGAGCGCGTCGCCGACCTCGCGGTTGCGATGGGCAACCTGCTCGGGTTCTCGCGCCCCGAGCTCGTGCAGCTCGAGACGGCAGCGCTGCTCCACCACCTCGGGCAGGTGTGCCTCGATGAGCCCGACGACGGCCGCCCGCCGGAACCCGTCGCAGTGGCGCAGGCCGGGGCCACGATCCTGCGCGGGACGCAGTTGCTCGCGCCGGCCGGCGACATCATCGCCGCGAAGTGGATGCCGTACCGCCAGTCCGTCTCGTCACGCCCGTCGGTGATGTCGGGCCAGATCCTGAAGGTCGCGAGCGCGTACGACGAGCTGTGCGACGGCCACAACGAACGGGCGGGGCTGGCGCTCGAGGCGTTGTGCTCCGCGCCCGAATACCTCTACGACTCGCGCGTGCTCGACGCGCTCGAGATGGTGCTCGACCGGCGCGGGCTCCTCGACGCTCAGCCCTGCTGAGCGACACCCTCCGCACGCGCGGCGCCACGTCGACGCGGCACTCGGCTGCCCTCGAAGCAGAGGTCGACGATGCCGAGTCCCATCACGATGTCGCCGATCGAGAATTGTTGGTTGGGGAACCCGGGCGCGGTGATCACGTCACCGAGGAAGACGACGAGGTCGTCGTCTTCCTGTGGGCGGTGCTTCACCGTCTGCTCGATCGGTACGTGGACCTCGTGACCGTTGCGCTCGCGCACGTCGTCCTTGGTCGGCATGCCCTGGTTGAGCGCGATCACCAGCACGTTCAGCGCGACGCCGACGGCGATGATCGTCATGCCGCGCACTGATCGGTTGACGAAGCAGAACGCGAGGATGGCGACGTAGGACAGCAGCAGGATCGCGAAGCCGACGTCTTCGATGCGGTCCTTCGGGAACTCGACGACCTCGAGCATGATCTGGATCGCGAGGCCCACGAACAGGAGCCAGAGCATCCGGAAGCGGAGCCGGCCCAACCGTTCGACACTGCCCTTCGTGGCGACAACGACGATCACCGCGAGCGCGATCGTCGCCACGAAGAAGATCACGAGCACCACGGTACTGACGGCGGTACGGACGTCGCAGGTATCCTCCGGCGCATGTACGAGCTGCGGTCGTCGAGCGAGGGCACCGTCATCCGCGTCGAGGTCGACGAGGGCCAGATGGTCGCCGAGGACGACGAGATCGCCGTGCTCGACACCGAATCGGGGCGCGTGGTCGTGGTCACCGACGTGCCCGGCGTCGTGCGCGAGCTCTACGTGGAGGCGGGCTACTCGGTCACGCCGGGCAAGGTCATCGCCCTGATCGACGAGTCGTGACCGTCACTCAGTAGTTCGACGGCAAGAATCGCTCGAGGTACGTGTAGCAGACGAACAACGCGGCCAGGAACGGGATCACGCCGATCAGGAAGTTCGTCCAGCGCGGGTGGCGGTGGAAGAGGAGCCACCACAGCAACCCGATCAGCAGCGTGATGGTGCCCCAGATGATCGTGGGCGTGCGTGACGACGACTCGCCCGACAGCCCTCCGATCGTGGCGGCCTTCCTGCCTCCGGCGACCTTGGTCGGGGAAAGCGGGATCTGGTTCGGAGCGAGCACGAGCTGCGCCTTGATGACGAGGCGCTGCTCGGCCGAGTACTTCGGGTTGCACGTGGTGAGTGTCAACGTCGAGAGCTGATGCCCGGGACGCGTCGGATCGAGTGACGGGTCGAGCACGCTGACCTCGCTCGGGTCGACGACCCGTTGCTCGGTCACCGTGTAGTGGAAATCGCCCTGCACCGTGACCAACCGGATGTCGTCGCCCACCTTCAGCTGGTCCAGGTCGCCGAACGGCGCGCCCCATGTCGTGCGGTGACCGGCGATCGCGCTGTTCCCCTCGTGGCCGGGCATCTGGGTGGTGGGGTAGTGGCCGGGTCCCTTGTGGAGGTCGTCGACGTCCACGCCCTCCACCACGTACTTGTCGACACCGATCTTCGGGATCCCGATTCGAGCCACCACTTTGCCCTCTTCGACATCGGGGATCGGCCCGAGGGTCGTCACCGTGGGGTTGTCGGGTTGTGTCGTCGTCGCCGGCGTCGTCGTGGACGTGGTCGTCGTCGTGCTGGTCTCGCCGGCTCGATGGAGCGCCCGCTCGAATTGGTGTTGGAGGTCGTTCTGGGCTCGCGCCTCGTAGATCCCCGTGCCCCACAGCTGGTAGGCGACGAACAGCAGGAGCAGCAGTCCGAGGGTGACCAGGACCCGCCCGACCGCTCCGAGCACCCTGCGCATGGCCGGTGAGGCTAACGCTCACGATCGGCCGTCTCGCGTCGCCGGGTTCGACCGCCTCGCGTGACCCTTCGTAGACTCGGACGTCCGACCGCCCGGAGGCGAGAGTGCCTGCCGTCGTCCGTTGCCGCACCGCCGTCTGCCTCCTGGGGCGTTTCCCGGCTCTCGCCGGAGTCGACCTCGACGCCGCGACTGGTGAGATCGTGCTGCTCACGGGAGCCAACGGTGCCGGCAAGACCACCCTGTTGCGGCTGTTGGCCGGGCTGGTGCCCCTCTACTCGGGTGAAGCCATCGTGCTCGGGTACGACCTCGCCCTCGACGGCAAGGGCGCACGCCGCGACCTCGCCCTCGTCGGGCACGAGACCTTCTGCTACGACGATCTCACCGTGCGCGAGAACCTGCGCTTCGCTGCCCGCGCCGCGGGCGGTGACGACGACGCGGCCGACGCCGCGCTCGAGCGCCTCGGGCTCACCCGCCAGGCCGACGACGTGCACCGGCGCCTGTCCATGGGGCAGCGACGTCGCTTGGCGGTCGCGGTGGCACTCTCGCGCGATCCGCGTCTTCTGCTGCTGGACGAACCGCACGCGGGACTCGACGCCGACGGTCGCCAGTTCCTCGACGACGTCGTGCGGGCGGCGCCCGGCGAGGGTCGGACCGTGTTGCTCGCGTCGCACGAGCTCGAGCACGCCCGTGGTCTCGCGACGCGCGAGGTCGTGATCACCGCCGGCCAGGCGCACCTGCCGTCACCGGAGCACACCGACCGAGGCGTCACATGACGCTGTGGCGCGAGGTCCGGCTCGTAGCCGGCAAGGACCTGCGGATCGAAGCCCGCTCGCGGGTCACCGCGCAACAGATCGTGCCGTTCGGGTTGATCGTGCTGCTGCTGTTCGCGTTCGCGCTCGACCCCGACCGCGGCATCCTGCGGCGCGTGGCGCCCGGCCTCTTCTGGGTGACGGTGTTGCTCGCCGCGCTCCTCGCCGTCTCGCGCTCGTTCGGCATCGAGGCCGACAACGGCGCGCGCGACGGCCTCCGCCTGTCCGGACTCGACGGGCCCGCGCTCTTCCTCGGCAAGGCCGCCGCCATCGCGGTGCAGCTGCTGGCGCTCGAGGTGGTGCTGGCCGCGACCGTGGTGCTCGTCTACGGCATCGAGCTGAACACGCTGGTGCCGCTGGTGCTGGCCACGTTGGCCGCGACCGTGGGTGTGGCGGCCACCGGTACCCTCTATGGCGTGCTCGCCGCGGGTGTGCGGGTGCGCGAGACGCTGGTGCCGGTGCTGCTGCTGCCGGTGGTGGCGCCGGTACTGCTCGGAGCCACCCGAGCCTGGGAAGCGGCGATCGACGGCATACCGTCTGACGCCTGGCCCTGGGTGGCGCTCCTCGCGGTGTTCGCGCTGCTCTTCACGGCGATCGGGATGCTGGCCTTCGGCCCGCTCCTGGAGGAAGCATGAGCGAAGTGACCGCGAGCTGGGTAGCCCGGCGAGCAACGGAGCGGGGGCCGAGCGCCCCGGTGCGAAGCACCGAGAGCGGAACAAGATGAGCGAAGTGACGAGCGTGAACGACGGGACGACGCTGCTGAAACCCCAGTGGAGCAAGCTGCTCGGCTGGCTCGCGCTCGTCTCGGTGATCGTGCTCGCCTTGTTCGGCCTCTGGGGCGCACCGAAGGACGCGGTGCAGGGCGACGCGCAGCGCCTCATGTACCTCCACGTTCCCGCCGCATGGATCGCCTACCTCGCGTTCGGCGTCACCGCGCTCGGTTCCGCGCTCTGGCTCTGGCCGCGCACGCGGGCGACCGTGTGGGACCGCATCGCGGGCGCGTCCGCCGAGCTGGGCGTGATCTTCACCGCGCTCACCTTGGTGCTCGGCTCGCTGTGGGGCCGTCCCGTCTGGGGAGTCTGGTGGGCGTGGGACGCGCGCCTCGTCACCACCGCGGTGCTGTTCTTCCTCTACCTCGGTTACCTCGCGTTGCGTCGTATCCCCGCATCCCCTGAAGCACGGGCGAAGCGGTGCGGCATCGCCGCGCTCATCGCGTTCGTCGACGTGCCGATCGTGCACTTCTCGGTGAACTGGTGGCGCACGCTCCACCAGCAGGGCACGGTGTTCAACGAGCGGCTCGACGCCAAGATCCACGGCGTGATGGCGTTCACGCTCTGGTTCGGCGTGGTCACGTTCACGTTGCTGTACTTCTACCTGCTCGACAAGCGCTTCCATCTCCTCGCGCTCGACGAGGACCGCGAGGAGCGTGAGGTGCAGCAGGCCATCGCCGAGCGCGTCGGGGCGGTCACGTCGTGAGCGTGAGCGAACGACCAATGGAGGCGGTGTGAACTTCGCCGAGTACGTCATCACCGGCTGGGTGCTCACGTTCGTGGTGCTCGGCGCCTACTGGCTCTGGATCGTCCAGCGCACGAAGCGCGCGGAGCGGTCGCGAGGCCAGGAGTGACGACAGTCAAGTCGCCGCCCTCGGCTCCCGCACCCCGTCCCCGTCCCAACCGGCGCGGCCGCTACATCGTCGCGGTCGGTGGTTGCGTCGTCGCCGTCGTCGCCATCATCGTGCTCGCCGTCGTGCTGTCGGAGAACGTCGTCTACTTCCGCACCGTCACTGAAGCCGTGCACGACCGCAAGGACCAAGGCACCTCGCGCTTCCGGCTGGCCGGAGGCGTCGTCAAGACCAGCGTCGTCGAGACGAAGAACGGTGTGAACTTCAAGGTCACCGACGGCAAGCACACCGTCGTCGTGCACCACGACGGCGACACACCCGCGCTGTTCAAGCCCGGCGCGCCTGTCGTCGTCGAAGGGCACTGGGCGTCGAAGGCGACCAACGCACCGTTCCTGTCCGATCGCATCCTCATCCGGCACGGCGCCGACTACACGCCGCCGAAGGTCAACACCAACGCGGGCGCGGGCTCCTGAGGATGGCTGCGTGAAGGCTGCACTCGGATACGCGTCCGTCGCGTTCGGTGCCGGCGCGGCACTCGTCGGCATCACCGCGCTGCTCGCGGGGCTGCAGCTCCGAGACGCGGCGCTGCTCCGGTTCGGCCGACGCTGTGTGTACGGGGTGCTCCTCTTCGCGGTCGCGGCGGCCGCGGTGATGGAGTGGGCGCTGCTGACCCACGACTTCTCGCTGAAGTACGTGGCGGAGAACAACGCCACCGGCACGCCGCTGCTCTACACCATCACCGGCCTGTGGGCCGCGCTCGAGGGTTCGATCCTGTTGTGGGCCGTCATCCTCGGTGGCTATCTCACGTTCGTCGCGGTGAAGTTCCGCAAGCGGGCCGAGGATCCGCTGGTCGCGATCGCCATCATCACCGGCCTCGTGGTCGCGCTCTTCTTCTTCGCGCTGATGCTCGGGCCGGCCAACCCGTTCAAGGAGCTCTCGAATCCACCGTTCGACGGGCAAGGTCCCAACGCGCTGTTGCAGAACCACGTGCTGATGGCGTTCCACCCGCCGATCCTCTACCTGGGCTACGTGGGCTTCACGGTGCCGTTCATGTTCGGCATCGCCGCGCTGGTCACTGGCCGCTTCGGCGAGGGGTGGCTCGCCGACACGCGTCGCACGACGCTCGTCGCGTGGGGCTTCCTCACGATCGGCATCATCCTCGGCGCGTGGTGGAGCTACGAGGTGCTGGGGTGGGGCGGGTTCTGGGCGTGGGACCCGGTGGAGAACGCCTCGTTCCTCCCCTGGCTCACCGCGACCGCGTTCATCCACTCGGTGATCGTGCAGGAGCGCCGCGGCATGCTGCGGGTCTGGAACCTGTCGCTGGTGATCGCGACGTTCTGCCTCACGATCCTGGGCACGTTCCTCACTCGCTCCGGCGTCATCGACTCGGTGCACGCGTTCACTCAGTCCGACATCGGTCCCTGGCTGCTCGCGTTCCTCGGCGTCGTCGCAGCCACCGGCATCGGGCTCGTCGCCTGGCGGGGTGACCGGCTGCGGTCGCCCGGTCGCATCGACTCCGCGGTGTCACGCGAGTCGGCGTTCCTCGCCAACAACCTGTTGTTCGCCGCGCTCGCGTTCGTCGTGCTGCTCGGCACCGTGTTCCCGCTGATCGCCGAGGCGCTCCGGGGAACGCGGCTCTCGGTGGGTGAGCCGTACTTCGACCGCATGGCCACGCCCATCGGGCTCGCGCTGCTGTTCCTGATGGCGGCGGCCCCGGCACTGCCGTGGCGGGCGACGAGCGGCGAAGTGGTGCGAAACCGCCTGCTCGTGCCCGCCTGGATCGGCGGTCTCACGATGCTGGGCGCGGTGATCCTCGGCGCGCGAGGGCTGGCCGAGATCCTGGCCTACGGGCTGGGCGCGTTCGCGACCGCGGGGATCGTGCGCCAGTTCGTGCTCGGCATCCAGGGACGACGGCGCGCGCTGGGTGAACCGCGCGCAGTCGCGCTCGGGCGCGCGACGCGCTCGAACCCGCGGCTGTACGGCGGCCTTGTCGTGCACTTCGGTGTCGTGCTCATCGCGGTGGTGCTGGCGGCATCGTCGGCCTACGGCGCGAACCGCGACGTGAAGTTGGCCAGGGGCGAATCCGCGACCGTGTCCGGGTACACGGTCACGTACCTCAGGTCGCACACGTCGACATCCGACCAGAAGTCGACCATCTCCGCCGACATCGAGGTGCGCAAGGGCGACCGCGTGCTCGGCACGTATGCACCCGCGATCTCCACGTACCCGAACACCACCGAGGGCATCGGCACTCCCTCGGTGCACACCGGACTGGTCGACGACGTGTACCTCACGCTGGTGTCGGCGCCTCGCTCCGCCAACCGGATCACGCTGGGGGTGCGCATCAACACCCTGATCGTGTGGCTCTGGATCGGCGGTGCCTTCATGGGCCTCGGCACGATCTTGGCCCTGTCGCCTCGCTTGCGCCGGCGACCGCGCTCGATCGCGTCCGACGCGCTCGCCCCCGCGCCGCTCCCGGCCCGCGACGAGCGGCCCGACCCGGACGCGCGCGAGGAGGTGCCGGTATGAAGCATCCGGCCCGCGTCGCGGCGCTCGTGGTCGCGCTGGTGGTCGTGGTCTTCGGGGTCGTGCTCGCGCTCAACGTCGGCACGGATCCGCAGGCAGACAGCGAGCAGAGCCCGTTCCTGGGCAAGCAGGTGCCGACGTTCAACCTCCCGACGCTCGCCGGGGACAGGGTGTCGACGGCCTCGACCGCGGGGAAGACGGTCATCATCAACTTCTGGAACACCTGGTGCTCGCCGTGCCGTGACGAGCTCCCGGCACTCAAGGAGTTCTACGCGCAGCACCAGGGCGACAGCGACTTCATGATGATCGGCATCGTCCGTGATCCGCAGGAGAGCGCGCAGACGATCAAGTCCTACGTGAACGGCGAAGCGATGAACTGGACGATCGCGCTCGATCCGGGCGACCGCGCCGCGCTCGCGTTCGGGACACGAGGCCAACCCGAGACGATCGCGGTCTCGCCCACCGGTGTGGTCGAGGCGTCGTTCTACGGCCCGATGAGGGTGCGCGACCTCACGGAGTTCCTGGACAAGGCGAGAGCCAACGGATGATCCGCCGGTGGGGCGCGTGGATCGCGCTCGCGATCGTCGTACTCGTCGCGCTCGCGGTGGTGCTCTGGCCGCACGGCTCCGAGACGCCCGCGGCGCGGGCGCACGACCTCGAGACCCAGCTCAAGTGCCCCGAGTGCCAGGGCCTCTCGGTGGCGGACAGCCAGGCGCCGACGTCGCGCGCGATCCGGGCCGACGTCAATCGGCGCATCAAGGCCGGGCAGAGCGACGCGCAGATCCGCCAGGCCTACGTCGACACCTACGGCGAGTCCATCCTGCTCACCCCCCAGGATTCGGGGGTGGGCCTGATCGTGTGGATCCTGCCGATCGTCGTGGTGGCGCTCGGCGCCACGGGGATCGTGTTCGCGCTGCGGCGCAACCGCGGCGAGCCGCACCTGCACGCCACCGAGGCCGACGAGCGCCTGGTGGAACGGGAGCTGCGTGATGGCTGACCAGCTGGGTTGGGATGGTCGTGACGCGGAACGGCGACACCAGCTCGAGGAGGAGCGCGAGTTCCTCATGCAGTCGCTCGACGACCTCGAGCTCGAGCACCAGAGCGGTGGCATCGACGACGAGTCGTATGCGGAGCTCCATGACGACTACACCGCGCGCGCGGCCGCCGTCATCCGCACGCTGCGCGACGGCATCGACGTGACGCCACCGTCCCCACCGAAGTCGCGTCGACAGACGCGCCGCCGCGTCCTCGTGGTGAGCGTGGTGCTCCTGTTCGCGGTCGCCGCCGGCTTGTCGCTGGCGCTGGCGCTCGGTGCCCGGCTGCCCGGCCAGACGTCGTCGGGCAACTCGCAGGCTGCGACCCCGACGACGAACGCGGCGGGCAAGGCCCTGGCGCAGCGGATCGACGATCTCCAGAGGCAGGTCAACGCCAAGCCCGACGACTACGACCTGAGGTTGCAGCTCGCCGACGCCTACGCGACCAACGCCGACCTTCCCACCGCGATCAAGCAGTGGGACGCCGCGATCTCCATCGACCAGTCACGCCCCGAGGCGCAGGCGCTCATCGGTCGCGCGCTGTACCTCGTGTCGGAGCAGATGGGCGACCGGACCGCGCAGCAGAAGGCCGTCGCCGAAGCGGTCGCGGCGGAGGAGAAGGCCATCGCGAGCGACCCGAACTACGCAGACGCGTACTTCTACCGCGGGGTGATCCGCGCCGGGCTCGCGCAGTACGCCGCCTCGCAGGCCGACCTCCAGCTCTACATCGTGAAGGCACCGGACGGTCAATGGTCGAGCCAGGCGCACTCGTTGTTGGCGCAGATCACGGCGGAGCTCGAAGCACCGTCGACTACCGTGCCCCCGACGTCCACGACGAGGAAGCCGTCCTCAGGAAAGAAGTAGCACCATGGCGCAGCCTCCCGCGTTCGAGATCGACACGAACAAGGTGTACCGGGTGAGCATCACGACCGATCGCGGCCAGATCGTCGCCGATCTCGACCCGAAGCTCGCGCCGAACTCCGTCAACCACTTCGTCGCGCTGTCACGTGCAGGGTTCTACGACGGGCTCACCTTCCATCGGGTGGAGCCCGGGTTCGTCATCCAGGGCGGCGACCCCGAGGGCACCGGCCGCGGTGGTCCCGGCTACAAGTGGGAGGATGAACCGGTGCTCGGTGAGTACACGCTCGGCGCGCTGGCCATGGCCAACGCGGGTCCGAACAGCAACGGTTCGCAGTTCTTCATCACCACCGCCGACTGCACTCGCAACCTGGCCAAGAGCTACAACCTGTTCGGCTACGTGGTGCAGGGCATGGACGTCGCGCTCGCGACCCAACGCGGCGACGTGATGCGCTCGGTCGCCGTCGAGGCCATCGAGAGAGAAGCAGGCGACGCCTGACGCCATGACGGGCGACGCGGGCATCTTCGGACCCGACAGCGTCGCTTGGCGCATCCACGCCGATCCCGTCATGCTCGTCGGTGGGTTGCGTGCGCTGCTCGTGCAGGCCCTGGAACCCAGGGCGATGGCCGCGGTGGACCAGCACAGCGCGTTCCGTGAGGATCCGTGGGGTCGACTCCACCGGACCACCGAGTTCGTGGTGGCGACGACCTACGGCGACACCGCGGCGGCCGAAGCCGCCGCTGCACGCGTGCGCGCCGTTCACCGTCGCATCCACGGTGTCGACCCGGTCACCGGCGGCCCGTACGACGCCCGCGATCCCGACCTCCTGCTCTGGATCCACGCGGTGGAGGTAGAGTCGTTCCTGCTCGCGTACCGCACCTATGCCGGGCGCGTCACCAACGCCGACGGTGACCGCTACGTCGCGGAGATGGCGCGCGTCGCCGAGATGGTGGAGCTCCCGTCGGGACGTGCCCCGCGCACCGAGGAGGAGCTGGAGGACTACCTCCGTTCGGTGCGTGGTCTGCGCGCGACTCCGCCCGCGTTCGAAGGGTTGCGGGTCGTCCTGTTCCCGCCCATGGATCTGAAGTACCGGCCCCTGTGGGCCATCCCCACGACCGCCGCGATCGCGATCCTGCCCGCGTACCGCGCGCCGGCTCTACCGCATTCCGTGGTTCCCGCCGGCGGCGGTGCCGGTGCGCACCGCCGTGTTCGCGCTCAGCCGGGTGTTGAACCTGGTGACCGCGACGCCTCCGCCGCTACGTGCGGCACGTGATCGCGTCGCCGCGTGACGAACCACGCCGCGCCACCCGCCGCCAGGGCGAGCGCGAGGATTGCGAGCAGCACCCAGTTCGACACGTCGAGCAGCTTCAGACCCGTGAGCGCGAGCACGAGGACGAGCAGCGGACGGATGAAATTGGTCGGGGGCCCGCGACGAGACGTGGGCACCGATGATCACCCCGGGGACGCTGCCGATGAGCAGCGAGCTCGTGATGCCGAGCTCGAACTCGCCCCAGAGGAGGTGGCCGATCGCCGCCGCGAGCACGAGCGGGACTGCCTGGACGAGATCGGTGCCCACGAGCTCACGCGACGACAGCGTCGGGTAGAGCAGCATGAGGGCGACGATCATGAGCGAGCCGGAACCCACCGACGTCATGCCGACGATGGTCCCGCCCACGAGTCCCACGGCCAAGGTCGCGGCGCGGCGGACGGGGACGTGGCGCGCTTCGTCGCCGTCGACGCCGACGGGGCGGCGACCGCTGAGGTACGAGCGCACGACCATCGCCGCGGCCGCGATCAACAACACGACGCCGAGCACGGTCTTGATCGTGTCGCCGACGTCGCCGCTCAAGTGCGAGATGAAGTACGACCCGAGGAGGGCGCCCGGCACGGAACCGATGGCCAGCCACTTCACGAGTCCGGTGTGCACCGTGCCCCGGCGGAAGTGGATGCCACCGCCGATGGGCTTCATCACGACCGCGGCGACGAGGTCGCTCGACACCGCCGCGAGGGGCTCGATGCCGAACCCGAGCACCAGGACGGGCGTCATGAGCGCGCCACCGCCCATCCCGGTGAGCCCGACCACGATGCCCACGATGAAGCCGGCCAGGGAGATGCCGAAGTCCATACGTCGATTCCCAAGAAAGGCAACTGAACTAGTCGACATAGTAGTATTTGGGGGGCGTCGGTGGCAAGTCGGCGTGCCGGGCGCGCGCGGAGATCAGCGATGAAGGTCACCGCCAAGGCTGACTACGCAGTGCGGGCGGTGCTCGAGCTCGCGGCCGCTGGCGGCAAGATCGTGAAGGCCGACCGGATCGCCGAGGCCCAGGCCATCCCCCGGCACTTCCTCGACAACATCCTCACCGACCTGCGGCGGGCCGGGATCGTGGCGACCCACCGTGGGGCCGAGGGCGGGTCGCGCCTCGCCCGGCCGGCGAAGCTCATCACCGTGGCCGACGTGATGCGCGCCATCGAAGGTCCCCTCGCCGCGGTGCGCGACATGCGTCCCGAGTCGCTGAGCTACGACGGCCCCGCGGAGCGGCTCCCCGAGGTGTGGATCGCGGTACGAGCCTCGTTGCGGGGTGTGCTCGAGAAGGTGACGATCGCCGACGTCGCGTCCGGCCAGCTGCCCCGCCACGTCTTGAAGCTCGCCGACGACCCGGAGGCGTGGAAGAGCCATTAGCGGGCCTAGATTCGGGTCGGACACGCGACACGACACGAAGGACGCTCATGGCTACGACCGTCGGCCCCACCACGCCGCTCGAGCTCGTCGAGACCGCGTACGCGCGCTACCCCCGGGCGCTGGCGGATGCCCGTCGCCGACTCGGCCGGCCGCTGACCTTCGCCGAGAAGATCCTCTTCGCCCATGCGGACGATCCCGAAACCGTCGGCCTGGAGCGCGGGGTCGACTACGCCGACTACCGGCCCGACCGCGTTGCCATGCAGGACGCCACCGCGCAGATGGCGCTGCTCCAGTTCATGACCGCGGGGCTGCCGACGGTGCAGGTGCCGAGCACCGTGCACTGCGACCACCTCATCCAGGCCCGCGTCGGCGCCGACGCCGACCTCAAGAGCGCGCTCGACGTGAACTCCGAGGTGTACGAGTTCCTGCGATCGGTGTCGGCGAAGTACGGCATCGGCTTCTGGCAGCCCGGCTCGGGGATCATCCACCAGGTCGTGCTCGAGCAGTACGCCTTCCCGGGCGGGATGATGATCGGCACCGACAGCCACACCCCCAACGCCGGTGGGCTGAGCATGGTCGCGATCGGTGTCGGTGGCGCCGACGCGGTCGACGTGATGGCGGGCTGGCCGTTCAACACCCGCGTACCGAAGGTCATCGGCGTGCACCTGCGCGGTGAGCTCTCGGGGTGGGCGGCGGCGAAGGACGTCATCCTGAAGGTCGCCGGCATCCTCACCGTCAAGGGCGGTACGGGCGCCATCGTCGAGTACTTCGGCCCCGGTGCCGAGTCGATCTCGGCCACCGGCAAGGCGACCATCTGCAACATGGGCGCCGAGATCGGGGCCACCTGCTCGCTGTTCCCCTACGACGCGCGGTCGGCCGCGTACCTCAAGGCCACCGGGCGGGAGGCGCTCGCCGACCTCGCCAATGCGCACGCCGAGCACCTGCGCATCGACCCCGAAGTGATGGACGATCCGGAGCGGTTCTTCGACCGCGTCATCGACATCGACCTCGACGAGCTCGAGCCACACCTCGTCGGACCGCACACGCCCGACCTCGACCGCCCGATCTCCGAGGTGGGGCAGGCCGCGCGCGAGGAGGGCTACCCGGTCGAGATCAGCTACGCGCTGGTGGGCTCGTGCACCAACTCGTCGTACGAGGACATCGGTCGCGCGGCGAACGTGGCGCGCCAAGCGAGCGCGGCGGGGCTGCGGGTGAAGACGCCGCTGCTCATCACGCCCGGCTCGGAGCAGGTGCGTGCCACCATCGAGCGCGACGGTCTGCTCGCCGACCTCGAGGCGATCGGTGCGACCGTGCTCGCCAACGCATGCGGGCCGTGCATCGGCCAGTGGCAGCGCGACGACATCCAGAAGGGCGACACGAACACGATCGTGTCGTCGTTCAACCGCAACTTCCCTGCCCGCAACGACGGGAACGCGGCGACGTTGTCGTTCATCGGCTCGCCGGAGACCGTCACCGCGATGGCGCTCACCGGCCGGCTCGACGTGGACTTCGTGCGTGAGCCCGTGGTCGCGCCCGACGGGTCCGCGGTGCACCTCGCGCCACCGTCGGCCGACGAGCTCCCGGCGAAGGGCTTCGACCCTGGCGAATCGGGTTTCCTTCCGCCGTCCGACGACCCGTCGTCGATCGAGGTCGTGGTGAAGCCCGGCTCCGAGCGGTTGGAGCTGCTCGCGCCGTTCCCGGCGTGGGATGGCGACGACTTCACCGGTCTCCAAGTTCTTCTGAAGGCGGTCGGCAAGTGCACGACCGACCACATCTCGCCGGCCGGCCCGTGGCTGCGCTATCGGGGGCATCTCACCAACATCTCCGGCAACCTCTTCATCGGTGTGAACAACGCGTTCGCGCTCGAGCCCGCCGGATCGGGCGTCGACGTGCGTGACAGGTCGACCAAGCCTGCGATCGTGCCGCTGCCCGATCTCGCCAAGCGCTACAAGGACGCCGGCATCTTCTGGGTGGCGATCGGCGACGAGAACTACGGCGAAGGCTCGTCGCGCGAGCACGCGGCGATGGAGCCGCGGTACATGAACGGACGCGCGGTGATCGTGCGATCGTTCGCCCGCATCCACGAGGCCAACCTCAAGAAGCAGGGCGTGCTCGCGCTCACGTTCGCCGACCCAGACGACTACGAGCGCATCCAGTCCGACGACACGATCGACATCGTCGGGCTCGCCGACCTCGCTCCGGGTCGCCCCGTCGAGGTGGTCGTGCACCACGCCGGCGGCAGCGCCGACACCATCAGCACGACCCACACGATGTCGGACGAGCACATCGCCTGGTTCCGCGCCGGCTCCGCGCTCAACGTCCTGCGCGGCGGCTGAGCTCCGCGAGCGCCGCGAGTTCGGCCTCGCGCCCCACGTACCACGCCCACACCCGGTCGTGGTCTTTGCTGTTCGCGAGAACACGAGCCTTTGCGTCGAGACCGAGCCGGTCGATCCAGTACTGGACGTAGCGGTCGACGATCGGGTGCATGCGTTCGGGCCGGACGAGCACGCGTTGCTCTTCCTTCACGGTCGTGGGCGAGCCGCCGGCGCGCACATCGCGCAGGAACTCGGGGCCTGCCGCGGGGGCCAGCGCCTGCACGGCGAAGGCGTTCAACGAGATGCCCTCGGTTTCGGCGCGGACGCGAAGCGCGTCGCGGAGCGCACATGACGTCCTCAGGTAGACGACTGCGGCAGGCATGCCGCGGACGCTACGACCGGGGTGTGACAGTTTCTGTCCATCCGCAGGGGGTGTCG
The DNA here is from genome assembly GCA_963841415.1 of uncultured Actinomycetes bacterium. GTDB lineage: Bacteria > Actinomycetota > Acidimicrobiia > IMCC26256 > DASPTH01 > DASUAS01. Next base: position 291,675 of record CAWJCN010000004.1, on the reverse strand, counting down.
CACCATCGGTCGTGCTTGCGCCGGCGCAAGCGCATGTGCAAGCGCATGTGCAAGCGCCAGTGCTAGCGCATGCGCTAGCACCGACTCTCAGACGAGTCCCCCACGCGCCGGCCCTCGTCAGCTGGAGCTCGGTGGGCTCCGCGCAGCAGAACCAGCTCTCGGTGAGCCGGGGACGTCCGGTGGTGACACGGGAGAGATCGACGGCCGGTGCGCCGGCGGCTTCTCGTACCCGCGCGTAGAGCGTGACCGGGTCGTCGTCGCGGTCGACGATCGCCGCGATCCGCTGCTGGAGCTCGTCGACCGAGGGATCCGCCGATTCCCACGTGTAGGTGGATCGTTCGGTGTCCCAGGGACCGACGAACGGTGCGAGGTCGGGATGGTCGAGCAGCAGCGACCCTTCGGGGAGGAGGAGCCGGACGCTGTACTGCACCGGATCGACGCTCCCGACCAGGTCGTGCTCGTACACGAAGTCGAGCAGGGCGACGACGTCGTCGTACGTGGTCCACGGCGTGAACGGCAGCCACGACGGCCGCACCTCGATGCCGGCGCCGCGCAGGATCGAGACCGCCCGGGCGGCGTCGGTGGTGGTGTGGCCCTTGTCGAGACGTGCGAGCACCGCGTCGTCGACCGACTCGAACGCCGACACGACGAACACGCACCCGGCATCGGCGAGATCGGGCCAAAGGTCGTTGTGATGTGTCACGTGTTCGACCTTCACCGTGCAGTCGAAGGTGACGTGCGGGAAGCGTTCGTGCAGCGCGGCGACGACCCGGCGTGAGTGAGGGGGGGTGTTGAGGAAGTCGGGATCGCCGAAGGTGATGTGGCGTGCGCCCACCTCGACGAGCTGGGTGATGTCAGCGAGGACGGCGTCCTCGTCGACCCGCCGCACGCGCCCGTCGAAGACGACGGGCACCGGGCAATGGCGACACCGGTGCGCGCAACCTTGTGACGCCAGCACCGCACCGACCAGCCGCTGCTCACCGTCGATCTCGAGGCGCGCGTAGTGGTCGAGCGAGGGCAGAAGATCCCGCGCCGGCACGTCGGCATCCCATGAGACCGGCGAGGCGAAGTCGTGGCACTGGTTCGCGTACAGGCCGAAGACGCGCACCGGCTTGTCGATTCCGCGGGCCAGGTCGCGCGCCAAGCGGGTGGCGGTGTGCATCGGGACCGAGAAGGCGACCTCGTCGGCCCACTCGACCAGCTCGGGATCCCACGGATCGACGGAGACGTCGAGCGCCCGTACTCCGTGCCCCTCGGCGCGAAGGTGGGTCGCAGCTGTACCGACCGCGCCGGGCTGTTGGCCGAGCTCGTAGGTCGCGACCAGGAGGATCCGCACCGCTCCAAGGTTAGGGGGCGATGTCGATGACGAGCGCGGCGTGGGCGGCGCGCAACGACGCCTCGACCTCCTCGGGGGCGTTGCCACGCGCGAACAGGAAGCCGAGATAGCGATCGCCCTCGGGCAGCGGCACGACCCGCCGACCGCGCGGGATGCTGATCTCGACACCCGTCACGCCGGGCACCGCACGCGCCGACTCCTGGCCGCGCACCTCGCGGAGGATGCCCGCGCGGGATCGGGAGCATCATGACGCCCGACGCTCCCGGCGCGCGGGTGAGGCCGTCGAGCGGCATTCCCAGCGCGTGGCGCAGCACGAGCTCCTCGAGCGCGATGCCCGCGCCGAACTGCAACGTGCGCGCGCAGAGGCCGCCGATCGAGCGGGCCGCGACCTCGATGACGTGGATGCGGTCACCGTCACCGACGCGCTCGAGCCGCAGCTCGGCGTGGATCGGTCCTTCGACCAGCCCCAGCGCGCTGCACGCGCGCGCGGTCACGTCGGCCACGCGCGCGAGCATTGCGGGTTCGAGGCGCGACGGCGTGACGTAGATGGTCTCTTCGAAGTAGGGGCCGACGAGCGGGTCGGGCTTGTCGAACACGGCCAGCACGGTGAGCTCGCTCTCGCGCAGCAACCCCTCGACGGCCACTTCGTCGCCGGGTACGTACTGCTCGACCAGCAACGGTCCGTCGGTCACCGCACGCACACGCGTCGCCGCGGCGCGTGCCGACTCGAGGTCGTCGGCCCGGATCACGCCCTGGCTGCCGGCGCGGTCGACCGGCTTGAGGACCCACGGGAACGGCAGCGCCGGCGGTACCTCGAGCTCGCGGTCGGTGAGCACGAACGCGGGTTGCGGCACCTCGGCGGCGGCGAGGGCGCGTCGCATGGCCGATTTGTCCCGTGTGGCGGCCACGGCTTCCGGCGGGTTGTGCGGGAAGCCGAGCCGCTCGCCCGCGGCCGCGGCGGCCTCGACACCCCGGTCGTCGACCGCCACCACCGCGTCGACCCCGCGCCGCTCGTCGAGGGCCACGATGGCGAGCGCGGCGGCCTCGGGCTCGTCGAGCGGCACCTCGACGACCCGATCGCTGCGGCTGCCGGGCAGCACGGGTGTCCCGTCGGAGCCCACCACCACCTCGATCCCGAGGCGGGTCGCGGCCCGGACGAAGTCGGGGGCGCGGTAGGTCGTGGTGGGAAGCAGGAGGAGAACGCGCGGCACGCTCCTATCATGGTGGCGTGAGCGACTTGCTGACCATCTCTCCGGAGGCGCACCAGAAGGTGCTCGACGTCCGCAACGCCGAGGCCGAGCCCGAGGCACTCGCGCTGTGGGTCGAGGTCAACGGCGAACAGAACGGTGCCTACACGTACCTGATGGAGTTCCGGCCCACGGCCGACCTCGCCGACGACGTCGTGATCGAGCACGACGACGAACTCGCGATCGCCATTCCCGCCGCGAGCGTCGAGCTGCTGCGCGGCGCGACGCTGGGGTTCAACGGCGGAATGGTGATGCAGAACCCGAACCGGCCCCTGCCGCCTGCCGCCCGCATCGCCGACGGCCCGCAGGCCGATCTCTCCGGTGAGATCCCCCAGCGTGTCGTCCAGGTGCTCGAAGAGCAGATCAACCCGGCGATCGCGTCACACGGGGGCTACGCGGAGCTGGTCGCGGTCGAGGACTCGATCGCGTACCTGCGGCTGTCGGGTGGTTGCCAGGGCTGCGGCATGGCCGCGGTCACGCTCAGCCAGGGCATCGAGGTCGCGATCCTCGACATGGTGCCGGAGATCACCGAGGTGATCGACGTCACCGACCACGCCTCCGGCGCCAACCCCTACTACGAGGCCGCCAAGAAGTAGCGCGCTCCCCTTCGACCGGACGGGGTCAGAAGCGGGTGGCGTCTTCGGCGGCGTACTTGGCCACGGTGCTGTCGACGTCCGCGTGCTGTTGCACCGACGCCACGACCTCGGCGAGCTTGGCGGCCGGGATCGCACACGTCATCTCGGTCGGCGGCATCCCGGTGCGCACCCGGCTGAGCGCGCAACCCACGCTGGCCGCGGGCACGCCCTCCTCCTTCGCCACCGCGACGATGTGGCATTGCGGCTTGCCCTCGATGCGCAGCCCGGGGATGGCATCGGACAGCACCATGAGCTGGCGGCCGGTCACCCGCAGGAACACCACGTCGGGGTCGACCGGCGTGTCGGCCAGCGGTCCGTAGGTCACGACACCCGGCCGTTCGCTCACCACGGGGATCTGGGGGACGACGTCCATCGTCACCCACCCCGAGTCGAGCAGCGCGGCGACGTCGGAGTTGCCCGCGACCTCGTCGAGGGTCTTGAAGCCGTGGGTCACGCTGCCGACGCTGCAGTTGCCGTGATCCTCGGCGACGGTGCCGAACGTGCGATCGGCGGCCTTCATCCAGAACACGCAGCCGGCGGGGACGCGTCCCGTTCGGCCGTCGGCCGTCGGTGCCGGCATCGGCTCGTCGAACATGGGCACACCCGGGAGCGGTGATCCCGAGAACGTGATCGCGAGGGGCGGCGCCGAGAGGTGGAGGGTTTCCGTGAGCGCGGTGGCGAGCGCGCGCCAGTCCTGAGTGGTCGTCGCGGGGGGCATCACCGCGCAGCTTACCGACGGAGGGTCAGTTCCTCAGGGCCCGCAGCGATCCGACCACGACGGGCAGCGCGTCGAGGAACAGGTCGACGTCGGCATCGGTCGACGACCAGCCCACGCTCGCGCGCAGGGAACGGTCGGCGTCGACCCCCATGGCCGACAGGACCGGCGACGGCTCGAGTGTCTCGCTCGAACAGGACGAGCCCGAATGGACTGCCACACCGCGCTGGTCGAGCGCGAGCAGGATCGGCTCGGCCTCGACGCCCTCGACGCCGAGGCACACGAGGTGGGGAAGGCACGCGTCGGGGTCGCCGTAGCGCTCCACCCCGTCGACCCGCGCGATCGCCCCCGCCGCGAGTCGGTCGGCGAGGGCGCGTTCCCTGGGCGCTTCGTCGTCACCGACGGCCGCGCAGGCGGCACCGAAGCCCACGATCGCCGGGACGTCCTCCATGCCGGCCCGGCGGGCCCGCTCCTGGGCGCCACCCACGACGAACGGTGGGAAGCGCAGGCCTCGCCGCACCAGGAGCGCGGCCGCACCCTTGGGCCCACCGAAGGTGTGGCCGGTGACGGAGCACAGGTCGGCGCCCAGCGCCCGGAAGTCGACGGGCACGTGGCCGGCGGCGGCGCAGGCGTCCACGTGCACGACCGCGTCACCGCGCCCCCGCACCGCCGCGATGACCTCGGCGACCGGTTGCAGCGTGCCGACCTCGTGGTTGGCCAACTGCACGGAGACGAGGACCGTGTCGGGTCGCACCGCAGCCGCGACGGCATCGGGATCGAAACGACCGTGACCGTCGACGCCGACCACCGTGGTGTCGTCGGTGCCGCGCGCGACCGCGTCGAGCACCGACGAGTGCTCCACTGCGCTGGTGACGACGTGCCCGCCGCCTCCGCCCCCACCCCGGCGCGCGAGCGCACCCCACACCGCGGTGTTCACCGCTTCGGTGCCGGTGGCCGTGAACACCACCTCGCGCGGCCGCGCGCCGAAGCGATCGGCCACCTGCACCCGTGCGTCCTCGACCGCGACGCGGGTGGCATGGCCCTCGGCGTGGAGCCGCCCCGGATCGGCGTGATGCTCCCGCAGGTAGGGGAGCATCACGTCGAGCGCGACGGGTCGGAGCGGCGAGGTCGATGCGTGGTCGAGGTACGCGCGGGTCACACCCGCGCGACGCAGTGCTCGCCGCCGTCCGGGCGACTCGTCTCGAACTGCGGAGACGTCTCGCCGTAGAGGCCGGCGAGCATGCCGCGGATCATGCCCCGGTCGAGCGCGCACACGACGTGCGGGTAGAGCTGCGCGGTCTCACCGAACGGGCAGCACTCCGACACGATCGCCAGCCGGCCGTCGCGCGCCTCGGTGTGGGCGGCGAAGCCGTGGGCGGTGAGCGCGTCGGCGACTGCGGCGAGCGCGGCCCGCACCGACCGGTGTCCCTCGGTGGGATCCATGCGGGCGGCGAGCGTGGTGCCGTACTGGAAGCCAACCTCGTCGGCCAGCACCTCGGCCTGCGCCGGTCCGAGCGCGTCGAGCGCGCGGGCGAGCAGCCCACCGAGCAGGTCGTCGTGCTTCAGGGGGAGGGCGAGGGTGGCGTCGAGCGGACCGGCGAGGTAGCGCTTCGACGGGCGGCCGGCCGCGCGGGCGGGCGCGTCGCCGGCTTTGCCGACCTCGACGACGAGGTAGCCACCGCCGGTGAGCTTCTCGAGGTGGTGACGGGCGACGTTGGGATGGAGGTCGAACTGCTCCGCCACCGCGCCGGCCGTGACACCCGCGCTCCCCGCGTCGCGCGCGAACAGGTAGATCTCCCGGCGCGTGGGGTCGCCGAATGCGTTGGTGACGGCGCTCACCACCGAGTTGAACTCGTCTGCGGTGAGGGCCTCGGCCTCCATGCCGCGTATTCTACCTATCCAGATAGTGGAAATCCGCAGGCACCCCTCGCAGGAGCACGGCATGCCCGAACCACTCGACGTCCAGGCCGCCCTGGCCGCGGTGGAGGATCCCGAGCTCCGGCGATCGATCGTCGAGCTGGGGATGCTCCAAGGGGTGGCGGTCGACGGGCGCACGGCCGTGGTGGCGGTGGCCGTCCCCCTCCCCGGCGACGCCTCCCGGGCCGAGCTCCAACGCCGGATCGTCGAAACCGTCGGCCAGGTCGAGGGCATCGAACGGGTCGACGTCGACGTGCGCGACATGACCGACGACGAGGTGGTGGCCCTCGGGCGCCTGCTCAAGGGCGTCGCGCCGAGCAACCCCCTCCAGGTGGTCGACGCGTCCCAGGCCCAGCAACCGCCGCCGCGCGTGAACCCGTTCACGGATGCCCGCACCCGCGTGCTGGCGGTGGCGTCGGGCAAGGGCGGAGTGGGGAAGTCGTCCGTCACCACCAACCTGTCGATCGCCCTGGCCGAGCGCGGCCACCGCGTCGCCGCGGTCGACGCCGACGTGTGGGGCTTCTCGATGCCGCGCATGCTCGGCATCACCGCGCCGCCGGGCCTGATCGACGACGTGATCGTCCCGCCCGAGGCCCACGGCGTGCGGCTCATCTCGATGGGGTTCTTCGCGGCGAAGACCAAGCGGTCATCTGGCGCGGCCCGATGCTGCACAAGGCGCTCGAGCAGTTCCTGACCGACGTGTACTGGGGCGAGCTCGACTACCTCGTCGTCGACATGCCGCCCGGCACCGGTGACATCTCATTGTCGATCGCGCAGTTCCTCCCGCGCGCCGAGGTGCTCGTGGTGACCACTCCGCAGCCGGCTGCGCAGCGGGTCGCGGTGCGCGCGGCCGCGATGGCCGAGAAGGTCGACCTGCAGGTGATCGGTGTGGTCGAGAACATGTCGTGGTTCACCGGTGACGACGGCACGCGCTACGAGCTGTTCGGCGCGGGCGGAGGCGAGGAGCTCGCCGACGAGCTCGGCGTCCCCCTGCTCGCCCGCATCCCGCTGGTGCCGGAGCTGCGAGAAGGAGGTGACGTCGGTCGTCCCATCGTCGCGGTCGACCCCGAGGGCGACGTCGCGCAGGTGTTCCGCAGCCTGGCCGAGCGCCTCGACACCGAGCTCGCGCCGAAGCGGATCTACAACCCCGAGCTCAAGCTCAACTGAGCGCGGTGCCGCCAAGTTCGGTGAGGAGCTCCGACCGGACCGGGTCGTCGCTCGCGTACGGGATGTAGAAGGAGAGTCGCGTCGCCGCGGACCACCGCTCGCGCAGCTCGCGCGCCACGGTCGCCACGTCGCCGACGGCGGCGAACTCACGGAGCACCTCGTCGGGGATGACGTCGCCCATCTCCTGCCACTTGCCTTCCTTCGACATGCGGGTGAGCTCGGGCTGCAGATCGCCCCAGCCGTGGTGCTCGAGCACGCCGCGGTACGCGGGTGTCGACGCGTAGAACGCGATCTGCTGCTTCGCGCCGCGCATCGCTGCCGCCAGCTCGTCGTCGTTCCTTCCCACGCACGTGAACGCGGGCCCCGCGACCGTGAATCCGTCGAGTCCTTCGTGCCCGCCGGCCGCGCGGCCACGCGCCAGCGCGGGGAGCGTGACCTCGCGCAGGTACGACGGCGTGGTGAACGCGTGGAAGAAGAACCCGTCGCACACCTCGCCCGCGACCTCGGTCATGAGCTTGCCGACGCCGGCGAGGTACACCGGCGGTGGGCCCCACTCGTGCGCGGGCGGTGAGAAGAACGGCGTCATCAGCGTGTGCGTGTAGAACTCGCCTTGGAAGTCGAGCTTGGTGTCGTCCTGCCAGCACGCCCAGATGGTGCGGAGCGCGCTCACGAACTCGCGCATGCGCGCGGCCGGGTGTGACCACGGCATCGAGAACCGTCGCTCGATGTGCGGCTTGACCTGGGATCCGAGCCCGAGCACGAAGCGACCTCGCGAGTAGCGGGCGAGGTCGTAACCGGTCGTCGCCAACGTCATCGGCGTGCGACCGAACGCGATCGCGATCGAGGTGCCGAGCGTCACCCGTTCGGTGACCTCGGCCGCTTGGACGAGCTGGAGGAAGGGGTCGTGCTTGGTCTCGCCCGTCCACAGCCCCGCGTATCCCGCTGCCTCGCCCGCCACCGCCGTTGCGCGGACGTCGTCGAACCCGCCGAGCATGCCGTCGATCAGCATCGTCAGCCCTCTCCCCGGGAGGCCGGCTCGATCAGCGATGCGCGCAGCAACCCGAGCTCGCCGTCGGTGAAGCCGTGGCTGAGCACGTAGGGCTCGAACCCGCCGTGCTCCGCGTGCAGCCAGGCGAGCACCTCGCGCATCGTCTCCGCATCGGCGGTCATGAACCGGGCCGCGGGCGGACGGCCGGTGCCCTCGGCGCGCTTGGTCGCGCGCTCCTTCAGGGCCTCCAGCGCGGCCGCCGTCTCGGCGTAGTCGGCGACGATCTCCTCGTCGTCGACCTCGAGCAGCCCGAGCACCGTCGCCGCGATGAGCCCGGCGCGGTCCTTGCCGGCCGCGCAATGGAACACCAACGGGTGATTGGCCGGTTCGGCGATGATCTGCAGCACTTCGACGAACTCGGGGCCCGCGCTGTCGAGGATGAAGCGGTACAGGTCGATCAGGGTCATCGTCTCCCACTCGAGCCCCGACTGTTCACGCTTCTCGGGGTCGATGAGGGGCACGTGGTGGATCGCGACGCCGGCGTCGGCCATCGGCCGGTTCGGGAACGCGTCCACTTCGGCGGCGCCGCGCAGGTCGACGACCGTGCGCACACCTCGTTCCTCGACGAGATGGACGACGTCGTCGGGTGCGGCGTGCGCGAGCGAGTCGCTGCGGAACACCTGTCCGCGTCGGATCACACCGTCGCGGGTGGGGTGACCTCCGAGGTCGCGGAAATTGACGACGCCGGAGATGTCGGAACGTGAGGGCTCGGCCATCGTCCCGGAGACTATTCGCGTCCTCGAAGTAGGTTTCCGGCCGTGAGCGGAGTGCTGGTGATCGGCGGCACGGGACCGACGGGGATCCCGCTGGTGCAGGGCCTGGTCGACCGCGGGCACACGGTGACCATCCTCCACCGCGGCACCCACGAGCGGGACGAGACGCCGACCGCGGTCGAGCACCTCCACGCCGATCCCTTCGACGAGGCCGACGCGCGCGCGAGCCTCGCGGGACGCGCGTTCGACGTCACGTACGCGATGTACGGGCGTCTGCGGATGCTCGCCGAGATCCTCCGTGGCCACACCGAGCGCGTCATCTCGGTCGGCGGTGTCCCTGCCTATCGGGGCTGGATGAACGCGTGGCTGCACGACCCGCCGGGACTCCCGGTGCCGGTCGCCGAGGACGCTCCCACCGTCGCCGCCCCGGAGGAGGACGAGAAGGGATACCGCATCGTCCGCACCGAGGAAGCCGTGTTCGAGCACCATCCCGATGCCACCCACTTCCGCTATCCGTACGTGTACGGGCCCTACCAGCTCACGCCGCGCGAGTGGATCGTCGTGCGACGCGTGCTCGACGGCCGCCGTCGCATCGTCGTCGCCGACGACGGGCTCACCCTGCACCACCACGGGTACACGGAGAACATCGCGCACGCCCTGCTCCTCGCGCTCGAGCACCCGGACGCCGCGGCGGGGAAGATCTTCAACATCGCCGACGAAGAGGTGTTGTCGGTGCGCCAGGTCGTCGAGCTCATCGCGGCCGCGCTCGACCACGAGCTCGAGATCGTGTCGATGCCCTACGAGCTCGCGGTGCCGGCTCGTCCGCTGCTCGCCCAGCCGTTGCCGACGCACCGGGTCCTCGACGTCAGTCGCGTGCGCACCGAACTTGGCTACCACGATGTCGTGCCGGCGCGCGAAGCCGTCGCCCGCACGGCGCGATGGCTGGCCGAGCACCCGCTCGCCGGGTCGGTCGAAGAGCACACCCTCACCGATCCGTTCGACTACGAGGCCGAGGACCGTCTGGTCGACGCCTGGCTCGCAGCGAAGGCGTCGATGCCTGCGTTCACGTCGGATCACGAGCCGCGCTGGGGCCTCGCGTACAGCGGCCCCGGTGGGCGGCCCCGGTCACGCGCGGCGTTCGAGGAGTGACCGTCCCGCACGTCCGTGCGCGCCTGCACGACGTCTCCGTCTAGATTCGCCCACATGGAACTTCGCATCGGTGTCGTGCACACGCCCAAGGAGCTCACCGTCGAGCTCGACGGAACCGCCGACGACATCGTCGGCTCGATCGACAAGGCGCTGGCCGACGGCACGCCGATGCTCTGGGTGACCGACTCGAAGGGTCGGCGCATCGGGATCCCGACCGGTCGCATCGCCTACGTCGAGATCGAGGAGGACGGGGGCAACAAGCGCGTCGGGTTCGGCCGGTAACGGGCCGAACGTTGCCCCGGTGAGCGGGCTGCTCGACCGCCGGCTGCTCTTCTTCACCGGCAAGGGCGGGGTCGGCAAGAGCACCGTCACCGCGGCCACCGCGCTCTTGGCAGCGGACCAGGGCAAGCGGGTCCTGCTCGTCGAGGTCGACGCCAAGAACAACCTCACCGCGCTGTTCGAGCACGCGCCGGTCGGCTTCGAACCGCGCCCGGTGCATCCGGGTGTCTTCGCCATGCAGATGGACACCGAGGCGTCGTTGCGCGAGTACCTCAAGGTGCAAGCGCGTGTGCCGGTGTTCGGTCGCATCGGTCCCATGGCGCGCGCGTTCGACTTCGTCGCCACGGCCGCGCCGGGGGTGAAGGAGATCCTGACCGTCGGCAAGATCTGCTGGGAGCTGCGCGAGTCGCTCCAGGGGCGCGCCGACTGGGATCTCATCGTGGTCGACGCCGCCGCCACCGGCCACGTGATCAGCCAGCTCGACGCACCGGAGGCGATCCAGGAGCTCGTGGCAGTGGGGCCCATCCGCAACCAGACCGGGTGGATGGTCGAACTGCTCTCCGATCCCGCGGTCACCGCGCTCAACGTCGTGACGTCGCCGGAGGAGATGCCGGTCAACGAGACGATCGAGCTCGTCGCGCGCGCCCGCGAGGAGCTCAACGTGCCGCTCGGGGTCGTCATCGTGAACCGAGTGCTCCCCGAGCTGTTCACCCACGCCGACGACGAAGTGTTCGACGCGCTGCGCGCGCCGGCCGCCGCCGGGTTGCTCCAGGAGCACGCGGGTTCCGGAGTCACCGCGGTGCTGGACGCGGCGCGACTGGCGGTGTCGATGCGCCGGAGCCGGTCGGTGCACCTCGGCGAGCTGCGCGACGCGGTCGACCTGCCGTTGCTGCTGCTTCCGTACCTGTTCGTGCGCGACCACGGCCTGCGCGTGACCCGCATGGTCGCCGAGGCGCTCGGTCAGGAGATGACGTGAGCGTGAACGAGTCGCTCGCCTCGCTGCTCGCCTCGCGCGAGGTCGTGGTGTTCTGCGGCTCCGGCGGAGTGGGCAAGACCTCCACCGCTGCCGCGGCGGCCCTCACCGCCGCGGCCCGGCTCGGTGGAAAGGTGCTGGTGCTCACGATCGACCCGGCGAAGCGGCTGGCCGACGCCCTCGGGCTCGAGGCCTTCGGCAACGTGGCGCGGCGCGTCCCGCTCGACATGTACGTCGAGCTCGGGGTCGAGCCCCGCGGCGAGCTGTGGGCGGCGATGCTCGACACGAAGCGGTCGTGGGACGAGCTCGTGCTCCGGCACGCGCCCGACGAGGCCACCGCGTACCGCATCCTCGACAACCGCATGTACCACAACGTGACCAGCCGATTCGTGCAGAGCCACGACTACATCGCGATGGAGCGGCTCTACGAGGTGCACGCCAGCGGCGAGTACGACCTCATCGTCATCGACACCCCGCCCACGCGCAACGCGATCGACTTCCTCGAGGCGCCCGCGCGCATGGCCGAGTTCTTCGGCGGTCGCCTGCTCCGGTGGCTCACCATGCCGTACCGCATCGGCGGCGGCCGCGGCGGTCGCATGTTCAACGCGGCGAGCAAGCCCTTCTACCAGATGGCCGACCGCGTGCTCGGGAGCCAGTTCCTGCAAGACATCGCCGAGTTCTTCCTCAACTTCCAGTCCATGTACGCGGGGTTCGTGGAGCGCGCGCACGCGGTCGAGCAGCTGCTCCACGACCGGCGCACCACGTTCGCGGTGGTCACCACGCTCGAGGGCGCACCGTTGCGCGAGGCGGAGACGTTCTGTCGCGAGCTCACCGCCCGCCAGTTCGACCTCGGCGCGCTCGTGCTCAACAAGGCGCTTCCCGAGTACCTGCTCTCGCCCGCCGGCGAGCACGCGGCCGACGTACTCGGGCGCGAGAGCGACGTGATCGCGAGCGAGCTCGCCGTGTCGGGCGGCCCCGGGCTCGGCGACACCACCGTGACCGCCCGTGTGCTGCGCACTCTGGCCGACTCGTTCCACAACTACGAAGTGGTCGCGCGCCGCGAAGCGGAGCTCCGCACCGAGCTCACGCGGCTCGCGCCTCCTGGTCCCGAGGTGATCGTGAGCGTTCCCGCGTTCCCCGCCGACATCTCCGACGCGCACGCGCTGGCTCGCATCGGAGAAGCGCTCTTCGCCACCGGGAGCGCGGGTACCGCCGATACGATCGCACCGTGACCACCTTCTTCGAGCAGGCGCGGACCAAGACCGCGCTCTGGGGGGAGTCGCTGCGTCACGTGCAGCGTCTCGCCGCGTCGTGGCAGGCGCTGTCCGACTTGTGCTTCTCCGACCTGCTCCTGCTGGCACCGGTGGTGGGGGAGGACGGCCGACGTTCGGTCGTGCTGGCGCAGGTGCGACCGACGACCGGCCAGACCGTCTACCCGATGGACCTCGTCGGCGCGGTCGTCGACGAGGTGGCGCGCCCGCTGGTGGCCCGAGCGTTCCGCACCGGGGAGGTGGTGGAGGGCGACTCGCCGCTGCTCGGCTCGAGTGAGCGGGCCCACGTGCAGTGCATCCCGGTGCGCCACGCGGGGTCGATCGTCGCCGTGGTCACCCGGGAGACCCGCCCCACGCTGGGCCGCAACCTGGGTGAGCTGGAGCAGTTCTACCTGTCGACGTTCGAACGCTTCGCGACGATGATCGCCGAGGGCAGCTTCCCGTTCCGCCAGGACGACGACGAGTTCGAGGACGCCCCGCGCGTCGCCGACGGCGTGATCCTGCTCGATCCCGACCTCCGCGTGCGGTTCGCCAGCCCCAACGCGGTGAGCTCGATGCACCGCCTCGGCATCCACTCGTACACCTCCGGGCTGCATCTCTCCGAGATGGGCTTCGACCAGGACGCGGTCGACGTCGCCATCCGGGCGCGGCTGCCGGTCACCGAGGAGGTCGAGCGCGGCGAGACGTCGCTGCTGCTGCAGGCCGTCCCGCAACTCGCCGGCGACAAGGTCGTCGGCGTGTGCGTGCTCGTGCGCGACGTGACCGATCTCCGCCGGCGTGACCGCTTGTTGCTGTCGAAGGACGCGACGATCCGCGAGATCCACCACCGCGTGAAGAACAACCTCCAGACCATCGCGGCGCTGCTGCGCCTGCAGGGCCGTCGGCTGCAGTCACCCGAGGCGCAGGAGGCGATCGAGGAGTCCGAGCGGCGGATCCGCTCGATCGCCATCGTGCACGAGACGCTGTCGCGCGAGCCCGGCGACGAGGTGCGCTTCGACGACATCGTGCAGCCCCTCGTACGGGTGGTGGCCGAGACGGTCACCGGTCCCGACCGCGACCTGCGCCTGGCGGTCGAGGGCGATGCCGGCATGCTGCCGGGCGACCTCGCCACGCCACTCGCGGTCGTGCTCAACGAGCTCATGCAGAACGCGGTCGACCACGCGTTCACGGGCGTCGACGGCCGCACCACCGGCACGATCTCGGTGCAGCTGGCCCGCTCCGACGGTCAGCTGGTTGTCGACGTGGTCGACGACGGCGTGGGCCTCCCGCCCGGCTTCACCGTCGAGCAGTCCGGCGGACTCGGGCTGTCGATCGTGCACACGCTGGTCACCAGCGAACTGGGCGGCACCATCGAGCTGCGGAGCGAGGCCGGCACGCGGGTCCACCTCACGGTGCCGCTCCGCCCCGGCGCCTCACCGACCCTGTAGCCCCGACCATCGTTCTGGCGTACCTGCTCCGTCCCGCCCGTCCGGGCACGGCTCCGCTTCAGCCGACCATGCGCTGCTTGGCCAGCCAGACCTTGCGCAGCTTGCGGCGCTCCTCTTCGGTGGCGCCGCCCCAGATGCCCGCCTCCTGGTTGGTGGCCAGGGCGAACTCGAGACACTCCTCGTTCACGGTGCAGGCGCCGCAGATGCGCCGGGCGGTCTGGATCTGCTCGACCGCCGGACCGCTGCTCCCGATGGGGAAGAACACGTCGGGGTCGGAATCACGGCAGGCCGAACGCGTACGCCATGCGCTGACATCCCAATCGTGCGTGCGTACCCAGGTCAGTGCCACGCTTCATTCCCCCGTTCGTGACTCAACGTGTTTTCTAGCGGTATGTCCGAATTCGGGCGTCCCCGGGCGAGCCTCGAGGCGCTTGAGACCGAGACTAATTTCGCCCGCCCCGCGGCGCAAGGGGCTGACCAGGAATTTCGCGCATTGCGCCAGTGCGTGGGATGGTGGGCGGGATGCTCGTGCTCGCGCACCGAGGAGCGAACCGCCTGGCGCCGGAGAACACCGTTCCCGCGATGGCGGCCGCGCTGGCCCACGGCGCCGACGGGGTCGAGCTGGACATCCATCGGAGTGCCGACGGCACCCTGGTCGTCCACCACGACGCCGAGATCCCGGCCGGGCCGCTGGGCGGGCTCACCCTCGACGAGATCCGGACGACTCGGCCCGACGTGCCGACGCTCGACGAGGTGCTCGACGTCTGCCGCGGCACCCTGGTGAACGTCGAGGTGAAGGACCCCGACGCGCGAGCCTCGCTCGCCCTCGTCGCCCTGCTCGACGCCCGCGCCGCGGCCGGGCCGCCCGACGACGTGCTCGTGTCGTCGTTCGACGTCACCACCGTCGACTGCGTGCACGCCGCGGGCGGGCAGCTGCCGACGGGGTTCGTCTCGTTCGGCCTGGCGCCTGACCACGCGCTCGACGTCGCGTTCGCGCACGGGCACGTGGCCGTCCACCCCGACGTGTGGGCGCTGCTCACCGTCGACGTCGCCGACTTTGTCACCCGCGCCCACGACCGAGGCGTGCGGGTCAACGTGTGGACGGTCAACGACGCCGATCAGGTCGAGCAGTTGCAGACCGCGGGGGTGGACGCCGTGATCACCGACGACGCAGCCCTGTACGCGCTCGGCGTCAGGGGACGACGACGGTGAGGCAGTCGGGCGCGTACACGACCGACAGGCGGTCGACCTCACCGAGGTAATCACCGTCGACCTGCCACGCGAACGGCCCCAACCCCGCGATCTCGATGGCGTCGACGTCGGCGCGCTGCACGATCTCGGGGGACGTCGTGAGGTACGTGATGCGGCCGACCGCGGCTCCGGCAGCCCGCAGGATCACCTTGGCGCGCAGCGTGCGCACGATGGTCAGGGCGAGCGCGTCGTCGAGCGAGGCGCCCGGCGCGATGCGCAGTGGTCGCCGGCCCACGTAGGCGTAGGGGTCCGAGTTCGAGATCACCCCGTACGGACCGAGCCCGACGACCTCGCTGCCGACCGAGAACCGGATCCGCGCATCGCGGTCGTAGTGACGGAACCAGGTCGAGAGTGCCGTCGCCGCGAACGCGGGATGGGCGAGGTAGCGCTTCACCGAGGGGCGCGCCTCCATGCGTCGGATGATGGCTGCATCGAAGCCCACCCCGAGGTGGAAGAGGAAGTGTCGCGGTGCCGAGTTGGGGGCGGTGGCCACGCCGAGCCCGATGCGACGCGTCGAGGAACGTGCGAGCGCGTCGGCGAGCTGGCGGGCCGCCTTCTCGGGTGCGTACGCGACGCCGAGCGTGCGGGCGAACACGTTGGTGGAACCGCCGGGCAGGGGAGCGAGGACGACGGCGGAGCCGGCCAGCCCGCCGCCCGCCTCGTTGAGCGTGCCGTCTCCGGCCAGCACCGCGACCGCGTCGTAGCCGGCGCCGACCGCGTCGCGGGCGAGCGTGGCCGCGTGGCCGCGGCGTGTCGTCTGTTCGACGTCGACGGTGTGCGCGGCGCGCAGCACGTGCTCGACTTCGGCCCGCACGCGTGGCGTGACCGACGACGCGGCGGGGTTCACCACGAGAAGCACGCGCACGACGGCGAACCCTACCCTGACGCGGTGCCTGGACCTGCCGCGCTGCACGCGCTCGACCGTGAGATCGTCGAGTGTCGCGCCTGCCCGCGACTCGTCGCGTGGCGTGAACTGGTCGCGGCGGAGAAGCGAGCGTCGTTCCGCGCGGACACCTATTGGGGTCGGCCGGTGCCCGGATTCGGCGATGCCCGCGCCCGCGTGCTCGTGGCCGGGCTCGCGCCGGCCGCCCACGGCGCCAACCGCACCGGGCGGGTGTTCACCGGCGACCGGTCGGGTGACTTCCTCTACGCGTCGTTGTTCCGCACCGGTTTCGCCAACCAGCCGACGTCGGACGCGGTCGACGACGGACTCGAACTGCGCGACCTCTACATCACGGCCGCGGTGCGGTGCGCGCCACCCGCGAACAAGCCGACGCCGGCCGAGCGTGATCGCTGCCTGCCGTTCATGACGCGGGAGCTCGAGCTCCTGCCGGCAGTGTGCGTGATCGTCGTACTCGGCGCGTTCGCCTACGAGGCCGTCGCGCGGGTGTTGGCCGCGGCACATGCACCGCTTCCCGTGCCGCGCCCGAAGTTCGGTCACCTCGTGGAGGTCCCGACCGCGCGCGCGGTGGTGCTCGGATGCTTCCACCCGTCGCAGCAGAACACGTTCACCGGCAAGCTCACCGAAGCCATGATCGACGAGGTCTTTCTCCGGGCTCGCGCCCTGGCCGAAGCGGTACCCTCGCACCCGTGACCTCCGTCCCGCAGGGAAGTCGGCTGCTCGAGGGCATCTACGTCCCCCTGATCACGCCCTTCGACTCCGACGGAGCCGTCGCCCTCGACGCGGTGGAGCAGCTCTGCCATCAGTACCTCGAGGCGGGGAGCGCGGGCATCGTCGCGCTCGGCACCACCGGCGAGTCGACCGCGCTCGACGCGTCGGAGCAGCGTGCGGTCATCGACACGTGCGCGCGCGTGTGCGACGAGCGCGGCGCGCAGCTGATCGTGGGTGCGGGCACCAACAGCACGGCCAAGACCGTCGCCGCCGTCGAAGCCTTGGCGGGCACGCCCGCGCTCACCGCGACCCTCATCGTGGTGCCGTACTACGTGCGACCCTCCGAGGCGGGCATCGTCGCCCACTTCCACGCCGTCGCGGCCGCCAGCCCCGTACCCGTGCTCGTCTACAACATCCCGGTGCGAACGGGTCGCAACCTGGGTCCGGCCGGGATGCTCGAGCTGGCACGTCATCCCAACGTGGCGGGCGTGAAGCAGGCCGTCGGCGCGCTCGACACCGACACCCTCGAGATCCTCGCCGGTGCACCGCGTGACTTCTGCGTGCTCGGTGGTGACGACCCCTTCCTCCTGCCCACCGTGTTGATGGGTGGCGCGGGCGCCATCTGCGCGAGCGCCCACGTGTGCACCGAACGGTTCGTCGCCATGATCGACTGCGGGCTCGCCGGCAAGGTCGACGACGGCCGCGCCCACGCCGAGGCGGTGTTGCCCGTCGTACAGGCGTGCTTCGCGGAACCCAACCCGGCGGTGTTCAAGGGCGCGCTGCACGCGCAAGGACGCATCCCGACCCCCGACGTCCGCCTTCCGCTCGTCGCCGCGTCGGCGGGTTCGGTCGAGCGCGCCATGGCGGCCATCGAGGCTGCTCGGTAGTATCGGCACGCTTCCGTTCCGTTACTCTCGTCTCCTTTCGTCCTCCCGAAAGCCCCTTCGGAGCTCGCATGAGCAGCACGTTCAGCGCACGCGCGCAGGAGCGCGCGGCAGAGCGCCGCTGGTTGATCCTCGCGGTCCTCTGCTTCAGCCTGCTCGTGATCGTGCTCGACAACACGATCCTCAACGTCGCGATCCCCACGATCGTGCGCGACCTCGACGCCACCAACAGCCAGCTGCAGTGGATGGTCGACGCGTACACGCTCGTGTTCGCGGGTCTGCTCCTGACCGGCGGCAGCCTCGGTGATCGCTTCGGCCGGCGCGGCGCGCTGCAGTTCGGGCTGGTCGTGTTCGGGCTCGGCTCGTTGGCATCGGCGTTCGCGACCTCGTCGGAACAGCTGATCGCCACGCGCGCATTCATGGGCATCGGCGGCGCGTTCATCATGCCGGCGACGCTGTCGATCATCACCAACGTGTTCCCGGCCCGCGAACGGGGCAAGGCCATCGGAGTGTGGGCCGGTACCGCCGGCTTGGCGGGCGTGCTCGGCCCCCTCACCGGCGGCTTCCTGCTCGAGCACTTCTACTGGGGCTCGATCTTCCTCGTGAACATCCCGATCGTGATCGTCGGGTTGCTCGCCGGTGTGTTCCTCATCCCGACGTCGAAGGACCCGTCGGCGCCGCGTCTCGATCCGTTCGGCGCGCTGTTGTCGATCGTCGGGCTCGTCGTGCTGCTGTACGGCATCATCGAAGCGCCGCTGAAGGGTTGGACCGATTCCCGCACGTTGGCCTGCTTCTTCGCCGGGATCCTGGTGCTGGGCGTGTTCCTGCTGTGGGAGTCACGCATCGACCACCCGATGCTGAACGTCGGGTTCTTCAAGAATCCGCGGTTCACCGCCGCGAGCGTGGGCATCGCGATGGTGTTCTTCGCCATGTTCGGCGCGACGTTCCTGCTCACCCAGTACTTCCAGTTCGTGCTCGGCTACACGCCGTTCGAGACCGGCGTCAGGTTCCTGCCCATCGCCGCGAGCATGCTGATCCTGTCGCCCTTGAGCGCTCGGTTCGTGCAACGCATCGGTACAAAGCTCGTGGTCGGCTCCGGGCTGACGATGGTCACCGTGGGGCTGGTGTCGTGGGCGTCGCTGAGCCCGACGAGCTCGTACTGGCCCGACATCATCTGGCGCCAGGCGCTGATGGCGAGCGGCATGGCCCTCACCATGGCCCCGGCCACCGAGTCGATCATGGGCTCGTTGCCGTTGGGGAAGGCCGGTGTCGGTTCGGCGGTCAACGACACGACCCGCCAGGTGGGTGGCGCGCTGGGTGTCGCGGTGATCGGATCGGTGCTGGCGTCGATCTACGGCTCGCAGGTGGGCGACTTCCTGCACGGCAAGCCGGTGCCCAGCGGCACCACACAGCAGCTTAAGCAGTCGCTGGGCCTCGCCCTCGCGTACAGGCCGAGGGTGCCGGGCCTCAGCACCACCGCGATCAACGCGTTCATCGACGGCATGCACGCGGGTGTGCTCGTCGCCGCCGGTGTGGCGTTGGTTGGTGCAGTCATCGCCTTCATGTGGCTGCCGGCACGCGCGAGCTACGACGCGCTGGCCCCCGCGCCGATCGACGACGTCGCGGAACCGGTGAGCGCGACCGACCCCGCCGTGGTCACCACCTCCTGACCGGTCGTGGAGACCATGCGCCGCGCGCCCGGCCGTCCCCGTAGCTCCGAGGCCGACGAGGCGATCCTCGAGGCCGCGGTCGACGTGTTTGCCGAGGTCGGGCTCGAGGCGCTCACGATGGAGGGCGTCGCGGCGCGAGCCGGCGTGGCCAAGAACACCCTGTACCGGCGCTACCCGAACAAGATCGACCTCGTCGTGACCGCGGTGCGCCGGTACACCGACGTCGGTGCACCATCACCCGACACCGGCACGACGCGCGGCGACGTGCGCGCCGTCGTCGACGGCCTGGTCGCCATCGTCACCGACACGCCGGTCGGGCGCATGCTCCCCATTCTCGTCGCAGTGCGCACGCGAGTCCCCCAGCTCGACGCCGCCTACGCCGAGATCGTCGCCGAGAAGCGCGCCCGCAGCGCGGTGGTCGTGCGGCGCGGCGTCGAGCGCGGCGACTTCCGGGCGGACGTCGATGTCGACGTCGTGGTCGACGCGTTTGCGAGCGCGGTCTTCTACCGCTTCCTGGTGACCCGAGCACCGCTCGACCCGGCCTTCACGACGGCCGTCGTCGACAGCGTGATGCGCGCGTTCGGCTGATGAGAGCCGGGGTTTCCCTCGGGCACCGCGATGAATTCGCGCCGGCCCGCCGGTCGGAACTGACATGACGACCAACACGTTCACCACCATCCGCACCGTGGCGGTACCGGTCACCGACCAGGACCGTACGAAGTCCCTGCTCGA
Organism: uncultured Actinomycetes bacterium; assembly: GCA_963841415.1. GTDB lineage: Bacteria > Actinomycetota > Acidimicrobiia > IMCC26256 > DASPTH01 > DASUAS01. The sequence continues at coordinate 271,649 of CAWJCN010000004.1, read as the reverse complement.
GCAGCTGGGGTTCAGCGTCTCGATGGACGCCGAGCTGCAACCCGGCTTCCGCTGGATCGAGATGGAGCTGGCGGGCGGTGGCGCGTCGCTCGCGCTGGTCCCGACCGGGCCCGAGCTCCCCGCCGGGATCGACACCGGCATCCGTTTGGTGAGCGACGACGCGCGCGCCGCCCGTGCTGCGGTCGAAGCCGCCGGGCTCGACGCCGGCGAGCTCCTCGACTGGCCCGGTGTGCCACTGATGTTCTCGTTCACCGATCTCGACGGCAACCGCTTCTACGTGAGCGCCACCACCGCCTGACCCGCGAGCAGGCGTCAGCCGGTGGCGGCCTCGTCGCTGTCGGTACCGACGGGGACGAGCTCCGGGGTCCAGCGGTGCTCGCCGTCGTGGCCCGGGTGCAACAGGCAACGCAGCCGGTAGTGGAGGCGCGTCGAACGGACCTCATTGCACGTGTTCGTCGTTGAACGCGGCGTCCGCTGGTCCTCCATGTCCCCAGTATCGGCGACGCAGCCCGCTCCTTTGAGGCCATTTTGTGACCAGAGGGTGAACACGCGCGCCTGGTTCACTGTCGGAGTGCGCGCGGTCGTGCTCTCCGACACTCATCTTCGCGACGACGGCGCCCGTCGCCTCCCCGACGCCGTGTACGGCGCGCTGCACGGCGCCGAGGTGATCCTGCACTGCGGTGACGTCGTCGAACGGGGGCTGCTCGACGAGCTGGCGACGTACGCACCGGTGCACGCGGTGCTCGGCAACAACGACGTCACCTTGCGCGGCTCGCTGCCCCAACGGCTACTGGTCGAGCTCGCCGGCGTGCGCGTCGGCATGGTGCACGACTCCGGGCTCACCAAGGGTCGTCCCGCGCGTGCACCGCATGTTCCCCGATTGCGCCGTCGTCGTGTTCGGGCACAGCCACGCCCCGGTCGACGACGTCGGCGTCGACGGTCAGCGCCTGTTCAACCCCGGATCACCGACGCAGCGCCGGACGCAGCCGCACCCGTCGTTCGGCGTGCTCGACCTGCGCGACGGCCGCGTCACCGGCCACCGCGTCGTCGAACTCGAGACTTGATACGCCCGCTCGGACGGAGCGAACGGGAGCGAGCGACGGGGGACTACCAGAGCTCGTCGGTGTACTTGTCGGTGCCGAAGTCGGTCTGGATGAAGGGTCCCGTCCACACGTGCGTGGCGAGCCCGCTGTCCTCGATGGCCTGACCGATCTTGGCGTACCCGTCCGCCCAGCCCGCTTCGGGGTCGTGGTCGACGAAGTGCAGCTGCAGGAACCGGCTGGGTCCGGCCGCGGGCGGCGGCACGTCGGCCGGACGCTCGTCGAGCAGGGGCAACGTGGTCGCGTCGAGCACGAGGTCGGGCCCCCACGGTTGCGCGCACGCGTCGGGGAGATACGTCTCGCGGAACCAGGCGTCGACCTCTTCGTGCGTGTGCCCGTCGTTCACGTCGCCGGCGACGACGACCAGCCCCGGGTAGTTGTGGTCGAGCGCGAGCTCGATCGTGCAACCGTCCTCGGTGGCGCGGTGCGCCCAGCGCTTCTCGTAGAGGAGCGTGTGGATGTGCGTGCGGGCCTCGAACATGCGGCCGTTGGCGTGGAGCCAGGTGACCTGCTCGACCGCCCACTGGTTCCACTCGTCGTGCTTCCCGTCGAGCACCCAGTAGATCGCGAGGTACGACCCGGTGAGCGGGTCCGGGGTCATGTCGGTCTGGGCGGGGTAGCGCAGCTCCTTCAGGCGGCGGGTGGCGACGAAGCGGTCGCCGGCGAACTGCCACGCGCCGACCATGCACCCCGAGTAGAAGTGGTCGTGCTCGTACCAGCGGTTGTACTCGACCTCGCGGCCCTTCTCGGGCTCCACCATCGTGAACAACAGCGTTCCGAGCTTGATCGGGTAGTCCTCCATGCCTTGCATGATGTGCTCCCTCGCTGCGAGCCGGGGTACCCGGTTCGCGGTCGCTCGCTCGCGTTCCGGCGGGCGACGCTAGCTTGTTTCTGACGGACCGTCAGGTCCCGGGTGCGCTCACGAAAGGTGCCGGACGCGCATGGCCGACGTCGAGCTCACCGACGACGACGAGCGGTTCCGCGGCGACGTCGCCGCGTGGCTCGCCGAGCACGTCGTCGGTGACTACGCGGAGCTCAAGGGCCGCGGCGGTCCCGGTGACGAGGACGTCGGCTTCGACGTGCGCGTCGCGTGGGAGCACGAGCTGGGCAAGGCCGGATTCATCGGGCTCGGGTGGCCGGTGGAGTCGGGCGGTCGCGGTGCGACCCTCGACCAGCAGATCATCTGGGCCGAGGAGTACGCACGCGCCGAGGCGCCCGCGCGCGTCAACCACATGGGCGAGAACCTGCTCGCGCCGACGCTGATCGCGTACGGCACGCGTGAACAACAGGAGCGCTTCCTCCCCGGCATCCTGCGCGGCGACGAGCGGTGGTGTCAGGGCTACAGCGAACCGAACGCGGGGTCCGACCTCGCCAACGTCGCTACGCGCGCGCAGCTCGACGGAGACCAGTGGGTGGTGAACGGCCAGAAGGTGTGGACGTCGCTCGCGCACGTGTCGCACTGGTGCTTCGTGGTCGCGCGTACCGACCCGGAGTCGTCGCGTCACAAGGGGTTGTCGTTCCTGCTCGTGCCGATGGATCAGGCGGGGGTCGAGGTGCGACCGATCGTGCAGATCACCGGCGGCGGCGAGTTCAACGAGGTGTTCTTCGACGACGCGCGCACCGAGGCGTCGCTCGTGATCGGCGAGGTGAACGACGGCTGGCGCATCGCGATGGGCCTGCTCGGGTTCGAACGCGGCGTGTCGACGCTCGCCCAGCAGGTGGGTTTCGAGCGCGAGCTCGAGCACGTGGTGCAGCTCGCGCGTGAACGCGGCCGTGGTGACGATCCCGGCCTGCGCACGCGGCTCGTCGACGCGTGGATCGGGCTGCGCCTCATGAAGTGGAACGCGATGCGGAGCATGGCCGCGAAGGGCGTGCCCGGCCCGGAGGCGTCGATCTCCAAGTTGTTCTGGGGATCATGGCACCGCGACCTCGGCAACCTCATGGTCGACCTGCTCGGGCCCGCGGGCGTCGTGGCCATCAGTGGAGACGGTGCGTTGCCCTACGAGCTCACGCTCGAACAGAAGTTGTTCCTGTTCAGCCGCTCCGACACGATCTACGGCGGCTCGAACGAGATCCAACGCAACGTGCTCGGCGAGCGTGTGCTCGGCCTGCCGAAGGAGCCTGCATGAACGTCGAGGTCGGAGGACACGTCGAGCCGGGGTTCGAGCGCGTGCGCGATGCGTTCGCGAACAACTTCGTCGAGCACGAGGAGGTCGGCGCGACGTACGTGTTCTACGTGGAGGGCACGAAGGTCGTCGACCTGTGGGGTGGCACGCGCACCGGCACCGGCGCGCCGTACGACGCCGACACCTTGCAGATCGTGTTCTCGTCGACGAAGGGTGCGACGGCCGCCTGCGCGCACCTGCTCGCGCAGCGCGGACTCCTCGACCTCGACGCGCCGGTCGTCACGTACTGGCCCGAGTTCGGGCAGGCGGGCAAGGAGCACATCCCCGTCCGTTGGTTGCTGAGCCACCAGGCAGGACTGCCGACGATCGACGCCACGCTCACCCGCGAGGAGGCGCTGGCCTGGGAGCCGGTGATCCATGCGCTCGAGGTGCAGGCGCCGTACTGGGAGCCGGGCGTCGCGCACGGCTACCACGCGATCACCTACGGGCACCTCGTCGGCGAGGTGGTGCGCCGGATCGACGGGCGCACCCTGGGCACGTTCTTCCGCGAGGAGCTCGCGGAACCGCTCGGCATCGACTTCTGGATCGGGTTGCCCGCGGAGCACGAACCGCGGGTCGCGCCGATGATCCCGATCGACATGGGTGGGATGACCCTCGCCGACATGCTCGGCGCCGACTCGCTCATGGTGCGCGCACTCAACCTCAACGGCGCGTTCGAGGGTGATCTCGGCGACGTGGCCAACCACCGCGACTTCCACGCCGCCGAGCTGCCCGCGGCCAACGGCATCGCCAACGCACGCGCGCTGGCGCGCCTCTACGCCGGCCTCATCGGCGGTGTCGACGACGGTCCGTCGGAGGCACTGCTCGCCGCCGATCAGATCTCCCGCGCCCGCGAGCTGCAGACCGCGGGCCTCGACCGGGTGCTCTCCATGCCGGGCCTCGACATCGAGTCGACCATCGCCTTGGGGTTCTGGTCGTCGTCACCGTTCGCGCCGATGGGCGGTCGTCACGCGTTCGGCCACTACGGCGCCGGTGGTTCGGTGGGCTTCGCCGACCCCGAGCAGCACGTTGCCGGCGGCTACGTGATGAGCAAGATGGGCCTCGGCATCTCGACCGACACCCGCTCGAGTGCCCTCATCCGCGCCAGCTACGAGGCCGCCGGCGCCCACATCACCCACGTCTGACGCGTCCCCGTTCGACGCCGGAACGAGTCAGCGGCGCTGGAAGTTGGGGGTGCGCTTCTCGGCGAAGGCCTTGGGGCCCTCCTTGGCGTCTTCGCTCCGGAAGACGGCTTGGCCGTATTCGAACTCGTGGGCGAGCGCCTCCTGCTCGGTCATGCCGTCGGTCTCGCGCAGCGTGCGGAGGATCGCTTCGACCGCGAGGGGGCCGTTGTTGTTGATGACCTCGGCGATCTCGAGCGCCTTGGTGACGGCCTGACCATCGGGCACGACGTGGCCGATGAGCCCGATGCGCGCAGCCTCCTCCGCGGTGATGTGCTTCGCGGTGAGCAGGATCTCGGCCGCGTGCGTGTAGGGAATCTGCCTGCGCAAGCGGACCGCGGAGCCGGCCATCGGGTAGAGCGACCAGCGCGCCTCGCTCACGCCGAAGCGCGCCGACTCGCCGGCGACGCGGATGTCGGTGCCCTGCAGCAACTCGGTGCCGCCGGCGATGGCGACGCCCTCGACCGCGGCGAGGAGCGGCTTCGACGGCTGGTAGTGGCGCAACAGGCCCTTGTACGGCAGGTCGGGGTCCTCCGCCATGCGGGCGGCGACGTCGATCTCGGAGTCGGAGTCCTCGGCGTCGCCCGCCATCGCCCGCAGGTCGGCGCCCGAGCAGAAGTTGCCTCCGGCGCCGGTGAGGATGATCGAGCGGATGTCGTCGTCGGCACAGGCCTCGACCATCGCGTCGTACATCCGGGAGAGCATGGCGCCGCTGAGCGCGTTGAAGCGCTGGGGCCGGTTCATGGTGATGACCATCGTGTGGCCCTGGCGTTCGACGAGTGCGTCGGGCATCGAGCGGCTCCCCCTTGCCGGAACGTCTCTTGTCGAGACGTCGTGACGGGCGTACTCTGCCACAAGAATGCTTGCGCCTACGCAAGTAATGCACTCGAAGGAAGAGCTGGCACTCAGCCGACCCCGGGGGACTCACCGTGCGCACACCCATCTGTGACCGACTCGGCATCGAGCTGCCGATCTTCGCCTTCTCGCACTGCCGTGACGTCGTCGCCGCGGTGAGCAAGGCCGGTGGCTACGGGGTGCTGGGCGCGCTCGCCTACAGCCCCGATCAGCTCGAGATCGAGCTCGGCTGGATCGACGACCACGTCGACGGCATGCCCTACGGAGTCGACTTCGCCATGCCGGCCAAGTACGTGGGCAAGGGAGGCGGCGCGGACGCGAGCCTCGAGCACCTCCACGAGATGATCCCCGCCGAGCACCAGAAGTTCGTCGAGGAGCTGCTCGCGGAGCACGGCGTGCCGCAGCTGCCCGAGGATCTGCAGACGGGCGTGGTGAAGGCCGCGGGCCTCGGTGTCGACGAGGAGGGTCCGGGGCAGGTCGAGGTCGCGCTCTCGCACCCGGTGTCGATGGTCGTGAACGCCCTCGGCCCGCCGCCGCCGTACGTCGTCGAAGCGGCGCACGAGCGGGGCATCCTGGTGGGCGGGTTGGTCGGGAACCGTCAACACGCGGAGCGCCAGGTCGCGCAGGGCACCGACGTGATCGTCGCCCAGGGCACCGAGGCCGGCGGCCACTGCGGCGACGTGTCGACGATGGTGCTGGTGCCCGAGGTGGTCGACGCCGTCGGCCCCGACGTACCCGTGCTCGCAGCCGGCGGGATCGGCCGGGGCCGACAGATGGCCGCCGCGATGGCGCTCGGCGCGCAGGGCGTGTGGACCGGCTCCATCTGGCTCACGGTGGCCGAGGCCGACACCAACCCGATCGCGGTGGAGAAGATGCTGGCCGCCAACTCGCGGAGCACCGTGCGGTCGCGGTCGATGACGGGTAAACCGGCGCGTCAGCTGCGCACCGCGTGGACCGACGCGTGGGAACGCGACGACACCCCCGACCCGCTGCCGATGCCACTGCAGGGCATCGTGTTCTCGGAGGCCGCGCGCCGCGTGACGCGCTCGCAGAACCGTGATCTCACCGGTTTCCCGGTCGGACAGATCGTCGGCAGCATGAACAGCGTGCGGCCGGTGCGCGACGTGATCTTCGACATCGTCGAGGAGTGGGTCGAGACCACGCAGCGGCTCGAGTCGCTCATCGAGACGGAGTGAGCGCGGCGGGGGTCGCCAACGACGGCGACCCCGTCCTCGAACGGATCCACGAGTTCACCTCGCTCGTGATCGCGAGCACACGCAGCTCGCGCCAACGCGAGCGGCTGCAGCGCGCGCTCGGCCTCTCGTTGTCGGAGACCAACCTCGGGGCGCTGCGATTGGTGCAGCGGCACGGGCCGATCGCCGTGAGCGCAGTGGCGCGGCGGCTCGAGGTGGACCTGTCGAACGCGAGCCGTCAACTGCGCGCGCTCGAGGACCAGGGGCTCGTCGCGCGGCGCGCCGATCCCACCGATCGGCGGGTGGCGCGCTTCGTGGTGACGGCCGCTGGGCGCCGCGTGCTCGACCGCGTCCGGGCGGTCGCGCTCAACGACTACGCGGTCGCGCTCGACGACTGGACGGCTCGCGACCGGCGGCACTTCGCCGCGCTGCTCGACCGCTTCCGCCTGGCGTTGCTGGCCACCGAGCCCGACGAGACCGGCTGGTCGGTCGGAAAGTCGGGCTGACGAGCGGACGGCCTGCAGACTTCGTCGCCGCGCTCACCCGTCGCATCCGGCTCGGCACGATGGTCACGTGGACGACCATCCGGCCACCGGCGCTGCTGGTCAAGATCGTCAGCACGCTCGACGTGCTCTCGGGTGGGCGCGCCTGGCTCGGCGTCGGCGCGGGATACCAGGCCGACGAAGCCGCGATGACCGGGCTCCCGTTCGAACCCACCGCGGAGCGCTTCAGTCGGCTGGAGGAGCTGCTCCAACTCGCGGCGCAGATGTGGGCCGACGATCGCACTCCCTTCCTCGGCCCGTATCACCACCTCGCGCAGCCGATCAACGAGCCGCCGCCGCTCCGCCGTCCCCGGGTGCTCATCGGCGGCATGGGCGAGCGGCGCACGTTGCCGCTCGTGGCCCGATACGCCGACGCCTGCAATTTCTTCGACATCCCCGATGGCGGCGCAACGTTGCGGCACAAGCTCGACGTGCTCGCTGAGGCGTGCGCCGCGATCGAGCGCGATCCCGCCGAGATCGAGGTGTCGCTCAGCTCCCGACTCGCGCCGCGGGAGTCGCTCGACCAGTTCGTCGACCGCGCCGGCGCGCTGGCCGAGCAGGGCGTGCAGCACCTCGTGCTGATCACCACCGGGCCGTGGCAGGGCGACGAGCTCGACACCGTGCTCGCCGCGGCCGAACCGCTCGCGTCAGTGGCGTGACGCCGACGCGGTCAGCAGGCCGGTTGCCATGTCGACGAGGTTGACCTTCCACTCGTCTTCGGCGAGCAGGCCGAGGCCCTCCTCGTCGTCGATGATGCGGGCGCGTTCGGCGACCTGGAGCAGCACGAGGTCGAACGACGCCACCGCGCGCTCGCGCACGATGTGCGCGGGGAGATCGGGCAGGGCCTCGTGGATCAGGTCGGCCTGGGCGCGCACCGACGCCAGCGACGGCGGCTCGGTGCCTTCGAGCAGCTGCTGGCGCAGCGGCAGCCGGATCACGAACTGGAACACCACGCGGATGTAGTCACGCCCGTCCGGGGTCGCGAGCCAGGCGCAGCTCCGGTCGACGAGGCCCTCGACCACGTCGCGGACGTCGTGCGGCCCCGAGTGCAGCTCGGCCTCGATGGCCGCGAGCTCCTCGTCGCTGAGGCGGTAGCGGTCGATGATCGCTCTCACCAGCTCGGGACGTCCGCCGAAGTGGTAGTGGAGTGCCGATGCGTTGCGCTGTCCGGCGAGCTCGTTGATGTCGCGCAGCGGCACGTCGAGGCCCTGGCGCGCGAAGAGGTGGAGCGCGGCACGCAGCAGCTTGTCGCGGGTGGTCTCGCTGTCGGCGAGCAGGGCGTCGACCTGGTGCATCGGTGTTAATCTACTTCCATTAACCGCGGGTGCAGGGGGAACGCGATGTCCAAGGGCTATCTCGTCATCTCGGCCGACTGCCACGCGGGGCCCGAGTCGCCGCACTATCGCGCGTACCTCGACCCGGAGTATCGCGACCGGTTCGACGACGAGCTCGGCGCGCGCGACGCGCTCGTGCAGCAGATGCGCCGAGAGCGCTTCGGCACCGACGACGAGGTGTTCTCCGGGAGCGAGGAGTTCCAGGAGGAGTGGTTCGGCGTCGACGACCACGGCGAGAGCCTCCACGAGATCGGCCTCCGGGGTGGGTGGGACGCGAAGCGCCGCGACGAGGAGCTGTCGGCCGACGGTGTGACCGGCGAGGTGGTGTTCCCGGGGCCCGACGCGGTCACCGGCAAGATGGGCGCGCCGTTCGGCGCCGGCTTCTCCATCGAGTCGACCGCCGACCCCGAGCTCGTGCTCGCCGGTGCGCGCGCGTACAACCGGTGGGCGGCCGAGTTGTGCGCCGAGAGCCCGCAACGGCGCGCCGGCCTGATCGTGGCGCCGATCCTCGGCGACATCGACGGTGCCATTGCCGAGATCACGCGCGCGCACGGCGATGGCTTGTGGGGCGGGATCATCATCCCCGCGCAGTGGGGCGAGTACGCGTCGTACACGAGCTACCGCTACGACCCGATCTGGGAGGTGTGCGAGTCGTTGCACCTGCCCGTGCACACGCACTCCGGGCCGGCCGCGCACGAGGACTACGGCGCGGTGCCGGGTGTGCTCGGCCTCTATGCAACCGAGACCGTCTGGTGGACGGCTCGCCCGCTGTGGTTCATGTTGTGGTCGGGTGTGTTCGAGCGCTTCCCCGGGCTCAGGATGGCGGTCACCGAGTCGGGCTCCTACTGGGCGCCCGACCTGCTGTGGCGCAGCGACTCGCTCATCCTCAAGGACCAGGGATCCCGCAAGCTCGACGACAGCGTGCGCGGCCTGCTCACGATGCTGCCGAGCGAGTACTTCGACCGGAACTGCGGACTCGGGTCGTCGAACACGCGCCGGCGCGAGCTCGCCCGCCGCTACGAGATCGGTGTCGGCAACATCATGTGGGGGAACGACTTCCCGCACCCTGAAGGCACCTGGCCCTACACCAAGAAGATCCTGCGCGAGGCGTTCTTCGACATCCCCGTCGACGAGACCGAGCGCATGCTCGGGCTGAACGCGGCCGAGTTCTACGGCTTCGACGTCGACGCGCTGCGTCCGATCGCCGACGAGATCGGGCCCACCCCCGAGCAGCTCGGCCAGACCGACGCCGCCGCGTTCGCCAAGTGGGACGACCTCCGTGCCGCCGGGCGCCACTGGCTCACGGGCAAGGAGGCCGTGCCGGTCGCGCCGTAACCTGCCCACATGCCGGTCGGGGAGGGCGCGCTCGCAGACCGCGTCGCGGTCGTCACCGGGGCCGGGCAGGGCATCGGTCGAGGGATCGCTCGAGCCGTCTCGGAGGCGGGTGCAGCGGTGGCGATCCTCGAGCGCGATCCGGAGACGGGCGCGCGCACCGTCGCCGAGATCACCGACCGCGGTGGCGACGCGCTCGCCGTCATCGGTGACGTGCGCGAGCGCCGCGGCTGTGAAGCGGTCGTCGCGAGTGCGGTGGAGCGCTTCGGCGGCGTCGACCTGCTCGTCAACAACGCGCAGCAGGTGCCGATGGGCCCGCTGGACGACTGCTCCGACGACGACATGTACGCCGCGTGGGAGTCGGGCGCGCTGGCCGCCTTCCGGCTCATGCAGCTGTGCCACCCGATCATGTCGGCGCGCGGCGGCGGCGCGATCGTCAACCTGGCGTCAGGCGCGGGTACCGAGGGTCTCGCCGGCCTCGGCGCGTACGCCGTCGCCAAGGAGGGGATCCGTGCCCTCACCAAGGTCGCGATGCGCGAGTGGGGCGTCGACCGGGTGCGGGTCAACACGGTGTGCCCGTGGGCGCGCACCGACTACTGGAACGGGCTGAGTGAGCGGGAGCAGCAGGCGCGGGTGCGTCACAACCCGCTGCGCCGCATCGGTGAGCCCGAGGAGGTCGCGGCAGTCGTCGTCTTCCTCGCCAGCGACGCGGGAGCCTACGTGACCGGCCAGACCATCCACGTCGACGGCGGGAACATGGGATTTCGCTGAGCGGCGAACGCCGGTGGCTTCGGTCACACCCGGGGGCTTTTGCCGTCCCTTTGCCGTTCAGCGGCAGCGCGACCGATCCAAGGACGCCTGGGTGCTCCTCGTCGAGATCCTCCGCTGACCAGCCGTCAGGTGCGGAAGCGCCAGGCGAGGTGGTCGCGGCGGGCGCGGAGCTCGGCGCGGCGCTCGTCGGGGGTGACGACCGGCTCGTCGGAGGGAAGCGCGCCGCGCACGTCGGCCAGCTTCACGACCTGGGTCGTGGGCGACGGCGGATCGCCGGAGGGCCAGAACCAGCGGAGCGTGAGCAGCGCCTGGCGCCGACCCTCGGTGTCGAGCCAGTTGGCGACCCCCGGGTCCTCGTGCGCGACCACAACGCGGATGCGGCCGTCGTCGCTGACGCGGGTCTGGGTGTGGTTGCGGGTCGTGACCCGGGTGCCGTACTCGAGCGCTTCCCACCACGCGAGCGTGTAGAGGTGGAAGCTCCAGTAGCGGCTGTCGGGGATGTCGCAGTCGACGACGAGCGCCTCGTCGGCCCCGAGGTCGAAGAAGCAGAACGCGTACTTCGCCGCCGCGAGGCCGCGCTGCACGTCGTACCCGCTGCCGAACACGTTGTCGGTCTGCTCCGCCCGCGCGTCGAGCATGTACTGGTTCCAGTAGGTCAGCGACCGGTGCAGATGCCGCGCCGCCTCGTCGAGACCGAACGCGAAGTCGTCGGACGTGAACGGCGCGGTGGGCCCGTCGAGGTCGAGGCACTCGATCGAGAACGTCGCCGGCTCCCGCGGTTGCCAGTCGAAGTAGTACTCACGGATCGACACCGAGAGCGCGCCCTCGGGGAGCGGCACGCGGTGCGGTTCGTCGCCCGTGCCACCGAGGAGGAGCTCGAAGTCGTCGCCCGCACCGATCCCCAGATCGTGCGCGCTGAGCTCGGCGATGGTGCCGGAGCCTTCCATGTGCATGAAGTTGCGGCGGACGGCGAGGATGAAGTCGTCGCACGAGTGCATGCGGCCGACGATGCGGTACGTCAACGACGGGTGCACACGCGCGTGGCGGTACACGTTGTCGGCATTCGGACCACCCCACTGCAACACGAGATCGTTCTGGCGCTGGAACCTCGGCGCACGCGGGTCCTGGTGTGCGAGGGACCACTCCAGCCAGCAGACCGTCTGCAGCGCGAGATGGCGCAGACCCTCGAGGTCGTCGGCGTCGGTCGCGGGAAACGGAGGCGACGTCACCGTGCGTCCGAGCTCCGTCGAGCCGCGCCACGAATTCCTGCCACCGCTCGAGATCGCCGCTCACGCCGTCTCCATTGGGCGTTCGCTACTCGCCGGGATACCCGGCTCGCTCACGCTCACGCCGTCTCCTCCGGGACCGAGAAGTGGCGCTGGTAGCGCGCGAACCGTTCGCGTTCGACGGCGACCTCGAGACCCAGATCAGCGAACGAGTACTCGTGCTTGCCGTGCACGTCCTTGGGCCGCCCGGCCAGGTAGGCGCGCATGGCGTCACCCGTCTCCGGCCCGAGCGTCGTGCCGAGCGCGCGGTACAGCTCGTCGATCACGCCGATCTGGTCCTGCACGAAGTCGGCGTAGTGCACGTGGTGCGTCCGCGCCGGGTCGAGGGTGCCGTCGGTGGCCGCGGTCGTGAGGCCGTCGAGCGCGGTCGTCCACATCCGTTCGTGGTAGCGGCCGATCTCGGCGAAGTCGACGCGGTCGCTGTGCGCCCATCGCAGCGTCGCCACGAGGCTCGTGAGCGACGCCAGCACCGTGAGCGGGTCGCGGTGCGTGATCAGGAGACGGGCGTCCGGGTACACCGCGAGCAGCGTGGGCAGCGCGCTCACGTGCACGGGCGACTTGAGCACCCAATGCACGTTGCGCGACCGGCGCTGCAGGATCTGGAGGACGAGGCGGTGCATGTCGTACGCGGGGCGCAGGTCGCAGCGTTCGTACCACGCCACGTACGAGGGGACGTGGTAGCGCGCGGTGAACTCCTCCGACCGGAACGCGAACGACATCGCCGAGAGGCACTCCTTGTGCATGCGGCCGCGGTACACGTGGATGGCGTCGAGCTCGCCGGCCACCTGGCCGGGGAGGCGCAGCTCGCGGTCGGCGAGCGGGATGCGGGCGTCGGCGGCGAACCGGTCGGGGTCGGGGTCGGGCGGAGGCACCGGCCGGAGCAGCTCCCACCCTTCGGGCACCCGCGACGTCGGATCCTGGGCCAGCAGCGCGTGCAGGATCGTGGTGCCGGTGCGGGGGGCACCGGTGACGAACCAGGGCGCGCGGATCTCCTCGTCGACGACGCCGGGATCGCTTCGCACGTACTCGGTGAGCTGCAGGCGCACCTCGAGGAAGCGGAGGAGGAAGCGACGCGTCATCCAGCGCCCCATGACCGTCAGCTGGGCTTCCTCGTCGAGCGCGGGGAGGAGCACGTCGAGTGGTTCGAGGAAGTCGTCGCCGCCGAAGTCGGCCATGCCCCCGTCGGGCACGCCGAGCGACGCGCGGCGCCTCGCCGAGCAGCGCGTCGCGCGTGAAGGGAAGCGCGGCGACCTCGGTGATGGGCAGGATCCCGCCCGCGTTGACCGCTCGCACCCACTCGGGTCGCGCCGGTGGCTCCCAGGTCACGGGTGGCTCACTTCGACTCGGCGCGTTCGACCATCTCCTCGAGCAGGTCGCGGAACATGATGACGTCGTCGAGGTCGTCCGGTTGCTCGGCGTCGCCGTACGCGACCGAGCGCAACGTGGTGCGGATCGAGACGATCGCGAACCGCTGCGCGGCGAACATCTCGTACCACTCGAGGTCGTGCAACTCGCGTCCCGACTCTTCCCGGTAGATCTCCGCGACCCGGTCGCGCTGGAAGAACCCTTCGAGGCCGGGCATGTCGTACCGCTTCGTGAGGTCCTCGAAGAAGCGGTGCATGAAGACCATCCACGCCACGTCGACCTCGGCCGGACCGAGTGCCGCCATCTCCCAGTCGAGGACCGCGGCGGGCGCGAAGTCGTGGAACATCACGTTGCCGATCCGGCTGTCACCCCAGTTGAGGACGGTGGGTCCCTCGGCCGGACGCGTCGCGTCGAGCGCGGCGAACGTGCGCTCGATCAGCGGCACCGTCTCGCCGTCGCGCGCCCAGTCGTAGTACCAGCGCTGGTACTCGAGGTGCTGCTCCAGTGCCGTGGCGCCGAACTTCGGGCGGTCGAGGAACGCGAGGTCGTGCCTCTCGGGAGTGAGCGTGTGCAGACGAGCGAGCACGCGCACCGACTCGCGTTCGAGCTTCCGCTGGTCGGTCTCCGACGCGTCGAACAGCCAGCCGGCCATCGTGTACGGGGGGATGTCGGAGGGCACGATGCCGTCGACCCGCCGCATCAGCAGGAACGGCGAACCGAGCCACTCGGGGTCTTCTTCGTGGGTCAGCACCTCCGGGACCGGCACCTCGGTGTGCTCGGCGACCGTCTGCATCACGCGCCGTTGCAGCTCGAGGTCGTACTCGGGGAACACCGGGAACTGCTGCGACGCCAGCGGTGCGAGGCGCGCGACGAAGCGTTCCGGCGGCCCGTCCTTCGGGTCGATGGTGAAGAGCAACGTCTCGCTCGACATGCCGCTGCCCTCGGGGGCGGTCACCTCGGACACGGTGGCGCCGGGAGCGCGGTGGGTGCCCCACCACGCGGCGATCCGGTCGGCCATGGCTGCAGGGTCGCTGCGCCACGGTGTCGAGATGGTCGGTTCCTCGGTCGTCATCGTTCCCCCGGTTGCGATGCTCGTGCGTCGTGCGGGCGCCAGTCTGGCACCTCGGTAGCATCGTCCCTCATGCGCAGGGTCGTACTGCCACGTCGCGCCCCGCTCGCGCTCGCCGCCGTGGCCGTGGTCGCGCTCGCGACCGCCTGTCTGCCGCCACCGCCGCCGCCCACGCCGGCGGTCCTCGCCGCCGCCTGCGCGCACACGCTCGTGGCGTCCATCCCCGGCACCGTGTCGTCCGACGCCCTCGACGAGACGTCGGGCATCGCGGCCAGCCGTCGCGTCGACGACGTGTGGTGGGTGCACAACGACTCCGGTGACTCGGCCCGTGTGTTCGCGATCGGCAGCGTCGGCCAGACGCTCGGTGAGTACGCGCTCTCCGGCGCGACCGCCGTCGACTGGGAGGACATCGCGGCCGGCCCTGGTCCCGCCAGCGGCGTGTCGTACTTGTACGTCGGCGACATCGGCGACAACACGAAGACGCGCACGAGTGTGCAGGTGTATCGGGTGCCCGAACCGCTCGCCGACCCGGTGAACCCGCTGGGCGCGCCGCAGACGCTCACCGGTGTCGCCACCCTCAACCTGCGCTACCCGAACGGCGCGCACGACGCCGAGGGGTTGATCGTGGATCCGACGAACGGCGACATCTTCGTGATCACGAAGGACCTCGCGGGTGGAGTCGCGCAGGTGTTCCGTGCGCCCGCCTCGGCCCCGACCAACGGCTCGACGACCGCGCTCACCAAGGTGGCGACGGTCTCGCTCGGCGCCGCGCAGGGAGTCACCGCCGCCGACGTCACGCCCACCGGCGACGTGGTCGCGCTGCGCACCTACTTCGGTGTCTTCCTCTACCCGCGTGCCGCTGGCACGTCACTGGCGCAGGCGTTCTCGCAGCCGTCGTGCGCGGGCGCGGCTCCGCCGTTCGGGAGTGGTTCGAGCGCGTCGGAGCCGCAGGGTGAGGCGCTCGGTTTCACCCGCAACGGTCGCGGCTACGTCACCGTCAGCGAAGGCGTGCATCCACCGCTGCATCGCTTCGTCGCGCCCTGAACCCGGCGGGGCGCGGGGACGAAGCGCCCGCCGTACGAGGTGAGATCCGTGCTCACCGCCGCCGGGTCGTTGACGTTGTAGACGATGGCCCATCCCGCCCGCGCGAGGTCCACCGCGCGCGCGTCGTACGCGTACTGGCCCGCGACGGGCGTGGCGGTCGCGAGCGTCCCGAGCGACCGCCAGGGACCTTGCGGGGCGGAGGCGGTCCAGCCGGCGATGGCCAGATCGGGGAGTGGGCGCGCGAACGCGACCGCGACGAAGCCATGCGGCGTCGCGGTCACGAACGCGGGCATGGCCGGCGCGCCGCCGCCGAACGTCATCGGTGCGAGCGCCTCGCGCGGCCCCCACCCCGTCCCCGTCCAGAAGTGCCAGGGCCCGGTGGTGACGCGGTCGAAGCGCACGCGCGCCACGTACTGCCCCTTGGTGCCCGCGGCGGTGCCGGTACCGTAGACGTAGACCCAGTCACCGCGGCGGACCGCGCCCGTACCCCAGCGCACGCCCGCGGGCTCGACGAACGGCAGGGCGACGCGACCGGTGAACGACAGCGTCGGGACGTCGAACGTGGCGATGGTCGTTCCGACCACGCGGAACCCGAACCCCGGTGGACCTTCGGCCTGCTCGACGTCGGTGCAGAACACGAGCAGCGTGCTCCCGCGTGCGACACCCGCGCTCTGCCAGCAGTCGCGCCCGTCGATCTCGGGCACGAGATCGACGCGGCCGGCCGCGGTGCCGCCCATCACCGGGGTGAAGCAGCGGCCGCGTTGCACGACGATGCTGTTGTGCACGAACGTCGCCGGCACGGTGTCGGCCGCCGGCGGACCGACCAACGTGTCGGACATGAGCCACGCCGTCCGCCCGTCGGGCAGCGCGACCGGCACGTAGCCGTCGGCGGTCGTCCAGCCCGCGCCGATGCCTGGGACCTGCTCGAAGGCAGCTTGTTGCGCGGCCACGGTCCGGGGCGCGCCCGCGCACGGGTCGGGCGTGGCCACTGGTTCGGCCGCGTGGCTCGCGGCGGTCAGCAGCGCCGCGCTCGCGAGGACCCCGACGACCACCGCGAGGAGAAGACGTCGGCCGATGCGGCGAGGCTACCCGGGCTCGGCGCGGGCAGAGCGACGACGGTTTAGGGTGTCGCCGACCCGGCGAGAGAGGTGGACACCATGCCCAAGGCCATCATGTTCGTGCAGTCATCGCCGTCGGCCCCCGACCGCGAGGACGACTACAACGACTGGTACAGCAACACGCACCTCGGCGATGTGCTGCAGATCCCCGGGATCACCGCCGCGCGGCGCTACAAGGCGAGCGACGTAGCGCCGCCGGGGAACGGTGCGCACCAGTACTGCGCGGTGTACGAGGTCGAGGCCGACGACCTCGGGTCGATCATGGAGGAGCTCGGCACCCGCTTCGCCGACGGCCGCATGAAGATGAGCGACGCGATGGAGATGGATCCGCCGCCCTCGTTCGTGATCTACGAGCTCCTCGACTGACTTGTCCCCGTCGCGCTGATGGATCGCGAACGCGTCGTGCTCGACGTCGCCGACGGCGTCGCCGACGTCCGCCTGGTGCGGGCCGACAAACGGAACGCGCTCGACCGGCGCATGTTCCAGGCGATCATCGACGCCGGCGAACGCATCGCAGCGGATCGGTCGGTGCGGGCGGTCGTGCTGTCGGGCGACGGCAAGGCGTTCTGCGCCGGGCTCGACACCTCGCTGTTCGCGGCGATGGCCGAGCGCGACCCGGCTGACCGCGACGCGACGAGTCCGGTCGCGGGATCGATCCGGGTCGAGGCGGTCGAGGCCGTGCGCGTGTGGGTCGACATGGCGCCGCCGGTCATCGCCGCCGTGCACGGCGTCGCCGTCGGTGGGGGTTTCCAGCTTGCACTCGGCGCCGACCTGCGGGTCGTCGCGCCCGACGCGCAGCTGGGCGTGTTCGAGATCCGGTGGGGCATCGTCCCCGACATGTGCGGCACGCAGCTCCTGCCTCGGCTGGTCGGCGCCGACGTCGCGAAGGACCTGATGTTCACGGGGCGCGTGATCACCGGCGCGGAGGCGCACGCGCTCGGTCTCGTGACGCGCCTCGCCGATGACCCGCGCGCGGTCGCACTCGAGCTCGCGACCGAGATCGCCGGACGCAACCCCGACGCGATCAAGGTGATGAAGCGCCTCGTCGACGCGTCGTGGACTCTGTCGTTCGACGACGGCGTCCGCGAGGAGCGCGACCAGACCGAAGGGATGATCGGCACGGCGAACCAACTCGAAGCCGTGCGCGCCAACATCGAGCAGCGCCCGGGACAGTTCTTGGACTGACCGCGAGGACTGACGTCGACGACGCGGGTCGGCGCTACTTCGCGCGACCGAAGAACCAGCGGCGTTTCTTCACCGGCATCTCGGACGTGACGTCCATCTCGCCCGGAAGCGGCGCGGCTGGCGCCGCGGGGGCCTCGGCGGTGCCCTCGCTGTGGGTGCCGTTGCTGTAGGAGCCGTTGGTCCCGTTGGTCCCGTTGGAGTGGCGGGTCGGCGCGCCCTTCTTCGACACGGTGGAGCCGCTGTCGGCGGTCCACCGCAACTCGTCGACCGACGTCGACACCGAGCCCGCGACGGGCGCGGTGCCCCGGGTCGGTGCGTTGGGAACCACGGGCGCGATGGCGGGAGCGGGGTGCGGCGACGCCGCCGCAGTCTCGGGTGGCGGCTCGGGCTTCAGCTGCTCTGCGGTCTCCTGCGCCTCGGCCGCGATCTTGGCCGCGGCCACGAGCACGTCGGCTTCGTCGCGCGCGGCTCTGGCTTCGGCGTGCGCGCGTTCGACGATCTCGCGTCCCTCTTCGGTGGCGCGGTCGAGCACCTCCTTCGCCTTGCGTTCCATCTCCTGCTCGGCCGCGTCGCGCAGCCGCGCCGCGTCGGTGGCGGAAGCGGCGCGTGCGTCGGCCACGACGCGAGCCGACTCCTCGCGGGCGCTCTCGAGCAGCTGCGCGCGCTCGTCGTCGAGACGCCGGAGGAACCCGGCGATCTCTTCGGTGTTCGCGCTGCGGATCGCGGCGGCTTCCTGCATTGCATCGGCGAGGATCTGGTCGCGTCGCGAGCGCCCTTCGGTCTCGGCTTCGCGCGTGATGCGCGCCGCCTTGAGCTCCGCTTCGGCGAGCACCGCGCGCGCCTCGGCTTCTGCTGCGGCGCGATGCTCGGCGGCGGCGTTGGCTGCTTCGGTACGGCCCTGCTCGAGGAGGCGAGCGACTTCGGTGTAGGCGTCGGCGCGTAGGCCGGCGGTCTCTTCGGCGGCCGCGGCGCGCGCGTCCTCGCGGATCTGTGCGGCGGCGGCCTCCGCGGTGACCAGCTCGAGCTGCGCGGTGATCCGGGCCTGCCGCAGGGTCGCGACGGCCTTTCGGCGCAGCCGCTTGATCGCCTTCTTGGGGCTTCCACCCTTGCCCGTGCGCGTCTGCTTCGACATGGTGCATCCAGGTTACGGACTGGCGCGGCCCGAAGCGTGCATCCCCACGACTGCTCCCGGGCGATGCGAACAGGCAGACTTCCCGGCGTGCATCGCAGCATCCTCACCCGCTCCTGGCGCCGGAGCGCACGCTGCCTTGCGCTCGCCGGGGCGGTCGCCGCGCTCGCCCTGGTCGTCGCGGCACCGGCACCGGCACCGGCTGCTGATCCGCCGCCGCCCGGTCCGGGCGGGTCGGTGGGGTGGACGCCCACGGGACGTCAGGCCCTCGGTCGGCCCGTCCTCTACACCGGGTCGGCCAACGGTGCCTTCGTGGCCTGGATGGATCCGCAGCTCACGCGGCCGGTCGTCGTGCCCGGCACCGGCGATCCGCTCGGCTCACCGTGGGACGGTCAGGTCGCGCCCGACCAGCAGCCGTTCCTCGTGTCGTCGTTCAACGGCGGGTTCAAGTGGGGCGACTTCGACGGGGGCGTGATCGCGTTCGGCGCGTCGTACCGCAGCCCGGTCGCGGGCGAGGCGTCACTGGTCGTCTACGACGACGGGAGCTTCACCGTCGGCGCGTGGGGACGCGACAACGACCCCAACCAGCCGGTCGTCGCGTTGCGCCAGAACCTCGGCCTGCTCGTCGACGTTGGTGCGCCCACGGCGGCGGCGTCGAATCCGGGTGCGTGGGGTGCGTCGGTCGCGGGCGTCGCGACCGCGCGCAGCGCGGTGGGTGTCGACGCCAACGGCGCGCTGCTGTGGGCCGGTGGGCGCGTGAGCCCGCTCGACCTCGCCAACGCGCTCGTCGCCGCCGGCGCGGTGCGCGGGATGGAGATGGACATCAACCCCGACTGGGTGAACTTCAACTCCTACGACGTCGGTCCCGACAACGTCGCGCACGGCAACGGCCTCTACGGCGCGACCGGCACCGACCGCTACCTCCAGCCCGACGGACGCGACTTCGTGGCGGTGTTCATCCGGGGCACGGTCGCAACGGGCGCAACCGCCAAGCTCGGCGTCGGGCCCCTCGCCACCCAGGTGAGGGTGAAGTAGTCACACCGCGTCGAAGTTGAACCCGGGGTGCGTGCCGGTCGAGAGCATGCCGAGGAACCCGCCGTCGACCCAGAGCGCCTCGCCGGTGACGTAGCCGAAGCGCGGGCTGTTGAGGCAGATGATGGGCCACGCTTGCTCTTCGGGCAGTGAGTAGCGGCGGATCACGCCGAGCGCGTTCTCGATGACGTCCTTGCCCGCCGCGTCCTCGAACGCCGGCATCATCGCGGTCGCGGTGGGGCCGGGGTTGAGGCAGTTGAGCCGCACACCGCGCTCGCCGAACTTCACGCAGGTTGCCGCGACCCACTGGTTCACGACCACCTTCGACATGCGGTAGCCGCCCATCGGGAACGCGACGTCGGGGTTGGCTTCGCACCACGCGACGGCGTCCTCGAAGGT
The DNA here is from genome assembly GCA_963841415.1 of uncultured Actinomycetes bacterium. Classification (GTDB taxonomy): domain Bacteria; phylum Actinomycetota; class Acidimicrobiia; order IMCC26256; family DASPTH01; genus DASUAS01. The sequence goes on along the minus strand of CAWJCN010000004.1, from coordinate 251,549 downwards.
CTCGGTGGCGAGGAGGGGTGCGTAGTTCGCCAGCTCCTGCTGCCAACCGACGCCGGCGCCCGACGCGATGCACGCAACCGCACCGGCCTCGGGGATCTTCGGCAGCAGGCCCTCGATGAGCTGGCGGGCGCCGATGAAGTTCACGATGGCGGTCTGGAGGTCGGTGAACGGCGGCCCCGGCAGACCCGCGCAGCTGAACACCGCGTCGACCGGACCGTCGATCTGCGCGACCACGGAGTCGATCGATACCGGGTCGAGGAGGTCGAGGGTGATCGAGGTCTTCACCGGCGTCGACACCGGCTTGAGGTCGAGTGCGGTCACGTTCGCGCCGAGCTCGTGGCAGATGCGCGCCACCTGTTCGCCCATGCCCGACGCGGCGCCGGTGACCACTGCGTGCTTACCTTCGTAACCGAGAACGTCGTCCATTGGACGGAGCCTAACTACGGCGCGTGAGAGCTGCCACCGGATCGGGTACAGCGGACGCATGCATCTCAGCAGCGTGGTAGCTCGCCCTCTGCTTGCCGGCATGTTCGTGTACGGCGGCCTCGACGCGTTCCGCAACCCCGGCGGGAAGGTGGCGCGCGCCGAGAAGGTCGCGCCCGAAGTCGCCGGCCTCGTGGGCATCGACGCCGACACCGAGCAGCTCGTGCAGTTCAACGGCGTCGTCCAGGTGGCGGCGGGCATCACGCTCGCGTTGGGGATCTTCCCGCGCCTCTCCGCGCTCGCCCTGGCCGGTTCACTGGTGCCGACCACGCTCGCCGGCCACCGTTTCTGGGAAGCGGAGGACGACGCCGCGCGCAGCCAGCAGACCACCCAGTTCCTCAAGAACGCAGGGATGCTCGGCGGCCTGCTGCTCGTCGTCGAGCACGGCTGAAGGGGGTGTCGTCCTGAAGGCAGTGCTTGCACCGGCGCAAGCGCATACGCAAGCGCGGGTGCTAGCACATGCGCTAGCACGGACCTCGCGACGACCCTCTACTGGTTCACCGCGGTGATGGTGACGTTGCCGGCGGTATCGGCGACCGTGAGCTGCACGGTGCGGGCGGTGCCGTCGGCGAGCGTGGCGCGGCAGTCGACGGTCTGGCCGGCGCGCACGACCCGGATGGGAGCGGGTCCGCAGTCGACCGTGGCCGCGAGCGACGCGTTGGCGGCGACGAAGTCGCGCAGCGCCTGGGTCGGGATGACGGCCTGCTGCGTCGACAGCGCGACCGTCCCCGTGTTGTCCGTCTGCTTCGCGTCGACGACGAGGAACGTCCCCGGGAGTTGGACGGTGCATGTGAACGACACGCCGCGCGCCCGCCGCACGCCAGCGGGGCATGCCACGTTCCCGAAGACCAGGTCGGGGTAGGCGGCGTGCACACTGCGCTCGACCGAGCGCCGCGCCGCGATGCGAGGCAGCTCGGCCGCGCCCGCGGTCGTCAGGCCGATGCCGACCACCGCGACACCGGTCGCGAGCGCGAGGACAAGAGAGCAGGCGCGCCGCAACACGGTGCGGGAGGCTACCGGGACCGGGGCGTCCTACAGTCGCGGACCTGACCGAGGGGGTCCACGTGGCAGCGGGGAGCACGGACGCGCGGAAGACACCCGGCACCGCGGTGGTCCCGCGCGCCATGCCGGTGCCGGCGCCCCCACCCGGTGTCAGCGATGTGCTTCGCCGCAGCGCTCGACTCGGACTCGGCGCGATCGGCCTCGCCGGCCGCGCCGCGGGGAGCGTGTTCGCGAGGGTCCCCGACGGCGGTGACGATGCGCCCGCCGCCGAGCCGAGCGTCGCCACATTGGTTCCCGGTGCCGTGCTCGGGCTGGCGATCGAGGCCGAGCGACGGGCCGCGGCCATGGTCGACGCAGTGGTGACGCGCTCGGCGAGGGTTGCCACCGCCGCGACCCGGCCCGCGATCGTGCAGCGCGCGCTGCGCCCGCTCGAGGATCGCCTCTGGCAGCTGAACGAGGTGGCGCGACGCGAGCAGAGCCGCAACCAGGCCCAGGCGTCAGCGCTGATCCCGGTGATCGTGCAGCAAGTCACCGAGAGCGTGCTCGCACAGCTCGACTTCGTCCGGTTGATCGAGCAGATTCCCGTCGACGACATCGCGGGCGCCATCGACGTCGAAGCGATCGTGCAACGCATCGATCTCGGCGGCGTGATCCGCGAGTCGACTGCGAGCCTGACGATGGAGACGGTCGATGCGGCGCGCACGCAGGGGATCGCGCTCGACGCGTGGGCGGCGCGCGTGGTCGACCGCGTGTTGTTGCGCAAGCGGCCTCGCGACACCAGCTTCGGTGGCGAGCGCGAGGCGAGCGCGTGAAGGAGATCCGCAGCGAGCGATCCCGCGCCGTGCAGGGTCAACGCGCCGGGTTCGTCTCGCAAGCGCTGGGCGCGGGGCTCGACGCGGTCGCCATCTTCGCCCTCGACTTCGCGGTGTTGGCCGCGTTCGGATTCATCCGCTTCCTCGTCACCGGACACGACTACGCGATGCCGCAACCAGGTCCAGTGCTGAACGCGGTGATCGTGTTCACGATCGGCGTGGCGTTGCTGTGGTCGGCATGGTCCGGCTCGGGGCGCGCGCCCGGGATGGCGGTGCTCGGCCTCCGCGTCGTGAGCCGCGACGGCCGTCGCCTCTCGTCGGCCCGGGCGTTCTGGCGCGCCGTCCTCGGCGTCCTCACCGTCGGGCTCGGCGTGCTCTGGGTGCTCGTGAGCAAGAAGAACAAGTCGCTCTACGACCTGGTGTGCGGATCGGCAGTCGTCTACGAGTGGCGGCCGGGCTTGCCTGAATCCCGACAAAACCGGTAGGTTTTACCGCCATGCCCACCCAGCTCTCCAGCTTGGCCGCGCTCGAGGCGGAGTCGATCCACATCTTCCGGGAGGTGGCGGCCGAGTTCGAGAAGCCGGTGCTGCTGTTCTCGGGCGGCAAGGACTCCATCGTCATGGCCCGCCTGGCCGAGAAGGCGTTCTGGCCCGCTCGCATCCCGTTCCCGCTGATGCACGTCGACACCGGTCACAACTTCCAAGAGGTGCTCGACTATCGCGACCGCCGGGTCGAGGAGCTGGGGATCCAGCTGGTGGTCGCCTCGGTGCAGGAGTCGATCGACCAGGGCCGGGTCGTCGAGGAGACGGGCCCCCGTGCCAGTCGCAACCGCCTCCAGACCACCACGCTGCTCGACGCCATCCAGGAGCACCAGTTCGACGCCGTGTTCGGTGGCGGCCGGCGCGACGAGGAGAAGGCGCGGGCGAAGGAGCGCGTCTACTCGTTCCGCGACGACTTCGGGCAATGGGATCCGAAGAACCAGCGGCCCGAGCTGTGGAACCTCTACAACGGCAAGCACCGCAAGGGCGAGCACATCCGCGTGTTCCCGCTGTCGAACTGGACCGAGCTCGACATCTGGCAGTACATCAAGGACGACGACATCGAGATCCCGTCGATCTACTACGCACACCGCCGCGAGGTGTTCCGCCGCGACGGGATGTGGTTGGCGGTGTCGCCCTTCATCACCTTGATGGACGGTGAGGAACCCGTCGAGATGACGGTCCGCTACCGCACGGTCGGCGACGCGTCGTGCACGGGTGCGGTCGAGTCGCCGGCCGCGACCGTCGAGCAGGTGATCGCCGAGGTCGCCGCGTCGCGCATCACCGAGCGCGGGGCGACTCGCGCCGACGACAAGTTCGCCGAAGCAGCCATGGAAGACCGCAAGCGCGAGGGGTACTTCTAGTGGGGACGTTCTGATGGCCGAGATGCTGAGGTTCGCGACCGCGGGTTCGGTCGACGACGGGAAGAGCACGCTCATCGGGCGCCTCCTGCTCGACACGAAGCAGATCTTCGAAGACCAGCTGGAGTCGGTCGAACGCACCAGCCGCGACCGCGGGTTCGACTACACCAACCTCGCGCTGCTCACCGACGGCCTGCGCGCCGAGCGCGAGCAGGGCATCACGATCGACGTCGCGTACCGCTACTTCGCCACGCCGAAGCGGAAGTTCATCATCGCCGACACGCCGGGCCACGTGCAGTACACGCGCAACATGGTCACGGGTGCGTCGACGGCCGACCTCGCGCTGGTGCTCATCGACGCCCGCAAGGGTGTGCTCGAGCAGTCCCGCCGCCACGCGGTGATCGCCTCGCTCTTGCAGGTGAAGCACCTCGTGCTCTGCGTCAACAAGATGGATCTCGTCGAGTACTCGCAAGAGCGCTTCGACGAGATCTGCGAGGAGTTCACCGAGTTCGCCACCAAGCTCGAGATCGACGACCTCACGTTCATCCCGGTGTCGGCCCTGCACGGCGACAACATCACGACCCATTCGCCGAACATGCCGTGGTTCGAGGGCCCGACGCTGCTCCACTACCTCGAGCACGTGTACATCGCGTCCGACCGCAACCTCATCGACCTGCGCTTCCCGGTGCAGTACGTCATCCGGCCGATGAGCCACGAGTACCACGACTACCGGGGCTACGCCGGCCAGGTGGCCAGCGGCCAGATCCGACCCGGCGACGAGGTCACGGTGTTGCCGAGCGGGTTCACGACCACCGTCGCGGGCGTCGACATGTACGGCGGAGCCGTCGAAGAGGCGTTCAACCCGATGTCGGTGAGCGTGCGCCTGGCCGACGAGATCGACATCAGCCGCGGCGACATGATCGCCCGGCCCAACAACCTGCCCACCGTCACGCAGGACGTCGACGCGATGGTGTGCTGGTTCAGCGACCAGCCGCTGCGCGAGGGCGCCACCTACCTGGTGAAGCACACGACTCGCTCGGCCAAGGCGCGCGTGCAGCAGCTCCACTACCGCCTCGACGTGAACTCGCTCCACCGCGACGAGCGCGAGGGCTCGCTCGCCCTCAACGACCTCGGCCGCATCTCGCTCCGGACGGCGGTGCCGCTCTTCGTCGACGAGTACCGCCGCAACCGGATCACCGGGAGCTTCATCCTCGTCGACGAGGGCACCTTCGAGACCGTGGGCGCGGGGATGATCCTCGGGCAGTCGGCGCCCTGACGCCGGTGGCGGAACCCGCGACGAGTCCCAACGTCGTCTGGCACGAGAGCGAGGTCCCACGCGCCGAGCGTTGGCGCGCCGCGAGCGTGCACGGCGCGACGGTGTGGTTCACCGGCTTGTCGGGCTCGGGCAAGTCGACGGTAGCGAGCGCATTGACCGCGCTCCTCACCGCGCGCGGCGTGAACACCTACACGCTTGACGGCGACAACCTGCGTCACGGCTTGAACGGCGACCTCGGCTTCTCGGCCGACGACCGTGCGGAGAACGTCCGCCGGGTCGGCGAGGTGGCGCGTCTGTTCGCCGATGCCGGTGTGATCGCGCTCGTCCCGTTGATCAGCCCGTACCGGGCCGGTCGCGACCACGCGCGTGCACTGCACGATGCGGCCGGCCTCGACTTCGTCGAGGTGTTCGTCGACACCCCGATCGAGGTGTGCGAGCAACGCGACCCGAAGGGCCTGTACAAGAAGGCGCGCGCCGGCGAGCTCACCGGCTTCACCGGCATCGATGACCCGTACGAGGCGCCCCTCGCGCCCGAGCTCGTGCTGCGCGCCGGCGAGGTCTCGCCGGAGGTCGGTGCCGTTGCGGTCGTCGAATTGCTCGTTGCGCGGGGTGTGATCCCGGGCACAGAGCCGCGGAGTTGATGACGGTCGACTCGTATGACGTCACCAACCTGACGGCGACGTCGTACTCCCTCTCTCCCGAACTCTCTCCCGAACAAGTAGTACCTCGTAATTGCGCAACAGGGGTCATCGGGTTCGAAGTACTTCCAGGCTCGGCGAAGTAACAATGTACGGGTGATCCGCACTCGACCGGCGCTCGACGCCTTGCCCGAGTACGTGCCGGGGCGTTCGGCGGAGTCGGTGGCGGCCAAGTACGCGATCGGCGACGTCATCAAGCTGGCGTCGAACGAGGCCGCGTTCGGCCCGTTGCCGGCTGCTCTCGCGGCCATCGAGGTCGCCGCCCTCGGTGCCAACCGCTACCCCGACGACTCGGCGACTGCCCTGCGCGAAGCCGTCGGTACGCAGTACTCGGTCGACCCCGAGCAGGTGCTGCTCGCCAACGGATCGGTCGAGCTCTGCCGCATGGCGATGGCAGCGACCTGCGATCCCGGCGACGAAGTCGCGTTCGGCTGGCCCTCGTTCGAGGCGTACCCGATCCTCGCCCAGCAGGTCGGCGCCACGATGGTCCAGGTCCCGCTCCGCAACCAGCGCTACGACCTCGACGCCATGGCGGACGCGATCACCGATCGCACTCGTGTCGTGTTCGTGTGCAACCCCAACAACCCGACGGGCACGTCGGTGGGGCGGGCGGCGGTCGAGCGCTTCCTGGAACGCGTCCCCAACGATCTGCTCGTCGTGTTCGACGAGGCGTATCGCGAGTTCGTCACTGCACCAGAGTTCCCCGACGCACTCGAGCTGCTCGCGCCGTGCGAGAACGTCGCGGTGTTGCGCACCTTCTCGAAGGCCTACGGCCTCGCCGCGCTGCGTGTCGGCTACGCGATCGCGAGCACCGAGGTGATCGGCGTGCTTCGCAAGGTGCGCGTGCCGTTCACGACCAATGGTCTCGCACAAGCAGCAGCCGTGGCATCACTCGGCGCGCACGACGAGATGGTCGCTCGCGTCGCAGAGGTCGTCGCCGAACGCGATCGAGTCACGCGGGGTCTCGTCGAGCTCGGATTCAACGTTCCGGACTCGGACGCCAACTTCGTGTGGTTGCCCGTTGGTGAACATGCGGCCGTGCTCGGCGAGTACTGCGAGCGCGCCGGCGTCGTGCTGCGTTCGTTCGCCGGTGTCGGCGTGCGTGCCACCATCGGCACGCACGACGAGAACGAACGCCTGCTTCGAGTGCTGGGTGCCGCGCTCGACGACGGTGCCGCGGGTTAGCGGACAACGGCGAGATCGTCGTCGCACTCGGTGCGGTGGCGGTGAGCTCGCGCGGCGGTCAGGCGGTGGGAGAGACCGCGGCGTCTGCAGGCCGCGGCGTGTATCCGCCGGTGCCGCGCACCCGCTCGAGCGCGCGCTCGTGGTCGGCCACGCTGCGCCGGAAGCTGCGCCTCGACTTCAACTGCTCGAGGTCACGCTCGAGCCGCTCGACGAGGCGGCGAAGGTCGTCACCCGAACCGGCCGAGATCAGCCGCGCACAGCTTGTGAGCGCATCACCCATCTCGTTGCGCACGTCGCGCCACGACTGCTCGATGCGGTCGCGGGTGGCGTAGTCCTTGCGGCGCTCGGGGTCGGGCAGGTTCATCGGGAGGGCGGGGGGAAGGTCGGCCGCGGACTCCGGCAAGTCGTTCCACCGCGCCGGGTCGTGTCCGATGGTCTGGTCGATGCGCTCCTCCACCGAAGCGCGCACCAGCTCGCCCTCGAACCGGACGCCCACGAGCACGTCAGGGTCGACGCCGAGTGCGCCGGCCAGCGCGTGGAGCTCGTCGGGGGTCAGGCGCTTCACGCCGCGCTCGGCGGCCTGCAGCTCGCGTCGGCTCAGGCCGGCCGCCTTCGCCACGGCGCGCTGGTCGGCGCCCGCCAGCTCGCGCACGGCGCGCAGCCGAGCCCCCAGGTCGTCGCTCCGCAGCTTTTGGTGGGATTCCCGCACGAACGGTGTCATCGGCCCGCGAACCGGGGGACTTGACGTGACGGTCGGCACGAAATCGACGGCTCAGGAGGTCTCCGCCACGCACCGGTTCCGCAACCCGCCGACGCCCGCGACGGAGGTGGTGACGACCTGACCCGGGCGGAGATAGGTCGGGGGGTGCATCCCGTGGCCGACCCCGGCGGGCGTCCCGGTGAGCAGCAGGTCGCCCGGTTCGAGGGTCACGAACTCGCTCGCGTAGCCCACGAGATCGGGGGCGGAGAACACCAGCTCCGACGTCCGCCCGGCCTGGCGCACGACGCCGTCGACTTCGCAGCCGATCTCGAGGTCGGGCTCGGCGCCGCCGACCTCGTCCGGCGTCACCAACCACGGACCGACCGGGGTCGAGCGCTCCCAGGACTTGCCCGGGAGCCATTCGAGCGCCCGGTACTGCCAGTCGCGCATCGACACGTCGTTGGCGACCGTGAACCCGGCGACGGCGGCGGCTGCCTCGGCGGGTGACGCGCGCCGCACCGGCGCGCCGATCACCAGCGCGAGCTCCGCCTCCCAGTCCACAGCGTCGGAGTCCGTCGGGAGCACGATGTCGTCGTGCGCGCCGACCAGCGCTTCGCGGAACTTCACGAACAGCGTGGGGTACGTCGGGAGCTCGTGGCCCATCTCGAGGATGTGGCTCCGGTAGTTGAGGCCCTGGCAGATGATCTTGCCGGGGTGCGTGACGACCGGCGCGTAGTCGGCGGTGGCGACGTCGTGCACCGCGCCCGTCTCGCGCGCGTCGCCGCCGCGTGTCAGCAGGTCACCGACGTCGCGCGCGTCGAGCTCGATCAGCGCGTCACCGTCGACACGAGCGGCGCGGGTGCCGTCGCTCGTCCGGATCGTCGCCCATCTCACCCGCCGATGGTGTCACAGACCGGGGTAAGGCACGCGATGGCTGTGGAAGAAGCCCGGGTACGATTGCGGCGTCAGCTGGAAGACGCGTTCGGTGTGGAGGAGGCGTCGATCCTTCTGGACCGTCCGCCTGGCGGCTGGAGCGATCTCGTCACGATCAGCCGGCTCTGACGGGGCGGTCAGCGCAGCGCTTCGGCGAGGTAGTCGATGGCGTGGGTGAGCGTGGCGACGTCGTCGGGCTCGATCGCCGGGAACATCGCGACGCGCAGCTGGTTGCGCCCGAGCTTGCGGTAGGGCTCGGTGTCGACGATGCCGTTGGCGCGCAGCGCGGCGGCGATCGCGGCCGCGTCGACGTCGTCGGCGAAGTCGATGGTGCCGGTCACGTGGCTGCGGTCACCCGGCTTGGCCACGAACGGCTGCGCGTAGGTGCTCGCCTCGGCCCAGCCGTAGAGCAGTTCGGCGGAGCGGTCGCACCGGCCGACGCACCACTCGAGCCCACCCTGCTCGAGCATCCACTGCACGCTCCCGTCGAGCAGGAACAACGACGCCAGCGCGGGTGTGTTGTAGGTCTGGTCGAGGCGCGAGTTCTCGAGCGCGATCGGGAGGCTGAGCGACGGCGGCACCCAGCGGTCGGTGGCACCGACTCGCGCGATGCGCTCGATGGCGGCGGGGGAGCACAGCGCGATCCACAAACCGCCGTCGCCGGCGAAGCACTTCTGCGGCGCGAAGTAGTACACGTCGAAGTGCGTCGGCTCCACCGGGAGACCACCCGCACCGGACGTGGCGTCGACCAGCACAAGACCGTCGTCACCGGCGCGGCGCACGTCGGTCATCACGCCGGTCGAGGTCTCGTTGTGCGGATACGCGTAGGTGTCGACGGTGGCGTCGGCAACGAGCTCGGGATGGGTGCCGGGTTCGGACCGCAGCACCACGGGGTCGTCGAGGAACGGCGCGGCCGCGGTGACCGCGGCGAACTTCGAGGAGAACTCGCCGAAGACGAGATGCTCGGCGCGCCGCTCGACCAACCCGAACGCGGCCGCATCCCAGAACATGGTGCTCCCGCCGTTGCCGACGAGCACCTCGTAGCCGTCGGGGAGGGAGAACAGGTCGGCGAGCCCGGACCGGATGCTGCCCACCACCGACTTCACCCTCGGTTGTCGGTGGCTGGTGCCGAGGTAGGTGGCGCCGGCCTCGGCCAGCGATCGCGCCGCCTCCGGCCGCACCTTCGACGGCCCGGAGCCGAAGCGTCCGTCGCCCGGGACGAGCTCGGGCGGCAGGGTCACGGTGGTGGGGTCGACGGCCATCCGGTCGAGACTACCGGCGGCCCCTCACCATTCGACTGGGGGGTCGATTCCGCTCCGCCGTCCCGCCCGTCGGGCACGGCTTCGCTTCATCTCCTTCCTTGCGCCAGTTCCGCGAGGAGGCGGACCTCGCTTCCGATGAGCTTGTACCAGTCGCCGAGGTGGAGGCTCTCGTCCTCGCCGTGGATCCGACTCCCGGGGTCGGCCGGGCCGAGGAGCAGCGCGGGGATGCCGCCGAAGGCGTCGGCGAAGGGGCCGACGAAGGGGATCGTCCCACCCACGCCCATGTACACAGGGTCCATGCCGAAGCCGGCGCGCAGTGCGCGCTCGGTGGCGTCGAACGCCCATCCGGTGGGGTCGCAGTGCCACGCGGGCACCTCGTCGAGCGCGGTGACGGTGAGCTCGAGGTGGCGCGGCACGCGGCGCTCGAAGTGCGCGCGCAACGCCCGGTTGAGACGCGCCGGGTCTTGACCGCGGCCGACGCGCACGCTCACCCGCGCCGTGGCCTCGGCGACGATCTGGTTCGAGGAGCCGGCGATGGGATGGCCGTCGATGCCGATCACGGTGACGGTGGGTCGGAGCCACAGGCGCTCGAAGATGGACACCGACGGATCGCCCGCGAGCTCGACGCCGTCACGAACGCCCCACGCCCGGCGGAGGCCCGCCTCGTCGTGAGGGAGCGCGTCGAGCCGGGCGCGCTCGGCCGCGTCAGGCGGCACGTAGTCGTCCCAGCAGCCGTCGAATGCAGGGTCGCCGTGCTCGTCGACGAGCGATGCGAGCAGCTGCGCGAGCGCGAGCACCGGGTCGGGGACGAGCCCGCCGGCCATCCCACTGTGGACCGGACCGTCGAGCGCGCGCACCTTCACGTCGACCCCCGCGAGACCGCGCAACGAGTACGTGAGCCCCGGCGTACCGACCGACCAGTTCCCGGCGTCGGCCAGGAGCAGCACGTCGGCCCGGAGCGCGTCCGCGTGTGCTTCGAGGAACCCGTACAGACCCGGTGAGCCGATCTCCTCCTCGCCTTCCACCAGCACCTTGACGTTGCACGGGAGCTCGCCGGCGGCCCGCAGCCACGCGCGCACCGCGGCGACGTGCGCGACCGCACCCGCCTTGTCGTCGGCGGTGCCGCGGCCGAACAAGCGGCCGTCGTGTTCGCGCGGCTCGAACGGGTCGGACGACCAGCGGTCGATGTACCCGGGTGGCTGCACATCGTGGTGCGCGTAGAGCAGGACCGTCGGCGCGCCCGGGCGCTCGACCCACTCGCCGACCACGTAGGGGTGACCGTCGCCGACGCGCAGCTCGCGGACCTCGTCGAGTCCCGCGTCGCGCATGAGGACGGCCACTGCCGCCGCGCACTCGTCGACGTCGCCCGCACGGGCAGGGTCGGCGCTGATGCTCGGGATGCGGACGAGCCGTTCCAGGTCGTGGCGCGCCGCGTCGAGATCCGAACTCGCAGCTGCGACCGCGGCATCGATGTCCATCGTGCTCGAGACTACGTCCGCAGCTCCTCGTACCAGAGGGGTGCCTTCTTCTTCGCCCACGCCGCGGGCACGGTGCCGCCGAGCATGCCGTCGAGCGCGTCGCCGTCGCGCGAGCGCGAACATGATGTGGCCGAGCACCGCGATCCAGATGCCGAACGCGAACCAGTCGTGCGCGAACGTCGCGCCGGTGCGCCAGTCGAGCGGGAAGTGATCGAACCACTTCATGATCGACCCGGTGCCGAGCATCACGATCGCCGCGCCGGCGATGAACGCGGCGTTGAGCTTCTGTCCGGGATTGAACTTGCCGAGCTGAACCTGCGCGCGCTGACGGCGACGGAACCAGCGGGCATCGTCGTGCGACCAGCGGTTCAGACGGCCGAGGTCGGTGCGCAGGCGGGCACCGCGCCGGCCGAGTATCCCGAGCAGCAACGGAATGGGCAGGAGGAGACCGCTGTACACGTGGAGCATGCGCACGAGCTCACGGTGACCGACGATGGTCGACACCGGACCCGCGTAGAGTGCGGCGCCGGTGAGCATCAGCACCCCGAACAACGTCGCGTTCACCCAGTGCACCGTGCGCTCGACGCGGTCGAAGCGCAGGAGCGGTGGTTCCGGTTTCGGGCGGTTGCGACGGGCCTCGCTGCGCGCCGCCCGCTCCTCGGCGATGGTCATGCGCCGCTCAGGTGGCATCGTCGTCCCGTCCGTTCGAGCGTCCGACCCAACCGTCCACGTCGTATCCGCGCACCTCCCAGTACCCCTCCTCGACCTCCTTGGTGAGCTCGATGCGGTCGAGCCACTTGCACGACTTGTAGCCGTACATGGGTGCGACGTAGAGGCGGGCGGGGCCGCCGTGCTCGTCGGAGAGGGGGGAGCCCTCGAACTGGTAGGCGACGATCACGTCGTTGCGGCGAGCCTGGTCGATGGTGAGGCTCTCGGTGTACGCGCCGTCGAAGGAGTGGAACCTGAGCGCGGTGGCGCTGGGTTGGACGCCGGCGCGGTCGAGCAGGGCGGAGAGTTGCACGCCCTTCCACTCGACGTCGGGCACGCGCCAGCCGGTCACACACTGGAAGTCGCGGGTGAGCTTGGTCGCGGGCATGGCGACGAGCTCGTCGTACGTCAACGTGAACGGCTGGTCGACGAGGCCGCCGACCTTCAGCGCGTAGTCGGCCCGACTGCGCGACGGCAGGTCGCCGGTGACCGTGTAGATGCGGAAGCGCCCGATCGGGAGCAGCGACGCCAGACCGGTGCCGTCCTTCGAGATGAGGGGGCCGACCGCGCGTTCGAGCCAGTCCTGCGCCCGCGCGCCCAGGAGCACCCCGGCGGCACCCACCCCCAGGAGCCCGAGGAAGACCCGCCGTCCGACCGGTGTGCCCGATGCCTCGGGGGCCGGGCTCAGGGGAGGGGTTCGGTCGTCGACCACCACACCCAGGGTACGGAGCGGATCTGGGTTCGGATCATCGGTTACCGAGGGGCGGTGAATTCCGGGCGGCACCCCTGGTGATCTGCGACGTCGTGCGCTACGAAGAGCACTCGAGGCCGACGAGAGCAGGAGGAAGCGGCATGGCGACGAGCGCGACCACCCTCGGGATCCCTGGCTTCGGCGGGGAGCTGCTGACCCCCGGAGCCAACCGCTACGACGAGGCGCGAGCCGTCTTCAACGGCATGATCGACCGCCGTCCCGCGCTCATCGCGGTGTGCGGCAGCACCGACGACGTCGCGGCCGCGGTGAACTACGGGCGCGACCAGGGCCTGCCGCTGTCGGTGTACGGCGGTGGGCACGGCGTGACCGGGGCCGCGGTCGTCGACGACGGACTTGTCATCGACATGCGCGGGATGAAGGGCATCGCGGTCGACGCCGAGGCGCGGACCGTGCGGGCCGAGGCGGGGCTCAACTGGGGCGAGTTCGACGCCGCAACCCAGGAGCACGGGCTCGCGGTCACCGGTGGGCGCGTCCCCGACACCGGCGTCGCCGGGCTCGCGCTCGGCAGCGGCAGCGGATGGCTCGAGCGCAAGCTCGGGTTCACGTGCGACAACCTGATCGGGGCCGAGGTCGTGACCGCCGACGGGCGCGTCGTGAAGGCGTCGGCCGACGAGAACCCGGAGCTGTTCTGGGGCCTGCGCGGAGGGGGCGGCAACTTCGGCGTGGTCACCGCGTTCTACCTGCAGCTGCACCCGATCGGTCCGCTCCTGCTCGGCGGTCTCCTGGCGTGGCCGGCGCCGATGGCCGGTGATGTCGTGCGGTTCTGGCGCGACTTCATGACGTCGGCGCCGGACGAGGTGGGGAGCGCCCTCGCGTTCATCACCGCGCCGCCCGCCGACTTCGTGCCCGAGCCGGTGCGCGGTCATCCGATCCTCGGCTGCGTGGTGTGTTACGCGGGCGACGTCGAAGCAGGAGAAGAGGTGATGCGGCCGCTGCGCGAGTTCGGTCCGCCGCCGCTCGATCTTCTCGGTCCGATGCCTTACGTCGCGGTGCAGGATCTGATCACCGAGGGCAACCCGCGCGGCCTCCGCAATTACTGGAGCGCCGACTTCCTCGCCGAACTGCCCGACGACGCCATCGACGCCCACGTCGCGCACTCGACCAAGCCCGTGTCGCCGTTCAGCCAGATGCTGATCGTGGCGGGAGGCGGCGCGATCGCGCGTGTCCCCGAGGACGCGACTGCCTTCAGCGGACGGACCGCGCCCTTCAACGCGCACTATCTCTCGTTGTGGCAGGACGAGGCCGACGACGAGAAGAACATCGCCTACACGCGTGCGATCGCGTCGGCGATGAAGCCGTGGACTACTGGCCGCGTCTACCTCAACTTCATCGGCGACGAGGGCATGGACCGCATCGAGGCGTCGTTCGGCAAGGAGAAGTACGCGCGGCTGCAGTCGCTCAAGGCCGAGTGGGATCCCGACAACCTCTTCCGCCACAACCAAAATATTCGGCCCGCGCCGGCTTGATTCGCTCGCTCACTGCGGGCCGGGATACCCGGCCCGCAGACGTTCGCTCGCTGGCGAGCGGCTGCGCTCGCTCCGCTCGTCTCCGCCGCCGCGGCCCGCTTCAGGCGCCGTACTTGGCCAGCCGGTCGGCGTTGGCGAGCATGAAGGCCATGAGATCCTTGGTGGGACGCAGGCCCAGCGCGCCCTGACGGCACCAGCGCTCGCCGTACTGCTCGACGTCGTCGCGACCGCATCGCTCGCTCCACAGCAGCGTCGGCACTGGGTGCCACGAGTGCGCGGCCATCTGCGACGGTGTGGAGTGGTCGCCGCTCACGACGATCACGTCGGGGCCGAGCGCGCGGAGCTCGGGCACGACCGCGTCGAGCTGCTCGATGGCCGCGATCTTGCGGATGCGGTCGCCGTCCTCACCCGCCGAGTCGGTGTACTTGTGGTGCAGGAAGAAGTAGTCGTGGTCGTCCCACGCGCCGCGCAGGATGTCGAGCTGCTCGGTGAGGTCGGCCGGACGGCCGAGCACGTCCATGCCGAGCAGCCGGGCGATGCCGCGGTACATCGGGTAGATCGCGACCGCGGCCACGCGCAGACCGAAGCGGGTCTCGACGCCGGGCAGCTCGCGATGGGTGTCGAAGCCACGGAAGAGCACGACGTTGGCCTTCGCCTCGCCGGCGAGCGCGCGTCGAACCTGGGCGTCGACCTCCGCGAGGAGATCGGCGGTGCGCTTGGCTTCGGGATCGAGCGCCTGCGCGGTGAGCGGCGCGACGCCCGTGTGCTGCGGGTCGGTGTCGGTGAGGCGCGGATCGAGCCCGGGGCCACGTAGCACGACGAGCACCCGGTGCTCGCGCTCGTGGCGGAAGAACACCTCGATGGCGGGGACCGACACCGCGGCCTGCAGCTTCTCGACGACCGCGCGCGCCTCGGGATCCGGGATGCGCCCGGCCCGACGGTCGGTGATGGTGCCGTCGGCGCCCAGCGACGCGAGGTTGCCGCGCGCGGCGACGTCGCCGGTGCGGAGCTCGAAGTCGAGGCCGGCCGCCGAGAGCGCCCCGCGCCCGAGCTCGAACTGCTCGGGGTCGTAGCCGAACAAGCCGAGATGCCCGGGTCCCGATCCCGGCGTGATCCCGGGACCGACTGGCTCCATCATCCCGGCGGTGCCCTCGCGCACGAGCTGGTCGAGGTGCGGCGTGTTCGCTTCCTCGAGCTCCGTGCCGTGATCGGCGTCGGCGTAGCCGCCCAGTCCGTCCATCACGACGAGCAGGATCTTGGTGTCGGCGGGCTGGATCAGCGGCTCGAGGTCCATGCCCTCAAGCTACTTTCCTGAGCTCGCCGCCCTCGGGCCTCGACGCGGCAGTCCGGTGAGGAGCGGCGCGAACGCGCTCGCGGGGATCGGCGGGCTCCACAGGAAGCCCTGACCGACCGTGCACCCGATCTCGTCGAGCGCGATCCACTGCTCGACCGTCTCCACGCCCTCGGCGACGATCGTGAGCCCGAGGCTGTTGCCGAGCGTGATGATGGCCTCGGTGATCGAGCGGTCGTGCTGATCGCCGGGCAGCCCGTCGATGAACGAGCGGTCGATCTTGAGCGAGTCGACCGGAAGTTGCTTGAGGTACGCGAGCGACGAATACCCGGTGCCGAAGTCGTCGACCGCGAGGCGCACACCGAGCTCGCGCAGCGCGTGCATCGCTCGCGCCGACGTCTCGATGTCCTGCATCAGCGCGCTCTCGGTGATCTCGAGCGACAGCATCGACGGGTCGACGCCGGAGGAGCGGATGGCGTCGCGCACCATCTCGAGACTCGCGGGCAGGCGGAGCTGCAACGCCGACAGGTTCACCGCCAGCAGCGGCCATTCGCTGCGCGCGAGGGTGAGCGAGCGCACCTCACTGAGGGCGTGTTCGAGGGCCCACGTGCCGATGGGCACGATCATCCCGGTCTCTTCCGCGATCGGGATGAACTCCGTCGGCAGGATGACGCCGTGCCCGGCGCGATGCCAGCGGAGCAGCGCCTCGGCACCGACGACGCGGCCGTCGGCCAGACGCACGATCGGCTGGTAGAGGAGCTCGAGCTCGTCGCGCTCGATGGCCTGGCGCAACGCGGTCTCGAGGTCGAGGCGGGCGGCGACCTGCTGCTGCAGCTCGTGGCTGAAGAGCTCGATGCGCGCTCGGCCCAGGTCCTTGGCGCGGTACATGGCGGCGTCGGCGTCGCGCAGGAGCTGCTCGGCCGACGCGCCCGGGCTCCCGAGCGCGATGCCCACGCTGGTGGTCGCGTACATCTCGCGACCCGAGAGCGGGATCGGCTCGTGCAGCACCGAGACGATCCGCTCCGCGAACTCGACCGCTTCCGTGACGTCGGCGACGTCTTCGCGCACGATCACGAACTCGTCACCACCGAACCGGGCCACCGTGTCGGACGCGCGGATCGATCGAGTCAGCCGGCGGGCCACCTCGATGAGGAGTTGGTCGCCCACGACGTGGCCCAGGCCGTCGTTCACGAGCTTGAACCGGTCGAGGTCGAGGAAGAGCACGGCGACGTGGCTGCCGGTGCGGTCGGCCCGGGCGAGCGAGTGGCCGAGCCGGTCGACCAGCAGCATCCGGTTCGGCAGGTGGGTGAGGTCGTCGTGCAGCGCTTGGTGGGCGAGTGCCTCTTCGGCCCGTTTGCGGTCGGTGATGTCGCGCACCTGCACGAAGTAGTAGCTCGGGTTGTCGTCAGCGGAGCGCACGAGGGTCATGTCGATGAGCACCGAGACGATGCTGCCGTCGGCGCGCACCATGCGGTGCTCGCGCTTGTAGAACGGCACGTCGCCGCTCAGCAGCCGGGCGACGCCGCTGCGCGCGCTCTCGCTCTCGAACGGATGGAGGAACTCGAGCGGGCGACGACCGATCAGGCGCGTCGCCGAGTGGCCGAGCATGTCGGCGAGCGCGGGATTCACCGACGTGAACGTCTGCTTCAGGTCGAGCACCGCGAGACCGAAGGCGGAGCGCTCGAAGCCCTGGCGGTAGCGCTCCTCGGCCTCGATGCGCTCGTCCTCCGCGTGACGGCGGTCGGTGATGTCGCGGACGTTGGCGACCCATCCCGACACCGCCGGGACGTCGTGCAGGTCGGTGAGCACCTCCTCGACCCAGCCGTACGACCCGTCGGCTTTGCGGAAGCGCCACTCGACGGTCGCGGTGCCGACCTGCGCGACGGTCTCGAACACGTTGTCGCGGTGGCGTTCGACGTCGTCGGGGTGGATCAGGTCACGGCTCGACACCCCCACGAGCTCCTCGGGCGCGTAGCCGAAGCGCTCCGCCGCCGGGCTCGCGTACGTGATGACGCCTTCCGCGTCGAGCACGAACGCCACGTCGGACGAGCGCTGCACGAGCGAGCGGAACCACTCCTCCGACTGCACGAGCGTGTCGCGCATCTCCACGAGCTCGGTCACGTCACCCACGATCTCCGACACGCCGATGACGGTGCCCGCGGCGTCGAGGAGCGGCGACGTGGTGACCACCACGTTGACGTGCCCGCCGTCGTTGCGGCGGCGCACGGTGAGGACGTTGTTGTTCGACGTGCCGTTTCGTGCCGCGAACAAGAGGCGCTCCGCCTCGACCAGGCGGTCCTCGGGGACGAGCGTCGCGTGGTGCGCGCCGATCATCTCGGCTGCGGTGTACCCGTACACGCGCTCGGCGCCGGGGTTCCACGACTCGATGATCCCGCCGAGCGACTGGCGGAAGATCGCGTCACTCGACGACTCGACGATGGCCGAGAGCGCACGCATGTGGTCCGCGGCCTCTTTGCGCTCGGTGATGTCGCGAAACGACGTGACCAACAGGTCGCCGTCGGTGTCGTCGTGCACCGGGCGCACGTCGACCTCGAGCCACACGTGCCGGCGGTCGGGCCGGGTGATGCCCAGCACCTGACCGAGCACCGGCCCCTGGCCTCGCCGGGTCCGGATGGCCGGGTACTCCCGCGTCTCGAGCGGGTGGCCGTACTCGGTCACCGGACCCATCTCCGTGCGGGCGACGAGCAGGATCTCGTCGGACGTCATGCTGCGCAATTCGTCGCGCGAGCGACCGAGGATCTCGGAGGCGGTGCGATTGCAGTCGACGACCAACCCGTCGGCACTCCAGACGATGACGCCCTCGCCCAACGCGTCGAAGACCGCGCGTGCGCGTTCGCTCGCCCGGTTGCCCTCGGCCCTCGATCGGGAGAGATCCGCGATGTTGAACACGCTCACGTGGCCCGTCCCCGACTCGCCCCGACCTGCCCTGGTGACTGCTATCGGTCGCCGCGTGACCGGCCTTGACCGACTCACCTTCGCGGCGTTGGGGACGGCCGGAGCGGTTCAGTGGGGTTCGGCAACGTTCAGCGGATGGCGAACACCACGGTCGCCTGCACGGAGAGGGTTTCGCTCCCGGGCATCACCGGCGTGCTGGCCGCCTTCCCCGCCGCGTCGGCGGCGTAGCTGAGGGGCACCGCGCTCGTGGACTCGGTGATCGAACGGACCTCGCCCACCTCGACGTCCGCCCCGCTCGCCAGCTGCTCCGCCTGGGCGCGGGCCCGCTTCGTGGCCTTGGTGCGGGCGGCGGCGAGGAGGGCGCTGTCGTCGTCGATCGAGAACGTGATGCCTTGCACGCGGATGTCGTCGCCGGCCTTGGCCGCGGCTGCGTCGACGACCGCGCCGGCCTTCGTGAGGTCGCGGATGCGAGCGGTGACGGTGTTCGTGGCCTGGTAACCGGTGACGTCGCCCTTGTCGTCGAGCACCGGTTGCACCGACAGGTCGGCCGTCTGGATGTCGTCGTCGGACACTCCAGCGTCGTGCAGGGCGTCGATCACCTTCTGCGCGCGGTCGGCGATGCGCCCGAGCACGTCGGTCGCCGTCGCGCCACGACCGGACACGCCGATCACGAGGTCGGCGACATCGGGGGTGCCTCGCACCTCACCGGTCCCGACGACGGTGATCGTGCGAGCGTGCGTCGCCGCGTCGGCGGCGTCGGCGGTCGTCACCAGGGCGAGCGGTGTCGCGACCGTCACGGCGGCGACGACGAGGAACAGAGAACGTAGGAACTTCGACATGGGCCCTCCGCGGTCGGCTGACCTCTTTCGACGGTCGGGGTGTCCGCACGGTTCCCGCGTACGCTGACCCGCCGTGAAGCAGGGGAGCCCGAGCCATCGTGTCCGCGCCGAGAGCGGGAATGGATGAGCGAGCCCGAGTACGTCTTCGAGGTCGACGGTGACGTCGCTGTGCCCACCGAGCTCGCCCGCGGGCCGTGGTCCCCTCACGCGCAACACGGTGGAGCTCCCTCGGCGCTCCTCGCGGGGCTGCTGGAGGACTTCGAGCTCGGTACGGCCACGTTCCCGGCCCGCTACACGCTCGAGCTGATGCGCCCGGTGCCACTTGCGCCGCTGCGCATCGAACGCACGACGATCCGTCCGGGGAAGAAGGTGCAACTCGTGCAGGGCTCGCTCTTCGCGGGCGACGTCGAGGTCGTGCGCGCGACGCTGCTGCGGCTGCGGGAGCAGTCGGTCGAGTTCGACACGGAACCCGCGGCGGGGTCCTCCGGACCGATGCCACCTCCGGGCCCGACGCAGCGGCTTGCGGGGGACTGGACGCGCGGTACCGGGTTCTGGCACGCGGTCGAGGTCAGCCGGGTCGGCAACGGCGACATGGGTTCGATCGGACCCACGGACATGTGGATCCGCCTCGCGGTGCCGATCGTCGCGGGAGAGGAGCCGACCCCGTTCCAGCGGGTGGCCGCGGCAAGCGACTTCGGCAACGGGGTCGCGGCGGCCTTCGACCGTGGTCGCTACTCGTGCATCAACCCCGACCTCACCGTGACGTTGCATCGGCTCCCCGTCACCGAGTGGGTGGGCCTCGACTCTGCGACGTACCCCGAGCGCACCGGCTTCGGCGTGGCCGAGAGCGTCCTCAACGACGAGCGGGGTCGCATCGGACGCGCCGTCCAAACGGTGCTCATCGAACAATTGCCCCAGCTTGGTTGACACCCTCCGTGGCCGATCCCCAGGGCTCGCCCGAGGTTTTGCCGGCCGCGCATTTGGGAAACCTGGGACCCGCCGGGCAGGTGAAAGCAGTTCACCGGCTGACCAACCCCACGACCAGCCCCACGCGGAGGACCCCCGGCCGTTGGCTGGGGGTCCTTCCACACGTGCTCACGCGGTGGCCGAAGCGGCTTACCGGCGGCCCGAGTTGGGGCGCTTGCCGTGGTTGGCCTTGTTCCGTCGCGAACGGAGCTTGCGCTTGGCGGTCTTCTTGCTCATGAGATCCTCCGTGAGAGCCGATGAATGTAGTGGATTGGCCGTCGCGCCGCGCAACGAGCGGTCTGCGACCCGATAGGCTCCCGCCCGGCGGGCGGCAGGACGCGGAGGACGAGCAGGTGCAACTCGAGCGGACCGGCCGGACCGGCGTCCGCAGCCGGTGGTTGGTGTTCCTCGCGGTCGCGGGCGTGGCGATCGTCGCCGCCGCCTGTCTGCCGCCGCCCCCACCGCCCCCTCCTCCGACGACGACCACCACGACCCTGCCGAAGATCTGTGGCCTCGACGGGTCCGCCGCGGCCGCCGCGACGAGCGGCGACGACGACAACGGCAAGATCGAAGACCGCTATGTCGCAGTGGTGGAGCACAACGGCCGCTCGAAGGTGCTCACACGCAACGTCGGCTCCGCCGCCGACATCGCGAAGTTCCGCGCCGACGCTGCCGCCCAAGGCGACGTCACGTCGTTCGCGCCCGACGGCGAGGTGCAGGCCCTGGCCGAGACGCCCACGTGGGGGTTCACCGACTCTGGTTTCACCAGCGCCTGGGGAACGCCTGCCACCAACACCGGCACCGGCGTGCGAGTCGCCGAGCTCGACACCGGCATCAACACGACGCACCCCGACCTGACCGGGCACTTCACCGGCCCGAGCGCCGACATCGTGTCGGCGTCCGACAAGTCGAACCCGCCCGCCGACACCACCGATCCCTCGACGAGTGGACACGGGACGCACGTCGCCGGCATCGTCGCCGCCACCGCCGGCAACGGCATCGGCGTCGAGGGTGGCGCGCCCGGCGTCACCCTGATCCCCGTGCGGGTCCTCGGCACCAGCGGCGCAGGCAGCTACTCCGACGTCGCGGCCGGCATCTACTGGGCGGCCGACATCACGAAGGGCGACGCGCAGGTCATCACGATGAGCCTCGGCGGCAAGTCGAGCGACCCGACCGTGATCCAGGCGATCGCCGACGTCGAGGACGCGAGCAACGCCAACTACACCCACCCGGTGATCACCGTCGCGGCCGGAAACAGCTCGTGCGCCACGCCGCTGTTCCCGGCGTCGCTCGCCGACAGCACGCCGCAGATGTTGTCGGTCTCGGCGCTCTGCAAGGCGGGCACCACCTCGTCGTGCCCGACATCGACGCCGTGGCCCGCCGACCTCCCCTACAAGCTCGCCACCTACTCGTCACGCGCGTGGAGCGGCACGGGAACGCCCACGGGCATCAGCGCGCCAGGCACCCAGATCAACTCCACGCTGCCCACAACCGTCGCCTCGACTGGTTACGGGCAGCTGAGCGGCACGTCGATGGCCACGCCGTTCGTGGCGGCTGCCGCCGCGCTGGTGGTGCAGCACTGCCCGTCCGACACCGCGGCGCAGGTGGTGGGACGACTCGAGAGCTCGGCGCACGACCTGGGGCCCGCCGGGGTCGACACGTTGTACGGGTACGGGAAGCTCGACGCCGCGGCCGCGGTCGCGAGCTGCTGACCGGAAGGTCGCCGAGGAGCGACCCATCGGGGAGGCGCCGGTAGCCTGGCGCCCGCATGGAACGCCTCGGGCTCGTCGGTCTCCCCAACAGCGGCAAGTCGAGCCTGTTCAACGCGCTCACCGGCGCGTCGACCGTCGTGGCGACGCACCCGTTCTCCACCACCGAGACGACCGTCGCGCTCGCGCACGTCCCGGACGAGCGCGTCGATCTGCTCGGCAAGATGTCCAACTCGAAGAAGCTCGTGTACACCGGCTTCGAGATCGTCGACATCGCGGCGCTGGTGAAGGGCGCGAGCGCTGGCGAGGGCCTCGGCAACCGCTTCCTCGGGTCGTTGCGCGACTGCGACGCCGTCCTCTACGTCTTGCGGGCCTTCGAGGATCCGTCGGTGCCGGGCGACACCGACCCCCGCGCCGATCTCGACACCCTCGAGCTCGAGCTCGTGCTCGCCGATCTGGCGTCGGTCGAGGGTCGGCTGCACCGGCAGCAGCGGGCGGCGAAAGGTGACAAGTCGCTGGCCGGCGAGATCGCTGCGCTCGAACGGGCGGCGACACTGCTCGGCGACGGCGTGCCGCTGTACCGCGCCGACCTCGGCGACGACGAGCGCGAGCTCCTGGCCCCCGCGTTCCTCCTCACCGTGAAGCCGGTGCTGGTCGTGGTGAACATCGGCGAAGACCAGCTCGAGCGGGTCGACGAGATCGTGGCTCCGGTGGCCGACGGCGTCGAGGCGATGGGGGTGTGCCTGCAGCTCGAAGCCGAGGCGGCGCAGCTCGACCCCGAGGGGCGCGCCGAGCTGCTCGAGGGTCTCGGGCTCGGCGAGGGCGTCGTGCCCCGCGTGGCGCGCGCCGCCTACCACCTCCTCGGTCGGCGCACGTTCCTCACCACCGGCGACACCGAGTCGCGGGCATGGACCTTCCGGGCGGGCGCGAAGGCACCGGAGTGCGCCGGCGTGATCCACTCCGACCTCCAGCGCGGCTTCATCCGAGCCGAGGTGATCCACTGGGCGGAGCTCCTCGACATCGGCTCGTGGACCAAGGCCAAGGAGCAGGGAAAGCTGCGCGTGGAGGGCAAGGAGTACGAGGTCGTCGACGGCGACGTGCTCGAGATCCGCTTCAACGTGTGACGGAGTTTCGGGAGCGATGCCCTGGCTCGTACGCGACGGTGATGTGCTGGCAGCAGCCGAGCTCGCCGATTCGGCGCGCGCTCGTCGCCGCGGGCTGCTGCACCGCGACTCGTTCGACGGCGCGCTCGTCCTGCGGCCGTGCCGCAACGTGCACACCGCGGGGATGCGCTTCGCCATCGACGTGGCGTTCTGCGACGCCGAGGGTGTCGTGGTCCGCACGACCAACCTCGCCCCGTGGCGGGTGTCGCCGTACGTGCGGCGGGCCGTGTTCGTGATCGAAGCCGAATCCGGCGCGTTCGACCGGTGGCGGCTCGTGCCCGGCGACCGGGTGGAGCTCCGCGCATGAGCGAAGTGTCCGCGAGCCGGGTATCCCGGCGAGCAACGGAGCGGGGCCCGAGCGGCCCGGTGCGCAGCACCGAGAGCGGGAAAGCGTGACCGATGATCCTGGTGTGTTGGTGCTGGTCGGGACGCCGATCGGCAACCTCGGTGACGTGTCGACACGAGTCGTGGAGGCGCTGCGCGACGCCGACGTCATCGCGGCGGAAGACACGCGCCGGACCCGGGCCCTGCTCAGCCACCTCGGCGTGCCCGCGGCCGGGCGCCTGCGCTCGGTGCACGCGCACAACGAGCAGCAGAGCGCCGACTGGGTCGTGGACGCGGTGCGCGACGGACGATGTGTCGCGTACGTCACCGACGCCGGGATGCCGGGCATCTCCGATCCGGGCGAGCGTCTCGTGCGGGCGTGCGTCGACGCGGGGCTTGCCGTCGACGTGGTCCCAGGTCCGAGCGCGGTGCTCATGGCGCTCGTGCTCTCCGGGTTCCCGACCGACCGCTTCGTCTTCGAGGGGTTCCTGCCCCGGCGCGGCGTCGAACGCCGCGACCGCATCGCCGGGCTCGTGCCCGAGATCCGCACCGTCGTGCTCTACGAGTCGCCCCGGAGGGTGCACGGCACGCTCACCCAGTTGCTGGGCGCGTGCGGACCGTTGCGGGAGGTGGCCGTCGCCCGCGAGCTCACCAAGCTGCACCAGGAGGTGTGGCGCGGGACGCTGGACGAGGCGGTCGGGCACGTCGAGCTCGGAGAGCCGCGCGGGGAGCACGTCATCGTGGTCGCGCCCGCACCGCCGCCGCCCGAGGCCAGCGACGCGGAGATCGACGCCCACGTCACCGCCGCGCTCGGCGAGGGCCTGTCGACGCGCGACGCCGCGGCCCGGGTCGCGCGCGACCTCGGCGTCCCCCGTCGCCGCACCTACGACGCCGCCACGCGCCTCAAGCAAGCGAACCGGCGTCGTTCGCCGGGGTTATAGGTGGGGTGATAGGTGGGTTGAGCGACGCCAGTTCGGAAATAGGGTGGTGCTCACCATGTCGGAGCCCTTCTACGTCACCACGCCGATCTACTACGTCAACGACGCGCCCCACATCGGGCACGCGTACACGACGCTCGCGGCCGACGTCCTGGCCCGTTGGCGCCGGCTGTGGGGCGACGACGTGGTGTTCCTCACCGGCACCGACGAGCACGGCCTCAAGATCCAGCGGGCGGCCGAGGCCCACGGAGTCGAGCCGCTCGCGTGGGCCGACCGCAACAGCGCGCTCTTCCGTGCCGCGTGGGACGACCTCGACATCACCTACGACGACTACATCCGCACCACCGAGGCCCGTCACAAGCGGGCGGTGCAGGAGTTCCTCCTGCGGGTCTACGACTCCGGCGACATCGAGCTCGACAGCTACGAGGGCCTCTACTGCGTCGGCTGCGAGCTCTACTACAAGGAGGACGAGCTCGACGACGGCCAACGCTGCCCGATCCACGGCACGGTCGTCGAGCACGTCACCGAGGAGAACTACTTCTTCCGCCTCTCGCGCTACGAGGACCGCCTCCTCGCGCACTACACCGAGCACCCGGAGGCGGTGCAGCCCGCCGGAAAACGCAACGAGGTGCTCGGCCTGATCAAGCAGGGCCTGCTCGACTTCTCGATCAGCCGCACGTCGATCTCGTGGGGCATCCCGCTGCCGTGGGACCAGTCCCACGTCGCCTACGTGTGGTTCGACGCGCTGATCAACTACTGCACCGCGGTGGGGTATCCCGACGACCGCGCCCGCTTCGACCGCTTCTGGCCGGCCGACTACCACCTCATCGGCAAGGACATCCTCCGCCAACATGCGGCGTACTGGCCCGCCATGCTGATGGCCGCAGGGGAGGCACCGCCGAAGACGGTCTTCGCGCACGGGTACCTGCTCGTCGGTGGCGACAAGATGAGCAAGACGAAGGCGAACCAGATCGCGCCCGCCGACCTCGTCGCCGAGTTCGGGGTCGACGGGTTCCGCTACCACTTCCTCGCCGACCAGCGCTTCGGACCCGACGGCGACTTCAGCTACGAGGCGATGGTCGCGCGCTACAACGCCGACCTCGCCAACAACTTCGGCAACCTCGCCAACCGCGTCCTCAACATGGCGGTGAGCTACTGCGGCGGGGTGGTGCCCGACTCGCGCGCCGACGGTCCACTCGTCGAGCAGGCGGCCACCGCGTTCGGCACCCTCACCGCGCGCATGGAGGAGCTCGACTACGCGGGTGGGTTCGGCGCGGTCTGGGAGCTGATCCGTCACACCAACGCGTACATCGAGGAACAGCAGCCGTGGGCGCTCAACAAGGTGGGCGACACCGCCGCGGTCGCCGCGGTGCTCGGCGACTGCCTCGAGGCGCTGCGCGTCGTCGCGCTGCTCGCGTCGCCGCTGATCCCGCGCGCCGCGGGCGAGCTCTGGCGGCGTCTCGGCCTGCCCGGCCCGCCGGAGGAGCAGCGGCTCCCGGAGGCGGCCGCGTGGGGCGGCTTGCCCGCGGGATCACCGCTGGAGAAGGGCGACCCGCTGTTCCCCCGGATCGAGACCGAGGCGTGAGCGTGAGCGAGCCGGGCGTCCTCGAGCAGGGCGGACCGGCGAGCAGCGAGCGCCCAATGGTGGACGCGTGAGCGTGAGCGCCAGTTGACCTGGGTCGACAGCCACTGCCACCTGGGCTACCAGGGCACCGACGAGGACCCCGCCACCCAGGTCCGGGAAGCGGTCGGGGCGGGCGTCGACGCCCTGATCTGCGTCGGCACCGACCTGGCGAGCTCCCGGCGGGCGGTCGAGCTGGCGCACGAGCACCCGGAGGTGCGGGCCACCGTCGGGCTGCATCCCCACGACGCCTCCCACCTCGACGAGCAGTGGGCCGAGCTCACCGCCCTGGCCCGCGACCACGCCGACGTGGTGGCCGGGATCGGCGAGAGCGGGTTCGACCTCTACTACGAGCACTCGGCGCGCGACGACCAGGAGGTCGCGTTCCGGGCGCAGGTGCAACTCGCCCGGGAGCTCGACCGCGCGCTCGTGATCCACTCCCGCGACGCGTGGGACGACACCTTCGCGGTGCTCGCCGACGTCGGTGTGCCCGCGCGGACCGTCTTCCACTGCTTCACCGGCGGACCCACCGAGGCGCGGCGCGCGCTGGATCTCGGCGCGTACGTGTCGTTCAGCGGCATCGTGAGCTTCAAGAACGCCGACGACGTGCGCGCCGCGGCCATGATGGTGCCGCTCGACCGCGTCCTCGTCGAGACCGACACGCCCTTCCTCGCGCCGGTGCCGCACCGCGGCCGACCCAACCGTCCGGCGTGGGTCGTGGAGGTCGGCGCCGCCCTCGCGGCGGCGAGGGGCTGTCCGGTGGGCGATGTCGCGGCGGCGACCCGCGCCAACGCGGCGGCGGTGTTCGGGCACCCTGCCGACCCCTCCTGACCTGCTGACCTGCACCGATCCGGGCCGGCGGGCGACGATCGTTGCCGCACCGGGGGAGGTTGACTACCGTGATCACTTCGTCCGAAGCGGGTGGAAGCGCTTCTCGGTCGACGCGCAGAACCAACGCCGATGCAAGGGGCGTCCCGATCACCGAGCAACTGCAAAGCCCTCCCGGCCGTAGCGCGGCCGGGAGCGATCCAGTACGAGGACGCTCGACGTTGCCGTTGCACGTCTCGCGCAAGATCGGTCCGTCACCCGCGCGCGCGGAACCGCACGACGCCACCGCGTGGCTGCCCGTGCCCGACCCGAGCGCGTTGCCGTCGATCCAGGTGCTGCTCGACGACGCGAGCGAGATCGTGGTCGAGCCCGACGTGATCGACCTCACCGCGATCGAGGCCGCGATCGAGGCGGCGGTGTCACCGTCACCGGCGCGTGCGGAGCCGCACGACGCGGCCGCCTGGCTCCCGCTGCCCGCCGACCTCGACGGCCTCCCTCCCCTCCACGCCCTCCTCGATCCCCACCCCGAACACCAGGCCGCGGTGGTGGCCGAGGCGGAAGCGGTGGTGGCAGACGCCCAGGCCGCGGCCGAAGCGAGCTCCGCGCCCTCTCCGGCCCGGGCCGAAGCCCCCGAGCCCGCCTCGTGGCTCCCGCTGCCCAGCCCGGAGGAGCTCCCCCCGGTCACCGAGCTGCTCGAGGAGGGCCCGCCGCCGGGCAGCACTCCCCGTCCCCGCCGCCGGCACCGGTTCCTGCCCGCGCCCCGGGTGCTCGTCGTCGCCGTGCTCGTGGTGCTCACCGCCCTGGGCGGCGCCTGGATCGCGCAGCGGGCGATGCAACCGGCCGGGTCCGAGATCACCCTCGTCGTCGACGGGACCCGCACCCCCTTGCGCTCGGAAGCCTCCTCCGTCGGCGCGTTGCTCGCGGCCGAGCGCGTGCACCTCGGTCCGGGCGACGTCGTCGTCCCCAGCGCGACGAGCTCGCTCCACGACGGACTGCACGTCGACGTGTTGCGCGCGTTCCCGGTCACCGTCGACGTCGACGGTCGCATCCGCACCGTCCCCACCGTCGAGACGAGCGCCGACAAGCTCGAGAAGCAGCTGAAGCTCGGGAAGCTCACCGCCGTCCGCAACGATCCCGGCCGGCTCGCGGCGGGCGCGACCGTTGTGTTCCGCACGCGCGTCGCCGGTTCGCTCAAGATCGACAACCAGATGGTCACGTTCGACTCGCCGTCGCGCACCGTCGACGAGCTGCTCCAGTCGTACAAGGTGAAGCTCGTCGGCGACGACTACGCGATCCCCTCACCCGACACCGTGCTGCACGACGGGGACTCGGTGGCGGTCGTGCGCGTCAACGCCGTCACCACCTCGAGCCCCGAGCCGATCCTGTTCGACACCGTGCAACAGGCCGACCCCACGCTCGCCATCGGCCAGACCCGCGTCATCCAGGACGGTCGGAACGGCACCATGACCATCACCTACCGCCAACGGGTCGAGAACGGCGAGAAGGGTGACAAGCAGGTCGTGTCGGAGGTGCCCACTGTGGCGCCGACACCCGAGATCATCGGTTACGGCACCTACGCCGACCCCCACTGGGACGAGCTCGCGCAGTGCGAGTCGGGCGGGCGCTGGGACACCGTCGACTCCAACGCCAACGGCTTCGACGGCGGTCTCGGCATCGCCCGGAGCACCTGGCGAGCCTTCGGCGGTACCGAGTTCGCGCCGAATGCCGGCCTCGCCACCCGCGAGGAGCAGATCATCGTCGCGGAGCGCATCTACGCGAAGTACGGCTTCGACTCGTGGGGTTGCGCCAACAACGTCCTGCACTGGCCGCAATGGAGCATGTGATCGTGCGGAACGGGTGACGCCCACCTTGTAGTTTCCTCGTCCCATGGAGATGCAGCGGAGGCGTGGGTGTGAGCGAACGGCTGCGAGCCGGGTATCCCGGCTCGCAGTGGGCGAACCATCGCGGCGGACGGCCGGGACGCAGGAGTGGAATCGACCGTTGTGATGGAGATGCAGCGGAGGCGTGGGTGTGAGCGAACGGCTGCGAGCCGGGTATCCCGGCTCGCAGTGAGCGAACCATCACGGCGGACGGCCGGGACGCCGGAGCGGAATCGACCGTCATCGTGGCTCTCCTGACCCCGGCGACGGTGACCGCGCTGCTCGGCCAGCACGGGCTCCACCCCAAGCGGAGCCTGGGCCAGAACTTCCTCGCCGACCCGAACACCGCCCGCCGGGTGGTGGCGTTGGCCGAGTTGCCCGCCGCGGCGCCGGTGCTCGAGATCGGCCCCGGTCTCGGGTCGCTCACCCTCGCCCTGCTCGACGCCGGCCACGACGTCGTGGCGCTGGAGCTCGACGACCGGCTGGCCGACGTGCTCCGCGCGGTGGTGGTCGACGCCGGTCCCGTGCCGTCGTGCGAGTGGAGCCCGGCGACGCGATGAGCGTCGACCTCGACGCACTGCTCGCGCCGCCGCCGTCGCCGCGTACGTGCGTGTCGAACCTGCCCTACAACGTGGCGGTGCCGGTGGTCGTCCGGTTGCTCGAGGAGGCCGATGCGGTCGAGCGCATCCTGGTCATGGTGCAGCGTGAGGTGGGGGAGCGGTTGGCAGCCGGCCCCGGCGACCCGCAGTACGGCGCGGTGTCGGTGAAGGTCGCGTACTTCGCGGAGGCGCAGGTCGTGGGGCTCGTCCCGCCGACCGTGTTCATCCCGCGCCCCAAAGTCGACTCGGCGCTCGTGCGGCTGCACCGCCGGTCGGAACCACCCGTGAGCGTGCCGTCGGCCGACGACCTGTTCGTGCTCGTGCGCGCCGGCTTCGCGCAGCGCCGCAAGATGCTGCGCCGTTCGCTCGCGCCGGTGCTCGGCGACGCCACGCCCGCGGTGCTGGCGGCGGCGGGCGTCGCCCCGACCGCACGGGCCGAGGCGCTCGGTCTCGACGACTGGGCCGCGGTGGCCCGCAGCGCGGCGGAGGCAGCATGAGACTTGCCCGCGTCCGCGCCACCGCATATCCCAAGCTCAACCTGTCGCTGCGCGTGCTCGGCCGCCGGCGTGACGGGTTCCACGACCTCGAGTCGCTGGTGGTGTCGCTCGGTCAGCCGCACGACGTGATCGAGGTCTTCGCGGTGCCCGCGCCGGGTGGTGTGCAGGTGGAGGTCTCGGGGGTGGAGCTCGGCGACGACGTGCCGTCCGACCACCGCAACCTCGCCTTCATCGCGGCCGAGAAGTTGCTCGTGCGCGCGGGACGGTCGGGGCACGGCGTGCGGCTCGTGCTGCGCAAGCACATCCCCGCCGGCGGTGGGCTCGGCGGCGGGTCGGCCGACGCGGCCGCCGCCCTGCTGGCGGTGCGTGAGCTGCTCGACGTCGACGTCGACGATGCCGGTGTCCTCGCCCTCGCGGCCGAGGTGGGGTCGGACGTGCCGTTCTGCGTGCGGGGCGGCGCAGCCTGGATCCGCGGGCGGGGCGAGATCATCGAGCCGGCGTCGGTGCCGACCGGACTCGCGTTCGTGGTGGCCATCCCGCCGTTCCGGCTGTCGACTCCGGACGTCTACAAGGCGTGGGACCGGTTGGGCGGCCCGCGGTCGGAGCGGATGGTGCCGGCGCCGCGCCGGCTGACGGCGTTGGTCGACGAGCTCGTCAACGACCTGGAGCCGGCGGCCGAGATGCTCGAGCCGCGCCTGGTCGAATTCCGCGCCGCGCTCGAAGCGGCCACCGGCGCGCCCGCGCTGCTCGCGGGCAGCGGGTCGGCCTACGTGGTGCCCGTCGCGGACGCGCGCCGGCTTCCCGGGCTGGTCGAGGAGGTCAGGCGACGCCTACGCGTGCCCGTCGTCGGCACGACCAGCGTCTCCCGCGGCGTCCGCCTCGCCAGCTGACACGCCCCATCTGGCCATCTCGCCATGTCGTTCTTGCGTACCTCCGCCGTGACATGCACGGCGCGGGCACGCCAGAACGGGGAGAGGTCGGTCAGCGGCCCTGCTGACGGCGCTGCCAGCGCGTCTTCTTGAGAAGCTTCTTGTGCTTCTTCTTCCGCATGCGCTTGCGGCGCTTCTTGATCAGTGAGCCCATGGCGGGACGCAAGTTAGTCGGGCACGGCGACGACCCGCACATCAGGTACCGTCGTGTCGACCAATTCGGGGGTGGTGTAACGGCAGCACGGGGTCCTTTGGAGTCCCAAGTCGAGGTTCGAAACCTCGCCCCCGAGCACCCCCGGACAGGGAGACATCCCGTAGGAGATCAGTGGCGACGCAGATCCGGCCGGTGAGCGCAGTGGTTCTGGCGGCAGGCGAGGGCACGCGCATGCGTTCCGCCACCCCGAAGGTGCTCCACCCGCTGTGCGGACGGCCGATGCTCCTGCACGTGCTCGACGCGCTCGAGCAGCTACCGCTGCAGAAGATCGTGGTCGTCGTCGGTCACGCCGCCGAGCACGTCACCAAGACGCTGCAGGAACAGCTCGTGGGCGACGTGCCGGTGGAGTTCGTGGAGCAGCCCGCGCAACGGGGCACCGGCGACGCCGCACACATCGGACTCACCGCATTCGCGGACGACCTCGACGTCGAGGACGACCTCATCATCGTGGCCGGCGACGTGCCGCTCCTGCGGGCCGAGACGCTGGCCCGGCTCGCCACCGCGCACCGCAACGCCGACGCCGCCGCGTCGTTGCTCACCGCTCGCGTGGCCGATCCCACCGGGTACGGGCGCGTCGTGCGCGACGACCAGGGCCGGGTCGACCGCATCGTCGAGCAGTCCGACGGCACCCCCGACGAGCTCGAGATCGACGAGGTCAACCCGTCGATCTACTGCTTCCGCCGCGGCCTCCTCGCGCCCGCGCTGCGCCGGCTCAGCCCCGAGAACGCGCAGGGCGAGTACTACCTCACCGACGTCGTCGCCGTCCTGCGTCAGGCCGGCCACCTCGTGCTCGGCGTCGAGGCGGACGACGCGACCGACGCGTTCGGCGTCAACGACCGTGCCCAGCTCGCCGAAGCCGAGGCCGAGCTCCGCCACCGGATCAACACCCGCTGGATGCGCGCAGGCGTCGGGATGACCGACCCGGCGCGCACCTACGTCGACGCCGCGGTCGGGCTCGCGCCCGACGTGCACCTCCTGCCCAACACCATCCTCTCGGGCCGCACCGTGGTCGGCGCGAGGTCGGTGATCGGTCCTGACTGTCAGCTCGTCGACACCGTGGTGGGCGAGGGCGCGGTCGTCCGCCAGACCGTCGCCCGCGAGGCGGAGATCGGCGACGGCGCGACCGTCGGGCCGTACGTGTCGCTGCGACCGGGCACGCGCTTGGCCGCGGGCGCGCACGTCGGCACGTTCGTCGAGATCAAGAACTCCGAGATCGGCGAAGACGCCAAGGTGCCGCACCTCGCGTACGTCGGCGACGCCGAGATCGGACCCCGCGCCAACATCGGTGCCGGCACCATCACGGCCAACTACGACGGCCGGGAGAAGCACCGCACCAAGGTCGGCGCCGACGCGCGCACGGGCTCCAACACCGTGCTCGTCGCGCCCGTCGAGGTGGGCGAGGGCGCCTACACCGGCGCCGGCGCGGTCGTCACCCGCGACGTGCCCTCCGGCGCGCTGGCCAAGGGCGTGCCGGCCTCGATCGAGGAGGGCTGGGTCGCGAAGCGCGACGATGCCCGGGACGAAGACGACCTCGAAAATGAGGCCGAGAGCGGAGAAGCCTGAGCCGAGCGGCCGCGCCGCAGGTATCCTGCGGTGCAGCGAGGCGGGGCCGGAGCGGCCCGGCCCGCAGGGCCAAGAGCGGAGAAGGCGTGGAACTCGTTTCCAAGAAGAAGCTCATGGTCTTCGCGGGGCAGGGCAACGAGGACCTCTCGAACGAGATCGCGGAGTGCCTCGGCGTCCCGCTCGGGCAGATCAAGTTGTCGACGTTCGCGAGCGGTGAGCTCTACGCGCGCTACGGCGAGAGCATCCGTGGCGCCGACGTGTTCGTCGTGCAGAGCCACTGCGAACCGATCAACGACCGAATCATGCAGCAGCTGCTCATGATCGATGCGGCCAAGCGCGCGTCGGCGCGTCGCATCACCGCGGTGTGCCCGTTCTACGGATACGCGCGCCAAGACCGCAAGGCAGAGGGTCGCGAGCCGATCTCGGCTCGCTTGCTCGCCGACCTCCTCACTGCGGCCGGAGCCGACCGCCTCGTCAGCGTCGACCTCCACACCGGCCAGATCCAGGGCTTCTTCGACGGCCCGGTCGACCACCTCACCGCGGTGCCG
Organism: uncultured Actinomycetes bacterium; assembly: GCA_963841415.1. Lineage (GTDB taxonomy): Bacteria > Actinomycetota > Acidimicrobiia > IMCC26256 > DASPTH01 > DASUAS01. Next base: position 218,550 of record CAWJCN010000004.1, on the reverse strand, counting down.
CTGCTCGCCGACTACCTCGCGGGTCAGGTGGACGGCGACGTCGTCGTGGTGTCGCCCGACGCGGGCGGTCTGAAGCTGGCCCGGCGCTTCGCGAACTGTCTCGGCGACGCCGGCGTGGAGTCCGACCTCGCCTTCATCGACAAGCGTCGCCCCAAGGGCACGCACAACGTCGCCGAGGCCACCGACGTGGTCGGCAACGTGGAGGGCGGCGTCTGCGTCCTCGTCGACGACATGATCGACACCGCCGGCACCATCACGTCCGCCGTCAACCTGCTGCTCGAGCGAGGGGCCGCCGAGGTGTGGGTGACCGCCACCCACGGCGTGCTGTCGGGGCCCGCGGTCGACCGCCTCAAGAACGCGCCGGTGCGCCAGGTGGTGGTCACCAACACGCTGCCGATCCCCGACGACAAGCGCTTCGACGCCCTCGAGATCCTCTCGATCGCGCCGATCATCGCCGAGGCCCTCGACGCCGTCTTCGAAGACACCAGCGTCAGCGAGATCTTCCGCGGCGACAACGTCTAAACTTTCGGGCTCCGCGTTCCGGGCCGTCCCGGACGGCTGAAAGGCCCCTGTTCCGCCATGCCTGACATCACCCTCGCCTCCGCTCCGCGCACCGAGCTCGGGTCGCGCCCCTCCGGCCGGATCCGCCGCGAGGGCAAGGTGCCTGCCGTGGTCTACGGCCTCGGCACCGAGACCGTGTCGATCACCGTGCCGTCACGCGAGCTGCAGCACATCCTCGCCGGCGAGTCCGGTGCCAACACCCTGATCAACCTCGACGTCGACGGCGAGAGCGTGCTCACGCTGGCCCGGCAGATCCACCGCCACCCCACCCGGGGCGAGCTCGTGCACGTCGACTTCATCCGCATCCGCCGCGACGTCGCCGTCAGCGCCGAGATCCCGATCCACCTCCTGGGCGAGGCGACCGGGGTGAAAGACGGCGGTCTCCTCGAGCAGCTCATGTTCCAGCTCACCGTGGAGGCGATGCCGGGCAACATCCCGGTGTCCATCGAGATCGACGTGACCGCGCTCGAGATCGGCGACCAGCTGCACCTCGACGACGTCAAGCTGCCCGAAGGTGTGTCGACGGAGGTCGAGACCGACACCGTCGTCGCGCAGGTCGCCGCGCCGCGCGTCGTCACCGAGGCCGAGGAAGGCGAAGAGGGCGAAGGCGTCGAGGGCGAGGGCGAGGCCGCCGAGGGTGCGGAGGCATCCGCCGAGGCCTCGGACGACGCCGGCGTCGAGTAACCCGTGCTGCGGCGTCGGGGCACCGCCGCCGACTTGCTGGTGGTGGGGCTCGGCAATCCGGGCGACGACTACGCGTGCACGCGCCACAACGTCGGCGCCGAGGTCGTGGAGATCCTCGCCCACCGGCACGGCGCGAAGCTGAAGAAGGGCAAGGAGCGTGCCCGGGTCGACCAGGTGCGCTTCGGCTCGTCGCTCGTCGCGCTCGCCGTGCCCCTCACGTACATGAACGAGTCCGGGATGGCGGTCGCCCCGCTGGCGCGCCGCTACGGCGTGGAGCCCGAGCAGATCGTCGTCGTGCAGGACGAGCTCGACCTGCCGGTCGGCGCGCTGAAGGTGAAGAACGGTGGCGGGCTGGCCGGCCACAACGGGCTCCGCTCGATCACGTCGCACCTCCACTCCGACGCGTTCCTGCGGGTGCGCATCGGGGTCGGCAAGCCGGTGTCGAAGGAGCACGGCGTCGACCACGTGCTCAAGAAGTTCTCCAAGCGCGAGCGGGCCGAGATCGACGTCGTGCTCGAGGAGGCCGCCGACGCGGTGGAGGCGATCATCGCCGACGGCGTCGACGCCGCCATGAATCGTGTGAATTGACCCCCTGCCCGATTCATTGGCAGCTGGACGACACATAGCGTGTTCCACCCACCAATGAATCCCGCGCCGCCGCTCGCCGCCCTCGCTCCGCTCCTCGCCGAGGAGCCGGCGCTGCGCGCGGTGATCTCGCGGCGGCCGACGGTGGCGGTGCCCGACGCGGCCCGTGCCCTGTTCGTGGCGTCGCTAGCGGGCGTCACGACCCGTCGGCCGTTGCTGCTGGCGGTGCCGACGGGCGCGGAGGCGCAGCGCCTCGTGCGCGACCTGGGCCAGTTCGTGGGCGACGACGCGGTCGAGCTGTTCCCCGCGTGGGAGACCTTGCCGTTCGAGCGGGTGTCGCCGTCGTTCGAGACGATGGGGCGCCGCCTCCGGGTGATGTGGCGCCTGCGCGCCTCGTCGCAGGGTGAAGGCACGCCGCCCGACGTCGTCGTGGCGCCGGTCCGCGCGTTGGTGCAGCGGCTGGGCCCGCACGCCGAAGAGGTCGAACCGGTCGTGGTGCGCCCGGGGAACCAGGTCGACCGCGACGCGCTCGTGGCGCGCCTCGTCGCCGGTGGCTACCGCCGCGAGTACCAGGTGGAAGCACGGGGCGAGGTCGCGGTGCGGGGCTCGATCGTCGACGTGTACCCGTCGACCGACGACCACCCGGTCCGCATCGACCTCTGGGGCGACGAAGTCGACCGGCTCTCGGCGTTCTCGGTCGCCGACCAGCGCTCCACGCACGACGTCGACGAGGTGTGCGTGTTCCCCACCCGGGAGCTGCTGCCCACCGACGACGTGCGCGAGCGCGCCGCCGCGCTCGTCGCCCGCCAGCCGTGGGGTCGCGAGCAGTGGGAGCGCCTCGCCGAAGGGCAGCTGTTCGACGGCATGGAGTCGTGGCTGCCGTGGCTCACCGACCGCGAGCACCTGCTCACCGACCTCCTGCCCGACGACGCGCTCGTGTTGCTGGTCGAGCCCAAGCGCATGCGCGACCGCGCCCAGGAGCTGCTGGACGAAGAGGCGTCGCTGGCGTCCACGCTCGCGGTCACGTGGGGCGCGGGCGAGGTGCGCGACCTCCCTCGCCTCTCGCTGGAGTTCGACCGCCTCCTCGCGAACACGCGTGCCGGCGCGGTGTCGTTGCTGGCGACTCCCGAGGGTCCCGACACGCCGCGTGTCGCCGCCAGCGCGTTCGATCCGGTCGTGGGCGACGCCGACGCGCTCGGCGCGCCGTCTGCGCGCGCTCGCGGGCGAGGGTTACCGCGTCGTGCTCGCCGCCGAGGGCACCGGCTCCGCGCAGCGTCTGCGCGACATCCTCGCCGGTGAGGGCCTCGACGCCGGCGACGGCGAACCCGCGCCCGGCGCGGTGCGCATCCGCGTCGCTCCACTCGAACGCGGTGTGGTGCTGCCCGCTGCGCACCTCGCGGTCGTCGCCGAAGCCGACCTCACCGGCCGTCGACGCGTCCACCGTCGCGCACGCGGCGCGCGCCGCGGCCAGGACTACTACGACGCGCTCGAGCCCGGCGACTACGTCGTGCACCACCAGCACGGCGTCGGTCGCTACCTGGAGATGAAGCCGCTCACGATGGGCGGCGTCGAGCGCGACTACCTCTGGCTCGAGTTCAGGGACGGCAAGGTGTACGTGCCCACCGACCAGGTGGGCTTCGTGCGCAAGTACACCGGCGGCGAGACGCCCTCGCTCAACCGCATGGGTGGCGCCGACTTCGAGAAGCAGCGGGCACGAGTCCGCAGCGCGGTGCGCGAGATCGCCGAGGAGCTGATCGTGCTGTACCGCCGGCGCCTCGCCACGCCGGGGCGCGCCTTCGGCCCGGACACGCCGTGGCAGCACGAGGTCGAGGAGGCGTTCCCGTTCGAGGAGACGCCCGACCAGCTCCAGGCCATCAACGACGTGAAGGGCGACATGGAGCGGCCGATCCCCATGGACCGCCTCGTGTGTGGCGATGTCGGGTACGGCAAGACCGAGGTCGCGGTGCGGGCCGCGTTCAAGGCGGTGCAGGACGGCACCCAGGTCGTCATCCTCGTACCGACCACGCTGCTCGCGGGTCAGCACGGCCAGACGTTCCGCGAGCGCTTCGCCAACTACCCCGTGCGCGTCGAGGTCCTGTCGCGCTTCCTCTCCGCCAGGGAGCAGACGGCAGTCGTGCGCGACTTCGAGTCGGGCGCGGTCGACGTGCTCATCGGCACGCACCGTCTCCTGTCGACCGACGTGAAGCCCAAGAACCTCGGGTTGCTCGTCGTCGACGAGGAGCAACGCTTCGGGGTGCAGCACAAGGAGCTCATCAAGCAGCTCGCAACGAACGTCGACGTCCTCACGCTCACCGCCACTCCGATCCCCCGCACGCTGGAGCTGTCGCTCACGGGCATCCGCGATCTGTCGTTGGTGAACACGCCGCCCGAGGACCGCCAACCGATCCTCACCTACGTCGGCGAGTACGACGACCGCGCCGCGGCCGAGGCGATCCGGCGCGAATTGCTGCGCGAGGGCCAGGTGTTCTACGTGCACAATCGCGTGCGCGACATCGAGCTCGTCGCCGAGAACGTGCGTGCGCTCGTGCCCGATGCGCGCGTCGCCGTCGCCCACGGGCAGATGGACGAGAGTCGGCTCGAGCGGGTCGTGCTCGAGTTCGCCGAGCGCGAGTTCGACGTGCTCGTGTGCACCACGATCGTCGAGAGCGGCATCGACATGCCCACGGTCAACACGTTGGTCGTGGATCGCTCCGACATGCTCGGTCTCGCGCAGATGTACCAACTCCGCGGCCGGGTCGGTCGGCGCGGTCAGCGCGCCTACGCGTACCTGTTCCACCCGGCCGACCGCGTGCTGTCCGAGGAGGCCTACGAACGACTCAAGACCATCGGCGAGTTCACCGACCTCGGATCCGGCTTCAAGATCGCCATGCGCGACCTGGAGATCCGCGGCGCCGGCAACCTGCTCGGGCAGGCGCAGTCGGGCCACATCGCCGCCGTCGGCTTCGACCTCTACTGCCAGATGGTCACCGAGGCGGTGGGTGAGCTGAAGGGCGAACCGGTGCCCGAACCCGTCGAGATCACCATCGACGTCCCGGTCGACGCCAACCTGCCACGCGACTACGTGCAGCGCGACGACGTGCGCATGGAGGCGTACCGGCGCCTCGCCGCGGTCACGTCGGACGACGACGTCGAGGACGTGCGGGCCGAGTGGGAAGACCGTTACGGCCCGCCACCACCGTCGGCCGTGGCGTTGCTCGACGTGGCCCGGCTCCGGGTGGAGTGCGTGCGGCTCGGCATCCGGAGCATCACCGTGCAGCGCAACCTGGCGCGCATCGTGGGCGTCGCACTCAAGGAGTCGCAGAAGGTCCGGTTGCGCCGGTTGGTGCCCAAGGCAGTGCCGAAGGACGACGAACTGGTCGTGCCGGTGACGGCCGCGGCCGCGGAGGTCGCGACGACGCTGGTCGACCTCCTGCAGGACCTGCTCCCGCCGCCACCCCCGGACTCGGCCGCGGCGGCGCCCGCGCTAGCCTCCGCAGCGCCATGAGCCGCGAGATGCAGTGGAGGCGTGGCCGGATGGCCGGGACGCGGGAACGGAATCGACCAACGTGAGAAGTCGTCTCGCCCTCGTCGCCGTCGCTGTCGTCACCGTCCTCTGCGTGGTCGGTGCGGCCATCGCCGCGGTCGCCGCGGGTGGGCAGGCCTTCGCCTACAAGGCCAACGGCACGCAGGTCTCGCAGTCCACCGTCGACGACGAGCTCGAGTGGCTCGCCGGCAGCAAGACGATCGCCACCAACCTCGAGAAGCAGGGTACGGTCCTCAGCCCGAGCGACGGTTCGATCGCGTCGTCGGTCACGGCGAGTTGGCTCAACCAGCGGATCCAGACCCAGCTCCTGCTCGATGCCGCCGCGCGGCAGGACGTCGGCGTGCCGAAGTCCACGAGCGACCAGCTCCGGTCGCAGTACGAGAAGCAATATCCGAATGCACCGTCCAGCGCCATCGACGTCCTGGTCGACGGCACCGCGCTCGTGCAGGCGATGGGGCTGACGACGCAGGCGAAGCAGCAGGCCTTCTTCACCAAGGCGCTGCGCGGTGCCGACATCTACGTGAATCCGCGCTACGGCAGCTGGCGCGGGCGCCATGGCGTCTGCCCGCCGAGCGGCTGCCCCGTCGGCAGCTAGGAGCGCGCGGGTGCCGGGCCGGGTCGTCGTGGTGGGCCTCGGACCGGCGGGGGCCGACCACCTCCTGCCGGTGGCGCGGGCGGCACTGGAGTCGGCGTCGCACCGGTGCGCGCGCACGCTGCGCCATCCCGCGATCGACGACCTCGTCGCCGCGGGGCTCGAGTTCGAGTCGTTCGACGACGTGTACGACACCGCGCTCGACCTCGATGCCGCGTACACCGAGATCGCAGCTCGGCTCGCGGCGGCGGCGTTCGACCGCGACGTGGTCTACGCGGTGCCGGGCAGCCCGGCGGTCGCCGAGCGCGCGGTGGCGTTGTTGCGTGCGGATCCGTTGGTCGAGCTGGAGCTGGTCCCCGGCGTGTCGTTCGCCGACCTGGCGTGGGTGCGTCTGGGGGTCGACCCGATGGACGGCGACGCCCGCGTCGTCGACGGCCGCGCCATCGACGACGCCGAGCTCGCGGGCCGCCTCCTGATCGCGCAGTGCGACAACGCGTTCGTGCTGTCCGAGGTGAAGCTCGCGCTGCTCGAGCACCTGGGGCCCGACACGCCGGTGACGGTGCTGCAACGACTCGGACTGTCCGACGAGCAGATCACGGTCGTCGCGCTCGAGGAGCTCGACCGCGGCGCAGTCGTGCCCGACCACCTCACCTCGGTGTTCGTCGACGCCGGGGCGGTGGCCTCGGCGCGCGAGCTGGTGCGGCTGTTCCAGCTGGCCAAGCGGTTGCGCGACCCGGGAGGGTGTCCGTGGGACGCCGAGCAGACGCACCGCTCGCTCACCCGCTACCTGCTCGAAGAGGCGTACGAGGTCGTCGAGGCGGTCGACGACCTGCCCGAGGCCGGGTACGCACCGCTCGAGGACGAGCTCGGTGACCTGCTCTACCAGGTGGTGTTCCACGCGGTGCTCGCGCAGGAGGCCGGTGAGTTCACGATGGCCGACGTCGCACGCGGCATCCACGACAAGCTCGTCCGCCGCCACCCGCACGTCTTCGGCGACGTGGTGGCCGACGAGACCGCGGAGGTCATGCGCAACTGGGAGCAGATCAAGAAGGAGGAGAAGGGCACCACGTCGATCGTGGCCGGCATCACCCCCGGACTCCCGTCGCTGCTCTACACGCACAAGCTCTTCCGCAAAGCCGCATCGGTCGGACTCGACCCCGGAACGCTCGACGAGGCGCTCGACCGCATCGACGCTGCCCTCGCCGGCCTGCGCGCTCACGACGGCGAGCTGGAGCGCGAGCTGGCGCGCGTGCTCGCCGCGTCGGTGGTCGTGGCCCGCGCCGGCGGCATCGACGCCGAGTCCGCCCTGCGTGGCTGGGCCGCCGACTACCGACGCCGCTTCGAGGCGATGGAGGAGCTGGCGATCGCGCGCGGCGTCGACCTCGCCGCCCTCGACCCCGCCGCCGTCGCCGCCCTCTGGCTCGAAGCCGCCTCCCACCCCTGACCCCGAGCAAGTTGCAGTTCCACCCCTTCCGCGGGGGTCGAACTCACACCTGCTGGATGAGGCGGACGGTCTCAGCCGAGCCCGATGGCGGGGATGGTGCCCATGCGGCCGGCGTTGAAGTCGTCGATCGCCTCGACGATCTCCTCGCGGGTGTTCATCACGAACGGGCCGTAGTGCTCGATGGGCTCGCAGATCGGGAGGCCGCCGAGCAGGAGCACCTCGAAGACGTCGGTCGGGCCCTCCTGGCGGTCAGCGGCGCGCACGGTGAGCGTGTCGCCGGGACCGAAGACCACGAGCTGGTGGTCGGACACGGGTCTGGCCTCGTCGCTTGCGTACCCCTGGCCGAGCAGCACGTAGGCCATCGCGCTGAACTCGGGGTTCCACGGCACGGTGAGCTGCGCGCCCGGCGAGACGGTCGCGTGCGCGTAGGTGATCGGCGTGTGCGTGTCGCCGGGACCGGGGTGACCGGCGAGCTCACCGGCGATGAGGCGCACGAGCGCACCGCCGTCGTCGGACGACAGCAGCACCAAGTGGTCACCGGTGATCGCCTGGTACCGGGGCGGCGTGAACTTCAGCGACGACGGCAGGTTCACCCAGAGCTGCACGCCGTGCGACGGCCCGCCGGTGCGCAACGCGCGCTCGGTCGGCACCTCGTCGTGCAGGATGCCGCCACCCGCGGTCATCCATTGCGTGTCGCCCTCGCCGATCACGCCACCGCCACCGTTGGAGTCGTGGTGCGCGATCTCGCCGTCGAGCACGTAGGTCACCGTCTCGAAGCCGCGGTGCGGGTGCCACGGCGCGCCCTTCGCCTCGTTCGGCTCGTACTCGACCGGGCCGAGCTGGTCGAGGAGGAGGAACGGGTCGGTGTCGTGCATGCTCAGCCCGCCGGGGAACGGCCGCCACACCTCGAAGCCGGCGCCTTCGATCGCGTGGTGCGCGGGCACGGCGCGCACCGCCGGCCGCGCGACCGTCGCCGCCGCGTCGGGGCGCGGGATGCGGGGGAGCACGAGCGGGTTGTCGACGGTCACTGCGGGCATGGCGGCCTCCGGTGGGCTGCGGGTGGCGTCTCGGGTTAGCGTCAGCAACCTACTTGCGCTCGCAACTATTCCGGTCGGGCTCAGGCGAGCGTGACGGGCAGGCGGTCGAGCCCCCGGAGGACGAGGCGGCCGTTCCACGCCGGGGTGTCGCCGGCCAGTTCGAGCCCGGGGAAGCGGCGGATGAGGCTGCCCACCGCGATCCGGCCCTCCAGCCGGGCCAGGGACGCACCCAGGCAGTGGTGGATCCCGGAGCCGAAGGCCAGGTGCTGCGCGGCGCCGGCCCGGGTGACGTCGAGCACCCCGGCGTCGTCGCCCCACTTCATCGGATCCCGGTTGGCCGACGCCAGACACGTCAGCACGAACACGCCGGGTTCGATGGACTGGTCGCCGAAGCCGACCGGCGCGGTCGTCACCCGGCGCGAGAACTGCACCGGTGCGTCGTAGCGCAGCAGCTCGTCGACCGCGTTGACGTCGAGCGACGGGTCGTCGCGCCAGCGCTCGAGCTGGGCGCGGTGGCGCAGCAGCGCGTACGTGCCGTTGCCGATGAGGTTGACGGTCGTCTCGTGCCCGGCGATGTAGAGCAGGATGACCTGGTCGAGCAGCTCCTCGGGGGAGAGGCGGTCACCGTCGGCTTCGGCGGCGAGGAGCGCGGTGAGCAGGTCGTCGGCAGGGTGCGCGCGCTTCCACTCGATGGCGTCGAGGACGTGCTCGACGATCAGATCGGACGCGTCGGCGATCTCCTCGAGGTGCTGCAACGCGAGCAGCGGCTCGAGCCCGAGCGTCACGGTGTGCGCGAGGTCGCGCATCTGCGTCTCCTCCGACGCCGGCATCCCGAGCATGGCGGTGATCACGCGGAACGGCAGGGGGAAGGCCAGATCCGCGATGACGTCCATCTCGGGGCCGCGCGCCACGACCGCATCGAGCGCGTCGTCGACCATCGCCTGCACACGCGGTTCGAGCTGCTCCACCATGCGGGGGGTGAAGGCCTGCTGCACCAGCCGGCGGAGGCGGGTGTGGTCGGGCGGGTCGAGGTTGAGGATGCCGCGGGTCCCGCGCTGCGGACGATCGCCGAGGATCTGCTGGCGCAGGTCGGCCCGGGGGTTTTGGCCGATCACGCTGCGGTCTTCGACGCTCAGGCTGGGGTCGCGCAGCAGCCGAACGGCGTCGTCGTAGGAGAAGAGGGCCCAGAGCCCGAGCGGCGTGCGCTGGACGGGGTGCTCGGCGCACAGCCGCGCGTACTGCGGGTAGGGGTCCTCGGCGAAGCCGGGCTCGAAGGGGTTGAAGGCCGGTGCCGACCCACCGAAGGGTTTAGGCTCACTGGTCACATCAGCCACACTGGCCACCAGCTTTGCGGGGAACACAATGAGCACGATCGTGGAGGTCGTGGGCCGCGAGGTCCTCGATTCCCGTGGGAACCCTACCGTCGAGGTCGACGTCGAACTGCTCACCGGCGCGCGCGGGCGCGCCATCGTCCCCAGCGGCGCCAGCACCGGTGCGCACGAGGCGCACGAGCTGCGCGACGGTGGCGAGCGCTACGGCGGCAAGGGTGTGCGCACCGCGGTCGAGCACGTCAACACCGAGATCGCCGACGCGATCGTGGGGCTCGACGCGTCCGACCAACGCCTCCTCGACGACGAGCTCGTCACCCTCGACGGCACCGACGGCAAGCGTCGCCTCGGGGCCAACGCCATCCTCGGCGTGTCGCTGGCGGCCGCCAAGGCCGCGGCTGACGAAGCCGAGCTGCCCCTGTACCGCTACGTCGGTGGGGCCAACGCGCACGTGCTGCCGGTGCCGTTCATGAACGTGCTCAACGGCGGCGCGCACGCCGACTCCAACGTCGACGTGCAGGAGTTCATGCTGGCACCGGTCGGTGCGGCCAGCTTCGCGGAAGGGCTGCGCTGGGGCGTCGAGACCTACCACACGCTCAAGAGCCTTCTGAAGGAGCGCGGCCTCTCGACCGCGTTGGGCGACGAGGGTGGCTTCGCGCCGGACCTCCCGTCCAACGAGGAGGCGCTGGCGCTGCTGCTGACCGCGATCGAGCGCGCCGGTTACACGCCGGGCGACGAGATCGCGCTCGCGCTCGACGTCGCGTCGACCGAGTTGTTCACCGCCACGTCGAACGGAGGCGGCCGCTACGTGCTCGCGGGCGAGGGCGCCGACTACGCGCCGTCGGAGTGGGCCGGCCGCCTGGTCGAGCTGTGCGACCGCTACCCGATCGTGTCGATCGAGGACGGCATGTCGGAAGACGACTGGGACGGGTGGGGCGCGCTCACCGCGGCCCTGGGCGCGCGCGTCCAACTCGTGGGCGACGACCTGTTCGTCACCGACGTGGAGCGGCTGCAGCAGGGCATCGACCGCGGCGTGGCCAACTCGATCCTGGTGAAGGTCAACCAGATCGGCACGTTGTCGGAGACGCTCGACACGATGTTCGTCGCCGGACGACACGGCTACACCGCGATGATGTCGCACCGCAGTGGCGAGACGGAAGACGCCACCATCGCCGACCTCGCCGTCGCGACGAACTGCGGCCAGATCAAGACCGGCGCGCCCGCACGCAGCGACCGCGTCGCGAAGTACAACCAGCTCCTACGCATCGAGGAGGAGCTCGGTCCGGTCGCGTCGTACCTCGGCGCGGCGGTGCTGCCCGCGCGCCGGCGGAGCCGGTGCCTGAGCGGCGCCGTCGCACGTCGCGGCGCACGTCGCGCCCGAAGGCGGCTGCGAAGCGCGCGCCGCGTCCTCGTCGCGCGCGTCGGCGGCCGTCGATGCGCGTCGCGCTCTTCCTCGTCGTCCTCGTCGGCCTGCTCTTCGCGTTCGTCTACCCCACGCGCACCTTCCTCGACCAGCGCGACCAGACCAACAAGGCGCGCGCACAGCTCGAGGTGCTGCAGTCCGAGAACGCGCGGCTGGCGCGCGAGTCGAAGACGCTCAGCACCGACTCCGAGATCGAGCGGCTCGCCCGCGAGAAGTACGGGCTGGTGAAGCCGGGCGAGCGTCCCTTCGTGATCCTTCCTGCGCCCTCGACATCCACCACGACGGTCCCGCCGCCCACGACCGTCCAGCCACCCTCTCCGTAAACTGGGGTGATGGACATCAAGCGGGAGATGACGCGGAGCCGTGGCCGGACGGCTGGGACGCCCGAGCGGAATCGACCCGAGTGATGCCCGTCCACCACGCGGACGACGTCGCCGCGGTCACCGACCGGCTCGGGCGCGCGCCGCAAGCCGACTTCGAGGTGGTGGTGCGCGACGTCGCCGGTGCCCCGGTGGTGGTGTGCAACGCGCCGTTCACTCGCGCCGGCACGCCGATGCCCACCCGGTACTGGCTGGTCGATCCCGACCTCAACCTGCGGATCTCCCGCCTGGAAGCCGCCGGCGGCGTGCGCGACGCCCAGGCCGCGGTGGATCCGGTGTCTGTGCGGTCGGCCCACGACGCGTACGCGGCCGCGCGCGACGCGAGCATCGCTCCCGACCACACCGGACCCCGACCGTCGGGCGGGGTGGGCGGCACCCGTGAGGGCGTCAAGTGCCTGCACGCCCACTACGCCAACCTGCTGGCAGGGGCCGACGACCCAGTGGGCCGCTGGACGGCCGAACGACTGGCGCACACGACCGCGACCGCGCCCGACGGGGAACGGGTGTGAAGCGAGTCGCTGCGGTCGACATCGGCACGAACTCCGTCCGGCTCCTGGTCGCTGACGTCGACGGCACCTCGCCGCGCGACACCAAGGTCGTCCCGCTCGATCGGCGGATGCGCATCACCCGACTCGGGCAGGGCGTCGATCGCACGCGCGCCCTGGCGCCGGACGCAATCGAGCGCACGATCGCGGTGCTGCGCGAGTACCGGACCGTGCTCGACGAACACGGCGTCACCACGGCGCGCGCGACCGCAACGAGCGCGGCGCGAGACTCGTCGAACCGCGACCAGTTCTTCACCGCCGCGCACGCCGCGCTCGGCGTCACGCCCGAGCTGCTCTCCGGTGACGAGGAAGCCGCGTTGTCGTTCCTCGGCGCCACCGCCGATCTCGACGCGCCCGCGCCGTATCTCGTCGTCGACATCGGCGGCGGCTCCACCGAGTTCGTGCTCGGCACCGACGCGCCCAACAGGATGGTGTCGCTCGACATGGGGTGCGTACGCATCACCGAGCAGTACCTCCACTCCGATCCCCCCGCGCCCGAAGAGCTGTCGAACGCCGTCGCCGCGGTGCGCGACCTCGTCGCCGAAGTGACGCGCCTGGTGCCCGGCGCGTCCGAGGCGGCGACGCTGGTCGGCCTCGCGGGCACTGTCACCACCGTCGCCGCGGTCGAGCAGGGTCTCCCCGAGTACGACCCGGAGAAGATCCACCACTTCGTGTTGACGCGCGACGCGGCCGAGGACGTGTTCCGGACGCTCGCCACCGAGCGCGCCGAGCAGCGCGCCCACAACCCCGGGCTCGAACCGGGCCGCGTCGACGTGATCGTGGGCGGTACCGCGGTGCTGGTGGGCATCTTCCGGGTGCTCGGCTTCGACGAGATGCTGGTCAGCGAGGCCGACATCCTCGACGGCCTGGTCCGCAGCCAGACGAGATGAAGTGGAGCCGTGCCCGGAGGGCGAGACGGCGCAACGGAATCGACCGATGAGGCAGGTCCGAGCGGCGACCGCGAGGTGGCCTGCGCGTCGGGAAACATGCCGTTCACCGGGAATTGCTCGTCAAGACCCCGAAAATCCCCCATCTCGAGGTCGAGTTGTGCCGAGAATGTCAGGCATGGATCTGATGGAGTTCCACGCCGCCCTCGCCGAGCTCACGGTCGCCGACATCCAGCACGTCGCGCGTTCGCTCGCCAGCGACACCGTGGGTGACGAGGTCGACGCCTGGCACGCCACGATCGCCATCGACCGCGCTCTCCGTCACTCGCACCGCAGCCGCCACGCGGCCCGCGCCGCGTGGGACGCGGCGCAGACGGTGCAGCGCGCCGCCGAGGCGCAGGGGATGGAGCTCCCCGAGATCGACGTCACCCACGTCGCCCGCGCCGCGGCCGAGGTCGCGCGCGGCATGACCGCCGGCGACGAGTGCGCGCTCGAGGTGAGCCAGCTCCTCCAGCACTGGTTCCCCGTCTTCGCCCGCGCCTGAGCCTCTTCCCTCGTTGTGGCGTACCTCCGCCGTGTACGCCACGGCGCAGGGACGCCAGAACGTGAGGGGAGCGCGCGCGTAGGCTCCCGCGCATGCCCATGTCGGATCGTCTGTTGCTCGGGCCCGGCCCGTCGAACCCGTACCCGGAGGCGGTCGCCGCCCTGAGCCGCCCGATGCTCGGGCACATGGATCCCGAGTTCATCGCGATCATGGACGAGACGATGGCGCGTCTGCGCACCGTCTTCCGCACCGAGAACCAGCTGACCTTCCCGGTGAGTGGCACGGGCTCCGCCGGCATGGAGGCGTGCTTCGTCAACCTGCTCGAACCGGGCGATACCGCGATCGTCGGCGCCAACGGCGTGTTCGGCGACCGCATGTGCGAGGTGGCGCGTCGTTGCGGCGCCGAGGTCGTCCGCATCGAGGAGGAGTGGGGCCTGCCGCTCGACCCGCAGCGTCTCCTCGACGCGCAGCGCGAGCACCCGCAGGCGCGCCTGGTCGCGGTCGTGCACGCGGAGACATCCACCGGCGTCGAGAACGACGTCGCCCCGCTCGGCGGGTTGCGCGACACCGACACGCTCCTCGTCGTCGACACGGTCACCTCGCTGGGTGGCATTCCGGTCGAGATCGACGGCTGGGGCGTCGACGCCGCGTACTCGGGCACGCAGAAGTGCCTCGGCGTGCCCCCGGGTCTCTCGCCGGTGACGTTCTCGCCCCGCGTGGTGGAGCGAGTGCGATCGCGCACGGCGCCGCCGCAGTCGTGGTACCTCGACGTCTCGCTCATCGCGAGCTACGTCGACGGCGCCAACCGCGTGTACCACCACACTGCACCGGTCTCGATGGTGTGCTCGCTCCACGCCGCGCTCGGTGCCCTGCTCGACGAGGGGCTCGAGGCCGCGTGGGCCCGCCACCGCGCGGCCGGCACCCGACTGCAGGCGTCCCTGCCCGCGCTCGGCTTCCGCCTGGTCGTGCCGGAGGGGCACCGGCTGCCCGAGCTCACCACCGCGTGGCTGCCCGACGGCGCCGACGACGCCACCCTGCGCAAGGCACTGCTCACCACGTACGGCATCGAGGTCGGCGGCGGGCTGGGCAAGTTCGCGGGCCAGGCGTGGCGGATCGGCCTCATGGGCCACTCCGCCCGCGATCGTTCGGTGACCACTCTCCTGGGTGCCTTGCGCGAACTGCTCTGACGGCGACTACTGCGGCGCCGTGGGTGCGGGCAGCAGCATGTGCTCGCGGTAGTAGCGCAGCTCGGCGATGGACTCGCGGACGTCGGCCAGCGCGCGGTGCGTCTCCGTCTTGCCCGGCCGACCCTTGTACACCACGGGATACCAGCGACGGCAGAGCTCCTTGAAGCTCGACACGTCGATGCTGCGGTAGTGCAGCCAGCGGTCGAGCTCGGGGAGCTGGCGGTCGAGGAAGCGGCGGTCGACGCCGATCGAGTTGCCGCAGAGCGGCGCGACGCCGGCAGTCGGCACGTGTCCTCGTACGTACGCGAGCGTCTGCGCGCCGGCGTCGGCGAGCGCGAGCGTCGAAGCTTCGATCGCCGGCAACAGTCCCGACTTGGTGTGCATGGCGCGCACGAAGTCGTCCATCTCGGCGAGCGCGGCTGCTGGTTGATGGACGATGAGATCGATGCCGTCGTCGAGCGGCTCGAGTTCGTCATCGGTCACGAGCGCGGCGATCTCGACGATCACGTGGCGCTCGAGATCGAGGCCGGTCATCTCCAGGTCGAGCCAGACCAGCCGGCCGTCGTTCGTGGGCATCCAGCGAGGCTAATGAATAACCTTCGCGCGATGAGAGGACGTCGGGAGTCGACCCTGGTCGGCCCGCGCGTCATGCTGCGGCCACTCGAGGTGCGCGACCACGACGCCTGGCGTGACATCCGCATCCGCAGCCGCGATTGGTTGGAGCGTTGGGAGCCGCTTCCCGAGCCCGGCACGCGCGACCCCACCGTCGACCGCGAGGCCTTCCGGGCGCGTTGTGGCGCGTGGGAACGCCAACGCCAGTTCGACTCCGCGTACGGCTTCGGCACCTTCCTGCTCGACGGCACGCTCATCGGCGAGGTGAGCCTGGGCAGCGTGCTGCGGGGCCCGTTCCAGTCGTGCTTCATCGGCTACTGGGTCGACGAGCGCTACGCAGGATGCGGGTACACGCCCGACGCGGTCGCCATCGTGCTGCGCTACGGCTTCGAGGAGCTCGGCCTCCACCGCATGGAGGCGGCGATCGTGCCCCGCAACTCGAAGAGCCACCGGGTGGCCGACAAGTTGGGCCTGCGCGACGAGGGAACCGCGCTCCGCTTCCTGCAGATCCAGGGCGTCTGGGAAGACCACGTGCGCTATGCCATCACGCGCGAGGAGTGGGACGAGCGCCGCGCCGAGTTCGAGGCGAAATTCTTCAGTTAGCCCTCGGGCCGCACCACCGCGCGTGAGTTGCGGAAGAAGTCCTCGACGTCGCGCTCGTACTCGTAGGCCGGCGGCGTACCGACGACCCGCTCGAGTCGACAGGCCTGCGCGAACGCCTCGACCGTTCCCGGCGTCGTGTAGCGGTACTCGAATCCGGCGTCGACGAATGCGGTCGTGTCGACCCCGCGCCCGTACCGCAGCACGCTCAGCACCTCGGGCGGGATGTCGATGATGCGCAGGAGGCGGAGGGGCAGCGCGGCGCCGCCAGTGAACACCGGCGGCATCGCGAGCCGGCGGCGCGTGACCGCGCGGCAGGCCTCGCCCCACGTGATCGTCCCCGGACCGGCGACGTTGAATGTGCCGGGGACGTCGTGCAGCGTCGCGTGTGCCAGCGCGCGAGTGACGTCGTCCTCGTGCACGAACTGCAGTCGCGGGTCGTAGCCGAACACCTCGGGCACGGTCGTCATGCGCAACATGCGGGAGAAGACCGTGGTCACGTCGTCGCCGAGCACGTTGGCGAAGCGCAGCGACGTGACCGCGACCTCCGGGTGATCCTCCGCGAAGTCGTTCACCAGCGAGTCCACCTCCACCAGTGATCGCTCGACGGGCGTCGTGGGCGTGTGGGTGCGGCGAGCGGACTCGCGGAAGAAGTAGGGGTCGGCGAAGTTGGAGCCGTAGACCAGCGTCGACGTCTTGAGCACGATCTTGTGCACCGAGCTGCCCTCGCCGGCCGCCGCCGCGAGCAGGTTCATGGTGCCGATCACGTTGACCTCGTGCAGGCGGCGACCGCTGACGCGGGTGGAGTCGACCTCGAGGTGGGTGTGCAGCACGGTGTCGACCTGCGTGGCCCGCACCATGCGGCGCAGGATCGCGTACGACGCGTCGGCCTGCACGAACTCGGTCCGGGTGAGCGGGAGACGCGGCTCGCGGGTGTCGACGCCGACGACCAGCTCGACCTCGGGCCGCTGCTCCAGTGCCCGCGCGATCCGGCTGCCCCAGAAGGTCCCGAGCCCGGTGACGAGGATGCGCACGGCGCGCTCAGCCCCGCCAGACGCTGCGGCGGTGGCGGAGCAGGTCGTCGACCTCAGACTGGATGAGCGACCGGATGTGTTCGGCCTGCTCCATGACCATGCCGCGGTTGTAGCGAGGCAGGCCCGGTTCCACGTCGAAGGCGATCGGTGGCAGCACGCGGATGCGGAACTTGGCCGGCAGCGGCACCACGTAGCCGAGCACCGGTCCGAACACGAACTGGTTGGCGGTGATCGGGAAGTAGGGGAGACCGAAGAGCTTCGCCAGGCGCGCGCTCTTCCACAGGATCGGCATGGCCTCTTCGTTGCCCACGATCGCCATCGGCACGATGGGCACGCCGGAGCGCATGGCGATCTCCACGAACCCGCCCCGTCCGAACCGGCGGAGCTGGTAGCGGTCGCGCACGAGCTTGCCGGTGGCCTTGGTGCCCTCGGGGAACACGAGCACGAGCTGCCCGTCGTCGTGCAGGAGGCGGTACGCGTTGTCGGGGTGGGCGGGGACGCCGCCCGCGCGCGACCACAGCGTGCCGACCACCGGCAGCTGGCGGAAGAGGTTCTCGGCCAGCCCGTACACCGGGCGCAGCAACTCCGTCTCTATGCCGTGCATGACCACCGGGGCGTCGGAGGGGATGGCGCCACCGTGGTTGGCGACGAGCAGCGCGCCGCCTTCGAGCGGCACGTGCTCGAGTCCCTCCCACTCGGCCCGCAGCCAGTGCCGGTAGACGGGCTCGTAGAGGGCGCGTGCCAACGCCCGCACCGGCTCGCTGCGGCCCCACTCGTCGACGCGCAGGAGCTCGTCGAGGGCGACCGGTTGCTCGGCTGCGGGTGCGGGTGCGACCCGCGGGCTCGCCTCGCCCTCCTCGCCGACGAGACGCAGCGGCTGCTCGGGCGACGCGGGCATCTGCCCAGGAAAGCACATCCCCACTCTCGGCAAAAGGTAGCGACGTGTTTCACATCTGCAACAGATCGCTACCTTTTGGCGCCGACGACCTCCCACCGGGTGGTGCGGAAGCGGCCGGCCATGCCCACGAAGCGGGCGAGCATCCAGAGCGCGAGCGCGCCCCAGAGCCACAGCAGCCCACCGTCGAGCACCGCGACGAGCAGCGCGGCAGGGAGGTACACGGCGACGGTGGCGACGAGCATCGCCAGCGCGAGGTAGCCGGCGTCTCCCGCGCCGATGAGCACGCCATCGAGCACGAACACGACGGCCGCGACCGGCTGCAGCGCGGCGACGATCCACAGCACCTCGAGCACGAGGTGCCGCACCCCGGCGTCGTTGGTGAACACGCTCGCCAACCACGGGCGCAGCACCACCAGGGCCAGCCCGAACAGCAGGCCGACGACGATGCCGAGCTCCATGAGGCGGCGGCCGACGGCCCGCGCGTCGTGCGCGCTGGACGCGCCGAGGAAGCGACCGACCATGGCCTGGCCCGCGATGGCGAGCGCGTCGAGCGACAGCGCGAGGAAGAGCAGGATCTGCATGCAGATCTGGTGCGCGGCGACGGCATCGACGCTGATGCGCGACGCGACGGCGGTCGCGGTCAACAACGCGACGATCAGCGATGCGGTGCGCACGACCAGCCGGCTCCCGACCGTCGCGTTGGCGCGCACGCCCGCCGCGCGCGGCTTCAAGGATGCATCGGCGCGTCGTACCGCGCGCGCCACGATGACGAGGTACGCGATCGCGGCGCCGTACTGCGCCAGCACCGTGCCCCACGCCGAGCCTGCGATGCCGAGGTCGAGCGTGTAGACGAAGAGGACCTCGACGAGCAGGTTGGCCGCGTTGGCGACGACCGCGATGACGAGCGTGGTCTTGGTGTCCTGCATGCCGCGCAGGTAACCCGCGCCGGCGAACGCGAGGAGGAGCGCGGGGGCGCCGAGGATGCTGATGCGCAGGTACGTGACCGCGAAGGGAGCGACCGACGGCGACGCGCCCATCACGTCGGCGATCGCCGGAGCGAGCGCGAGCCCGAGCCCGGTCAGCACGAGCCCGAGGCCCACCGCCAGCCAGCACCCGTCGACGCCGCTCTCGGCCGCGTCCCGCCGATGGCCGGCACCGAGCTGGCGGGCCACCCCGGCGGTGGTCGAGTAGGCGAGGAAGTTGAACACGCTGAACGCGGCGGTGAGGACGGACCCGGCGACCGCCAGGCCGGCGAGCGGGCGGGTGCCCAGGTGGCCGACGATGGCGGTGTCGGCGAGCAGGTAGAGCGGCTCGGCCGCCAGCGCGCCCAGCGCCGGCACCGCGAGGCGCGCGATCTCCCGGTCGTAGGGCCGTCTCGCGCCGTCTCCGCGTTCTTGCGTCACCAGTCCGCCATGGTGACGCACGATCGGTGAGAGCACCGGTTCGGTGAGCCCGGAATAACTGTCACACCCCGGTGCGATGCTGATCCCGTGAACGACCGGACCGTCACCGAGCTCCCCGCCTTGCGCTTCGCCGACGTCGCCCGTCGCCTCGGGGCTTCCGCCCACGAGGCCGGCCTCGACGTGCCCGCGTTCCGGTCGCCGCCGCGGGTGGCCGGGGCGGCGCGCACGATCCGTCGCTACCCGGCGGGCGCGGTCGTGTCGGTCCGTCTGCGGGACCGGCCCTTCGCCGAGGTGGTCACCGACATGGTCGACGGCGTGCTGGCGGCCAACCGCGTGGCTCCTGCCGACGCCCCTCGCCTCCGGGCCCGTCTCACCGCCGCGCTCACCGGCGGGCCCGTCGCGGCAGACGCCGCGCAGGCCGCGTAGAGCAGTCGCTCAGACCACGAACGGGCCGACATCACGAACGGACCTCCTTGATGAAGGGAAACCGCTCGGAGTAACGCGTGATCCCAGTCCTCGACGCAGTGCCGGCCGAAGTCGTACGGGTCCGCCTTGCCGGTGTACATGCGCACGACCGCGGTCTCCACGCTGGCCAGCGACGGCATCACCTTCGCGGGGTCGCGGTGTGTGATCACGAAGCGCGCGTCGGGGTAGACCGCGTCGAGGGCGTCGATGGCGAACATGTGCGCCGGCGTCTTCAACCGCCAGCGGTTGGGCGGCCGGTGCCACTGCAACAACTTCAACACCCGTTCGTGATGGCGGTACGCGGGGCCGAAGTCGCAGTCGAGCAACCACGCGCCGTACGACGGGGTCTGCGTGACGGTGTCGAGCATCGCGCAGCGGAACGAGAGGTTCAGCAGGTCGAGGCACTCCGCCGGACCGTCGGCCGACGACGGCAGCATGGACTTGAGCTCCTCGGGGAGTGACCCGAGCCCGCTCATGGCCTCGCGCGTCGCGACGAACCCGGGCCGTCGTCCTCGCCGTCGAGCTCGGGTGGAGGGGTGGGCTGGCTCGACTCCCACACCCGTAGTGAGCGCACGGCCTTGTCCTGCGCGAGGAGGTAGCTGAGCGCGGTGGAGCCGGTGCGGGGCAGGCCGACGCCGAAGAGCACCGACCCGATCTCCTGCTCGCCGATCTCGGGATGGTCGGCGTACCAGCGCTCGATGTCGAGCCGCCGCGCGAGCAACGCCACCACCATGCCGCCGACGACGGCTTCCCCCTGCTCGTCGAGGGCAGCCTCGTCGTTGACCGAGCGCGCCAGCACGGCGAGCGCCTCGAGCATGGCGTCGGCCTCGGGCCCGTAGTCGTCGAGGCCGGTCTGTGCTTGCGCGGCCAGCAACGAAGCGGCGACGTCCATCTGTTCCCCCCGGCTCGGTGTCGTCGGGGGTCACTCTCCCCGCGCGCCTGACGGTGCTACTTCGCCATCGAGTTCGCGCGCGGGTCGGCGTCCATCGACCGCGCCTGGGCCAGCGTGCCCTGCTGGTAGCCGCGGTGCTCGGCGAACGGTTCCCACCGCGGCGTGCCGCCGTCGGGAGTGTCACCGATCACGGTGACTCGCTCGATCACCCGGCGCTCGTCGTGGTAGTCGGCGACCGCGTAGTGCTGCGTGCACCGGTTGTCCCAGATCCCGATGGTGCCGACCTCCCAGCGGTACCGGCACTGGAAGTCGGGCCGTTCCGACCACGAGTACAGGTAGTGCAGCAGCGCGTCGCTCTCGCTGCGCCGAAGCTCGCGGACGTGTGACGTGAAGGTGCGGTTCACGAACAGCGACCGGCGGCCGGTGTCGGGATGGGTGCGCACGACCGGGTGGATCGCCTGCTGCTCGGGGTGGCCGAAGGGCGCCGCGTGGTGGACCGCGGTGAGGCCGTCGAGCAGCTCGCGGATCGGGGCCGACAGCGTCTCGTAGGCGAGGTACTGGTTCGTGAAGATCGTGTCGCCGCCCCGCGGCGGGTTCACCACCATCTGCAGCACCGACGCCATGGGCGGGGTCGGGCTGAACGTCACGTCGGTGTGCCAGACGTCGACACCACCACCGAGGGTGTCGATCACCACGATCTCGGGGTGCTCGTCGTCGTGCTTGGGGATGTACGGATGGATCTCGGGTTCGCCGAAGCGACGGCCCAGCGCGACGTGCGCGTCGGCGTCGAGCGACTGGCCGGGGAAGAACAGCACGAGGTGTTCGAGCCACGTCGCGTACATGGCCTTCCAGCCGTCGGCGTCGAGTGCGCGCAGGTCGATGCCGTGCACCTCGGCACCGCACGCTCCGGTGAGCGGTCGGACGTCGGCGAGGGTCGCGGTGGTTGCGGTCATGGCGTCTCCTGGGTGTCGGGCGGACCGGTGACGATGGCGGTGAACATGCCGATCACCTCGTCGCGGAGCTCGTCGCTGGTGATGCCGGCCCCGTAGCGTCCGGGGTCGGCCAGCATGCGGATCATGGTCTCGCTGGCGAGTGAGACACGACGGCCGCGGCGCACGTCGTCGAGGTGCGGCGTGGCGCGGACGAGGACGGGCTCGATGCGCGCCCACTGGGGCGCGAACGCGCCGTCGAGCACGGTGAGCCAGTCGCCGTCGGCGCGGTAGAGGGCGGCGAGGAAGCGCACGTAGCGGGCGCCGGACGATTCGGCCGCGAGGTCGAAGAGCGGCTGTACGAACACCGTGGCGACCGCCCGTGGAGAGGGCGCCGGCTCGGTCTCGAGCGGGGCGAGCTGCTCGGAGCGCTGCGCGGCGAGCGCGGCCATGCGCCGGTCGAGCACCGCCCGCACCAGAGCCTCCTTCGACCCGAAGTGGTAGTGCGCAGCGGCGACGTTGCTCTCGGCGGCGGCGTTGATGGCGCGCAGCGACACTGCGTCGACGCCCCGTTCGCCGATGAGCTGCTCGGTGGCGTCGAGCAACCGCACCTGCGTGCGCTCGGTGGTGGCGACGGCCATCCGGGCACCCTAGTTCAATCAGCCGATTGAATCAAGCGATTGAGGCGCCGACGGTGCAAGAATCGCGGCATGGCGACCTCCCGCATCATCTCGGCCGACTCCCACGTGAGCGTCCAGCACGACGACGTGAAGGCGCATCTCGAGACACGGCTACATGACGAGTACGACGCCGCGCTGATGCAGGCGTACCGCGAGATGTTGGGCGGCAACGCGGCGAGGGCGAACCAGGGCGGCAACGAGATCAAGCACGCGTCGTGGAACCGGCCCGGCTACTCCGATCCGCACGAACGCCTGCGCGACATGGACGTCGACGGCGTCGACGTCGAGGTCCTCTACTGCGAGGTCAGCGCGTACCGCTACCTCTATCTCTTGCCGACGGGCGCGGCCGAGGCCACGCGCGCGTTCAACGACACCCTGCACGACTTCGCGTCGGCCGATCCGTCACGGCTGGTCGTCACCTACCAGGTGCCGATCCACGACATCGACCTCGCGGTCGCCGAGATCGAGCGCGTCGCGTCGATGGGCGGCAAGTCGTTGCAGCTCCCGGTGTTTCCCGCCGAGCTCGGGCAACCCGACTACTTCCACGAGCGCTACGACCGCATGTGGGCGGCGATCTCGGCCAGTGGCCTGCCGGTGTGCTGTCACATCGGGCTCAACACCGCGCTCGACCAGCTCGCCGACCGCGACCCCACCCCGCGCCTGGCGTGGACGTTGTCGTGCATGCCGCTGTCGGCGTGCGAAGCCCTCGGGATGTGGCTCCTCACCGGCGTCCTCACCCGATACCCAGACCTCAAGATCGTGTTCGTGGAGCCGGGCCTGGCGTGGGTCGCGGGCTACCTCGCGTTCCTCGACGACATGGTGTTGCGCCAGGGCTACGAGTTCCCGGTCCTCGACGGCGAGCTGCCGAGCTTCTACTACCACCGCAACATGGCGATGACCTTCATCGACGAGCCGGATCCGGTGCGCCACCTCCGTCACGTGCTCGGCGCGCAGAACCTGCTCTGGTCGAGCGACTACCCGCACCCGGTGTCGACGTGGCCGAAGTCGTTGGCGGTGATCGACGAGACGTTCGAGGGCGTGCCCCACGCCGAGCGCGACCTCATGATCGAAGGCAACGCGGCCCGGATCTGGAATTTGTCGGGCCGCCTCGTTCAGGCGAAATCGCCCAGGTAGTCCCAGAGGTCCTGGGCGTCCGTGACGGGCTGGCCGCAGCCAGGTGCGGGGACGCGGCCGCCACTGGTCTGCCCGAGGTAGACCGCGAGCAGATCGTCGACCTGGGGGGTGGTGGGGGAGGTGTCGACTGCAGTGTCGACACGCAGCATCGTCAGCATGGTGACCTCGCAGCGTGGGGTGTGTGCGGTGTCGTCGACCAGTCAACGCGGTGCCTGCGCGTCTGGAGACAGCGTTCACCCCCAATTCACCGAGAAGTACGCCGCGTGTCAACCGCCTGCCATCGGCCGGCCGCTTCGGTCGCATCACGGAGGCGCGCCGCGAGCGCTGCGTCGAGTTGGCCGGGACGCAGACGCCAGCGCCAGTTCCCGTGCGGACGACCGGGGACGTTGAGGCGGGCCGATCCGTCGAGACCAAGCAGGTCCTGCACCGGGAGCATCGCGAGCACGCCCCCCGACTCGAGTGCCAACCGCACGAGCATCCAGTGCGGCTCGTGTTCGGCCCATCCACGTGCGCGCACCTCCGACTCGACCCGGGAACGATCGCGTTGCGACGCGCGGGTCCACCAGCCGACCGTCGTGTCGTTGTCGTGCGTCCCGGTGTACACGACCTCCGCCCGGTCGACGCCACCCGGGTCCGGACGCACCAGTCCGTCACGCAACGAGAACTGCAACACGACGGTGCCGGGCAGATCCAGCGATCGCCGCAGTCGTTCGACCGCGGGCGTGATCAGTCCGAGGTTCTCGGCGACCACCGTGACGTCGCCGAGCGCGTTCCGGACCGCGTCGAACACTGCACGACCCGGCCCGCGC
Organism: uncultured Actinomycetes bacterium; assembly: GCA_963841415.1. Lineage (GTDB taxonomy): Bacteria > Actinomycetota > Acidimicrobiia > IMCC26256 > DASPTH01 > DASUAS01. Next base: position 194,353 of record CAWJCN010000004.1, on the reverse strand, counting down.
ACCCACCGACCTGCACGCGCGGTGCGGTTGCGTTCGGGGATCTCCCACGCGGCGACGAAGCCGCGGAAGTGATCGATGCGCGCCGCGTCGACGAGCTCGGTCGTCCGCCGGAAGCGCTCGATCCACCACCGGTAGCCCTGCGCGCGCATCGCCGACCAGTCGTAGACCGGCGTTCCCCACCGTTGCCCGTCGGCGCTCCAGTCGTCGGGCGGCACACCACCGACGACGCCGTGCTTGAACAACTCGGGGCCGGAGACGTGATCGGCGCTGCCGGGCGCCACCGCGAACGCCATGTCGCCGAGGATGCGCACACCTCGATCGGCCGCGTGCTGGTGGACCCGCTCCCACTCGCGCTGGAAGCGCACCTGGTCGGCCAACGCACCGGGCCCCGCGAACGAAGCCCACGAACCCGACCAGAACGGGTGGTCGGCCACGAACGCCTCGATCTGCTCGACGCGTACCGGCGCTGACGGCTCCGACAGCCACGACGAGCTCCCCGCGAAGGCCGATGCCGACGCGTACGGCGACCCCCAGCGGTCGGGCGGCCCGAAGGGCAGGATCTGCCACCACCGTTGCCCGGCCTCGGCGAGCCAGTCGACGAAGCGCAGCGCCTCGTCACCCAACGTTCCGTCGGGGAGCGACGCCACGGGGAGCAGCACCCCGCTCGCGCGCTCGAACGCCGTCATGGTCGTGTCACTGATTGGAACGCGCGGGCCTGGGGCATCTCTGACGGGTCATGCCCAATCGGACGCCAGGGAACGCACAGGTGACCGCGCGCGTGCGCATCTCCGCCGTGACCCCCCAGGTCGAGTGCGGGCGGTACTCGGTGAAGCGCGTCGTCGGCGAGCGTGTCGACGTGCGCGCCACCGTCGTCGCCGATGGTCACGCCCAGGTGCGGGCCGAGCTCCGCTACCGGAAGGTGGGCACGCGTCGATGGGCGCGCGTGCCCATGACCGAGGCGCATGACGAACCCGACCGCTTCGAGGGCGCGTTCTGCGTCGACACGACGGGCCGCTGGGAGTACGCGATCGACGCCTGGGTCGACTTGGCGGCGACCTGGCACGACGAGCTGCGCCGCAAGGTCGAAGCGGGGGAGACCGAGCTCGGGGCAGAGATCGCGGAAGGCGAGGTGTTGCTCGGCGTCCCGCTCGCCGACGTCGCCGCCGCACTCGACGCGGGCGGTGAGGTGCGGATGGCGACCACATCGCTCGGCGCCCCGCTGTCCGTGATCGCCGAGCCCGCCCTCGCCGCGTTCGGGGCGTGGTACGAGCTCTTCCCGCGGTCGTTCGGTGGGTTCGACGGCGTGCGTGCCGCGCTGCCCGACGTCGCCGATCTGGGCTTCGACATCGTCTACCTCCCTCCCCTCCACCCGATCGGCACCACGAACCGCAAGGGCCGCAACAACGCACTCGCCGCATCGGACCACGATCCGGGGAGTCCCTGGGCGATCGGCGGCCCGGCAGGTGGTCACACCGCGGTGCACCCCGACCTCGGGACCCTGGCCGACTTCGACCGGCTCGTCGAGCGCGCCCATGAGCTCGGGCTCGAGATTGCGCTCGACTTCGCGGTGCAGTGCTCGCCCGACCACCCGTGGCTGGCCGAGCACCCGGAATGGTTCGCGTGGCGACCGGACGGCTCGGTGAAGTACGCCGAGAACCCGCCCAAGCGCTACCAGGACATCGTCAACTTCGACTTCGACAGCCCGAATGCGGCGGAGCTGTGGCGGGCGCTGCTCGGTGTGGTCGAGCACTGGATCGGCCATGGCGTACGCGTGTTCCGCGTCGACAACCCGCACACCAAGCCGTTCGCGTTCTGGGAGTGGCTCATCACCTCGGTGCGCGACGACTTCCCGGACGTCGTCTTCCTCGCCGAAGCGTTCACCCGACCGGCCGTGATGTCGACGCTGGCGAAGATCGGGTTCAGCCAGTCGTACACCTACTTCACGTGGCGCAACACGCGCGTCGAGCTCGAGTCGTACGTCCGCGAGCTCGCAGGTCAGACCGACTGGTTCCGGCCCAACTTCTTCGTGAACACCCCCGACATCTTCCACGAGTACCTGCAGCTCGGCGGTGGTCCGGCGTTCGCCGCGCGCATCGTGCTCGCCGCGACGTTGTCGCCGTCGTGGGGGATGTACTCGGGGTTCGAGCGCGCGGCCGGTGTCGCCCTGCGCCCTGGCAGCGAGGAATACCGCGACTCCGAGAAGTACCAGTGCTCGACGGGCACGGTGGGAGGGGAGCTCGGTCCCCTCGTGCGCCGCTGCAACGAGATCCGGCGCGCCTCCGACGTGTTCCGTCGGGTCGACAACGTCACGTTCGTCGACACCGCGCACGACCAGCTCATCGGCTACGTGAAGGGACGCGGATCCGATGCGGTGACGGTGTGCGTGAACCTCGATCCGCACGCCGACTGCGAGGGGCTCGTCACCCTGCCCGACTCGCTCGGCCTGCCGGAGCAGTTCGCGGTGGTGGACCTGCTCTCGGGCGGTGCTCACGACTGGCGCGTCGGCGACAACTACGTGCGGCTGCCCCCCGGCGGCGCGCACGTGCTGGTCCAGCGATGAGCACGGGCGAGCTCACGCTCCGCCGACCCGAGCTGGGCGACCTCCGACGGCAGCTCACTGCCGCCGGTGGGCTGACCGATGCCGCGCCGCGCTGGTTCGAGTCGGACCCGCTGTGGTTCAAGCGCGCGGTGTTCTACGAGATCCACGTCCGCGGCTTCGCCGATGGGAACGGCGACGGCATCGGCGACTTCCTCGGCCTGACCGAACGGCTCGACTACCTCGAATGGCTGGGGATCGATTGCATCTGGCTGCTTCCGTTCTACGCATCGCCACTGCGTGACGGCGGCTACGACATCTCCGACTTCTACTCGGTGCATCCGGACTACGGCAGCACCGACGACTTCGCCGCGTTCGTCGAGCAGGCCCACCAGCGCCGTATTCGCGTGATCGCCGATCTCGTCATGAACCACACCTCCAGTGACCACGAGTGGTTTCGCGACGCGCGGGCGTCGCGCGACAGCCGCAGGCGCGACTGGTATGTGTGGTCCGACACCGAAGATCGCTACCGGGACGCGCGCATCATCTTCGTCGACAGCGAGTCGTCGAACTGGACGTTCGATCCGGTCGTCGGCCAGTACTACTGGCACCGCTTCTTCTCGCATCAACCCGACCTGAACTTCGAGAACCCCGAGGTCCAGGACGCGCTGCTCGACGTGATGCGGTACTGGCTCGATTTCGGTCTCGACGGCCTGCGGCTCGATGCGGTGCCGTACCTGTTCGAGCAGGAAGGCACCGACTGCGAGAACCTTCCGGCGACGCACACGTTCCTGAAGCGGATCCGCAAGACCATCGACGACGAGTACCCGGACCGGGTGCTGCTCGCCGAAGCGAATCAGTGGCCCGCGGACGTCGTCGAGTACTTCGGCGACGGCGACGAGTGCCACATGGCGTTCCAGTTCCCGGTGATGCCGCGCCTGTTCATGTCGATGCGGCGGGAAGAAGCACGACCCATCATCGACATCCTCGAGCAGACGCCCGAGATCCCGGAGAACGCGCAGTGGGGAGTGTTCCTCCGCAACCACGACGAGCTGACGCTCGAGATGGTGACCGACGAGGAACGCGACTACATGTACGGCGAGTATGCCAACGACCCGCTCATGCGGCTCAATCTCGGCATCCGACGTCGGCTCGCGCCGCTGCTCGAGAACGGCCGCGACGACATGGAGCTGGCAACTGCCGTGCTGTTCTCGCTGCCCGGGAGCCCGATCCTCTACTACGGCGACGAGATCGGGATGGGCGACAACATCTACCTCGGCGACCGCGACGGCGTCCGCACGCCGATGCAGTGGACCGGCGATCGCAACGGGGGGTTCTCGCGCGCCGACTTCGCGCGGCTCTACCTCCCACCCCTCATGGATCCCGTGTACGGCTACCAGGCCGTCAACGTGGAGGCGCAGTTGCGCACGTCGACCTCGCTGCTGCGCTGGATCCACCGGTTCATCGCCCTCCGCAAGGACCATCCGGTGTTCGGGTGCGGCGGTTACGAGGCGTTGCGACCAGCCAACCACCACGTGTTCGCGCACCTGCGCACGTTCGAGGAAGAAGTGGTGCTGTGCGTCCACAACATGGCGCGCTCCGCGCAGGCGGTCGAGCTCGATCTCTCGCGCTTCGAGGGGATGGAGCCGGAGGAGATGTTCGGTCGCACGCGGTTCCCGAGCATCGGCACGCTGCCGTATCTGCTCACGCTGCCGGGTCGCGGGTTCTTCTGGTTCGTGCTGAGGCGGAGTGATGGCTGAGGAACGCGCTCGGCTGGGGTCGGCCGGCATGATCGACGACGACGCGCTCGTGCCGTACCTGCAGCAGCAGCGTTGGTACGGAGCGCACACTCGCGACGTGCACGGCGCGGGAGTGGTCGACGCCGTGGCGCTCTGCGACGACGCGAGCCTGCGAGTGGTGCTCGTCGAGTTGCAGTTCGACACGGGGACCCGCGAGCTCTATCAGCTGCTCGTGCGCGACCGCGATGGCGACGTGTTCGAAGCCACCGACGACCCCGCGCTCGCCACCCGACTCGTCGAGCTCACCGCCGGGCGCGCAACCGTCGTCGGGACCGACGGACGTATCGCGTTCGATGCCATCCGACCGATCACGCCACCCGCCGAACCGGTCGCGCGAGGGCTCGGAGCCGAAGCGTCGAACACCGTGGTGGTCGTCGACGACCTGCTCGTCAAGACGTACCGCCACGTGCGGGCGGGAATCAACACGGAGCTCGACATGCTCCTCTTCTTCGCCGAGCACGGCTTCTCGCACGTGCCCGAGCTCGCCGGCTGGTACGGCTACGAGGGTGAGCGGGTGCAGGCGACGCTGGGCTTGCTCCAGCGCTTCGTGGCCGGCGCGGTCGACGGATGGGAGCTCGGTCGGCGCGAGCTCGCGTCGTCGCCCGACCGGCTGATCGCGCAGCTCGAGCAGCTCGGTGCCGTCGTCGGTGAGATGCACGCCGTGCTCGCGTCCGACGTCTCCGATCCTGCGTTCGCGCCCGAGGATCCGACCCCCGAGAGCGCCGGTCTCCTCTCGGCGCGGATCGACGAGGAGATCGATGCCACGTTCGACGAGCTCGGCGACCGCGAAGAGCTTGCCGCCCTCGTGGGTCGGCGCAACCAGGCCCACGACCTCGTGCTGGCGACCGCGCCGTCAGCTGCGCTGGGGCGGAACATCCGGACCCACGGCGACCTGCACCTCGGCCAGGCACTGCGGTACGACCACGACTGGATGGTGATCGACTTCGAAGGCGAGCCGGCGCGTACGGCTCCCGCGCGGCGGCAGAAGAGCGCACCTCTGCGCGATGTCGCCGGCATGCTGCGGTCGTTGTCGTATCTCGCGAGCGCGGCGCGCCGCGACGGGACACCGGTGGCCGTCGGTTGGGAGGCCGAGGCGCGAGCGCGCTTCCTCGACGCGTACCGCACTTCCGCCGCGGTGGCGGTCTTGCCGTCGTCGCTCGAAGCCCAGGAGCAGCAACTGACGATGTTCGAACTGGAGAAGGCGTTCTACGAGTTGCGCTACGAGCTCGACCACCGGCCCGAGTGGGTCGACATCCCGGTCGAGAGCATCATCGGATTGCTCGAGGCGGCGTTCGTGTGAGTCGGCTCCTGGCCCCTGCCGTGGAGCAGGAATTCGAACGGCTGCTGGCGCGCACCCAGCACGATCCCCACCAGCTGCTCGGGCTCCATCCGGCGCGCGACGGTGGCGTGCTCGTGCGCACCTACGAACCGCGTGGCCGTACCCCCGCCGTCGTCCTCGATGGTGACGTCGTCCCGATGACGAGCGTCGACCCTCGCGGTCTGTTCGAGCTCGTCCTGCCCGACGCCGACGTGAGCCTCCGCTACCGGCTGCTGCTCGCCGACGCGCCGGAACCGGTCGACGATCCGTACCGGTTCCTCCCTTCGCTCGGCGAGCTCGACCTCCACCTCTTCGGCGAGGGCCAGCACCGCGAGCTGGGCCGGGTGCTCGGCGCGCACGTGCGAGAGCACCAGGGAGTCGTCGGGATCTCGTTCGCGGTGTGGGCGCCCGCCGCGCACGCCGTCGCCCTCGTCGGTGACTGCAACCGCTGGGACGATCGCACGCTCCCCATGCGCTCGCTCGGAGCCTCGGGCGTGTGGGAGCTCTTCGTCCCGGCGGCGTCGCCGGGCATGCGCTACAAGTTCGCGGTCCACGGGGCCGACGACCGCGTGCGGCTCCACGCCGACCCGCTGGCGGCGTGGAACGAAGTACCTCCCGCGAGTGCATCCGTCGTGTTCGAGTCGTCGCACCGCTGGGCCGACGACGAGTGGATGGCCCGCCGGTCCACCGCGAGCGCGTCGCCGCGACCGATGTCGGTGTACGAGGTGCATCCCGGATCGTGGCGGCTCGGCCTCGACTGGCGGGCGCTCGCCCGCGAGCTCGGCGACTACGTGACCGATCTCGGCTTCACGCACCTCGAGCTCATGGCCGTGCTCGAGCACCCGTTCAGCGGGTCGTGGGGCTACCAGGTCACCGGCTACCACGCGCCCTCGGCGCGCTGGGGAACCCCTGACGACTTCCGCGCCTTCGTCGACGAGCTCCACCGTCGCGGCGTCGGAGTGATCGTCGACTGGGTTCCTGCACACTTCCCACGTGACGACTGGGCCCTGGCGCGCTTCGACGGCACCGCGCTCTACGAGCATCACGACCCGCGTCAGGGCACGCACCCCGATTGGGGAACGCTCATCTTCAACTACGGGCGCACGGAAGTGCGCAATTTCCTGCTCGCCAGCGCGGCCACCTGGGTACGCGACTTCCATGTCGATGCGCTGCGCGTCGATGCCGTCGCGTCGATGCTCTACCTCGACTACTCCCGCGAACCCGGCGAATGGCTTCCGAACGCGCGCGGCGGACGCGAGAACCTCGACGCCGTCACGTTTCTGCGTGATCTCAACTCGTGGTTGCCCGAAGCCGCGCCCGGCGCGTACGCGATCGCCGAAGAGTCGACGGCGTGGCCGGGAGTCACCGCTCCGCTGAGCGACGGCGGACTGGGCTTCGGTTTGAAGTGGAACATGGGGTGGATGCACGACACTCTCGAGTACTACGCGCGTGAGCCGATCCACCGTCGCTTCCACCACGACGAGCTCACGTTCGCGATGGTGTACGCCTACAGCGAGCGGTACGTCCTTCCGTTGTCGCACGACGAGGTGGTGCACGGAAAGCGGTCTTTGCTCGGGAAGATGCCGGGCGACCGCTGGCAGCAGTTGGCCAACCTGCGAGCCTTGCTCGCGTTCATGTGGGCGCATCCCGGGAAGAAGCTGCTGTTCATGGGCGGTGAGCTCGCACAGGAACGTGAATGGCATCACGACCACGCGCTCGACTGGGACCTGCTCGACGTCCCTGGGCATCGGGGCATGCACTCGCTCGTGCGCGACCTGAACCGGTGCTACCGATCGGAGCCGGCACTGTGGGCCGGTGACGACGATCCGGGCGCCTTTGGCTGGCTCGCGGGCACGGATGCCGACCACAACGTGTTCGCGTTCGCGCGCTACGACCCGGGCGGAGGACGCCCGGTCGTCTGCGTCGTGAACCTCTCACCCGTGCCTCGCTACGAGTACGCGATCGGGTTCCCCGCGCCGGGGGAGTGGGAGGAGCTCCTGGACACCGACTCGCGCTTCTTCGGTGGCTCCGACGTGGGCAACGGCGGCATGGTGATGGTCGCGCCCGGTGAGACTGGGGCCGGGCAGGCGCGCGTGACGCTCCCGCCGCTCGGAGTGCTCTGGCTCGCGCCGTCGGGATCGTGAGTCGCTTTCCGCACCTCGGCGCGGTCGTCGAGAGAGACGACGTCACCTTCACGGTGTGGGCACCCGACGCGCGACTCATCGAGCTCGTGACCGACGCTGGAACTCTGCCGCTCATCCCCGCCGGCGATGGCACCCACGTCCTCACGTGCTCAGGCGCGCCGGGTGACCGCTACCGCTTCCGAGTCGACGCGTCGCGCATGTACCCGGACCCGACGAGCCGGTGCCAACCCGACGGCGTTCGGGGATCGTCGAGCGTGGTCGATCCGCGTACGTTCGTGTGGACGGACCACACGTGGCCGGGCGTCGCCCTCCACGATCTCGTCGTCTACGAGCTGCACGTCGGAGCGTTCACGACCGAGGGCACCTTCGAGGCCGCCGCCGACCGTCTCGCAGCGCTCGTCGACCTCGGCGTCACCGCCGTCCAGCTCATGCCGGTGGCCACCTTCCCCGGACATTTCGGCTGGGGGTACGACGGGCTCTACACCTCGGCGCCCCACCCGGACTACGGCGGGCCCCAGGGTCTCGCTCGCTTCGTGGACGCCGCGCACTCGCTCGGCCTCGGCGTACTGCTCGACGTCGTCTACAACCACCTCGGCCCGGGAGCCAAGGCCTTGACCGCCTTCGCGCCGTACACCGATCCGGGCCGCGAGACCTTCTGGGGTCCCGCGATCGCGTTCTCGCGCCGAGGTGTGCGCGAGTGGGCGATCCAGAACGCCGAGCAGTGGGTCCGCGACTACCACGTCGACGGCCTGCGGCTCGACGCCGTCCACGCCATCGTCGACGACTGCGAACCGCACATCGTCGCGGAGCTCGCGGCGCGGGTGCGCGCGGTGCGTGAGTCCACCCTCGTCATCGGCGAGATCGAGACCGGTGACACACGTCCGATCGACGACTGGGGATGCGATGCGCAGTGGGGTGACGAGCTCCACCACGCGGTGCACGTGCTCCTCACCGGGGAACGCGACGGCTACTACGCGTCGTACGGTACGGTGGCCGATGCCGCGCGCGAGTACGAGCGGGAGGATGCGCGCCGGATCGTCGTCTGCGCGCAGAACCACGACCAGGTCGGCAACCGCGCGCTCGGCGACCGATTGCACGGCGCCAAGCTGCGCCTCGCCGCGTTCTGCGCGATCCTCGCGCCCGGTGTCCCGACGCTCTTCATGGGGGAGGAACATGACGAGCGGCATCCGTTCCTGTTCTTCGCCGACCACGACGACCCGGAGATCGCGCGGGCCACGCGAGAAGGGCGCCGCCGGGAGTTCGCCGACTTCGCCGCGTTCGGCGATCCCGACGTGCCCGACCCCGGCGCGCTCGACACCTTCGTCCGGTCGAAGATCGATCCCGACGGCGGCAACCGCGCCCACCGTGAGTACTACCGCGGCCTGCTCGCACTGCGGCGTGCGCTCCCCACCGGTCCGATCCGGGTGCAGGTCGACGAGGAGGCCCGTTTCTTGCGTGTGTGGCGGGGTGAGGTCGAGCTGCTCATGAACTTCTCCGACGACGAGCAGCACGGCGTCGGCCCGTGGGAGGGACGGATGCGATGACCGAGATGTGGCCCGGGTCGCCCTTCCCGCTCGGCGCGGTCTGGGATGGCGACGGGACCAACTTCGCGCTGTTCTCCGAGCACGCCGAACGCGTCGAGCTGTGCCTGTTCGACAACGACGACCACGAGACCCGCATCACCCTCGGCGAGCGCACCGCGTTCCACTGGCACTGCTATCTCCCCGGGGTCGGGCCCGGTCAGCGCTACGGATATCGCGTGCACGGCCCCTACGACCCGAAGGCGGGTCAGCGGTTCAACCCTCGCAAATTGCTCATCGATCCCTACGCGAAGGCGATCGACGGTCCGATCGGTTACCGCGTCGCCAACGTGCTGCCGTATGTGCCCGACGGCGACGAGGCCGACCTGATCGCCGACGACGAGGACGACCAGGACGCGATCCCGAAGTCGGTGGTGGTGTCCGAGCACTTCGACTGGGAGGGCGACCGGCCGCCCCGGCGTCCGTGGAACGAGACCATCATCTACGAGGCGCACGTCAGGGGTTTCACGCGTGCTCATCCACGCATCCGCGATGACCTGCGGGGCACGTACGCCGCGCTCGCGTCCGAGGAGGCGATCGCGCACCTGGTGGATCTCGGCATCACCGCGGTGGAGCTGCTCCCCGTGCACCAGATCGCCGACGAAGCGGAACTGGTCGACAAAGGTCTCACCAACTACTGGGGGTACAGCTCGATCGGCTACCTCGCGCCGCACTCCGAGTACGCCGCGACCGGCCGGCGCGGCCAGCAGCTCGCCGAGTTCAAGGGCATGGTGAAAGCACTGCATGCCGCGGGCATCGAGGTGATCCTCGACGTCGTCTACAACCACACCGCCGAGGGCAACCACCTCGGGCCCTTGCTCTCGTTCCGCGGCATCGACAACGCGTCCTACTACCGCTTGGACCCGGAAGATCCGCGCTCTTACGTCGACTACACGGGAACCGGCAACAGCCTCAACCCCGTGAGCCCCAACGTCCTGCGGTTGATCATGGACTCGCTCCGCTACTTCGTCGTCGAGTGCCATGTCGACGGGTTCCGCTTCGACCTCGCCGCCGCGTTGGCGCGCGAATTCCACGAGGTGAACCGCCTGTCCGCCTTCTTCGACATCGTCTTCCAGGATCCGGTGCTCTCGCAGGTGAAGCTCATCGCCGAGCCGTGGGACGTCGGCGAAGGGGGCTACCAGGTGGGCAACTTCCCGGTGCTGTGGACGGAATGGAACGGCCCCTACCGCGACACCGTGCGCGACTACTGGCGCGGGGTGGCGCCGGTGGGCGACTTCGCGACCCGTTTCGCGGGATCCGCCGACCTGTTCGAGCGCGACGGACGCCGCCCGTTCGCGTCGATCAACTTCATCACCGCCCATGACGGCTTCACGCTCGCCGACCTCGTCTCGTACAACGAGAAGCACAACGACGCGAACCTTGCCGACAACACCGACGGTTCCGACGACAACCGCAGCTGGAATTGCGGTGTCGAGGGTCCGACCGATGATCCCGACGTGCTCGCGCTGCGCGCGCGGCAACAGCGCAACTTCCTCGCCACGCTGTTCATGTCGCAGGGCGTGCCGATGCTCCTGGCCGGCGACGAGCTCGGTCGTACGCAGGCCGGCAACAACAACGCGTACTGCCAGGACAACGGGGTGTCGTGGCTCGACTGGGACCTCGACCTGCACCAAGAGGATCTCCATGCGTTCGCGCGGCGGCTCGTCGAGTTCCGCCACTGCCATCCCGTCGTGCGGCGCGACACGTTCTTCGGCGGTGAGCCCGACGCGCAGGGCCTGCCCGACATCTGGTGGTTCCGTTGCGACGGGCGCCGGATGGCGCGACGCGACTGGGAGGTTCCCGGTGGTCCCGTCGGCGTGTTCCTCAACGGCGAGGCGATCCGATCGGTGACGTCCCAAGGTGAACCGGTGCACGACGACTCGCTCATCCTGATGTTCAATGCGCGGCACGAGCCGGTCGAGTTCCTGCTCCCGCCCCGGCGCTTCGGCGCGCGGTGGTACGTCGAGCTGTCGACGACTACCGCCGACGCCGAGGGCCGTGAGTACACCGCGCGCCAGCCCGTCGCGGTGGATGAGCGCTCGGTGGTGGTGCTCAGCCGTCGTCGATGACGCCCCTCGTCGCCACCTACCGGCTGCAGCTCGGACCGAGCCTCACCTTCGCCGACGCGACCGCGCTCGTTCCGTACCTGCGCAGCCTCGGTGTGAGCCACTTGTACCTGTCGCCGATCCTCGAGGCGCGGCGCGGTTCCACCCACGGCTACGACGTCGTCGACCCGCGTCGGGTGTCGGAGGTGCTCGGTGGCGAGGCCGGGCTCCGGTCGCTCGCCGCTGCCGGCCTGGACCTGATCGTCGACGTCGTCCCCAACCACATGGCCGTGTCCGACGAGAACCCGTTTTGGACAGACCCGCAGTTGCGCGCGCAGGTCTTCGATCTCGACCCCGCCGGCGGTCACCGCCGCTTCTTCGACATCGATGAGCTGGCGGGGGTGCGCGTCGAGGACCCGGAGGTGTTCGCGGTGACGCACGCGACCATCGTCGATCTCGTACGCGACGGTGTGGTCGCCGGCCTGCGGGTCGACCACGTCGACGGCCTCGCCGACCCGGCCGGCTACTTGGCGCAGTTGCGCAGCGCAGGCATCGAGCACCTGTGGGTCGAGAAGATCCTGGAGCCGGGCGAGCAGCTGCCGCCATGGCCGGTCGAGGGGACGACGGGCTACGACTTCCTCGTCGACGCCGACGCGCTGTTCGTCGATCCCGCGGGCCAGGCCGCGCTCGATGCCGCCGTCGCCGGGCGGCGACCCTTCCGCGTCGTTGCTGCCGAGGCCAAGGCGCAACAGGTGAGCACCACCTTCGTGCCCGAGGTCGACCGGCTCCGTCGGCTCGCCGACGTCGACGGCCTCGAGGCGGCGCTCGCAGCGCTTCCGGTCTACCGGACCTACCTCGAGCCCGACCGACGCGGCGCGGCGTCCGCCGCGGACCGCGCCGCGCTGGAGCATCTGCCCCCGGCGTTCGTCGACGCGCTGCTGCGACCCGATCAGACATCGCCGGAGTTCGTGGTCCGCTTCCAGCAGACGACCGGCGCGGTGATGGCGAAGGGCGTCGAGGACACGGCGATGTACCGCGACGTGCGCCTGCTCACTCTCGACGAAGTCGGCGGCGAGCCCGACCGCTTCGGCATCACCGTCGACGACTTCCACCGGGCCAACGACGCGCGGGCGGCGTCGTGGCCGCGCTCGATGCTCGCGGCGACCACGCACGACACGAAACGCAGCGCCGACGTGCGCGCACGCATCGCGGTGCTGTCGACGATCGGCGAGGCGTGGCTCCGTCTCGTGGCGTGGTGGCGCGATCTCTGCACGGAGCACGCCGGTCCGGGTGGCGGTCCTGACGACGACGAGCAGATGTTCATGTTGCAGACGCTGGTGGGCGCGTGGCCGCTGTCTCGCGAACGGCTTGGCATCTACCTCGTCAAGGCGATGCGCGAGGCGAAGCGTCACACGAACTGGATCGATCCCGACGAAGCGCGAGAGCATCAGGTGCTGGAGGTGATCGATCGCGCGATGAGCAGCCCCCGCTTCCGCGAGCTCTTCGTGCCGCTGCTCGAGACCATCCTCCCCGCCGCCGATCGGATCGCGCTGGGCGCGCTCGTCGTGCGGTGCACCGCGCCCGGCGTACCCGACGTGTTTCAGGGCGACGAGTTGTGGAACCACCTGCTCGTCGATCCCGACAACCGGCGTCCGGTCGACTGGGAGCTGCGCCGCTCGCTCCTCGACCGGCTGCTGTGCGGTCAGCCGGTCGATCGCCTCACCGCAAAGCTCTTCGTGACCCACACCCTGCTCACACTGCGCGCCCGCATCCCGAACTTCACTGAGTCGCCGTACCGCGCGCTCCACGCACCCGACGACGTGTGTGCGTTCGCGCGTGGTGCACCCGACATCGTGGTCGCCGTCCCGGTGCGACACATGCAGCCCACGTGCGGGATCGACGAGCTCGATCCTTCCGGTGTGCATGCTGACACCCACGACTGGATCGACGTGCTCGCGCCGCTCGATGCGGTCTACGGAGCGCGCCGGCCCGCGGTGTTCGTCCCCGCCGGTTTGGCGACCTCGGGGCCTGGGCACGAGTGAGGAGTCGTCCCCGGGCCGGGCCTGCGATGTCGAACGCGTGCGGCCGTCGTCGCCACCGACGAGCCCGCGAACCGGGTACCCAACCCGCCGAGCTCCAGTGCTCCGATGCCCACGGCGTCAGCGCCGGTGACCACCACATCGGCGCCGACCCGGCGGGTCCCGACCACTCCGCCGTCGGTCGCGGTGATCCCGACCACCGTCGCGAGGACGCTGCCCGTCACCACACTCGCGCCGCCGACCACCGAATCCGGTGGCTGAGCTCAGCGCAGGATGTTCACTGCCCGCGCGATCACCAAGACGGCGATCATCAGCGATGCGAGCGACTGCACGAGCATCGTGAGCTTGGCCCAGCGAGACAGCGGCATCACGTCGGTGGGGCTGAACGCCATTGCGTTCGTGAAGGACAGGTACAGGTAGTCGACGTACTCGGGCTGCCAGTCGACCGGGGCGAGCTCGGGCTTGTCCATCTGCGGGAACAGGAAGTCGAGCGCGGCGTCGGGTCGGTGAGCGCGCGCAAGCGGTCCGCCGCGGTCGAACTCCCAGTACCACAGCGAGAACACGATGACGTTGGTGAGCCAGATCGCGCCGCCGGTGAGGAGGAGCTTGCCGGCGTCGCGGATGCCTTCGCCGTTGACGAGGTCGATCACCAGCGCCGCGGCGGAGAACATGTTGCCGATGCTCAGCAACGCGACGAGCGAGAGCATCGATCCGCGCACGAGGCGCGGTCGCTCCGCCGCCCGGCGCGGGTTGACGACCAACAGGAGGACGAAGAACAACACGCTGGCGACAACGAACATCCACCGCAGCTGCGCGACGCGATGCGGCAGCGTTGCCTCGAGCACGACGGCGACACCGATCGCGATGCTGACCGGGACGAACGACTCGAGGTCGGTGACCCGCCGCCACGCGGGTTCGACGACCGTGGTCTGCAGCCGGTGGGCGATGTGCGCGCTGGGATCGAGCAACCGGTCGAGCCATCGAGGCATCGGCGGCGACGATAACCGCGGGTGCGTCTACCCTCGCGGCACCCGGCCCGGGTGGCGGAACGGTAGACGCAGGCGGCTTAAACCCGCCGGCTCCGCGAGGAGCGTGGGGGTTCGACTCCCTCTCCGGGCACCGCTCTGACCTGCACAAACGCCTGCTCGTCGTCCACCGAGTCCGACTGCGTCCGTGGCGTTACGTCCTGTTTGTACGTCGCGTGCTAACGGATTGCTAACATCGCATTCGTGCGAGGTCATGTGCATCGGCGCGGCAAGAGCTGGGCGTACGTCGTTGACGTCGGCCGCGACCCGGCAACGGGTCACCGGCGACAGCAGACCAAGAGCGGGTTCCGCACGAAGCGCGCTGCCGAAGACGCCATGTCCGAGCTGATCGGGTCGGTGACTGACGGCAGCTACGTCGCACCCGACCCGCAGACGGTCGGCGAGTGGATCGAACGGTGGCTCGTCACCATCGCTCCCAAGATTCGAGCGTCCACGCTCCGCGACTACCGAAATGGGCTTGGAAGAGTCACCGATCGCCTCGGTCGCATCCGGCTCCAAGCGCTGCGACCCCTCGATGTGGAGGAGCTGTACGCATCGCTCCTCGCGGAAGGCCATCGCTATGGCGGCGGGCTCTCGGCGAAGACGGTTCGCAACGTCCACATCGCCCTGCGCCGCTGCCTTGCCGATGCCGAGCGCTTCGGGCTCGTGCAGCGCAACGTGGCCGCGCTGGTGAAGCCACCTACGCCAACCCGCCCCGAGCTGTCGACGTGGGACGCCGCCGAGATGCGCACGTTCCTCGCGTCGGTGCACGGTGATCGCAACGAAGCTGCCTACCGATTGATCGCCACGACGGGGATGCGTCGCGGTGAAGCGCTGGGATTTCGGTGGTCAGACGTCGACCTCGGCGCGGGCCGAGTCGCGATCAACCGGGCACTGAGCGTCGTCGACAAGGAGTTGGTGTGGTCGACGCCGAAGACGGCGCGGTCTCGCCGCAGTGTTTCGCTCGATACTGAAACCGTCGCGACGCTGAAGGCACACCGTGCACGCCAGCTCGAAGAGCGCATCGTTGCTGGAGATGCATGGCAAGACGCCGGCTTGGTGTTCTGCGATCAACTCGGAGGGCCGCTTCACCCGGACCGCTTCACCCGCGCCTTCGGCTCGGCGGCGCGGCGCGCTGGCGTGAAGCAGATTCGTTTGCACGACCTCCGCCACACCTGGGCGACGCTCGCGCTTCAAGCGGGCGTGCACCCCAAGGTGGTGAGCGAGCGTCTCGGCCACGCGACGACTGGTATCACGCTCGATATCTACAGCCACGTGCAGCCCGAGCTCGACGCAAGCGCGGCGTCGACAGTCGCGCAGCTCTTCGCCGACGAGCCTGCAGCCGCGCCCACCGCGGGCTGAGTGCGGTCGCCGCGTGTCCGAGCCCTGGCGTATCCACTTCTTCCAACGCCACCGCGATGACGATCCAGCGCGCGAGGTTCCGACGATCACGTTCCTCGATAGCCTGCCGGTCCGGACGCGCGCCGAGGTGATCGCGGTGCTCGATGCGGTGGCCGAGGCTCCACCACCGTCGTTCTCGGGTGGTGGCAAATGGGAAGCCATGCACGGAGACATGGCCGGCTTCTACGAGATCCGATTGCGCGGCGCTGACCGACGCAACCACCGCCTCTTCTGCGTCCTCGAACGCAAAGCGCCTGACCTCGGTGGCCCGAGCATCGTCTGCATCGCCGGCCTCTCGAAGCCACTGCGCCAAGCGGCACATTCTCGTGACTACCGGCGCGCGGTCGCGCTGCGAGAGGAGTTCCGGCGCCGAAGGACCGTGGCCAACTGACCGCGTCTCACGGGACATGTGCCGCGTCGTGGCCTGCGCCAAGAAGGGTCTATCCGGCCTTTCGTCGAGCCGGTCGGGCCACCAGCTCCACGTCGAGCACGTCGGCAAGTGCAACGAGCGTGGCTGCGGTCGGATTGGCTGCTTCCGCGGTGAAGAGTCGGCGCACGACCTCCGGTGCCATCCCGGCGCGGCGCGCGAGCTCGGCCTTGGTCATCCCTCGCTGCTCGCGTGCATCGTCCAGTGCGCGAACGAGCTCGTCGACCTGGTGGATTCGACGCGCGGCGTCGTCATATGCCTCGCGGAACTCGGGATCGCGCTTCTGGCGCTCGATGTAGCGCTCAGCACCAGTCCTTGTCCTCGCCATGCCAGATCCTTCCGTGCCGTGACATAGATGTTACACCATCCGGCTGCTCGTGCTGAGCTCGCTCCGCGTTTCGAGCAGGTCTTGGCGGTCCTCGGCGAGCCGCGTGAACTGGTGGAGAGGCTGATGAGGGCGGCGTGGACGCAGGTACGATCGGACGCTGATGGTGACGATCACCAAGCTCGTCGTGCCGGCATCAGTCGGTCCCGCGGAGCTCGAAGCCGGCCGCGCCTACGTGCACGATGCCGAGCTCGAGCGCGACGAAGAGCTCACCATCGGTATGCGAGTCGAGGTGCTCGACGATGCGGGCCGTTACTTCGCGGCGACCGTCACTGATCGGATCGACCACCGCTGGCAGCTCACGCTTCAGCCCTGAGCGTCATCGTCAGCGAAGTTGCTGACTGAGATGGACATCGAGTTCGACGGCGACCTCAAGGCCGAAGACGACGAGGGTCTCAACGGGCCGCTGCTGCGTGAGTCCGCCCATCCTGAGCTCATCCGTCCCCTGCCGTGGTCACCGCCAGCCGCGAGGGAGTCTTGGCATGGGTGCGGAAGGTCCGCGTCGACCCCCATGGGCAGGAGCATTCCGCCAGCTGTCAGAGCTCCAGCTCGACACCCCGTGCGAGGGTCGGCTCGTGGATCTGGACGAGCAGCAGGTCGAGCTGGTGTAGGTGGTGGCGCCATGCAGCTGATGGGCCACCGGGCGGCTTTGGACCGAGAGGACGCTCGGGGTCGGTGATGTCGCGCGCGGCCCGGTAGCTCTCGATGCAACGGGCGGCGTCGCGCCCGCCGCCGGATCGCGGTACGTGCGTGTTCGTAGGCGTCGGTAGCGGCACGCGACTTGTAGCCGGCGCCGCGATGGACGCTCGAGTACCAGGGCACGAAGTCGTGCACCCGGGCGGCGACGGCTGGCAGCGCGTTGGTGGATGCCGCGCCGTCGAGGTTGAGATAAACACGCTCCGTTCCGTCGATACAGCGGACGTCGAGGTCGTCGCCGACGAGCGGGAGGGGAGGACCTGTGGTCATGGTGTCTCCTCAGGGGCTCGAGTTGCGCGGAGGAGCGCGTCGATCGCGACCTTGTCGCCCTGATCGGTGCGGACGTCGCGCTCGACCCGTTCCGCCTTGACGATCTGGAGCCCGTCGACGTCGACGTTTGATGTCTTCGGGTCCGTAGAGCACGTTGGGGTCTTGGGGGCCGCCCCATCCACTGGCCGGGTTGGTGCTGTTGTGGCCTACCACGAGCAGCGTCGCGCCGGGCGCGACTGCGGCGGCGGCACGCTCGAATATACGACGCGGCGCTGGGCTGCGGGAAGGTGGAGGTACATCACGATCACGAGATCGAATTGCGCGGCGGGCGGGGTGTACTCGGTGATGTCGGCGAGCTCGCACTGGATGGTGACGTTGCGGGTTGCGGCGATGCGACGGGCCTTCTCGAGCGCGGCCTCGGAGAAGTCCACGCCGGTGACGGTCCAGCCGTGCTCGGCGAGCCAGATTGCGTTGCGGCCTTCCCCGCACGCGAGATCGGGGGCGCGAGTCGGCGCAAGGTGTTCGAGTTCGGCGACCACAAACTGGTTCGGCCCGGCCGACCACACCAGTTCGGTCGCTCGGTAGCGGTCGTCCCAGTCGTGACGGTCCATCACCGCGCTCTCCAGGTGCGCGTGGCCTGCGTATGCAGTCTGCTACCGGTCCCGCGGGGATCGGCAGCGTGGGTGTCAGGCCCCGCATCGTGACACGACGCCGAGCCGGCGGAACAACGGCGACGCGGGGCAGTTGCCGACCGTGACGTAGAGCCACTGGTTGATGCCCACGAACGCGGTGAGCGCAGGAACCACGGGTGAGTGTTGCTGCCAGGACGACGCTGAGGACGGTCATGGTGCCGGCGAGCGCGAACCGCACCCGTTCGTGCGGCCAACGGGTCGCGCTGCCGGGCGGGTTGGGGTTGCGGGCGCCATGGTCGTTCCTTTCAGTGGCTGAAGTGGATGTGGGGGAGTGCGCGGTTGAGCCAGCGAGGGAGGTACCAGTTGCGGTCGCCGAGGAGGGCCATGGTGGCGGGGACGAGCAGGACGCGTACGACGGTGGCGTCGAGGAGGACGGCCATGGCGAGAGTGAGGCCGAGCTCGGTGGGCGGGATGGGCCCGGTCACGCCGA
Source organism: uncultured Actinomycetes bacterium (assembly GCA_963841415.1). Taxonomy (GTDB): domain Bacteria; phylum Actinomycetota; class Acidimicrobiia; order IMCC26256; family DASPTH01; genus DASUAS01. The sequence continues at coordinate 175,566 of CAWJCN010000004.1, read as the reverse complement.
AGGCGATGAACACGACGATCATGATGAGCGCGGCGTTGGTGATGGGCCGTCCGGTGCGAGCGATACCGTCGGCGATGGCGCGGCGGGTGTCGCCGGTGGCTTCGTAGCGTTCTCGGATCGCGGCCAACAAGAACAGCTGGTAGTCCATTGAGAGGCCGAAGAGCAGCGCGAAGAAGAACAGTGGTGCCCAGGCGTCGACGAAGGGTTGGTGTTCGATGCCGAGGAGTCCGGTGCCGATGCCGTGCTGGAACACGAGCGTGGCGAAGCCGAACGCGGCGCCGACGGTGAGCAGGTTCATGAGGATCGACGTGAGCGCGACGACGAGGCTGCGGAACACGATGAGCAGCAGCACGAACGCGACGATGAGGATGAGCCCGATCGCGTAGGGGGCGCGCCCGGTGAGCACCGCGGTGAGGTCGCGGTTTTGCGCGGCGGGTCCTCCGACGCGCGCGGCAGGCACTGCGGTGTGGAGTCGGGCGCGCAGGGTGTCGACCATCTGCGCGGTATGGGAGTTGTCGACCGGAGTCGAGCCGGTGACGCGTACGACGACCCGGCCGGTCGCTGCGGGTGGGGTGACGACGCGGGCGTCGACGACGCCAGGCACGTCCGAGGCGACGCGGGTGACGGTGTCAGCGCTCGTGGCGGGGGTAGTGATGAACGCGGGTGCGGCGGCGCCGGACCCGTAGGCGGCGACGAGCATGTCGTAGCCGTCGCGGCTGGTGTGGCTCTTGTCGACGACGTGGGCGCCGGGCATGCCGAGGTGCATGCCGAGCGCAGGCGCGATGAGCGCGCCGAGGACGACGAGCCCGATGGCGAGCACGCGGCCGGGGTGGCGCAGCGCGACGCTGGTGACGCGTTGCCAACGGGACTCGGCGGTGATGTCGCGGTCTTCGGTGTTCTTCTTGATCAGCACGCGGTCGCCGAGCGCGACCAACAAGGCGGGCAACAGTGTCAGTGACGCGAGCGCGACGGCAACGACGGACAGGATCATGCCGAGAGCCATGGAGCGGAAGACCATGACCGGCACGAGGAACACCGCGGCGAGCGCCATCACGACGGTGAGGGCAGAGAGGAATACGGCTTTGCCGGCGGTCGACATGGTGTTTTCGATCGCGGTGAGGGCGTCTTTGCCTTCGGCGCGTTCTTCGCGATAGCGGCTGACGATGAAGAGGCTGTAGTCGATCCCGACGGCGAGGCCGATCATCATCGAGAAGTTCATCGACCAGACCGACATCGGCATGGCCAAGCCAAGGACGTGCAAGACCGCGAAGCCGACCGCGATGCCGGCCAGCGCGAGGACGAGTGGGAGTCCGGCGGCGGTCAGCGCCCCGAACGCGAGGAACAACAGGATCAAGGTCGGCAGACCGCTGACCAACTCGGCCTTGTGGAGTGCTTCGGCGTTGATGGTGTTGAAGTCACTCCACACCGGCCATTCGCCGGTGACCTCGGCACGCGCGCCAGACGGCAGCGTGAGCTTGTCGACGTAGCTGCCAAGTGCGCCGGCAGCGACGGGCCGCTGGGCATCGTTGTGCACGACCTGGGCGACGGGGATCAGCGCGGTGTGGCCGTCACCGGAGATGAGTCCGGCGGAGGCGGGCAGCGTGAGCGGGTCGGCGACCGCGCGCGTGTGCGGTGCATGTCGGAGTTGGCCGATGAGGCGTTGCAACGCGGCGGGGTCGGTCGCGATGGGTGTGTTTTGGTGGTAGACGACGATGGGGTCCTCGGCGCCGAGTTGGGGGAAGTCGCGGCGCAGCTCGTCGCGCACCTGTTGCGCGGTCGAACCTTGCGCCTCCCATCCCGCGCCGGAGAGCGCGCCGGTCAAGGTCAGGGCGAGCGGCGCGGCGGCAAACGCGACCACGAGCCAGGTGATGATGACGCCCCGACGGTGCCGCGCCGAGAATGCAGCGAGGCGCGAGAACAGCGCTTTGGGGTCGGGCGGAGCCGATGGCTGATGAGCCGCAGTGACGGGATCCTCGATCGGTGTCTTCATCTACAGCGATTCCTGGTCGCCGACCGACGGGACACGAAGTTGCGTCTGTGGATGAGGGCACCCATGACCTGCGTCGCGGTGTGCGCCGAGCGAGCGTTCGATCAGGAACCCGTGCGGTGACGCCAGTCGTGGGCTCACGGTGCGCCGACGGGGAGTTCGTCGAGCGCCGCTTGGAGCTGGGCGGCGGCTTCGTCGGCCAGCGCTTCGAAGCGCCGGTCGTCAATGAGGTCGCGCGGGTCGACGATGCGCACTCGTGTGCCGCCTTCGGTTTCGTCGAGCGCGACATTGCAGGGCAGCACGAGCGCGGCCGACCGGTCGATGGCGAGCGCGCGGTCGGCCAGCACAGGGCTGCACGCGCCCAGGATCGTGAGCGGTGACCGGTCTCCTCCGAGGGCGCGGTTCAGATTCGCGGCGACGTCGATCTCGCTCACCACGCCGAAGCCAACCTGGCCGAGGGCGTCGCGCACCGCCTGTTCGGTGTCGGGGAACGACAGATGAACCGTGGTTTCGAATCCGCGCATCTCAGGCCAGCTTCATGAACATGCGCTCGACGTCGTCGCGCGCATAGCCGTCGGCTTCGGCCTCTTCCGGGTTCTCGACGCAATAGGTCAAGCCGGCCGCGACGAGCTTGAACCCGGCCTGCTCGAGCGCTTTCGTGGCGGCCGAGATCTGGGTCACGACCTCGCGGCACTCGCGGCCCTCGACGAGCATTCGCTCGATGGCCTGAACCTGACCGGCGGCGCGCCGGACACGCGTGCGGACGTCATGAATAACGTCATCGGGGATCTGCATCAGGCCTCTCTCTCTCTCTCTCTCTCTCTCTCTTTCTCTCTCTTTGGTTCAAGACGTGTGGGCGGCGAGTTCGGCGGTCAACGCGTCCATGTCGAGTGCGCGCACCTGCGCGATCAGGTCGTCGAGCGCCGGGGCAGGGAGGGCACCCGGCTGGGAGAACACAAGTACGCCGCCACGGAACGCCATCAGTGTCGGGATGGACATGATTCCGGCGGCGCTGGCGAGTGCGTTCTCGGCCTCGGTGTCGACTTTCGCGAAGACGATGTCAGGGTGCTTGACGGCGGCGGCGTCGAAGACCGGGGCGAACATGCGGCACGGGCCGCACCACGACGCCCACCAGTCGACGAGCACGATGACGTTCTCGGCGATGGTCGACTCGAACGTCACCGCGGACAGCGCAACGGTTCCCATGCGTCCTCCTCCCGGCTCGGGCATCAGAGCAGTCAACTGGTATACCCCTATAGGTATTCCAATAATCTTAAGTATACCCCTTAGGGTATCCTGCTCAGCCCCGGCAGGATCACAGGAGATGTGGCGCGACGCCAGCGCGGGTGGGGGCGTGGTCAGCAATCCGATGAGACGCGAGCAACCGTGCCTCGTCTCGACGCGCAACACGGCACAACGGATGTCTTCGGCGTCGCGGCGCGCGAGAGCGTCGCTGCGGTTAGCGCACCGTGATGTCGAGCCTCATGCCGAGGTGATAGTGGCCCGGAAGATTGCATACCGCGACGTAGTGTCCGGGAGTCAGATTCGCGGTCTTGAAGCTCTCCGTCGCACCCGCTTTGAGTGGTGCTCCGCTGTCGCCTACGCTCGCGAGGAGTCGTGACTCTTCGTTCACGTCGCCGTCAGCCTTCAGCGGCAGGCTGTTCGCAGCGAGGTCGGTCTTGAAGAGCACCACTTCATGGCCGACTGTGCCGTTGTTGGTCAGACCGATCGTGTGCGTGCCGGTCGCAAGGGTGGTTGGCATCATGACCTTGAAGTCGACGGTTGTTGCCTGAACGTCGCCGACGGGGCCCGACGATCCTTTCACCGCGTACGCGATCGCCACCGCCACGATCGAGGCCAACAGCAGCGCCCCAACCGTCAGGAGCGTGCCGCGCATGTCGCGTAGGCCCCGGCGGGTTCGACGACTGGGCGGTTCAGCCGACGGCGGAGACGGCGGAAGAGGTGCAGTGGCAACCGTCATCGTGTCCTCCGTCCAGTCCCTCGCGATCGAGCTGAGGTGCCGTCTCGTTCGGCGCCGACCCGGCGGCAACCGGAAGATGACGATGGGTGCACCTTCCAGCGTCCCGTCGGACTCCCTGAATCATCGCTCCACGCTGCGTCTGCTCACAGAGGCGAAAGTCCTCGGGCGGTGCCCTCTTCTCGAGCGGCCGGCGCCAGGATCCCGCTCGTGCAACAGGTCGAGCTCGATCTCGGGTGGCGAGGCGGTCTTGCTCGTAAGCGTCCTGCCACTGGACGCCATTGGCGGCGAGGGGTGGTGCTCATCGCTCGCAACGGGCCGCGGAATTTGCGACCCTGTATTCGTCTACTTCCCGAGACGCTTGGGTTCGTGTGCTTCGCGGCTAAATGGCGGTCGGACGGCAGGCGACATAATCCTGCGGTGCGTTCCAAGGTCGACGCCGAGGGCGTCTCAGCAGATTTGAGTGTCGCAGCGGCGGCGACGCTGCCCGCTGACAGAGTCCTGCAACGCCTCGGAACCGCGAGCGGCGGGCTCGACGATGACGAGGTCGCCCATCGGCGTGAGCTGGTGGGTCGGAATCTGATCGCGGTGCGTCGGGTCCGGGTGTGGGAGGTGCTGGGACGCCAGTTGCGCAGCGCGTTGCTGTTGTTGTTGGTGGTGACCGCGGCGCTGTCGTTCTTCGTCGGTGATCGAACCGACGCGGTCATCATCGGGGTGATCTTGGTGGCGTCGGTCGGGCTTGGTTTCGTCAACGAGTACCGCGCCGAGTTGGCTTCGCAGGCGTTGCATACTCAGATTCGACACGAGGTAGTGGTGCGCCGTGGCGGTCTTTCTGAGAGCGTCGACGTGACCGATCTGGTGCCTGGTGATCTGGTGCGTCTCTCGATCGGTCAGGTCGTTCCGGCCGATGTGCGGATCGTTGCTGCCGACGGTCTTGAGTGTGACGAGGGGGTGCTGACGGGCGAGTCGTTGCCTGCGGACAAGTCGGTGGCGGCGGTCGCCGGCGAGTGCGCGCTGGGGGATCTCTCGTCGTGCGCATTCATGGGCACGGTCGTGAGCAACGGTGACGGTGAAGGGGTGGTGGTCAGTACGGGTCGGCGCACCGAGTTCGGCAAGATCGCGGCCGGGTTGGGTGAACGCCAGGAGGTGACCGAGTTTCAGGTCGGTCTGCGACATTTCTCGGTGCTGCTCGTCCAAGTTGCCGGGGTCCTGACCACTTCGATCTTCGTGATCAATCTGATCTTGCAGCGGCCGTTGCTCGAGTCGCTGCTGTTCTCGCTCGCAATCGCGGTGGGTATCACTCCGCAGCTGCTTCCCGCGGTGGTGACGACCAGTCTCGCGACCGGGTCACGTCGTCTCGCTCGACAAGGGGTGCTGGTCAAGCGTCTCGTGTGCATCGAGGATCTCGGTGACATCGAGATCTTGCTTATGGACAAGACCGGCACACTCACTGAAGGGCGGATCAGTTTCGTGCGCGCGATCGACCTTACTGGTGCCGCTGATCCTGAGGTGTTCCGGCTGGGTTTGCTGTGTAACGAAGCCACGGTTGAAGACGGTGAGGCGGTTGGCGGTAACCCGCTCGATGTCGCGCTGTGGCGGGCTCCCGATGCCGCGACGGTGCCCCGGACCGATGTGCGCCGGCTCGCGCACGTACCGTTCGATCACGACCGGCGGATGTCGACCGTGCTCGTCGACGATCCCGTCCGTGGTCGCCTGCTCATCACCAAAGGTGCACCCGAGTCCATCCTCGCGGCCTGCTGCGAGGTGCCCGGGTCGGCTCGTGACATCCTGGAGATGGAGTTCGCCGCCGGCGGCCGGGTGGTGGCGGTGGCGTCTCGCCCCGCGCCCGGAGCTGACACCGTGACCGCGGCCGACGAGCACGACCTCGCGCTCGTCGGTTACCTCGTGTTCTTGGACCAACCCAAACCTGATGCTGCGGTGTCCCTCAAACGTCTGGCGACGCTCGGTATCACGGTCAAGGTCGTCACCGGTGACAACGCCGTCGTTGCTCAGAAGGTCTGTCGTGACCTTGGCCTCGACGCCGGGGCTCCGATGACGGGAACCGACATCGCCGCGCTTGACGACGACGAACTCCGTGCCCGTGTCATCGACACGACGATCTTCGCCCGCGTCAGCCCCGAACAAAAGGCCCGCCTCATCCGCGCGCACCGCGCCGCCGACCACGACGTCGCGTTTCTCGGTGACGGGGTCAACGACGCCGTCGCGCTCCACGCCGCCGACGTCGGGATCTCGGTCGACTCGGCTGCCGATGTCGCCAAAGACGCCGCCGACATCGTCCTCCTCGAAAAGGACCTCGGCGTCCTCGCCGATGGGGTCACCGAAGGGCGCCGCACCTTCGCCAACACCATCAAGTACGTGCTCATGGGCACGTCGTCGAACTTTGGGAACATGTTCAGCGCCGCGGTCGCGTCCACGTTCCTCTCGTTCCTTCCTATGCTTCCCAGCCAGATCCTGCTCAACAACCTCCTCTACGACACCAGCCAGATAGCTATCCCTACCGACCTCGTCGACCCTGAACTGGTGGCCCGACCCTCGCACTGGGACATCAGATTCATCCGACGCTTCATGCTCACCTTCGGACCCATCAGCTCGATCTTCGACTTCGCCACGTTCGCGATCATGCTCGGCCCCTTCGCCGCCGGACCCGCACTGTTCCGCTCCGGATGGTTCGTCGAATCCCTCGCTACCCAAACCCTCGTCGTCTTCGTGATTCGCACGCACCGCGTACCGTTCTGGCGCAGCCGACCGAGCCGCCCGCTGTTGCTCGCGGTGATCGGCGTCATCGCCATCGGGGCGCTCCTGCCCTACTCGCCGTTTGCCCACGACCTCGGCTTCACCCCGCTCCCCGCAGACTTCTTCGCGGTGCTCGCCGGCATGGTCGCCCTCTACCTCTTCCTCGTTGAGCTCGTGAAACGCCGGTTCTTCGAACTCGTCCCTCGCGGTGCCCGTCAACCACGCCAGCCCGAACTTCGACAAGAGCGCCGACTCCGCCGTCGTGCATCACGGTGGATCCACCATCAAGCACACCGCCCAATCGCTGGGCTTCCGCGGCCTACCAACACCAAGCGGTCCGAACCGACGTAGGCCGCGACAGCAGCGGCTCTCAAACGGCGATGACGACGGCATGAGCGATTGCTTGGACGGTCGCTCTCATCTTCGTAGCGTCGCTCGCACCTGACGGGCGATCTCGAGGTCTTCTCGAGCCGTGACCACGACGGTTCTGACCGTCGCTTCTGGTGCGCTGATGTCGGCATCGATGGTCGCGACCGCGTTCTCGTCGTCGTCGAGTGAGATGCCGAGGTAGGCGAGCCCTTCGGCGGTGGCCGCTCGTACCGCGGGCGCGTGTTCGCCGACGCCACCAGTGAAGGCGATGACGTCGAGACCGCCGAGCGAGGCGGTCATCGCCGCGATCTCGCGCCGAAGCCGATGCACGTAGACGTCGAACGCCAGGATCGCTCGTTCGTCTCCACGATCACGCGGCGGATGATGTCGCGGAGATCGCCGGTGCCGCCGGCCAGACCGGCGAGGCCTGATTCGTGTTCGAGACCTTGATCGACGCGAGCTGCGCTCAGGCCACCCTGCTCGATGAGCCAGAGCACGAGACCCGGGTCGATCGATCCAGACCGGGTGCGCATGACGAGTCCTTCGAGGGGTGTGAATCCGCCGGTCGTGTCGACGGACCGACCGTCGGAGATCGCGCAGAGCGAGGCACCTGAACCGAGGTGGCAGCTGACTACGCGCAGCCCGCGAGTCGGGAGGCCGGCGATCAGCGCGGCGCGTTGTGCGACGTAGGCGTGGGAGAGCCCGTGGAACCCGAAGCGTCGAAGCGGCCATCGCTCGCGCCACGTCTCCGGCAGCGGGTACGTCGATGCGCGGGCTGGGAGCGTTGCGTGGAAGGCAGTGTCGAAGCACGCGACCTGCGGCACTTGGGGGAGGACCGAGCGCGCGGCGCGAATCCCCGCCAGCGCCTGGAGCTGGTGCAACGGTGCGAGCGGCGCAAGCTCGACGATGCGTCGTTCGACGGTCCCGTCGACCATGACTGGTTCGACGAAGTCGCGGCCGCCGTGCACGACGCGATGGCCGACCGCGTCAACGGAAGCGCAGCCCTCGGCGAATCGAGCGATGAGCTCCGAAAGGTCGTTGCTGTCAGTCGAGTCGACATCGGCGGTGGCGAGCACGACGTCGTCGGCCCCGAGCAAGCGCAGTTTCATGCTGCTCGACCCGGTGTTGACGACCAGGACTCGTGTCATGGTGACCAGGTCCAGTCGCGGACCTCGGGGAGATCTTCGCCGGTTGCACGCGTCCATTCCCAATGTTGGGTTCGCTTGTCGACCATCAGTTGACGGACGCTCGCGGCGCGCTGGCCGAGCCCGGGGACGCGGTCGATGACGTCCATGACGAGATGGAAGCGGTCCATGTCGTTCATGACGACCATGTCGAAGGGAGTGGTGGTCGTGCCTTCTTCCTTGTAGCCGCGCACGTGCAGGTTGTGGTGCCCGGCGCGCCGATACGTGAGACGGTGGATCAACCACGGATAGCCGTGATAGGCGAAGATGATCGGCTTGTTCGTCGTGAACAGGGTGTCGAAGTCACGGTCGGGCATGCCGTGGGGGTGTTCTGCCTCGGGTTGGAGGCGCATCAGGTCGACGACGTTCACCACGCGAACCTTGAGGTCGGGCAGATGTCGACGCATGAGGTCGACGGCGGCCAACGTCTCGAGGGTGGGGACGTCGCCGGCGCAACCCATGACGACGTCGGGTTCACCCTCATCGTTGCTCGCCCACTCCCAGAGGCCGACACCGCGCGCGGAATGCAGGACCGCGTCGTCCATGGCGAGCCAGTCGAAGGAGGGTTGCTTGCCGGCGACGATCACGTTGACGTAGTCGTGGCTTCGCAGGCAGTGGTCCGCGACCGAGAGCAGGCAGTTCGTGTCCGGCGGGAGGTACACGCGGATCACGTCTGCTTTCTTGTTGACGACGTGGTCGATGAAGCCGGGGTCCTGGTGCGAGAGACCGTTGTGATCCTGTTGCCAGACGTGTGACGTGAGGAGGTAGTTCAACGACGCGACGGAGTGGCGCCATTCGAGCTCACGGCTGACCTTGAGCCATTTGGCGTGCTGATTGAACATCGAGTCGACGATGTGGACGAACGCCTCGTAACAGGAGAAGAGGCCGTGACGCCCGGTGAGGAGGTACCCCTCCAACCAGCCTTGGCACGTGTGTTCGGAGAGGATCTCGGCGACGCGGCCGTGTCCCGCCAGGTGAACGTCGACCGGGAGCACCTCCGCCTGCCAGACCTTGTCGGTCGCTTCGTACACCGCGCCGAGGCGGTTCGACTCGGTCTCGTCCGGCCCGAAGATCCGGAAGTTCCGACGGTCAGCATTTGCTCGCACAACGTCGCGCAAGAAGCCACCCAGCACCCGGGTCGGCTCGGAGCGGTCCCGGCCCGGCTGGTCCACGGCGGCCCCGTAGTCGCGATAGTCGGGGAGCTCGAGGGTATCCAGCAACCGGCCGCCGTTGGCATGCGGATTCGCACCCATGCGGCGATCACCACGAGGGAGCCAGCCCGTCAGCTTCGGTCGAGGGCGGCCGGCGTCATCGAACAACTCGTCGGGCCGGTAGCTGCGCATCCAGTCCTCGAGCATCGCCCGGTGGTCGGCACGGGTCCGGACCTCGGCGAGCGGCACCTGATGGGCACGCCATGTCCCCTCGACGGGTACGCCGTCGACTTCCTTCGGTCCCGTCCAGCCCTTCGGCGTGCGCAGCACGATCATCGGCCACCGCGGCCGGCCGCGCCGGCCGCTGCGGGCAGCATGCTGGGCGCTGCGGATCTCGTCGACGGCTCGGTCGAGCGCCGCGGCCATCTGCTGGTGCATCAAGGCCGGATCATCGCCGGAGACGAGACAAGGCGCGTACCCGTAGCCTCGCAGTAGCGCGTCGAGTTCGTCATCACCGATGCGCGCGAGCACCGTCGGGTTGGCGATCTTGTACCCGTTGAGATGCAGGATCGGGAGTACCGCGCCGTCGCCGACCGGATCCAAGAACTTGTTGGAATGCCAACTCGTGGCCAGCGGTCCCGTCTCGGCCTCACCGTCCCCGATCACGCACGCGGCGATGAGATCGGGATTGTCGAACGCGGCACCGAACGTGTGCGACAACGAATAGCCCAGTTCCCCGCCCTCGTGGATCGAACCCGGCGTTTCGGGTGCCGTGTGGCTCGGGACGCCACCGGGAAACGAGAACTGTCGGAACAGGCGTGCCATGCCCGCACGGTCGAGCGACACGTCCGGGTAGATCTCCGAGTAGGTGCCCTCCAGCCAGGTGTTCGCCAGGAGACCCGGACCACCATGGCCGGGGCCGGTGACGTAGATCATGTCGAGATCGAGGCGCGCGATCACGCGATTCAGGTGCGCATAGACGAAGTTGAGACCAGGCGTCGTTCCCCAGTGGCCCAGCAGCCGGGGTTTTACGTGCGCTGGCTCGAGCGGTTCGTCGAGCAACGGGTTGCCGAGCAGATAGATCTGCCCAGCAGACAGGTAGTTGGCGGCTCTCCAATGGGCATCGATCCGGTCGAGCTCGTCGCGAGACAACGGCGCGCCCTCTACGAGCTGCATAGGAACCCCACTCGGTCGCGCACTACGTCGGTGCGTTCGGCGTGCGCGAGCCGTGCGCGCGACGGCTCGCCGTCCATCGACTCGTGATCCCGCTCGTCGGGTGGCGATGCGCGGCGCGGAGGAAGCGCTCCGGGTCATGCGCGAACTCGTCTTCGCAGTTGCGCGAGCAGAAGTAGAAGTCTCGGTTGTCGTAGTCGAGGTGCCGGGCGCCGACCGGATCGATCCGCATGCCACACACCGGATCGCGACGCTCGCCGGAGAAGCCGACGAGCGTGCCTGGAACCTCGCGGGGTTGGGTGCCCAGGACCGACGCGTACAGCCGCAGCTCGTCGGCGAGGAGACGGGTGAGGAGAAACCTGTCGTGAACGAGTGAACGACCATGTGCGCCGAGTGAGCGGCGCAGCTCGGGATCCCTCAGTAGCTCGAGCACCCGTTGTGCGCATTCTTCGACCGAGTCGACGAGGTAGCCGCCCTTACCGTCTTGGAGTTGCAGCGGTATTCCCCCTGCGCGGCCCGCGACGACGGGAGTGCCCTTCCAAAGAGACTCGGAGACAACCAGCCCGAACCCTTCCCGGACCGACTTCTGGATCACGACCTGGGCGCGCCGCTGGAAGGCGTTGACCTCGATGTTGCCGACTCCCGTCAGGTTCGTGAAGACATGGATGTCGGGATCATCGCGCGTTGCATCTTGGATCTCGTCGTAGATGTCCCAGCCTTGAGGGTCGTCGAGCGCCATCGAACCGACGAGCGCGAGCTGAACGTCCCTCATCTCCTGCTTGACGAGGCGATAGGCGTTGATCACCCCGAGGGGATCCTTCCACGGGTCGAAGCGCGAGATCTGCGTCACGAGCGGGCGCGTGGTGTCGACGCCGATCCATCCGAGGACGCGGTCCGTGAGCACCGAGCCCAGCTCGAGGTTCTTCGGGCTCAGCGGGTCGATCGCGGGCGGGATGATCTCGACGCGCTCGACGGGGAAGGCAGGTGGAACGAAGCCACCCAACGTGAAGACGGCGGCGTCATACCGGACGAGGAACGGCGCCAGAAACTCCCAGACCTGGGAGTTCGGCTCCGAGGTGTCGATGTGGCAACGCCAGATCCATCGGCTGTCGCCTCGGCCGTGGAGCTCGAGCAGCGCGAGGGGCTGGGGATCGTGGACGATGACCACGTCGTACGTCTCGTCGTCGAGCAACTCGGCGTTGTAGGCCGATTGGCTGAGATACCGACGCTCGTCGTCCGGATCCAAACCTTCGAGCGAGCCTTGAAGCCCGTTGTGCATCGCCTTCGTCACCGCGAAGAACGCGTCGTCGCCGCTGATGAGCTTCCAATCGGCGACCAGACCGAGATCCCGCAACAGCGGAATCTCGGAACGCAGAATCTCCGCGACGCCACCTCCGTACGGTGTCGCACTCACGTGCAGCACCCGCACACCCCGCAGAGGCCGGGCCAACTCGCGCAGCCCCGCAATCACCTCCGCGCCTGCGCTCAACTCGTAAGAGTCGACGAATTGCGAACCAACCTCGACGCTCGCTAACACGCCACTCCCTGAGTTGCCGGAGCGATCTCGGCGACGAGGGTATCAATCTTCTCGCTCAGTTCGTCACGCATCGAGCGATATCCATCAAGTCCGTCACCGCGACGATCGGCGAGCCGCCACGCCACGAAACGCTTGCCGTCCATGACGAAGATGTCGTCTTGCGCGTCGAGCGTCACGATGACATCGGCGGCATTCTCGATCTCGCGGCTCACGGGCATCGGGAACGCTTCGATCGGATCCAGGCCGACCTCGTACAGCACGTGCATGGCTTCTTCGAGCAATTCGCCTGCCGGCACGGTGCCAGCCGAATGGCCATGGGCGCGACCTCCCGCCTTCGCGTTGAAGAGTGCTGCCGCAATCTGCGAAAGCGCATCGTTGCGTTCGCAGACGAACAACACCTCGGGTGGGTGCCCGGTGACCAGCCCGCTGGTCTGGGCGAGTGCCTGGAGACGGTGCGCGGCGAACCGTTCGACAAATGCAGGAATATGTGTGCGCATGGTGGCTTTGGCGGCCAGCTGAGCGTAGGAGTCGTCGACGTAGTGCTGCAGCGTGACGCGCGTGAACAGACTGCCGAACTCACCTTCGAGCCGATTAGCGATCGCCTTCTGCATCAGCGCGTGCTGCGCCTCCATGGACTTCGTGTCGCTCGACATGGCAGTCGCCTCCGTTCAGGGCCGGTCGAACGATCGTGTCCTGTGCGGGCCGCCCGGCACAGGGACGAACGTCCTGAGTGGGCCTTCATGGCACCACTGTTCACTCGTCGTTCGGTCCGCGTTCACAGAACGAGCTCGCTCGGGGCGGAGGCTCGCCCAGAGTTGCGCCCGGGCCGGGAGGACCCGATCCGTTGGGTCGTCATCGCAGCCGAGCGGATCACCGACGTCGACACGACCGGCGCCGAGGTGCTGGGGCGCGTGCTCGACGAACTCGAGGGGAAGCGCATCGCGCTCGCGCTCGCCGAGCTCAAGGGACCGGTCAAGGATGCGCTGCGTCGGTACGGGCTCTGCGATCGCATCGGCGACGACCACTTGTTCCCGACCCTCGGGACCGCGATCAACGCCTACCTCGGTGAGACGGGCACCGACTGGGTCGATTGGAGCGACCAGGGCGCCCCACCGGCGCGTCCGTCGCAGAGCCTGCACATCTTCCGTCGAACATCCACGAAGGGGACCGAAGTCCCTGGTGCCGCGCCGTGACCTTCGCGACACTCGACCAGCCGAACACTTCGGCCCGAAGGTCCCCCGGGGCGGAACGCTCCCCGGGGGGCCTCTTCGCGACGGCGAGGCGCGGAGGACCTTCGCCTCTGGGACGCCAATTGCGGAATGGCGACAATGCGCTCATGAAACGGTTCCTGCTCTACGCCGGCATCGGTCTCGTGGTGCTCTTCGGCTTCATCCAGCTCGTGCCGTACCGCGTCGACAATCCCTCGGCCCACCACGAGCCCACCTGGGACAGCCCGCAGACGCGACAATTGGCGTCGGCTGCATGCTTCGACTGTCACAGCAACGACACTGCGACGTACTGGTGGGAGGACATCGCGCCGGTCTCGTGGTGGATCACCAACCACGTCAAGGATGGTCGCAACGCGTTGAACTTCTCGGAGTGCACTCGGCGCTCCGGCGGGGAGAGCGGTGACGCGGCGGAGACGGTGACGAACCGCTCGATGCCACCGAGCTACTACACCTGGTTCGGTCTGCACTCCGGCGCCAAGCTGACATCGCAACAGCGCAAGGCGCTGGCATCGGGCCTGCGCACGACCCTGCAGGGCTGGAACTGTGGCCGCGGCGGAGGGTGACAGCGCCATGACTCAGGACGCTTCGTCGCCGCTGATCGCCGCGATCATGAACCTCTCGCGGTTCCATCGGGAGCACGAGAAGTACTACGCGTCTGCACCGAGGGAACAGGCCGTCGTGCTGCAGCGGCACGCCCGCAGCCTGCTCGCGCTGGCCGACCGGTGGACAACGACCGCGCCGTTGGACCGCGCTCCGCTCAGCCCGTTCGAGGGCGCTCCCGATCTCAACGCGGCAGTTGCGGTGCAGCTCGACGGCATCTTGTTCATGGAGGGAGAAGGAGAGCCGGCGGAGATCGGGAAGCTGAAGCGCGATCTCCATGTGCTCACGCAGGACGCCACCGAGACGGGCGAGTGGCTCGCCGCCGCGATGGAAGCCTCGTGGGCCGCCGCCGAGGCGCTCCTCGATCTCGGCGACCTCGCAGATGTGCTCGGAGCGCGGCATCGGGTCATCGCCAACGATTGGCAGGCGGCCACCCTCAGCAGCCTCGTCGGGAGGCTGCTGCAGCGTTCCGTCGACATCCTCGAGCGTGTGGACTTCTCTCCCGCGGGCCTTCGGCATGACCTCGCCGACCAGCACGAGTCCGCGAAGCTGCCCTACAGCGCGGCCGAGATCATCAGCCATGCCGCCGACCTCTTGAGCGATTCCGCCGGGCTCGACAACGACAACGAGCGTCGCTGGCGCGTCTTCCGCGCCCGCGTCCGCGACATGATCACGAGCTCGGATCCCGAGCAGTGACGCGGCACTCCCGCTCGTCCTGAACGTCCGCTTCTGAGCTCGCGCCGGGATGCGACCGCGAAGTCTTCGCTCCGCTGCGGGCGTTGTCGTGGACTCAGGTGACGGTGCGCGCGACGAGCGCCCGGTGCAGGGGGCTCCGGGCGCATTCCACCGGCGGCTCGGCGTCGGATGCCACCGGGAGGTCGGCGAGCGCGGCTTCCAGGAGCGCCCGCTCGTTGCCGGCCAGTCGCCGAAGATGGTCGGCACCGTCGTCGGCCGGCAACCGACCGTCACGCGCCAGATCCAGGACGCGAGCAACGATCGAGGCGTCGGGCGTTCGTCGGCGCGGAATCTCTGTCGGAGTCACTGCCCTGTCGACGGCGCGATGCGACCGCTGCCAGCACGCGCGGCGTGCACGCGCACCGCGGCGTACGGAGGACTCGGCGGGCGATCCCAGGCGCGCGGCACTGGTGTCGTGTCCTGGCGTCGTCGTTTCACGGCCGTCCCCTCCGCTCGTGTCCGCTTCCGACCCCAATGTCGTTCAGTCGCGTGCTTGCGACCAGGGCCGAAGGTCCCTGCGACCCCGTACGGCACGCGAATCGGGGACTTGCGACCCTGGGCAGCGCTCGGGAGCTGACGCACGATCGCACCATGACCGAACAGGCGGTGAGTCCCATCGACGTACTGACTGATGTTTCGGTGGCGCCCGCACCGCCACTGCTCGCGGCCGAGCGGGTGCGCAAGATCTACCGCACCGGCGCTGGCGAGGTGTGGGCGTTGCGTGACGTGGACCTGACCGTCGGCGCCGGGGAGTTCGTCGCAGTGATGGGCCCCTCAGGCTCGGGGAAGACGACGCTGCTCAACTGCCTCTCCGGCCTCGACGACATCGACGGCGGTCGCGTCGTGCTCGACGGCCGCTCACTGCACGAGATGAGCGACGCCGAGCGGACCCGCAACCGTGCGTCCTCGATGGGATTCGTGTTCCAGTCGTTCAACCTCATCCCGGTGCTGAGCGCGGTCGAGAACGTCGAGGTGCCGTTGTTGCTCGCCGGCGTGCACCACAAGGAAGCGCGACGACGCGCGACCGAGACGCTCGAGCGGGTCGCGCTGGGCCATCGCACGGAGCATCGTCCGAGCGAGCTCTCCGGCGGCGAACAGCAGCGGGTCACGATCGCGCGGGCGCTCGCCGGCCGACCACGTGTCGTGTGGGCGGACGAGCCGACGGGGGCACTCGACTCGGAGAGCGCGGACGAGGTCATGCGCCTGATGCAGTCGCTGCACGCGGACGGCCTCACCCTCATGCTCGTCACCCACGACCCGACCGTGGGCGCGCTGGCGCAGCGCATGGTCCGCATGCGCGATGGCGCCATCGTCGCCGACGGCGCCACCCGGAGCTCGACTGACGGGAACGACTGACGATGGTGCCGGTGATCCTGTTCGCGGTGCTGTCGATCCCGTTCGCGGTGGTCCTGGCGCGGTCCCCTTTGATCCGGCACCTCTCGACCCGCCACGCGTTCGGGCGACCGGTCGAGGCGGTGCTCGTCATCGCGGGCTCACTGCTCGGGACCGCGATCATCACGGGCTCGCTCATCGTCGGCGACACCATCAACCGCTCCATCCGCGCGGCGGCCTACGACCAGCTTGGTCCGGTCGACGAGATCGTCGCGGTGCCGCTCCCGGACGGTCCGACGATCGCCGCGCGGTTGCAGGGGTTCACTGCGCCGTCGGTCGACGGTGTGCTGTCGATGACGTCGACCGCGGCCGCAGTGGTGCATCCCGGCCGAGTCGGGGGCACCCAGCCGCGAGCCCAGCTCCTCGAGGTCGACTTCGCCGCGGCGCGACGATTCGGCGGCGACCCGGCGGCCACCGGGATCTCTGGGCGCACGCCGGCGGCGGGGGCCGCAGCGGTGACGACGGACCTCGCCCACAAGCTCGGTCTGCGGGTGGGCTCGCGCATTCTGGCCTTCGCCGGCGGTGGACAGGCCGCCCTGACCGTCGACCGCATCCTGCCGCGCCGCGGGGTCGCCGGATTCTGGGCGCTCGACGCCCGACAGCAGTCCTACAACGTGTTCGTCACCCCGGGCACGATCGCGTCCCTGACCGCTGGCGCGGGATCCGCCACCGAACCACCGCAAGCGATCATCGCGATCTCGAACGCCGGAGGCGTCGAGGAAGGCGCCGCACGTACATCGGCCGCGGTCGCCGCACTGAACACGAGGCTGGCGGGGCTGACCGCTCGGCCGCAGCCGGTCAAGCAGGATCTGCTCGAACGTGCCGACAAGGCAGGCCAGTCGTTGAGTCAGCTCTACTTCACCATCGGCATGTTCGCCGTCGCCGCCGGGGTGCTGCTCCTCGTCAACGTGTTCGTGATGCTCGCCGACGAACGGCGCTCCGAACTGGGGATGCTACGCGCGATGGGGATGCGCCGGCGCCCCCTCGTCGGCGCGCTCGCGACCGAAGGCTGGCTCTACGCGGTGCCGGCCAGCGCGCTCGGCGCGGCCCTGGGCATCGGCTTCGGGTGGCTGATCGCGTGGCGCGCCGACCGCATCCTCGGTAGCGGGCGAGAGGTCACCGCGCTCCATCTCACGTTCACGTTCGAGTGGTCGACGGTGTTGACCGGCTTCGTCGTCGGCTTTGCCATCGCGGTCGGCACCGTCGTCGTCTCGAGCGTGCGGATCGCCCGGTTCAACGTGATCCAGGCCATCCGCGACGTGCATGCGCCGGCGAGACGACGGCCGAGGCGTCGTGCCGCGTGGGCCGGCGCGGCGCTGGTCCCCCTTGGTGTCGCTCTCACCATCGTCGGTGTCAGTGGTCCCGACCCGTACTCACTGATGGCCGGGCCGATGTTCGTGGCGATCGGAGTCGCGCCGGGTCTGGCCCGCTTCGTTCACGCGCGGGCTGTGTACACGGGCGTGAGCGTGGTCGTGCTCGGGTGGGCGATCGGCTGCTTCGGGGTGATCGCGGCGCTCGACGCCACGATCGAGATTCCGTTGTTCCTCTTGCAGGGTCTGGCGCTGGCCGCCGCGTCGGTCTACCTCGTGACCGCGTACCTGGGTGGGATCGGCCGCGCGCTCGAGCGCGGGAGTGGCCGCTCCTTGGCGGCGCGACTCGGTCTGGCGTACCCGTTGGCGCGCCGGTTCCGCACGGCGATGACCCTGGGCATGTTCGCGATCATCGTTCTCACGCTCGTCTACATGAGCGAGATCTCCTACATGAACCGCGGACGCACGGACGAGATCGCACAGAACCTGAGCGGCGGGTTCGGGATCGACCTCCTCTCGAACCCCAGCAACCCGGTGACCGCGGCGCAGCTGCAAGCCGTGCCCGGCGTGAACGCGGTCGCGCCGCTCGGGTACGTCGCCGGAGAGTTCGTGACACCGCAGCGGGCTCAGACCGCGTGGCCGGCAACCGGGATCGACGGCGGACTCGCGTCCGCGCCACCGCACCTCCGTGCCCTCGGCGCCTATCGCAGTGACCGTGACGCGTGGCGCGCGGTCGCCGACGATCCGAACCTCATGATCGTCGACGACTTCTTCCTGCAGACACCCGGTGGGCCCACCACCAAGGCGGCAACCATCGGTGACCGGGTCGTGATGCAGGACCCGCTCAGCGGCCGTTCGCGCGCATTCCGGGTGGCCGCGATCGCCGAGAACGACTTCCTCGGGAGCGGCGCCTTCGTCAGCGAGACCGCGCTGCGCGATGTGTTCCAGGAGCGCGCGGTGCCGTCTCGGTTCTTCGTCGCCGCATCGCATCCGGACGCAACCGCGCGACTCCTGCGCGCAAAGTTCGTCGCCAACGGCGCCGACGTCGCGACCGTCCACAGCATCGTGTCGACCGCGCAGTCGCAGAGCAGTGGGTTCTTCACCCTGATGCAGCAGTTCGTCGGTGCGGGGCTCCTGGTCGGCATCGCAGGGGTGGGCGTGATCATGTTCCGGGCGGTCCGTGAACGCCGGCGCGAGGTCGGAGTGCTTCGCTCACTCGGGTTCCAGCCCGCGTCGGTGGCTCGCGCCTTCATGTTCGAAGCCGGGTTCCTCGCGGTCTTGGGTGTCCTGATCGGGGTGGCCATCGCCCTCGTGGCGACCTACGTGCTCGCGATCTCGGGCGCCGACTTCGCCCAGGGCTACCACTTCGGTGTTCCTGTCGCCGAGGTGGTCGTGATCGCGGCGATCGCCCTCGTGCCGACCGTGCTGGCGGCCGCGCTCCCGGCTCGACAGGCGTCGCACATCGAGCCCGCGGTCGCCCTGCGCGTCCGTGAGTGACCGGGGCTCGCCGCAAGGTGACCTTCGGCTCTCGGAGGCGTCGACTTCCGAGCGCAAGATCTCCCCGATGACCCAAGGACAGGAGCGACTCATGACCACTCCGAACCGTGCCCGGCGGATCGTCGTCGGCGTCGACGGATCACCGGAATCGCTAGAAGCACTCGCGTGGGCGGTCGACGAAGCCGGTCGCACCGGCGGCGAGATCGACGCTGTGCTCGCCTACGACTCCGGGCTTGCGTGGATCGACGTCGGCTCGGACTACCAGGCGCCCCTCCTCGAACACTCGGCGACCCGGGCCAAGGCGGTGCTCCACGACGCGCTTGAGGGGTTGGGGGTCGAAGCGTCGACCTCGGTTCCTGTGCGGCCCCTCGTCCTCGAGGGTCGGCCGGCGCGGGTCCTGGTCGAGCTCGCCCGTGACGCCGACCTTCTCGTCGTGGGAAGCCGCGGGCGCGGTGGCTTCACGGGCGTGATGCTCGGCTCGGTCGCCCAGCGCTGCGCGGGACACAGCCCGTGTCCGGTGGTCGTGGTGCCATCGACACCGATCGCGAGGTCCGAGGAAGGTGCGCGATGAGGATGTCGTTCAGTTGCGTAGCCGAGCATGGCGCGGCGTCGACCGTCACCCTCCACAGTGTGCGGGTGCAGCTCGAGCGCGGCCACTGCCCGATCTGCCCGGACCACCAGCTTGAGGGCGAAGCGTGGGGTGGCCTCGAAGCCGCACGGTGCCCGTGTTGCGGTTCGCTCTGGCGATTGGAGCCGGACGGCTTCGCGCTGCGCCCCGGTCGGGTGTTCGAGGAGTGGAGCTGACGTCCCGCCGCGCGGCGCGACCCGCGTTGTGGGGCCAGGGCCACCGGTAGGCTCTCGGCTCGTGCAAGGTGCTCCGATCCGCGTGTTCCTGCTCGACGACCACGAAGTGGTCCGCCGCGGAGTCCGGGAGCTGCTCGACGCCGAGGACGACATCGAGGTCGTCGGCGAAGCCGACACCGCCGAGCGTGCACTGACCCGGATCCCCGCCACCAGGCCGGACGTCGCCATCCTCGACGTCCGGCTCCCCGACGGTGACGGCATCGCCGTGTGCCGCGAGATCCGCTCCGAGCACGGCGAGATCGCGTGCCTGATGCTGACGTCGTTCTCCGACGACGAAGCGCTGGTGCAGGCGGTCGTCGCCGGCGCGTCCGGATACCTGCTCAAACAGATTCGGGGCACCGACATCGTCGACGCGGTGCGTCGAGTGTCGCGGGGTGAGTCGCTCCTCGATCCGGTGGTGGCCGAGCGGGTCGCCGAACGGTTGCGTCGCCCGCCCCCGGAGGACGAGCGCCTGGCGCGCCTCACCGGCCAAGAGCGCAAGATCCTCGCGCTGATCGCCGACGGCATGACCAACCGGCAGATCGCCGACGAGCTGCACCTGGCCGAGAAGACGGTGAAGAATTACGTGTCGAACCTGCTCGCGAAGCTCGGCATGGAGCGCCGCACACAAGCCGCGGTCTTCGCGGCGCGCCTCGAGACCGAACCCAACCCGTCATTCCGATCCGAGGGCTGAACCGGTAGGCCGGGACTCGGCGACGAAGCGACCGACGTCGTCGAGGCGCAAAAGACCGACGACCCGCTCGCCGTCGACGACCGCGACCGCGTGCCCGGGAACGCTCGTGAGCGCCGGGACGTCCCTCTCGAGGTCGTCGTCGGGCGCGAGCACGGCCGCCGAGCGGTCGGCGAGGTCGCCGGCGCAGGTGTCGTCGGATGCGGCCTCGATCGCGTGGGTGTCGATCACGCCGGTGTAGCGGCCCTCGCGCACCACGGGGAACGTGCCCTGGACGTTGCGCCGGATCAGCTGGCGCAAGGCGTCGGTGCGGACCGACGCGTCGATCGTCGTCGGCATCACGAGCATCACGTCGCGGACCCGGCGCCCGGCGAAGCGCACATGGACGAGGGTCGCGGCTTCTTCGGCGCTCGCGGCGAAGTAGAGGAACACGCCGATGAGCGCGAGCCAGAGATCCCACATCAGGCCCACCGCGACCAAGGCGATCGCCAGCCCGCGGCCGGTGCGGGCGGCGATGCGGGTGGCGCGGGCCAAGTCGTAGCGGAGCTCGAGCAAGGAGCGGAAGACGCGACCGCCGTCGAGGGGGAACGCGGGGATCATGTTGAACGCCGCCAGCAAGAGGTTGAGCGCCGCGAGGCGGGGCAACCACGGACCGCTCACGAGGTCGAGCGGGTGCAGCGTCTCTGAAGCAGCGACTGCGAAGGCGGCGAACGCCAGGCCTAGCGACGCGCTGGCCGCCGGGCCCGCGATCGCCATCGCGAGTTCGTCGCGCGGCGTCTCGGGCAGGGTCTCGAGGCGTGACATGCCGCCGATCGGCAGCAGGTCGATTTCGTGCACCACCAGGCCGCGCCCGCGACCCACGAGGCAGTGGGCGAGCTCGTGGAACACGACACAGCCGAAGATCATCACCAGCCAGGCGAGCGCGTCGGGCACGCCTGGCCCCTTCGGTGCCGCGCCGGCGACGACGAAGAGCGCCACCAGCACGAAGAAGCTGGCATGCACGCGAATCTGGATCCCCGCCACCCGCGCGATCGGAAACGACCAACGCCGGTGAGCACCTCGACGCTGAGCATCGTCCACCACCCGACCATACGGACCAGCGGGAGCGCCGGGTAGGGGACAAGGTCACGTCGTCGCGGGACCTTGTCCCCTGGTCGCCCTTGCTCAGCGCGCCGAGGCTGGTGGCATGACGACCAGCCGTGCCGATGCGTTCACGTCCGTGCCTGGCACCTTTGTCGTGCCGCTCGACGGCTCCGACTTCGCGACCCGGGCGATCCCGATTGCCGCCGCGCTGGGTGCTCGCTTCGACGCCGACCTGGTGCTCGCCACCGTGCCGACCACGCTCGACGCCGATGCCCGCGCGCAGCGACCCGCATGGCTAGAGGACGCGGCACGCGCGGCCGGATCGGTTCACGTCGACGTCGCGATCCTCGACGTGCACGACGCGGCCGCGGGAGTGGTGGGCCTGCTGCGTGATCGTGATGCCGGGCTCGTGATGGCGACCCACGGACGCGGGCTGCTCGGCAGCGCCGCGCTGGGCGGAGTGGCGCAGCAGATCGTCCGCATGGCCGGAAGGCCGGTGCTGCTCGTCGGCCGCGCGTGCGACGAGCGCCCGGGTTGGCGCGGGCCGGTCCTCGTCTGCCATGACGGCTCGGCCGCCGCCGCGGCCGCGCTGGTACCCGCACGCGCGTGGGCCGCCGCGCTCGACGTGCCGATCGAGCTCGTCGAGGTGTTCCACCCTCTCGATGTGACCATCGCCGAAGTACCCGACGCCACGATCGCCGCGGCGCGGGCGGTGCTCGGACCCGACGCGCCGTCGCATGTCGTGCGCTCGTACCGTCCCGCCGATGCGATCCATGACGTCGCGGAGGAGGTGGGCGCCTCGTTGGTGGTGATGAGCACCCATGGGCGCACCGGCCTTGCTCGCGTTGCGCTCGGCAGCGTCGCCATGGGGGTCGTGCGTACGAGCCTCTGCCCGGTGTTGGTCAACCGGCCGTCGGTGCTCGGTGGTCAGGGCGCGTCCGGCGCGGCCACGCGGAACCACGGCACCGCCGCGCCGGTGTCCGGCTCGAGCTCCACCTCCGCCGGGTAGACGGACCCTCCGAGCACGAGGAAGCTGGGG
Organism: uncultured Actinomycetes bacterium; assembly: GCA_963841415.1. Lineage (GTDB taxonomy): Bacteria > Actinomycetota > Acidimicrobiia > IMCC26256 > DASPTH01 > DASUAS01. Next base: position 153,014 of record CAWJCN010000004.1, on the reverse strand, counting down.
TCGGCGCGCGGACCGTCCGGGTGGGCGTCGACGGCGTATGCGTGACCGTCGCGGAGCTGGAACCAGGGCCGCGACGAGGGCCCCGCAGGATGGCCCGCCGCCGGGTAGACGAAGGCGCCCACGACCTCGAAGCATGGCGCCGCGCTGTCGTGCCACGGGTGACCGGGCAGCACGTACCAGCCGAGCGGCGTCGGCTCGGCGCCGCTCACCTTGCGGGGACCACGAGCACCGGGTGGTTGCAGTGGTGGGTCAGGCGGTGCGGCACGCTGCCCAGGAGCAGCTCGGCGCAGGCACCCGGGGAACCGTCGAGACCCAGAATGATGCGTTCTGCCGGCATCCCCCGATCCTCGCAGCCGGTCGCCGGCCAGAGCAGGGTCGAAAGTCCTCTGTGGACTGGGGACTTTCGTCTCTGTGCGACGCACGCTTCGCGTGCGATGGTCGGTGCACATCCCGGAGCGAGGGGGGACACCCGTGAACATCGCCGACTTCTTGGATTACCTGCTGGGGCGTGATGCGACTCGCGACCTCGCCGTGCAGCTCGTCGCCGTGTACGAAGGCCGCGGCACGCGGGTTCGCGCGGTCCGCGCCAACGCGAGGGGTTGACGTGAAGCTGCACCGACGCCCGGCGCCGATCGAGTCGATGACGACGAGCACCGAGAAGGGCTCGGTCTCCTTGGTCGACGAAGCGCTCAGGGTCGCGATCCGGCGGCAATTCTTCACCCGTGACGAGGTGCTCGGCCTGTTGCGCCGGATCGAGCTCGACACGCGGGGCGAGCCAGGTGCCGCGAACGTCGAGAGGATCGTCGTGGGCGTCGACGTCGGTTCCGCGGACCAGGACATGCTGAGCCGGACCGACCTCGTCGATCCGCTCCTCGACATCCGACTCGCGCTCTGCACCTGACTAGGAGCCGTTCGGTACCGTCCACTCCAGCGCGGTGCCGCCGTCGGGGCGGGACGACGCCCGGAAGCGTCCGCCCAGCTTGTCGGCCCGCTCGGTGAGGTTGGGGAGACCGTGTCCTTCGGTCAGCGTGGCGGGAATCCCGCGGCCGTTGTCGAGCACGCGCAGGGTCACCGCTTCGCCGCACTCGACGACGACCTCCACGCTCGACGCGCCAGCGTGCTTCGCCACGTTGGACAGCGCCTCTCGCAGAGTGGCGAGCAGCTCGACGGCGACGTGCTCGTCCATCGCGTCGACGGGACCGTCGAAACGGATTCGCGGCTCGCACCCGAGCGCTTCGCGCTCGTCGTCGACGATTCGCAAGACGTCGGCGCGAACGCCGGACCGGTCGTGCGAATCGGACTGGAGGCTGAAGATGACCGACCGGATCTCGCGGATGGTCTCGTCGAGGTCGTCGACGACGCTCGCGAGGCGACGGCCGTGCTCCTGATCGGTGCTCCGGGCAGAAACGCTCTGGATCGTCATGCCGGCTGCGAACAGCTTCTGGATGATGATGTCGTGCAGGTCGCGGGCGATGCGCTCGCGGTCCTCGACGACGCGGAGGTGTTGCTCCGCGCGCTGCAGTCGTTCTTCGGTCTCGAGTCGGTCGCTGACGTCGCGGGCGACCTTCACGTACCGCGTCGGCGTGTCGGACTCGCCCGAGATGGCTTGGACGAGAACCTCGACCGGGATGTCGGAACCATCGCGGTGGCGGTGGACGGTGGAGAAGACGAGCGACGTGCGCTCGCCGCGCTCGAGCGGAGCGAGCAGCTCACGCACCTCGCGTTCGGTGAGCTCGGGCGTGATGTGCAACATCGTCATCCGCAGCAGCTCGTCTTGGGTGTAACCCACCTGGTCGCTCGCGCCCGCGTTCGCGTACGTGAAGCGGAGCGTCTCCGCGTCGAGGATCAGCAGCGCGTCCCGGGTCACGTCGAGGGCCTCGCGCACTTCACGCTGCTCGCGCTCCGCGGCGATGCGCTCGGTCACGTCACGCACGACGGCGACAACCCGGAGCCCCTCCGAGGTCTGCGACGGGCTCAGCCCGATCTCCACCGGGAACTCCGTGCCGTCGGCCCGGCGGGCGAAGAGCATCAACCCCGCACCCATCGAACGCAACCGGGGCTCGGCGCGGTAACGCGTCCGGTGCGCTCGGTGCACTTGCCGCAGCGACTCCGGCAGGAGCTCCTCGACCGAGCGCCCGAGCAGCTCCGCGCGCCCGTAGCCGAACAGCTCCTCGGTCCGGCGGTTGACGAACAGGATGGTCCCGCGTTCGTCGGCCATGACGATCCCGTCGGGAGCCGCGTCGACGAGGCCGAGGATCGCCTCGGCGTCCATCTCTCCCATCGCGACCGGCGCGTCGTCGGCCGGGATGGCGGTTGGCGTTCGATCCAGCTCCGAGGTCCCAGCCTCGGGTGGACGACCGGATGTGGGCATCGTGGACCCCTTCGATGCGACCCTTGCGCTGCACCGTATGCGGCGCGTGCACACCGTGCCATGCGGTTCGGCCGGGATTTTCCGACCCTGTCCCGGGCCGGGCGACCGGCGGAGACTGGCCGCATGGTGCCCCGGAACCGGCCGCCGCTCAGTCGTAGGACCGCGTCGGCCTCGCGTCGGCCGCCGTCGCACGCAACGCATGCGCGACGGCTTCCGAAACGGTGCCCGACGTGTCGATGACAGTCGCCGACGGCCAAGGCGCCGCACTCGTCCGGAGCGCGGCTGCGACGTCGCCGTCGGCGTCAGAAGGGTCGTCATGTGCCGCGCGCCGACGCTCGATGCGCGCATCGGCGACGCTCGGGTCGACGACGCAACGCAGCTCGACCAGCTCGCTCTCGGTCGCGGCGGCGACGCCCGCCGCGTCGGCCCGCCATCGCGCGTCGGTCCAGGACGCGTCGAGCACGACCGATTCCCCGAGCTCCAGCGCGACCCGAGCACGGTGGAGGAGCTCGTCGTAGGTGCGGGAGGTGGCCGCCGGCGCGTAGAGACCTTCACCGAACGCCGCGGGCGCGCCCTCGGCCGGGTCCAATCCGGCGAGCTCCTTCCGGACGACGTCGGAGCGGAGCACCGCCCAGCCCCGGAGCTCGGAGAGACCCCGGGCGACGGTCGACTTGCCGGTGCCGGGCGTGCCGCCGACGAGCACGAGCGCCACGCGGCCGTGGCGGAGGCGGTCGCGCGCAAGCGCGAGCAGCTCGCGCGCGCGACGGTGCAGCGACGTCGCCTTGCTGCGCGCGCAGCGCGGACACCTTGGCCCGGATCAGCGCGCGGAACGCGACGTAGTAGTCCACCAGGCTCGCGGGGTGTCGCTCGCCGGAGAACTCGTCGTATTGCTCGAGGAAGCGGGTGGCCAGATCGGGCGCGCCCCGGTGCTCCAGGTCCATGGCGAGGAACGCGACGTCGGCGAGCACGTCGCCGTAGCGGAGCTCGTCGGAGAAGTCGAGGCAGTCCAGCACGCGCGGGCCGTCGTCGAGGCAGAAGATGTCGTCGGCCAAGAGGTCGCCGTGCCCGTCGCACACCCAGTCCTCGGCAACCCGCCGTTCGAACAGCGGGCGCCGCCCCTGCACGTAGCGAGTGGCGCGCACCGTCACCTCGTCGAGCGTGTCAGCCGGCAGGATCCCGCCGCGGAAGGCCTCGAGGTCGGCAAGGTCGCGTGCGAGCTTCGCTGCGATCGCCGCCGGTGATCCCGCCGCCGCGGTCGCGGCGGTGCGGACGGCCGCGGCGTGGAACGTCGCCAGCAGCCGGGCGAGGTCGCGGAGGTCGTCGTCGGTCGCCGCGCCCGCGCCCACCAAGGATGACAAGCGGCGGTCGGCCGGCATCCGCCGCATCACGACGAGGTGGTCGCAGACCGCGCCGTCGACGTCGAGGACGTCGGCGACTCCGAGGTACACGTCGGGCGCGAGGCGACGGTTGAGCGCGACCTCCCGGTGGGCCGCTTCCTCGCGTCGCTCCCGGGTCGAGAAGTCGAGGAAGTCGAACCTCACCGGCTTCTTCAGCTTGTACGCGCGGTCGCCGGTGAACACCACGATGGCCGAGTGCGTCTCGGCCAGTTCGGCCCACGGTGCGGGCGTGCTCATCGGAGATCGAAGGGGTTCGGGTGCTCGGGCCGCTTCATCAGCCGGAGCTTGGCGTCGACCACCACCGCACCCTCGGGCGACACCACGACGGGGTTGCAGTCGAGCTCGACGATCTCCTCGACGGTCTCGGCCAGGTACCCGATGCGCGCGAGCAGGTCGGCGAGCGCGCGCACGTCGACCGGCGGCGCGTTGCGGTAGCCGAAGAGCATCGGCGAGCCGCGCAGCGTTCGCAGCAGCTCGTCGATGTCGACGTCGGTCAGCGGCGGGATCGCGAGGGCGATGTCGTGTTGGAGCTCGGTCGTGACGCCGCCCATTCCGAGGACGACCACCGGGCCGAACGCCGTGTCGTTGTGGATGCCCGCGATCAGCTCGACGCCGGGTGGCACCATCGGCTGCACGACGGCGCCCGTCATCGCCCCCTGGAGTGCCTCGTCCATGACGAGGTACGCGGCGCGCACGGCATCGCCATCGGCGAGTCCGAGCCGCACTCCGCCGACATCGGACTTGTGCACCAAGCCGGGGGCGACGGCCTTGAGCGCGATCGGGAAGCCGGTCGCGCTCGCGGCCTCGACGGCGTCCGCGGCGGAAGCCACGGTCGTGCTGTGGATGACCGGGATCCCGGCGTCAGCGAGCACGCCGAACGCGACGTCCGGCGGCACCCAGCCGTCGGCAGGCCGGTCAGCCAGTGCCCGTGCGACCCGGGTCTGCACGGCGACGTGGTCGACTGCGACCGGCGGAACGGTGCCGGCCGGCCGGCGTCGCCACTCGCCGAGCCGGGCGGCGTGCGCCAGGGCTCGGGCCGCGGCCTCGGGGTAGGCGAACACCGGCACCCCGGGACCACCGGGACCGCCAGGGACCGACAGCACCGAGGGTGGATCGTCGAGGCCGAGCAAGCTCGCCGCCACCGGGATGTCGGGCGTCGCGACCGCGGCTCGCGCGACCGCCGCTTCGATGTCGCGAGCATGGGTGACGTAGGGAGCGACGTAGATGGCGATGAGCGAGTCGATCTCGCCCGATGTCAGGAGCAGGCTGACCGCCCGCTCGAACACGTCGGCACCCGCCGCGGCGATGAGATCGACGGGGTTCCCGACGCCTCCCGCCGGCGCCAGGTCGCGCAGGGCCGCCTGGAGCTCGACCGAGAGCTCCGGTACCTCGAGCCCGGCCGCAACGCACGCATCCGCCGCGACGATGCCGGGACCGCCACCGTTGCTCACCACCGCGACCCGTCGACCGGCCGGCAACGGTTGGTGCGCGAGCAGCATCGCGACGTCGAACAGCTCCGCCAGCGTGTCGACGCGCACGACACCGGTCTGGCGGAGGAGCGCGTCGACGGCCGCGTCGGGGTCGGCGAGCGCGGCCGTGTGGGAACGGGAGCCCCGTGCACCGGCGGTACTGCGTCCGCTCTTCAGCGCGATGACGGGCTTGCGCCGCGCCAGCGTCCGGGCGACGCGAGCGAACGCGCGCGGGTTGCCGAACGACTCGAGGTAGAGGAGCACCACGTCGGTCCCGGGATCGTCCGACCAGTACTGCATGAGGTCGTTCGCGGAGACGTCGGCCTTGTTGCCCATCGAGACGAACGTCGAGACGCCGAGGCCGAGCGCGTGGGCGCGGGCGAGCAGCTCGATCCCCACGCCGCCCGACTGCGACGCGCAGCCGACGCGCCCCTGAACCGGAGCGACCGGCGAAAAGGTGGCGTTCATGCGCACGCTGGGATCGGTGTTCACGATCCCGACGCAGTTGGGTCCGACCAGGCGCACGCCGGCTTGGCGACACGTGTGCACCAGATCCCCTTGGCGGGCCGCACCGTCGTCGAGCTCGGCGAATCCGCCCGAGATCACGACGAGGCCGTGGACGCCCTTCTCCGCGCACTGTTCCGCGACCCGACCCACCTCGGCGGCCGGGACGGCGACCACTGCGAGGTCGACGGGGCCGTCGATGTCCAGCACCGACGGCACCGCAACGCGGCCGGCGATGGTCACCGGATGCCGATTGACGGGGTAGACGGGTCCCGCGAAGCCGCCCTCCACGAGGTTGGTCACGATGGCGCGACCTACGGAGCGCTCGTCGTGGCCGGCGCCGACGACGGCGATCGATCGGGGGGACAGGAGCCGCGCGATCGAACGCGCCTGCGCGACATCGTCGCGGTGGGCGTGCGCCTCGATCCACGAGTCCGTGGGGACCAGCTCGAAGTGCACGCCGCCCACCTCTGCCTCGCGAGTGTCCCAGCACACGTCGAAGCCGGCGTTGGAGAACACGTCGGCCATCCGGTCGTTCTGTCGCAGGTAGGAGGCGCGGAACCTCCAGATGCCGCGTGCGACCGCGCGCTGCACGAGCGATTCGAGGAGCGCGGTGCCGACACCGTGTCCCTGTTCGTCGTCCTCGACCATGAACGCGACTTCGGCGATCCCGGCGTCGTCGGCGAGGTCGTACTCGCCGAGGCCGACGAGCCGGCCGTCGACCTCGGCCGCGAGCATGCAGTGCGACGGGTCGTCGGCCGGCGCGCGCGTCAGTCGGACGGCCGTGTCGACGGGCACCGGCGAGAAGAAGCGCAGGTAGCGCGACCAGTCGGACGACCGTTGGTAGAGCGCCCGCACCGCGTCGGAGTCGTCGTCGCGCAGCGGGCGGATGTGCGCCGAGCGCCCGTCCGCGAGCAGCACGTGGCGATCGCCCGGCAGCGCGGTCACGGTCACGTTCCGGGCGAGGGCACGATGAGCACGGGGCGGCGCGCGTGCTGGGCCAGTTGTGTGCTCGTGCTCCCGAGGAGCAGTTCGGGGAATCCGCCGAACCCTCGGCTGCCGACCACGATGATGTCGGCGTCGACCTCGTCGGCGACCGCAAGCAGCACCGAGACGGGGTTGCCGTCGCGTAGCTCCGTACGTACGGCGATCCCGGGGCGACGCGCGATGGCAGTCCACTCGTGCTCGAGCTGCGCCCGGAGGAGCTCGTGGTTACCGGGCGACGTCGCGTGTGCGAGCAACCCCACGGCGCTCACGACTACGAGCTCGCCGTGCACGGCCTCGGCGAGGTCGGCGGCGCTCGTCACCGCGCGCGCAGCGTCGACGGAGCCGTCGGTGCCGACGACGATGCAGGAGAAGGTCATGTCGGCACGACGACCGCGCGACCGTGCAACTGGCCGGCGCGCATCCGCTCGTACGCGAGCGGAGCGTCGTCGAGTGAGTATCGCTCGACGTGCGCCCGTATCGCGCCGGAGCGCGCCAGCGCGATCACCTCGAAGAGCTCCGGGATCGATCCCCAGTACGTGGTGGCCACCGACAGCTCGTACGGAACGGTGAAGAAGCCGAGCGGGAGCGTTCCGCCGCCGATGCCCACCAGCGTGAGGTGACCGAGCGAGCGCGCCACAGCCGCGCCGAAACGCAGGGTCTCGTCGACTCCCACGAAGTCGAGCACCACGTCGGCGCCGATCCCGTCGGTCGCCTGCCGCACCCGATCGGCGGCGTCGGCGTCCAGCGGCACCGTGTCGTGCGCGCCCACCTCGCGCGCGAGCTCCAACGCCTCGGGTTCGCGGTCAACCGCGACGATCCGCGCGGGAGACAGCGCACCCAGGATCTGGACCGCCATGTGACCCAGGCCGCCGGCGCCGATCACGACCGCGGTCGAACCCGGCACCAGCAACGGCAGTGAGCGCTTGATCGCGTGGTACGGCGTCAACGCCGCGTCCGTCAGCGGTGCGGCCTCGATCGGGTCCAAGTCGCCGAGTGGCACCAAGTAGCGCGAGCCGGGCACGACCATGTACTCGGCCATGCCGCCGTCGGTGCCGAGGCCACCGCCGGCGGCGCCGAGCTCGGCCTGGTGCACGCAGTAATTCTCGAGCCCCTGCACGCAGCGGTGGCACGACCCGCAGCCCCACGGGCCGTACACGGCCACCGCGTCACCGACGTCAACCCCCGAGGCGCCCGGTCCCAGGGCATCGACCCAGCCGGCGTTCTCGTGGCCGAGCGTGAACGGAGGTCCCCAGGGCAGGAGGCCACCTTCGAAGTCGTACATCAGGTGCAGATCCGAATGGCACGCCCCCGCGCCGCCGATCCGGACGCGCACCTCACCCGGGCCCGGCTCGGGTTCCTCGACGCTGGTGAGCTCGGGTCCGTGCTTCCAGTCGACCAGTCGCAACGCGCGCACGGCCTCATCTCCTCGTCGCTCGTATGGACCCTTCGATCGTCGGAGAACCGGCTTCGGCGCGCTAGGGGCCTTGGTCCTCGGTCGGCGTCATGCCCCGTGAGGCCGTCGAGGACGGGACGTTCGGCTCTACCGACCACGACCCCGGCAACCGATGCTGGACCAGTATCAGACTCGAGCAAGGAGTGGAGCGATGAAGGCGAAGATCGGTGATCGGCTCGTCATCAAGGGCCACCGAATCGGTGAGCCCGACCGGGACGCGGAGATCCTCGAGGTCCACGGCGACGACGACGGCCCGCCGTTCCTCGTGCGTTGGGACGACGACGGGCACGAGGGATTGTTCTTCCCGGGATCCGACGCCACCGTGGAGCACTTTCCTCAGCGGCGCGCAGTCCGGTAGTCGAGTCGCCGCGGAGTTCGGAAGAGGTTCGGCTGATGTCCTCAGTGCGGTTCGACGACGAGGTCGTCGTCGCGCCGCTGCGGGGTTCCGTCCCGCGGTCGGCTGACCGTCCCGAGGGACGCGTGCGGCATCGTCATGTCGGCCGGCATCGGCCTCATACGCCACGACGTGCCGGGGCTCGAGTTCGGGAGCGCACACCTCGCCACGTTGCGCTTCGGACTGGTCTCTGACGACGAGCTTCGTGACGATGACCACGAGACCGACCTCGAGCCTCTCGCTCTCCGCTTCCTCGCGGTGACCCGCTGGGTCCGTGGGCTTGCTCCATGCGCTGGCCTGCCAGTCGGCTTCTTCGGAGTCGGGACCGCGGGAGCCGCGGCCCTGTGGGCCGCCTCCGAGGACCCCGGCATCGGTGCGGTCGTGGCGCGCGACAGCCCGGTGGAACTGGCGCGCACCCGCCTTTCTGCGGTGTTCGCGCCCACGATGCTCGTGGTCGGCAGCGACGATCCGCACCTGCGGCTGCAGAACGAGCGGTCCGGACGCCGGCTGCGGTGCGAACATCGGATCGCTCTGCTCAACGGGGACGTGTCGAGCGACGCCGGTGACCGGGTCGCGCGCGACTGGTTCGTCGATCACCTTGGCCGTCCTCCGGGAGCTGGCCAGGCGCTCGGTTGACGGCGCGTCGTGATCCGTCGTCGGCGCGATCGTGCCCCGGGACCTTCGACCCTGGAAGGCTGACGCGTGGGTGGTCACGATGGTGCCATGACGAAGATCCTGCTCGTGTTCCACACATCGGAAGGGCAGACGGCAAAGGTCGCCGATCACATCGCCGCGGCGCTCCGTGACGATGCCTTCGACGTCGAGCTGCACGATGTTGCCGGCGCGCCCGGCCCAGATGCGTTCGACGGCGTGATCGTTGGCGACTCGATCCACGCCGGGCGCCACAGCCGCGCGCTCACGCGCTACCTCGAGGAGCATCGAAGTTCCTTCGTGTCGCGCCCGACCGCGCTGTTCCAGGTGAGCATGACGTCGGCGAATCCGGACGCGGAGCACACTGCGACCGCGCAGAAGCTCGTCCACGACCTCATGGAGCGGACGGGTTTCGACCCCGACCTCGTCGGACTGTTCGCCGGCGCGCTCGTCTACACGCACTACGGGTGGATCAAACGGCGGCTCATGCGCTCGATCGCGCGGAAGCAAGGCGACGAGACGGATCTCACCCGTGACTACGAGTACACCGACTGGCGAGTTGTCGAGCAGTTCGCGCACGACGTGGGAGCACTCGTGCGCGGCACCCGGCCGGCGCGAGCCGTGTCGCCCGCGTCGGCGGAGTAGCGCCGTGCTGTCCGCCGTTGCTGCACGAATGCCCGTCTCGGTTCGCGGCTTCGACGTCCCTTCGTCGCTCGTCGTACCTCTCGACGGGACCGAGTTCGGGCTGCGCGCGCTGACGGTCGCCACGGGGTTGGCGTCGGTCTTCGACGCCGATCTCGTCGCCGTGAACGCCGATCCGGACGCGTCCGGTCCGACGCCACCCGCGTGGCTCGCCGCGCTGGTGAGCGAGACGGCTCCGCGCGTGCGCATCGCCGTCGCACCCACCGACGACCCCGTGGGCGCGGTCTCCGACCTCGTCGCGACGACACCCCGCGCGGTCGTGTGCATGAGCACCCACGGTCATCACCTCGGCATCGGGGACACCGCTCAACGTGTGGTGCGGACGGTCGGCGTCCCGGTCCTGCTGGTTGGGCCGCACTGCTCGTTGGAGGCCACGGACGGGCCGGTCGTCGTCGCGCACGACGGCTCGCCCACCACGCACGCCGTGCTGGAACCGGCCCGAGCCTGGGCCTCCGCCTGCGGGAGGAGCGTGGTCCTGGTCCATGTGCGGGACCGGCTCGACTTCGGCTCCGACGACGACCCTCGCGAGCACCTTGCGTACCGCGCAGGCCATCCTCGGTCCGGGCGCCGTGGTCGAGGTGCTCCGAGCATCGTTCCCGGCCGCGGCAATCCGTGAGTTGACGCGAGAGCTCGACGCGTCGCTGCTCGCCGTGAGCACGCGAGGAGGCACGGGAAGCCAGGCTGCCTCGCTCGGCAGGACCGCAAGTTGGGTGACCCGAGAAAGTCCGTGCCCGGTGCTCGTTGCGCACGCACCCGACGCGGAGCCGAAGTGAAGGGTCGTACCGCGCGCGGCGCGTTGCTCGGCGCCGCATTCACGACGGCCCTCGGTGTCGGCTATGTCCGACGGGTCGAGCCCTGGTTGCGACACTGGGGGGCGACCGAAGCCGACGCGTCGGCTGCGTTGCCGGTCGACGACCTCGTCGAGCCGCACACGCTCTCGATCACGCGGGCCATCACGGTGCACGCATCGGTCGATGATGTCTGGCCGTGGCTCGTCCAGATCGGGCAGGACCAGGCCGGCTTCTACAGCTACACCTGGCTCGAGAACCTCGTCGGCGCCGGGATGCGCAACGCGATGGTCGTGCATCCCGAATGGCAAGCGCGTCGGTCGGGAGACTCGGTCTGGCTTGCCGACCCAGATCGGTGGGGCGATCGGGGGCGCCAGATCGCCGCGCTCGTCGATGCGCCTCGCGCACTAGTACTGGTGTCGCCGGACGACTGGGAACGATTGCAACAGGGGCAGAAGGCGTCCGGCGCCTGGGCGTTCTTCCTGGAACCCGCCGGCGACTTCGAGACGCGGTTCCTCATCCGGAGTTCAGGTGGCGCGGTCGGCACACACTTCTTCGACGCCATCCACTTCCTGATGGAGCAGAGGATGATGCGCGGCATCCGCGACCGTGCCGAGGCCGCGACAGCGGTGCGCCGTGACGCTCGACTGCCCGACGGAGATACGCCGCGCTGACGCGGTGCTCCGTGTGCTGCAGCGGGTCGGTTCCGCAGCGGAAGCTACAACACCTTCTGGTCGAGGCAAGGTTGCGAACGTCCCGCTCGGTCACCGTCCTGATGCGGTGCTCGTGGTCGACGATGTGATCGCCTGGCACCGCATCGACGCGAGCCAGGTCTGGTAGCCGCCGTCGAGGTTGCGCGCTCGAAGGCCGAGCTCCTGCATCAACGCGGTCGCGGTGTGGCCTCGTTGACCGACTTCGCAGTAGACGACGACCGGGCCATGACCCAAGGCGCCGAGCCGGTCGCGAAGAGAGTCGAGCGGGACGTTGATCGAACCGGGAATCGCGCGGTCGGCGTGCTCCTCGGCACTCCGCACATCGACGAGCGCCCATCCCTGCGCGACCAGCTCGTCGAGTTCGCGTGGATCGACGATGTCGCAGTCGCCGCTCAGCACGTTCTCGGCCATGTAGCCGAGGTGGTTGACCGGGTCCTTCGCCGACGAGAACGGTGGAGCGTACGCGAGTTCGAGGTCGGCAAGACGGTCGGCGGTGATGCCGCCGGCCATCGCGGTAGCGATGACGTCGATCCGCTTGTCGACACCATTGCGGCCGACGATCTGCGCGCCAAGGATCGTCGCGTCGCCTGGATCGAACAGCAGCTTCACTGCCAGGCGCGTCGCGCAGGGGTAATACGAGGCGTGGTCGAACGGGTGTGAGTGGATCGCGTGGAACCTCCGACCTGCTCGACGCAGGTTCCTTTCGTTCCACCCGACGGTTGCGGCGACCAGATCGAACACCTGGACTATGGCGGTCCCGACGGATGGGACGGCGGACGAAGGGCGCCCGGCGATGTGGTCAGCCACCCTTCGACCCTGGCGATTGGCGACGTTCGCGAGCGCGATCAGGGATGTCCCGTGCGAGATGGCATCGGGCTTCTCCACCGCGTCGCCGACCGCGTAGACATCGGGATCGTTCGTTTGGTTCAACTCGTTGACGGCAATACCGCCACTGGGTCCCAGTTCGATGCCGGCACTCGCGGCGAGCTGGACATCCGGTCGCACGCCGATCGCGCCGACGACAAGTTCCGCGTTGAGGACGCGTCCGTCCGCAAGCGTCACGGTGTTCTCTTCCACGGAAGCTACCGTCGCTCCGATCTCGACGCGCACTCCGTGAGCGACGAGCTCGTCGGCGACGAGAATCGCGAGCTCCGAATCGATCGGCGACAACACCTGCGGCGCGGCTTCGACGATCGTGACGTCGATGCCTTGCCCGACGAGGTTCTCGGCCATCTCGAGCCCGATGAACCCAGCGCCGATCACGACTGCGTGCGAGGGCGCGACGTCGACATCCGATGCGAGATGGGCCGCGTCTTCGACTGTCCGCAGCGTACGGACTCGGTCGTAACCGGAGATCGGGGGACGCACCGGTGCGGCGCCCATGCTCAGCACGAGCTTGTCGTAGGCCACCGCGGTCCGTGCACCGGTGACGGTCGAACGTGCTGTGACCGTGCGGTGGACACGGTTGATCGCGACCACCTCGTTCTCGACCCGCACGTCGAGCCGGAACCGGTCGAACAGTTGCTCCGGAGTCTGGAGCGTGAGGTCGTCTTCCTCTTCGATCAGCCCGCCGACGAAGTACGGCAAGCCACAGTTCGCGAACGAGACGTGACCGGACCGCTCGAGGACGATGATGCTTGCCTCGGCGTCGAGACGGCGAAGTCGAGTCGCCGTCGACATCCCTCCGGCAACGCCTCCGACGATCACCACCCGCAGGCTCGGCGACCCGTGTGCCGCAGACGCTTCGGTCTTGGTCATGAGGCGAGTATGCGCCACACATGGGCCCGCGCTCAGGGCCGTTGGTCCCGAGATCGCGGCGACAGCCTCTACCGGACTGGGCGTTTTGCCAAGAGCGCGCTCAGAGGTAGGCGCGAACGTGAAACGCCCAGGCCGTCTCCGCGGCATGCAGTTGGCGGCCGCTGATGGCGAAGGGCTCGACGATGAGCCAGGCGTCTCGCTCGGCGGCCAGCCACGGTTCCGAGTTGAAGCGCTGCCGAAAATCCGCGGCGTCGGGATCAACGTGGTGGAGTGTGCCGCGCGCCAGCACGGACCAACCTTGTCGATGGCCAGGATCGAAGGCATCGATTTCGAACGCTGCATTCATCGGTGCCCGGTCGATGATGTTGCCGGGTCGCGTTCGCAGTGCGATCCACGCCAAGCCGCTCGTCTCGACGAGTCGGTAGTTCACGGGAAGGACCACCGGGAAGTCGTCGATGACAACTGCGATGCGGCCGACGGTGCCTTCCCGCAGAAGCCGCATGCATTCCTCGAGCGGGAGCTCTTCCAGCCAGGCGCCTTGCATTCCGCACCTCCGTGTTCTGCTGGTGACCCGACGTCTTGCGGTCGGCGAGGTCTTCCCGAGCCCTCTGCGAGGCGGGTGACGCTCTCGTGAGCAGACCATGGCCACTGGGCCCTGGGAAGGGTCGAAGGTCCTCGCGATGCTTCTTTCCACGCCGGAACAGGCGGGTTACCCGGCGAGCAGAATCCCGAGGAAGAGTGCTCCGACGGCGCAGACCGCGGTCAGCGCGCCGAACACAGCAAGCAGAGCGCGCGACCGCGAGCGGGTGTGGGCGAACGCGGCAAGCCCGGACAGTGCGACGACTGACACCTTCAGGATGAGCGTGCGGCCGTATTCGCTGTCCCAGGTCGGGTTGACGGCGGCGATGTTCCAGATCCCGGTGGCCACCAGCACGGCGAACGCGGGCCACGCGAGCCGGTTGAAGGTTCGCGCGGCGATCCTCGGGGCTTCGGCTGAGACGGCCCGTAGCCCTGGAACCAATCCGGCAAGCGTCAGTTGGCCGCCGACCCACACCGTGGCGGCCAGGACGTGGAGGAAGAGGCGGATACTGGTGGTCGTGATGGGCAGCACAGCAATCGTGACCTCGGGGACATCATCCTGTCGATGGTGATCGTCGCGGCACTTCGCACGGCCCGCCGGCGCCAACGCCTACTGCACGATGAAGGTCGTCACCATCCCGAACATGCCGCTGTCGCTCTCGGCGTGGTTCAGGATGTGGCAGTGCCAAGCCCACACGCCGAGCTCGGTCGCGTGGACGAGCACGGTGTATCGCTCACCCGGCGCCGCGTCGAGGGTGTCGACCTGATAGGGCGCGGTGTCGGGTAACCGTCCTTCGCGATCACAAGCTGCGGGAGGCCGTGTAGGTGCATCGGGTGGATCTGCAGCCCTTCGTTCACGTACTGCACCTCGACCCAGTCGCCCTGCTTCGCGATCACGGGCGCGGTGGCGGGGAACGACTTCCCGTTGAGCGACAGACCGATCACTCCGGCGTCGTTGAGTACCATCGGAACTTCTTGCGAGACGGCCACCCCGGTGGGAAGCGGCTCGTCGCCGATGATGAGTGCACCCACGAGCCCGTCGGGCACCTGGTGCTCCGCGTGGTCGTGCGAGTGGTACATCCCGACCGCGGGTCCGTTGGCGACGAAGTCGTAGGTGAACGTCGCGCCGGGCTTCACTGGCGGTTGGGTCACGTCCGGCACGCCGTCCATGGCGTTGGGGACGTCGATGCCGTGGAAGTGGATGGGGGTCGACTCGGCGAGCTGGTTGTCGAGCACGACGCGCACATGATCGCCGGGCTGCACCTTGATGGTGGGTCCCGGGACCGTGCCGTTGTACGTCCACGCCTGGACGGTGTTGCCGGGTGAAACCTCCCACGGCGTGACTTTGGCGGTGAGATCGAACTCCTTGGTGCCGTCGGCCAACAACTTCGGCGTCATGACCTGCGCGCCGACACCGGTCGTGTTGGGTCCGTTTTTCAGCTGCGCGATGTACGCGTCGACCGGCTTCTTCATGGTGGCGTCGGCCTGGTCGTTCGCCGCCGTCGACACCCCGGCGGCGGCGGTGGCGTCGCTGCTGGATGTGGCGGGTGGTGCCGTCGAGCATGATCTTGGCGAGCAGGGAGAGCAGCGACGTCGCAGGCGCGTAGCGCAGCTTCGATCAGCAACTGCATCACGTAGCGGACGCCGTCATCATCAGTAGTAGTTTCGGCCAGCCCTTGGCAGGCGGCGAGCATCTCGTGCTCGCGTTCGTCGTCTCAGCAGGTGGCTGGACAATCATGGCGGTGGACGAGTCCAACGAAAGGTGGGAGCGATTCCGCGACGAAATCCTGATGCCACAGATGCAGGCGGACATTCAAGGCGGGTTCCCCACTCGTCCCAAGGAGATCGCCATCGACGTCAACAAGGTCATGCCAGAGGGGTCGCGGATTGAGACGATCGCTGCGGTCCGCCGCTCCTGACCGCGAGAAGCCACGCGCACACGTTGCCCCATCCGGTGATGCCGAGCAGCAGAAATGGCGTATGAGATCAAGGTTTGCGCTCGTTGAGGTCGATCTCTCATGCTTCTTTCATCACCGTGTACCAGACTCTCTCGGCCACAGTATGAATGTGGTCGCCGATGCGAGAGAGTCGGCGGTAGGCCTCACGCTGTGCCGTGACTTCGCTGAGATCGTCGACTTGCAGCAGCGCTGACATCGCCGAGCGGTACACGTGTTCGACGCGGCGAGTGCTCTTGATCGCGGCGTCGGCGCACTCGGTGGCATCACGCTCCTGTTTGCCGAGTCGCGTGAAGGCGTCGGCGAGGTACTGCGTTGCCTTGGCGAGCAGCAGGCTCATCTCATGAGTCGGCGTGTCCGGGGTGAGTTGCATGACTTCAAGTTCACGCACAAGGTTCTTCGCGGCGTTGAGGACTTCGTCGAGATCGGACGAGAGGGAGAAGAGGTCTTCTGCGTCGATCGGTGGTGAGAACGCGTCGCGCAGCTCGCGCCACAGTTGGCGCTTCTTGTCGTCGGCCTGGTGTTCGTACTCGCGCACGTGCTCAGCAGCGGCGGCCTCACCGGCGGCCCACGCGACGAGCGCGTGCATCCCGTCAACGGTGATCGCGGCTTGTTCGCAGAGGAGCCCGAGAAGATCGGGATCCTTGGGCAGGAACCAGTGCTTGCTCAAGAGAGCCACCTCCAAGGAAACAGCGCGAGGGCCGCGATCGCAGCCGCGGCGGGGATGGTTACCAGCCACGCGAGGGCCAAGGTGCGCACCAGAGGCCAATGGACGTGACGCCAGCGTCGCCGACCACCCGCAACACCGACCACCGACGACGTCACCACCTGGGTCGTGCTTACCGGTGCACCGATCAAGGACGCGCCGAAGAGAACAGCGGTGGACCCGGTCTGGCTCGACAGAGCGTCGAGCGGACGCAACCGAATGATGCGTCGCCCGATCGTGCGGATGATCGGCCAGCCGCCCAGCGTCGTGCCCGCGGTGAGCGCCGCCCCGCACGCAAGTTCGGCCCACAGTGGTGATGCGAGGTGCGAAGTCTCTCCCGCCGCTACGAGCAACGCGGCAACGATTCCAATGGACTTCTGTGCATCGTTCGCGCCATGAGTCAAAGCGAGACCACCCGACATGGTCCACTGCCCGGCCCGTACGGGCCCCCGCACGCGAGTCGTGGCGCGGCGCGCGACACGCCGCCCGAAACGGTTCACGGCGAGACCGGCCAGAAAACCGAAGACGGGAGCCAACGCGAGCACACCCATCACGCCCAGCACCCCTACCGGCTTGATCCCATCGAACCCTCCCCAGTTCACCGCACCAGTGCCACCCTCAACAAGCGCTGCGCCGACCAACCCGCCCAGCAGCGCGTGCCCGGAACTCGACGGGAGCGCCCGCCACCACGTGATCCCGTTCCACACCACCGCACCAGTCAGCGCCGCGCCCAGCACGAACACCACCTCGTCGTGAGGAACGGTCACGATCCCAGCGATCGTGTCAGCGACCGCCTTCCCGAGGATGAGCGGTCCGATCACATTGCCCAGCGCCGCGAGCACGATTGCGGGACCCGGCCGGGCCGCACGCGTCGCCACGAGCGTCGCGATCGCGTTGGCGGCGTCGTGCAAGCCATTCGTGAACGCGAACACGAGCGCCAATCCAACCGCGATGGCCAAGGCTGCACTCACCAACCGAGTCTCGTGCCTCCTATCGCCCGAAACGCGGCACACCATCCACGAGTCCAACCGTGTGTCGGACACGGGCCCTCCGGGCTCATTGACAGGGCACGCCATGTGAGGTTGCTCTATTGGGTGCGCGTACGCGAATGCCGAGCGGCATAACTACCCGAGCCGGCTGTCCCATAACAATCGCCAGATCGGGCTACAGCGATCCGGGCGCAAGGAAGTCTGAGTTGCTAACGCCGTGCTAACGCGCGGAGCGACACCGAGTGGATTGCTCCGGTCTGTGTATACGTCTCGCGCGAGAACGCCCAGCTCACAGTGCATTGTGTGGACACGTGCCAAACCGCTGGACACGCAGGGCGAGGCGTAAACCCGCCGGCTCCGCGAGGAGCGTGGGGGTTCGACTCCCTCTCCGGGCACCGCTTCTGACCTGCGGAAATGCTGTCGATCACGTCCACGGCGTTAGCCAGCGTCCGTGGCGTTTTGTCCAGTTCGTCCCATCGTTGCTCACGGACTGCTGACGTCGTCCCGATGCGGGGTCACCTGCATCGCCGGGGTGCCACCTGGACCTACGTCGTCGACGTGGGCCGTGACCCCGCGACGGGTCGGCGTCGCCAGCGCACGAAGGGCAGCTTCCGCACGAAGCGCGACGCGGAGCGGGCGCGGGCCGAGGTCGTGCGGTCGTTCGACGACGGCACCTATGTCGCTCACGATCCGCAGACGCTCGCCGAGTGGCTCGATCGTTGGCTCGAGACGATGAAGCTGCGACGCGCAGGGCGCTTGCGCTTGTGTCCTCGCCCTCGCTCTTCCGCTGCTTCCTTTCCTAGACATCGCTGATCACAGCCGGCGACGTCTACGCAGTCTGGATCGCTCCCGCACGCGTCCATCCAGTTCGGGATCACTCCCTCTATGAAGAGGGGCTGGCTGTCAAGAGCGTTCGTGACTCCCGGACACGTGCGCGATAGCTCCCGCGCGTGTCCATGAAGAACGACGGTGTCCGTCGCGATCGCGCGCGGAGTTGGTCGCGGTGGCGGACGCGTACCTCACGGAGCGGCGCGCGTCGAGCTGCTGGTCTGAGACGAGACGACCGACAGTGCGTCCCAGCCGAGCTCCTCGTCCCTAGTCCGGTTCGACGCGAATCGATTCGACGTGTGGAACACCGGAGAGCTGTGCCCCGAACCCGCTGGTGAGTTGTTCTTCGGCGAGGCGCCGCGCCTCGGTTTCGTCAGCTGCCTCGACGGTCAGCGTGACTTGTCGCTGGACTCCACCACGGTTCGACTCCATGACCGCGCTCAGCCCGAGCGCGCTGTCTTCGAGCGCGCCTTGGCCGAGCACCAGATTCGGCACGTCCACCGTCGCAACCACGGTCCACCTCATGTGGTCAACGTAGTCACGTATCGATGGTGATGCCCTCCTCACCGAGGGTGCGGCGATGACGTTCGACTACCCGGTGACAGGCCTGGTCGAGGTGTCGGCGTCGGGGACGTCGGCCGGTGTCTCGGTCGGCGGGGCCGCTCCCGTGTGGTCGGGTTGCGCGCCTTCGTCAGCAGTCGCATCGGTGACCGCGGTCCGTTCAGGTTCGGACGGGACCGGTTCGCGCTCGATCGCGGGCGCCTGGCGCGCCGGCACTCTTCGAGGCGAGACCAACAGCGGGAGGACCGCGGCGAGGATGAGGACCGCGCCGACGAGGATGAACAACCAGCCGCTGTCGTGATCGGCGGCCGTCCAGCGGTGCACCCGTCCCGACCACGAATCGCTCAACACGATCACGCCGAACGCGAACGATGCGGCACCGGCCAGGGCGATCAGAAACGTGCCGAACGCGCCGAGCGCCGATGCGACCAGCAACAGGATCCCAAACGCGATCTCGCAGAGCGCGAGCGTAGGGGTGTGTGGCAGACCGAGCACGTCCTTGGTCGGGGTGAAGATGTGATCGGTGTTGATCCCGGTCTTGATCAATGCCCACACGCCCAGCACGATCGCGCAGACTCCCAGGATCGCGGCGATGACGTTCGCGGGGCGCATCGTTCTGCGCCGCCGGTGTGTCGTGACGGTGGGGTCGCGTCGTCTCTGACCCAGCAACATCGCGTGCTCCTTCCCTGGCTGGGCGGATCGTGTCCGCTCGAGGCTCCTGTACCCGGAGGCTCGGATCGTCAGACGCACCTTCGCTTCTGGTGGTTGCTCATGCGCAGGGGGCGCGGGGTTCGACTCCCCGTCCGCGCACTTCTTTGATCAGCGAGGCACCCGTCAACACGCATTGCTCACGCGCGCCCGTATATCCGACGATTTCTGGGCACCCTGAAGCGGTGGTGACGACCAAACGGCCGGTCGAGTTCGACGGATCGTCGTCTTGGCGCCGCCGCATGTTCCGGCCCGCGGTGGAGGGCGCCCTTCGACGTCGCATGCGTGACTGGTTCGGCTTGTCCATCGGCGTCGTGGTCCTCGTGCTCACCTCGCTCCACTACGGCGATGTCACCGGCAGCGAGCGGTCGTTGTTCGATTTCTTCAACACGCTGCCCGCTGCGTTGGCGCCCGAGTTCCGGGCCCTGTACAGCCTGGGCGCACTCTGGGCCGTCGGCCTCGTGTTGGTGGCGGCGCTGGTCTCGGGTCGCCGTCGCCTCGGCCGCGACCTCGTCGTCGCGGGCGTCCTCGCCTGGGGCGCCGCACGCGCGCTGGGGGAGATCGTCGGCGCCCACGACGGAATCGCGCACACCGTACGCATCGCGGCCGGATTCGGTGGGTCTCCCTCGACCTACCCATCGGTGCCGGTCGCCGTGATCGTCGCCGTGATCGGTGCGTCGGCGCCCTACGTCACGCGGCCGGCGCGGGTGTTCGGCTGGACGATCGTGGGTGGCCTCGGTGCGTCGGCGCTCTACCTCGGCACCGCGTTCCCCAACGATCTCTTCGCCGGCGTCGTCCTCGGTGGAACGGTGGCGTGCGCGGTTCACCTGGTGTTCGGTTCGCCCGGTACGCGTCCGACGATCCCGCAGATCACCGAGGCGCTCGCTCATCTCGGGATGGAGGTCCGCAACGTGCGCTTCGCCCGGCAGCAGCCGACGTCGTCGACCGTGGTGCTCGCAGCCGACGAGCAGGGCCCGTTGCGCATCCGGTTGATCGGTCGTGACGACGCGCACCGGCAGCTCTTGGCGAAGATGTGGTCGACGGTTGTCAACAAGCGTTCGGTCTCCGGCTTCGCGCTCGACGCGCGTGCAGCAGGTCGAGCACGAGGCGTACGTGATGCTCGCCGCGGCGCAGGGCGGCGTGCACGTACCTTCGGTAGTCGTCGCGGGGCGCGCCGGGTCGAAGGCGGCGCTGCTCGTGCAACGCCCGATCGCCGGTACGCGGCTCGCGCAGCTCGATCCGGCCGACGTGTCGGACGCCTTCCTGGTGCGCCTCTGGAACGACGTCGCCGCGCTCGGGCGCTGCCGCATCGTGCACGGCGACCTCGACCCGGACCACATCATCGTGTGCGACGGGCAGACCTGGATCGTCGGCTTCGACGAGGCTGAGGTGACGGCCGATCCTTACGGCCACGCGACCGACATCGCCGAGCTCCTCGCATCGACCGCGACGCTGGTGGGCGACGAGCGCGCAATGCGGGTGGCCGTGAGCGTGCTGGGCGGTCCCGAGGTTGCGCTCGCCCTTCCGTTGCTGCAACCGGCTGCGATGTCGACGACGACGCGCAAGCTGAGTGGGGACCACCGCCGAGCCTTCTCCGGACGACTCGAACGTCTGCGCGAACTCGGAGCTCAGGAGCTCGGGATCGAGCCTCCAGAACTGGTGCAGGTGCGGCGCATCACGGCCACCGGCGCGGCCCTGGCGCTGGGCGCGCTCGTGGCGGTTGGCGCGTTGCTGATCGACGTCGGTGATCCCGCTGACGTGGTTGACATCATGCGCCGCGCCGACTGGGGCTGGCTGACGTTCGCGATCGCGATCTCGTTGGCGTCCAACATCGCCTATGCCGTCGCGCTGCAGGGCACGGTTCGCGTGCGCCTCCCGCTGGTCCCCACCACGGAGCTGCAACTGGGCATGTCGTTCTCGAACCTCGCCGTCCCGGGCATCGGGGGACAGGGCATGCAGGTGCGCTTCCTGCAGAAGCTCGGCGTCGACCTGCCGTCGGCCATCGCGGCTGGTGGCGTGCTGAGCAGCTTCGGCGCGCTCGTCGCCGCGTTCGGGTGCTTCGTGGTGGCGTTGATCATCGAACCCGCGCGTGTCGACCTCTCGCTGATCCCCACCAACGGTCTGCTGCTGGTCCTGGTGATGGCAGCCGCGCTGATGGTGTTCGTCTCCGGTGTGCTCGCACTCCTCCCCGGGCTGCGCAAGCGGGTCATGCCTCCGTTGTCGCGCGCGACAACCACCGTCGCCGACGCGCTTCGCTCACCGGGACACGTCGCGCTGCTCGTTGGCGGCAACGTCGTCGCGACCGTGATGTCGACGTGGTGTCTCGAGGCCTGTCTGCTCGCCTTCGGCGGTCAGGTCTCGTTCTGGGCGTTGCTCGCCGCCAACGTCGGCGTGGTCACGATCGCGTCGATCGTCCCGATTCCCGGCGGCGGGACCGCGGTCGGCACCGTGGGGCTGTCGGCGGTGCTGGTGACGTTCGGCGTGCCGAAGGAGATCGCCGTCGCTGGCGTCCTCGCCAACCAGTTGATCTTCTACTACCTCCCTGCCGTGCCCGGC
Source organism: uncultured Actinomycetes bacterium (assembly GCA_963841415.1). GTDB lineage: Bacteria > Actinomycetota > Acidimicrobiia > IMCC26256 > DASPTH01 > DASUAS01. Next base: position 130,945 of record CAWJCN010000004.1, on the reverse strand, counting down.
TGGTTCGCAACGCGACACCTGGTACGAGTCGACTACCTGTGACCCTCCAACCCTTCATCTCTTCATGTCTTCATCTCCATCCCGCCGTTTCGGTGCCCCGGGGTGATGGGCAACACACGAGCGACCGCTCGCCAGCGGAAGGTGGTGGCCATGGATGTCGAGTTCGTCGCGAGCATCGCCCCGATCGTGCGAGACGCGGACGCGACCCGCACGTTCTACCGGGATGCGCTCGGTCTGTCGTTCGAGGGTGAAGAAGGCGACTACCTCTTCACGCACAAGTTGGAGGGGACGAAGCACTTCGGGCTCTGGCCGCTTGCGGAAGCTGCCACCGCCTGTTTCGGCACGACCGAGTGGCCGGCTGACCTCGCCGTCCCTCAGGCCAGCATCGAGTTCGAGGTCGCGGACGTCGAAGCCGCGGCCGCCGAGCTCGAGGCCCTGGGCTATCAGCTCATCCACGGCGCGCGCACGGAGCCGTGGCAGCAGATCACCGCTCGGCTGCTCAGCCCCGAGGGCTTGCTCGTCGCGGTCTGCTTCACGCCGTCGTTCCACGACGCACCCGGCAACTGAACGTCGGTTGGTCTCGAGTTCGAAGTCGACGTTCAGCCGGGCGACCGCCACTGGTACGCCCCGAAGACCTGCGGGACCACGATGCCGGGCGGTGCAGCCAGGACGTACGGGATGGCGCGGACGGCTGACATCGCGACCGCCAGGTGCCCGCCCGAGACGTTGCCGAACTCGGGGATCGGCGCGCGATCGATGCGCAGGTCGACGGTGAGGTTGGGCGCACCCTCGACGATGACGCGCACGAGGAACTGATCGTCGATCGCGAGGTCCCACTCGGGGATCGGCGTGCACGTCCAGTACTCCTCGGCCACCAACGTCGGCCGACCGGCGTGGTGCGCGCTCCACGAGAGGATCTGTCCGACCACGGATCCGGCCGGCAGCGTGCCGCACGCGACCGGCACGTCGTGGTCGACGACCGCGGTGCGGATCTCGTGCCGGATCTCGTCGACGTCGAGGTGCAGCGTGTCAGCCGCGGCTGCGAGCGCCTGTTCGTACTGCACCGAGACCGCGCGGAACATCGGCGACGAGATCGAGATCTCCTCGGGCTGCTTGCCCATGCCCATGAGCTCGATGAGCATCTTCGGCTCGGTGAGGCCGGAGCAGTCGACGAACTCCTGCACGGTGATGCGGTCGACTCGTTGGCAGAGGCCGGTGAGCGAGGTGGCGAGGCGTTCGAACATGAACCCGGGATGCTCGCCGGCGGCGAGGAACCGTGTGCCCGCAGCGCGACACGCGCGGTCGATCCGCGCCGCCGCGTCGTCACCGAAGGTCGGGAGGTGGTTGTACGACGTGGTCGTGATCACGTTCTTGCCCGATTCGAGCAGTGCGACGATGTCGTCGGTGTTCGTGTTGACCGGAAAGCCTTTGCTCGCTGCGTGAAGGACGACGTCGGCGTCGAGCGCCAGGATCTCGTCGTGGTTGGTCGTCGCCAGGACTCCCGTCGGCGCGCGGTCGACCAGGGTGCCGGCGTCGATGCCGGCCTTGGCGGCGCTGTAGACGAAGCACCCGACGAGGTCGACGTCGGGATCGTCGATGACCGCGCGCAGCTGGGCCGCGCCGACCGCGCCGGTGGCCCACTGCACGACCCTGGTCATGGGCGCGCGACCTGCGACCCGGTCACGAGACCCTCGATCGTCCCGTAGATGACCGTGCCGCTCCCGTCGTCGAGCACTCGTCTCGCCACGAGGTACTCGCTGCCGACCCACGCCTGGCGGATGAAGCGCCCGAAGCGCAAGCGGGTGCCGGGGGCCCCGCTGGCGGCGGGGAGCATCTTGATCCGCTCGAGTGCTTCCTTGACGCCGAGACCGGTGAGCGGTCGGGCGTCGGCGATCGCGGTGAGGATCACGCGCGCCATGTCGTAGAGGTATACGGGCATGAAGTATGCGGGCCGCCGCCCGGTGCGCGCTTCGTAGCGGTCGAGGAAGTCCTGGCCGACGAGGTTGCGCTCGTCGAACGAGTCGAGGCCGACCCACCCGGCGAGCTTCAGACACTGCTCGGGCGAGCCGGCGGCGAACTCGAACGCGGTGGTCGTGTAGCGACGGGGCATCCAACCGAGATCCTGGAGCGCCTCGTTCATGCCGAACAGGCCCAGCCCGAAGCCGACGTGCATGATCGCGTCCGGGCGCGCCGCGGCGAGCTCGGCCATCGCCGCCTGCTTCTCGGCTTCGACCTGGGGGATCGCGACCTCGGCGGTGACGCGCAGCCCGTACTCCTTGCACGCGACGCGCGTCGAGCGCAGGTATTCCTCCCCGATGAGCGACGCCTCGTACGCGATGCCGACGGTGTGGCAGTCGTCGTAGGTCGCGATCGCGGCCATGATGCGCGGCTCCTCCGGCATCGAGCCGTTGTTGAGCGCGAACACCCACTCGCCGAGCATGGTCTCGGTCCCCGCCATCGACAGGATGGGCACCTGAGCGGTGCGCTCCACGTCGTCGCGCAGCGGCACGGTGTTCTCCGACACGTACGGTCCGAAGATGGCGAGGCAGTCTTCCTCGACCAGTTCGTAGAACGCATCCCGGACGGCGCGGAACGTCCCGCGGGGCAAGCCCTCGACGGCGCGCACGACGAACTCGACCGGGCGGTCGAGCCGCCCCTGCACCGTGTACTCCTCGGCCACCATCTCGAAGATCGGCAGCATGTCGGGCGTGTAGGGGTGCTCCGGGTCGCGCGCGGTGTCGACCAGGAAGCCGATCCTCGCCGGGGAGATCTCGTCCATCGTGTCACCTCGTCGCGAAACCGGACGTTAAGCTAGTTGTCGCTACCTTAACTCCAAGGGCGAAGGGACGCTCGTGTGACGTCGAGTGCAACGCGCGGGAAGCCGGCCCCGAAGGCCACCCGCCGGCGACGGGGCGAGCCCCGACGCCTGTTGCTCGAAGCGGCGCGCGAGCTGTTCGCGCGCCAGGGGTTCACCAACACGACCGCGCGCGAGATCGCCGCGCTCGCCGGCGTGTCGGAGCCGCTCCTGTTCCGAAACTTCGGCTCGAAGGTCGGGCTCTTTCGCGAGGCACTGGTGGTCCCGTTCCTCGAGCTCGTCGAGAACTTCGAGGGAACCTGGGAATCGGATGCACCGGCGATGCTCCACGGCGAAGGGGCGAGTCGTCAGTTCCTCGGCGACCTGTTCGATCGCCTCCAGCAGAACCGTGGTCTGGTGCTCACGCTGTGGGGAACCGAAGCCCACACCGTGCCCGAACTCGTCGACAGCGGCGTCTGCGACGAGATCACTCAGGGTCTGCGCCGCCTGATCGACGTCAGCACCGGCGATGGGGCACCGCGGAAGACTCGGTCGTCCACCGACGACGAGGTGAACGCGCGTGTCGTCGTCGCGATGGTCGCAGGGGTCGCGCTGTTCGGACAGTCCGTGTTCCTGGGCCGGCGGGTACCCGCACGCGGCGCGCTCGTCGAGGAGATGGTGCAGACGATCCTGCACGGCCGCCAGCGCTGAGGGTTCGTCAGAACCCGGTTCCTCCGTTGCCCCCGGAGGTGGTCACGGGTGGCTGGGTCGGCGGGTGGGTTCGTCGCCTGCCTCGCGGGCGGCGACGTCGCGGGTTTGGTGTCGGGTGCCGCGGTCGCCGGTGCCTCGGTGGGGGGCGTCGTCGTCGGCCCGCCGGTCGTGGTGGTGACCGTCGAGGTCGCGGCCACGGTGGACCACCTGCCCCACTTGCTGGTCACGTGGCTGCCGTGCACCTGACCCGGAGCGGTGTCCTTCGCGGACCAGTAGAGACGCTTGCCGCCGCACGTGATCTGGACTCTGTGCTCGGCGACCTTCGCCGTGCCGAGCTTCGACGCGTCCCACCCCGGCACCGGCGGTCGCGGTCCTGACGCCTCGGGGCAACAACACCGGAGGCCAGTCGTGCATGCACGCCTCCTCGTCGACGCCGAGTCGGGAGCATGTACGGGTGGGCCGCGCCGAACGGATTGGTGTGGAACGCTTCCGTACGCAATCCATTTCGGTCGATTCGCCGTACATCAATGTCGAGATCCGAGATCACGAGGAGAACGACGACATGAAGCGAACCATCGCGGCAATGGCTGTGGCCCTCGGTGGCCTCTCCATCCTTGCTGTCGCCCCGAGCGTGGCGGGCGCGGCGACCAACCCGACCACCGCGACCGAGATCTCGACGGCGAAGACGAAGCTCGGCACCGTTCTCGTCGCCGGTGACACTCCCGTCTACACGTTGAAGGGCAGCAAGACGTGCAACTCCCGCTGCCAGAAGTCACAGCCGCCGGTGCTGCTCCCCGACGGCGTCGCGTCGGCGACCGCGGGCACGGGCGTGAACGCCGCGAAGTTGGGCACGACCGCCGCCTCCCACGGCGCCATGCAGATCACCTATGGCGGGAAGCCGCTCTTCTGGTCGACGAAGGACAAGTCGTCCAGCCAGGTGCACGGCAACGGGAAGAACAAGTGGGGCACGTGGGCCGCGGTGGTGGTCGCGAAGTCGAGCTCCGGTGGCTCCACGAGCACGACGAACTCCGGGAACGGAGGGGTTGGGTTCTGATGTCGTCGGTCGTCGTCGCGCCCGCTCGGCCTCGCGCGCCTGAAGTCGCGGCGCGTGGAGGTCGGGAGGCGCGTCGGCTGGCGTCGCGCGTCTACCTCCCTGCGTTCTCGGTCGCGGCCGCGGCCGGGATCCTGCTCGCGTTCGGGTGGGCGAACGGTTGGGGCGGCGCCGACTTCGGCGGCTGGACCACGAGTCAGCTCGTGGTCGTGGCCGGCCCCGCGACCCTGGCGATCATCGGGATCTTCCTGGTGGTCGAGCGGGTCTGGCCGGCCCAACCGCGGGCGCTCGTGACCCGTGGCCACCGCCAGGATCTCCTGTACACGGTGCTCAACGCGACCATCGTCGTGCCGCTGGTCGTCGGGTTGACGCTCTCGTTCGGCGCGGTGGTCGCGAACGCTCTGCCGTGGATCGTGCTGCCCAAGATGGGCTTCGTGCCGCGCTGGGGCGCCATCGTCGTGCTCCTCGTCGCCTTCGACGCGTGCAACTGGCTCGTGCATCTCGCGGTGCATCGGATCCTGCCGCTGTGGCGATTCCACGAGCTCCACCACTCGCAGGAGGACCTGAGCGTGCTCACGGTCTTCCGCACCCATCCACTGCTGCACGTTCCGTACCTCGTGACGATCATTCCGGGAATCGTGCTCACCGCGAACGGCACCTTGTCGATCACGATGTTCGTCGCGTACGGCGCGTTCGTCGCGTTCGCGCACTCGAACACCCGCCTGGGGTTCGGACCGCTCGAGCGCGTCTTCGTCAGCCCCAACTACCACCGCATCCACCACCTCCTCGACGGTCCCCAAGACGTGAACCTCGGCTTCGTGCTGACGATCTGGGATCAGCTCTTCGGCCGCGCGGTGTTCCCCACCGCAGCGACGGTGCGGGCCGACACCGGACTTCGGGGGCGCCCGCTCGTCGTCGAGCACTCGGCACCACGGCCGCGGCACGTCTCGGTGCTCGCCGCTCAACTCGTGGCGCCGTTCCGTCCCCTGCACGAGCTCACCGATCGTCCGCCGGTCCGGTCCGAGATGCCGCGCCCCGATGCGGCCGCGTCGCTCGAGTGCAACGATGTCGACTCATGGTGACGACCGCGGTTCCCGCGCCCCGTTCTCGTGTCCGCGTGCTGGTGGCGGCGCTGTTGAGTCCCCGCACCGCCGCGCTCCCCGCCGACTGCCTGCTCGTGGCGGTGCGCGCGGTGTTGGCGCTGCTCTTCATCTACCACGGGTCCCGGAGGCTCTTCGGCTGGTTCGACGGCCCCGGCCTGCACGCGTCGGGCGACTACTTCGCCAACACCGCCCACCTCCATCCGGGCGAGCTCTTCGCCTTCATGGGCGGTCTCATCGAGTTCGGCGGCGGGATCGCCATCGCCATCGGGCTCGTCGCGCGGCTCGCCGGCATCGGCATCTTCGTCGACATGATGATGGCGATCGTGACCGTCACCTGGTCGAACGGGATCAACGCGACCACCGGGAAGAGCGGCTACGAGCTCAACCTGGCGCTCGGGTTCCTGGCCCTCGTCATCGGTGTCCTGGGCGCGGGACGGTTCAGCATCGACGCCCTGCTCGCGCGGCGCCTCGGAGCCGCGGACGGGTCATCCAGCGGCTGAACCGGTCGTCCGGGCGCACCGCGTCGTGGATGCTCATGACATCATGGAGACGGAAGCCGAACTCCCGAGCGAGCGAGCGAGGAGGTGCGGCTCGATGAATGTCGAGGAGTTCTACGACCAAGACCCCCGCCGGCAATCTTCGGAAGAGATCGAGTTCGGCCGCGAGTGGTACGAGAACGAACTGCGATTCGAGGTCGCCTGGATCGCCGACACGGGCGAGGTCTATGTGATGGCGGAGCCGTACGACCGCCGCGGTGTCACCACCGAGTCGGTCACGGTCGAGGTCTTGGCGGTGATCGAGGGCCGCGATGTCATCGATGCCGCGCTGACGGGATGGCAGGACGCGATGTCGCAGCCCGACGGCCTCGCGTGGGTGCGGGCTCGTGTCGCCGGGGCAACCTCGCGAGGTTGATGCAGCGCCGCATCGCGACCCGTCACCCGACGGGATCGGTGGAGAGAATCCGAACCGCTTCGAGGCGCACACGAAAGTCGGGATCCGAGACGCGTCGCTCGACGGCCTCGCTGCTCGCGTTCACGCCCACCGCGGCGATCCCGCGCAGCGCCTTCCATCGAACCCAGGCGTCAGGGTCGTCGAGTGCCCGCTCGAGGAGCGGACGCAAGGCCTCGTGGCCGGCGTCGACGACGACGTCGATGACGTTGCGCCGCACCATGCGGCTCGGGTCACCGAGCAGCTCGGCCCATGTCCGTGTCGCAACGTCGATGGGTGCGTCGGCCAGGAGGGCAGCCGCGACCTGACGGCGCGCCGGGCTTTCGTCATGCGCGGCGGCCACGACCCGATCGAGGTCCCCAGGTCGGTCGGCCCGAAGCAGACCCAGGTCCGCCCACGCGCGTTCGATCTGGCGCGGCGGACGGCGTGTCGCCTCGTGCGCCGAATCGGAGCTGGCGCGGCTGGAGGTGGTGGTGCCGGAGTCGCGGTCGGGTTCAGGTGGTGGTTCCGCGGGGCGGTTGCTCGTGAACTCGTCGGTGACCGTGCGCAGCATGGGGTCGAGGAGCGACTCCCAGCCGCCGGGCCGCGAGATCGTCACCGCCACGAAGTCGGGTCCGACGAGCACGTCGGTCACGTCGCCGAATGCGCGGAACAGCCGTGCGACTCTCGGGTCGGCGTTCGCGGCGGCGGCCGAGCCGTACGCGCGGCCGGGCCCGTCGTGGATGGGCGGAGTTGCGAAGCGCACCGTGCGCGGGCTGGGTGTCGCCTCAGGCACCACCACTCCGTCGAACAGTTCACCGAGGTCGAGGCCGGTAACGTCGTCCTCCGCACGAGGTGCCGCTGGTTCGTCGCGGGCCACCCGCAGCCGGAACCGGCCGTCTTCCCAACCCCAGAAGAGTGTGAGTCCGGGTTCGAGCTCGGACTGAGCGACGTGGTCAGGACCGGGACCGATCGCGTCGGCGAGAGCATCGTCATCGTCCCGTGTCCACGGCACGTCGGAGAAGAAGCGCTTCTGCAGTTGCTTGACCGGCCCGAGAGCCTCGAGCGAGAGCTGCAACCCCGTCACCGTCGCCGTGAGCTGCCCGAGGGCCTTCACGGTGAGGCCCTGGGCCACCACCCAGGCGCGCGCCGCGTCGAGCTCGGCCCCGATGTTCGGCATGGTGGGGGAGGATGGACCGGGCCGGTGGCCGGATGCCGCATCGTCGGCCATCTCACCTCCTCGTCTCGTCCGCCGATCGTAGGTCGGGCGACGTGGGACTCAGAGCCTGACGACGGGGCACGTGGAGGTCCGGGTGATGCGCCCGACGGCATGGATCTGCGAGGCAACGAGCTTGGCGACGTCGTCGAGTGTCGCCTCCTCGATCTTGGCGATCACGTCGTACGGCCCGGTCACGACGTCGCTCGAACCCACGCCGTCGATGTCGCGTAGGTCGTCCGCGACGACGAACGCGTGACCCGTCTCGGTTCGGATGAGCACGAATGCCTCGATGGTCATCAGCGCGCTCCTCACGCCTTCGATGCGTGGTCAGGTCGATGCAAGTCCTCCTCGTCGAGCTCGTCGAGCAGGTGCGAGGTGAGCATGACGCCCGCGACACTGCCGAAGAAGAAGGCTGCGTATGCGCCGATTCCCGCGCCGAGTCCGATCCAGACGTACCAAGTGGTGCCGACCGTCGTGCGGGGCGCCTCCGCTTGTCGACTGGTGCTCGCCGGCGCATACTCCGCGCGTGGGAGCCACTCCGCAGCCGAGCGCCGAGCCGGCCGCCGGGAGTGCCCGACGACGACCAAGGAGGTCGTGATGCCCACCTACATCACGCTCATCCACTACACCGAGCAAGGCGTCCAGACGTTCAAGGACCTGGCGCAGCGCATCGACGAGACCAAGGCCGCCGGTGATGCCGTCGGTGCGAAGTTGGTCGGGTACTACTTGACGATGGGGCAGTACGACGCCGTCGCCATCAACGAGGCGCCCGACGACCACACGATCGCGAAACTCGCGCTCGCCGCCGGTGCGCGGGGCAACGTGCGGACCGAGACGATGCGAGCTTTCACCAGCGAGGAGGCCCTCGCGCTCGCCTCGGAGCTGTGAACGGCCCACGAGCAGCAACCAGAGGTCGGTGAGCGTACGGCGCGACGAACGATCTCCGGTCGGGATGACACCGGGTCGACGGCCCGGTGACTGACCGCCGACCCCGAACGTTGCACGCTACCGAGTCCTGCTGGTCGATCGGTCGACGTTTCCGAGCGACACGGTGTCGACGCACTTCGTGCACGCCCCGGGGGTCGCGGCGCTCGAACGGTGGGGGCTGCGTGACACGTTGGCGGCGTCAGGCTGCCCGCCGGTGCGCAGCTACAGCTTCGACTTCGGTCCCTTCACGATCGAAGGGTCGCCGAAGGCAGTTGACGGCGTCGACGACGCCCACTGTCCGCCTCGACCGGTTCTCGACACGATGCTCGTCCACGCCGCGGCTGACGCCGGTGTCGAGGTGCGCGAGGGCTTCTCGGTGGGCGAGATCCTCGTCGAGGACGGCGCCGTCGTCGGCTTCCGCGGCGACCGCGCGTCGGGCTCGGTGACGGAGCGCGCGAACGTCGTCATCGGTGCCGACGGGCGCAACTCGCTCGTCGCCAGAGCAGTGCAGCCGGAGCAATACAACGAGCGGCCGGCAGTGAGCCCAGCGTTCTACTCGTACTGGAGTGACGTCGGAAGCTCGGGCTTCGAGGTCTACGTCCGAGACCGCTGCGGCATGGCTGCGTTCCCGACGCACGACGATCTCGCCCTGATCATCGTCGGACTCCCGGAAGACGACTTCAACACCGCCCGCCACGATGTCGAGGCTTCGTTCTCACGAACGCTCGAGTCGGCACCATCGCTCGCCGAACGTGTGCGGTCAGGCACGCGCGAGGAACGGTTCCACGCCGCAACCGACCTCACGGGCTACTTCCGCAAGCCCTACGGGCGCGGTTGGGCGCTCGTCGGTGACGCGGGCTACCACCTGCATCCGATCACCGCACAGGGCATCACCGACGCCTTCCTCGACGCCGAGCGACTTGCCGACGCGCTCGATGCTGCCTTCGAGGAGCGCGCGACCTACGACGACGCGATGCACAGCTACCAAGGCGAACGCGATCACCACGCCATGGCGATGTACGACATGACCTTTGACTTCGCCCAGCTGGACCAGCCACCTCCACCCGAGACCCAGCAGCTGCTCAGCGCCGTGGCCCGCAGCCGCGAAGCCATGAACGACTTCGTCAGCATGCAAGCCGGGACGCTCCCGGTCCCGGAGTTCTTCAACCCCGACAACATCGGCCGCGTCATGTCGCAGTGACTCACGGCGAGCCGCTGGACCGTCGGAACTACGCGAAGTCGCCGAGGTAGTCCCAGAGGTCCTGCGCGGCGGTGGCGGTGGGCCGAGGCTCGCGGCGAGTGCCGACGCCGGGGATGCGCACGCTCCGGCTCTGCTCGAGGTAGGTGCGGACGAGCTCGGTCACCGGGTACTGCTGGCGGGCGGGGCGGTCGACGTCGTTGTCGAGGACGGTGTGCATGGCATGCCTTCTCGTGGGAGGCGCCCAGTGTCGCGTCCTACTGATCGGTACAGAGCATCGGCGGGCCGGGAACCTTGCGCAATTGTGTGAAGGTTCTGTCAACGCCGCCGGTACCCACTGACCGCCGACCCGATCAGCGGGCTTTCAGCTGGTCTTCAGGTGACGGGTGCGACGCTCGACCCACTCCAGCTGAGGGCCTGCCGTGCGCGTGCTCATCGTCGAGGACGAGAAGAAGGTCGCCGGAGCGCTCCGGCGGGGTCTCGAGGCCGAGGGCTTCGCGGTCGACGTCGCCCTCACCGGCACCGACGGCCTCTGGATGGCCACCGAGCACCCCTACGACCTGATCGTGCTCGACATCATGCTGCCGGGGCTCAACGGCTACCGCGTGTGCGAGCAGCTCCGTGAGGGTGGCAACTGGACACCGATCCTCATGCTCACCGCGAAGGACGGCGAGTACGACCACGCCGAGGCGCTCGACACCGGCGCCGACGACTACCTGACCAAGCCGTTCTCGTTCGTGGTGCTGCTCGCCCGGTTGCGGGCATTGCTGCGGCGGACCGGACGCGCGCAGCCGGTCGTGTACACCGTCGGCGATCTCACCGTCGATCCGGTGAGCCATCGCTGCCGTCGGGGCGCCGACGAGATCGCCCTGACCGCGCGCGAGTTCGCGGTGCTCGAGTTCCTCGTGCGCCGCGCCGGCGAGGTCGTGTCGAAGAGCGAGATCCTCGACAACGTGTGGGACTTCGCGTTCGAGGGCGACCCCAACATCGTCGAGGTCTACGTCCGTCACCTCCGCCGCAAGCTCGACGAGCCGTTCGGGCGACACCTCATCGAGACCATCCGCGGCGCGGGATATCGCCTCGACCTGGCGGGCGGCTGATCGCCATGAACCGGCTCGCGACTGTCCGTGTGCGCATCACCGCCGCGGCCGTGCTCGTGGTCGCCGCCGCGCTGATCGCGGGCGCGTTCTGGTTGGTGCGGGCGCACCGCGACACGCTCACCGCCAACTTCGAGACCACCGAACGGCTCCGCTCCCAGGACATCGCCTCGACCATCGCCGACGGCCACTTCCCCAAAGTTCTCGCTGCGCCGCGCGGCGACGAGAACCTGGTGCAGGTCGTCGACCAACAGGGAGACGTGGTGGCGTGGTCGAAGAACATCGCCGGCGACGCCCGCATCAGCCTGCTGCAGCCCGACGCCGATGGCTACTCCGTGCGCACCGTCACCGGCTTCGAGGTGGGCGAGCGCTACCGGCTGGTCGCGCGCCGCGTTCACACGAAGGCGGGCACGTACATCGTGTACGTCGCCCGCAGCCTCGAGTCGGTGAAAAAGAGCACCGACAGCCTCGAGCGGCTCCTCTGGTGGTCGCTCCCAGCGCTCGTGATGCTGGTGGGTGTCCTCACGTGGGTCGTCACCGGCCGCGCGCTGCACCCGGTCGAGGCCATCCGCCGGGAGGTCGAGGTCATCGGCGCCGAGGACCTCCACCGTCGAGTGCCCGAGCCCACCAACGAGGACGAGATCGGTCGGCTGGCGCGCACGATGAACGCGATGCTCGTCCGGCTCGAAGACGCCACCGACCGGCAACGCCGCTTCGTGGCCGACGCCAGCCACGAGCTGCGCAGCCCGCTCACCGGGATGCGCGCTCAGCTCGAGGTCGACCTCGAACACCCCGACCTCGCCGACTGGGAGGCCACCGAGCGCGAGGTGCTCGCCGACGCCATCCGCCTCCAGCGGCTCGTCGACGACCTGCTCGCGATCACGGTGGCCGACGCGTCGGCCCTCGACGCCGAGCACCGCGCGCCCGTCGACCTCGACGAGATCGTGCTCGCGGAAGCGCGCCGCGTCACGACCCGCAACGACATCACCATCGACACCCACGCGGTCTCGGGTGCGCAACTCGAGGGCAACTCCGACCAGCTCGTGCGTGTCGTGCACAACCTCCTCGACAACGCGGCGCGTCACGCCCGGTCAGAGGTCGCGATCACGCTCGAGGAGTCGCCGAGCCACGTCACGCTGCGGGTCGTCGACGACGGTCCCGGCATCCCCGACGCCGACCGCGAGCGGGTGTTCGAACGCTTCGCGCGTCTCGACGACGCCCGCGCCCGCGACGGTGGCGGGGCCGGCCTCGGTCTCGCCATCGTGCACGACGTGGTCGTCGCGCACGGTGGTTCGGTCTGCGTCGAGAACGTGCCCGGCGCGGCCTTCACCGTCGTGCTCCCGGTTCACGTCGGCGTCTGACCTCCCCTCCGCTTCCTGGCGCCCCGCCGGGTGGTGCCGCGGGGGTTCAGCGGCCGTTCAGCGGTCAACGCGGACGATGCCGACCGTGCACCGATCGCAGTCGCCACGACCCTCCACTGCGGTCGGTTCGACGGCGGGCTCCGGCCGAGGAAGACTGCCCTCCGGGTCGGAGCCCGCCGCCTTCTCCTGGTTCTCCTCGTGGCGGGCGCCGCTGGCACTGGTCGTGACCACGGTCGCGACGTCGCTGGTCGTCGGCGAGGCGCTGGCGCTCTCGAACGTCGCGCACGTCGTGCTCATCGGCATCGCGTGCGCGGCGTACCTCGTGCTGGTGATGGGCAGGCGGCCGTCGGGGCTCTCGATCCGGTTGGTGACCGCGGCCATCGGGGTCCAGACGTTCGTGGCGCTGGTCCGGCCGCCGTCCGCGACCGAGGACCTCTGGTGGTACGCGATCTACGGTCGCATGGTCGCGGTGTACCACGCGAGCCCGTACACACACGTTGCCGCGCAGTACCCGCACAACCCGCTCTTGTCGTTGGTCGGCCACACCTGGCGGCACACCCCGTCGGTCTACGGCCCCGCGTTCACCGCGGTGTCGGCGACGGCTTCGCTCGTACTGGGCACCTCGTTCCTCGGGACGCGCCTGTTCTACCAAGCTCTCGCCGCCGGCGCGCTCGTGGCCGCGTGCGTGATCGTGTGGCGGCGCACGCGCTCGGCCGACGCGGTCGCGTTCCTCGCGCTCAACCCGCTCACCGCGTTCTACCTGGTGAACGGCGGTCGCAACGACATACTTGTCGGTCTCGCGCTGCTGGGCGCGGTCGTCCTCGCGGCGCGGGACCGCCCGACCGCTGCCGGCCTGGTCGGCGGCCTCGGCGCGTTGGTGAAGCTCACCGGGATGGTCGGGGTCGTGGCCATCGTCGTCGCGCTGGCGGCACGGGGCGAACGGAACGCCGCGCGCCGCGTCGGGCTGGTCGCGGCGGGGACCGTGGTCGGCGCATACCTGCTCGCCGGCGTCTCGGCCATCTTCACACCCATGGACACCGCGGGCGCGTTGTACTCGCGCGACTCGGCCTGGCGTCTCGTCGGTCAACTCGGTGCCGCGCTCCCGTCGACGGAGGTCGCGCTCGCGGTCGTGGGTGCGGTCGTGTGCTGGGTGCTGCTCCGCAGTGCCCGGTCCGGTCCCGAGACCGCGGTGCCGGCGACGCTGACCGCATTGACGCTCGGCGCCGCGTGGATCCTGCCCGGCTACGCGGGCTGGGCGCTGCCGACGGCAGCGCTGCACCACCGCGAGCGGGTCTCGCGCATCGTCGCGCTCCAGGCGGTGCTGCTGATCTGCACCTACGAGATCGCCCGCCATCGGATGCCCGGCCGCTTCGGCCACGACCTCTCGCAGGTCGCGCTCGTCGGCGGGCCGTTGCTCGTCCTCGTGCTCCTGATCGCGCTCGTGGTCTCGGTGCAGCGGACCTCGGCGCGCGATCACGACGTGGTCGACGTCGACGTGATCGACGCGCCGAGGGTCCCCGTCGACGCGGTCGGCTCGGTGTTGGTCGTGGTCCCGACGCTCGACGAGCGTGACAACATCGAGCGCGTCCTGCGCGGGATCCGGTCGGCCGCGCCCACGGTCGACGTCCTCGTGGTCGACGACGCGAGTCCCGACGGCACCGCCGACGTCGCCGAGTCGCTCGGCCGGTCGCTGGGATCGATCACCGTCATGCGTCGCGACGGCGAGCGCGGGCTCGGCGCCGCGTACCGCGACGGGTTCCGCTACGGCCTCGCGCACCGCTACGGCGTGCTGATCGAGATGGACGCCGATCTGTCGCACGACCCGGCGTCGCTCCCTGCATTGATCCACGCGGTCGCGTCGGGTGCGGATCTGGCGATCGGGGCGCGGTACGTCGCAGGTGGCCAGACACCGGGATGGCCGCTGCGGCGTCGCCTCCTGTCCCGCGTCGGCGGTGAGTACGCGCGCGTGCTCCTGCGGCTCCCGTCCCACGATCCGACGTCGGGGTTCCGAGCGTTCCGCGCCGAGCTGCTCCGCGGATGCGAGCTTGCGACGGTCGGGGCGCAGGGCTTCGCGTTCCAGCTCGAGATGCTGCACCGCGCGCGTCAGCTGGGCGCCCGCGTCGTCGACGTGCCGATCGTGTTCCGCGACCGCACCGCGGGATCGTCGAAGATGTCGGGCGCGATCGCGCAGGAGGCCTTCCGCCTGGTGGCGTCGCTGCGTCGACGCCCGTGGCAACCGGCCGGGGCGCGGGCGCCCACCACCCGTGCTTGCGTCCCGGGCACCGCGCCCGGGTTCGGTGTGTGAACTGGCACCGCCCGAGCCGGAGGGGCGACACGACCTCGGTCGCCCCCATGCTCGCGGCGTGCGGCGCGGTCCTCGTCGCGAGCCTGTGCCTGCAACTTCTCGCCTTCCGGCACGGTGGCCACGGCTCGATCAGCGACATCCCGCGGCTGGTGCTGGCCCGCGACCTCGATCCGAGGCACTGGCCCTACCTGAGCCGCGTGCTCGAGTACCCGGTCCTCGCCGGCGTGCTGCTCGGCGCCGCGGTGAGCATCGGGTCGGGTCCGTTGGGCGCACTGGTCGTCACGGCGGTGGCCGCGGGCGGCGTCGCCCTCCTCGTTGCGTTCCTGCTCGCCCGGCGCTTCGGCGCCCGTGCCTGGCGCTGGGCGCTGGCGGCCCCGGTGCTGCTGTACGCGTTCCAGAACTGGGATCTGTTCGCGATCGCCGCGCTGGTGGTGGGTCTGCTCGCGTTCGAGCTCGGACGCGACCGAAGCGCGGGGATCGCGTTCGGACTCGGTGCCGCGGTCAAGCTCTTCCCGCTCGTCGCGGTGCCACCGCTCGCGGCCCGACGCTGGGTCGATGGCGACCGTCAGGGCGCGCGCCGCCTGGTCGCGTACGCGCTGGTGACGGTGATGCTGACGAACCTCCCCTTCGTGCTCGTCGCCCCGGAGAACTGGTGGTGGACGTACCACTTCCAGTCGTTGCGCCAGGCGACCTGGGGGAGCGCGTGGTTCTACGCGCTCCGGATGGCGAACATGCCCGTCCACGGCGCGAGCGGTGCCCTCGTCGCGAACACCGCGAGCGCGGTCGCGCTCGTCGGCAGCATCACGTGGCTCGTCGTGTGGACGGCGCGCCGCCACGTCGACCCGTTCGCGGCCGCGGGGGCGGCAGTGACGCTGTTCGTGCTCTGCAACAAGGTGTACTCGCCCACCTACGACGTGTGGCTGGTCGCCTTCTTC
Source organism: uncultured Actinomycetes bacterium (assembly GCA_963841415.1). Classification (GTDB taxonomy): domain Bacteria; phylum Actinomycetota; class Acidimicrobiia; order IMCC26256; family DASPTH01; genus DASUAS01. The sequence goes on along the minus strand of CAWJCN010000004.1, from coordinate 115,317 downwards.
GTGATGATCCCGCTGGGTCGCCGTCTCTGGGTGACGTTCTGTGCGGTCGATCTCACGGTGTTCGTCGTGGTCTACGGCTACTTCGACGGCCCGCTGAGCGTCGGCGCGGTGCGCTCGGTGCTGCCCGCGCTCGTGGTCCTGCGCACCGCCGTGCTGCTCACCGTTCTCGCGCGCGCCGTCGAACAGACGTCGCGCGCCCCGGTCGAGGTGCAGACGTTCGTCGCGTCACGATGAGTGCACGTGCTCCAGGGCCTCGATCTCCGTACGGGGAACGGGGGCGAACCCGAGCGCGACGTGGCTCCGGTCGAGGTACCACCGCCACTGGTCGTCAGCTCTCCGCGGGGTTCCCCGGCTCGCTCGCGCTCACTCCACGCGCAGGGCCTCCGCCGGCCGGATGCGGGTGGCGACGTGTGCGGGACCGGCCGCGAGCGTGTTGGCCACCACGACCGCCAGTGCCGCGACGCCGGCCACGGCGAGAAGCGCGAGCGGCGGCACGTAGACGAGGGGGAAGTCGTCGGTCAGCCAGCGCCACGCGACCCGACCCACTGCGATGCCGATCGGGACGCCGACGACGAGACCGACCACCGCGAGGAGCGTCGACTGCCACGCGATCGCGCCACGGGTCTGGCGCCGCGTGAAGCCGACCGCGCGCAGTATCGCGAGGTCGTGGCGGCGGCGACGCACCGTCGTGACCAGCGCGTGCGCGACCGTCGCGCACGCGAGCAGCGCGAAGAAGCCTCCCAGCGCGAACGGGAGATCCTCGATGCGAGCGAGGTCGGCGACCACGACGGGCAACGTGGCCCGCTCGGTGTCGAGATCGCTGCCCGCGACCTTCGTGAGTCGTCGTTGCGCGGACGCGACATCGATGCCGTCGCGCCAGCGCACGAGGACGTAGTCCTCGCCGGTGTCGCTCGGCGTGCCGCCTGTCGCCGCCCCGAGACCGCGGTCGGTCATCCAGCCGCTCTGGTCGTAGTCGGTGTGCGACGTCGCCGGGAGCAGGGCCTCGCCGACGACGCGGGCGGTGCGGCGCCCCGCGTCGCCCACCCGAACGCGGTCGCCGATGGCGACCCGGAGCTCGTGCATCGTCGTGGGGGCGAACGCGATCTCGTCCGGGCCGACGGGCGCGCGACCGCGCAGCACCACGAACGGCACCGAACCCTTCAGGGCTCGGGTCGCGAACATCGGGATCGGTTGGCCGTCGACCGGGACCGCCCGCTCCCACCAGGCGTCGAGCGCAGCGGCGACGTCGCGGTCGCGGGCGATCCTCGAGATGGTCGCACCCGGCACGTGGGTTTCGGTCGCGGCGACGACGAAATTCCACACCACCCCGGAGCGCCGCGGTTGCTGCACGGCGTCCTGGATGCCGGCGCGGAACGTGAGGCAGCCGACCACTCCCACAACTCCCGCGATCGCCCCGACCAGCGCGGAGCGCACCGGAACCGCGCGCCGACCCCGCCCGGGTTCGCCGGCCAGGCGCGCGCCGATCATGAGTGCGGGCGCGCGGCTCATCGGTGCGACGATCCGGTCGATGTACGACGGACGGGTCGCGTCGCGCGTGGGCCGGGTGACGCGCCACCACGCAGCCACCGCGGCGATCGCGAGGATCGCGGCGAGCACGCCTGCGGCCGCGATGCCGAGCACGAGCCAGTCGGCATGCGTTCCCAGGTCGAGGTCGTAGTCACGCGCCGTTCCCAACGGGAATCGTGACGACAGCGCGATGGCCACACCCAGCGTTGTGAACACGCCGACCACCGCGCTGAGGACCGACGGGAGCACGAGTGCACGCATCGCGAGGGCGCGGTCGGCACCGAGGGCGCGCCACGTCGGCAGGTCGCTCGCACTCGCCGACACCGCGCGCACGAGGGCCTGGCCGGTGAGCACGCCGCCACCGATCAGCGCCGCCAGCGCGAACAGGAGGAGACCGTCGCGCTCGACGTTGGTGACGTTGCGCGCCTTGCCGATGCCATAGAGGTCGTCGATGTCCTCGACGTTCACCGGATGCCCGAGGATGGCCCCGACCGACTTCGTGAACGCCGGGATCCCCTTCGCACCGTCTCGGAGGTCGACGAACTCGTTCACGATCGCGGGCAGGTGCGCGCCGTACTTGCGGTAGAAGCCGCTCGACGGAGTCCACGACTCCTCGCTCGACGTCGCCTTGGCGATGCCAACGACCTTCATGCGCTGCCGGAAGGCGAGCACACCCTCGCGGGGCTCGTACTGCGGAGGGACCTCGCCCGGACCCGGCGCGCGCTGCCCGACCACGATGGTGGTGCCGAGCGCGACCCCGTGCCGGTCGCGGATGTTCTCGTCGACGACCACCTCGTCAGGCCGGTCGGGGTCCGGGAGCCGGCCGGCGACGAGAGGCCCGGCGAGGACCCGGGTGGTCGCGGCGTCGACCGGGAAGAGCACTCCGCTCTCCATCCCCTTGGGGCGGTACACGTTCGTCGTGAACCCGAGCAGGAACGGGTACGTCGCCGTCACGCCGGGGACCCGTGCGACCTGGGCGCGTTGCTCGGGACCGAAGGCGGGATCGTTGGGGAGGACCGCCGCGGTCGGGAGCCTCGCGGCCGCGACCAGGGCCGGCACCGCACGTTCGGTACGGCGGGCACCCGCCCACCCGGCGGCGGCGACGCCGACCGTCGCGCCCGCGACGACGCCGAGGAGGAGCCACGCCTTCCACCGCGCCCGGAGCTCGGACAGAGCCCACATCCACGCCGCCGTCACGTCCCGAGCCAACCACCGATCGCGGCGTCACGAAAGGAGGGGGGCACCCCCCGCCGCGGGGAAGGTGGCCGCACGCGGCATCCGCGTGCCGCCCGCCATCTAGGGTGCGACCGCATGAGCGACGCCTGGCCGCTCGCCGGCACGCACGTCGTCGACCTGTCGAGCGGGCTCGCCGGTGCCTACTGCGCCAAGCTGCTCGCCGACGGCGGCGCGAGCGTCGTGAAGGTCGAAGACCCCACCGGCGATCCGCTGCGACAGGTGGTCGAGTGCGGCGCTCCACTGCCGACCGGCGACGACGGCGCGCTGTTCCGGTTCCTGTGCGCGTCGAGCGACAGCGTGGTCGTCGACGTCGCCGACATCCCCGTTGCACGCGAGCTGGTCGCGCGCGCTGACGTCGTGATCTGGTCGGCCGGCAGCGCCGTTGCGGAAGATCCGTCGTGCTCGCCGCGCGCGCTGCACGACGCGCACCTCGGACTCGTCGTGGTCGCGCTCAGCCCGTTCGGGTTCGACAGCCCGTGGCGCGACCGGCCGTCGACCGACTTCACCCGTCAGGCGCTCTGCGGCGGGCACGTGCAGCGCGGCAGCCCCGATCGGCCGCCGCTGATGTGCGGGGGTGCACCCGGCGAGTGGGCCGCGGGCGCCTACGGCGCGCTCGGCGCGCTGGCCGCGCTGCGCCGAGCGCGCGTCCACGGCATCGGCGACCTGGTGGACGTCGCCGCGCTCGACGCGATGATGTACAGCCAGCCGCTGTACCCGGTCACGTGGTTCCAGGTGGCCGGCGAGCCCTTCCGGCCTCTGCGCTCGTCACAGCTGCCGAGCGTGCATCCCAGCGCCGACGGCTGGGTCTCGTTGCAGACCACGACCGGCCAGCAGTGGCTCGACTTCTGCGTCATGGTGGGTCGCGACGACTGGCTGGCGGACGAGCGCATGGCGCGCGGGACGTACCGCACGTTCCACCGGGGCGAGATCGAACCGGTGATCGACGCGTGGACGTCGGCGCGCGCGACCGCCGACATCGTCGAGCTCGCGACCGCGCTGCGCATCCCGGTCGCCGAAGTCGGCAACGGTGCCAACCTCCCGCTGTTCGACCACCTCGTGCAGGGCGGTTGGTTCACGAGGAACCCGCACGGGTTCACGCAACCGTCGGTGCCGTACCGCCTCGGCGGTGGTGCCGAGCCCCGCCCGTTCGGCGTTGCTCCCGCGGTCGGCCGCGACACCGCCTTGCACCGGGCGCGCGTCGCGGCGACACGACCGCGTGTCACCGTCCCGCCCACGACCAATGTTCCGTTGCCACTCGAGGGTGTACGCGTCCTCGACCTCACCGCGTTCTGGGCCGGTCCGTTGATCGGGCACGCGTGCGCCATCCTCGGCGCCGAGGTGATCCACGTCGAGTCGACGAAGCAGCCCGATGGCATCCGCTGCAACACCACCCGCCCGATGAGGGAGCCCCAGTGGTGGGAGTGGTGTCCGCTGTTCCAGGGGTCGAACACCAACAAGCTCGATGTCGCGATCGAGCTCGACGTCGAACGCGGGCGCGAGCTGTTCCTCGAGCTCGCGTCGGCGAGTGACGTCGTCGTCGAGAACTTCAGCCCGCGGGTGCTCGACCAGCTCGGGATGGACGAGGACGTCCTCCTCGCCCGCAATCCGCGCCTGATCGTCGTGCGCGCGCCGGGCTACGGCGTGCGGGGGCCGTGGCGTGATCGCCTGGCCTACGCGCCCACGATCGAGGCGCAGGCGGGGATCGCGTGGACCACCGGCTTTCCTGATCGTGGTCCCGAGCCGCCGTCGGGCATCGCGGATGCGCTCGGCGGAGCGCACGCGACCATCGCCCTCCTCCTCGCGCTCGAGTATCGACGGCGCACCGGCCGCGGCATGTTCCTGGAATGCCCGATGGTGGGCGCGTCGCTCAACGTCGCCACCCAGCAGGTGGTCGAGCATTCGGCTTACGGGCGCCTCCTCGAACGGCGCGGCAACCGCAGTGCGTCCTGCGTGCCCCAGGGCGTCTACCGGACCGTCGACATCGACCCCGACGGCTCTCGGGATCGTTGGGTCGCGATCTCGATCGCCGACGACCCGCAGTGGAATGCCCTCGCGACCATCGTCGGTCTCGACGACGAGACGTTCGTGCCGCTCGAGACGCGCGAGCAGCGGCGTGCGATCGAGGGCCAGCTCGACGCCCGGATCGCGGCCTGGTGCGAGTGGCGCGGCACTGACGAGATCGTGCGTGCGCTGTCAGCGGCCGGCGTGCCGTGTGAGCCGGTGGTGCGCGCGCACGAACACAACCGGCTGGAGTCGGTGGTCGAGCGCCGCCTGTTCGAACGCGTGGACCACCCGGTCACGGGGAGCGCGGACTACATCGGCGCGCCCTTCCGGTTTGCCCGGGGTCCGGTCGCACATCACCGCACCCGGTCGCCGCTCCTCGGTGAGCACAATCGCGACGTGCTCACCCGCATCCTCGGACTGACCGATGCCGAGGTCGACCAGTTGGAGGCCGACGGTGTGATCGGCGACGTCGTCGTCGGCGGCGTGCTCCACTGAGTGCGAGTGGACGCGCGTCGTCAGCCGCGGTGGTCGTTCCAGCGGAGGAACTTCGCCGCCGGCTCGCGCGGGGTGACCGCGAAGTCGGTCCCCGCCGTGTAGGCGATCGGGAACAGGCCTACCTGCATCCACTCGCCGAACGGGACGCCGAGCACGTCGGCGACCTCGCGCTCCCGGAACAGCGTGAGCGTGGTCCACGCCGAGCCGAGACCCCGTGAGCGCAAGGCGAGCATGAACGACCACAGCGTCGGGATCACCGAACCCCAGCGGCTCGACTGCCAGAACACCGACGTGCGGTCCGCGCGAGCACCGGACCCGAGCCCGTCGGTCCGACCCGCGACGATCGGGATGCACAGCACCGGCACCTCGTGCAGGTGGTCGCGCAGGTGGAACACGCTGCGCGCGATGCGCTGCTGCCGTTCGGTGGTGCGATCGACGTTGTCCTCGGGGGCGTCGGTGCGCGGCCGGTCGACGAACTCCTGCATCGCGTCGCGGTAGAGATCCGCGATCGCCTGCTTGCGCTCGGTGTCGTCGACGCAGACGAAGCGGTAGGGCTGCGTGTTCGAGCCGTTGGGTGCGTGCACCGCGACGTCGAGGCACTGCTCGATCACCTCCCGGGGCACCGGCCGCTCGAGGTCGAGCCGCAGCCGCACCGACGGCGTCGTCATCAGCACCTCGTCGGGGTCGTGCACCACCAGGTCGCCCTGGAACAGCTGCTCGTAGGCGGCGAGCGTTCCCCAGTGCTCCCAGATGCGGTCGACGAGCCCGGCGTCGTCGAAACGGACGAGGAACCCGTAGGTGTTCGCGTAGTCGCGTCCCGCCACCGTGGTCGCGGTGTAGCCGTGGTGGCGGAACACGTACGGGCCGTCGGCGATCGTGCGAACGTCGTGGAACCGGGCCGTGGTCAGGTCGTAGCGATCGACCTTCCGCCCGCTCAGGGGTGGAGGCGACGGCGCCCGCCCCAGGATGATGCGGCCGATCTCGTCCTTGCCCCGGAACACCGTCTGGCCCGGCGCGGCGGGGAACTTGCCGATGCCGTTCCACCACTCGCAGTCGTCGCTCAGCAGGCTCAGGCGGTCGAGGTCGCGTGGTCCGCTGAAGAACTGCTCGACGACGTCGAGGTTGTGCTGACGATCGGTGGACGACATGCTGCTCCGCTCTTGGTGCTGCGCCAGCGGGGCGCTCGGCCCCCCGCTCCCTTGCGGGCCGGGGTACCCGGCCCGCGACACTCCGCTCTCGCTGCGCAGTCTGTCTGCTCGGCGCACCCTGCTCGACCCGTTCCGAAACCGGGTTACGATCCCGCTCGATGAAGACGCTGACCGATGACGAGATCCGCACCGCGGCCGATCTGCTGGTCGACGCCCGAGCCGGGCGCCGGGCGGTCGCCGCCCTCCCGGCCGACGTCACCCCTGAGCACACCGGCGACATGCAGCGGATCATCGACGCGGTGAGCGACCGGATCGATCGGCCGATCGGCGGCTGGAAGGTCTACACCCTGTACAAGCCGATGAACCCGCCCGTGTACGCGCCCGTGTACGACGTGTTCGCCGCCGGGGCCGAGATCCCAGCCGCCATGTCGCCGGCGCGGCTGATCGAACCCGAGATCATGTTCCGGATCGACCGCGACCTCCCGCCGCGGGAGGTGCGGTACGACGTCGACGAGGTCGCCGACGCGGTGACCGCGGTCGTCGGCTTCGAGATCATCGGGTCGCGCTTCCAGCGCGACGGTTCGTCGGCGGGCCAGGGTTCCCTCTACGGCTCGTTGTCCGACCACCTGGCCAACGGCTGCATCGTCGTCGGGGACACGGTGCCCCACTGGCGCGACGTCGCCTTCGAAGACGTCCGCCTGCGGATGCGCGAGGGCGATCGCGAGCTCGTGTCGGTCGTCGGCTGCCACCCGTTCGACAACCCGTTCTTCCCGGTGGTCGTGGGGCTGAACCGCTTGCGTCGTCATCAGGGCGTGCGGGAGGGTGACGTCATCGTCACCAACTCCTCGACGAGCTTCTTTCCCGTCGACGCCGGCACCGTCGTCTGCGCCGAGTACGAGGGCGTGGGCGCGGTCACCGCTCGTTTCGCCAGCTCATGACGATGCACACCGCGTCTCGCGACGGGACGACGCTCGCGTTCGTCGACGGCGGCGAAGGCGATCCACCGTTCGTCTTCGTGCACGGTTGGAGCTGCAACCACACGCACTTCGCCCCGGAGATCGACCACTTCGTGCATGACCACCGGATCGTCGCGGTCGACCTCCGGGGCCACGGTGCGAGCGACGCGCCGGAGCAGCGCTACACCGTCTCGGCGTTGGCCGACGACGTCGCGTGGCTCTGCGGTGAGCTCGGTCTCGTGCGGCCAGTCCTGGTCGGCCACAGCATGGGGGGACAGGTGGTGCTCGACGTCGCCGCGCGCAATCCCGAACTCGCAGCCGCGGTGGTGATGGTCGACGCGGCGCCCATCGTCGGCGCGTCGCCCGCCATGGCCATGGCTTCCGACGTCGCGGCCGCGCTCGCGGGCCCGAACGGTGCGTCGGCGCGCGGTGCGATCGTCGACCACGCGGTGTCGGCGCTCGCCCACTCGCCGGCGCTGCAGGCGCAGGTGCGAGCCGACATGCTCGCGACGCCCGACCACGTCGCCATCTCGTGCGTGACGCTCATGGGAGACTGGGACGGTGAGTCCGCGGCACGGGCGTGCACGGTCCCGGCGCTGCACATCGGCGCGGAAGATCCGATCAACGACGCGGCCGCGTTGCGCGCGCTCAACCCTCTGATGCGCACGGGGCAGACCGTCGGCGCGGGACACTTCAACCAGCTTGAAGTGCCCGAGCAGGTCAACGCGATGATCGAGCGCTTCCTCGCGGTCGGGTTGGTGTGATCGCCGCGGGCGCCGGCGCGGTCGCGGCGGCCCCGAGCTGCGCGAAGTGCTCTCGGATGCGATCGACGTAGCGATCCGGGTGCGCGCCGTCGAGTCCGGCGGCGGTGAGCGCGACGCTGCCGAACAGTCGCCACCCGAGCGCGACCGTCATGGCCAGCGCGGCGAGCACACGCGCGTCCTCGAGGCTCACGTCGCGCCCCGACGCCGCCGCATCGCTGACCATCAGTCGGGCCAGCACGTCGAGCGCGGGGGAGTCACGGAAGAGATCCTGCGACTGCGGAGGGCCGAGCGCCGCCCACGCGACGAGCCGCGCCGTCGTGCCGTCGCCGAAGGTCATCAGCATCGCCAGCGCTTCGTCGAGGTGCTCGGCCTCGGCCAACCGTTCCGCCGCGTCACGCGCGGCGCGCAGGTTGACTTCGTGGACGAGCTGCTCCTTGGTGCCGACGTACTGGTAGATCAGCCCGAAGTTCACGTTGGCATGCTCGGCGATGTCGCGCAGCGCCACCTCGGGGCCGCGCTCGGCGATGAGGGTGCGGGCGGCGTCGAGCAGGGCCGACACCACCTCTGCCCGCCCCTTCGGTCGCGGCCCGGCGGCTTGCGAGGTCGGTGGCACCATGACTAGATTCTAGTCACTTGACTAAATGCTTGCGGAGGCCGCCGTGCTGCCTGACGATGCCCAACTGATCTCGGCCGACGACCACCTCATCGAGCCGCCCGACCTCTGGGTCGACCGCGTCCCCGCCCGCGACCGCGACGACTGCCCGCGCATCGTCGAGGTCGACGGCCGCCAGGCGTGGTCGTGGCAGGGCGAGCTGACCTACATCCCGATGGGTTCGTGCCGGCCGCGGCCGGGGTTCGACGAAGCCGGCTACCCGCCCGCGCCGGGCACCGCCCGCTTCGACGAGATCCGGCCCGGTTGCTACGACCCCCTCGCCCGCCTCGCCGACATGGACGTCGACGGCGTGTGGGGCCAGCTGTGCTTCCCCAACTTCGCCCGTTTTGCCGGGCACCGGTTCTACCTGGGTGTCGCCGACAGGGACCTCGGGCTCACGTGCCTGCGCGTGTACAACGACTACCTGCTCGACGAGTGGTGCGCGAGCGATCCCGCGCGCCTGTACGGCGCAGCGATCCTGCCGCTGCCCGACATCGACGCCGCGGTGGCGGAGCTCCACCGTGTGATCGCCAAGGGCGCGAAGGCGATCGCGTTCTCCGAGAACCCCACCGTGCTCGGTCTGCCGTCGGTGCACACCGACCACTGGGATCCGCTCTGGGAGATCGCGAACGACTCGCGCATCCCGGTGTGCATGCACATCGGGAGCTCGTCGCGGCTCGTCACCACGTCCGCCGACGCGCCCCCCACCGTGCTGGTCACGCTCAACGGCGTCAACTCGATGATGGCGTGCGTGGACTGGCTCATGAGCGGGATCCTCGACCGCTTCCCCGACCTGAAGGTGATCCTCTCGGAAGGCGGCGCGGGCTGGATCCCGTACATCATCGAGCGGGCCGACAAGGCGTTCCACGATCCGCGGATCCAACCGAACGCGGCGATCGGCCAGACCGCCAAGGGCGGCTCGCCGCCGAGCCAGCTCTTCGCCGAGCACATGTACGTGTGCCTGGTCGACGAGCACTTCGCGCTGCGCTCCCTCGGGGACATCCCCGTCGACAACCTGGTGTGGGAGGGCGACTACCCCCATGGCGACGGGCTGTGGCCGCACAACCGCGACTACCTCCACAAGGTGTTGGCCGATGTGCCCGACGACGACGCGGTGGAAGATCGCGGGCGCCACCATGCGCGGGCTGCTCGGGCTGTGAGCTATGACCTGCTCGAAGGGGTCAAGGTCGTCGAGCTGTCGCTCTACGCGTTCGCGCCCTCGGCCGCCGCGGTGCTCGCCGACTGGGGTGCCGAGGTGGTCAAGATCGTTCCCCCCGCCGTCGCTGATCCCATGCGCGGTTCGCCGATCGCCCGGTTGCCGAAGCGCGACGTCGGCGTGGAGTTCATGTGGGAGATCATGAACCGCGGGAAGCGCTGCGCGGGGGTCGACGTCTCGCACCCCGACGGCCAGCAGGTCCTCCACGACCTCGTCGCCGGAGCCGACGTGTTCATCACGAACCTGCTCCCCGACGCGCGGCGCCGCTTCCGCGCCGACATCGAGGACCTGCACGCGCTCAACCCGCGGCTGGTCTACGCGCGCGCGACCGGGCACGGCGCGAAGGGCCCCGAGCGTGATCGCGGCGGCTACGACATCACCGACTTCTGGGCGCGGAGCGGCATCGGGCACGCGGCGAGCCAGGTGTCCGACGAGTTCGTGCCGCTTCTCGGGCCCGCGTTCGGCGACCTGACGTCGGGCACGTTCCTCGCCGGCGGCATCGCCGCCGCGCTCTATCGACGCGAGCGCTCCGGACGCGGCGCGGTGATCGACGTGTCGCTGCTCGCGTCGGGTCTCTGGGTGCTGTCGCCGGGCGTCGTCGCCAGCCGGCTCTACGACATCGACACGATCCCGCGCTTCCGCCACGCCGAGGCGCCCAACCCGCTGGTCGCCGTCTACACCACGAGCGACGGACGCCAGATCTACCTCTCCGGCATCCAGACCGAGCGCCACTTCGAGAACTTCTGCGAAGTGGTGGACCGCAAGGACCTCCTCGACGATCCACGCTTCGCGACGGGTGAAGCACGGCTGGCGAACACAGCCGTCTGCGTCGCAGTGATCGACGAGATCTTCGCGGCGCGCACGCTCGCCGAGTGGTGTGCGGTCCTCCCGGGCCTCACCACGCCGTGGATGGTCGTGCAGACGGCGGCAGAGGCGAGTGCCGATCCGCAGGTGGTCGCCAACCACTTCGTCGTCGACGTCGAGCGCGCCGACCGCGCCGACGGCACCTTCCCGCTCGTCGCCAGCCCGGTGCAGGTCGACGGCGCGCCGCTCACGCTCACGCGCGCGCCCGACCACGGCGAGCAGACGGAGCAGGTGCTGCTCGAGCTCGGGCGCAGCTGGGACGAGGTCGCCTCCCTCAAGGCGAGCGGCGCGGTCCTCTAGCCACTTCGCTAGATCGAGATGCCGACGAGCTTGGTGTCGAGGTACTCGTTGATCCCCTCGCGCGCGCCCTCGACGCCCAGCCCCGACTGCTTGACGCCGCCGAAGGGCGCCGCGGCCGAGGTGGGATTGATGTCGTTGACCCCGACCATGCCGAACTTCAGCCGCTCGACAGTCCGGAACGCACGCGTGAGCGACTGCGTGTACACGTACGACGCCAGCCCGTAGCCGGTGTCGTTCGCCATCGCGATGGCGTCGTCGTCCTCGTCGAACACGATGACCGGAGCGACCGGACCGAACGTCTCCTCGCGGTAGATGAGCATGTCGGAGGTGACATCGGCGAGGAGGGTCGGCGCGTAGAAGCACCCCGCGTCGAGGCCGTCGGCGGTGAGGCGCTCACCACCGGTCACGAGGCGCGCGCCCTTGTCGAGTGCGTCGGCGACCTGGCGCTCCATCTTGGCCAGCGCATCGGCGTCGATGAGCGGACCCACGGTGACGCCGTCGGTGAAGCCGCTCCCGGCCTTGAGCTTGGCGAAGCGCTCTTCCATCGTGGCCGTGAACTCGACGGCGATGCCGCGCTGCACGAGCATGCGGTTGGGGCAGATGCACGCCTGGCCGGTGTTGAGGAACTTCACCGCCGCCGCGCCCTTCGCCGCGTGGACGGGATCGGCGTCGTCGAACACGATGAACGGCGCGTGGCCGCCGAGCTCCATGCTCACGCGCTTCACACCGGCCGCGGCTTGCTGCGCGATGAGCGTGCCGACCTCGGTGGAGCCGGTGAAGGTGATCTTGCGCACGAGCGGGTGCGTCACCAGCTCGGGACCGACGGTCTCCGGCTGCGCGGTGGTCAGCAGGTTCACGACGCCGGCGGGCAGGTCGATCTCCTCGAAGAGCTTGAACACCTCGACCGCGAGCAACGGGGTCTGCTCCGCGGGCTTGAGCACGATCGTGCACCCAGCCGCCAGCGCGGGCGCGATCTTCCGGGTCAGCATCGAGACGGGGTAGTTCCACGGCGTGATCGCGCCGACCACACCGACCGGCTGGCGCAGCACGAGGAAGCGCTGGTCGGCGCGCGCGGAGGGGATGGTCTCTCCGTACACCCGCTTGGCCTCTTCCGCGAACCAGAGCAGGAAGTCGGCCGCGTAGCCCACCTCGTTGCGAGCCATCCGGATCGGCTTGCCCTGCTCCTCGGTCATGAGCTTGGCCAACGCCTCGCGCCGCTCGAGCATGAGCTGGTACGCCTGGTACAGGTACGCCGAGCGCGCGGTACGCGGTGCGGGTCGACCACTCGCCGAACGCGGCGTCGGCCGCTTCGACCGCCGCGCGCACGTCGGCGACGCCGCCGTTGGCTGCCCGGCCGATCTCCTCGCCCGTGGCCGGGTTGTGCGAAGCGAAGGTGGCGCCCGACTCGGCGTCACGCCATTTCCCGTCGATGAACAGCATGGAACCGACGTTACCCCCGCGCCCTCAGACATGGCGGTGGTGGGGCGGGGTCAGGGGTGGGTGTGCTTGAGGCCGACGCGGACCGCGTCGCGGCCAGGCGTGCTCCGGGTGAGGAGCGCCATCGCGTCGTCGATGCCGTCGAGGTCGAACACCTCACCGGCGACGACGTCGGCGCGTACCGAGCCCGACTCGATGAGGGCGACGGCCGCGGCCATCGACGCGGGAGTGAAGCCGGCCCCGCCGTGGAGTTGCAGGCTCTTGAGCACGATGTGGTCGGTCACCAGGCCGGGGATCTCGGCGAAGTGCTTGAGCCCCGCGAGCAGGATGCGGCCGCCGGTACGGACGAGGTCGACGGCCATGGGGACGGTGGCGGTCACGGTGGCCACGTCGAACACCACGTCGGCGCCCACGCCGCGCGTGAGGTCGTACACCAGCGTGTGGGCGTCGTCGACGTCGACCATCACGACGTCGGAGGCGCCGATCTCCTTCGCGGCGTCGAGGCGCAGACCGTCGTCCGACGTGCCGCTGACGATCACGCGCCGCGGCTGCTTGGCGAGCACCGCCTCGAGGACCGCCAACCCCTGGTGACCCGGTCCCTGCACCACGACGGTCTCACCGTCGTGCACGCCGACGAGGTCGACCCAGTGGACCGCGCTCGCGAGCGGTTCGAACAGCGTGAGGTGCTCGGCCGGCGGCGCGCTGGACATCCGGTGCAGCTCGGTCCCGGGGAAGATCTCCATGAACTCGCCGTAGCCACCCCACAGACCGAGCTCGCCGTCGCCGCGCATGTCGGAGTAGCCGTAGAGGCGCAGCGGTCCCTCGGCCATCAGGATCTCGTTGACCGCGACGCGGTCACCCTCCTCGACGCCGAGTTCGGCGTCGGGCGCCAGCTTCACCACCCGCCCGACCGTCTCGTGGCCGGGGACCACCGGGAACGCGCACGCGCCGGGCACGAGCTCGACGCCCTCGTACTGGGCGACGTCGCTGCCGCACAGTCCCACCGCTTCCACCTCCAGCAGCGCCCCGCCGGGCGGTGGATCGGGCACCGCGAACTCGCGCACCTCGTAGGTGCCGTCGCCCAGGAACACCGCCGCCCGACACGTGTCGCTCATGCCGTTGCCTCCTCGATGGTGCCGATGACACCGTCGGCGCGCAGGTGCGCGATCTCGTCGGCGTCGTACCCGTGCTCGGCGAGCACGCGGTCGTTGTCGTGACCGGCCGACGGCGACGCTCCGCCGATCGACGCCGGGGTGCGCCCGAACCGAACCGGGGGCGCGACCTGCACGTGACCGTTCGCCTCCACGAAGCAGTCACGCGCCAGGTTGTGCGGGTGGCCCGGGGCCTCGACCATGCTCAAGACGGGCGTGACGCACGCGTCGCGCGTCGCGAACACCGCTTCCCAGTCGGCGCGGGTGCGTGTGCGGAACGCGTCCTCGAAGACGGGGATCAGCGCCGGCCAGTGCGCGCGGTCGTGTTGCGTCGCGGCGAGCGTGGGCTCGAAGCCCAGCGCGTCGAGGAGCTCGATGTAGAACTTCGCTTCGACCGCGCCGACGGCCAGGTACTGGCCGTCGGCGGTCTCGTAGCACCGGTAGAACGGTGCGAACCCCTGTGGCTGGTTCGCACCGCGCGCGTCGACCCAGTGACCGGCGTCGCGCATCGCGTAGAAGAGCGCCATGAGCGCGAGCGTGCCGTCGGACATCGCCGCTTCCACCACCTGGCCACGACCGGAGCGCGAGCGCTCGTGCAGCGCCGCGAGCACACCCGTCGCGAGCATCATCGCCCCGCCGCCGAAGTCGCCCACGAGGTTGAGCGGCACGGGCGGCGGCGTGTCCGGCGGCCCCATCGCCTCGAGCGCGCCGGTGAGCCCGATGTAGTTGATGTCGTGCCCGCCCCGGTCCGACAGCGGGCCGCCCGTGCCCCATCCGGTCATCCGCCCGTAGACGAGCCGCGGGTTGCGGGCGAGGCAGTCGTCCGGTCCCACGCCCAGTCGCTCGGTCACTCCCGGGCGAAAGCCCTCCACGAGGACGTCCGCCGCGTCGACCAGGCGCAGCACCACCTCCCGGCCCCGCTCGTCGCGCAGGTCGACCGTCACCGATTCCTCGCCCCGGAAGATCCAGAGGTGCGGGCCGATGGCGCCGACGGCGGGTCCAGCCGGATCGACCCGGATGATCCGCGCGCCCATGTCGGCGAAGAGCATGGCGAGCAGGGGGAGGGGTCCGATGCCCCCGAGCTCGACCACGGTGACGCCGGCCAGCGGGCCGGTCGCCCGTTCTTCGCGGGTCGTGCCTTCGTCCCCCGTCACGGAGGCGAGCCTACGGCTCGGTGGACCGTCGGGCTTCGCCCGTCAGTCGGGCTGGTCCAGGTGGAAGATCGACTCCGCGTTCGTCCCCCGTTCGCCGGTGGCCGTGACCCGATACGTTCCCAAGCCGATCTGGGCGGTGTACGTCGTCGTCACGACGCCGTAGCCGGACGCCACGTGCGGTGCTCCCGTGTACGTGCTGCCATCGGGCAGCGTGATCACGAACGTGACGACCTCCGACGGCAGCGCACCCACGAGGGTCAGGTCGAAACCCGAGTCGGTGCGGCCGCCGACGAGCTTCGCGTCGATTCGCAGGGCGGACGGCGGTGGCATCGTGAGGTCTTCCCCCTCGGTGAGGTGGTCGGCATCAGGAAGGCCGTTCGTCGTCACGATGGCGGCAACCGACGTGTGGAACTGCTTCGCGATCTTGGTGAGCGTGTCGCCGCGCTGCACACGGTAGGTCGCGGGGGGTTGGGTGGTCGTCGTCGCCGTCGACCGCCGACGGTGTGGTATCACCCCGTTTCGCTCGGGGTCGCCGAGGAGCGGCAGTAACCGGTTCCACTCGGCGATGCCGCATCCGTCGCCGCGGTTGATCGTGACGTTGACGCGCCGACCGCCGATCGTGCCGCTGATGTGGGCACGTTGCGGCCCGCCGTAACCCTCGGCGCAGAGACGCGCCTCGCGGTGCTGGTTCGCGACCTTGGTGACCGCGCCGCTGCGGACGAGCGCGCACGCGGGCTGGGCGACGTGCCGCAGGAAGCCCGTCGCACCGGTTTCCTGGTCACACTCGAGGGTTGCCTCCGTCGGCACGAGCACCGAGGTCACCGATCCCGTGCTGGCTTCGATGGTGAGACGCGCGGAATGCCCGGCCGCCGGCGCGGTGGCTCCGGCGGCCGCAAGGATCGTGGCGAGGGGGGCGACGAGCAAACGCCACACGAATCACGGTACCGCCGTCGCTCGTCGCCGCGACCGCGGGTCGCCGCATTCGAACCCGCGCCGCGCCGCATCGGCTCACGGCTCGTCGGGGAGGTCGGGCGCCCAGGACGAGCCGTTGATGTGGCTGCCGCCGTCGACGAACAGCGTGTTGCCGGTCAGGTACCGGCAGTCGTCGCTGGCGAGGAAGAGCGCGACCGGCGCGATGTCCTCGTAGGTGTCGCCGATGCGCCCCATCGGATTGCCGGCGTCGGCCGCCGCCACCAGCTCGGGGTGCTCGGCCATGACCTCCTTGAACGTGAACGACTTCGCGGCGGGGCAGATCACGTTGAGCACTATGCCCGTACTGGCCCATTCGCGCGCTGCGGTGCGCGTCGCCGCGCGCAGCGCCTCCTTGGCGGTGTTGTACTCGAGCGTGCCGATGTGCGCGTTCACACCGTTGAGCGAGCAGATGTTGATGACGCGGCCGTATCCGTTGCTCTTCATGACGGGAAACGCGGCCTGCATCGCCCACAGCGGACCGCGGAACCCGATCGCGAGGCCGTGGTCGACGAGCGCGTCGGTCTTGAGCTCGGCGCGGCTGATCTTGCCGCCACCCCACGCGTTGTTCACGAGGATGTCGATGGTGCCCCACGCGTCGACTGCGCCGGCGATCATCGCCACGTTGTCTTCCTTGCGACCCACGTCGGTGTGGACGAACAGGGTCTCGGCGCCGGTAGCGGCGGCGAGCTCGTCGGCAGTGGTGCGACCACGCTGTTCGTCGATCTCCGCGATCAGGACGCGCGCGCCCTCCTCGGCGAACCGCCGGGCGATCCCCTTGCCGATGCCCTCGCCGCCGCCGGTGATGACTGCGACCCGCTCGTCGAGCCGTCCCATGTGCTCCCCCTCGTTCGTGCTCGTCCGCCGGATACTCCAGAACAATGTTAAGGATCACGTCCGGCCGTCGCAAGCCGCTGAGGTACGCTCCGGCCGTGCGACGCGCCGAGGCACTCGAGCAGATCGAGCGGTCGATGGGCCGGATCGGCCGGGCCGGGTCGAGTGTGATGGCTGCCCGGCGGCGCGCCGACCGGGCCGGCGTCGACGTCTCCGCCCCGGGCATGGGCGTCCTCGGCGTCCTGGAACGCGGTGGTGCGCAACGGGTCTCGGTGCTGGCCCGCCGGGCCGGCATGGTGGCGCCGCTGGCCAGCCGGGAGCTGCGTCACCTCGAGCAGCAGGGGTTCGTCACGCGCGCGGCCGACGGCGCCGACGGCCGCGCCGTCGTGGTGGCGATCACCCCCAAGGGCCGCGACGCCTATCGACGGCTGCGGGCCGCCGCGGTGGCGGCGGCGTCCGACGCGCTCGCCGGCTGGAAGGCGACCGAGCTGGCCGAGCTCGCCCGTCTCCTCGCTCGCATGGCCGACGACTTCGAGCGCGGCACGCCCATGAGCGTGACCGGGCGCCGGGTCGCGGTGGTCACCGGAGTGGGCCCCGGCATCGGACGTTCGACCGCGCTGGCGTTGGCGGGCGATGAGTGCGACGTCGTGGTCGCGGCCCGGCGTGCCGACTACCTGGACGAGATGGTGCGCGAGCTCGAGACGCTCGGCGTGGGCGCGCTCGCCGTGCCGACCGACACGGGTGACGTCGCGCAGTGCCGCGCGCTCGTGGAGCACGCGGTCGACCACTTCGGCCGCCTCGACGTCGTCGTGAGCAGCGCGGCGAAGGGCACGCCCAACCACACGATCCTCAATTCCGATCTCGCGGACTGGGAGCAGAGCTGGTTGGTCAACGTGCTCGGTCCGTTGGAGCTGTTCCGTTCGGCCGTGCCGCACCTCGTGACTGCGGGAGGGGGCGCGATCGTCGTCGTCTCGACGCTCGCGGTGCGCGCCATCAACGCCGGGCAGGGCGCGTACGCGGCGACCAAGGCCGCGCTGACCGTTGCCGCGCAGACGCTGGCGCGTGAGGTGGGCGTCGACGGCATCCGCGTCAACGCGGTGGTGCCCGGGTTCGTCCCGGGGCCCAACACCGAGACGATGTTCGAGCGCATCGCGGCGCGGCGGGGCACGACGGTCGAGGTCGTGCAGGAGGAGATGGCGGCCGACACCGCGCTGCGCCGGCTACCGACCCCCGACGACGTCGCCGACGCGATCGTGTTCCTCGCGTCCGCCCGCGCCCGCTCGATCACCGGCCAGACCCTCGACGTCAACGGCGGGAGATGGATGACCTGATGGCTGACGAGCACCGCATCTTCTACTCGAGCAGCGTGCACGACGAGCGCGAGATAGACGCCGTGGTCGAGGTGCTGCGGTCGGGGCCGCAGGGGCTGTGGCCGGGCCGCCGCGTCGTGCGCATGGAGCGCGAGGTGGCGGCCCGCTTCGGCAAGGCGCACGGGGTCATGTGCAACTCCGGCTCGTCCGCGCTCTACCTCGCGCTCGAGCTCCTCGGCCTGCGCGCAGGCGCGGAGGTGGTCACCTGCGCGCTCACCTTCTCCACCGACGTTGCGCCCATCCTGCGCGGCGGATGGACGCCGGTGTTCGTCGACTGCGAGCCCCTCACGTTCTGCGTCGACGTCGACGGCATCGAAGCCATGATCACCGACCGCACCGGTGCGCTGCTGTTCCCGAACCTCATCGGCAACGCGCCCGACTGGGACCGCATCGCCGAGATCGCGGCCCGCCACGGCCTTCCGGTGATCGAGGATTCGTGCGACACCCTCGGCCCCACCCTGCGCGGCACGCCCTCCGGCGCCCGCTCCACCATCAGCGTCACCAGCTTCGCCAACTCGCACATCATCACGTGCGCGGGCAACGGCGGCATGGTGATGGTCGACGACGACGCGTGGCGCGACCGTGCCGTCATGCTCCGGCGTTGGGGTCGGCGCTCCGAGCTCAACTTCTTCGGCTCGAAGCGGCGCGAGCGCGACTTCTGGCAGGACCTCGACGGCATCCACTACGACAACCAGTTCATCTTCGACGAAGTGGCGTGGAACTTCGAGCCGTCGGAGCTCGGCGCCGCGTTCGGCCTCGTGCAGCTGGAGAAGCTGCCCGAGAACCTCGCCCTGCGCCGGCGCCACTTCGCCCGGTACACGGAGTTCTTCGCCGGACACCGCGACCGCTTCGCCGTCCCGGTGCCGCTCGCCGAGCTGGAGACCGCTTGGCTCGGCTACCCGTTGATGATCGCGCCGGACGCGGGTTTCGAGCGGGCCGACCTCCAGGAGTTCCTCGACCGGCGCGGCATCGACACGCGCACCATCTGGACCGGCAACGTCACTCGTCAACCCATGCTCGGTGGCGTCGAGGTGCGGAGACCGCCGGCCGGTCTGCCGAATTCCGATGCCGTGATGGAGCGGGGCGTGCTGCTGCCACTGAGCCACGCCTTCGGTGACGACACGCTCGACGTCGTGACCGCGACGGTGGAGGAGTTCCTGCGATGACCCGAGCGCTCTCGCCCGGTTCGAGTGGGGTTCCGCCACCACCGCAGCGCACCGACGAAATCCGCGCCGACGCACTGTCGCGCCAACGGGCGTCAGCAGATGGGGTCAGACCCCACGCGGGAGACGCCGGTTCGGGAAGCGGGTCGACACCGAGGCCGCGCGCGGCGCGGAGATCTCGTCGACGAGACCAGCGCGGAGTGCCTCGACCGGTTCGAACGCTCGTCGGGTGCGGAGCGCGTCGTCGACCCAATCGATCGATTGTCCCGACGCCCGCGCGACGCGTGCACAGAACTCGCGGTTGCGCCGGCCGAGCTCCTCGGCGGCCCGCACGACATCGGACACGCGGCCGGCGAGCGACGACGTCGGCGCGTCGAATCGCACGCGTGAGTGGGGCGCGGCGGCCCGGTGGTGCGCAACGGCCAGCACGCCGACCGCGGGTCCGTCGGCGCGCCCGAGACACGTCGCGTGCACCGACACGCCCACCAGGTCGATGACGTCCATCACGGTGAGCGCGCCCTCGATCGTGCCGCCGGTGCAGTTGACCCAGACGTCGATCGGATCGTCGCCGAGCGCATCGAGGGTCATGAGCTCGGCCGCGACGCGCGACGCGGTCTCGTCGTCGAGCGTGCTCGCCACCAGGACGGTGCGGCGCCCGAAGAGCTGATCGACCGCGGTCATGGCGACCGCCGCCTCGAGGTGCGCAGCGAGAGGTTCAGCTCCTGACCCAGTGCCGCGGCGTACCGCTCCAGCGTGGAGAGGCGCACGTCGGCGTCGCCCGACTCGAGCCGCGCCACCGCCGACTGCGACGTCTGCATGCGGGCCGCGACCTCGGTCTGCGACAGCCCGCGTGCAAGCCGTTGCGCGACCAGTTCGTCGGTGAGCGCGCGCCGCCGCTGCGCGACCTCGTCGAACCCGGGGAACGCCGACCGGCGCCGTTCGTCCGCCATCTCGTCCAGGGTATCTCGTGGATGGTATCTCGAACATGAGATATCATCCCCGGTATGACCATCATGCAGACCCTGATTCCCACCGTCGTCGACCAGTCGTCCCGCGGCGAGCGGGCATTCGACATCTACTCGCTCCTGCTCCGCGAGCGCATCGTGTTCCCGGGTCAGGAGGTCGACGATCAGATCGCCAACCTCGTCGTCGCGCAGATCCTCTTCCTCGAGTCGCAGGACCCCGACCGCGACATCTCCCTCTACGTGAACTCGCCGGGCGGGCTCGCCGACGCGGGCATGGCCATCTACGACGTCATGCAGCACGTGCGCTGTGAGGTGTCGACGGTCTGCGTCGGCATGGGCATGTCGGCGTCGCCCACCGAGCTGAGGCAAGCCCGCCGCCTGAGCGCGTCGAGTCGGGGAGCGCTACTCCTCGATGGTGATGGCGCGCTCGGGGCAGCCGAGCTCGGCCTGGCGGGCGAGCGGCAGCTGCTCGGGCGTCAGCTCGTCGACGACGACGAATGCGTGCCCGTCCTCGTCGCGGAGATGGAACACATCGGGCGCGGCGAAGTTGCAGAGGGTGTGGCCTTGGCAGAGCTCCGAGTTCACGACCGCGCGTGCCATCACGAGCGTCCTTCCGCGCTGGCCGGGCGCAGGTTGTCGGGCGCCGGCTCGGCGTCGAGGCGAGCCTGCCAGTCGACCATCACCTCGGCCAGCGGCGGTCCTTCACGGCGTCCCGGTGTGAAGGTCGCCGGGAGGTGCTTGTAGCCGTTGATGGTGCCGATCGACTCGTACTGCTCCGTGCCCGCGTGGTCGATCCGATAGTCGGGGAGTCGTCTCAGCGCTTCTCGCAGCATGTACTTGAAGTCGAGGCGCGCGAGGTTCGACCCGATGCAGCGGTGCACGCCGAGCCCGAACGCGGCGTGCGGGTTCGGGAACCGGTCCAGCACGATCTCGTCGGGGTCGGGGAACGACGCCGGGTCGTGGTTGCACATCGCGTAGGACAGCAACATCCGATCGCCCTCGGAGAACTCGAAGCCGGCGACCTCGCAGTCCTGCGTGATCGTGCGTCCACCCGCCTGGGCCGGAGTGAAGTGGCGCAGGAATTCCTCCGTGGCCAGGTCCAGGTGACGCGTGTCGTCGACGAGGCGCGGGCGCTCGTCGGGGTGCGCATCGAGCCAGTCGAGCGCGCCCCCCAGCAACGAGGTGGTGGTGTCGAACCCGCCGCCGATGAGCAGCGTCACCGTGCCGATGATGCCCTCGTCGGGGAGGAACTCGCCCATCACGGTGGCGTTGAGCAACGCGGTGATCATGCCGGGTCGGGGTTCGACCTTGCGGAGCTGCACGTACTCGGCCAACCGCTCCACCATGCGGAAGGTCGACTCGATCATGCGGTCCCAGTTGGGGCTGTCGGGTGCCGTGTACACCTGCATGTGCGCCGGTTCGCAGTAGATCTCCCAATCGGACAGCGGCAGGCCGAGCATCGCCATGGTCAGCACCGCGGGGACGACGTTGGCGAAGTCGTCGACGAAGTCCAGGCGACCCGTCTCGATCACGTCGTCGATGCACGCCTGGGTGAAGTCGGCGATCAGCGGCAGCCACACCTGCACCGCGGCCGGTGACAGGAACGGGTTGAGGATCCTCCGATACTCCGACTGCTCGGGTGGATCCATCTCGATGAACCCTCCGCGCGTCGTCCCGCGCGCGGGGATCGAGATGCCGTCGTAGCCCTTGCGCTCACCGTCGGGGTCGTGGTCGTTCGACAGCAGGTCGGTGCGCTTGGAGATCGTGCTCAGCACCTCGTGCCCGGTGACCACCCAGAACCCGTCGTGCTTGCTGCTCCACACCACCGGGCACTGCTCGCGCAGCTCGTGGGCCTTCGCCGGGTACGTCTCGCGGTATTCCGGCGAATGCTGGTCGAACTCCACGACGACGCGATCGTCCGCTGCCATCGAACCCCCGGGTGCTGGTTGACGGTGCGAGCGGAGAGTATGCGGACCGCGCCCGATCGCACCACCGCGCCCCGGCCGTGGGTGGAGTAGACCGTGGGTGTGCTCGACGCACCCCCGCTCGACGAGATTGCGCTCGGTGACCCGCGGTTCTTCCTGCGCGACGACGTCGATGCCGCGTTCGCCCGTCTCCGGGCCGAGTCGCCGATGCACCGGACCCACGATGTCGGCGAACCCGCGGGCCCCGACTTCTGGTCGGTGACCCGCTACGACGACGTGCGCGCGGTGTCGCGCGACTTCGCGACATTCGCGAACGCGCCGAACATGGTGATCGAGGACTACGAGCGGTCCGGGAACAGCATCCTGCACCTCGATCCTCCTGAGCACACGAAGCTCCGATTGATCGTCAACAAGGGCTTCACGCCGCGCATGGTGGAGCGCATGGCCGACGAGGTGCGAGCGCGCGCGTGCACGCTCCTCGACCCGTTGGTCGGTGCCGACCGATTCGACCTCGTCGACGCGTTCGCGGTCCAGCTCCCGCTGCAGGTGATCTGCGGGTTGCTCGGGGTCCCCGAGGCTGACGAGCCGTGGCTGCTCGACTGTCTCGTGCAGACGTTCGGCGTCAGCGATCCCGCGAACGCGCTGCCGATCAGCGAGCGCGTCCGGGTGATGGAGGAGCTCGGCACGTACGCGCACGAGCTGGGGCGGCAGCGGCTCGACGATCCGCGCGACGACCTCACGACGTTGCTCGTCAACGCCGAGGTCGAAGGTGACGACGGCGAACGTCATCACCTGCAGCCCGGCGACTACGCCCGGTTCTTCTCGACGCTGGCCGCCGCGGGCAGCGAGACGTCGCGCAACGGCATCGCGCACGGCGTGTGGCTCCTCGACCAGCATCCGGAGCAACGGGCGACGCTCCTCGCCGACCCCCACACCGTGCTCCCCACCGGGGTCGAGGAGATCGTGCGCTACGCGAGCCCGGTGATGCACATGCGGCGCAACGTGGTCCACGACACCGAGCTCGCGGGGCAGGAGCTGATCGCGGGGGATCGCGTCGTCATCTGGTACCGCGCCGCCAACCACGACAAGACGGTCTTCGACGCACCCGAGCGCTTCGACGTGACCCGCACCCCGAACGACCACCTCGGGTACGGCGCGGGTGGACCGCACTTCTGCCTCGGTGCGCACCTGGCTCGCATGGAGATCCGGATCGCGCTCGACGAGCTCTATGGGCGCTTCCCCGATCTCGCGGTCGACGGGATCCCGGAGCGGGCGGCCATGCGGCAGATCAACGGCATCAAGCACCTGGCGGTCTCCACTCGGGCCGGCTGACCGGAATCGTGGTGTCGGGCACCGATGGGGGCCACAGTGTGCGCATGAGGGCGGCCGTACGTTCCCCACGTCGTCTTCGAGGCATCGCGGTTGCGTGCACCATCGGCGCGGCGCTGGCGATCGTCGCGCCGATGTCGGCACCCGCGGCGAGCGCGGCGGCGTCGGGGCCCGCGCTCCTCACCAGCGTCGAGGTCCAGGACATGGGCACCTTCGACCGCGTCACGTTCCACTTCCAGACGTCGATCTGCATCGACGAGCCGTGCACGCCGCCCGACAATCCCCAGCCGGTCATCGCGCGAGCCGAGTACGTCGACCCACCCGTGCTCGCCGACCCGAGCGGTCAGCCGGTACCGGTCGCCGGGGCCGCGGTCCTGCAGCTCGTGATGACGAACGCGTCCGGCGTCGACCTCTCGACCGATCCGCCCGTCGTCACCTACACGGGTCCCACGGGCATCGCGGCCAATCTTCCGAACGTGGTGGAGCTGGTCGAGACCGGCGACTTCGAGGCGGTGCTGTCGTGGGCGATCGGCGTTCGAAGTGGTGCCGGCGGTGGAAGCGCGCAGGTGCTCACCGATCCCACTCGAGTGATCGTCGACATCCCTCACGTCGTCGTACCCGTGGTGGCATCTCCCCAGTTCACCGGCTGACGCCGCCTTGCCAGGCGTGCGCGAGCGGTGCGCTAGCGGGGGACGCGCGCCGGGGCGTCGAGCACGCCGACGAGGACATCGGTGAGGTTGTCGACGAACGTCGGCTCGTCGAGCTCGGGCTCGTGCTTGTGCGACTCGATCACTCGCGCCCGCTCCGCCATCGCCACGGTCATGAGCATGATCATCTCGACGACCCGCTCGCGCCGGACCGGCCCGGGCAGGCCCGGGGGCCGTTCCTCGAGGACGCCCAGTATCTCGAGCAGGTACGGACCCGTCCCGGGAGCCGGCTCGCGCCACGTGCTGAACCGGGCCGAGAGCTGGGCCACGATCCGCAGGTAGTCGCGGTCTTCGGATCGAGCCAGGTTCGCGGCATACGGCACCACCAGCGCGGCGACGAGCTCGCGGGTCGGGGCGTCACGTCCGACGCGGTCGAGCATCTCACCCCGGGCGATGTCGATCGGGTCGCCGTGCCGGCTGAGGATGGCGTCGAGCAGCCCCTCGCGCGACCCGAAGTGGTAGTTGAGCGCGGAGACGTTGCGCTGCTCGGCCGCCTCCGTGATCTCGCGCACCGTCACCTGATACAGACCACGCCGCGCGAACAACCGCTCCGCCTCGCGGAGCAGCCGTTCCTTCGTGGCGGTGGAGTCGCGCGGCACGACGAGGTTGGCGCGGCGTCCGAGCTACAGCTGGACGAGCGCGCTTTCCGGGATGACGGTCGGCCACTCGGCGTCGGGCAGCGGGTGGTTGAAGCGCGGGAACTTCGGCTGCGCGGTCGCCCGGTAGCGGTCGGTGGAGTGCGTGCGGTCGGGGTCGAACTCCGGGATCACCTTGTCGCCGAACAGCTCGAGGCACGCCAGCACCTCTTCCTTGTGCATCCCCTCGACCGGCATGCCGAACACGAGCTGGTCCATGCCGACCTCGCCCCAACGTGCGATCTGCTCGGCCACTTCGTCGGGGGTGCCGCAGAGCATGTTGCCGCCGTCGATGATCGCGTCGAGCAAGGCGTCGTCGTCGCCACCCGACAGGTCCTTCAGCGAGAGCGGCGCGCTGGGCCAGGTGATCGCGTCCTGCGACTTCGGCATCGAGTCGTGGTACATGTTGACCATCGTGACCAGGTAGCCACGGCCGTTGCGCAGCGCGATCTTGCGGGCTTCCTCACGCGTCTCGCAGCAGATCACCGAGTTGGTGATCATCATGTTGTCGTTCTTGAACTGGCCGATGGGCTCGGTGCACTTCGACACGCCTTCTTTGTAGGCGTCGATACGGGCCTTCAGGTTGAAGATGGGCTCGAAGTTGAACGCGATCGCGCCGATGCCGAGCTCGCCCGCCCGGTTGAAGGTGGGCGGGTTGCCGCATGCCACCCAGATCGGGGGGTGACCCTTGCCGTAGGGCTTGGGGAGGATGTTGTGCGGCGTGGGCACGGTGAAGTGCTCGCCCTCGTACGAGTAGTCGAGTTGTTCCCACATCCGCGGGACTTCCCTGATGACTTCTTCCCACTCGGGCTTGGTCGTGCCGGGGTCGAGGATGTTGAAGCTCGCGAGCTCGTGGCTGCCGGCGCCTCGACCGGTGCCCCACTCGTAGCGGTTGTTGGTGAAGTGGTCGAGCATCGCGGCGCGCTCGGCGTAGCGGACCGGGTGCTCCTTGCGGGGCGAGAGGCTGTTGATGCCCGAGGAGAGGTGGATGTAGTCCGTCTGCGCGGCGATGTAGCCCATCACGACCTCGGGCGCCGACATGTGCGAGTACTCGGAGAGGGCGTGGTGCTCACCGAGCCAGGCGTACTTCCAGTTGTGCTTGTCGGCGAAGATCACGTACTCGGCCTCGCGGAAGAGCATCGTGTGCTCCATCTCGGTCTGGTGGGCGGCCGGGCCCGGGATGTAGCCGTTGAGGAAGATGCCGAATTCCATGCGGAGGCTCCTGGTTGAGGCTGGTCGAGGCGTGTCGGTGTGGCGAGACGTTCTAATGCTACGTCTTAAAACGTCGGTCGTCAAGCCGTCGTGAACGTCGGATCACTCACTGCGGACGCGGCACCGCGCGAGCACTTCGCCCACGCGGCGCGTCGCCGCGCGTGTGAACGTGACCGCCGTCGACGGCAGGGTCTCGAGGTACCGCGGGTCGGTGAAACCGCCCGCGCGGTCACCGAAGCGGCCGCGCGCGCCGCGATCGCGATCCTGGTCGACGGCACGACGGAGGTTCACGGGCCGGTCGCGGGGCAACGCCTCGGCGGCGAGTTGGGTCTCCCAGGCACCGATCGCCGCGAACTGGTTCCCGAGCCCCGGTGCGATCTTCGCGGTCGCCACGAGGAGCTTGTTCCACGACCCCACGACCTTGCTTCTCCGCCCGTCGATCGCGACGCGCACGATGAGTCGGGCCGCCGTCTCCGGCTCGTAGATCGGCGGGACAGGTTGCGGAGATCGCGCCAGCGTGGTCGCGCACCAGTCGAACTGCGGCGTGTCGACCGCGGGGAGGTGCACCATGCACAGCCGCACCGCACTGCGCTCGTGGAGCAGCTCCGCGCGCGTCGATTCGAAGAAGCCGCGGCACGCGAACTTGGCCGCGCAGTACGCGGATTGCAGCGGAATGCCGATGAACGCGAGCGCTGAACCCACGTTGACGACCGTGCCGCGGTCGCGAGGTCGCATCCGCGAGAGCGCTGCCATCGTGCCCCAGACCTGCCCGAGGAACGTGACTTCGATCGCGCGCTGGAAGTCGGCCGGTTCGATCTCGTCGACGGGGGCGAAGATCGTCGTCATCGCGTTGTTGACCCACGTCGTGATCGGTCCGAGTTGCTCTTCGACCTCGGCCGCGGCGTGGTCGACTTCGTCGAAGCGGGCCACGTCGGCACGCAGGCACAACGCCCGTTGACCACGACGTTCCACTTCCCTTGCTGCGCCGACCAACCCTGCGTCGCCGCGCGCCACGAGCGCGACGTCGAAGCCGCGCTCCGCGAATTGCACCGCGGTGGCGCGTCCGACGCCGGCCGATGCGCCCGTGACCACGACGACGCGATGTTCACCTCGACTGGCGGACCGCATGTGCACCTCCGAGACGCCTCGATCGGAGCTGCGTCCCGACTCTGTCTCTCCTGGCGCAGGCATCGCCAAACGCCTCGGTCCTCGCGGTGCAAGGCGATGTGGTCGGGGCGCGTTCCGTCAGCGTGCCGAGTTCGCCTGCTCGGGCGGTCGCGGCGGCTCCGGTTCCTGCGGACGACGGCGCCGACGCGTGAGGAGCGCCAGGACCGCCAGGCCCGTGACGGTGTCGCCGACGCGTCGGAGCGCGGCGCCCACGCGCGACCCGGTCCCGTCGTCCGAGTCTTGCTGCGCATCGGCGGGCGGTGCCGGCGCCTCCCGCGTCGGCACCGGCGGAGTGGCGCGGGCTTCCTCGTGGGCGGCGTGCTGCGCCGCGCCGAGGTCGCGGCAGAGCTTCCACGTGAAGAGCCCGAAGACCGCGGGAACCACCACGAGCATGATGCGCAGAGCCCACAGCACGGTCGGGAGCGGGAGATCGAGCTCCTGGGCCCAGATGTCCTGTCCACCGGCGAGGAGCAACACCGCGTAGAAGGCGAGGACGACGACGCCCAGCGCGGTGCGGACCGGGCGTTCGCTGGGTCGGTCGAGCAGATGGTGCTCAACGTGGTCACCGGTGACCTTCCGCTCCAGGAACGGCCAGAGGTACAGAAGCGCGAACGTGATTCCCGGGAGGACGACCGCGGGCCAGAAGATCTCGGACACCCGGTAGGGGCCGATGTCCACCCTCGTGGGCGGCATGAGGCGCAGCGCGCCCTCGATCCAGCCCATGTACCAGTCGGGTTGCGCCGCCGTGCTCACCGCGGAGGATTTGAACGGCCCGTAGAGCCAGATCGGGTTGATCTGCGCGAGTCCGCCGAGGAAGGCGAGGACGCCCGCGACCAGCGCGAAGAGGCCCACGCTCTTCGCGGCGTAGGTCGGCCACAGGCGCGACCCGACCACGTTGTCCTCGGTGCGCCCGCGGCCGCGGAACTGCGTGTGCTTCTGACGCCAGATGATCGCGAGGTGTGCACTCAACAGCGCGGCGATCGCCGCCGGGATCAACAGCACGTGGATCACGAAGAGCCGCGAGATGATGTCGTGCGACGGGAACTCGCCACCGAACAGCAGGTACGCGATCCACGTGCCGACCACGGGCACCGAGAGCGCGATCGAGTACCCGATGCGCAACCCGGTCCCTGAGAGCAGGTCGTCGGGCAACGAGTATCCGGCGAATCCGTTGAAGATGGCGAGGACGAGCAGCGTCACCCCGATCAGCCAATTGAGCTCGCGCGGCCGGCGGAACGCGCCGGTGAAGAAGACGCGGCAGAGGTGCAGCACGATCGCGGCGATGAACAGCAACGCCGCCCAGTGATGGATCTGGCGCATCACGAGACCGGCGCGCACGTCGAAGCTGAGGCGCACGGTCGACCGGTACGCCTCCGACATGCGCACTCCGCGCAGCGCTTCGTACTGACCGTGGTAGGTGACCGTCCGGTCACTGGCGACGAAGAAGAACGTCAAGTAGATCCCGGTGAGCACCAGGATCACGAAGCAGTACATCGCGATCTCGCCGAGCATGAACGACCAATGGTCCGGGAACACCTTGTCGAGCGATCTCCGCGCGAACTTCGACGCTCCCAGTCGGTCGTCGAACCATCGCGAGATGTGCTTGGTCACCATTGCGCGACTTCCGACCGGGCGCGCGCTCGCTGGTCGGCTCGGTCCATCGCGGCGAGCCACGCGGCGAAGAGCGCGGCGGCGGCGACGACCGTGGCCAGACCGCCGATCCCCCACATCACCGCGCCCGCGACCTGTTGGTTGCGCACCGCGTCGGCGCCGCGACCGTACGGCGCGTACCAGGAGGTGGTCGCCAGCGTCATGAGAACTCCGAGCGCGGTCGCGGGCAAGGTGGTCACGAAGACGGCCAGCACGCCCGCGCCTCGGCGCGCGCGGCGGCCTCCACCGAGTGCCATCCACCAGAACAGCGTGGCGGTGGCGACGAAGCTGACGTGCTCGAGTGCATGCACCGAACCGTCCCGAAGCGTCGCGTCGTAGAGCGCGGGAACATGCCAGAGCGCGAGCGTCACGGTGGCGAGCACGAAGGACGCGGTGGTCCATGTGAGCCACCCCGTGCGGGAAGCCTGCGATCGCAGGACCCGCCGAGACGCGGCTTGGACCCGGAGGGACGACCGAAGCGGGAGCGCGTGTGAGTAGGCCGTGACCGGTGCGCTCGCCGCCAGCAGCGGCGGTACGACGGCGAGGAGCATGACGTGCTGCACCATGTGCCACGCAAGGTCGCGATCTGCGGCGTGCTCGAGCGGCGACGCGAGGGCGACGAGCAAGGCCGTGGTCGCGGCCGCGTATGCCAGCGCCTGCCCCCGCGTGATGAGCCGGTACGCGCCGGCGGCGCTCCACACGCGTCGCACGCCGACGGCGTACGCGAAGGCGGCGAGCATCACCACCGCGGGTGCGAGGCGGTCAAGCATGGCCGGTCGAGATGAAGAAGATGTAGCTGCCCTCGAGCACGATGAGCAGCAGGTTGATCCCGTTCACCAGCAGGCCGAGCTCGCCGAGGAAGCGTCGTCGTCCGCCCGCGGTGCCGGCGTCTTCCGGCTCGTCGGACGAGTCGACGAGCAACCACGACAGCCACGCCGCCGCGAGTGTGATCGCGATCGCGATCGTGGTGCCCACGTAGAACAGCCAGAAGAACCCGTTCTCGTGGACGAACTCGACGAGCGCCGCGAACAGCGTCAGGTGGACGACCCACGCGACGACGCCGGCGATGATGGCGAACCACACCAGGGCGCCGCGGTCGGGGAAGTCGCGGACGCGCAGGCTCATCGCACCAAGGTGACCGAGAGGTACAGGGACGCGAACACGAAGATCCACACCCCGTCGACGAAGTGCCAGTACAGCGCGAAGACGTCCGGTGTGACGTGGCGCTCCGCTGTGACGCGCCCGGTCCACACCTTCGCCTGCACGGTCGCGCTCATGAGCAATCCGACGAGCACGTGCAGGGCGTGGAGTCCGATGATCACGGTGAAGAGCGACGTGTAGGCGTTCCGCCGCCATGCGAACTCCAGGTGCGCGTAGTCGTATGCCGTGTTGACGAGGAACGCCGCGCCCATCACGAACGCCAGCAGCATGCCGATCTTGACGTCGCGCATGCGGCCTCGGGGGAGCGCCCACTCCATCCACAAGACCGGCACGCTGCTCGCGACCAGGAGGACGCTGAACAGGATGGTGCGTGGCAGCTCGGGCGCCCTGATCCCGTCGGGCGGCCAGTGCGCGGCGCCGGCGCGCACGAAGAAGTACGCGCTCAGCAGGGCGATGAAGATCATCGCCTCGGTCGTGATGAGGGTGACCATGCCCCACCACGCGGTCGGATACCCGCGGTCGCGAGGCGCGATCTCGACGGGGACGGCGGCCCCGGTCACCGCAGGCTCTCCGACGTCCGCCACGTCCAGTGCACGACCGCGACCATGCCGATGACGACGCCCACGACGCCCATGACGATTGATGTCGTCAGCAGACCGACGAAGAGCACTGCGATCCCGATGGCGACGACGAGGGGCAGGTACGAGGGCTCGGGGATGCCGAGCGTGTCCTGCGGGTGCGCGTCGATGCCCTCGCTGACCGTCATCTCCTTCCCCCGCGCGCCGGCGACGCTCAGCGCCGCGGTCGCGTCGTCGCCACGTGTCACCGCGACCGGGAGTGGGTGCTCGTCCCACAACGGGTGCCGACTCGTCACCACCGGAATCGCGGCGAAGTTGTACTCGGGTGGCGGTGAGGCCGTGGCCCATTCCAGCGAGTCGGCGTGCCACGGATCGTTCGGCGCGCGCCGTCCCCGCCGGAGACTCATGGCGAAGTTGGCGAGTGTCAGCAACGTGCCCAGCGCGAACACGAACGACGCGATGCTGATGACGAGGTTCAATCCGTCCCAGCCCAGCCCGGAGCTGTAGGTGTAGATGCGGCGCGGCATCCCGAGGAACCCGAGGATGTGCATCGGGAAGAACGCGACGTTGAACCCGACGAACATCGTCCAGAAGCTGATCTTCCCGAGCCGCTCGTCGAGCATCCGGCCGGTCATCTTCGGGAGCCAGAAGTAGAGCGCGCCGAAGATGGGGAACACGACCGCGCCGTTCAAGACGTAGTGGAAGTGTGCGACCACGAAGTAGCTGTCGGTGACCTGCCAGTCGAACGGCAACACGGCGACCATCACGCCCGTGATGCCACCGAGCAGGAAGATCAGCAGGAAGCCGAGGGAGAAGAGCATGGCGGTCGTGAATTCCACGACGCCCTTCCACATGGTCGCGATCCACGCGAAGAACTGGACGCCGCTGGGCAGGGTGATGACGAGGCTGGCTGCCGAGAAGAAGGAGAGCGCGAGCGCGGGCACTCCGGTGGCGAACATGTGGTGCAC
Source organism: uncultured Actinomycetes bacterium (assembly GCA_963841415.1). Taxonomy (GTDB): domain Bacteria; phylum Actinomycetota; class Acidimicrobiia; order IMCC26256; family DASPTH01; genus DASUAS01. The sequence goes on along the minus strand of CAWJCN010000004.1, from coordinate 83,780 downwards.
CCACACGCCGAAGCTGATGAACGCGACCGTCACCAACGCGGTCGCCACCCAGATGTATCCCGCGAGCGGCCGCTTCGAGAACACCGGGATCATCATCGAGATCATCCCGGTGGCCGGTACGAACAGGATGTACACCTCGGGGTGACCCCAGAACCAGAACAGGTGCTGGTAGAGCAGCACGCTTCCGCCGCTGCTGACGTCGTAGAAGTTCGTGCCGAACAGACGGTCGAGCTCGAGCAGGCCGGCGGCGACCGACACCGCGGGCACCGCGAAGATCACCATGAACGAGAACGTCAACATCGACCAGACGAAGATCGGCATGCGGTTCAACGACATCCCGGGTGCGCGCAGCTTGAAGGTCGTGACGATGAAGTTGATGGCCCCCGCAGTCGTGGAGATCCCGACGAAGATCACGCCGAGTCCCCAGAAGTCGATGTTGATGCCAGTGGAGTACGGCTTCGACGTCAGCGGTGTGTACGCGAACCAACCGCCGTTCGGCGGGTGGCCGACCAGGAAGCTCGAGAACAAGAAGATGCCGGCGAACACGAACACCCAGTAGCTGAAGGCGTTCAGCCGCGGGAACGCCATGTCGCGGCTCCCGATCATCAGCGGCAGCAGGTAGTTCCCGAAGCCCGCGAGCACCGGCGTGTTGAAGAGGAAGATCATGGTGGTGCCGTGCATCGTGAAGAACTCGTTGTACGACCCGGGGCTGAGCACGCCGGCATCGGGGGTCGCGAGCTGCACGCGCATCACGAGCGCGAGCGCGCCGGCGACGAAGAAGAACGCGAACGCGGTGTAGATGTACCGGATACCGATCCGCTTGTGGTCCACGGTCTCGAAGAACCCCGGAAGCCCCGGCGGGTCCTCCCAGTGCTCCTCGAGCTCTCGTTCGAGCTCGGTCTTCGGTGTGTCGGCGACGGTCATGGGCGACCTACCTCAAGCTCTCGAGATACGCGGTGAGTGCGGACAGGTCTCGGTCGGACAGCGAGCGGAACGAGGGCATCACGACGCCCGGCTTGATCGAGGACGCATCGTGGATCCAGGCGCGCATGGTCGCCGGGGTGTTCTCGACCACCCCGGCACCGAGTCGGCGCCGCGCGCCGACGTCGGTGAGGTCGGGTCCCACCGTGCCCGTGGCGGACGTTCCCGCGATGGTGTGGCAACCCGCACACGCCATGCGTTGGAACACGACCTGTCCGGTCGCGGCCTCCTCGGACGCCGGCTCCCGCGGCGGCACCGACCGCTGCGCCATCCACCTGCCGAAATCGCCAGGCGTCTGGACGATGACCTCGAAGCCCATGTGACCGTGCTGGAGTCCGCAGAACTCGGCGCACACGCCGAGGTAGCTCCCCGGATGGTCGGCGGTGAAGCGCAGGTGGTTCGTCTGCCCCGGGATCACGTCCTCCTTGCCGGCGAGCTCGGGCACCCAGAAGCTGTGGATGACGTTGTCGGAGTGCAGCGCGAGGTCGATGGGCTGACCGGCGGGGAGGTGGAGCTCGTTCGCCGTCGTGATCCCGGTCCCGGGGTACCGGACCGCCCACCACCACAGGTTGCCGTCGATCTCGACGTGCAGCTCGTCGGGCGACGCGCGGCGGAGCGCGTTCGTGGTGTTGACGGTGACGACGGCCAGCACGAGCAGGATCAGGAGTGGGCCGATCACACCACCGATCCAGATGAACCGGTTCTCGTCGAGGCGCGACTCGCGGGCCTTCGCGCGCCGGCCGCGAGTCGATGCGTAGAGGATGAACCCCGCCACGACGACGTAGACGCCCGCCGCCAACCCGAACATCAACCACCACACGCCGGCGATGCGAGACGCTTCCGAGCCCTTGGGGTCGACGATCGAGCTCGCACCCCCGCACGCGGCGGTCGCAGTCGCCACCGCGACCGCACACAGCACGAGACGGACGCGCGGCCCGCGACTCACGGGCGGTACCAGAACGTCGGCCCGACGGGTTCGTGGAAGTCGGACCGGGCGACGACGTAGCCGTCGTCGTCGATCGCGATCGGAAGCTGCGGCAATGCGCGCACCGCGGGCCCGAACACCGGGTTGGCACCGGTCAGCGCATCGAACGCGGACTGATGGCACGGGCACAGGAGCTCTCCGGTGGTTGCCTCGAAGAGCCCGACCGGACAGCCCGCGTGGGTGCACACCTTGGAGTACGCGACCAGCCCGTTCGGCGCCCAGCTCTCGCGGCCGGGTGGGAGCGAGAGGCGATGGGGACGGACGCGGATCAGCACGACCTGTCCGTCGGCGGAGTCGGGATGCCCGTCGGGGAACACCGTGACCAGACCCCCGAGCGGGACGTCGACCGCTCGCACCGAGCGCCCGTCTTCGGTGATCGCTCGCAGCCCGCTTCGCCAGGGTGTCCGCAACAAGGAGGTTCCCGGGTTGGGGCCGAGCGAGCGGATCGGGAAGAGGAACGCCAGACCGAGCGCGCCGAGCGCTGCGCTGAGGCTCGCGACGAGCACCTTGCGCCGCGTCAGTGTGCCGTGACGCTCGAACGCGTCGTCGAACGCGGTTCGCTCCACGGCGGTGCTCGTGAGACGTTCCCGTTCCTGCGCGTACGGCCCGTGGGGCATGAACCAGTGCGCCCACACGATCAGCCCCGTCCCGAGCGTGAGCAGCGCGATGCCCAGGAGCACGCCTTCCGCCTGCGGTTGGCCGCCAAGTGCGTAGACGATCGCGAGGCTGAGGCCCGCCAGCGCCGAGAGGAGGAACGCGAACACGGCGACGGTCTCGGCGGCGCGTCCGCGAGGCCGCTCGGCGCTCATGTACGCGTCCCGATCCAGCGGACTGCCAACACGAGCAGGCCCAACCCCACGACGATGGCGACCGCACCCTCGGCGAACGGTCCGAGATGCCACAGCGGGCTTCCGCCCCGATCATCGGGACGGTCGAGGTATCGCACGTAGCGGACCAGCGAATCGAGCTGGTGGTCCGTGAGCGCGGCCGTGCCGAAGCGAGGCATGTTGCCCGGACCGCCGCGCACCGCTTCGGCCACCTGCAACGCGCTCGCCGGGTGCGTCGACGGTGCTTCGCGGTGGAGCAGCGCGCCGCCGTTCCCCGACCACGCGTGGCAGGCCGCGCACTGGAGCCGGTACAGCGTGCCACCCTCGGCCAGGTCGCCGGCCTCGTCGTGGATCGCCGGGACGGAGGGGCCGGAACCACCGGTCAGGGCCGTCACGTAGTCGACCAGCGCGCGGATCGTGGGCTGGTCGTACTGGGGATGCCGCCGCGGCTGCTGCTCGTCGCGCGAGGGCTTCGCCTGTCCGCTCGCGTACGGCACCGGCATGCGCCCCGTCGACAACTCGAAGTCGACGAGCGCGGCGCCCGCCCCGCGCAGGTCGGGCCCGTACTCGGTGCCGTGCCCGTCGGCGCCGTGACACTGCGCGCAATCGCGCAACCAGATGTGTCCGACGCCGGCGGCTTGCGGTGCCGTCGTGGGGTCACGGAGTGCTTCCGAAGAGGGACCGGGTCGGATGACGAGAGCGACGCCGAGTGGGAGCAGACCGGCGACGACCATCGCGCCGAACCGGGAGCTCCCTCTGGGAACGCGCACGCTCACCTCCGCCTGCCCGCCGTGCGGCCCATTACCCAACCGAGCCGTGGCGGAACCATCGAGAGCGGTCCCGGCTGGTCGTTTGTCGGATCGCGTGGGGGGTAGGACGCGGAGCGGGAGCGGTGAGGGGCGGCGCCCGGGCGCGCGTCAGGGCGTCACCACGAGAGAGCGGAGGTTCGGACGTGACGACCACCGTCAGCGATTTCGTGATCGACCGACTCATCGCCTGGGACCTGCACCGCTTCTACGGATATCCCGGCGACGGCATCGGCGGATTCGACGGTGCGCTCGGTCGCGCCGAGGAAGCAGGCAAGGACTTCCGCTACATCCGGCCGACCCACGAGGAGATGGCTGCGCTCATGGCCTGCGCACACGCCAAGTTCACCGGTGAGGTCGGCGTCTGCATCGCGACCTCGGGTCCGGGCGCGGTGCACCTCATGAACGGGTTGTACGACGCCGCGTGCGACAACCAGCCCGTGGTCGCGGTCGTCGGTCAACAAGCCCGGGTGGCGATGGGGAGCGACTTCCAGCAGGAGCTCAACATGGAGCGGCTCTTCGGTGACGTCGCCGAGTACGTGAAGACGGTGACCACCCCGATGCAGGCGCAGCTCGTGGTGGATCGAGCCGTACGCATCGCAAAGTCGTACCGGAGGCCGACCGTCGTCATCCTGCCCGCGGACGTGCAGAACCTGACCATGGAGGAACCCGCGAGCGAGCACTGGGTCTCCCGGACGGGTGTCGGCCACGCATCGACCCGGATCACGCCGCCTCGTGAGGAGCTGGAGCGTGCGGCGGCGGTGCTCAACCAGGGCGAACGGGTCGCGATGTTGGTGGGCCAGGGCGCCCTGGGTGCCACCGACCAGGTGCTCGGGGTCGCCGATCGGCTCGGGGCCGGCATCGTCACCGCGTTGCTGGGCAAGGGCGTCGTGCCGGGCGACGTGCCGTTCCACACCCAACAGCTCGGCCTGCTCGGGTCGAAGCCCAGCTACGACATGATGCAGGACTGCGACACGCTCCTCGTGGTCGGGAGCAATTTCCCCTACGCCGAGTTCCTCCCTGACCCGGGCCGCGTGACCGGAGTGCAGATCGACCTCCTGCCGCGCCATCTGAGCCTGCGCTTTCCCATGGAGGTCAACCTCTGGGGCGACGCGAAGGCAACGCTCGACGCGCTCCTCCCGCTCCTCGCGCCGAAGTCCGATCGGAGCTGGCAGGACGGAATCACGGAAGCCATGGCGGTCTGGAAGCGATCGCTCGAGGCGGCGGCGCGGACAGCCGCGGATCCGATCAATCCGCGCCTCGTGTTCCATCTGCTCAACGAGCGACTCCCGGACGACGTGATCATCACGGCCGACGCGGGGACGACCGCGGACTGGTACGGCAACCACATCGCACTCGGCCCGAACATGATGGGGAGCCTCTCGGGTCGTCTGGCCACGATGCTCGCGTCGATGCCGTATGCGATCGCCGCGAAGTTCGCGTTCCCCGAGCGCCCTGTGGTGTGCACGATCGGCGATGGCGCGTTCCAGATGCTCGGCATGAACGGTCTGATCACCGTGAAGCGTCACTGGCGCGAGTGGGAGAACGCGTCGTTCATCGTGCTGGTCCTCCACAACAACGACCTCAACCAGGTGTCCTGGGAGATGCGCCAGGTCGGTGACCCCCGCTACGACACCAGCCAACTCCTCGAGGACGTCGACTACGCCGACTACGCGCGCCTGATGGGGTTGCGCGGCATACGGGTCGACGATCCCGCGGCACTCCCCGACGTGTGGGACGAGGCCTTCTCGGCCGATCGCCCCGTCGTGTTCGACGTGCTCACGGACAAGAACGTCCCGCCACTGCCTCCGCACGTCACGTTCGATCAGGCGAAGGGGGTTGCGCGGGCGATGCTCCGCGGAGATCCCGATGCCGGTGCCGTCGTCTCGAACAGCGCACGCGCCCTCGCGTCGCAGATGTTCGCGAAGGTCCGTGCCGGCGTGTCGAGCGACGGCGACGAATGAACGAGCCCCGGCGCTTCGGTGGCATGCAGACCGCCGATCCGTCGCGGCTCGCGAGCGTGCACGACGAGCGGTATCGCGACCTCGCGGCGGCGCTGCGCGACGCCATCGACGGTGAGGTGAGGTTCGACGCCGGGAGCAGAGCTGCGTATTCCACCGATGCGTCGAACTACCGACAGGTTCCCATCGGTGTCGTGGCTCCGAAGACGGTCGATGACGTGATCGCAACCGTGTCGCTCTGTCGGCGGCACCGCGCACCGATCACGTCGCGTGGTGGTGGCACGAGCCTGGCCGGCCAGGGGACCAATGTCGCCGTGATCATCGACTGTTCGAAGTACTTGAACCGGGTGCTCCACGTCGACCCCGACGCCAAGCTCGCGGTGGTCGAACCTGGCTGCAATCTCGACGTCCTGCGCGCAGCCGCGCAGGAGCACGGTTTGACCTTCGGCCCGGACCCCTCGACGCACGACCGCAACACGCTCGGCGGCATGATCGGCAACAACTCGTGCGGAACGCACTCGGTGATGTCGGAGTTCTACGGGCCTGGAGCCCTCACGGTCGACCAGGTGGTCGAGCTCGACGTGTTGACCTACGACGGCGATCGCCTGACGGTAGGCGCCACCGGCGAAGAGGAGCTCGGCCGGATCCTGGCCGCGGGTGACGCGAAGAGCCGGGTCTTTCGTGACCTCCTCGCGCTTCGCGATCAACACGAGGACGGGTTCAGGACGCGATTCCCGGACATCCCGAGGCGCGTGTCGGGCTTCAACCTCGACCGGCTCCTGCCCGAACACGGGTTCCAAGTAGCTCAGGCCCTCGTGGGAACGGAGGGCACGTGTGTCGTCGTCCTCGGTGCGACGGTTCGACTCATCGACGCCATGCCGGCACGCACCCTCGTCGTGTTCGGTTTCCCCGACGTCTACACCGCGGCCGATGTCGTGCCCCGCGTCCGCGCTCACCGCCCCGTCGGACTGGAAGGCATCGACGCCAAGCTCGTCGACTTCATGCGCCGAAAGGGGCTCCATCCGAAGGACGTCGACCTGCTCCCTGACGGGGACGCGTTCCTCCTCGTCGAGTTCGGTGGTGACGACAAGCAGCTGAGCGACGCGAGCGCGAAGGCGCTCGTGGCCGACCTCGAGGTCGGCGAGATTCGAGCGAGCGTGAAGGTGTTCGAGGACAAGTGGGAGGAGCAGAAGCTCTGGCAGGTGCGAGAGTCGGGGCTCGGAGCGACCGCCCGCGTGCCGGGCCAGCGCGACAGCCATCCCGGCTGGGAGGACGCAGCAGTCCCACCTGAACGCCTCGGCGACTACCTGCGCCGATTTCGGGCCCTGCTCGACGAGTTCGGCTACGACGCCGCGTTGTACGGCCACTTCGGTCAAGGATGCATCCACTGCCGGATCGACTTCGTCCTCGACACCGCGCACGGCGTCCGACAATGGCGACGGTTCCTCGACCGCGCCGCCGACCTGGTCGTCTCCTTCGGCGGCTCGCTCTCCGGTGAGCACGGTGACGGTCAGGCGCGCGCCGCGCTGCTCGAGAAGATGTACGGCAACGAGCTCGTCGGCGCGTTCGCGGAGTTCAAGAACATCTGGGATCCGTCGTGGAAGATGAACCCGGGCAAGGTCGTGCGGCCGGATCCGCCCGACGCTCATCTCCGCCTGGGACCTGACGCACAGATCCAGCATCCCGAGACGCACTTCGCCTTCCCCGGCGACGACTTCGACTTCGCGGTCGCGACTCAGCGTTGCGTCGGAGTCGGCAAGTGCCGCGACGTCGATTCCGGGACCATGTGCCCGAGCTACATGGCGACGCGCGAAGAAGAGGACTCGACGCGTGGCCGAGCGCGGATGCTGTTCGAGATGGTGCGGGGCGACGAACTGCGCGGTTGGCGCGACCGCGCGGTCGCGGACTCGCTCGATCTGTGTCTGGCGTGCAAAGGGTGCAAGACCGAGTGCCCGGTCAACGTCGACATGGCGACGTACAAGGCAGAGTTTCTCTCCCACTACTACGCCGGTCGCCTGCGCCCACGCGTCGCGTACTCCATGGGCCTGATCCATTGGTGGGCCCGCGCGGCGAGCCACATGCCCGTCCTGACCAACGCCGTCACCAAGGCCCCCGGCCTCTCGCACCTGATCAAGCGGGGGGGTGGCATCGCGACGCCGCGCGCCATCCCGCGGTTCGCGTCGCCGTCCTTCAGCACGCGTTTCCGACGGCGGACGTCCCAGTCGGCCGGGCGTCGCACCGCGCCTCCGACCGATGACGCACACGGTACCCGTCACCCCCAACTCCCGCGCTTCGAGGACGCCGACGGGGCTGGCGCGCAAGGCCGGCAGGCGCCGTTCGAGACCGACCGGGTCTTGCTGTGGCCCGACACCTTCAACAACTACCTGCAGTCCGGTGTGCTCGACGCCGCGGTCGACGTCCTCGAAGACGCCGGTTACCGCGTCGAGATCCCACCTCGACCGCTGTGCTGCGGCCGGCCCCTGTACGACTTCGGGATGTTGGGCACCGCCCAGCGCTTGTGGCGCAAGACGCTTCGCACCCTGCGTCCTTGGATCCGCGCCGGAGTGCCCGTCGTGGGGGTCGAGCCGAGCTGCGTCGCCGCGTTCCGCGACGAGCTCGGGAACCTGTTCCCGCACGACGAAGATGCCACGCGCCTCGCGGGCCAGACGTCGATGCTCTCGGAGTTCCTGGAACGGCAGCGGTACCGGCCCCCGACCCTCGACGCCCAAGTCGTGGTGCACGCGCACTGCCATCACCAGGCTGTGATCGGCATGAGCGAGGAGCTCGCGATGCTCGACCGGATGGGGGTCGACTTCGAGCTGCTCGACTCCGGATGCTGCGGTATGGCGGGCTCGTTCGGGTTCGCGGCTGATCACTACGACGTGTCGATGCGCATCGGTGAACGCGTCCTGCTCCCCGCGGCTCGGTCGCTCGGCGATCGGGTACTGGTGACCGACGGGTTCAGCTGCCGTGAGCAGGTGGAGCAGAGCACCGGCGTCCGGCCCGTGCATCTGGCCGAGTTGCTCCAGCAGGCATTGCCGCGAACTCCCGGAACCGGCGCATGACCAGCGAGTCGAGTCGCGTGTCGTGTGCGCTCGCGCCCGTCGAGCGCGTGCACGTCTCCACCTGTCGCATCCCCACTGACTCGCCCGAGTCCGACGGGACGTTCGCATGGGACGCGACGACGATCGTGATCGTCCAGGTCGAAGCCGGCGGGTGTACCGGCGTCGGGTACACGTACGGCGCATCGGCCGTGGCGACGCTGATCGAAGACGAGCTCGTCGACGTGGTTCGTGGCTCCGATCCGGCACTCGTCGTGCGCAGCTGGGACGAGATGTCGGCGCGGCTCCGCAACCTCGGACGTCCAGGCGTGGGAATGATGGCGGTCTCGGCCGTCGACGTCGCACTCTGGGACCTTCGGGCCCGTCTCCTCGACGTGCCGCTCACCGGGTTGCTCGGTGCGGCGCGTGACGCGGTGCCGATCTACGGCAGCGGAGGGTTCACGAGCTACTCGCCTGCGCGCGTCGCCGAGCAGCTCGGAGCATGGGCCGATGCCGGCATCCCGCGCGTGAAGCTCAAGGTCGGACGGCATCCCGACGACGACCCGGCGCGACTCGACGCCGCCCGCGCTGCGATCGGCGACGACGTCGAGCTGTTCGTCGACGCCAACGGCGCCTTCAGACGAACGGCCGCGACGCGATGGGCCCATCGATACCGTGGGGAGTGGGGCGTGAGCTGGTTCGAGGAGCCGGTCACGTCGGACGACGTCGAAGGGCTGCGCGGGGTTCGTGAAACGGCGCCGGTCGGTCTCGACGTCGCCGCCGGCGAATACGCGTTCCTCCTCGACGACGCCCGCGCGCTGCTCGACGCCGGAGCCGTCGACTGTCTGCAGGTCGACGTGACGCGTTGCGGCGGGATCACGGGTCTCGCGCGGGTGACGGCGTTGGCGGATGCGTACCACGTCGACGTCTCGGCTCACTGCGCGCCCGCCGTCTCGGCGCATGCGTTCTGCGCCGCGCGACACGTCCGACACCTCGAGTACTTCCACGATCACGTGCGGATCGAAGCGATGCTCTTCGACGGCACGCTCGAGCCTTCGGCCGGCGAGCTCCGCCCCGATCCCTCCCGACCAGGACTCGGGCTCGAGTTCAAGCATGCCGACGCCGCCGGGCACCGCACGGCGGAGCGACGCTGACGAGCCGATCGGGTCGCGTTCGCCGCTCGCGTTCCTGGCTCGCGCGTTCGCAGGCGCGCGGGATCAGAGGCGTTCGGACAGCCGTGCCGCGCACTCGAGCATGCCGGCGTGGACGAACGCTTGCGGCAGGTTGCCGCGGAGCTGGCGTTCCCCGACGTCGAACTCCTCCGCGTAGAGACCCGCCGCTCCGCAGGCAGCACGGTTGCGCTCGAACCAGCGCGCGGACTCGACGAGCTCACCTCGTCCCAGGAGGGAGAGCGACATCCAGAAGCCGCAGACCAGGAACGCGCCCTCAGCGGCTGCGAGCGGCTGGTCGTCATGGCGAAAGCGATAGAGGTAGCCGTCCTCGCTCAACGCCGACAACACGGCGTCGTGGGTGGCACGCGATCGCGGGTCGTGGTTCGGAAGCGCACCGTGGACGGCGGCGAGGAGCAGGGCCGCGTCGACGCGATCGTCGCCCGGCGCGCGCTTCCAGGCGCCGGTGGGATGCAGGCTTGAGGCCGCCACGTCGGTGAGGACGTCGTCGGCGAGCTTCCTGCAGCGCTCGGCCGTGGGGGCGGGGGCGGAGGGCGCCGCGCTGATGGCCCGCAGACCCGCCACGCATTCGAGCCGTGAATGCGTCCACGGCGTCGGCTCGAGCTCCCAAATCCCCGCGTCGACATCGTGGCGGCGCGTGCCGATGACGTCTACCGCGACGTCGGCCGCCCGCCAGCCGTCCGCATCCAACCGATCGTGGCGAGCCGCCGCCGCGAGCAGGAGCAGTGCTTGCCCGAAGATGTCGAGCTGGAACTGGTCGTTCACATGGTTGCCGACGATGTCACTCCCGCCCGGGTAACCCGGCAACGACAGCGAACGTTCGTCGGGGATCCGCTCCCCTTGCACGGTGGACGCCGGTGTGAGGGAAGGCCCGTCGGCCAGGAGGCGCCGGGCCACGAAGCGCACCGAGTCGTCCAGCAGGGGCAATGCACCGGCGCTTGCCGCGGCCAACCCGGCGAAGGCCTGGTCGCGGATCCAGACGTAGCGGTAGTCGTAGTTGCGCCCGGCCTCTGCGCGCTCGGGCATCGACGTCGTCGCGGCGGCGACCATGGCGCCATCGGCGGTCGTCATCCCCTGCAGCACCGCGTACGCATGGCGAGCGTCGCGCCGCGCTTCGATCCCTTCCATCGGTGGCACCGCCGATGCCCAGTACTGCTCCGTTTCCGCCCAGAGCGAGTCGGCACGACGGGGAGCGCGCAGGCTTCGGGTCGTTCCCGCCTCGAGCACGAGGTCCAGCTGATCGCCTGCTCGGACCCGGATCGCGCCCGCGAGGAGCCCGTGCCCGCCACCGTCCCGTGGGACGACCGAGTCCGGGGCACCGTGCCACCGGAAGCGCACGTCGCCGGCGATGCTCGTCCACGAACCGTCGTCGTCGCGACGGAGATCGTGCGCGCTCGCCGTGCCGTACTCGGCGCGTGGATCGAGTGCGACGTGGACCGTGGCTTCGCCATCCACGCCGATGATCCGACGCACGAGGACGGCGCATTCGGGAGTCGCAGGACACGCGAGTGCCTCACGGCACTCCACGATCGCGCTCGACGTCACCCATCGACTGCGCCAGATCAGGGTGCCCTCTTCGTAGTAGCCACCCCAGACGAACGGACCCGCGGGCGTGATGCGGTAGAAGCCTCCTCCGCCGATGAGCGACGCGAACACGGCCGCGCTGTGCCAGCGAGGGACGCACATCCACACCACCGCTCCGTCCGGCCCGATGATCGCGCCCCGTTCGCCGTCGGCGAGCATCGCGTACTGCTGCAACGTGTGCGGCGCGGGTGGTGTGACGTCGGCGGACGTCGTTGCGACGCCACGGATCACAGCGCGTCCGGCCATGACGGTCCGCGTACCCTCGATCCCGATCCGAGAACCGGTGAGAGTCCGTGCTCATCACCCTGGGTCCGTGTGCCACGATGCAGACGTGGCCATCGCCGGGTTCGACGACGTCGGCACCACCGTCGCCGACGTCGACGAGACGATCGCGTGGTACCAGTGCGTCCTCGACCTCGCGCCGCGGGCCGGCTGACGTGGACTTCACCGAGTCCGACGAGCACGCGATGCTGCGGGCCGCGGTGGGCGACGCTGCCGCGAGCTTCGGGCACGACTGGTTCCGCGAGCGCGCCCGCGCCGATGGCCGGGCCGACGAGCTCTGGCAGGCCCTGGCGGCACCCGGGTTCCTCTCGGTGCACCTCCCGGAGGAGCACGGCGGTGGTGGGGGAGGGCTGAGCGAGCTCGTCGTGGTCAGCGAAGCGGCCGCCGCGCAGGGGTGCCCCGTGCTCCTGCTGCTCGTGTCGGCCGGCATCTCCGCCGAGCTCCTGGCCCGCTTCGGCACCGAGGCCCAGCGCGCCCGCTGGCTGCCCGGCCTGTGCGCCGGCGAGAAGATGGTGTTCGCGATCACCGAGCCCGACGCGGGCTCCAACAGCCATCACGTCGCGACCACCGCAACGAGGGACGGCGACGTGTACCGCCTGCGCGGCACGAAGACCTACATCTCCGGAGTCGACGAGGCGCCCACCATGCTCGTGGTCGCGTGCACGGGCGTCGACGCCGGCACCGATCGCGCCGAGCTCTCACTGTTCGTCGTCGACACGGACGCGCCCGGGCTCGACCGCACACCGATCCCGGTCGAGGTGACGATCCCCGAGAAGCAGTACCAGTTGTTCTTCGACGACGTGCTGGTCCCGGCCGATCGGCTGATCGGCGGTGAGGGCGAAGGCCTGCGCCAGCTCTTCTACGGCCTCAATCCCGAACGCATCCTCGAGCGCGTCGATCTGCACCGGCATCGGCGCGTACGCGCTCGCCGCGCGCATCGACGTACGCAACCGAGCGCAACGTGTGGGGTGTGCCGATCGGCGCCCATCAGGGCGTGGCGCACCCGCTGGCCCGGGCGAAGATCGAGCTCGAGTTGGCGCGCCTGATGATGCAGAAGGCGGCGTGGATGCACGACCACGCCGACGACCGCGTGGCCGCGGGTGAGGCGGCCAACATGGCGAAGTTCGCCGCCGCCGAGGCCGGCGCGCACTGCCTCGACGCCGCCATCCAGACCCACGGCGGCAACGGCATGGCCACCGAGTACGGCCTCGCCGACCTCTGGGGGCTCGTGCGCCTCCTGCGCATCGCGCCGGTCAGCCACGAGATGATCCTCAACTTCGTCGCTCAGCAGTCGCTCGGCCTGCCGAAGTCCTACTGAGCTCGCCGCCGTACGCGCCGAACGCGGCGACGCGTCAGACTGACGGCATGGCTGTTGCCCAACGTTTCGTCGGACACCGGGTGGCGCGGGTCGAGGATCCGCGCCTGCTCACGGGGAAGGGCCGGTACGTCGACGACGTCACCGTGCTCGGGATGTTGCACGCGCACTTCGCCGCGCAGCCCGTACGCGCACGCCCGCATCATTGGCATCGACGTCGCCGCGGCGCGTCGTCTCCCGGGCGTGGTCGCGGTGTACACGGGCGCCGAGATGCAGGCGCTGACGAACCCTTTCATCGGCCTCCTGCCCCTCCCCGACCTGTACAACCCGCTCTTCTACGCGCTCGCGGTCGACCGCGTCCGCGTCGTCGGTGACCCGGTCGCGCTGATCATCGCCGAATCGCGCTACATCGCCGAGGACGCCGCGCAGCTCGTGGTCGTCGATTACGAAGAGCTGCAGCCGATCGCCACCATCGCGCACGCGCTCGACCCTGCTCGTCCCGCGATCTGGCGTGGTCCCGGGGGCAACGTGCTCCAGCGCGACCGTCGCGACTACGGCGACGTCGACGCCGCGTTCCGCACCGCCGACCGTGTCGTGCGCGAACGATTCGTGCAGCACCGCTACTCCAACCAACCCATGGAGACGCGGGGCTGCGTCGCCGAGATCGATCCCATCGCGGGCACCGTGCAGTACCACTCGGCCACGCAGAACACGCACCTCCTCAAGTGGTCGCTCGCCGCGCTCACGGGTCGGCAGCCGGTGTGGCAGTCACTGGTGGAGATCGCGCGCCAGCGCGATCGCATGCTCGGCCTGCTGCAGAAGGCGAAGGGCATGGCGCAGGCGAACCGGGCTGCCGCGGCGACGAAGCCCGAGCCGCCGAAGCACGTCGCCCTGATCGAGGAACCGATCGGCGAGGGCCTCGAGGCGCCGGTCTCGCCGGGCACGTCGATGGCGCGGACGTTCCTCCGCGAGCCGATGCGCATCGTGCACCTGGCGCGGATCGTGCTCGGACTGCTCGCCAAGGACCCGGCCACGCTTCCGCGTGTCACCGCCGAGGACGTCGGCGGTGCCTTCGGCGTGAAGGTGCTGCCGACGCGCGAAGACGTCGCGGTGCTCGCGGCTGCGGTCGATCTCGGCCGGTCGGTCAAGTGGATCGAAGACCGCAACGAGCACCTGCTCATCGCGGGCCAGGCGCGCGAGGAGACGCTCGACGTCGAGCTCGCGCTGCGCGACGACGGCACGATCATCGGCATGCGCGCCGACATGACGATGGACCAGGGCGCCTATCCCGCGTTCCCGTTCAGCGCGGCCATGTACCCGTTGCTGATCCGCACGATGATGCCCGGCCCGTACCGCGTCCCCGCGCTCGGGTTCACCACCACGCTGACCGCGTCGAACAAGGCGACCTACGTCGCGTACCGCGGGCCGTGGGCGGTGGAGACCTGGGTGCGCGAGCGCATGCTCGACATCGCGGCGCGCGATCTCGGCATCGGGCGTGACGAGATCCGCCTGCGCAACATCATCGGGCCCGACGAGCTGCCGCGGAAGATGATCACAGGACCCACCCTCGACGTCCGCATGTCGGCCCGCACCACCCTCGAGCGCGCGCTCGCGATCGCCGACCTCGAGCACTGGCCCGAACAGCAGGCCGCCGCGCGCGCCGCGGGTCGGTGCCTCGGGTTGGGCTTCGCCACCTTCATCGAGGCCGCGCCCGGACCGCCCGACTTCCAGGAGTCGATCATGCCCGGGGGCGCCGGTGGCGTGATGGCCGGCGAGCCGGCCCGTGCGGTGCTGGAGCGCGACGGCAACGTGTCGGTCTACACGCAGCAGATGCCCCACGGTCAGGGGCACGAGACCACGCTGGCGCAGGTCGCGGCCGACGAGCTGGGGGTGCCCATCGAGCAGGTGCGGGTGCGCTACGGCGACACCGCGATCACGCCGTTCGGGCTCGCGGGAACGGGCGGGAGCCGGTCGGCGCCCATGGCCGGTGGCGCGGTCACCTACTCGGCGCGCTCGCTGCGCGAGCAGGCGCTCGACGTCGCCGCCGACCTGCTCGAAGCGCCGCGCGACGACCTCGTCGTCGACGACGGCGCGATCCACGTGGCCGGAGTGCCGTCCATCGCGGTGTCGTACGCCGATGTCGCGGCGGCCCGCCCCGGCGAGCAGCTGCGCGGTGACGCCAACTTCGACGGTGCCGAAGGTGGGTGGGCGCAAGCGACGCACGTGTGCTGGGTCGAGGTCGACCTCGCGACGGGGCGGGTGCGCATCGACCGCTACGTGGCGGTCGAGGACTGCGGCGCGCTGATCAACCCCAACGTCGTCGACGGCCAGGTGAGCGGCGGGGTCGCGCAGGGGATCGGCGCGGTCCTCTACGAGCGGTCGACCTACGACGAGCAGGCCAACTTCCAGGCCGGCACGTTCATGGACTACCTGCTGCCCACCGCGGCGGAGATACCAGAGATCGAGATCCATCACGTCGAGACCCCGACCGACATCGAGATCAACTACCGCGGCGTGGGTGAGGGCGGGATGATCGTCGCTCCGGCCGCGCTCACCAACGCCATCGAGGACGCGCTCGCGCACCTGGGTGTCCGAATCACCGAGCAGCACCTCCCGCCTGCTCGCATCCTCGAGCTCGCCGGTGTGATCCCCGCCGACGCGTGATCCCGTTCGTGGACTGGCTGGCGCGTCAGACGCGACGGCGTGACACGATCGGCGACCTCGCGCGCGACACTCGCCGCGACGTGACCTGGCCACCCGGGGGCAAGGTGACGCGCGCGAAGTTCGCGCGCGCACCTCGAAGCCCACGACGCCATCCCCGGCGCGCTCGCGGCGCTCGACGTGGCGTGGGACGAGTGGGACGGGGCGCGGCGCGAGGAGCGTGACGGCTGAGGTCGAGCGCCTACGGCGAGGAGCGGAGCCACCCTCGCGTCCCGAGCTCCGGATGCAGCACGTCTTCACTCCAGAGGATCTGCCCGGTCATCACGTCGGGATCGGCGAGCGCGACGCGCAACGTGGCTTCGGCGAAGTCGTCGACGTTGGCGAAGTCGTCGCCTTGATACGCGATGCGATTGCCCGGCGTGAGCACGGGCTCCGACGGCAGGAGCGCGTTGACCGCGATGCCGTGCGGCGCGACCTCGAACGCGACCGCCTGCGTGAGGTGGTGCATCGCGGCCTTGTTGCCGCCGTATGCGAGGACCGTGGGTCCGCCCGGGTGCTCGTAGGGCCCCGGCCCGGGCACGAACGCCGCGAGCGAGCTGATGTTCACGACCCCGCCGCGCCCGAGCTCGATCATGTCGGGGAGGACGAGCTGCATCAGCCGGTAGCTCGCGAACAGCCCGATCTGGAAGTGCAGCCGGTAACCCTTCAGCGGGAAGCCCAGGAACGAACCGGCACGCGTCGTGGTGCTGCGCGCAGTCGGGTGGGTCGGCGTCGTCGTCGGCGAGCGGGGCGAGTCGCCTGCGCTCGGCGGCCGTCCGGGCACGGTGAGGGCGGCGTTGTTGACGAGCAGGTCGACCGGACCCAACGCGGAACGTGCCTCGTCGACCAGGCGGTCGACGTCGTCGTCGTTCGCGAGGTCGGCCCGGATCGCCACTGCGCGCCCTCCGTCGGCATCGATGGCGGCCACGGTGTCGTGGATGGTGCCGGGGAGTCGCTCGTCGAAGACCTGTTCCGTGCGCGCCACGACGGCCACCGCCGCGCCCTCGCGAGCGAAGAGTCGTGCCACGGCCTCACCGATGCCCCGGCTGGCGCCGGTCACGATGGCGACGCGTCCCTCGAGGCGCGGGCTCGACATGAAGCGTGAGCATACGGGTGATGTCGACCCGGATCACCTGATGTCCGCGGTCCCTCGTCCGACTCGCGGAACTGCTCGACCGCCCTACCCTTTCAGGGATGGAGATGTACTGCGCGGAGTGTGGCTGTCTCGTCGAGCACGGGGTCCGGATCGTCCCCTGCGAGAAGGCCGAGTGTTGCTGTCTCGCGGTCCGGGTCCAGGCACGTACCGTCGAGCAGATCGCGGACCAGCTGCGGTCGGCGTTCGCGCACAAAGATCTCGACGCGCTCGGGACGATGCTCGCCGACGATGCCCGTTGGGGAGACGATGACCACCCGAACCGGTGCCGAAGCCGCTCCGACGTGATCGGGACGTTCCGTCGGATGCTGGGTGAGGGTGTGGACGGCAGCGTGACCGAAACCGTCATCCGCCCGAAGGGGGTCGCGCTGAAGCTCCATGTCCAGTGGCCCAACCCCGGCGAGGGTCGCGGCGTCAACTTCTGGCAGTCGTACATCGTGACCGATGGACTGATCGCCGAGATCCAACGTCACGACGACCGACGCTCCGCGGTCGCGGCCGTCGCCGACTGAGTTGCCAGCAGCGGTGGGGTGGTGGGGCCGGCAGGCGTAGAGTCACGAGAACCGCACTCTCGGGGGAGCAGAAGATGGAACTCAACGACCTCATCCTCGTCAGCGTCGACGACCACGTCGTCGAGCCGCCCGACATGTGGGAGCGCCACGTGTCGAAGGCCGACCTGGAGCGCGCGCCACGCGTGATCCACAAGGACGAGATGGACGCCGACGTGTGGACGTTCGAGGGCGCCGAGATCCCCAACGTGGGGCTCAACGCGGTCGCGGGTCGCCCACCCGAGGAGTACGGCTTCGAGCCCACCGCGTTCGACGAGATCCGCCGCGGCGCGTACGACATCCACGAACGCGTGCGCGACATGGACGTCAATGGCGTCCTGGGCTCGTTGTGCTTCCCGTCGATGACCGGCTTCTGCGGGCAGTTGTTCAGCCGCACCCCCGACCGCGACCTCGGCTACCGCCTGCTGCAGGGCTACAACAACTGGCACATCGACGAGTGGTGCGGCACCTACCCGGGTCGCTTCATGCCGCTCGCCATCGCGCCGATCTGGGATCCCGACCTCATGGCGGCCGAGATCTACCGGGTCGCCGCCAAGGGGTGCCGTGCGGTCACGTTCTCCGAGAACCCGACCAAGCTCGGCTACCCGAGCTTCCACACCGACCACTGGGACCCGTTCTTCCGCGCGTGCGAGGAGACCGAGACCGTCGTGTGCCTGCACATCGGCTCGTCGTCGTCGATCTCGGTGACGTCCGACGACGCGCCGGTCGACGTGATGATCACCGTGACGCCGGTGAACCTGTTCATGTGCGCCGCCGACCTGATCTGGTCGCAGATCTTCCGCAAGTTCCCCAACTTGAAGATCGCGCTCTCCGAGGGCGGCATCGGCTGGATCCCCTACTTCCTCGACCGCATCGACTTCACGTACCAGCACCACCACGCGTGGACGCACCAGGACTTCGGCGACAAGCTGCCGAGCCAGGTGTTCCACGAGCACATCGTCACCTGCTTCATCGACGACCCGACCGGCCTGAAGTTGCTCGACGACGTCGGCATCGACATGGTCACGTGGGAGTGCGACTACCCGCACTCCGACTCGGCGTGGCCGAACGCGCCCGAGGCGTTCATGAAGACGTCGGGGCACCTGGCCGACGACGTGATCAACAAGGTCACGCACGAGAACGCGATGCGGATCTTCCAGTTCGACCCGTTCGCGCACCGGCCGCAGGAGCAGTGCACGGTCGGCGCACTGCGGGCCCTGTCACCCGATGTCGACGTGGTGACGCGCAGCCCGCGCAAGAAGACGTCCAACACCGACATCTCGTCGTTCGTCAGCACTGCCAACAAGGTGTTGCAGAAGGATTGACGAGTCGGCGCGGATCAGCGCGCCGCGGCCACCCCGTCGCCCCACGACTGGAGCCGTTGCCACAGCCGCTCGCGTGTCGACGCCATGTTGTGCATGTGCGCCATGCGCGGGATCACCACGACGGTGACGTCGGGGAGCGCGGGTACGCGCGCGGTTCGTCACGAGGGTTCGGGGCGACGTCGCGCTCACCCATCGCGACCAGCACCGGCACGCTGACGACCGCGGCCTCGGGCGCGACCACGCCGGGCGAGAGCAGGCTCATGGCGCAGGCGGGGATGGTCGCGCTGCCCCATGAAGGCAGGTCGCCGTTGCGGGTCGGGTAGTCGCGCATGTCGCGCTGGACGATCTCGGTCGGGACGTCGTCGTAGTGGAAGCCGGGCGTGATCGCCGGCAGCCCCGAGTCGTCGGGGGCGAAGAGCTCCTGATCGTCGGACTTCCCGGGTGTGGTGAGCATCGCGGTCGAATTGCGGGGGATGTACACCGCGGCCCGCTCGGGGGTGCCCGGTGGCATCCAGAGCACTGTCTGGACGGCCGACCAGCCGAGGAGCGCGATGGCGTCGAACGTCGCGTGGTGACCTTGCTGCACCACGGTGAAGCACCCACCCATGGACTGGCCGAAGCCGAGCACGATGGGATCGCGGACGGGTGGGAAGCCGTCGGCGACCGCGCCCTCCGCCAGCAGCCGCCGGACCTCGGTGACGGTGGCGTGGTTGGCCGCGGCGATGTGCTCGAAGGTCGTGGGGACCGCTTCCGACGGCGTCGAGCTCTCGCCCACGCCGAGGTGGTCGATGCTCACGACGATCCAGCCGCGCGCGGCGTGCCAGCCGGCCTCGCCGCCCTCGTGCGCGCCCGGCATGTCGAAGGTGTAGTAGCCGCGGGAGTAGCCGGCGCCGGGGAAGGCGAAGCACACGACCGGTGGGTCGCTCATCGCGTCCGGTGGGGGCAGCACCACGCTGGCGCGAGTGTGCAGCGGCTCTCCGATGCCCACGGCGTCGGTCACGTCGACGGTCAGTTCGATCGGCACGGCCGGGACATTATCGACATCCCATAGTCTCGGGGCTCCGACGGCAAGGGGGAGCTGCGTGAGCGCGGGTACTGCTGGCATTTCGAACGCGCCGATCGACGACGCCGCGACGTTGTGGGAGCTGCTCGACCGGCGAGCGACGATGTCGCCCGACGCTCCGATGTTGATCGACGAACAGGACCGTACGGTCACCTTCGGCGAGTTCCGCGACTGGAGCGAGCGGGCGGCGGCCGGGCTCGTCGCGCAGGGCGTCGGGCCCGACACGCCGGTCGCGTGGCAGCTTCCCACGCGCATCGAGTCGATCGTGCTGTCCTTCGCGCTGGCGCGCCTCGGCGCCACCCAGGTGCCGATCATCCCCATCTACCGCGAGCGCGAAGTCGGATCGGTGCTCCAGCAGGCCGGGGCGCGCTTCTTCGCCGTCCCCGGCGTGTGGCGCAACTTCGACTACGAGGCGATGGCGAAGGGGCTGCAGGACGCATCGGGTGGCGCGTTCGAGGTGCTCGTCGTCTCCGACCTTCAGAATGGCGGGCTCCCCGAGGGTGACCCGAGCACCCTGCCCGCGCCGCCCACCGACGGCGACGCGGTGCGCTGGCTCTACTCGACCTCCGGCACCACCGCCGCGCCGAAGTGCGTCATGCACTCTGACCGCGGGCTCATCGCCGGTGGGATCGGTCTCGCGTACGCGATGCAACCGGAGACCGACGACGTCGGCTCGATGGCGTTCCCGTGCACGCACATCGGCGGTCCCGACTACCTGGTGGTGGTGCTGGCGTACGGCATGCCCGCGGTCCTGCTCGAGGCGTTCGACCCCGCGGGCGCGGTGGCCACGTTCTCGAAGCACGGCGTCACGATGGCGGGCGGGAGCACCGCGTTCTACTTCGCGTTCCTCAACGAGCAGCGGAAGGATCCGTCGCAGCCTGTGATCCCGTCGCTCCGGTTGCTGAACGGTGGCGGCGCGCCCAAGCCGCCCGAGGTGTTCCGCGAGGTGCGCGCCGAGATGCACATCCCGATCTGCCACGGCTACGGCATGACCGAGTGCCCGATGATCACCCAGGGCTCGTACACCGACACCGACGAGCAGCTGATGAACACCGACGGCGCGCCGGTGTTCGGCTGCGTCGTGCAGGTGGTCGACGACCAGGGCGCGGCGGTCGCGGCCGGTGTGACCGGCGAGGTGCGGGTGAGCGGCCCGATGCTGGCCAAGGGCTACATGGATCCGGTGCAGACGGCGGCCGCGTTCGGCGACGACGGGTTCTTCACCACCGGCGACCGCGGCTATCTCCGCGACGACGGTCACCTCGTTCTGACCGGGCGTACGAAGGAGCTCATCATCCGCAAGGGCGAGAACATCAGCCCACGCGAGATCGAAGACCTGCTGCAGACGCATCCGAAGGTCGCGGCGGTGGCGGTGATCGGTCTGCCCGACCGCGAGCGCGGCGAGCGCGTGTGTGCGGTCGTGGAGACGCCCGCCGATCAGGAACCGCTGACGTTCGCGGAGATGCAGCAGTTCTGCCGCGACGCCGGCCTCATGACGCAGAAGGTCCCGGAGCAGCTCGAGGTCGTCGCCGTGCTGCCGCGCAACGCGACGTTCAAGATCCTCAAGCACGAGCTGGTCAAGCAGCTCTCGGAGGAGGGCTCGTGAAGTTCGTGTTCAACTACCCCGAGGTGTCGGGCCTCGAGCGCGACATGCTCGACTCCGGTGAGATCAGCGACGTCGCGGTCGCCGCCGAAGCGGCCGGGTTCGACGCCTTCGCGCTCACCGAGCACCCGGTCCCGGGCGCCAACTGGTTGGCGCACGGCGGGCACCAGACCCTCGACCCGTTCGTCGGCCTTGCGTTCGCGGCCGCGGTCACCGAGCGGATCAAGCTGCTGACGCACCTGTCGGTCGTGCCCTACCGCAACCCGTTCATGCTGGCGAAGACCGCGGCCACGCTCGACCGCTGTTCCAACGGCCGGTTCATCCTCGGGCTCGGCGCCGGCTACCACAAGACCGAGTTCTTCGCGCTGGGCGTCGACTTCGACGAGCGCAACGCACTGTTCGACGAGGCGTTGGAGCTCCTGCCGAAGGCGTGGTCGGGCGAACCGTTCGACGCGAGCGGTCTCCACTTCACCGCCAAGGGTGTCATCCAGCGGCCCGTGCCCGCACAGAACCCGGTGCCGATCTGGATCGGCGGCAACTCCAAGCTCAGCCGTCGGCGCGCGGCGACCGTGCAGGGGTGGATGCCGATGGGCATCCCCGAGGAGGTTGCGAAGACGACTCGGTCGCCGCACATCTCGGGACTCGACCAGCTCGCGGGGATGATCGCCGAGGTCAAGGACATGGCCGGCGACCGCGCCGGCGAGATCGAGATCTGCATGAGCTACATGGGTGAGGGCATGCACGAGCCCACCAGCGACGTCGAGCGCCACTTCGACGAGCTCGGGCGCATGGAATCTGCCGGCGTCGGCTGGGTCAACATCGGCCACCCCGGCGGTGCCCCCGCGGAGCTGCTCGACTTCCTCCAAGCCTTCGGCGCCACCTACATCCCGCCCACCTGATCGCCCGGCCCACCCCACCGTTCGTCAGCCGCGGGTGAGGAGAGCGCCGGCGGAGAAGGGGCCGACGGCGTTGGTCCACACCGCGACCTCGGCGCCATCGATCTGACGTTCGCCGCACTGGCCGCGCAGCTGGCGCGTCGCCTCGATGCAGAAGTTGGCGCCGTGGCGACGGCCGACGTTGCACGCGCCGCCGTCGGTGTTCACGGGCAACGAGCCACCGAGCCGCGTGTTGCCCTCGCGGACGAACGCAGCCGCCTCGCCGTCGCCGCAGAAGCCGAGCGCCTCGAGCCACTGGAACACGATGATCGAGAAGCCGTCGTACAGCTGCGCGGTGTCGACGTCGGCGGGAGTGAGGTCGGTGGCCTCCCACAGCTTCTTCGCGGTCTGCACCGGAGCGGTGTGCACCATGTCCGACATCACCTCGAAGTGGAGGTCGCGGATCGCGTTGAGCGCGTACGACTCCACCAGCACGACGGGCTGCGCGAGGTCACGCGCCCGCTCCTCGGTGGTGAAGATGACTGCTGAGCCGGAGTCGACGGGGTAGTCGCAGTCGAGGATGCGCAACGGCTTCGACACGTAACGCGCGGAGAGGTAGTCGTCCATCGTGAGCGGGTCGCGAAAGATCGCGTCGTCGTTCATCGACGCGTGGTAGCGCTGCGTGATCACGTGACGGCCGAAGTCCTCCTCGGTCGCGTCGAACTGCTGCAGGTAGCGCTGCGTGAACATCCCGGCCCACTGCACCGGGCTGCCGGCGCCGAACGGCACCAGGAACTGGCGGTCGCCCGCGGCCTTGTGCAACATCGACGTCATCGGGTGGTCGGAGCCCGCGCCCTTCACCAGGGCCGACGCGCTCGGCTGCTGGCCGATCACCCGCAGTGCGAGGGCGGTGTGGCAGAAGCCCGACGCGATGGCGGCGATCGCCTGCGTGGCCGAGTACGAGAACGCAGGCGCCATCAACCCCGACGCCCACCAGTTCACCGGTTCGATGCCGAGCAGCCAGGCATCGTTGAGTGGCTCGCTGCCGACGGACGTGACGCCGTCGATGTCGCCGATGGTGAGTCCGGAGTCGGCGAGCGCGGCCTTGGTCGCCTGGATCATGTGATCGTCGATCGACAGACCCGTGTTGCGCCCGACGTGCGAGTACCCCAGTCCGACGACGGCGACGCGCTGTCCCGTTGCCATCAGAACGGTCGACTCCGCTGCGTCGTCCCGATCATCCGATCACTCCTTCGCTTCGTCTCCATCAGAACGGTCGACTCCGCTGCGTCGTCCCGATCATCCGATCACTCCTTCGCTTCGTCTCCATCAGAACGGTCGACTCCGCTGCGTCGTCCCGATCATCCGATCACTCCTTCGCTTCGTCTCCATCAGAACGGTCGACTCCGCTGCGTCGTCCCGATCATCCGATCACTCCTTCGCTTCGTCTCCATCAGAACGGTCGACTCCGCTGCGTCGTCCCGATCATCCGATCACTCCTTCGCTTCGTCTCCATCAGCGATCACCCCCGGCGACGGGCCGGAAGAACGGCAACGTCAGGTCGGGATGCAGGTCGACGAACACGACCTCGACCGGCATGCCGATCCGAAGGTCGTCCTCGGTGCAGTCGACGAGCTGAGTCATGAACATCAGGCCCGGCTCCTCCTCGAGCTCGACCGTCGCAACGATGTAGGGGACGCGGTCGACGTAGAACGGGTGGAACGGTTGCACCGCGACCGTCCACGTGTAGAGCGTGGCGCGGCCCGACACGCGTTCGCCGGCCAGGTCGTCGGACTGGCAGTACCGGCACAGCACCTTCGGGTAGTGGAGGTAGTGCCCGCACGACTGGCAGCGCTGGATGCGCAGCTCACCCTCGGCGACGCCGTCCCAGAAGAACTGCGTGAGCGGGTCGGGCTGGGGGAGCGGCGGCGAGGGACCTTCGGCCGGTGCGGTCTCGGCGGTGGTCATGCGGGTGCGGTGGCCTTCCATGCGTGCGCGGCCCCCGACGCGAGCAGCGCGTCGACGGTCGCGGTGTCGACCCCGACCTCGGTGAGCACCTCGACGGTGTGTTCGCCGAGCGCGGGAGGTGCCCGGTCGAGCTTGACGTCGAGATCACCGAAGGTCCAGAACGCGCCCGGCTGCTCGACGTGCCCGTAGTCGACGTGCTCGTAGCGAGCGATGAGTCGGGCGGCGTCGTTGGCGGGCGAAGTGAAGAACGGCTCGCCCTGGTCGAGTCGCACCGCCTCGCTGGGTACGCTGGCGTCGGCGAGCTCAGCGAGCGCGTCGTCGACGGTGCGCGGGACGAGCGCGTCGACCCCGCCGAGCGTCTCGAGCGCGGCGCGTTGCGCGTCGGTGGTGGCGGCGACCGCGATCCAACCGTCGGCGACCTCGGCGATCCGGTACCCGGGCGCGATCCCGGTCTGCTCGTGGTCGAGCACGGTGATCGGCACGACCTCGCCGCCGGTGTCGAGGTACGTCTCGCTGCCGGTCATCACGCCACCCGCGAGCAGCGACCCGGCGACGAACTGCGTCTCGCCGGTGCGATCGCGGTGGTAGAGCGCGAGCAGTGTCGAGATCAGTGAACCCATCGCGCACAGGTGATCCATGAACCCGAGGCGGTGCCACATCGGATCGTTGCCCTCGCCCGCGCCGGCGACCTCCCAACCGCACGACGACTGGAAGAGCTGGTCGTAGCCCGGCCAGTCGGCGCGCGGTCCCTTCGGTCCGTACGAGCTGGCGTGGCAGTAGACGATGTCGGGGTTCACGGCGCGCACGGTCGCCTCGTCGAGCCCGAGGCGGCGCGCCGCGGGCATGCGCAGGTTGTGGTGGAGGATGTCGGCGCGTCCGAGCAGCGCGTCGAGTGCGACGCGCGCGTCAGGAGACTTGAGGTCGAGCGCGACGCCGCGCTTGCCGCGCTGGCAGCCGAAGAAGGACCACTCGACGTAGCGCATGCCCTCGCCGCCCGGCGGTTCCACCTTCACCACGTCGGCGCCGAGGTCGCTCAGCAGCATCGGCCCGAGCGGTCCGGCGAGGAACGCGCCCGCGTCGACCACCTGCACGCCCTCGAGGGGGAACCGACGCGCGGGACCGGACGCGCTCGACGGCCGCTGGCGCGGCTGCCACTCGGCCAGCACCTCGTCGGTGTGCGCCCCGAGCGCGGGCGCGAACGAGCGCATCCTCGTCGGTGGCGTGACCGTGATCGGCGAACCGGCCATCGCGATCTTCCCGAGGTCGGGGTGGTCCACCTCGATCACGTAGCCGTTGGTGCGCGCCTGCTCGTCGGCGAAGATCGTGCCCGGCGGCACCGCCGGCTGTACGGGTACGTCGTGGGCCCAGAACGACTCGAGCCACTCGCCGCTCGGATGCAGCAACAACGCCTCGGGCCAGCCGTCGGTCTGTTGGAACATCGTGCCGGGGTCGACCCGAGGGCCGTCGGGGCGCACGACGGCGATCGCCTCGGTGAACATCGGCGACTTGGTGGGGTCGCCCATCAGGTGGATCCACACGCCGTCGGCGGTCTCGAACAGCGTCGCCCCGGTCTGGGACTTGGGCATGCCGAACGCCAACGACGGGGAGGGGTTCTCGACCCGTCGCCAGTGCATGGCCATCGGCACGAGCGCGCCCTGCGCGAGCGACGTGTGCGCGGGACCGGCATGGCCGGTGCGTTCGCGCGCGATCAGGCGGGCGAGGATCCCGATCGCCGCGAGGTGCGACGCGCACCAACTCGCGATGGGGCAGCGCAGGAAGATCGGGCCGTCGCGGTACCCCTGTTGCTCGTCGAGCACGCCGAGGCGCGCCAGCGCGAGGAGCTCGTCGACCGGGAGATCGGCGTCGTCGTGGTTCACCGGCCACGACAGCACCGACGACACGATCAGGTGCGGGAACCGCGCCGCGAGCGCGTCGTCGTCGAGGCCGAGCTCGCGTGCACGCGTCGGGCCGTGGTTGTGCACCACCACGTCGGCGGCCGCGAGGAGCCGGTCGAGCACGGCCCGGTCGTCGTCGCGCGGGACGTCGAGCACGACGCTGCGCTTGCTGCGCATCCAGGTGTGGAAGCCATTGGTCGAACGGTTCGCCGCGCCGCCGGGCGGTTCGACCGTCACCACGTCGGCACCCGCCTCGGCGAGGAGGAGCGTCGCCACCGGCCCCGCGATGCCGTCCGACAGGTCGACGACGCGGATCCCCATGAGGATGCCGGCGTCGCTCGCGGTGTCCGGTGCCGCCATCGTGTCCCCTTCCCAGCGAGTGGCGAACCTAACGGCTGTCGCCGCGACCCCACCAGCCCTGCGCCGCGTAGCGTGCGCACCCGATGGAGATGCAGCGGAGGCGTGGCCGGAGGCCGGGACGCCGGAGCGGAATCGACCCGGTGTGATGGCGCGCTACGAGGACTTCGACCGGCCGCGGTGGGCGGCGCGCCGCCGCGCCCGCACTCCGGTCGACCCGGGCGCGAGCGAGGTCGCCGCCGCCGACGTGGTGGAGGTGTACGGGCCACTCGCCGAACTGGTCGCTGAGCGTGCCGGCCGCGCCGAACCCTTCGTCGTCGCCGTCACCGGCAGCGTCGCGGTGGGGAAGAGCGCGGCGGCCGGCGCGCTGTCGGCCGCGCTCGCCACCAACACCACCCGCGCGCCGATCTCGGTAGTGTGCACCGACGGCTTCCTCTACCCCAACCGCGAGCTCGTCACGCGCGGGATCCTGGAGCGCAAGGGCTTTCCCGAAACCTTCGACCACGAGGCGCTCGACCGGTTCCTCGTCGCGGTGCGGAACGGCGCGCCCGAGGCCCGTGCGCCCGTCTACTCACATGCGACCTACGACATCGTCGACGGCGCGACGCAGCTCGTCGCCCGTCCGTCGTTGCTCATCCTCGAAGGCCTGCCGTTCCCTGACGACCACGTGGATTTCACCGTCTACCTCGACGCCGCGCCCGACGACATCGAGCAGTGGTTCGTGCAGCGCTTCTGCGCGCTGTGCGCGGGCGCCGCCACTGACCCGTCGTCGTTCTTCCGGCACTTCGCGAGCTACACCCCCGACCAGGCCGCGGACTTCGCGCGACAGGTGTGGACCTCGGTCAACCTCGTGAACCTCGAGGAGTGCATCCTCCCGACGCGCGACCGGAGCGACGTGATCCTCGAGAAGGGCCGCGACCACGCTGTGCAACGGGTGCGCCTGCGAATTCGGTGAGGGTCCGGCGGGATCGGGCGAGAGCGGGCTCCGCCCGGCTCGCCCGCCAGGGCGGAGTGAGCGGAGGCGAGCGACGGGGACAAGGCGCGTGCCACGATGACGTCATGACGGACGCGCGCAACACCGAACGGGTCGACATGCTGGAGCGGGTGTGGGCCTCGATGGCCGAGCTCGGCGAGTCGCTGGACGAGAGCGGCTGGAAGGCGCCCACCGAGTGCCCCGGGTGGACGGTGCAGGACAACCTCGTGCACATCACCGCGCTCGAGCGCTTCATCCTCGGTGACCCGTTGCCGGCGGCGGACGTGCCCGACGACCTCCCGCACATACGCAACGACGTCGGCCGGTCCAACGAACGATGGATCGAGTCGCGCCGCGCGTGGACGGGCGCGGACGCCCTCGCCGAGTTCCGCGCTGCGACCGCAGCCCGACTCGACGACCTGTATGCGCTCGACGACGACGGCTTCGCCGCGCCCTCGTGGACACCCATGGGGGAGGGCACGGTCTTCGACCTGCTCGGGTTCCGGATCTTCGACTCGTGGGTCCACGAGCAGGACATGCGCCGGGCGGTCGACCGTCCTGGTGACCTCGACTCGGCGGCCGCCCGCTTCAGCACCGGCATGATGCTCGACGTGCTCCCGTACATCGTCGGGAAGAAGGTGGGGGCTCCCGACGGTTCCACCGTCGTGCTCACGCTCACGGGTCCGATCGATCGTTCGGCCGCGGTCACCGTCGCCGACGGCCGGGCCCGCCCGCTCGACACCGTGCCCGACACCCCCACCGTCGCCGTGCGCCTGGCGGCGGACGCCTACGCGCGGCTCGCGTGCGGGCGCCTCGACCCCGACGAGGCACTGGTGGCCGGCGCGGTGGCGATCGACGGCGACGTCGACCTGGGCGGCACGCTCGTACGCCAGCTCAACTACATGTTCTGAGTGCTCTGCATGTTCTGCATCCACCACGAGGAGTCCTGATGGACCTGGTCACCAACGTCGTCACCGGAAGCAACGCGGATCGCCTGCTGCTGCTCCTGCACGGCTACGGCGCCGACGAGCGCGACCTGGGTGGGCTCCTCGGCTACCTCGATCCCGACGGCCGCTTCGCCGCGGTCCTGCCCCGCGGCCCGATCGCCGCGCCGCCGGGGTTCTCGTGGTTCGACTTCGGCGCCGGCGACGACCAGGCGACGGCCGCGGGCTTCGCCGACGCGCTCGCCGCGGTCGACGACCTGCTCGACGCCGCCTGTGCCGAGCACGGCTTCGACCGCGCCCAGGCCGTCGTCGGCGGCTTCTCCCAGGGCGCCGGGCTCGCGCTCGCGTTGGCCCTCGGCCCGAGTGAGCGCACGCGGCCCGCCGGAGTTCTGGCCATGAGCCCGCTCGTCCCACCCGGTCTCCTCGAGGTCGACCTCGAGCACGCCCGTGACATCGCCGTCCTGCTCCAGCACGGCACCGCCGACCCCATGATCCCGGCGAAGGGGACGCGCGGTCTGGCCGAGGCGCTGGTCGACGCGGGAGTGCCGGTGGTGTTCGGCGAGTTCCCGATGGGACACGAGGTGGCGCTGGAGAGCGTGCAGCAGGGCCAGCGCTGGCTCGCGCAGGTGCGCGACGGCGAGCGGCCGAACGAAGCGTTGCCCGAGCCCGAGCCCGAGGGTCTGGTGAAGGCGGTGACCACGGCCAGCTTCCCCACCGAGGTGCTCGGCGCCGACGTCCCCGTGATCGTGGACTTCTGGGCGCCGTGGTGCGGGCCCTGCCGTCAGGTCGGCCCGGTGGTCGAGCAGATCGCCGCGATGCGCGAGGGTTCGTACAAGGTCGTGAAGGTCAACATCGACGAGGAGCCCGCGCTCGCGCAGCAGTACGAGGTGCAGAGCATTCCGCTCATCGGACTGTTCCGCAACGGCCGGCTCGAGCGCGCGTCACTCGGCGCCAAGCCGCGCCCGCAGCTCGAAGCCGAGCTCGGCATGCTCGTCATCCCCTGACCCGCACCGCTTCTTGCGTACCTGTGCCGTGTCTGCCACGGGGCAGGTACGCCAAAACACGGATTCAGCCGGGGCGGACGGCGCCGATCACGCCCGACCAGATCGGGGTGATCTGCACGACGGTCCCCGTATGAGGCGCATGGATCACTTCGCCGTTGCCGTAGTAGATGCCCACGTGGCCGTCCCAGAAGACGAGGTCGCCGGGCTGGAGCTGGTCCATCGACACGCTCGGGAACATCGCCATCTGGTCGTACGAGCCGTGCGGCATGCTCACACCGGCCTGCGCCCACGCCATCATCGAGAGGCCCGAGCAGTCGTAGCACGTCGGTCCGACGCCGGCGTAGCAGTAGTCCTTGCCCAACTGCGCCTCCGCGTAGGCCATCACCGCGGCTACTCCGCCGCTGGTGGGCGGGGGAGTACCGCCGCCACCGACCGAACCGCCGGTGTCACCACTCGTCGTCTGCTGTTGCTGCGCGGCCTGAACCTGCGCGGCGTACTGCGCGCGCGCGGCGGCGTCCTCGCGGGCCTTGCGCTCCTGTTCGGCCTGCGTGACGAGCGTCTGGAGCTCGCCCGTCACCTTCGCGTTCAGCGCGTTGAGCGCGCCTTGACCGTCTTGCAACTTCGACTGCTGCGACTGCAGCTCGTCCTGCTTGCCCTGCGCGGCCTGTCGCGCCTCTTCGGCGTCGGCCTTGCGCACCTGCACCTGCTCCTTCGCCTTCGCGAGGTCGACGACGATCTGGTTGTCGCGCTGCGCGGCGAGCGAGCTGTACTTCTGCTTGGTGGAGAGGTCCTGCGCGTTCTGCGCGTCGAGCTCTTCGACGCCGCTCGTGGAACCGCTCTGCGTGTAGACGGAGGCGGCGCGGGCGGCGACTTCGGCGCGCAGCTCCTTGGTCTTCGCCTTCGCGGCGGCGACGGCCGCGTCGGCGGCGACGATGTCGGCGTTCGCCTGCGCGACCTCGTTCTGCGTCGAGTTGATCTGCTCGTTGAGCGCGCTGAGCTTCTCGGCGTTGCTGTTGATCTGTGCTGCGAGCGCTTGGGCTTCCGCCTGCTTGTCGCTGATGGGGTCGGCGATCGCGAGACCGGGTGCTGCAATCACCCCCAGCAGCGCGACGAACACGGCGAGGATGACGAGCCGGATCGCTCGGCGGTTCATATGGGGACTCCTCCGCCCAAGGCGTATCGGTCCTTGCTGAACACGTCTTGTGAACAACACTGACAATCCAACAACAACAGATCCGTACAGGGGTGGACCCCGGTACGGATTCGGGGGAACCCTAGCGAACGCGCGCACCCCACGCCAGGATCGTGCGTTCGTGACGGGCGACGTTGATGCTGCGTTGAAATTGGCCGTACAGGCCCGTCAGACGGGCCAACCGGGCGTCTGCGGGGGGTCGCCGGCGCCGGCCACGGTCGGAACACTCCACGCCATCGCCTTGCCGACTTCGTTGGCGACCTTCTGCCAGGCAACGGGATCCCAGCCCTCCGCCGCGGCGACGAGCGTGGTGTCCTGACGCAGATGGACGAACGCCGGGAGGTGCGTGAGCCCCAGGCTCGTGACCAGCTCGCCGCCCGCGTCGACGAAACAGAGGAACTGCTCCTCCGCCTCGCCGAGCACACCGCGCGCGATGAATTCGTTGCCGACGACGCACAACGCGGTGCGGCAGTCGGCGTCGCCGAACACCTTGAAGATGCGCTTGGCGATCGGGATGTACACCGCCGCTTCGGGGCGCGGCGGCAGGATCACCAGACAGAGGTGGAACATCGTCGACCAGTCGTCGAGCGTGCGCGTCACACCCTTGGTGCTCGCGAGCTTGAGGTTCGGGTCGGGGTTCTTCGGCACCTGCTGTCCTCGGTCGCTCTCTGCGGGGCAGGATACCTACGCCGCAGCCGTTCGCTCCCTGGCGCGTGCACTCCGCATCCGCTTCGTGCACGCGGCGGGAGCCTATGCCGCGAAGCGCCAGACGGCGCGAACCGGGATCAGTCCGTGTCGATGGTCGCTGCCGTTCCGCCGTCCCGCACATCCGGGCACGGCTCCACTTCAGCTCCTGCCGATGGCTTTGAGCATCGACGGTGGCAGCGCGTCGCTCCCCTTCGCGAGCAGTGCAGCGCGCTCCACGTTGATGGCGTCGCGGTCGCGGTCGATCCAGGAGTCCCACGGGCCGGGACCGATCGCACCGACGTCACCGTTCGCGGTGACGCACGCGCGCAGATAGCCCTGCAGGTCGCGCACTTCGGCCTCGCCGCCCACCGGTCCGTGACCGGGCACGATCACGTCGGCGAGCTCGACCACGACGTCGAGCATGTCGGCCCAGGTCGCGGGGTCGCCCTGGAACGCGAGCGGTGTGACGCCGAAGAAGCAGAGGTCGCCGGCGAAGGACAGATCGCAATCCGCGACGAGCACGAGCAGATCACCCGCGGTGTGCCCCGACGCCGGGAGCATCTCGATGCGTGGCGTGAGCTGCGCGGCTCCTTCGACGAGGTGCGTGACCGGGCGCGTGCCCAGTTCGGCGAGGTCGTCGAACTCTTCGTCGAACGCGGGCATGAACTGCTTGTAGCCGTCGATCGGCATCGGCTGGTCGAGCGCGTCGCTGGTGACCGGGGTGCCGTAGATCGCCGATGCCGGGAACGCCTTGGTCCCGCCGACGTGGTCGATGTGCGCGTGGGTGAGGATGGTGCGGCGCACCGGGAGCCCGAGCGCAGTGACCGCGGCGGCGAACGGCTCCCACTGCGATCGCACCATCAGGGTGTCGATGACGGTGATGCCGTCGTCGTCGACGACCACGCCCGCGTTGGCGACGCCGGTCTCGCCGCCCGGCAACAACCACGCGTACACGCCGTCGGCGAGCTCGGTGAGGGACAGCCGCTCGGCCATCACACTGGTCGATTCCGTTGCGGCGTCCCGGCCGTCCGGCCCCGCCTCCACTTCATCTCCATCACACTGGTCGATTCCGTTGCGGCGTCCCGGCCGTCCGGCCCCGCCTCCACTTCATCTCCATCACACTGGTCGATTCCGTTGCGGCGTCCCGGCCGTCCGGCCCCGCCTCCACTTCATCTCCATCACACTGGTCGATTCCGTTGCGGCGTCCCGGCCGTCCGGCCCCGCCTCCACTTCATCTCCATCACACTGGTCGATTCCGTTGCGGCGTCCCGGCCGTCCGGCCCCGCCTCCACTTCATCTCCATGCCTCGCAGGCTACGCCCGCCCGTTCTGCCGCGCCGCGGGCGCCGGTCTACCCTCGCCGGCATGTCCGAACGATCCCGGAACCTGCCCCGTCGCACCTGCCTGGCCGTCCCCGGTTCGAGCGAGAAGATGCTCGGGAAGGCCCCCGGTCTGGGCGCCGACATGGTGTTCCTCGACCTCGAGGACTCGGTGGCGCCGCTCGAGAAGGAGTCCGCGCGCGACAACGTGGTGCGCGCGATCCGCGAGCTCGACTGGGGTGACACCGTCGTGTGCGTGCGGGTCAACGTGTGGGACACCAAGTGGACCTACCGCGATGTCATCCACATCGTCGAGAACGCGGGCGAACGCCTCGACGAGATCATGCTGCCGAAGACGCAGTCGGCCGGCGATGTCTCCGCGCTCGACCTGCTGCTCACGCAGATCGAGGAGACCATCGGCCGCGACGGCCACGTCGGCATCGAGGCGCAGATCGAGACCGCTCGGGGTCTCATCAACGTGGAGGAGATCTGCGCCGCGTCGCCGCGCATGGAGACGATCGTGTTCGGGCCCGCCGACTTCGCCGCGTCGACGGAGATGCCGGTGCTCACTGGCGGCGTGCAGATCCCCGAGTACCCGGGTGACCACTTCCACTACACGTTCTCGAAGATCCTGATGGCCGGGCGCGCGAACGGTCTGCAGGTGATCGACGGACCGTTCCTCAAGATCAAGGACGTCGACGCGCTGCGCGACTACGCGATGCGCACCCGCATCCTCGGCTATGACGGCAAGTGGGCGTTGCACCCCGACCAGGTCGCGGTCATCAACGACGTGTTCACACCCACGCAGGAGCAGTTCGACCGCGCGTTCGACATCCTCGAGGCCTACGAGAAGGCCACCACCGAAGGTGATCGGCGCGGCGCGGTCATGTTCGGCGACGAGATGATCGACGAAGCAAGCCGAAAGATGGCGCTGAAGTTCGTCACCCGCGGCGAGCGCGCCGGAATGGCGCGCAGCGTCTGAGAGGAGAGGAAGCGGAGCCGCGCTCACACGCCGAGCTCGGCGCGTTCGCGCTCGACGTAGGCGCGCAGTTCGGCCTGCGTGCGCGGTCCGCGACGCTCGGCTGCGACGGGCAACGCGAGGCGGAGCTGTTCGAGGTCGTCGCGCGTGAACGAACACGGCACCGTGGCCGGGTCGACGTCGTGCAGCCGGAGCGCGTTCAGCCCGAGGATCTTGCGCTTGATGTCGTCGGTGAGCGCGGGGTAGCCGAACTGCTCTTGGAACTGCTCGGAGATCTGGAAGACGCGGAACGCCTGGATCTGACCCTGCGGTGAGCCGTAGAAGACCGAGTCGGTGCCCCACAGCACGTTGTCCGCGCCTACGTGCACCAGCAGCTTGCCGAGCACGTGCGCGGCTTCGTCCGGGCGACGGATCAACGACCACCACGTGGTGCCCAGCTCGGCGTACACGTTCTGGTTCGGCCCGATGCCCGCGGCGTGCATGCTGGCGATGAGGCGGTTGACGCCTTGATCGGCCGTCGCCGCGTCGTACGGACCCTCGACGCCGTCGGCCTCGAAACCGGAGTGGTATACGAGGAAGCGCACGTCGGGATGGGTGCGCGCCGCGGGTCCGACGTCGTCCGGCGACGCGAACGGCGACGAGTACCCGAGCGTCGTGGACAGGCCCTTGTGCGCGGCGACGGTCGGCACGCCCAGGTCCACCGCGTGGCGCAGGAACGCGTCAGCGACGCGTGCGAGCGTTGGGTTGTTGTCGTCGAGACGCCACGCGTTCCCGGACCCGTCGTAGAGGTCGGGGAAGTTCGTGAAGACCTTCCAACACGTGATCGGGTAGCGCGCCACCGCGTCGCTCATCGCGTCGAGGTTGGCTTGCAGATCCCCTACGTTGGGGAGTGCCTGCGCGTGCAGGAGCACGCGTTGGTCGTGGCATGCCGCGTCGGCCAGCCTCCGGGCGTGGTCCATCGCCTCCGCCGACATCGGGCTGCCCTCTGGTGCGATCGGCAGCGCCGACAGCACCACCATCGAGGTGTCGCTGCGCAGGAACACCTCCTCCATGAAGTGGTCCACCGAGAAGCAGACCCGTTGGTCCGGCTCTCCGCACTCCCGCTGTGGAAACGCGGTCCAGAAGTCGCGACCCTGTACCGTCGCCGGTTCCACCGAGTAGTCGAGGAAGTGACCCTGCACGTCGAAGACGAATTCGTCGCCCGCCAGCGCGGCCCGGGCGGCTTCGGGGTCGACCGCGCTCGTCGGTGGGACCGAGAACGTGCCGCCGGGCCGACGACGTGCGACGTGCCTTGTCGACTCCTCCGAGCATGCGTTGATGGCCAGGAGCGTGGTGGCCGCTCCACACAGCGAGCGCAGGAACCGTCGTCGCGACACCCCGCGGCGACGAGCGTTGTCGTCGCAGTCGGCTCGGGCCCGGCGCTGCGCCTCGCGTGCGACCGGGGTGAGCGCGACCGGGTCGTACTCGCCGTTGGAGCACGGCCCGAGCTCGATCGGGAGGTCCACACCTCCCCGACGCCCGGAGCGCCGGGCCGGTTGCCTCTTCGGCCTCTCGCACCGGTCGATTCCGCTGCGCCGTCCCGCCCTCCGGGCACGGCTCCGCTACATCTCGCGCAGCGCCTGTTCGGCCAGCCGGCGGGCGATGACCCGCAGGCAGAGCGTCTCGTCGGCGCCTTCGAAGATCGAGAGCACGCGTGCGTCGACGAAGTAGCGCGACACCGGGAACTCCTCGGCGTAGCCCATGCCGCCGTGGAGTTGCATCGCTTCGCGCGTCACCCACTCGGCGGACCGGCACACGTAGGCCTTCACCATCGACGCCGAGAGCGTGCCTTCGCCGCGGCCCATGCGGCGCGCGACGTCGTACGAGAACTGTCGCCCGGCGACGATGAGCGCGGCCATCCGCGCCAGCTTCACGCGGCTGAGCTGGTAGTCGAAGACCGGCTTGCCGAACACCTGCCGTTGCTGCGCGTACGCGAGTCCCGTTTCGAACGCGGCCTGCATGAGCCCGACCGCGCGCGCGGCGGTCTGCAGCCGGCCGTTCTCGAACCCCTCCATCTGGAGGTAGAAGCCCTTCCCGATCCCGTCCTCGCCGCCGACGAGGTTCTCGGCGGGGACGAACCAATCGGAGAAGCTCACCTCGTACGAGTGCATCCCGCGGTATCCGAGGGTGTCGATGGCGCGGCCCTCCATCTTCCCGCCGTTCGGCTGTTCCAGCGCGAACGAGTGACCGGGCACCGCCTCCTTCTCAACGACGAACAGCGACAGGCCACGGTGCGAGAGTGAACGGTCGGGATCGGTGCGCGCCAGCAGCATGAGCGCGTTGGCGCGGCCCGCGAACGTCGCCCACGTCTTCACGCCGTTGATCGCGTAGCCGCCGTCGACCGCCGCGGCCGCGGTGCCGACCCCGGCGACGTCGGAGCCGTAGTCGGGCTCGGTCACCATCACGCCGACCATCAGCTCGCCGCTGGCGATGCGCGAGAGCCACCGCTCCTTCTGCTCGTCGGTGCCACCGGTCACAATGGCGCGGGTGAGGATCTCCGGCCGGGTGATGAGCGATCCGCCCACGCCGAGCGATCCCCACGAGAGCTCTTCGGTGGCGACGACCATCCCGAGGTAGTCGGCCTCGCCGCCGGCGGCGAACCCGCCGAACTCCTCGGGCACCGACAGTCCGAAGCCGCCGATCTCGGCCAGGCCGCTGATCACGTCCTCGGGGATGTCGGCGTTGGTGCGGTGCACGTGCTCGGCGACGGGGCGGATCTTGTTCTCGGCGAAGCGGTGGAAGGTCTCGGCCGCGAGTTGGAAGTCGTCGGGGAGGTGGCTGGGACCCGTGCCGCTGCGGTCGAGGGTGGCGGCCACCGATTCGAGGAACTCGGGTGTGCGGTGCGCTTCGACGAACGGGAGCGCGTCGGCGAGCAACGACGCGTCGACGCCCCAGACCGCCTCCCGGCCCAGCAGCTTGGCGCCGAGATCGGCCACCGCGTCGGCCACGAACGCGCGCGCCAGCAACGACTCCACGTCGCCGTACTCCCCGTAGGCGAGCATCACGCGTGCGGCCTCGACCGCGCTGGCCGCATGCGCGAGGTCGTAGCCGAGCACCTGGTGCTCGTCGAGGCGCGCCACTGCGATGCGACCGTCGACGGTGGACGCGCGCGCCAGGTGGCTGGTGGCGGAGGCGACGACGTCGGCCGCGCAGTCGACGGCCGCAGCGGCCGCCGGGAGCTGGTCGGTCATGCGCGGCAGCCTACCGACGAGCTTCTCGAACTACGGTCTCGACGTGGTCGTGGGTGACGCGGTTGACGGCGGCGCAACTGTGGTTGGCGGTTCGGTCGCGGGTGGGCTGGTGGCGGGTGGCTCCGTGGTGGCGGGCCCGGTCGCGGGTGGTGTGGTCGCGATGGTGCCGCCCGACGATCCCGAGCTCGACGATCCGGGCGCAACCTG
This sequence comes from uncultured Actinomycetes bacterium, assembly GCA_963841415.1. Lineage (GTDB taxonomy): Bacteria > Actinomycetota > Acidimicrobiia > IMCC26256 > DASPTH01 > DASUAS01. The sequence goes on along the minus strand of CAWJCN010000004.1, from coordinate 46,790 downwards.
CGTGCTGCCCTCGGACTCGATGGTCTCCTTGGTCGCGCCCTCGACCTTCTGCTCGGTCACCGCGCACTGCGCGTCGACGAGCTTGTACACCTGTCGTGCGAGGTAGTCGGCCCCATCGGTCGTCAGGTGCACACCGTCACCGGCGCGCATCGTGACCAGCTGACCGGTCTCGTCCGGGAGGTCCGCCGAGTACTTGCCGTCGGTGTCGGAGAACAACTTGTAGACGTCGACGTAGTGCACCTTCGGGTGCCGCTTGGCGACCTCCTGCGCGGCCGCGTTCACCTCGACCACCGGGGCATCCATCTTCTCGTCCTCGAGCGTCGGCGCGCCGAGCCAGTAGACGGTCCGCCCCGAGCCGATGAGGGTCTTCATCATCGAGTCGACCTTGGCCTCGTACTCCGCCTTCCAGTCGCCGGACACCGCGGTCCAGTCGTTGGTGCCGATGATCAAGACCACGACGTCGGGGTTCAACCGGGCCATCTCCGTCGTCGCGTGGTCCGGCCAGTCGAAGAAGCCCGGATCGGCGAGGCCACTCGACACCCGCGAGTCGAAGTAGGGCTGCACGACGCCGGTCGCGCCCGCGATCGTGCCGAGCGCCGGTCCCAGCGAACCGGCCAGGGAGTCGCCGCCGACCCACAGCCGCAACGGGTCGGTGGTCGTGAGGGGTCGACAGTCGCGGGTGCCGGTGGTCGTCGTGGCAGCCGGGGCCTCGTCGTCGCGGCCGAAGTCGGTCGCCGTGTTCGCGAGCGACGGCTTGTCGTCGCCGCCGAGTCGCACGACGTCGAGGGCGAACAGCAGGAACGCGGCGATCAGCAGGAATGTGCCGACCCCACCGGCGATGCGACGCGCGCGCCGACGCGTCCGGTCGCGCCGCCGGTCGCGGCGATCGGAAGAGGCACCCGTGGGAGTTTCGGCGTCGGCCATGGAGTGCTCGTGCAGCGAGTCGCGCGGTCGGGGCCCGTGAGCGAGGCCCCGGGCCGGGAGGGCGAAACGACGATGCTAACCGGCGGGTGCCGCGCCGGCGGGGTCGCCGCTCGGTCCGACGGCGAGGCGCAGCAGACGCCGGGGGGCACCGGCCTGCACGGCGCCGGCGACGCGTGCAGGAGACACCCCCGGGTGGTGCGGCGCGATGCGGACGCGCAACGCGCCGGGTTGGACGACGAGCCGCACCGGCGACTCGAGGGTGACCGCCTCGCCGTCGATGCCGGTGTCGATCCGCTGCGGCGAGCGCACTTCGAGCGAGGGTGTCGTCCACTCGTGCCAACCGGGGTAGGCCGAACCCCGGCCCGCGGTCGACAGCGAGATGAGCTGCGCGAGCTCGGCTCCGTTGCGGACCTCCACGACGATGACGCCGAGGACGCCCTCGTCGAGCCGCGCTCGGGTGCCCAGCCCGCCGATGCCTTCGAGCTTGTACACGTTGTTCGACACGAGGATGAGGTCCGGGTCGCACTCCGCGATCGCGTCCGGACCGTCGAGCTCGAAGTCGAACGGGTCGAAGTCGGGACCCAGCAGCTCGGGCAGCATCTTGGCTGCCGTGTTGAGCTTGGCGTCGCGGTAGTCGTCCGACTGCACGATCGCGGCGTACACGCCGAACGACACGTTGTTCACGAACACGCGGCCGTTCACCCGCGCGAGGTCGACCTGGCGCTCGAAGCCGCCGGCGAAGGCGTCGAGCGCACCGACGACGTCCTCACGCACGACGCCGAGGTCGAGGGCGAAGTGGTTGCGCGTCCCCGCCGGGATGCACACGAAGGGCACCCCGTGCTCAGAGGCGATCCCCGCCACGAGCGCCTGCGACCCGTCGCCACCGGCCATGCCGATGACGTCCGCGCCGCGGGCGACCGCGTCGCGCGCGAGCTGCTCGAGGTCGTCGCCCCGTTCGAGCATCACGGTCTCGATCCCCCGTGACTGCGCCTCCGCCACGAACTCGGGATTGGCTTTGCCGCCGCCTGACCAGCGGTTGAGGATCAGGATCGGGTGGTGTGCGGGTCCGACCGCGAGTCCCCGGTCGCGGGCATCGGCGAGCCCGTGCGGATCGCTCCGCAACGCCTCACGCGCCAGCCACCCGAACGCGACCACGAGCACGACCATGATCGCGAGCCCGAGCAGGCCGTGGTTGCCGATCAACGTGCCGATCGCGAGGGCGAGCGCGGCGACGGCGACCACCGATGCCACCAGCCGCACCAGGCCGCGCCGGGTGACCACGTACCACGCGGCCATCAGCGCCACGATCATCAACGCGAGCGCGCCGAGGAGCGGTGCCCAGTTGTTCCAGAGCACGACCAACGCCACCACCAGCGCGCCCAGCGCGCACACCAACGCGCCGAGGGCGAACAGTCGCCGAGCGGTCCTGCTCATCGCCCCTCCACTCTGCATGCCGTGTGCGTGGGTCAGCTCGCGTCGGCGGCGGGAGTGTCGACTTGGGTCTGGTAGAGGTCGGTGTAGAGGCCGCCGGCGCGCAGGAGCTCGTCGTGGCGCCCGCTCTCGATGATGCGACCGTCTTCCAGCACGAGGATGCGGTCGGCGGCCACGATGGTCGACAACCGGTGCGCGATCACCAGCGACGTGCGCCCGCGCAGCGCCTCGGCCAGTGCCTGCTGGATGGCCAGCTCCGATTCCGAGTCGAGGTGTGACGTCGCCTCGTCGAGGATCACCACCGCCGGATCCTTCAGCAGCATGCGAGCGATGGCAAGGCGCTGCTTCTCGCCGCCCGACATGCGGTAGCCGCGCTCGCCGACGAGGGTGCCGTAGCCGTCGGGGAGGCTCGCAATCATGTCGTGGATGCGGGCTGCCTTGCAGGCCGCGACGAGCTCCTCGTCGGTGGCATCCGGTCGTGCGTACCGCAGGTTGGCGCGGATCGTGTCGTGGAAGAGGTGGGGGTCCTGCATGACCATGCCGACGGAATCGCGGAGCGACTCCAGCGTGTAGTCGCGCACGTCGCGGCCGTCGACGGTCACCTCGCCCGCGCTGACGTCGTAGATCCGGGGCACGAGGAGCGCGGTCGTGGTCTTGCCCGCACCCGACGGCCCCACGAGCGCGACGAGCTCGCCGGGCGCGACCGTGAAGCTGACGTCCCGGAGGATCCAGGCGCTCTCGTCGTCGGTGTCGGTCGCGGGTGATGCCTCTTCGAGTGACGGGATCGACGACACCGCGGCCGAGGGGTGGCGGAACCACACGTGGTCGAACTCCACCCGTCCGAACGGCTCGACGAGGTCGACGGCGCCGGGACGGTCGGAGATGAGCGCGGGGAAGTCGAGCACCTCGAAGACGCGCTCGAAGGAGACCAGCGCGGTGAGCACGTCGACGCGGGCGTTCGCGAGCTGGGTGAGCGGCTGGTAGATCTGGCTGACGTAGACCGCGAACGCGGCGATGGTGCCGACGCCGATGGTGCCCGAGATCGCGAGGTTGCCGCCGACGAAGTACACGATCGCGGTGCCGATGGCGGCGACGAGCCCGAGTGCGGCGAAGAGGACGCGCGAGTACATCGCGGTCTGCACCCCGATGTCACGCACGCGTCCGGCGCGGTCGGAGAACGTCGTGGACTCGCGCCGGTGCTTGCCGAAGAGCTTGACGACCAGCGCGCCACCGACGTTGAAGCGCTCGGCGATGGTGTTGTTCATCGACGCGTTCAGCTGCATGCTCTCGCGCGTCAGGCGCTGGAGCTTCGGGCCCATGCGCTTGGCCGGGATGATGAACAGCGGCAGGATCACCAGGGTCAGCAGGGTGAGGCGCCACTCGAGCGCGAGCATGAACGTGACCGTGACGATCACCGACACGATGTTCGAGAACACGGTGCCCAGCGTGTTCGTGACCGCCTGCTGCGCGCCGATGACGTCGTTGTTCATGCGCGACATCAGCGAACCGGTCTGCGTGCGGGTGAAGAACGACAACGGCTGGTGCTGCACGTGGTCGAAGAGCGCGGTGCGCATGTCGAAGATGAGGCCCTCGCCGATGCGAGCGGAGTAGTAGCGCTGCACGAGGGTCAGGGCGGCGTTCAGGATCGCGAGGAACACGGCACCGAACGCGAGGAGGCCCACGAGCCCGCGGTCCTTCTCGGGGATCGCGGTGTCGATGAGGGCGCGCAGGATGAGCGGCGGCACCGCGCTGATCACCGCGGCCAGGATCACGGTCACGACGAACCCGATCAACTGCGCGCGGTAGGGCCGGGCGAGGCGGAGCACTCGCCGCACCAGATCGCGTTCGACCTTCTTGCCCTTGACTGCCTTGGCGTCGCGGCCGAATCCGTGGATGGCGGGGTGCATCATCGTCGCATCGTCTCCGTTGCCAAGCTACCGGGCATCGCCGAGGGCGGGCGCCCGAATCGGCCGTCGCTAACCTCGTCCGGATGACGATCCACGAACGTCCCTTCGGGCGCCTCTACGAGGACTTCGAACCCGGCGACGTGTACCGCCACTGGCCCGGCAAGACCATCACCGAGGCCGACGACCACCTCTTCTGCATGATCACGATGAACCACCATCCGCTCCACACCGACGCGTGGTACGCGGAGACGCAGACCCAGTTCGGCAAGAACGTGGTGGTCGGGAACCTCGTGTACTCCCTCGTGCTCGGCATGAGCGTCCCGGACGTGAGCGGCGCCGCCATCGCCAACCTCGAGGTCGAGTCGCTGCAGCACGAGCGGCCGACCTTCCACGGCGACACGATCTACGCGGAGACGCTGGTCGTCGAGAAGCGGGAGTCGTCGAGCCGGCCCGATCGCGGCGTCGTGACGGTCGAGACGCGCGGCTTCAACCAGCGGGGCGAAGAGGTCTGCTTCTTCCGCCGCAAGGTGATGGTGCCCAAGCGTGAGGGCGCGCCCGCCCGCGTGCGTCCGTACACGTCGCCGACCGACTAGATCGGTTCGCCGATGGTTGGGGGCGAATGTCTCTTCTGCTCGATCGTGGCGGGGGAGACCCCTTCGGCGATCGTCCTCGACACGCCCGAGGTGATTGCGTTCCTCGACCACCGTCCGCTCTTCCCGGGTCACACGTTGGTGGTCCCGCGGGCGCACGTCGAGACCTTGCGCGATCTCGACGGCCCGACGCGCGACGTGCTGTTCGGCCAGGTGCAGCGGGTGGCGGCCGCGGTGCAGGACGCGATGGCGGCGCAGGGGTCGTTCGTCGCCATGAACAACGTCGTGAGCCAGAGCGTCCCGCACTTCCACGTGCATGTGGTGCCGCGCAACCGCAAGGACGGTTTGCGCGGCTTCTTCTGGCCCCGGTCCCGCTACGCCGACGATGCCGAGATGGAGGCTGTCGCCACCGCCATCCGCGTCGCGTTGTCGTGAGTTGCTATCTGAGCAACGATGTAATACTGTAATCAACATGCCGAAGGACACCAACCGCACCGACCCCACCGCTGTTCCCCCCGCGGCCGCCAAGCTGCAGGGCTGGTTCGCCGGCCGCCTGCCCGACGGGTGGTTCGCCGGGCCGCCGGACGTGAGCCACGACCGCGACGAGATCGTCGTGATCGGCACGCTGCCCGAACCCAACGTCACCGCCGACGGCGGCGACGCCGCCCCCGAGATGGTCGCCGCCGCCCGCCGGGCCCGCATCCAGGGCTTCCGCGAGGACACCCGGGCGTTGCGCATGCGCATCGCCGACGAGGCCGAGGCCCGCTTCGCCCGCAAGGTCGCCTGGGGCGCTCGCTGTGGCGAGGTGGAGGAGCTCTTCACGACCCTGAGCGTCCCGGTCATGACCCGCCTGCGTCTCCCCGAGCGCCAGGTGCTCGACACCCTGGTCGACGCCGGCGTCGCCCGGAGCCGCAGCCACGCGCTCGCCTGGTGCGTCCGCCTCGTGGGGGACCACGAAGGCGATTGGATCGACCAGCTCCGGGAGGCGCTGGTGCACGTCGAGAAGGTGCGCGGTGAAGGCCCCGGGCGGCGGCCGGACGGAGACTGATTGCACACCTAATCATTAGTGTGCTAATCATTAGCGCACTATGGAAACCACCATCGGACGGCTCCTCTTCCTGACGCACCGTGCGGTGCACGACGAGCTCGACCGCCGGCTGAGCGAGCACGGCGCCACCCTCTGGAACTGGGTGCTCCTCAAGGAAGCGGCGCACGCCGAGGGGGCCAGCCAGCGTGAGCTCGCGCACCACATGCGCATCGAGCCGCCCACGCTCGTCCGCCACCTCGACAAGCTCGCCGACGAAGGCCTCGTCGAGCGTCGCCCCGACCCCGCCGACCGGCGCGTCGTGCACGTCGCTGTCACGGAGAAGGGGCTCGCGCGCCTCGCGCAGCTGCACGAGGTGGTGCACGCGCTCGACGACGAGCTGCGGGGAATCCTCACCAAGCGCGACGTCGAGGTGCTGTCTCGCGTCTTGCCGCGCATCCACACGTACTTCGAACAGCGCGCCGAGGGCGCCAAGGAGCAGGAGGTGATGGCCGATGTCCGTCGCTGACGACGTGGTGATCCGCACCGAGCACCTCACCAAGGTGTACCCGGGCGGGTTGAAAGCGGTCGACGAGCTCGACCTCGAGGTGCACCAGGGCGAGATCTTCGGGCTGCTCGGTCCGAACGGTGCCGGCAAGACGACGACCGCGGGCATGCTCACGACGCGCGTGATCCCGACCAGCGGGGGCGCGTACGTCGGGGGCATCGACGTCGTCGCGCACCCGACCGCGGCCAAGCAGGTGATCGGGGTGGTCCCGCAGACCAACACGCTCGACCGCTCGTTGACCGTGTGGGAGAACCTCTACTTCCACGGGCGCTTCTTCGGCATGAGCGCGGGAACCGCGCGCCACGAGGCCGACCGCCTGCTCGAGCAGTTCCGTCTCGCCGAGCGCGGCAAGGAGCCGGTGGCCGCGCTGTCGGGCGGCATGGCCCAGCGCCTCATGGTGGCCCGGGCGATCATGCACCGCCCGGCAACCTTGTTCCTCGACGAGCCGACCGCGGGCCTCGATCCCCAGAGCCGACTCGCGCTGTGGGAGATCCTCGGTGAGCTCCACGGTGAGGGCCAGACCATCCTCCTCACCACGCACTACATGGAGGAGGCCGACGAGCTGTGCAACCGGCTCGCGATCATCGACCGTGGGCGTCTGCTCGCGCTCGGTCCGCCGTCGGAGTTGAAGCGCTCGACCGGCGCCGACACCGTCGTCACCGTCACCGCATCGGGCGACCTCGACGCGTTGGCGAAGGTGCTCGAGACCGACGTGGCCGGCGCGCAGAACGCAACCCGAGTCGACGGCACCGTGGTCGTCGAAGTGCGGGCGCAGACGGGAGTGCTGCCCCTCGTGTTCTCTGCCGCCGAACGTCACGGCTTCGACGTGTCCGACCTGTCGGTCACCGAGCCGACGCTCGAGACCGTCTTCATCAACCTGACCGGAAAGGACCTGCGCGAATGACCACCGTCACGATCCCCAACGCGCCGACGGCGCTTGCGCCTGCCCGCAAGCCGCTGGCAGCCTCGCGGGTCGCGTTCCGCGCGCTCATCCTGCGCGACCTGGTCGTGCTGCGGAAGACGCTCAAGGAGTTCATCCCCCGCACGATCCTCCAGCCGTTCCTGTTGGTCTTCGTGTTCACCTACGTGTTCCCGAAGATCGGTCAGGGCGTCGGTGGCGCCGAGGCCGCGAGCAGCTTCTCCACGCTGCTCGTCGCCGGCGTCGTCGGGCTGGCAATCCTGTTCCAGGGGATCCAGTCGGTGTCGCTGCCGATGGTGCAGGAGTTCGGCTACACCCGCGAGATCGAAGACCGCGTGCTGGCCCCGATGCCAGTGTGGCTGGTCGCGATCCAGAAGGCGATGTGGGGCGCGCTCAGCGGCCTCATCTCCGCGCTGCTGGTGTTCCCGATCGCGGCGGTCGTGCCCGCGACTCCGGTTCACCTCGACATCAACTGGCTCGTGCTGCTCACCCTCACGCCGCTGGCCTGCTACACGTGCGGCGCGCTCGGGCTCACCTTCGGGACGCGCTTCGACCCCCGCACGGTGCCGCTGCTGTTCGGGATCATCGTGATTCCGATCACGTTCCTCGGTTGCGTCTACTACTCGTGGTCGTCGCTCGAGACCATCAAGTGGCTGCAGGTCCTCGTGCTCGCGAACCCGCTCGTGTACATCTCGGAAGGGTTCCGGGCCGCGCTCACCAATTCGTCGCACATGAGCTTGTGGGCGGTGTACGGCGCGTTGCTGGGGTTCGCGGCACTGTTCACGTGGCTCGGGATCACCGGGTTCAAGCGCCGCGTCCTGAGTTGAACGCGGATGTGAAGCGTGTCACATGCGGATCGCGATCGTGTCACACAGACGCCCCGTCCTGAGTTGGCGAAGGGTGCACGGGGTAGCCTGATGAACGTGTCCGGTGTGACGCACGTGAACTTCTGGGGGGTGCGCGGATCGACGCCGTGCGACGGCCACCAGTTCGACCGGTACGGGGGCAACACCTCGTGCGTCGAAGTCGCCTGCGCTGGCCACGACCCGATCCTGTTCGATCTCGGCACCGGGCTGCGCAATTACGGCGACGCACTCGATGCCGAAGGCCGGCGCGACGGATACCGCGCCACGGTGCTGCTCACCCACCTCCACTGGGACCACATCCAGGGCTTGCCCTTCTTCGCGCCGGTCGCCGCCGGTGGCGGCACCGTCACCGTGGTGGGTCCCCACCAGGAGGATGGGCCGCTCAGCACGGTCTTCCGCAACGTGATGAGCCCGCCGTTCTTCCCCATCACCCCCGAGGAGCTGCGCGGCGACGTGGCGTTCGAGTCGGTTGCCAACGACGACTTCGCGCTGAACGGCGCCAAGGTGCGCTCCCGCTGGGTCCGTCACACCGATCCCACGCTCGGGTTCCGGGTCGAGATGGAAGGCGTGTCGGTCGCGTACCTCTCCGACCACGGTCCGGGCACCGTGCCCGAGCACGCCGACGACTACGTCCCGCGCGACGTGCTCGACCTCTGCGACGGCGTCGACCTGCTCATCCACGACGCGCAGCACACCGCCGCCGAGTACGAGATGAAGCGCACGTGGGGTCACTGCACCATCGAGTACGCGATCCACGTCGCCAAGGAATCGGGCGCCCGTCAACTCGCCCTCTTCCACCACTGCCCGACGCACGGCGACGACAACCTCGACACCATTCTGCGCGACGCGCGGGAGACGTCGGCGAAGGTCAACGGTCCCGAGGTGTTCGCGGCATCTGACGGCCTCAGCCACGAGCTGCGCCCGGTGCGCTGAGTCCAGGAACCAGGAGCGCGCGTGCCCGAGGAAGTTCTCGTTCCCGACGACAAGCTCTTCCGCACCGTGCTGGGTCACTTCGCAACCGGCGTCACCATCATCACCGCCATGGACGGCGAAGAGCCCGTGGGCATGGCGGCCAACTCGTTCACGTCGCTCTCGCTCGAGCCGCCGCTCATCCTGTTCTGCGTCGCGCACAGCTCGTCGACGTGGCCGCGCATCGAGGAAGCGGGGACGTTCGCCGTCAACATCCTCGGCGAGGATCACGAGGAGCTCTCGAACCTGTTCGCCAAGAAGGGTGCGGACCGGTTCTCGGCCACCCCGTGGCGCATCGGCGTGTCGGGCGCGCCGGTGCTCGAGGAGGCCATCGCGTATCTCGACTGCCGCTTCGAGGCCGAGTATCCCGGCGGTGACCACAAGATCATCGTCGGGCGCGTGCTCGATCTCGACATGCGCGAGGGCGCTCGGCCGCTGCTCTTCTACCGGGGCGGGTACCAGCGCATCCACGAAGGCTGAGCGTGACCGCCAACGACGTCGCGCTCGCCGCGCGGGTCGTCGTGGCGATCATCCTGGTCGCCTCGGGCGTCGGCAAGCTGCTCGCGCTCCGGCAGTCGCTGCACTCGTACCGCGTGCAGTTCGGCGGCTACGCATGGATATCGGTGCTGGTCGCAGTTCTGTTGCCGCTCTACGAGCTCGCGCTCGCGGCGCTGCTGCTGTTCGTCGACGCGACCTGGCCGAGCTGGATGGCACTCGCGACCTTCGCCGTGTTCACGGTGGTGCTGGTCCGTCGGATCGTGAGCAACGACCGCCGTCCGTGCAATTGCTTCGGCGCGGCGTCGACGAAGCGCGCCCTGTCGATCGGGTCGCTGCTGCGCAACACCTGGTTCCTCGCACTGGCGCTGGTCGCGACGGGCGCGACCACACTGGCGGAACCGACCGCGGTGCTCGGCACCGCGCTGCTCGCGTGCGGGTTCCTCGCGGTCTCGGCGGTGATGGTGGTGCGCACGTGAACGTCGTGGTGCTGGTCGGGCGCGAGACCGACGCCGCCGCGCTCGGCGAGGCCGCGCGGGCGCTCGAGTCCGACGACACCCGTGCCGCCGTCTTCGTGGCCGACGTCGCCACCCCCGAAGGTCGCGCCGCCCTCGAAGAGTTCGTCGCCGAGCTCTTCCCCCCACCCTCCGAATCGAGGTTGCGTCACCTGACCGCGTAGAACGCGGCTGAATGACGCGACCTCGCGGTCATGGAGCGGCTTCGGTGAACTCGACGGCGGGGTCGAGGCGGTGGGCGAAGCGGCGGAAGGTGCGCATGAGCACCAGGCCGGTGACGAGCACGAGGACCGCGTTGGTGATCGCGGCGGCAGCGTCCCAGCCCAGCGACGTGGCGACGTAGAACTCCCAGTACCGGTGGAGGGTCTGAGCGAGGTCGAGGCCGGGGTGCCAGTCGAGTGCGCCGCCGCGCGCGAAGGGCCAGAACCAGAGGTTCATGATCGCCCCGTAGACGAACCCCCACACCCACGCGTACGCGGCGAGCGCCAGCACCTCGAGCCGTGGGTCGAGGCGCCGGGTGAGGAGTCCGACGAAGCCGGCGCCTGCGCCCATCCACCCGAGGGAGAGCATCTGGAACGGCAACCACGGTCCGATGCCGCCGGTCACGATGGCCGACACCGCCATCGCGCACAGCCCGAGCAGCAGCCCGAAGCGTGGTCCGAACGCAGCGCCGGCCAGCACGACGATGAAGAAGATGCCGCTGCCGCCGCCGGGAAGGTCGATCAGGCGGAGCAGGCCGGCGACCGCCGACAGCATGCCGAGGATGGCGACGGTGGCGCCGTTCATCGTGCCCCGCCGCACCTCGAGCATCACGGCCGCGACGACCAGCGCACCGACCGACGCGGCCACGAGCGGCGCGTCACCGCTGTGGGCCTGGCTCGACAGCGCACTCGACGGCAACCAGAACGGGTAGAGGAACGCGGCGGCGCCGAGCAGCACCATGAGCACGTACACCGCGACCGGGCGTACATGGCCGGCGACTCCGGTGCGCGGCGGCGCGACGAAGATGCTCACGAGCGTGCCAGCTCCGCGTCGACTTCCTCCACGGTGAGGAACGGTGGCAGCACCCGTAGGACCTGCGGCGCGAACAACGAGCCGGTGAGCACGGTGCGGGCGTCGCCGTCGGCCACGATCTCGCCGTCGCCGAGCACCACGGCGTGTGACGCGATGCGCGCGGCGAGTTCGACGTCGTGTGTCGCGAGCACGACGGCGCCACCCGCGGCGGCGTGCTCGCGCACCGCATGCTCGAGCGCAGATCGCGACGGCGCGTCCATGCCGCGCGTCGGTTCGTCGAGGAGCAGCACGGGCGCACCCCCGACCGCGACGGCGGCGATCGCGACTCGCTGGCGTTGCCCCCCCGAGAGGCTGCGCGGGTGCGCGCCGGCGAGGTCGGTGAGGTGCAGAGTGTCGAGCCAGTGGTCGACGGCCCTCGCGTCGGTGCGTCCGAGCAGGCGCTGCGTTTCGATCAGCTCGCGCCGCACCGACGACGAGAACAGCATCGTGTTGGGGTTCTGCGGGACGTAGGCGACACGCACGTGTGCGTCGACCGCGCCCGCACTCGGCCCGACGAGCCCGGCGAGCGCGCGCAGCAGCGTGGTCTTGCCCGCGCCGTTGCGGCCGAACAGTGCGATCACGTCACCCGCGTGGAGCGCGAGGTCGATTCCCCGCACGACGCTGCGACCACCGAGCGATACGCGCACCTCGCGCGCGTGCAGCAGCGGTTCGCCCGGCGCGGCGGCCGGTGCCGACGGCGGAGGCTCGAGGTCGGGCGGATCAAGAGCTGCGCGGGCACGCGCGTCGCGCACCGTGAGCGGCAGTGGATCCCAACCGAGCAGGCGACCGAGACGGGTCACGCTCGGCGCGCCCGAGTACGACGCGAGCACCGCACCCACCGTCGCCGGTTCGCCGACCGCGCCACCGTCGACCAGCACCGCACGGTCGGCGAGGGGCGCGGCGCGCTCGAGGCGATGCTCGGCGAGCATCACCGTCGTCCCGAGATCGTGGTTGAGCCGCACCAGCGCGGCGAGCACGTCGTCGGCGCCCTGCGGGTCCAGCTGCGACGTCGGTTCGTCGAGCACCAGTGCCTGCGGCCCGGCCGCCAGCGCGCTCGCGATCGCGCACCGTTGCCGTTCTCCGCCCGACAGCGTCGACGGGTCGCGGTCGCGCAGGTGCGCGATGCCCAGGGCGTCGAGCACCTCCTCCACGCGCCGACGCATCGCCTCCGGCGAGAACCCGAGGTTCTCGAGCACGAAGGCGAGGTCGCGTTCGACGTGGTCGACGACCGATTGCGACTCGGGATCCTGCGCGACGAACCCCACGACGTCGGCGAGCTCGCGCGGATGGTGCGATCGCGTCGAACGGCCGAACACCACCACCTCGCCGCCGAAGCGCCCACCGCTGGTGTGGGGTACCAGCCCGTTGACCGCGCGCAGCAACGTGCTCTTGCCCGAACCCGACGCACCCACCACGAGCAGCAGCTCGCCAGGAGTGACGTCGAGGTCGACGCCCAGGATCGCGGCACGCTCCGCGTCGGGGTACGCGAACGAGACGTCGCGAAACGAGACCGCGCTCATGGGGTCTCCGGCGGAGGAAGCAGCGCGGGCGTGAGGAGGGGGAGCAGCGCGACCGCGGGGAGGACGTGGAGGGCGGGCCAGGCCAGCGGGTTGGCGAACCACACGAGGGTGCTGTCACCGGCCCACGAGACCGTCGCCATCGCCGCCGGCGCGAGCAGCGTGACGCCCGCGACGACCCAATCGGTCGTGCGCATCTTCCGGGGGCGGTAGCGGGTGCGACCGGTGTCGGACGACGCGAGCAGGATCGCCGCGCCGAGCCCGACCGCGCCGGCGATCCCGAGGACCGCTGCCACCGTGCCGGCGTCACCGATGAGGGCCACGAACGAACCACCGAGCAGCAGGAGCGACACCAGCCCCCACCATCCCGCGGCGCGGTCGCGCGGGCTGGCGCCCGCGCGGCGAAGCCTCGCGAGTCCATCGACTCCGCCAACGTGACCGCGCGCTCCAACCCGAGCTCGAGCACCGGCACGATCTGGCGCAGCAGCCGGCCCCGGCGGACGACCCGGCCGCCGGTGCGGGCGCGGTCGGCGTCGCGCACGTCGTGGATGGCGGAGAGCGTCGACGGCACGAACGCCAGCCCCACGACGATGACGAGACCGAGCTCGAAGAACGCCCGCGGCGTCGACTCGACCAGCTCGGAGTGCGACACGACCGAGTTGAACGCTCCGAACACGCCCATCACGCCGACGATGGCGAAACCTTCGGCCAGCGACTGCAGCATCACGGGGAGCTCGACGGTGCCGCCGACGGTGAACCCGCCGAGCAGCTGCGGCAGACCGAAGTGGGGCGTGGTGAAGAGCACGTCGCCCAGTCCGTGGGTGGTGGCCACGGTGAGGAGCATGCGCACCACCGCGAAGAACGTGCCCACCGCGAGCAGCAGCGGGAACGCGCGGGCGTAGGGCCCCGGCCGGGAGTGGATCGACACCGCGACCGACGCGATGCCGATCACCAGCGCGACGTACACCGGGTTCGGCGCGAGCTCGATGCACGCGGCGGCCGCCAGCGCCCAGACCAACCACACGCCCGCGTGCCAGGTCGCCATTCGTTCGACCGTCGCGACCGACTTGCTCGGCGTGGAGGCGGGACCCGCGGCGCGAGGTTGCGTGGTGGTCGTCACTGCGGACTAACGTGCCCTCTCGACAACGGTTGCGCGCAACCCGGATGTTGCGTGCGGTTCCCGGGCCTCGGTCCGGGGACGGGGGAAGTCGGTGCGAGACCGACGCTGACCCGCAACTGTGAGCGGCTCTGCGGCTCTGCCGCACTCCGCGAGCCAGGCTACCTGCCGTTGTCCGCCGGGCCACCGGTGCTCCCAGACGACGCGCCACCGAGAGGTGGCCACGAACTCGACCCTCGTGGAAAGGGGTCACGGAGGACAACATGTCGCACGCTCGTCGTGCCGTCGCGTGCATCGTCACGATGACGGCCATGCTCTGCGTGCCCGCGCTCGGCGCGGGCGCCGCGGATTCCGCGCCGGTCATGAGTGCCGTCGCCTACCTGTCGGCGTCGCCACCGCAGATCGCGGGTAGCGACCCGTCGACGGGCAGCGGTGCCTGGGACGACAACCCGCAGTTCCAGTTCGTCACCACCGAAGCGGTGCTCGCCATCGCCGAGGCCGGGCAGACCGGCACCTCGTGGAGCACGTCCGAGGCGTCGGCGGCGGTCGCGGCGACGCAGAACGGCGACGGCCAGAACCCGCTCGCCTTCCTCGACCTGGTAAAAGGGCTCGCCACCACGCCCGGTCAAGCGGCCAAGTACGTCGTGCTCGTCGGCGCGCCCCTCGGCCAGGACACCAGCGCGCTGGCGGCGACGATCGGTGATCCGAACCCCGACGGTTCCTTCGCCACCGACCTGCACTTCACCGACACGCTCTTCGCCGCGCTGGCGAAGAAGCTCCTGACCGGGTCGGTGCCGGCGTCGACCGTCGCGTACATCAGGAGCAAGCAGCAGGCGGCGGGCTCGTGGGCCTACGACGCCACGCCGGCGACCGAGCCCGACATCGACACCACCGGGCTCGCGGTCCAGGCGCTGATCGCCGGTGGCGTGCCTCAGAACGACCCCGTGATCACGCACGCGCTCGAGTGGATGGCCGCGCAGCAGAACGCCGACGGCACGTGGTCGTTCTTCGGCGACGAGAGCGCGGAGAGCACGTCGCGCGCCGTGCTGGCGGTCACGGCAGCCGGCTACGACCCGAACTCCCGCTGCTGGCGTGACACGGTGTTCCCCGACGGGGTCGGGAACGCGTTCGTCGGCGCCGACGACGCGCTGGCGTCGCTCGCGCATCAGGACGGCAGCATCTCCGGTCCCAACGTGTACAGCGCGGCGTACGCGACCGGGCAGGCAGTGCAAGGCCTCGAGCGATCGTGGCTGCCGGTGGCGCGCGCCGCCGACGTCGCCTGCGCGCCGGTCCCCCCGGTCACGCCGGTCACCGCCGAGCCTCCGGTCGAGGTGTCACCGGAAGCGGTGGTCGCGCCAGTCGTCGCGAGCCCACGCTTCACGGGATGAACATGAGGACCGCGGTCGCGCGCCTCGCGATCGTCGTCGCCGCGGTCTTCACCGCGGTGGGCGGCGCGGCGATCGCGCGGGCCGCGGTTCCCGACCAAGCGACGTCGACCGCGGTCGTCATCGTGGACACGGGCAGTGGCGTGCACCAGAGCGTCATCCACTTCGACGGCACGACCACCGGCTTGGGTGCGCTCCAACTCGCGGGCGCCAACCCCGAGACCATCAACTACGGCGGCCCGTTGGGCCAGGCGGTGTGCAAGCTCTACGGCGTCGGTGACGAGCCCGTACCGAGCCAGTGTCCGGGCGGTTGGGTCTATTACCGCGCGGTCGGCGGCGCGAACGGTTGGAGCCAGTCGTCGGCCGGCGCCAGCAACACGACCGTGCACGACGGTGACGTCGAAGGATGGAAGTACGGCGGCGGCCAGCCGCCCTTCTCGTCATACTGCTCCGTGGTCGGCTGCGCGCCGCCACCCACGGCGGCACCACCCGCGACCGCCGCGCCGCCGGTGAGCTCGGGTGGTGGCCCTTCGGCTGACACCGTCGCGCCGCGTGCACCCAGCGCGAACACCGGGACGACTCCGCCGGGTGACCGCTCGGCCGCGCCCAAGGACCCGACCGTCGAAGGCGCGACCGCGACCAGGGAGACGACCACCACGACCGGGAAGCGCGGTGAGACGACCGGCGCGCACCGGGCCCACCGTGACGGCTCCGACGACGTGCAGGTCGCGGCCGGCGGCAGCGGGGGAGGCGACGACGGCGGGTCGCCGGTGGGGGTGATCCTGGCCGTGGCCATCGTCGCCGTGGGCGTGGTCGGCGGCCTCTGGCTGCGCCGTCGGCGGCGCGGCCCCGCCCCCAGCTGATCGCTTCAGCATCACGCACGTGCGAACAGGTGTTCGATAGACTGTTGCGATGGCTCAACGGCGTACGATCCGGGCGGTGAGCGGCGAACGCAAATCGACAGCAACGTCAAACTTTGGTGTCTCGAAGCGCGAGTCGCACGATTCGAGCGACTTCTACGCGCGGTTCACGCAGCCGCTCCTCGACGACTCAGTCGAGATCGATCCGCGTAAGGACATCGACGACATCTTCGTGGGTAGCTCTGCCTCGATGACGCACGTGCATGACAACTCAGTGGCGCTCGTTGTGACGTCACCTCCGTACTTCGCGGGTAAGGCATACGAAGAAGCGCTCGGCAGCGGCGACATTCCCGCTACATACCTCGACTACCTCGCGATGCTCCGCGACGTCTTCGCCGAGTGCCTCCGAACGCTCGAGCCCGGTGGGCGGATGGCGATCAATGTCGCCAACCTCGGGCGCAAGCCGTATCGCTCGCTCGCAGCCGACGTCATCGGGATCCTCCAAGACGACCTCGGGATGTTGCTCCGTGGCGAGGTCATCTGGCTGAAGGCGCGCGGGTCGGCGGGTTCGTGCGCCTGGGGTTCCTTCCAGCGGCCGGCCAACCCCGTGCTGCGCGACCTCTCGGAGCGCGTGATCGTCGCGAGCAAGGGCCGTTTCGACCGAGCGCTCTCGCCGCCCAAGCGCAAGGACGAGGGACTTCCCTGCGATGCCTCGATGTACCGCGACGAGTTCATGGAGGCGACGACGGACATCTGGGAGATCCCGCCCGAGAGCGCGACTCGGGTCGGGCATCCGGCGCCCTTCCCGGTCGACCTTCCCAAGCGCCTGATCCACCTCTACACGTATTACGGCGACCTTGTGCTCGACCCGTTCATGGGATCCGGGACCACGGCGATGGCCGCACTGCGTACGGACCGTCACTTCGTGGGTTACGACACCGACGCCGACTACGTGCAGAAGGCGCGCGAGCGCATCGACGCCGAGCGAGAGCGGATCAAGAAGGTTGCGGATCCCGACGTCTTGCCGAGCTTCAGGCTTCCGGCGGTCCCGAGCCCGGCCCCCGAGAACGAGGATTTCCAGGCTCGAGCGGTACGCGAAGGAAAGGCCGCCAAGGACGTCGCGCGTCACTTGCTCGAAGGATGCAACTTCACGGAGGTGGTCGCTGACGTCAAGCTTCCGGGTGGCGTCGAGGTCAACTTCAGCGCGCAGGATGCAGCGGGCAACACCTGGTACTTCGACGTGTCAGGTGGGTTCACGAGTAATCGACCAGGTTTGAAGCGCACCGACACCCTCTGGAAGGCGATCGGCAAGGCTGCGGTGATCCACGAGCAAAAGCCCAGTGCTCGCCTGGTGCTCCTCACCACAGATGCTCCGGCTCCCGGTTCTGCCGGCGCGCACGCGCTCGACGTGGTGGTCGGAGACAAGAAGCCGATCAGAGACGTGGTCGAGATGCTCAGCGCGGAGGACCAACAGAAGCTGCGTCGCTATGCAGCAACCAAGCGGGTGTCCGCAACCCGCTGACGATGCCATCTCCGCGACCAGGTCGCATCGCGGTTGCAGTGCTCCATTCAGACCCACCCCAGGTCTTCTTGGCTGAATCCGAGGAGACGCTCTCGCGTGTGCTCGCGCTGCGACTCGTGGCTGAGCGCGCTCCCGCGAGCTTCGCCGCTGAACGCACCGTGCACGACATTCGGTCTGCCCTGCTGGCTGAGGAGTGGGCGAGGGCGGTCGAGCTCTGGCTCATGGCATCGGACGAGGAGCTCGATGTCTGGGGTTCCGAAGAGTTGTCTTGGGACGAGGAACTGGATGACGAACGCACGTCGATGGAGATTCGGCTCGCGCCCATCTTCGACGACATCGATAGCGGAGACTCGCCTTGAGTGATTCGGGCTTCCAGGCTTCGTCGAATGTTCAAGGGCGGCAATTCGCAGAGCAATGCGCGGTGCTTCTTGCCGGTCTCGGCTTCCAAGTCGGCCCGCGGATGGTCCTTGGCGATGTTGGCGTCGAGATCGACTGCGTCGCCACGTCTCCACGAGGTCATGAGATCTGGTTCGAGTACAAGGGAAGCGTTCAGGGACGCCGACCTGGTCTGATGCGTACGGACACCTTGAAGAAGGCGATCGCGAACGGAGCGCTTCTCGCAGCGGTCCCCGAGCATCCGCCGTACATCGTCCTCACCTCGCATCTCCCCGATGCGGGCGCGGGCCTCGCCATGCTCGGAACCGCATTTGCACTCGGGTACTTCGCTGACGTCGTTTGCATCTACGACCCGAGACAGACTGGTCGACTCTCGACACTCTGACTCACGCTGACTGACGACGCCGGCGGGCCCGGCCGTACCATCCAACGGTGGTCGGGTCGGGCGCCGTCGCCCTCAGCGTCAGCAACAACCTCTACGTGTTCGCGGCGTTCGGCGCGGGTGTGATCTCCTTCGTGTCGCCGTGCGTACTGCCCATCGTGCCGGGCTACCTCAGCCTCATCACCGGCCTCTCGGTGGGGGAGATCCGCGAGCAGCAGCGCCACTATCTGAAGCGCATCGCGGTCAACACCGGCCTGTTCGTGGCGGGGTTCACCGTCGTGTTCGTGCTGCTCGGGTTGATCACCACCGCCGCCGGCAGCGCGTTGTTCCGCAATCAGGAGACGCTCACCCGCATCTCTGGCGGCCTGGTGCTGCTCATGGCGTGCTACCTCGCGGGTTCGCAGCTGCTCACGACGCCGCGGCTCTACCAGGAGTTCCGGTTCCATCCGCACCTCGATCGGTTCGGCCCGGTCGCCGCGCCGATCGCCGGTGCGGCGTTCGGGCTCGGATGGACGCCGTGCATCGGGCCGATCCTCGGCGCGGTGCTCGGCTTCGCCGCCCGCGGTGAGAACCTCGCCCGCTCGACGCTCCTGCTCGTCGCGTACTCACTCGGGCTCGGGGTGTCGTTCCTCGCCGTCGGGCTCGCGATGGGCAAGCTCACCCGCACACTGGAGTGGTTCAAGCGTCACTCGCGTGCCATCACCCTGGTGTCGGCGGCGATCCTCGCGGTGTTCGGGATCGTGCTCCTGACCAACCAGCTCCCGACCGTGACCGCGCGCATCTCCGACGCCCTGCGCTCGAACGGCTTCGGCTGGCTCGTCGACGCCGGCTGACAAGTCGCTGACAGGTCGCGCGCAAATGCGGCGAGCAGGGCAGTATGCGTGGGTGCCGCTGAGTCGCCTCGGAGTCCTGACCCTCGCACTTGCAGCCGCGTTTCCAGCGGTTGTTGCCTCGCCTGCACGGGCGAGCGCGGGCGGTGGAGGACCGAAGGAGGTGGCGCCGTCGCAGATTCCCCATCCAGAGGTCGAGGTGTTCATGAAGTTGACGGCCACGCCGGCGCAGGTGGCCGCGGTCGGCCGTCTCGTGCGCCGCACCGAAACTGCGCGGCGGTACGCGTTCGTGGATCATCAAGTGGCGCTTGCTCAATATCAGCAGGAGTTTCGATCTGTACCTGACTTGCTGGGCGAGGTGACGGCCGGAGACCTGCCCGAGTCATTTCGACTCCAGCTCACGAAGCACGCCCATACGTCAGCGGTCGTGCGGACCTTTCGTGGGCGATCCGGCGTCGATGTGTCAACGGTCCCCCGAAATCACTGTCGGCGGAGAAGTTGCAGCGACTGATTGCCGAGTGCCGTGCCCGCGACTTCGATGTTGAAGTGTTCATGCGTGTCGACGCAACCCCGGATCAGATCGACGCGGTGCGTTCCGAGATTCAGCGCTCCGAGATCCAGCGTTCCGAGGGCGTGCCCCTCGTTCGCTACCTCGACCATGAGCATGCTCTGAAGAAGTTCCGTGCGATCTTCGCCGACAATCGTGAACTTCGCGACAGCATCACCGCTGCTGAGCTTCCCGAATCCTTCGAGCTTCGTGTACCAACGCAACGTCGAGCGGAGTTGCAGGCAACGCTCAACGGCGCAGCGGGCCTTGACGCCATCGTCGGCCCTACGCCGATCTGTCAGGCCGTTGGGCGGACCACCGCCGCCTGACTCGGGCGCAAGCGTGGGTCGAGGAAGGCGCATCAGAAGTGCGGCACTGGCGCGTGTCCGGCGTACCTCCGGGTGAACGACACAACCCTGACCGCGGTCAACGCGCCATCGTGGTTGACGACCCTCTCAGGCGCGCGTGCAGCGTTGGATGAACCTCTTTCGGCCGCCGTTCGTTGGCGCTGTCGTGCGTCAGCTGCGCGCCCGGTAGCGCAGAAAGACCACCCCGCTCTGAAACCGGCGTTCGTCGAGCATCTCGAGCTGCGCGCGGACGTCGTTCGGCAACGCTCGCTTGCCACCGCCGACGAGAACCGGCACGAGCAGCAGCTGCAGCTCGTCGACCAGGCCCGCGGCGATCGCCTGACCGGCGAGGTCGGCGCCGCCGATGCCGATGCCAGAACCCGAGCTCTGCTTCATCCGCGCGATCGCGTCGGGGTCGAGTTCGCGTTCGATCCGCGTCCGGGCGCTTGACACCGTCTGGAGCGTCCGCGAGTAGACGATCTTCTCGGCCGCCTGCCAGATCCCTGCGAACTCCCGCGCCACGGCCGGCCAGTCGCCGTCCGGATCAACGGTCTCCCAGAAGACCATCGTCTCGTACATCCGCCGCCCGTAGAGGTAGGTCCCGATCGGTCGCTCGAGGTCGTTGACGAACGCATGCACCTCTTCGTCGGGCGCCGCCCACTCGAACGTGCCCGAGGTGTCTTCGACGTAGCCGTCAAGCGAACCGATCGCCGAATAGATCAGCGTTGCCATGTCGTCAGCTTCCGGTCTCGCACCTCAGTCCTCCTGGATCGTCGCCTCGGCGCCTGGCCGCACGCGACTCTGACCGCGCGCCGACTGGGAACTCATCGGTCGCAGCGCGGTAGCCGCGGGGTTCCGAGACGCGTGAAGCATGGAAATCGGCGTCATGGCGCGCCGCCCCGCGTCGACGAGCGGCCCGGCGGCCGGGTTGTCGGATGGTCCGTTGCCTGGCACAGTTTGCCCCGCGCCGACGAGAGGACTCCGCCATGTCCGACAAGCCCAGCTACCTGAAATTGCTCAACGGCATCTCATGCGCGGAGACGCGCGCATTCCAGTACCTGTCCGCGTGGGCCGAGGTCACAACCGACCCCGACGTGCGCGCCGTGCTCCGCACCGTGGCCGCGCGTGAAGGCGAGCACGGCATGGCGTTCGCGAAGAGGGTCAACGAGCTCGGCTTCGACGTGCAGCCCACCGACGATCCCAAGTTCGCCGACCGCATGGAGATCGCGCGGTCCGACCGCTCCGACCTCGACAAGGCGGAGTTGCTCGAACTCCTGGAGTTCGCGACCGCCCCCGACGTGCCCGACGTCTTCGACAGCTTCTTCCGCGACCACACCATCGACATCCAGACGGGGGAGCTGCTCGGTCGTTACATCGCCGAGGAGCGCGACACCATCCGGCTGCTCCAGGGCTGTCACTCGCAGCTCGCGGCCAAGGCGTGCGACAGCGCCGAGTCGCCGGACTCGCCCGACCGACTTGTCGCGCTCGAGGACAAGATCGACGCCGCGTGTCGCGCCATCGAGGAGCTTCGTCAGATCGTTTGTGCGCAGACGATGCCCGCACCCTCCAGCTAGGGCGGCATGCCCGTAGGCTCTGCGGGTGATGGACACGACGGTGCTGGACGTCGACACCTCGCGCGATCGGATCGTGGACCTGACGTCTGACGTGCGGAGCTTCTGCCGTTCCCGGGGCGACGGCATCGTCAACGTGTTCGCGCCCCATGCCACCGCCGGCATCGCGATCATCGAGACCGGCGCCCGTTCCGACGACGATCTCGTCGACGCGCTCGAGCGTCTGCTCCCACGTGACGACCGCTACCGCCACGCGCACGGCTCCGCCGGTCACGGGGCCGATCACGTCCTGCCCGCGATCGTCGCGCCGACGGTGGTGCTGCCGGTGGAGGACGGCGAACCGCTGCTCGGCGTGTGGCAGAGCGTCGTGCTCGTCGACCTGAACCGCGACAACCCGCGGCGCCACGTCCGCCTGAGCTTCGTGGCGGGCTGAGGACTCATGGGTGATTCCCCGTACCTCGTCGAGCGGATGCAGGGCTTCGGCACGACGATCTTCGCCGAGATGTCGGCGCTCGCCGTCGCCACCGGCTCGATCAATCTGGGTCAGGGGTTCCCCGACGAGGACGGTCCGGTCGAGGTGCTCGATGCCGCCGTCGGCGCCATCCGCGACGGCCGCAACCAGTATCCACCCGGCATCGGCATCCCCGAGTTGCGGCACGCGATCTCCGCCCACCAGGCGAAGTGGTGGGACCTGATCTACGACCCCGACACCGAGGTGCTCGTCACCGCCGGCGCCACGGAGGCGATCGCAGCGACGTTGCTCGCGTTGTGCGAAGCGGGCGACGAGGTCGTGACCTTCGAGCCCTACTACGACTCGTACGCCGCGTGCATCGCGCTCGCGGGCGCGCAGCGTCGTGTCGTGCAACTTCGCACGCCCGACTGGTCGTTCGACTCGGCCGCGCTCGAACGTGCGATCACCCCACGCACCCGCGTGCTGTTGCTGAACTCGCCGCACAACCCCACCGGCAAGGTGTTCAGTGTCGAGGAGCTCGAGCTGATCGCTCGGCTGTGCGTGGACCACGACCTCGTTGCCGTGACCGACGAGGTGTACGAACACCTCGTGTTCGAGGGTCGTCACGTGCCGCTGGCGAGCATGGCCGGCATGCGCGAGCGCACCGTCACCATCTCGTCGGGGGGCAAGACGTTCTCGTGCACGGGGTGGAAGATCGGCTGGCTGTGCGCGGCGCCCGACCTCGTCGACGCGGTGAAGACGGTGAAGCAGTTCCTCACCTACGTGAACGGCGGGCCGTTCCAGTACGGCGTCGCGACCGGGCTCGGCTTGCCGGGCTCGGTGTTCCGGCGCGTGGCCGCGGACCTGGAGGAGAAGCGCGACCGCCTGCGCGTGGGCCTGGATGCGGCCGGCCTCACGGTGTTCCCGTCGGCCGGGACGTACTTCGTCACCGTCGACATCACGTCGATCGGCGAGCGCGACGGGTTGGCGTTCTGCCGCAGCCTGCCGGAGCGCTGCGGTGTCGTGGCCGTGCCGAGCGTCGTCTTCTACGACGACAAGGAAGCCGGTGGTCCGCTGGTTCGGTTCGCGTGTTGCAAGCGGCTCGACGTGATCGACGACGCGGTCACGCGTCTGCACCGGTTGGCGACATGAGGGTCGCGGCGGTGCAGCACGACATCGTCTGGGAGGATCGCGACGCGAACTTCGCGCACCTCGACGGCCTCATCGACGACGCCGCGCAGCAGCGCGCCCAACTCGTCGTGCTCACCGAGATGTTCGCGACCGGCTTCTCGATGGACACCGAACGCATCGCCGAGCCGTTCGACGGCCCGAGCGCGCAGTTCCTCGTCGAGCAGGCGGCGCGACGCCGCGTGTGGGTGTGTGGGTCAGCGCCCGAGGTGCAGCCAGGCGACACGAAGCCGTCGAACACGCTTGTCCTCGCGGCTCCTGACGGCGCGGTGACGCGTTACCGCAAGATCCACCCCTTCAGCTACGGCGGCGAGCACGAGAAGTACGCAGCCGGAGACCAGCGCGTCACCGTCGACATCGAGGGCGTTCGTTGCAGCCTGTTCGTCTGCTACGACCTGCGCTTCGCCGACGAGTTCTGGGCGGTCGCGCACGACACCGACTGCTACGTGGTCGTCGCGAACTGGCCGGCGCCGCGTCGCGACCATTGGCGCACGCTGCTGCGGGCGCGGGCGATCGAGAACCAGGCGTTCGTCGTCGGTGTGAACCGCATCGGGAGTGGCGGAGGACTCGAGTACGCGGGTGACAGTGCGATCGTGCTGCCGTTCGGCCGCACGCTCGAAGCGTCGGAAGGTGGCGGCGAGGAGATCCTCCTCCACGACGTCACCGCCGAGGAAGTCGCCGAGGTGAGGGCGAAGTACCCGTTCCTGACTGATCGCCGCTGACGAGGAGGGTGTGTGATGGCGGGCAAGGGCGAGTTCGAGGTGACGCGTGAAGCCACGATCCTGGCGCCGCGCGCCGTGGTGTACGGGCTGCTGGTCGACTTCCACCGTTGGCGCGAGTGGTCGCCGTGGGAGAACCTCGACCCGCGTCTGGGCCGCACGTACTCCGGGCCCGACGCCGGGACGGGCGCGGTCTACGAGTGGGTGGGTGACCGCAAGGCGGGCGCGGGTCGGATGGAGATCACCGACGCGGTGGAGCCGTCGACGGTGCAGATCGCGCTCCAGTTCCTCAAACCGTTCAAGTCGCGCAGCACGACCGCGTTCGAGTTGGTCGAGCGTGACGGCGAGTGCCACGTGACCTGGCGCATGGTCGGGTCGAAGACGTTCATGACGCGCTTCATGGGCGTGTTCATGAGCATGGACAAGATGATCGGGCGCGACTTCGAGAAGGGCCTCGCGCAGCTGAGCGACGTGGCGACAGGCGCTCCCAGCTGATTCATTGTTCGGTGGAACACGCTGGACGTGTTCCATCCACCAATGAATCCGAGCGACGGCGCCATGGGCGAGCAGGTCGCGACGAGTGTTCCATTCGCAACGCTCGACGAAGTCGGGCTCGCCCCGACCGATCGGCGTCACGACATCGTCAGTGCATCAGTGCGCGGACGTGGGCTGCGAGCGCGACCGAGTACCCGACCGGGTCGTCGAGCGGCCAGCCCATGTCGCGGAGGTCGAAGTACTCGATGCTCATGAGCCCTTGGTAGTCGAGCCGGTCGAGCTCGGCGAGCACCGCGGCGAAGTCGACGTCGCCACCTTCGTCGGGGTGCAGCTGCGGTTGCCGCTTGGCGGCCTGCCGGAGCTGCACGTGATCGGCGTGGCGGAGGAGCGCCACCGGGTCCTCGCCCCACGTCGCGACGTGGCCGGTGTCGAGCGTGAGGCGCAGTCCGGGCACCGCAGCGACCAGCGCCTCGACCTTCTCGATGCTTCCTCCGCTCGTGCGCGGTCCGGGCTCGAGCCGCGCGCCGGGGTGGGAGCGGAACAGCGCGACGGTCTCGTCGAACTTGTCTTCGCCGCGGCGCTCGAACGGCGCCAGCGCCGTGCAGCCGTCGGCGATGTCGAACCCGCTGATGTGATCGGCGATGGGCACCGCCAGCGACGCGAGCTCGTCGGCGTCGAGCCGGCCGATGGCGCCGATGTGGGCGTCGATGTGGTCGAACTCGAGTTCGGCCGCACGCCGGGCGTGCTCCCGCAGGTCCCCGTCGCCGAACGCGACTGCCACGATCCCCACCGTGCGTGCCATCAGGTGGGGGAGTTGTCCTTCGGGCCGCCCCCCACGTAGAGGATCTGGCCCGACACGTAGCTCGACGCGGCCGACGCGAGGAACAGGATCGGCCACGCGATCTCGTCGGGCACGCCGGCCCGACCCAGGCCCGCGCCCTGCGCGCCCATCTCGTCGGGGTCGATGCCGGCGGTGTCCATCGCGCGGAGGAACCCCTCCGACTTGATCGCGCCTACCCGCACGCAGTTCACCCGGATGCCGTGCGGCGCAAGCGCGGCAGCGAAGTTCTGCGTGAGGTTCTCGAGGCCGGCCTTGGCGGCGCCGTACGCGGTGTGGATCGGAAGGGGCATCGCCGCCGCGCCCGACGAGATGTTGATGATCGACCCGCTGCCGCGCTCGACCATGTGCGGCGCGACGCGGTGCGAGAGCACGAACGCGCTCATGAGGTTGAGGTCGACCATGTTCTGGAACCGTTGCGGCGTCCAGTCCTCGAACGCGTACGAGTGACTGCCACCGGCGTTGTTCACGAGCACGTCGACGCGGCCCAACTCGGCCAGCGACTCGTCGATCAACGCCTCGCACTGTTCGCTGTCGCGGACGTCGGTGGCGACGACGTGGGCTCGGCGCCCGGTTGCCGCGGTGACCTCGGCCGCGACGGTCTCCAGGTTCTCGACCTTGCGGCTGGCCAGCACGACATCGGCGCCGTGGGAGGCGAACAGCAGCGCCGTTGCACGTCCGATCCCGGTACCACCACCGGTGATCACGGCGACCTCACCGGTGTGGTCGAACACGTCTTCCATGTCACGACGGTACGTCACCCGTCGGCGAGCGCGCCTCCCGGTGCGTGGCTTAGTCTCCATCGCCATGTGCGGTTGTCTCGTGGCGTTGGCGGCGTTCGTATCACCGAGGTTGGCCGTCTTCCTCATCTGGCTGTTCACCGACCGGATGAGCATCGCCTTCGACTCGTTCTGGTGGGGGCTCCTCGGCTTCATCTTCCTGCCGTGGACGACGCTCGCGTGGGCTGTCGCGTACGAACCGATCAAGGGAGTCACCGGCTTCGGTTGGTTCCTCGTGATCTTCGCGTTCGCCGTCGACATCATGACCCACGTCGGCAGCGCGCAAGCCCGGCGCGACCGCAAGCTGCGCACGGCATAACGCATGCTCCCTGTCGGTTGGTTCGGTGTCGGGTCGGGGCTTCTCGCCGACGCCGACGGAGTGGCCGCGGTCGCGCAGCACGCCGAGTCGCTCGGCTTCGAGTCGATCTGGGTCGGAGAGCACCCGGTCCTCATCGACCCGCAGGCGCCACCGTCGCCACTGCCGCCCGACGCGTCGATGATGGACCCGGTTCCTGTGTTGGCGTACGCGGCGGCGACGACGTCGCGCATCCTGCTCGGCACCGGCATCGTGATCCTGCCGTTGCGCAACCCACTGATCCTGGCGAAGGAGCTGGCGAGCGTCGACGTGCTGTCGCGCGGCCGCCTGCTCGTCGGCGTGGGCGTGGGGTACGTGCCGGGTGAGTACGAGGCGATCGGAGTGCCGTTCGACACGCGCGGCCGCCGCGCCGACGAGTGGATCGACGCCCTCCGCACCATGTGGCGCGACGAGCAGCCGGAGCTGCGGGGCGAGTTCACCTCGTTCGGGGGCATCCAGAGCCGGCCGCGGCCACATCGGGCCGGCGGGCCGCCGATCCTCGGGAGCGGCATGTCGACCGCCGCCCGCAGGCGCGCGGTGGCCCGCTGCGACGGCTGGTACGGGTTCTTCCAGAACCTCGAGCACACCGAAGCCGCCGTCGCCGAGCTCGCCCGACTCGCCGGCGAGGTCGACCGCCCCACGGATCTCGGACCGCTCGAGATCACGATCACCCCGCCCCCGGGCCCGGTCGACGCCGACATGGTCCGTCGCTACGAGGACCTCGGAGTCGACCGGCTGGTGCTGGTGCACGACTGGAGCGGGATGGCAGGTGGACCCGACGCCGCGCGTCGTGGCAAGTTCCTGGACGAGATGACAGCGTGCGCCGAGCGTCTCG
Source organism: uncultured Actinomycetes bacterium (assembly GCA_963841415.1). Taxonomy (GTDB): domain Bacteria; phylum Actinomycetota; class Acidimicrobiia; order IMCC26256; family DASPTH01; genus DASUAS01. The sequence goes on along the minus strand of CAWJCN010000004.1, from coordinate 19,395 downwards.
ACATCCGCTGACACCGACCACCACCAACCGCCAACGGGGGGAGCACGATGCCGAGCACCGACGAGCTGGTGGCCGCGTTCGACAGCGCGATCACAGGGAAGGACGCCGACGCGTTCGTGGGCGTGCTCGCCCCGGGCGCTGTCGTCTGGCACAACCACGACCGCAAGGAGGTCGACGCCCGCGGGAACATGGGCGCGATCGCCATGCTCGGTCAATTGGTCGACGAGCTCGAGAACGAGCACGTGCTGCTGGCACCGATCGACGGCGGCTTCGTGCTCCAGTTCGTCACCCGCGGCACGGTCCGCAACAGCGGCAACCCGTTCGAGATGCAGAACTGCCTCGTCGTCACCACCACCGAAGAGGGTCTCATCCAGCGCATCGACGAGTACGTCGACCCGACCGTGGGAGCGCAACTCTCATGACGATGGACGTCGCCACCACCATCGATCCCGAGATCGCGATCGCGCTCGCTGCGTCGCCCGTCGGCGCGATCGACTTCGGCACCTTCACGTTCGACAGCCTCCCCGCGATGCGCGAGGCGATGGCCAACATGCCAGCGGTGGAGCTGCCGCCGACCACCACCGTGTCACGCGAGGTGGTGGTGCCGGGCGCAAGCGGTCACGACCCCACGGTGCGCGTCTACTCGCCGCCGACCCACGGCACCGATCGTCCGTGCATCTACTGGATCCACGGCGGCGGATACATGTTCGGCTCGGGGCTCACCGTCGACGCCCGCATCAACCGATGGGTCGAGGCGTTCGACTGCGTCGCGGTGTCGATCGAGTACCGCCTCGCGCCCGAGGACCCGTATCCCGCGCCGCTCGACGACTGCTACGCGGGCCTGCTCTGGGCGGCCCAGCACGCGGACGAGCTCGGCATCGACCCGGCACGCATCGCGATCGCCGGCGCCAGCGCGGGCGGCGGGCTCGCGGCCGGGCTGGCCATCCTCGCCCGTGACCGCGGCGAGGTGTCGCCCGCGTACCAGCTGCTCATCTATCCCATGATCGACGACAGCAACACGAGCGCGTCGAGCCGCATCCAAGGTGCGCCGGTGTGGAGCCGAGCGGCCAACGACTTGGGGTGGCGGGCCTACCTCGGCGAGCGGTTCGGCAGCGACGACGTGCCGGCCTTCGCCGCGCCGGCGCGCGTCGCCGACGTCGCCGGGTTGCCGCCCGCTTGGATCGGGGTGGGCTCGCTCGACGTCTTCCGCGACGAGGACATCACGTACGCGTCGCGACTGCTTGCCGCCGGCATTCCGACCGAGCTGCACGTCTACCCGGGTGCACCGCACGGGTTCGAGATGATCTGCCCGGATGCCGGCATCGCCAAGGCGTGCCAGCGCGACATCACCGACGGGCTCAGGCGGGCGTTGCGGCCGGCGTCCGTCGACGCGTCCACCAGCTGACCGCGAGCGTCAACGCGCTCACCAGCAGCACCATCCCGGCCGCCAGCACGTACGTCGACGTGTCGATCTGACGGGTGAGATGGATCAGGTCGGTGTCGAGCGCGTCGACAAGGCGGTCGGCCGCGTAGGTGCCGAGCAGGGCACCGAGCACGATGCCCGCGACCACGGCGGCGAACACCTCGCCGCTCACCCGCCAGCCCCCGACCCGGGCGCGCGTGTGCGCGTGGAGCACCACCGCGCTCGCGAGTCCGAGAACGGTGACGACCGCGGCGATCGCGAGCAGCGCCTGGATCACAGCCTTGAAGATCGGTCGCGCCTGGTCGACGGTGTTCAGGCTCGCAGCCACCGGAACGAACACGACGATGGCCGGGTTCGCCTGCACCTGCCGTGCGATGCGGGCGGGGTCGGCATGGGGTCCGAACTGGATCGACGCGGTGTTGAAGAGCCCGCCGGCGAAGGCACCGGCGTACTGGCCCATCGCCGCGCGCAACGCGTCGTTGCTCAGGAACACGAGGTTGCCGAGCGTGTCCGACGTCAGCGCCGCGACGGGCACCGTGAACGCAGGGACACCACCTCCCGGCAGCGTGATCTCGATCTCGTCGCCCTCGCCGGCACCGAGGATGCGACCGAGGGACTGCGGGATCAGCGCCCCACGATCGGGGAGGCGGATGCGCTTGCCGTTCGGTGCCTCGAACTGTTGGAGCGTCGTGTCGATCGGGAACGCTTCGAGCGAGGTCGAGTAGTGGCGCGTCGCGTGCCGTACGAACACGTTCGCCGATGGCACCGGTTCGGCCACCGCGATCCCGTCGACTGACTTCAAGGCGTCGAGTTGTGCGGCCTTGACCGGCGAGGCGAAGGCGACCTGGGCGCTCACCTGCTCGAGGCGGGCGGCCGCGTCGAGCGTCGCCGCTGCCGAGTCGACCACGCCGCCGGGCGCGACGACGCAGATGACGGCGGCTGCCGCCGCGATCGAGGTGACGACGGCCGGGCCGGCGCCGAGCGCGTCGTCGCCACCGACGCGCAGAAGACGTCCGAGCCCGAGGGCGAACGCACCGACGAGCAGCACGAGCACGAGGCCGACCAGGGCGACGAGCGCGTTGTTCGCGCCGACGTGCTCGGGCAGGTAGACGGACTTCGCGAGCTCGGGCCCGCCGATGGCCGCGCCCGCGAGACCCAACACCACGCCGACGACTCCTGCCGCCCCGACCGCGATCGCCAGCGCCCGGCGGCGGCGCCGCAGGTCGTCGACGCGTGCGCACGCGAGCGCACCGACGAGCGTCGCGACGAGCAACGCGATCGCGGGAACCACGATGCTCGCCTCGCGGAAGCCGGTGAGCTCTTCCTCGATCACGCCGTTCGACGGCTGCGTCCGTCGGGGTTGGACGAGCTGTGCACCCTTGCTGTTGGCGATCGTGGTGAGTCGCCGGTCGAGGTCGACGCGGTCGACGCCTGGGTCGTAACGCACGAGCACCTGCGACACAGTCGCACCGCCGCCCAACGACTCGACCACGGTCTCCGGCACGAACAGCACCGCGAAGCTGCCGGGCGTGCTCACCACCTGTTGTTGGCTCTGCGCGGGCAGCAGGTACTCGGGCGAAAGTCCCACGCCGACGACGTCGAGCTGTGCCGGGTTGCCGATCCCGAGCGCTTCGACCGTCGCGCCGGGGCCGACATCGAGATCGTCGGCGGTGTGCTGCTCCACGACGGCGACCGTGCGGGCCGTGTCGCGTGCGAAGTCGTGCCCGGCCGTGATCGACAGGTCGTTGATCGTGGGACCGCGGGCGGGGACGCCGACGATCGTGCCCTGGACCTTGGTCTTGCCGTTGCGGATGAACACCGACAACGTCGTCGTGCCGCGCGTGTTCACCGCCGCGACGCCGTCGACCTGCCGGATCGCGGTTGCGATGTTGTCGGTGTCGCCACCGACGACGGTCAGGTCGGCGAAGTGGGTCTCCGCGTAGAAGTGATCGAGAGAGTTGTCAAGGTCGCGCACCGTCGCTCGCAGGCCCACGAACACGGCAACGCCCACCGCGACGAGGAGCGCGGTGAGGACGAACCCGAGCCGGTGACGCTGCTGCTCTGCCACGAAACGGGAAGACTGTCACACCCCTCGGGCGCTCTCCGACCATCTGCGAGGTGCGCGTCTTGCCGCGGGCGACACGTGGAGATCGCTCTGGATCGGATCCACGGCGCCGGAACGCACCATCCCCTTCGAACCTCCGGATGTCCGGAGGCGCCGGCGCCATGAGCCGGTACACGTCTCCTACACGTCAGGTGTATGATTGGTGCATCGTCCGCGTCCGCACCAACATCGAACTCGAGGATCGCTACGTGAAGGCGATCATGGATCGCTTCGGCCTCCACACCAAGACCGAGGCCGTCGACATGGCGCTTCGTCATCTCGCCGGGCAGCCGATGACGCGTGAAGAGGCCCTTGCGATGCGGGGCTCCCACGCGATCGACCATCTCCCCGACGACGCAGGTCCCTGATGATCCTGGCCGACTCGTCCGCATGGATCGAGTACGACCGTGCGACGGGAAGTCCGGTCGACCGGCGGCTGACCGCGCTGGTCGAAGGTGACGGCCCGCTGGTCGTCACCGAGCCAGTCGTGATGGAAGTGCTCGCCGGGGTACGCGACGACCGTCGTCAAGCCGAGCTCCGCCGTCTGCTCGGTCGTTTCGAGCTCCTGCGGTTCGATCCGGTCATCGATTTCGACGCCGCGGCGAGCATCTACCGACGGTGTCGGCGGTTCGGCGTCACGCCTCGAGGAATGGTCGACTGCATGATCGCATCGGTGGCGGCGCGTCACGACGCGATTCTGCTTGCGCGCGACGTCGACCTCGTCCCGGTCGCGGAGGTCGTAGGCCTCACCATCGACGACGGATGAAGCGGCTCGCTCAGGCGAGAGCGGCGCGCGCCTCGCCCACCATCGTCACCATGGCCTTGCGCACCTCGTCGCCAGTGAAGCACTCGGCGGGGAACGCCAACCGCACCGGGGTGCGGTGCTCGGCGCTCGCCGCGACCATGTCGAAGCCGTAGCGGTCGACCGCCGACATCGACGCCTCGAGAGTGCCGTCGAGCTCGGCGAAGTGCCGGCAGAACAGCACCTGCGCGTCGGCGTGGTCCTCGTTCATGTGGGCGATGATCCCGGCGGCCGCGTCGGCGAGGGGATCGGGTTCGGCGCGCTTGTAGGCGGCGGCGCCGACCCAGCTCATGCGGCCGTAGCCGCCGACGTAGCGGATGTGGTCGACGGTGAGCCGCAGGAACGTGAAGTCGCCGAAGTCGATGTAGTACGACGCGGCCGGGTTGGCCTCGAGGTACCGCGTGCGGGCGACGTCGCGGTCGTCGTCGGCGACCGGTGCGAGCAGGCCGAGCAGGGTGACGCGTCCGCTCGCCAGCGGATCGGCACCGTCGGGGACCGGCTCGGTCAGGAGCAGGCTCGCGCGCGGGTCGCGCAGCGCGTTCTGCGTGTGCTCCGCCATCGTGCTGACGAAGAACAGCGGGTCGCCGTCGTCGGTGAGCCCGAAGCTCACGACGGAGCCGAACGGGTACCCGGCGGGGTCCGCGGCCAGCGTCGAGAGTGCGCCGCGCTGTTCGCCCGCGACCAGCGTGCGGCACCGTTCGGCGTGGCTCGGCTCGCGCGCCGGCGGTGCGGTGGGCGCAGGTGACGCATCGCCACCCGTGGTGGGGAGCTGGTGCTCGCGCGGTCGTTCCATCTCGGCCACGCTAGGCCAGGCCGCCTCCATCAGGGGCTCCGCAATGCCTCACCGAGGTGGAGGCGACGCCCGGTGTGCACGATGCCGCGCCGGTAGATCGCGGCGCCGAGCCGGACGACGAACAGCACCGTCACGATCCCGACCGCGAGCGATGCCACGATCTCCGCCGTCGAGGCCACGCCGAGCGCGATGCGCGCCGGCATGACGATCGGCGACGTGAATGGGAAGATGGCGAGCACGGCACCGAAGCTGCCTTCGGCCGAGCTCTGCGCGAGCACGTACGTGCCGATCAGCAGCAGGCTCAGCGGGGTGAGCACTGAACCCGCCTCTTCCTGACGTTCGATCAACGCACCCAGCGCGCCTGCGGTCGTGAGGTAGAGCACGAGGCCGAGGATCATCCAGGGCAGGCCGCCGAGGATCGCGGGGCCGAGGCCCGTCGGCAGGTCGCCGCCGGCTACCGCCTTCACCATGACCGGGATGGCACCGGCGGCGAGCCCTGCCAACCCCACCAGACCGACGCCCACCACCTTGCCGAAGAACAAGGAAGTGGGCTTGACCACCGCGAGCAGCACCTCGCTGATGCGGTTCGCCTTCTCGATCGCGACGCCGTTCGCGGCCTGGATCATGAGCAGCAGCAGCACGAGGTACAGCACGAGCGAGAGGATCGCCGCCGACGCACGTCGGTCGGAGTCGTCGGCCGCGACCTCGACGACGCGCGGGGCTGGTGCGCGCAGCACCTCGTCGATGGTGGCCTGGTTCAGCCCGGCATCCTCGAGTTGCTGCACGAGGGAGCGACTCGCGAGGGCCTGGCGCACGAGCGCGACCAGCGTGTCGTTCTCGCCCGCCCGGACGATCACGACCGGCGGTGCGCTGCCGACGACCGCGAGGTCGACCGCGTCGTCGTCGACGAGCCTGCGGGCGCGCCCCCGGCCATCGACGGTGCGAAAGGTGACCGACGCATCGAGGTTGCCGGCCAGGTTGCGCAGGTCCGACTCGAACATGGTCGACGCTTCCTGCGAGTTGCCGGTCGTGACCGCGACGTCGTAGCGCGTGCGCCCGCTGTCGAGGACGTCGGGAAGGATCATGGCGACGCTCGAGCCGATGAAGAGGATCGCGAACACGATCCACAGGGATCTGCGCCGGAACGCTTCGCGCAGCTCCCGTCCTGCAACGAGGCGCGTCGCCTGCAGCCAGGTCACGCGGCCTCCGTGCCGGCCGCTTCGAGGAACAGCTCGGACAGGCTCGGTGCTTCCACTCCGAAGTCGTCGAGCCGGGTGTGACGACGGATGTCGTCGAGCACCGTGCCGGGATCGGCGAGGGGGGCGAGTCGCAACCGCGTGCCGCTGGCGTCGCTCGATGCGATCTCCGACGTCGTCTGGTCGATCCACGACGGGTCGACCGCGGTGTCGACGCGCAGCCAGCGGTTCGGGCTCTCGGCCTTGAGCGTGCGGAGGTCGCCGTGCAACACGATCCGGCCCTGGTGCAGCAGCGTGATCGTCTCGCACAGATCTTCGACCAGGTCGAGCTGATGGCTCGAGAAGAGGAGATTGCGACCGGCGCGGGTGTGCGCGGTGATCACGTCGGACAGGAAGCGGACGGCCACCGGGTCGAGCCCGGCGAACGGCTCGTCGAGCACCAGGAGATCCGGCCCGTGCACCATCGCCGCCGCGAGCTGCACGCGTTGGGCCATGCCGCCCGACAGCGTGGAGATCTTGTCGCGCGTGCGTTCGACGAGGTCGAGCTGCTCGAGCAGCGCCACCGCGCGTCGGCGTCCGTCGGCGCGCTCGAGGCCGTGGAGGCGCGCGATCCACACCAGGAGATCGAGCACCCGCATGTCGCGGTAGAGGCCGCGCTCCTGGGGCATGTAGCCCCACCCGCGCCGGTCCGCGCTGGTGACGGCGCGGTCACGCCAGGTGAGGGTGCCCGCATCCGCCGGGAGCACACCGAAGAGGATCCGCATCAGGGTCGTCTTGCCGGCGCCGTTCGGTCCGAGCAGGCCGACGACGCGTCCGGCGGGCACGTCGAGATCGACCTCGTCGAGCACCACGCGGTCACCGAACCGCTGGGAGACGCCTCGCGCCGAGAGCTGTGAGTCCATCGCCTGCCTGTACCCGATGCCGTGGGCAAGCATGACGCGTCCGCCGAGCCTGGGCGCACGAGGTGTTCCTTTGCTACCGTGTCTGGTCCGCCGCGGGGTGGAGCAGTCTGGTAGCTCGTCGGGCTCATAACCCGAAGGTCGAAGGTTCAAATCCTTCCCCCGCCACCATCGAATCAGCAGGTCAGAGGCCCTGCCTTGGGACCGGGGCCTCTGCGTGTCGGAGTGCGTTCTACCGACACTTCTACCGGGTAGAAGCCGGTAGAGCGGCGCACGCGTCGAGGATGCCGGCGAAGGTCCGCGCGGCTTCTTCTTGCATGCCGGGGATCACGTGCTGGTAGGTCGCCATCGTGAAACCGGGCGTCGAGTGGCCGAGTCGCTCGCTGACGACCTTGATGGGTACGCCCGCTTTGAGCAGCAGGGTGGCGTGGGTGTGTCGGAGATCGTGGAACCGGATCCGCGGCTGCCCCGATCGTCGCACCAGCTTTTTGAACGCGTCGGAGAGCAGCTGCGGATGCGTGGGTGCGCCGTTCGGGCGACAGAACACGTGGCCGTCGAGGTCATTGCGATCGAACTCGGGATCCTCTGCTTCGCGCTGGTCTCGCCACCGGTGCAGCACGTCGACGGTCCTCGAGTCGAGGTTGATTGACCGCCGCGCGGTGCGGGACTTGCCGCGCGTCTCATGGAGCTCGTAGCCGATGGAGATCAGCGATCGGGTGACGGAGAGACACGCGGTGTCGAAGTCGACGTCGCCCCAGCGGAGGCCGAGGACCTCGCCACGGCGCATACCGGTGTTGGCGGTGACCCACAGCGCGGCGTGATAGCGGTGTTCTCTCGTTGAGGTCAGGAACTCCTGCAGTTGCTTGGCGTGTCCACACCCTCGAGGTGTTGCTCGACAGGGGACGGCGCTTCGGTGCGTGCGCGATCTTCGCCGGGTTGACGACCAGCAAGCCGCGGCGCACTGCATCGTCGAGCGCTCGACGCAGGATCATGTGGATCTCGACGACGGTCTTGTTGTGGAGCCCACCTGTGCTGTTGGCGCGGCCGCCGTCGAGCAGCTCGGCGTACAGCCGTTCGAAGTGATCCGCGCGCAGCTGTCGAAGGGGCACACGGCCGATGCGCGGGATGACGTGCAGGTCGATGACGCGCCGGTAGGAGTCGAACGTGCTGGCGCGCAGCGCCAGTTGTTTGGACGGCAGCCACCGCTGGGTCAGGTACACGGCCAAGTTGAGGCTGCTGCGCTCGCGTCCGCCGTCACGTCGTCGACGCTCGGCGAGCTCGGTGGCGATCTCCTCGGCCGCGGCCCGGTCCGTGCCGGCGGGATGCCAACGGCGACGTTCCCGCCCCGTGATCGGATCAATGCCCTCGTAGATCACCGCGTAGAAGCGGTCACCCTTACGCGCGACGTAACCCCGCATGACGTCCTCCATTTCGGGTCGGCCCAGTGCCGGCCGGTGGAAGACATCGGAAGAAGCCGCTGAGAACTGCAGGTCATGCTGCCGAGCCGCAGGGTCACCAACCCGACGAGCCACTGCTCGCATGCGGCACCGCAACCCGACCCGAGTAGACCTCCACGCCAAGCGAACTCGTCGTACCGATGGCCTGTCACCCGCTCAGAACGCCGGTTCCGCGCCGCCCTGCGGGGCTGTCGTGGCCGGTGTTCTGTGCGGGTCGCCGGGTAGGTGACGCTCGTGTGGTTTGCCTGGTTTCTTGCGTGGCGGGTGCGGCATGGTGGGCCGCCTCCATCAGGCACATCGCGTGCACGTGGGTCCGGGCGCGTGCGCACGTGTGTCGTGGGTCTGTGTGTCGTCGAGGCTGGCGGGACGAGCGGTCCAGGCAATCGGACGAGCGGTCCGAGGCAAATCTGTAGACCTACCGCCGCATCCCGCGTGCTCCGGGTGGTCAGCCCCCGTCGGCGCGTGTGGTGGGAATGAGGCGGCTATCGGCGAGCGCGGCCTCCCGGTTGTTGTGGGCGGACTGGTACTTGGCGCTGCCTACCATGTCGAGGAACGCCGCCCGGCTCGGGTACTGCACCACAATCATCTCGTCCCACTCCTCGTCGGCGGGGCCGATGAGGGTGGGCCCGGCCGCGGCGTACACCAAGACGCTTCCGCCCAGGGCCTCGATCATGGGCATCACCAGGGCGCCGTAATCCATATAGGCCTCCCGGCCGGACCGGCCGCTGCCGTCGGAGGCCTTGTCGCGGTATCGCAAGAGGTTGAGCATCACGACTGGGCCCGCATCGGGCGCGGCGAGCAGCCGCTGCACCTGCTCGGTGGACGGGGTCAGGTTCGGCTCGCTCATGGTTCGAGCCTAGGCAAGAGTCCCAACGGGCCACGACCGTGGACCGACCGCGGACGCGGCCACTCCCTGCCCATCAGGGCGCGGCACGCCACGCAGAACTGACGTGATGAAGGAGCGGGGCCTCCGCTCCCGGTGAAGATCCCGAGTTCTTGTTGGAGACTCGGGGTTTCCACAAACCGTTCGTCGCGAGGGGAGGAGGCCCCTATGGATCGACGGTATGTGGGGATCGACTTTCATCGTCGACGGTCGGTGATCGTGCGGAAGAACGTTGCAGGGATCGGAGCCTTGCCCGCGCGTAGCCCCAGAGGTGGTTCAGGTCGCAGCCGAGGACATGCGCGTCAGGAGGCGATGGTCCAACGTGAGCAGCCCGGGCCCGGCCCACAGTAGGAACAGCATCGCGGCCAGCAGCGTCGGTGCGACGCCGAGATTGAAGCTGCCGCCTTCCACGCGGCCCGCGGTCGAGATCGCACCGATCATGTCGGCGGCGAGGAACAGCGCCGCGAGGCGGGTCAACAGCCCCAGCGTCAACGCGATCCCGCCGATCAGTTCGACGGCCCCGACGACGTAGACCGCCACCTCGGGGATCGGCACGCCGTAACGCTTGAAGTCGGCGACCTCCTTCGAGTGCTCGGTGAACTTGCTGATCGAGACCGAGATGAAGAACACGCCGGTGACGATGCGGACCGCGGTCGTGGCGACGGCAGCAGGACCCCGCATCCGTGAGGTGAGTGCCTTCTCGACGAGCTCTCGGTTCACGATCATCATGCGTCTCCTGTCCGGAAGTCTCGGTCTTGGTACGGCGCAGCGGCTCGGAACGGATGCGCCGGGTCGGGAGATGTGGTGTCGGGTCCGGGCGACCGCGGTCTCGACCCCGACGGCGGTTTCGTTCAGGGTTGGACGGGACAGGGCACTCGGCTGCGTGCCACAGCCATCGACGTTCAGGGGCCGGGCTCGTGCTGCTGGTAGGTCGGGAGCAGGTACGGGCCGCCCTTGAACGGCGGGTCCTGGGATTCGACGGTCGCTTGGAATCGTCGCAGCAATGCGCCCATTTCAGTGGACTCGTAGAACCAGGCGTCGCTTTGATGGGCGCCAGGAACGTGATCGGCCAGCGCGAAAGCCGCCTCTTCGTAGTAGAGCCGGATGTCCATGAGCGTTGCCAACAGGTCCTTGCCCGGCCACGCGACCGACTTCCAGTGCACGCCGTTGTCGGCCACTGCCGACGAACAACATGATGGCGTCAGCGATTTGGTCTGGTGTCACGACGCGACCCACCTGCGTCGCGCCATTCGCGGTGACGTACGCTGCCATGCTGGCCGCAGCCCGCGGCCTCATCCACCGCGGGATGCGCGTTGAGGATCGTGTCGAGGTGGGAGTGGGCAGGTGAGCGGCATGTCGGCGTCGTCGGTGATGACGTCCGGGAAGTCGGCGATGAACGGCTCATCGGTGCGTTCGAGCAACGCGAACGCGGCGTCGAGCACGCGGCGCTGATAGGACGGGTCGCGTGGCTTGCCGAGCGGTCGCCCGAGCGGAAAATCGCAATACAACGCCCGCGGCGGCGCGATCGCCTCGGCTTGTTGACGGACCGAGACGATTCCGACAGCAGCGAGACCGGCGTTGTTGAAGACGTGGCAGAGCGTACACACGGCACGCGTGCAGAGCGGTCAGACCGGAGTGAGCAACACGACGTCGACACCTTCGTCCCGCAACAGCTTCGCTGCCGCGGGACCCGTGTCGAGCTTGAAGGTCGAGAGCTCAAACGTAGAGCCGAGGAACGCCAAATGGTGCGGCGCGACTTTGCCGATCGTTCCCTCGGCTTCCATCTCGATAAGACGGTCGATCGGGAAAACCACATTGCGATCGGCGATGTACCCGGCACGATCGAAATTCGTCGAGTTGTGACCGACGATGATGTCGTCCAATTCATCCCGACCGAACACGCGGTACTCGTGGGTTCCCGCCGACCATGGTTCGCCCGGATGCATCAGCGCCGCGGTCGTCACCAACGCAACCGTGGCGTCGGCCAATGCCGGTGCGACGGCCAACGGAGTCGGCTCGAACTCGATACCCGGACCCAAACCACCCACCATGTGCGCGCATCCGCGCATCGACACCCGCAACCGGTTCCCCATGCTGTCATCGCCCCTGTCTAGCGCACCTCCGGGCCCCGCCACGCGCTCATGCCGCCCCAGCCCCTCACCTCGAAGCGAGACAACCCGTGGGTTGACATTCCTGTGCGCGTTGGCGATACCGAGGAACGTTGTCGATCCCGCGAAGCGTGTGACCCGAACACGCACCACCACCCGCCACACACCGAACGCGCGCACTGAACGTCGTGCCTACCGAAATCAAGTCGGACACCGATCGGCACATCACGCGGACGCCGGAGCCGACGTTCGTGCGTGTCGCGGATTTGCGTGTCGTGGTGGCGGAGCGGATTACTTGAGCGCGGTTGATGGTTCGGTGTTGTGGGGCAATCGTTCAGGTTGGGTTGCGTGATCGGGTGAGCTTTTCTGGGTTGCCGATGCCGTAGATCGCGATGACGGTGCCGTCGAGTGTTTCGAGGGCGATGACCGCGGCGAGTGTGTCGCCGTTGTATACGGCGACGCCGGGATATCCGTTGATGTCGGCGACGACGAAGTCTGCTTCGTGTCCCGCGAACGCCGACGCGAGGACGGCCGCGACGTGGTCTCGTCCGCTGACGGATGACAGTGGCGCGCCGGGGATCACGCCGGCGGAATCGAAGTCTCCGCTGACCTCGGGGTGGAGGACGGCGAGGAGGTCGTGTAGTTGACCGGACGCACACGCGTGGGCGAACGCTTCCGCGACGGGGCGGGCCTCGTCGCGGGTGGCGACGAGGTGTCGTGGCTCGTCGGATTTGATGTGGGCGCGGGCGCACCGCGAGTTGTCGGCACGCGGCCGGTGTGCGGCCGACCATGTCCGCGATTTCGTCGAAACTCATGCCGAACACGTCGGACAGCACGAACACCGATCGTTGCGCGGGTGTGAGCCGTTCGAGTACGACCATGAGCGCCATGCGGATCGTGTCGTCGAGGGTGACGCGATCGGCTGGGTCGTCGGTGTCGCCCTGGCGGTCGACGATCGGTTCGGGGAGCCACGGGCCGACGTACGCGCGGCGGCGCACTTCGGCGGAGCGCATCCGGTCGAGGCAGAGCCGGACGGTGACCGACACGAGCCAGCCTCGCAGGTCATCGATCCCGGTCAGCCCCCGTGCTACGAGCCGAGCGAAGGCTTCGGAGGTGACGTCTTCGGCGTCGCTGAGCGTACCGAGCATCCGGTACGCGACGTCGAGGACACGCCGTCGATGAGCCTGCCACGCCTCGGTCAACGCGGCATCGACGTTGTGGAGCGAATCGTTCCGGTCATCGTTCACGTCTGAGGAACGATCCAGACGACCGGAGTGTGACATCACGCCACGATGTCACATTCACGCCCGCCCGATCGTTCCCCTGGTATGGAAACGACTCCGATCGACATCGCTGCCCGCCACACTCCACCCACGCCCAGCACGACGCGGCCAACATGGTTGCACGACACCGTCTGGCCCTGGACCCCACAACAGCTCACCACCGCCCACGGCCCGATCTCCTACACCGACACCGGTGGCCAAGGGGGCCCGGCCGTGTTGTTGGTCCACGTCGGGATGTGGTCGTTCGTGTGGCGTGACCTCATGCGTGGGCTCACGTCGACTGGCTATCGCTGCGTGTCCCTCGACGCTCCCGGCACGGGTCTCTCCGCGACCGGCACGGCGCGCCCCGCCATCGGTGTCGCGGCTGACGCGATCGACACACTCGTGCGCGTCCTCGACCTACGCGACTTCGTGCTCGTCACCCACGATCTCGGCACCACCAGCGCACTCGACGCCGCGTCACGTTGGCCAGAACGCCTTCGCGGACTCGTCGTGGTCAACGGTTTCGGATGGCGCCCCAGCGGCATCGTGTTCCGAGGCATGCTCGCCTTCATGGGCAATTCCATCGTCCGCGAGTTCAGCGCGGTGACGGGCTGGCTCGCATGGGCGAGCGCCACCCGCTTCGGTGCCGGACGCCGATGGAATCGCGACGACCGCCGCGCGTTTCGCGCCGGACTCCACCGACGCCAACGCCGCGCGTTCCACCACTACATGGCCTCAGCACGCCGACACGACTACCGCGCCGTCGATCGGGCACTCGACGCGTTCACCGATCTGCCGTCAGCCACGATCTTCGGTCAACGCAACGATCCCCTCCACTTCCAACCGAAATGGAAGACCCGCCTCCCGAACGTCGAACAGACCGTCATCCCGGGCGGCTACCACTTCCCGATGTGCGACGATCCCGACCACGTCACCGCCACGATCACCGCAATCGCGAAGAATCCCTGAACCCAGATCACCCCGTATAACCACGCGACTGCCGGCGCTGGCACCGACGTCGGCGTGATACGGCGCAGAATTGCCCGCTCTTCGCGCGAGTGGTTCCGAGCACAGATCGGCGCACCGAACGTTCAACGAATAGCGGTCAGGGGTAGCGCGGAACGGCATCACATCGGCGTGCCCGCGAGGCGGCGCCCTTGTCGGCCGCGAATCTGTGCCGCTTCACTCGTGACAGAACGAGCGCAGAGCGGGCAATCTGGCGCGGCAAGTCGGCTCAGCGCGAAGCGGTTTCGAAACGCCCGATGTGCCGATATGCGCTCCCGGCGGCGGCGATTCGGGCGCGTTCGGTGCGTCGTTCTGGGCGCGACAGCTTGCGCGAGACCGTAGTTCTGTGCGGCGGGCGATTGCCAGGGTGGGCTATGGCGCAGCGTGCGCGTGGACGCACGCGTTCGTGCTGATGGCGGACCCTCGTGCGACCTGCGAGCATTCGGCTCATGGCCCATCTCGCGAGGTTCACGAACACCGAGGCGCGATCGTGCTACGAACAGGCGTACAATCGGACACTCGCAACCGCGGGCGTGGCTCTTAAGGTGCACGACGTGCCGACCGCCTTCGGGCCGACGCATGTCGTCGAAGTCGGCGACGACGGCAAACCACCGCTAGTGCTCCTGCACACCATGTCATTCAGCTCGACGGTGTGGGTCCGCAATCTGGCGGCGCTCTCCGGGCAACGGCGAGTCCTTGCCGTCGACACGATCGGAGATGTGAATCTGAGCCGCAGCGAACGCACGGTCGGCGGGCGTGACGACTACGTCGAATGGTTCACCGAACTGCTCGCAGCGTTCCGAATCAGCCGCACCGCAATCGTGGGCAACTCGTACGGAGGATGGCTCGCCGCCAACTTCGCGCGGCTGCGTCCCGAACTGGTGTCACGCGTGGTCATGATCTCGCCGCCGCTGGTATTCACGAAGTACCGCACCGTGTTCTACGCGCATCTCCTACGCATACCGTTCGTGCGGTCAGAGTCGAGCGCCGAACGCTTCGCTAGGTGGTTCGTCACGGACGCTACGTTCGACGATCAGGCTGCTCGTTTGTGGCTCGATCAATTCTCAATCGGCATGCCATTCTTCCGCGGTATGGGTGGCTTCCCCCGCCCGCGAGGCCCGTTCAGCGACGACGAGCTGCGATCCATCGCCGCGCCGGTGCTGCTCATCGAGGGCGAACAGGAAACCATGCACGATCCGAAGGCCTCGATCGAACGCGCGACCAAGTTCCTGCCCTCGGTCACGACCTCACTGCTCGCCGACACCAAGCACGTCGCCGAACTCGAACACCCCGAACGCGTCAGCCAGCTCATTCTCGACCACCTCGACAGCGCCTAGCAACGCAGGGCGATCTGTCGTCGGACCGACTGCCCGAGGGGCCTGCGCACCGCGTGCCGAACTGCCGATCGGCGCTCGTCGTCGGAGTACATAACGCGCGCACCGAATGTTCAACCGACCGCAGCTACGGGGAGCGCAGAACGGCACGACTGTGTGCTACCGGTGCCCGCGAACTGCGCTGGGGAGTGGCTGCCCCTCCATCGTCAGAAGGCATCGGTGACGTCGCCGGTGTTCGGGATCGGTCGGCCTCGTCGTCGGGTCTTGGGGACGTCGAACCCGAGGGTGGCGTAGGCGGGGAGACGCTTGGTGTGCATCCGGTCGAGGACCGGGATCCGGATATCGACGTAGTCGTGGAGCTCGACGTGGTGCTTGCCTTCGTGGGTTCGCAGGAGCCGTCCGACGTACTGGACGACGCGGCCTTTGAACGCGAGCGGGAAGGCGAGGAACAGCGTGTCGAGCTCGGGCCAGTCGAAGCCTTCGCCGAGGTAGGAGCCGGTTGCGACGAGCACGATCCCGGCGTCGGGGTCGTGGTCGGCGAGTGCGTCGGCCGACCGCGGCGCGTGCCTTGCTTGCCGAGTCCACCGCGAAGCACGTGCGCGTCGTCGCCGAGGCTGGCGAGCCCGGCGACGATCGCGTCGATGTGGTCGGTGCGTTGGGTGAGGACCAGACATGTTCGCCCGTGCCGCGACCGCGTCGTGGACGTCGCGGCAGATCTGCGCGGTTCGGTGCTCGTCGTCGACGAGCGCGGCGAACACCTGTTGGATGTGGGCGGCTTCGTCCTCGGTCACCTCGGTCGTGGTGTGGTGGACGATGAGCTCGCGGCGGACGAGCTCGGCGCCTTCCACGGCGCGCGGGCTTGATCTCGTGGCGGGTCGGGCCGCACTGGAAGCCGATGAGCGCTTCGAGCTTGTCGCGCCGGTACGGGGTCGCGGTCAGTCCCAGCCAGCGGCGTGTCCGGGCCGGTCTGCACGCACGTCGAGAACGACACCGCCGGGATGTGGTGGCACTCGTCGACCACGACCAGGCCGTAGCGGTCGAAGATCGACGGGTCGTCGCGGCGGGCGAGGCTCTGGATCATGGCGATGTCGATCACGCCGGTCGGCTTGTCGCGGCCGCCGCCGATCTGGCCGACCTCGGCGGGATCGATGCCGAGGTGCTCGGTCAGTCGTGATCGCCACTGGTCGACGAGTTCCTTGCGGTCGACCACCACGAGCGTGGGGACGTCGTGGTGGGCGATGACCGCGCACGCCATGACGGTCTTGCCCGCTCCGGGCGGCGCGACGAGCACCCCGAGGTCGTGGGCGACGAGATCGGCGACCGCGGTCGGCTTGCTGGGGGCGCAGGGTCGCCGACGAACCGGAAGCCGACCGGTGTTGGGTCGGGGCGGTCATCGGTCGATCTCCAACCGGCTGCCGAGCTGGTCGATCAGTTCCTCGACCCGCTCGGTCGAGCCCGCGGGGAAGGTGGAGCCACTCGAGGTCCTCGCCGTAGCAGCTGATGAACCGGGGCGTGTCCCAGGTCGAGAACCGCATCCGCTGCTTCTCGTAGAACTCCGGGTTGGCGATCGACCCGAGGTGCTTCAAGCGCCGCGACCACCGCCGGCGGCAACCCGGCTCGCTCGATCGACAACATCGCCCCGAGCCGGGCCCGGATCACCGGCGGCGGCAGGCGGACCGCCCGCCTCGGCGAGCTCGGCGAGCGTCAGGGTCAGGCCCGGCGTCGACCGGGCGAAGCGACTCGGCGAGCGCGGCCACCGCCTCGGGTGTCATCCGGGCGACCGACGACAAGAACGCCCACTGGTCGGGCCAGGCTCCATCGTCGTCGGGATCGAGGAACACTGTGGTGCCGCGCTTGGCGCACAGTCGCCCTGCAGCGGCAGGGCGATCAGGTTGCCGAACCCCGCCTTCGGCATGAAGTCCTGGGACGGGAAGAACCGGTCGTAGCTGGTGAGATCGAGCTCGGCTCGGGTCGCCATCGCCTGGCGGAGCAGCGCCGCGCCCATCGCCCGCGCCTGCGGCCGCCGGCACCGGACCGTCGAAGAACACCCACACGTGCGCGCCGTTCCCCGACCGTGATCGCTCCAGCGCTGCGGGCACACCGTTGGCGTGGCAGGCGTCGAGATAGGCGAGCGCGTCGAGCGCCCAGGATCCCTTGTCGAAGTCGCACGCCAGCAGCGCGCAGGTGTCGCCGCGCAGCAGCGGGTAGATCCCCGCCGGTCAGCTCGACCACGCAGATGACCAAGGAACACGTCGTCGGTCAACGGCAAGTAGTCCTTGGCCGACCGCTGGCGCGACCAGCCGCCCCGCGTCGCTGGCGACCATCCCGCCTTGCCGGTCGACGCGTTCTCCCACCGGGTGGCGTACACGTCCGAGCGGGCCCCGAACAGCGACCACAACAGAGCCAGCTTCTCGGCATCGGTCGCCGTCGCGTCGATCGACACCGCTCGGACGGCGTCGCGAGCAGCGTCGGCGCCCACGCTGTCGCATGCCCGCCACCCCGGCGATGCTCGAGCCCGAGCAGACCACGCAAGCGGGCGTTCTCCTCCTCGAGCTCCTCCACCCGCCGAGCGAGTTCCTCGTGCCCGAGCCCGCCCTCGCTGCTGCTCACCCCTCCATCCTCCCGCAGTCCGTCAGTCCGGGTCACTCGTCGGAATTCCGGCCCATGGGTTGAGGATGGCCGTCGGGCTTGACTACTCGACAGGTGTCTATACAATGTGTGGACATGGAGCGGAAGAGCAAGGTTCTCAATCTCAGGGTCAGCGACCGGCAGCGCACGGTGTACGAGCGCGCGGCAGCGCTCGAGGGCATGTCGGTCTCAGCGCTGGTGACCTCTGCCGCTGACGATCGCGCCGAGGAACTCTTGCATGCCCACGCCTCGATGACGGTCCCTTCCGATGTCTTCGATCAGCTCCTCTCGGCGCTCGATGAGCCGGCACCGCTGGCGCCGGCGTTGGAGAAGGCGCTCATCGAGCCTCGCTTCCAGAACCGCTGACCCGGTTCCGTGGAGTTCGTCTGTGAGGCCTTCGTCGATGGCCACGACGCGTCCGAGTTCCACAGCGGCCAAGAGACGCTCGACGACTGGCTTCGCAAGTCCGCGCGGGACAGCGACGGGCGGAACCTGACCCGCACCTACGTCTGGCATCGAGGCGATGGGGTGGTCCTGGCCTACTACACCCTGATGCCGTACTTCATCGAGCGTGACACCCTCAACAAGAAGCAGGGACGCGGCCTGCCTGATCGGATCCCGTGTTACCTCATCGCTCGACTCGCGCTCCACGAGGACCTGCACAACCAGCGTCTCGGCTCGCAGCTCCTGGCCAGCGCGTTGACCCGCGCGGCCATCGGGTCGCGTGACCTTGGCGGGCGCTACGTCATCGTCGATGCCATCGACGACGCCGCCGAGTCCTTCTATCGACATCACGGGTTCGAGCCAGTGCCCGGTCACGAGCACCGGCTCTTGATCCCCTACGAAGGCGCTCGAACCCCACTTGGGTGATTGATCCGCCGCTCCCGGAGGAACCGATTCCGCCTTTACCCCTGCTGCGAGTCTCGGGTGACGGGTTCACCACGCCAGTGAACTACCCCTCCAGAGCGAACATTGTGTAAGCATTGTGTAAGCAGGATTTGTAAGCAGATTGCTAACACGACGGCATCCCACGACCGCCCACAGGCGCAGACTCGATGAGCCACCAGCCGAGCAGAAACATGCTCTGAGCAGGTCAAACGCCCTCTCGGGCAACTGGGTGCCGACGACCGTCTGGCGGCTCATAACCCGAAGGTCGAAGGTTCAAATCCTTCCCCCGCCACCAAGTGACAAAGGCCCAGGTCTCTGACCTGGGCCTTCGTCGTTCGATGTCGCGGTCAGTTAATGAGCAGTCGCGAAACAGCAGGTCAGCTGGTTGCAGGTACACATCACGTCTACCGCCAGATCGAAGGTTCACATCGGTGGCCGCTGCGACTTGATGGCAACCGAATCGCCGTTGGTGCCGCGTCCGAAGTCGACCCGACGTCACGACTGCCGCCGCTCAGCACAGCGTGCCGTCATCGGCAGTGGTGCGCGACCGTGTCTCGGGTAGTCCATGACGGTCGAGGTAATCGCGGATGATGTCGGCAAGTGCCGCAGC
>CAWJCN010000003.1:0-1527850 GCA_963841415.1 uncultured Actinomycetes bacterium | reverse complement strand
GTGGGACGACGAGCTCGTGGCGTACCTCGTCGCGTTCCGTTCACTGATGCGTCTCGACTCGGCCTCTGTACCGCGAGGTCTTCCCGCAGAAAACACGCGTCTCACGTACTCGGCGAGCCGAATCGGACGCCAGGTGCTCCGCCGCACGGACGCGGGTGTGGCGCTGCTCACCAGAGCCGGCTTCACGCCACAGCAGGCGGCGGTCGTCCTCACCGTCTTCGCCAACTACACCATGGGCTTCATTCTCCGCGAGTACGCCGCCGCCGAGGATGAAGAAGACATTGCCACCATCAACACGAACGTTGCCCGGCTCGGCGCCGCGGAGCTCCCCACGCTCAGCCACGTGGACGACTACGGAACCATCCGTGCCTTCGGCGATGAGCAGTTCCTCGTCGGGTTGCGCCTGCTTCTGCAAGGCGTGCGGCACGAGCTCGAGGTCCCGGACATCACGGCGGCGCAAAAGGCCACTCCCCAAGACGGTTTCGTACTCGCACCCTCACGAAGCCGTGACGGTGTGCAAACCCGTGCTCGTCACGGCGCGATGGATCTCGAGTTGAATCCGACACGGCGAGTGGAGGCTCGTGTAGCATCCGACGCCGCGCCGAGTTATAGCCCTGCTCGAGGGCGAAGGAACCGCCGCGCCACCGCCACAGTCGTCGCATGACCCGTGCCGTTGGCACTACGGTAAGTAGTTCGATAACTTGCAACCAAGGCGCGCAACGATGCCTGACACGAGGTCTCCAGGCCGCGGACATGGGCGGTCGGCGATCGGGATGATCGCACGACGCGATCGGACCGCGGCCTGCTCACGCCCCTGGCAGTCGGAATCCGAGGAGACGAACGCGTGGCCATCACTGAGTTCTTCCATCTCATCCACGTCGTCGACGACGAGGACGAAGCCGACGCTTCGTACGACGCGGTGTTCGCGCCGAAGCCGTTCATCCGGAAGAGCTGGACCGACATCGAAAAGCGATGGGCGTCCCTCTCGTTGATCGGCGACTTCATGATCGAGGTGATCGAACCCAGCGATGCACTCGAGCATCGGGAGATGCCGCTGTCGAAGTTTCGGACACGGTTCGGGCAGCACTTCCATTCGCTCGCCTGGTACACCGACGGGGGCGCGATCAAGCCGCTCTTGGATCGCGTGCGGAGCATGGGCGTTCGTGTCGCCAAGCCGGGTGGGGGAATCTGGCCGGAAGGCGACGTCGACCCCGGCCCGACCATCTTCACGCATCCCAAGGACACCTTCGGCCAGCTCGAGTTCGTCGACGTGGAGCAGGATTGGAGAGGCCACCGACCCGCGATTCAAGCCCGACTGGTCCTCGTCGTGGCACCGCGACGAGCATCCATTCGGGATCCACCGCGTTTCGCATTTCACGACGATCGTCGCCGATGTGGGCCGAGCCTGCGAGCTGTACGAGACACGCTCGGCGCCCGGATCCTCCATCGAGCGGACGCTGTCGATCGTGAGAGCGTGTTCATGTTCGTGGGGAACGAGACCGTCGTCGAGCTCGCCAGTCCGACTGGCGCTCCGAGCCGGCTGGCGGACGACTTCGCCGCGAACGGTGAGTTGCCTCACGCGTGCACGTTCACGGTCCGAGACCTCGATGCGGTCGAGCGCCATGTCCAACGTCTCGGTGTCCGGGTCGCCGACGCGGAGGTGACCGCCTGACTTTGGAACCGGCCGACTGCTTCGGGGCCGTCTACTCGTTCACGACCGGCTCGGTCCCGGGCGATCCTCGTCCTTCCCGCCTTCCCCTGAACCGGCAGGTTTAGGTTGCCGAGACCTCGCGAGGGATGCCCGTCATGCGGATTGGTGTAGTGATCGGTCGCCGTGGGGGCGATGGCGACACGATTTCTCAGTTGGTCGCAGAGTACGAGCAGGCGCGTGCCGCTGACGTCTCGTCGGTGTGGATCACGCAGCATCTCGGCTTCGACGCCTTGACGCTCATCTCTTCCTGGGGTGTAGACGGCGAAGTCGAAGTCGGTACCGCCGTGATACCCGTCCAGACGAGACATCCGGTGGTGCTCGCCGAGCAGGCGCTCACCGCGCAAGCGCTGTGTGGTGGCAGGTTGGCGCTCGGACTTGGCCTCGCGCACGCCCAGAACCTCGAGCGGCTGTACGGACTTCCTCGTCGCCGATCCGTGACCTATATGTCGGACTACCTGGCAACGCTCGACGCGTTGATGGCCGGGGAGCAAGCGACGCCGAACGAGAGTTTCGCGTTCTCGACGCGGCTCGGCGCCGCCGAGCTGCCCACGGCACCGCCGGTGTTGATTGCAGCTCTCGGGCCACGGATGTTGCAGCTTGCTGGTGAACGAACCGCTGGGACGATCACATGGATGACCGGCGCGGCGACGATCGAAAACTACGTGTCACCGACGATCCGCGCAGCGGCCGAAGCGGCTGGTCGTCCTGACCCTCGGGTGGTCGTGTGTCTGCCCGTCTGCGTCACCGACAATGCAGCGAGCGCCCGCGAAAGGCTGGGACCTGCCATCGCCAGCTACGGGGACATCCCGTCATATAGGGCAATGCTGGACCGAGAGGGCGTCGCGGACGCAATTGATGTCGCGATCATCGGTAGCGTCGACGAAGTTGGCGCCGCCCTCGCCGGTTTGCCCTCTCGAGGCGCCACGGACGTCGCGGCAATCCCCGTCGGAAACCCTGACGAGGTCAGCGCGACCTGGGACCTGATCAGCGCTACCGCAAGAGCCTGATCTGCTCACCTTTGGCGACACCTCGTCCATCCATGGGCGGCACCGAGCCCGGCAATCGGTCGCCGAGCGCAAGAACTGATGCGATGAAGGACACAAGGACGCCGAAGCGAAGAACGCGCGCCCAGATCGCCGTCCCGCGGTGGACTACGGGCGTGCATCCCCCACCGCTTCGGTGACGCGGAACTACTCGTCGGCGACGGTGCGGTCCGAGATGCGCGCGTAGGTGAGCGTCATGCGCATCGATCGGTGCCCGAGAAGTGCCGCGATCGTTTGAGGTTCATCCCGCGGTTGATCGCCTGGGTGGCGAGCGTTTGCCGCAACCGGTGGGGATGCGCGGGACCGTCACCGGCGCGCTTGGCGACCGCGGCGACGTGTCCGTCGAGTTCGGCGAGTTCGTGTGGCGAAGGCATGCACGGCAGCAAAGTCGAGCGTGCCCTGCCGCAACGCAACCATGGAGCCAAGTCCCGCGACAAGCACCGAGACACTCGGAGCGACGCCATCGACGCCGACTACGACGACACCGCCACCCGGTCCCGCGTCACCGAGTCGACGCCTCCACCGGCGTCAACGAGCACGATCAAAACGCGAGATCGAGTAGGACCTGGCGTTGCCGCCAGGGACCCCTCATTCCAACCGGACGTGCGGTTTTCCCGCATCCGGCTGACCCGAGACTGTGCCCTCATGCGGGCGAGAGGTGCGCTCGACGGATTTCGCTGAGGCTGACGAGCCCGAGGCGCGCGAACGCGGCGACGGGCATGTGCGCTTGGCCTCGACCGGTGGATTTGCGTCCGATCACTTTCGATCGCAGCCGCATCCGGATCCATGCGTCCAGTCGCCGGAACAGTTCCGTGACGTCGCCGATGGCGAAGTAACGACCCCACCCGCGAACAAGCGGGTTGAGGTCGGCGATCATCTGGTCGAGGGAGCGGGGTGCTTTGCGTCATCGAATGACCGGCACACCACAAGGCGGGGTGATCTCCCCGCTGCTGGCCAACATCTACCTTCACAGGCTCGACCGCGAAGTGCGAGCTGCTGGGTTCCGGCTGATCCGCTACGCGGACGATTTCGTGATCCTGGCCGACCGGCGTTGGAAAGCCGAAGCCGCTGACCGTCTGGTGCGCCGCGTCCTCGCGGACATCGGGCTCGAGGTGGCCGAAGCGAAATCCGGTGTCGTCAAGGTCACCGACGGGTTCGAGTTCTTGGGCTTCTCGTTCAAACAGAAGTTCCTGCGACCCCGCCCGGCGACCCTCGCCAGGTTCAAAGACCGGGTACGTGTCCTCACCCGAACGGACGGTGCCGTCTTCGAGGACACCCGCGCGCAGCCAGCGACGGATGAGCCCGATCACTTCGGGGTCGTCGATCACCTTTGCCACCTCGCGTAACACGCGGTGATGGTCGAGGTTGTCGAAGAACCCGTCGATGTCGAACTCGGCCACCCAACGATCACCGCGACGGATCGCTTGACGTACCCAACCCACCGCCTGCGTCGCGCTGCGACCGCGACGGAACCCGAACGAGCACGGCAAGAACCGTGCGTCGAAGATCGGGCCGATCACCGCCAAGGTGGCGTGTTGCACCACCCGGTCCGCGACCGTGGGCACCCCGAGAGGACGCATCCGCCCGTCGGGTTTGGGGATCTCCACCCGCCGCACCGGCGGGGGAACGTAGCGTTCCGCCGACAACAGCCGCCGTCGCAACCCGCCGAGCTGATGCTCGACGTCTGCGTCGAACGCTGCGATCGACTGGCCGTCGATCCCGGCCGCACCCGCATTCGCGCGGACTCTGGCCCACGCGGCTGCGAGATTCTGGGGATCGGCGATGGCTTCCAACAGCTGGCCCAACCGCCAACCTTCCGCTCTCAGCCGCTCCCCTCGCATCGACCGACGAGCCGGGCCGCCAGCCTCCTCAACCCGCTCGGCGGTCCGAGGCTGATCCCGTTACGCGCTCGCCGCGCGTGACACTCGCTTCGCGGCTTGGTCTCGGTCGGGTCCCTTCGCCGGACACCACCGCCCTTTTGGGACAGCGGGCCGCTCACCCACATGACGGCGGTGAGTCACCGGGCATTACCCCGGCTTCGCCACTACTACGAACCCGTCTGACTCCTCGCAGCGCATCGGTTCGCCTTTCCCCACCGGGTTATAGCTCCCCTACCCGACCGGGCCGATCCGAACGACCGGGCCATCGTGGACCACCGGCCACACGCACTCGGCGTGCTCGCCGTCGTCACCTCGGAACCCTCGGGACCCTACGAGGTCTCCCTGAATCATCTCGTTGGCGGTCTCGTCGCATGCCCGCCGAACCACCGGCTGGGGTCTCATCCACCACGACCGTTCCTCCGACGTGGACAAGTCCTCGGCTTCCCCGAATGTGTGGCGAGTCGCCACCCCAGACGGCCTTCCACGGTTCACTGCACGTTCAAGCCTGCGACTTCGCCTCCGTTCCCTTCAGACTCCGGGTCACCCCGGACGCCCTGAACATCAGCTACCGAACTTCAACAGCCAAAGCTCGGGAAGGACTTCCACCTCCTCGTCAACGAAACTGTCAGGCGTACACACACTTCTCGGTGTCGCGAGCGACACCGAGGCGGGAGTGATTTCGGGGCCCGGGAGTCACTCCCGAAACAGCGGTCGTAGGGCATCCTGTGCCGATGCCGTCGGCACCCCAACATGTGCGCTGGACCGATCAGCGCGTTCGTGAAGGCCAACACGCTGGGCGCCGCCCGCGCCGACATCGAACGAACCGTCATCGAGCGGCATGACGCCCGGCAGACGAACACCGGTGCAGCTCAGTGGCTCCTCTCGTATGGGCCCTGGGTCATCCTCTACGACCATCCCGACGGGGACGACCAGACGACGGCGAGAATCGTCACCCTCTGGCGACGCAGGTAGCCTGGCAGCGATGAAGATCGACGGTCACTACGACCCGGAAGCGGACATCGCATGGCTGCGCTTCGAGGGCTACGACCCTGCCACCGTCGTTGCTGAGGAGATCACGACCGGCCTCCGCGAGACCGACCCGGCAAACGGCGACATCGTCGGCCTCGAGTACTGGCACGCGAGCCAGACGCTCCCAAGCGATCTCCTTGCCATGCTGCCCCCACCCAAGGTCGCCAGCGCGGCCTGACACGAGGCACACTCTCAGCGCTGCCGAGTTCGCGGGCCACACCGCAGACGCAATGGACAACCGGGAGCGATCCAGCCCGGATCCGGGAGTGAGCCGTAACGCCCGGGAGTGATCGTGGCGCAGCCGGGAGTCATCCGGTTGGATCGCGAGATCACTCCCGGCACTCGTCCGCACGATCAGGATCACTCCCTCTATGAAGAGGGGCCGGCTGTCAAGAGCGTTCGTAACTCCCGGACACGTGCGCGATAGCTCCCGCCAGAAATTTCGAATCCGGGAGCGATCCGGGGCTTGATCCGGGAGTGGTCCCGGGAGTGATGGGGCGCATCGTGAACTCCCGATTGCTACGGAAGGGTGTCGTGCGCCAGCTCGATGGGACCACCTGAGCGTCAGTGGCATGGGACCACTTCGTCGGGGTGTCATCGTCGGCGGCGTGATGATCGCGGGGTCGGTGGTGTCGGGTCAAGCGCGTCGTTGGTGGTGACGCCGGGCTTCTGGCGTTGCCGGTAGGACTCGCCGTCGAGAACAAGTTCGTGGGCGGCGGATTGGAGCCGGTCGATCGCGGATTGTGCGAGGAGCGGGTCGGCCATGAGGGCGAGCCACTCGATCGGTTCGCGGTTCGAGGTGATGACGGTCGCAGCGGCGCGGTGGCGTTCGACGATGAGCTCGTAGACATCCGCGGTGTCGAGTGCGTCGAGGGGTTGGAGGGCGAAGTCGTCGATGACGAGCAGATCGACGCGCAGCAGTTTGCGTATCTCGACCTCGTGGCTGTTGTCGAGGCGCGACGCGCGGAGTCGTTTGAGGAGCCGGTCGCAGCGTTCGAAGTGCACGCTGTAGCGGCGCCGGATGGCGGCGTGGCCGAGCGCGGTGGCGAGGAAGGTCTTGCCGACCCCGACCGGTCCCATGATCACCGCGTTGTGGCCGGAGTCGACGAAGCGCAGTGAGCACAGCTCGTTCCAGATGGCGTGGTCGTAGGTGATCTTGGTGGTGTCGTCCCAACGGTCGAGGGTCATCGTCGGCTCGAGGCCCGCGGTCCGGGCGCGACGGTCCGCGCTGGTGGTCTCGCGTCGGGTGACTTCGTCGGCGAGGACGAGTTCGAGGAACTCGGCGTGACCGAGCCCGCCGGTCCGGGCCAGCGCGAGGCGTTCGGGGAGCGTGTCGAGGCAGCGGCCGAGCTTCACTCGGCGTAGCAGGGCGCGCAGCTCGGGTGTGACGGTCGGCGTGTTCATCGCGCACCGCCCTGGGCGCGGACGGCGAAGTGGTCGGGGTCGCGAGCGAACCGGCCGGCGATGACCGTGGCGGGCAGTGACGACTCGATGATCGTGTCCTCGGTGGCGCGTTCGAGCATCCGGCCGATGAGCCCGACGTTGACCGTCTCGTGCTCGAGCGCCGACGCGCACGCGGCATCGACGCGTTCGGGGCCCCACTTTTTCACGAGCCCCAACAGCGCGTAGACCTGTCGCATCTTCGTCCACGGCAACGGGATGTTCAGCAGCGCCGCCGCGTACGCGCCGACGTTGGGACCGTGCTCGGCTGCCCTGCGCTGCAACTTGTCGAGGTCGCGCATCGCGTAGACGGTCTTGTGTGACGGCAGGTCGTCGGGGTCCGTCGAGCGATGGCCGGGTTCTTGGCGGGGATGGACCTTGACCAGCAGGCCCCGATGGAAGATTCGCACCAGAGCCTGGTCGGCGCGCACCTCGACCCGAGCACCGATGAGCGCGCCGGGGACTGAGTAGAGCGACCGGGCCACCTCGATGTGATGATCACGATGCACCTTCGCCGTCGCGTAGATCGGCACGTCATAGACGCCGGTCGGTGCGGGCAAGAGGTGCGGCTGCTCGTCGGCGGTGAACACCTCGACGGGTCGCTGTTGGGTCGTGCCGTGCACCCGCAGCCCGGCCCGCTCCCGACACCACACCTCTGCGCGGCGTTGCGCGTCGGCGAGATCGATGAAGGTCTCACCCGCGAAGAACGAGCCGCGCACGAACTGCACCTGGCGTTCGACGCGGGGCTTGTCCTGCGGGGACCGGACCCTGGCCGGGTCGGTGAGGAACCCGCGGGCCTGCGCATACTCGACGAACGCCTGATTCAACCGGGGCGCAAGCGCGTCGGCGCCGTCAACGATTGCTGACATGTTGTCGGGAATCAACGTCTTGAACACACCACCGAAGAACGCCCACGCCGCTTCGCAGCCCGCGATCACCGCGTCGGTGGTCTGGCGATGCGTGAGCCACACGAAGCAGTGCCGGCTGAACACCGCGGTGAAGATCAACGCGTGCACGACGCGGTCACGCCCGGTCGCCGGATCGAAGAGCAGACCCATCCGGCCGAAGTCGATCTGGCACTCGTCGCCCGGCTCGCCGTCGTTGACCCGGACCGTCGGGCCCCGGCCACGGGTGCGGCCGCACACCTCGGCCACGTAACGCTGCACCGTCCGGCACGGGATCTCGACCCCACGCCGGGCGAGCAGCTCGGACATCTTCACCGCGGTGAGATCACCCGCCACCCACACCACGATCTCGTCGTGATGCGCCACCAACAGTCGCCACGCCTCACCGTGACCGTCGAGCCGGTGTGGGCGCACCGCCTCGACCACCAGCCCGATGAACTCGTCGGTCAGTTGCTCATCACCGCCAGCGCGAACCAGCCCGGCATCAATCGCGGCGTCCACGTAGCGGCGGATCGTCTTGCGGTCGAAGCCAACCAGCCGTTCCGTCGCCCGGACACCCTCGCCGGCCAGCCACAGCCGCAGCACCTCTCGAACCTCGAACACTCGGACCTCCCTGAACGCCATCGCCGCCCTCCGGCTCGCTGACCAGACGGCGACAACTGGACCGTCAGCGAGACCGACGACGGTGGATCCCAAGTGGTCCCATCACTGGCGGCGGGGTGGTCCCATCACTGGCGCTGGGGTGGTCCCATGCTCCTGGCGCTCAACCCACCCAAGTGGTCCCATGCGGCTGGCGGGCGACAAAGGGTGTCACGATGGGATTCCAGCTCTTCACGTATTTGGACGCCAAGTGGCGAATCGTCGCCGGCGCCTGTCGAGTGCGACGGGCGCTGAAACGCTGGACCAGAGACGTTGTCCTCGGTGTCGCGTTCGTCGACGATCAGACCGTGATGCGCGCGTCGCCTCGCGTTGATCGCTCCGACGCCGATGTGGTGCTGCGCGCAATGCTTGCCCGTGCGACTCACGATGAGGTCCCGGTTGGCATCGATCGTGCCGTTCTCGCGGGTGGTGAGCACGACGATCCACCGCTCGCCTCCGACGAAATGGCCTGTCTCGGTGCTCGCGTCCACGCCTTCGATCAGCCATGAGCGAGCAGCCGCTGGCTTTGACCGTGGCCGAGGCAGCCAAGGTCGCAGCTGTTTCGCCGAGGACCATCTACCGGGGGATCTCGGCGGGTGCGATCCCGACGATCACGCTGGTTCCGGGCGGGCGGAAGTTCGTGCCCCGGAAGGCTTTGGAAGCGTTGCTTTCTGGCGAGCGGCTACTAGCGACCCGATAACGGCCGCAGCAGTTTGATCGTTCTGCGATACCGCGTGCGTGTACACGTTGAGGGTTGTCGACGGCCGGGAGTGGCCGAGCCTGGTCTGCACGGTCTTGATGTCGACGCCCGCGGCGATCAGTTGCGTGCCCGCGAAATGACGAAGATCGTGAAGCCGCACTCCCTCGATCTTCAAGCGCTTGCAAAGGCGGATGAACCGTCTCGTGACAGCTGCCGGGTCGAGCGGTACGTCCGATCCAGGTCGTGCGGTGAACACGAACCTGTCTCCTTCCAGTTCCGCGCCCACCTCGTTGCACACCGCTTCGACCTGGTCGCGGTGAGCGCTGAGCACGGCGACTGTCTCGGGATCCAATGCGATCGTCCGGTTCTGATGCGTCTTCGTGTCCTTCAGCATGCGGCCGATGGTCATGTTCGCTTGGATGGCAAGTGTCCGGGCCTCGAGGTCGACGTCTCGCCATCGCAAGGCCGCAAGTTCCCCCCGTCGGGCACCCGTCGTTGCGGCGACGAACAGCAGTGTCTCGAACTGAGGATCGCCGGCGCCTTGGAGCAGTGCGCTCAACTCTTCCAACGTCGGCGGACGAGTCGCCTTGGCGCGCACAGGCGGGGGTTCCGCTCGGTCGGCCGGGTTGCGCTCGATCAGGTCGTGCCGGACGGCTTGGTCCAACACCGCTCGTGCGATGTTGTGGACGCGCCGAATGGTGGCGTTCGCCTTGCCACGCGCCTCGAGCGTCACGTACAGCGAGTCGAGATCCTCAGCGGTCAACTTCCCGAGCGGGACGTCCCGCAGCGGGTCGAGCAGCTTCACCGCGGCCGCGTATGCGCTCTGCGACCCGCGTGACAGCCGTGGCTCCTTCGCGGCGTGCCACCGGTCGAGCTGGTCGCCAAAGGTTCGTGCGGTCGTGCCGCGGGGCACTCGCCCTGCGGCCACCTGACGTTCGAGCTTCCGAAGCTCCGTCTCTGCGGCGTTGCGCGTCTTGGCGTGGATGGTCCGCGCCGCGTACCGACGCTTGCCGGACACCGGGTCAAGCCCGTTGTACACCCGTGCTTGCCAAACGCCAGGCGACCGTTCTCGCAGCGAGCCCATCGGCCTTGACCCTAGCGCCTTCTGATGGACAAGATGATGGACAGCCGTACGGCTCCGCCGTCCTAGAGCCGGGCAGACCTACTCCTGGCTAGTGGGCGTTGAGGGTCTCGAACCCCCGACCTCCGCCTTGTAAGGGCGGCGCTCTCGCCAACTGAGCTAAACGCCCGGAGCGAGCGAAGGGTAGCGGACGGTTGACCGCGGCGGGCCGGGGCTCGTCGGGGTACCGGGGGGAGTAGTACCCCGGCGCGTCACCCCGGCCCGCCTGTTGCGGTGAACCTGTTGGATTGCCTCGCGTGGCGGCTACGCGCTCTCGGCCACGCGGAACGACGGGTCATACCGCGGGACGAGCTCCTCGAGTACCGGCTCGGGCGGCCGTACCTTCGGCGGCCGGCCGCGACGACGCTTGTGCGCGAGCACCTTGCCGTTGGCGAAGAGCTCGCCGCCCCAGACGCCCCACGGCTCACGCCGCTCGATCGCGGCCGCGAGGCACTCCTGCTTCACGGGGCACTCGACACAGAACGCCTTGGCCCGCAGGATGTCGTCGAGCTGCTCCGAGAAGAACAGGTCCACGAGCGCGCTGGTGCCGTCGGCGCAACGTGCGTCGATCCGCCAGGGTTCGTCTTCGATGACCGGGGTGGGTTCCAGAGCGAACATCGCTGTTCCTCGACTTTTCTGGGAGTGCGGGTCTCGGGTCCTGCGGGAAGGTGCTTGGTTGCTCGGAGGGCGGACAAAGGGTCGGAAACGCGAAGAAGGCCGCCGGGTTGCCCCGGCGGCCTGGTGAGTGGTTGCTCTCGTGAGTTACGAGAAGGTCACCGGAGACCGACGGGGCCGGGGCTTGTGGAAGGTGGCCGGCACGGTGCACGGAATCGACCACGAGCCCTGGGCCATGAGGTCGTTCGCGACGCCACCGGCGTAACGGGCGCGCGCGCCGGCCACGGGTGCCGTGGCGTGAAGCTGCGTCGTCGTGCCGTACATCAGTGGTGCTCCGTCGGGTTGGCTTCGATCAAGGAAGCGGTGGTGTTGCGCGTGAAGTTCTCAAGGCAACCAGGCCAGGGTACCTCACGTCAACCTATTTTCTCGTCCTCGCTGAGCCGCACCGCCCCGATCATGGCGATGGCCGAGGCGACGATCATGATCCAGAGGCCCCAACCGACATTCGCGTCGACGGTCCGGTACCGGTTCATGTTCTGCATGGCGTCGTAGCTGTGGAGCACGTCACGCACGACGAACCCGGTGATCACGAACGACAGGATGATGGTGAGCCAGCGGAACGGCCGCATCTGGACGGACAGCAGCGCGCTGATGGCGAGGGCCATGGCGGCGATCGTGTAGCCCGCACCCAGGCCGTCGTCGAAGCCCGAGCGGGTGAAGTGCGCCAGGCCGATGGTGCCGGAGATCCACGGCAGATAGGACCCGGCGACGATCCCGACCGCGGCGAGCGCCACGATCATGGCGTGGCCGTAGTTCCCCGGTGCCGTTGCCACCAGGCGCTCGCCGCGAGGGTCGGGCGGCAGCGGGTCACGGGCCAGTGCGTGGTGGTACGACTCGGGCTCGTCGGCGAACGAGCGGATGAAGGCCATCAACGCAGCCCACGGCGTGCGCCGGCGCCGCCGCGGAGCCGAGGGTGGCGCCGGAGCGGGCGCGGACTCGGTGCCGAAGGGCACGCGGGGGACGGCGTCGCGCGCGGTCATGGGCCGCGGCTCGGACGGCGCCGCGACGGGCGTCTCCGGAGCGGGAAATAAGACCGGGTCGACCGGGACGACCGGCAGCTCCGCGGTTGCCGGTTCGGCGGCGAGGGTGGCGACCGGTGTCGGCTCGGGCGCCGGGTCCCAGGTGGGAGCCGGGGCCGGGCCCGGAGCCGGCACCGAGTCGGGGGGCATCGCGGGCTTGACGGGGCCGGCGGGTGCCGAGTTGGCGACCCGATTGGTCCAGCCGCCGTCCCAGTAGCGCCACTCGTAGCGGCCCGACGGGTCGGGCAGCCAACCGGGTTCCGTGGGGGTTGTGACCTGGCTCATCTCCGGCTCCCTGCGCGGGGCCTATCGTGCCCATTGCGTCGTCCCCAGAGCTTCGGCAGCCGTGCTCCCGAACTTGACCCACGTCACACGGGGTCAGCCCCCGTCGAGCACCTCGAGGATGCGCTGGTGGACATGGGGCGGGGCGGCCACGATGTCGCCGCTGTGGAGCCAGGCCCGGTCGTCGCCCTGCCAGTCCGTCACCACTCCCCCGGCTTCCCGCACCAGCAGCGCGCCGGCGGCCACGTCCCAGGTGCCCAGAGCCTGTTCGAAGTACCCGTCGAACACGCCGGCCGCGGTCCAGCTCAGGTCGAGGCTGGCCGACCCGGCCCGGCGGAGGTCCTCGAACGTCATGAGCGCCCGCTCGAAGACCGGGAAGTACTCGGGGAGGCGGTCGCGCTTGGCCCGGAACGGGAAGCCGGTGGCGCAGATCGCTTCCTCGACCGGCCGCTCGGCCACCCGGATCGGCCTACCGTCGCAGAACGCCCCGCCACCCAGGCGAGCCGAGTAGACGCGCCCGAGCATCGGGGCGTGGACCACGCCGACCACGGGGCGACCGTCGGCCACCAGCGCCACCGACACGCCGACGACCGGGAAGCCGTGCACGAAGTTGGCCGTGCCGTCGAGCGGATCGACGAACCAGCCGACGTCGGCGCGCTCACCGCCGGTCTCCTCGCCGAAGAACGCGAGGTCGGGTGCGGAGTGCTGGAGGACGGCGCGGATGGCGTGCTCGCTGGCGGTGTCGGTGTCGCTGACCCAGTCGCCTGGCCCCTTGGCGCGCACGTTGGCCGCGTCGCCGAACGCGTCGAGCACGATCTCCGAGCCTGCCACCGCGGCCCGGCGCGCCGCGTCGAGCAGCGCGTCGAGGTCGAGATCGACGCTCATCGGCCGGTCCCGAGCTGGAGCTGCGCGACGAGCTCCTTGGTGCCGGCCGCGACCAATTGGCGGCGAGCGTCGGCCTCGAGCACCACGAGGTCGCGCCCGTCGGTGTCGGTGACCAGTGCGCCGGCCTCGTCGCACACGAGCAGCGCGCCGAGGTAGTCCCAGGGCGCGTGCTGGTCGGGCTGGCCGTCGAGGTAGCCGTCGAGGTGACCGGCGGCCACGTCGCAGAGCGCGAGCGCGGCCGAGCCGAGGGCGCGGAACTGACGCCATCCGACCGGCACCGGTGGCCAGCCCGACAGCGCGACGACCGCGCGTCCGACGTCGGTCGTGTCCGCCGGCGCGATCGCCGCATGGTCGAGCTGCGCACCGCTGCCCCGCACCGCCGTGTAGCGCGCGCCGGTCGCGCCGTTCTGGACCAGCGCGCACCAGGGTCCGTCGGCGTCGAGCGCGCACAACGAGATCGCCCAGTACGGCACGTCGCGCGCGCAGTTCGTGGACCCGTCGACGGGATCGAGGACGACGGTGACGTCGGCGTGATCGGGACCGCTCCACCCCGACTCCTCGCTCAGCACCCGCAGCCCCGCCGCGTGCAGCACCGGGAGCACGGCGGCCTCGGCGACCAGGTCGAGCGCGTACTGGCCGGGACGCTCGGTGCGGGCCCGGCGCTCACCGACCCCCAGCGTCGCGAGCGCGCCCCGCTGCGCGGCGGCCGCGACGTCGAACAGCGCGAGCAGGTCGTCGGGCGTCACCGCGGTGCGGCCTCGACGGTGACGACCGCGTTGTAGTCCGGTACTCCCGACGCCGGATCGCGCCGGCCGGTGCGCAGCAGCACGTTGCCCTCGGGGAAGAACACCTGCACGTTGCCGGGTCGCATCTGGCTGGCATGCAGGCACGCGTGCAGCTCGCCGTGGTCGGATCGGACGACGACGCGATCACCGTCGCGGAGGCCGAGGTCGTCGATGTCGGACGGCGCCATGAACAGCGCGTCACGCGCCGCGCCGGTCAGCGGATCGCGCTGGTCGTGCACCATCGTGTTGAACTGCTTCCCGCGCCGTGTGCTCAGCACGAACATCCCCGCGGGAACCTCGGTGTTTGACGGTGCGACGGGCAGGAACCGCGCTCGACCGTCGGCCGTCGGGAACGCGCCACCCTCGCACAGCCGGGTGCCGCCCCACTGGATCGCATCCCCCGTCGTGCGCAGCAACTCGACCCCCGAGTAGACGGGAACGACACGCGCGATCTCGTCGCGGATCTCCTGCCCCGAGGTGAACGAGCACTCCGCGGCCCGTTCGGGCGCGACGCGACGGGCGAGATCGACGAAGATCTCCCACTCGCTGCGGACCTCGCCGGGCCGCGGCCCGGGGATCTCCGGGCTGAACGCGATTCGTCGCTCCGTCGTGGTCTCGGTGCCGCCGTCGCGCTGCTCGTACCGAGTGGCGGCGGGCAGGAGCACGACCACCTCCCCCGGCTCGACGAACATCTGGCTCGACAACACGACGTCCTGGTGCACGCGCAGCGGGACTCGGGCCAACGCAGCTTCGACGGTGACGGGATCGGGCAGCACCTCGAGGAAGTTGCCGCCCGACGAGTAGAGGACGTCGATCTCGCCGCGGCCGCCGGCCTCGACCATCTCCTCGGCGGTGATGCCGGGCTGCCCGCCGATCGGGAACCCGTACTGCTCGCTCAGCGTCGCCGCGTTGGCGGCGTTGACCTCGAGTCCGCCCGGCAAGGCAGTGGCGTACGCGCCCATCTCGGCGCCGCCCTGCACGCCCGAGTGTCCCCGGATGGGCATGAGCCCGGCGCCCGGGCGACCGACGTTGCCGCGGGCGAGCCCGAGGTTGACGATCGCGGCCACGTTGTCGCCTCCGTGCTCGTGCTGGGTGATGCCCATCGACCAGACGAGGACAGCCGACGGCGCGGCCGCGTACATGCGCGCGAACCGCTCCATGTCGGCGCGGGTCGTCCCCGAGTGCCGCTCGAGGTCGTCGAAGGACTCGCGTGCGAGCTCGTCGACCATGGCCTCGAAGCCGCTGGTGTGGTTGCGCACGAACTCACGGTCGACGGTGCCTTCGGCGAGCATCACCTTCAGCACGCCGTTGACGAACGCGAGATCGCCGCCGGTGTTGACCGCGAAGAACTCGTCGGTCATGTGCGTGCCGAACAAGGCGCTCTCGATGTTGCTCGGCACCCAGTAACGATCGAGTCCCGGTTCGCGCAACGGGTTGACCACCGCGACCTTCGCGCCTCGCTTGCGGGCCAGGAAGAGGTACTTCATGAACACCGGCTGGCCGTTGGCGACGTTGGCACCGAACAGCACGACGAGATCGCTGTTGATCACGTCGGTGTAGGAGCACGTGGTCGCCGCGACGCCGATCGTCTTCTTCAGCGTGGTCGTCGACGGTGCGTGACACACGCGCGCGGCGTTGTCGATGTTGTTGCTGCCGACGAAGCGCGTGAACTTCTGCGCCACGTAGTACGTCTCGTTCGTGATGCCGCGAGCGGTCAGGTACACAGCCAGCCGTTCCGGCGTGGTGGCGCGGATGCGGTCGGCCACGACATCGAGGGCTTCGTCCCACGACACCTGGGTGAACCCGGGCTCGCCGGCCCGGCGGACCATCGGGTGCGCGAGGCGGCCGAGGTTGCGCAGGTCCTTGTTGCGCAGCTTCCTCAGCGGTGCGACGTCGGCGAGCAGCTGATGGTCGAGCGCGCCCATGGTGTTGGTGCGCAGGAGGTTGAGACGGGTGGTGCAGAGGTGGACCCCCGACAGCGTCCAGTCGTGGAAGCCGGCGACGCCCAGCGCGCACCCGTCGCAGACCCCCTTGTTGAGGATGCGCCAGGCGTACGGGAGGTTGTCGCGGTTGTCCCAGAGCGTCTTGACGATCTCCTTGTAGTGCTTGGGTTTGGTCTCGCCGATGCCGTTCGGGGTGAAGCCGACCCACAGGTGGCGGTGCATGCGCAGCGGCGACTTGATCTTGGCGGAGGTCTTCCAGGCCACGGCGTGCTCCGCTCAGCGCTCGAGGTCGACGCGTTCGGGGTGCGTGTACACGTTGGCGGTGTCGCCGCGCACGAAGCCCACCATGGTCTGGCCGAGCCGCCGGGCGGCGTCGATCGCGAGGCTCGACGGTGCCGACACTGCACACAGCACGGGGATCCCCGCCATCGCTGCCTTCTGCACGATCTCGAAGCTCACCCGGCCCGACACCATGAGCACGTCGCCGCGCAGCGGTAGCTGACGTTCGAGCAGCGCGTGCCCGACGAGCTTGTCGAGGGCGTTGTGGCGGCCGACGTCTTCGCGCACCGCGACGAGCTCGCCGCCGGCGGAGAAGCACGCCGCCGCGTGCAGTCCACCGGTGGCGTCGAACACAGTCTGCGCGGCGCGCAACCGTTCGGGCAGCGCCGAGATCACCGAACGCGCCACGATGGGGCCCGTACCGACCGGGGCGCACTGCTGCTCGACCTCGTCGAGAGTGGTCTTGCCGCAGAGCCCGCAGCTCGCGTTCGCGACGAAGGTGCGTTGGTGTCCGCGACGGTCAACCGGGTGTCGGAGCTTGATCGTCACGACGTTGTACTCCTGCTCGCCCTCGCCGGCGAGGCAGTAGGCGACGGTGTCGAGCTCGTCGGGCGAGGGCAGGACCCCCTCGGTGAAGCAGAAGCCGACCGCGAGCTCGAAGTCGTTGCCGGGCGTGCGCATCGTCACCGCGAGCGCTGCGGGCTCCTGGCCCGGACCGTGCAGACGGATCTCCATCGGCTCTTCGGTCACGACCTTGTCGGGCCGCTCGCGGGCCGTGTCGCCGTCGACCGCGCAGACGCGGACCGACGTGACGGCAGCACGGCGGCGCGGTCCGGAAGGCACTGCTTCACGCTAACCCGGGGAGGCTGATTCCCAACCGCTCGGCGTCGGCCGGGGTGTCGACGTCGATGAAGGTGTCCTCGGTGGCCACCGCGCGCCATTCGTCCGGCTCGACCACGTCGTGCTCGACCACGTCGAGCAGCTCGCGGAGCGCGCGGATACCGCCCGCCACCAGGCTGTCGGCGGCGAGCAGCGCGTCCGGGCCGTAGCGGGCGCACACCGGCTGGAGCCGTCCACCGACCCGAAGTACCGCCGTCGGCTCGCCGGGGCGATCGCGCAGCCAGCGCAGCAGCTCCTCGTCCACCGCGGGAAGATCCACGGCCAGGAGCAGCGCCGAGCCGGGATGACCGTGTTCCCGGAGCCAGCGGCCCGCGGCCGCCAGCGCGGCCAGCGGTCCTGAGGCCGCCGGCGCCTCGCGCACTGCGGGCAGCTCGCTGACGCCGTCACCGACCTCGATCACGGGCGAGCACACCGCGCGCAGCCTCCGCGCGCCTCGGGCCGCGAGCGTTTCGTCGTCGAACACGAGCGTCGCCTTGTCGACCCCGAGGCGTCGGCTGCGGCCTCCGGTGAGCAGGATCCCTGCTGTAGGGGTCATGGGTTCAGCCGTCGGCGCGGGGCGCGTCCTTCGCCGACGGCTCGAGCCGGTAGGCGAGGACCTGCCAACGGCCGTTCCTCCGCGTCAGCTCGACCCGGTTGTGCACGAGGCTCCGGTCGTGGAGCTCCACCGAGGTGATGGCCACCGCCGCGTCTCCGACGCTCACCACCTGGTCGATCCCCACCCGCTCGACCAGACCGCCCAGCGCGTGCTGCTCGGCGTACGCAGACCGCTTGGCGGCAACGAACCCGCGCCGGTCGAGCCCGTCGCGCAGCTCCACGCCTGACAGCGTGAACAGCGACTCGAAGTCGAGGTGGTCCCAGGCGAGCTCGTAGGCGACCGCCACCTCGCCCGGCCCCGGCCCCCGGTCCTTGGCGATCATGACGACCACGGCCAGCGCCAACGCGAGGACGATGACGCCGACGATCGCGATGATCACGTGAGGCAGGCCTCGATCTCGGTTGCGAGGTCGAAGTCGTTGTCGGTGAGACCGCCTGCATCGTGCGTGGACAAGGCGACGCGCACCTTGCGGTACCGGATGTCGAGGTCGGGGTGATGGTTCGCGGCCTCGGCCCGATCCGCGATGCGGGTGACGAAGCCGATCGCATCGGGGAAGGTCGGCAGCTCGAAGGTCTTCACGATCTCGTCGCCCTCACGCTCCCAGCCGGGGAGCGTCGTCAGGCGTTCAGCGATGCGGGCGTCGTCGAGTGGGGCCATGGGCCTCATTCAAGACCCTGAGGGCCGGCGACTGCGACTCGACCCTGCGAAATTGGCTCCGGGGGAGGGACTCGAACCCTCAACAACACGCTTAACAGGCGCGTGCTCTGCCTATTGAGCTACCCCGGAATGGCCTCTGAAGATAGCAGCGCCCTCACGAGGCCCATGATCCGACGATGAGTGGCGGAGCAGCCATACGCGACGTACACGCACCCATGCTCATGCTTGTTCCTTCGGATGCTGGGGTTCGCCTCGGCCCGGTACGGCGCGCGGAACTGATCAAGCGGAACGGCCGTGACCTCGGACCAGTATCGGTGCGCGGCATCGAGGTCCAGGCCCTGGTGTAGATAGACGCGCACTCGTAGGCGGGTCTCCTCAAGATCGAAGTAACGCCGCAGCCATGCACAGAAGAACGCGACCATCTTCGGATCGGTGTTGGCAAAGATCACGTTGCCATCGGTCTTCGCGCCCTCGCCTGCGTAGAGCGCGACGCCGGCGACGAGGAACGCCTCGTCGCTCAGCCTGCCGATCCTCTCGAGACCTTCGGCGTTCAG
This sequence comes from uncultured Actinomycetes bacterium, assembly GCA_963841415.1. GTDB lineage: Bacteria > Actinomycetota > Acidimicrobiia > IMCC26256 > DASPTH01 > DASUAS01. The sequence continues at coordinate 1,508,809 of CAWJCN010000003.1, read as the reverse complement.
GGCAGTGATCTGGGCGAGCTTGGCCTCATGAAGTGCATTGGGTCGGCGCTGTGGTCCGGTGCGTCGCTTCGACGGAGTGAGCTCGACGTCGCGCACCCAGAGTGAGACCGACGACTTCGACACGCCGAGGTCGTCGGCGATGTCCTGCAGCGTCATGTTCCGGGCACGCATCTCGCGCGCCCGCTCTTGCTCCTCGACCTTCCCGCGGTAGCCCATGGGCGAACGGTACGCCGGGGGTGTGACAGTGAAGCGCGGTACGTTCACACGATGCGTGGCGACGGAACGGTGCGGGTCGGGGTGATCGGTCGGGGCTTCGGCGCCAGTGTGATCGCGCCGATCTTCGACGAAGCCGAAGGCTGCGAGGTCATCGACGTCATCTCGCCCCGCGAGGGGAAGGACGTGCGCGCACTCTGCGAGCGCGACGACGTCGACCTCGTTGCCGTGCACTCCCCGCCGTTCCTCCACCGCGAGTGTGTCGACCGCGCCCTCGACGCCGGCAAGGCGGTGCTCTGCGACAAGCCGTTCGGTCGGAACGCGGCGGATGCCGCGGCGATGCTCGAGCACGCCGACGCGGCGGGAACCGTCGCGCTGCTGAACTTCGAGTTCCGTCACCACCCCGGGCGCATGCGCGTCCGCGAGCTGGTGCACGACGGCGCGATCGGCGAGGTTCGACACGTCCAGTGGTCCGTCTTCGGCTCGGGGTTCGTCCGCCGGCGATGGGGCTGGCTGTTCGACGCCGAGCTGGCTGGCGGCTGGATCGGCGCGTGGGGCTCCCACGTGATCGACTTCCTCCGCTGGACGTTCGGCGAGATCACCGACGCCGCCGCCGAGCGCCGCACGCTCGTCGCCGAGCGTCCCGACCGCGACGGCATCGTGCACCAGTGCACCGCCGAAGACTCGTTCACCGCGCGGCTCTGCACGGCGTCGGGCGTGTCGGTCACCATCGACACCTCGTTCGTCACACCCGCGAACGTCCCGCCGCGCGTGCTCGTGATCGGCTCCGAAGGCGTGCTCGAGGTCCTGGCCGACGTGCGGATCACGCGTCGCACCTTGGAAGGCACGGAGGAGGTGTTCGCGCTCGATCCGCCCAAGGACGAAGATCCTCATTTCCTCCCGATGCGCGGCTGGGTACCGGTCGTGCTCGCCGCCGTCCGCGCCGGCGCCGTGCCCGACGGCGAACCCACCTTCGCCGACGGCCTCGCGTGCGCGCGGGTGATGGACGCGCTCAGAGCTTGAAGATCGACACGTAGGTCGCGCCCGTGGGCGACTCGAACTGCGAGTGGATCGAACCCGCGGCGGCGACATAGCCATCCCCCGCGGTCAACGTCTCGCCCTGGTTCTGCAGCGTCCCCTCGACCACGTAGAGGAACTCGGTCTGCTCGTGCTCGTGGGGATCCCCTGTGTAGCCGGGCTCGGCTTCGACGAGGGCGAGGAAGTACCCGTCTTCGTTGGCGAGGACCTTGGCGCGCGCGTTACCGCCCGAACCCCAGGGTGACCACTCGACGTCGTCGAAGCGGCCGATGCTCCAGCCGTCGGTGGAGAAGGTCATGCCGCCAACTGCTGCGCGAGCCACTCGTCGACCAACCGCGCCCACCGCTTCGCGAGCACCGAATCGGGGAACGCCTGTACACCGTGCGGCGCGCCGGGCAGCACGTGAAGCTCGGTGGGCACGCCCGCCTGGTTGAGCCGGAGTGCGTACTCGATGTCCTCGTCACGGAACCCGTCGGCGCCACCGACGATCACCATCGCGGGCGGGAGCCCGACGAGGTCGGTCGCCCGCGCCGCCGCTGCGTATGCGGGCACGTCGCCGCCGTAGAGGTCGCCGAGGTAACAGCGCCATCCGAAGGTGTTCGACTCGCGGCTCCAGATGGGAAGGCCGTCGCGGCGGCTCGACGACGTGCTCTGGCGATCGTCGATCATCGGGCACTCGAGCAGCTGGAACGCGACCGGCACCTCGCCGCGGTCGCGGGCGAGCAGCGCCAGCCCGGCGGCGAGCCCGCCACCCGCACTGATCCCGGCGATTCCGATCCGGTGCGCGTCGATGCCGAGCTCGTCGGCGTGGTCGAGCGTCCAGCGCAGCCCGGCGTAGCAGTCTTCGAGCGGGCCCGGGTAGGCCGCCTCGGGCGCGAGCCGGTACTCCACCGACACGCCGACGCACGGGAAGCGCACGCACGCGCGGTCGAACTTGGCGTCGTCCATGTCGTACGAGCCGAGGACGTACCCGCCGCCGTGGATCGAGTAGATGCACGGGAGCGGCCCGTCGACGCCTTTCGGCCGGTGCACCCGGACGACGACGCTGGGCTCGTCGCTGACGACGTGCTCGGTGCGCTCGACCGCGTCGGACAGCGGCAGACCGGCGAACATCTCGTTGCGCGCCTCGCGCATCGTGGGCAAGCCCTCCACCGAGAGCTCGAAGCCGAAGGGAACTGCCGCCAGACCGGCCGCGATCTCGTCGTGGATGATCACTGCGTCCATGGGCGCGGAACGTACCACCGCCTGCAGGCGTTGTTCCTCAAGAGAAAGATGCAACGGGTCGACGCCCTGTGTAGTCGTACTGGCTCGCGGACGGATCGACCTCCGAGGAGCGAAACCATGACCAAGCTGATGTCTGGTCTGCACCGTTGGAGTCGGGCGCTGGTTCGTCACCTGCCCGAGAAGCCCTACCCCAGCGACCACCCCTGGCGCGAGCACCACGACCCCACCCGTCCGCGCGGGTAGCGCCGGGCGCGGTGGAACGGCCGGCGCACTGGAACCAGGTCTACGACACACACGACGACAGCTCCCTCAGCTGGAACTTGCCACTACGGCGCCCACGAGCTGGCGGCGCAGTTCCCGGCATTCGAGTGCTCGAGGTGCTCGAGTCGTCGCGCATCGAGCACACGACGCCCGCGGGAACGATCCAGCCGTTCACGTTCGTCACGCTCTCGTGTCGAGGACGGGCGACCGAGGGATGATGAGTCCGCGAGAAGCGCCTCCCCTGCGAAAACACAACGCAGGAGTTCTTGTCATCTTGCGTCAATATCCGACGTCACGCGGACCACTCGAGGACCAGGGAGATCACGCTGCTCGATGCTGCAGCTCGCGGCTCCGCTCTCGTCGCCCGAACCGGGCTTGTGGGCCGTCGTACCTGAGAGGCGTCTCGCATGTTCGCAACCTCATCAGTCGCGTACACCCGTATTCCGAGACGACCCAGGTGGTTGCTCGGCCGTTGACTCATGTGACGGTGAAGCAGCCGGTGCAGGTACCGGTGCCGGCATCGGTGTTGACGGCGGTGATGTCGCGGGTGCCGGTTGGCGCGCCGGACGCGATGTTGATGTTGACGATCAACTGAGTGCTGCTGACGAAGGTCGTCGAGTTGACCGTGATCCCGGTGCCCGAGAACGACACCGTGGCGCCGAAGGTGAATCCTGTGCCCGTGACGGTCACGTTGGTGAGGATCGCTCCTCGCGCGCCCGACGTGGGGCTCGCAGATGAGGGCTTGGGTCCCGCGTTGACGGTGAAGCCGCTGCTGCGGGTGCCGTAGCCGGCGTCAGGGTTGGTGACGGTGACGGTGCGGGCACCCGTGGTCGCGGACGTGCTGATGGTGATGTTGGCGATGAGCTGGGTGCTGCTGACGAACGTGGTCGAGTTGACCGTGATGCCGGTGCCCGAGAACGTCACCGCGGCGCCGTTCTGGAAGAGCGTGCCGGTGACGGTGACGTTCTGATTGGCTGCCCCTTGCCCGCGTGAGCTCGGGCTGGTCGAGGTGACGGTCGGTCTGGCGTTGACCGTGAAGCCGCTGGTGAGGGTCGCGGCGCCGGTGTCAGGGTTCGTGACGGTGACGTTGCGCGCGCCGGTGGTCGCGGACGTGCTGATGGTGATGTTGGCGATGAGCTGGGTGCTGCTGACGAACGTGGTCGAGTTGACCGTGATGCCGGTGCCCGAGAACGTCACCGCGGCGCCGTTCTGGAAGAGCGTGCCGGTGACGGTGACGTCCTGGTTGGCTGCCCCTCGCCCGCGTGAGCTGGGGCTGGTCGAGGTCACGGTGGGCTTGGCGTTGACGGTGAAGCAGCCCACACATGATGCGGTGCCGGTGTCGGGGTTGGTCACAGTCACGTCGCGGGCACCGGTGGCTGCCCCTGCTGTCACGGTGACGTTCGCGGTCAGCTGCGTGGCGCTGACGAATGTCGTCGAGCTCACGGTGATCCCGGTGCCGGAGAACGAGGTTGTCGCGCCGTTGACGAAGCTGGAGCCGTTGATCGTGACGGCGCCGGTCCAGCCTTGGTAGCGGGCGCTCGGGCTGGTCGATGTGACGCCGGGTGCTGCGTTCACCGTGAATCCGCCCACGCGTGTGCCTGTCCCCGTGTCCGGATTCACCGCGGTGACATCGCGTGCACCGGTCGTGGCTGACCCGCTGATCGTGACGTTGGCCGTCAGCTGCGTGTTGCTGACGAACGTCGTCGAGTTGACCGTGATCCCGGTGCCCGAGAACGACACCGTCGCACCACTGACGAAGTTCGAGCCGGTGACCGTGACGTTTTGGGCCGGCGCGCCCTGACCGCGTGAACTCGGGGTCGTTGACGTCACGATTGGCCCCGCGGTGACGGTGAAACACCCGGAACAGGATCCCGTGCTCGTATCAGGATTGACCACGGTGACGTTTCGTGCGCCGGTAGTGGCTGACCCGCTGATCGTGACGTTGGCCGTCAGCTGCGTGTTGCTGACGAACGTCGTCGAGTTGACCGTGATCCCGGTGCCCGAGAACGACACCGTCGCACCACTGACGAAGTTCGTGCCGGTGACCGTGATGTTCTGGGCAGGCGCGCCCTGGCCGCGTGAGCTCGGGCTCGTGGCGGTGACGGTGGGTGCGGCGACCGTGACCAGAGTCTTGGCGCTTTCGGTCCCGCTCCAGCTTCCCAGCACGGGTGTCACCGAGTACCGCCAGTCGCCGTAGGGAACGCTCGCCTCCGTGCAACTGAGTGCGGCGATCGTGCCGCTGCAGCTGGGTCCCACGGTCTGGGCGACGCCGCCGGTGGTGTAACGGCGCACGACATAGCCCGCGACGGGTGTACCTCCCGAGAGCGTGCTCGCGGTCCATGACACGGTCACGGACCGCCCCGCCACTGTGGCGGTTGGAGCCGCGCCCGCGTTCACCGTCTGCGCGCGGGCCCGGGTTGCGCCCGAACCGCTCCCGGTCCAGAGTGCGATCGCGATCGCACCCGCTGTCGACGCGAGCACGAAGGCGACGAGGATGACGCCACGACGAGTTCTGCGAAGCGAGCGCGTGCCGGCTGCATCGTCCTCGTGCCGCCGTGTGTCGGCGTCTGGAGATGCGAGCACTGGTGAATCAGCGCTCTCGGTGTCGCGGGCTGGCGATTGCGCACGACGACGTCTGACGCGAGCAATCACGGCACCCACGAGGGCGGCCGCGGCGAGTCTGGCGATCAGCGTCCGCATGGATCTTCGCATCTCATGCGTGATCACTGCCCGCGCCGTCCGCGGGAGAGTCGTCGGGCGAGGAGGCCGGCAGCGATCAACATCGTCGCGAGCGTGAGCGTCGCCGTCACGTGAGCTCCGGTGAACGGGAGGTCATCACGCGCCGGACCGATCGCGGTGCCGGTGAACTCGAGCGGGAATGCGGCACCCTGACACGCGTCGGGCGCGGCGTGGTCCATCCGCACGGCGATCGGCACCTGGTCCACCGCACCGGCCGGAAGGTCGATGCTCGTGGTCATGGGATCGACGTGGAGGAATGCGGCTCCACACCCCGGGTTCGCGTCACGAACGGCCACCGCGACCGACGTCACTCGGATCGGGAACGGCTCAGTGTTCTCTATCCGCGCGTCCAGCGTCGCCTCGAGGCCCGGATAGAGACCACCGACCTCACCATGGATCGTGAAGGCTCCCGGGCTGGACCCCTCCTGCGTCCGCACCTGGGCGTCGGCGTGCCCGACCAGCAACAGCCAGACCGCGACCACACTTGCGAGGACTATGGCGACCAACCCGATCACGCCCCTGCGGTCAGAGCTCCCGCTCTGAGCCCGTGGGCTCGGAGGCGCACCGTTCGCCACGATCCTCAATCAGGACTGCGCCCCGTTCAGCGTGAGCTGGACGTCGAACGACGCTCCCTGGCAGGCATCCGGTGCCGATGCTGCCATGCTCACCACATTGGAGATCGAGAGCGTCCCGGTGGTGGAGTTCGCCGGAGCGACGAGATTCAGGCCGGTCGCCGGCGCCACGGTGACGCTCGAGGCCGGGCACGACGCATGACCGGCGTCGACCGTCACCGTCCCAGGCGTCATCGACGTGAACGTGATGGCGTAGGGATTGGTGTTCTGGATCGTGAAGTAGACCGCGCCGCCCGTGAAACCGGGATAGAGATCCGCCGCGCCGTCAACCGGACTGACCGTCGCAGCCTGCACGGTGATCGCCCGGGCCCGGCCCGATCCGGTGCCAGTGCCGGTCCACGCCGCGAACGCCACGCCGGCGGCGGCGAGGGCCGCCACCAGGCTCACACCGATGATCAACTTCGACTTCCGAGTCATCTGTCTCCTGTCGATGCCAACGCGGTCACGAGGTTGACCAGCGAGACGCCTGCCCTTCGAATTTCGTGCTGACGCTTACGGGCGAGACGTTCGAGCCGTCGAGAACGCTGTACGGTTACTGTCCGTGTTCAAGCGACCACGCTACGCGCCCGGACCCGTTCGAGCCAAACAGACGGTAGGTGTCAGCGCCCGACCGTTGGTGGATCCCTGCGCTTCGCGTACTGGGGCGAGCATGCCATCGACACCCTCACGATGACGCTGGCCTGAGCACTCAGGGTTCACTGTCGAGTCCTGGTACCCACGGTTCGAGCGACGGTCGGGGCCCCGTGTGGCTGGACCGGATCGGGGACGCAGCCGCTTTGCGAGGCGCGGCCGAGCGCGGCGAGCTGATTGCGGTAGGCGCCAAGGTCGTCGCCGGCCAGCCACAACCGCAACACCTCTCGAACCTCGAACACGCGGACCTCCCTGACCGCCATCGCCGCCTCCGGCTCGTTGACCAGACGGCGACAACTGGACCGTCAACAATCCGAGTGATCCCGGGAGTAACCGCGCGGAGAGTCACGCCATCAGACGCCAAACCAAGAGGTGCCTTGGATGAAGACGTCACACTCGTCGTCGGTGCAACGGCCTGCGTTGGTCGACTGTCGGCGCCTGTTGCGCCCGGACGAGCTCGCTGCGTTCCGGCTTCACGCTCAGCGTCTACGGCCACATGTTCGATGCCGACCTCGATGAGCTCGCGAACCGCCTCGACGAGCCGCGAAGAGCCCACAAACGTCGTGGGGCCGGAAGGGATCGAACCTTCGACCGAGGGATTATGAGTCCCCTGCTCTGACCACTGAGCTACGGCCCCGCGGCCCGACAGGCTACGAGACCGACGGGACGCTCAGGGCTCTTCGAGGTAGTCGCGGAGGCGCTGCGAGCGGGTGGGGTGGCGCAGCTTGGCCAGGGTCTTCGACTCGATCTGGCGGATGCGCTCGCGTGTGACGCCGAATTCCTTGCCAACTTCCTCGAGCGTGCGCACCTGACCGTCGTCGAGGCCGAAGCGCAGCCGCACGACCGCGCGCTCGCGATCGTTGAGCTCCTCGAGCGCTTCCTCGATCGCTTCGGTGAGCAGCGCGCGCGCCGCGGCGGTGGCGGGCGCGATGGCGGAGGGATCCTCGACGAAGTCGCCGAGCGAGCTGTCGTCCTCCTCGCCCACCGGCGTCTCGAGCGACACCGGCTCGAGCGAGATCCGTTGGATGTCGCGCACACGGTCGGGCGTCAGCTCGACCTTGGCTGCGACCTCTTCGACCGTCGGCTCGCGCCCGAGCTCCTGCAGCATCTGCCGCTGGATGCGCAGCACCTTGTTCATCGTCTCGACCATGTGCACCGGGATGCGGATCGTGCGCGCCTGGTCGGCGATCGCACGCGTGATCGCCTGGCGGATCCACCACGTTGCGTAGGTGGAGAACTTGAAGCCCTTCGTGTAGTCGAACTTCTCGACCGCGCGGATGAGACCGAGGTTGCCTTCTTGCACGAGGTCGAGCAGCGCCATGCCGCGGCCGACGTAGCGCTTGGCGATCGAGACCACGAGGCGCAGGTTGGCCTCGGTGAGCTGCTTCTTCGCGATGTCGCCGTCGACGGCGACGGCCTGCAGGCTGGCGCACGCTTCGTCGGACAGCTGATTGGCGGGGTCCTCGAGCCGCTCGGTGGCGTGCACGCCGGCTTCGATCCGCTTCGCCAGCGACACCTCCTGCGGGCCGGTGAGGAGCGGGACCTTGCCGATCTCCTTGAGGTACATGCGGACCGGATCGAAGCCGCCGCCCTCGCTGCGTTCGGGTCGGGGCGCGGTGCGAGAGTGACGCGTGGGCGCCGCGGAGGCACCAGGACGCGCTGCGGCGGGAGGCGCAACCGGCGGTTGCGCGACCACCGGGCGATCAACGGGCTCGTCACCACGCGCGCGTCGTTCGTCTTCCCGACGGATGTCGTCGATGACCTCGTCGATGATCTCGAAGCCGCTCGCCTGGATGCGCTCGAAGATCTCCTTCAACTCGTCGGTCTCGGGTTCGAGCTTCGGCAACGCGGAGAAGATCTCGCCGGTCGTGATCGTGACCGAACCGCGCGCCCGGGTGCGAACGATGAGCTCGTCGACCGCGTCGCGAGGCAAGTTGTCTCCCGCGATGGCGGCGTCGGCGTTGCTCACGGTCGGTCTCCTCACGAAGGGCCTACCCCGCGTGTTCCTTCGGCGCGTGTTCCTTCGGCGAGCCACCCTAGCAACTCGATCGCGTCCTGCTGGACGGCTTCCCAGTCGCCCAATTCGCGCGCATGAGCCAGCGCGTCGAGGAGCAATTTCGAGCGACGTCGCGCGCTCGTCGCCGGCGCGTAGCATGCCCGCGAGCACCCGCTGCGCAGCCGGTCCGATGATGTTGGCCATCAGGTGCGCGCGCAACGTTTCGGGTTCGTCCGAGCCGACCGGCTGCTCCACTGCGACGCGTTCGAGCAGGTTGTGCACGGGACCGTCGGTCGACGCGATCGCGTCGTGGATGCTGTCGCTCGACGCAATCGCGTCGAACGCCTCGCGCGCGATGGGATCGGCGAACAATCGGTCGTCGAGCCAGTCGACGACCACCTCGGGTTCATGGACGGCGTAGAGCAGCACGTCGAGCTCACGGCGATCGACGCGCGGTGCGGGTGCGCGCGTCGGCTGGGCATCGCCGTCGCGCACGCGTGGCTCCGACGACGGCTTGACCCCTGTGCTCTGCTCCTTGCGCCGGCGCGCGACGGTCTCGCGCAAGCGGTCGACGTCGATGTCGAGCTCGCCGGCCAACTTCATGACGTACTGGTCGCGCACGAGATCGCTCGGGTGCTGCGCCACGATGGTGGCTCCGGCCTCGGCCGCACGCGCCTTGCCCTCGAGCGTCGACCGATCGGCCGCGCCGAGCACGCGGTCGAGCCGGAACTGGAGGAACGGCGTGGCCCGCGCGACCGATCGCAGCAGGGCTTCGGGGTCGCCCTGCCAGACGTCGGCGGGATCACGACCCGCGGGGAGATCGGCCACCTCGACCTGGATCTCGTAGCGCTGCTCCCACCCGTACCACTTCTCGGCCGCGTTCTGGCCGGCGGCGTCGGAGTCGTAGGCGAGCACGACCTTGCGCGCCAGGTTCTTGAGGATCTGGAAGTGGTCGTCGGCCAGCGCGGTGCCGCACGTTGCGACCGCGTTGGGCGCGCCGGCGAGCGCGAACGCCATGACGTCGGTGTAGCCCTCGCAGATCACGACCTCGCCCCGGCCTACGATCTCTCCCTTGGCCCAGTTGAGCCCGTACAGGAGCCGGCTCTTCTGGTAGATCGGCGTCTCGGGCGAGTTCTTGTACTTCGGGCCGTCGGCACCGAGCGCGCGTCCGCCGAACCCAGCCGCCTCACCACGCGAGTCGTAGATCGGGAACATGAGGCGGGCCCGGAATTGGTCTTGCAGCTTGTTCACCTTGTTCACGAACGCGAGGCCCGCGCCGACGATGTCGTCGCGCGCGAACTTCTGCTGCTGGAGGTGCACGCTCAGGCGATCCCAGTCGTCGGGCGACCAGCCCAGCTGGAACTGCCGCACCGCGTCGCCGTCGAAGCCGCGCGAGCGGAGGTAGCGACGCGCCAGCCCGCCTTCGTCGCCGTTGAGCAGGAGCCCGTGGTAGAACGCGATGGCGGCCGCGACGGCTTCCGAGAATCGCTGCTTCTTCCCACGATCCTTGGCGACCTGCTTGTCGTCGTAGCGCAGCGTGATCCCCGCGCGCGCGGCGAGCCGTTCCACCGCGTCGACGAAGTCGAGGTGCTCGACGTCGCGCACGAACGTGATCGCGTCACCGCTGGCGTCACAGCCGAAGCATCGGAATCTGCCGACCTCGGGGTTGACGTTGAACGACGGGGTCTTCTCGGTGTGGAAGGGACAGAGCCCGACGAAATTGCGGCCGACGCGCTTGAGCGCGAGGTGCTCGCTGGCCAGGGCGACGAGGTCAGTGGCGTCGCGAACCCGCGCCACGTCGTCGTCGAGGATGCCCATCGGGCGATGCTAGGACCCGATCGGCACCGGCGCGCCAGGTCGTTCAGACACCGCGGGGAAGGTCGTCGGGACGCCATCCGAGCCGCTCGACACCGAGACCGAGCGCGAACCGGTCCGTCATGCCGCTGACGTACTGCACCGCGAGCGCGGCGGCGTCGGCCGACCCGGCCACCGGCGCGGGCACTTCGCCCTCGCGCACCGCGGGGATGAGGCGGGGGGCGTCGGCGAAGTGCTCGACCAGGTCGCCGAGCAGGCGGATCACCCGGGCGGCCTGTCGGCGCGCCGCGGGCCGCAGGTAGATGCGCTCGAAGTTGAAGGCCCGGAACTCGGCCAGCGCCGACGCTGCCGGCTCGGTCATGCCGACCGCACCCGAGCGGTCGACGGCGTCGAGCGCTGCGGCCATGAACGCGCCGATCTGCTCCGACGGCCGGCTCCCCACGACGTCGCGCACCGTGGCCGGCAGGTCGTCGGGCTCCAGGATCCCCGCGCGCACGGCGTCGTCGAAGTCGTGGCACACGTAGGCGATCCGGTCGGCCCACGCCACGACCTCGCCCTCGGCGGTGGACGGCGCGGGCCGGCGCCACGAGTGGTTGCGCACGCCGTCGAGCGTCTCGACGCACAGGTTGAGCGGTGCGAGGGTGACGTCGGCTCCGTAGACCGCGTGGTCGTAGCCGGTACCGGGCAGGAAAGGCGAGAACGCCTCCTCCGATGCGTGGCCGGCCGGTCCGTGACCGCAGTCGTGGGCCAGTGCGATGGCCTCGACGAGCGGCAGGCAGAGGTTGGCGGGACGGGCGATGCCGGTGGCGACCTGCGCCACCTCGACCGCATGCGTGAGCCGGGTGCGGAGGTGGTCGTCTTCGGGGGCGACGAACACCTGGCACTTGCCGGCCAACCGTCGCCACGGGCGCGAGTGCTTGATCCGGTCGAGGTCGCGCTCGAAGCAGAGACGGTACGGGTCGGGCGCCTCGGCCCGGAGCCGCACCCCGGCTCCGACCGGACGGGTGGCGCCCGGCGCCAGCGACACTGCCATCCCTGCCTCACGCTCCTCGCGCCGGCGCACGGGTGCGCCGACGTGCGCGTCGACACCCTCGTGGGCCCGGCGCACCGTCACGCCCGATGCGGGGACGATCAACTCGACCATGCTGCGATCGTACGACCGGGGTGTGACATCCAAGTCGGCTCGCTCCCCAGCCCTCCGCAAAAGGTAGCGATCTGTTTCAGATCTGAAAGGAATCGCTACCTTTTGGCGTTCGGGCCGCGTCAGACCACATGGGCGACGACGGCGGCGTTGGCGAACACGACCGCGCACCACCACACGGTGGTCGCCGCGAGCGTGCCGAACGCGAGGACGCGGACCGACGGCCGCACCGCACGGACGGCCAGGAACGCCAGCGCACCGATGAGACCGACCCGCACGAGGACACCCACCGTGAGCGTGGGTGCGATCCCGATCGAGTGCATGATCTCCACGACGACGGGGTTGCGCTCGTGCCCGACCGAGCCCCGGACCAGCGCGTAGGTGACCAGGGCGTCGAGGACCGCAGCCGCCACCGCGACCGTGGCGCCCAGGTCGACCCACCGGCGCGGCGTGTCGCTCCCCCACGCGCTCTCGGGAGCGATCTCCTGCCGCCACTGCGTCCGGTACGCGTCGGGCACTTGCATCTACGCGGTCGTTCCCGGTCCGTCGGAGCCGAGCGATGCGTGCGCGGCGGCGAGCCGCGCGATCGGCACCCGGTACGGCGAGCACGACACGTAGTCGAGGCCCACCCGGTCGCAGAACTCGACCGACGCCGGGTCGCCACCGTGCTCGCCACAGATGCCGAGCTTGATGGTCGGACGGGTGGCGCGGCCACGCTCCACGCCGAGGCGCACGAGCTCGCCGACACCCTCCTGGTCGAGGGTCTCGAACGGGTTGGCGCGGAGCAACTTGAGCTCGAGGTACTCGGCCATGAACCGGCCCTCGACGTCGTCGCGCGAGAACCCGAACGTCATCTGCGTCAGGTCGTTGGTGCCGAACGAGAAGAACTCCGCCACCTCGGCGATCTCGGCGGCCGCGAGTGCAGCGCGGGGCGTCTCGATCATCGTGCCCACGAGGTAGTCGACGCTCATCCCCGCATCGGCGATCACCTGCGTCGCGACGTCGCGCACCCAACCCTCGAGCAGCTGCAGCTCGGGCTCGGTGACGATCAGCGGGATCATGATCTCGACCTGCGGGTCGCCGCCCGCCTGCTTGCGCGCGATCGCCGCTTCGACGATGGCCTTGGCCTGCATCTTGTACAGACCGGGCTTGATGATGCCGAGGCGACAGCCGCGCGTGCCGAGCATCGGGTTGGCCTCACGCCAGAGCTGCGCCACGGTGAGGAGACGACGGTCCTCGGGTTCGAGGTTGCCGCGCGCCTCGCGCACGAGCAGCTCCTCGACGTCGGGGAGGAACTCGTGCAGCGGCGGGTCGAGCAGGCGGATGGTGACGGGCAGCCCGTCCATCGCCGCGAAGATGCCCTCGAAGTCGGCGCGCTGGAGCTTCTCCAGGTCGGCCAGCGCCTCTTCCTCCTCGACCGGACCGTCGGCGAGGATGAACCGCTGCACCAGCGGCAGGCGGTCGCCGAGGAACATGTGCTCGGTGCGGCACAGGCCGATGCCCTCGGCGCCGAAGCGGCGGGCCACCTCGGCGTCGTGCGGGAGGTCGGCGTTGGTGCGCACCTTGAGCCGGCGGTACTCGTCGGCCCAAGCGAGGATGGTGTCGAACGGACCCGACGGGTCGGGCGTGATCACCGGTACCGAACCGATCACGACCTCACCGGTCGTGCCGTTGATCGAGATCACCTCGCCCTGCAGCACAGTCTCGCCGTTGACCGAGAGGCGGCCGCCCTCGACGTCGATGTCGAGCTCGTTCGCTCCGCACACCGCGGGCGTCCCCATGCCGCGCGCGACGACCGCGGCGTGGCTCACGAGCCCGCCGCGCGACGTGAGGATGCCCTCGGCCGCGATCATGCCGTGCAGGTCGTCGGGCGACGTCTCGGGCCGCACCAGGATGACGTCCTCGCCGGCGGCGCGGTGCGCCTCGGCGGCGTCGGCGGTGAAGTAGACCCTCCCCACCGCGGCACCGGGCGACGCGTTGAGGCCCTTCGTGACCGCGGTGTACTCGGCCCGGGGATCGAACTGCGGGTGCAGCAGCTGGTCGAGCTGCGCCGGCTGCACGCGCAGCACCGCCTCGCGCTGGTCGATGAGACCTTCCTGCTCCATCTCGACCGCCATGCGCAGCGCGGCCGCGGCAGTGCGCTTGCCGACGCGCGTCTGCAGCAGGAAGAGACGACCCTGCTCGATGGTGAACTCGATGTCGCACATGTCGCGGTAGTGGGTCTGCAGCGTCTGCATCATCTCGAGCAGGTCGGCGGTCGGCCCCGGGAACTCGTTGCCCATCGCGTCGAGGTGCTCGGTGACGCGGATGCCGGCGACGACGTCTTCCCCCTGCGCGTTCGTCAGGAAGTCGCCGTAGGCGCGGTTCTCACCCGTCGCAGGGTCGCGGGTGAACGCGACGCCGGTGCCGGAGTCGTCGCCCTTGTTGCCGAAGACCATCGTCTGGACGTTGACCGCGGTGCCGAGGTCGTCGGGGATCTTCTCCATGCGGCGGTAGATCCGCGCCCGCTCGCCGTTCCACGAACGGAACACGGCCTCGATCGCGTAGGCGAGCTGCTCCTGCGGATCCTGCGGGAACTCGATGCCCTTCTCGGCGAACACGATTGCCTTGAACCGCTCGACCAGGCCCTCGAGGTCTTCCGCGGACAGCTCGGGGTCGGTCTCCACGCCGCGCTCGGCGCGCAGCGCGGTGAGCGTGTGCTCGAACCGCTCGCCGTCGATGTCGAGCACGATCTTGCCGAACATCTGCACGAAGCGGCGGTAGGAGTCGTACGCGAAGCGGGGGTTGTCGGTCTGCTTGGCCAGACCGCCGACGGACACGTCGTTGAGCCCGAGGTTGAGGACGGTGTCCATCATCCCGGGCATCGAGAAGGGCGCACCCGAGCGCACCGAGACGAGCAGCGGGTCGGCGGCGTCGCCGAGCTCCTTGCCCATCTTGGCCTCGAGCGCGGCGAGCGCCTCGGCGACCTCACGCATGAGGCCCTCGGGGATGGTGTCGTCGGCGGCCATGTAGGCCTTGCACGCGTCGGTCGTGATCGTGAACCCGGGGGGTACGGGGAGGCCGAGGTTGGTCATCTCGGCGAGATTCGCGCCCTTGCCCCCCAGCAGGTACTTCTGCTCCTTCGAGCCCTCCTCGAAGGCGTACACGTACGACATCGCTGTCTCCTGTTGATCGGGTCGCTCGCTGCGCACCGGGTTACCCGGCACGCGGGCTCTCTACCTGTTGGAGCGAGGCGCGGGGAATTCGAGACTACGCGGCGACGACGAGGGTCCGCGCGAGCTTGTCGTGGATGCCCTGACCGTTGCGGTCGAAGTAGCCCCAGGCGATCATGCCAAGACCCAGGATGGGCCCCCATTGCGGGATCGCGATCGCCAGCAGGACCGGCACCGCGAAGTGCGTGAAGGCCCCGTACCAGCCGACGGGCGAGCCGTCCACCCGGATGATCCGAAGCCCTCGGTTGCGCATCCCGAACGTGTATCCCTTCCGCACGACGATCGGTACCAGGTACACCATGGCGAAGAGGAACGTGATGACGAGCGTGACGATCGTGGTCGTACGCACCTTGTCACCGAGCTTGTCGATGCGCGTCTGCAGCTGCTTCGGGGTGTCGTCGACGTGCGCAGCGCTGAGCCCCGCGTCCTTGGCGTCCTTCTGCGCGCTCCTGTAGTCCTTCCGCGCGCTCTTCAGGTCGCTCTGCGCCGACGTCTTGTCGCTCGCGGTCTTGGCGCTCTCGACCGACTTCTGGGCGTCGTCGAGATCCTCGCGGGCGCTCTTGAGATCGGTCACCTTGCCGGCGCGGTCGGAGAGGTCGCGGTAGTCGCTCTGGATCGCGGGCGGGATCAGGAACTGCAGCCCCACGAAGATGATGAGCAGCACCGCGATGTCGAAGAGCAGCGCCATGCCCCGCGCCCTCGGCTCGGCGATGGTCATGCCCGCGGGCAGCTCGACGGTGGGCTCCGGCCGGGGACGGCGATTGCTCGCCTTCTTGCCGGTGCCGTTGGTGTTGCCCCCGCCGCTGCTCGCGGCCGGCTTCGGCGGAGGTGGCGCGAGCAACTTGCGCCAGCCGGTGAGCTGGGGCTCGGTGCCGGGCTGCGCGCCGGGCTCGTCGTCGCCGACCAGCTCCACGTCGCCTCCCGGCTCCGACTCGGCCGTGAGCCGCGCGTCGTAGCGCTGCCGCTGGAACGGGTCGGACAGCACGTTCCACGCCGCGCGCACGTGGGCCACCTGGTCGCGGTTGGCCTCCAGCTGCGACTCGGTGACGCCCTTCTTCTCGCGCGCCGCCTCGAGATCGGCGACCCGTTGCCGGTGCGCCTCGCGGATCTCGTCGCGCGAGGCACCAGGCTCGACCCCGAGCTCCTCGTAGTAGTTCTCGTCACTCATGGATTCAGTCGGTCCCTCAGCTCGCCCAGCAGGCCGTCGATCGGGACCCGCGCCTGCGTCATCGTGTCGCGGTCACGGATCGTGACCGCGCGGTCGTCGAGCGTGTCGAAGTCGACGGTGACGCACAGCGGCGTGCCGACTTCGTCCTGACGACGGTAGCGGCGGCCGATCGAACCCGCCACGTCGACGTCGATCATCAGCTCCGGCCGGAGCAACGCCGCCACCTCGTCGGCCACCGGCACCAGCCGCTCGTTCTTGGACAGCGGCAGCACCGCCACCTTGATCGGTGCGAGCTGCGGGTGGAGGTGCAGCACGGTGCGCGGCTCGGTGCCGCCCTTGCCGTTGTCGACGTCCTCCTCCTCGTAGGCGGCGAGGAGGAACGCCAGCGTGGCGCGGTCGGCACCCGCGGCCGGCTCGATCACGTGCGGCAGGTAGCGGCGGTCGTTCTCCTGGTCGTAGTAGCTGAGATCCTGGCCGGAGAACTTGCTGTGCTGGGTGAGGTCGAAGTCGGTGCGGTTGGCGATGCCCTCGAGCTCACCCCAACCCCACGGGTAGAGGAACTCCACGTCGGATGTGCCGGTCGAGTAGTGCGAGAGCTCATCGGGATCGTGCTGCCGCAGGCGGAGCTCGTCTTCCGGGATGCCGAGGTCGACGTACCAGCGGAAGCGCTCCTGGCACCAGTACTCGTACCACTGCGCGCCGTCTTCGGGCGGGACGAAGAACTCCATCTCCATCTGCTCGAACTCGCGCGTCCGGAACAGGAAGTTGCCCGGCGTGATCTCGTTGCGGAACGACTTGCCGATCTGCGCGATGCCGAAGGGCGGCTTCTTGCGCGTCGTCGTCTGGACGTTGGCGAAGTTGACGAAGATGCCCTGGGCGGTCTCGGGGCGGAGATAGGCGACCGAAGCGTCGTCCTCGACGGGGCCGACGTAGGTCTTGAACATCAGGTTGAACTGGCGGGCATCCGTGAAGGAGTCCTTGGCGCCGCAGTTCGGGCAGGCCCCGGAGTCGGGCAGCTGATCGGCCCTGAACCGCTCCTTGCAGTTGCGGCAGTCGACGAGCGGGTCGGTGAAGGTGGCGACGTGGCCGCTGGCCTCCCAGACCTTCGGCGCCATGAGGATGGCGGCGTCGAGGCCGACGACGTCGTCGCGCAGCTGCACCATCGAACGCCACCAGGCGTCCTTGACGTTGCGCTTGAGGAGCACGCCGAGAGGTCCGTAGTCCCACGTGGAACGGAACCCGCCGTAGATCTCGCTCGACGGGAAGACGATCCCGCGCCGCTTCGCGAGGTTGACGACGCGGTCCATCTCGTCGTGCTTGGCCATACCGGGGCGCGATCCTAGTTGCGCCCCTTTCGGGGCCTCCGAACGGCTTTCAGAGCAGCGCGGCCGCCTTCGATGGTCGACTCCGCTGCGCTCCGTCTCCTGCAGCGCGGCACGGCTACAGCAGCGCGGCGCTGCCTTTTGATGGTCGACTCCGCTGCGCTCCGTCTCCTGCAGCGCGGCACGGCTACAGCAGCGCGGCGCTGCGGAGCCGGCGCTCGAGGTGGTGCTCGACGCTGGTGAGCGCAAGGCGCTCGGTGGCCACGGTCGTGGGTCCCGGTCGCTCGGCCAGGGCGCTGCGCAGTTCGCCGCCGAGGATGCGCCGGACCATGTGCAGGGTGTCGGCGTCGATGCGCCGACCGGTGAAGCGGCCACACGTCTCGCAGAGCACGCCGCCCTCGTCGAGATCGAAGGCGACGAACGGGCCGTCGTCGTCACCGCAACGGGCGCACGAGTCGAGCAGCGGGTGAAAGCCCTCGAGCGACAGCAGCTTCCAGAAGAACGCCGCGCTCACCAGCGGGTTGGGGTTCTCGGCCAGGGTGCGCAGCGCGCCCACCAGCATGCGGTAGAGCGCGGGGTTGGGCTCGCGCTCCTGCGCCACCTGGTCGGTGGCCTCCAACATCGAGACCGCATGGGTGAGGCACCCGTAGTGCTCGCGCAGCGCCCGGTTCGCGTCGATGGTCTCCACCTGGGTGACCACGTCGAGCTCACGACCCCGGTAGCACTGCAGCGCGATGTGGCTGGTCGGCTCCAGCCGTCCGCCGAAGCGGCTCCCCGACTTGCGCACGCCCTTGGCCACCGCCCGCACCTTCCCGTGGCCCTGGGTGAGGAGGGTGACGATCCGGTCGGTCTCCCCCAGCTTGATCGTGCGCAGCACGACCCCCTGGTCCCGGTACAGGTTCACTACATCAGTGTAATTCGCCCCCGCCCACCGAACATCTCAGAGTTCGCGTACGCAGGTGGGGGTCAACTCCGAGATGTTCAGGGATGGGAGGGGTCGACGGCGCCGAAGCGGCGCTCGCGGCGCTGGTACTCGGCGACGGCAGCGAAGAGGTCGTCGCGGCCGAAGTCGGGCCAGCGCACGTCGGTGAACACGAACTCGGAGTACGCCGACTGCCAGACCAGGAAGCTGGCGGTGCGGGTGTCGCCCCCGGTGCGGACGATGAGATCGGGATCGGGCAGGTCGGGCGAGGCGAGGTGGGCGGCGAGCGCGTCCTCGTCGATCGACGACGGCCGGCGCGCGCCCTCGCGCACCTCGGCCGCGAGTGCGGCCATCGCCTCGGCGAGCTCGACGCGTCCGTCGTGGTCGACCGCGATCGTGAGCGTCATGCCGTGATTGGTGGCCGTGAGCACCTCGATGTCGGCGAGCACGCGCTGCAACCGTCGGGGCAGCCGCGCGTCTCGCCGGCCGAGCGCGCGCACGCGCACACCACGCGCGTACAGGTCGTCGCGCCGGGCCAGCAGCAACGTCTCGGCCCGCGCGCACGCGTCCTGCGTGGCCGCGAGCGGTTCGCCCCACCCATCGCTCGGCACGACCTCCACCGTCAACCACCGGAGGCCGATCTCCAACGCGCCCCCGACCACGTCGTCCAGCGACCGCTCGTCGATGCCGTCGCCGACGATCGCGACGTGGCCCGGCACCCGGTGCAGGTCGACGTCGACGGTCACGCGCGCACGCTACCGAATCGCACCGCTCCGCCGCCGTGCCGACGCTACGCTCCCGCCCGATGCCACCGGCCCCCGAGCGCTGGACCGCGATCGTGAACCCAGCCGCCGGCCGTGGTCGGGCCCGGGCCCGACTCCCCCACGTCCTCGACGCGCTCGCGACCTCGGACCTCGACGTCGAGATCGTGCTGTCGGCCGATGCCGCCGACCTCGTCACCCTCGCCCGGTCGGCGTTCGCCCGCGATCGTGGCGTCGTCGCGTGCGGTGGCGACGGCACCGTGTGCGCGCTCGCCGGCGTCGCGGCCGACGAAGGCGGTGTGCTCGGCCTCGTGCCCCTCGGGTCCGGCAACGACTTCGCGCGCCAACTCGACGTCCCCTGCGGCGACCACCTCGCGGCCATCGACGTGCTGCGCACCGGTCGGGTGGTCCGGGCGGACCTCGGGCGCGCCCACACCGCCGACGGCCGCGCGGCCTGGTTCACGACCGTCGCCAACACCGGCTTCGACGCGGTCGCGAACGCGTGGGCCAACGAGATCACGTGGACCAGCGGGACTCCCCTCTACGTGCTCGCCACGATGCGGACGCTCGCCGCCTACTCCCCCACCTCGGTGCGCGTGACCGTCGACGACGCCGTCATCCAAACCGACGCGTGGCTGGTCGCGGTCGGCAACACCCGCACCTACGCGAGCGGCATGATGATCACACCAGCGGCGAGCGTGCACGACGGGTTGCTCGACGTGTGCGTGGTCGGACCCGTGTCGCGCGCCGAGTTCCTGCGCACGTTTCCTTCGGTGTTCCAGGGCACGCACGTCGAGAACCCGCGGGTGCTCATCGCGCGCGGCACGAGCGTGACCGTCGAGATGCTCGCGGCGACCCCGGCGGTCGACCTGTGGGCGAGCGGCGAGCACGCGGGGCCGCTCCCGGCGCGACTGGAGCCCGCGCCGGGAGCACTCGCGGTGGTGGTGCCCGCGACCGCGTCGGCGCCGGCCAGCGGGTCGAGCGGACCTAACTGCTGACGGTCAGCGTGCCTTCCATCCCGGCGGCGCGGTGGCCGGGGTACGTGCAGTAGAAGGTGTACTTCCCGGGCTTCAGATCGATCTTCAGCTTCTGGGTACCGCCGCCGCTGTCGGCCTCGAGCCGGAAGCCCGAGTACGCCCCGTGGTCGAACACGAGGTCGTGGATCCCGCTCTTCGCGGTGAGCGCGATCGTCGCGATGCCGGGCTTGGCGGTGATCTTGTCGGGGGTGAACGAGAAGTTCTGCGCGTCGATGGAGATGGTTTCGGTCGACGCGCCCTTCGGCTCGACGTAGCCCTGGGACGAGCCACCTCCTCCTCCGCCTCCGCACGCGGCGAACACGACCGCGCCGACGAGCACCACTGACAGCGCCGCGAAGCGCCGACGGAACGAACGTCTCATCGGTACCTCACTGCGAGACGGTGATCGTGGCCTTCATGCCCGCAGCCTCGTGACCCGGCACGGTGCAGTAGATCGTGTAGGTGCCCGGCGCGAGCTTGACCTTCCCCGACCTCGGGCTTCCCGCGGAGCTCAGCAAGAAGCCGTTGAACTTCGGGTCCTGGATGGCCAAGGTGTGGCCCGACGCTCCCCCGTAGTTGATCTGCACGATCCCCGCCTTGGCGGTGTAGTTGCCTGTGAAGGCGACTCCGTTGAACGTGAGACCCGGGCCGGCGCTCACGCTGACCGTGGACGTCGCCTTGCCCGGTGGGTTGACGTTCGGGTTGGTGGCCCCGCCTTCGCCTTCGTTGAGGCTCGGGCCCAGCGACACCAGTCCGGCGACCGAGACGAACAGCACTACACCGCCGAGGATCACCGCGAGCGACGACGTCTTCAAGCGGGGTGCCGCGGCGATGATCGACGCGCCGACGAGGATCGCCAGCGTGATGGTGATCCCCATCGCGAGTGCGGCGTCCTCGTCGCCGGCCAGGAACACGCGCGAGATGTTCAGCACCAGCAGGGCCACGATCACGATCGAGACCGCCGGGATCAGGATGGGGAGCAGGACACGAGTCTTGAGCGGTGTGTCCTCCGCGGGCGCGTCGGCACCGAGGTGATCGCTCTCGACGAGCTCGGGAAGCTGCTCTTCCTCGGTCTCGTCAACCGTCGTGCTGTCGTTCATCTCCTCAGCCCCATCTCCGTGAGCTCACGATCCATCTCGTCGAGTCCGTGCCGCGGGGTGTTCGCGCGCTCTTCCTCGGAGGCCCAGCGGAAGAACACTACGGCGATGACGCCCCACAGGAGGAGTCCGGCGCCGATCTTCATGACCAGGCCCGCGGCCTGCTGGTCTTCGAGCGTCGAGAGCCCGAAGAGGTGTGGCACGTGCTCGTAGAACTTGTACAGGGGCGCCGACCCGAAGGTGAGGAACGACGCCGGGACGGTCGGCACGATCGACCACGCGAACAGGTAGAGCATCTGCATGACGGGGACGAGGCGCGGGACCTCGGGCAGCGGGCTCACGATCGGCAGCCACACGACCAGGGACGACACGAACAGGAGCGCGTGGAGCGAGAAGTGCGTCAGCCCGGAGTGGAGCGAGGCGTCGACCACGACCGGCCAGTGCGCGAACACCAGCACGAGGTTGAACACGACCAGCGCCGGTATGAAGCGCGCGAGCGTGCGCACCGTACGGAACAGCCATCGCGGCGCGAGCACTCGGCGCAGCAACCACGCGGGCATGCCGAGCAGGAGCAACGGCGCCGCCACCATCGTGTAGGTGAGGTGCTGCACCATGTGGACGCTGTAGTTGTACCGCTCGGCGATGTCGTGGATCGGGTAGTCGGAGGCGACCCAGATCGCGAGCACACCGAGAGACCAGCTGGTCATCTGGAGGCGGGTGACCACCGGCAGCCCCGGCGTCGCCCAGCGAGGCCCGAGCCGCACGATGGCGATCGCGTACCCGGCCGCGAGCAGCCCGACGAGCAGCCAGACGTCGGGGTGCGGCGTCCAGCTCGGGAACGCGACCGCAGCCGGCATCACTGCCGCCTCAGGGCGAGAGCCGGCTCTGCCGGTCTCGCCGTGCGGGGACGGAGCGAGCGGAGGCGAGCGACGGTGACATGTCAGGGGGCGAGGACGCCGTGCAGTGTCGCCAGCACGACGAGGTAGAGCACGGGTGCGGCGATGGCACCCACCACGAAGAGACGCTTGAAGACCGGCTGGTCGGTGCGCAGGTGCATGAACCACGACGCGACCAGGAAGAACTTCATCACCATCATGGCGAGCAGCAGCACGACGATCAGGCCGTCGGGGAGGTCGCCCTCCGTGTAGGAGACGGCGATCTCGACGGCGGTGATCGCCGCCAGCACCACCGCCACGACGACGTACTGCCACGGATCGGGGTGCGCGCGAACCTCGCCCGGCAGCAAGTTGGGCGCCGCGTGCGACATCCGGTAGGCGAGGTCGCCCTGGGGCAGGTCGGGCTCGAGCCCGTGCTGCGCGGCTTCCAGCTCCTGCGTCTCCTGCGTCTCGGTCTCAGCCATGCTCATTCTCCGCTCTCGGCGCAGAGCCCCGGGCCGCTCGGCCCCGCTCCACTGCTCGCCGGGATACCCGGCTCGCGGACGTTCCGCTTGCGTGCCTCACTTCGGCAGCAGGTAGATGACGGTGAAGATCACGATCCACACCACGTCGACGAAGTGCCAGTAGAGCCCGGCGATCTCCACCCGTTCGGAGTCGCCCTGCGAGATGCGGCTCTGCATCGAGAGGCCCCACAGCGACACCAGCCACACGATGCCGATGAGCACGTGCGTGCCGTGGATGCCGGTGAGGATGAAGAAGCTGGACCCGAAGAGGTTGGTGTCGACGTTGAGACCCTTGCGGGTGAACTCGGTGAACTCGAAGATCTGGCCGCCGATGAAGGTCGCCCCGAACAGCGCGGTGGCCATGATCCACACCCGGAAGCGCCGGTAGTCGCCGCGCTGCACCGCTGCCAACGCGAGCACCATCGTGAGCGAGCTCATCAGCAGGATGAACGACGTCACCGACGTGAACGGGATGTTGTAGACGTCCTGCGGCGTGGGTCCGGTCTGCCCGGGACGATCGCGGTACAGCAGGTACGTCGCGATGAAGGCTCCGAAGAAGAGGCAGTCGGAGGACAGGAAGAGCCACATCGCCAACTTGGGGTTGGCGACGCCGGTGTGCGTGGCGTGCGGGTCCGGCGCGGCGTCGGGTCCGGGCGCGGCGGGGACGAGCTCGCCGGTGCCCGGTGCTTGCTCGACCGTGGACATCAGACTGGTCGATTCCGTTGCGGCGTCCCGGCCATCCGGCCACGCCTCCACTGCATCTCCATCAGACTGGTCGATTCCGTTGCGGCGTCCCGGCCATCCGGCCACGCCTCCACTGCATCTCCATCAGACTGGTCGATTCCGTTGCGGCGTCCCGGCCATCCGGCCACGCCTCCACTGCATCTCCATCAGCCCTCCTCCGCGCTCGGCTCGAGGCCCCAGGCGAACATGCCGAAGAGCAGGAGGAGCAAGCCGGGGATCAGCCAGAGGATCTCGCGGAACACCGCCGCGTAGCCGAGGCAGGGCAGGCCGGCCGCGAGCACGAGCGGGTAGAACGACGGCGACGGCATGTGGATGCCGTGCCCGTCGGTGTGGGCGTCGGCCGGCACGACCTCCGGGGTTCCGGGGGCGTCGGCCACGGCGACGTCGGTCGTGGTCGAGACCGGTGCCGCCGCGGTCTCCTCACCGGAGTCGCCGGAGTCGTCGGCACCGCCGGACGGCAGCCGCACGAGCCGCCCGTCGGCGTCCTCGGTGTACTTGCGGTGCCACCAGTCGTCGCGCGCCTCGACCACGGGGATCTCCGCGAAGTTGTACTCGGGTGGCGGCGAGGGAATCGACCACTCGAGCGAGCGGCCGTCCCACGGGTCGTTGCCGGCGATGTCGCCGCGCTTGGTCGAGTAGATGAGGTTCACGAAGAAGATCAGCACCGACACCATGATCACGAAGGCGCCGACGGTCTCGATCAGGTTCATGGTGTCCCAGCCCATGCCGCTGGGGTAGCGGTAGGTGCGCCGCGGCATGCCGGTGAGGCCGAGGATGTGCATCGGGAAGAACGTGAGGTTGAACCCGAGGAGCATGAGCCAGAAGTTCCACTTGCCCAGGGTCTCGTTGAGCATGCGGCCGAAGATCTTGGGCCACCAGTAGTAGAAGCCGGAGAAGATCCCCAGGAACAGGCCGCCGAACAGCACGTAGTGGAAGTGCGCGACCACGAAGTAGGTGTCGGTCTGCTGCGTGTCGGCCGGGACGATCGAGTGGAGGACGCCCGAGAGACCGCCGAGCGTGAACATCGCGATGAAGCCGAGTGAGAACAACATCGCGGTGGTGAGTCTCACTGCGCCGCCGTACACCGTGCCCAACCAGTTGAAGATCTTCACGCCGGTGGGGATGGCGATGAGCATGGTCGACAACCCGAACGCGGAGATGGCGACCGGACCCAGCCCGGTGGCGAACATGTGGTGCGCCCACACGCCCCAGCCCATGAAGCCGATCGCGATGCCGGAGAAGATGACCACCGAGTAGCCGAACAGCGGCTTGCGCGAGAAGACCGGGAGGACCTCGGACACGATGCCCATGCCGGGCAGGATGAGGATGTACACCTCCGGGTGGCCGAACAACCAGAAGAGGTGCTGGTACAGGAGTGGGTCGCCGCCCTTCGACGCCACGAAGAACAGGGTGCCGAAGTTGCGGTCGAAGAACACCATGATCATCGCGGCGGTGATGATCGGCATCGCGAACACGGTGAGGAACGCGACGACCGTCATCATCCACGTGAAGACCGGCATGCGCATCAGGGTCATGCCCGGCGCGCGCATGTTGAGGATGGTGACGATGAAGTTGATGGCGGACGTGGTCGACCCGATGCCGAGCAGCGCGATGCCGACACACCAGAAGTTCGGACCCATGCCCGGGAGCGCGCCGCCGGAGATCGGGGTGCTGGTGAGCGGCGTGTAGCCGAACCAGCCGCCGTTCGGCGCGCCGCCGAGCACGAAGCTCGAGTAGATGAACAGACCACCGAAGAGCACGACCCAGTAGCCGAACATGTTGAGCCGCGGGAACGCGACGTCACGTGCGCCGATCTGCAGCGGGATGAAGTAGTTGCCGAACGCGACCGCGAGCGGCATGCCCACCAGGAACACCATGGTGGTGCCGTGCATCGTGAACATGGTGTTGTACTGCGCGGCGGTGAGCACCGTGCCGTTGGGCTGCGCGAGCTGGAGACGGATGAGCAGCGCCTCGACGCCACCGGCAACGAAGAAGAGCAGTGCCGTCGCGCCGTAGAGGATGCCGATCTTCTTGTGATCGACAGTCGTGAACCAACTCCAGAAGCCGGTGGTCGACTTCGGGCGGCGGAGCGCGAAGGGGCGCGCCGCGGTCTTCGGCAGCGAGCGGGTGACCGTCGTCATCTACTTCTGCTCCAGGAGGAAGTCGGCGATGTCCTCGGCCTGTTGCTGTGTCATCGACTGATCCCCGGGCGGCGTGTTCTCGGTGAACGACGGCATGCCGACGCAGATGTTGCTCGGCGCCGGAGGGAGGCGACAGTCCTGCGACGACATCGGGATCATCGACGGTGCGTTCTGCACCCAGTTGATGAGGTTGTCGCGCGTCAGCGGGTAGCTGCCGCTGGCGAAGGTGGTGCGACTGGCCAGGTGGGTGAGGTTGGGCCCGTACGCCGCCGTCGACGAGTCGTCGAAGATGTGGCAGTTCGTGCACGCGAAGGTGTTCACGATCAGCTTCTGGGTGGGACCCGCTGGAGCCTGCTTGCCCGCCGAGTCGGTCGTGTAGAGCGCGTTCACCGCGCCCTGTTGCTGTTCGCTCAGCCACTCCTGGAAGTCGGCCGGGCTCTTGGCGATCACGCGGAAGCGCATGTTGGCGTGCGACAACCCGCAGTACTCGGCGCACTGCCCGAGGTAGGTCCCCGGTTTGTCGGCCGAGATCGTGAGCGTGTTCGCCTGGCCGGGGACGACGTCTTTCTTGCCCGAGAGCTCCGGCACCCAGAAGCTGTGGATCACGTTGCAGGTGGTCGGGTTGTCGCTCGTGCCGTCGCACGCCCGGAGGTGCAGGTACACGTCACGCCCGGTGGGGATGATCATCTCGTCGGCGGTCACGACCTTGGCGTCCGGGTACGAGAACTGCCACCACCACTGCTTGCCCTCGACGTTGACCTGGAGCGCCTGGGGACCCGGGTTCTGGGCCAGGTCGAAGATGGTGGCGACCGTCGGCACCGCGATGATGGCGAGCAGGAGCGCGGGGAGGATCGTCCAGCCGATCTCGAGGCGCGTGTTGCCGTGGATCTGCTTGGGGTTCTCGTTCGTCCCCTTCTTGTACCGGAACTTCGCCGCGAGGAAGACGGTCACGACGATGATGGCGATGCCGACGATGATCGCGATGATCATGATCGGTACGAAGAGGTTGTAGATCTTGTCGGCCTGCGGGCTCTTCGGCTCCAGCGAGTTCTGCCCGTTGTGCTTCACCTCGGAGCACGCGGCCAGGAGGAGGGCGACGGCGGCGACAGCGACGAGGACGAGCCGGCGTCCCCGAGAACGGCGTGGCGTCATGTCCCCTTCCGAAATCCTGCTGGTGGAGCTGTGCGGGCGAAGACGAGGGCCCCCGCGCGTCGGCACTCTACATGGGCGCACTTCCGTCGCAGCAACTTCTACTCGAGGGTGCTCGCGGTGACTCGACCGGACGCGATGGCCGCCACCAGGGCCGCATGATCCCGCTCGTTCACGGCCGCGTAATTCGCGGCGAACCCGGCGATCGCGCGATCGAAGGCGGCCCCGCGACCCAGGTACCCGGCGATGCTCGCCGCGTCGCCGGTGCGGGCGTGGGCGCGGGCCAGCGCGCGCCCGCAGAGGGCGCCGTAGTGCGTGAGCTTCCCCTGATCCATCGCCGTGAGGTCGCCCTGGCCCTTCACGTCCCAGAGCTGGCGTACGTAGTAGTGGCGCCCACTCGGCGCCTGGCACCAGCCCAGGAACACGTCGCTGGCGGCCTGCGTCAGGCGTTGCCCCGACACGACACGGCGGCCCTCGTGGCCCGATGCCGTCGGCCCCACGTACGGGGCGAGCACCGACCGTTGCGCCTCCTTCACCTGCAGCACGATCCGGTCGGGGCCGCCGTCAGGCGGCGCGGTCGCCTCCAGGAGGCACACCCAGCACCGGGTGCCGACGCTGCCGACACCGACGACCCGGCGGGCGACGTCGACGACCCGGAAGCGGTCGAAGAGGAAGCGCCGCTCGTCGGTCAGGGTGCTGCGGTAGTCCTCCACGGTGGCCGTGACGTCGGTCATGTCTTCGTCGAGCTCGTCGAGGTGCACGACGATGGGTGGATCCTCGACGAACCTCGGGTGGCCGTCACGATCGGTGGTGAGCCGGGCCACCGCTCGCACATGGGTCTTGCGCAGCGCGCGGGTGACGTCGCGCTGCGCCTGACTCCGGTAGCGCTTCGGGAAGTGCGCGACGAGATCGTCGGACGTCGTGCGGTCGTACCAGACGTCGAGGGTCCGCATTCCGGCGTACTGCGCGACGTATTCGCGATACACCCGCACGGCTTCGAGCACGACCGCGTCGCGCTGCCTGGTGCGGTAGCCGTGCTGACGCGCCACCACGTGGAGGCTGGTGGCGAAGCGCTTGACGTCCCACTCCCACGGTCCTCGGTCGGTCTCGTCGAAGTCGTTGATGTCGAAGACGATGTTGCGCTCGGGAGTGGAGAAGGTGCCGAAGTTGGCGACGTGCGCGTCGGCACATGCCTGCACCGTGAGCCCGGTGACCGGCGTCGTGGAGAGATCCATCGCCATGATCGCGGCGCCACCCCGGAAGAAGGCGAACGCCGACTCGGCCATGCGGGCGTACCGAACCGGCACGAGCTCGTCGACGCGGGTGCGCGCCTGCTCCTCGAGCACCGCGATCGGATCGCGGGCGCGCTCATCGACGCTCCACTCCATGTGGGCCGAGCGAGGGACGTCGGTCCGCAGCGCCCGCCCCGCGTCGCGTCGCTCGGCTCCGGTGGTCGCGGTCATGCCGTCCTCCCTTGGTGGCCCACCCGTAGTCTCGCCGCATGCGGAGCGTGGCGCGGGCCCTGGCGATCGTGCTGGCCGTCGCGGCGACCGCGTCGACGGGGCTCACGCCGGCCGGCGCGGCCGGGAAGTCGAGCACGCCACTGCGCGGGACCAATTGGGTGCTCACCGATCGCGTGTCGATCGGCACGCCGCTCGACGGGGTCGCCGTCGACGCGGTGTTCGACGCGAAGCGCGTCACCGGCACGTCGGGCTGCAACGGCTACAGCCGCTCGTACAGCACCGACGGCCGGCACATGATGATCAAGGACGACGGCGTGAGCACGCTGATCGCGTGCGAGGGCGCGGCCGGCAAGGTCGAACCGAAGTACGGTTCGGCACTGAACCGCGTGCGCCGCTGGCGCATCACCGGCACCACGTTGACGCTGTCGACACGTGGCGGACGCCGTCTCCTCGTCTACCGAGCGTCGATCGGCGCGGCCGCGCTGCGCGGCACCTGGAACGTCACCGGCTTCTCCACCGGCAGCGCGGTGTCGTCGCCGATCCCGGGCACACCGCTCACCCTCGAGTTCGCGACGGGCGACAAGGTGTCGGGCCGCGGCGGCTGCAACATGTTCTCGGGATCGTTCTCGGTGAGCGGTACCGACGCCATCACGATCGGCCCGCTCGCGCGCACGCTCATGGCGTGCGCCGACCCCGCGCTCGACACCCAGGAACAGCAGTACCTCGCCGCGCTCGACCTGGCGAAGACCTACCGCGTCACCGGCGACACCCTCACCCTCTTCCGCGACGACACCATCGCCGTCACCGCGCAGCGCCACTGACCCGCTTCTTGCGTCGAACTTGCGGCACTCTGCCGCAACTTCGACCCCGGAACGGTGGGTGGGGCGGGGTCAGTTCTCGCGTTGGTCGAAGGCGACCTTGATGGCGCCGGAACCGTCCTGGGTCGCGAGCACGGTGAACGCGTCGCGCCACGACTCGTCGAGCGGGAAGGTGTGGGTGAGCATGCCGGTCAGGTCGACGCGCCCGGTCTGCACCAGGTCGAGGTAGTGGTGG
The DNA here is from genome assembly GCA_963841415.1 of uncultured Actinomycetes bacterium. GTDB lineage: Bacteria > Actinomycetota > Acidimicrobiia > IMCC26256 > DASPTH01 > DASUAS01. The sequence continues at coordinate 1,479,673 of CAWJCN010000003.1, read as the reverse complement.
ATGCCGTGCTTGCGCACGCCGTCGACCTCCTCGATGCCGAACGCGTTGGAACCGACCCAGCTCAGCTCCTTGAAGTAGAGCGGCGTGTACTCCCAGTTCGTGGTGCCGTGCACCCCGGCCTTCACGAGTGTGCCGTGGGCCTTGAGGAGCCGCACCGCCACCTCGAGCGTCTCCTTCTTGGAGATCGTGTCGTAGACGACGTCGATCGCGCCCGGGAACGCCATCGGGAGGCCGGTGTGCGACGCCAGCCGCCCACCCGACCACTTCGCCGCCGCTTCGATCACGGACTCGGCGGGCTCGTGCGCGAACACCTCGTGCGCACCCAGCTTGCGGGCGAGGTCGGCCTGGGCGCCGAAGCGCGCGACCACGCCGACCTCGACGTCGGGGTACAGCGCCCGCACGATCGCGATCGCGCACGACCCGAGCGCGCCCGCGCCGTACACGAGCACCTTCCCACCCGGCGGCGGCGCATGCCGGGTCACCGTGTGGAGCGACACCGCGAACGGGTCGGCGAACACGGCGACCTCGTCGGGGATCGAATCGGGCACCTCGAAGAGCATCGACGGGTGCGCGGGCATGAGGTTCGCCCAACCACCGGGGACGTCGCTCGACGTGCCGATGTGGATCCCGGGCGCGAGCGGCGGGGTCTGGAAGTTCCAGCAGAGGCTCAGATCGCCGACTTCACACGCCGGGCAGATCGGCGACACGCCACGCGGCACGCACGAGAGCCACGGGTTGAGCACCACGCGGTCACCGATCTCGACGCCTTCGGCCTCGGGTCCGAGCGCGACCACCTCGGTGACCACCTCGTGCCCGAGCACCTGCGGCATGGACGAGAACTCCCGCATGGGGTTGTCGGCGCCACCCTCGCCCCAGTCCATGAACACCTGCTTGGCGTCGGAGCCGCAGATGCCCGTGAGCCGCGGCGCGGTGATCACCCAGTCGGGCCGGAGGAAGCCCGGATCGGGCATCTCGACGTAGTCCATGGGGGTGCGCGCCAATGCCGCAAGCAGCGGATTGTCGGTGTCGATGTCGCCACCACGGGGCGCAACGCCGAAGAGCAGTGCATGCATGGCCGAATAGTGCTGTTCGCTCGCCACGCGCGCAAAACGACCCGCTCGCGACGGGGGAAGGCGAGCGACCGGGAAGAGGAATCGTCAGAAGCCGAGGCGGTCGAGGGCGTGGGCGCGTCGTTGCCAGTCGCGGTCGACCTTCACCTTGGTGTCGAGGTGCACGTGCGCGCCCAGGAGCGCTTCGAGCTCCTCGCGAGCGAGCGTGCCCGCGTCGCGGATCACCGCGCCGCCCTTGCCGACGACCATCCCCTTCTGCGACTCGCGCTCCACCAGCACCTTGACCTCGTAGCGGAGCACGTCGTCGTCACGCTCGGGCTCGAGCTCCTCCGCCACCACCGTGATCGAGTGCGGGAGCTCTTCGCGCGCGACGCGCAGGAGCTTCTCCCGCACCAGCTCGGCGACGAGGAACGTCTCGGGCTGGTCGCTCACCACGCCACCTGGGTAGTACTCCGGCCCCTCGTCGAGTCGTGACTCGAGCTCGCCGACGAGCGCGTCGACGCCCTCGCCGGTCGGGCTCGACAGCGGCACGTAGGCGTCGAACTCGCCGAGCTCCGCCACCGCGGCGGCCAGCTGCTCCCCCACCGCGGCCCGAGAGACGAGATCGGTCTTGCTGACCACGAGGATCTTCGGCGTGTCGACCCGTTGCACGAGCTCGGCAACGAACCGGTCTCCCGGCCCGATGGCGGACGTCGCCTCGATGAGCAGGCAGACCACGTCGACCTCGGCCAACGTGGAACGCGCACGGTCGTTGGTGCGCTCGCCGAGCAGCGTGCGCGGCTTGTGGATGCCGGGCGTGTCGAGCAGGACCAGTTGCGACGTGGATGTGGTGCGTACGCCGCGGATCTGCGTGCGCGTGGTCTGGGGACGGTCGGAGACGATCGCCACCTTCGCGCCCACCAGGCGGTTCACGAGCGTCGACTTGCCCACGTTCGGCCGGCCGACGAGGGAGACGAACCCGCTGCGGAAGCCGCTCACTTGCCCGCCGGCGGGGCCTTCGCCACGGGGTGATCCTGATCGACGTCGTCGGCGGTGGCGCGCCGGGTGATCCGCACCGACGCGATGCGACGGCCCTGGACGTGCTCGGTGCGAAACTCGACGCCATCGAAGCCGACGACCTCACCCTCCTCCGGCACATGACCGAGGAGGTTGAGGACGAGCCCACCCACGGTGTCCCACTCGGTGTCGGGCAGCTCGACGCCGAGCTCCTCGCTGACGTCGTCGATGGGGGTGCTGCCTCGCACCCGGAGCGACCCGTCGTCGAGCCGTTCGACCGCCGGCTGCTCGACGTCGTACTCGTCGGCGATCTCGCCCACGATCTCCTCGAGGAGGTCCTCCAACGTGACCAGGCCGGCCGTGCCGCCGTACTCGTCGATCACGATCGCCATGTGGAACTGCTTCGTGCGCATCTCGCTGAGCAGCTCCGAGACCCGCTTCTGCTCGGGAACGAAGATCGCGGGACGCACCGCGAGCCGCACCTCCTGGGCACCCTCGCCGGAGCGCGCGCGGCGCACGAGATCCTTCAGGTAGACGAGTCCGATGATGTCGTCGGTGGAGCCCTCCTCGCAGACCGGCAACCGCGAGTAGCCACGCTCGATGGCGCGCTCGATCGCATCCTCGATGGTGTCGGTGGCGTCGATGGCGACCATGTCGGGCCGCGGCAGCATCACCTCGCGCACCACGGTGTCGCCGAACTCGAAGATCGAGTGGATGAGGCGCCGCTCCTCGGTCTCGATCGCGTCCTCCTCCGCGGCGACGTCGGCCATCGTCCGCAGATCTTCCTCGGTGACGAACGGGCCTTGCTTCAGTCCCTTGCCGGGCAGCACGACGTTCGCCACGCCGATCAGCAGGTTCGACAACCACCTCAGCGGCGCGAAGTACGTGAGGAACCACAGCATCGGCGTGAGCGCGAGCGCGGCGCGCTCGGTGTGCTGCACGGCGAACGTCTTGGGTGCGACCTCACCGATGACGAAGAAGAGGACGATCTGCAGCACGATGCCGATGACGACGCCCCAGGCGCCCGCGCTCCCTTCGAGCAGCACACCGATGAGGGTCGCCGTCGTGAGCTGGGCGACGAGCACCATCAGCAGCACCACGTTCAGCGTGCGTTCCGGATGCTCGAGCATGGCTGCCAACCGTTGTGCTCGTCGGTTGCCATCCTCCGCGAGTGCGATCGCCCGGATCCGGCTCATCCGCGTGAACGCGGTCTCCGACGCGGCGAAGAAGATCGACAGGAGGAACAGCACGATGACGACCGCGAGGATCGCCCACTCGGCCCCGCTCACGTTGCCCCGCTCACGATCGGTACCTCAGCCTTCGAGCTGCCGGAAGCGCTCCAGCAGCTCGCGTTCCCGGCGTTGCATCGATGCGGCCTCGCGTTCCTCGGCGTGGTCGTAGTTCAGCAGGTGCAGCACGCCGTGCACGACCAACAGCGCGAGCTCGTCGTCGACGGTGCCGGCGTGGCTCGGCGCCTGCCGGGCCGCGACGGTGGGGCACACGACGACGTCGCCGAGGACGATCGGCACCTCGGACGGCTCGGTGGTGGTACCGGGGCCACGCCCGCCGGTGTCGGGATGGCGTCCACTCGGGAACTGGTCGTCGTCGATCGGAAAAGCAAGCACGTCGGTGGGGCCGTCGCCGCCGAGGAAGCGACCGTTGAGGTCGGTGATGGCGTCCTCGTCGACGAAGATCAGCGACACCTCGGCGTCGGACGGCGCGCGCTCCTCCACCAGGACCAGGCGCGCCAGGCGGAGCCAGCGGGGCAGGTCGACCCCGACGGTCGACTGCTCGTCGGAAGCGAAGACAGCCATCTCGACGGCGTCAGTCGTTCGCGCGCTCGTACGCGTTCACGATGTCCTGCACGATCTTGTGCCGCACGACGTCGTGGCTGTCGAGCTCGACGAAGGCGAGATCGGGGATGCCGACGAGGATGTCGCGCACCGCGAGCAGGCCGCTCCGGCCGCGCCCCTCAGGCAGGTCGATCTGGGTGACGTCACCGGTGACGACGATCTTCGAGCCGAACCCGAGTCGGGTGAGGAACATCTTCATCTGTTCGGGCGTGGTGTTCTGCGCCTCGTCGAGGATGATGAAGGAGTCGTTGAGCGTGCGTCCTCGCATGAACGCGAGCGGCGCGACCTCGATCGTGCCGCGCTCCATCAGCCGCGCGACGACTTCGGGTTCGAGCATGTCGTACAGCGCGTCGTAGAGCGGACGCAGGTACGGATCGACCTTGGCGAGGATGTCGCCCGGGAGGAACCCGAGCCGCTCCCCGGCTTCGACCGCGGGCCGCGTGAGGATGATGCGGTTGATCTCCTTCGCCTGCAACGCCTGCACTGCGAGCGCGACCGCGAGGTAGCTCTTGCCCGTGCCGGCGGGACCGATCCCGAAGGTGACCGTGTGCGCGCGCACCGCGTCGACGTAGCGCTTCTGGCCCGCGGTCTTGGGCCGCACCGGCTTGCGGCCGCGCAGCACCTCGGTGGTCAGCACGTCGGTGGGGCGTTGGTCGGCCTTCAACATCTGGATGCTCCGGCCCACGCCCTCCCGATCGAGGACGTGTCCCGCCTCGAGCAGCGCCACCATCTCCTCGAACAGTCGACCGACGCGGTCGGCCTCCTCTTCGTCGCCGCGGACGGTGATCTCGTTCCCGCGCACGTGGATCTCCACCGGGAACGCATCCTGCACGAGCCGCAGCAATTCGTCGCGCTGACCGAGCAGGCCCACCATCAGGTGGTTGCCCGGCACGAGGATCTTGACCTGGGTCGACGACGGTGCTGGCACCTCGGGACGACCTTAGCCGGGGACGCGCGCGGCCCCGCGCGGAACTTCGGTCAGGTCACGAGGCAGTGACGGCGCGGAGACCGAGCTCGTCGAGCCGGCTCCCGAGGTCCTCGGCACTCCGACCCATCACCGCGGCGAGCACCCGGAGGTCGTCGCTGCGGATGGTCAGCATCTGGCCGTTGAAGTCCTGGCGCTGCAACTGGATGGTCGCGGCGTAGCGCGCGATGACGGCGGCATCGTCGTCGTCGATCTCGTGCAACCTCACGAGGTCGATGGTGAAGCCGTCGCCGGCCAAGCCGACCGGGTCGGTGAGGTCGATCTCGAGATCGCGCCCTCCCCGCGGCAGGAGCTGGTCGGGCGGCACCCGGTAGAGCTCGGCCAGGCGCAGGAGACGGGGCACCGAGATGGCACGCTCGCCGCGTTCGTACGCGCCGAGCACCGACGCCTTGAACTCCTGGTCGGAGCGTCCTTCCACGTCGTGGAGCGAAAGCCCCTTCTGGCGCCGGATCGCCCGCAGGCGTTCTCCGACCTGACGTCCGTCGACGGTTTCCATGTCGCTCCCAAGCCCCCTACTTGCCACTCGCCCGCGGGGACCATATCACCGAGAGACGCCCCTCATCACTCTCTGCGGTCAGTCAGATGGGGCGAACGGTGCGACGCCCGGCCAACCCGGCGCCGGCCGCGATCGCCGCGGTCTCGGCACGCAGGACAAATGGGCCCACGGCGAGGCGGGGGGCGCTCGCGAAGTCTCGCAGCTCGTCGTCGTCGAAGCCACCTTCGGGGCCGACCGCCACCACCCACTCACCGTCGGGAGGGAGCGGGAGCGAGCCCGACGGCATGCCGTCGGGGGAGGCGACGACCAGACCCGGGAACCGGCAGAGGTCGGCCGGGTCCACCGGCCCGTCGACCACCGGCGTCCGCGCGCGGCGTGATTGCATGGCCGCCTCGCGCGCGACCCGCTCGAGACGGCTGAACGCGGCCTCCACCTTCGCGTCGTCCCAGTGGACGACCGAACGGGCAGCTTCGACCACCATGATCCGGTCGACACCCAACTCCGTCAGCTTCTGCACCGTCAGCTCGGGCTTCTGCCCCTTCGTGAGCGCGCACGCGATCGTCAGACGCGGCGTGAGCTCCGGCTCATGCGCGACCCGCGTGGTGGCGGCGAGCTCCACCTCGCCGGCCGACGCCCGCTCGACCCGGTAGGCGCGCCAGCGCCCGTAGCCATCGGCGACCGTGACGGTCTCGCCGGCGCGCACGCGTCGCGCGCGCTGCAGGTGGTGTCCGTCGTCGCCGTCGACGGTGATGTGGTCGTCGAGGCGCTCGGCGAAGACGTGCGCGGTCGCCGCGAGCTGCGCCGGGAGCAGCACCGGCGGCTCGACCGGTGACATCGCGCTACTGGAACGCGGAACGCAGGCGCGAGAAGATGCGCTTGTCCTGCACGTTCGCGACCTCCTCGCCACGCAGCTCCGCGAGCGAGCGCACGAGCTGGTCTTCGTCGGCCGAGAGACGAGTGGGCACCTCGACGTCGATGCGCACGAGCAGGTCGCCGCGTCCACGGCCCCGCAGTGCGGGGATGCCACGGCCCTTCAGCCGGAAGACGTGGCCGGGTTGCGTGCCCGGCGTGATGATCAGCTCCTCGACCTCGCCGTCGAGCGTCTCGACGTCGAGGTGGGCCCCGAGCGTCGCCTGGCTGAACGCGATCTTGCGCACGTGCAAGAGGTCTTCACCCTGGCGCTCGAACCGAGGATCGGGTGCGACTCGCACGGTGACGTAGAGGTCGCCGGCGACGCCGCCACGGGCGGCCGCCGGACCGCGGCCCGAGAGCCGCAGGCGCTGGCCGTCGTCGACCCCGCCGGGCACCTCGACGTCGATCGTGCGCGTCGCCCGCACGCGTCCGTCGCCACGACACTCGTTGCACGGGGTGGGGATGCGGCTACCGGTGGCGCTGCACGCGACGCACGGCGCGGCGGTGACGATCTGACCGAGGATCGAGCGGCGCACCTCGCGCACCTCACCCGCGCCGTTGCACACGTCGCAGCGCGCCGGGTGGGTGCCGGGCTCGCACCCCGAACCCGCGCAACGTTCGCACGCGACCGGGAGGCGGACCTCCACGGTGGCGGTGGTGCCGAACGCGGCCTGCGCCAGATCGAGGTGCACGACGGCCTCGGCGTCGGGCGCGCGTGGCGGACCAGCGGGGCCACGGTTGCCGAACGGGTCACCGCCGAAGAACGCGTCGAAGATGTCGCCGAAGCCGAACGCGTCGCCGCCCGGCTGCGCGCCGGCACCGGCGCGCGCGCCGTCTTCGCCGAAGAGGTCGTAACGACGCCGACGCTCCGGGTCCTTCAACGCCTCGTACGCGACGTTGATCTCCTTGAACGTCGCCTCGGCCTCGGGATCGGGGTTGCTGTCGGGGTGGTACTGACGCGCCAGGGCGCGGTACGCGCGCTTGATCTCGTCGTCGGTCGCGTTGCGGGCGACGCCGAGCAGCTCGTAGTAGTCGGTCATCTGTTCGCTCCTAGTGCCTTCGGCACTGGGCCGCTGGGCCACGCTCGCTGCTCGGCGCGGTACCCGCCTCGCGGTCGCTCATTCATGAGAGCACGTCTCCCAGCTGTTGCGAGATGGCCTCGACCGCGGCGAGTGCCTGGCGGTAGTCCATGCGCGTGGGGCCGAGCACGCCGACAGTGCCGGCGACCTCGCCGTCGACACGGTAGGGCGCCACGACGATCGAGCAGTCACGCAGCTCGTCGATCGAGTTCTCGGATCCGATGCGCACCGTGGTGCTGCCCTGGTGGAGGAGGTCGTGCACGAACGACACCACTTCGACCTGCCGCTCGAGTAGCTCGAGCAGCTTGGCTGCGCTGTCCGTCGCGGGGAACGCCTCTTGCTCCGCCGCCAGCCGGCTGGCCCCACCCACGTAGAGCGGCTCGAGGGCGTCCTGCTCGGCGCGATCCGAGAGGGCGTCGCGTGCCTCCCGGGCCAGGGTGTCGGCCGCGGGACCGGCGACGGGGCGGAGCTCGGGCAGGCGGTTCCACCGGGCGCCCGCCAGCTGGGTGTCGAGGAGGGCACTCGCGGTGGCGACGGTGGGGTCGTCGGTGTCGGCGGTGACGTGGAGGATGCACTTCTCCACCCGCCCGTTCGAGAGCACCGCGAGCGCCAGCACGAGCGACGGCTGCAGGGTGACGAGCTGGACGCTCCGCACCTGGGCGGCCTCGACGTGGGGACCCACCACCACCGCGGTGTGCGTGCTCACTCGTGCCAGGAGGTGGCTGGTCTCGTTGAGCAGCTCCTCGAGTACCCGGTGGGCCGAGTGGAAGAGCGTGAAGAAGTCGGACACGGCCCGCCGCTGCGCGGGCCCGAGCCCCGGTTGGCGGTCGAAGTTGTCGACGAAGAACCGGTAACCCCGATCCGTGGGCACCCGGCCTGCCGAGGTGTGGGGCTGCACGAGGTAGCCCTCACGCTCGAGGATCGTCATGTCGTTGCGCACCGTGGCGCTCGAGACGCCGAGGTTGCGAGAGCGCGCGATGGTCTGCGACCCCACCGGCTGGGCGGTGGTGATGTGCTCCTCCACGATGGCTCGGAGGATCGTGGCCTTCCGCTCGTCGAGCTCCATTGGCACTCGATTCTACCGAGTGCCAACCAGGCTCGGTGGCTGCTCCATTGCGGCGAGGAGCCGCACCCCGGCCTCGTTGCCGAGGAGCCGCCCCCGCCGCGTGAGGACGGCTCGAGCACCGGCCCGCTCGAGCAGCCCGGCGGCGACCAGGTCGTCCACGCACGCGTCCACTCGAGAAGGATCGGCCGACGGCAGCGGGAGCTTGATCCCACCCGCGGTGCGCAGCGCCAGCACGGCCGCCTCGGCGTCGCGCTCGGTGGGCGTCAGCTTCTCGTCACCGGCCTCCGCGGGGCGCCCGGAGACGACTGCCTCGACGTAGCGCTCGGGGGTGCGCACGTTCCACCAGCGCCGGCCGTCGGTGTATCCGTGCGCCGCGCACCCGATGGCCACGTAGTCCCCACCCTGCCAGTAGATGAGGTTGTGGCGGCACTCCTCGCCGGGGCGAGACCAGTTCGACACCTCGTACCAGCTGAGGCCGGCGGTGCCGAAGCGGTCGTCGGCGAGCTCGTACTTGACGGCCTGGTCGTCGTCGTCGGGCGCGGCGCGCGCACCGGCGGCGACCGCGGTGCCCAGCGGCGTCCCGGGCTCGACGGTGAGGGCGTAGGCGCTGATGTGACCGGGTCCGAGTGCGAGAGCGGCGTCGAGGGTCGTCGACCAGTCGTCGACGGTCTCGCCGGGCGTGCCGTAGATGAGGTCGAGGTTGTAGCGCTCGATGCCGGCGTCGACCGCGGCCGCGACCGCCCGCGCGACGTTGTCGGGATCGTGGGTGCGGCCGAGCGCGGCCAGCACGTGCGGACGCATCGACTGCACGCCGAAGGACACGCGGTTGACGCCGGCCGCGGCGTACGCACGCAGCTTCTCGCCATCGACCGAGTCGGGATTGCACTCCACCGTGACCTCGGCACCGAGCGTGCGCGGGATGACGTCGAGGATGGCGGTGAGCTGCGCGGCCGGGAGCAGCGAGGGCGTGCCCCCTCCGAAGAACACCGTGTCGGCAGGCGCGAGCTCGCGTTGCCGGACGTCGCGCCCGCAGGCGTCGACGTACGCGTCGACGAGATGCGCGCGGTCGGTCCACGTGGCGAAGTCGCAGTAGTCGCAGCGCGCCGCGCAGAACGGGATGTGCACGTAGACCCCGGTACGCGCGACCGCGTCCCGCATCTCCATCACTCGTCCAGCTTGAGTGCCGCCACGAACGCCTCCTGAGGGACCTCGACGCGGCCGATCTGCTTCATGCGCTTCTTCCCCTCCTTCTGACGTTCGAGGAGCTTGCGCTTGCGGGTGACGTCCCCGCCGTAGCACTTGGCGATGACGTCCTTGCGCTTCGCCTTGACCGTCTCACGGGCGATGATGCGCCCGCCGACTGCAGCCTGGATCGGGACATCGAAAAGTTGGCGCGGGATCAGCTCGCGCAGCTTCTCGGTCATCCGCTTGCCGTAGTCGTACGCCTTGTCGCGGTGCACGATGGTCGAGAACGCGTCGACCGGAACGTTGTTGAGGAGGACGTCGACCTTGCTGAGCGTCGACGCGCGGTAGCCGGCGGGCTCGTAGTCCAGGCTCGCGTACCCGCGCGTGCGCGACTTCAGCTGGTCGAAGAAGTCCAGGACGATCTCGGCGAGCGGGAGTGCGTACACGAGCTCGACGCGCTCCTCCGACAAGTACTCCATGCGCGCCATCTCGCCGCGCCGCTGCTGGCACAGCTCCATGATCGAGCCGATGTACTCGGTGGGCGTCAGCACCGTGACCGTGACGTAGGGCTCTTCGATGCTCGCGATCTCGTTGGGCGTCGGCATCGCCGACGGGTTGTCGACGATCTCGATGCTGCCGTCGACCAGCTCGAGCTGGTACTCGACGTTGGGCGCGGTGGCGACGAGCGAGAGGTCGTACTCACGCTCGAGCCGCTCGCGCACGATCTCCATGTGCAACAAGCCGAGGAAACCGCAGCGGAAACCGAAGCCGAGCGCGCCCGACGTCTCCGGTTCGTACGTGAACGACGAGTCGTTGAGCCGCAGCCGCTCCAACGCCTCGCGCAACTCGGCGTACTCGTCGCCGTCGACCGGGTAGAGACCGCAGAACACCATCGGCTTCGGGTCGCGGTATCCGGCCAGCGCCTCACCCGGATGGGACGCGGTGGTGACCGTCTCGCCGACACGCGCCTGACCGACGTCCTTGATGCCGGCGATGAGGTAGCCGACCTCGCCCGGTCCGAGCGCGGCGACCGGCGTACTGACCGGGAGCCGCACGCCGATCTCTTCGGCGTCGTGCGCGGCCTTGGCCTGCACGTACCGCAGACGCGCACCGCTGCCCAACGTGCCGTTGAAGACCCGCACCGAGCTCACGACGCCGCGATACGCGTCGTAGACCGAGTCGAAGATGAGCGCCTGGAGCGGCGCGTCGACGTCGCCCTCGGGCGGTGGTATGCGCGCGACGAGCGCGTCGAGGAGCTCGGGTACGCCCTCTCCCGTCTTCGCCGAGATGTGCAGGATCTCGTCGGCCGGGATACCGAGGACGTGCTCGATCTCGGATGCGACCCGGTCGGGCTCGGCCGCGGGCAGGTCGATCTTGTTCAGCGCCGCGACGATGGTGAGGTCGTGTTCCAGCGCGAGGTAGCAGTTGGCCAGGGTCTGGGCCTCGATGCCCTGCGAGGCGTCGACCAGCAGGAGGGCGCCCTCGCACGCGGCCAGGCTGCGGGAGACCTCGTACCCGAAGTCGACGTGGCCGGGTGTGTCGATGAGGTGCAAGACGTGGTCGGCCCAGTGCAGGCGCACGTTCTGGGCCTTGATCGTGATGCCTCGCTCTCGCTCGAGGTCCATCGAGTCGAGGTACTGGGCCCGCATGTCGCGCGGGTCGACTGCGCCGGTGAGCTCGAGGATGCGGTCGGCGAGCGTCGACTTCCCGTGGTCGACGTGGGCGACGATGCTGAAGTTTCGGAACCGATCGAGCCCGGGCACACCCCATTCTCCCCGCCCCGGTGGCGTTGGCACGAAACCCCCACTCCGCTGCTACCCTTTGCGGTCGCTCGAACGCCGCCTTTCTCGGGAGCACTGCACGCGCCATGGCCAACATCAAGAGCCAGATCAAGCGGAACCGCTCGAACGAGCGTCGACGGTTGCGCAACCAGGGCGTGCGCTCCGAGCTCAAGACGCGGGTGAAGACCGCGACCACGGCGATCGAGAGCGGTTCGGACGACGCACCCGAGGCCGTGCGCCTGGCCCAGAAGCGGATCAACAAGGCTGCATCCCTCGGTCGCATCCACAAGAACCAGGCCGCCCGTCGCACGTCGCGCCTCATGAAGAAGGCGACCGCCTCCTCCGAGTAGCACCAAAGTCGCTCGATATGGAACGTCAGCGTTCCAGGGCGCGGTTTTACGCTCCTACGGGTTCCAGAACCAGAACCGGCCGTCCGACTGGCTGGTTCCCACCGCGACGACCGCGTGACCGTTCGCAGCGGTCGGCAGACCACTCCCCTCTCCGTCGCGACCTTGCAGCCGACGGGGGAGCTCCGACCAGTGCCGAAGGTCGCGCGACCACCAGATGTCGTCACGCCTTCGGCCGTCCGTGGTACCGGTGTTGCCGGACAGGATCCACCAGCCGTGCGCGCGGAGGACGTGGTCGGGGTTCGCCGGCGGGAACTGTTCGTGGAACGACTTCACCTCGGTCCAGCGGACGCCGTCCGCGCTCGACCACAAGCGCCCGCCGAAGCTCCCGCCCTGGTCGAGCATTGCCAGCGCGGTCTCGTACTGGATGCCGTAGACGCGCGGTTGACCCGCGGGCACCACGAGCGACGCGAGGCGCGGTGGTGTCGAGTCCGCGACCTTCGTCCACGTGGTGCCGTCGCTCGACGCCCACACGCTGCTCATCCGTTCCGACGGCGAGCCGATCGGCGCGAGGGCGATGAAGCGACCGGCGACCCAGACCGGATTGAAAAGCGCGGGGACCGATTCGGGATCCGCGGCGCGAGCCGCGGTCCAGTGCACCGCGTCGGTCGACGTCCACGCGCCGCCTTCCCCTCTGAGCACTGCCGTCGCCACAAGACGGCCACGATGCACGGCGATATCCAGGCCGGAGGCGTCGTCGAGGCCCTCGACCCGCAGCCGCGTCCAGCGCTCGCCGTCGCGCGTCGACCACATGGACACGCTAGGGGCGTTGCCGAATGACCAGATGATCCAGCGGTCGCGGAAGCGGACCGGACCCTCGCTGGGCCCGAGCTCGTCGCGCCGCATGTGCGGTAGCTTCTCCGCGTGCCATGCACGCCCGTCGTTGCTCGTCCACACGCGGCCGACACCGAGCGCGAGGAGCTTGCCGTCGACAGTGCCTGCCGCGTACGCGTTGCTGTTTCGCGGGAAGCCCGCGGCGTGTGCATTGATGCGCTTCCACTGGGGCGCGCTGCTCGCCGGGTCCGTCGTTTCGTCGCCCACGCCGATCAGCACCGCCAGCGCGACCAGCACGGCCACCGCGACGACGAACGCTACGACGACGGCGCGGCGGCGGGGCCGGATCGTCTGCAGCTCGACGACGGGTGGTTCGGCCTCGGCGGACCGGGCCGGAGATCGGTCAGCGGCGAGCGCGTCGAGGTCGGTGCCGAAGCGAGCGAGGCGACGCGTGAGCAGGGTATCGTTCATCCGTCCTCCAACGCGGCGCGGAGCCGTTGCAGCCCCCGGTGCACGTGGTTAGTCACCGCGGCAACGGTGACACCGAGCACGTCGGCGACTTCGCCGTAGGACCAGCCGTGCGCGTGCACGAGCACGACGGCCACGCGCTCGGGCCGGCGGAGCCGCGCCAGGGCATCGGCCAGGTCGAGGTCGACTTCGAACGCCTCGGCGCGCGCGTCGTGCTCGACCAGCAGCGTCCTCTGCCACCATCGCACCTGGGAACGCATCGCACTCTGGGCAACTCGGTAGAGGTAACCGACTGGATTGTCTGACCCGCGCAAGAGGCTGCGGTGCTCCCACGCCCATGCGAGCGCCTCGGCGTGCGCATCAGTTCCCGCGTCCACACCAAAGCGGGCGACGAGAGCCTGACGCAGTCGAAGCGCCTTCGTACTCGTGAATTCGTCGAACCACTCAGCATCCGACTGCACGGACGACTCGGGCAGATCGAGGCCCACAGCACTAGTAGACCCGAATCGCCGACGGATCCTTTCACCAAGAGGTTCTTGTCAGCGGCGCCGTCCTCGGCCGCCGGCACCGGAGCGTGCCGACAGGCGCGCCAGGCGCACCACCAGGACCTCCATCACCGCGTCTTCGGGGATCCCGCGCGCGCCCTTGAGGTCGAGGTCGGCCTGGAAGAGAGCGTCGAAGGCCTGCCGGATCCCACCACTCCCCAATGCCCGCGCCTGGTCGAGCGCCTTCCCCGCGGGATACTCCTTCACCTTGCCGCCGAGCGCGGCGACCGCGTCGCTGCGGCTGCGCACCGACGGATCGTCCACGCGCAGGATGCGGCGGTAGTAGCCGTTGATCAACCCCATCACCTGCAGTGGATGCATCGGCTTGGGTTGCTGCGGACTCGACACGGTGAGGAGGCGGTGCAGCACCTCGAGCGCCGCCGCCGGATCCCCGGATTCGATCGCGTTGGTCAGCAGGTAGGAGGGCACCGAGCCGGTCTCGCCCAGGTAGGGGCGCACGTCGTCCGCGGTGAGCGTCACCCCCGGACCGAATGCGGCCAGGAGCACGTCGACGAGCGTCGCAACCCGGCCCGCGTCGTCGCCGAGGTGCGTGGTGACGAGCTTGGCGGCGTCGGGCGCGAGCAGCACGCCCGCGTCGTGCGCGGCGGCGATGAGGACCTGGTCGGTCTTCTCGTGCTCGGGCGCGCGCTCGTCCGCATGCACCTCCTTGAGCTTCTTCGTGAGCGCGGGTGGCATCGTCCCGCCGCCCGCGACGAACACGAGGATGGTGGTGTCGAGCGGATCGTCGAGGTAGCGGACGATGCCGTCGACGTCGGCGGCCGTCAGCGCGCCGACGTCGCGCGCGACCACCACGCGATGTTCGGTCATGAACGGCGGGCTCCCGACCGCGTTGAGCAGCGCAGCGACCGCGACGTCGCGCCCCTCGGCCCCGGACGGCGTCTCGGAGTCGTCACCGACCGCGGCCCGGCCCGGGATGGTGATCTCCTCGAGCGCGAGCGTCGGGTCGTCGGGACCCAGGAGCTCGACGACGAGATCGTCGACCACGCGGTTGCGCAGCGCGGGATCGGAGCCCTTGACCAGGAAGATGCTCACGTGTGCAGGAGCTCCTCGACCATGCGGCACACCGCTACGGATCCGGCGACGTCGTGGACCCGGATGATGCGGCACCCGTGGGCGACGCCGTACGCGACCGACGCGAGTGATGCCGCGCGGCGAGCGTCGATGTCGAGGTCGAGCAGATCACCCAGGAACCGCTTGTTCGACGACGAGAGCAACAACGTGTAGCCGTGCGACGCCAGCGCGTCGCTCTCGCGGAGGAGCAGCGCGCTCTGCGCCGGCGTCTTGCCCAGGTCGAGACCGGCGTCGAGGGCGATCTGCTCGGGGGCGAGTCCCGCGTCCTCGGCTCGACGAGCGCGGTCGAGGAGGAAGGTCGTGACCTCGGCGAGCAGGTCGTCGTAGTGCGGGTCGGGATCCGGGACGCGCGGCTGCAACCGGATGTGCGTCGCGACGACCGACGCGTCGTGCCGGGCCGCCACGTCGAGGTAGTCGGGATCGCCGAACCCGCTGATGTCGTTGCCGACGACCGCGCCGGCCTTGCATGCCTCGTCGAGCACCGACGCCCGCCAGGTGTCGCACGAGATCGCCACGTCGAAGCGCTCGTGCAGCGCGGCGATGGGCGCAACCACCCGGTCGAGCTCCTCGGCTTCGTCGACCTCCGGACCCGGCCCCGCCTTCACGCCGCCGACGTCGAGCAGGTCGGCACCCTGCCCCACCAGGACCTCGGCCCGGCGGAGCAGCGAGTCCAGCTCGAACGTCGCGCCGTGGTCGTAGAAGGAGTCGGGGGTGCGGTTGAGGATGCCCATCACGAGGGTCCGTGCCGTGAGGTCGTGGATCTCGTCACCGAGGCGGTAGCGGAACTCGGGCATCCCTACCCGCCCTTGGCGCTACGCGCCGGGCCGCCGTCTTCTCCGGTCGCCGGCACGCGCGCCGGCTCGAGCGTCGCCGGTCGGCAAAGCCGCCGGCGCCGCGGCCCCCGCTCCGTTGCGAGCCGGGGTACCCGGCTCGCGGCCACTCCGCTCATGCTGGCGGAGCCTACGCGCGCGGTGTGCGGCGGCTGCGAGGGCACCGAGCGCGAGCAGGCCCCACGCCGCGCGTCCGTCGATCGCCACCGGCACTCGGGACGCGAGATCGGCGACCGTGACGAGCGCGTGGAGCAACCCGACCGTCGGGAGCTCCATCACGCGCGGCACCGCGGGCGAGAACGGGCGGGCGATCCCTCCGACGACGCCCGCAACGAACCCCCACATCGTGAGGGGAGCGGCCAACGGCACCGCCACCAGGTTCGCCGGCAGCGCGACCAGCGGCATCGAGCCGAACACCGGGATCAGCACCGGTGCCACGCCGAGCTGCGCGGCCGCGGTCACGGCGAGGACCTCGCGCATCCACGCGGGACCGCGCAGGCGCGCCGCGAGCGGGCGGGCGAACAGGGCGATACCGAGGCTGGCGCCGCAGGAGAGCAGGAACCCCACCTCGTGGAGCAGGAAGGGGTCGACGAGTAGCAGCGCGATGGCCGCCAACGCCAGCACCCTCAGTCCCGCGGTCGGGCGGCCGAGATAGCCGGCCACCAGCGCGACCGTGGCCATCGCGATCGCCCGCAGGACCGAGGGTTCCCACCGCGTCATCGTTCCGAAGCCGACCAGCACGACGAGCGCCACGACCACCCGTCCGGTCAACCCCACGCGCCGCAGCAGGGGCGCGAACAGCGCGAGCACGAACGCCACGTTCTCGCCCGACACCGCGGTCAGATGAGTGAGGCCGGCGGCACGGAACTGGTCGGTGAGCTCTTGTGGCACGCCGCGCGTGTCGCCGAGCAGGAAACCCGCGAGCAGAGCGCGGTCGGCCGGCGCGAGATGCTCGGAACCGGCCAGCACGAGTGCCCGCACGTCGTTGGCGACGCGATCGAGCGTGCCGCGCGCCGCACCGACACCGAGGACGTCGGTGGCGCGGAGCTCGGCAACCGCGTGCTTCCACCGCCACCGCAGATCGAACCCCTCGAGCTCGGTGAACCAGCCGCGGAGCACGACCGACTCGCCGGCGGAGAGCAGCCGCAGGTGCGACGCCGCGTCGCCCGAAGCGGTGACGAGGACGCGCCGCCGGCCGGCCGATTGCCCGTCGACGGTCGTCACGCGCACCAGCACGCTCGCGTTGAAGCGCGCGGCGTCAGGATCGTCGACGAGTGTGGCGACGACCCGGGCGTCGTCGTGACGCGCCACGACCGCCGTGAGCGGTGAGACGGCGAGACCGTGCAGTGCGCGCTGCATCGCGGCCGCGCCGAGGAGGGACACGGCGAGCGCGACGAGGACGACCCGGAACCCACGCCCGCGCCCGCGCTCACGCAGCGCGACGCCAAGCCCCACCGCGCTCATGACGACGAAGGCGGCGCCGGTACCAGGTCCGGCGGATTCGCCGGCGAGGATGCCCATGATCAGCGCGCCGAGGACGACCAGCGGCGCAATTGGCGCCGCTGGTGCAGGCGCAGGGATTGCCACGCGTCAGACGGTGACGAGCGGCGCGAGCTCGGCGAAGCGCTTGTCGCCGATGCCGCGCACGCTGCGCAGGTCGTTGACCGACGTGAACCCGCCGCGCCGCTGGCGTTCGGCGAGGATCGACTGCGCGTAGGTGGGACCGATGCCGGGGAGCGCTTCCAGCTGCGCCTGCGTCGCGGTGTTGAGGTTGACCTTGCCACCGACGGCCCCAGCGCTGCTCGGGTCGCCGGTGCTGGTGCCACCGCCCGGGTCGGTCGCCGCGCCTGGATCCGCCTGGCCGACCTTGGCGACGTACACGCGCTCCCCGTCGGTGACCTTGGCCGCCAGGTTGAGGCGGTCGAGATCGCCGTCGGCCAGCGCACCGCCGACGGCCTCGACCGCGTCGATCACGCGGGACCCGGCCGCCAGCTCGACCACGCCCGGGTGGTTGACCGCGCCGGCGACGTGCACCGCGATGGTGCCGGTCGTGCCCTTGCCCCCACCTGCTCCGGGCAACGCGCTCGACGGGGTGGGATCGGAGAGCGTGGTGCTCGGCGCGGTGGTGCTGACCGCGGCCGGCGCGGCCCCAGATTCGCCGGCGCCCGCACCACCGATCCCGATGCGGTACCAGATCACTCCCGCGACCACCGCGACGACCACGAGGACGACGACACCGAAGCGGGCGTCGGCGCGCCAGTCCTGCAGGCGATCCGTCAGACGGCTGAGCAGTGACTCGCTCGCGTGCACCCGCCGCTGCTCGCGGCGGGGGAGGCGGCGCGTCTCGCCACGCGGACGGGCCGGGTCGCGGAACTGCGCGTCCCAGAACTCGCGCTCCTCGCGCGAGGGCTGACGGGAGAACTCCACCATGGGGCGACCTCCGGTGCGGCGCGCCGGGCGCGCGTGACCTTCGGAGGAAGTGCCGGGGAGGTGGAGGCGATGGTACCGGGCGACCCCGCCGACCGGAAGGGCCGCCCTGACACCTCGCCACCCGCCGCAAAAGGTAGCGAGATGACTCACCAGTGAGACAGATCGCTACCTTTTGGAGAGGTTCGGTGCCGGAAGGACGGTCAGCCGAGGACGAAGCTGACCATTCGGCCCGGAACGACGACGACCTTGCGGACGGTCGCCCCGTCGAGCAGCTCGGCGATACGGGGGTCCGCCCGCGCCGCTGCTTCATGGTCGGCCTCGGACGCGCTCGCGGCAACGGTGATGTGCGAGCGCACCTTGCCGTTCACCTGCACCGGTACCTCGACGGTGTCGCTCACGAGCAGCACGGCGTCGGCCTCGGGGAAGTCGGCGAAGGCGAGTGCGCCCGGCTCGCCGAGGCGCTCCCACAACTCCTCGGCTACGTGCGGGGTGAGCGGAGCGAGCATGAGGACCATCGCGCGCACGACCTCGCGCGGCGCGCTCCCCTGTTCCTGCCCGACGCGCGTGAGCCGGTTGTTGAGCTCCATCAAGGCGGCGATGGCGGTGTTGAACTCGAGCTTCGCCATGTCGGTGCCGACCGCGGCGATGGTCATGTGCAGCAGTCGGCGGGTCTCGTCGTCGGCAGGCGCGCCGGACACGTGGAGCTCGCCGGTGTCCTCGTCGACGGCGTTGCGCCAGAACCGTTGGAGGAACTTGTGCACACCCACGATGTCCTGCGTGCTCCACGGGCGGCTGCTGTCGAGCGGACCGGTGAACATCTCGTAGAGGCGCAGCGTGTCGGCGCCGTAGTCGCGATAGATGTCGTCGGGCGCAACTGCGTTCTTCAGGCTCTTCCCCATCTTGCCGTCGTGCCGCACCACCTCGACACCGTCGTGGAACCACGACCCGTCGCGCTCCTCCACCTCCGACGCCTCGACGTACGCACCCCGCTCGTCGGTGAACGCCGCGGCAGTGATGGTGCCCTGGTTGAAGAGGCGATGGAACGGCTCGGGCGTCGACACGTGCCCGAGGTCGAACAAGACCTTGTGCCAGAAGCGCGCATAGAGGAGGTGCAAGACGGCGTGCTCGGCGCCGCCGACGTAGAGGTCGACACCGCCGTCACCGCCTTCGCCCATCCAGTAGCGCTCGATGTCGGGATCGACGAGCGCGCTCGTGTTGGTGGGGTCGAGGTAGCGCAGGTAGTACCAGCACGAGCCTGCCCACTGCGGCATCGTGTTGGTCTCGCGGCGGTACTCGCGCAACCCCTCGCCGAGGTCGAGCTGCAGGTAGACCCAGTCCGTCGCGCGCGAGCGGCGGCTCGGGGAGGGCGGTGTCGTCGTCGAGGGCGGCGTCATCGGCGAGGATGCGCGGCTCGAAGTCCGTGATGTCGGGCAACTCGACCGGCAGCAACGACTCCGGCAACGCGTGCGCAACTCCCGTGGTGTCGTACACGATCGGGAACGGCTCGCCCCAGTACCGCTGGCGGCTGAACAGCCAGTCGCGCAGCTTGTACGTCACCGCCGCCTCGCCCGCACCGACCTCTTCCAGCCACCCGACGATGTGGTCCTTCGCCTCGGCCATGTCGAGACCGTCGAGTGACACCGCGTCGTTGTGCGACGCCATGCCGACGCCGTCACCCGTGAACGCCTCGGTCCACTCCGACGCCGGTGCGTCGGGCGACAGGCCTCGCGCCTCGAACCACGCGTCGGGGGGGCGCACGACGCCGACGATCGGGAGGTCGAACTCGGTCGCGAACTCGAAGTCGCGCTGGTCGTGCGCGGGCACCGCCATGATCGCCCCGGTGCCGTAGCCCATGAGCACGTAGTCGGCGACGAACACCGGGATGTTCCAGCCGTTGGTGGGGTTCTTGGCGAACGCGCCGGTGAACACACCGGTCTTCTCGCGGCCCTCGGCCTGGCGCTCGAGCTCCGATTTCTGGGCCGCGAACGCGCGGTACGAGGCGACCGCCTCAGTGGGGTACTTGTCGAGGCCGAAGGTGCCCCTCCACTCGAAGGGCGAGTCCTGGGGCCACTGGTCGGGGACGATGTGGTCGAGAAGCGGGTGCTCGGGCGCCAACACCATGTAGGTGGCGCCGAACAACGTGTCGGGCCTCGTCGTGAAGACGTCGATCTCGGTGTCGGCGTGCTCTTCGACGGGAAACGCGACCTCCGCGCCGATGCTGCGGCCGATCCAGTTGCGCTGCATCAGCTTGATCGACTCGGGCCAGTCGAGGAGCTCGAGGTCGGCCAACAAACGGTCGGCGTACGTCGTGATGCGCAGCATCCATTGCGTGAGCGGGCGGCGGAACACCGGATGGTTGCCGCGCTCGCTGCGGCCGTCGGCGGTGACCTCCTCGTTGGCCAGCACCGTGCCGAGGGCAGGACACCAGTTGACGAGCGCGTCGTCGAGGTACGCGAGGCGGTACGAATCGACGACCGCGCGGCGCGTCGCGCCGTCGAGCTCGCGCCACGGCTGCGCGTGGGGGTTGGCGTCGCTCGCGGCGGCCCGCGCGCCGGTTTCGAGTTCCTCGACGAGCTCGTTGATGGGCCGCGCGCGGTCCTGCTCCTCGTCGTACCAGGAGCCGTGGAGCTGGAGGAAGATCCACTGGGTCCATCGGTAGTAGTCGGGGTCGGTCGTGGCGACGCTGCGCCGCGGGTCGTGACCCAGCCCGAGTGCCCGCAGCTGGCGTCGCATGTTGGCCACGTTCGCTTCGGTGGTGGCCCGAGGATGCTGGCCCGTCTGCATCGCGTACTGCTCGGCGGGAAGACCGAAGGCGTCGTAGCCCATCGAGTGCAGGACGTTGTGGCGGCGCATCCGCATGAAGCGGGCATAGACGTCGGTGCCGATGTAGCCGAGCGGGTGGCCGACGTGGAGTCCGGCCCCACTCGGGTACGGGAACATGTCGAGCACGTACAGCTTGCGCCGGTGGGCAACCTCGGCAAAGCCTCCGGACAGGTCGCCCGAGGGGTTGGGCGCCCAGAAGGTGCCGTCGGCGTCCCACCGTTCCTGCCACTTCGCCTCGATCTCGTTGGCGAGCGCGGCGTTGTAGCGGAAGCGCGGGACGTCGGGTGTGGTGCGTTGGGCGTCACTCATGACGGGGCGAGCGTACCGGGCCCGGATCGCGCGACCCGCGCTGGTTTGCACAACCCAGTTGACGATCTGCGCCGCGAGGGATACCTTCTCTCTTGGAGTCCCGAGGGGGCAACCGAAGGAAGTTCCGCAAGGAGCGACCGGAGGGAACTTTCTCGGGGCTCCATCTTCTTCGCCGTCGTTTCGTCGGTCCTGCCCTGGTCGCCTCCCCGGCGGGACGTGCACCGGTTCTCACCGCAGAGAGACGAGCAAGAGGCCCTCGCCCAGTGCGCGCGTCGCGCAGGTTCGGCACGACCCCGGTCGAGGACGAGGAGCGCGCGGTACGCTGCACCTCATGGAAGGCGGAGTCGCGCTGCGACCACTGGAACGCCGAGTGGCCAAGCTCGCGGCTGAGGGAATGGTCCCGGCCGAGATCGGCCGGCGCTTCAACCACAGCGAGCAGTTCATCGAACAGGTGCTCGCGCTCGCCGACCTCCCCGGCCGCTCCGCACCGGAACCGGTGCGCGGTCTGCGACCGATCGAGCGTCGCGTGCTTCGCTGGCGCGACCAGGGCGTCTCGACGTTCGACATGGCCGACCGCTTCCGGCGAGGACCCGGTTACATCGAGCAGGTGCTCGAGCTCGCGGACTACAAGCAGCGCCGGTAACGACCTACCTACCGGGGATCGCAGATCCACGCTGGTATCGTGGCCCCCCCTCGGGGCTGTAGCTCAGTTGGTAGAGCACTTCCATGGCATGGAAGGGGTCAGGGGTTCGATTCCCCTCAGCTCCACCGCCTCGTTTCCAGGGGTTCCTCGGAGGTCCCACTCGCAGCGCTGTGACCTGCGCATTTGTCTCCTGACGTGTCCTGGCACGTGTGCGAGTTTCTGGAGCGTTACTCCCGCGGTTACTCCCGCGCGGAGCCTCTGGATCTCGTATCGTGGTGGGCGCTCCGCGTCGGTCCAGCGCACCCGACCCGTCGGGAGGCCGGCCTTCATCGTTGACGCACAAGGAGCGCAACGTGGCGAGGTCTCCGCGGGAAAGCGCACCCCCACACCCGACGGCAGCCACGCGGTCGCAGCCAAGAACCCGAACGGCTCCGGCTCGGTCTACTTCGAGCCGCCCGTCAGACGAAGCGACGGCCGGACGACCTCCGGCCGGTGGCGTGCGACTTGGGTCGATCACACGGGCAGGACCCGGCGTGTGTCGGCGCCCACCCGTGCAGCCGCGGAGTCGCGACGCGCCGAACTCGTCGCCACTGCGAGCACGAGGCTGCGACCAGCGAGCCGCTTCGACGACACCACGACGCTGAACGAGCTGCTCGACTGGTGGCTCGATGCTGTCGCACGCCACCAGGTCAAGACCTCGACGCTCGACAGCTACCGCCGGTTCGCCTCCTACCTCGCCGACGACGTCGGCTCCTGGATCGTGGTCGACGTGGGCGCAGAGGCCATCACCGAGTGGCAAGCCCGCCTGCTGGACCGGTACGCGCCGTTCACCGTTCTCAACTGCCGCAAGGTCTGCCGCCAAGCCTTCCGCGAGGCGGTCAAGCTCGACCTCATCTCGACGAACCCGTTCGATCTCGTGCGCGCGCCTCGGGCCAAGCGGGCAACGAGCGGACGAGCGCTCACCCCCGAGCAGGCCAAGGCGCTCATCAACGCGGCTGAGAATCTCCGATACGGAACTGCGGTCACGCTGCTGTTCTGTCAGGGCTGGCGGGTCAGCGAGGTCCTCGGCCTCGCTTGGGAGGATCTTGACCTCGAGTCGGGCACCGCACACGTCCGCCGAGGCGCCGCATACACGCCGTCGCTCGGGACGACGCTCGGCACGACGAAGACGACTGGCGCGCAGGGAACCCACTACCTCGCTCCCATCTCGATCGATCGGCTCCGCCTCCACCGCAAGCAGCAGACCGTCGATCGAGAGATCAGCGACCACGAATGGCCCGACCACGTCTACGAGGGCGAGTTGATCCACCCTGTCTTCACGACGCCTGACGGAACGCTCGTCAACCGACAAGCAATCGTGAAGGCAATCCAGCGCGCTGCCCGGTCCGCCGGCATCGACCCCGATGGGCTCGCGACCCACACCGGCCGACGAACTGTCATCACAGCCCTGTACGCCGACGGCAACGTCGATCTCACCGACATCGCTCGCCACGTCGGGCACTCCGACACAACAACCACGGCTGGCTACGTACGCAGCTATGGGCAACGGCCCCGAGACACAGCCAGACGAGCCGCCGAGCTCCTCGATCCGTCACTGTGATGCACTCGAACCGCTACATGCTGTTCACCGGAGTCGACCGGCTACAAAGAAATTCTGACAGACCCGAGGTCGCTGGCGGCGCGACATGCTGTCGGTCAAGGTAGGTCCGATGGGACATTCAGGACGCTCGCGTTCTCGTCGATGGGCGTTTCGTCACAACCCTCGAGCCCAGGTTCCCGCCGACGCTTCCCTGCGCGTGGTGCGAGCGCGCCGCTTGCGCGGCGATATCAAGCTCTCGTATGCACTGGACGCTCTCGGTGTGCCAGTATCCGGTCGCATCGCCGTGGATTGCGGCGCGAGCGCGGGCGGCTTCACCGCTGCGTTGCTGGTCCGGGGCGCCCAGCGCGTGTACTCGGTCGACGTTGGCGTCGGCCAGTTGATCGGCCGCCTCCGCGCGGACCCGCTGGTCGTCAACTGTGAAGGCCACAAGCTCGCGGTGGTCGATCGGTCAGTGGTGCCCGAAGTCGTCGGGGTCATCACGATGGATCTCAGCTATCTCCCGATCAGCGACGCGCTGCCCCAAATCGCCAATCTGAAACTCGAACGCAGCGCCGATCTCGTCGTCTTGGTCAAACCCACCTTCGAACTGCGCGCCGCGTCACTCGTGCGGGACGACGAAGACGTGCGGCGTGCGGTCGAGCGTGCCACGCAAGCGATGACCGCCCTCGGCTGGCACGTACGCGGGCAATGCGACGCGCCAACGACCGGTCGCCGTGGAGCGCGCGAGGTCTTCCTGCACGGACGACGGCAAGACTCGTCGTCAGCGCAATGAGCCGGTGTTTGGAGATACCCGGCGCTCTGTCGTTCCTTGCGGCATAGTGCCGCCGTGGGGCTCGAGATTCGCGTCGATCGGATGGATGAGATCGGCGTTGGCCGAAGCGCGACTTCCGATGAGTTTCGTGCACTCGACGAACAGGGCTTTGTAGTCGTGCCCGCGCTTCTCGACGGCGCAGAAGTCGAGGTGCTCATCGACGAGTTCGAGCGCCTCATCGCCGCAGACCCGGAGGCGAGGCAGCACGAGCTTGGAACGCGACGAACCCAAGCCAAGGCGAACATCGACGCATTCGGCATCTGCTGGCGTCACCGAGTCGTGTTGGGTGCCGCAGCTCACCTCCTGGGCGCGACCTTCCAGGTCGGTCACGTTGACTTGCGCGACCCCGCGCCAGGACACGGAGAACAGCGGCTCCATCCAGACCACGGTCCGACACCCGCGCCGGGCATCACCGCGACCTGGTTCCTCGACGCGTGGAGCGACACGAACGGCGCGACGCGGGTCTTGCCCGGCTCGCACCGTTCACCGCCGGTGAGCTCGGTTATCCCGATCCCGGGAACCGAAGAGCCAGGTCCCGATGAGGTTGTCGCCGTGGGTTCGGCCGGATCGCTTCTACTTCGCGACGCCCGTCTCTTCCACGCGGCCGGTCGGAACACGACCGCGAGTCCGCGGCGCGCTGCCCTGGTCTTCTACCAACACGACATCCCGAACGGCGTCGTGGGTAGCGCGCGTAAGTGCTGAAGAGCGACCCGCACCATTCTGCCGGCGATCGGGGACTGTCCTGTTGTGGGCCCCTGCAGCGCGGTCGTTCAGTGGTCTTGGCAGAGGATGGCAACGGTGTTGAACCCAGCGGGCGGGGTGGATTGGGTGCAGGTGTTTCCGAGTTGCTTCCAGTGAGCGAGTGAGCTCGGTTTGAGTTTGCGAGCAATCGCGAGGAGCTCGGTGGTGGGTATCGATTCGGCGGTGATGGTGATGGAGGTGTTGGAGGGCTCGACCCACTGCAGGACCATCTCGTCGGCCATCCGCGTGCATGGTGCGGTGAATCCGGGGACGCATTGGCTGTAGCCGAGTTGTGGGGTGAGGACCGCCGGTTGGCGGTTCACGGCGACGACTCGCGCTTGTGGTGCGTTCAGCGCCATCCCCGGCGGCGTCTGGTTGTTGTTGGTGAGCCAGATCGAGAAGCCGTGGCCTTGGCGGTCGCTGTAGGAAAGGGTTCGCGAGTTGGTCCCAGTCTCGGCGAACGACGGGGCTTGGCCGGCGAACCTGTAGCCGGCGGGTGGCCTCGTGACGCGGTATTCGTGGCTCCCCGTGCGGCGGACGGTCGCCGCGATCTGTTCGAGGCCGGCCTGATCGGGTCCAGGGAGGGGCCCGGGGGCGGCGACAATGACGATGTCGCCGTGTTCAACCCACGCGACCTTCGATTCGCTTGCGAGGTAGTAGACCGTGCGCCCCGCGATGCTCACGGGTTCACCGCTGGTGCGGTATCGATCGACGGCGAAACCTGAATGATCCACCGGTGCCTGGCTTGCGATCGCTCGCTCGGCGGGTGACAGCGCGGCCAACGCCTTCTCGCGGTCGTTGGTTCCCCATGCAAGCGTGAACGCGCTCGCCGCTGCGTTGTTCCGGCCGAGCGCAACCCAGCTTTGGATGGTGCTGAAGTCACCGAATCCTCCGTGGCCTCCCGTGGTTCCCGTCGCCGCCAGCGCGCTGGTCAACGAGAGACGGTCGGGCAGGTAGCCGGGAACGACGTACACGTCGGGGCCGTGATGGTGCGGGAAGGTCGGGAAGATGTTGTCCGGCGTGGGTGACGTCGGACGGGTGACGTTGCTGTCGAACGCTCCCGTCGAGACCAGGACCGCAACGACGAGCAGCAACACTGCTGCGAGCCCGACGAGACTCAGACGCAATGCCCGACGGGTACGACTCGGTTCGGCGCGAACCAGGGCGACGTGGAGGCTCGATGCGGGGCCGTCACCGGGCACTGGCTGCACGTAGGTCTGGCTCAGCAGGTCCAACGCTTCTCGAAGGCGAGGCCCGAGCAGGTCTTCCATGTTCGTCGTCATTCCACGAGGCCCTTCCGCAAACGCGTCAGTGCACGCGCCGCGAGCGACTTGACAGTCCCAGGCCGACACCCCAGCGCGTCAGCGATCTCCACCTCGGTGAGGTCGGCGTAGTACCGCAGCACGATCACGGCACGCTGGCGGTACGGCAACTTGTCCAGAACATCGAGAAGCTCCGAGGCCTCCTCGACAACGTGAGCAGGCACAGGAAGACTGCGCAGTGCCTCTTGCCACCCCAACTCCTTGCGGTGTCGCTCCCGACACAAGTTGACCAACACCGTGCGTGCATACGCGATCGGCGAATCCAGCTCATGAAACCGCGGCTGCACCCGAAGGAACACCTCCTGGGCAACGTCGTCAGCAGCACCCGAGTCACCCGTCAGCACGGTCGCAAGTCGAGCGAGCCGGTCGTACGACGACCGATAGAACTCCTCGAAGGTCTCGACCCTCTTCGTGTCGCCGGCAATTCTCACAGGACCTCGAGCCCTCCCGTCACCCATTAAAGAGTGCGCAGGCGCCACCCAGGTTCCAAGAAATGCTCGGCCCACGATCCCTTGCGGCGCCAGTACGACGAGATGTCCCAGCAAGAGCCGGCGTGCAGAACAATCCGGGTTGATCCGGCGATCGGGGTCATGGTGGTTGCTTTGGCGCCCGGTCCGCCCTGGTTGCTTGTGGTCGCGTTGCGAGGGGTCAGAGCGCGGCGGCTCCGAGGACCCACTGTTGGGTGTCGGCGATGAAGTCGTGGGGGAAGCCGGCGTCGATTGCGCTGACTTCGTCGAGGCGGGCGGCGAGCTCGGCTGGCAATGCAAGATCTTGGGCGGCGAGGTTGTCGTTGAGCTGTTTGAAGACCGACCTCAATCACGCCGTCATGCACGACCTACCCGGTGCTTCCCAGCGCAGACCCGCACAGGCAATATCAACAGCGCCGCCAAGCACGATCTCAACGCAGGGATCTAGGGCCTTTGGCCGTAGGCGGAAGTGATCTCGCGATGGCCGAGTGATCCACGCGCGACGTTTCACTGAACCGGGGCGCGAGACCTCCGGATTTACCGACAACGCGCTGCCAGAACCCCACTTCTTCAGGGATCTCACACCCGCACCGCTGCTGCGAGGATCAGCATCGGCAGCGATCCCGACATGCACCGAGAGCTCTCGGAGGCCGGTCCGGTTCGGGTCTGCCGCAACAGCATGCACACCGCAATCCCGGGTCGCTCGACAAAGGCGGCGAGCGCACGACGAACTTCTGGACGTGCGTCGGGCCGGTGCCCCAGTGTGATCGCGTCGCCGAGATCCTCGGCTGGTGCGAGCACAGGATGGGTCGAGGACCAGCGCATCAGCGCCCGGCGCGCCGCGGGTGAGTCGGCGACCGCCGACTATTCGTGACTCAGGATCGCAAGATCAGTGCCATCGAGAGCCTCCTGGTGTCGCTGGGCACCACGAAGCTCCGCGCGGACCTCCGGCCCGACCTCCCGCGTGACCTCCCGTGCGGACGATTTCTTGCCGCCCATCACCCCGGCCGGGTCGCGGAGCTCCCGTTCGACCTCCTGTCCGACCTCCCGCCGGCGGTTTCGACGCTCACGACCGGTGGTTCTGAGCTTCGCCGCGCGCTCCCGGCGCCGCCCGCGGCCTACGGAGGCATGGATTCTGATCGAACGCTCTGGTTCACCCCGGTCGATCACCCCGACCCGCGCGTGCGACGCGTCGGGTTCGACCTGACCGACCCCTACGTCGAGCAGTGCTGGTCCGCGGTCGCTCGGGCCGAGCTCGACCCTCCTGCTACGCCGCCTCCCGGCCCTGTGGGTCACCCGGGTGCCCGCGGAGATCGACGCGAGCGAACTATCCCAGTCGCTGGGGCTCGGTACCGGTGTGGGCGAGCACAGCCGCCTCGTGAACACCCTCGAGCGGCTCGTCCGGTTCGGGTTCGCGACACCCGCACCCGAGCGTGCCGGCCTCGATGTGTACCGTCAGGTCGCCCCGCTCAGCCCCCGCCAAGTCGACCGGCTGCCGACGTGGACCCGGGACACCCACGAACGGCTCCTCGACGCGCACCTCGACCAGCTCGACCAGCACGCAACCCATCGGACGAACGTCGCGTCGGTCACCGCCCGACTGGACCGCCTCCAACACGGACCCGGACACACCACGGGTATGTCCCCGCACGGATCGCGGGCTCGGACGATGACCCTCACCCGCCGGTCCGGCTCTGCCGGAACACCCGTCTCGCCGGCCCGTCACATCGTCGCGAAACGAGAGATCCAGCGCGCACACATTTGACAGGTTCCCCTACGGGGAACCTGTCAGACCTCCCGTTGGCGGTTCCCGGTGAAGTTCACGGTCACCCCGCTGGGCGGCGGACGGGCCGACACGGCGCGGGTCGTGGACGCGATCGTCCGCTACCTGCAACCGCCGCCCGAAGGCGGCAACACCACCGCCGCCCGGCGGGACGGCGGGAGTGGGCCGGAGCGGTACTACGCCGACGGTGGCGAGGAACCCGGCCGGTGGCTCGGCCGCACGGCGCACAGCCTCGGCTTGGCCCGAACGGTGGAGCGCGACGACTTCGCCGCGTGCTGGCGGGCAGGAACCCACACACGGGCGAGCGGCTGATCACGGCGCAAGGCTCCGCCGGCCGTCGACCGACCCTCGGCTTGGGCGCGCACACTCGCCTCGCAGCAGACGGTGAGCAGCTCTTCGGAGTTGCCGACGTCGCCGCGGTGCTCGGCGTGTCGCACCGAGAGGTCGAACGAATGCTCGACGTCGGTAGCGCCATGGCGCTCGGAAGCTTGGCCGCCGCCGGGGTCTCAGGTCTGTCCGGAGCAGCTCCCGCGCGGCCTCCTGTTCCGCCACCCGGCGAGGCGCCTGTAGCACCCGGACATCCCGTTCGACCCCCCGCGGGACCTCCCCGTGAACCTCCCGCGATGGCGGTGACCAGCATGTTCGGTGCAGCCGGGAGGTTCCTACCTGTCCCGGTTGTCGAGGCGGACGGTTCCCGGTGGGTGCGGGCCAGCGAACTGGAACGATGCGCCCACGCCCGCGATGGCGGGGTCGACCCCGACAGCGTCCGCGCACTCGGTGACGCCACTGAACAACTCACCATCCCCGAAGCGGCACGACTCGCCGGCGTCACCAACCGCTACCTGCGCGGCCTCGCCCGCTACCACGACGAACACCGCGACGAGATCGCACGGTCCCTCGCCGCCGGGCGCCAACCCCGGCGGGCGTTTCTGGTCGCCCACCGGACACCAAGGGCCGATGGCTAGTCACCCGCGAGCACCTCGCCGAGTTCCTCGAACGTCGCCGACCGCCCGCCGTCCGGGTCGGCTACGACCTGACCCTCACCACCGAGAAGTCCCTCGGTGTCCTCGCCCTCCTCGGCGACATCACCACCCGCGACGCCGTCCTCGGAGCGATCGAGGCCGGGCAACGACTGGGCCCTCGGCTGGCTCCAAGACCTGCGCCGTCGGCCGGATCGATGGCAAGGCCGTGCCCGCCGAAGGACTGGTGGTGGCCTCGTTCCGGCATCTCACCTCACGCGCGCTGGACCCGTTCCCCCACCACCACAACGTCGTCGCTCAACACCGCCCGCATGCCCGACGGCACCCACCGCGGCCTGTGGTCACGCCCGCTCTACGCCGCACGCCCAAGCCGCCTCCGCGTTGGCCACCGCCGAAATGCGCCACCAACTCTCGACGGCGCTCGGAGTGCGGTGGCGACCCGGCCGCAAGCCGCGGCTGGGAGATCGACGGCATCACCAACCAGCGTCGTCAGGCGAGTTCTCCAAGCGACGCAACGAGATCGACGATGCCCTCCGCGAGCTCGAAGCCGAGATCGGCCGCGGTGCGCACCCCAGCGAGATCGAACACATCGTGCTGCGCACCCGCCCCGCCAAGAACCACACCCCCGCCGACGACCTCGTCGCCTCGTGGCGCGACCGCGCCGCCCGACACGGGCTCACCGCCGAAGCACTGACCGCGCTCACCGACCACGAACCACGCCGAGCAGAGCCTCGACGCCGAAGCAGCTCTTCGCGTCGCTTGCCGCGCCGGACGGCATCTGCGCCGGAGGGTCAGTGTTCTCCCGCTCCGACGCGCTCACCGCGATGGCCAACCACCCCGTCCCGGGCAATGGCGATCCGCAGCCGTTGCTGTGCGGCGCGCAGCAGCTGCTCGAGCTGACCGACCAGTTCCTCGCCTCGTCGCACGTCGTCGCGCTCACCGACGCCGACGATCCGCTGTTCACCACCGTCGAGATGCTCGACGTGCAAGACCGCATCGCCGCCCGGTTCACCAAGGTCTTCACCGGGGCGCGCACCTCGTCGCCGACACTCACGTCGACGCCGCGCTCGCCCGCCACGCGCACCTGACCGACGAGCAACAACAGCTCGTGACCGAGTGGTGCCAGCGCGGCCACCGCTTCCAAACCGCGATCGGCCGCGCCGGCGCGGGCAAGACCACCACCGTCGCCGCGTGCGCCGACGCCTGGACCGCCGCCGGCTACCGCGTGCTCGGCGCCGCCGTGAAGGGTGAGGCGACCCGCACCCTCGCCGCCGCGACCGGGATCGAGTGCGAGACCGTCGCCTGGTACCTCGCCCACACCGACCCGCGCAACCTTCCCCTCGACGCGCGCACCGTCCTCGTTGTCGACGAAGCATCCACCCTGTCGGACCGCGACCTCGACGCGCTCATGGGCATGGCCGCCGCCACCGGCGCGAGCCTCCGGCTTCATCGGCGACCCCGCACAGCACGGCGCCATCGCAGCCGGCGGCATGTTCCGCGTGCTCTGCGAGCGCCACCCGCGCCTCACCCCGAGCTGACCACCACCCATCGGCTCCAGAACCCCCACGACCGTGCCGCCGCCCAGGCGCTGCGCGACGGGCGCATCGACGACGCGTTCGATCAGCTCGCCGCCGCCGGACACCTCCACGTCGTGAGCGACGACCTCACCATGTACCGCCACGTCCTCGGCCGCTGGTGGGACGCCCACCGAGAGGGGCTCGACCACCCGATGGTCGATCGGCGCAACAGCACCCGCCGCCAACTCAACCGCCTCGCCCACCTGCTACGCCGCGTGAACGGCGAACTCGGCGGCCAAGGAGATCACCGCGAGCGGCGACCGGACCTTCGCCGTCGGCGACCGCGTCACCGCCCGCGCCCCCAACCGCGACCTGCACGTCGAAGGCAACCGGCGCGCGTACGTGCGCAACGGCGCGCTCGGCACCATCGTCGCCGTCCACCGTCGATCGACCCGACCGCACCCGTGACGCGCTCACCGTCGACTTCGACGGGATCGGCCGCATCGACATCCCCCGCAGCTTCTTCGACCACCACCGCACCCGCGCCGGGCGACCCGAGGTCGGCATCGACCACGCCTACGCGCTCACCAGCTACGCGGTCCAAGGCTCCACCCGAGATGTCTCCACCAGCCGCGTCGATGCCACCGCCACCCGCGCCGAGACCTACGTCGACATCACCCGCGGCCGCCACGAAAACCACCTCTACCTCACCGCCGCCACCGACCCCCTCGACGGCGAAGCCCTCCCCCGAATCCCACCCGCGCCGGCAGACGTCGCGGTCGCCGAACGTCTCCACCGCTCCACCAGCGAGATCACGGCCTGGGAACTCGCCCACCCCACCGACCAGCCGGCCGTGGCGGAGCAGGCCATCGGCATCTGAGGGATCAGCCCGCGAAGTCAAAGGCCTGCGCCGGGCCTACGTAGGCAACTCACGGAGGGACTCTCACTAATGGCCGACGCACACGCGATCTCCGCTTCGGAAGACCGCCCAGCGCTCCTGTTCACAGTCTGCCAAGCGGCGGAAGTGCTATCAGTGAGCCGCAGCACCGCCTACCGGCTCATCGACTCCGGAGAGCTCGAGGTCGTTCGGATCGGCCGCTCTGTTCGTGTCCCGGTCGCGGCGGTCGTCGAGTTCGTCGACCGCCTGCGGTCAGGAACGGCGGGATGGCGATCGTCGCCCGTCGAACCGTCAGCCCACGGAACATCGGAAATCCGATGAGCCGCGACATCGCGGAAGTCTCGATATCGCTCGCGACTGCTCCTGCGGGAAGACGGTTCAGGCGACGGTGCGATCGAGGAGATGTCGGTTCTTGGCCACTGATCCGGGAAGGATCGCAAAGTGAACCTGGCCGTCTTCGTCGACGGCGAGGACGCGCACGACCGCCTTGGCTTGGTTGTTGCCGACGAGCAGCATCGCCCCGGGGCGGACCCGATCCGGCGCGACGGCGTTCGCGAGCGTCGACCACCCGAAGCCGTCGTCGTCCTGAGCGTTGAGGTCTGCTACGAGATCGAGATCATCCATCGGTCACCTGCTGGGTCGATCAGTCTTCATGGTAGGGGTTGGGCCAGCTGCGCTGCTCACAGGCAACGAGCGTCTCGATCGAGTCGAGGTCGTTGAGCACGAGTGTGAAGTGCCTCGGATTCCTGCCCGTCGCGTCGAGTCGGAACCCTGCGGCACGCAGGACGCCGGCTCGGATCAGGGTCAGGACCTCGAATCGAACGAGCGGCACCTGCTGTGCCAGCTCGTCGATGGAGACGTCGCGAGCCGCGATCACCGACAGCCCGTAGTGGCCGTAGATGGCCTGGTACTGCTGTGCGTCAGCACGCAACACATCGCGATCGAGACGCCCACCCCGAACGACGACGGTCTCGTCGTCGTCGAGACGGTCTCCTTCCCGGAGGTGCCGCTTCCGGGTCACCGGAATCCAGCCTTGTCGAGCATGGCGATGAGGGACGTGCGCCGACGGTGCTGTTCTCGGAGGCTCGTCACCTTCTCGTCGAAGTCAGCGACGAGATCCGCCGCGGTCGCGGCACGGCATGCGGCCTTGAGAAAGCGGACGGCATCTCGGTAGGCGCCCTTGTTGGCGTCGACGAGGACCACGTCGGTCAGGTGCAGGTACACGCCCAGCGCGCCCGCGGGATCGGTGGCCTCGCGGGCCTCAGCGAGGCGCTTCCATTGCCGAGGATCCGGCTCCCAGCCCTCTTCGGTGGCCGCCGCCCACGCTTCGTCGGTGTCGCAGTCGGCAAGAAGGGCATCGACGAATCCGGCGCGATCACGCTGCGCCAGCACGGCACGAGCATCGTCACGTTCCGACTCCCACCTGCCCTGCGCCGTCGCGGCGGCCTGCACGAGGGCGTACGTGGACGAACTGGGGGACCTCTCGTGCTGCTCACGTCGCAGGGTCAACACCGCGTCGGTGTCGTCGCGGTCGGTCAGGAGCCGGGCGGCGAGGTCGTACAGCTTGGCGACCTGCCAGCCGCCGGTCTCGACGATCCCCCGCCGCGCCCATGCCAACGCGTCGTCGTCGCGGCCGAGCTCGAGCATGGCCTCCGCCACCCGGGTGAACTGATGAGCTGAACGGAGATCGCCACCGAGCAGGTCGATGAGCAGACCCGCGTCGCGGTCGATCACGGCAAGGCGTTCAGCCGCGTAGCGGGCGGCGAAGCTCGGGTACGGTCCCCACAGATCACCCCGCAGGGGCGTCACCACCCCTGGCCCGGATCGCTTCGCAACCTCCTCGCGATACACCGCAAGACCCCTGTCACCGAGCGCATCCACATAGGCCACCGGATCGACGACGAAGAAGTCCTGGTCCTCGAAGGTGAAGCGCACCATCCAACGAGCCAGCGGAACCGGTTCAGCCACCCGCGCCGCGCAGGCGACCTGATGCAGGTCCAGTACGTCGCGAGCAAGGCCACCGATGGAACCGTCGGAGTCATCAGCCCGCAGGATCATCTTCACCAGGTGGCCCGCGGCCCGCTGCAGGAGCACCACCAACTCGGCAGACGGGCCAGCCGCGACCGCGTCGCGGAGCGTGTCAACCACCGGCGACGCCTCGCGTGCCCACGCCGACGACTCCCAGTAGTCGAGGTGCCGACGCGTACGCAGACCGCGATCAACTTCTGCTCGCAGCACATCGAGCCGCTCGTCATCATCAGCCGCCGCCAACCGAACCGCCCGGAACACGTCCTCATGCGCGCCCGCCGCAGCCGCGAGGAGCCGCCGAACCGCTGCGTCATCGAGACGACCGACCACCTCATCGAGAGTTGACCCCTCATCACCTGCCGAGCGCACCACGGCGGTCAACCGTAGTGACGGACTCACCACCCGCTCCCGAGTCGCGGGGACTGTCAGGCCAGCTCACTCCGCCGATGATCTGACACTCCAGACGACACGCGACCGCAGGAACGAGCAGAAGTGCGACGACCTCGTAGAACCGTTCACCATCGACGCTGCGGAGGCGCGGCCACTCGGTCGTCCTCGACCGATCGCGAACCGATCCAGCCGTTGTCCGGTTACTCCCGCGGTTACTCCCACCGGCTTCTGTCCCCGGCGGCATCGGCCGCTTGACCTGCGCAAACGCGTCCCATGGCTTCCAGGGTTAGATTCCCCTCAGCTCCACCGCCTCGTTTCCAGGCGTTCCTCGCCGTTCCTGGACATCCCAGCGCAATGCTGTGACCTGCGCTTCTGTCTCACGACGTGTCTGAGCGTGTGCGGGAGTTTCTGGAGCGGTACTCCCGCGGTCCGCATCTCCACGTCGACGTCGCCGCCAGCGGGGTACGGGACGCTCGACCAGTTCAAGGCCAGGTGACACTGCCACTCGGATTGGACGAGGCCGTCAACTCGTCCGACGGCACGAGCGGTCCTCCCCAACGGCCTGACAGCGCGCTGCTCACCGTCGACGGACCACGGTCACCATGACCCTCGCGTCAGTCTGACCTTCGGGCTCGCAGCACACGCTCCCCCACCCGAGGCGAGGTACTTCATCGTCTGAGGTCGGTGACTCCGGCGAGATAGGTGGCTTCGATCTCGACGATCTTGTCGCGCAGCTCGGCGGCGCTCCCCGACAGCTCGACCTTCCCGCGCCGCAGCACGTAGCCCCGGTCAGCCACGCCGATCGCGGCGCGTACCTGTTGCTCGACGAGCAACACGCCGACGCCCTGCGCCGCGGCTTCGCGGAGGGCCTGCATCAGGCGTTCGACCACCAGCGGCGCCAACCCCAACGAGAGCTCGTCGGCCAGCACAACCTTGGGGGTGCCGGCCAGCGCGCGCGCCAGCGTGAGGATCTGCTGCTCGCCACCCGACAAGAGACCCGCCGATCGCTTCAAGAGCGGCACCAGCTCGGGGAATCGCGCGAGCGCGTCGTCGACCGGCCCGGGGCCGAGACGCAGGTTGTCGAGCGTCGAGAGCCCTCGGACGATCGACCGTTCCTCCGACACGTATCGCAATCCGGCGCGCGCCCTCCGGTGCAGCGGACTGCGGATCGGGCGGCCGAGCCATTCGACGGCGCCGGCGGTCGCGGGGAGACGGCCTGCGAGCGCCATCAGCGTGGTCGACTTGCCGGCGCCGTTCGCACCCATGAGCGCGACGATCTCGCCTTCGTCGACCTGAAGGTTCAGGCCGGTGAGCACCGGGATCGCGCCGTAACCGGCGGCGAGGTCGTGCGCCGCGAGGATCGTGGTCATGGCCGGATCTCCTCGTGCGACGACGCGAGCTCGCTGTCGGCGCCGACCCCCAGGTACGCGGTCACCACTGCGGGATCGTCGCGGATCTGCTCCGGGGTCCCGCGCCCGATGACCCGCCCGAAGTCCAGCGCGACGACCCGGTCGCACGTGCGCATGACCATGCCGACGTCGTGCTCGACGAGCAGCACCGCCATTCCCCAGTCGTCGGCCAACCGCCGTACGAGACGCCCCAACTCGTCGGTGGCCCAGTCGTCGAGCCCGGCCACGGGTTCGTCGAGCAGGAGCACCGACGGGAACGTCGCCACCGCCCGCGCGATCGCGATCGTGCGGCGCTGGGCATACGGGAGATCCCCGGGTCGCTCGTCGAGCACGTTGGAGAGACCGAACTCGTCGATGGCCGCGAGCGCCGCGTCGGGGAGCGGCGGCGGGGTCGGCCACACCAGATCCCGCACGTATCGCAACGGATGGCCGTCGTCAGCCGCGACCCGCAGGTTGTCGAGCACGGTCAGGTCGTCGAACAGCTCCAGGGACTGGAACGAGCGCGTCAACCCCGCCCGCGTCCGGCGACGCGGCGACGCACCTTCGAGGGCGGCGCCGTCCACGCGCACCGAGCCCGCGGCACGCACGAATCCGGAGGCGGCCTCGATCAGGGTCGTCTTGCCCGCACCGTTCGGCCCGATCAGACCTACGACCTCGCCCGGCTCTACGTCGAGGTCCACGCCGTCGAGCGCGACGACGTTGTCGAACCGCACCGTGATGCCTTGGAGCGCGAGCCGCTTCGGGGGAACCCGCGTCGTCGCGGCTCGCGCGGGTGTGGTCGTCGCCGAGACGTCGCGCCGCCTCCACGCGCCCACGCGACGGGCAGCGGCGCTTCCACGCGACGCAACGTCCGACGCGATGCCGTCGGGGTTGAACACCACGACGACCAGGAGCAGGGTGGCCGCGATCACCGGATACCAGTTCTCGGTGGACACCACTTGCGTGATCAGGTGCTCACTGAGTCCCGCGATCTGCAGGCCGCCGGCGATGAGCGCTCCACCGATCCACCCGATCCCGCCGATGGTTGCGAGCAGCACCGCCTGGATGTTCCCGAAGAAGTCGAACGTTGCGAGGTTGAGCCGGGAGTTGCGGAACGCGATCAGCCCGCCAGCGACTCCGGCCAGCGCGGATGCCAGCGAGAACGCGTACAGCTTGGCGCCGACGATGCTGACCCCGAGGCTGGCGGCGGCGCGCTCGTTGTCGCGCACGGCGATCAGGCGACGCCCCGCCGGCCCTCGCCGGAGGTTCGCCACGAGCAGGCAGGCGATTGCGAGCAGTACGACGATCACTGCGCCGTAGCGCTCGGGATGCGTCAACGCGTCGACCTTCCACCCGAAGATCTCGGGGCTCGGAACGTTGGCGGGGTGCAGGAGTCCACCGGTGTAGATGTCGTTCGACAGCACCATCGTCGACAACACGAGGCTGAGCGCGAAGGTCGTCACCGCGAGGTTGACGCCCCGCACCCGCAGTGCCGGCAGGGACACGATCATGCCGACGGGAACGGTGAGCAGCACGCCGACGATCAGCGCCAGGAGGAACGGCATCGACCACAGGTCGGCGGTGTACCGACCGACGAGGAGCGCGCCGACACCGGCAATTGACCATTGCGCCAGGCTCAACTGACCGGCGTACCCGGTGACGACGACCAACGACAGCCCGAGAAACGCGAACGAGCCGCTCGTGATCACCGCGTTCGTCCAATCCGCGGTGAACAGCCACAACGAAGCGATCGCCGCTCCCGCGACCAACACCACCGGCACTGGGCGCACCCGTCCGCTGCCGACCGACGGCAGCCGGTCGGCGAGGAAGCTGCGCAGCGGCAACGCACGGCCACGCACGACGAGCAGCACCACGATCACCAGGAACGGGATGGCCGTCGGCAGCCCCTTCCAGTAGCCGGTCGGGTTGCCGTAGTGCAGTGCTTCTGACTCCAGGACCCCGACCAGCAACCCTCCGAGGAACGTCAGAGGGAACGACGAGAAGTCGCCGACCAGCGCCGCCGCCAACGCGATCACCACGACGAGGACCGGGCTGTCGACCGACAACCCGCCAATCACCGCCGCGAGCATGATCCCCGCCAGGCCGGCCAACGCCCCACCCAGCGCCCAGTTGACCGTGGCGATGAACGTCGGCGACCATCCCTGCGCGGCGGCGACCGCTTCGTTCTCCGCGACGGCCGAGGTCGCGAGCCCGAAGCGGGTCTTGCGGTACGCGATCGTCAAGACGATCGTGAGCGCGAGGGTGATGCCGAAGATCCAGATGCGGTCTTCGCCGATGATGATGCCGCCGCCGAACGGCTCGACCGCGCGCGCCGGCAGGAACTGGTCGACCGGCCGGAACCCGAGATCCCCGAGCCGGTGCTTCCACAACTCGCGCCCGAGCGCGAGCACGCCCAACGTCGCGATGATCCGCACCAACGGCGACGAACGCCGCAGGGGTGTCATCACGACGAGGTTCACGACGGCCCCGGCTGCCGCCCCGGCCGCGATCCCGAGCGCCACCGCACCGGCGGTGCCGAGCGAATCCCTCACCTCGGTGAACACGCCCGCCCCGGTCAACGCGAACACGCCGTGCGCGAAGTTCACGACTCCTGAGCCCCGGTACACGAGCACGATCCCCAACGCGACCAGCGCGTAGATCGCTCCGCTCCCGAGGCCCAGGAGGAAGAACTTCCAGAACTCGTTCACGTCACGACGACGTCTCTCGACGGGTTGCTACGCCGGACCCCCGAACGCGTTCTGCCATTTCCCGGTGATCGGAACCGCTTTCCCGTTCTTGTACGAGTAGCCGAGCGCGTACGGCAGGATCACGTTGGGGGCCAGCCCACCGAACACCGCAGGATTCGCCTTGCGCGCGGTGTAGTCGAGTGGAGCCGACAACATGCCTTTCGTGTCGTAGCCCGTCTCGCCCTCGAGAGCAGCGAGGAGGCCGGCGCGGTCCTTGGTGCTCGCCTTCTTCAGCTCGTCGGCCACGATCTTCACCGAGAGCCAGGCCTTGGCGCTCTGGTCGCTGAGCAGGCTGTCCTTGCCCCCGCCCGACGCCTTCATGTCCTTCACGAACTGCTTGTACGTCGTAGATGACAGGTCGTAGGTCCCCACGAGGACCACGTTCTTCGCCGCGGCTCCCACCTGTGACTTCAAGCTCGCGGCGGTGTGAACGTTGCCGGAGATGAAGATCTTGCCCTTGTAGCCCTGCTGGACCAGTGCCTTGGTGAGCTGGGTGGCCTGCTCCTGCGGCACCGCCTCGACGATGCAGTCGGCGTTGTCGCTCACGAGCTGCGCAGCCTGTGACGAGAGGTCCGCCGCGGTCGCCGGGATCGGCACCGAGGTTGTGAGCTTGGTGCCGAACGGCTTCAGGACGAAGCCGTCCATGACCGTGATCACCTGGGCACCGGCCGCCACGTCCAAGTACGCGACGGACACCGTCTTGCCCTTGAGGTCATTGATGCAGATGGGCCCCGCGGCGGCGATCCCGGTGATCGACCCACCGTCCGCCGGGAAGACCGCGGTGGACTTGAAGTCGGAGAGCCCGTACATCCCCGGACCGACCGAGGGCAGTTCGGCGCTCTCGAGCGCCGGGTTCACGGTGTCGCCGAAGTTGGTGTTGGCGCCGACGAGGGCGACCACGGATGGGTCCTTCCCGAAGTCGGTGGCACACTTCTGGGCCGCGTTGGCGTCGTTCTTGTCGTCGCAGAACTTCACGACGATCTTGGCGCCGTCCACGCCTCCGCTCGCGTTGATCGCCTTGACCGCGGCCGCGACCCCCGCCCTGTTCTGTGCGAACAGCGACGGAGTCTGGCCGGCCTGGATCGAGCCGACGGTGATCGTCGCGTTCGACGCTGCTGCGCCACTGCTCGGAGCAATTCCGGCGCCGATACCGAGACTCACGAGCACACACGTGACCACACCGACTACCGAGCTACGTCGCATCGACGCTCCCCCTTCGACGCCGCCGGACGAACGATCACCCGTCCCCCCGCGGAGGATTGTAGTTTGATTCTCTAATCTTGTCTAGCGCATCGTCCACGTCGAAAGGTGTCACCATGGCCGGGCACTTGGACGGCGTGCACTTGGCCGAGGCCGCGATCCGCCTCGTCGGCGACCATCTCGCACGCTGTTGGGCGACGAGGGCGCCGACGTGGTGAAGATCGAAAGTCCCGGCCCCGGTGACTACATCCGTGACCACATGGGCGCGATCGCGCCGCGGCATTCGCCGTTCCACCTCTACGTGAACCGCAACAAACGAAGCCTGTCGCTCGACCTCGAGCGCGCAGATGGACAGGAAGTACTCCGCCAGCTCATCGTCGACGCAGATGTCTTCGTCACCGGTTTCGCGGCCGACAACCCGGCGCGACTCGGCATGGGCTACGAGCAACTCCGAACGATCAAGCCGGACATCATCTACTGCCAGGCGGCTGACGTCGCTGCTCGAGATGAACCAGAATCGACGGCAACGTGTCGCGAGCCGGCCACCGACATCGGAGGCGTGACCGCCCGCTGCGCGTCCTACGACACCGCCGACGACAGGTACATCCTGTTCTGCGCCGAGGAGCTCGAGCTATGGCGCCGGCGAGCTTGGCGACGACCCAGCACGCTGGCCGACCCGATCCGGGTCGACGGGGAGGAATTCACGCTTCGCGTGCACGCCGCGGGCGCTTCGTGTGAACGACGACGTCGGTAGCCTCGGCGGCGTGACCGCGAAACACCAGCTCTCGGATCAGGACGACGACCTCACCCTCGCCATCCAAGTGCTCGCAAGGCTTGCATCGCTCCTGAACACCGCGTGTGCTCAGGCCGATCTGAGTCTCGTGCAGTACCGACTGCTCCTGCTCGTCGAGCGACAGCCGCCGCGAGCACGCACCCTCGCGAGCCTCCTCCAGATCTCACGCCCCACGCTCACGTCGAACGTGAAGACCGTCGAGCGTCGCGGCTTCGTCGTCCGTCAAGCGGTCGCCAGCGACGGGCGCGGCGTGCGCCTGGCGATCACATCCGCGGGTCGCAAGGCACTCCGACGCGCCGAGGCCGAGCAGCGACGCATGATCAGTGCGGTGCTGAAGCCCGCCGATCTCCGTCGAGTACGGAACCTCGTCCCGATCGCCGAGACGTTCGACGCGGCGCTCGAGCACTACAACGCCACCGGCGAGACCCCTCTCACCTGAGCACGCCGGCGAGCACTTGACATTTCCCCTGGGCGCGCCAATATTAGTTAGAAGATCGAACGAGGGGGGACCATGGCCCACGACCTGTTCAGTGTCGACGACCACATCATCGAGCACGCCACGGTGTGGACGGACCGCCTGCCCATCAAGTACCACGACATCTGCCCGCACGTCGTCGAAGAAGACGGCCGCGAGTACTGGGTGTGGGAGGGGACCAAGTCTCCGCAGATGGGGCTGAACGCGGTCGCCGGCAAGCCACAGGAAGAGTGGACCCTCGAGCCGACGCGCTTCAGCGACATGATCCCGGGCTGCTACGACCCCACGGAACGAGCCAAGGACATGGCCGAAGACGGCATCCGGGCGAGCCTGTGCTTCCCGACGCTTGCCGGATTCGGTGGGCGGGTGCTCAACGGCTACGCCGACAAGACCCTCGCCGACCTCTGCGTGCGCGCCTACAACGACTTCCACCTCGACGAGTGGTGCGCGGCGGCACCGGAGCTCTACGTGCCCCTCATCGTGGGCCAGGTGTGGGACCCGACCCTCATGGCCGACGAGATCCGGCGCAACGCGGCGAAGGGCGCACGCGCGCTCTCCTTCCCGGAAGGCCCGGTCTCGCTCGGGTTGCCGTCGCTGATGAGCGAATACTGGGATCCGGTGTGGGCCGCATGCACCGAGACCGAGACCGTCGTCTGCATGCACATCGGCTCGAGCGGTGAGCTGACCAACCCCGCACCCGACGGTCCGTTCGTCATCCCCATCGCGCTCGGCAACGTCAATGCGCAGGCCGCCACCGTCACGTTCGCGATGTCGCCGGTGCCGCGCAAGTTCCCGAACATCAAGCTCGCCATCTCCGAAGGCGGAATCGGGTGGGTGCCGTCTGCGTTGGAACGCGCCGATCGTCAGTTCATCAAGCATCGCCTTTGGGCCGGCATGGACGATCTCCTGCCGAGCGAGGTGTGGCAGCGCAACGTGTGGGGTTGCATGATCGACGAGCCGATCGGCCTCACGTTCCGCGAGCACATCGGCATCGGCAAGATCATGTGGGAGTGCGACTACCCGCACTGTGACAGCACGTGGCCCCACAGCCAGAAGGCAGTCGAAGAGCTGTTCATCGCCGCCGGTGTCGACGACGACGAAGCCGAGGCGATCACCCACGGGAACGCGGGCCAGCTCTTCCGGTGGGAGCTCGGCGTCGGCAACCGGCACTGAGGGAACGGCGATGGATCTCCCCCGCATCATCTCGGTCGACGACCACGTGATCGAGCCGCCGAACGTCTGGCAGGACCGCCTCCCGCGCGGTACGCGGATCGGGGCCCACGCGTTGAACGCAGTGTCGGGCGCATGATCTACGACGGCGGGCTCCAGTTCACCGAAGACGAGGGGCCGGGTTCGGCACCGATGGATCTCTGGCGTTACGACGACCTCGTGTGGCCGATTCCGCGCGGCATGGCCCAGGTCGGGTACCTCGACGAACCGTCGGCCCGCTCGATCACGTACGACGAGATGGTGACCGGCTGCTGGGACCAGGCGGCCCGTCTCGACGCCATGGACGCCAACCACGTCGAGGCGAGCCTGTCGTTCCCGAGCTTCGCTCGTTTCTGCGGTCAGACGTTCCTCGAACGAACCGACAAGGAACTCGCGCAGTTGTGCGTCGAGGCCTACAACGACTGGATGATCGACGAGTGGTGTGGAGGCGACGGCCACGGTCGCCTGATCCCCTGCACGCTCATCCCGCTCTGGGACCCGCAAGGCGCGGCGGACGAGGTGCGGCGCTGTGCCGCCAGGGGCTCCTTTGCCGTTGCCTTCTCCGAGAATCCGGTGCCGCTCGGGCTCCCGAGCATCTATGGACCGCACTGGGATCCGTTCTTCCGCGCGTGTGACGAGACCGGCACCGTGATCAACATGCACATCGGCTCGTCGTCGGCGATGGCCGTCACGGCTCCCGACGCGCCGCTCGAGGTCGGCATGGCGCTCACCGCGGAGAACTCGGTGCACGCGTTCGTCGACTGGCTGAGCTCCGGTGTCCTCGCACGGCACCCGAACGTCCGCATCGCGCTGTCGGAAGGCCAGGTCGGGTGGATGCCGTTCATGATCGAGCGCCTCGACAGCATCTGGAACCGGAGTCGCTTCTACGGCGGGCGACTGCGCGCCGCGCTCCCCGAACCGCCGAGCACCTTCATTGCCGGGCGGGTCTTCGGCTGCATCTTCGACGACGTGCACGGCCTCGCCAGCCGCGACACGATCGGGATGGGACAGATCATGTTCGAGACCGACTACCCGCATTCCGATTCGACGTTCCCCCACTCGCGTGAGACGGCCGAGAAGCTCACGGCAGCTGCCGACCTCGACGAACACGAGACCTGGCAGCTCGTGCGCGGCAACGCGATCGATTGCTTCGGGCTCTCCCGGATCGGGATCGACCGGTGAGCGCGGCGTACGAAACACACGAGTTCGAGAGCGGTGAGTTCGAGAAGAACGAAGTCACCCATCGGGTCCGCTCACCGTTCAAGATCGGCGTGTGCATGGACTTCGCCGGCGGCACCAAGATCGCGCAGGACTTCTACGACGGCATCCGCCTGGCGATCGACGGAGCCATCGAGCAAGGCCATCTCGATCGGCCGGTCGAGTTGGTGATCCGCGAGGTGAACGGACCCATGCGCGGCACGAGCCCGGCGGTGCTCAACGCCTGGCGCGAGCTCGCGTACGACGAAGACTGCCTGGCGATCATCGGGCCCGTCGTGACCGAGGCCAACCTCGCCATCGTCGACGAGGTCAACCGCGCCCAGGTGCCGACCATCTCGTTCTGCGCGACGTTCGACTGGGCGGGTCCTTACTGCTACGCGTTGCAGAATGGCGGCTTCCGCGACGAAGCGAACGTCCTCGCCGCCTACATGGCGTCGCAGGGCCACGACCGCGTCGGCGTGTTCCACGAAGACGGTCTGATCGGCGAGGAGTTCTTCGCCGCGTTCCAGGCGGCCGCCCGCCGGCATGGCATCGACATCGTCGGCGACCACGTGGTCGGGTTGTTCAACACGCTGCGCCCGGTCGCGCCCCAACTCGCGTCGGTCCGGGACGCGGGAGCCACCGCGATCGTCGTGCTCTCGGCGTACGGAGCGCTCGCGCCCGTTCACGGTGCGCTCGGCGAAGTGAGCGGCGAGTGGGACTGGCACCCGGCGCGGTATCAGAACATGACATGGGTCGCGATGACTGCACTCGGCACCGCGGGTGACTACGACAAGGGTGCGCTTGTCGAGAGCTTCGAAGGGTGGGTCGGGCTCGACCAGATCCACGAAGGGAACGAACACTTCCAGGCGGTCCTCGATCGGTTCGAGCGCACGCACGGTCGGCGGCCGTTCCACTGCTACACCGCGCTCGGCTTCGACCACGGCTTCGTGGTCGCGGACGCGTTGTCGCGGATGAAGCCGCCGTCATCGCAGGGCTTCAAGGACGCGCTCGAGCGCTTGCGCATGCAGCCCGCGTGCATCGGTGGGCCGGGAACCACCATTAGCTTCGGGCCCCACGACAACCGGGGCTACAAGGGTGACTACATCGTGCTGCGCACCGTCGAGCACGGCGAAGAACGTCTGCTCGACGTTTCGTTC
Organism: uncultured Actinomycetes bacterium; assembly: GCA_963841415.1. GTDB lineage: Bacteria > Actinomycetota > Acidimicrobiia > IMCC26256 > DASPTH01 > DASUAS01. Next base: position 1,435,223 of record CAWJCN010000003.1, on the reverse strand, counting down.
GTGGATCTCCTCCCCACCGAACCTCACTCGCTCAGGCAGGACGCCGGGAACGACACCCAAGCCTTGACCGGCGCGGGTTCCCGGTACGCACTGGTCGGCGACCGCACCCCGTTTCGCATCGGCGTACTCCAGGACTGGGCCCTCTGGGCCAAGCTCGACCTCTGGTACAACGGACTCCGACTCGCGTTCGACGAGGCCTTCGACGCCGGCGTGATCGACCGGCCTATCGAACTCGTGATCTCGGAGATCGAGGGCCCACCGGAGCGCGACGCGGCCGGCGTGTTGCGCGCGTGGCGCAAGCTCGTCGACGAACACCAGGTCCTCGCGGTCGTCGGGCCGTTCATCACCGACATGGTGCGCATCATCTACGACCACGTCGAGCGCGACGAAGTCCCGATGATCACTTACGCCGCGACCGTCAAGGCCGCGGGCGACTACGTGTTCCAGACGCCGAACGGCACCTTTGCCGACGAGACCTTCCACACCGCGCGCTACCTGCGTCGACGCGGCGCTCGATCAGTCGGGGTCATCCGTGAGGACAACCCGATCGGTGACGAGTACTACGACTTCTTCCGTCAACACGCGCGACGACTCGGCCTCAGCGTCGCCAGCGACCAGATCGTGTCCGGGCACGCGACCCGTGGCGACATGCGGCGCGCCATGAGCGCCGTCCGCGACTCGGGCGCGGACTCGGTCATGCATCTCGGCTACGGCCTCACGTTCTTCGAGGTCCTCACGGTGATGCAGGAGATGATCGAACGGGTCGGTTGGGATCCGCCCCGGGCCACGATCACCACGTGGGTCCTGGCGAGCGGTCTCAGCGAGGAGGGTGGGAGTCCGTTCCTCATGAACCAGCCGTTGCCCGAGGGTCTCCTCGAGGGCTGGGTCGGCGTCGACCTCCCGCACGAGGAGAACCCGGTGTTCGGTGCGTTCCTCGACCGGTACGTCAAGCGCTACGGCGGCCCGCGCCCGTTCGGTTGCTACCCGGCCCACATGTACGACATGGGTCGAGCCCTCGCCGAGGCCATCGGCCGCGCGCGCCCCGTCACCCCGAAGGGAGTGAAAGCCGGACTGGAGCAGGTGCGGATGTTGCCGGCGACGATGGGCGGCCCCGGCACCGTCATCGGCTTCGCGCCGTACGACCACCGCGGCTACAAGGGCGACTACCTGGTGCTGCGCGGATACCAGCACGGCACCGAGGGCCTCGCGGAGGAGTTGTTCGCCGAGGTGCTGGAACCTCTGTCGTGGACGTGATCGCAGCGGTCGTGCGTGGTGCCGGTGAACCATTCACGATCGAGACGGTCACCCTCGACGAACCTCAGCTCGACGAGGTGCTTGTGCGAGTCGTCGCGGTCGGTATCTGTCACACCGACGTCGCGGTGCAACACGGGCACATCCCCGTGCCGCTCCCGGCGGTGCTCGGGCACGAGGGTGCCGGCATCGTCGAAGCGGTCGGCCGCGACGTGACCACCGTCCGGCCCGGCGCACACGTGGTGATGAGCCAGGCGCTGTGCGGCCATTGCGCGCGCTGCACCGGTGGGCAACCTGCCTACTGCGTGCACGCCGCCGCACTGAGCCTCGGTGGCCGCCGCGAGGACGGCAGCACGCCACTGCATGATGCCGACGGGCCCCTGTCGGGCAACTTCGTGGGGCAGTCTTCGTTCGCGTCCCACGCGATCGTCAAGGCCCGCAACGTCCACGAGCTCGACGCCGACCTCCCACTCGAGGTGCTCGCGCCGATCGGTTGCGGCGTCATGACCGGCGCCGGGGCGATCTTCAACGATGCCCGACTCGCACCCGGTCAATCGGTGGTCGTCGTCGGCTGCGGCACCGTCGGTCTGGCCGCGATCATGGCGGCGAAGTCCGCCGGCGCCGACCCCATCATCGGCGTCGACGTCCAGCCGTCGCGCCTCGCGCTCGCCCGTCGCGTCGGCGCGACGGCGGGGGTCGAGGGGACCGCCAACACGGTCGCGCACGTGCATGAGCTCACGGCAGGCGGCGCCGACGTCGCCATCGAAGCGTCCGGCGTACCGGCCGCGGCGCTCACCGCATTGTCCAGCACCCACGCGACCGGGCACACCGTGGTCGTCGGCGCCGCCCCGTTCGGATCGGTGCTGGAACTCGACTGGTGGACGCTCGCCGCTGGGCGACATATCCAGGGATCGGTCATCGGGTCGAGCGATCCCGCTGTCGACCTGCCCCGGCTGGTCGACCTGTGGCGCGCGGGCGCGCTGCCACTGGACGAGCTCGTCACGGGGTTCCCGTTCGCGGCGATCAACGACGCGGTCGCCGCCACCAGTTCGGGGAGCGTCGTGAAGCCTGTGCTCCTGATGGACGATCTGGCCGGAGGGAAGTGAAGCGATGACCGCGTACCACCCCGCTGATCCCGGCGCGACACGCGATCCGTACGACGCGCTCGCCGAACTTCGCCGGCAACACCCGGTCGCGCGGCTTACGCCGCCCGACCTGCCACCGGTCACGCTGGTCACGCGCTACGAAGACGCCCGCGCCGTCTACCGCGACTACCGCGCGTTCGGGAACATTGGCTTCTACCCGTCACTCGACGTCCACCGGATGACGCCAGAAGACGAGCGCACGATCATCGATCTCGATCCACCTCGGCACACACCGGTCCGGCGACTCAACCTGCTCGCGATGAATCCGGCCGCGATCGACGCTGTCTTGCCCCGCATTGCCTTCGTGGCCCGACAACTCGTCGCCGGGATGGTGCAGGCCGGGACGGCCGAGATCGTCGGTGAGTTGGCGGTACCCCTGCCGGCTGATGCCATCGCCGCGGTGCTCGGGCTCCCGACCGATGACGCACCCATGATCCACGACTGGATAGCGACGCTCTTCAGCGAACCGACCGTTGATCGCGTCGACCAGACGACAACGCCCACAGCCGACCTCGACGCCGCATTCGACCGCTACCTGACCGAGCAGATCGCGGCACGGCGGGCGGGCGCACTGAGCGATGACGACGCCATCCGACGCATGGTCGAGTTCCGCGCAGACGACGGCACCGCATTCAGCGACGACGAGTTGCGCGTCCACATCCGCACGATGCTCATGGCGGGCAACGAGACGACGACCAGCCTCATCAGCAACCTCGTGTACCGATTGCTCAGCGTGCCCGGCGCGCAAACGTCCTTGCGCGCCGATCGCACCCGTGTCGACGCGTTCGTCGAGGAATGCCTCCGATACGACTCACCACTCACGCAATTCCCGCGCCGCTGCCTCGCCGAGACCTCGATCGACGGGGTCCCGATCGCCGTGGACGATGTCGTCTCACTCTCGATCGCATCAGCCAATCGCGACGAGACCGTGTGGGGCGACGACGCCGAGACGTTCCGCCCGGACCGCTTCGCGGGCGACGCGCCCGATCATCTGGCATTCGGCCTCGGCGCCCACTTCTGCGTCGGCGCGTACCTGGCCCGTCACACCGCCCGGCTCGCTCTCGCCGCCTTGCTCGATCAGACGACCGACCTGCGCCTCGCCCCCGACTTCGCGTTCGACAAGGTGTGGTTCTTCGAGTTCTGGCGCCCCAAACGCCTCGACATCCACCTCGAGGTGAACGACCCATGAATGACGTGGGGCTGGAAGCGATCGAGAACTTCGTCGATGCCTACTGGAGTGGCGAGGTCGACGCTGCGCTCGCCGCATGCCCCGAGGACTTCGTGTGGCTCAACACCGCGCTCCCGAAGCAGCGGTTGGAGGGCCACGACGCGCTCGCCACGCTCATGACCAGCTGTGAGTGGTTCCTCCTCTTGGCTTGAATGAGCTCCGATGCGGCCTGTACTGAGTGCCTGCTCATACGTCTTCCGATCCATGAAAGGAAGATCGCCAGTGGATTTGGTTGCGGCAACGTACTCGAACGTCAACCTCTGAGCTTCTTTTGACTGGTCTCTCACCAAGAACTCGCCGTGCTCGAACTGGAGGCCCTCAGGGAGGGACGTCGAGCCACCGAAGTAGATCGGCTCCTCGGATTTCAGCGGGGTGTGATTGTGGCGAGTAGGCCCCAGTTGGGCTTGGCGGCGTAGAGCAGCACGCGGATCCGGTAGTTGCGGAAGCGGGTGAAGCCGAACGCGACGCGCTTCACACGCTTGATCAAGTTGTTCGCGGCATCGGTCGGTCCGTTGCTGACGTGCGCTCGGTGCCACGCGGCGATCTGGTCACGCCAACGGATCAGGGTACGGCCGAGCGACCGGACCTCGATCGGGCCGCTCTCGTCCTGGAGGTCGTGGCCGAGCCGTTCGACGAACTCGAGGGCGAAGTTGTACTCCGACGCAGCCCGCACATCGGTCGACTGGTCTCGTCATCGCTTTGCCGAAGCGGAGCCACCCGCGCGACCGCGCCCGGGCACGACCGAGGTCGCTCGATTCAGGTCCAGCGTCCGATCTCGTGCTGGCGAGCGACCATGAAGTCGAGGTTCGGGCCGCGCTGGTCGAAGGGAAAGGCCGAGAGCACGCCGGTCAGCACTCCGAAGCGGCCTCCGTTCCGCTCGATCATCTCTCGAGTCGTGGTCATCGAGAACAGCTCTTCGTGCACCATGAAGGGCCGGCTGTAAAGGGTGGCGAACATCACCCGCTGGCCCTCGGCGCGGCGAGCGAACGCGCCGTGCCACAGGTTTGAGTGCCACACCACTACGGAGCCGGCGGGGACTTCGACGGGCATGACCAGTTCGCTGTCGAACGATACGTCGTCGGGCGGCCGGCACCACGTGTGGCTGCCGGGCACGACGCCGAGGCACCCGTTGTCCCTGGTGTAGTCGGTCAGGATCCAGTTGACGTTGGCGCCAGTCGACTGCTCGGGCCAGGGCACAGCCAGCTTGCCGGTGTTGTCGGCGTGAAGACTTAGTGGTGCGGTGTCGTTGCTCTTGACGAGCGCAACCGTCGACGTCAGCCGTGCCCGATATCCAGCCAGGTAGGTGACCAGCGCGAGGACAACCGGGTTCGTCACCGCCTCCTCGAAGATCCGATCCTCAGGGAGGACGTGGAAGAGCTGATAGCCCAGACCGGTCGATGATGGAGGAACGGTGTTCTCGACACCGGCAGCGTGCCGCTCGTCCGCGATGCGCAGCACGACGTCGCGGAGACGTTCAGAGAAGCTCTTGGGTGCTGCCTTTCCGGGGGGCAGGACGGTGTAGCCATCGACTTCGAGCTCGACGATGTGCTTCGCGAGGTCGTAGCTGGCGATCTCCTCCTTGAGGCGCAGCCGCGCGTCCCGATCTCCAACGGGGAGTGGATCCTCGTCGAACTTCTCCCTGGCCAGCGCGCGGCGCTCGTCGAGGTCCTTCACGAAGGTCTCCGCGTCGATCGACATACGTTCTCCACCCATCCGTCGAGCTGATCGGGGGCAATGAAGCTGAGCCGGCCCGTTCGTCTCGAACGTGGCGGCCGCCTCGATCGAACCGGCTTCAGGAATAACAGTACCTGACATTATGTTCGGAGGCAAGCCCCAAAGGGGGCTCTCACCCTTGTATATTGACCAGCAAGTTGCATCGCGAGAACGTCATAGGATGACAGTTGAGCCCAAGACGTCGAGAATGGGGCGTGCGATGGCCGTCGAAGCAGACGGGGGCTGGGGGCGCAAGAGCCAGATGACCCGTCAGCGCCTCCTCGACTCGGCCAACCGCCTGTTCCGAGCCAACGGCTACGCCGCGACCACAGCTGCGGCGATCGCCGAGGACGCCGGAGTCACCGAGCGCACGTTCTACCGCTACTTCCCCGCCAAGGCCGACGTGCTCCTCACGAACTGGCAGCGACGGCGTGACGTGTTGAACCGCGTGCTCGTCTCGTCGGATGCGCCCGACGTGATCGACGTCGTGCGCGCGGCCATGCACGAATTCGCCGAACACGTTCGCATCGGCATCGACGCCGGGCTCGACACCATGCTCCACGTCTTCACCGACCAAGACGCCGCGTCCGCGGTGCTGCAGGTGCTTCTGGCCGTCGAACACGATCTCGCGACTGAGATCGCGCGCCGCGCCGACCGCTCCCCCGAAGACTTCGAGGTGCGGACGGCTGCGTACGCGACCGTCGGTGTGTTCCGAGCGTCACTGCGTGCCGTCGTCGCGCGTGGCGATACCGCGTCCATCACCGCGTACGTCGATGAAGGGATGGACCGGCTGCGGCCTCTCTACGCGGACCTCGACCAGACGTTGTCTCCGTCTGGTTGACTCCGCCGCACCCTCGACGGTGCCAGCGATGACAGCGTCGCTGGCCTGTCGCCGACGCTGTCACCAGTGGAGCCCGACTCCCGACGTGCCCGATGGACACAAGACCACCTGATGGAACGACCACGGAACTCGGGAGCACTCGAGCCGTCTCGGTCGGACTCGGTGGACGGTTGTCCCCGAGCGGGCGCGGGTTCGGCGGCCTGGCGTTCCCCGAGCGCGCCGACGGGCAGCCGACGTACAACGAGGCCTACGTGTTCGACGGCGAGCGCATGATCCCCGCGACGTTGGTGGACGCGCCGTGGTTGCGTGGCTGCAACCGTTCGGCGAAGACGTCGCTGTGACGCTCCGTACCGCCGACGGTGACGTCTACACGTGGGACGGCGAGGTCTCGTACGGAATCATGGAGCGCTCGATCCCCGTCGACCAGCTCGAAGCCTGACGCGCTGAGCTCAGCTCAGCGCGGGCGGATCTGGGTTCCCGTCCCTGCCGTGATGAACACCGCGGTCGCGGAGCCGTCGACGTCGGCCGTGTGCCACACGCCAGGCGAGTTCACGATCGCCTGTCCGGCTTCGAGCACCGCGGTGCGGTCCTCGCCGTCGATCTCCTGGTGCAGCGTGATCCGGCCCGCGACGCAGGCGACCAATTCGTCACCGAGTGGGTGCATCTCCCACGAGTCCCACGACGTGTCGAACGTGTGGAGCGACACCAAGCGACCGTCGACACCGTCCGCCTCGTGGTCGGCGCCGTAGCGCTCGTACCAGCCCGGCGAGCCGTCGAACTCCGGGAGGTGTTCGACGGTCGCACCCAGTCCCAGGTGCACGGGGAAACGAGAAAGTTCGAACGGTTGCTCGGCCATGCCGCAGTATTGCCCGCCCCGAGACGTCGGGACACGGGTTGACTGGCAGGCGTTCGGGTCAGACCGAATCGGCGGTCAGGATCGGCTCGACCCCAAGCCGTCGCGCGAGCTGTTCACATGACAAGATCGGCGCGTGTCTCTGGCCGCGGCGGCGCCGCTCACCTACCTCCAGGCAATCGTCATCGGCATCATCCAGGGCATCACCGAGCTGTTCCCGATCTCGAGCCTGGGTCACTCGGTGCTGATCCCCGAATTGCTGGGCTGGGACAAGCTCGTGACGGGCCAGTCGGCCGGCGAGTCGTTCTATCTCGCGTTCCTCGTGGGGCTGCACGTCGCCACCGCGCTGGCGCTGGTGGTGTTCTTCTGGCGTGACTGGGTCGCGATCGTCCGCGGCTTCTTCACCTCGATCGCCAAGCGGCGCATGGAAACGGCGCCGGAGCGGATGGCGTGGTTGCTCGTGCTCGGCACGATCCCCGTCGGGATCGTCGGTCTTGTCTTCGAGCACGATCTCCGCACTGTCTTCGCGAAGCCGACCGCAGCGGCGATCTTCCTCACGATCAACGGGCTGATCCTCCTCGGCGGCGAGCGACTCCGCCGGCGCGCCGAGGTCCGAGACCTCGCCCGGACTCACGAGCACCACGTCGACGTCGTCGATCAGGATGTCGCACGCGACCTCTCCACGCTCGAGATGCGGGAGGGTGTGCTGATCGGTTCGTCGCAGATCCTCGCGTTGTTCGCCGGCATCAGCCGATCGGGCGTCACGATGGTCGCCGGACTCCTGCGCGGGCTCGACCACGAGGACGCCATGAAGCTCTCGTTCATGCTCGCGACGCCCGTGATCCTCGCCGCCGGTGTCTACAAGCTGCCGGATCTCGCCGGGAGCAACGGCGACCACATCCGCGGGCAGGTGCTCGTCGGCAGCATCGCTGCGGGCATCGCCGCGTACCTCTCGGTACGTTTCCTCGAGCGGTTCTTCCGCACGCGCACGCTGATGCCGTTCGCCATCTACAGCCTCGTCGCCGGAATCGCGATGATCGTCGTCACGACCGTCTGAGCGATCCACCGGTCTCGCCCCTCCGGCACCACTCCGACCTCCTTGATGGGCGACGCCCAGGACCAAGGTGGCAAGCTCCTGGGCGATTCGTCGCAACGAGGGAGCTGGTTCGTGGCCCAGGTCGAGATCGAACGTGACGGCGCGGTGATGGTCGTCACCCTGAACCGTCCCCACCGCAAGAACGCGATGACCCTCACCATGTTCGCGTTGCTCGCCGATGCGTGGGAAGAGGTGACCGCGAACGACGACATCCGCTGCGTGATCCTCACCGGCGCCGAGGGTGACTTCTCCTCCGGCATGGACCTGCGCGCGCTCGCAGGTGACGTCGCCGAGCCCGACGCCATCGACACGGACGCGCGGATGAAGGCGGACCCCGGCTTCATCTACCGCGGTCTCCTCAAGACGTACCGGCCCACCAAGCCCGTCATCGCCGCGGTCGAAGGCGTGGCCATCGCCGGCGGCACCGAGATCCTGCAGGGCACCGACATCCGCATCGCGGCCGAGGGAGCACGGTTCGGCGTGTCGGAAGCACGTTGGTCGCTCTATCCGATGGGCGGCTCGGCGGTGCGCCTGCGGCGGCAGATGCCGTACGCGGTCGCGGCCGACATCCTCCTCACCGGCAAGCACATCAGCGCGGCCGACGCGCTGCACTACGGCTTGGTGAGCTACCTCGTGCCCACCGGCGGCGCGCTCGACAAGGCGCGCGAGGTGGCGGCGACGGTGGCGGGCAACGGCCCGTTGGCAGTCGAGGCGATCCTGCGCACGTTGCGCGCCACCGAGCACATGAGCGAGGAGGAGGCGTTCGCCTTCGAGCAGCCCATCGGCATGTCGGTGATGGCGTCGTCCGACTCCAAGGAAGGCCCGAAGGCCTTCGCCGAGAAGCGCCCCCCGAACTTCCAGCGGAAGTAGGGCTCCGGTGATGGTGGAGATGCAGTGGAGGCGTGGCCGGATGGCCGGGACGCCGCAACGGAATCGACCCGTGTGATGGTTGACTCCCGCACACCGGTGCTCGTCGGCGCTGGGATCGCGCAGCAGCGGTCCGACGATCCGGCGGAGGCCGACGAAGCGGTCGCGCTCATGACCACCGCGGCAGCGCGCGCGGGTGAGGACGCACACGCGCCCGCGTTGCTGGCACAGGCGGGCGCGGTGTTCGTGCCGCGTGGCACCTGGCGCTATCCCGATCCCGGCCGCATCGTGGCCGAGCGCGTCGGCGCCCACGCTCGTTCCGTGATCGCCGAGCTCGGAGTACTGCAATCGACGCCGTTCACGCGCGCGTTCCGCGCCATCGCGCGCGGCGATCTCGACGTCGCGCTCGTCGTGGGCGGCGAAGCCAAGTTCCGCGACCTGCGCGGGCACATCACCGGCACCGCACCAGTCGAGACCGTGCAGGGCGACGACGTGGGACCGGACGAGAGCATCCGACCCGCCGACGAGATCATCCCCGCGCCCGAACGCGCCGCCGGCTTCATGAGCGCGCCGCTGATGTACTCGGCGTTGGAGACCGCCCTCCGGGCCGCGTCGGGTGAGACGGTGGCCGAGAACGCGCGCGCAACCGCGGAGCTGTGGGCCGGATTCAGCCGGGTCGCCGCCGCGAACCCCGACGCCTGGCGACGCGAGCCGGTCACGCCCGAGTTCCTCGAGCATCCGTCGGCCAAGAACCCGATGTTGGCCGCGCCGTACACGAAGTGGCACTGCTCGCAGTGGAACGTCGACCAGGCCGCGGCGTTCGTGCTCTGCTCCACCGAGGCGGCGGACCGCGCCGGCGTGCCGCAGGACCGCCGCGTGTACCCGCTGGCGATGGTGGAATCGAACCACATGCTGCCGGTGTCGCGACGGGCCGAACTGCACCGCGCGCCGGCGCCCCGCATCGGAGGTGAGCGCGTGACCGAGCACACCGGCATCGACGTCACCACCGCCGACCTCGTCGACCTCTACAGCTGCTTCCCGGTGGCTGTGCGCGTCCAGGCCCGCGAGCTCGGCCTGCCCATCGACGACCCCGACGCGCGCCCCCTCAGCGTCGGTGGGGGCATGACCTTCGGGGGCGGCCCGCTCAACAACGCCACGTTCCAGGCGCTCGCTCGCATGATCCCCATGCTGCGCGACCGGCCCGGCAGCACGGGACTGCTCACGTTCATCAGCGGCATCATCACCAAGCACGGCACGTCGCTGTGGTCGAGCGCGCCCCCGAGCGCGGGTTCGGATTCAGAGACATCACCGACGAGGTGGCGTCGGCCACGCCCGCGCTCGACGTCGTCGGCGACCACCATGGGCCCGCGACCGTCGACGGGTACACCGTCGCCCACGACGGGGGCGAGCCGCGCTACGCGACCGTGGTCGCGACCACGCCCGACGGTGCGCGTGTCGTCGCCCGCAACGACGACACGCACCTCGCGGCCGACATGGTGGGGACCGAGTGGTGTGGACGCGACGTCACGGTCGAAGGCGACCGCTTCCGCGTCAGCGCTTGAGGTCGTCGAAGAGGGCGTCGGTGTCGGCGCCCAACGCCGGGGCCGGGCGATCGTTGCCGACCCGTCGGCCGTCGATGGTGATCGGCGTCACGCACTGCAGGAGGCGACCCTCGGTCGGATGGTCGACCTCCTCGAACAGGCCCACCGCTCGGTAGTGCTCGTCGTCGAACAGGTCGTCGACCGAGTTGTAGGGCGCGGCGGGAATGCCCGCGTCGCGGAAGCGCTCGAACCACACCGCGGTGGTGTCACTGGCCAGGGTCTCGGCGACGATCGCGTACAGCTCGTCGAGGTGCTGCGTCCGCGAGTGGAGCGTCGCGTACCGCGGTTCGTCGGCGAGCTCGGGACGACCGATCATTGCGAAGAAGCGCGACCAGTCGCGGTCGGTGTAGACGACCGCGGCGAGGTGACCGTCGGCGGTCGGGAACGGCCGCCGCGCCGGCGACGAGATGCGCGGGTAGCGCGCGTCGCCGAGTGGCGGCACGAAGACCCGACCCCACAGGTGCTCGACCAATCCGAACGAGGTGAGCAGCTCGGCCATCGGTACCTCGATCACGGCACCCCGGCCGTCAACCTCTCGCTTGCGCAACGCGGCCGCGATCGCGAACGCCGCCGCGATCCCGGCGACCTTGTCGGCCACCGCGTTCGCCGCGTACGTGGGCTCGCCGTGCATCCACGACTGCGCGCCGGCGATGCCCGCGACGGCCTGGACGGTGTCGTCGTACGCGGGGAGGTCGGCGTACGGACCGTCGGCGCCGAACCCGACGATCGCGCAGTGCACCAGGTTCGGGTTCACGGCGAGGAGCGTGTCGGGGTCGGCACCGCACCGGACCGCAGCGTCGCGCCGCATGTTGTGCACGACGACATCCGAGGCGGCGGCGAGCTCGGCGAGGCCGGTGCGGCCGTCGTGGGTGGCGAGGTCGAGCACGACGCTGCGCTTGCCCCGGTTGCACGCCAGGTACACGGCGGCCATGCCGTCGTGCACGCGGGGTCCGAGGTCGCGGGCGACGTCACCGGTCGGTGCCTCGACCTTCACCACGTCGGCGCCGAAGTCGGAGAGGAGCAGCGTGCCGTAGGGCCCCGACACCACTGTCGTGAGGTCGACGACGCGCACGCCGTCGAGCGGGAGGTCGGACACGGGCGGAGTGTACGCGGGGCTAGCTTGCGGTCTCGTGGCGGAGTCGATGGACGGGCGCACCGTGCTGATCACCGGAGGGAACAGCGGGATCGGCAAGGAGACGGCGGTGGCACTCGCGACCGAGGGCGCGTCGGTCACCTTCACCACGCGCAACCTCGACAACGGCGCGAACTCGCTCGCCGAGATCCGCGATCGGAGCTCCAGCGACACGGTCGACGTCATGGAGCTCGACCTGGCCCATCTGGCGTCGGTGCGCGAGTTCACGACCCGCTATGCCGACACCCATGATCACGTCGACGTGTTGATCAACAACGCCGGGCTCATGCTCGGCTCGCGCCGGGAGACGTTGGACGGGTACGAGATGACGTTCCAGGTCAACCACCTCGGCCCGTTCCTCCTCACCACGTCGTTGCGCGACCTGCTCGTCGCGGGCGACGCCGCGCGCGTGGTGAACGTCGCGTCGGCTGCGCACTCCAGCGCGCGGCGAGGGCTCGACTTCGACGATCTCCAGTCGACGAAGAAGTACCGGAGCTTCACCGTGTACGCCGAGAGCAAGCTCGCCAACATCCTCTTCACGCGAGAACTGGCGCGCCGCTGGAACGACACGGGCGTGACGGCGAATGCCGTCCATCCCGGGTTTGTTGCCAGTCGCTTCGGTCGCGACGGTGACACCGGGCGGCTCACGAACCTCGTGTTCCCGTTGCTGCGGCCGTTCGCGCTCACCCCGGAGCAGGGCGCGCAGACGCAGGTGTACGTGGCGTCGGCGCCCGAGCTGGCGGGCATCACCGGTGGCTATTGGGTGAAGTCGACACCGGCCACGCCGAGCACAGCCGCGCAGGACGACGCGGCCGCGGCGCGGCTGTGGGAGATCAGCGAGCAGCTCGTCGCCTGATCACCGGAGGAATTTGCAGGCCCGAGCCTTCGTGAGAGACGTCTCCAGCTGGTTGTCCTTGTCGAGCGACTGGACCTGCGAGAACGCCTGGGTGAACCCGTCGGCCGCAGAGCTCAGATTGGTCTCGATCTTCGTCGCGTCGGCGACGAACGAGGTCGGATCGGACGTCGAGAGCGCGACTGCGTCCTGCCGCGCGCCGGCGAACACGTCGGACGTGGCCTGGAACCCGGCGATGACCTTGGCCTGGATCTTGCTGCCGTTCGTGACATCCGGGGTCCCGGCGCGGTTGATCGCCTTGATCGCGGAATCCGTCGCGTGGACGTCCTTCGCCAGGAACTTCGTGAACTCCTCGCGGATGGCCGAGAGGTCGCTACCCGAGGTGACGTCGAGCGCGTTGCTCGCCTTCTTCGACTCGGACGTGACCGTCTTCTGCCACTTGCCCAGCGCGTTGCAGAACTTGGTCGCCCAGACCCCCGGGGTCGTCGACGCGTGCGCGGCGGGGACCGAAGTGACCACCAACGCGACAATCAGCGCGCCGGCACAACAGACACGACGGATCATTCCAGAGCTCCTTGTGATGGTCTCACTGTGTCGTACGGTCACGCCTCGGGCTTGAGCGTGGGGAACAGGATCACTTCGCGGATGCTCGTGACGCCGGCCAGCACCATGGTGAGGCGGTCGATGCCGAGACCCATCCCACCGGTGGGCGGGAGCCCGAACTCGAGTGCACGCAGGTAGTCCTCGTCGACGGTACCCGCTTCCGCGTCGCCCGCGGCTCGGGCCCGGGCTTCGGCCTCGAAGCGCGCCCGCTGATCGATCGGGTCGTTGAGCTCGCTGTACGCGTTGGCGAGCTCGTTGCCGTTCACCACCACCTCGAACCGTTCGACCAGAGTCGGGTCGTCGCGGTGTGCACGCGCCAGCGGCGAGGTCTCACGCGGGTGGTCGAGCACGAAGGTGGGACGGACGAGCTTCGGCTCGACGAGCTGGTCGTAGACCTCGTGGGTGAGGCGACCCGCGCCCCACTCGTGCTTGTATGTGAGCTTCAGATCGTCGAGCACCGCGGCGCGGTGGCGACGTCCATCGACGGATCGATGTCGACGCCGACGTGCTCGCGGATCAGCCCGACCATCGTGGCGCGCGGCCACGGCTCCGCGAGGTCGATGCGCTGCTCCTGCAGCTCGAGCACGGTGTCGCCGTCGCGCGCGGCGCGGGCGGCGGTAACGACAAGTCGCTCGGTGAGCGTCATCATGTCGTGGTAGTCGGCGAACGCCTGGTACACCTCGAGCATCGTGAACTCGGGGTTGTGACTGGTGTCGACGCCCTCGTTGCGGAAGACGCGACCGATCTCGAACACGCGCTCGAACCCGCCGACGACCAGCCGCTTGAGGTGCAGCTCGGGCGCGATGCGGAGGTAGAGGTCGACGTCCAGCGCGTTGTGGTGGGTGACGAACGGGCGAGCGGTCGCCCCGCCGAGCTCGTGACCGAGCACCGGCGTCTCCACCTCGACGAAACCCAGGTCGGCGAGCTCACGACGGATGGCCGCCACCGCGGCGAAGCGGACCGCGAACACGCGCCGCGCGTCGTCGTTCACGATCAGGTCGACGTAGCGCTGGCGGAAGCGGGTGTCGACCGCGGAGAGGCCGTGCCACTTGTCGGGCAGCGGTCGCAACGACTTGGCGAGCAAGTGGAAGCTGTCGATCTTCACCGAGAGCTCGCCCTTGCGCGTGGTCATCACCGTGCCGTCGACGCCCACCCAGTCGCCGAGGTCGAGGTGGTTGAACTCGGCCTGGCGTGCCTCGCCCAGCACGCCCCGGTCCACGAAGAGCTGCACCGAGTCGGACTGGTCGCGCACGGTTGCGAACGTCAGCTTGCCCTGGCGTCGCAGCAGCCGGATCCGGCCCGCGATCCGCACCCGCACGTCGGTCTCCGTTGCGGGCGGGAGATCGCCGAACTCCTCGCGGAGCTGATGGAGGGTGCGGTCGCGGTCGAAACGCACGGGGTAGGGATCGACGCCGTGCGCACGCAGGTCGTCGAGGTCGGCGAGCCGGCGAGCGCGCTCAGCCGGGAGATCGGACGCGGGCGCGTCGTCGGCGGCGGCGTCGTCGGGCATCCGGCTGATGCTAGGTGGGGGTCGCGGATCTCGGCGGTACCATTCGGCCGCCGCGAACAGGAGATCGAAACATGGAAGCCGTCATCGTTGCCACTGCCCGTACGCCCATCGGGCGGGCCAACAAGGGTTCGCTCGTCGACCTGCGTCCCGACGACCTCGGGGCCACGATCGTGCAGTCGCTCCTCGAGAAGGCGCCCGCGGTCGATCCGGCGCTGGTCGAGGACGTCATCTGGGGCAACGCGCAGCCGGCCGGTGAGGCGGGGTACAACGTTGCGCGCGTGACCGCGCTGCTCGCCGGGCTCGAGGGCGCGCCGGGCGTCACCGTCAACCGGTACTGCTCGTCGTCGCTGCAGACCATCCGCATGGCCGCGCACGCGATCAAGGCCGGTGAGGGCGACGTGTTCGTCGCCGGCGGGGTGGAGACGGTGAGCCGCTTCCGCTCCGGCATGTCCGACGGCGGGCCGGGCACGCACAACGCGAAGTTCGCCGACGCTGAGGCGCGCACCGAGTCGCGCACCCAGGGTGGGTTCGACTCGTGGGCGCCGATCGGTGGGCTGCCCGACATCTACATCGCGATGGGACAGACCGCGGAGAACGTTGCCGAGTACGCCAAGGTGACGCGCGAGGAGATGGACGAGTTCGCCGCGTTGTCGCAGCAGCGTGCGGTCGAGTCGCAGGAGAACGGCTTCTTCGAACGTGAGATCACGCCGGTGACGACGCCCGACGGCACCGTCGTCGCGAAGGACGACGGGCCGCGGCCGGGCACGACCGTCGAGGGGCTCGCGGCGCTGAAGCCGGTGTTCCGTCCTGACGGCACCGTCACCGCGGGGAACGCGTGCCCGCTCAACGACGGCGCCGCGGCGGTGCTGGTGATGAGCGAGGCGAAGGCCGAAGCGCTGGGTGTGACGCCGCTGGCGCGCATCGTCGCCAGCGGCGTGTCGGCGCTCGACCCCGAGATCATGGGGCTCGGCCCGATCGACGCGTGCCGTCAGGCGATGGCGCGGGCCGGGATGAACATCGACGACATCGACCTGGTCGAGATCAACGAGGCGTTCGCGGCGCAGGTCGTGCCGTCGGCCCGCGAGCTGGGCATCCCGTGGGACAAGCTCAACGTGCACGGCGGTGCCATCGCACTCGGGCACCCGTTCGGCATGACCGGCGCCCGCATCATGACCACGCTGCTCAACGGCCTCGAGGACGCCAACGCCCGCTACGGCATGGAGAGCATGTGCGTCGGCGGCGGCCAGGGCATGGCCATGATCGTCGAACGCCTCACCTGACCCTCTCCCCCACCCCCGCCTTCCAAAAGGTAGCGATCCGTCTCGTATGTGAGACACGTCGCTACCTTTTGTCGGCGATCGCGGCCGCGATCGGCGCGAACGTGCGCTCGATCTCGCCCGAGAGCATCGCCTTCGTGATGCGGAAGACGATCCATCCGGCAGCGACGAGATCGTTCTGACGGGCACGGTCGTCGTCGAAGACACGTCGAGTGGAGTGCGGCACGAACCCGTCGAACTCGACGGCGACCTTCGCCTCTGGCCAAGCGAGGTCCAAATACCGCACCCGACCGCCAACCCGCACCCGGTGGTTCACCTTGGGCGACGGCATCCCGAGGTCGCGCACGACGCGCAAGACCTTGGCCTCCCAGACATTGCGTGCGAGGTGGACTCCGGGGTCACGCTCGTCGAGCAGCTCGAGGACGATGGCGCATCCGTTGCGGCGCGGCGCCCACAGGTCCTGCGCTCGCGCGTGGAGTCGATCGACGGTCACGATCCGCTGCACGATCGCCGTATCCAGGACGTCCTCGAACTGAGCCCGGGGAAGACGGCCGGCCACGTCGATCAGCGTCCGAGCTGGCGTCGTCACGGCAATTCCGTCGACGACGCACAGGTCTGCCGCGGGCAGCCGATCCGTCGACGGCGCCGGCGCCCGGGCCGCGGTTCGCCGGGTCCGAACGACGACGACCTCCGGCTCCGCGGGCGGGCCGAGCAGTCCGTGGAGTGCCAGCGCGGTCCGGCGGCAGGCCGCACCATTGACCGAGAGCGCTCGGGCCATGGTCAGGGTGCGCCAATCCGGCGCCGACGAAGGTTCGATCCTGAACACACGCGGCGCGACCTCAGCCCACTCTCCCGAGGTGACACGTCGGTAGACAGTTGCGCGTGCGTAACCGGCTGAGAGCGCCTGGGCGAGCGTGAACACGCCGTGCTGGCGGCGCGCATGATTTCCGAGGAATGCGATCCGATCGTCGTCGGGCACATCTGAAGACACGACGCGAGGCGACCGACGTCTCGCGCGCCTGATCGTCCGGCCAAAAGGTAGCGACACGTCTCATATGTGAGACAAATCGCTACCTTTTGGCGGGTTTGGTCGGCGGACGAGAGGCGAGGTTGAGGAGGAGACAGGTGAACAAGTTGTTGGAGGACTTCCGCAAGTTCGTGATGCGCGGGAACGTGCTCGATCTTGCGGTAGCGGTGGTCATCGGCGTGGCGTTCAACGCGGTGGTGAACTCGCTGGTGAACGACGTCATCATGCAGGTGATCGCGGCGATCTTCGGACAGCCGAACTTCGACCAGCTCACGTTCACGCTGAACGACGGCATCATCTACTACGGCCGGTTCCTCACCGCGCTCGTGAACTTCCTCATCATCGCGGCGACGCTCTTCGTCGTCATCAAGGCATTCGAGGAGATGCAGAAGCGGCGCCGGCGCGGTGGCGAGGACGCGGCCGAGGACAAGAGCGACGAGGTCGTGCTCCTCGGCGAGATCCGAGACCTGCTGCGCGAGCGCGGGTGACGCCGACTACAGCTCGAACGCCGGGTTCAGGCACTGGACGACCTCGGCCGGCGGCGACTCGAACATCTTCGCGAAGCCGGGCAGGTTCCCCTGCACGGTCGACTTGCTGTAGAGCGCCTGGACGACGTCGTCCTCACCCGCGGTCTCGATCGGGTACGTGCCGACCAGCTGCACCCCATCCGGAATGTCGAGCTTCAGGGTGGTGATCTGACCCCTGATCGTCTGCAGCATGGACCTCGCCTCGATGCGAGCCTCCTGCTGGGTGGTGTGCTTCCCCTTCGGGATGGTCGTCGTGGTGGTCGACGTCGTCCCGCTGTCGGGAAGCGTGGTCGTGGTGGTGGTCGTCGTCGACGTCGAGCTCGGCGGAGCGGTCGGCGGCGTGGGGCACGTTGGCGTCCCGGTCGGAGGCTCGCCGACGTCCCCGTTGTTGATCGCCCAGGTCACGAGCAGGTCCTGGCCGGGCGTGTAGCTCACGACGACGCGCTCGTCGTTGGGCACGCCCCGGTTGCTGTCCTTGATCTTGCCGAGGAGAGCGCTCTGCACCTTGGCCGCCGCCTGCTCGGGCGTCGTCGTCGGCGGCGGCGGCTTCGTCGTCGTGGGCGGGACGGTCGTGGTGGGCGGGATGGTCGTGGTGGGCGGCGGGGGCGCGACCGTGGTCGGCGTGACCGGCGCGCTCGTCGGGGCCACGGTGGGCGGAGGCGGGATGACCGAGATGGTGGGCGGCGGCAGCGTGCTGGTGGTGGCCGGCGGCCTGGTGGTGGTCGTCGTCGCCGGCGCGACCGTCGTGGCCGTGGTGACCGGTGCGATCGTGGTCGGCGGGGGCTGCGTGGGCACCGCGACGTTGCTCGACGAGCCGTCGTCGCGCAGCGCGAGGAAGGCGATCCCGCCGATGATCCAGAGCGCCAGCACCGCGCCGGCGACGATGCGCGCCGCGGTGACGTACTGCGTCCCCGTGCGTTCGCCACGCGACCGACGGATGAGGTCGGCCGCGCGCGCCGCGAGCACGAAGGCGACGATCGTGCCGATGACCGGGATGACGATGCTGACGATCGCCCACACGAGCGCGGCGATCGCGAACGGCTCGACGCGTGCCTGTCCCCATCCGCCCGCGCCTCCGGAACCACCCGCACCCGTAGGCTCCGGTTCGGGTCCGACCGGCACCGCGCTGGTGTCGTCGGGGTTCCAGGCGTTCGGATCTTCGGGCGGCTCCGACGCAGACATCGGGCAACACTATCGACGCCCGGCCAGCGCGCGGTGTCTCCTCGGTAGGCTGCGCACATGGCGACTGCAACGATTCCCATCACCGGTGACGCCGCGGCCGACGAGCTGCTCGTCTCCGATCCGCTGGCGCTGGTGATCGGAATGCTCCTCGACCAGCAGGTGCCGATGGAGTGGGCGTTCCGCGGGCCGGCGACGTTGCGCGACCGACTCGGACGACTCGACTGCGCGGCGATCGCGGCGATGTCGCCCGAAGACCTCGAAGCCGTGTTCAAGCAGAAGCCCGCGCTGCACCGCTACCCGGGTTCGATGGCCAAGCGCACCCACGCGTTGTGCGTGCAGGTCGTCGACGACTACGGCGGTGACGCCGGCAACATCTGGAAGGGCGTGAAGGACCCGCAGGTGCTGTTCGAGCGCATCCGCGCGCTCCCTGGCTACGGCGACGAGAAGGCCAAGATCTTCCTCGCCATCCTGGGCAAACGCCTCCGGGTCGCGCCGAGGGGCTGGGAGGAGTACGCGGCACCGTTCTCGGACGACAACCCGCGCTCCGTCGCCGACATCGACTCCCCCGAGAACCTCCAACGCGTCCGCGCGTGGAAGCAGGCCCAGAAGGCCGCCAAGAAGTCGAAGGCGCAGTAGCCCGCCTGCCGGCTACGCGGCCGCGTCGTCGACCGTTTCGGGTACCGCACCGCGGGCCAGGAATTCCACCACGCCCACGAGGATCAGCGCGACGACGAGGAGGAAGAGGACCGCGCCGACGCCCGGTCGGTCCCACACCACGAGCGCGAGCACCGCAAGTCCGGCGATGGCGAGCTCGAGTCCGCGCTTGTGCGCGCCCACGAACTCCTCGAACGCGTTGGGCTGGTAGCCGAGGTCACCGGCCTTGTTGCGCGCACCCGCGATGCCGGACGACGCGAGCGAGCGTGCCCTCTTCGCCGGCGCCGACGGCCCGACGAAGTACGCAACGACCGCGATGACGATCCCCACCACTGCGAGCGTGATCAGCCCGTAGCGCAGGTTGCGCACGAGGATGTCGAAGACGGCCGACGCCGTACCCTCCGACACCTGTGGCGTTGTCGCGGCATCGAGGTAGAGCGACCGGGCGATGGCGAGCAGGACCAGCGTGAGCGCGCACGCAGCCGCGAGCACCATTGCGGCCCGGAGCGTCGCGCGCCGCTTGTTCGGGACCACGAGGGCCGAACCCGCGAGCGCGAGCACCCCGAGCACCGGGAGCACCCATGCGAGCGTGTCGAGGATGTTGGTGTACGTCCGCGCCTCCGCCAGCCCTTCGGTGTCGATGATCGAGATGGTTCTGGAGACCGGGGGCACGCTCACGTTCTTCAGGAACGTCAGACCGGCGTCGACCAGCTTGGTCTGCACCTGCTTCACCACGTTGGCGAGATCGAGCTCGACCTTGCCGTCCTTGATCGACACCGACCCCGGCGCCTTGCTCGGATCGTCGGTGAGCAGCGCGACGAGCTGGGCGTGCGCGCGCCGGTTGGCGGCATCCCACAGCTCCTGGAACTGGTCGGACGCGAGGAGCTTCTCGGTGACGTCGGTCGCGTAGCCCTTCATCGCGTTGGCGACCGGCTCGCCGAGGAACTTGGCCCGCTTGGGCAGCGCGTCTTCGATCTCCGTCGCCACGTCGACCTGGTTGAAGAGCGCGTTGACGACGACGGCGGCCACGGTCTGCTGGATGTCCGCGTTCGACGCCAACGGCGACACGGTCTCGACGTAGCGGTCGGTGTTGGTGAGCTGGTTGTGGCTCCAGATGGCCACCGCGGAGAGCGGCACGAGGATGAAGCCGATGACGAGGAGGATGACCGAGACGATCTGTTGCCAGCGCTTCGTCTTGCCCGGCTCCGACGGCGCGTCGTCCGACGATCCCGCTGGCGTCGACGCGGCCGGATCGCTCTCGCTCATGCTTGCCCGCTCTCGTCGCTTCGCTCCGGGGCGCTCAGCCCCCGCTTCGTTGCTCGCCGGGGTACCCGGCTCGCGGCCACTCCGCTCATGCGTCCGGCTCCTCGCCGAGGCGGCGGTACTCGAAGCTCGCCACGAGGTCGGCGACGCCCTTGAAGATCGACCAGATGCCGATGATCGACACCAGCAGCAGCACCGAGCGGTCGGGGTTGCCGATCGCCCACGCGCCCAGCGCGATCCCGACGATGCCCGCCACCAACGGCATCCACCACCCCCGCACGTGGGTGTGGGTGAGCGCGATGCACACGTCGAAGATGCCGCGGATCAGCAGGTACCAGGCGACGAACACCGAGATCACGACCAGCGTGGGCTCCGGCCACACGAGTGCGGCGAGCCCCGCGGCCATGGCCAGCACGCCGCAGATGATCGCGAGCCAGCGCCAGCCGCCCTCGAGCACGAACGCGAGCGCGAACTGCGTGATGCCGCCCAGCCAGAACGCGATCGCGATCAGGATCACGCACGCAGTGATCGATGCGGGCCGCAACGACAGCACCATGAACCCGAGCAGGAGCCAGAGGATCCCCGCGACCAGCCACAGCCACCACGTGCGCGAGTACGCGTCGGCGACGGCGCGCTCCTCTTCGGGCGTCAACGTGATCCGCATGCCCATGTCAGCAGTCCCCTCGTGCACCACACCGACCGCGAACGCGCATTATTGCCGACTGCCGTCGCGGACGACGCGATGGTCACGGCGGTACCCTCGAGCTCTGGACACCGACGCTCGCCCCACCCACTTCCCGTACGGTCGCTACCGCCGGCGCATCCGCCTCGTCGCGCCCGACCAGCTCACCGTGCTCGCCGGTCTCGAAGACGACCAGCACTACTTCACCGTGCGCGTCGAGCACGACGGTCACGACGTGCGCACGATCACGAGCGAGTCGGTGCGAGCGCCTTGGACCACCTGCCCTGCTGCGGGCGCGCAGTTGCAGGCGCTGGTCGGCACACCGCTTTCCGATCGGTGCGTCGAGATCGCGGGCCGCACGCGCTCCGACCAGCACTGCACGCACCAGCTCGACATCGCGACCCTCGCGGTCGCGCACGCGGCCCGCGCGACCGCGGGCGGAGCCGCGCGCCGGCAGTACGACGTGGTGGTGCCGTTCGGCCTGCTCGATGGGCAACGCCACACCGTCACGCTCGCCCGCGACGGCGAGCAGCTCTTGGCCTGGGACGTCGAAGGCACGGACATCGCCGCACCGCCGCCGTACTCCGAGGCGACGGGTGGGTTCGCCGCGCTGGGCGGACGCGACCCTCGACGCCGACACCGCCGAGGCAGCCGTGGTGCTCAAGCGAGCGTGCAGCATCGGCATGAGCCGCGGGCTCGACCTCGACGGCTACCCGACCCTGGCCGACATGCCCGGCCTCAGCCCGCTCTGCTGGTCGATGCAGCCCGAACGGGCGCCGGTGGCCTTCCGCAACCGAGGCCTCATCCGCGACTACGACGCGCACCCCGACGCGATGCTGGCCGACGGTCCGGCCTGAGCCGGCGCCGAGGTCAGGAGAAGGAGCTGATCACCTCGGCGCCGAACGACTCGAGCGTCGCGGTCGGCGCGAAGTCGGCGAACCAGACGTAGAAGCGCTCCACTCCGCGCCCCGCTATCTCGTGGAAGTGGTCGACCATCTCGTCGCGTCCACCGACCACCAGGTTGTGCCCGAACCGCCGACGTGCCGGCCCTTCGACCGCAGCGCGGTCCGCGCCTTCGGGAACGAACGCGTACATGCGCTGCACCGACACGCGTGCGTCGCCGGCGCGGCCGCGCATCTCGTCGAGTCGCGCGAGCTGGTGGATCGGCACGTTCCACCAGTCGGCGTGCTCGGCGACCAGCTCCATCGTGCGGGGACCGGTACCGCCGATGACGACCGGGATCTTCCCGAGCGGAGTGGGCATCTGACGCGCCGCGTCGAGCTGGAACCACTCTCCCGCGTAGCCGACGGTCTCACCCGTCCACAGCGCGCGCATGATCTCGAGTGTCTCCTTCAACCGACCGACGCGCTCGCGCGCCGGAATCGGGCGGACGCCATAGGTCGTGAACTCCTCGACCACCGAACCCCATCCGATGCCGAGCTCGAAGCGACCGCCCGACGCGTGGTCGAGGGTGACGGCCTCGCGCGCGAGCACCGCGGGGTGGCGGAACGCGTCGCAGAGCACCAGTTGGCCCTGCACGAGACGTTCGGTGTGCGCGAGCAACCACGCGTTGGTGGTCAGCGCTTCGTACATGTCGTGCTGCTCGGCCATCGGCGGCGCGAGGTGGTCCATGCCCGCCATGCCGGTGAACCCGGCCGCCTCCGCCGCCCGCGCCTTCTCGACCATCGCGTCCATGGCCAGGCGCATCTGCGGGAGGTAGAGGTGGAACTCGGGCGTGGTCACCGTGAGAGCTCGACGGCGCGCGCCTTGGCCGACCGGTAGTCGGGCTTGCCGGCAGGCGTGCGCTGCACCGCGTCGAGCACGTGGATCTCCTTCGGGATCTTGTACCCGGCGATCAGGGTGCGGGTGTGCGCCGCCAGCGCGACGGTGTCGGGCTCGGAGTCGTCGCGCCAGACCACCAGCGCGGCCACGTGCTCGCCGAAGCGCTCGTCGGGCACGCCCACGACGACGGCGTCGAACACGCCGGGATGCGTCTTCAGCGCCGACTCCACCTCTTCGGGGAACACCTTCTCGCCACCCGTGTTCACCACCTGGCTGCCGCGCCCGAAGATCGTGATCGCACCGTCGGCTTCGATGGTGGCGAGGTCGCCGGGCAACACCCAGCGGGTGCCGTCGGCGTCCACGAGGAACGTCGCCGCCGTCTTCTCGTCGTCCTTGTGGTAGCCGAGCGGGATGTTGCCGGTGCGGGCGAGACGGCCGACGACGCCCGACCCCGGCGCGAGCGGGCGCAGATCGTCGTCGAGCACGGTCGTGCTCGGCCCGACCACGAACCGGGGTGCACCACCCTCACCGGTGCCGTTGAAACCGGTCTCCGACGCGCCGAAGCCGTCGGAGATCCGCACGTGCGGGAGGTGCTCCTCGATCTGTGCCCGCACGCCCTGCGACAGCATGGCGCCGCCGTTGCTGATCACACGGAGACCGGTGACGTCGTACCGATCCGGGTTGGCGGCGTAGGTCTCGACGATCGGACGCGCCATGGCGTCGCCGATCACCGAGATGCCGTGGACGTGCTCCTCGGCCGCGATGCGGAGGATCGCGTCGGGGTCGAACCCGCGACCGGTCCAGAGCACCGTGGTGCCGGCGGTGGAGAGGAGCGACCACAGACCCCACTGCGCGCCGCCGTGCATCAGCGGCGCGACCGCGAACGAGATCGAGCCCCGGCGGTCCGCGTACGCGGCCAGTTCTTCCGGTGCGTCGAGCGGTGCACCTCCGCGCGCGCCGCTCATCGCGGCGACGAAGATGTCCTCGGCCCGCCACTTGACGCCCTTGGGCATGCCGGTCGTGCCCCCGGTGTAGAGCACGTACAGGTCGTCGCTGCTGCGCGACCCGAAGCCACGCCCGGGATCGGCGCCGGCGAGCGCGTCCTCGTAGAAGACCGCGTCGACACGGTCGAGTGCACCATCGGACGCGGTGGCGTCCTCGATGACCACGAAGACGTCGAGTGCGGGCACGGCGGGCGCCACCGCCGCCACGAGCGGTGAGAACTCGCGCTCGAAGATCAGGCCGCGCAGGTCGGCGTTGGCGAAGAGGTACCGCAGCTCCGCCTCGACGTAGCGGTAGTTCACGTTGATGGGGACGGCCCGCGCCTTGTAACAGGCGATCATCGACTCGACCCACTCGGCCCGGTTCCACGAGTAGATGCCCACCCAGTCACCGGGACGGATGCCGCGCTCGATCAGGTGGTGTGCCAGTTGGTTGGCGCGCGCGTCGAGCGCGGCGTAGGTCCGCCGCTCCTCGCCTGCCACCAAGGCCAGGCGGTCGGGCGCGGCGTCGGCCACGACCTCGAAGAGATCGGCCAGGTTGAACGTGCGCTCGGTGGTCGGGGACGCCATGGCCGCACAACGTAGACGCGCCCGAGGATCGCGCCTCGGGCAGGCGGCGCGCTACGCCAGCTCGACCTGGTCGAGCATCTCGTCGTCGAAGTAGTCGAGCGTGCCGTCGGGCATGAGCAACGCGCGGTCGGGCGCGAGCGAGCGCACGAAGTCGACGTCGTGGCTCACGACGACCATCGTCCCCGGCCACGCGGCCAGCGCCTCGCCGGTCGCGGTGCGCGACATGGGATCGAGGTTGTTGGTGGGCTCGTCGAGGAGCAGCACGTTGTGACGGCCGGCGACGAGCTGCGCCAGCGCCAGCTTCGTCTTCTCACCGCCGGAGAGCGTGTTGGCGTCCTGGAACACCTTCTCCCCGCTGAGTCCGAACATCCCGAGCAGGTTGCGGAGCGCACCGTCGCCCGCCTCCGACGCCTCCCGCATGTGCTCGAGCAGCGAACGCCCGGCGACGATCCCTTCGTGTTCCTGCGCGTAGTACCCGACCGACACGTGCGTCCCGAGCTCGACCTCGCCCAGATCGGGCACGAGCTCGTCGGCCAGCACCTTGAGGAGCGTGGTCTTCCCGGCGCCGTTGAGGCCCATCACGAGCAGCCGCTCGCCCCGGCCGACGTCGAACGACACGTCGGCGAAGACGTCGAGCATCCCGAAGGACTTCCACAATTCGGTGGCGGTCAGCACGGTGCGACCGGCAGACGGCGGTTCCGGGAAGCGCACCGCCAGCGCACGCCGCTTCGCGGTGTTCTGGACGCGCGTCGCCTCGAGCCGTGCCCGGCGTCCGTCGAGGTTCTTGGCGACCCGCGCACGCTTGGCCGTCTGACCGCGCATGGCGCCCGCCTGTGCCTTGAGGCGCGCGATCTCGCGCGTCTGACGTTCGGCCAACTTCGCGGTACGCGCCTCGTGACCGTCGCGCGCCACGAGATACTGCGAGTACGTGCCCTTGTACTCGACGAGGGCGCCGGTGCCTTCCTCCGACTCGCGGTCGATGTGCACCACCCGGGTGATCGCTTCGTCGAGCAGGTCGAGGTCGTGGCTCACGACCAGCAGTGCGCCGCGGTACGACCGCAGGAATTTGAGCAACCAGCTCCGCGCGTCGGCGTCCAGGTGGTTGGTGGGCTCGTCGAGCAGGAGCAGCTCGCTGCCGCCGAACAGGATGCGCACCAGCTCGGCTCGCCGCCGCTCGCCACCGGAGAGCGCACCGAGGTGGAGGTCGAGGCGGTCGCCGCGCAGACCCACGCCGTCGGCGAGCTTGCGCACCTCGGCTTCGGCCGCGTAGCCGCCCGCGGCCTCGAACGCCTCCTGCGCGGCGCTGAAGCGCTCGATGTTCTCACTCGAGGGGTTCTCCTCGAGTGCGATGCGCAGCTTCTCGGTCCGGGCGAGGAGGTCGTCGAGGCCACGGCCCGAGAACACGTGGGCGAGGACGGTGGTGTCGTCGGGGACGGCGTCGCTCCGCGGATCCTGCGACAGGTAGCCGGTGAGGTCGGGCCGCTCGACGAGGCCCGCCCGCGGCCCGTCGGCGCCCCCGAGCACGCGCAGGAGGGTGGTCTTCCCGGCGCCGTTGCGACCGACCAGGCCCACCTTCTCACCTGGGCGCACCTGGAGCGACACGCCGTCGACGATCCGCTTCCCGCCGACCTCGACCACCAGGCCACGAACGGTCAACACGGGAAAACAACTCCAGAAACTCGCGGGCGGGGTCGATCATTGTCGCGCGCGCGGCATGCCGAAGCGCCGTCCTAGCCTGAATCGATGCGAATGCCGACTGAGGAGCCCTCCCCGCCCAAGCCGCGTTGGCGAGGCCGGATCCATCTCGGCGCCTTCCTCGTCTCCCTCCCCGCCGGACTCGCGCTCGTCCTCCTCAGCCAGGGCGTCTCGGCGCACGTCGCCGCCGCGCTCTTCGCGGTCTCGCTGGCCGGCCTGTTCGGCACCAGCGCCACCTACCACACCGGCACGTGGGCTCCGAACGTGCGGGCCCGCCTCCAGCGCATGGACCACGCGATGATCTTCGTGCTCATCGCCGGCTCCTACACCCCGCTGACGCTGCTCGCGCTGCAGCCCGCCTGGGGCATCTCGTTGCTGGCGCTGGTGTGGACGGCCGCCGTCCTGGGCGTGACGCTCGCGCTCGCCCGGTTCCGCTCCCTCCACCGGGTCGGCGGTTACCTCTACATCGGGATGGGCTGGATCGTGGTGCTCGCGCTCCCCGCGGTCGTGCAGTCACTCGGTGAGCTCGAGCTCGTGCTCCTCTTCGCGGGTGGGGTGCTGTACACCATCGGCGCCATCGGGTTGCGTCTGCAACGGCCGAACCCACGCCCGCTGGTGTTCGGCTACCACGAGGTGTGGCACGTGATGACGGTCGCGGCGGCGGCGTGTCACTTCACCCTGGTCGCCATGCTCGTCCGCGCCTGAACCCGGGCGGCGGCCCGTGCATGCGCCCGGCGTTTCTGCAAGAATTTCCGCCATGAGCGTTGCGGATCTCCTTTCCGACGTGCTCGGACCAGACGTCCCGGTCGCGTTCCGTGCCTACGACGGGTCGAGCTTCGGACCCGCGGACGCGCGCACCACCATCGTCGTGCGCTCCCCCGACGCCCTGCGGCGGATCGTGACTGCCCCGGACGAGCTCGGCTTCGGTCGCGGTGTACGTCGTGGGCGAGCTCGAGGTCGACGGCGACATCTTCGACGTGATGGCCGTCGCCAACTACATCGAGGAGCTGCGGCTCGGCCCACGCCAGATGGCGTCGGCCGCCAAGCTCGTCGGCTGGAAGGGCCTG
Source organism: uncultured Actinomycetes bacterium (assembly GCA_963841415.1). GTDB lineage: Bacteria > Actinomycetota > Acidimicrobiia > IMCC26256 > DASPTH01 > DASUAS01. The sequence continues at coordinate 1,407,803 of CAWJCN010000003.1, read as the reverse complement.
AAACCACTCCCGCCGCCGCCGGAGGAGGCGAAGCTGCACGGGCGGCGTCACTCCCGGCAGCGTGACGCCGACGCCATCGCCCATCACTACGACGTCTCCAACGACTTCTACGAGATGGTGCTCGGGCCGTCGCTCACGTACTCCTGCGCGGTGTGGCACGACGACACGATCACGCTCGAAGACGCCCAGGCAAACAAGCACGAGCTCATCTGCCGCAAGCTCGACCTCGCGCCCGGCATGCGGCTGCTCGACGTCGGGTGCGGCTGGGGCGGCATGCTCATCCACGCCGCCGAACACCACGGCGTTCACGCGGTCGGGGTGACGCTCTCGCGCCCGCAAGCCGACCTGGCGCGCAAGCGGATTGCCGAGCGCGGCCTCGGCGATCGGGTCGAAGTTCGCCACGCCGACTTCCGCGACGTGACCGACGGCCCCTACGACTCCATCAGCTCGATCGGGATGTTCGAGCACGTCGGGCTGTCGGAGCTCGACGCGTACTTCGCGCGGTGCCGCTCATTGCTGCGGTCCGGGGGTCGACTGCTCAACCACGGCATCAGCCGGCCCCACCACGCAGGCAAGATGCACCACCGCTGGTGGGAGCCGTCGTTCATGGAGCGGAGCTTCACCGGGCGATACGTGTTCCCCGACGGCGAGCTGCACGAGATCGGCAACGTCGTGTCGGCGATCCAACGCGCCGGGTTCGAAGCCCGGCACATGGAGAGCCTGCGCGAGCACTACGCGCAGACGCTGCGCTGCTGGGTCCGCAACCTCGAAGACAACTGGGACGCCGCGGTCGCCGAGGTCGGCGCCGGGCGGGCCCGGGTGTGGCGCCTCTACATGGCCGCCGCCGCCGTCGGCTTCGAACACGACGACAACCAGGTGCACCAGGTGCTGGCCACCGCCACGGAGGACGGCGCCAGCGGCATGCCCCTCCGCCCCCGCTTCACCTGACCTCCAGCGCGGATTAATGTCCGCTCCTTAACCCACACCTGGAGGTGGCGGTGAAGTTCGCGCTCTTCTACGAGATCCCGGTGGCCCGGCCCTGGACGCCCGGCAAGGAGCACCAGGCCTACAAGGACACGCTCGAACAGGCGATCCTCGGAGACCAGATGGGCTTCCACGCCTTCTGGACCGTCGAGCACCACTTCCTCGAGGAGTACTCGCACTGCTCGAACCCCGAAGTGCTGTACGGCGCGGTCGCGGCGCGCACGAAGAACATGCGCATCGGCTACGGCGTGCGACTGCTGCCGGCGCCGTACAACCATCCGATCCGCACCGCGGAGTCGGTCGCCGTGCTCGACCTCGTCTCCGACGGCCGCGTCGACTTCGGCACCGGCCGTTCGTCGACGCGCGCGGAGCTCGAGGGCTTCAACGTCGACCCCGACCAGACGCGCGCGATGTGGCGCGAGGCGCTGGGCCACATCGTCGGTGCATGGACCGAGGACGAGTATCAAGCGCAGGGCGAGTACTGGCAGATGGGCGCGCCGCGCCGGGTGCTGCCCAAACCGCTGCAGCAGCCGCACCCGCCGATCTTCGGCGCGACCAGCAGCCTGCCCGGCCACGAGGAGATCGGGCAGCGCGGCATCGGGCTCTGCTCGTTCACGGTGGGTCTGCCGCCCGAACAGCTCGCCGACAACATCGCGATGTACCGCAAGGGCCTCGCCGTGTGCCAGCAGCCGGCAGGCAAGTTCGTGAACGAGACCGCGGCGACCTTCACGATGGTGTTGTGCGCGCCCACCAACGAGGAAGCCACCGAGGTCGCGCGCGAGTCGTTCGAGTGGTACCCGAAGTACGGCGGTGGGCTGATCGCGTCGGTCGCGGAATGGCAGGAGGAGCGCGGCATCACCGGCGGTGCGCTGGGCACCTACCAGTACACAGGTGACGCGCTGAAGCACAAGCGTGAGGGCGCGATGGGTCAGCTCACCATCGACTACCTGCGCGACTCGGGTTCCGCCGTGATGGGCGACCCCGACGCGTGCATCGCCGCCGCCAAGCGCTACGAGGAGGTGGGTTGCGACCTGCTCCTCTGCCTGGTCAACCCCTACAAGATCCCGCACGAGAAGGTGATGCAGACCATCGAGCTCATGGGCAAGCACGTGCTTCCGGAGTTCACGTGACGGGCGGGGCCGGCCGCATCGAGGGCAAGGTCGCGCTGGTCACCGGCGCGGCCTCGGGACTCGGGCTCGCCACCGCGGAACGCTTCGCCAAGGAAGGCGCGGTCGTCGTCGGGGCCGACGTCACGCCGGCCGACGGCGTGCGCGCGCTCGACGTGCGCGACGAGGCCGCGATCGCGGCGCTGGTGGACGCGATCGTCGCCGAGCACGGCCGCCTCGACGTCGTCGTGAACTACGCGGGCGTCGCCGGCGGCGGGCCGGTCCACATGGTCGACGCCGACGAGTGGGACCGCGTGCTCGACGTGAACCTCAAGGGCACGTTCCTCGTGAACAAGCAGGCGTTGCGACCGATGCTCGAGCAGAAGTCGGGCAGCATCGTCAACATCGCGAGCGTCGAGGGACTGCAGGGCACCGAGGGCGGCAGCTCGTACAACGCGTCCAAGGCCGGCGTCGTGATGCTGACGAAGAACATGGCGATCGACTACGGGCGCGCCGGCATCCGCGTCAACGCCATCTGTCCCGGCTTCATCGACACACCGATGTTCCGCGCGGTGATGGGCAGCGACAACATGGCGACCTTCCGCGACGAGTACCGCGACGACCACATGCTCGGGCGCTTCGGCCGGCCCGAGGAGATCGCGGCGGCGGCGCTGTTCCTGGCGTCGGACGACGCCTCGTTCGTCACCGGGGTCGCGCTGCCGGTCGACGGCGGGTACCTCGCTGGCACACGCACCGGACTCAGTGATCTCATGGGCATCGGCTGACAGGAGCGGAATGGCCGCGAGCCGGGTATCCCGGCGAGCAACGGAGCGTGGCCCCACGGCCCCGAGTGAAGCCACGAAGGTGAAAGAGGAGTCCCAGATGCCGCAGATGCGCTTCAACCACATGGAGCTCTCGTTCGAGAAGGGGACGCTCACCCAGCAGTTCCGTGACGAGGTCGACGCGTTCTACTGCGGTGTCCTCGGGTGGGGGGCGATCGACACCGAGGTGGTGGGCCAGCTGTGCCACCTGCTGCAGCCCGACGACGGCCAGTTCATCCTGCTCGCCGAGGGCAGGAATCCGATGTCGTCACCGGGCTACGACCACCTCGGTCTGCTCATGGAGACGCGCGGCGAGGTCGACGACATCCTCGAGGAGTGCCAACGCTTCGCCGAGAAGGACGACCGCCTCCGGCTCAAGATCTACGACGATCTCGTCGGACCTACAGTGACGGTGCACGCGTTCTACGCGAAGTACCTGCTGCCGATCTGGTTCGACGTGCAGTGCATCGAACGGACCGCCGGGCCCGCGCCGGAGAAGCGCTGGCAGTACGCCTGAGGGGGAGAGCATGACCGCAACAGACACCGAGGAGCTCTTCCTTCCCGAGCCGCTCCCGCGCGAGGTGAAGTACACGGTGATCTCGGTCGACGACCACGTCGTCGAACCGCCGCACACCTTCGAAGGCCGGCTCCCGAAGCACCTGCAGGACCGCGCGCCGCGCGTCGCCGACCGGGACGGTCTCCAGATCTGGGAGTTCGAGGACCAGAAGTTCACCCAGGTCGGCATGAACGCGATCGCAGGCCGTCGGCCGACGCAGAAGAAGGAGCCCTTCCGCTTCGACCAGATGCGCCCGAGTTGCTACGACGTCGACGCCCGCGTGCGCGACATGGACATCAACGGCGTGTGGGCAGCCGTCAATTTCCCGTCGATGGTCACCGGGTTCTGCGGTCGCGTGTTCTTCAACGCCGAAGATCCCGAGCTCGGCCAGTGGTGCATCCGCGCGTGGAACGACTGGCTCTACGAGGAGTGGTACCTCGCGCACCCGACGCGCATCGTCCCGCTGGGAATCGCGTTCCTGAGCGATCCGGCGGCCGCGGTCGCCGAGATCCACCGCAACGCAGAGCGCGGGTTCACCGGCATCTCGATGCCCGAGCGCCCGCACGCGATCGGATTGCCCGACCTCTGGCAGCGCGACCACTGGGATCCGATCATCCAGGCCTGCGTCGACACCGAGACCGTGGTGTCGCTGCACGTCGGCAGCTCCGGCTCGGTCATGGGTCCGCCTGATGCTCCCGGTCTGCAGATCGGGGCGACGCTCTTCGGCCAGCTCTCGCTCCATGCCGCCGCGGAGTGGTTGTGGTCGGAGTACCCGATGAAGCACCCGACGCTCAAGATCGCGATGAGCGAGGGAGGCATCGGCTGGGTCGCGATGCTGCTCGACCGCCTCGACAACCTCGTGGACCGTTCCGGCTACGGGCGTGGATGGGACGAGCGACCCGCCGACGTGCTGAAGCGCAACTTCTGGTTCTGCACCCTCGACGACCCGTCGACCATCGACACGCGGTACCGGATCGGCGTCGAGAACATCATGGTGGAGACCGACTTCCCGCACGGCGACGGCACCTGGCCCGACACGCAGCTGGTGATCGAGAAGCTGTGGGGCCACATCCCCGACGACGAGCTGCGCATGATGTGCAGCCAGAACGCGGCGAAGCTCTACCGCCACCCGCTCCCCGAAGTGGTGCTGCCGATCTAACTGGTTCGTTCCAAGCTCTTCACCGGCAATTCCTTCGACTTCTGCCTGCTGTCGCTCTTGGCGTGAGATCGTCGGTCGACGGTTTCCAGGTGCGGTGGTCACCGATCGGTCAGCGAACTGGGCCCGGCCCCACGATGACTTCCTGTTCGTCGCGTCAAGTCGCGATGGTGTGCTCGAGCTCCCGGGACTGACCGTCGTGTCCCGCAAGCCGTGATGAACGCTGAGTACGTGGCTGGCGACGAACAACGTGCCGTGATCCCGACGATCTCCGGGAACGACTACCTCCGTGCTCTCCGGCGACTGAGCCGGCAGGATCATCCTGACTTGTTCGTCACCTCTCTCGACCGGCTCCGCCGCTGGACGAGTCGGATCGACTGGTCGACCCTCGAACGCGCGCGGGATCAACTCGAACGGACCAACGCGTTCCTCGACGCCAACGACGCCGAGGACAGAGGCATCCAGCTGCTCGATCCCGCAACTGAGTTGGCCGCCCTCACAAGTTCCGAACCGCGCCGCGGAGAGGAGCCCGACGGGGCGGTTCCACACGCCGACTCGTCCAGTCTGCGATGCTTCGCGGCGGATGACCGCGACCACCGACGAAGTCGAGGCCTCACCCGAGAAGCCGTCGCGGATGGCCGCGTGGCGGGCGCACTCGTTCGGGCCCGCGTCGGAGCAGCCGTATCGGCGGCGCACGAGCGACTGGGTGCGGCTGGTGGTCGGCGCCGCGATCTTCGCGTTCACGATCTGGCACGAGGACGATCCGACCCAGTTCGAGAAGAACCTGTTCACCACCCTCAACGGGCTTCCGAACCAGCTCGACTCGCTGTTCCGCCTGATCTACTCGCTCGGCGCGCTGTGGGCGCTGGGCCTCGTGATCGTCGCCGCGCTCGTGATGAAGCGGTGGCGACTTGCCCGCGACCTCGCGGTCGGGGGGCTGGTGACTTGGGCCCTCGCTCGCATCGTCGGCTCGCTCGTCGTCGAGAACTCCAGCCTCGTGCACAGCCTCGACACCGTCGTGCGCGTCGACCGGGACGCGCCGGGGTTCCCCGCCGTGCGGGTGGCGATCATCGTCGCCGTCATCTCCGTCGCGTCGCCGTACCTGACCCGCCCCGTTCGGCGCCTCGGCCAGCTCCTCGTGCTGGTCATGGCGATCGCGTCGCTGTACCTCGGCGCCACCCTGCCCGACGGTGCGCTGGCGGCCGTCGCGCTCGGCTGGACGGTCGCCGCGCTCGTGCACCTCGTGTTCGGATCGCCGGGCGGAAGACCGACCGCCGCCCAGGTGCAGGCCACCCTCGTCGAACTGGGCGTCGACGCGCACGACGTCCACCTCCTCCCTGTGCAGCCGAGCACGGGGACCGCGATGACCGCGCTCGACTCGCACGGCGAGCTCACGGTGCGGGTGCTCGGACGCGACGAGGCCGACGCGCAGCTGATGTCGAAGTTCTGGCGCGGGCTCGCGTACAAGGACGGCGGTCCTGCGCTCCACACCACGCGCCTCGAGGACGTCGAGGCCCAGGCCTACGCGCTGCTCCTCGCGGAACGGGCGGGGGTCGTCGTTCCGGCCGTGGTCGTCGCCGGTACCGCCGGGCCCGGGACTGCGCTCATCGCGTCGCGCCCACTTTCCGGCGCACTCGTCTGCAACCTCGACGCCCTGTCAGTCGCTGACGAGATGCTCGTCGACCTGTGGAAGCAGGTCGCGGCCCTGCACGCGGCGCGGGTCGCGCACGGCAGGCTCAACTGCAACCACGTCGTCGTCGACGGCACGAGGCTCGGCATCGCCGACTTCGAGTACGCGTCGGGTGCGGCCGCGACCGGGCGGGTCGCCGCCGACGTCGCGGAGCTCCTGGTGAGCACCGCACTGCTCGTGGGCGACGACCGTGCCGTCGCAGCCGCGCGCGCGGGCCTCGGTGACGACGCGATCATCGAGGCGCTCCCCTATCTCCAGCCCGCGGCGCTGAGCCCAGACCTGCGCACCGATCGCCGGAACCGGAAGGAGCGGTCGAAGCAGGTCGAGTCGGTACGCGCCGCGGCCGCGGCGGCAAGCGGCACCGACGAGCCACCGCTGCAGGAACTCCACCGGGTGAGCGGCACCAACCTCATGATGGCGGTCGGCACGTTGATCGCGATCTTCGCCCTTCTCAGCCAGGTGGGCAGCCCGCAGGAGCTGTGGGACACGATCACCAACGCCGACATCGGCTGGCTGATCGTGGCGATGATCATCTCGCTGCTCACCAACTTCGCCACCGCGATCGCGCTCATGGGCACCGTGCCGATCAACCTCCCACTCGTGCGCACCGCCGAGTTGCAGCTCTCGATGTCGTTCTCGAACCTCGCGGTGCCGGCGATCGGCGGGATGGCCGCGCAGATCCGGTTCCTCCAGAAGCAGGGCGTCGACCTCGCGTCGGCGGTCGCGTCGGGCGGGCTGCTCATCAACGTCGGCAACATCGTGGCCCAGGTGATGCTGCTCGGGATCGCGCTGCTGCTCGCACCGACCAAGATCCGCGTCGAACCGATCGACACCCAGAAGCTGCTGACGCTCGCGCTGGCCGTGGTCGTCGTGGCCGTCGTGGCCGTCGGTTTCATCCTCGGCATCCCGAAGCTGCGCAACTACGTGGTGCCGCCGACCAAGGCCGCGGCCGCCACGGTGTGGGCCGCGGTGCGGTCACCGCGTCGCGTGGCCCTCCTCCTCGGCGGGAACGCGATCAACGCGCTGATGTACGCCGGCGTCTACATGGCGTGCATCAAGGCCTTCGGCGGTTCGATCAATTTCTGGACGCTCCTGTCGCTCAACATCATCATCTCGACGCTGGCCTCACTCGTCCCGATCCCCGGCGGGAACACCGCGGTGTCGTCGGTGGGCATGTCGGGCGCGCTCGCCGCCGTCGGGGTTCCCACCGACATCGCCGTCGCCGCCGTGCTCGCCGATCAGCTCGTCTCCAGCTTCATCCCCGCGATCCCGGGCTGGTGGGCGACGAACAACCTCCTGCACGACGACTACCTGTAGGGCTGGCTCGTTCTGACGGCAGCGCCGGGGCGGACTCGGCGCGGATGGCGACGGCGAAACGCCCACGCGCCGATCCCGCCGAACGGGATCGGCAGCCAGAACGTCAGCAGCCGGTAGACGAGCGTCGCGACCAGCGCATCGCCGGTGGAGATCCCCGCCAGGGCGAGCGTCGCCGCCAAGCCCGCCTCCACGAATCCGAGCCCACCCGGCGTGAACGGAAGGAGCCCGAGGACGGACGCGGCGACGAACGCCAGGAGCACCAATGCCGGATCCGGATCTGCAGAGAGCCCGCACAGCGTGAGCAGCAGCACCGCGTACTCGAACAGCCACCGCGCAAGCGACGCGCCGAGCGCGAGCTCCCAGTGGGGCCTGATCTCGCGCCGGATCCGGTCGCGATCCCCGAGCAGACGCGCACCGAGGTCGGTGTCCATCGCGGCGCGCCGAAAGCGACACCGCACCCACGCGACCGCGCACCCGAGCAGCAGCAGCGGTCGGTCGGTCATGAACATCAGGAACCCGATGGCCACCATGACGACGAAGACGGGAAGACCGATCCAGAACGCCTGCAACAGACCCGGTGGCACCTGCGTACCTGCGATCACGAACGGCAATGCGATCAGCGGGAGGGCGACAACCGCAGCGGTGCTGAGCAGCGACTGGACGGTCAGCGCGGTCGCGCTGTGGGTGAGGTCGAACCCTGCGTCGGCGAGCATGTTCGCCTGCAGGGCAGTGCCGGTCGCGCCGCCACCTGGCGTGATGCGGTTGAACGCGTTGCCGGCGAGCTGCGTCGTCGCCACGGAGAACCAGTCGTGGGTCCCGAGTGCGAGACCTTGCACCAACCAGACGCACGCGAAGCTCCCGACTGCGCACCCGATGGCGGGAAGTAGGAAGATCGGTTGCACCCGCCCCAACCGGTCGTACGCGGAGAACACGTCGGCGATGCTCGGCGCGAAGAAGTAGATGCAGATCGCGCTCACCGCCAGGAACGCGACCCTCCCGACGGTCCAGTGCGCGTGCTGATGCCGCACGGTGTCGTCGACGTCGGGGCGCTCGAGGTCAACCACGCTCCACCACCTCGGACTCCTCCACCGCGGCCACCTCTGCCGGGTAGTGGTGCGCCGCGATCATGAGCAAGACGGAGCTCACGGCGAGCACCGGCAGCAGCAGCAAGAACGCGAGCTGTAAGCCTTCGGCCCCTCCGCTCCCGAGTTGCGTCGACAACACGCCGAAGAGGAGCGGTGCGACGGCCTGCGCCGCGACCCGGGCGATCATGCGCGCGCTCTCCGTGCGTCCCCGCAGTTGCGGGTGCACGACGTCGAGCCGGGCCGCCTCGAGCGGCGCGATCGGCGCGGTGAGCAGGCCGCCGGCGACCACCAGGAACGGGAGTGCGACCGGCAGCGACGACACCGTGAACACCGGGATGAGCACGATCGAGGATGCGAGATAGCTCCACGCGCCGAGGTGGATCCGACCCGTGAGGACACCGTGTTCGATGAGCGCGTCCCCGAGACGCCCACCCGCGAGCACGCCCAGGAAGCCACCGATGCCCACGAGCGGGATGAGGATCGACGCTTGTGATGTCGAGATGTCGAACTGCTCGACGAGGAAGAGCACGCCGAACACCTGCAACGCAACGAAGAAGACGTCCCCCAACGCGGATGCGGCGATGATCATGACGACGGTGCGGACCCGGAACACGTATTCGAGCGCCGGTCGCAGCGAGAGATCGGACTGATCGCCCTCGAGCACCAGATCCCCGCGGGCCTCGATTCCCTGTTCCTCGACGAGTGCGTGCAGCTGTGTCGGTGCGTCGATGCCTCGATCCGCCTCGCCAGGGAGATCGTTCTCGCCGCCGCGGCGCGGTTCGCGTACACGACTCACCGCCCACATGACGGCGATGCCGAGCACCGCGAGGACCGCGAACACGCCGCGCCACGATGTGAGCCACACCACGACGCCGGCAACCAGGAACCCGGCTGCCGCGCCGACGAGCTCACCACTCTTCACCCAGCCGAGAACCCGCCCGCGAACATCAGCGGGAATCAGGTCACCGACGATCGACGTGACCGGTGGCCCACCGGCCGCGCTCGAGCACGCCCAGCGTGACGCGGGCCGCGAACAACACCGCAAACGACATCGCGGCCGCGGCCACCCCCATGCCCACGCACCAGATCCCCACGCACACCACGAGGATCGTGATGCGACGCGCGCGGTCGGTCAGGATGCCGATCGGGAGGATCGCGATGGCGCCCACGACGGCGAACGCGCTCGCGAGGAGGCCGATGGCGGCGTTGCCGATGCCGAACTCCGCCTTGAGCGACGGCGCCAACGCTCCGAGTGCAGTGCGGTCGGCGCCGTCGAGCGCGAGCACCGCCGCCAACGCGAGCACCGCGGCACGGTGAGCACGGTCGTGCAACGCGGAATCTTCGGCGCGGCGCACCGATGCTCGGGACACACCGTGTCGTGCCCGATCGGGGGCAGGAGGAACCCTCGGCTCGACACCCGGCGGAGATGTCGTCCAGTGCCTCCCCATCTCGACGACCTGGCGAGCCACGATGACGATCAACGAGACCATGGACCACATCGCCCAGGGCTTCGAAGCCGTCGGCGTCGCGGTGCTCGTCGTGGTATTCGTGGTCGGCTTCGCGCGTGCCGGGATCTCGCTCCTCCGCGAGGAGCCGCGTACCGCCACCTACGAGTGCATGCGCAGCTTCGTGGGGCGCACCATCCTGCTCAGCCTCGAGATCCTCATCGCCGCCGACCTCATCCGCACCGTCGCCGTCGACCCGTCGATCGAGAACGTCGGCGTGCTTCCCTTGATCGTGCTGATCCGCACCGTCCTCAGCTTCACGCTCGACGTCGAGATCGAGGGCAAGCTCCCGCACGAACAAGGTTGCGTCAGTCAGCCGCGTTCTACGCGGTCAGGTGACGCAACCTGTGAGTCGACTGCCACTCCGAGGCGGTTCGGCGCTGCGTTACCGTGCACGGATGCCGCGCGGTCGCCCTGAGGGCACGGTGACCTTCCTGTTCACCGGCATCGACGAGGCGACCCGCCCGTCGAGTGACGAGCGGACCGACGCGGCCGCCGCCCTGCGGATCCACGACGGCATCGTGCGGGGAACGATCGAGCGCCATGGCGGGTACGTGTTCCGCATCGGCGATGACGGCGTCTCCGCCGCGTTCTCGAGTGCGGCCGACGCGGCGAACGCCGCGATCGAGGCGCAGGAGCAACTGCGCGACGACGCCATGATCGACTTCACGGTCCGCATGGGCCTCCACACCGGCGACGCCGTCGAGCGTGATCGGACCTACGTGGGCAGCGCGGTGAGCCGCGCCGCACGACTGCTGTCGCTGGCCCACGGAGGTCAGGTGCTCGTGTCCGACGCGACGGAGGTGCTGCTCCGCGACGCCGTGGCGCTGCGCTCGCTGGGTGAGCACCGGCTGCGCGGTCGGCATGGACGCATGTCCGTGCACCAGGTGGTCGCCGACGGGCTCCCCGCCGACTTCCCCGTGCTGCGCAGCGTCGACGACTTCCCCGGGAACCTCCCCCAGCAGCTGACCTCGCTCGTCGGGAGAGAGCCGGTGGTCGCCGAGGTCGCGGAGCTCGTGCGGGCCTGCCCGCTGGTCACCCTGACCGGCGTCGGCGGCGTGGGCAAGTCCCGGTTGGCGCTGGAGGTCGGCGCCGAGGTGGCGGCCGAGTTCCCGGACGGCGTGTGGATCGTCGAGCTGGCGTCGGTCGGAGACCCGACCTCGGTCCCGGCGGCGTTCGCGACCGTCCTGGGTATCACGCCCCAGGGCGACACGCCCCTCGTCGACACGATCGCCGAGACCCTGGGCGGTCGGGAGTTGCTCGTGGTCGTGGACAACTGCGAACACCTGCTGATCGCGGCCGGATCGGTGATCGAAGCCATCCTCGCGGCGTCCGGGAGCGTGACGATCCTCACGACGTCACGCGAGATCCTCGGCGTCGACGGCGAAGCCGCGTTCACCGTCACTCCCCTCACGGTCGAGGGTGGAGAGTCGTCCGATGCCGTCGCCCTCTTCGTCGACCGGGCGCGTGCGGTGCGGCCCGACTTCGGCCTTCGCGAACCGGAGACCGCGACCGCGGTGACCGAGATCTGCGGGACGCTCGACGGTCTCCCACTCGGGATCGAACTGGCGGCGGCCCGCATGGCCGCGATGAGCGCACCCGAGGTCAGGGATCGGCTCGCCGATCGGTTCCGGCTGCTGCAGGGATCGGTGCCGGGTCCCGAACGTCAGCTCACGCTTCACCACACGGTCGAGTGGTCGTACGACCTCCTGACCGACGACGAGCAGGCCCTGCTCCGCTCCACCTCCGTGTTCGCCGGCGGCTTCGACCTGGCGAGCGTGGTCGCGGTCGTCGACCACGGTGACGACATCGAGGTGCTCCGGCACCTCGACTCGTTGGTCCGCAAATCGCTCGTCGTCGCCGACCACAGCGCGACGCGCACGCGGTATCGGCAATTCGAGACCATCCGGCAGTTCGCCGAGGACCGTCTGGCCGAGACCGGTGCACTGGAACCGACGCGCGACCGGCACGCCGAGCACTTCGCCGCCGCCGCGGTCGCGCGCTGGGAACGGTGGGACGGGCCCGGTTGGGGCGAAGCGGTCGACTGGGTCGACGTGGAGCTGGGCAACCTCCGAGCGGCGTACCGATGGAGCGCGCGCCGCGGCGACGCAGCCGTGGCGACCGACGTCGCCGCGCACGCGGCGCTGATCGGGTTCTCGAGCCAGCGGTTCGAAACCCTGGCGTGGACGGAGGAGCTGTTGCCGCTCGCGGCCGCAGCCGACGTCCGTCGGCTGCCGCGCCTCTGCACCGCCGCCGGGTACGCCTGCTTCGCCGGGCGCGCCGAGACTGCCCGCGACCACGCACACCGCGCGACCGAGCTCGAGACCGATGCCCGGTACGAGGCGTGCGAGCCCGGTTACGCGTCCTTCATCGAAGCACTGGGTGCCGTCTACTGCGGCGATCTGGATCGCTACGTGGAGCTCACGGCTGAGGTCGCGCAGCGGTACGGCCGCGAGCGCGGCTACGCACTGGCCGCCTACGTCGACGGCCTGCAGTCGTGTGGTCGGATCGAGGAGGCCCTCGCCCTGACCGAGGACTCGGTCGAAGTCGCTCGATCCGTGGGGAACCCCTACTGGATCGCGTATGCGCTCTGGATCGCCGGCATGGCGTTCTCGAAGGCCGACGTGCGCCGCGCGTTCGCGGCGTGGGACGAAGGCGTGGCATTCGTCCACGAGCACCGCGTGCACTTCTTCGAGGGCTTCCTCGCCCGCGACGCGGCACGACTCCACACGTCGCACGGCGAGGCCGAGACCGCGCTGACGCTGTTCGCGGAGGCTCTCACCGCGTTCCAGCACGCGGGGAACGTGCCGCAGCTGATCATCACCCTCGCCAGCGTGCCGGCCCTGTTCGAGCGCCTCGACCGGTGGGCGCCGGCGGCGATGTTGCTCGGCGCGCTGTCGTGCGAGCCCTCGAGCGCCCAGCACGTCCCCGAGCTCGGTGCGCTCGGCCATCGCGTCGACGCCGAGCTGGGCACGGCGCGCGCCACGGAGCTGACGGCGGCGGGCGCGGCGCTCGACCTGAACGCCGCCGCCGTCTACGCGCGCCAGCAGATCGAGGTGGCGCGGCGCGTGCCGACGCCACCCGCGCGCGAGGCACGACCAGGAGGCCTGAGCCGACGCGAGGTCGAGGTGCTCCGCCTCGTGTCCGACGGCAGGACGGCAGGCGAGATCGCGTCGCAGTTGTTCATCTCGACGAGGACCGCCGAGCACCACATCCAGAACATCTACACGAAGATCGGCGTGTCGAGCCGAGCCGCGGCAACCAGATGGGCCGTCGCCCACGACGTCGTCGACGGCGTCGTTGCTCCCGGAGCCGCCGAGAAATAGGTAGGTCTACCGATGCCGCGTCGGTTGCGGATCCGGAGAATGAGCCCCGACGCCTGACCAACCGGTCGGCGAAGCGATCCACTGCGGATCCTCAGCGAAGGGGAGATCATGATCCTGGCAACGACACAGGTCGAGGACGTCGAGCGGTTCCTCGACATCTTCAGCACGAAGGGCGCCGAGAAGCGCGCCGAGCACGGCAGCACGGGCGCGAACGTGTTCCGCGACCCGACCGAAGAGAACCGCGTCTGGGTGCTCTTCGACTGGGACGAGGCCGGGTGGGCGAGCTTCGTCTCCGATCCCGACGTCCCGCCGATCCTGAAGGAAGCCGGACACCTCGGCAAGCCCGAGGCCGCGCTCTTCCTCGGCACCTACGGCTCGTGAGGGTCGGACGATGAGCACGATCAACCGTCCTGCCCGCGTCGGTCTCATCACCGACCAGTCCGGTCCGCTCTCCTTCATGGGGATCGCCAACGCCAACGTCGCCAAGATGGTGATCGACGACATCAACGAGCGCGGCGGCCTGCTGGGTCGCCCCGTCGAGCTCTTCGTCGAGGACAGCGCCACCGACGATTCGGTGGCCGAGGCGGTGGCGACCAAGCTCGTCGAGCGCGTGGGCGTCGACGTCGTCGTCGGCGGGATCTACAGCTCGACCCGTCAGGCCATCAAGGGACCGGTCGTCGACCGGGCCGAGAAGCTCTACCTCTACCCGGAGCAGTACGAGGGCCAGGAGTGCCACCCGCTGATCTTCTGCACGGGTCCCGTGCCGGCGCAGCAGGTCGAGCCGCTCTTCCCGTGGCTGATGGAGGAGACCGGAGCACGGAGGTTCTACCTGCCGTCGGCCGACTACATCTGGCCCCACACCTTGAACAAGAAGGTGCGCGAGGTCGTCACCTCGAGGGGAGGCGAGATCGTCGGCGAGGAGTACTTCCCGATGGACCACATGGACTACGAGCGGGTCGTCGACGACATCATGGCGACGGACGCCGAGGTCGTGTTCAACACGGTCGTCCCGCCGGGGCTGACGCCGTTCCTCGAGCGGCTGCACCGCGCCGGGTTCACAAAACGGGGTGGCACCGTCGTGTGCACGTACTTCGACGAGAACTTCCTGAACCTCGTCCCGGCGGAGCAGGTCGAGGGTCTGTACGGGTGTCTCGACTACTACCGGAGCGTCGACGACGCGTTCAGCATCGAGCTCCTCAACCGGTACGAAGGGCTCTTCCCGGGAAGCGCGCTCTTCACGGCCGGGAGCGCGTGCACGGGCACGTACCGGGCGCTGAAGTTCTGGGAGGCCGCGGCCAACGAGGCCGGGTCGCTCAACCAGGACGACATCATCACGGCACTGGACCACGCCCGGATCGCACAGGGGCCGGGCGGTCCGGCCGAGATGGTGCCGGGTCAGCACCACGTGCGCATGAACATGTACATCGCCCGATCCGACGGTGGCACGTTCAACGTGGTGAAGAGCCTGGGCCACATCGACCCGAAGGAGTGCGAGGTCGGGACCACCTGACCTCACCCGGCGTGTCGTCCGCACGAGACTCGAGCGGGCGACACGCCGACCGTGGACGCTGTACCGTGCGCGTGACCGCGGAGGGAGCATCCATGCATGACGCAACGGAGGCGTTGGCCGCCCTCGACTTCTCGATCCGAGGGCTGCAGGAGCAGGTCGTCGACCTGCGGGACGACCAGATGGACATCGTGACGAACTGCGAACCCTGGACGGTCCGTCGGCTGGCCAGCCACGCGCTGAACAACCAGCTGTTCTGGGGCGGTCTCGTCACGGGCGACGAAACCGTGTCGTTCGAGGAGACCATGGGCGCGGTTCCCTACGACGGCGACCTTGCCCGGTACGCGGACGAGGTGGCCGGTCGCGCCCTGGCGATGTGGCACACCGATGGCGTGCTCGACGCCACCCACGTCACCCCGCTCGGGGAGCTTCCGGGCGCGGCGGTGATCGACTTCGCGATCATCGACGCGCTGTGCCACGCGTGGGACCTCGCGGCCAGCATCGGCCACCCGATCGAGTTCCCGCCGGACATGATCCCGTCGATCTCGCTCGTGGTCGCGGCGACGTGCACCGACGCGGCGCGCGACCACGACCTCATCAAGCCGGTGGCCCCGACGTCAGCCGATGCGACGGCGACCGAACGACTCATGGCCGCGGCGGGCCGGTCCGCTCCTCGCTGACCGCTTCGATCGCGGCCACCACCGTGACGGGGTCCTCGTTCAGGATCTTCGTGTGCTTGTGGGGCGACGTGGCGAAGACGGAGACGCGTGGGCTGTCCGCTTCCGCCGCGGTGACCGCGGCACGGACCGTCCGCATCTCGTCTTCGGTCGCACCGGAGTGCGCGCCGGTCCCGACGATGAACAGCGCCGGGCACTGCAACGCCACGAAGTCGGACCCGAGCTCGCCGTTGACCGCGTCCATCTCGATGACGACCTCCGCGGATTCGGCGGGAGACATCCGCGCCGAGCGGCCGAACGCGGCCATGATGCGCATGAGCCAACCCAACCGGCGGAACTGCGTGCGCACCTTCTCCTTGCCGGCCTCGTCCAACATGGCGATCGGGTAGGCGCCGTCGATCAGCACCAAGCCGCCGACCCGGTCAGGCTGCTGGGCGGCGTAACGGACGGCGATGGTGGCGCCGTGCGACCACCCCACGAGGATCGGATGCTCGATCCCCGTCGCGGCGATGACGCTGTCCGACGTCGTCGACCGTGGCCTGCACGGAGTAGTCGGATGACGCCCCCGACCTCCCGCGCGCACGCGCGTCGAATCGGACCGAGCGGAACCTGCCCCCGAGGCGGTCGATGACCCGGTTCCAGCTCCGGACCGTGGCAAACGCGCCGTTGACGAACAACACGGGCGGAGCACCGCCCGGGGTGTCGACCGTGTAGAGCTGGCTGTCCGGGGTCGGGATCGTGAGCTGTCGGGTCATGACGGTCGCTCCCTTCGACATCGAGTCCGGGGCGCGCCGGAGCGCGCCGAAGCGGCACCGCCGCGGATACCCAGAAGCGGCACCGGCCTCACCGGCCGCCGCAGCCGAGCTCTGGGGCTACGCCCCTGTGAGCAAGCGGCGGGGGTTGTCGACGAAGATCGTGTCGAGGTCGGCATCGGTGACGCCGCGCTCGCGGAGCTTGGGCGCGAAGTCCGTGACGATGTAGGTGTACGGCCGCTGCCACACCTGCCACGCGATCTGCTCACGGCGCGTGGCCGCCGCTTCGCGGTGCTCCGGCGGGACGTAGAACGACGGCCGGGGCGCGGTGAGCGCGCAGATGTGGTCCTGCGACAGGCAGACCTGCGACGTGTACCCCTCGTGGACCAGCGCGGCGACGTGGTCGGCGCGACGCTCGTCGGGTGCGATGATCTCGAGCCCGATGCGGTCGATCCCGACGAACGTGCCGCGCTCGGCCAGCTTGCGGATCGGCGCGACCTCGGTCTGTTCGTCCTGGTGGCCGATGAGCACGCGCCCGAGGTCGGCGCCCCCGTCGGCGAACAGGTCCTGCTGGACGTCGCCGTTTCGCGAGTTCTCGGTGTGAGTGATGATGGCGCACCCCACCTCGCGCTGGGCGAGCGCTGCACCGCTGAGGCACCGCGACTCGGCGCCGGTGACCTCGACGCCGGTGGCGGCCTTGATCGCGCCGGCCCGGATGCCGCCGGTGCCCGCGATGCCCTCGGTGAGCTCCTTCACGTAGAGCTCGGCGATCTCCTCGGGATCACGCGCCTGCCAGTACACCGGGAGGCCCCAACCGTTGTGCTCGGTGTAGAAGCCGGTGGTGCACACGATCTGCATGCCCGAGCGCGAGGCGATCTCGGCGTAGAGCTCCGGGTCGCGTCCGAGCTCGATCGGACACGGGTCGACGAACGTGGTGAACCCCGCGTCGATCAGTTCGCCCATCTTGTCGACGGCACGCTCGACGGTGTCAGCGCGGTCCCACGCGTACGTGGGGTCGAGCGTCTCGCCGTCGTACGAGATGCGGATGTGCTCGTGGACGAGGGTGCGCCCGAGCTCGGAGCCGTCGATCGGTCCGGTGACGCTCTGCACGGTCGCCATCAGCGGGCTCCTTCCGTCTCGCTCACCGCCGCGGCCAGGTCGGCGAGCAGGTCGGCGACGAGGTCGGGACGCGACAACATCGGCGAATGGCTGGTGTGCCACTCCACGACCGCGTCGGCGTGCGTCGCCATCTCCCGTTGCGTGTCGGGATGGACCGTCCGGTCGTCGGTGCACACGACGTACGTCGACGGGATGTCCATCCACGCCGCGCGCACCGGCTCGGCATCAGGCGCCGGTCCGATGCCGTTGGCCATGGGGCGGAGACGGTCGACCGCCGACGCGGCAAGCGCAGCGTCGCAGTCGTGGTAGAAGCACTCGGCCGCGTAGTCGGCGTCGACGCTGGTGACACCCTCGTCGTGCACGAGGTGCTCCATGAGCAACGTCGGCTTGAACGTGGCTGCCACCTCGCCGGGCTCGGCGACCTGCACCGCGCACAGGTACACGAGATGGTCGACGTCGTCGCGTCCGCTCGCGGCCTGCGAGATCACCATGCCGCCGTAGGAGTGACCACACAGCACGACCGGGCCTTCGATCGCGTCGAGGAGCGCCTGCACCGCGCCGGCGTCGCCGTCGAGCCCGGTGAACGGGAGGTCGAGCGCCAGGTTGGGCACGCCCCGCTCGTCGAGCGCACTGCGCACCAGCTCCCAGCACCATCCGTCGTGGAACGCACCGTGCACGAGCACCACCGTCGTCATCACACCGGGTCGATTTCGCTCCGGCGTCCCGGCCAACCCGATTGCTCGCTCGCTGCTGGCCGGGATACCCGGCCCGCTCCCGCTCGGCTCGCGCGGCCACGCCTCCGCTGCATCTCCATCACACCGACGCTATCCCGGGACGACCACCCGCTCCAGCTCGTCGCGCACGGGACCCTCGACCGAGGTGCCGTCGAAGAACGCCGGGTTCGTGCCCGCCCACAACGACACCGCGTGCTCGAACGTCAGCGCGCGGAAGTCGGCCTCGGTGGCATCGCCGTCCTCGACGAGCTCCCATGCCTCCGGGAGCACCTCACGAATGTCGGGAACGTCCCAGTGGCCGATGTCGGACGCGAAGAGCGCCTTGAGGCGTGCGCCGCCGGTGCGGCGAGGATCGAAGGCCAGCGCCGTCATCGGATCGTCGGCCTCGCACCCGAAGTGGTACGCCCGGGTGAACGTCTCGCGCAGGTCGTCGACGTCGGTGACGCCCGCGCGCGCGAACTCGTCGAGGGTCGCGGGGTCCTCGTCGGGCAGGCTGAGCATGCGCAGGCCGTCGTCGAGCTGGTCGAGCCGATCCCGATAGCGGGTCGAGCCGTACCGCTCGAACAGCGACACGACGAGGCTGCGGTCGAGATGCATGGGGTTGTAGTGCTCGACCGCAGCGCGATTGCGCTTCTCCCAGTGGCCGATCAGGTTCGAGAGCAGCGCGGCCGCCCACGCCACGCCGCCCTCCTGGAACGCGAACCGCAGCTGCGGAAATCGTCGGGGCACTCCATCCATGAACAACGACAGCGCGAGCATCTCGCCCGCGATCGCGAACATGCCGATGTGGTTGAAGACGTAGTTGGTGACCGACGCCCGCACCGTCCATCCCATCGCCGCGGTGTGGAAGGTGGGTGACACGCCGAGGTCCACGCATCGCTGCCACACCGGGTCGTAGTCGTACAGAGAGTCGAGGCCGAGCGAGTCGAGCCAGCGCGCGGCACGCGACGGCGGATCGACGCCGGGAGCGGGCCGGCTGATCGGACCGCCGAACATGAAGGCCTTGAGCCCGAGCTCGCTCGTCGCGTGGTCGAGTTCGGCGATCGCCTCCTCCGGTGTGTGCATCGGGATGATGCCGACCGGGGTCAGCGATGCGCGGTGGTCGTGGAACGCCTCCGCGTAGAAGGTGTTGAACGCGCGCGCCATCGGCAGGCGGATCGCGGCGTCGTCGAGCGCGGCCGGCACGAGCCCGTAGGTCGGATACAGGATCGCGTGGTCGATGCCGAGCTCGGGAAGGCGCGCGGCGAGCAGCTCGGGCAGGAGCGCGGTGCCACGGTCGAGCGTGTTGCGCGTCGGGAGTCCCCACCACGACGTGCGCGTGAGACCAGCGGCGCGCATCTGCTCAGGGCTGAGCGCGCGCGACAACGCGGCGCCGCCGGTGACGAGATCCATCGCCGCGACGGCGTCGTTGCCGGCCTGCTCGCGCAGGATGTCGCGCACGAGCGGCAGGTACTCGATGGCGTGGCCGTCGGCGTCGATGATCGGATGGTCGAGGCGGGCGCGGATGGCCCCGACTTCGGTGCTGGGCAGGAACTCCATGAGTGCATTCTGGCCCTCGCGCGCGAAGCTCGGCCCATGGACCCCTCCACAACTGGTCGATTCCGCGACGGCGTCCCGGCCTCCCCCCACGCCTCTGCTCCATCTCCGCCCGACCCCCGAGTCCGGCTCGAGCATGACGGCAACGTCGCGATCGTCACCCTCGACGATCCCAGCCGCCGAAATGCGCTCTCGCTGGAGGTCACCGTCCAGCTGGCCCAGGCGGTCGAGGCGGCGGCGGCCGACCCCGCGGTGGGCGCGCTCGTGCTCACCGCCACTCCCCCGGCCTTCTGTGCCGGCGGTTCGGTCGACGACCTGCTGCACCCCCGCGCGCCGCTCCGTGACATGTACGCCGGCGTGCTCGCACTGTCGCGCCTCACCCTCCCGGCGGTGGCGGCGGTGAACGGCCCGGTGATCGGCGCCGGGGTGAACCTCCCCCTCGCCTGCGACGTGATCCTCGCGTCGCCGACGGCCCGGTTCGACCCCCGGTTCATGGACCTCGGCATCCACCCGGGTGGAGGGCATCTGTGGCGGCTCGAACGCCTCGTCGGCCGGCAGGCCGCGGCCGCGCTGGTGCTGTTCGGCGAGTCGCTGACCGGTGCGGAGGCCGCACGCGTCGGGCTCGCGTGGCGTTGCGTCGACGACGACGAGCTGCTCGGTGCGGCGATCGCGCTCGCACGGCGGGCCGCCGATCGTCCGCGCGAGCTCGTGGGCCGAGCCAAGGGCGTGCTCGACGCGTCGCTCACGCTCGACACCTGGGAAGAGGCGTTCGAGCTCGAGTTGACGCACCAGGACTGGTCGATGAGCCAACCCGCGTTCCAGGACCGTCTGGCCCAGCTCCGGGCGAAGCTCGAGAAGAACTGAGCTCAGCCTTCGACGACGCGGAACTCGATGCGGTAGACGAGCGTGTCGTCGGTGACCGGACCCGCGTGCGCGGTGCGGCTGCGCAGCGTCTCGCGGTCGATCTCGCCGCAGCGACGAACCTCGGCCGAAGTGACCGAGCCAAAGGGCACGAGCTCCACGTCGTCGACCTCGATCCAGGCCGGGCCGACGCGGTAGCGCCCGCCCACCTTCACCTTCGGGCGACTCCAGAGCCGGTAGGTGAGCGTGATCGAGCCTGCCAGGACGGCTTCCCGAAGGTCGGGGCTGAACTGCACGGTCCGACGGTACGTCCCGGGCCCGAAGCGAGGGGACGGAGGCCCGGGCCTCGCTCAGCGGTGGGCCGGCGTGCGAGGGAGCGCCGCCGCGAACGATTTGGCGATCGCGGCCGCAACCGCCGTGCGGTCACCGCCACCGACGCCTCCGAGATCCACGACGGTGGCGCGTCCGGCGACCCCCCGGCGGATGGCCGCGTCGAGCGCGGCGGCAGTCGCGGGGGAAGCGGTGCCGGGGGGCGTGGTGCCCACGAGCACGGTGGTACCAGGGGTGCGGTCGAGGCGGGTGACGACGGCTCGGAGGTCGGCCTCGACGATGGCGGGATCGGTCGTGCGCTCGGCGTCGTCGACCAGGGTGATGGTGACCACGTCGGGTCGGAGCGCGGCGGCAGGTTGCAGCTGCTCGGCCCGCACCTCGGCGATGCCCGAGCGCGCGTCGGCGAGGTTCACGAAGACGCTGTCGCGCGACAGCGCCGACCGGAACAGCTCCTGGGGCCATGCGTCGGCGAACGTGGCGCGCGTCCCCACGTTGTCGTCGCCACCGAGCGCGACGTAGAGCACACCCCGCCCCGCTCGCTCGGCCGGGAGCGCCGCGGGCGGTCCGCCCCCGCTGCATCCGGCGGCGAAGGCGACCCCGAGCAGCACCCCGGCGAGCGCCACGCGCACACGCACGTTCACGATCCGGCCATCGCCCGGCGGGCCGGGATGCGGGCCGCGCGCTGGGCGGGCACGGTCCCCGCCGCGAGCGCGAGGACCGTCGAACCCACCACGCCGACCATGACGACCACGAGCGGGAGCGCGACATGGACGCCGGCCAAGCCCTGGCTGGTGAGGTAGCGGTTCACCACGAGTCCCACGATCCGCGCGATCACGTAGCCGAGCGCGGTGCCGATCATCCCCCCGATCGCGCCGAGCACCGCGGCCTCGACCAGAAACACGCGCCGCACGTCGCGATCGCGCGCCCCGATCGCCTTCATGACGCCGATGTCGGCGCGGCGCTCGCGCACCGCGGCCATCATCGTGTTGGTGATGCCCAGCGCCGCGATCCCGAGCGCGATGAGTCCGATCGCGGTGAGCACGATCTCGACCACGTTCGTGTAGCGGTCGACAGAGGTGATGATGCTCTCGGGAGCACTCGACGAGAATCCGAGACGCGTGATCGCGGCGCGAACTCCGCTCACGGCACCGAGTCCGCGTGCGACGACGAAGAGCAGGTCGTAGCGCGAGCCACCCACGAGGCTCTTTGCGAACCTGGCGAATCCGGGGTCCGTCGGGATGTCGCTGGCGGCCGACCACCGACGTGCCCGCGCCACCTGTGCCGGTGAACCGACGACGTGTCCCGAGACGCCCTGGGCGGCGACGACGCCGACGATCAGGCTGCGGGTCCACCGCGACCGCACGGAGGCCGACCCGTCATCGGCGACGTACACCCGGGGTGCCCCCACCTCGATCTCGTCTCCGACGACCTGCGTGGCCGCGGAGTCGGGAAGGCCGACCAGCCGGAGGTACGACTCGGTGACGACCACCTCGTGGACCGCCGACCGACCCGGGAGGCGACCGGTGACCAGGGTGAGGGGCAGCTCCGACGTGCGGCGTGACTCGGCCGCGCTCAGCGTGTCCCGGAAGGGCCGTGCCGCGGTGAGCCGATCGCGCAGCACGCGCGGTGCCCGCCGACGCCACAGGACGCGACGGCACGACGACGACGGGCGTGCTGGTGATCGGGACCACGGAATCGACGTCAGGAAGCGCGCGCACCCGCCGTACGACCGAGGCGTCGATGGGGAGGTCTCTCCCGAGCTTGGCGGAGTCGCTCTCGAGTTGACCCTGGCCGGCCGCGTTCGGGAACACCTCGATCCCGGTGAGGGGTCCGCCCTTCGAGACGGCCGACAGCACGCGCGATCGCGCCGACCCGACCGCGATCAGCAGCGCCGACAACAGCGCGGCGGCGAGCACCACCGCGGCAACCGTCAGCGCGGCTCGCCCCACGCGGCGCCGGATGCTGTGCAGCGCGACAGCGGCTGCATCCCGCCAGCTCATGTGCTGATCAACGCGCCGTGCTCGAGCGTGAAGTGTCGGTCGGCACGACTGGTCACCGCATCGTCGTGGGTGGCGACGATGAAGGTGCAGCCACGATCGACCGTGACCGCGTCGAGCAGATCGAGCACGACCGCCGTCGTCTCCTCGTCGAGGTTGCCGGTCGGCTCGTCGGCCAGGAGCAGCTGCGGATCGTTGGCGACCGCACGCGCGATCGCGACGCGCTGGCGCTCCCCGCCGCTCAGGGTCCCGGGAAGATGCTCGGCCCGGTCGCCAACGCCCACCCGCGCCAGCAGGTCCCGTGCCCGATCACGGCGCTCGGCGCGCGGGACCGCGGCCATGACCATCGCGAGCTCGACGTTCTCACTCGCGCTGAGGCTCTCGAGCAATCCGAAGTGCTGGAACACGAACCCGACGGTCTCGCGCCTGTACGCGGACAGCTCGTCGCCTTCGAGCTCGCCCAGATCCGCGCCGCCGACGTGCAGCTCCCCCGACTGGAGCCGCTCGAGCCCGCCGAGGAGCGCGAGCAGGGTCGACTTCCCTGCCCCCGAGCGGCCGGCGATCGCGACCCGCTCGCCCGCTTCCAGCCGCAGGTCGAGGGCGGACAGCACGACCAGCTCCGAGCCGTCCGCCGCGGGGTAGCCATGGGTGAGCGCCCGGGCGACGACCGCAACGCCGCCGGGCGCGCAGTCGGCCGCTGTCGCCATGCAGGAACTACGTGCTCCGACGACGGATTGGATTGCGGGAGCGGTCCATCCGCGCGTCCCACTGACTTCGAATGACCGCCGTGGACTTCCCGCCGCTCCTCGACGACGACCCTGACCTCTGCGCCGAAGCCCTGGCCGCCGATCCCGACAGCGTGGTGCCCGACGGCGCGCTCCCCTTCGACGGGTGGACCGCGATGTCGGCGTTCGACGCGCTCCCGAGCTGGTACATGCCGGCGCCGATGGGGCCACCAGCCTGCACGGGCTGGCGGCGCTTGGTCGTGAGGCTGAGCAGCCTGATGCTGATCCTCTCGTTCCTCACCATCACCGCCGCCGGGCTCTGCGACACCTACGGCGATCTGCATCTCTGACGCGCGGCGCCGGCCCCCGGATCGCCCGCACGGCGAACGTCGTAGTCTCCCCCGTTGACCAGGGGGAGTCCATGACGAGCGCCGACGAGAGCATCATCCGACAGCAGCTTCGGTCGCTGGCCGAGGAGTACGCGCGCGGCGTCGACCACCACGACGACATCGACGCGTTCGTGGCCCTCTTCCACGAGGACGCCGTCATCAGCATCCACGACCCGAGCGAACGCGACGATCCGCGCGAGGTGCGCGGGCAGAGCGGTTGGCCCGCATCCCCGAGCTCATCCAGCGCTACTCGAAGACGTTCCACATGCTCGGGCAGTCGACGTACGACATCGGCGACACCGAGGCGACGGGCGAGGTGTACTGCATCGCGCACCACCTCACCCCGGACCTGCACGGCGGCACCGACTACGTCATGTTCATCCGCTACGAGGACACCTACCGCCCCGACGGCGACGGCATCTGGAAGTTCGCGCACCGGCGACTTCGCGTCGACTGGACCGAGACGCGGGCCGTCAACCCGCCGAACGAATAGGACTGGCCATGGACGCACTGGCGGGTCAGCGCGCGGTCGTCGTGGGCGGTGGCTCGGGAATCGGGCTGGCGACGGCGCGCCTCCTCGCGCGCGACGGCGCGCTGGTGACCATCGTGGGCCGCACCGAGCAGAAGCTGGTCGACGCGGCCGAGGAGCTCGCCGCGGACGGGCTCGCAGTGTCGTGGTGTGTCTGCGACGCGCTCGACGGCGCGTCCGTGCGTGCGGCGGTGGAAGCCGCGTCTGACGACGAGGGGCACCTCCAGATCGCCGTCGTCGTCCCGGGTGGTGGTGGCGTGATGCCGGTCCTCCTCTACGAGGACGACGCGTTCAGCGCCGAGGTCGACCAGAACGTGCGGCCGGTGTTCTTGTTCCTCAAGTACGCAGGTCGGGCCATGGTGCGCGCGGGCGGAGGGTCGTTCGTCGCCATCTCGTCGACCGCCGCCGTCTTCTCGTCCAGGTACCTCGCGGGCTACGCGGCCGGCAAGGCCGCGGTCGACCAGCTGGTGCGGGTCGCGGCCGACGAGCTGGGTCGCCTCGGCGTACGGGTCAACTCGGTGCAGCCGGGCCTCACCCGCACCGCGGCGACCGCCGGCATGTTCCGCAACCCCGACATGTCGGCGGCCTTCCTCGCCCAGCAACCGCTCGCCCGGCACGGCGAGGCCGACGACATCGCACAGGCGGTGCGCTACTTCGCCGGGCCGGAGTCGTCGTGGGTGACCGGCCAGCTCCTGACAGTCGACGGCGGCAACACGTTGCGCTCGTTCATCGACTACGCCACGCTCGTACCCGTGCCCGACCAGGGAGATCTCGCATGAACCGCGCACCCCAGTCCACTGAGGCGTTCGACGAGCTCATCGCCGCGCTCACCGAGATCCGCGACGGCTACGTGCTCAACGAGGATCGGTTCACCGAAGACCTCGACGTCGCCGAGGGTTTCCGCTACGTCACCGAGGTGCTCTCGGGGATGTCGGAGTTCTTCGTGGAGGGTGACGCCGATCATCCGCGCATGGCGTTGATCGTGAACCCGGCCCGCAAGATGCAGGGCGACAACCCGGACGCGATCTACCACTTCGCGCAGATCCGCGGCGACCGCTCGTACCGCGTGTTCGGCGTCCGCGGCGAGGAGGCGTACATCTCCTTCACGGTGCACTCCGAAGCCGCCGACGGCGGGTTCAACGGCCGCGTGCTCGCCGACATCAACGACAGCCAGTTCTCGTTCGCGCCCGACGGCAGCTACGAGGTCGTCTTCAGCGTGGAGAAGCCCGCCGACTTCAGCGCCAATTGGGTGCAGCTCGATCCCGACGCGCGGATGCTGATCGTGCGCAGCTACTTCCTGCGTGAGGAGTCGGCGCAGAACGACCCGCTCGTCGCGGTGCGGATCGGGATCGAGGTGCTCGACGACGTGCCCCCTCCCCCACCCCTCGACGACGCCACCCTGGCGGCGCGGCTGCGCGCGGGCACCGCGTTCCTCAGGCAGTGCACGGTCGGCCAGCCGTTGCCGGGAACGCCGTCGCCCGCGCCGTTCATGGGCAAGGAACCCAACACGGTCGGCGAGCCGTGGAGCTTCCGCAACGCGGGCGTCGACGCCGCCGGCGCGGTCGACATCTTCTACTCGATGGGTCGGTGGGATCTCGGTGCGGACGACGCCTTGGTGATGCGCGGGACGATCCCGCCCTCGCGCTTCACCAACGTGATGCTGTGGAACCGCCACATGCAGACGCTCGAGTACGCGCACCGCAGCAGCTCGCTGAACTCGAAGCAGATCGCGTACGAGCCGGACGGGTCGTACACGATCGTGGTCGCGCACCGCGATCCCGGCGTGCCCAACTGGCTCGACACCGGCGGTCACCGCGTCGGCACGATCTTCTGGCGCTACCTGCTGCCCGAGACCGACCCGGTGATCGCCGAGTGCGAGGTCGTGCCGGTCGACAGCCTCGGCTGAGCGTCCCTTCGGCGCCGGGCAGACGGCGATCTACCTTTACGAACCATGCACGAGCACGACGACCCACGATTCGGCGGCACCGCGCAGGCCGCCGAATGGGACGCGAGATACCGCGAGCCCGACGGCGCGATGTGGAGCGGGCGGCCGAACGGGCGGCTCGTCGCCGAAGTCGCCGAGCTCACTCCCGGCCCCGCGCTCGACGTCGGTTGTGGCGAAGGCGCTGACGCGATCTGGCTCGCTCGGCACGGCTGGACGGTGACGGCGATCGACGTCTCCGATGTCGCCGTCGGCCGGGCGCGAGAAGTTGCCGAGGTCGCCGGCGCCACCGTCGAGTGGATCTGTGGAGACGCCCTGCAGACGCCGTTCCCAGCCGGCTCGTTCGACCTCGTGTCGATGCAGTACCCGGCACTTCCCAAGGCCGCCGGCGAAGCCGCGGTGCGGAGGTTGCTCGACGCGGTGCGCCCGGGCGGCGTGCTGCTCGCGGTGTACCACGACCTCGACGACGAGCACCGGGAGCACATGAAGGCGCGGGGATTCGACCCGGCTGACTACGTCGGCGCCGATGACCTGCGCCAGTTGCTCGGCGACGACTTCACCGTCGAGGTGCACGCGGTCTCGCCGCGCATCGATCCGCCGCCCGACACGCCGCACATCGCCGACGTCGTTCTGCGCGCCAGACGGCGCTGACCGCGCGGCACGTACTCCGATGAGAGGAACAGTTGATGACGCCACGTGACGAACCGCTTCCGCCGCCCGGTGGGACCGCACTCCTCGGCGGACGCCAGGTTGCCCGCATCGGCTTTGGTGCCATGCAACTCCCCGGCCCGGGCGTCCTCGGCCCACCACGCGACCGCGACGCCGCACTCGCCGTCCTCCGCCGCGCGGTCGAGAGCGGCGTCAACCACATCGACACCGCGCAGTACTACGGACCCGACGTCGCCAACGAGCTCATCCACACCGCCCTGCACCCGTACCCCGAGGACCTGGTGCTCGTCAGCAAGGTGGGTGCCGACCGGGACGCCGACGGAAACTGGCTCCCGTCGCAGCGGCCCGAGCAACTCCGTGCCGGCGTCGAGGCGAACCTCCACAGCCTCGAGGTCGAGCAGCTCGGCGTGGCCAACCTACGGCTGCTCGACGCCGACCATGGAGACGCGTCGGACAAAGGCCAGGTTGACCTCGAGCATCAACTCGCCGAGATGATCGCGCTGCGCGACGAAGGAAAGATCGGTGGTATCGGCATCAGCAACGTCAGCATCGATCAGCTCCGCCGAGCACGACCTGCCGGCCTCGCCTGCGTGCAGAACGCCTACAGCCTCCTCGATCGCGCTGGTGAACCGCTCCTCGAGCTGTGTCTGGAGGACGAGATCGCGTGGGTTCCCTACTTTCCTCTCGGCTCCGCGTTCCCCGGCATGCCCAAAGTCAGCGACCATCCCGTCGTGCGCGCCGCCGCAGACGCGCGGGGTGTCAGCGCAGCTCAGGTCGGACTCGCCTGGCTCCTCGGCCACGCTCCGAACATCCTGCTCATCCCCGGAACGTCCAACCTCGAACACCTCGCCGAGAACATCGCCACGACGGACGTCCACCTCGACGCCAACACCATGACCGCGCTCGACGACGCGTCGTCCCCATCATCCTGACATGGGAGCAGGTAGGAGATGACTGGACTGACTTCCGCGCAGATCGACTACCTCGCGAGCCAGCGCCTCGGCCGCATCGCAACCACCGGCTCCGACGGCAAACCGCACGCCGTGCCGACGTCGTTTCGCTACAACCCCGATCTCGGCACCATCGACATCGGCGGGCTCCACGTCGCGACGACGAAGAAGTACCGAGACGTCCAGGCCAACCCGTGGGCCGCGATCGTCGTCGACGACCTCGTGTCGACCGATCCCTGGACTCCGCGCATGCTCGAGATCCGCGGACGGGCGGAGGCCGTCGAGACCGGCGGTGCCGATCTGGGTCCGGGATTCGGAGACGCGTTCATCCGTCTCTCTCCCGAGAAGGTCAACAGCTTCGGCCTCGAGTGACGCCCTGCGCTTCGCACGGTGCAGCTATGGCTTCGACACCGTCGGGCCGACCCGGAAGTACTCCCCCCCGTGGAAGATCAGCGGCGACTTGGCCGGGTCGTAACGCGCCCAAACTGCCTCCGCGATGAACAGGGTGTGACCGAGCCGGTGGGTGGCGACGGTGCGGCATTCGACGTTGAGCACCGCGTCGTCGATCATCGGCGCTCCGATCCGCCTTGCCGGATAGGTGGGGAAGTCGCCGAGCTGCCATTTGTCGACTTCATGGAGCGAGTTCGATCCCGAGACGTGAGAGAGGTGCGCCTGCTCGTCGGAGCAGAAGCTGAGGCCGAACTCGCCGGCCGCGACGAGCAGATCGTGCGTCGCGTTGCGCGGGTGCACCGAGATCGTGAAGCACAGCGGTGCGTGGGACACCATCGTCGCCCACTCGCACGCCATGACGTTGTCCCGGCCGCCCGCCGAGACCGTGAGCAGCGCGACGCTGGTCAGGGTTTGTCTCCACACGCCGCGACGGAACTCCCGGTCGTCGAAGTCGTCGCCCTCGACGTAGGAGTTGTCGCTCGAACTCGTCATCTCACCACGGTAAGCCTCGCTGCTCCGACCCCGAGGATCCCAAGGTGCCGCTCGCTGCCGGTGGTCTGGAACGGCTGGGCGGAGGTCAGAAGTTGAAGCGCGTCAGCCTGCCTGAGCGTTGCGCGCCCGGTAGGTCATTGCGTGTCGGGCGACGCCGCGACGACCATCCACGGCACGCCGAAGCGGTCGACGCACATGCCGAACGCCGGTGAGAAGAAGGTCTCCGTCAACGGCGCGGTGACCTGTCCACCGTCGGCCAGCGCGTCGAACACGCCGCGCGCCTCGTCGGCGCCGTCGACCGAGACGCTCACGCTCATGCCCTGGACCCCTGTGAACTTGCCGGTCGGGTCGTCGGAACCCATCACGTAGGCACCGTCGGTGGTCAGGGCGGCGTGGATGATGAGCTCCGCCTGCTCCGGCGACACCGGCGCCTCGGACGGCGCGTCGCCGAGCGTCAGGAGTACGAGGTCGCCACCGAGGATCTCCTGGTAGCGGGTGAACGCGTCACGACAGTTGCCGTCGTAGAACACGAAGGGGCGGTAGTCGATTGCCATCACACTTCCTCCAGTCGGTGCTGCATGTCTTCGATCTGTCCGACCGCGCGTCGTCCGCGAAATTCATCGGAGCAACCTGCGACCGAGCTCGAACACGGCTCTCGTCTCGTGCATTCAGTCGACGAGGCCGGCGGCGACTGCCGCGCCGAGCTCCCAGCACGCGTCGAGGTCGGCGCGTGACGGTTCGCCGATCACCGACACGGGCGCCTGCGCCAACCGCCACTGCAGTCCCGTGGTGACTGTCTCGATCGCGCGCAGCGCGCCGGTGGTGTCGTTGTTGCCGTGCACGTAGACGCCGTACGGACGCGCCACGGTCGACTCGAGGCACGGATAGTAGATCTGGTCGAAGAAGTGCTTGAGCGCGCCCGACATGTAGCCCAGGTTGGCGGGCGTTCCGAGCAGGTAGCCGTCGGCCGTCAGCACGTCGTGCGCAGTCGCTTGCAGCGCGGCGACCGTCACAACCTCGACGCCCTCGATCTGCGGATCCGTCGCACCGGACTGCACCGCCGTGAACATCGAGTGCACGGCCGGTGAGGTCGTGTGGTGGACGTGCAGCAGCCTCGGCATGGCGAGCCGCAGATTAGGCCCAACCAGCCGATACGCTCCCCCGCAGTGGCGAGCGTGGATGACGTGCGCGGCGAGGTTCCGGGAGCTCCGTCACTGGCCCTGCTCGCGCTCGAGATGCGCGCGTGGCCGGAGCTCGCGCTGTACTTCGCCTCCTGGCCCTTGCTGCTCGCGCAGCCGCGCGGCGACGGCCACACCGTGCTCGTCCTTCCGCCGTTCGGTGCCACCGACGCCGCGACGAGTCCGATGCGCGCGGCGCTCCGCGCGCTCGGCTATTCGACCCACGGGTGGAAGCTGGGCCAGAACCTCGGGCCGACGTCGACGATCCTCGACGGCGTGCCGGCTCGATTGCGGGAGCTCGCCGATCGATCGGAACGCCCGGTGTCGGTCATCGGTTGGAGCGCGGGAGGCATTCTCGGCCGCGAGGCGGCGCGGCGCGATCCGGACGCGGTGCGGCAGGTGATCACCCTGGGATCGCCGTTCCGCCTGCTCATCGACCACCGCTACCGCACACACGCGGCGCTCTTCTACCGGATCGCCGAGCGCTGGCACGCGCCGCCCACCGACACGATGCAGCGCTCGGAGTACAACGCCCCCCTCCTCGACGTGCCCGCGACCGCGATCTTCAGCCGCACCGACGGTGTGGCGAGCTGGCAGTGGTGCCTGGAGGACGACGGTCCGCGCGCGCAGAACATCGAGGTGTACGGCAGTCACTGCGGCCTCGGCCACAATCCCGCGGTCCTCGTAGCGATCGCCGACCGGCTCGCGCAGCCCAAGGGCGAGTGGGCCCCGTTCACCCCGCCCCGTGCGCTGCGCCACCTCTTCCCCCACTGACCCCGCCCATCCGTTTTGGCGTGGCTGGTGTGCCGTAGTGGCACGCGAGCAACGCCAAATGGAGTTGGGCGGCGTCAAGGGCGGCCGGCGCCGGGGACATCGACCTGGCAGGCGTCGATGCGCCCGGTGCGGCGACCGACGAGCGCGTCGCGTTTCCAGTCGGCCGCCACGCACATCAGGAGCGTGCGGCGGTCGGGGCCACCGAGCACGCAGGCGACCGGGATCACTCCGTCGAAAGAGATCGAGTCGGTGACCTCGCCGCCTTCGAGCACGCGGAACACGCGCGCCCCGAGCGGATCGGCAACCCACACCGCGCCCTCGGCGTCGAGACAGATGCCGTCGGGCGGTGCGAACGGCATGTCGTCGCGCGCCGGTGTGAGCTCGGCGAAGGTGCGCCGCTCGGTGAGCGCGCCACTGCTCTGCACAGTGAACGCGGTGAGACACGCGCCGCCGCTCTCGGCGACGATCAACGTGCGGCCGTCGTCGGTGAGGATGTGGCCGTTGGGCGATTGCAGGTCGTCGGCGGCGGTCTCCCACGAGCCGTCAGGCGCGACCCGGAACGTCTGACCGAGTCGGCGCTCTGCAACGAGCTCGTGGATGCGCACGCCCATGTCACCGATGTAGGCGTTGCCGTCGGCAGCGACGATCATGTCGTTCAGCGAGCCGCGCGCGGCCGACGAGAGATCAGCATGGGTCACCACCTCGCCGTCGGGCTCGACTCGCAGGAGCCGCTGCGTCTCCATCGCCACCACCAGCAGGCGACCGTCGGGGAGCCAACCCAGCCCCGAAGGTTCGTCGTCGTCGATGCGCACGAAGGTCTCGACGGTGCCGTCGAGGGCGCTCGAGATCACGCGGTGGTCGTGCATGTCGCTGCACCACAGGCGGCCCTCGTGCCAGCGCGGACCCTCGGTGAACACCAGGTCGTCGAGAACGGTGCGGACGGTGTCAGTCGGCATGCGCGCACCGTACCGGTCCTGTGTAACGTCGACCAGATGGAGATGCAGCGCAGGCGTGGCCGGATGGCCGGGACGCCGGAGCGGAATCGACCGTTGTGATGGAGATGCAGCGCAGGCGTGGCCGGCGCGAGTCGAGCGTCTGCGGGACGGGTATCCCGGCCCGCAGCGAGCGAGCCATCGTGGAGGCCGGGACGCCGGAGCGGAATCGACCGTGGTGATGGAGATGCAGCGCAGACGTGGCCGGCGCGAGTCGAGCGTCTGCGGGACGGGTATCCCGGCCCGCAGCGAGCGAGCCATCGTGGAGGCCGGGACGCCGGAGCGGAATCGACCCTTGTGATGGACAAGCCCGTCTCCGCGGCACGGGTGGCCGAGCTCGCCGGTGACTCGCTCCCCGATCCCACGACCATCCCCGACTCGGCCTTCGACCTGGTCGCAGCGGCGCGCGATCTGGACGCAGCCGTCGTGATGACCGACGTCGACGCCGCGGTGCGCGCCCGAGCCGCGGCGGAGCTGACCGACCTCGCCGCCCGCCTGCGCGCCGCGCAGCGTCCCGACGCGATGTTCCTCGCCCGTCATGCCGACGGACGCGTCGAGAGCCTGACCCAGGCCGGCTCCGGTCGCCTGAACCCGCAAGCGCCGGCCATCGAGTGGATCGACCGACCGAAGGAGCCGCCGCCGGGGACACCGCCGTCGCCGGTCGAGGTGCACGCCCGTTGCACGTTCGGACCGCAGCACAGCGGGTCGCCCGGCCGGGTCTACGGGGGGGTGCTCGCGTGCGCCCTCGACGAGGTGCTCGGCATCGCTGCGCTCGTGTCGGGCGCGACGGGGATGACGGTGTCACTCACCACGTCGCTGAAGGGTGCGACCCCATACGGCGTCCCCGTCGACATCCACGCCCGGTTCACCGGGCAGGAGGGCCGCAAGAGCTACACGAGCGGCGAGGTCGTCGTCGACGGGAAAATCACCGCCGAGGCCACCGCGATCTTCGTGTCGGAGCGGCGTTGATGGACATGGAGCGGGACTGATGGACGCGGCCGGAGTCACATCGGGCGCCGCCTGGCGCGAGGTGTGCGATCGGCTCGCCGCGATGGGCGAGCGCATCCTCGACGACGACTTTCCCGACGACCCGCAGGGGCGGGCCGAGGGTGCCCGCCACCTGGCCACGCAGGTCGCGTGCTGGTTCACCTACGCCACCGGCTACAGCGATCCCG
Source organism: uncultured Actinomycetes bacterium (assembly GCA_963841415.1). Lineage (GTDB taxonomy): Bacteria > Actinomycetota > Acidimicrobiia > IMCC26256 > DASPTH01 > DASUAS01. The sequence continues at coordinate 1,374,479 of CAWJCN010000003.1, read as the reverse complement.
AACGACCCGCGTTCTTCCGCAGCGCTGATCCGACGTACGCGTGGGGCGGACCGAACGTCGACCAGGTTGCCCGCCGGGCGACGATCGACGGCGCGGGCACGTACCGCGTGTCCGGGCGCATGGGGACGTGTGAGGAGTTCATCCTCCAGCTCAAGGGTGGCGCGGTGCAGAGCGGCGGCGCGCAGATCGCCGCCGAGGTGGCGGCGTCGTCGCTCGGGCTCGCGCCCGGCGACACGTTCGAGCTCTTCCTCGGCGGCGACGAGCAACCCGGGACGTGGTTGCCGCTCGGGGCCGGACCGGGCTTCGTGCACGTGCGCGACTACTACTTCGACTGGGTGGCGGCGGAGCCGGCGACGTTCGTGATCGAGCGGCTCGACACCCAGGGAACGTCGGCCCCGTCCGTGACTGCCGAGCGCGTCGCCGAGATGCTCGAGGTCGCGGTGCATGAGGTGGAGCACTCGACCGTCTACTTCCGCGACCTGCAGGCACGGATGCGGGCCGCGCAGAGCCCCAACCAGTTCGGTGTGCCGGACGTGTCGGGCCGCGGTGTCCAGGACATCATCTACAGCCACGGGTTCGTGTCGCTGCGCGACGACGAGGCCATGATCCTCGAGCTCGATCCGTCGGCCGCCACGCTCTGGGGCGTCAGCTCGTACACGCCCACGTGGTACGAACCGCTCGACTACGCGACGCGCGTCACCAGCCGCAACCACCGCCAGGTCGTCGCCGACGCCGACGGCCTCGTGCGCGTCGTGCTCGCCGGGATCGACACCGGGACCGCGAACTGGCTCGACTCGGGAGGACGGCCAGACCTGCTCACGACCGCGCGCTGGTTCCGACCGCGAGAGACGCCGTCGCTCCGCACCGAGCTCGTGCCCTTGGCGACCCTCGCCGACCACCTGCCCGCCGACCATCCGCGCGTCGATCCCGACGCGCGAGCCGACGAGGTCCGAGCGCGCGCCGCGCACGTCTCCTGGAGGTACCGGACGTGAGCGGAGTGACCGCGAGCCGGGTATCCCGGCGAGCAACGGAGCGGGGGCCGCGGCGACGGCGGCTTTGCCGACCGGCGACGCACGAGCCGGCGCGCGCGCCGGCGACCAGAGAAGACGGCGCCCCGGTGCGCAGCACCGAGAGCGGGCAAGCGTGACCGCGGTCGATCCGAACTCCGTCGACGGGCACGTCGTCATCGTCACCGGCGGGTCGAAGGGCGTCGGTCGCGGCATCGCCCTCCACCTCGCCCGGCAGGGCGCGTCGGTCGTGATCACCGCGCGGCGGCAGGAGGCGCTCGACGACGTGGCGGGCGAGCTCACCGGGTTGGGTGCACCGCACCTGGCCACGACGCTGAACGTCGCCGACCGTGAAGGCGCCTTCGACCTCGTCGCGCGCACGATCGCCGAGTTCGGCAAGGTCGACGCGCTCGTCGCCAACGCGCAGACGTTCCGTTCGGTCACGCCGTTCGCCGACATCACCGAACACGACATGGACGTGCTGTTGAACACCGGACCCAAGGGCACGGTGTGGGGCATGCAGGCGGTGTTCCCGCACATGCGCGATCAGGGCCGGGGCCGCATCGTGACCATGGGCTCCAACGCGGCGCTGCTCGGCGCGGTGGGCTACGCGCCCTACGCGTCGTCGAAGGAAGCGATCCGCGCGTTCGACGCGGTCGGCCGCGCGCGAGTGGGGCACGTTCGGCATCACCGTGAACTGCTGCTGCCCGGTGTCGGCGGCCCATCGGATGCCTCCGGGTGACGAGGATCCGGTGCGGGCGAAGATGTTCGCCGAGACCTACGCCAACCAGCCCATCCCGCGCGACGGCGACGCGGTCGACGACATCGGGCCGGTCGTGCAATTCCTCGTGTCCGACGCCAGCCGCTACATGACCGGCCAGACGCTCATGGCCGACGGCGGCGCCATCATGCTGATCTGAGGGGCACATTGATCTGATGGGACCCATCACCGACCGCAGCGTCGTCGTCACCGGCGACGGATCACTCGCTCACGCACTGCTCGAAGGCATCGACGCGCTCGGTTGCGGCACGCTCCACCTCGACTGCGCGTTCGCCTCGGAGGACGAAGTGCGCGCCGCGCTCGCGGAGGCCGACCGACAGCTCCACGGCATCGACCAGGTCGTGCACACGTGGCTCGCGCCGGGCGTCGTGCAGGCGCACCACTTCGTCGACCTCGCCGACGACGAGTGGGCCGACGGGTGCGAGCGCAGCTTGGCGGCCGCGTGGTGGCTGGCGCGCGCCAGCGCCCGACCGCTGCGCGCCAGCTCCGGCTCCCTCGTGTTCGTGATCCCGACGCTCGGCATGGCCGGCGCCGCCGAGTTCACGATGCTGGCCGCGGTCGCCGAGGGCGTTCGCGTGCTGGCCAAGGCGTGCGGACGGCAGTGGGGCGTCGACGGTGTGACCGTGAACACGGTCGCCACCGCCCCTCATCACTGGGTGGAGGCCGAGATCGCCGACGGGCTGACCCGCGCCATCTCGCTCTCGACCCCCGCGTTCGGCAACGCGGGCAGCATCACCGACGACCTCGCGCCGCTGATCGCGCTGCTCGACGACCCCGACGCGCACTTCCTGACCGCGGCGACGTTGGTTGCCGACGGCGGCACCTGGGTGGGCCTGTGACCGCGCTGCTGGACGGCAAGACCGTCGTCGTGACCGGCGCCGGCGGTGGAGTGGGACGCGGCATCGCGCTCGGCCTGCGCGACCCACGGCGCCAAGGTCGTGATCGCCGCTCGCCGCACCGAGACCGGCGACGTCGTGGCCGGCGAGATCGAAGCTCGCGGTGGCGCGGCTCGCTCCATCCGCTGCGACGTCACCCAGCGGGCCGACGTCGAGGCCGCCGTCGCGTGCGCAGTCGACGAGTTCGGCGCGCTCGACGTGATGGTGCACAACGCGCTCGCGCCGGTGGGCGATCCGCACACCGTCGAGGAGGTCCCCGACGACACGTGGCAGGCGATGATCGGCACCGCGGTGCGGGCGTCGTACCTGTGCGCGCAGATCGCATATCCGCACCTCGAGGCCAACCAGGGGTCGCTCATCCTCCTGACGTCCGCCGCCGGCGTCGAGGGCAGCCCCTACCTCCCCGCCTACGGGGTGGCCAAGGCAGCACAGCGCGGGTTGGCCAAGAGCCTGGCCCGCGAGTGGGGTCCCGCCGGAGTGCGGGTCAACTGCATCGGCCCCGTCGCGATGACCCCGGCCATGGAGACGGTCGCCGAGACCAGCCCGGTGTTCACCGACGGCCTCCTCGTCGGGCGCACGCCGCTGCGGCGCATCGGCGATCCCGAACCCGACATCGGCCCCGTCGCCGTCTTCCTCGCCAGTGACCTCGCCCGCTACATGACCGGCCAGACCCTCATGGTGGACGGCGGCGGCTTCATGGCCTTCTGACCCCAGAATCGCGAGGTTGGGTCGCTGCAACAGCAATGGGCTGCTCGTGCGACGCAACGTGTGGGGATGGCAAGTTCTGACGGGTCGTCAGGTCCGGGCGGTAGGGTGCGACGCATGCGTGGAATCGTGTTCACCGGTGAGGGTGCGGAGGTCCGGAACGACGTCGAGGTGATCGACCCCGGCCCCGACGAAGTGCTCGTGCGGCTGGTCGCGGCGGGCGTGTGCCACAGCGACGTGAGCCTGCTCGACGGCACCATCCCGTGGCCGGCACCGTCGCTGATGGGTCACGAGGGCGCGGGCGTCGTCGAGGCGGTCGGTTCGCTCGTGACCCGGGTGAAGGCGGGCGACCACGTCGTCATCGCCACCGTCTCCAACTGCGGCATCTGCGACCAGTGCTCGGTGGGCAAGCCCACGTGGTGTCGCAAGACGCTCGGCAACCGCCGCGAGATCTTCACGGTGGGCGGCGAGGCCGCCGGCAACTTCGCGGCTACGTCGTCGTTCGCGGAGATGACGGTCGTGAAGGAGGTGCAGGCGGTCCCGATCGACCCCGAGGTGCCGCTCACCTCGGCCTGCCTCATCGCCTGCGGCGTGGTGACCGGCATGGGCTCCGTGTTCAACCGGGCCAACGTGCAGGTCGGTGACAACGCGGCGGTCTTCGGCGCCGGCGGCGTGGGCCTCTCCACCATCCAGGCCCTGCGCATCAAGGCCGCCAACCACATCATCGCCGTCGACACGGTGCCGGCGAAGGGCGAGCTCGCCCTCAAGCTCGGCGCCACGCACTTCATCAACGCCGCCGAGACCGACCCGGTGGCCGCGATCAAGGAGATGCTCCCCTTCTCGCCCGAGATGCCCGACGGCCCGTTCGGCGCCGGCGGCGTCAACTGGTCGTTCGAGTGCGTCGGCCATCCGAAGGTCACCGAGCAGGCGGTGATGGTCCTCGAGTGGGGCGGCGTCTGCGTGCAGGTGGGCGTGCCCGCGCCGGGCGTGACCTACGCGATCCCGATCACGCACCTCACGCAGGTCGACCGCGGGATCATCGGGAGCCGCGCCGGCGGCGTGCGGGCGCAGCGCGACATCCCGGTGATCGTCGACCTCTACAAGAAGGGCCTGCTCGACCTCGACTCGATGGTGAGCAAGACCTACCCGATGGAGGACTTCCACAGCGTCGTCGAGGACATGCACCACGGCACGCTCGCCCGCGGCGTCCTCACGTTCTGACGCTCGCCCGGTTCAGCCGGTGAAGCGCGGCTGAGCGATCACGACGTCGTTCGCCACCGGCGGGGGCGGCGGTTCCGGAGGCGGAGCCGGTGGTGGGCACTCGCCGGAGCTGAACGTCACCGAGATCGCACCATCGCCGGATCCCGGTGCGACACCGAAGCTCTGCAGCACCGCAGTCGACGAGACGAAGCTCGATCCACCTCCGCCACCGGCACCCGGATCGCCGCCCGAGGTTTCGAGATTGATGCCGTCGCCGGCACCACCGCCGCCCCCGCCGTAGTAACCGCCCCCTCCGCCGCCACCGCCACCACTGACAAAGTCGACCGTGTTCGACCCGCCGTCGCCGCCGGTGCCCACGCTGCCGTCGGTGCCAGACGTCGCGTTGTCGCCGCCGCCCGCACCGCCAGTCCCGCCCGCGGACCCCGTCCCGCCCGCGCCGCCCTTCGAGAAGCCGTATGGATCGTCGTCGCCGACACCACCGTCGCGTCCATCACCGTCTGCCACGACGTACGCGCCTCCTGCGCCACCCTGCCCACCCGCGCTCGATCCCGGCACGCTCGAAGCACCTCCGCCACCGCCGCCCGCGACCGCGACCGTCGTGCTGCCGTGGGCGACCGACGAGCCTCCACCTCCGCCCCCACCTGACAACTCACCTGCGGTGTTGAGGTGACCGGAGCCACCATCGCTGCCGCCGTTCGCCCCGCCGTCGCCGGGCGAGGTTGACGTCGTGTCGCCCCCGCGGCCGCCGACGATCACGCCGAATGTCGCGCCCGATGTGGCAGCCACGCTGACGCTGATCTCGCCGCCGGCTCCCCCCGGGCCGCCTGGAGTCCCGACGTAGTCACCGGCACCGCCGTGGGCGCCGTCGACGACGAAGGTCGCGCAGGTCGTGTCGGCCGGAGCGGTGACCTCATACGTGCCGGGTGTGGTGAACGTGTCGGTCGAGGCGCTCGCCGGGCCAACGCCCGCGCCGTACATGGCCGAGGACGCCGCGGCCGCGACGAAGATGACCGTCCCGGCGCGAAGCCGTCGTGCCGCCATGCACCCCCTCCAGGTCCGAGCAGTCGGGGAACTGTAACCGGAGCGCACGCTTTGACGCGGGCTCTCGTCGCGCGTCAACCTGCCGCCATGTTCACGATGCGGTTCGACATGCGTGCGCCCGAATTCGGCGGCTCGACCACCGACCTCTACCAGGCGGCGATCGACATGGCGGAGTGGGGCGAGACGCGCGGCTGCGTGGCCGCGGTCATCTCGGAGCACCACAGCTCGCCCGACGGCTACATCCCGTCGCCCCTGCTGCTGGCGTCGGCGATGGCGGCACGGACGAACCAGCTCTACATCAGCATCGCCGCCGCGCTGATGGCGTTCTACGACCCGATCCGCCTGGCCGAGGACATGGCCGTCCTCGACATCATCAGCAACGGCCGACTGTCGTACGTCATGGCCCTCGGCTACCGGCCCGAGGAGTTCGAGATGTACGGCGTCGACTGGAAGCGCCGCGGCCAGGTCGCCGAGGAGAAGCTGCAGCTCCTCCTGAAGGCCAAGACCGGTGAGCCCTTCGAGCACGAGGGGCGCCGCATCCAGGTCACACCGCCGCCGATCACGCCCGGCGGCCCCATGGTCATGTGGGGCGGCGGGACGATCCCGGCGGCCAAGCGCGCCGGCCGCTATGGGCTCGGCTTCTTCGCGCAGGGCGACGCGCCAGGACTGCTCGAGGCCTACGAGGGATCGTGTCGTGAGCACGGCCACGAGCCGGGCATGGTGCAGATCCCGCCCAAGGACTCGGCGACCACGATGTTCGTGGCCGACGACGTCGACAAGGCGTGGGACGAGGTCGGCGAGTACATCCTCCACGACGTGAAGATGTACGGCGACTGGAACCCGAACGCCGAGCACACTGCGAGCATCTCGCATGCGCAGACGGTCGAGGAGCTGCGCGCCACGTCGCCCGCGCACAAGATCTACAGCACCGACGAGGCCATCGAGATCGTGCGCAAGGGCGGCATGCTCATGCTCATGCCCGTCTGCGGCGGGATCCCGCCCGAGATCGCGTGGCCGTACCTCGAGCACGCGGCCGACGTCGTCAAGCGCGCGCAGGAATAGCCGAGCAGTGGCATCGATCGCGCGGATCGCGGACACGAGCGATCCCGACGCGATCGTCGTCGCACTGCGCGCCGACGGCGCGGTGCTGATCGACTCGTTCATCCCGCCGCGACGGTCGCCGCGATCCGGGCCGAGGTGGACGACGCGGTCGCCGCCGCCGAGGCGGGGATGCGGACGGTGAACCCGGCGGTGCAGGCGTTCTACGGCCCGTACACCAAGCACGTGTCCGCGCTGGCCGCGGTGTCACCGACGTTCGCCGACGAGGTGATCGCGCACCCGACGTACGCCGCCATCTGCGACGCGGTGCTGCTGCCGTCGTGCTCGCGTTACCAGCTCAACCTCGGCCACCTCATCGCCCGCGGACCGGGCGCGCAGGCCCAGCTCCCCCACCGCGACGAGGACGTGTGGCCGCACTTCCCGCGCCCGCACGACGAGCTGCAGATCGCGTCGCTGGTCGCGCTCACCGACTTCCGCGTCGACACCGGCGCCACGCGGGTCGTTCCCGGCAGCCACCAGTGGCCGCGCGACCGTCGACCCGAGCCCGACGAGATCGCCGACGCAGTCGTGCCGCCGGGCGGTGCCGTCGTGTATCTCGGCTCCACCATCCACTTCGCCGGCACCAACTCGACCGTCGACGAGTGGCGCCTCGGCGCCCACATCAGCTTCACGCTCGGCTGGCTGCGCACCGAGGAGAACAACTCCCTCGCCGTGCCCCCCGAGGTCGCGCGCACGCTGTCACCGCGCGCGCAGGAGCTGCTCGGCTACGCGGTCCACGACGCCATCGCCGACGGCGGCGGCTACCTCGGCATGGTCCGCATGCGTGACCCGATGGAACTGCTCGCCGACGGCTCGCTCGAAACACGGTTTCGACCGCTGACGTAGCCTCGCGCTCATGAGCGACGCGTTGATCTCCCTCTACCGCCGGCCCGCCGACGAGACGCCGGCCGATTTCGGCGCCCGACTCCGGGCCACCGCCACCGAGCTCGCGGGCGACGAACGCGCCCGTGAGCTGGTGCTGCTCGTCGACGACGGCGACTCCGGCGCGCCGCCGGAAGCGGACGCGTACCCCTCCACCTTCGACGCCGCCCTGATCACGAGCGGGATCCCGTTCGAGGAGGTGCCAACGCCGGACGCCGCCTACGCCGTCGGTCGTCGCGTGATCAAGGCGCGCGACCGTGGACGCGACGGCGCCCGGACCGAGGGGTTCACCGTCGTGTGCCCCAGCGTGCGCATCGCGTCGCTCAGTCACGACGAGTTCGACGCCCACTGGCGCGACAACCACTCGCGCGTCCACGTGCAGGCGTCACCGGGGACGTGCCACTACGAGCAGCTGATCATCGACGAGGCACTCACCCCGGACGCGCCCGCGTGGGACGGCGTCGGACTGCTGAGCTTCGCCAGCGCCGCCGACTACACCGAACGCCTCTTCGACGGCGAGGCCGGCCAGCGCGCGATCTTCGAGGACATCCCGCGGTTCGTCGACATCGAACGCGGTGAGACGCTGCCCGCGACCGAGTACGTCTACCGGGACGACACCTGACCCGGAGGAACCATGCCCATCCCCCTGCCTGACGACATCCGAGCGCTGCTCGACGAACCCAACTACGTCCACCTGTCCACCCTGCGGGCCGACGGATCACCGCGGAACTGGGTGACGTGGGCCGGAACCGACGGCGACGACGTCCTGATCTGCACCGGCGATGCCACGTGGAAGGCGAAGGACATGCAGCGCGATCCTCGCGTTCGCGATCTCGGTGACCGACTTCGCCAACCCGTACCGGATGGCCGCGCTCCAGGGCCGTGTCGTGGAAGTGCACGACGACGCGGACTGCCGCTACATGGACCCCATCTCGATCAAGTACACCGGCAAGCCCTTCCCGGCGCGAGGTCCCGGCCGGGTCTGCTTCGCGATCGCGATGGAGAAGGGCGCGCAGCGCACGCTCGACTTCGTGCACGACCCCGGGTGACATGACGCCGCTCGACGGCAAAGCCGGACGGTTCCTGGCGCTGCACCACGGAACTCGGCCGCTCCTGCAACCCAACGCGTGGGATGTCGGGTCGGCGCGACTGCTGGAGTCGCTCGGTTTCGCGGCGATCGCGACCACGAGCAGCGGGTTCGCCGCGACGCTCGGCCGACTCGACGGTTCCGTGACGCGCGACGAGGCGCTCGGTCACGGCGAGCAACTGGCCCACGCGGTCGACATTCCCGTGGCCGCCGACACCGAAGACGGCTTCGCCGACGATCCGGCCGGTGTCGCGGAGACGGTGTCCTTGGCGTGTCGCACCGGGCTGGCGGGCTGCTCGATCGAAGATTTCGTCCGCGGATCCGGCGACGCCATCTACGACATCGGGCTCGCCGAGGAACGGGTAGCCGCGGCTGCCGAGGCCGCCCATGGCGGTCCGACGCAATTGGTCCTCACAGCGCGGGCCGAGAACCTCATCCACGGTCACGACGACCTCGCCGACACCATCGCCCGCCTGCAGGCCTACCAGGAGGCGGGCGCCGACGTCCTGTTCGCGCCCGGCGTGAAGACGGTCGACGACATCCGCGCGGTCGTGTCGTCGGTCGACCGCCCCGTGAACGTGCTCGCGGTCCCCGGGACACCACCGGTCGACGAGCTCGCCGTGATCGGCGTGGCGCGCGTCTCGGTGGGCGGCGCGTTCGCGTTCGCGGCGCTCGCGGCGCTCCTCGACGCAGCTTCGGAGCTCCGCGAAGAAGGCACGTACGGATACCTCGATCGAGTCGCACGCGCACGGCAGACCGTGCGCGACGCGTTCAAGGGCTGAGTTCCACTCCCGGCCACGTCGCCGATGCGTTGTGTTCGGAGAGGACGAGCATCATCCGCGCAGGATGTTCGAGCACACCCCGCGTCACCGATTCCAATCAGGCAGACGGGCGCGCGTCCCCTGATGTGACGACGTGCCCCCAGCCGAGTTCGAAACTGCGTTCTACGCTGCCACCGCAACGACCAGCGGAGTGCTCTGAAACCAAGCCCCCGAGCCTCCATCAGACCCAGGGCGATTCACTTGTCCGCGCGTCGCGTGCTTGGACGCACCACACTGGCGTTGGTTTGAACACCGGCAGGCCGCCTTGTCATGACGCTCTGATGGGCGCTTCTTGAAGGGGAGGGCTGCCCGTCGGGACTTCAAAGTCGATGCGAATTGTGCTCCGAACCGCGATTGTGCCGTGACCAACGACCCGTCGAACAAGCAACCTCACTACGACCTCCCTGAGCAGTATCAGGCTGTGCTGGCTCCCGATCCGCATCAGCCACGGCCGCGGCCGGCGCGGCGGCGCTCGAGGAGGACCCATCGTGAGCGACGCGCGGGAGTCGCCGAGCTGGAACGTTCCTCGGCAGCGGAGACCAAGGGTTTGAGTCGTCGATCGGTCCTTCGCATGGGAGCATTGACCGGCGCTGCGAGCTTGCTCGGGGCGGCAATCTGGAAGCTCTCGCAGGGTGATCTGTTCGGGGCTCAGCACTCGAGCGCGGGGGCCGGAACCATCGCACCGTCGTCCTCGACCACGACGACCACACCGCCGACGACGACCGTCCCGGCGGTGACCGATGTGTACGCGCGCTGGGTGCAGGACGAGAACGCCTTGCCAGGGACCGCGGATTGGAACATCGGCGATGTGGGCGATCAGCACGCGGTCGAGGGCTTCTTCGACACGACGAGTGCAGCCATCGGTGACACGGTTCAGTTGTTCGTCTCGACTTACGCGAGCACCTTCCATGTCGAGGCATACCGCATGGGCTGGTACCAAGGTTTGGGAGCTCGCCTTGTGTGGTCGTCCCCCGAAACACCGGGCGTCGCACAGCCGCCGCCCACGGTCGATGCTCAAACCAACATGGTCGACACTGCCTGGCAACAACCGATGCGGATCGATATCACCGACGACTACATCCCCGGCTGCTACCTCTTCAAACTCGTCTCCAGCGACGGACACGGCCGGTTCGTTCCCCTGACCGTCCGCGACGACAACAGTCGTTCCGCGTTCCTGATCATGAACGCCGTCACCACCTGGCAGGCCTACAACCAATGGGGCGGCTACTCGCTGTACTGGGGTGTTGCTGGCAATGGTCAAAGCTTCGCGAACCGTGCTCGAGTCGTGTCATTCGACCGACCGTACGAAGTGAACGGCGCGCCGCAGTTCCTGGCGATCGAATTGCCACTCGTCCACCTCGTCGAACGCCTCGGCCTCGACATCACCTATGCGACGAATCTCGACGTCCACCGCAACCCGTCGTCAGTCCTCACTCACAAAGCGCTCGTCTCTCTCGGACATGACGAGTACTACTCCACCCCCATGCGCACCGCGCTCGAGCAAGCGCGAGACGGAGGCATCAATCTGGCGTTCCTCGGCGCCAACGCCGTCTTCCGCCACATCCGCTTCGCCGACTCGCCTCTCGGCACGAACCGACGAGAGATCTGCTACAAGTCCGCTGCCGAGGACCCCCTCAGCCGCACCAACCCCGACCTCACAACGGTGAACTGGCGCGACGCCCCGCTGAACCGGCCCGAAAACCAACTCATCGGCTCGCAGTACGAAAGCAACCCCGTCCAAGCCAACATGATCATCACCGAACCCGACAGCTGGGTGTTTGCGAACACCGGACTCCAGGCTGGCGCCGCTCTCCCGGGCGTCGTCGCAGGAGAATACGACCGCTACTACCCGGGACAGGGCGTGCCCAACAACGTCGAGATCCTCGCCCACTCGCCGCTTGTCTGTCGCGGCAACGCCAGCTACGCCGACATGACCTACTACACCTCGCCCAGCGGCGCCGGTGTCATCGACGTCGGCACCCAAGCCTGGGTGCAAAGCCTCGGACCACCCACCCAAGTCCAGGCTGTGATCGACATCACCACCAACATCCTCACTACGTTTGGACGCGGACCGGCCGGCACCACCTACCCATCGCAAGCCACCAACCAGACCGGCGTTCCTTCTGGTCTCACACCCTCCGACTAGGACTAGGTGTGGCGAAAGGGTCACTCGCGACGCGCCAGATTGCCCTGATGGAGGCGCATTTACGCGAGGAGCAGGTAAGGACTGGGCGGGCCTGGTAGCCCCCGGTGGCCACCCAGCTGCGGGCGTGACCGAGGCGACTGTCGGCATCGAAGCGATGCCAACGCGTGTATTCAGCAGGATCTTCACGTTCGAGGACTCGCCAGAAGTGCCCGAACGCACCGCGACCACGGATCGCATCGTCGAGACGCTCGGCGAGTCGTTCGTCTTCGATGGTCGCGATGAACCGTTCGAGGTCGCGGCACGGCGACTCACGCTCGTCCGAGGCGGGACACTGCGCCAGAGCTGGATGCTCGCAAGCGAATGCGAGCGGACCCTCGACTGAACACGCCGCCGCCGATCCGCGCCCATCTCGCCAACGGGCTGGAACCGGTCGGCGTTCTCGTGTGCAGCTACGTCGCGCGCTTCCTCGTCGAGCGGCGGGTCGTTGCGAGGGTGCCACTTGGACGAACGCCGATCGCGCCGACGTTCAGAACCGCCAGCGCGTCGAACCCGCGGTCTCTTCGGCGGTACCGACCGCGGTCGCGGTGCGCGGCTTGACCTCGTAGACGAACCATGGCGGCGGTCCGAGTGTCGGCGCGTTGAACGGTGCGGTGATCCCGGTTCCCGAGTCGTCCGGCTCCGCGGGCCATCCGCCCTCCGCCCACAACGCCGAGATCTCGGCCACGATCGTCGGATCGGTCACCCGCCGGGCTTCGCCTGAAACCATGACGTCGAAACCCTTCGTGGCGACACTGATCGTGCAGCGCGGGTCTCGGGCAACGTTCTTCGCCTTGCGGGTGCGTTCGCCGGTCTGGAACCAGCACGAACCCGCATGCCACAGCGCGCCCACGCTCGTCACGTGCGGGCTCCCGTCGGCGTTCAGGGTGGTCAGCCAGAACGTCGAGCGGTTCGGCGAGCGCGGGTCGTCGTGCGTCCGGAGGTCGACAAGCTGAGCTTCAACTTGGGTCCACTCGATTGTGGGCAGCCCGTCGGATTCACCAAGGTTTGTTGTCTCCATGGTTGTTGCGACTGCACCCGTCCCCGAAACTCATCGCGCCCAGCGCGTGCCCAACGTGTGCCATCCGGCCCTGGCGGCGCATGACGGCCGCACCGGATCGCCGCCGCGGGCCATCATGCCTGCATGGGGCCAGACGAGGCGAGGATCAGCGCAGGCATGACCGACCACGAGGCTCGCCGCCGTCTCGCGGCGGCACGCGTGGGACGGCTGGCTTCGATCGACGAGCGCGGACGACCGCACGTGGTTCCCATCTGCTTCGCCCTCGCGGGCGATCGACTCTTCTCCGTCGTCGATCACAAGGCGAAGCGGACCATGAACCTCCGCCGCCTCGACAACGTCCGCCGCACCCCGGCGGTGCAACTCATCGTCGACCACTACGACGACGACTGGTCAGTGTTGTGGTGGGTGCGCGTGTCCGGGCACGGTCGCGTCGTCGAGCACGGCGCCGCGCGAGACGACGTGATCGATCTCTTGGCGAGCAAGTATCCGCAGTACCGCGAGCACCGGCCAGCGGGGCCCGCGCTCGTGATCGACATCACCGAGATCAGCGCCTGGCAGGCCACCGCCGACTGATTTCATGTGCACGAACGCTCACCGACCTGGGTGTTCGCGGGTACCGAGACGATGAGCGGACCGAGCTCACCCCGCACGCGCGATCTGGACTGGCGTCCTCCGTTCCGGCTTCATGTCCGGGCCAGAAGTATTCCCTCGCCGCCGGCGGGGTTGAGTCCGTCGGTTCGGCTCGCGAGGTAGCGCTTGGCCAGTTCCGCCGTGGGGACGTAGCGGACGTCCGCGAAGCCAGCCTCGCGTGCGAGGGCGACGATCTCGTCAGGCGCGTAGAAGCTGACCCACGGAGTGCCCGACGCTTGTGCACCGCTCGCCGCTCCTTCGAGGGCGCGCCGATCGGTAGCATCGACGAGCTCGAACGGGAGCATGAACGTCATCGCGACGAACGAGCCCGGCGCCATCCCGCTCAACCGGCGCATCGTCGCCGTGGTCGCCGCCTTGGTGATGTACATCGAGACGCCGCTCGACGACACGAGCGATCTCGCAGTCGCGTCGAAGCCGGCGTCGAGGAGCGCTTGCCACCAATCGGTGTCGGCTTCGAAGTCGACCGGGAGTAGGCGGAGATGCTCCGAAACGCCGAAGCCGAGCTCGTTCAGGCGCTGGCGTTTCCACGCCTGGGGACCCGGCTGGTCGATTTCGAACACGCGTACGCGCTCGGCGAGCTCGGGGTGCCGCTGCGCGAACGTGTCGAGCCCGGCGCCGAGGAGGACGTACTGGCCGATGCCCTCGTCGACCAGCAGGTCTTCGACGAACCGGGTGCGGGCCACGATCGCGGCGCGGTAGCCGCCCGTACCGATCGGGTGCATGTCCGGCCGGTCGCGCCAGCCGTCCTCGGGATCGGCGAGCGCCAGACCGATCTCGTCCTCGATCAGGTGCGGTAAGTCGTCGAGCTGGACGTGCAGAGCGCGCCAGAGCGCGGTGCGCACCGCGCTGCTGTCCGGAGCCACGTTCACGTGCCGCTCGGCGCTTGCAGGCTCCACAGCCGCCCATCGGGATCGCGAACGGTCATCTCTTGCGTGCCCCAATGCGTTGGCTGGAACGGCGCCACCACCTCGACAACGGCCTCCGTATCGAATGCCTCAGCGTCAGGTACGTGCAGGACGACCTGCATGCCCGTCGGCCGATCTTCGGGGACCTCGGCGATGAAGACGTACGGCCCGTCGCCGTTGCGGAGCTGACCGGAGTTGTGGTCGGTTTCGAACTCGAGCTCGTAACCAAGCGCCCGGAAGAACCTCGCCGCCTTGCCCCAGTTGTGGGTCTCCAGGAACACGGCCTCGATGCCGTTGGTCGCCATGTCAGTCGTCCTCTCTTGAGCGCAGGTACTTCTCCAACGCCGCGGTGACGACAGCGGAGAGCGACTGCTCCGTGTCGACGGCGTGGTGCTTCACCCGCTTGATGAGCTGCACCGGCAGATAGACGTTGAACTGCTTGACCTCGCCGTCATCTGCCATGACAGCATACTAGCAACCTAGAACCCGTGCCAGGAGTCCGAGAGAGAGAAGGCGCACCGCCACCGTCACGGGTTGTCCGTGCCGCGACCGGCGCTCGAGAGCAGCGCCGGGCAGGCCGAAGCAGTCGTTCGGTTGGTCGAGGGCGCGGATGAGCGGGTCCCTCATCCGCGGACTACCCCATCTCCGTCCACACCGATCGCTCGACCAGATGCCAGGTGGACATCACGACCTGGGCGCGCTCGCTCATCGGCTGCGCCATGTACTCGGGGTTGGTGACGACGTCGGCGTCGTCGACCTCGTAGACGGCGAGATATCGGCCGGGATGGTCGTGGCTGGCGTAGCGCCGAGCCGAGCGAAAACCGGGCGTGGCCCGCTTCTCCGGGATGTGCTCCTCGTCGTACCAGCGGTTGAACTCGTCCTCGTGCTCCGGCAGCACGTCCACGACCACGAGCAGCAACGCCGTCATCGATCGCTCGTCAACACGAGCGCGGAACCGTCCATCAACGCCCCCGAGGTGACCGCACACACGTCGTGACGAGGCGCCTGACGACTCCCGCCGCGTCCCTGCACCTGCAGCACGCCTTCGCACACGGTGTTCATCCCGTGGAGATAGCCCTCCGCGAGCAGACCGCCGTGCGTGTTCACGGGCAGCGCGCCGTCGAGTCGCGTCGCACCGCTGCGCACGAACGCGCCCGACCCACCTCGCTCGCAGAAGCCGAGGCCCTCGAGTCCCATGAGCACCGTGCTCGAGAAGCAGTCGTAGATCTCGGCCAGGTCGACGTCGCCCGTGGTGAGGCCGGCGCGCGCGAACAGCTCGTCGCGCAAGAGGCCGGTGTAGTTGCGGGTGTAGTCGTCCCAGAGCAGGTGGTCGCCGATGTCGAGCCCCGACCGGGGTCCGGCGCGATACGCCGACGACGCCACGACTGCGGGTGGCTGTGCGAGGTCACGGGCGCGCTCGAGCGTGGTGACGACGAGCGCGCACGCACCGTCGACTTCGACGGTGCAGTCGTCCGCGCGGTACGGCGACACGACCACCGGCTCGGCGGCGTGATCGGCCGCGGCCAATGGACGCCGTCGCACCGCGCGCTCGTTGTCGACCGCATATTCGCGTTGCGCGACTGCGACCGCGCCGAGGTCATCGGAACCCTGACCCGTTTCGGCCAGGAAGCGCTGGGCCCACATCGCGCAGTACATCAGGTACGCGTCGTACCCGATCGGGTAGCGCCACGGCGCGGCGGGGCCGTCGAACGTCATGGTGCCGACGCGCGATCCCGAGCGTCCGTTCAACGCGCGGTACAGCACCACCACCTCGGAGTGGCCGGTCGCGATCGCCGACGCTGCCAACCCCACCAGGTGACACGGAGCCTGCCCACCGAGGTCGAGGTCGACCGACCAGCGCAGCCCGGGTACCGCCAGCGTCGTCGCCACCGCTTGGCACTTCACCGAGTCGTGCATGACCATGAAGCTGCCGACGCCGTCGACGTCGCCGCCGGTGAGCCCGGCGTCGGTGAGCGCGTCCCCGCACGCGGCGTGCGCGAGGTCGAGCACCGAGCGTCCGGATGCGCGGGAGAACGGTGTGTACCCGACGCCGACGACCGCCGCGGTGCGCGCTGGCGCGCTCACCCGACGTCTTCCCGCGGTCGGAACCGCGGTTCGGTCCAGTCGGCATGGTCGACGAACGTCACTTCCACCGCGCCACCGGGAGTCGTCGGTTCGGGGCCCTCGAGCCGGGCGAACACGCGCGCTCCTTCCGCGAGCTCGATCGTCGCGATCGTGTAGGGCACCTCCGACTCGAAGGCGGGCGTCAGCGCGCGTTGCACGCCCACCCACGAGTACACGTGTCCCGTGCCGCTCACCCGTCGCCACTCCGCGTCGCCACTCGCGCACCACGGGCAGGCGGGCATGGGCGGGAACCGGACCCGCCCGCACGCCAGGCAGTGCTGGAGCACGAGCTCATGACGGCGGAGCGCCGCGAGGTACGGCTCGGTGTCCCCATCCGGGACGGGCGCCGGGACCGGTGCGGGAACGGGCGTGGTCACGAGCCGCGGAACTCCGGCGGGCGCTTCTCGGCGAACGCAGCCAGGCCCTCGACCGCATCGTCCGACGTCAGGCAGTAGTAGGAGTTGCGTTCGCGCTCGTAGCGCAGCCCGGCGTCGACGCTCCCGTTGTCGTCCCAGAGCGACATCATCACGTCCTTGGCGTTGGCCATCGCGAGTGGGCTCTTCGCCGCGAAGCTGGCGACGAGCTCGGCACCGGCGTCGAGCAGCGCGTCATCGTCGACCACCCGGTTCACGAGTCCCCACTCGGCCGCCTCGGCCGCGTCGAGGAAGCGACCGGTGAAGACGAGCTCCGCGGCGCGTGCCCGCCCGACCACGCGGGGGAGCAACGTGAGCGCACCGCCGCCGCCCATCTGCCCGAAGTTCAGGTGCGCGTCGCCGATGCGAGCCGAGCGCGCTGCCGAGCGCGAAGTCGCAGTTGAGCAGGAGCTCGAGCCCGCCCGCCGCCGTCACCCCGTTGACCAGCGCCACCGCCGGCACCGGGAGCGTGCGGAGGCGTCCGAAGATCCGGTGCAACTCGGCGACGAAGCGGGGGAACCGTTCGCGGTCGCGCTGCAACGTCTGGTAGCCGAGCAGGTCACCGCCGGCGGAGAAGGCCCGCCCGGCACCGGTCACGAGCACGCCGCGCACCGACGCATCGACGACGATCTCGTCGAGCGCCGCGTCGAGCGCGTCGAGCATGGGCCAGTCGATGGCGTTCAGCTGATCGGGCCGGTTGAGCACCACCGTGACGGCGACGTGGTCGGTGTCGGCGACCGGCGCCCGCCGGATCAACACGGGGCCGGGGTCGGGTGGGGTCATGTCTGTCCGCTCTCGAGGCGACGGAGGATCTCGTGCTTCTGGATCTTGCCCGATGCGGTGGTCGGCAGCTCGCTCAACACCTCGAGCCGCTGCGGAAGCTTGTAGGTCGCGACTCCTTCGGCCCGCAACCGGTCGTCGACGGTCTCGAGCGACAGCGTCGCACCCGACTCCAGCACGACGCACGCGCACACGATCTCCCCGAGGCGGTCGTCGGGAGTGCCGACCACCGCGACGACCCGGACCTCGTCGAAACGTCCGATGAGGTCCTCGAGCTCGCGCGGCGTGATGTTCATGCCGCCCCGGATGATCAGCTCCTTCTTGCGACCGACGATGGTGAGGTTCCCGTCGCCGTCGAGCGTGGCGAGATCGCCCGATCGCACCCAGCCGTCGGCGTCGAAGGTGGCCGCGGTGCGCTCGGGATCGTCGAAGAACCCGACACACGTGTTCGGTCCGCGCGTGAAGATCTCGCCGTCGCGCAGCTGCACCTCCACGCCGGTCATCGCGCGGCCGTCGGTGTTGACGCGCGCCTCGCGCGGCGCGTCGGGACGGTTCCACGTGGCGACGAGCACCTCGGTCGACCCGTAGAGCCGCAGCACCTGCACACCGTGCGCCTCCCCCTCTACCACCAGCGACGGCGGCACGGGCGCGCCCCCGCACCCGAAGCAACGCAGCGAGTCGACCGGGGTGTCCTGGCGGGCCGCGGCGGCGACGAGCTCGCGCAGGAAGGTGGTGGCCGCCAAGGTGTACGAACAGTGCTCGCGTCGCACGACGTCGACCGCCACCTCGGAGTCCCACCGGTCTTGTAGCACCAACGGCAGGCCGTGATACAGCGCAAACCGAAGGCCGTAATTGAACCCGGTGCTGTGACCCAGTGGCGACGGCATCCACACGACGTCGTCGCCGGTGATCCCGAGGTCGGACGCGGCGACACGCACGCTGAAGTTCGTCGTCTGTTCGGTGTGCATGATCGCCTTGGGCGTTGCCTCGGTGCCGGAGGTGAAGATGAGCTCTGACACCGCGGCGGCGTCACGATCGGGCGGACATTCGGTGCGGTCATCGCGCGCCAGTACGTCGGCGAGCGCGATTCCCGTCCGGTGCTCGGGATCGCACACCACGTGCAGCAGGGAGCAGCCGGTCGCCACGCTCGTGTCGTTGACGAGCGACTCGTGGTCACAGTCCCGGTACACCGACGGCGTGAAGATCGCGCGGGGTCGTGCGGTCGTGAAGACGTGGGTGAGCTCGCGGATGCGGTAGTTCGGCAGCAGCGGGTTCACGACCGCACCCGCGGCCAGCACGCCGAGCGCGACGGCGGCGGTCTCGAGCCGGTTGGGCAGCTGCACGGACACCACGTCACCGAGTCCGATGCCTTCGGTCGCGAGGAACCCCGCGACCTGCGTCGCCTGGTCCCACAGCTCGGCGTAGGTCAGCGCCGCGCCGTGCTCGTCGATCACAGCGCGCGCGTCGGGAGACTCTGTCGCATGCGCGGCGACGCGCGCCGGAAGGGTCACGCCGTCCCACACGCCGGCGGCGAGGTACGCCATCCGGCGCGCGTCCGACGTCACGACGTCGGCGAGGACGCTCACGGTTCCGTCCGTTTGGTGCCGGCGCGGCCGAGGACCACTTCGGTCACCGAGGCCTGCGGCGACAGGTGGAGGAGGAACCGCACTGCGTGCGCGACGTCGTCGGGCGTGAGCATCTCCTCGGCCGGGATGCCGATCGACGCCGTGAGCGACGTCGCCACGTAGCCGGGTTCGATCACCGTGGCGCGCACGCCGGCCGCGCTCTCGTCCTGCTCCACCGACAGCACCAGCGAACGCAACGCCGCCTTCGCGGCGCTGTAGGCGGCGAAGCCGGGCACCGGCTCGAGTCCCGCGACCGAGCCCACCACGACGAAGCGCGCGACGCCGCGGCGTTTGGCCGTCTGGCGCAGTGCGTTGATCGACGATCGCAGCACCTGCCACGGCACGTGGAGATCGCGCTCCAGTGCCTTCGCCAGATCACCGACCGACGTGTCGACCGCGCCGCCGGACCGCCCGCCCCCGGCGGCGACCACGACGAGATCGAGCCCGCCGTACGCCCGCTCGTGCGCTTCGATCGCCCGATCGATGGCAGCGCGTCGCCCCGCGTCCGCCACGATGGCGACGACGTCGGCCGCGGTGCCGAGCGAGGCGCTCGCCTGGTGGAGGCGGTCCTTGCGGCGGGCGACCAGGGTGAGGCCGACGCCCTCCTCCACGCAGCCCCGGGCCACCGCCAACCCGATCCCACCGGATCCACCGACCACGAACGCCGACCTGGAGCTCACCAGTCGCCATCTTGGTACAGATACGGTGGGGCGCGGCCGCTCGGCCGCACGAAACCAGCTCGGGGGTGCGGTGGACGGAAGACCAGCGGGCGCGTGAGCCGTCTCGTCGGAGCCCGGGTCCCGCGCGTCGAGGACGCCCGCCTCCTCCGGGGGCGCGGTCGCTTCGTGGACGACGTGCAGCCCGTCGGTGTGCGCCACGCCGCGTTCGTGCGCAGCCCGTTCGCGCACGCGCGGATCATCGGCGTCGACGGGTCGGCCGCGCGCGCGTTGCCCGGCGTCGACCTGGTGATGACCGCGCGCGACCTCGACGGTGTGGTCGGCGTGATGCGTGGGGCCGGACCCGAGGGCCTCTCCTCGCCCGCGTTCGGACCCCTGGCGACCGACCGGGCCCGGTTCGTCGGCGACCCGGTGGCGATCGTCGTCGCCCGCACCCGCAGCGTCGCGGAAGACGCGTGCGAGCTCGTCGACGTCGCCTACGAGCAGTTGCCCGCGCTCGCCGACGTGGACGGCGCGGTCGCGCCGGGCGCTCCTGCGATCTTCGCCGAGATCGGTCACAACCTGATGTTCGAGGGCCACTGGGTCTACGGTGACCCCGACGCGCGGTTCGCCGCCGCCGATCGCACGAAGCGGTGGCGATTCACGCAGCACCGCCAGTGCAACGCACCGCTCGAGGGACGCGCCGGGCTCGTCGATCACGATCCCGACACCGGCGACCTCACGTACCACGCCGCGCACCAGAACCCGCACGCGCTCCGCTTGTGGGTCGCCGAGCTGCTCGGCATCCCTGCCCACCGATTCCACGTGCGCACCGACGACGTCGGCGGGTCGTTCGGTCAGAAGGCCTACATCAGCCGCGAGGACGTCGCGGTGTGCGCGGCCGGGATGCTGCTGGGCCGGCCGGTGAAGTGGGTCGAGGACCGCGTCGAGAACCTCCAGGCCGCGGGTCAGGCGCGCGAGGAGCGCTTCGACGTCGAGGCCGCCTACGACGACGACGGCACGGTGCGCGCGGTGCGCGTCGACATGGTCTTCGATCAGGGCGCGTACCAGCTCATGACGTTGCCGCCCACGATCTTCCCGACCATCGTGCGGGTGCTGTTCCCCGGCGCGTATCGCCTCCGCGATCTCGAATTCCGCGTGCGGGTCGTCGCCACCAACAAGGCCACCTACGTCGCCTACCGCGGTCCCTGGGAGGCCGAGACCTTCGTGCGCGAGCGCATGCTCGACGAGATCGCCGCCGATGTCGGTCGGGCGCCCGAGACCGTGCGTGGCCGCAACCTCCTCACCGCCGACGAGCTGCCGACCCGCCTGACCACCGACGTGGCGTTCGAGCACGTCACCGCCCGCGAGACGTTCGAGACCGCGATGGACCTGGCCGACGTCGACAACTTCCGCCGCCTGCAGACCGACGCGCGGGCGCTGGGACGGTTGCTCGGCTTCGGCTTTGCGACGTTCGTCGAGCCGTCGCCGGGTCCGCCCGACTACACCCAGGCGTTGGGCGCCGGCGCCGCGCCCCGCAGCGCGCAACAGGCCACGGCGCGCCTCGAGCCCGACGGTTCGTTGACCGTCTTCACGAGCCAGTCACCGCACGGCCAGGGTCACCACACGACGTTGGCGCAGCTGGCCGCCGATGAGCTCGGGGTGCCGTTCGACGCGGTGCGGATCGTGGCCGGCGACACGCAGCTCACCCCCTTCAACCTGGTCGGCACCGGCGGCAGCCGCGCCGCGACGCTGGCGAGCGGCGCGGTGATCGGCGTCACCGCCGACATCCGGCGCCAGGTCGTGCGTCTGGCCGCGCATCTGCTCGAAGCCGCCGAGGACGACATCGAGCTCGTCGACGGCGTGGTGGCGGTGCGAGGCGTGCCCGCGTCGGCGCGCCCGCTGGCGGCGGTCGCCGCGGTCGCGTACCGGAGCACTGCGCTCCTGCCGCCCGACATGACACCGGGCATCGACGCCGCGTACGACTACGCGATCCCCGACGGTGGCTGGTCACAGGCGACGCACTGCTGCTGGGTCGACGTCGACCCGCACACCGGACTCGTGCGCATCGACCGCTACCTCGTGGTGGAGGACTGCGGCGCGCTGATCAACCCGACGATCGTGGAGGGCCAGATCTCGGGCGGAGTCGCGCAGGGCATCGGCGGCGTGCTGTTCGAGCGCGCCACCTACGACGAGCAAGGCCAGTTGCTGACGTCGACCTTCGCCGACTACCTGCTCCCGACCAGCGCCGAGATCCCCGCGATCGAGATCCACCACCTCGAGTCGCCGCCCCAGGGCCCGGTCGACTTCCGCGGCGTCGGCGAGGGCGGCGCCATCGGCGCGCCCGCCGCGCTCTGCAACGCGATCGCCGACGCCCTCCGCCCGACCGGCGCCGTCGTCGTCGAGCAGCATCTGCCACCCACCAGGATCCTCGAGCTCCTCGGGGCGCTCGCGCCCTCCTGACCGAACCTGCGCTGCGAGGGGGTCAGAGGACGCCGAGGTCGTGGGCCCAGGCGAGGTTCTTGCGGGCGGAGCCGACGTGGGCGATGTGGACGACGTGGGCCTCGCCCTGGCGCGGATCGCCGTGGCGGATGGGGCCGCTGCCGACCCGCTCGGCCTCGCTCGCCAGCTCGTCGAGCTCGCGCCAGTACGCGATCTCCTCGGCGGTCGGCGTGAACACCTCGTGCACCAACGGCACGTGCTCCGCGCTGCCGAGCATCATCCCGTAGTAGCCGAGGTTTCGCAGACCGGTTGCGAAGGAGCGGAGGCCATCGAGGTCGTCGAGCGCGCCGCCCCACATGCCGCTGATCGGGTAGCGGATCCCGGCCGCCTTGGCATCGACCAGCACCTTCGAGCGGAGGAACAGCGTCTCCTCCCCTTCCGCGGTCCAGCGGTACCCGAGCGCCTGGTGGATGTCGCCGAAGCGCGACAGCGCGCCGCCCATGTGCGACACCCGCGGCGACGCGGTCGCGATCTCGTAGGCCAGGCGGAGCGCCTGCGCGGTCTCCAGGATCGGGTAGATGGCGATCTGGCCGGGCGGCAGGTCGAAGTCGACCTCGGTGCACGCGAGCAGCGCGTCGAGCGCGTGGACGTCGGCCGGGCTCTCGATCTTCGGGAGCAGCACGCCCGCGAGGCCCGGCCCGGCGACGGCGCGCAGGTCCTTGAGCGTCTGACCGGTCGCCGGTGGTTGCACGCGCGCGAACACGAGTGGCAGCTCGCCCGGCACCAGCGAATCGAAGAACTCGCGCGCGACCTTGCGACCCCGCTCGCGCTCCGACTCCGGGTAGGGCGTCTGCGGCTCCTCGAGGTCGGCGACCATCGAGTCGGCGCCTGACGCGCGCGTCGCCGCCAGCGCGTCGGCGTCGTCGCCGGGCGCGAACACCACCGACCGCAGCGGACGGGCGTCGGCGCGGTTCACGGCTCCACCTCCGCGAGTGCCGTTGCCGCCGCCGATTCGCACACCGTGCCGTCGAAGAACCGCGGGTTCGGCCCCGCGTGGAGCCGCACCGGGTTCACGAAGGTGAGGTCGCGGAAGTCGCGATCGGTGATGACGCCGTGCTCGACCAGCTCGTACGCCTCGGCAACCGGCTCGGTCATGTCGCGCACGTCCCAGTGCGAGATGTCGGAGCCGAGCACCGGTCGCAGTTGTGTTCCGAGCGGGTTGACGTCGTCGCGGAAGGCCCACGCCACCAGCGGGTCGTCGGCCTCGCACCCGAAGTAGAAGTTGGGCTCGAACCGGGCGCGGAGGTCGTCGGCGGTGTCGACACCCACGGCCGCGAACTCGTCCACCTGCGCGGGACGCGCCGCCGGTCGCGCGAAGTACTCCCGCAGCTCGTCAATGCGTCCCGTCACCTGGTTGTCGCCGTACTTGGTGAAGTACGTCAACAGCTCGTCGACGTCGAGGCGGTCGGGATCGAGCTCCACGATCGCGTCGCGATTCCTCTTCTCCCAGTGCCCGACCAGCGACGCGAACAGCGCACACGCCCACGCCACGCCACCCTCGAGGAAGCCAACGCGCAGCTCGGGGAACCGACGGGTCACCCCCGAGAGGAAGAGCGACTTGCACAGCGACTCGTGCGCGGCGGCGAGCCCGTTCACGTGGTTGTAGACGTAGTTCGAGATCGACCGGGTCACCCGGTGCTGTTGCAGTGCGCTGTGCACGACGGGCGAAACGCCGAGCTCGACGCACGTGGCCCACAAGGGGTCGTAGTCGTAGTCGCTGTCGATGCCGAACATGTCGAGTCGGTAGCCGCCCGCGCCCACCTGCCGGCGCGCGTACCCGGCCATGAGCACCGACTTCGCGCCCAGTTCCAGCACCGCGTACTCGACCTCGGCGACGGCCTGCGCGGGGGTGTTCATGGGGATCAGCGCGCCGACGGTGCACCGGTCGCGATACGGCGCGAACAACCTCTGGTGATACTGGTTGACCGCCCGGCACAGGACCGACGACAGCTCCTCGTCGGTCACCTCGAAGTAGCCGAGCGCCATCGACGGGTAGAGGATCGTGAAGTCGATGCCGATCTCGTCGAGCCGCTCGTAGAGCAACGCGGGGAGGTGTGAGGTGGCGCGATCGCGCAGGCCCGCCGTCTGCCATCCCCACCACGACGGCATCGCCTTCCACTGGCGGCGCACCTCCGGATCCCCGCGATCGGCAAGGCTCGATGACGTGTCGAACGAGTGCGCGGTCGCGAGGAAGCGCTCGCGCAACGCGGCACCGCCGGCGTCTTCGACGTAGCTGATCACCTCGTCCTGCAGCAGCGGACCGAGCTCGACGAAGTGGCCGTCGGCGTCGATGATCGGGTGGTCGACCCGGCTGCGTACGCGGGCCGCCTCGGTGGGCGTCGTCGTCATGCGCGCTCCTCTCGCTCACCGGCACACTACGACCGTGTCTGACAGGGCGCGGCGTAGTAGAAGGTTTCCGGTGCAGCCCGATCCCGCCGTCGCCGCCGAGTACCGGGCCGCGGGATGGTGGGGAGACACGACCGTCGGTGACGCGGTCGCCGGATGGTCACGAAGCCGCCCCGATCAGGACGCACTGATCGCAGACGGCCACCACACCATCTGGGCCGACTACGACCGCCGCGCGACCACACTCGCCGGCGTGCTGGCCAGCACCGGACTCCCCCGCGGCGCCCGGGTCGCAATCCTGCTTCCCGACGGCGTCGCCGTCCACGTCGCCTTCGTGGCGGCCGAACGGGCCGGCTTCACCATCGTCGGACTCGGCCACCGCGCCGGCGACGACGAGATCCGCCACCTACTCACCCTCACACGCGCCGACGCGCTGGTCACGCTCGCTGAGCACCGCGGGCGCCCGACCGCCGAGCTCGTCGCCATGCTGACCGCGGCCGGGTGCTCACTCACCCATCACATCGTGGTCGACGGCGACGGCAACCCCAACGATCCCGACGTCGACGGGGCGGTCGACCTCGCGGGTCGCGGCTACGGACCCGACGACGTCTTCATCGTCAACTCGACGTCGGGCACCACCGGCATGCCGAAGTGCGTCGTGCACACGCAGAACCGCTGGATGTACTTCCACCAGCTCGCGGCCGACGCCGGCGACATGACCGGCGACGACGTGTTCCTCAGCGCCATCCCCGCGCCATTCGGGTTCGGCCTGTGGACGTCACACGTCACGCCCGCGGTGCTCGGTGCGCCGACCGTCGTGCACGAGCGCTTCGACGCCGACGAGGTGATCCGCGCCATCGAACGCGACCGCGTCACCGTGCTCGCGTGCGTGAGCACGCAGTTCCTGCTGATGCTCAAGTCGCCGATCGTCGAGCAGCACGATCTCTCATCGTTGCGCTGCATGTTCACCGGCGGCGAAACCGTCCCCGAGGAACGCGCCGCCCGCTTCGAGGACGTCACCGGCGCGCGCGTGCTGCAGTTCTACGGCTCCAACGAGACCGGCGCGCTGAGCCGCACCACGATGCGCGACGACCGCCCGCACCGGCTGCAGACCGCGGGACGCCTCATCGCCGACATGCACGTACGCCTGCTCGACGACGCCGGGAACGACATCACCGAACCCGACACGCCCGGTCATCCGATCTGCAAGGGTCCGGCCACCTGTCTCGGCTACCTCGACGACGAGCGCGCCAACGCCGAGCTGTTCACCGCCGATGGCTGGATGCGCATCGGCGATCTGTGCACGATCGACGCCGACGGCTATCTGCGGGTGGTCGGTCGCACGTCCGACATCATCATCCGGGGCGGCAAGAACATCAGCGCGCCCGCCGTCGAAGCCGAGGTTGCGCAGCATCCCGCGGTCGCGCTCGCCGCCGCGGTCGCGATGCCCGACGAGGTGTTCGGTGAGCGCGTGTGCCTCTACGCCGAGCTCGAACCGAACGCCGAGCTCGACCTCGACGCGCTGGCCGCGTTCCTCCGCGAGCGGGGCATCTCGCCCGAGTGGTTCCCCGAGCGACTCGTCGTGCTCGACGCACTTCCCCGGGCGTCGGGCGGCAAGGTCGCCAAGGGCGAGCTGCGCGCCGACATCCGCCGCCGCCTCGAGGCCGAGCAGTAGCCGCGTGCGGTTCGCGGGCAACGACGACGACCAGATGCGCTTCGAGTACCAGGCGTCACGGTTCGAGTGCGAGCTGCAGTTCGCGGTCGACGGCCTGGTGGTCGGCGACCCCGGCATCGCGGCGCGTGTGTCACGTGAGCGCTCGCCTGATGATCGAGCGGATGCTGACGCTCAGCGCCCGCGCTCGAGGGAGAACTCGAGCACCTCGGTGAGGCGGATGTTGTTGCCCGACGGGTCACGGAACGACGTGTCGATGCCGTAGGGCTGCGGTGTGGGCGGATCGTTGAACTCGACGCCTCGGGCGCGCAGGTCGTCGTACGCCGCCTGGCAGTCGTCGGTCTCCAGGAACAGCGTGCCGCCTGCACCCTTGGCCACGAGCCCGGCGAGTTGCGCACTGCTCTCGGCGTCGAGCATGGGCGGGCCCGGCACCGGCATCAGCACGAGACCGATGCCGTCCTGGCCGGGCGGCCCCACCACCAGCCAGCGGAAGTTCCACTCCTCCATGCTCACGTCGGCGCGCGCCTCCCAACCGAGGGTGCGCGTGTAGAACGCGAGCGCTTCGTCGGCGTCGTGCACCCAGAACTGGGCGTTGGCGATCTTGATCATCACTCCTCCTCCGGTCACGTCCGACCCTACGAGTGCGACGCGACCGCGGCTTCTCGAAACGTGCGGTTCTCACGGCGGCCGTACGCCTGCGCCACGCACCGCGGCACGCGGATGTGGCGCACCGCGGGCGGGAACGACGCGCGGTAGGCCGTCGGGCTGAGCCCATGAACGCGGCGGAAGCTCGACGTGAAGGAACCGAGGCTGGTCAGGCCGACGGCGAAGCAGATCTCGGTGACCGGACGGTCGGTGTTGCGGAGCAGCGCCGCGGCGCGCTCGAGCCGGCGGGTGAGCAGGTAGCGGTGGGGTGACTCGCCGAACGCGCGGCGGAACTCGCGGCTGAAGTGCGCGCTCGACAGTCCGGCGGCCCGTGCCAGGTCGGCGACGGTCAGCGGCTCCGCGTAGCGACTGTCGGCGAGATCCTTCGCCCGCAGCAGGTGGCGAACCGGCGGGGTCATGCAGGCCCGCGCCTTACACCCGCTGGTCGAACTGCACGTAGCCACCCTCGGGGTCCTGCACGATGATCGACCGGATGGTGTCGCCGGGCGGCTCTCCCCACCACACCGAGTCACCGCCGACCGAGCCGTTCAAGACGATGTTCACGCCCGCGTCCTGCACTCGGGCGAGGATGGGGTCGAGGTCGTCGACCCAGAAGCCGTAGTGGTGCAGGCCCATCTGGAAGATCCGCGCCGGGTCGCCCGGAGTCTCGTGGGAGAGTTGCTGGTCGAGCACGACGAAGCTCGAGCGCGGGTCGTCGTCCCAGCGCAGGTAGACGGCCCTCCGCTTCGCCGTGGGCTTGCCCTCGCCCTGCGGCATCTCCTCGATCGTGTCCAACGAGACGCGCAGGCCCACGACGTCGCGCCAGAACGGCAGGGCGACCTCCATGTCGCGGACACCGATGGCGACGTGCGAGAACGTGCGGATGCTCATGGGGGTCGACACTACCGATCACACCTTGACCGCGCGCAGAGCGAGGAACAGGGGCACGTCGCGCCACCGGTCGTAGCGCTCAGGGTGCTGTACGGGACGCGGTTCTCGGATGATCTCGATGAGCAACCCGGCGGCCTCGAGGGCGCTGGCATACTCCTCGAGCGGGTACGTCCAGCCGGTGAAGGTCATGGTGATCCCGTCGCGCTCCTCCCTCTCTTCGACCCGCCGGACGTCGAAGTAGCGCTCACGCAGCACGAAGCGCGCGTCGTCTCCGTCGCCGTCGCCGTCGCCGTCGCCGTCGCCGTCGCGGACGAAGCGACCGAGGTCGGTGACCGGGTGGACGATGCAGATGCACAGTGCGCCGCCGGTACTGAGCACGCGTGCCGCCTCGCGCACGGTGCCGGGGAGATCACCCACGACTTGGAGCACGTTGTACGCGACCACGATGTCGAAGCGCTCGTCGGCGTACGGGAGCGCGGCGCCATCGGCGACCGCGTACCGACCCGACGGATCCGCTTCGACCGCGGCCCGCGCCAGCTTGTCGGCGGGCTCGCACGAGACGACCAAGTGCCCGCGCGCGGTGAGGTCGCGAGTCACACGCCCTTCGCCGCATCCGATCTCGAGCGTGCGCGCTCCTGGTGCGGGCAGGACGGCGTCGAAGACGGCGTCACGGAAGTACCAGTAGGCATCGAAGCCCGGCGTCCGCGCCCACTCGATCCAGTGCTCCGCTTCCGTGTCCCACTCAGCCACGACGGGCATCATGCCCGGTCTCGGTCGTCCGGTTCCGCCGAACAGCGCGCGCTGGACCACACTTGCGCGATGCGCATCCGGCTGATGCTGGTGCTCGCGGTCGTCCTGGTGGTCATCCTCGCCGGCGTGACCCTCCTGGCCCTCTGGCGCGGCGGTCCCGGCCACTCCGGAGCGGTCACGGCGAACGTCGCCGACCTTCGTGTCGGCGCCGCCGAGGCGGTCGCCGTGAAATTGTCCGACAAGCACCACACCCGAGCGCGCGTGTTCTTCACCCGCACGAGCCCGCACACCGTCCACGCATTCCTTGGGGTCAGCACCCACCTCGGCTGCCGGCTGCTGCTGCCCGGCGACGGTGGGTACGGGCGAGGGTTCACGAGAACCTCGCACCGGTATTTCTTCGAGGATCCGTGCGGCGGTTCGGTCTATTCGCTGCGGGGCGAGTGCACGGGTGGCCCCTGCCCTCGCGGCCTGGACCGCTACGCCGTCGACGTACGCGACGGCACGGCCGAGGTTCACCTGGGCACACTCGTCACCGGACCGAAACGACGCGCGTGAGGACCCGACGGAGGCCATCGTGAAGGATCTCTCCCGCTTCGCCCAGCTCGTGCCGCTCGACCACGGCTTGTGCGTGTGCTGCACGCGTCGCGGCGACGGCAGCATCCAGACGTCGGTCGTCAACGCCGGCGTCCTTTCCCACCCGCTGACCGGCGAACCGGTTGTCGGCCTCGTCGCGGCCGGTGGTTCGCTCAAGCTGCGGCACCTCCGCGCCGACCCGCGTGCAACCCTCGTCCTCCGCGCGGGTTGGCAGTGGATGTCCGCCGAGGGCGTCGCGGAGGTCATCGGTCCCGACGACCCGCACCCCGAGGTGGACGCCGAGGCACTTCGTCTCGTGCTGCAGGACGTCTTCCGAGCCGCCGGCGGCACGCACGACGACTGGGCCACGTTCGATCGAGTGATGGCCGACGAACGACGCGCCGCCGTCCTCCTCACACCCGCGCGCGTCTACGGCAACTTGCAGGAGTGACAGCTCGAAGCCCCTGCGATGTGCATCCGTATGCACGCTTGTGCTTATGGACCTAGATCTACATCTGGTCGTACGAGACCTGTCGCGTCGGCGATCCGCGGCGCGTGACGAGATCACGCGTCAGATCGTCGACCGCCGTCGCACCGCAGAAGGCCAGCGCGGCCTCGAACTCCGTGCCGAGCAGCGCGAGCACCGCCGACGCGCCCTCCGCGCCGTCGACACAGAGGCCCCAGAGCACCGGACGACCGACCATGACGGCACGCGCACCGAGCGCGAGCGCCTTGACCACGTCGACACCCGAGCGGATCCCACCGTCGACGTACACCTCGGCGCGGCCGGCGACTGCGTCGACCACGTCGGGCAACACGTCGGCGGTGGCGGCGACCCCGTCGAGCACACGTCCGCCGTGGTTCGACACCGCGATCGCCGACGCGCCCGCGTCGATTGCACGCGCCGCGTCGTCGAGCGCGGAGCAGTCCCTTGACCACCACCGGGAGCCCGCTCCAGTCGCCGAACCGTGACAGGTCGTCGAACGTGACCGACGGGTCGAAGTCGTTGACCAGCCGCATGATGTCGGAGCTGTCGGCGTCATCGGCCGACGCCAGGTTCGGGTAGCGCATCCACTCGGGAGGGACGAGCCGTCCCGCCGACGCGCTCGCGGTCCCACGACCGACGGCCGCGCCGTCGACCGATGCCACGATCGCCGAGTAGCCCGCGGCCGCGGCTCGTTCGGCCAACGCCCGGGTGCGTCCGCGGTCGCGCAGCATGTACATCTGCGCCCAGCGGGCACCGTCGGGCGCCGCTCGAGCCACGTCCTCCACCGAGTGCGTCGCGGCCATCGACACCACGTACACCGTGCCGGACTCCGCTGCGGCCCGAGCGGTCGCCAACTCACCGTCGACCGTGAAGAAGCGGTGCATCGCGGTGGGCGCGACCAGGATGGGCGTGGCGACGCGCGTGCCGAGCACGGTCGTCGACAGGTCGACCGACGACACGTCGCGCAGCACGTGCGGCAGCAACGTCCACCGCCTCCACGCGGCAACGTTCTCGCCCAGCGTGACGCCAATGCCGCTCCCCCGCGCCAGGTACTCCCACGCCGCGGGATCAGCGGTCTCGCGCGCTGCGACCTGCCAGTCGTACAGGTCGAGCAGCGGCGCGTCGGTCACGGGCGGGATCATGGTCGCCGCCGCGACCGCGGGCAACCGCGGCACCTACGGCGGCACCATGCGGTACGCCATCGTGTGCTTCGAGCCCGATCAGGTGCGCGCGGTCGCGATCATCGACGAGGCGCTCGCCCAGCAACTCGACTGACGCGCACTTACGTCACCGCGTCGGCCGCGCCACCGTCGATGCGCAGGTGCGCGCCGTTGAGGTGCCACGCCGGCCCGCTGACCACGAACGTCACGAAGCGGCCGATGTCGTCGGGCGTCGCCACCCGCCCGCTCGGGTTCGTCATCCTCCCCTCGAGGATGAGCTGCTCGACGCTCGGCCAATCGGTGCCGCGGCCATCGCGTCGCGCGCGCTCGGTGTAGCTCGCGACCACCTCGGCCGTCGCGATGATCCCCGGGCTCACGCAGTTGACCGTGATCCCGGTTCCCGCGAGGTGCTTCGCCAGTCCCACCGCCATCGACGGCAGCGCGCCCTTCGCGGTGTAGTACTCGGGGATCGAGTCGCCCGGACGTGTCGCGCCGATCGTCGACATCACCACGACCCGCCCCCACCCTGCGGCACGCATGTCGGGGAGGAATGCGTGCGTCACGCGGAACGCACTCACGACGTTGACGTCGTAACTCCCGTGCCACGTCGTGCTGTCAGCCGCATCCCAGTTGCTCGCGTGATCGGTGTTGCCGTAGTTGTTCACCACGATGTCGACCCGCTCGACCTGCGCGCGCACGTCGGCGACCATCGCCGCGGTCCCGGCCTCGGTGCGGATGTCTCCGGTGACTGCCGAGGCGCGCCTGCCTTCGTCACGGATCGCGCCCGCGACCTCGTCGGCCTGTCCCGCTTCGAGACCGTGCACCAGCACGACCGCGCCCTCGGCCGCCAATGAACGAGCGATGCCCGCACCCGTCCCGCGGTACGAGCCCGTGACCAGCGCCACCTTGTCGGTCAGTCCCAGGTCCACGTCGTTCGCCTTCCCCACCGTCGTGCGCCGCGAGCGCGAGCGGGCTTAGTGTGCCAGGACCACGAAAGCGAGGTCTCGCGCATGCCCATCATCGAACCCATCCCCATGGACGAGCTCTCCCCCGTCTCCCGTGCCGTGATCGAGAGTGGCTGCGAAGAGGGGCTCTACGCCACGCCGATCCCGCTCCAGCTCTTCGCCTACAGCACCCGTCACCTGCTCGCGATGGACGACACCCGCCGGCTGCGCGGGAGCGGTTCGCTGCTCGGCGGTCGCATCCTCGAGCTTCTGCGCATCCGCAGCGCGCAGCTCGGCGAGTGCCAGCCGTGCATGCAGTCGCGCAAGCACGACTCGATCACGGATGTGGACGTCGCGTGCCTCCTCGACGTCGACGGCGGCAACCTCACCGAGCAGGAGCGCCTCGCGGTCAAGTTCATGGACCTGCTGTCGGCCGACCACCACGCCATCGACCGCGCGTTCTACGGAGAGCTGGCCGAGGTGTTCACCGCCGCCCAGATCATCGAGCTCGGCCTCAGCTGCGCGGGGTCGATGGGCATGCACCGGTTCATCCACACCCTCGAGGTGTTCGGCACCGACGAGCCGGTCGTGAAGTACTCCGCCGACCAGGTCGACACCGTCGTCGAGCCCGTCGGCGTCAGCTGAACCACCCGACGACGCGACGGACGGCGCGGGCGACTTGGACGTTCGTTCACCAACTCGCCAGGGTTGTTCCAACGTTGGGCAAAGTCGCTCCAGGTCAGGTGCGCCGGGCCGATCATCTCCATGCCGGATGCCCCACCGGTCGCAACGCCCCCACACCGCCCCTGGAGCCCGGAACCCCACCCCGGCCTCCAGGGGCGGTTTCTCGTTCCCGGCGCGATGAGTTCGCTCGCCCGTCCCGGTCGGTACGTCGAGACCGACGACCCGAACTCCGACGACGGGAGCGCGCCATGCCCAGGATCACGCCCAACCTCTGGTTCGACACGCAGGGACTCGAGGCGGCCGAGTTCTACGTCTCGGTGTTCCCCAACTCGAAGATCGGTGCCGTCACCCACTACGGCGAGGGCGACGCGATGCCCGCGGGCACCGTCCTCACGGTGAACTTCTACCTCGACGGCCAGGAGCACACCGCCATCAACGGCGGACCGATGTTCACGTTCGACGAGGCGATCTCGCTGCTGATCAACTGCGCGGACCAGGCGGAGGTCGACTACTACTGGGAGGCCCTCACCGCCGACGGTGGCGAGGAGAGCCAGTGCGGCTGGCTGAAGGACAAGTACGGCCTGTCGTGGCAAGTCGTCCCCGAGGGATGGGAGCAGATGCTCACGAGCGGTGATGCCGCCGCCATCGGGCGGGCCATGGAAGCGATGTACGGCATGCGGAAGCTGGACGTCGCGGCGATCCAGGCCGCGTACGACGGCACCACCTGACGCAAGCAAGCAAGCAGGAGGATCCACGCAGATGTGCAGGAACATCACCGAGCTGCGCGGTCTCGAACCGCCGGCCACTGAGGAAGAGATCGAGGCGGCGGCGTACCAGTTCGTGCGCAAGATCACGGGCGTCACCAAGCCGACCGGCGCGGTGCACGACGACATGCACGCGGTCGCGCTCGAGATCGCCGCGCTCGCGCACGACTTGCTCGACCGGCTCCCGGCTCGTCGTCAGCCTCCGAAGACGGTGCCGCCGCTGCGCCGGCCCGAGGTGCGAGCCCGGATGGGGTTGGAGCCCCTTCCCGCGTAGAACACCCCAAGCGCGGCCGATACGCTCGCTCCGGTGTCCGGCAGACGGCGAACCACCTGGCGAACCGCTGTCGGTGTCGCGCTCTTCGCAGTCGCGTTCGCGGGATGTGGCGGCGGCTCCGACCACGAGACCGCACGCGTCAAGCCCGCCCGCACGTCGACGACGACGACGACCACCACCACCACCACGACGCGGCCGGCACCGACGACGACCACGGTGCCCGACTACGTCACGTACATCGCGACGGTGAAGCCCGAGATCACGAACATCGGCGTGTTCTCCGCGCCCGAAGACCCCGCTCCGGCGCAGACCTTCCCGAACCCCTGGCTCTACCAACCCGGCGATCCGAACACGGGGGTGCCGCAGACGTTCCTCGTGAGGAGCCAACGCGCGGATGGGTGGGTGGAGGTGCTCCTGCCGGTGCGCCCGAACGGCAGCACCGGGTGGGTGCACGCGAGCGAGGTCACGCTCGCACAGGACCCGTTCCACATCGTCGTGTCGCTGGGCGCGCACACGATCAGCGTCACGAACGCACGCGACGTGATCTACTCGGGACCGGTCGCGGTCGGCGCGCCCGACACGCCGACGCCCACCGGCAACTACTACCTCTACGTGTTGCTCCAAGCGCCCGATCCGAGCGGCCCGTACGGGCCCTACGCGTACGGACTGTCGAGCCACTCCGACGCGCTGGCGACGTTCGCGGGCGGCGACGCCGAGATCGGCATCCACGGCAACGACGACGCGTCCGCGCTCGGCCAGAGCGTCTCCCACGGGTGCATCCGCATGGACAACGCCGCCATCACCGATCTCGCCAAGCAGCTCCCGCTCGGGACGCCGGTCGACGTCACCGCATGAGTCGCGCGCTGAGCTAGAGCTGCACCACGTAGCGACCGGTCACGCCGCCGCGACCGATCTCGTCGAGCGCGGGCGCGAGGTGGTCGAGGTCCACGACCTGTCCCAGCGCGTCGAGGCCGGCCGGCTTCAGGTCGGACGCGATGCGCCCCCACACCTCGCGCCGGCGCGCGATCGGCGTGCCCGCGGAATCGATACCGAAGAGCGCGACGCCGCGCAGGATGAACGGGAGCACCGTGGTCGGGAGCTCGGCCCCGCCCACGTTGCCGCTCGCGGCCACCGCGCCGCCGGGCGCCAGGGTTGCCAGGATGTGCGCGAGCGTCGCACCGCCGACGGCGTCGACCGCACCGGCCCAACGGACCGACAGCAACGGCTTGCTGGTGTCGGTGAGCTCGTCGCGGTCGACGATCTCGGTCGCGCCCAACCCGCGGAGGAACGGCGTCGCGTCGGCCTTGCCCGTGCCGGCGGCGACGGTGAACCCGAGGTGGGCGAGCATCGCCACCGCCATGCTGCCCACGCCGCCGGTGGCGCCGGTCACCAGGATGGTGCCGGTGTCCGGGGCCACGCCGTGGTCGAGCAGCGCCAGCACCGACAGCGCCGCGGTGTAGCCCGCGGTACCGACGATCATCGCCTCTCGCGTCGTGAGGCCGTCGGGAAGGGGAACCACCCACTCCGCCGGCACGCGGGCCACCTGGGCGTAGCCGCCGTGGTGGGCGACGCCCAGGTCGTAGCCATGGACGATCACCTTGTCGCCCTCGGCCACACCGGAGGCTGCGCTCGACCGCACCGTCCCCGCCAGG
Source organism: uncultured Actinomycetes bacterium (assembly GCA_963841415.1). Lineage (GTDB taxonomy): Bacteria > Actinomycetota > Acidimicrobiia > IMCC26256 > DASPTH01 > DASUAS01. The sequence continues at coordinate 1,339,239 of CAWJCN010000003.1, read as the reverse complement.
TCGACGCCGGGCACCAGCGGCGAGATGCGCGCCACCCGCCCCTTCTCGGTGGCGGCGAGGTGGTCCTTGTAGTTGACGCTCGACCACTCGACGTCGACCACCACGTCGTCGGCGGGCAGGTCGTCGAGGGTCAGCTCGGTGACCCCGCGGCGGTAGCCGTCGTCGGTCTTCTCGGCGGTGAACGCGGCGAAGGTCTCGGTCATGGCACCGATCCTCTCGCGGAGAGGTGCCGCGTGCCCACTCCTGGCATGATGCGGTGATGGCTGCACTCGAGCTCCGCCCCGCGTCCGGCGTCGTGATCACCGGCGGGGCGTCGGGCATCGGTCTCGCCACCGCCCATGCGGTCGCCGAGGTCGGCCGCCCCGTCGCGATCTGGGACCTGCATCCCGAACGGGCCGTGGAGGCGGCCGACGCGGTGGCCGCGGCCCACGGCGTCGCCACCATCGGCATGGCCGTCGACGTGCGCGACACCCCGTCGCTCGCCGACGCCGCCGACGAAGCGGTCGCCGCCATCGGCACCATCGGCGGGGTCGTGCACGCCGCCGGTGTCCCGGACGCGGTCGACCTCCCCGACCTCACCGACAAGACGTGGGACCCGCTCATCGAGGTGAACCTGCGCGCCTACGCCATGGTCGTCCAGGCGTTCCTCGGCCACCTCCGCGCCAACGCACCCGACGCAGCAGTGGTCGGCATCGCGTCCATCCACGGCATCGTCGCCAACCCGGCCAACCCGGCGTACGCGGCGTCGAAAGCCGGCGTGCTCGGGCTCACGCGCTCGATGGCCATCCGGTTCGCGCAGGAGGGCATCCGGGTCAACGCCATCTGTCCCGGTTTCATCGACACCCCGATGCTCCCCGACATGGGTGACATCCGCGAGCGGTTCGCGACCGCCACGCCCATGGGTCGTCTCGGCAAGCCCTCGGAGATCGGCAACACCGCGCGCTTCCTCCTCAGCACCGAGGCGAGCTTCATCACCGGGACCCAGGTGGTCGTCGACGGCGGCTGCACGGTCACCGACACGTGACGTGAGCGCGATCACCGCCACCGACGAGGAGCTACGCGCGTACCTCGCCGAGGCCGAGGTGCCCCCGCTGCTGCCCGCGCTCGCGTACGTCACCGGCGACCGGTCCCTGCTTCGCAAGGACCTCCGCCCCGATCCGCAGCTGCTCGCGCTCCCGCAGGGCGGGATGACCCGCGAGCAGCAAGCCACCGCGCGTGCGCTGGCCCTCGACGCATTGATCCGCTACCGCGACGGCGGCTGCCGTCCCGCGTCCCCGCCGTCACGCGCCGACATGCTGCACATCATGGAGCACGTCGTCGGCGCCACCGACGCCGACATGGCGGCGTACCTGCCGCTGCTCGACGAGGAGCTCGCGCTACGCGGCGACGACCGGCGCGGCCCGCAGTGGCGCAAGGCCGACGTCGCACCCGACACGCCGTTCCGCGTCGTCGTGATCGGCGCCGGCATGTCGGGGCTGCTCACCGCGTACCGGCTCCAGCAGGCCGGCATCGACCAGGTGGTCATCGAGAAGAACGCCGACGTCGGCGGCACCTGGTACGAGAACACGTATCCGGGCTGCCGCGTCGACAACCCGAACCACAACTACAGCTACTCGTTCGCGCAGCGGCACGACTGGCCGCTCCACTACTCCGACCAGCAGGTGCTCCACGGGTACTTCCGCGACTTCGCGCGCGAGCACGGGTTGCTCGACCACATCCGGTTCCGCACCGAGGTGTGCTCGGCCACCTGGGACGAAGCGACCGCCACCTGGTCCGTGATCGTCCGCGGACCCGGCGGTCGCGAGGAGACGCTGCACGCCAACGCGATCGTCAGCGCGGTCGGCCAGCTCAACCGGCCGCACTTCCCCGAGATCCCCGGGATCGATTCGTTCCAAGGGGTGTCGTTCCACTCCGCGCAGTGGGATCACGACGCGCCGCTCGACGGCGCGCGCGTCGCGGTCATCGGCACCGGGGCGAGCTCGGTGCAGTTCACGCCCGAGATCGCGCCCCGCGCGGGACACCTGTTCCTCTTCCAGCGCACGCCACCCTGGATGGGTCCGACGCCCGACTACCACGACCCGGTCCCCGACGGGCAGCGCTGGCTCTACGCGCACGTGCCCTCCTACAGCGAGTGGAACCGCTTCTGGATGTTCTGGCGCCTCGGCGACGGCTCCCTGCCCGGCGTGCGGCTCGATCCCGACTGGGACACGTCCAACGGCACCGTCAACGCGATCAACGACCTCATGCGGCAGATGTTCACCTCGTACCTCGAGCGCGAGTTCGCGGACCGGCCCGACCTGCTCCCCCACGTGATTCCCAGCTACCCGCCCGGCGCCAAGCGGCTGCTCCGCGACAACGGGGTGTGGGCGGGCGCACTCACGCGCGACAACGTCACCCTCGTCACCGATGAGATCCGAGAGATCACGCCCACCGGCATCGTCACGGTCGGCGGCGCCGCGTACGACGTCGACGTCATCGTGTACGGCACCGGCTTCCAGGCGTCGAACTTCCTCATGCCCATGCACATCACCGGCGTCGCCGGCGTCGACCTGCACGAGCAGTGGGACGGTGACGCGCGCGCGTACCTCGGGGTCACGATCCCCGGGTTCCCCAACCTCTTCTGCCTCTACGGTCCGAACACCAACATCGTCATCAACGGCAGCATCATCTACTTCTCCGAATGTGGTGTTCGGTACATCCTCGGCTGCATCGAGTTGCTGCTACGTGGGCACCATGCATCGCTCGACGTGCGCAAAGACGTGCACGACGACTTCAACGAACGGGTCGACGCCGAGAACCGCGTGATGGCGTGGGGATGGTCCGACGTGCACAGCTGGTACAAGAACGACCGCGGACGAGTCGCGCAGAACTGGCCGTTCACGCTGCTCGAGTACTGGCAGCGCACCCTCGCACCCGACCCCGACGACTACGTCACGACCCCCATGGTCGATTCCGCTCTGCCGTCCCGCCCTCCGGGCACGGCTCCGCTTCATCTCGCCTGAACCACCAGTCCCACCCGGAGGCTCCATGCGCGCAGTTCGTTCCACTCCACCCGGCGTCACCGTCGTCGACGTCGCCGAACCCGAGGGGCCGGGCGAGCTCGTCAGGATCACGTCGGCCAGCATCTGCGCATCCGACTTCGGCTACATCGCCATGGGCTGCACGCAGGTGTTGGGCCACGAGCTCGCCGGCGTCACCGAGGACGGCCGCACCGTCGCCATCGAGGCCATCTTCGGGTGCGGTGAGTGCGACCTCTGCCTCGAGGGCCGCTACAACCTCTGCGCGACGACCGGCACCACGGCGCTCGGCGTCACGGTCGACGGCGGCATGAGCGAGTGGTTCCGGGCCCCGGCCCGCTCGCTCGTCGACCTGCCCGCGGGGCTGGACCCCTCCAGCGCGTGTCTGGTGGAGCCCACCGCGGTGGCATGGCACACGGCCCGGCTGGCCGGCGCCGGGCCCGGCACGCGGGTCGCAGTGGTCGGGGGTGGGGCCATCGGACTCATGGCCGTGGCGGCGGCGCGGGCCATGGGGGCGGCGGAGGTGTCGCTCGAGGCCCGCTACCCGCACCAGATCGAGCTGGGCGAGCGGCTGGGCGCGACGCAGCCGTCGGGCCTCTACGACGTGGTGATCGAGGCGGCCGGCTCCGAGAGCGCGCTGCACCGCGCCGCCGAGCTCGCCGCCCCCGGCGGCGCCATGGGTGTGCTCGGCGTGTTCGGTCCCGACGTCGAGTGGCCGCAGATGCTCTGCTTCATGAAGGAGGTGCGGTCGGTGCCGGCGCTCGGATACTGCAAGCACGAGGGTGGGCGCGACTTCGAAGACGCCGCCAACCTGCTGGCGTCGACGCCCAGCCTCGTCGAGGCGCTGGTCACGCACCGCTTCCCGCTCGAGGACGCGCCCGAGGCGTTCCGGGTCGCGTCCGACAAGTCGACCGGTGCGCTGCGTGTCGTGCTGGAGCCGTCATCATGAACACGCCGAACGTGATGAACCATCTCGGCCAGTGCGTGTCGGACCTCGAACGCTCGCGCACCTTCTACGAAGAGGCCCTCGGATTCACGTTCTGGCGCGTGCTCGAGCTCGGCGACGAGCCCAGCGACAAGCTGTTGCAACTGCAGACGCCACTCGGGTTCCGCGCGTGCTACCTGAAGCAGGGATCGTTCGTGCTCGAGCTGCTGCACTTCGCGGGCGAGGGCGCAGCACCCGGCCCGTACCGGCCTCGCACGATGAACGAGATCGGGCTCACCCACATCTCGCTGAGCGTCATGGACATCCCGGCCACGTGCACGCTCGTCGAGAAGTACGGCGGTACGGTGCTCCACGAGACCGAGATCAGCGGCGGCATCTTCGTGCGCGACCCCGACGGCCAGCTGATCGAGCTGTTGCCGATGGCCTACGCCGAGCGCGTCGCCGCGGAGGGCTGATGGAGCTCGGGCTGCGCGACCGCGTCGCTATCGTCACCGGAGCGAGCCGCGGCATCGGCCGTCAGATCGCGCTCGACTTCGCGCGCGAGGGCGCCCACCTGGTGCTCAACGCCCGCAGCGTCGACGCGCTCGCGAGCACCGCGCTCGAGGTGGAGGCGCACGGCGTGCGAGTGGTGCAGGTGGCCGCCGACCTCTTCGACGCCGCCGCGGCACCGTTGCTCGCCGAGCGTGCGCTCGACGACCTCGGCCGCATCGACGTGCTGGTGAACAACATGGGCGGCGGCGGCGACCCGATGCGTCTGCACAAGCTCACCAACGACGACTGGCAGCAGGGCTTCGAGCTCAACTTCTTCTCCGCGGTGCGCACCACCGCCGCGTGCCTCCCGACCATGCTCGAACGAGGGTGGGGTCGTCTCGTGCACGTCGCGTCGACCTACGGCGTCGAGCCCGGGCCCTACTTCGGTCCGTACTCCGCGGCCAAGGCGGCGCTGCTCAACTACTCGAAGAACCTCTCGCACGCCTACTCGGCACAGGGCGTGCTCTCGAACTGCGTCATCCCCGGCGTCACCATCACCGAGGCGATCAACGACACCGCGGCCGCGGCAGCCGCCGCCCAGGGCACCACCGCCGACGACGTCATGGCCAGGATGATGGAGAAGGATCCCGTCGCCATCGGCCGCTTCGGCGACCCCCAGGAGGTCGCCGCCGCGGTCGTCTTCCTGGCCAGCGAGTCCGCCAGCTGGATCACCGGTGCCGCCCTCGCCGTCGACGGCGGCACCCTCCGCAGCATCTGACCCCCAACCCCCGAACCCCAACCACCAACCCCCAACCACCAACCCCCAACCCCCGAACTGGCGTCGTTCGCCGGGGTTCTACACCGGGTCAACGGCGCCAGTTCGCTAGGGGGTGAAGAGCGCGGGGAGGTCGCGGCGCTGGATCTTGCCCATGGAGTTGCGGGGGAAGTCGTCGACGAAGAGCCAGCGCTCGGGGATCTTGTACTTGGCCAGGTTGGCCTCGCAGTGCGCGCGGAGCTCGGCCTCGGTGACGGCGGCTCCGGCGCACAGCTGCACCGCGATCGCGACCCGCTCGCCCAGTCGTTCGTCGGGGAGACCAACCACCGCGCACGCTTCGATCTCCGGGAGCTCGTGCAGCACTCGCTCGATCTCGGCCGGATACACGTTGCCGCCACCGCGGATGATCACGAGGCTCTTGCGGTCGCGCACGTGGAGAAAGCCGTCGTCGTCGACGAAGCCGAGGTCGCCGGTGTGGAGCATGCCGTCGAGCAGGGTCTCGGCGGTGGCCCCGTCGCGGTTCCAGTAGCCCAGCATCGGGCGGTAGACGCCCGCGTACGCGCCGGTGGTCGCAGGCGCCACGCACAGCTCGTCGTCGACGACGTGGATCTCGAGGTGCGGCAGCGGACGGCCGCTCCCGCCAACCGCGTGGGTGCCGTCGGGATCGTCGATCGTCACGACGGTCGGCGCCTCGCTCAGCCCGTACGTCATCAGCACCGGCTTGCCGAACTTCTTCTCGAACGCGGCGCGCACCGGCTCCGGGCAATCGCCGCCACCGTTCCACACCTCGTCGAGCGAGGCGAGATCGTCGGCCACGACCGCGTCGTCGTGCGCAAGGGAGTGGATGAGCGCCGGCGGCCCGTTCCACACCGTGACCCGCTCGGTGCGGATCCACTCGGCCACGCCGACGGGGTCGTTGCGGTCGAACACGATCGAACTGCCGCCCGCTTGCGCCGTCGTCAACGTCGTGAGCACCTGCATGTTGAGGATCGTCAAGGCGAGGAAGTCGCCCTTGCGCAGTGCCCGCCCCCATCCGCGGCTCGCGCCGAGCATCGCCCCCGGCACCAGCAGGTTGTGCTGGCTGTGGGTCGCACCCTTCGGGTAGCCGGTGGTGCCACTGGTGTAGGCAATCCCGGCCGGCGCGAACGGGTCGATGTCGCGCCCGAACGGCTCGTCCGGTGCCGCCGCGAGCGCGTCGTGCCACTCCCCCGGTGCGTCCTCGACCGTGAGCGCACGCGTGCCGCTGCCCGTCAGCTGCTCCGCGGTCGCGGCGTCGCACAGCAGCAGCGACGTGCCGCTGTCGTCGAGCAGGAACTGCTTCTCGGGCGGTGCCAGCGCACGGTTGATGCCCACCCACACCGCACCGATCCGCATCGACCCGTGGAAGGCGAGGATGACGTCGAGGTCGTTGGGCAACCCGCCCGCAACCCGATCTCCGGCCTGGACGCCGAGTGCGGCGAGCGCGTGCGCGGCCTGGTTCGCGAGCCGGTCGAGCTCCGCGTACGACCACCGACCCGATCGGGTGACGAGGGCCTCGCGGTCGGGATCAGCCGCGACCACGGGAGCGAAGACGTCGGCGATCGTGCGCGGCAGCGAAACCGGCGCCGCCACTCCGCTCACGCGAGATCGACGTGCAGGTGTTGCAGCTCGACCATCATCGGCAACAGGTAGCCGACGTACGCGCTCGTGAGCACGTAGTGGCCGCGCGGACCCTCGGATTCGCGCGCCTTGACGTCGATGATCTGCACGCGGTCGTCCTTCTCCTGCCACGCCTTGGCCTTGCCGATGATGGCGTCGATCTCCGCGACCGACGACACCTCGAGCCCGAAGTGGTCGAGATGTGGGCACTCCAACGCGGGATCGCCGGGCAGCAGGTAGACGAACTGCATCTGCCCGGTCATGAGGATCAGCGGGTTGCCCGACTCGCCGCTGTTGTCGCCCTCGACCCAGCTGAACACATCCCCGTAGAAGTTCTTGATCTCGGCGCGCGCGCCGTCGTCGAGCTCGCCCGGCGGCATCGTGATCGCGACGTGGTTCAGCCGCGGCGGGAACGTCGGTTCAGCCATGCGAATTCTCCTCCGAACTGTCGTCCGAACGGGTCGGTCGGACCATCACCTTGCCGGGCAACTCGCCTGCCGCGCAACGTCGCATCACCGGCAGCAGGTCGTCGAGGAACACGTCAACCGGCTCGACCAGCGCGTCGAGCGGCATCGCCCCCGACGCCAACAGGTCGAGCGCCGGCGCGAAGCCGCCGGCGTCGTAGTTGTAGGCGCCGATGATCGTGTTCTCGAGCACGATCACGCGGTTGTGGTTGATGCGCGGGAGGTCGTGGCCCGTGCCCACGAAGACGCAGCTGCCGGCGAAGTCGAGCTGGTCGAGGGCCGACTCCGCAGCTTCCGCCCGGCCCGAGCACTCGAACGCGATCGTGAAGGGCACCGGCACCGGTGCACCCATCTTCGGCGCCGGCAGCTCGTGCGGCTCGACAACTCGTGCCGCGCCGACCGCCCGCGCACGCTCCCGGCGCACCGGCGACGGTTCCGACACCGTCACGTCGCGGACGCCCTGGGCGTGCAGCACCGCGGTCACGAGCAGGCCGACGGGACCCGCGCCCGTCACCAGCACCCGGTCGTCGGGCGTCGCACCGGAGAGCGTCACCGCGTGGAGCGCCACTGCGGTGGGTTCGGTGAGGGCGGCGTGGCGGAGCGACAGCGCGTCGGGCACGGTCAGGAGCTGTGCCGCGGGCGCCACGACGTAACGGGCGTACGCGCCCCGGAAGTCGAGGTGATCGGTGAGTGGTCGCTCGAGGCAGACGGACGGCCGGCCCGCGCGAGCACGCGCGGCACACACCACACCCCGGCGACGGTCCGCACACGACACGGTCGCCGACCGCCCAGCCCTCGACCCTGTCGCCCAACGCGGCGATCGTCCCCGCCCACTCGTGTCCGAGCACGGTGCCCGGGCGGGCGATGCGTTCGAGCACCAGATGCACGTCGGTGCCGCAGATCCCACACTGCCCGATCTCGACGAGCACGTCGCCGGGACCGGGCGCCGGGACCGCGACGTCGTGCACCTCGAGCACGCCGTCACCGACGTACACACTCGCCGCCATCACATCCATCACGGTTGGTCGATTTCGCTCCGGCGTCCCGGCCTCCGGCCACGCCTCCGCTGCATCTCCATCACGGTTGGTCGATTTCGCTCCGGCGTCCCGGCCTCCGGCCACGCCTCCGCTGCATCTCCATCACGGTTGGTCGATTTCGCTCCGGCGTCCCGGCCTCCGGCCACGCCTCCGCTGCATCTCCATCACGGTTGGACCTTCCCCCCGGTGCCACGCTCGCCCGACACTACCCACCGGGGGAGGAAGCCGGCCTCCCCATGGCGAGGACGTGGAACACTGACGGGCATGGCCAAGTTCACGCGCGGCTTCACCGGTCGCGGACGAGACACACGCGACCCGCGGCTCCCGCCCGGGCAGTACGACACCGGTCGGCAATGGCCCGTCCTGGCGGCCGAGGCCACCCCCAGGATCGACCCGGCCGAGTGGACGTTCACCGTCGAGGGCCACGTGGAGCAACCCACCACATGGTCCTGGGACGAGATGCACGCGCTGCCGTCGTCGACGTACGCGGGCGACATCCACTGCGTCACCACCTGGTCGAAGCTCGGCATGGAGTTCGTCGGCGTGTCGATCGACACGCTCCTCGAGACGGCTCGCCCCCAGCCCGACGCGAGCCACGTGCTCGCGTTCTCCTCAACCGGCTACACCACGAACCTCCCCCTCGACGACGTCACGGGAGGCAAGGCGTGGGTCGCGTTCACTGCCGACGGCTCGCCGCTCTCGCGCGACCACGGCGGGCCCGCCCGCTTGCTCGTACCGCACCTCTACTTCTGGAAGAGCGCCAAGTGGGTCTCCGGGCTCCGCGTCCTCGACCACGACGAACCCGGGTTCTGGGAGCGCAACGGCTATCACGACCGCGGCGACCCCTGGCTCGAGCAGCGCTACCAGGGCGACTGACCGTGCCCGCCGCGTGGCGGACCGCGACCGTGGTCGGGATCCACGACGAGAACCCGCGCACGAAGACGTTCCGGCTCGCACTCGAGAGCCCGACCGACCACCTCGCCGGTCAGCACTTCGTCGTGCGGCTCACCGCGCCCGACGGCTACACCGCGTCACGGTCGTACTCCGTCGCCTCACCACCCGACGGTGGCAAGGAGCTCGACCTCACCGTGGAACACCTCGACGACGGCGAGGTGTCGACCTTCCTCCACGACGTCGTCGAAGTGGGTGACGAGCTCGAGGTGCGGGGTCCGATCGGCGGCTTCTTCGTGTGGGACGCGACCACGCCGCGCATTGCTGATCGGTGGCGGTTCCGGTGTCGTCCCGCTGATGGCGATGCTGCGCCTGGCGCGCGCCAACGCGCGCGACGATCTCGCGCACCTCGTCGAGTCGGTCCGGACTCCCGACGACCTGTCCTACGCCGCCGAGCTGCTCGGCCGCGCCGACGCCACGGTGCTGTACACACGCGCCACACCACCGGGGTGGAACCGTCCGCCGGGTCGCATCCGCAGTGACGACGTCGTCCCGCACCTGCGCGACGACGCGACCGTCTACGTCTGCGGATCAGCGGCGTTCACCGATGGCGTCGGCGACCTGCTGCTCGAACTCGGCGTCACACCCGAGCGCATCCGCTTCGAGCGCTTCGGACCGAGCGCGTAGCCGTCAGTCGGCCACGCGTGACGGCAGCAACGGGATGACCATCCCAGGTTGCGCCGCGCGAACTTCTGACGCACGACCACTCGGAGCAACAGCGCGTGCTCGAGCTCGCCGACGTCGACGAACCGCAGCCCGACCCGCACGCTGCCGTCCACCACCGACGCGTGGCGAACCTCAGCGCTGAGGCTGCTGCGTGCCATGTTGCTGCGGACGAGCTGCAGGTCGACGACCACGCGGTCGCCGAGCCCGGCCGGTGCGGCTGCTCGACCGAGGCGACCACGGCGTCGCTCATCGCCTCGGCGGGCGGCGGCGGGTCCCTGTCCGTGTGGTCGTTCCCGCCGGCAAAAACGCGGAGAACAGCGCGAGCCGCCGTGACGCCCCGGGTCGGGAGTGTGCTCCGCGTCCCCTGGTCTGCGCGGTAGGTGGGCGCGGAGCCCTCCGTTTGTCGTCTACGCGGCGGCCGGCGTCTCGGTGATGTCGGCGTCGAGGTCGAGGTGCAGGTGTTCTGCCGCGTTGCCGACGAGCAGCGTGTGCCGGAGCTCGGGCTTGAGGCCCGCGAACGTCTCGTCGATGTACTCACGCGAGTGCGGGAACGTCCCGACCGAGTGCGGGAAGTCGCTCCCCCACCAGAACAGCTCGAGCGGCATCTGGTCGGGAAGCTCCTGGCCCATCTTCACCGCCAGCGGCTCGCGCACCATGCCGTAGATCGCGTGGTCACGCATGTACTGCGACGGCATCTTCGGCAGCTCGAGCTCGAACCAGGTGTTGTACTCGAGGTAGTCGCGGTCCATGTAGTACAGCGACGCCGGCAAGATCGCGGCGTTGATCTCGGCGAAGTAGAACTTCAGCTCCGGGAACCGTTCGAAGGTGCGGTTCACGATCAGCTGCGCCATCGTGGGTGCGGGTGCCGTCTGCGAGTGCTGGGTCATCCCCGCTTCGACGGGCCACTGCGCGGTGTCGTGTCGCGGACCACCGGTGTTCATCACGCCGGCGAACGACATGTGCGGCGAGAGTGGCATGTCGAGCTCCAGCGCCTTCTCCCAGAAGCGGTCGTCTTCCGGCTTCGGCGCGGAGCCACCGTTGGGACTGTTGAGCAGCTGCACCGACTTGAACCCGTTCGCGTCGCGCGCGCTCGAGCTCGGCGATCGCGTCGTCGATGCCGGAGATCGGCATGAGCGCGTTGCCGATGAGCCGATCGGGTGCGACCGAGCAGTAGTCGGCGAGCCAGTCGTTGTACGCGCGCACCATCGCCAGGTAGGCGTCGTGATCCGCGACCTTCTCGAGGAACCGGCTGGCGAACACCGGAACGAACAGCAGCTCGGCGTCGATGCCGTCCTCGTCCTGTTCGTGCAGCCGCTGGCGTCCGTCGCCGGCGCCGTCGGTGCGCGACCCGTCTTCCTTGAAGTAGCTCTGCCCGGCGAACTTCACCTTGCCGCGACCCCGCAGGTTCTGACTCGCGTAGGTGAGCGGCATGCCCTCCATCAACCAGGCGTCGCCGCCGCCGTCGGGCAGCGTGATCAACTTCGGCGCCCGGTCCTTGAACTTCTCGGGGACGAAGGCGACGAAATCGGGCGGAGTCTCGAGGTGTCCGTCACCGGAGATGACCTGGTACTTGCGGCCCATGTGATGTTCCCCCGTGTTCGGCGACTCGCGATCTGTCTACCACCGTGGCCGCGACGCTCCCACTGCGATCAGGCGGGTGCGATCAGACGGGTTTGATCAGGCAGCCCCCGGGCGGAGGCCGGCAAGGACCTCGCGGTACGGCATCCCCTTGTTCGGGTCGGGCTCTCGGGGCAGCCCGAGCGCCCGCTCGCCGATGACGTTCTTGTTGATCTCGTCGCTCCCCCCGGCGATCGACATGCAGCGCACGAAGTTGAACTGCTCCGCGTAACGGCCGTCGTCGACGCCGTCGGCGCCCCACAAGAGACCAGCGGGGCCCAGGATGTCCAGCGCGACCTCGGCGACGAGCTTCATCGTGATCGTCTGCTGGTTCTTCGCCATGTTCGGAAACCCCGGGATGTCGCGCCCGCGCGCCGCGGTCTCCTTCATGCGCTGCCCGTTGAGCTCTCCGATGCGGGTCAGCGAGTGCAAGCGCGCCAACTTCTGGCGCAACATCGGATCGTTGGTGCAGCCGCGTTCGCTCGCCAGCGTGAGGAGCTCGGCGACGGTGACACCGCGGTTGTCCTGGTCGGCACGCATCGTGGCGACGTCGCCGGCCCGCAGGTCGAGGTAGCCCTCCTTGGTACCCGGCGGCGGGAAACCACCGCCGCCGCTGCCGGCACCGATGCCGCTGCGCTCGAAGAACAGGGTGGTGTTGGCAACCGCCCAGCCGTTGTTCACCCCACCGATGAGGTCGGCGTCGTCGACGACGGCGTCGTCGAAGAACACCTCGTTGAACAACGCGCGCCCGGTCATCTCGCGCAGTGGACGGATGGTGACGCCGGGCTGGTCGAGGTTGAACGCGAACCACGAGATGCCGGCGTGCTTGGGCGCGTCGAAGTCGGTGCGGGCGAGGAGCATCCCGTAGTCGGACTCGATCGCCTGGGAGCTCCACACCTTCTGACCGGAGATGATCCAGCGGTCGCCGTCGCGCGTCGCCCTCGTCGTGAGGCCGGCGAGGTCCGAGCCGTTGCCGGGCTCGCTGAAGAGCTGGCACCACGCGAGCGAGCCGTCGTAGATCGGCTTCACGTGGCGCTCGACCTGCTCGGGCGTGCCGTGGGTGAGGATGGTCGGCGCGGCCATCATCATGCCGAGGCCGCCGGGCGGCGCGACCGCGCCCGCCGCGCGGAACGCCTTGTACACGGTGCCCAGCGAACGACGCGAGTAGCCGCGACCACCCCACTCGAGCGAGAAGTGAGGCGCGGTCCAGCCGGCCTCGCCGACGCGCTCCCACCACTCGCGCACGGTCAGGTCGGGGTCCCAGTTGCGTTGCAACCAGGCCGCGATCTCGTCCTGGAGTCCCTCGTCGTCCGGCACGAATGGCAGCGTATTGCTCACGGGTCAGGCGCGTGCCAGTTCGAGCAGGCGCTGGACGGGGGCCAGGTCGTAGGGATGACCCGTCATCACGACGAGGTGGGTGGCGCCGGCGGAGAGGTACGAGTCGACGGCGTCGAACTCGTGCGCGTCGATGCCCACCGTGCGCTCCACCTCGCTCGGGTCGCGTCCGACCTCGGCGCACCAGCGGTCGAGCACCGCGTTCTTGTGCGCGTACGTGTCGGGTGGGCCGAAGGTGTTCCACGCATCGGCGTGTTCTGCGACGAGGCGCAGCGTGACCTTCTCGCGCCCACCGCCGACGAGGATCGGCAGGGAACCGACCGGTGGTGGGTTGAGCTTCGCCCCGAGCGGAACTGTGTCATCGCGGATTACATGCTCCGCTTCGGATCCAGCGTGCCTTCAACGCCCCGGGCCATCGAGTCCTGTGCGAACGTCGACACCAGCGTGCCGTCCTGGGTGTACACCGCGCCCGAGCCGAACACACGTCCGCGACCCGCGTACGAAGCCTTCTGCGCGATCAACAGCCACTCGCCGACATCGGCATGCTCGTGGAAGTGCGCGGTGTGCGAGATCACGCCGGTCGAGATCGACGTGTGCGCGTCGGCGATGTTGATCTCCTGGTGCGGGCGCATGGCGAGCCCGATGATGAACCCGGGTTGGCACCATGCGATGAGCGCTTGGCCGGCGGCCACGGAGTCGTATGACTCAGGGTGGCGCATCCAGAAGTACATCGCCGGCGAGCCGTCGTCGGCCACCGCCTCGGGGAGGTCGACGAGGCGCGACTCGGTGCCCGGGAACACCGTGATCGACGGGTTGGGCGTCGCGGCGTCCGGCCCCGGGACGTCGGGCATCGCCGGCGAGTGGCGCATGAGGTCGGGCTCCACCGCGTTGAGGAGCACGAGGCCACGCGAGAGGAGCCGATCACCTTGGTAGGCGGTGATGGTGTCGCTCGCCCACGCACGCCCCGCATGCATCGCATCCAGGTCCAGCTCCATCGTCCCCGCGCTGTAGGTCCCGGCCCGGGCGAAGATCGCGTGGATCGACTTCACCTCCTTCTGGCTCCCGCAGTTGGCATCGGACGCCATGATCATCTGGGCCAGGATCTGACCGCTGAAGACGACGTCGCGGCCCTCGGGGTCGTCAGCCGGGTGTGGCGCCGACCATCGCCCCCCGCCGAGGTCCTGCACCTGCAACGTCGCCGGCAACTCGCTCATCGCTCTCCCCTTGGGGTCCCGCGGACATGCGCACGCTACCGGCGGTTCTGGGCGGGGTACAAAGGGTGCCATGACGCCCGAGGAGCACCCCGCGACCGGCCTGCCGAACGGCGGCCGCAACGAGACCGAGGCCGAGCGGATCGACCGCAACATCGCCGAGCTGCTCCAGGAGCTGCGCGTCGCCGGTCTCGGCGTGCAGGTGCTCTTCGGCTTCCTGCTCGGGATGCCGTTCACGAACCTGTTCGCGACGCTCGACCCCGAGCAGCACCGCCTGTACGTGGCCGATCTCCTGCTCGCCGCGCTGGCGACCGCGCTGCTCACCTCGCCGGTCGCGTACCACCGGATCGTGTTCCGTCGGCACCAGAAGCACGACTTGTTGCGATTCGCCAACGCGGTCGCACTCGCCGGCCTCATCGTGGTCGCGCTGGCCATCAGCGCAGCGGTGCTCCTGGTCGTCAGCGTCGTCTACGACGGTCTGGTCGCGGCGATCATCGCGGCGATCGTCGCGGGGACGTACTTCGTGCTCTGGTACGTCGTGCCCCATCTCGGACACACCGACGACGACTACTGACCCTCCACGTCCCCGTCGCTCACCTCCGCTCACATTCCGTCCGAAGAGGTGAGACGGGCGAAGCCCGCTCTGTCCTCAGCGCCCTCTCGGCGCACGCACCGTTTGCCTCCGAGAACCGCCGGGCACACTCGCATCGTGGACGATCTTGCCCGCGTCGCACACGACGCGGAGACGGTCCTCTGCTCGGGGGACACAGCGACATGACCCTCGCCGGCGCCGAGGGCACGGCGGTCGTGCGATTGGACGGCGATATCGACCTCTCGACCGCGGCGGTCATCGGTGATCGACTCGAGCAGCTGGTGATCAGCGGGCGCGAGTCGGTCGTCGTCGTGTGCGATGCGGTGTCGTTCATCGAGTCGCGCGGGCTGGCGATGATGGCGCGGGTGCAACGACTGGCCGAGGAGGCCGGTTGTCGGCTGTCGTGGCGCGACCTGCAGCTGCCGGTCCTGCGCACGATCCACATGACCGGACTCGACACGTACCTGCACATCGAGGTGTAGCCGTCGGACCAGGCGTAGCTCTTCGGCGCTCGGGGTACGACCGCTCCGCACCGATCGAAACGCCCGATCAACCACCCCCGAGGGGAGCCCACCATGCGATTCCTCCTCCGCTTCGCCTTCCGGCTCGTGCTCCTGGCGCTCGCCGCCGTCGGCGCCAAGACCCTGTACGACCGCTTCGCGCCCAAGGCCGCCGAGCTGCGTGGTCCGACCGGCGCCGTGCTCGACTCCGCCAAGGGTGCAGCCCAGGACGTCACCGAGCATGCACGGGCCGCGGCGGTCGACGTGGTCGAGGACGCGCGCCAGCGCGCCGAGGACGTCCGCGAGCAGGCGTCGGCCGTGATCGAACAGGCGCAGGACGAGACGCGACCGGGCGCTACGCCGGCGTCAGCCCACGCGTGACGGCAGCCGCGAAGCGCTTCGGCGCCTCGATCATCGGGTAGTGCCCGACGCGGTCGAGCAACTCGACGACGACGTCCGGGCGCGCGTCCTGGAGGCGGTCGGTCATCGCCACCACCGCGATGGGATCGTCGACGCCCCACACGACGTACAACGGCGATGGGTGCGACTCGATCGCGCCCGTGTAGCGCGTCTCGTCACGCCGACGCTCCTCGATGTAGCGGATCAGCCGCGGCAACATGCGGTGACCGTCGTGCCGCGAGATCAACTCCCACTGCACGGCCAATTCCGCTTCCGCGACCGACGACGACGCGCTGAACGTCGCCGCCAACCCGGCTTGCACCGAAGCCGCGTCGAGTGCGGAGCCGGCTGGCATCGGCGCGTCGGGAAGTGCGAGCAGCAACTGCTGGCCCGGGCTGAGCTGCGCCATCTCGATGTAGATGCTGCCGTTGGTGAGCACGCGGCGCGTCACGTCCACCGGCCACGCGCCTTCCACGTGACGGGCCAGCAGCTCACCGCCCACGGTGTCGCCCATGTCGTGGCTCAGGAGGGCGAGCTGGTCGACACCCTCTGCCGCGGTGAACGCCATCGCGAGATCGGCCTGCTCCGCGAGCGTGTACGGCTGGTCGGGCTTGTCCGACAAGCCATAGCCGAGGAAGTCGAGCAACAGCACGCGACGCGTGCGGCGGAGATCGTCGAGCACGCCCACGAAGTCGTACGACGAGCTCGGAAAGCCGTGCAGCACGAGCAGCGGTTCGTCGCGCTCGGTCTCGAGCGCGGGCGCGACCAACGTGAAGACGGAATGACCCGCCAGCGAGCGGTGCTCGCCAGCGCGCCTCCCAGTCGGCGATGTTCGAGCGCGATCCCCGCACGCGCGCGCCCCGCCGGGCGTCCGTGAGCTCGCCATCGGCGACCACGGTCTCCCCGGCCACGATCGTCTCCACATAGCCCTCGGCGCGCTGCACCACGTCGGCCACCGCGACGTCGGCGGTGCGCGGCGCGGCGCCGGCGCCGTCGACCAGGGTCGCGCCGCGGATCACGAGGTTGTGCACGGGTTTCACCTTCCGGTGCCTGCGCGCGGTCCGGGGGTGAAGGTCGCGGGCAGCTTCGCCCACCCTCCGACGCTCGCCCAGTTGGGGTATTCGACCACCCCGTCGGGGTCGATCTCGAAGTCGGGCAGGCGCCGCAGGATCTGGGTCACGACCTCGGCGAACTCGATGCGGGCGAGGTGCGACCCGACGCAGCGGTGGATCCCCACCCCGAACGACAGATGACGATTGGGGTTGCGGTCGATCACGAAGTCGTTGGCGTCGTCGAACGCCTGCTCGTCCCGACCCGAGGAGAACTCGCTCAGCAACACACGATCACCGCGGCGCATCGCCCAGCCCTCGAACTCGAAGTCCTCGGTGACGGTGCGGGCGTGCGTCCGCGCCGGCGGGTAGTAGCGCAGGAACTCCTCGGTGGCCGTGACGAGGAGGTCCGGTTCGTCCAGGAGCCGGCGCTTGTCGTCGGGCACTTGCGAGAGGTGCAGGAGTGCGGCCCCGATGAGCGCGGTCGTGGTGTCGACCCCGCCGCCCACCGTCATGAACACGATCGACTCGGCCGTCTCGCGCGGGATGCGCTCCCCTTCGATCTCGTGGTGCGTGATCGCGCTCATCGCGTCGTCGCGCGGCGTCTGCTCCCGCCGCGCGACCTCCTCGCGGATGCGCGCCATCACGGTGCCGAACGCACCTTGAGCGACGCGGTGCTCGGGCGTGCCACGCGGGTAGGCCGCGACGTCGTGGAAGGCGCCGGAGATCATGCGCCAGTCGCGCTCGGGGAAGCCGAGCCACTCCAGCGTCACCGCGCCGGGGACGGGCACCGTGAGATCGTGGGTGAGCTCGCACTGTCCTGCCTCGATGAACTGGTCGATGAAGTGCGTCGTCCAATGCTGCACGCGGGGACGAAGGCGTTCGGCGGCACGCGGCGCGAGGAGCTCCGAGAGGACGCGCCGGACCGGGTACCAGTCGGGTGGGTCGATCTCTTCCGGGGTGAGCAGCGGCAGCCTGCTGTCGCCGAGCACGATCGAGCTGATCTCGGGGTCGGTGCGGGCCGACGAGAAGTGCTCCCAGTCGCGGAACGCGGCCGCGACCTGGTCGTAGCCGCTGACGACCCAGAAGCCACCGTGCCGGTCGCTCCACGCCACCGGGCACTGCAGCCTCGGCTCCATCCACGACGCATCGGAGTCGGCGCGGGTGACGGCGCCGAAGAGGTCGAAGTCGATGGTCGGGCGGCGACCGCTCACGAGAAGGAGAACCCTTCGTAGCCGTTCGCGGCGACGCGGTCGCAGTGCTCGATGTACACGTGCAGCCCTCCGACGTACGGGAGGAACACCCGCACCTTTCCGGGAATGTTGTCGCCGAGGTACCACGAGTTGCACGTCGGCGCGGTGTACATCGTGCCGCTGGCGACGCGGTTCACCTCGTCGACCCACGCGTCCTGTGCTTCCGAAGTCGCTTCGACGCTTGCGAACTGGTGCTCGCGGACGTGGACCAGGAGGTCACCGATCCACTCGATGTGCTGCTCTGCGCACACGACCATGTTGGCGAGCACCGACGGGCTCCCCGGTCCGGTGATGGTGAAGAGGTTCGGGTATCCGACCGTCTGCACCCCGAGGAGCGTGCGCGCGCCGTCCGCCCACGCGTCGCGCAGCGAGACGCCGCCTCGCCCGCGGATGTCGATGCGGAACAGCGCGCCCGTCATGGCGTCGAAACCGGTGGCGAAGACGATCACGTCGAGCTCGTAGAGCCCCTGCCCGGTCCGGATCCCGGTGGGCGTGATCTCTTCGATCGCACCGCGACGCAGATCGACCAGGGTGACGTGATCGAGGTTGAACGTCTCGTAGTAGTCGGTGTGCAGGATGGGGCGCTTGCATCCGATCGGCAGGTCACGCGGGGAGAGACCTTCGGCGGTCTCGGGGTCGGCGATGACCCGGCGCACCATCTCGCGGTAGAGCTCGGCCCCGGCCTCGTTGGCGTCGAGATCACGCAACACATCGCTCCACGCGCGGCACGCGGCCCACCCGAGCTCGTCGACCGCGGCGAGGCGCTCGTCGGGCGTGGCCTCGAGGATGGCGACGTCGCGCGGAAGCGGCACCGCGATCGCACCGCTCGTCCCCACGACACCGCCGTAGTTCCGGCGCTGCTCGGCCCGGAGCTCGCGGTACTCCGCCTTGACCTTGTCTTGGAGCTCCGGATCGAGGAGCTTGTTGCCCGCCGGCCACGCGTACGACGGTGTTCGCTGGAACACGTAGAGGTGCGCGGCGTCGCGCGCGAGCTCCGGGGTGGCCTGCACCCCCGACGAGCCGGTGCCGATGAGCCCGACCCGCTGGCCCGTGAGGTCGGGAGGATCCTGGGGCCACGCGTTGGTGAAGAGGGAGGTGCCGGCGAACGACTCCTGGCCCGGGATCTGCGGCTCGAGCGGCGCCGAGAGGCAGCCGGTGGCCATCACGAGGAACTGCGCCGAGAACCGGTCGCCGCGGTCGGTGTCGACCAGCCACCGCGCTCGTGTGTCGTCGTACGTTGCCGCCGTGACGCGCGTCCCGAGCTGGATGTCGCGGCGCAGGTCGAAGCGGTCGGCGACGTGGTTGAAGTAGCGCTCGAGCTCCACCTGCGCGGGAAAGACCTCGGTCCATTCCCACTCCTGCTCGAGCTCGGGCGAGAAGCCGTAGGAGTACTCCATGCTGGGGACGTCACAGCGCGCACCGGGATACCGGTTCCAGTACCACGTGCCGCCGACCCCGTCGCCCGCCTCGACGACGTGCACGGTGAAGCCGAGCATGCGGAAGCGATGGAGCGCGTACAGGCCCGACAGACCCGCCCCCACGACGACGACGTCGAGCTGCTGGCGCGCACCGTCCCGATCGGTCGCCTCGCTCGTCATTCCCTGGGTGTCCCCCTGTACGGCGTACGTGAAGGATGGTCGCTGACCAGGGCCCGACGCCAACGGCGACTCGCGACGGTCAGTTCTTGGTCTTGACCAGGTTGCGCACCTGCGACGACGAGCTGATCGAGCCCTCGGAGAGGTAGGCGCCGGCGTTGACCGCGATCTTCGACCGGTCGTAGCGGTAGTTGACCATGAGCCCGAGTGACTCCTCGACGCCGTACGAGGCCGGGTTGGCCATCCAGTTGATCCGCTCCAGCGACGCGCCGTTCGAGAGGTGGAAGTTGGCCACCGGGTCGATCGCGCGCCCCTCGCGCACTGTCATGACGTAACGGGCGCCGGCCGACAGGAGGCCAGGGCGCAGGAGCTCGGCGCGCGTGGGATCGCGGATCCAGTGGCGGTCGCTGAGATCGGCGACGGCACGCGCATCGGGTCCGAGCGACTCGGACTCCGCGGCGGTGAGCGTACGGGCGTCGACCTGCGCGACCAACCACTCACGGAAGCCCGGCAGCGGCGACAGCGTGGCGAACGTCTTGAGGTGGTCGTTCTCGTGCCGCAGCGCGTCGACCACCTGCTTGATGAGCTCGTTACCGAGGTGCACGGCCGCGAGGCCTGGCTGCGCCGACGTGATCGAGTAGAAGATCGCGGTGTCGGTGTCGTCGACGGCATCGGCGCGGTTGAGCAGCTCCGGCAGGTTGTCGGCCAGCCCGTGGGTCAGTGCGATCTCGACGAACACGATCGGCTCGTGTTCCAACGCCGGATGGAAGAACGCGTAGCAGCGCTGGTCGCCGTCGAGCCGGTGGCGGAGGTCGTCCCAGTCCGCGATGGCGTGCACCGCCTCCGTCGCCATCAGGCGCTCGAGCACCGACGCGGGCGAATCCCACGTGATCTGGCGCAGTCCGAGGAGGCCGACGTCGAACAACGTCGAGAGGTGACCGGTGAGCTCGTCGTCGAGCATCCCCAACGCCGGATCCTCGGTGCGGAGGGCGAGCAGGTCGCCCCGCAGCTCGACCAGGACCGCGACGCCGTGAGTGAGGCCGGTGATCACATGGAGCCACGCCGCGTAGCGAGGGATCACCGCGCGCCGGAGCTGGCGCTCGGCCGCGAGTCGCTCGCGCGGCGTGCGCGCGATGCGCACGCGGTCGACGGCGCGGTCCAGGGTGTGGGCGTCGGCGCCGAACTCCGTCGCCAAGGTCTCCAGGAAGCGGCGACGCCCCGCCGGATCGAGTCGCGCGTACGCGGCCACGACCCGTTCGGCAGCTGCACGTTGCGCGTTCGTCTCGCGCTGGTCGAGCACGTCGTCGATCGCCTTGACCAGACGGCCCACGTCGCTCTCGGGGAGATCGGGCGCGAGCACGAGCTCGCGCGATCGGCGCAGGACACGCAGCCATCCGCGGAAGGGGCGTCGGCGCGCCGGCTCGGCCACCGCACCAGTACAGCGCACGCGGCGTGGTTGGCAGCGACCACCCCGGTCCGTGAGAATGGGATGGATCCGGGCCGGCAGGGGCCACCCGGCCGATGCGGACGTCAGGATCACCCCAGTGGACGAGCGACTGGAGCACGAGCGCCTCGAGCTCGCTCTCGAGGCGGGCAAGCTCGGCACCTGGTCGTGGGACCAGGACACCGGACTGACCATCTGGGACGCCCGCCTGGAAGCCATGCACGGCATGGCGCCCGGCTCGTTCGGCGGGACCTACGACGACTGGCAGGCCTCCCTCTACCCCGACGACCGCGCCGAGTGCGTCGCGCGCCTCCAAGCGGCGCTCGCCAATCCGGGCCCGTACGTGCTGGTGCACCGCTCGGAGTGGCCCGACGGCTCGCTCCACTGGCTCGAGGGTCGCGGTCGCGTGCTCACCGACGACGACGGCAACCCCGTCGGCACCGTCGGTGTCGTGCTCGACGTCACCGAGCGCGAGGAACGTCAGGCTGCGCTCGTGCGGCGTGTCGTCGAAGACCACCGGCTCATGCAGAACGTGCAGCGCGCGTTGCTCCCGGTGCGCATGCCCCAGGTCGACGGCATCGAGTTCGCGGCGCGCTACGAGGCGGCACCGGGATCGGCCATCGGCGGTGACTGGTACGCGTTCGTGCCGCTGCGCAGTGGGCGCCTCGGCGTCGCGATCGGCGATGTCGCGGGCCACGGTCTGTCCGCGGTTGCCGAGATGGCCCACGTGCGCTTCAGCCTGCGCTCCCTCAGCTACCTCCACGAGGAGCCCGGTGAGGTCCTGGCGCAGCTGAGCGAGCTCGTGCGTGTGTTCTCGCCCGACACCATGGTGACCGCGCTCTACGGCACGCTCGATCCGAACTCGGGATGCTTCGAGTACGCGCTCGCGGGCCATTTCCCGCCCGCGCTCTGCGGACCCGACTCGTGCGAGCTGGTGGAGGTCCGGGCCGACCCGCCACTGGGGCTCGGCGAGTCCTACGAGCACCACACGTTGACCCTCACGCCGGACATGACGCTCGTGGCCTTCACCGACGGCATCCTCGAGCGGCGCACCGAGTCGATCATGCTCAGCCTGCAGCGCCTGACCGCGACCAGCGCGCAGGGACCGCGCCGGCCCGACGCGCTGTGCGAGCACCTCATGCAGCAGATGCTGCAGGAGCTCCCCAACGACGACGACGCTGCGGTCGTCGCGGTGCGCCTCGCGTCCTGAACCGCGCGAGTCACGACCAGAGGGAGAGGATCTCCTCAGTCGTCGTGATCGATGCGATGAGGGACAGCGAGTGCTCGAGGACGGCGTCGACGTATTCGCGCGGCACACCGGCGACCGCGTCACGTGGGATCACGACCTGGTACCCCAGGTCGAGCGCGGTGAGTGCCATGCCGAAGACACCCAAGTTCACCGACACGCCCGTGGCGACGACCGTTCCGATGCCGAGGTTGCGCAATATCTGATCCAGAGCCGTCGACGTGAACGGCGTCATCCCGTGCAGCCGGGGCACCACGATGTCGCGCGGGTCTTGCAACCCGTCGATCAACTCGGCACCGGGCGTGCCGATGTCGGTGGCGGAGTGGCCCTGTTCCCGGCGCATGCGCGCCGAGAGGGCGAAGATCTTGCAGTTCTCAGCCGACCCGGCTCCGTCGGGTCTTGCCACCGCGGTGCAGTGCACGACCCGCGCGCCGGCGTCGCGCGCGGCGTCACACAGGCGTCGCGTGGCATCGAGGGTGCCGTCATGCTCGAGCTCATCGACGAGGGCGCGCATCATGGCGTCGGGCCCCACCACTCCGTTCTGCAGCTCCATCGTGAGCACGGCGGTGGTCGCGGGCTCGAGCACCGCCCGGAGTCGGTCTTCGCGGCTCGTCATCGTTCCTCCCGGTCGGTGTGGGTCGTGCGCGGATCTCCCGCGAGCAGATGGTCGGTGAGCAGCACCGGAAACGGCAGGCCGTCGACGAGGACCGCACGTCCGTCAGCGGCGTGGTGGTGCACGCCGACGCCGGCGTGTTCGAGCACGCGCTCCGCGGTCGACTGCTCGGGCACCGAGAGCGCCAGCGCGATGCACCGCGGCCGCTCGTACACGCCACCCCACACCGCACGGCTCGTCGCGGAGTCGGGCGGCACCGGGTACAGCGCGAGCATGCAGTCTCCCAGATCGAGCGCGACGTGGGGCACATCCGGCGCGAGCTCGTCGCCGTACGCGTGGAGCGCGGTGTCGAGCACCTCCGCCAGTCGCTCCCCGTCGCGCACGGGGTCGCGCACGAGCGCGGCAACGAACGCCATCCGCTCCACGTTCACGATCGGTGGCGCGGTGAACGGCGGCACCGGCGCCCCGAAGCGCGGGTCGTCGTCCTGCACGTGGCTGCCCCACTCGAAGACGATGCCGGCCGTTGCGCCCGGACGCGTGAAGACGATGTCGGGCCCGATCCGCGCCGCCACCTCGACACCGAGGGGTTCGATCCGCGCCAGGGTGGCGGAGAGGTCGTCGACCTGCACGGCGACCGAGTGCATGCCCCCACCGATGCGCTCGACGAAGGTGGTCACCGACGACCCCTCGCCGTACGGGGCGCCGATCTCGATCGAGTTGTCACCGATCCAGGTCATGCCCCCGTCGCGGCCGACCGGCTCCTCGAGCTGCTGGCGGTGGAGCACTCTGCACCCGAAGAGCCGGGCGAGCGGCTCCAGGATCGCGTCATAGTCCGCCCCCATCGCAGTGGCGTGGAACATCCAGCGCACGTCCGGCATACTCCGCAGGCTGCCACACGGGCCGGAATCGATGACTGAGTGAGGACTCACTCATGTATGATCGGCCGGATGCCCACGCAGGTACAAGGACGAGGACGGGCGGCCGCGCTGCCCACCGAGGAGCGGCGATCCGCCATCGTCGCGGCCGCGCTCCCCCTGTTCCTCGAGCAGGGCACCGCCATCACCACCCGCGAGATCGCCACCGCCGCCGGCATCGCCGAGGGCACGATCTTCCGGGTCTTCTCCGACAAGACCGCGTTGCTCGACGCCGTGATCGCCGCCGCGCTCGACCCCTCCCCCACGGAGGCCGCGATCCAGCAGATCGACGCCAGCCTCTCGTTCGAGGACCGCCTCGTTGCCGCGGTGGAGATCCTCCGCCGGCGAACTCTGTACGTGTTCAACGTGCTGAGCGCGGCCGCCGGCACCACTCGTGGCGTGTCGCAGCAGCGCAGCACCGATCTTCCCGCGTTGATCGCGATCTTCGAGTCGGCCGCCGACCAGCTCAACCGCGCGCCGGCCGACGCGGCGCGTGTGCTCCGAGGTCTCACGTTCGCCTGCGTCCATCCCGCGTTCGGCACCGACACGCCGCTCAGCTCAGACGAGATCGTCGGCGTGCTGCTCGACGGCATCCGCGTGGCCTCGCCGAAGGAGTCGCCGTGCTGATCCAGCTCATGCGCGACTACCTGCGGCCCTACGCCAAGTGGCTCGGTCTCGTCCTCGTGTTCCAGACCATCCAGACCCTCGCCACACTGACCCTGCCGACACTCAACGCCGACATCATCGACCACATCACCGCGAAGGGCCCGACGAGCTACATCTGGGATGTCGGTGCCGTGATGCTCGCGGTCACGGCCGTGCAGGTCGTCTTCGCCATCGCGGCGACCTTCTACGGCGCGCGCTCGGCCATGGGCTTCGGGCGCGACGTCCGCCGCGACCTGTTCCACACCGTCATGGGCTATTCCGCCCGCGAGGTGGGGCAGTTCGGTGCTCCGTCGCTGATCACGCGCATCACCAACGACGTCACGCAGGTCCAGGTCTTCGTCCTGATGACGTGCACGTTGTTCGTCACCGCCCCGATCATGATCATCGGTGGCGTGTTCTTCGCGGTCCGCGAGGACGGGCCCCTCTCGTTGATCCTGCTCGTCGCCATCCCGTTCCTGCTGCTGAGTGTCGGCCAGGTCGCGATCCGCATGCACCCGCAGTTCACCAAGATGCAGGACCGCATCGACCGCGTGAACCAGGTGCTCCGAGAGCAGATCAGCGGGATGCGCGTCGTACGTGCCTTCGTGCGGGAGCCCGACGAAGCGGCGCGCTTCGGGAAGGCGAACGCCGACCTCACCGAGACCTCGCTGAAGACCGGTCGGATGATGGCGGTGATGTTCCCCGCCGTGTTGCTCACGATCAACCTCTCGAGTGTCGCCGCGGTGTGGTTCGGGGCCGATCGCATCAACGCAGGGCAGATGCAGGTCGGCGCGCTCGTCGCGTTCCTCAGCTATCTCATCCAGATCCTGATGGCCGTGATGATGAGCACGTTCGTCCTCATGATGGGGCCACGCGCTTCGGTCTGCGCCGGGCGCATCCAGGAGGTGCTGCGGACGTCGACGTCGGTGGTGGCACCGGAGGACGGCATCACCGAGCTGCCCGGTGCCGTGTCGCTGGAGCTACGTGACGCCGAGTTCTCGTTCCCCGGCGCCGAACAGCCGGTGTTGCGCGACATCAACTTCCGGGTCGAGGCCGGCCAGACGCTGGCCATCATCGGGAGCACCGGCTCGGGAAAGACCGCACTGCTCAACCTGATCGCCCGGCTGTTCGACGCCACCAAGGGACAGGTGCTCATCGGCGGGGTCGACGTGCGCGACCTCGACCACCGGTTGCTCGAGCGCCTCATCGGCTTCGTCCCGCAGAAGCCCTTCCTGTTCTCGGGCACGGTGGCGAGCAACGTGCGCTTCGGCAACCAGGCCGCCACCGACGCCGAGGTCTGGGAGGCGCTCGAGGTCGCCCAGGCGCGCGATTTCGTGGAGCGGAAGCCCGAACAGCTCGACTCGCCGATCGCGCAGGGTGGCACCAACGTGTCCGGCGGGCAGCGTCAGCGTCTCGCGATCGCGCGCGCGCTCGCGCACCAGTCGGCCATCTACCTGTTCGACGACTCGTTCTCCGCGCTCGACCTCGCCACCGACGCTCGGCTCCGCGCCGCGCTGGCACCGGTCACGACCGACGCGGTGACGGTCGTCGTCGCGCAGCGCGTGTCCACCATCGTGCGGGCCGAGCAGATCCTCGTGCTCGAGGAGGGACGCATCGTCGGGCTCGGCACGCACCGCGACCTGCTCGACACCTGCCCCACGTACCAGGAGATCGTGGACTCGCAGTTCGTCGCCGAAGAGGAGGTGGCATGAGCGTGAGCGAGCCGGGTACCCCGGCGAGTAGCGAGTGCCCGATGGAGACGGCATAGTGGCGACCAACGGCGCCGGCGGGAACGGCGCAACGCCGAACGGCAAGGGCCGGAAGAAGCAGGACGAAGAGATCCCCGTCGCGGGTCAGCGCACCGCGGTGAATGCGGGCACGCGCTTCGGCGTCGGGATGCCGGTGGAGCGCTCGGAGAACTTCGGCAACGTCGTGCGGCGACTGCTGCGCCGCATGCGCCCGGAGCGGCTCCGGGTCGCGGCGGTGATGTTCTTCGCCCTCGTCAGCGTGACGCTGACGGTGATCGGGCCCCGGATCCTCGGCCACGCCACCAACGTCGTCGTCGCCGGCATCCAGAGCCCGAACGGCATCGACTTCGGCGAGCTGCACAACGTGCTGCTCACGGCGCTGCTCATCTACGTGTGCGCCGGCCTCCTCTCCTACACGCAGAGCTTCATCCTCGCCGGCGTGGTGCAGCGTTCGATGCACATGTTGCGGAGCGATGTCGAAGACAAGCTCAACCGACTCCCGCTGTCGTACATCGACAGCCAGCCTCGCGGCGACCTGTTGAGCCGCGTCACGAACGACATCGACAACGTCGCGCAGAGCCTCCAGCAGACGCTCAGCATGATGCTCACGTCGACGCTCACGATCATCGGCGTCGTGATCATGATGATCTCGATCTCGCCGTTGCTGGCGGTGATCACGATCGTCACGGTGCCGCTCTCGCTCCTGACGATGCGGTTCATCACCTCTCGGTCGAAGAAGCGCTTCATCGCGCAATGGCGGTTCACGGGCACCCTGAACGGGCAGATCGAGGAAGCGTTCACCGGCCACAACCTGGTGCGCGTGTTCGGCCAGCAGGACGAAGTGCAGCGCACCTTCGACGACGAGAACGAACAGCTCTACGAATCGAGCTTCGGCGCGCAGTTCATCTCGGGGACGATCCAGCCGGCGATGATGTTCCTCGGCAACTTGAACTTCCTCGCCATCGCGGTCGTCGGTGGCCTGCGCGTCACCTCGGGCCAGATGAGCATCGGCGACATCCAGGCCTTCATCCAGTACTCACGCCAGTTCACCCAGCCACTCACGCAGCTCGCGGCGATGGCCAACGTGCTGCAGTCGGGCATCGCGTCGCTCGAGCGGGTGTTCGAGCTCCTCGACGTCGACGAGCAGAGCCCCGACCCCGCCGATCCGCTCACCGACGACGACCCGCAGGGCCGCATCGAGTTCACCAACGTCAACTTCGCGTACGACCCGAGCCGCCCGCTGATCGAGGACCTGTCCCTGGTCGCCGAGCCCGGCGCCACGGTGGCCATCGTCGGCCCCACCGGCGCGGGCAAGACCACGCTGGTGAACCTGGTGATGCGCTTCTACGAGCTCGACGGTGGCGTCATCACGCTCGACGGCCGCGACGTCGCCGAGATGCGCCGGCACGACCTGCGGGCCAACGTCGGCATGGTCCTCCAGGACACCTGGCTGTTCGAGGGCACCATCCGCGAGAACATCGCGTTCGGCAACCCGGACGCGACCGAGGCGCAGATCGTCGAGGCGGCCAAGGCCACCCACGTCGACCACTTCGTCCGTTCGCTTCCCGACGGTTACGACACCGTCGTCGACGACGAAGGCTCGAGCGTGTCGGCCGGCGAGAAGCAGCTGCTCACCATCGCGCGCGCGTTCCTCGCCGACCCGACCATCCTCATCCTCGACGAGGCCACCAGCTCGGTCGACACCCGCACCGAGGTGCTCATCCAGAAGGCGATGGCCGCGCTGCGCACCAATCGCACGAGCTTCGTCATCGCGCACCGTCTCTCGACGATCCGCGACGCCGACACCATCCTCGTGATGGAGAACGGCGCCATCGTGGAACAGGGCAACCACCGCGAGCTGCTGACACGCGACGGCGCCTACGCCCGTCTCTACAACAGCCAGTTCGCCGGCGCCGCCATCGAAGTCGACTGACATGTCCCCGTCGCTCGCCTCCGCTCGCTCTCGCGCGGATCAGCCGATCTCGCGGAGGCGCGTGATCCGCGGGTCGTTCGCGCCGAGGTAGTGCGTCAGGATGCCGGCGACGCGATCGGTGTCGAGCGTCCCCGCGGTTGCCATCTCCTCGAGATCAGCCCAGTCCTTGGTGCGGTCGAAGAAGGCCTTGAACACCGCGAGGTCGGTGCACGCGAGGAACGGCATCTCCTGTCCTCCGAACGGCTCTCGTCGACAGTGCTCACCTACCTGTTCGTGGTACTCGGTGGTGTTGACGAAGACATCGACCGGCGTGTCGTCCCACCAGAGACGCACCTGCCCGTCGCGCTCGATGCGACCGCGATCGTCGGCGGACCACTTCACGCCGGCCGGCAGTGCGGCGAGCAGCTCCCCGGTGCGAGATCGATCGACGAACACGTTGAGGTCGATGTCGATCGTGCCCCTGGCACGTTGCGTGCACCACGCGAGTGCGAGCGCCCCTCCGAACGTGTGCGGGATCTCGGCGTCGTCCAGCGCGGAGTGGATCGTGACGATCTTCTCGACCAGCGAGCTCACGAGGCCCGCGGGAAGGCCGGGATCTCGAGCGTCGCCGCGTGGCGCGCCGGGAACTGCTCAGCCAGGTCGAGCACCTCGGCGAGCTCGCGTCCGCGCGCGGTGCGGTCGGAGCCGCCGACGGCCGGTGTGAGCTCGACCCCGAGCTCGTACCCGGCCGCGCGCACGATGCGGTCGAGCGTCTCGACCGTTGGCACCTTCCGCCCGGTCTCGTACGCCGAGAGCGTGGAGTGCGAGGTGTCGGCCCGTGCCGCGAGCGCTCGCAGGGTCAGCCCGGCCCGTTGCCGAGCTCGGCGGAGCGTCAGGGCGGCGTCCATGCCCTTATGGTATCCGAATGGATACCACTCGGGCAAGGTCATGACGCCAGCGACATGTCCTCCCAGTGGCCCCGCCACGAAGCGATACGCCGGCCCTCGAACCTCGCCACGGTGACCGCCCGGACCCGGAGGACGAGCCCGGTCGGCTCCAGCACCGCGCCCGTGCCCGGCAGCGCGAGCGGTCCGACGTGCAGCCCGGACGCCTCCCATTCGAGCCGCACCATGTCCCCCCGGCTCTCGATCCGTCCGAAGGTCACCTGCTCGTGCAACAGCGCGTCGCGCCGCTCCTCGATCTCCACCGCCAGCTCCTCACGGGAACGCGCCGCCGTCGCCGGGCCGGTGCCCACCACGCTCGGCGTGTACAGCTTCTCGACGTCGCCGACATCGCCCGAGACCTGGGCCACGATCGCCCGCTGGAGCTGCTCCTCGCGGGTCAGGCGGTTGTGGGTGCAGCGAACGCAGGGCTCGGGCGCGTCCCAGCCGTGGACGGTACAGAAATGTCGCATCCAGTGTGCAACGCAGGCGACGGTCACCCGGTTCCGTCCCAACGGGCTCGGTAGCATCCTTCGGTGAGCCGACCGGGTCCGCCGCTCTCCCCCGCCGACCTCGGCACCCTCGTCGGCAGCGGTGCCGTCGACACGGTGTTGGTCGCCATGACCGACATGCAGGGTCGCCTGCAGGGCAAGCGCTGCGGCGCCGGGCACTTCCTGCACGAGGTCGCCACGCACGGCGCCGAGGCATGCGACTACCTCCTCGGGGTCGACGTCGAGATGGCCACCGTGGCCGGCTACGACCTCACGTCCTGGGAGCGGGGCTACGGCGACTTCCGCCTCTGCCCGGATCTCGACACGCTGCGGCTGGTGCCGTGGCACGAGGCGACCGCGCTCGTCCTCTGCGACGTCCTCGGCGACGACGGAGCGCCGGTCGCGCCGTCACCCCGTCAGATGCTGCGTCGGCAGATCGAGCGGCTCGCGGATCACGGGCTCGTGGCCGGTGTCGGCACCGAGCTCGAGTTCGTGGTGTACCGCGACACGTACGAGGAGGCGTGGTCCCGCGCCTACCGCGATCTCAGGCCCGCCAACCTCTACAACGTCGACTACTCGTTGCTCGGGACCGCACGCATCGAGCCGCTCCTACGCCGCATCCGCAACGAGATGACGGTGGCCGGGATGACCGTCGAGTCGGCCAAGGGCGAGTGCAACCTCGGTCAGCACGAGATCACCTTCCGCTACGCCGATGCCCTGACGGCGTGCGACCAGCACACCGTGTACAAGACCGGCGCCAAGGAGATCGCGCACCAGGAGGGGTGCAGCCTCACGTTCATGGCGAAGGTCGACGAGCGCGAGGGCAACTCGTGCCATGTGCACGTCAGCCTCCGCGACCTCGAGTCGGACGATCCGGTCTTCGCCGGCGCGGGTCCGCACGGGTGCTCGCCGGTGATGGAGCACTTCCTCGCCGGCCAGCTCGCGTGCCTGCGCGAGCTCACCCTCTGCTTCGCGCCCAACGTGAACTCGTACAAGCGCTTCGTGCCTGGGAGCTTCGCGCCCACCGCGGTGGCGTGGGGCGTCGACAACCGCACCTGCGCGCTGCGGATCGTCGGTCACGGCCCGTCGGTGCACATGGAGACGCGCGTGCCCGGCGGTGACGTCAACCCCTACGTCGCGGTCGCGGCCCTCATCGCGGCCGGACTGCACGGGATCGAGCGAGAGTTGCCGCTCGAACCGCCGGTCACCGGCAACGCGTACACGAGCAGCGCACCCCGCGTGCCGTCGACCCTGACCGCGGCCACGGAGTCGTTCGAGCAGAGCGAGGTTGCACGCGCCGCCTTCGGTGACGACGTGGTCGACCACTACGCGCACGCAGCGCGGGTCGAGCTCGCGGCGTTCGAGTCCGCCGTCACCGACTGGGAGCGGTTCCGTGGCTTCGAGCGGCTCTGAACCTCGCCTCGCTGGACGCGTCGCGGTCATCACGGGTGGGGGAAGCGGGATCGGCCTCGCGTCGGCGCGCCGGCTCGCGGCGGAGGGCGCGCGCATCGTGGTCGCCGACCTCGACCCCAGCACCGGCGCCGCGGCCGCAACCGAGGTCGACGGCGAGTTCGTGGCGGTCGACGTGAGCGACACCGACCAGGTCGACCACCTCTTCGCGGTCGCGACGGAGCGCTTCGGCCGCGTCGACGTGTCGTTCCACAACGCCGGGATCTCGCCGCCCGACGACGACTCGATCCTCACGACGGGCCTGGAAGCCTGGCAACACGTGCAGGACGTCAACCTCAGGTCCGTGTACCTCTGCTGCCGGGCGGTCCTGCCGATCATGCTGCGCCAGGGATCGGGTTCGATCATCAACACCGCGTCGTTCGTGGCCACGATGGGATCGGCGACGTCGCAGATCTCCTACACCGCGTCGAAGGGCGGCGTGCTCGCGCTCTCACGCGAGCTCGGGGTGCAGTTCGCGCGAGAGGGCATCCGGGTGAACGCGCTGTGTCCGGGACCGGTCAACACCCCGCTGCTCGGGGAGCTGTTCGCAGCCGATCCCGAACGCGCCCGGCGGCGCCTGGTGCACGTGCCGATGGGACGGTTCGCCGAGCCCGAGGAGATCGCGGCCGCGGTCGCGTTCCTCGCCAGCGACGACTCGTCGTTCGTCACCGCGTCGACGTTCCTCGTTGACGGCGGGATCTCCGGCGCCTACGTCACGCCGCTGTGATCACAGCATCGACACGCCCTGCATGCGACGGCGGGATCTCCGGCGCCTACGTCACGCCGCTGTGATCGTCACCCCGCTGTGATCCTCATCCCGCTGTGATCGTCACGTCGTGATCGGGCGAAAGCGGAACACCGACATGTCGTCGCCCAGGTGCTCCCACACGATCTCGACCCGGTCGCCGATCCGCAGCGCGTCGACATCGCACTCGACGATGTTGGCGATCATGCGCGCGCCCGCACCCTGCGTGCCGTCCAGCTCGATGATGCCCGACGCGTAGGGCACCACCTCGTTGAGCATGCGCGCGAGCGGATGGCGCACGACGGTGAAGCTGTAGACGGTGCCGGTCCCCGGCAGCTCCACCCACTCCACCTCGCGGTGCTGGCACACGAAGCACATCGGCGGCGGTGGGAGCCGGAACGTGCCGCAGTTGGTGCACCGAGGCGCGACCAGCCGTTCCTCGGCCGCCGCCTCCCAGAACGGTCGGGTCGAGTCGTCAGCGCCGCTGTCGCGCAACACCGAGGGGAAGACGCCCTGCTCGCCGCTCACGACGCGCTCCTCGCCAACAGGGTGCCGCTCACCGGCAGCGCGGCCGGACCGCCGGTCACCAGCGCGATCTCCGCACCTTCCACCTGGTTCACCGCGGTGCCGCGGATCTGTTCGACCGCTTCTCGTACGTGCGTCATGCCGATGATGTACGCCTCCGAGAGGTTTCCTCCGTGGGTGTTCACGGGGATGGTGCCCGTGGGCCACCGCATGTTGCCTTCGGCGACGAACGGGCCGCCTTCCCCGATCGAACAGAAGCCGTAGTCCTCGAGCTGCATGATCACGAGCGGTGAGAAGTGGTCGTAGAGCAGCGCGACGTCCACGTCGGCGGGCGCGACTCCCGCCATCTCGTAGAGCCGCTTCGCCACGGGTCGATGACCTGACGACGCGAACTCGTCGTCGGGGGCCTGGAAGTAACGGAAGATCGCGGGCCCCCAGCGACCGGTGCCGCCGTGCGCCGACGCCAGGATGTACGCCGGTGGTTGGCGCAGATCACGCGCGCGGTCCGCCGACGTCGTGACCACCGCGACCGCGCCGTCGGTCTCCTGCGTGTAGTCGAACAGGCACAGCGGGTCGGAGATCATCCGCGCCGCGAAGTACTCCTCCCGCGTGAGAGGCTGGGTCTGCAGTGACGTCGGCCGGCGAATCGCGTTGGCGCGCTCGGAGATCGCGACCTCGGCGAAGTGCGCCCGCGTCGTGCCGTACAGGTGCATGTGTCGTTGGGTGAGCACCGAGAAGCTGTGGCCCGGTGACAGGAGTCCCGCGTTCGCGGCGAACGCCACGCTCGGTGACAGCCCCCGACCGCCTCCGTACGCGCCGCCACCTTCCGACATGGTGGCGTAGGCCAACACGCCGTCGACCTCGGAGCCGCCGAGACGCCGGTGCAGCTGCTGGAGCGACATCACCGACACGCAGACCGTCGCCATGCCCCCGTGGATCGCGGCGGCCGCGAGACCAAGCGCCCCCGCGCACCCGCCACCACCTGACGTGAGCGACGCCGCGAAGCGGACCTCGGGAACGCCCAGGATCGCCGCCACCTCGGCGGGGTCGCACGCGAACGAGTAGATCGCGAAGCCGTCGAGGTCACGCACGGTCAGCCCCGCGTCGTCGAGGGCGGCGAGGATCGCGGAGCACATCATCGACGTCTCGGTCTCGGGGTACGACCGACCGCGCTTGTAGTACTGCGTCGCGCCGACACCGACGACCGCGGCCTGGTTCTTGATGCTCATGTTCTCGCTCCTGGTGCCTGCGGCAACTACCCCACCGGCGGCGAACTCGGCCACGCTCGCTGCTCGGCGGCGTACCCGCCTCGCTGCCGCTCGCTCATGGATTTGAAAATACCGTTTTCACGATTTCCTTGTCAAAACGCCGTGCTCAGGTCGTCGGCGTGAACTTCCGCAGTCGCTCGATGCACTCGACGGTGAGGGCGGGGATCTGATCCCACGCCGCGCCCGCGTCACCACCCGCCTTCACCAGCCGCTTCATGAGCAGGGCGGTCGCCGCCGCCTCCTTGTAGCGGATCAGGCAGTGGAACCACTCAAGGTTGGCCGGGACTGCACCCGACTCCGCCACGTAGGCGTCGAGCATCTCGTCGGCGGTCGGCATGCCGGTGGGCCCGGGGTTGCCGGCCATCGGGTGCTTCGCCTCGTCGGTGAAGAAGAGGAACCAGGCGAGATCGAGGCGGGGATCCGACAACGACCAGATCTCCCAGTCGATGAGCGCCGCGACTTCGGTTCCGTCGCAGAGCATGTTGCCGAGGCGGTAGTCGCCGTGGCACACCGCGTCGGCAAACGCGGGCGGCATGGTGTCGAAGAGCAGCTTCTCCGCTTCGAGGTGGCGCGCGCTCATGCGCTCATCGACGGTCTCGAACGCGCGCGTCCACCGCTTGATCTCACCTTCGAGCGTGTAGCGCTTCTCGTTCGCCAAGCCGATCGCCTCGGGTTCGGCCTTGTGCAACGCGGCGAGCATGCGCGCCGCGCCGAACGCGCGCGGAGGCACCAGGGGCAGCTTCTCGGGTGCGACCTCCGAGAGGATCGGCTCGAGGCACTCTCCCGGCACGATGTTCATCGCGTGGAACGGCGACACCTCGGGCGGAGCACCGTCGTCTTCGAAGTAGACGGTGGGAACCCGCACTCCCGGTGTTCCGGCCAGCGCCCGCATGAGGCGTGCCTGGCGGGCGACATCGCGGTTGCGCACCGGCTCCAATCCCGGCGGCGCCACTTTGAGGACGATGCGTTCGTCCGCGATCGGGCCGCCGGTCACCAGCGCCGTGAACGTCAGGCTGGACGCGCCGCCCGTGAGGGGCTGCGCGTCGCCGACCACGCAACCGGGTGCCCACGACTGCGCGGCAGCCGTCGCCCGTCGGCCGAGCTCTTCGAGGTTCACATCGTCGGCCATGGCCGCATTCTGTCGACCGGTTCGCGACGGCCGCAACGCCGCGTCAGTCGAGCGCCGCGACGAGGAGCGCGATGTCGTCCCTGAGGTCGTGCCGATCGAGGTCGCGCAGCATGTCGTCGCACCGGGACTCCAGGTCGACGGAGGCCGGTCGGAGCGCGTCGGCCAGTCGTGCCATGCCGGCCTCGAGCAGCTCACCCGGGCGCTCGATCAGCCCGTCGGTGTAGAGCGCGAGGAGCGCGCCGGGCGCCAGCCCCGTGGCCGCCGCCGGGTACTGCGCCTCGACGGTGAGCCCGAGCATGGGACCATGCCCGAGGTCGAGGAAGCGGACGGTGGAATCGGGCTCCCGAACCGCCGGCCAGCAGTGACCGGCGCTCGCCTGACGCCAGGTCTGGGTCGGGATGTCGAGCACGCCGTACACGACCGACGCGAGCGCGTCGGGATTCGACGACAGCAACAGCCGGTTCAGTCGGTCGAGCACGCGGCCGGGCTCGGGATCGATCGTCGCGAAGGCCTGCAGCGTGTGGCGCATCTGGGCCATGAGCGCCGTCGCACCGATGCCGTGGCCCACGACGTCGCCGATCGCGAGCGCGAGCCCGTCGTCACCCACCGGGATCACCGCGTACCAGTCGCCCCCGGCCCTCGTGCCGTCGGTGGCCCCGACGTACCTGGCGGCGAGCCGCACCCCCTCGACCTGTGGGAGGATGGCGGGCAGGATCGCGAGCTGGAGCTGCCGCACCATCCGTTGCTCGGACTGCAGCGCGGCCTCGGAGCGCACACGTTGTTCGGCCTCATGGGTCGCACGCGTGACGAGCCGGTCGAGCAGCACGATGAACACGACCGCGATCAGGAAGAACATGCCGAGGCTGACGACGTCGCGCCCGTCGGAGATGGCGAAGTCGTTGCGCGGCGCGAGGAACCAGTAGGCGAGGACGCCACCGGCGATCAGGGCGGAGATCGCGCCGGCGACGAGCCCTCCGACCAGAACGGCGAACACGATCCCGCAGAGCATCGGGATCATGGCGACGTTGACCCGCGGGATGTCGTGGGGCACGACGAGCGCGACCACGAACGGCACCGCCACGCCAACGACGAGGCCGAGCACCACGTGACGCGGGCGCGTCCAGATCCGGGCTGCGGCCATCCCGTCGGCACGGTAACCCTCGCTGAGGCGATCCGTCGAGATCCCGTGATGGGTGTTGACGACGACCGAGTTCGCCGTATCCTGCTCGGGAGGCAAAGCGTTTCACCACTGGTGGGCGGTGGGCGTCTGGAGGCACCGGCAGTGACCTTGCCAGAGAGCGGGACGGCCGACCGTCGTGACAGAACGGTCCACCTCGTGGGCGACATCGACGTCGCCACAGCCCGGGAGCACGGCGATCTGCTGTGCACGATGCTCGACCAGCTCGACGCGCCTGCGTTGCTCGTGAGCTGTCGTGACCTCGACCTCCTCGACCCGCACGGCATGACGATGATGCACCGGGTCCACCGCCACGGCGCCGTCCGGGGCATCGAGGTGTGGTGGTGCGACCTCGCACCCCGCCATCGCCAGGTGCTCGAGCTCAGCGGCCTCGATCATGCCTTGCACCTCGACCGACCGGTCGAGCCGTGAATCCAACCGAGAATTGACGAAGAATTGCCCACCGGGCGGTGTCCCAATTGGAGCTGTCGGCGTTGACTCTCGTGTGCGCAGGGCGGATGTGCACGCGGGAAGACAGGGGCGTCGATGGTGCTTTCGGAGCGGGACCCGGGTGGACGCTCGCCCGTCGTCGGGCTCGCCGGCGACGTCGACCTGGCCAACGCCTCGTCGCTCGGCGACGTCCTCTGCTCGAAGGTCGACACGTGGCGCGCACCGGTGCTGATCGTCGATTGCGCCGAGCTCGAGTTCCTCGAGGCTCGCGGCCTGGCGATGATGGAACGGGTGCACGAACACGGGGCGGCGCGGGGCACGGAGATCGTGTGGCGCGGGCTTGCACCACGACACCGAAACGTGATCGAGATCACGGGCCTCGACCGAGTGCTCGTGCTCGCCGGGCCGGGCACCGACCGCTGAACCGCGAGACGCCGTGAGGATCGGCCGGCTCGCGTCACGCATCGCCGACGCGGTCGGCGCCGACGCGCGGATTGATCGCGTCGCCCTACCGGCCGCCGACGCGGTCCGCCAGACGCTGGACCGGCAGCCGTTGAAGGACGCGCTGAGCGGAACGTGGTTGGGACACCCGCTCCACCCCCTGCTCACCGATCTTCCGATCGGTTTCTGGACGTCGGCGTTCACGCTCGACCTCGTCGGTGGCCGTGGCACGCGACGCGCGGCCACCCAGCTCGTCGCGTGGGGGGTCGTGTGCGCGGTGCCCACCGCGGTGAGCGGCGCCGCCGACTGGGGTGACACGACCGGCGCGGAACGGCGCGTCGGGCTCGTGCACGCGGCCGCGAACACCACCGCGCTCGCGTGTTACGCGGCCTCGTGGTGGGCGCGGGTCCGCGGTCGTCACGCGCGCGGCGTCGCGCTCGGGCTCGCCGGCGCGACCGCGGCCACCGTCGGCGGCTACCTCGGAGGTCACCTGCTCCAGTCGCTCGGCGTCGGCGTCGACCGCGCGCGCTTCCCGAGTCCGCCCGTGGAGTGGACGCGCGTCGCCGCGGTGGCCGACGTGGGTGAGGATCCGCAGCGGGTCCTCGCCGAGGAGGCGCCCGTCGTCGTGTTCCGCGCCGTCGGTGGCGTCGTCGCGCTCGACGCCCGTTGCCCACATCGCGGTGCCCCGATGGACGAGGGTGAGGTGAGTGACGGCTGCATCACGTGCCCCTGGCACGGCAGCGTGTTCCGCATCACCGACGGGTCGCTCGTGCGCGGACCCTCGACCGTGGACCTGCCGGCGTACGAGTGCCGGGTCGTCGACGACGACGTCGAAGTGCGCGCCCGCTGACGGTCAGGCGCCGAGCGCGCGCCGGAACAGCGCGACCGTACGCGTTCGGGCGTCGGCGCGGGTGAGCGCACGGTCGCGGTCGAGTCGGGCGCGCATGTGAGCGCCGACGACGGCCTGGATCGCGAGTGCGTCGGTCTCCGGGTCGGCGTGCGGAAAGATCCCGCTCTGCCGACCGGCGCGCAGGATCCGCACCAGCGGTTCGCGCTGAGCAGCCAGCCCCGCGTTCTTCACCTCGGTGAAGCCGACCGCGCTCGACACCTCGGCCGACGACAGCACCACCGCGTGACGGAGTCGGCGCGCGTCGTACACGACGGCGAGGCTCTGGTCGATCCACGCCTCGAGCGCGGCGAGCGGAGTGGGCGCGGCCGCCACCGCGGCATCGAGCAGCGCGGTCATGCGGTCGCAGTCGACGCGGTACATCTCGAGCACGAGATCGTCCTTTGACCGGAAGTGGCGGTAGAACGCACGTGTCGACAGGCCGGTCTCGCGCAGCACGTCGTGCACGGACGTCTGCTTCGAGCCGTTGCGCTGGATCAGCTCGTACGCCGTCCGCGTGATCCGCTCACGTTCGGCTCGGTACCGCGCCTCACGGGTCGGCGGCACCGTCCGCGTGGTCATCGTGTGAGGATACGGGAACGCGTGTCGGGTTCACCCACCACCGGAGCCTCACCCCGGTGACCGTTCCTGCGTCGAAGTTGCGGACATGTACCGCAACGTTGACACATGTTCGGTTGGGTCAGGCGAGGTGTTCGCGGGGGACGTCGTAGCGGTCGGTGTAGCCGGAGAAGCGTTCGGTGAGCGCGGCGGAGTCGAGGCCGAACTCGGCCAGGTCGTAGCGGTGGGCACCGAACTGGCCGCGTGGATGCGCGTCGACGTAGGCCGTGATGGCGCGTACACCGTCGTCGTCGAGCTCGTCGCCGACCTCGGTGTAGATGGCGCGGACGGTGGCGACCGGATCGTTCACGAGGTCGGCGTACTGCACGTCGACGATCGGGTGCTCGGGGTGCGCAGCGCGGAACGAGTCGATGCGCCGCACCGACTCCTCGAGCATGGCCGGCCAGTGGTCGGCGATGTAGGCGCGGTGGTCGGCATCGCTGAACGTCGATGACAGCGTGTTGATGAGGCTGCAGACCGATGCGGTGAGCACGACCGGATCGCGGTGCAGCAGGACGAGCCGGGCGTCGGGGTACACCGCGGTGAGGTGCTCCAGCGCGATCGCGTGGTGCGGGCTCTTGAGGGTCCATCGGCCGCGCACACCGCCGCTCTGCAGCACCTGCAGCGCGCTCCGGTGGTACTCGTACGCGGAACGTTGGTCGACACGGAGGAGCCACTGGTCGTACCCGTGGATGTTGGCGATCGCCTCGTAGGTGAGGCTCTTGAAGTCCTGGGCCATCAGCGTGATGCACTCGGTCGCCTCGTCGGCCTGCTCGTGGTGCACCACCTCGATCATCGGGTTGATCTCGGCGAGCATCGTGTTGCTGGCGTGCACTGCATCGACCCGGGGCCCGGAACGGTGGTCAGCAGGCGTGGGCGGCGGGACGCTGTCGCCCGCTTCCCACATGAGCAACCCGCGGTTGCGGACGTCCTGGTCGAACAGCCGGCTGAGCAGGGTGGTGCCGGCGCGGAACATGCCGATCACGACGATCGGCGCATCCACCGGTTCGTCGCGCACCTCCGGATGCGTGGTGATCCAGTCGACCAGCCGCAGCCGGTTCGCGAGCGAGCCAACGATCATGCCGGGCAGCGCCACCGCGCCGAGGTCGTTGAGCTGCGCGTCGGCCGTCAGCGACTCGCACAACGCGCGCAGCCCTTCACGGAAGCCCTCGGGCCCGAAGTCGTCGAGCCCGGTCGCAGCCGAGGCGGCGTCGAGCAGGGCCTCCGGCTGCAACTCGGTCATCGGTGCGCGACGTCGACGACCGTGCGCCCGCTCGTGCGCCGCTGGTCGTGGTCGTCGAGTGCCTGCGCGACCTCCTCCATCCCGATCACGCGGCCGATGACGGGGCGGATCCTCCCGGCGGTCACGAGCTCGCAGAGCGCTGCGTGCACCTCGCGCCCGACGGCCGGTGGGAAGGTGTTGAGCCCGAAGCGACGGAAGTCGACCGGCGTGTCGTTGTATCCCATCATCACGCCGACGACCGAGAAGTTGCCCATCGACACCTTGCGCAGCGGGCGGCCGGTCAGACCCGACTCCGGATCGTCGTTGAAGCCGACGGCCACGTAGCGCCCCTCCCGCGCCATGCACGTCCAGATCGTCTCGGTGCGCTCCCCGCCGATCATGTCGGCGCACACGTCAGCGCCGTGCTCGTTCGTGAGCGCCATGACGCGGTCGAAGACGTCCTCCGACTCGTGGTCGATCGGCTCGGCGCCGAGACTGCGGCACAGCTCGCCCTTCTCGGCTCCACCGGCGACGGCGAGCACGTGGGCGCCGGCCGCGGTGCCGAGCTGGATGACCGCAGTGCCGACCGCGCTGGCGCCACCGACGACGAGCAGCTCCTCGCCCGCCTCGAGCTTGCCGCGGCGCCGCACCGCGAGGTACCCGGTGTGGAAGGGCAACGTGAACGCCGCGGCCTGCACGTCGTCGAGCTCCGCGGGCGCATCGAACACTCCGTTGACGCCGGCGAGCGCGAAGTCGGCCACCCCACCGAACGACTGGTTGGTGGTGGCCACGACCCGGCGGCCCACCCACTCCTCGCCATCGGCGCCGGCCGACTCGACCATGCCGCACACGTCCATGCCGATGGTGAAGGGAACCTGGCCCATCACGCTGGCCACCGTCCCGCGACAACGGGCGATGTCGCCGAAGTTGAGCGACGCGGCCGAGACCGCGATCAGCACCTCCCCGGGTCCGGGTTCCGGCTTCGGGATGTCCTCGAGCTCGAGCGCCTCGAGGGGCGCGGCGTGCTGCACGACGCGGACTGCTCGCATGTGGTTCTCCCCAGCTGCGGACGACCGGGGCACGGTAATAAGCACCCCAGCTTACTGTCAAGCCTTCTAAGGTCCGGCCCATGACCAGCATCGCAGAAGCCTTCGACCTCAGCGGCCGCGTCGCGATCGTCACCGGCGCCGGGCGCGGCCTGGGTCGCGCCATCGCCACCCGCTTGGCCGAGGCCGGCGCCCGGGTGGTGTGCGCCGACATCCAGGACGTCACTGCGGCCGAGACCGCGGCCGGGATCGCGCAGGCCGGCGGTGCGGCGTCGGCCGCGCACGTCGACGTCAGCCGGCGCGAGGACGTCGAGGCGCTCGTCGCGCGGTGTCGTCGCCGACCACGGCCGCCTCGACGTCATGGTCAACAACGCTGCCATCATCGTCGACGGCCTCGTGCTGGACACGTCGGAAGACGACCTCGACCGCGTGATGGCGGTCAACTTCAAGGGCGTGTTCTTCGGCTGCCAGTCCGCCGGGCGGGTGATGGTCGAGCAGGGCTCGGGCTCGATCATCAACCTCGCGTCCGGCGCCATCGACATGCCCACGCCGTCGCTCGTCTGCTACTCGACCGCGAAGGCCGCCGTCGCGCAGCTGTCGCGCACACTGGCCATGGAGCTCGCACCGCACCGGGTGCGCGTCAACGCGATCGCGCCAGGATGGATCGACACGCCGATGAACGAGCGCCACGCCCGCCGCGCCGACGGCACTCTCGACGAGGAGCAGCAGGCCGCGTACCGCGAGCAGCGGGCCAAGCTCTCGCCGATGAACCTGGCCGGCGAACCCGATGACATCGCGTTCGCCGCTCTCTACCTCGCGGCGCCGGCGGCGAAGTTCGTGACCGGCATCGTGATGCGGCCCAACGGGGGTTCGACCATGCCATGGTGAGCGAGGAACCGGTCGTGGGTGTGGAGCCGGCACGCGTCGTCGGCCCGATCACCGGCGACCGGACGCCCTCGGGCGCGCCCGCGGTCGACCTCGCGGCGCGCGGGTACCTCGTCGAGGAGTACGTGCTCGAGGGCAGTGCCGGTGGTCACCACCTCGTCGGCGATCCGCCCGATCCGATCGACGGGCGCTGGCGGGTCGAGGAGTTCGCGCGAGCCCCGTTCCGCACCCGGCTCCTCGTCGTCCGCCCCGAACGCGCCGATGACTTCAACGGCAGCGTCGTCGTCAACTGGCAGAACGTCTCGGCCGGATTCGAGCAGGGCGCACCGACCGGCGGCGAGTGCTACGAGGGATACGCGTGGGTCGGCGTCAGTGCGCAGGAGGTCGGCCTCTACGGGTTCCCGACCGGCCTCGAGCGCATGGCGTCGCGCCGCGGGTTGCCGCTGCTCGACGACGATCCCGAGCGGTACGGCGACCTCGTGCACCCGGGCGATCCCGCGTCGTTCGACATCTTCACGCACGCGGGCCGCGCGCTCGCACCTGACCGCGACGGCGACCTCGACCCGCTCGGCGGCCTCCCCGTCCGACGACTGCTCGCGACCGGTGGCTCGCAGTCGGCGATGCGGCTCACGACGTATCTCAACGCGTTCCACCCGTCATCACGTGTGTTCGACGGCTTCCTGCTCTCGGTCTGGGAAGCGCGGGCGCCGCGACCTGAAGAAGGCGTGTTGCCGATGGGCGTGCGCACCGCGCTCCGCACCGACACACCGACGCCGGTGATCGTGGTCAACAGTGAGTTCGAGAGCACGCACCTCGCGCAGGTGCCGTGCGTCGACACCGAGTGGTTGCGCGTGTGGGAGGTCGCGGGTACCCCACACGGCACGACTCGGAGCCTCGGCGGCCAGCCCGACCGGCGCGGTCGTGTGCCCAACCCGCTCCGCTGGGCCCCGGTGCACGACGCCGCGCTGCGGGCGATGCACCGCTGGCTCGCCGACGGCGTGCCGGCACCGCATCAGCCGCGCATCGAGATGGACGATGGGCCACCGTTGCGCATCGCCCGTGACGACACCGGCAACGCGCGCGGCGGGATCCGCCTCCCCGAGCTCGAGATGGCCACCGCGGCCTACCAGGGCGTCGCCATGGGCACCGGGCACCTGCCGCTGTTCGGCGCCGCCAAGTCCTTCGACGACGAGACGTTGCGTTCGCGCTACGCGAGTCGCGCCGAGTACGAGCACGGTTGGAACGACGCAGTCGACCGCCTCGTCGCATCGGGCGCGCTGCGCCCCGAGGACGCGCCCGTGACGCGCGCCCGCGCGGCCGGCGTCCGCTTGCCGGTCTGACGAGCGCTGACGCACACTCACTGCTGTGACCACCGACGTCGCGTACGCCCCCGGCAAGGACGGGATGGTCGCGTACCAGGTGGTCGGTGACGGCTCGATCGACGTCGCGGTGATCAAACCCGTGTTCTTCCCGGTCGATCTGATGTGGGAGGATCCCGGCTTCGTGCGGGTGCTCGAGGGTCTCGGCTCGTTCACGCGGAGCATCTGCTTCGATCCTCGGGGCACCGGCGCATCGGATGCGATCGAACACGTCGAGGGCCGGCTCATGGAGAGCTGGGTCGACGATGCGATCACGGTGCTCGATGAGCTCGGTTGCGAACACGTCATCCTGCTCGGCTTCATCGGGCCCCCGGCGATGCTGCTCGCAGCGGCGCATCCCGAGCGCATC
Organism: uncultured Actinomycetes bacterium; assembly: GCA_963841415.1. Classification (GTDB taxonomy): domain Bacteria; phylum Actinomycetota; class Acidimicrobiia; order IMCC26256; family DASPTH01; genus DASUAS01. Next base: position 1,296,200 of record CAWJCN010000003.1, on the reverse strand, counting down.
AAGGCGCTCGTGCTTGTGAATCCGATCGCCCGCTTTCGCTGGGCTCATGACCATCCCTACAACCTTCCCCGGGAAACGATCGACCAGCTGCTCGACGGCCTCCGCGGTGCGTGGGGTACCGGTGCCTTCGCCGCGCCGCTGAGTGCAAGTCGCGCGGACGACCCGGCGTTTCGTCGCTGGTGTGGGCGTTGTGAACGCCTCGCCATGACGCCCGCCGAGGGATATTGGCGATTTCGCGGCAGCTTCGAGTTGGACATGCGCGACGTGTTACCCGCCATCCGGGTACCGTCCCTGGTGATCTCCAGCCGCGATCATCCCCAGAGCGGCTACGTCGCCGACCACATCGACGGCGCCGTCATGGTCGAGGTGCCATTCGACGATGCCTTCATCCTCGGCGCGGACAGCGCGCCGCTGCTCGACGCCATCGAGTCGTACCTGACCGGAGGCATCCCATCGCACGGGGTCGACCGAATGCTGGCGACCGTGATGTTCACCGACGTCGTTCGTTCGACCGAAGCTCTCGCCGCGCGCCGGCGATCACCGCTGGCGAGATCTCCTCGCTGCTCATGACCGCCTGGACGCGCCGAATTCGCGCGATTCGAAGGACGCGAAGTCAAGGCAACCGGCGACGGGTTCCTGGCGACCTTCGACGGGCCCGGCCGCAGCATCCGATGCGGTACCGCGATTCGCGACCAGCTCCGACCGCTCGGCATCGAGGTACGGGTTGGCCTTCACACGGGCGAGATCGAGCGTCACGGCGACGACATCACCGGCATCGCAGTGCACATCGCGCAACGCATACAAGCCCTGGCGCGGCCCGGCGAGGTCCTCGTGTCGCGCACGGTCGTCGACCTCGTCGCGGGCTCCGGGCTCACGTTCGGCGAGCGTGGCAGCCACGTCCTCAAGGGCGTACCCGGCGAATGGACGGTCTTCGCGACCGACTGAACCTCAGCGGCGCGCGCGTCTGGTCAGTGCACTAGTAGGCCACGGTCAGCATCGAGGGACGCCGCAGTAGACAGGGAGCGCATGGTGATGGCGTCCTCGGCGCAGAGGCAATCCGGGCCGGCGATGTCGAGAATCCGAACTCTGCTCCGTCCCAGGGGTGAACGCGGCGAGCACGCCGTCGTCACACGAGGAGGACACCATGGCCAAGTACCTGTTGCTCAAGCACTACCGGGGCGCGCCGGCGCCCGTGAACAACATCCCGATGGACCAGTGGACGCCCGAGGAGTTCGACGCGCACGTGAAGTTCATGGGCGACTTCGCCGCCCGGCTCGAGGACAGCGCTGAATTCGTCGACGCCCAGGCTCTGTCGCCTGACGGCGTCTGGGTCCGCTCCGACGGCGCGGGGCGAGCGCCGGTGACGGACGGCCCGTTCGCCGAGACGAAGGACCTCATCGCCGGTTGGATGATCATCGACGTCGACAGCTACGAGCGGGCGATCGAGCTCGCCGGCGAGCTGTCCGCCGCGCCCGGCGCCGGCGGTGAGCCGATCCACGAATGGTTGGAGGTCCGGCCCTTCCTCACCGCACCGCCCACCGTCACCGAGTGACCGTGGACGACGTCGAGCTGCGTGAGCTCGTCCCCCAGGTCCTGAGCGTCCTCGTCCGTCGCGGTGCTGACTTCGCGACAGCCGAGGACGCGGTGCAGGAGGCGCTCGTCCGCGCGCTCTGCGCGTGGGACGACGAGATGCCCTCCGATCCCGAGGGCTGGTTGATCACGGTCGCCTGGAGAGCATTCCTCGACCTGGCCCGCTCGGACGCCGCGCGTCGAGATCGCGAGGTCCGCTTCGACCGCGAACCGCCGACCGGCGTGGTGCCGAGCGCCGACGACACCCTGCACCTCTACTTCCTGTGCGCCCACCCCGACCTGACGCCGTCCTCCGCGGTCGCGCTCACCCTGCGGGCGGTGGGCGGGCTGACCACGCGCCAGATCGCACAGGCCTACCTCGTGCCCGAGAGCACCATGGCGCAGCGCATCAGCCGCGCCAAACGCACGGTCGGTCGGGCCGGCGTCGACCGTCCCGGTGACGTGCGCACCGTGATGAGGGTGCTGTATCTCGTGTTCAACGAGGGCTACTCGGGCGACATCGACCTGGCTGCCGAAGCGATCCGGCTGACCCGGCAGCTCGCGACGACAGTGGACGATACCGAAGTCGACGGCCTGCTCGCGTTGATGTTGCTGCACCACGCGCGCCGACGCAGCCGCACCCGACCGGACGGAAGCATCGTGCCGCTCGCGGAGCAGGACCGCAGCCAGTGGGACGCCGCGCTCACCGCCGAGGGCGTCGACGTGTTGCAAGCCGCACTCGGACGCGACCAACTCGGCGAGTACCAGGCGCAAGCGGCGATCGCTGCGCTCCACGCCGACGCGACGCGGGTCGAGGACACCGACTGGGTTCAGATCGTGGAGTGGTACGACGAGCTGCTCCGGTTCGCCGACACCTCGATCGTCCGGCTCAACCGTGCCGTCGCGGTCGGCGAGGCCGACGGCGCGCCCGCGGGGCTCGTCGCACTCGCCGAGGTCGACGAGCACATCCCGCGGCGCGAAGCGGTCGCCGCGCATCTCCACGAGAAGAACGGCGACCTCGAACTTGCCGCTCACCTCTACGCGGACGCGGCCCGGAACGCGCCGAACCTCGCCGAGCGCGACCACCAGACGCGCCAAGCGGCACGCCTCAACCAGGTGCTGCGCCAACGCCGCTGACCACCGGGTGAAGTGATCCACGACGCGACGCTCAGCGAAGAGGGTGGTGTGTACGACTACGTCATCGTCGGAGCGGGCTCGGCCGGTTGTGTGCTCGCGGCGCGACTGAGCGAGGATCCCGCGTGTCAGGTGCTGTTGCTCGAGGCAGGGCCACCCGACCGCAAGCTGGAGATCCGGATCCCGGCCGCGTTCAACAAGCTGTTCAAGACGAAGTACGACTGGGCTTACGAGACGGTGCCGCAGGAGCACCTCGACGGCCGGGCCCGGTTCTGGCCGCGGGGCAAGACCCTCGGCGGCAGCTCGTCGATGAACGCGATGATGTACGTGCGCGGCAGTGCCGACGACTACGACCGTTGGGCCGAGCTCGGCAACGACGGGTGGAGCTACGACGACGTGCTCCCGTACTTCCGGCGTTCGGAGACCTACGAGCGAGGATCGACCGCCGAGCGCGGTGGTGCCGGACCGCTCAGCGTCGCCGAACTGCGCGATCCCAATCCGGCGACGCAGGCCTTCCTCCGCGCCGCGCAGGAGGTCGGGATCCCCCTGAACGACGACGTGAACGGCGCGCAGCAGGACGGCGTGAACACCACGCAGGTCACGCAGAAGCGCGGCCGACGTTGGAGCGCCGCCGACGCGTACTTGAGGCCGGCTCGTCGGCGTCGCAACCTCACGGTGGAGACCGGCGCGTTCGCGCAGCGTGTGCGCTTCGACGGCTCGCGAGCGGTGGGGGTCGACTACGTCGTCGACGGGACGCCGCGTCGCGCCGACGCGGCGCGCGAGGTGATCCTCTCGGGCGGCGCGATCAACTCACCGCAACTCCTGATGCTTTCCGGCGTCGGTCCGAGCGACCAGCTCCGCGACAACGGCATCCCGGTCGTGCGCGAGCTCCCGGGCGTCGGCCGCCACCTGCTCGACCACCTCGCAGTGGTGACCATCGTGGAGTGCAACGAACCGGTGACGCTGGCCGCGGCCCAGTCGTTGCGCAACGTCGGTCGCTTCCTGGTCTCCGGCCGCGGCATGCTCACCTCGAACGTCGCGGAGGCGGTTGCGTTCGTGCGCACGAGCGATGACCTGCCGGCGCCGGATCTCGAGCTCGTGTTCGCCCCCGTGACCTTCGTCGACCACGGGCTGGAACCACCGACCGATCACGGAATCACCATCGGCGCGGTGGCCCTGCAGCCCCACAGCGAGGGCGTGCTCACCTTGGCATCGGCCGATCCGGCGCGTCCGCCGATCATCGATCCGGCGTACTTGTCCGACGCCGAGGGCGACGACCTCCGCGTGCTGGTCGAAGGGATGCGCCGGGCAGGCGAGATCTTCGCCGCGCCCGCGTTCGCTCGCTACGCGGGCAAGCCGATGTATCCGTCGCCGGCGCCGGTCGACGACGACGAAGCGGCCGATCATGTGCGGCGCTATGCGGAGTCGCTCTACCACCCCGTGGGGACATGCAAGATGGGGAGCGACCACGAAGCCGTGGTCGACGCGGACCTGCGAGTTCACGGTCTCGAACGGCTCAGGATCGTCGACGCGTCGGTGATGCCGACGATCCCGCGTGGCCACACCCATGCATCGACGGTCATGATCGCCGAGAAGGCCTCCGACCTCATCCGCGAGTCCATGTCGGATCGCGCCCCTCAGACCGGCTGACAGGCCCGCGCGAACGCACGCGGCCGATGAGCGATGCTGTGGCGGTGGACGACGAGGACCTGCTGGAACAGCAACGGCGGTTCTACCGGGCACGCGCACCGGAGTACGACGACTGGTGGCAGCGCCGCGGCCGCTACGCCCGCGGTGAAGAGGAGTCCCGGGAGTGGGATCGCCAGGTCGCGGCGGTCGATGCGGCGCTCGCGACATTTGGCCCGACGGGCGATGTTCTCGAGTTGGCCGGCGGCACCGGCTGGTGGACGCAGCGGCTGGCACAAGCAGCCGATGAGCTGACCGTCGTCGACGCTTCTCCCGAGACCCTCGCCTTGAATCGCGATCGAGTGGGTCGTCCGGACGTCAACTATGTCGTTGCCGACCTCTTCGACTGGGTCCCGCAGAGAACCTTCGATGTCGTGTTCTTCTCGTTCTGGCTCTCACACGTGCCTCGGAGCCGCTTTGCGAGCTTCTGGTCACTGGTACGCGCGTGTCTCAATGCCGATGGCCGCGCGTTCCTCATCGACAACCGCGACGATCCGATCACGACGACTGTCGCTCGGGATCCCTACGTCGTCGAGTACGCGCCCGATCTGCACCTTCGTCGGCTCAGTGACGGATCCGAGTACCAGGTCGTGAAGGTGATGTACGAGCCGGAGGAACTCGAAGGTCTGGTCGAAGCGCAGGGGTGGCATGCCGACATCGACGCCACGCGCTGGTTCATCTTCGGCGGCGCGCAACCTGGATGAATCTGCCGACGCGACGCCGGCTACGAGGGAGCCAAGCGGCGAGCGACGTCATCGAGGCCAGGCCAATCAGGTGACTCCTGCACGCAACGCGCGAAGAGCCAGAGCACGACGCGGTCACGATCGAGGTCGAGAAGGTCCGCCATGCGCCCTGCCAGTAGGCGCGGGTCGGCCTGCAACCGTTCGGTGCAGTTCAAGAGGTGTTGGAGGACGTCGTAGGTGGGATCGCCGACGTAGGGCTTCGGGTCGATGGCCAGCCATCGTTCGCGTGCGGCAGCCAGGACGTTCTCCGCGTGCAGGTCGGTGCACAACAACACGTGCTGCGTGGCATCGCGCGGCAGCGCGCGGAACAGCTCGATGCCGGCGCGGGCGAGACCAGCGTCAAGGCTCACTTGGCCCTTCGCCGCCTTCTGTTCGAATTCGTCGGCCCACGCGTCACACATGACCTTGAGCGCTCGGAAGGGATGCCCAGGAGTGGGTTCGCGCCACAGCCGCCGCAACAGGCCGGCGATCACCGTGTCCTGCTCCGGCTCCGCTCGCGTCGCCAACGGAGCTCCCGGAACACACCGCTCGAGCAGCAACGCGCTGGTGTCGTCGAACTCGTCGATCCCGTGCAGTCGAACCGCGCCGTCGCCATCCCATTCGCGCAGCCCGTCAGCTTCGTGCGCCGCCTCGTCGTGATGCCACACGAGCTTCAGGACGAGCTCCTCCCCGCCGACCGCGCGGACCGGCGCGACGTATGCCGTCTGACCGCCGGGCTGAAATGGTGCTCCGGCCGTCAACCCCCAACGACCCTCGAGCTCGTGGACGAGCCCCGGCAGTCTCCCCAGCCACGCCCGACGGCCACCTCGCTCCGCCGCCAGGACGAGGTTCCGGGGCATCGGCCACGCATCCACCGCGGCCATCCTGCCGCAAGCACCGCTGGTCAGGGTTCTCCGTCCGCGAAGAAGTCGGGGATCAGGCCTCGCAAGCTGCGGCCGTGTTCGGGCTCCGGGAGCCCGCGCAGCGACAGTCCGCCGTCGACGCAGATGCACTGACCGGTCACGAACGCAGCGCGGTCGCTCAAGAGGAAGGCGACCATCGTCGCGATCTCGTGCGGTTCGCCGAGTCGCGCGAGCGGCGTCTGCCGCACGAAGCCCTCTCGCACGACCGGGTCATCGGTCAGCGGCGCCGCGGTGTCGGTGGTGATCAGACCCGGCAACACCGAGTTGACACGGATGCCGTACTGGCCCCACTCGTCGGCCGCAACCCGGGTGAGCATGTCGACGCCCGCCTTCGACGCCGAATACGCCGACTCCCACCGACCGCTTCGTGCCGCGGCGACCGAGCTGATGTTCACGATGCTGCCGCTCCCGGCTGCGCGCATCGCCTTCGCCTCCGCCTGCATCGAACGGTACGTCCCGTTGAGCGTGGCGTTCGTCGTGATGGCGAAGAGATCTGCCGGGGTCTCGAGAAAGCTTCCCACCATGGCGCTGTAGGCGGAGTTGACCGCCAGGTGGAGTGGCCCGAAGCGTTCCACCGCTGTGCCGACCGCGTGCTCGACGGAGCCCGGCTCCGAGATGTCGCACTGGACGCCCGTGGCTCTCTCGCCCAGGGCTTCGACCGCCGAGTCGAGAACGTCAACGCGACGCCCGGCGATCGTGACCGTGCCACCTGCCTGCACGATCGCTTGCGCGCACGCAAGACCGATGCCGGTTCCGCCACCGGTGACGAATGCGGCCTGGCCGCGCATGACGTCCACGAGGATGTCACTCCTTCTGAGTTGCGTTCTCGGAGTCGCCAAGGGCTTGTCGGACGCTTCGCTACGGCACGAGAACCGGGAGCTTCTCCCAGCCGCGCACCGTGCTGGTGTGCGCCTGCTCGGCGCGGTCCCAGTCGACCTCCCACTCGGGGAAGCGCTGCAGCACTTCGTCGAGCGCGATACGTCCCTCGAGGCGCGCCAGCGCGGCGCCCAGGCAGAAGTGGATGCCGTACCCGAACGACAGGTGATGGTCGATGGTGCGATCGATGTCGAAGCGGTCGGGCTCGGGGAAGTGCCGCTCGTCGCGGTTGCCCGCCGCCGTGAGCAGCACCATGACGTTGCCGGCCGCGATCTTCTGCCCATGGTGCTCGACGTCGTCCTGGATGTAGCGCGCCTGCACCGGTGAGGGCGCCTCGTAGCGCAGCAGCTCCTCGACGGCGCTCGGCACCAACGTGCGGTCGTCGACCAGGCGGGCGCGCTGGTCAGGGTTCTCGGCCAGCACCTTGCCGGTCCAGCCGATCAGACGCGTGGTCGTCTCGTTGCCCGCCGCGGCCAACAACCCGACGTACCCGAGGATCTCCTCGCGGCTGAGCCGCCGGCGCACACCCGTGTGATCGTCGAACTCGACGTTGAGCAGGTCGGTCATCAGGTCGTCCGACGGGTGCTCGGCTCGCCAGTCGATGTAGTCGGTGAACACGTCGCCGCTCGTCACCGCGAGCGTCTGCTCGTTCGACGGCGGCGCGCCCTCCTCGAGCCGCATGCCCTCGTCGATCTGGTCGCGGATCGCCTCCTGGTCTTCCTCCGGAATGCCGAGCAACATGCCGATGGTGCGCATCGGCATCTGTGCGCCCAGGTCGCCGATGAAGTCGAACCCGTCGCCGCCGACGAGCGGGTCGAGGCTGCGCGCGCAGAACGCACGCACCTTCGGCTCGAGGTCGGCGATGCGCCGAGGTGTGAACACCCGCGACAGCAGCGAGCGGTGGACGTCGTGGGTGGGCGGGTCCTCGAAGAGGATGCTGCCGGGCGGGATGTCGACACCCTGCTGGATGATCTCGATCACCGAACCGCGGCCGGAGCGGTACGTGCGCCAGTCCACCGAGCAGCGCTCGACGTCGTCGAAGCGGCTCACCGCGTAGAAGTCGTACTTCTCGTTGTGATACAGGGGCGCTTCGTCGCGCAGGCGCTTCCAGATCGGATACGGGTCCGCGTCGATGTCGAAGTCGTACGGGTCGTAGTAGATCTCGTCGGCCATGTCAGGCGATCCCCCGGATCAGATTTGTACTGCGCGCGACAGTACCTGGGAGTCAGATGCGGCGGCGACCCTCGACGTCGCCGCGCCGGAAGATCTGCGCCACCACCCGCATCTGGATCACCGCGGTGACGATGATCCCGAAGAACCCGATCACCTGGAGCGCGGTGGCGAAGTCCTCGTCGTGACCGACGAGCGCCGCGGCCACCAGCAGCATCGCCGACGCGATCATCCCGAGCAGACCGACGGCGGCGAAGATCGATCGGTCGACCCAGTCGTCGACGACCTCGCGGTCGTCGCCGGCGAAGCGCTCGACCCGCATGGTGAGCCGACCGCGGCGGAGTTGGGTGGCGATGGCCTCGACGTTCGACGGGAGAGTGCGCAGCGACGGCAGCGCGCGGATGACCTCCTTCTGGAGTTGCTCCTGGAGCATGTCGGTCTGCTCACCCGCGAGCTCGGGCAACAGCCGGGTTGCCTCGTGGGCGATGTTGAACGACGGGTCGACGGTGCGCAGCGTGCCCTCGAGCGTGAGCAGCGCACGCGAGAGCACGGTCATCGCGCCGGGCACCTCGAGACCGTGGCGCTGCATGACGTCGAGCATCATGCTCATGGCCTGAGGGTCGAAGCTCCCCGACGCGACGCCGTCGACGAGCAACAGGCCGATGTCGGCTTCGAGCGCGCGGCTGTCGCCGCCCTCGTCGCCACCGGCGAGGTGCATCGTCGCCCGCGCCAGCACCACCGGGTCGTTGAGTTGGAACCCGATCGCCATCTCCTGCATCGACTCCAGCACCAGCGGGCTCAGACGGCCCACCGCCCCGAAATCGAGGAACCACAGGCAACCCGACGGGTCGACGAAGATGTTCCCGGGGTGCGGGTCGGCGTGGTAGAGGCCGTCGCGCAACACCTGGTCGAGGAACGACTGCAGCAGGCGCAGCGCGAGCACGTTGGCAGCGAGCGGAGTGGCCTCGACCGCGGCGCGGTCGGCAACCGTCACCCCGGGGATCTCCTCCATCACCAGCACCCGGCGGGTCGACAGGGCTTCGTACACCTTCGGTGCGGCGATGCCCTCGTCGTCCTCGAGGTGTTCCAGGAACGCGACACCGCTGGCGGCTTCGGCGCCGTAGTCGAGCTCGCGTTCGAGCGACGTGATGAGCTCCTCGGCCAGACGCTTGACGCCGAGCTGGTGCGCGGCCTCGACCCGCCGGTCGATCACGCCCGCGGCCATGCGGAGCACCGCCGCGTCGCGGTGCACGACGTCCTCGATGCCGGGACGCTGCACCTTCACGACCACGTGCTCACCCGTCTTCAACACGGCACGGTGCGTCTGACCGATCGACGCTGCGGCGAGCGGCTCGAAGTCGAAGGACGCGAATTCCTCCTCGACCGTCGCACCGAGCTCGAGTTCGACGACGTCACGTACGGCGTCAGCGTCGATCGGTCGCGCGGCCGACTGCAACTGTGCGAGCTCCGTCGTGATCACCTCGGGCAACAGGTCGTTGCGGGTGGACGCGATCTGGCCGAACTTCACGAACATCCCGCCACAGTCCTCGAGCGTGAGCCGCAACCGCCGCGCGAATTCGGGTGTCGCGAGCTTCGAGGACGACGCGTAGTGCTGCAGGCCCCGCTTCGCGCGCGTAGCGGAGGATCTCGCGGAAGCGGCCGAGCGGGGCGAGCCGCCGCTTCACCGTCGCGATCGGGTGGATGAGCCACCGGAACCGGCGGTGATGGGCCCGACGCGGCTTCAGGAGCACGTCGAGCATCAGCCCGACGAACATCGAGATCAGCACACCGAAGAAGAGTGCGAGCGGGAGGATGTCCTCGAGCTGCGCGTTCGTGCGGACGTCGTGGTTCTCGATCACGGCCGCGACGCCGACGCCCGCCACCCAACCGACGAACCCGGCCACGAACGCCCGGCCCCAGCCGCGACGCACGCCGAGGAGCCGACTGCTCACCCACCCGACGACGATGATGAACGGGAGCCCGTACAGCAGCAGCGCCCCGGTCCCGAGCTCGATCACCACACCCACCCGCATTCGCGGATCCTACGGCGACCGGCGGCCTGCGGTCTCGGGCCCGGTTCGCTCACGGACGCCGCGGCTACGTTGCTTGCGTGACTTCCACCATCGACGAGACCCAGTCGACCGACACGCCCGAGGAGGCTTCGTTCCGGGCCGAGGTGCACGCCTTCCTCAGCGCGAACTCGACGCCCAAGAAGGAACGCAGCCCGTGGGCGATCACGTACCACACCGACGGCGACGACGCGAAGCGCTGGTTCGACGCCGGCCGGGCGTGGCAGCGCAAGCGCTTCGACGCGGGCATGACCGGCTTCACGTACCCGAAGGAGTACGGCGGACAGGGTGGTGACGCGTGGCAGGAGCGGATCTACAACGAGGAGGCCACGCAGTACGAAGCGTCGTCGGGGTTCATCTACTCGACGATCATGATGCTCGGCCCGACGTTGATGGCGTTCGGCACCGAGGAGCAGAAGCGCGAGCTCATCCCGCGTCTCCTGTCAGGCGACGACGCGTGGTGCCAGCTCTTCTCCGAGCCGGGCGCGGGCTCCGACCTGGCCGGGCTCGGGTGCCGGGCCGCGCGCGACGGCGACGAGTTCGTCGTCAACGGGCAGAAGGTGTGGAACTCGGCCGCGCAGTGGTGCGACCACGGCATGCTGCTGGCCCGCACCAACCCCGACGTGCCCAAGCACCACGGCATCACGTTCCTGCTCGTCCACATGAACAGTCCCGGCATCGAAGCGCGCCCGCTGGTGCAGGCGACCGGTGCCGCGCACTTCAACGAGGTGTTCTTCGAGAACGTGCGGGTGCCGGTCGCCAACGTGCTCGGCGACATCGACAACGGTTGGCCCGCGGCTCGCACCGTCATGGCCAACGAGTCGGCGATGATCGGCGGCACCACGCAGAGCACCTTCGCCAATCTGCTGCGGCTCGCGCGTGGAGTTCGAGCGGACCGGTGATCCGGTGGCGCGCCAGCGACTCGTCGACTGCTTCGTACGCGAGCGGACGCTCGGCCTGCTCTCCGAGCGCATCATGGGTGCGATCCGTCGCCGCGAACGTCCGCCGGTCGACCCGTCGATCCTCAAGCTCTCGATCGCGATCAACCGCGCCATCACCGGTGACGTCGCGGGCGAGCTCGCGGGTGCGGCCGCGCTGCAGACCGACGACGAGATCGGCCGCTGGGTCAGCTCCGAGATGCTGAGCCGCTACGGCATCTCCATTGGCGGCGGCACCAACGAGGTGCAGCGCAACAACCTGGCCGAGCGCGCCCTCGGACTCCCCAAGGAGCCCACCAGCGACCGCGCCACCCCGTGGAGCGAGCTCCTCCGGAGCTGACTCTCCCATCGGTTTTGGCGTGGCTGGTGTGCCGTAGTGGCACACGAACAACGCCAAAAGCTCAGTGGCAAAAGCTCAGTGGGTGGCGTCCCAGGCGTTGATGGGGCTCCAGAGCGCCAGGCCACCGTCGGCTTCGAGCACCTGACCGGTGACCCACGGCAGCGCGTGGAGGGCGAGCACCGCGTCGGCGATGTCGTCGGCGGAACCGAGACGTCCGAGCGACGTGCGGTGGGCGACGTCGCGCAGCCAGCCCGAGTCGACGGGCGCGCCGCCCAGCATGGGCGTCGCGGTGACGCCCGGCGCCACCGCGTTCACGCGCACGGACGGCGCCCACTCCGCGGCCGCGATCCGCACCGTCATGCTCAGCGCGGCCTTCGACGTGCAGTACGCGCCCATCGCGCGGTCGACGAGCCGCGCGCTCACGCTCGACGTCGCGACGATCGACGCTTCGGCGCCGTGCGCCGCGTACTGACGGGCCCAGGCCCGCATGACCAGCCACGGACCGGTCAGGTTCACCGCGAGCACCCGGTCCCACTCGGCGCGGTCGACCTCGGTGAGCAAGCCGGAGTGCCCGACGCCGGCGGTGACGGTCAGCTCGGTCGGCACCTCGTCGAGACGGTCGAGGGTCGCGATGAGCGCCACCTCCACCTGAGCCTCGTCGGTGACGTCGCAGAGCACGTCGGCCGCCTCGTGCACGTCCCACACCACGACTGGATGGCCGGCGTCGCGGTAGCGGTCGACGACGGCCGCGCCGATCCCCGACGCTCCACCGACGACGACCGCGGATCCACCTCGCTCCGCCATCGTCAGGTCAGCCGACGGACGCGAACCGGGCCCGCAGCCAGCGGCCGACGACCTCGTGTGCGAGCGCGGCGGCCGGGAAGTCGAAGTTCACGAAGCCATGAGGTTGACCCGCGTAGGAGACCTCTTCGACCTCGACGCCGTCGTCACGGAGGCGCGTGGCGTAGGCGCGACCCTCGTCGCGCAACATGTCGCAACCGCCGAGGATCACCACCGCGGGCGGGAGGTCGCGCAGGTGCTCCGCGTGCAGCGGCGCCGCGTACGGGTCGTCGTCGAGCTCACGCCCGGCGCGGTACGCGTCCCAGTACATGGTGCCGGCCTTCTCGCTGATGACGAGGCCGTCGAACAGGTCACGCGACGGGAACCGATCCGTGCCGCCGGTGGCCGGGTAGATGAGCACCTGACCGGCGATCTGCACGTCGCCCGCGTCCCGCAGTCGCAGCGCCAGCGCGGCCGAGAGGTTGCCGCCCGCGCTCTCGCCCGCGATCGCGACCGCCGACGCCGGCGCCCCGAACGTCGACACGTTGGCGATCGCCCAGCGGGTGACGGTCTCGCAGTCGTCGAGGGCGGCCGGATACGGGTGCTCGGGCGCCAGGCGGTAACCCACCGAGATCACCACCGCGCCGGACGCGTCGCAGAGCTGGCGGGCGACGTTGTCCATGAGCCCGATGCTGCCGATCACGAACCCGCCCCCGTGGAAGTACACGACGACGCCGGTGGGAGGGTCCTCGTCGCGGTAGATCCGGATCGGGATGCCGTCGACCTCGGCGTCCTCGACGCTCGCGATCTCGACGTCGCAGGGGAGCGAGAAGTCGCCCCGCGCCAGCTCGAGGATCTCGCGGTCGAGGGTGTCGAACACCACGTTCCGCTCGGGGTTGGCCTCGAAGTACTCGACCACCCACGGATCGAGCATGCCCTCGTCGGTCGTCATCGCACTCCCCCTTCGCCGATCGGTGCGCCACCGTACGCCATCCGCCGTGATTGACGGGCTCGCCACATTCGTGACATCGTGCTGTCACCAAATACCTGTCGGCCGCAGCAGACAGGCCGACGGACTGGGAGGATTCCATGGCCATCGACCTGACCGGTGGACTGTCGGACGACCGCGAGTTCGTGTTCGCCGAGCAGCCCTCCGACCCCGAGATGCGCGAGTCGGTGAACACCTGGGTGTGGGACAACGGCACCGACTTCGGCATGCCGCGCATCGGCGTCGAGGCGGTCGCCGACCAGTGGGAGACCCACGACATCCAGTTCAACCTCGCGTTCGCGAACGGGCGGGTGCTCAACATGTTCGGCGCGGGCAAGGTCCACGACCCGCGTGGCGCCGACGGCAAGCCGCGCATCCTCGGTGCCGGGCCCATCGAGTTCGAGCTGGTGAAGCCGTTCGAGCACTGGAAGGCGCGCATCCAGGGCGATGCGACGGTCACGTCGATCGAGGCGCAGATCGCAGGCGCGCCGCCGGGCTCCGGCAGCCGCGAGGTCGTGCCGGTCGAGCTCGAGTACGACATCCGTTCTGCGGCGCCGCCCTGGGAGAGTGGTTCCCTGCTCGAGGAAGCCGGTCGCGTCCTCGCGACGCAGGAAGAGGGCGACCTCATGGGCGGTCCTCGCTTCGAGCAGCTCTTCCGCACCACCGGCACGCTGCGCGTCGGCGACGACGAGTACACGCTCGACGGCGGCGGCCTGCGCATCCGCCGCGCCGGCATCCGTCGTCTGGCCACGTTCCGCGGTCACGTCTGGCAGTCGACCGTGTTCCCGAGCGGCCGCGCCTTCGGGCTCTGCCTCTATCCGCCGCGCGACGACGGCAAGGCCACGTTCAACGAGGGCTTCCTGTTCGACGGCGACGGTGAGCTCATCCCGGCCTGGGTCTCCGACGCACCCTGGCTGCGCGACCTGGCGCCCAGGGGCCAGGACACGACCGTGACCCTCGAGACCGAGGACGGTCGCACCGAGACGATCCGGGGTACCACCGTCCTCTCCACGTGCATGGTGATGAACGCCGCCAACGCGGGGCCGGGGATGGCCGACTTCCGCCTGCAGCAGGCCGTCTGCGAGTACGAGTGGGACGGCGAGCGCGCCACCGGGATGATCGAGCGCTCGTCGGCCTCCAGCGACGTCGGCTGAGTCGCGTCAGGCCAGCGGGATCTCTCCCGAGGGCACGCCCGCCCAGGGCAGCGGCGGGTCCTTCGGGGCGACGGTCACGTCGGCGATGCGCGCGTCGCTGCCGAGCACGAGCTCGACCGCGTCGGCGATGGACTCCGGAGCATCCATCGCTCCCGACGCCACCCCCAGCGCGGCCCAACGGCCCATGTGCTCCAGCGCGCTCAGGTCGAAGTCGGTGCCTGTCCCGGCGTTGTCGGTGGGCCCCACGAACACTCGGACGAACCCGACCTCGGGGTGCTCCACCCGCCACGTCTCGACCATCCGGTTCAACGCGGCCTTGGTCGCGGTGTACACACCGATGCCGGGCCATGCGGGGCCGATGCTCGACACCGACGACAGGTACACGAAGGAACCCGGACGCTGCTTCACGTGCGGGAGCGCGTACTTGGTCAGCAACGCGGCGCCCATCACGTTGGTCTCGAACGTCCGCCGCCACCAGTCGGCATCGGCGGCGTCGAGCGCGACCACCGAGATCGCACCGGTCGAGAAGACGACGTCGTCGAGCCCACCGAGCTGCGCCACCGCATCGTCGATGACCTGCCGGCACTGCGCCTCGTCGGTCACGTCGCACGACAGCGCGACCGATCGGCCCGACACCCCACCCGCGGCCTCCTCGCACACGTCCTTGCGCCGGGCGGCGAACGCGACGTGCGCGCCCGCCGCGCAGAGCCGCTGCGCCACGACCCGCCCGATGCCGGCCGACGCACCCATCACGAGCACGCGCCGCCCGGCCAGTCGATCTTCGCTCATCCGTCGCTCCTTCGATCTCCGGACCCGGTGTCGTAGCACAGAGGCACGGCGCCCGCCTCACCTGGCGTCGGTGCGGCACGTCCGGCCAGAGTGACGGCCACATGGCCGCCCTCCAGTCGCGCCTCCCCCGCTCGATCCGGGTCATGCGCCACCGCGACTTCGCGTTGGTGCAGATCGGCAACGGCGTGTCGCAACTCGGCACCTGGGGGCAGTACGTCGCGCTCGGTTGGGCCATCCGCCAACTGAGCGGCTGGCCGTTCGCGGTGTCGCTGAGCCTGGTGGCGCAGTTCCTCCCGTTCCTGTTGCTGTCGCCGGTGGGCGGTGCGCTCGCCGATCGCTTCCCGCGGCGGCGCATCGTGGTGCTCGGCAGCATCCTCGCGGTCCCGCCGTCGATCGTCCTGGGCGTCCTCGTCGCCACCGGCGAGCAGACCATCCCGCTGCTCTTGGCGCTCGCGGCGATCGGCGGCATCGCCACCGCGCTCACCCAGCCGGCCATGAGTGCCGTGGTCGGCGAGATCGTGCCCGGTGACGAGCTGCCCGAAGCGGTCGCGTCGATGAGCGTGGTGAACAACCTCACCCGCATCCTGGGCCCGTCGATGGCCGCGCTCGTGATCAGCGGCTGGGGTCTCCAGTGGGCGTTCTACCTCAACGCCGCGAGCTTCTTCGCGGTGGTGCTGGCGTGGGCGTTCGTGCGCACGACGACCCGATCCCACGAGACGCACGAGCCGATGCGCCGCCAACTCGCGCTCGGCTTCGAGTTCGCGCGCCGCGAGCGGCAGATCGGGTTCCTGCTCCTCGTCACGTTCGTGACGACGTTCGTGGTGTACCACGCGGCCCTCATGCCGGTGATCGTCACCGACCTCCTGCACGAAGGCTCCTCCGGCTACGCGCTGCTGCAGACGATGACCGGCGTGGGCGCGATCGTCGGCGCCATGGTCGCGGGCGAGTTCCTCACCGACCGTCGTCGCCGCATCGCGATCGGCGGCGCACTCGGCTGCATCGCCACGATGTACGTGTTCATCAGCACGTCGACGACGCTCTGGGTGACGGCGATGGCGCTCGCCGGATTCGGGTTCGCGTTCTTCGTGTTGAGCACGGTGACCCAGGGCCTCCTCATCGCGGGATCCCCCGACGCGTTCCGCGGCCGCGTCATGGGCCTCTACACGATGATGACGGCCGGCGGCGTGCCCATCGCCGCGCTCGTCGGTGGCGCCATCGGGTCGGCGGTGGGTCCGGGCGAAGCGGTCGGCATCGCCGCGGTCGTGATGTTCGCGTTCCTCGCCTGGGTGCTCGCGACGCGAGGGCTGCGGGTGGTCAGCCTCGACATCCATGCCGAGGTCGACGATCCGGCGCTGGTGCCGACGGTCGAGATCGATCCGGTGCTGTAGCGGCGCGGGTCAGCGCGCCGGTGGCTCGAGTGAGCTGAGGATGCGGTCGGCGAGGTTCGCCCATGTCGCCGGCTTCGGCAGCTCGAGGTCCCACGATTCGAGGAGACCGAGTCCGAGCTCGGTGGCCCACAACATGATCAGCACCGCGTCCATGTCGACGTCGGGATCGAGGCCTTCCTCCTGCTGGATCTCGTGGTAGATCGCCTTCCACTCCGCGAGCTTCGCGGTCTGCAGGTCGTGCATCTGGCGCTCGACCTCGGGGTCGACCCGCGCCGCGGCCGCGGCTTCCACGAGGAGTGCGCGCAACCCGGCGCGTGAGCGGTAGCCGCGCCACTGGCGCTGCAGGTACGAACGCAGCCCGGTCCGCCCATCGGTCTTGAGGTAGAGGTCGCGATCGATGTGGTCCGCGATGGCGGCCACGAGCAGGTCAGCCTTGTTGCGGAAGTGCCCGTAGATGGCGCCGCTGGTCACCTGGGTGCGGCGGGCGAGGTCACGCACCGAGACCGCGCCGTAGCCCTGCTCGATGAACAGGTCGTAGGCGGACCGCACGAGCGCGGCGCGTGTGCTGCGCGCCTTCTGCGTCAGCGGTTCGGCCATGTGGGAATGGTAACCACGGTCATCGCTCGTTCAACGGCTTCGACTCCATGGTGTCGAGGACCACCTCGAGGTCGGCGAGAAGCAGTGTGCCGCCCTCACGACGCACCCGGCCGTTGACGATCGCCGTCGAGAGCGGTGACACGCCACCGACGATCTGCGAGACGAAGATGTACGACGCGAACGTGGCCTCGTCGCCGCGCTGCTCGACGATATGCACGTTCGTGCCGTTGTGACGCAGCGGGTACGGGCTGTGCAGCCGGTGATCGGTCTGCCACGCCATCACCGCCTCACGTCCCGTGTAGTCGGCGCGCACGAACTCTTCGTAGTCGGTCGTGCCGCTGTCGGTGCGGCAGGAGAAGTGCACGTCGTCGGTGAGCAACTCGGTGAGCACCTTGAAGTTGCCCTCGTCGTAGTTCCACCACCACCGGGCGACGAGATCCTGCACCGCGGCTGCATCGATCATGGGTACGGGTCCCTTCGGTCGGTCAGATCGGATCGCCCATGCGGGCGTAGGCCTCGACGATGGCGCCGCCGAGGAACTGCGAACGCGTCGCGTCGTCGACGGCTGAGAATTCCTGCTCGTAGTGCGCGAGCGGGTCGGGGTTGCCCTCGTAGTGGGGGTAGTCGGACGAGAAGACCGCCACTCCGGGCACGCGCTCCATCAGCGCGATCGGCGACTCGTGCGCCGCGGGGATCGGCGAGATCCGCACGTTGCGCTCCACGTACTGACGCGGAGTGAGCGGCCAGCGGTAGTCGCCCACCACCAGCGGGCTCACACCGGGCGCGGCCATGGCGTCGACCTTGTCGACCCAACCGGGGAACCAGTCGATGCCGAGCTCGGACACGAGAACGGTGAGGTCGGGGTGGCGCTCGAACACTCCGCCGAACACGAGCGCAGTGAGAAAGACCTGCGCGCTGTGGTGGGGGTTCTGCAGTGAGATCAGCCGGATGATCGCGGGATCGTCGGTGTTCGCCCAGGCCGGGTGGAAGAGGCCCGGGTTCATGCCCACGTGGAGGTGGGCGATCATCCCGAGATCGGTGGCGGCGGACCACACCTTGTCGAAGTCGGGATGCATCGGCGGGATCCCGCCCGCGGGCTCGGCCGACACCAGGAACGCGCGGCTCCCCCGCTCGCGCATGCGCGTGAGCTCGGCGACGACCCAGTCGAGGTCGTCGAAGCGCAGCGACGTCACGGGCCGGATCCGCTCGCGGTGATCGGCGGCGGCGTCGGTCATCCAGGTGTTGACCGCCTCCAGCGCCCGTCGGCTGAGCGCGGGGTCGTCGATGGCGCGCGCGAGCGTGTAGCCGGCGCCCGAGATCACGTGCTGCACGCCGATGCCGACCTCGTCCATCCACGCCACGCGTGCCTTGGGATCGGTCATCGGCTTGAACTGGTCCGCTCCCTCGTACCCGACGCCGAGCGGGCGGTCGGGGTCGAACATGATCTGCATCGCCGGGGTGACCAGACGCTCGATCGGCATACGCCGATCGCGCGACACGTTGCGGAGGAGGTCGTCGGACACGAAGTAGGCGAACATCTCACCGGTGTCCATCCGGAACCGCGGGTCGCTGTCGGGCAGCTTCTCGGGCAGCTCGGCCTGCAGCGCCGGGAAGTCGTCGAGCCAATCAGCGGCCGGTTCGAAGTGGGCGTCGACGTCGACGACCGAAACAGGCGCGCTCACTTGAGCATCCCGCCGGAAACGGAGAGATCGTCTCCCGTGACGAACGACGACGCGTCGCTCACCAGGTAGCAGACGGGTCCGACGATCTCCTGCGGGTCGGCGATGCGCTTCATGAACGTGCCGCCCGCGACGAGGTCGTAGAAGCCGGGTTGCGTCTTGGCGCCGCCCTCCATCATCTCGCTCATGAACGGGCCCGGCGAGAGCATGTTGACACGCACGTTCGACTGCGCCCAGTCCATCGCCATGCTCTTGGTGAGGTTCAGCAGCGCGGCCTTCGACGAACCGTACGCGCAGATGCTGGCGCCCCCGGAGTAGGCGGCCATGGTCCCGATGTTCACGATGCTGCCACCGCCCTGGTCGCGCATGATCGGAAACACGGTCTGGGAGAGCCGGAGCGGGCCTTCCAGGTTCACCGAGAACACCTTGCGCCAGTAGTCGAGCGTCATGTCGGCGGGACCGATGCGCGCGGGGTTGATGCCCGCGTTGTTCACCAGACCGTCGATGCGGCCGAAGCGCGCGTGCACGCTGTCGACGAACGCGGGGATCGCGTCCCACTCGCCGACGTGGCAGGCGAGGCCGAGCACGTCGGCGCCGGTGGCGTTCGCGACCTCCTTCGCCACCTCGTCGCACAGCTCCTGCTTGCGGCTGCTGACGACGACCGACGCGCCCGCGCGCGCCATGCCCTCGACCATCGCCCGCCCGATCCCCTTGGTCGAGCCGGTGACGATCACCACCTTGCCGGTGAGATCGAACAGCTCTGCGGTGTCTCGCATGGTCATCCTCTCGTGGTGGCGCGGGCAGGGAGTGGGTCGCCGGTCCGGGCGAAGCACTGCTCGACGTTGCCGCCCATGAACCAAGCCCGCAGCTCGCCGTCGAGCTCATCGAGGCCGCTGCCGTACAGCTCGATCGGTTTCGCGTTGCCCTCGAAGTGCGGATAGTCGGACGACCACACGACCTGGTCCGGCAGTTCGGCGAGCACGTCGAGCGCGTCGAGGTCGCCGAAGCCGGGCAGCGGCGTCGAACGCACGTTGCGGCGCAGCATGTCGCCGCCCGACACCTCGTACGGCCAGTCGCCCAGCGCCGGTGACGGCAAGGACTGGCGCTCGAGGGTGGCAAAGAACGGCGGCACCCAGTTCACGCGCATCTCCTCGAGCAGCACGGTGAGCTCGGGATGACGGGCGAACACCCCGCCGTACAGCATCCCCGCGATCAGGTTCTGCGCCGCGTGCACGCGCTGGGTGTTGGCGAGCCGCACCAGACCGCTGATGCCGGCGCTGCGTTCGTCGCGCCAGCCGATGTCGGCCCACCCGCTGAAGTCGGCCTCGGTGTTGCCCACGTGGATCACCGCGACCATCCCGAGACGGACCGCAGCCTCCCACACGGGATCGAGGTCGGGATGACCCGGCGAGCGACCGCCCTGGGGACGACCGTTGTCGGTGGACACGAAGAACGCACGCGCGCCCCGGCCCGCGCGTGCTCGAGCTGCGCCACCGTGACCGACGGATCGCTCACGTCGGCGAGCGCGACCGGATGCAAGCGATCCGTGCCACCGAGCTGTTCGCCGAGGAACGCGTTGCAGCGCTCGATCGCGCGCGACCAGTCGGCGCGCGGCACGAACTGCAGCTGCTGCCAGTATGCGCCCGGATTCACCAGGCAGTGGTCGATGCCCACACCGTCCATCCACGCAACCCGCTCGGCGGCCGACGACTCGTGCAGCGGGTGCAGCACCACTGGCCCCCCGCTCGACTCCGCCTTCCGCACCAACGCGGGCAAGAGCTCGTGCGCGGTCGGGCGTTCCGCGTCGGGCAGCGCGCGCAGCAGGTCACCGGCGACGCCGAACGCGAGCATGTCGACCCCCGACGGCAGGTCGTCGCTCCACGGGACCAGCGGGTGCTCCCCCGAGTGGTACGAGATCGCTTCCCAATGCGTGTCGACGTCGATGATCATTGCGAACCCTTTCCGTCAAACCGCCGACGGTGTGAGCCAGTCGGTTGTGGGCGCGATGGTGTACGTCGCGATCAAGGCCCGGATGAACTCTGCGTCGTGCAGCGGATCGGTCGGCTCGGTCACGTGGACGCCTTTGGCGCGCATGTCGGCGAGCAGTCGGTGGAACACGACGTCGTGCGTGAGGTCGGCGGAGTGGTCCATGTTCCGCTCGACTTCGGCCATGTCGGTGTAGACCTCGGCGTTCCAGTGCACGAGCAGTCGCATCTCGTCGGGCCGGTACCGACGGATCACCTCGCCATCGGTCGTGATCGCCCAGGCGTCACGATCGGAGTCGTAACCGAGGCGCGACCGGTGCTTGAGCCCGGGGATGTCGCGCTCGTCGGGCCGCCCGACCGGATCACCCCGGTGGAACATCGACTCGTTCTGCACCACCACGCCCCTGTTCCAGAGCGGATGATCGAGGTGCTGCGGTTGTCCGAGCGGACCGTCGGGCCAGTACGTGAACGTCCCGTTCTCACCCAGATACCACCACGTGATGACCTGCGCCATCTTCACGAGGTAGTCAGTGAACAGCCCCGACTTCCCCATCACGTTCTGCAACCAGACCGGTGAATTCTCGATGCGCACCCCGCGGAAGGTCACCGCGTCGACATGCGAGCTGAGCCCGCTGTGGTGCGGACCGCAGAGGTTGAACAACATGTGCGTCGGTTTCGCGTACTCCGCGTTCCAGTACTTCCGCGCCAGGGTGAGGAACTCGCTGTTGTAGAAGCAGTCGTCGAGCTCCGGATGGAAGCACACGGAGTTCTTGGCGAAGTAGCCGCGGAAATGACCGGTGGCGATGTCGTCGAGCGTGAGCTTCGCGCCACCCTCGCCTTCCCGCATCGGGCCTGAGGTCGTGGCGACGAGCTCTTCGACGGTCTCGAAGTGGTGCGCGGTGATCGTGGGCCACGGCCCGTGCCGGCGGATCACGTCGAGGATCCGCTCGTGCTGATCGTCGGTGTACACACCCTCCAGCACGCGGGGCGGCGCCACCGGCCGGAGCGCCTCGTTGAGCTGCTGCAGATCGACCACCGTCGGCCTCCTCGTCGAGCAGGCCACTAATCTAACAGCGTTATCTTCTTTTCGCCAGCCCGACCGCGTCACCCGAAGGCGGGCATCACCTCGGCCGCGAACCGTTCGAGGGGCTCGGGGTCCACGGTGCCGAAGCGGAGGGTGACGTGGTCGACCCCGGCCGCCACGAGGAGGTGGAGGTCGCCGATCAGATCCTCGGGCGTGCCGACGAGGCGCGGCCGCCCGTCCGGCGCGACCCAGAACGCGGGTGCGTACCGGAACTCCGAGCCCTCGGGCGCGCGCTCGGGCGTCGGGGGCCAACCACCGGCCGGCTCGTCGGCGAAGCGCATGGGTCCGGCGCTGAACGAGAAGGTGAAGGGACCGTCGAGTCCGGCGTCGCGCCGGATGCCGAGGATCTCGTCGCGTGCGGCCGCGTACTCGTCGGGTGCGGGCCACAGCGGGTGCCACCCGTCACCGAGCAGCGCCGCGCGCCGGTGCGCACGCGGGTTGTTGCCGCCGACCCACACCGGAACACGCGCGGGTGCCTGCACCACCGAGAACCCGTCCGGTGGTGTGCGCAGCGCGCGCAACCACTCCTCTGTCGTCGCGGCGCGCGTGTCGTAGTCGGCGCCGAGCACCTCGAACTCCCCGCGCAGGTAGCCGATCCCCACGCCGAGCACGAGCCGGTCGCCGGCGAGCGCGCCCATCGTGCCGACCATCGCTGCCACCCCGAGCGGGTGCCGGTACGGCGCGACGAGCACGTCGGTCCCGAAGCGCAGACACGTCGTGCGGCCGAGCCCCCATGCGCACGCCGCGAGGGGTTCGAGGAACGGGGTCTGCAGGTTCACGGCAGCCGCGTAGTCGGGCACCGCGATGTGGTCGGGCCACCAGGCCGAGTCGAACCCGAGCTCCTCGCCCGCCGCGAGCAGCTCCGCGATCCCGCCGTCCACCGCCGCGCCGTACGCGGGGACGGCGAACCCGAACTTCATGAGCTCACGACGACGCGCGCGGGAAGTGCTGCGACGCGTCACCCATCAGATCGATGAGGAACAGGCGGTCGGTGAGATGCCAGCCGTCGTCGCCACGGTGGTAGCGGTCTTCGTATCGGCCCACCATGAGCACTTGGATCGGATCGCCGGGATTCACGCTCTGCAGCACCGTGTAGGTGAGGCGACCGGAGGCGTCGTCGGCGCCGTCGTCCATCTCGATCACGAGGTTGGTGAAGAGATGACGCGTCCGGGGCGAGCCCTCATGCATGACGATGCCCTCGTACACGGCGCGGATCTCCTCGGGCGTGCGCAACACCGCCTCCGACGCGGCCGAGCGCCAGGTTGCCTGCGAGAACATCGCCACCACGCCGTCGATGTCGCCGGCGTCGAGCAGCTCCCCGTAGCGGTGCACGAGCGCGGTGATGTCGTGCCGGTCCCCCATCGGACCGCATGCAAGCACCGTGGACGGGCGAAAGTCAAGTGTCTTAAAGTGCGTGGCAGTCGGACGAGCACCTCGGGGAGACGACGTGAAGGCTGCGCGAGTGGAAGCCGGGAAGATACGGATCGCCGACGTGGCTGCTCCGGAGCCGGGGCCCGAACAGGCACTCGTCCGCGTCGACGCGTCGGGAGTGTGCCACAGCGACCTGCACGTCGCTCGGGGCGAGTGGGACGGCGTGACGGGCGGCGGTCTTCTCGGGCACGAGGCGATCGGCTCGGTGGAACGAATCGGCCCGGGGGCCGACCAGTTCGTCGCGGTGGGCGATCGCGTGATCTTGGGCCTCGGCGGCGCGGGCGGGTACTGGTGCGGTGCGTGCCGGTTCTGCCTCGCGGGCCGGCCGCGTCTGTGCGCCCAGCGCGCGCCGATCGTCGGCACGTTCTCCGAGTACGTCACCGTGTGGGCGCCCTCGTTGGTTGCGATTCCCGACAGCCTCCGCGACGAGGAGGCGCCGCTCGCCTGCGGCGGGCTCACCGCGTACGGGGCGATCAAGAAGCTCTTTGACCACCACGTGCTCCCGGGTCGTCCGGTCGCGATCGTCGGAGCCGCGGGTGGCCTCGGGCACTACGCGGTGCAACTCGCGCACGCGTTCGGATATCGGGTGGTCGGTATCGATGTCGGCGACGAGCGTCTCGACTTCGTGCGGTCACTCGGTGCCGAGATGGTGGTGAGCGCCGACGACGCGCGAGAGGTTGTCAGCGACGAGCTCGGCGGTGTCGACGCCAGTCTCGTGTTCTCCTCCCGGATGGCCGGCTTTCGCCTCGGCTTCGACCTTCTCGGCCCGCATGGACTGTTCGTCGCGGTGGGGCTCCCGGCCACGAGCGAGGGCAACTTCGAGTTCAACCCGTTCGAGCTGTTCCTGAAGGACGCGACGATCGTGTATTCCGCGGTCGGCAACGTGCAGGACATGCGCGAGCTGGTCGACCTCGCCGCCGCTGGCACGGTGCGCACCCACGTGTCGCGCACGGGCGCGCTCTCCGATCTCTCCGACATCCTCGACGAGCTCGCCGACGCACGGTACCTCGGCCGCGCTGTCGTGACCGACCTCAGCAATTGAGCAAGGAGCGAGTCATGCACACCGCCATCTACTCGTGCGACGACCACCTCGATCTGCGCGCGGTTCCGCCGGAGCTCTGGACCGCGCGGCTCTCGCGGACCGACGCCACCCGCGGGCCACGCGTGGTCGAGCGCGACGGAGAGCGCGTCTGGCTGTGCGAAGACCGCGTGCTCGGGGGCAGCGGTGCTCCGGCCGACGCGACGTTGTTGAAGAGCCTCAGCGCGATCGGACGCGCCGGCATCGACGACGACGGCTTCCGCGCCGGCCGCCCCGACCTCCGCCTCCTCGACATGGACCGCGACGGCCTGGCCGCGTCCGTGATCTACGGACCCCTCGCGCTGGGACTCCCGATCGACGATCCTGGGCTGCAGGACCACTGCTACGCGGCGTGGAACGACTGGGCGGTCGAGGAGTTCAACGCGGCCGCGCCCGACCGCTTGTGCGTGCTCGCGTTCGTGCCGAGTCACTCGCCCGACGCCGCCGTCGCAGAGCTCGAACGGTGCGCGCAGCTCGGCCATCGTGGCGCGATCGTCGACATCTTCGGGATGGACATCGGCGACCGCGCGTGGGACCGCCTGTGGGCAGCGGCCGCGAGTGCAGGGATCCCGCTCAGCTTCCACCTGAAGGGAGGTTCGTGGTCGGGGCTCAGCTACCGGATGGGCGAGTGGCAGTCGGCCGCGTTCGCGACCGTCCTGCCCCTGCAGCTCGACGAACCGTTGGCGACGATGTTGTTCTCGGGCGCGCTCGAGCGGCACCCGAAGCTCACGATCGTGCTGGCCGAGTCGGGCGTGGGCTGGCTCCCCTACTTCTTGGCTCGCGCCGACCTCGAGTGGGCGAGCCTGCGCGACAAGATCGCCGCCATGCCCGCCACGCGACCGAGCGAGCTGTTCCGGCGCCAGGTGATGGCCACGTTCGAAGAGGACGCGTTGGTGGAAGACCTGATCCCGCTGCTCGGCGCCGACTCGTGCATGTGGGCGTCGGACTACCCGCACACCGACAGCACGTTCCCCAACTCACAGCGCGTGATCGACGAGACGCTGGGTGCGCTGTCGGTCGACGATCGGCGCAAGGTGATCGCGACGAACTGCGCCGACCTCTACGGCTTCGCGCGGCTTTCGAAGGTCCCGTGATCTCGGGCTTCGACCACGTGTCGCTCCCATTGCGTGATGCTGACGCGATGGCCGCGTTCTACCGAGCGCTCGGTCTTGACGTCAACGAGACGGAGCAACTCGTCGTGGTGCACCTGGGCGATCAGATGGTCAACTTCCACCGTGAAGGGATGTGGACGCGCGCCGACTTCACGCTGCGTGCCCCGGCCGCGGTGCCGCCGTGTGGCGACCTGTGCGTCCGGTGGGAAGGGTCGGCCGAGGAGCTCGACACGCTGCTGCGCGCTGCGGGCGCGGCGATCGAAGAGGGACCCGTCCCGCGTCGCGGCGCGCGCGGCGTCGAAGCCACCAGCGTCTACGTGCGCGATCCCGACGGCAACCTGGTCGAATTCATGAGGTACCCGTGAAGCGTCGTCACCTGCCCACCGCGCAGCAGCTGTTCGGGCCCGCCGGCACTCCCCGCGTCGTCGTCGTGGGTGCCGGGTTCGGCGGCATCGCGGCCGGCGTGAAGATGAAGGAGGCGGGGATCCACACGTTCACGATCTACGAGTCGTCGCTCGGCATCGGCGGGACGTGGTGGGACAACACGTATCCCGGCGCCGAGGTCGATGTCGGCTCGCACCTCTACTCGTACTCGTTCAAGTCGCACGACTGGACCCGAACGCACGCCAAGCAGGCGGAGCTGCAGAAGTACCTCGAGGAGACGGTCGACGAGTTCGGGCTGCGCTCGCACCTCGAGCTGGGCGTCGCGGTCGAGTCGGCGCGCTGGGACGACGACCGTCACGTGTGGACGGTGCGTCTCGACGACGGCCGGACCGACGAGTGCCACGTGTTCATCAGCGGTGTCGGGTTCCTCAACGTGCCGCGCTACCCCGATTGGCCGGGCCTCGACGACTTCACCGGCGCGAAGTTCCACACCTCGCGCTGGGAACATCACCACGACCTCACCGACAAGGTCGTCGCCGTGGTGGGGACGGGCTCGACCTCGACCCAGATCGTCCCCGCCATCCAGCCCGACGTGCGAAAGCTCTACGTGTTCCAACGGGAACCGGGCTGGGTGATGCCAAAGGGCGACCGCGACTTCACCGACGAGGAGCGCACGCGGTTCGCCAACCCGTTGCGGCGGCGCCAGGAAAGGCTCCGGCTGAAGTGGCTGCTCGAGAAGAACATCTGGGGCGGCAAGATCTTCGTCGTCGACACGAAGGAGAACGCGGCCCGCACCCAGTTCTGCCTCGACTACATCAACACGACGTTCGACGACCGTCCCGATCTGCGTGAGGCGGTGACGCCGCACTACCCGTATCCGGGCAAGCGGCCGATCTTCGCGTCGACGTTCTATCCGGCGCTCAAGGAGCCCAACGTCGAGCTCGTCCCGAACGCGGTCGCGTCGATGACCCCGACCGGCATCGTCGACGTCGACGGCGTCGAGCGCGAGATCGACGTCCTCGTGATGGCCACCGGCTTCCAGCCCGCCAACTACCTCGCCCGGCTCCAGGTGACCGGTCGCACCGGGCGCACACTGCAGGACTATTGGGCCGACGAACCGCACGCGTTCCTCGGCATCACGGTGCCCGAGTTCCCGAATTTCTTCCTCCTCTACGGGCCCGGCACCAACGGCGGCGAGATCGTCACCATGCTCGAGAGCCAGTCGGAGTACGCGGTGCGCGCGATCAAGCGGATGCGACGCGAGCGCGTCACCGCGATCGAGGTGCGACCGATCTTCGATACGTGGTGGAACCGCTGGCTCCAACACAAGATGCACCGCACGTCGTGGACGATGAGCAACAACTACTTCAAGGCGCCCACGGGCAAGGTCGTCACGCAGTGGCCGATCGGCTGCACCGTCTACCGCGCCCTCACCAAGGTGCTCGGCCGCGTCGGCGACACCACCCGCCGCCGCGCTCCCCTCCCCTGACGCGTTCCTGCGTCGAGGTTGCGGCACATGTGCGCAACTTTGACGCATGTTCGTCGGGGAGTCGGGGAAGGGATCAGGGCTTCGGGGGAAGGCGGTCGCGGTAGTCGGCGGGGAGGAGCTCGACGAGCTGGCCGTCGGGATCGCGCACGAACAACGCGACGCCGACGTCGCTCTCTTCGATGATCTCGCCACCGTGCTCGCTGACCTTCGCCGCGGCAGCACGCACGTCGTCGACCGAGATCGAGATGTGCGTGAGCCCGGGGTCGGCCATGGTGCGCCCCGCGAACGCGTTGGTCGCGCCGGGCACTCCGTAGTGGATGAGCTCGAGCACGAAGCCGTCGAGCGTCAGGTACGACGCCGTCACGCCGAGCGGCGGCTCGAGGCAGTTGAGCTTCGACGTCGCCTCGTCGGGCGGCTGGATCTCGTACCAGAAGCGGAAACCGAACACCTCCTGGTAGAAGCGCTTCGACCGCTCGACGTCGGTGACGACCTGCCCGGTGTGGTTGTAGACGGCCACGTCAACCAGCCTTGGTGAACTCGAGGTGCAGCTCGCGGAGGCCGCGGAGCATGTACGTCGGGTCGTACTCGTAGCGGCGCGCGCCGGCTGGCCCGTGGTGCACCTCGGAGATCGTGATGTCACCGGTGCGCGCGAGGAAGCGCTCGATCGTGATGCGGGTCTCCGCGCGCGCGAGCGGCGCGCCGGCGCACGAATGGATGCCGTGGCCGAAGCCGATGTGCTGACGACCGTTGACGCGGTCGAGCCGGAACTCGAGCGGGTCCTCGAACTGCCGCGCGTCGCGGTTCGCGGCACCGTTCAGCACGAACACGCTGGTGCCGGGCGCGAGCTCCATGTCGCCAACCGTCACCGCCACCTTCGAGAGCCGGAACTCGCCCTTGATCGGCGGGTCGAGCCGCAGCGCCTCCTCGATGAACGCGGGGATCTTGTCGGGTTCGGCCCGCAGCGTCGCCTGGAGGTCGGGACGGTCGCCGAGGATCCGAAACGACGTCGACATCAGCCGTGCGGTGGTCTCCCCGCCGGCGCTGAACAGGTTGGCCGCGATGCGCATGACATCGTCGACCGGCGGGAGCGTGCCGTCCGGGAACGTGGCGGTCGCGAGCCCGGTCATCACGTCGTCGCGCGGCTCTCGGCGGCGGTCCTCGATGTAGGCGGTGAACTGCTCGTAGAGGAACTCGAGCGGCTTGTGCGACATCTTCTGGGTCGACTGCGGTTCCTTGTGCATCAGCCGGCTGCGGACCTCGTCGCGGTCGTCCTCGGGAACACCGAGCAGGTCGGCCACCACGAGCAACGTGAACGGCAGCGCGTCGTCGCGCACGAACTCGCACTCACCGCGGTCCAGGAACTCGTCGAACGTCTGGTCGGCGAGGCGCCACATGAACTCCTCGTTCTCCTTGAGGCGCTTCGGCGTGATGAGGCGCATGAGGAGGCCGCGCTGTTCGGTGTGCTTCGGCGGGTCGAACGACGGGAGCTGGTCGCTGAACGGCAGCGCGTCGCGGTGCTCCTCGATGATGGCGCTGATGTCGTCGCCCTCGAGCGGCACCGGCCACGGGAAGAACGGACCGGCGACGGTGTTGCAGCTCGAGAACTGCTCGTGGTCGCGGTAGACGGCGATGGCTTCATCGAACCCGGACACGAACACGACCCCGCGCTTCGGGCCGCGCCACGCCCGACCCTGGGCGCGCACCCACTCGTAGTAGGCGTTGGGATCCTGGAACAGATCCTGGTCGCGGAAGAAGTCGACGGTTGCGTAGTCGCGGCTGGGCACGATGGGGTTCCTCTCAGCGACCGGGGCGTCGGTCAGCGCGCCATTGGCGTGAACGTCGCGGGCATGCGCTGCCACCCGCCGACCATCGCCCAGTCGGGGTAGTCGACGACCGTGTCAGGGGCAATGTGGTAGTCGGGCATGCGTTCGAGCACGGCCGCGATCATCTCCGAGAACGTGATGCGCGCGAGGTGCGACCCGGGACATCGGTGGATGCCCACGCCGAACGACACGTGGCGGTTGGGGTTGCGGTCGATCACGAACGTGTCAGCGTCGGGGAACTCCGCGTCGTCGCGACCCGCGGCGACCTCGCTGAGGAGGACCTCGTCGCCGGCCTTCATGGGGACACCACCGAATTCGGTGTCGACCGCGACGATGCGCTTGTGGGCGCGCGCCGGCGGATAGAGGCGGAGGAACTCCTCGGTGGCCAACGGCAGCAGCTCGGGTTCGTCGATGAGCCGTTGACGATCGGCGGGGAACTGCGAGAGGTGCAGCAGCGCGCCACCGGCCAACGCGGTGGTCGTGTCGATGCCGCCGACGGTGGTGAGGAACGCGATCGACTGCGCGACATCCTCGGGCAGACGTTCGCCGTCGACCTCGTGGTGCGCGATCGCGGTGAGCGCGTCGTCGCGCGGCGACACGACGCGGTCGTGCAGCTCCTCCTCGATGCGGGCGAGCACCGGCTTGTACGCCTTCGACGCCTCCTGGTGTTCGGGCGAGCCGGCGGGGTACGCGGAGATGCCGTGGAAGGTGTCGGAGAACCACTGCCACTCGTGCTGCGGGTACCCGAGCCACTCGAGCGTGACCGACGCCGGCACCACCGTGGTGAGATCGTGGACGAACTCGATCTCGCCGGACTCCACCACCCGGTCGAGCGCGACCTCGGTCCAGTGCCGGGCGCGTCCCCGCAGCCGCTCCGATGCCTGCGGCGACAGGATCGTGGCCAACGCTCGCCGGTAGCCGTACCAGTGCGGCGGGTCGCTCTCCTCGGGGAGGCACGGTGGGAGGCTGCTGTTGGTGAACGCGATCGCCGACCGGCCGGGATCGCGCCGCTCCGACGAGAACGTCTCCCAGTCGCGGAACGCGGTGGCGACCAGCTCGTAGGTGCCGACGATCCAGTGGCCGCCGTTGTCCTCGGTCCACACCACCGGACACCCGGTCGCCTTGACCTCCTCGAGCGCCTCGTCGGACGCCCGCCGGGTCGTCATGCTGGTCAGGTCGAAACCGACCCGGGTCGGCGTGGCGTCGGTGTTGGTGGTCACGATGCGCGCACTCCCCATGGACCAGTTCTCGGAACGTCTGAACTTTAAGACGATTGACTTTCGCTGTCCAGGGTGGTGGGATGCCAGTCGTGACCGAGATGCAGCGGAGGCGTGGCCGGATGGCCGGGACGCCGGAGCGGAATCGACCATCGTGACCGAGATGCAGCGGAGGCGTGGCCGGATGGCCGGGACGCCGGAGCGGAATCGACCATCGTGACCGAGATGCAGCGGAGGCGTGGCCGGATGGCCGGGACGCCGGAGCGGAATCGACCATCGTGTCGGTGATCACCCCGTCGACCAAGGAGCAGATCGTCCTGGCCGCGGAGGCCCTGTTCGCCGAGCGCGGGATCGAGGGCGTCTCGCTCCGCCAGATCGGCACCGCGGCGGGCAACGGCAACAACTCGGCGGTGCAGTACCACTTCGGCACCAAGGAACGCCTCGTGCAGGCGGTGTTCGAGTACCGCCTCCCCCGTTTGCGCGAGCGGCGCGACCTCCTCCTCGCCGAACGCCGCCCCGACGACCTCCGGGCCTGGGTCGAATGCGAGGCCCGCTGGATGTTCGAGCAGAGCGAGCTCGACGACAGCAACTACATGAGCTTCGTCTCGATGCTCACCCAGTACGGGCGCACCGACGTGTTCGACGACCTCCCCGACGACCTCGTCACGTCGACACGCGCGTACCACGCGCACATCTCGTCGCTCCTCTCGCACCTCGTCGAGCCATTGCGCACGCACCGCATCCGGCGAGCCATGGCGTCGTTGGTGCACGCGGCCGCCGACCGTGAGCGCGCCCGCGGGCTGGGCCAGCCGCTGTTGCCGTTCGCGGTCGCGCTCGGCGACGTGGTCGACGGCATCGTCGGCTACCTGGAAGCGCCGGCGTCGGCCGAAACTCTCATCGCCCTCGATCGGACATGACCGCGTGACGGACTTCGCGACGGATCGGGTCGTCCACCCCGCGTCCATCGATCCGCTCGACCTCTGTGACCCGGCGCGCTACGCCGAACGCGGTTACCCCGACGACGTGTGGACGCAACTGCGCGCCGAAGCGCCCGTAGCGTGGTTCGAGCCCGAGGGCTACGAGCCGTTCTGGGCGATCACCAAGCACGCCGATATCCTCGACGTGGCGTCGCAGCCCGTGCGCTTCTCGAACGAGCACGGCCTGATGATCGGCCCCAAGGGCGCCGCCGGTCAGCCCGTCGAGATGGTCGTCACGCTCGACCCGCCCCGGCACGGCCCGCTCCGGCGGGTCGCGATGCGGCGACTCACACCTCGCGCCATCAAGGCCCGCAACGACGACGTCGAGCGCCTCGCGCTCGAGGTGCTCGACGGCATCAAGGACGCGGCGGCAGGTGGTGAGGAGTTCGACTTCGTGCAGCACGTCGCCGCACCGCTGCCGATCGCGGTGATCGCCTGGTTCCTCGGCGTCCCGCCGGAGGATCGCGAGCTGCTGTTCCGCTGGACCAACGAGGTCATCGGCAAGGACGACCCCGAGTTCCGCCGTCCCGATGAGACTCCCGGCCAGACGTTGCGGCGCGCCCGCATCGAGATGCACACCTACCTCGCCGAGCTGGTCGAGCGACGCCGGCGCGACCCGGGCGACGACATCGTGAGCGAGCTCATCGCAGCCGGGATCGACGGCGAGCCGCTCACGGAGCTGCAGCTGCTGTCCTACTGCGAGCTGATCGTCGAAGCCGGCAACGAGACCACGCGCAACGCGATCAGCGGAGGCCTCCTCGCGCTCGACCAGCATCGTGACCAGTGGGAACGCCTGCGCACCGATCCCGACCTCCTCCCCGGCGCGGTCGAGGAGATGCTGCGCTACGTCACGCCGATCATCCACTTCACCCGCACCGCGATCGAGGACGCCGAGGTCCGCGGCGTGAACATCCACGAGGGCGACAAGCTCGCGTTGTTCTTCGCGTCGGCCAACCGCGACGAAGACGTCTTCGACGACCCGTTCGCGTTCCGCACCGACCGCGACCCCAACCCGCACCTCGCGTTCGGCACCGGCGCGCACTTCTGCATGGGCGCGCATCTCGCCCGCATGGAGATGGAGACGGTGTTCCACCACCTCCGGGCGCGACTCGAGTCGTTCGAGGTGACGGGCCCCGTGGAGCGACTGACCTCGGCGGTGAACGGTGGGATCAAGCATCTCCCCGTCCGCTGCCGGCTCGCCTGATGGCGTCCCTGATGGAACTGTCCTGATGGAACGGCGACCGCTCGGAACAACCGGGATCGCGGTGTCGGCCGTCGGCTTCGGGTGCCAGGAGATCGGTGGTGGCTACGGCGACATCGAGGAGGCCGAGTTCGCGCGTGCGGTGCACCGCGCCCTCGATCTCGGTGTCGACCTGTTCGACACCGCCGAGGCGTACGGCTTCGGCGCGTCGGAGGAAGCGTTGGGGCGTGCGCTCCGGGGGCGACGCGACGACGCGATCATCTCCACCAAGTTCGGCACCGGGTACCCGAATCGGCCCAACTTCCGCGACGGTCGCGCCGAGCGGGTCCGGTCGTCGATCGACGCGAGCTTGCAGCGCCTCCAGACCGACCACGTCGACGTGTACACCGTGCACTGGCCCGACCGGTCGACGCCGTTCGAAGAGACGATGGGCGCACTCGACGACCTCGTGCGCGAGGGGAAGATCCGATTCGTCGGCCTTTCGAACTTCACCGTCGACGAGCTCACCACGTGCATGGACGTGCGCCGCGTCGACGTGGTGCAGTACGTGCACGGTCTCTTCGACCGCCGCATGGAGCGCGAAATTCTCCCGTGGTGCGCGGCCAACGACGTCGGCTTCGTCGGGTACGGCGCACTTGCCTACGGGTTGCTGAGCGGGACGCTGACGAAGGACCACGTCTTCCCGCCCGACGACTGGCGGTCGAAGACCGACAAGTGGGGCGTGATGTCGGGGCTGTTCGAGCACCTCTTCGTTCCCACCGCCATTCCGATGAACGTCGCGGTGGTCGACGACCTGCAGACGGTCGCGACGCGCCACGGGATGACGGTGCCGCAACTCGCGCTCCGCTGGGGAATCGGCCGGCCCGGTGTCGAGCGCGTCGCTCGTCGGTTGCCGCACCGTCGCCGAGATCGAAGCCGACGTCGAGACACTCGGGTTCACGCTCGGCGCGGCTGACGACGACGCGATCGACGCCGCTTTCACCGGTCACGGCGTCGACCCGTGCCCGGACTACTGGATCGAATTGCCGTGAGCGTGAGCGAGCCGGGCGTTCTTCAGAAGGGCGGCCCGGCGAGGAGCGTACGGCCAATGGTGGAGGTGGAGTGACCATGGGGGAGGAGCTGGCAGGCAAGGTGGCGATCGTCACAGGCGGCGCGAGCGGCATCGGCCGGGCCACCGTGGAGCGGTTCGCCGCCGAGGGCGCGCGCGTCGTCGTCGCCGACGTGAACGAGGAGCTCGGCAACGAAGTGGTGGACGCGCTCGGCGACGTCGCCGCGTTCCAACGGGTCGACGTGGCGAACGATGACGATGTGCAGCGCGCGGTCGACCTCGCGGTCGAGCAGTTCGGCGGGTTGCACATCATGTTCAACAACGCCGGGATCTCCAGCAAGTTCGACCGCATCCTCGACAACGACCTCGCCGACTTCGACCGCGTGATCGGCGTGAACCTCAAGGGCGTGATGTTCGGCACGCAGCGCGCGGCGCGCTACATGGCGGAGCACGGCGGTGGTGCGATCGTGAACACCGCGTCGATCGCGGCGTTGACCGGTGGAGCGGGACCGATCGTGTACCGGGTGTCGAAGGCAGCCGTCGTCCAGTTCAGCCGGTGCATGGCCATCGATCTCGCCGACCACGGCATCCGGGTGAACTGCATCGCGCCCGGGCACATCGCGACCGGCATCACCAACTACGACATGGGGCCGGTCATCAAGAACATGCAGCCCCTCCAGCGCCACGGCGAGCCGTCCGACGTCGCCGAAGCGGTGCTGTACCTGGTGAGCGACCGCGCCGCGCAGGTCACCGGCATCGTGCTCCCCATCGACGGCGGGACGACGGCCGGGCCGCCGGTCGGTCAGCTCCGCACCCTGATGCAGGCGTCGAGAGGAGAGCAAGCATGAGCGGTGACCTGGTCGTCCGCGGCGGCACCCTGATCGACGGTACCGGGGGCGCGCCCGTCGCGCCGACGTCGCCATTGCCGACGGCCGGATCCAAGGGATCGGGCCGAACCTCGACGGCGAGACGGTGCTCGACGCCGGCGGTTGCTTCGTTGCACCCGGCTTCATCGACATCCACACGCACTACGACGCCCAGGTGTTCTGGGATCCGGCGATCCGGCCGTCGTCGTACCAGGGCGTCACGACGGTGGTCGCGGGCAACTGCGGCTTCACGATCGCGCCGACGCGCCCCGAGCACCACGACGTGATCGTGAAGACGCTCGAGAACGTCGAGGACATGGACGCGGCGTCGCTCACCGAGGGGATCGTGTGGGACTTCCTCACGTACCCCGAGTACCTCGACCTGGTCCGGAGCCGGGGTACGGTCATCAACTTCACCGCCTACGTCGGGCACAGCTCGGTACGGCTGTTCGTGATGGGCGACGCGGCGTACGAACGCGCCGCGACCGTGAGCGAGATCGCGCAGATGTGCGCGATCGTCACCGAGGCGATCGGCGCCGGCGCGGCGGGCTTCTCCACGAGCTTCGCCTACACGCACCGCGGCATGGACGGGAAGCCGGTGCCGAGCCGGTTCGCCGCGCGCGACGAGGTGGAGGCGCTCTTCCTCGCCGCTGGTCGCACTGGCAAGGGCGTCGTGCTCGCAACCGCGGGCGAGCAGTGCACGTACGCCGACATGTACGAGCTCCAGCCGCGCATCGGCCGTCCGTTCACCTACCCGCTGTTCGCGCTGGCGAACGACCGGCATCGGCCGCAGCTCGAGTTGCACGACGAGGCGGTCGCGCGTGGCGTCCAGGTGTGGCCGCAGGTGACACCCCGGCCGCTCACGATGCAATTCACGATGGACAGCCCCTTCAGCCTGAACGTGAGCCCGGTGTTCGGCGCGCTGATGGACGCTGACCGCGCCGCCCGGCTCGCGGCGTACGCCGACCCCGCATGGCGGGTACGAGCCGAGGCCGATCTCGCCGAGCAGCCGATGCGACCGCGGTGGGAGACGTGCGAGGTCTCCGAGTCGGAGCGCTTCCCCGGCTTGGAGGGACGCCGGGTCGACGATCTCGCGCGCGAGCGCGGAGTCGGTCCGCTCGACGTGATCTGCGAGCTGGCCCTCGCAGAGGATCTGCACACTCGGTTCCGCATCTACATCGCCAACGACGATCCCGGTCCGGTACGTCAGCTCCTCACCCACGAACAGGTTGCGCTGGGTCTCTCGGACGCCGGCGCGCACGTCGGGCAGCTGTGCGACGCGCCGCTCCCCACCGACCTGCTCGGCACGTGGGTGCGCGACCGCGCCGCGATGCCGATCGAACGGGCGGTCCGGAAGCTCACCGGTGAGCCCGCCGACATGTTCGGCTTCGTCGGTCGCGGCTACGTGCGCGAGGGCGCGTGGGCGGACGTGTGCGTGTTCGATCCGGCGACGGTGGCGCCCGGACCGATGCGGCGGGTGCGCGACTTCCCCGCTGGCGGCGAGCGCCTGACCGCCGAGGAGCCGGTCGGGATCCGGCACGTGCTCGTCAACGGCGTGCCGATCCGCCGCGACGAGGTCCAACTCGACACCGACCAGCGCCCGGGCATGCGCCCCGAGCTCGGCTGAGGTCGCGGCACTCAGCGACGGGCGCCTTCTCCGAGACGGGTGCGGAGGTCGCGTTCGAACGCCGCGACCTCGGGACCGGCGGCCGCCGTCCTCATCGCGACGAGCTCCGTGTAGCCCGCGTCGCGCTCAGCGTCCCACTCGTCGGCGAAGGCGCCGGAGTCGATGCCGTCGACGATCTCGCGCATCGTGGCCGCGACGTCGTAGTGGTCGAAGCGGTCACGTCGCGAGAGCTGACCGTATTGGCTCGTGGGCGAGTGGTGTTCGAACTGCGCGGCGTAGCCACCCTCTCGGAGCAAGCGGTACGTGCGTTCCACCTCGCCTGAGAGCACAAGCTCGGTGATGACGGCTTCGATCGGGATCTCGTGCTCGAGCATGACCTGGGTGAACGACTGTGAGACGCGGCTCAACGCGGGTGAGAGGGCCTGCTCCACCGAAAGGTCGAGGATCGCCTCCTGGCGCGGGGTCAGCTCGATCGCGCCCTGGAGCAGGCCACCGATCGCCTTGGCCACGGCGAGTGTGCGCGGACGCGCGGTGCCCGTCGCGTCGCGATGAACGCCGAAGGCGGTGATGAAACCGATTCCTTCCTCGAAGCAGCGGCGCACCTCCGGACCCAGCATCCGAGGCGCGACCATGCCCACGTCGCACACCGGGTCGAACCGGTCGAAGGCGAGCGTGTACCCGCTCGCCACGACGACGAGCGCGTCGTCACGCGGGCGGATTGGCAGCGACGGGATCACGTCGTCGGGGATGAGGATGCAGAGGACGTCGAACTCGGATGCCGCGTCGAGCTCGGTCGTGACGAACCCATCAGAGGTCGCGCGCTCGACGAGTCTCGTCGGCGCGCACGCACACGGTGACGTCGATGCCGGAGTCGCGCAGGTTCAGCGCCCAGGGGCGACCTTGGTTGCCGTAACCGACGACGGCGGTTCGGGCACTCCGAATCGGATCGAGCGTGGCATCGGCGTCGTGGACGATCGTCGTCATGGCAGTCCCCCTGAACTCGTCGGCCGGACCATCGCACGACGTCAGCCGACATCGCAACCGCGGCACGTTCGGTCAGCGCACGGTGCGGAAGAACGAGCGCACGTCGTCCGCGAAGAGCTCGGGTTCCTCCATCGCGGCGAAGTGTCCCCCACGTGGCATGTCGGTCCACCGAGTCACGTGGTAGCGCTGCTCGACCCAGGAGCGCGGGAAGCGCAAGATCTCCTCTTTGGGGAACCGTGCGATGCCGGTCGGAACCGTCGACCGGCGCGAGCGGTTCCCGCAGCACACCGCTGTGCACGGTCTCCCAGTAGAGGCGGGCCGATGACGTGAACGACCCGGTCACCCAGTAGAGCATCACGTTGGTGAGGAGCTGATCCCGGCCGAAGCTGCGCTCGACGTCGCCGTCGCAGTCGCTCCAGTCGCGGAACCGCTGCACGATCCACGCCAGCAATCCCGCCGGCGAGTCGTCGAGCGCGATGCCGACCGTCTGCGGCTGCGAACCCTGCACCTGCGCGTACGCCGCGTCCTCCCGTTGGAAGCGCGCCATGACCGCCAGGTCGGCCTGCTCCTCCGCGCTGAGTGGCGTGTCGCCGTCGGGTGCTCCGGCGATCGGCATGTTGAGGTGCAGGCCCGCACAATGGTCGGGATCAAGGAGTGCGACGCGCGTGGTGATCTGCGCACCCCAGTCGCCGCCCTGCGCGCCGTAGTGCGCGTACCCGAGCCGCGTCATCAGCTCGACGAACGCGCGCGCGACCCGCGCGATGTCCCACCCCGGTTCACGCGGCGCCTCGGAAAACGCGTAGCCCGGCAACGACGGCGCCACGACGTGAAAGCCGTTGTCGGTGAGCCGCGGGATCACGTCGAGGAACTCGACGAACGAACCGGGCCAGCCGTGGACGAGCAGCAGCGGGAGCGCATCCGGGTGCGGCGACCGCGCGTGTACGAAGTGCAGCCCGAGTCCGTCGATGCGGGTCACGAAGTGATCGAGCTGGTTGAGCCGCGCCTCCTCGGCGCGCCAGTCGTAGCTGTCGCGCCAGTAGGCGACCAACTCGCGCACGTCGTCGATCGACGCGCCGTACTGCCAGCCGGCGCCCGGGATCGTGTCCGGGAAGCGCGTCGCCGCAAGCCGCGCCCGCAGGTCGACGAGGACGGCGTCGTCGACATGGATCCAGAACGGCTCGACCACCTCACTCAACTCATGAACTGGTGGTCACGTGATCGTGATCGCGTGGGTCGGGCACAGGGCCTCCGCGTCGCGCACGGCTGACTCGTGCTCGGCCGGTACCTCGGGCACAAGGACGACCGCGTAGCCGTCGTCGGTCAACGCGAACACGTCGGGGCAGCCGATCACACAGTGGCCGAACCCACCACACACGTCGGCGTCGACCTCGACCTTCATCAGTGCAACGACACCTGGACGACGTCCTCGACCACCCGGGTGCGGTATGTGCGCATCGGGCCTTGCCATCCGTCGTCGGACGGGAGCACGCACTGGCCGGTGGTGACGTCGAACGTCGAGCCGTGCTCGGGGCAGCGCAGCAACACACCCCGCATCAACGGCAACCCGCCGAGTGGCGTGGCCTGGTGCGGACACATGTGCTCGAACGCGCACCAGGTGCCGTCGGCGTTCGCCAGGGTCACCGGCGTGCCCTCGACCTCGACCGTCATCGTCTCTCCCGGCTCGAGGTAGTCGGCCGGGAGCGCGTCGACGAACCCGTTCTCGTCGCTCATCTTTTCCCGCTCTCGGTGCTGCGCACCGGGGCGCCTCCTGCCTTGGTCGCCGGTGCGAGCACCGGCTCGTGCGACGCCGGTCGGCAAAGCCGCCGTCGCCGCGGCCCCCGCTCCGTTGCGAGCCGGGATACCCGGTTCGCGGACACTTCGCTCATGCTCGCAGCGTACGGCGGGACGACTCAGGCGTAACGACCGACCCTCATCGCCCGCTCGAGCGCGCCGCCCATGATGAGGGCCTGGTCGTCGAGCGGGAGATCGGCGACCACGGCAGAGTACGCGAGCGGGTCCGCCATGCCTTCCGGGTGCGGGAAGTCGGAGCCGAACATGATGTGGTCGGCCGGGATGCCGAGGTCGATGAGCCCCTTGGGTTCGGGCTCGTGGAACGCGTGCACCCACACGTTGCGGTTGAAGATGTCGACCGGGCTCTCGTCGAAGAGCACCGGCGCCCGATCGTAGGTGCGCTGCAACTTCTCGTAGAACGGCCGGATCCACGAGCTCGCGAACTCGACCGGCATGAACCGGAGCGACGGGAACCGCGTGGCGAGGCCATGGCCGATGATCGACGCCATCGCGTCGACGAGGTTGTCCTTCTCGGACGACAACGCGAGGAACGCGGGCGACGACTGGCGCGCCTTCGACTTCGCGGTGATCACCATCTCGCGATCGCCGAGACCCTCCCACTCGTTCGTGTAGCGGTTGTAACCGGCGTCGCCCGAGTGCATGCCGACGACGAGGTCCAGCTCGACCACGCGCTCCCAGAAGGGGTCGAACTCCGGCAGCGCGAACGACTTCCGACCCTTCCACGTGGGCACCGGTGCGACGCGGATGAGGAAGATCTTGGCGCCGCGTTCGGCGACGTAGTCGAGCTCGGCGATGGCGACGTCGTTGCCGGCGGCCAGGCTCACGATCGGCGTCGAGAAGATGGCGTCTGAGTACACGTAGGTCCAGTGCTCGTGCATCCACTGGTTCAGCGCGTGGATGACGGCGCACACCGCGTCCGGGTCGTTGGCCATGCGCTCTTCGAGCGCGCTGGCAAGCGTCGGCCACAGCAACGTGCGGTCGATGCCCATCTCCTTCATGAGCTCGAGGCGCGGCTCGGGGTCGAAGAACGCGTCGAGGCTCGGCATCGCGACCATCTTCCCGAAGCCGGCACCGGCGCCGGGACGGTTGAAGCCCTCACCGCCCTTGGTGACGTCCATCCCCGCGCCGCCGGGCACCGCGACCCGGTTGAAGGTCGGGTTGGGGATGTAGTCGGAGATCTTGTCCTGGAGCGCCAGCTTCGTGCGCCCGCCGATGTCGACGTACCGCACGACGCCCTGGTACTCGGCGGGAAGGAACTTCGTGAGCGCATCCTGGTTCTCGTAGAGGTGGTTGTCCGCGTCGAACGTCGGAAACGGGAGCTCGCGGTGGATGATCTCGATGTACTCGGTCGCGGTCATGGCTCTCTCCCCTTGATTTTGGACGCCGCCTAACTTTAGGCTGGGTGGCGACGCGCCGCCACTTCGCGGAAGGATCCACCGGTGACGATCACGAGCGACAACGAGATCTACTACGACCCGTTCAACGTCGAGATCGACGTGGACCCGCACCCGCTCTGGAAGCGGATGCGCGACGAGTCGCCGCTGTACCGCAACGAGAAGTACACGTTCTGGGCGTTGACCCGTTACGACGACGTCGAGAAGGCGCTCGTCGACTGGGACACGTACCGGTCGGGCAAGGGCTCCACGCTCGAGATGATCCTCTCGGGCATGGAGATGCCCCCGGGTTCGATCCTCATGGAGGACCCTCCCGCGCACGACGTGCACCGCAGCCTCATGTCACGCGTCTTCACGCCCAAGGCGATGCTCGCCATCGAGCCCAAGGTGCGCGAGTTCTGCACGCGCACGCTCGATCCACTGGTCGCCGAGGGTCGCTTCGACTTCATCACCGACCTCGGGGCGATCATGCCCATGCTCACCATCGGGATGCTGCTCGGCATCCCCGAAGAGGACCAGGTCTCGATTCGCGACCGCATCGATGCCAGCTTGCGCATCGAGGGCGAGGGCGAGGAGGTGCCGTCGGCCGGCGTGATCTTCGAGGGCCTCGACGTGTTCAGCGAGTACGTCGACCACCGGATCAAGCACCCGACCGACGACCTCATGACCAAGCTGATCACCACCGAGTTCGAAGACGAGCACGGCGTCACGCGGACGCTGAGCCGCGACGAGACGCTCATGTACATCATGCTGCTCGCGGGCGCGGGCAACGAGACCACCACCCGCCTCATCGGCTGGACGGGCAAGTTGCTCGCCGAGCACCCCGACCAGCGCCGCGAGCTCGCCGCCGACCGCTCGCTGGTGCCGGGCGCGATCGAGGAGATCCTGCGCTACGAGGCACCATCGCCGGTGCAGTCGCGCACCGTGCAACGCGACGTGGAGGTCTACGGCGAAAAGATCTCGGAGGGCGAGATCATGGTGCTGATCAACGGCTCCGGGAACCGCGACGACCGCCACTTCCCCGACGGCGACCGCTTCGACATCCACCGCGACATCGACCACCACCTGAGCTTCGGGTACGGCCTCCACTTCTGCCTCGGCGCCGCGCTCGCCCGGCTCGAAGGACGGGTGGCGCTCGACGAGGTGCTCCAGCGTTGGGCCGACTGGGACGTCGACTGGGACCACGCCAAGCAGGCCCACACCCCCAACGTCCGCGGGTGGGAGCGCCTCCCGGTGGTCGCCAGCTGACGCACCGCCAGGCGGCGCGCTCGTTGAACTTGAACGAGCGTTCAAGTAAGTTCCCGGCGGGATGGCTGCCGGCTCTGGGCGCACCGTCGCGACGAGGGACCGCGTGGTGGAGCGCGCACTGCGCCTCTTCTCGGAGCGCGGCACGACCGGCGTGAGCATGCGCGAGTTGGCCGACGCCGCCGGGGTGACCGTGCCCGGGCTCTACTACCACTTCTCCTCCAAAGCCGAGCTCATCCGCGCCGTCTACCGGGAACGCGTGGAGCGCGAACCGTGGGTCGCGCCGGATCCGGCGCCGGTGCAGCAGCTCATCGTCGAGCAGGCCAGCCGTGAGCTGTCGCGGTTCCTCGACGACTACGACTTCCTCCGCCTCATGCATCGCGAGTCGTCGCTCGGCGACCCCGACGCGCAGGCCGCCGGCACCGCGCTCGACGCCGAGTGGCGCGAGCGCTGGTACCAGACCCTCATGCTCGGCAACGACCTTGCTCCCGACGCCGACGTCGCGGCCGCCACCGACGTGCTCACCACGTTCCTCTGGGGACTGTTCGTGGAACACCTCCGTCGACCCACCCATCCGGTCGACCGTCGCGTACGTGACCTCGCGCGCGTGCTCGGTCCGGCGCTCACCGGCGCGCGGTCGTGACGTCGAACACGACCGAGTACGCGTCGCGGCTGTCCAAGCGTCGCATCTACCTCACGACCGCAGGTGCCATCGCGGGGATGTTCCTCGCCGCGCTCGACAGCACCATCGTGGCCACCGCCATGCCGACGATCATCGGCGATCTCCACGGCATCGACCACTACGCGTGGGTGTTCACCGCCTACCTGCTGGCCGAGATCGCGTCGATCCCGCTCTGGGGCCGCCTCGCCGACATGTACGGCCGCAAGCGCATCTTCCTCCTCGGCATGGTGATCTTCCTCACCGGGTCGGTGTTCTGCGGGCTGTCGACGTCGATGTTCCAGCTCATCCTGTTCCGCGCCATGCAGGGTGTCGGGGCCGGCTGCCTGCTCCCGGTTGCGCAGACCATCGTCGCCGACCTCTACACGCTCGAGCAGCGGGCGAAGCTCTCGGCGGTGATGTCGGCGGTGTTCGGGTTCTCGTCGGTGATCGGCCCGCTGATCGGCGGCTTCATCACCGACCAGCTCTCGTGGCACTGGGTGTTCTTCGTGAACCTGCCGATCGGCGTCGCGGCCTTCGCGCTGGTGCAGACGGTGATGATCGAGCCGCTCGACGAGCGTCGCCGTCACCGCATCGACTGGCTCGGGATGTGCACCCTGCTGGGATGGACGATCCTGCTGGTGTTCGCGCTCGAGACCGGTGGCCGCGACTACGCGTGGGGTTCACCGACGATCGTGGGGTCGCTCGTCACCAGCGTGATCCTCTTCGTCGCGTTCGTCGTGGCGGAGCGCAAGGCGAGCGAACCGCTCATCCCGTTCTCGTTGTTCCGCGTGCCGGCTTTGCGGGCCGCCAGCATCATCGGCCTACCGCTCGGCATGGTGATGTTCGCGATCATCTCGTTCCTTCCGCTGTTCGTGCAGGTCGTGCTCAAGTCATCGGCGACCGACGCCGGCCGCGTGTTGACGCCGATGATGTTGTCGGTGGTGATCGCGTCGGCGATCGGCTCGCCGGTCGTGCTGCGGATCGGCTACCGGCTCATGTGCGTGGCGTCGTTCGTCGGGCTGCTCGTCGGCACGGTGGTGCTCTCGGGGGTCGGCGTCGGCTCCTCGAAGCTCGAAGTGACCTTCGCCATGGTCTGCATCGGCACCGGCATGGGCTTCGGTTTCATCGCCACGATGCTGGCGGCCCAGAACTCGGTCGACCTCCCGCGCATGGGCGTCGCGACCGGCCTGGTGAACTTCACCCGTCAGCTCGGCGGAGTGTTCGGCGTCGCCATCGGCGCCGCGCTCATGCTGACGACGCTCAGCAACCGGCTCGCCGAGCTGTTCCCACACACGCACATCAAGGCCAGTGCGCTGTTGTCACCGCAGGCCGCAGCGGCCTTCCCGGCCGAGACGCAGCACCTCGTGCGGGGCGCGTTCTCCGACGCGCTGCACGTCGTCTTCATGGCCGCGCTCGTGATCGTGATCCTCGGCATCATCAGCATCGCCCTGATGCCGGGCGGCAAGCCGGCCGACATCCGCGACGCCGCCCGCGGCACCCGTACCCGAGCCCGTGCTCCCCGACGGCGAGATGCTGCTGGTCGAGCCCACGTTGCACTCACCCGTCCCCGAACCGTCGCCACCGGTGGGGTGACGCGCAGTTCCACTACGTTCGCCGCGTGCCTCGACCAGTTCCGAAGCCGACCCCCGAGACGCAGCACTTCTGGGACGGCACCGCCGCCGGCGAGCTCCGGCTGCAGCGGTGCCAGGCGTGTGACCACACCTACTTCCCGCCCCAGCCGTTCTGTCCGGCCTGCGCGAGCGACGACGTGCAGGTCGTTCCGGCATCGGGCCGCGGTGCCCTCCACAGCTACGTGATCACCCACCGAGCCGCGCC
Organism: uncultured Actinomycetes bacterium; assembly: GCA_963841415.1. Lineage (GTDB taxonomy): Bacteria > Actinomycetota > Acidimicrobiia > IMCC26256 > DASPTH01 > DASUAS01. Next base: position 1,252,144 of record CAWJCN010000003.1, on the reverse strand, counting down.
CGGGTTCGACGCGCCGTACGTGATCGCCGAGGTCGAGCTCGAGGAGGGTCCCCGCATGCTCAGCAACCTCGTCGGGCTCGAACCCGATCCGGAGGTGCTGGAGCTCGACCTCCCGTTGGAAGTGACGTTCGAGAGCGTCGGCGACATCACGTTGCCGATGTTCCGCCGACGGCTCCGGTGAGCACGCCGTCCGTCGCCATCGTCGGCGCCGCCGAGACCGCCGAGATCGGCACCGTCGCGCTGTCGGCGCTCGGGCTCGCGACCGACGCGGCCCGCCGCGCGTTGGCCGACTGCGGACTCACCCCGCGCGACGTCGACGGTGTCGCCTGCAGCGGGCTCAGCCCCTACCTGCCCACGTTCGTCGCCCACTCGCTCGGCATCGAGGCCGGTTGGGTGGACGCGACGATGGTCGGCGGCTGCTCGAATCTCGTCCACCTCCGCCACGCGGCGGACGCCATCGCCGCGGGTCAGTGTGAGGTCGTCCTGATCACGCACGGCGAGAGCGGACGCTCCGGACTCGGTGGCCCGCTGGTCCTCCCCGGGCCGGCCACGTGGCAGGGCCAGTTCGAGCTCCCGTACGGGACCGTCGGCCCGCTGACGCTCCTGACCCTGGGCGCGTTGCGCTTCCTCCGCGACCGGGGCCTCGACCGCCGCGCGTTGGCCGAAGTCGTCGTCGCGCAACGCGACTGGGCGGCGCGCAACCCGCGGGCGCTACGCCGCGAACCGATCACCGTCGACGGCGTCCTCGACGAACGGATGGTCGCCTACCCGTTCACCCGACCCATGTGCTGCGTCACCACCGACGCCGGGGGTGCGATCGTCGTCACGTCGGCTGAACGCGCTCGCGACCTGCCGCGCCCGCCGGTGTTCCTCCTCGGCAGCGGCGAAGCGACCGGCGCGGCCATGGCCAGCCAGATGCCCGACCTCACGTCGTCGGATGCGTTCCGTCGCGCCGGTGCCGCGGCATTCACCGACGCCGGGGTGGCGGCCGCCGACATCCAGCACGCGATGCTCTACGACGCCACCGCGCACCTCCCGCTCATGGCGCTGGAGGATCTCGGACTCGTCCCACGCGGCGAGGCCGGTGCGTTCGTGCACGACGGTCACACTGCGATCGGCGGCCGCTTGCCGGTGAACACGAGCGGCGGCGGGCTCAACTACACGCACAGTGGGATGTACGGGATGTACGCGCTGCAGGAGTCGATCCGTCAGCTACGCGGCGAAGCGTCGGCGCAGGTCGACGGCGTGGACGTCTCCCTGACCCACGCGATCGGCGGCATGTTCCAGGCCGCCGCGACGGTCATCCTCTCGACGCAGCCGACCTGAGCCGGGTCGCGTCACCGCCGCGACTGGTGGCGCGCGGGTTGGACGAGGGCGTCGGAGCCGGGGAAGAACAGGCCCTGGTGGCCGTCGTCGTCCCACCGCACGACGAAGGGCGGCCCACCGTCGTCGCCGTGCACCTCGAGGATCTCGGCACTGCGCTCGGACTCGCCCACGTGGTGCCCTGTGATGACCAGCCGGTCGCCGACGTTCGCGTGCATGGTGGCACTCCTTGTTCGGGTGCTGCGTCGTTCCAGTCTCCGCCCGATGACGCGGCGCGACCAGGGGTCAAAAGGGGTGGTCCGCGTTTCCGGGGGGTGGGGTTCCGAGTGGGTACCAGGTACAGCCGCCGCAGGCGAGCAGGCCGCGCACGTGCCCGGGAGCGATCACCGGAGCGCTCGGCGGCGACCACGGGCAGGTTGCTGAGCCGGTAGAGGGGTCGTGCGATGAGTTTTGCCGCCGTCTCCGGTCAACACTGCACGGCAGATGCATCCGAGTCCGGGAGGAAGCATGACCGAACAGACCGCCAGCGGCCTACCCCCCGTCGTCGACCCACAGACCTGGCAGGCCGCGCTCGACGACCTGCGTGTGAGGGAGAAGGCCGCCACTCGTGAGCTCGACGCCATCGCGGCACAGCGCCGCAGGCTGCCGATGGTCGAGCTCCCCGACTACGCGCTGATTGGTCCGGACGGCCCCATTCGCCTGGTCGACGTGTTCGACGGGCACTCCCAACTCATCGTCTACAACCACATGTGGTCCGAGGGCGCGGAATGGCAGTGCGGCGGTTGTACCAGCCTGACGTCGCAGTACGTGAGGCTGGACTTCCTCGACAACTACGACGCCCGTTTCGTCATCGTGACCAACGGGCCGATCGACAAGGCGCTGGCCTACAAGGCGAAGGTCGGCAACACGATGGACTGGTACTCGTCGTCGGAGAGCTCGTTCGGCGCCGACGTGGGCGCACCGCCCGGCGGGGGCTTCGCCATGAACGTGTTCCTCCGCGACGGCGACAAGGTCTACCGCACCTGGCACACCGACGGCCGCGGCACCGAGCAGCTCAGCTACACCTTCGCGTTGGTCGACATCCTGCCGTGGGGCCGCCAAGAGGAATGGCAGGATTCACCCGACGGTTGGCCGAAGACGCCCACGTACTCCAAGTGGCTCGACTCTCCCGATGTCGCCCGGCTCTACGGCCCGAAGTGACACCGACGGAGCCTTCACACAACGGTCACCTGCCGATCAACGGTCTGAGCCTCTACTACGAGGTACACGGCGAGCTCGACAAGTCGAAGACGTCTCCGTTGCTGCTCATCCCGGGCGCGTTCATGGCCACCGACTCGATGAACCCGTGGGTGACCGCCTTCGCCCGCGAGCGCACCGTCATCGTCTTCGATCAGCAAGGGCACGGCCGCACTCCGGATGCTTCGCGCGCGATGTCCTACGAGCAGTTCGCCGACGATGCCGCGGCGTTGCTGCGCGCGTTGCAGGTCGAGCGTGCGGATGTGATGGGCTACTCGCAAGGCGGCGGGGTTGCGCTGCAGCTCGCGCTTCGTCACCCGACGCTCGTCGACAAGCTGGTCTCGCTCTCGGCCACCTACCGCAAGGACGGCTGGTATCCGTCGGTGTTCGAGAGCATTGAGGGTCTCAGCGCCACGGCGTTCGCCGGCGCTCCCGTCGAGAAGGCGTTCAAGACGCACACGTCGGACGCCGCGGCGTTCGACGCCTACATCGAGAAGATGAAGGTCTTGAACATCGATGACCAGAACATCAGCGACGCGCAGATGCGTTCGACTCCTGGGAAGACGATGGTCGTCGTCGGCGATGCAGACGGCGTGAGGCCGGAGCATGCGCTGGCGATGTTCAAGTTGCGCGGTGGCGGCGACGAGGAAGCCGCAGCGTCGGGGACGCTGCAGAAGGCTCCAGCTGCGCGCCTGGTGATCCTGCCGGCCACGTCGCACGTCGGCATCGCGGGTGAGTCGGCCGTGTTGGTGCCGATGGTGCGTGCGTTTCTCGACGATGTGACGCCGCGGACGCCCGATCTCTTCGAGGCCTTTCCCGCGCCGCGGGCGTGATGATGCGGCCGACCGATCAACCGCCGATGCGGTCCGACCGCACGGCTATCCAGCTCGTGGCGGGTTCGGTGCGCAGGAGCCGGTGTGGTGTGCCCGCGGGCAGCAGCCACCAATCTCCCGCTGAGAGGTGGTGCTCGACGCCGCCGACCTCGAGCACTGCGGTGCCCGCGTGCACGACGACCCACTCGTCGTGATCCTGTGCGTATGCCTGAGTGCCGTCGAGGCGTCCGCTCAGGATCTGTTCGACGGTGAACCCCGCGGCGGTCGCGACCGGGATGGTCGTCTCACCGCGTGCAGGTGCGAGGTCGGGCGCCGCGAGTCGACCGTGCGTCACGAGCTCACTGCGGCGCGGCGGGCAGCGAGGCCGTGCTCGATGCCGGCGCGCACGAGCTTGTCGTTGTCCTTCGAGATGAAGTGGTGGACACGCTGCTCGAGCAGCATCCGCACGAACGGGTTGAACACGTGGTAGCGCTCCATGAAGTGCACGAGCGTGCGACCGTCGGTCAGCGGCTCGAGCCGGTGCTCGCCTTCCGCCCGCGACCAGAGCGGCTTGCCGATGGCGTAGTACTTCGCTGACACGTTGGGCACGACCTCGGTGACGTGCTCCCACGACTGCGCCATCCCACCGGTCAGGAGGTACTTCGGCACGCGGAAGAAGCAGTGGCGCACCAGTCCGGAGCCGTGGTCGTCACCTTCGTGCAGGATCTCGATGGTCACCGGGCCGTGCTCGATCCTGCGGACGAACGGCCCGTACTCCCCCATGCCCACGAAGCCCTCCGGGTGATCCGGCCGCGTGTGCATCACGCTCCAGATCTCCTCCGCACTCGCGTCGATCTCGAACGAGTAGCGATGTTCCTGCACGATGGACTCCCCCGCTGCCTGATCGGTCCTCCGGATCATGGCCGCGCCGCACCAGAGTGGGCCAGACGGCGCGCCACCTAGTACCCTAGGGGGGTATTGGTATCTCAGGAGGAAGCGCGATGGTCGGGTACACGGGACAGAAGGACGCCCTGCAGGCGCGGCTCCGGCGCATCGAAGGCCAGGTCCGCGGCTTGCAGCGCATGGTCGACGACGACGCGTACTGCATCGACGTCCTGACTCAGGTGTCAGCAGTCACGCGCGCACTGCAGGGCGTCGCGCTGGAGCTGCTCGACGACCACCTCGCGCACTGCGTCGCCGACGCCATGGCCCACCCGGGCGAGGAGGCCGACGCGAAGATCGCCGAGGCCTCGGCGGCCATCGCGCGACTCGTCAAGTCGTGAAGTCGTGATGCCGGTTGCCACCGTCCTCGGCGACGTCGGGCAGAGCCTTCGTGAAGCGTTCTTCATGTTCTGGGAGACGCTGTGGGCCCTGATCCTCGGTTTCACCCTGTCGGGCGCGGTCCAGGCGTTCGTCGCGCGCGACGACATGGAGCGAGTGCTCGGCGACCATCGCGCCGGCTCGGTCGTGCGCGCGACCGGCTTCGGGATGGTGTCGTCGAGCTGCTCCTACGCGGCGACCGCGATGGCCAAATCGCTGTTCCAGAAGGGCGCCGACTTCGTCACCGCGATGATCTTCATGTTCGCGTCGACGAACCTCGTCATCGAGCTCGGCATCGTGCTCCTCGCCTTGATGGGCTGGCAGTTCATGGCCGCCGAGCTCGTCGGCGGGCCGATCATGATCCTGTTGCTCGCCCTCACCGGCGGGTTCGTGATCAAGACCGGCATGCAGGCGCGTGCCCGCGCCCGCCTCCAGCAGGGCACCGCCGGTCACGACCGCCAGGCCATGGCCGGCGTGAGCGAGGCGCGCCAAGCGGAGCTCGAGCACACTCCCTGGCGCCGCAAGTTGACGTCGAGGGCGGCGTGGTCCGACGCCGCGAGCTACACGATGGCCGACATCACCATGCTGCGCCTCGAGCTGGTGATCGGCTACGTGATCGCCGGGTTCCTCACCGTCGTCGTCCCGACGGACGTGTGGAACGACGTCTTCTTCCACGGTCACGGGTTCTGGACCAGCCTCCAGAACGTCCTCGTCGGGCCCTTCATCGCCTTCATCAGCTTCGTGTGCTCGATCGGCAACGTCCCGATGGCAGCGGCGCTGTGGCACGGCGGCATCAGCTTCGGCGGCGTGATCAGCTTCATCTTCGCCGACCTGATCGCGCTCCCCCTCGTGCTGATCTACCGCAAGTACTACGGCGGCCGCCTGACGCTCCGCCTCTTCTTCTGGTTCTACCTGGTGATGGCGGCAGCGGGTCTCGCCGTCGAGGGCATCTTCTGGGTCCTCGGACTGGTCCCGACCGACCGGCCCGAGACCGTCGTGGTCACGCACTTCGAGTGGAACTACACGAGCATCCTCAACATCGTCTTCCTCGTGATCATGGCCGTCCTCTACTGGCTGTACCGGAGCCGGGCCCGCGTCGGTGGAAGCAGCGGGCTCGCGTTCGACCCGGTGTGCGGCATGCAGGTGCAGGTCGCGAACGCGCCGGCGCAGGCCCAGCGTGACGGTCAGACCTACTTCTTCTGCTCCGATCGTTGCCGAGCGCGATTCGAGAGCTCGGGTACGAGTCAGCCGAGCATGTAGCTGCCCGCGTCGACCACCACGGACTGACCGGTGATCGTGCGCGCCTCGTCGCTGGCGAGGAAGAGCGCGACGTTGGCGACGTCGTCGGTCGACGAGATCTCCTGCAGGGGTACGCCCGCGAGCATCCGCGCGCGGTGCTCCTCGGGGTCGACACCGCGCTCGTCGGCGGTGCGACGCATCCAGTTGCGCCACAGCTCGGTGTCGATCCCCCCGGGCACGATGCAGTTGCACCGGATGCCGTGGCGACCGACTTCCAGCGCCACCGTCTTGGTGAAGGCGCGCAACGACGCCTTGGCGGTCACGTAATGCGACTTGCGCACGATCCCGTTGAAGCCGGCAGTCGACGAGAAGTTGAGGATCACGCCCGAGCGACGCTCGAGCATCGACTGCTTCAGCACCTCGCGCGAGCACAGCATCGCGGCGGTGACGTCGATCGCGATCGTGGCGTTCCAGTTGTCGAGGGTCTGCTCCCAGATGAAGAGGTCGGTCCCGGGCGCGGCGGCGTTGTTGCACAGCACGTCGACCTGGCCGAACTCCTCGACGGCTCGCGCGACCATCGCGATGACCTCGTCCTCGTCGGTGACGTCGACGCGCATCGCAATCGCGGTGTCCCCGCACGCGCGGGCGGCTTCGCGCACGAGCTCCTCACGACGCGCCGCGAGCAGCACCCGCGCACCTTCGTCGACGAAGCGCTTCGCCATCACGGGGCCCAAGCCGGTGCTGGCGCCGGTGATGATGGCGACCTTCCCGTCGAGCCGACCGCCGCTCATGCCCGCCCACTCTCGATGCTGCGCACCGGGGCGCTCAGCCCCCGCTCCGTTGCTCGCCGGGATACCCGGCTCGCGGCCACTCCGCTCATGGCTCCACCAGCACAAAGGACCCGCGCATGATCTCGCCGAACAGCTCGCGTCCGGCGCCGGTCTCGTCGAGCAACCGGTTCGTGCGCCGCCGGATCCGCCACGCATCCCCGACCCGCTCGAGCTCCCAGCGGACCGCGCTGACCCGCCACAGGTACCAACGCCGGCTGTCGGGATCGCGGCGCATCACCATGGAGTACGTGAGCGCGGTCGCGTCGTCACCGTCGACCTCGACCAGCGCCGGGCCCGTGAAGTGCGCGGCCCCGCGGGCGATGAGACCCTGGTGCTGGTCGCCCTCCAGCATCGCCGCGACGCCGACGCGACCTCGGAGCGGTGGCCCGGCGGCGTCCCAGTCGTACTCCCCGTCGTCCAGCCAACCGGCGGCGGCGCGCGCGGCCATCCCCGCATCGGCCGACGGCCCGTAGGCCAGGATCACCCGCCGGACCTCGAGCTCGTCCTCGATGCGCTTCACGCGCGTCGCCAAGGCGGCCATGTCGTCGGTCATGAGTGGTCACGTCTCCTCGGTCGCATCGTCACCCCGGCATCCTGACCGAGGTGGCAGCGCGGGGCCAGGCCAGAGGTGCGATCGCGGGGTACGGTGAGCCGAGAGCAAGGAGGAGCTGGCATGGACACCGCTACCGACCCGCGCCGGCGCCTGAACCACGTCGAGATGGTCTACCGACCGGGCGAGCGCGAGCTCGCGGGGAGGGTCTTCGAGCTGCTCGGGTTGCGCGTCGTCGACCGCGGCGGCACGTGGTTCTCGGCGTTGGTCGATCCCGCCGTCGCCGACTTCTCGAACAACGCGTGTTATGCGTCGGAGGTCACGCCCGAACAGTGGGAACTGGAGCAGTCGCTCGCGGCCGCGATCACCTCCGAGGCCGAGGCCGACGGTGTCGGTGTCGCGGCGCGCAGCTACCTGGCGCGCCTCCGCGACGAGCCGCAGCGATCCTTCCACTTCGGCATCCGGTTCCTCGAGCGCGACGACTTCGACAATGCGCTCGACCGCGTGCGCACCGCCGACGACGACGGCGACCTCGCCGGTCGAGTGTCGCTCGTGCGGGTGTTCCACCCCGACGAGCCCGACGCCGCTGCACCCAACATGATCCAGGCGTTCGTGCACACCGACGTCGTCGCCGCCGGCGTGCTCGCGTTCGGCCAGCACGTCGAGCTCCAGTGGCATCTGCCTGTCTCGGCGTGACGGCTGAACCCGCCGGGAACGCCCCGACTGCATCACTCCCAGGGTTCGAAGAGGCCCTCGAACTCGAGCTTCCCGCCGGTGACCCGGCCGTAGAGCAGCCAGTCGCCCCGGAACATGCCGTGCTCGTGGGGTGAGCACGCGATGTGCGTGTGCACGCCACCGGTGCCGCTCGGCATGAAGCGGATCTGTTCCAGTCCCGCCTTCAGACCGGGCCCGGACAGGATCGGGGCGCGGAAGAGACCCTCGGCGAGCACGCGCGCGGTGTCGTAGGCGAGCACCGGGATCGCGTTCGGCCACATCATGGGGTTGTCGCCGTAGCGCGCGACATAGCGCTGGTGGAAGCTCTGCGCGAGCGCGTTGCTCGGGTCGAGCTGATCGATGCCGACCCAGCCCTCGAACTTCTCGTAGCCCATCAGGTAGAACATGAACGCGGTGCCCATGATGCGCGGCGGGTCCCAGCCGAGCTGGTCAAGCGCCTCGCGCAGGAGACCCTTCGCCGCCAGCATGCCGTAGCCCATGTAGACGAGCGCATCGGCACCGACCTGACGCAGGTGGTCGAGGTTGTCGGCGAGGTGGTCCGGGCTCTGGCTCACCGTCTCGACCGCCGCGATCGAGATGCCGCGGCGGCGGCACTCCTGGCGGAAGAAGCGGAAGTACTCCTCCCCGTTCGGCGAGATCTCGCTCAAGACCGCGACGCGACCGTGGCCCTGCTTCGCCAACCACGCCACGACGAGCGCCGCGTCACCACCGCAGTCACCGTTGCCGAGCCGGAAGCAGTAGTCGCCTTGCAAACGCTCGGTGCCCGCCCAGCTGAGCAGCGGCACCTGCAGCTCGTTGGCAAGCGGCGCCACTGTGATCGCGTTGTCGGAGCTGTACGCGCCCGCGACCCCGATGCATCCCTCGTCGACGAGGTACCGGAACCCGTCGGTGGCGTTGCGAGCCGAACCGTTGGGCAGCCCGTTCTCGGCGTGCAACACGAACTCGTAGGGACGGTCGAGCAAGCCCGATTCCACCGCCTCGTCGAACGCCATCCGGTGGATCTTGTCGAAGCTCCCGCCCGCGCCGTCGAGGCACGCTCCGAGCCAGCCGATCTTGATGGGATCCATCGTCGGATCGTAGGTCCCGACGGTTACGAGGATCCCGGGAGCATCGCCTGGACGACCTCGATGGGATCGACGTCGGCCGCGGTCTTGTCGTCGCGGTAGCGGCGCACGCGGGCGAAGCGCAGCGCGACTCCTCCGGGATAGCGACGGGAGGACTGCACGCCGTCGAGCGCGATCTCGACCACCAGCTCGGGGCGGACGTGCACGGTGATGCCGTCGACTCCGACCTCGCGGGCGAGGAGCTCGTGCGTCTGCCACTCGAGCAACGCGTCGGTGAGACCCTTGAACGTCTTGCCGACCATGACGAACGTGCCGTCGGGCCCGCCGGCGCCGAGGTGCAGGTTCGAGAGCCAACCCTGCCGGCGACCGTGCCCCCACTCCGCGGCCAGCACCACGAGGTCGAGCGTGCGCACGGGTTTCACCTTGCGCCAGGCACCGCCGCGACGGCCGGCGTCGTACGTCGACTCGACCGACTTCACCATCACGCCTTCGTGCCCGGCGGCAAGCGCGTCGTCGAGGAACGCGGCCGCCTCCTCCGGGGACGCGGTGACGATACCGGGGATGCGCTGCGCGCCGACGAGGTCGCGCACGACGTCGAGTCGTTCGCGGAGCGGCCGGTCGACCAGGTCGTCGCCGTCGACGTGGAGGGCGTCGAAGAAGAACGCGTCGAGCGCGCCTGCCGCACCCGGGTCGACATCGGAGCCTCGCCCGAACGAGCTCATCGTGGCCTGAAACGCGTGGGGCCGTGCCTCGTCGTCGACGCCGATCGCCTCGCCGTCGAGCACGAAGGCCTGGACGCGATGGGCACGGGCCCACTCGACGACGCCCGGAAGACGACCGGTGATGTCGTTGAGGTTGCGGGTGTAGACGCGGACGTCGTCGCCATCGCGATGCACCTGGATGCGCGCACCGTCGAGCTTCCACTCGACGGACGCGAGGCCGATATCGGCCAGCGCGGTCGCCACGTCGGGCGCCCCGGACGCGAGCATCGGCTGGATGCCCCGGCCCACCTGGAGTCCGATGCCTTGCAGTCCCGCCTCGCCCTCGGTGAGCGCGACCAGGGCGACTCGACCGAGGTCTCCCGACAGCATCGCGGCCCGCCGCACCAGCGGCGCGGGCACCGACGCGGCGCGGGCGACGGCGTCGGCCATCAATCCCGCGAGCGCGCCCTGGCGCAGCTCACCGACGAGCAGACGGCGCAGGAAGTCCGCCTCCACGGCGGTGGCGTGCCCGAAGACCTCACCGAGGATCCGCTGACGCGCTCCGGTCGAACCGCTCCCGGTCGTCACCAGGATCTGGTCGAGGGCGCGGTCGATGTCGGTGATCGTCAGCGTCGGCGCCATGGCCGGCGCGGCCTCGAGCCCGAACACCGTGGCCCACCCCACCCCGACGCGGCCTTGACGCGCCTCGCCGGTGAGGAAGCCGACCGCAGGCTCGATCTCGTCGGGTGCGAGGCGCGCGAGGAGATCGGCGAGCGCGGCGATCTTGGTGGACCGCGCGCGCGTGGACGCCACCGCCGTCGACGTCGTGACCAGGTCGGCCAGGAGCACGGCTCAGTCTTCGTGCGCGAGCTGGCGGAGGAGGGCTCGGGTGCGTGCTCGGGACGCGGCGCGGTCCTCGCCCACGGGGAAGATCGCGGCCCACACGTCGGTGGCACCGGCGTCGACGAGCGCGCGCAGCTGCGCCGCCACCGAGTCTTCGTCGCCGACGATGCACGCGTCGGCCGACCGCTCCAGCCCGCCGGTCTGCAGGATGCGCTGGTAGTTCGGCAGGCTGCCGTAGAAGGCGTACTGCCGGGCGGCGGCGTCGCGTGCTTCGTCGACGTCGTCGTGGACCGCCACGGGAAGTCCCACGACGACGCGCGGCGCCGGGCGACCCGCGGCCGCCGCCGCGGCGCGCACGCGCGGCACGACGTGCGACTCCAACGCGATCCGGTTCGCCATCCAGGTGATCGTCCCGTCGGCCACCTCGCCCGCGACCCGCAGCATCCGCGGCGCCAATGCGCCGAGCAACACCGGCACCGGGAACGGCGACGCCGGCGGAGATCCCACGTGCACCCGGAACTCGTCACCGTCGAGCTGCACGTCGTCGCCGCGCAGCGCCGTCGTCACGATGCGCGTGTACTCCTCGGTGTGGCGCCCGACGCGTCGCGTATGAGAGCCCGTACATCCCCTCGATCGCCATGTCGTGCGAAGGACCCATGCCCAGCGCGAGTCCCGGGCGTCCCATCGCCGCCGCAGTCGAGCCGACCCGTGCCGCGGTCAGCAGCGGATGGGCGGCGTAGGTCACGAGGACCGCGGTGCCCAACTCGATCGACTCGGTGGCCCGGCCCGCGACCGCGATCGCGGCCAGCGGATCGCCGAGCACCGCACTCGGATACCAGACGGTGGCGAACCCGTCGCGTTCGGCTTCCAGCGCTTGCTCGACGATGCGGTCGATCGACGTCGCGCCGCCGCCCAGTCCGATCCTCATCCTTCGATGATCGCGCGCACTGAACGGTCACGCGACTGTCGGGCGATGTCATCGATGATGTCGGCCAGCACGTCCGGCGCGGCGACCGCCGGCGTGTGGCCGGTGTCGATGTCGATCACCGTGGACGCGCCACAGTTCTCGATGAGCGCGTCCTGCAGTGCGCGCGACTGGATGCGGTCACGCACGCAGCGCACGAAGGTCCGGGGCCGGGCAGAGGGCACGCCGTCCCAGAAGATCGGGTACTGCATGTAGTTGAGCGAGTCGATCGGCGCCGCGGTCTTGGCGTCGATCGACCGCATCCCGTGCACGCCGGGATCCGGCTCGAGCATGCAGCCGGCGAATTCGTCGCGCATGGACCGGAGTCGAGTCGCCAACTCGGTGACCGCGTCGGGACGTACCGTCGCCATCACCGTCTCGCCGTGAGGGGCACAGAGCCCCGCCACGAACACCAGGTGCAGCACGCGGTCGCCGAGACGCGACGCGAGCCCGGGGAGCACCATGCCCCCGGCCGAGTGGCCGACGAGGACGAGCGGCCCGTCGGTCGTCGCTTCGACGTCGGCCGCGAGGCTGGCGACCGAGGCCTCGAGGGTGACGTCGGCGATGTCGGCGACGCGATCGGCGCGACCCGGCAGGTCGACCGCGACCGACGAGTGGCGGAGCGCGGCCTGCACCCGGTTCCAGACGCGCGCGGTGTGGCCGGAGCCGTGCACGAGGACGATCGTCGGGTCGGAACCACCTCCGCTGACACCATCCACCACGTGCACGCCGGTGACTCTCTCACGGCCGCACGCACGATCCGCAAGCGGCACAATCACATGCATGTCACAACGCACGTGTGAAGGACAGGTGGCACTCGTGACCGGGGCCAGCCAGGGCGGGACGGGAACCGCGATCGCGATCCGCCTTGCCGCTGAAGGCGCCAAGGTCGCCATCACGGCCCGCAGTGTCGAGGGGTTGGAGGAGACGCGCGCCCGGGTCGAGGCCCTCGGCGGTGAGTGCCTCGTGCTCCCCGCCGACCTCGCCGATCCCGACGGGGGACGACGCGAGCTCGGCCCCCGCGCCGCGGCGGAGCTCGGACCGATCGACATCCTCGTCAACAACGCGGCCGTCAACGGCTACGTGAAGTTCGACGAGACCAAGCCCGAGCATCTCGAGCGATGCCTCCAGGTGAACGTGTGGGCGCCCTGGGAATTGATGACGGCGGTCGCGCCCGGAATGCGCGAGCGTGGACGCGGCTGGATCCTCAACCTCACGTCGTTCGCCGCGGAGCTCCCGCCCGGGCCTCCGTTCCCCACCAACAAGCCGGCGACCGGAGGGTTCCAATACGGCGCGACGAAGGCCGCGCTCAACCGGCTGACCGTCGCCGCCGCCAGCGAGTGCCACGGGCACGGTGTCGCGGTCAACGCCCTCACTCCGCAGGCCGCGATCGCGACCCCCGCGCTTGTGGCGGGCGGGTGGATCAACGAGGACATGTTCGAACCGCTCGACACGATGGCCGAGGCCGCGCTCGCGCTCTGCTCGGGCGATCCCGACCAGCTCACCGGGCGCATCGCGTTCAGCTTGCAGCTGCTCCTCGAGCTCCGACGCCCGGTGCGCGACCTGCACGGCGAGCAGTTCGTCGAAGGGTGGCAGCCTGCCGACCTCCGCGCAGTCATCGACCGGCAGGAAGCCCACCTCGCGCACCAGGGTTGGCCCGACGCCTACTCGTTCGGACGCAGTCACAGCCCGCGCCCCTGATCGACCAGGGTCAGTCGTGGACGGTCGGCTGCACGATGGTCGTGACGGAATACCGGTCGGCCACATGGGTGTGGATCCCGACGTTGAAGAGTCGCCCCCGTTGGTCGAAGGCGCGACGGCTGATGACCAGCGCGGGCGCCCCCCCGTCGGCGGCGAGGGCGGTGGCGATCTCCCCCGAGAGCAGGTCGGCCGAGATCGTCTGCTCGACCCGGAACTGTGCGGTGTAGTCGGGATCCGGGAGGGCGCCGTGGAACATGGGACCCGGCTCGAGGTCGCCGCGCAGGAAGTGCTCGCTGAAGCAGATCGGTTGCCTGGCGCCTCGCACCACCCGAGGCCCTCGCAACACGTGCCACTTCGAGCGCGGGCGCGCACCGATCCGGTGGGCGGTCACGGCATCGAGGAACACCTCGCCGGTCTCCGGGGCCAGCAGCCGCGTCCCCTCGGCGAGGGCGAGGACGTCGGCGCCGGTCTGCGCCACCGGTTGGTAGCCGTCGACCGGACGCGACGCGATGATCGTGGTGCCGGCCCGGGGCCGGCGGTCGATCATGCCGAGTTGTTCCAGGTGATGGAGCGACTTGCGCACCGTCTCGCGCGCCACGCCGTGCTGCGCCGCCAACTCGGCCTCGGGCGGCAGGCGATCGCCGACGGCGAGGGTGCCGTCGCCGATGGCGTCGAGGATCTCGGACGCGAGCGCCTGGTGCATGGGGACGCGCGTGCGAACTGGCCGTGGCACGACTCTCAGTCTAGACTATTCAGCCGATGGCATGGTTGGTGAAGGACATCGACGAGCTGCTCTGCCGGCCGGGCGAGCGGTTCGAGATCGAGGTGGTCGACATCGCCGGGCGCCCGACGAGGGTGTGGAAACACGCGCCCCGCTCGCTCGGCGAGCTCCTCGATCGCGGCGCCGAGATCGGCGGTGAGGGCGACTTCCTCGTGCTCGGTGACGAGCGCCTCTCGCACCGCGAGCACCGCGCCCGCGCGGTGCGTCTCGCCGCCGCGCTGGTGGACGAGTTCAGCGTCCAGAAGGGCGACCGCGTCGCGATCGCGATGCGCAACGTCCCCGAATGGTCGATCGCGTTCTTCGCCGCCGCGTACGCCGGCGCGATCGCAGTTGCGCTCAACGCGTTCTGGAACGGCGCCGAGCTCGCGTTCGGCATCGAGGACGCCACGCCGAAGGTGCTGATCGCCGACGGCGAACGCATCGAACGCCTGCTCGACCAACGTGATGCGCTCGATGGCGTCGCGCTCGTCGGCACTCGTCTCGACGACCGCCGAACCGAGGCGCCACTCCCCGACCGCCTCGTCGCCTTCGACTCGTTGTTGGCGCGACCGGCCGAGCGACCACTCGTCGACGTGAACCCCGACGACCCGGCCACGATCCTCTACACGTCGGGGACCACCAGCCACCCGAAGGGCGTGCTCGGCACGCACCGCAACATCTGCACCAACGTCCTCAGCATGGAGTTCGTCACCGCACGAGGCATGATGCGGGCCGGCCTGGAACCACCGCTCCCGGAGATGCCGCGCGCGGTGACGCTCATGCCGGTCCCGCTGTTCCACGGCACCGGGTTGCACTCCAACCTCGCCGCGCAGGGCTGGTTCGGGGGGACGCTGGTGCTGATGCGCCGCTGGAACGCGGAGACCGCGCTCGACCTCGTCGAGCGCGAGCGCGTCACTGGACTCTCGGGCGTGCCGACCATGGCCTGGGAGCTCGTCACCTCCCCGTCGGCGCCCGATCACGATCTCAGCTCGCTGCGGAGCCTCGGGAGCGGGGGTGCCGCCGCGCCGCCGGAGCTGATCCGGCGCATCAAGGCGCTGCTCCCGTCCTGCGGCGCGGGCACCGGGTACGGCATGACCGAGACGTCGTCGCTGGCGGCGTCCATCGGCGGCGCCGACTACGAGGCGCGACCGACCAGCGTCGGCGTGCCGGTGCCGGTGCTCGACGTGCGCATCGTCGACGAGCACGGGCACGACGTCCCGCCGGGCGCGGTCGGCGAGCTCTGGATGGCGGGCGTGCCCGTCGTCGTCGGCTACTGGAATCGGCCCGAGGCGACCGAGGAGACCTTCGGTGGTGGTTGGCTCAAGTCCGGCGACGTCGCGCGCATCGACGACGACGGGTTCCTCTACATCGTCGACCGTGCCAAGGACATGGTGATCCGCGGGGGCGAGAACATCTCGAGCCTCGAGGTGGAGGCCGCGCTCTTCGACCATCCCGACGTCACCGAGGCCGCGGTGTTCGCGGTGCCGCACGACGCGCTCGGCGAGGAGGTCGGCGCGGTCGTGCGCCTCGCCGACGGCGCGAGCGCGACTCCGGAGGAGCTCCGCGCGCACGTCGGCCGAAAACTTGCACCGTTCAAAGTGCCGGCCCACGTGTGGCTGACCGACGACCCGTTCCCGCGCGGCCCCACGGGAAAGATCCAGAAGCGCGAGCTGAAGGTCGCGTACACGCCATCGACGCACTGACCACCGGGAGCACATCATGTGGGACTTCGAGACCGACCCCGACTACCAAGCCGACCTCGACTGGGCCGACCAGTTCGTCCGCGACGAGATCGAACCCCTCCGCTACGTGCTCCCGCATCCGCTCGTGCACGACGAGCTCTGGCACGCACTGGTGCCGCCGCTGCAGCGCCAGGTGCGCGAGCGCGGCCTGTGGGCGACCCATCTCGGTCCCGACCTCGGCGGTCCGGGACACGGTCAGGTGAAGCTCGCGCTGCTGAACGAGATCCTCGGCCGCGCACCGATCGCGCCGGTCATCTTCGGCTGCTCGGCGCCCGACAGCGGCAACGCCGAGATCCTCGCGCACTACGGCACTGACGAGCACAAGGCGAACTACTTGCAGCCACTGCTCGCGGGCGAGATCTTCTCGTGCTTCTCGATGACCGAACCCCAGGGCGGCTCCGACCCGAAGGAGTTCACCTGCTCCGCGGTCCTCGACGGCGACGAGTGGGTGATCAACGGCGAGAAGTGGTTCTCCTCCAACGCGCGATACGCGTCGTTCCTCATCGTCATGGTGGTGACCGAACCCGACGCCGCGGCGTACCAGCAGCAGTCGATGATCATCGTGCCGTCGGACACGCCGGGTATCAACATCCTGCGCAACGTCGGGCACACGTTCGGCGGTGCTCCCGGCGAGGGAACGCACGCGTACATCCGCTACGAGAACGTGCGCGTCCCGAAGGACAACGTGCTGGGCGGGCGCGGCAACGCGTTCGTCGTCGCGCAGACGCGCCTGGGTGGTGGCCGCATCCATCACGCCATGCGCACGGTCGGGATGGCCAAGCGCGCGCTCGAGCTGATGCTGGAACGGGCCGTGTCGCGGCGCACCCAGGGCGAACTGCTCTCGAAGAAGCAACTGGTCCAGGAGATGATCGCCGACTCGTGGCTCGACCTCGAGCAGTTCCGCCTCTTGGTGCTCCGCACCGCATGGCGCATCGACCGCTACCAGGACTACAAGCGTGTGCGCGGCGACATCTCCGGCGTGAAGGCTGCGATGCCCGGAGTGCTCCACCGCATCGCGTCGCGAGCGCTGCAGGTGCACGGTTCGCTGGGCATCACCGAGGAGATGCCGTTCATGGACATGATCGCGAACGCGTACCACCTCGGCCTGGCCGACGGTCCGACCGAGGTGCACAAGGTGACGTTGGCGCGGACGCTGCTCTCGAACACGACGCCGGCGCCGGGGCTGTTCCCCACCATGCACATCCCGGCCGCTCGCGACGCCGCGCACGCCAAGTACGCCGACGTGCTCGCGCGGGTCGGGAGTGGATGACCTGAACGACGTCCGAGCCGGCGACGAGCTCGACTGGACGTCGCTCGAACGCCATCTCCGCGGGGTGCTCGACCTCCCTGACGCGCCGATGCGCATGCGCCAGTTCACAGGCGGCGCAGCCAACCTCACCTACCTCGCGACGTTCGGCGCGACCCGGCTGGTGGTGCGCCGGCCACCCCGGGGAACGATCGCGCCCGGCGCGCACGACATGGCGCGCGAACATCGCGTGCTCGCGAGGCTGTACGACGCCTATCCGCGCGCACCGCGCGCACTGCACTTCAGCGACGACCAGTCGATCATCGGCGCACCGTTCCTCGTCGTCGAACACCGCGACGGCGTGGTGCTCCGCAACGAGATCCCACCGGCGATGGCGCAGCACACCGCCGTCGAGGGGCGTGTCGATCTCGCGTTGATCGACGCGGTCGCCGACCTCCACGCCGTCGATCCGAACGCAGTCGGCTTGGGCGAGCTCGGCCGGCCCGACGGCTACGGCCGGCGCCAGGTGGAGGGGTGGCACGACCGGTGGCGGCGCGTCGCACCCGACGGGGGCAACGAGGTGATGGACGAAGTCGGGGCGCGGCTGGCGGCGACGCTGCCCGCTCCGCCGCGCGCCGCGATCGTGCACAACGACCTCAAACTCGACAACTGCCAGTTCCAGGCCGACGATCCTGACGCTGTCACTTCGGTGTTCGACTGGGACATGGCCACGCTGGGCGATCCGCTCTTCGACCTCGGCCTGGTGCTGACGTCGATGGCGTCGAGCCCGTTGTGGGTGCTCACGACAAGCGAGGCGACGCAGCGCTACGCCGACCGGTCCGACCTCGACGTCGCGCACCTCGACTGGTATCTCGCGTTCGCGTTGTGGCGCACGGCCGTCGTGATCCAACAGCTGTACCGCCGCCACCTCGCCGGCGACAGCGCCGACGCGCGGCTCGAGTCGTTGGGCGATGCAGTCCAGACGTGCGCGCAACGCGCGCTGGAACTCGTCAGCTGAACGGCGCGCGCACATCCTCGGGGAGTAGCCGTGCCGCGACTGCTGTGGACATCGTCTCGACAATTCACCTTCGGTGCACCTCTTCGCATCCTGGATGTCAACCCTGCCTGTTCAGATGCGCACGGCTGATCGCCCTACCAGGAGGCTGACGCGATGCGTATCCGAGGCCGATCCCTCTTCCGTGGCGCGGCGACGTGCGTCGTCGCCATCGCAGCAGTCGTCGGACCGATGACGGTGGTCGCGTCGGCGACTCCGGCGCCCGCCACGACGACACCGATCAAGCACCTCGTGGTGATCTTCCAGGAGAACGTCTCGTTCGACCACTACTTCGCCACCTACCCGAATGCCGCGAACACCTCGGGCCAGTCGTTCACCGCGGCGGCGGGCACGCCGTCGGTGAACGGACTGTCGGGCGCATTGCTCACCGCCAACCCCAACGGCGCGAACCCGCGCCGCTACGACCCGGCGAACGTCAACGACGTGCTCACCTGCGACCAGGACCACAACTACAACGACGAGCAACGGGCGTTCGACAACGGGCCGATGGACCAGTTCCCGCAGACCGTCGGCAACGGAACCGGCACGTCGCCGGAAGGCGCGACGTGCGTCGCGGGCGACGTCATGAACTACTACGACGGCAACACCGTCACCGCGCTGTGGAACTACGCCCAGCAGTACGCGATGAACGACAACTCGTTCGGGACGACCTTCGGTCCGTCGTCACCCGGTGCGATCAACCTCGTGTCGGGCAACACCGGCAACGTCGACATGACGCACACGGTGAACAACCCCTCCATCGCGACCGCGCTGAAGCCGAACGCCGACCTCGACCCCGACGGACAGGGTGGCTACAGCCTCACCAGCGACGCGCAGCCGTATTGGGACGACTGCTCGACGCGCGACGCAGTTGCCATGAGCGGCAAGAACATCGGTGACCTGTTGAACGACGCCGGCCTCTCGTGGGGCTTCTTCGAAGGTGGGTTCCGAGCCACGACTCCATTCGTCGATGCGGCCACCGCGACGAACCACACCGGCCAGGCGACGTCCACGTTCATCCCCGACGAGTTCAAGGACGGTGGCTTCAACACCTCCGTCCCGCACTCGTCGAACCAGGGCATCTGCAACGCGGTCCACCCCGTCGGCGCGGGTCTGACCGGATCCCAGACCGGCACGGGCCAGTACGGGTACAAGGACGACTACATCCCGCACCACCAGCCGTTCCAGTACTACGCGTCGACCGCCAATCCTCACCACCTCACGCTTCCGACCGACAGCAACGGGACCGTTCCGCTCGACGTGCTGCACCACATCGGCATCGACACCCAGCACTACAGCAACGGGCAGCCGCAATTCGACACGCCGAACCACCAGTACGACATGAGCGACTTCGACCAGCTGGTCTCGGCGATCGGCCACGGTGACCTGCCGCCCTCGGCCCTGCCCGCGGTCAGCTTTCTCAAGGCACCCGGCTACCAGGATGGTCACGCCGCGTACTCGGACCCGATCGACGAGCAGAACTTCGTCGTCGACGAGATCAACGCGCTCCAGCAGACGCCCGACTGGAGCAGCACCGCGGTCGTGATCGCCTACGACGACTCCGACGGCTGGTACGACCACGCGTACTCGGGCGTGCACAACCCTTCGCAGTCGGTCGCCGATGCGCTCACCGGAACCGGGATGTGCGACACGGGCGCGCCGATCGCCGGGCAGGCGGGCCGCTGCGGCTACGCCGAGCGTCAGCCGCTGCTCGTGGTCTCGGCGTGGGCGAAGCACAACGCGGTCGACCACACGCTGACCGACCAGTCGTCGATCATGCGGTTCGCCGAGGACAACTGGGGGCTGCCGCGCATCGACGGCAGCTTCGACGCCACGGCCGGCAGCCTCGACGGTCTGTTCGACTTCGCCGCCAAGATCGGCCATGGCAACGCCAACGGGAACGCCCCCAACCGCGCCCCGTTCCTCCTCGATCCGACCACCGGCCAACGGGGGTAGACACGCGATCGGCCGCGCTGTCGAGCTCGACGACGCCGGCGTGCGCGTGCCCCGACCCGCATGACCCGGCGGTCGCTACCCTCACGTACGAGGACCGCCGAAGGAGGCCATCGATGAGCACCTGGAACTCGATCGACCGGCTCATGATCATCTCGTCGGACGCGCACGCCGGAGCACTTGCCCAGGACTACCGCGACTACCTCCCTTCGAAGTGGCACGAAGAATTCGACGTGTGGGTCGCGCAGATCACGATGCCGTGGTTCGACATCACCGACGACCGCAACTGGGACGTGGATGCACGGATGCGCGCGCTCGATGACGAGGGCGTCTGCGGTGAGGTCATCTTCCCGAACACGTTGCCGCCGTTCTACGACATCCTCGCCCACCTCAGCGGCGTACCGCGCGAGCGCTCGGACTTCGAGCGCCGGTGGGCCGGATTGCAGGCGCACAATCGCTGGTTGGTCGACTTCTGCGGTCGCGCACCGGAGCGGGCGCGCGGACTCGTCCAACTCCTCCCGAACGACGTCGATGCCGCTGTCGAGGAGATGCGCTGGGCAGCCGAGCACACGGCGATCGGCGGGGTGATGCTGCCGGCGGTGCCGCCGAACCACACGGTCGCTCCCTACTACCACGACCGCTACGACCCGCTGTGGCGCACGGCTGCGGAATTGAAGTTGCCGGTGCACCAGCATCAGGGGTCCGGGAGCCCCGACGCGAGCCCTGGACAAGACGTGGCGAACGCAGTGCGCTACGTCGACCACGAGTTGTGGACGCGCCTCACGATGAGTCACCTGATCGTCGGTGGCGTGTTCGACCGGCATCCCGATCTCACCGTGATCTGGACGGAGATGCCAGGGCTGCGCTGGGTGGTCGAGGATCTCGAGCGGATGACCCGCCAACTGCGCGTCGTGCAGTCGCGTCACGCGAACGACCCGCGCCAACTGAACTTCTCCGCCGTCTTCGGGACGCCGACGACGGACGCGCTGGAGCTCACCCCGTTCGAGTACTTCCAGCGCAACTGCTACATCGGCGCCAGCATCCTCTCCCCGTACGAGGTGCACTGGATCAACGTGCTCGGCGCCGACCGCATCATGTGGGGCCATGACTTCCCGCACCCCGAAGGCGCGATCGGTCACACCGTCGACGGTCTCCGTGCGAACTTCGCCGACTTCGACGACGCGACCACGCGCATGCTGCTCGCCGGGACCGCGGCCGACGTCTACCAGTTCGACCTCGACGCGCTCACGCCGTTGGCGGCTCGGATCGGGCCACCAGCGGCCGCCGTCCACACACACCTCGACACGGTGCCGGAGACAGTCAACTCGCCGTTCTGGGAAGCCGACGAGCTGACGACCCTGTTGAATCAGATCTGAGCGAACAGGTTCGTGACCTGGCTCATGCGTGCCGCACGTCGAGGTCGGAGTCGGCGCCGAGCCCGAGCTCGGGCCAGTCGCCGGTGACGATGCTCTCCATGATCCCGTAGCCGACGGCGTCCCCTTCCCGGACGCGGATCGGCGTGTCGCGCAGCTGGCCGAGCAGGCCGAGGTGCTCCTCGTCCCAGCAGTCGGCGATGTGCTCGCCGTCGAGGTGGAGCGGACCCATGTACCGCCCGTGCTTGTGGCCCTTCCAGTCGCCGTAGCCCACGGTCTTCAGGAAGAACCCGGAGTCGCCGGCTGCCTCGACCTGGATCGTGCGCTCTTCCCCGCTGTCCATGACGAGGTGCAGCTCGCCGTGCTGCACGAAGCGCGTGCGTGGGTCGTACTGCATGCGCGGCTCCGCGGCGCGGACGCGGTCCTGACGCCCGCTGGCGTCGTTGACGTACGCCGACGCGTAGTTCCAGGCACCGCCGGTGAGGAAGACCGACGACTCGTAGTACGTGCCATCAGGTCGGCAGAAGAACGCCGGCGACCACTTCATCATCCCGCGCGTGCGGGCCTGCGAGCGCGCCGTCGCCGGCGGCGACGGCAGGTCGGTCGGGTCGTCGCCGACTCCTTGACGGACGCCCCACGAATGGTCGCGGAAGCCGAAGCCGTCCTCGCCCGTCAACTCATGGCGCTGCCCGTCCACCGTGATCTCGCCCGTCGCCCAGCCACCCTGGTGGTAGCGGATCACGTTGACGTCGATCCGGTTCGTCTTCGGGTTGCGGACGAGGTTGCGTTCCTCGAAGAACGGTGGCGTGACGCCGCGCAACACGAGGTCGAACGAGATCGGCTGCACGTCGTTCGGCGCCAGCCGGACGCGCACGGCGCCGAGCGCGTCGACGACCTCGTAGACGATCGGCCCGATCGCGGTCTCCTCGGGCGCCGACCACAGCTCCCGGCTGCCGCGCACCGTCCACTGCTCGCGGCCGCGCGACACGCCCCCGAAGCCGTCGATCACGCCGCGGTTGGGATACTTGCCGAGCCCGAGGTTGGCCTGGATCGAACCGTCGGCCTTGGCGATCGACACCCAGACCTTCTCGGTCCACGCGTAGTCCGAGTGGGCGATGGTCGCGAACGTGTCGACGATCTGGTGGTTCAGCCCCTCGTCGGCACCCAGCAGCGGGCCGATGTCACGAATGCTCATGCCTCACTCGCTCCCGGTGGTGTCACCTTGCCTCCAACCGGCGCGTCGAAGTCGGCGCCGCGTCGATCACCAGATCCGGCGGAGCTGCGCGCCGGTCCGGCGGAGGTGCAGCTGCTCCAGGCGTTCGTCGGCGGTGACCGTGCGCGTGCCAGCCGGGAGGTGGTCGAGGACGTCGGCGACCGGGACCTTGGTCACCGTCGCTTCCGGATACTCGTTCGCCCGATAGAAGCGCGCTTGCAGGACGCCCCACGGGAAGTCGGCCTTGTCGAGCCAGTTGTAGACGCCGGGATCCTGCTTCGACACCACGGCGCGGAACCAGCCATCGTCGTCGAGGTGGGCCTGCACGTCGTTGATGCTCGAGAGGCGGTTCACCCAGTCGACGGTGGCGAACCGGTCGTCGGCGACCAGGATCTGCCAGTAGTGACACTCGGTCGGTACGGGGAACTCCACGACGAGCGCTTCATCGTCGTCGATCTGGTGGATGCCGTCGTAGTACGCCTGCTTGGTGGCGAGTCCGCCGCCCTGCTGGATCCACTGTGACTGCAGCAGCACGTTGGTGCCGTGGTGCTCCAGGTAGTACCGCACGAGGTGCATGTCGAAGTGGATCATCCCCTCGATCCACTCGGGCATGTCCGCGAAGCGTTCGGCGAACTCGGCGGGAGTCATGTCGGCTCCGCGGTCGTCGAGACGGTTGATCGCGACGCGCGCGTCCTGCTCGTCGATCCAGTCACACGCGCACTTGCGCAGCAGCAGGCGCTTCGCACCTCGGTCCAGCTCCCACCAGTCGCCCGTGTACCCGTCCGGCCGTTCCGCGCTGAGGATCACCCGGAACGCGCCGTCGTCGGCGATGTTCAGCTCGTCGAGGTCGCGCGTCGTCGGTGGCTTGCGCGGGGTCGTGTCGCCTTGGGGCCGCGTGAACGTGTCCATGCTCATCATGGCTTGCTGCTGCTGGGTGATCTCGACGAACCGGGTGGTGCCCCGGAACCCCGAGATCTCGTACACGCCGTCGTCGTCGATCTGCGCCCACAGGTAGACGTAGTCGGGGTTCGGGCCACCCTGGTTGCACGCGTAGTTCCACAGCGGCATGAACACCGGCCGCCGAGCGTCGGTGTAGACGTGACACAGGTAGCCGCACGCCAGGATGGACAGTGCGAGCTTGGTCATGTCCTGGACCTCGGCCTCGGTCGGGCCGTCGGGTCGCCAGATCGTCAAGAGGTCGTCGACCACCGGGTCGAGCCGGTGGATCTGTTCCTGCCAGGTCGGAAGATCGCTCATGTCGTCAGCCTTCCACGGTGATGTCGAAGTGGCGAAGGTAGAAGTCGTAGTCCGAGCGGATCTGCTCGGTCGTGAGACCGAATTGCTCCGGCGTGTAGTGGTGCGCGCCGTGGGCACCGGAGCGGTTCGCGACCTGCCAGTCGGCGATCGCGCGCTCGACCGACGGGGTCAACTCGGCGCCGACGAACTCGTAGACCCGCCTCACCTCGCGCATCGGATCGGTGATGAGATCGCGGTGGTGCACGTCGAGGAACCGGTCCTCGCCCAGCTTCGATCTCGCGGCGATCGCCTGTTCGACACCGACCCGGAGGTGGTTCGACACCTCGTCACCGAGTCGGTGCAGATCACGCTCACCCGCGGCCGGCGGGAAGATGCTCGACACGATGCTCGCCCACGACGGGACGGCCTTCGCCGGATCGCGGTGCGTCATCACGAACCGAGCCTCGGGATACACGTGAGCGATTGCTTCGAGGTGGAAGTTGTGGTGCGGCGCCTTGAACAGCCAGTGGTTCGGGGGCCGTCGCGACTGCAACAGCTTCACCACCCGGCGGTGGTACGCGTACGCGGGGATCGCGTCGGCCGTGCGCCACCAGGCGTGGTAGCCGTACACCGGCAGCGTGTACTGCTGCCCGTGGAACGCCATGCCGAGGAGCTCGGTGTCCTCCATGGTCGCGTCGAGCTCGTAGATGTGCATCGCCTTCATCTCGTCGGGGAGCTGCTCGTTCTCCCGCCGCGTGCGGAGACGGCGCGGATCGCGGGCTTCCTCGTCGAGGATCGGCGGTGGGCACGGCTCGGACTGCTCCCAGCCACGCAACGACCGGAACTGCGGGTCGAGCGACAGCATGCTCGCGAGCGCAGTCGTGCCCGTGCGCGGCAGACCGTTGATGTCGACCGGCCCGCGCACCTCGAGCGACTCGATGTCGGGGTGCTCGTCGTACCAGGCTTCGACCTCGAGCCGGTTGTTCAGCCGCCGCTGTAGGTCACCGACGACGCCCGCGGCGGCGCCATCCGAGAGATCGCCGTCGCGTTCCAAGCTCTCGAGCAGCACCGCCAGGCCGTCGCGGAAGTCGCCGGGGCCGAAGTCCGACCGGCCGTTCGCCTCGCGAACGGAGACCATGAGGTCGTCGGAAGACGGATACCCGACCGAGGGCGTCACCGCTTCACTCCCTGCGGGTAGAAGTGCTCGGTCACCCGCCGGAACCCTTCCCGCCAGTCGACGCGGCACGGCCCGGTGATGGAGATCCGCTTCGTCGGATCGGCAACGGATCCGATGGATGCTCCGGGAACGGGAGTCACGTCCACTGCCGCGGTCACCCCGAGCAGCTCGCCGAAGTAGGCCGACCAGTCCTGGACGCTGACGGCCTCGTCGCCGGCCCAGTTCACGATGGTCGCGGGCACGGTCGCCGCGCCGAGGAGCGCCTCGAGCTGCGCGGCGATGTCGTCGTCGTGGATCGGGCTGTACGGGATCGGGTCCCAGCGCGTGTGCACCGGCTGTCCGGCGGCGATGGCGTGCAGGTGCCAGACCGGAAGCCCACCTTGGTCGCCGTACGCGCTCCCCATGCGGGCGATCGTCACGGGGAGGTCGAACGAACGCGCGCAGTAACGCGCCACCGCTTCTTCTCCGATCTTGGAGACGGAGTAGGGAAGCTGCCCCGGCAGCATCTGATCGCCGACCGGGTCGTCCTCGCTCGATGCGTGCCAAGGGTCGGGATGTGGCTTGTACACCGTGACCGTCGACATGACCAACGCGGCCTTGGCGTCACGACAGTGCTCGAGCAAGAGGCCCGTGCCCTCGGCATTCACTCGAAACGCCTGCTCGTAGTCGTCGGCGCTGAAGTCGGCGGCCAGATGCAGCAGGTACGTGAAGTCGCGCGGGAGGTCGTCGAACCGACCGGCGCCGAGGTCGGCGACGCGGGTCGTGACCCCGATCGCCTCGACCTTCTCGCGGCTCGCGGGATCGCTGAACCTCGCGATGCCCCAGACCTCGTTGTCGGCTGCGAGCGAGCGCGCCAACCCGTAGGCGATCCGGCCCGCGGGCCCCGTGATCAGGATCTTCTCACCGGTCAGCACCACTCCCCCCTTTTGGATCTTTGATCCAAACGTGGCTACGTTAACGAGCGAGGCGCGAGCCGACAACTCGGCGCGGAGCGGTGCGGGGACGGGGAGGAACGCATGCCGCGAGCACAACATCCGTTCTACGAACAGCCCTGGCCGGAGGGTGAGTACCGCTTCTTCCAGCTCGGCTTCGTCGTCGACGACCTGCTGCACGCGGCGGCGCGCTGGGCCGCGGTGTTCGGCGTCGGACCGTTCCACGTCCTGCCGCCGACGGAACAGGAATGGGTGTGCCGCGGCGTCGCGTCGGCCGTCAACATCCAGGTCGCGGTCGCACAGGCCGGACCGGTGCAGATCGAGCTGATCAAGCAGCACTGCGACCGCCCCAGTCCGTTCGAGCATTGGCGCCGCGGGAGTGTCTCCGGATTCCACCAGCTCTCGACGGTGACGCGCGACTACGAGGGCAAGCGCGCGTTCATGCTCGATCGCGGCTACGAGCTCACGGCCGAGATCGACAACGAGCACTACCGCGTCGCGTACTTCGACACGAGTGAAGAGTTCGGCTTCTTCACCGAGGTGACGGCCGAGTCGCCGGTGTTCCTCGAACAACTCGCGAGGATCTCACAGACCTGTGCCGACTGGGACGGCACCGACCCCGTCCGCCTCCTGACTCGTGATGGCTACCGAGTCCCGTAGCGCACTGGCGCGCGCCGCCCACGACGCCCCGCCTCGCGGGCGCCGGATGGCACCGGTCAAGACGAGCGCGATCGTCATCGACCACCTGCTCGAAGAGCTCTTCTCCGGCCGACTTCGGTCCGGTGATCGCGTCGATCTCGAGCAGATCTCCGACGAGCTCGGCATCAGCCGACTGCCCGTGCGAGAAGCAGTCGTCATGCTCGAGCGCGACGGCATCCTGTCGACGAGGTACCACCGCGGCGTGTTCGTCGAGCCGTTCGACGCCGAGTCGATCTTCGACGACTTCGAAGTCATCGGCTTGCTGAGCGGAGTCGCCGTCCGACGACTCGCCGAGAAGCGCGATCCTCAGGTCGTCGCCGACCTGCACGACCTCCTCCGCGCACTCCGAGCCGCGGACCCCCACGACCACGAGCAGACGATCCAGTTGGTGCAGCGGATCCTCACCCTCGAGCACCGCGCCGGCGGGTCGCGACGTCTCCGCGCGGAGATCCGTTCGTTCGCCGGATTCGTGCCGTGGGTGTTCCGCGTCACCGTCACCCGTCATCACGAGATCGCGGTCAAGAACCACGGCAAGGTGATCCGTGCGATCGCCGCGGGCGATGGAGAGGCGGCTGCACGCCACCGCCTCGAAGACTTCCGCAGCGCCGGCGCGAGGCTGGTGCGGGAGCTCCGACAGCGCGGCGTCATCTCGGCAAACAGTCCGGCAGACCAGTAGGTCGAGCGGTGGCTGACCCGACTGCGCTCACGGCAGCGATCCTCGAATCCTTCGATGGCCTGCTGCAGGCGCTGAGCCTCGAGTCCTGCGGCACCGACCACTTTCGCGTGCGCGTCGAGCCGAGCCGGTTCGATCGCGTGTTCGGAGGACAGAGCCTCGCCCAGGCGGTCGTCGCCGCCGCGGCCACGGTCGAGCACCGAGTGCCGAACTCGCTGCACGCGTACTTCGTGGCCGCGGGCCGGCCGGACGAAGGATCGGAGATCCACGTCGCACGCGTGCGCGACGGCCGGTCGCTGGCGACTCGACGGGTGTCCATCGTGCAAGGCACCCGCGTGTTGCTCGAAGCCCTCGTCTCGTTCAGCCCGAACGAATCGGAACCGACGGTCACTCCACCTCGCCCGCAGGTGCCCGAGCCGCGCGAGGTGCCGCTCCTGCAGGAATGGGTGGACGAGTCCGTGCCGCCTGAGCTTCGGTCGGTCGCGGCCATCTGGGTCGAGCGACCGCCGCCGCTCGACCTGCGCATCGGCGAACCGCTCAACTTCATGGGCGGCCCGTCGGGAAGCAGCCCGCGTTCGCACTGGATGCGCCTCCCGCGAGCGGTGGGCGACGACCCGATCCTGCACGCGGCTCTGCTCGCGTACGCCAGCGACTACTTCCTCATGGACATGGCGTTCCGCTCGCATCCACAGCGGTACGACACCGGGTTCACCGGGCTGAGCCTCGACCACGCGCTCTGGTTCCATCGGCCCGTGCAGTTCGAAGCGTGGCACCTCCACACGCAAGAGACCGTGGCGATCGTCGGCCACCGAGCACTCGTTCGCGGTTCGATCCACGACTTCGAGGGACGCCTCGTTGCCAGCGCGGTCCAAGAGGTGCTTGTGCGCCGACTCCCCACCAACGCGATCGACCGGACGGCCCGCTCCTCTATCCTGAAACGCCTGCCCGAGCCCCCGTAGCTCAGGGGAGAGAGCATCGGTTTCCTAAACCGTGTGCCCAGGTTCGAATCCTGGCGGGGGCGCGAAGCGCCAAAGGGGCAAGACGTCGTGGGAGCTGCCGCGTCCACGCCGGCCGCGACCTCGACACTGGACGCAAGCAGTACGTCACACGCACGGTGCACGGCACGAAGCGCGAGGCGTCGCGTGAGTTGGCTCGTCTCGTGGCGCAAGTAGACGACGGACTCGTTGTAGCGAAGGCCGGCACCGTCGGCGACCTCTGCGAACGCTGGTACGAACAGGCGGAGCCGAACCTCTCCCCCGTCGTTGCCGAGAACTATCGGCGCCTGCTCGATCGCCACATCTTGCCGCAGTTCGGCTCGACACCTCTACGGCGACTGCGCACGAGTGACCTCGACGCCTGGTACGCCGAGCTTCGCCGTCACGGCGGTCGAAACGGCCGAGAGCTTGCGCCGAACTCGGTGCTCCGCATCCACGCGTTGCTGCGCCGCGCGCTCGGTCAAGCCGTGAAGTGGGGCTGGCTCACGACGAATCCGGCATCGGCCGCGTCACCACCCCGCCCAAAGCGTCACACGATCGCTGTTCCCGAAGCCGCGGACGTGGTGCGTCTCATGACGGCGTCGAAAGCCGTCAACCCCGGTCTCCATGCAGGTAGGTGATGCCGAGGCACCGGTGACCATGTCTCGACGACGCGAACAGGTTCAGTCGCGAGTGCCGCAGCAACCGAAGGATCGCAACGCTCACATGCGAGGTGTGACCTACGCGCTCCAGATCATGTTCGGGCGCGAGCCACGTCCAGACCACGAGCGGCTGGACGACAACACGCACGTGCTCGACGCCTACGCGATGGCGAACTCCACCCTCTGCTCGAACCTGCCGACTGCCGGCGCCTCACGACGCGGGGAACCAACATCGACGATGCTGCACCGCTGCAGCGAACATCTTCGCCGTACCGTTGAGATCCTTCGACCGACGATCGTCCACACCCAAGGGCGGAAGAAGACAGGGCAATCGACCCACTCGGCCTTCGAGTCGATCGTCGACAAGTACGACCGAGTGTCCGAGTGGAACGCGCGTGTCACGATCGGCGACGTCGACGCGGTGTGGTGCAGCCTGCCGCACCCTTCAGCCGGACCGCCACAGGCGTGGCAATGGTCTACGACGGCATTCTTCAAGGACGTTGCGGCTCCATCCTTGAACGAAGCTCGACGACTCGCGCTCGATCTCGCCGATTAGCCCGCACGCTCGTACAGCTCGCGTCGTCCGGTCCTGAACATCGTTCACCCGTGGTCGATCCGGGTGATCAGCTCCGCATAGCTTCGGCAGCTTCCTCGACGTCGACGACCGAAAACACAGTCGCATCGGCCAGCTCGCGGTAGCCCGCGGCCCACGAGGGCTGCACAGTTACCGTCGGTGGCCACGGGTGCTTCGCGCGACCTTCGAATACTTCGACGCACGCCGCTCTCACGTCGAGCCACTCGTCGTCGTCGACCAGCTCGGCGAGAAGTTGGAGATCGATGAGGTCGCGGAAGCGATCGTTCTCGCGATCCTCAAGTATCTCGGTGCACGCGTGCAGTTTCTGCGCGATCTGCCAGCGCACCGCGACGCACGGGACGGTGTCCGGGCCAGTGAGGCCGACGTGGTCGAGTGACTTGGCAGGCACATGATCGACTTCGTCGCCCATTCCGCCTTCGACCGCGGCGATCTCCATCTGCACGGTGATCACCGATCTCCCTCGATACGCGAGCTTGATGTCGCAGCGCACGGCGCCTGTGTCTCGCACCGGCTCGAGCTCCGTGCGTGTGGCCGTGAAGTCACCGTGGCCCGCTCGGAGCGCAGGGTCGAGATGGTCGGCGACGGCTTCCATGCTCTCTCGGAACGCGGTATCGAGGTCCTTGGTCGCCTGTGCGCCCGAGTCGACTCGCAGCTCCATCGCGACGCCACCCTTCACGAGGAATAGCGGTTCACCGTCGTCGGCTGGCGTGCTTGATCGAGCATGGCGGCAACGATCATGAAGCCCAGCCATCGGCGCAGCCGGCCGGCCGCGATACCGGTCTGCTTCGACGTCTCGCTGAGCCAACGCTCCAGCACGTTGACGTTGAACGGTGGCTTGTCCTTGCTCGGGAAGTCGGTCATCAGCCCACAGCCTCGAGCGCGGCGAGCTCGGTCTTGGTCATCAGGCCACGCCGCCGAGCCGCGTCAAGCGCTTGACCGATCAGACGCTTGTCCAAGTGGCGTTCGAGGCCATCGAGGATTGCGCGCATCGGCGTCACGACCGCGATGCCCTCGACGCGCGTGATTTCGGCAGG
Source organism: uncultured Actinomycetes bacterium (assembly GCA_963841415.1). GTDB lineage: Bacteria > Actinomycetota > Acidimicrobiia > IMCC26256 > DASPTH01 > DASUAS01. The sequence continues at coordinate 1,221,503 of CAWJCN010000003.1, read as the reverse complement.
GTCGAGATCGCGCACGTGGATTTCGTACAGCCGCGGAGCCTTGCGTCGTATACGCGCGGACTTCGGAACGGTGACGTGGATCTTCGGTGGGTTGACGTCGCAGAGGTCCCAGAGATCGAGTGCGGAGTCGTGGGAGATCACCCCGAGCCGGCGCGGCCAGAGGGTCGCCTGCATCAGCTCGTCGAGCGGCCCCGGCGGGAAGGCGCGAAATCGGTACACGCCGTGACCGACGGTCTGTAGCGTCTCAGCTTCCGTGCTTGTACGGGCCGTTTGCGCGCCGAGTGTCGACTTGGCGCACGACCAACGAGCCGGACATGTCGTCAGGCGCCCTTGGCGCCCGTCCCTAGGGCGCCCAGATCGGAGAGCTGCTGGAGCATCGCGAACCCACGATGCACGAGCTCGGAGAGATCGCTGGACTCGTCGCGGAGCCACTCCTCGTAGACCGCCATCGTCACACCGTGGGACACGTGCCCGACGAGCTGCGGTCCGAACGAACCGACTGGTTCCCTCATTCGTCGCGCTGCGTACCGAGCGAGGACGGCGAGGTAGTCGGCGTTGCGCAGCGCGGAGTTCGCGCGCAGTGCCGGGGTGTGCATGATCAGCTCCATCCGCTCGCGATGTGCCACCGGACCGTCGCTGTGGACGCGGTTGAACCGCAGCACGGCCTCGGCCATGACGTCGAACATCGGTCGGTCCTCTGGAACCGTCGACAACCACTTCTCGAGCTCGTGGAGCAGGACGGGGAAGTTGCCGAAGGGGATGTCGTTCTTCGACGCGAAGTAGCGGAAGAAGGTGCGCCGTGAGATGCCGGCGGCGGCGGCGATCTCTTCGACCGTCGTTTCCTCGAACCCCCGCTCGGCGAAGACCTCGAGCGCCGCCTTCTCGATGGACTCGACCGACGTCTGTTGCGACGACTTGGTCATCGGCCCTGCGCGCATCGAACCATGGTGCGTCTTCCTACCATTTTGACGTCGCCGGAGCCGACCGTGCCCGGCCGGTGAGGAGGTTCCCGCCCGTGTCGTCGCTCCCAGGCCGCGTCCCTCCCCTGTCACCCAAAGACCTGCCGACCGAGCAACGGCAGGCGCTCGGTGGGTGGGAGGACCTCTCCTTCACACCGGTTCTCTTGCGGCATCCGAGGATGTACCGGAGCTTCGTCCCCCACACATGGGAGCGCTGATCACCCGGACGGAGCTTCCGGTGCGCGACCGCCAGATCGTGATCCTCCGCATGCTCGCCGTGTGCGGTGACACCTACGAGACGGCCCACCACCTCGTGATCTCTCGCGAGGTGGGCCCCGACGGCACCCCCGCGGCAGGCGCGACGCTCGCGACCGTCGCGCCCGGCAGCGCGATCCTCGGCGTCACCGGTGGACCGGTGGCGACAAAGGTCGGCGTCACCGGGCGCTCGCTCGACGACTTCTGCGCCAAACCGGCGAAGGTCGACCCGTGCATCGTCGGCACCTGGACCGGGCAGGGGGTGACCATCAACCCGCCCAACATCCAGATCGTCGGCAGCGGCGGGCAGGGCGCGGTGCTGAAGTTCGAGAAGAACGGCACCGGCTCGGTCGACCTCGATCCGTCGGCGCCGGTCCAGGCGACACTCCCGGGTGACCTCATCGGCACCTTCGCGCTCCGGGGACAGGCGGGCGGGCTCGTGACCGCGAGCAAGGGCGTGATGCGCACCATCACGACGACCGTGTCGAACGTGCATGTGACCATCGACGTACCGCCGCTGGGAGGCCAGGACGTTCCCTTCGGAGCGGGTGACCTCACCGGCGCGCCGTTCGACGGTCAGTACACCTGTTCGAAGACGACCTTGGTGTACACCGCGCCTGCGTTCGGCGGCCAGAGCACGTGGACGCGCCAGTAGCGCGGCGGGATCGGCCGTCGCCGAGTGCCAGCACGCACGGACAGTGGTGGGTGTCGCGGAGGTTCGAATCCTCCCCGGTGCGCCGTGTGACGTTGCAGATCGGTCAGTTCACCTGCCGATCGCGGCCCTGCCAGTAGGGCGCGGCGCAGCTTGAACTTCTGCAATTTGCCGGTGGCGGTACGGGTGAGCTCGCTGCGCAGCTCGACGCTCGTCGGGCACTTGTAGTGCGCGAGATGCTCCCGGCAGTGCTCGATCAGCTCGTGCTCCGAGACGGTCGCGCCGGGCGCGAGCACGACGAGTGCCTTCACCGTCTCGCCCCACTTCTCGTCGGGCACGCCGATCACCGCGGCCTCGGAGACCTCCGGGTGGGCGCACAACGTGTCCTCGACCTCGATCGACGACACGTTCTCACCGCCACTGATGATCACGTCCTTCTTGCGGTCGGAGATGCTCAGGTACCCGTCGTCATCGATGGTGCCGCCGTCGCCGGTGTGGAACCAGCCGTCGGCGAGCGCGGCGGCCGTCGCCTCGGGTTGGTTCCAGTACCCGTCGAGCACGACGTTGCTCTGCGCCAGCACTTCACCCTGCTCGTCGATGCGTACACGTACACCGAGTGCGGGCGCGCCTGCTCGTCCGAGTCGGCGTGCGCGCTCCGCGGGAGTGAGGTCGTCGTACTCGGCGCACGGTCGGTTGATCGTGAGCAACGGCGACGTCTCTGTGAGGCCATAGATCTGGTTGAACTCCCAGCCGAGCTCGGTCTCGACGCGCTCGATGGTGCGCGTCGGCGGCGGCGCGCCCGCGACGACGATCCGCACGCGGCCGCGCCCCGGGATCGGGCCGTCCCACGATGCCGCGGCATCGAGCACCGCGTTCACGACCGCCGGCGCACCGCACATCATCGTCACGCCGTGATGCTCGACGCGCCGCAGGATCTCGGCGCCGTCGATCTTCCGCAGCACGATGTGCCGGGCACCCATCGCGGTGATCGCGTAGGTCATCCCCCAGCCGTTGCAGTGGAACATCGGCAGGGTGTGCAGGTACACGTCGCGGTCGTCGACGCCCATGTGCAGGGCGAACGTGACCGAGTTGACCCAGAGGTTCCGGTGCGTGAGCTGGACCCCCTTGGGACGGGCAGTCGTGCCGCTCGTGTAGTTGATGGTCGCGGTGGCGTCCTCGTCCGCCTGCCACGCCGCCGGTTCCGCGCCGTAGCGGTACAGCTCCTCGTCGCTCTCGGCGCCGAGCACGTGGCGGTGCGACGCACCGACGTCACGCAGGTGGTCGTCGAGCTCGGGGTCGACGAGCAGCATCGACGCACCGCAGTCGTCGACGATGTACTGGATCTCCTCCGCGGTGAGCCGGAAGTTGATCGGCACGAGCACCCGTCCGTACGCGCTCACCCCCCAGAACGCGGTGAGCAGGCGCGCCGAATTGCTGGCTGACGATCGCCACCCGCTCACCCTGGGCGATGCCCATGCGGTCGAGTGCGGCCGCCTGCGCGCGCGCCCGCTCCGCCATGCCAGCCGCGGTGAGCTCGCCCCAGGGCGCGGCTGGCTGGTCGGGCTCGTCGACCACGACGACCCGGTGCCCGTACGCACACTCGGCCCGTTCCAGGTGGTCCGTGATCGTCAGCGGAACCTTCATGGGTGCTTCCCCCTGCAGTCGGTCACCGCCATGCTGCCCCATGCGGTAGGACCCGCGCCCCGCCGGTCAGGAAGAATGCGACGGTGACGGCGGCGTTCGCGGGAGTTCGGGTGCTCGACTGCTCCGGCGACCGCGCCGGCGCCATGGCCGCGATGCATCTCGGCGATCTCGGCGCCCACGTGGTGAAGGTCGACCCAACCGACGACGAGCGTGGGCGCGACGAGCCGGGCTACCTCGCGTGGCATCGCAACAAGACGCGCGTCGTGCTCGACCTCGACGATCCCGCCGACCTGGACGCGCTGCGGGGTCTGATCGGCGAGTCGGACGTCGTGATCTTCGACTCGGCACCGGACGAGCTCGAACGCCGGGGGCTCGACGGGCCGACGCTGACGCGTGCGCACCCACGACTTCTCCATGCGTGGGCGCCGCCGTACGGAGAACGCGGACGCTGGAGCTCGCTCCCCGCGTCGCACCACCTGTTGGCCGGTCTGACCGGCGTCGCGTTCGAGCAGGCATCGTACGACGACGTGCCGGTGCACCTGGTGTCGCCGCAAGCCCACTACGGGCAGGCCAACATGCTGGCGCTGGCCATCGGCGCCGCGCTGTACGAGCGGGACCGTTCCGGGCGCGGCCAGACCGTCGTCGTCAGCGGCTTGCAGGGCGCCGCGGAAGTCATGATCGCGACGCGCTGGGAGCGGAGCACGACCACCATGTGGCGCGCGCCCGTTGGCGGCGCGCCCAACTACCGCCTGTATCGATGCGCGGATGACGAGTGGCTCTTCCTCGGCGCGCTCTTCGAGCCCGTCTACCTGCGTGCGCTGGAAGTGACCGGCGTGCTGGTGGAAGTGTTGACCGAGCCGGAGATCGACGGCGACTTGCGCGCCGCGCTGGTCGCGCCCGGCGCGAAGATCACGACGCGTTTGCTCGAGGCCGCGTTCCGCGGGCAGGCGCGCGGCGAGTGGCTCGCGTTGCTCGAAGCGGCCGACGTGCCCTGCGGGCCGGTGCGATCACGCGCCGAGTGGTTCCATCACGACACGGTGTCGGCGAACGGCATGCGACTGGAGTTGACGCACCCGGACCTCGGCATGGTCGAGATGGCCGGCGTCTCGATCCGCATGAGCGAGTCACCGACGGTCACTTCCCGTCTCGCCGCGCCGGCTCCCGATCCGTCGGCACCGTGGCGAGGAGGATCCGACACATCCGCCGCGGCACGCGCCGACGTGAACAACGCACCACTGACGGGCGTCACGGTCCTCGACCTCGGCGTCGTCATCGCCGGCGCGTACGCCGGCAGCATCCTGGCGAGCCTCGGCGCCGACGTCGTCAAGATCGAGGCTCCGCACGGCGATCCGTTCCGCGCCTACGGCACCGCCTTCGCCCACTACAACCGCGGGAAGCGGTCGCTCGTGCTCGACCTCAAGCGGCCCTCCGACCTCGCCGCGCTGCTCCAGATGGTGCGCGACGCCGACGTCGTGCTCGACAACTTCCGCCTCGGCGTGCGCGAACGGCTCGGGATCACCTACGAGCAGCTGCGCGACGTGAACCCCCGCATCATCTCGTGCTCGATCTCGGGCTACGGCACTGAAGGACCACAGGCGTCGCAACCGGGATTCGACCCGTTGCTGCAGGCGCAGAGCGGACTGATGCAGGCCCAGGGCGGGGTCGGGTCGGAGCCCGTGTTCCACGGCATCCCGGTGAACGACGTGGGGTCGGCCGCGATCGCCGCGCTGGGGATCGTCGCCGCGCTCCACGCGCTGGTCGCGCACCGGCGAAGGCCAAGAGGTGCTGACCAGTCTCGCCGCCCAGAGCGTGCTGCTGCAGGTCGGCGAGATCACGAGTCATCCGACTGCTCCACGACCTCCGACCGGCGGGCGCGACTGCACGGGCACGAGCGCGTTCGAGCAGTACTACGAGTGCGAGGACGGATGGATCGGCATCGCGTGCGCGACGCCGCGTCAGCGTGCGGCGCTCGCCCAGGCACTCGGGTTGGGTGCGGAGCTCGATGACGGTCCCGCGGCGGCCGCTCGCGACGGCTCCGTCGCGAGCCTGCTCGCGACGACGTTCGCGACGCTCGACGTGCAGTCGGCACTGACCAAGCTCGACACTGCCGGCGCGCCCGCAGCCCCTGCGCTGAGGCTCGAGGACACCTACACCGATCCGTTCTTCATCGAGAACGGTCACTACGAGCCGTTCGTCGATGCCGAATTCGGACCCGCGACCGGTTGTCCTCGACTCGCGCGGTTCGGCCGGACCGACAGCGGCTTCGAGGGCGGCGCACCAAGGCTCGGCGCCGACACCGCGCAGCTCCTGCGTGAGGTCGAGATCGCAGAAGCAGAGAACTCGGGACCCGCCTGACCCCGCGGTCAGATCATGCACCGGGGTCGCGTCACCGAGTGCGGCGTGGATCCTCGCTGCCCACGTGCATCACGTCTTCGACGGGGTCGCGTAGCCCACACCGATGCGGTCGTACCGACGCCCGACCGAGTCCGCGGTCACCGCGGCCACCGCGTCGTGAGCGGCTCAGGGGTCCAGGTGGGCCAACGGGGACGACCGATCACATCTCCAGTGACGAACGTGGCCACGGTCACCGGATCGGGACCGGCATTGTCGAACACCTCAGCGGTGTCAGCGAGCTCGATCATCTTGACCACGTTGTTCCAGAGGCGCCGGTGTCGGGCGCGGATCGTCTGCTCCGGCACGTCGTGACCACCTGAAGCGACACGCAACACAACTCGCTCGACTGAGATCTCCTCGGGGACAGCCACCACCAAGAGGTGCACGTGGTAACCGGCGCGCCGAGCACGGTGCACGAGCTCGATCTTCGACTCATGCGATGCGACCGTCTCCGCGATGAAGGGTTCGCCGCGAGCGATGAGCTCGTTGCGGATCCTCTCGGCTGCCGCGGCAGCCTCGTGCCCGTGCGCCATCGGATCGCCGGGCCAGCGTTGCGCGGCGATCACGTCGGCATTCACGAACTGGACGCCCGGCCTCCGGTCGGCCAACACGAACTCCACGAACGTCGACTTGCCCGCGCCGTTCGGTCCGACGACGAGATCAAGGCGACTCACAGGACGGTGATCGAACCGTCCGGCTTTCTGCGGACCATGCGGCCCTCGTCGTCGAGCACGACAGTCGTGACGCCTCGCGCCGCGAGGCGGTCGGCAAACGACGTGCCGTTGGCTGCCGCCGAGATCGACGCGTCGATCAGGGCGTTCGCCGCCACGCGCTCGTCGTCGTCGAGCTCGGCGAGGGCGGTCTCGCCGGAGACCGCCCGAGCGATACGGCGGCGAGCGGCGCTCGTCTGACGGTCGAAGTACATCCCGAAACGGGCCCAGTGCTCGACCTGTTTCGACGTCGAGCGGTGCTCCTCGATGCCTTCGGCCTCGGCGGCGTCGAGCAGGTCGATCGGCAGCCTGGTGGTTCTCGTCTCCATCACGGACCTCCGTGTGTCATCTTGCCACACGCCGATGCATCATGATATCCCGACAGTCGCTCGAGCTGATCAGTCGCCGAAGAGCGTGTCGTGACCCTGGGTCATCAGCTCGACCGCCTGACGGCGGGGCAACGAGCCCAGCAACGAACCCCCGGCACCGTCGGGAACTCCCACCTGCCACGTCGGGCCGTCGCCGAGGTGCGTGAGGCCCTCCCGAGCGACATCAGCCGGGTCGGCGATCTCGGACATCTGCAAGAGGTCGTCGACGGTCACCCCGAACTTCTCCAGGCTGGCGCGCAGCGCAGGAGTGTCGGTGGCGCCGACGACGAGCGACAGCACGTCGACGTCGTCACGCCGCAGCTCCGCCCACAGCCCCTCGCCGAACACGAGGTCGAACGCCTTGGTGGCCCCGTAGGTCGTGAGGCGACCGCCGCCGGCCCACGCCGCGCCGGACGTGACGAGCAGGATGCCGCCCCGCTTGCGCGCGACCATGTCGGCGCCGTAGCGGTGTGACGCCAGCAACGGAACCGTGCAGTTGCGGCGGAGCATCCCGTGCCACTCCTCGGGGGGCACGTCGAGGAAGTATGTGTTGAGCGAGTCGGCACCCGCGTTGTAGACGAACAGTCCCACGTCGAGACGGTCGGACGCAGCGACGAGCTCGGTCTCGGCGCCGGGCGCGGCGAGGTCGATGGCGGCGACGCGCGTGTCGACGCCGAAGACGGACACGAGCTCCGACGCCAGCGCGTCGAGCTTGTCGGCGCTGCGCGCCACCAGCACCACGTTGACGCCCTCGGCCGCGATCTGCCGGCAGAACTCGGCACCGATGCCCACCGAGGCGCCCGCCACGACCGCCCACGGCCCGTACTTCTCCGAGAACTCCGACATGGCCGCGCCTCTCCCCCGTGGTCCCGAGCGGACCGTTACCGTACCGGCGCACGCCCCGGCCTCACGAGCGTTCCGGCGTCACAAACGGCGCGATTGTTCGCCCGTAGTGACGCCGGAATGCGTGGTTGGAGGCGAGAGCGTAGGTTGCCGCGAGACCGCGGCGACACGAGTGAGGAGCGAGCGTGACGGAGTCGAGTGGGCGGCTGCTGCCCGAGCTCACCGAGATCAACCAGTTCTTCTGGACGTCCGGCGCGAACGGCGTGCTGCGCTTCCAGCGCTGCTCGGAGTGCGGCGAGCTGCGACACCCGCCCAGCGCGGTGTGCCCGTACTGCCGTTCCACCGAGTGGGCGCCGACCGAGGTGTCGGGCCGTGGCGTCGTCGCCGGGTTCACGGTCAACGAGCAGATGTGGATCCCGACCTTCCCTCCGCCGTACATCATCGCGATCGTCGCCATCGAGGAGGACGACCGGATCCGCCTCACCACCAACCTGGTGAACGTCGCGGCCGACGACGTGTTCGTCGGCATGAAGGTGCAGGTCGTCTTCGAGCGCGACGACGACGTGTGGATCCCCCTCTTCCAGCCGACCGGCGAGACTGACAAGGGTCCGTTCCCCGCGCGCGACCCGAAGGCGCTCGAGGCGCGGGCGATGCCCAGGGGCGCCGACAAGTTCGAGGACCACGTGGCCATCACCGGCCTCGGCCTCTCGCGCGTCGGTCGCCGCCTGATGCTCGACCCGATGGTGCTCGCGGTGGAGGCCGCGGAGGCGGCGATCGCCGACGCCGGGCTCACGCCCGACGACATCGACGGGCTCTCCACCTACCCCGGCGGCGGGATGATGGGCGTCAGCGCCATGAGCGAGGGCGGCATCAGCGCGATGGAAGAGGCGCTGCGGGTGCGCCCGTCGTGGATCAACGGCGGCGGGGAGCTCCCGGGCCAGGGCGGCGCGGTGATCGCGGCCATGCTCGCCGTCGCCGGCGGCTTGTGCAACCACGTGTTGTGCTTCCGCACCGTGTGGGAGGCGACGTTCGCGGCCCAGCAGCGCGCAGCGATGACGGGCGCGCCCGGGAGCGCGAGCGCGATCGTGCCGATGGGCGGTGGCCGCGTCGGTGGCGACATGGCCTGGCGCCTGCCGTTCGGCGCGTCGTCGGCGGCGAACTGGATCGCGATGCAGGCGTCGGCGCACTTCGACCTCTACGGCACGACGCGGGAGACCCTCGGTTGGATCGCGCTCAACGCCCGCAAGAACGCGGCGCTGAACCCATGGGCGATCTACCGGGACCCGCTCACGATGGACGACTACCTCGAGGCGCGCACGATCACCACGCCGTTCGGCCTCTACGACTGTGACGTCCCGTGCGACGGCTCGGTGGCGATCATCGTGTCGCGCAGGGACGTCGCCGCCGACATGCGCCAGCCGCCGGTGCACGTCGAGGCCGTCGGCACGCAGATCACCGAACGGGTGAGCTGGGACCAGGGCACCCTCGACCACGAACCCCTCGTGACCGGGCCCGCGGCACACCTCTGGACCCGCACCGACCTCACGCCGGCCGACATCGACCTGGCCCAGCTGTACGACGGCTTCACCTTCAATTGCCTGTCGTGGATCGAGGCGCTCGGCTTCTGCGGTTGGGGTGAGGCGAAGGACTTCCTCGCCGGCGGCACCAACATCGCACGCGACGGTCTCCTCCCGCTCAACACCCATGGTGGCCAGCTGTCGTCTGGTCGGCTGCACGGCTACGGCTTCATCCACGAGGCGATCACGCAGCTCCGAGGCGAGGCGGGCGAACGCCAGGTGACGAACGCCGAGACCGCGATCGTGAGCACCGGCGGCGGGACGCCGGGCGGCTGCTTCCTGTTCACCACCGCGCGCTGACGCGCGTCAGAGGATTCCGGCCCGGAGCCGGGTCAGCTCGTCGAGGTGCTGCCGGCTGAGCCGCGCGAGCTTGCCCGCGCCCGTCCTCGTGATGTGGAGACGTACCACGCGGTGGTCGTCGCGATCGCGCTCGCGGCGTAGGAGTCCAGCGGCGACCGCGCGGTCGACGAGCTCGCTCGTGGTGTGGCGGCGCAGCAGCAGTGCGTCGGCCATCTCCCCCACCGTCGCCCCATGCTCGTCGGCGCTGCCCCGGACGGCGAGCAGGAGCTGATGCTGCGCGGCGGTGAGCCCCTCGGCCTGCGCCCGCTCCTCGCTCCAGTGCAGGAATCGCCGCAGCTCGGTGCGGAAGTGGAGGAGGTGTCGATAGTCGCGGTCCGTGAGCGACGTGCGAGGTGCAGCCACAAAATAGATCGTAGTACGATCTATCTGTGCAGGAGCGACGGTCCCGGATCCGCGCGGTGTTCGACACCCATCTGTTCGGCGTCGAGCCGCGCGTGGTCGGACTCGTCCTCGTCGTGGGGGTCCTCTGCGGCCTGGTTGGAGCGTTGTACCTGCTCGCACTGCACGTCCTCCAGCACCTCCTCTGGCCGACGGAGTGGAGTGGCGCGGTCGGGTTCGCGATCCTCGGCGGCGTCGGGTTGGCGAGCGCGCTCATCGTGCGGTTCGTCGGCACGTCAGGCGACGTGGAGCTCATGGTCGACAACATCCACGTGTCGGGCAGCGCCACCGGTGTTCGCACGCTCCGGTCGCTCATCCCGAGCTCGCTGCTCTGCATCGCGGCGGGCGGCGCCATGGGGCCCGAGGCTCCGCTGGTGCAGACCACCGGCACGTTGGCATCGTGGACCGCGAAGCGCGCCGGTCTCATCGTGCGCGAGTCGCGCGTACTCACGATCGCGGGGATGGCCGCAGGCTTCACCGTGCTGTTCGGTGCACCACTCGGCGCGGCCGTCTTCGCGCTCGAACTCCTCCACCGACGCGGGCTGCAGTACTACGAGGCGCTGCTGCCCGCGGTGCTCGGGTCCCTCGCGGGGTACGGCGTGTACGTCGCCGCGACCGGCGTCGGCCTCGAGCCGATCTGGCACCTCCCCTCCCCGACCTCGCTCCACCTCGGCGACCTCGGGTGGGCCGCGGTCGCCGGGGTCGGAGGTGCCCTGGTGGCGATCGCGTTCACCTACGCGACCGCGGCACTGCGTTGGGGTGCCCGCCGGCTCCCGCCGATGACCCGGCCGGTCGCCGGCGGGCTGCTGCTTGGCGCCCTCGGCCTGCTCTCCGCGTACTCACTCACGTTCGGCGAAGCGCAGCTCGACGACGTCCTGCACAAGCGCGGCGCCACCGTCGCGTTCTTCGCGCTCGCCGCACTGGCCAAGTTCGCGGGCACGTCGGTCACGCTCTCGTCCGAGTGGCGGGGCGGCTTCATCATCCCGCTCTTCTTCATGGGTGCCTGCCTGGCGCGGGCGTTCCACGGGCTGGTCCCCGGCGCCGAGGAGGCGGTGATGATCGCCGCGTTCATGGCGGCCGCCAACACCGGCGTCACCAAGACGCCGTTGGGATCGACCCTGGTCGTCACCGAGATGGCGGGCTTCCAGCTCCTGCCCACCACGCTGCTCGCGGTGATCGTGTCGTTCGCGCTCACGAGCCCGGTCGGGCTCATCCACTCGCAGCGCGAGCGCGACATCGTCGGCGAGGACGACACCGAGGTCTGAACGCCCTCGGATCAGCTCATGGTGTCAGCTGCAGCGGCGCGCCGAGCATGTCGATCCGGAGCCGCTCCAGACGGAGGCGCGAGATGCGCCACTCGCCGTCTTCCCGCGCGTACTCCTCGCGGTAGTGGCCGTAACCCTGGAGGCCGACGCGCACGCCGTTCGTCTCGTCCCACTCGACGTAGTCGAACATCGCCCAGATCCCGCGCGGTGCCGTCGCCGGTGATCTCGATCTCGGGCATGTGCCCGTGGTGGCACGTGCGGGCGCCGACCAGCGCGCCGCTGACGTGGGTGACGATCGCCTCGCGACCGTTGTTGACCACGTCGGCCTCGGGGACCTCCATCAGGCAGTCGGTCGAGAAGACCATGCCCCACTCGTCCCACTGCTTGAGGTCCATGAGCCGGAAGTAGCGCGCCTTCAGCTGCTTGATCTGTTCGATGTCGAGGAGTTGTGCCAATGCGGCGTGGTCGCTCATGTCGAAGCCTCCATGCGATCCAAGGCGGCGTCCATCGCGTCGCGCCGCCGCACGTAGATGGGTCGGAAGGAACCGTGGGTGATGAGGTAGGGCTCGTTCGCATCGAGGTCGGCGAGAAGGTTGCGGATCGCGTACTCGGGTGTGACCACGTCGCCGTCGCTCATCGGCTGGTGCGCCATCATCGCCTCGACGTCGCTCATCTCGAGGACCGACGCGCCGAGCTCCGAGGGTCGCGCCGCCACGCTGCTCTCCAGATGGCGGGTCATCATCCCGCCCGGGAACATGATCGTCACGCCGATGTCCTCGCCGGTGAGCTCCTCGCGCAGCGACTCCGCGAAGCCCATGACCGCATACTTGCTCGTCTGGTACGCGCCCAGGCGCACCGACGGCACCAACACGCCTGACGACGCGGTGAAGACGATGTGGCGTTGCCCGGTTCCGGCGCGGAGCATGCCGAGGAACTCACGGACGGTCCGGATCGTCCCGAGCACGTTGACGTTGAGCACCCATTGCCAGTCCTGCTCGGTGAGCTTGTCGATCGCGCCGAACTGCTGGACGCCGACGTTGGCGCACAGCACGTCGCAACCGCCGAGCGTGACGCGCACGTGCTCGGCCGCGGTGACGACCGAGGCCGTGTCGCCGATGTCGACGCGCGCCGACGTCGTCGTGACCCCGAGCTCGTCACCGATCTCCGTGGCCTTCGCGGCGGCCGCGTCGGCATCGATGTCGAGGAGCGCGACGTTGGCGCCCGCCTCCGCCAGCGTCCGGGCCAGTGCGGCGCCCAGACCGGAGCCGGCTCCGGTGACCACCGCGTTGCGGCCGTGCAGGTCTGTCATGCCTTCTCCCCGGGTCGTGGAATACGGGAGAACCTATCCCGGAAAGGTTGCGGGTCTCAAGGTCGGAGCATCCGGACCACGAGGCCGACGATCCGCTCGATCGGTGGGCGCCGCGCGTCCGCGGTGGGAACGAATGCTCGGGCGAGCGCCGCACCCAGCAGCATGTCGAACACGTCGTCTCGATCGACGGTCGGATCGACCTGATCGGTGCCTGCGGCATCGAGGATGGCGTTGAACTGCGGGCGGAGCGAGATGCGGAGGAACTCGTCGGGCGCGGTCACCGTCTCGGCCTGGTAGGCGGCGAGCAAGCCGGGGATCGCGGCACGAGCCGCCGGCGTTGCGTACTGCTTCGCAAACGCGGGGACGAACCGCCTCAGGTCGCGCCGAAGGTCGCCGGTCGGAGAGAATCGGCCTTCCCGGAAGAGCGGGAGCGTCACCTCCTGGATCAGCGCGACGCGGCTGGGCCACCGGCGGTAGATCGCCGAGGTGTGCACACCGGAGCGGCGGGAGATCGCCTGCACCGTCGTGGCCTCGTACCCCTGCTCGGCGAGCAGCTCGACGGTGGCGTCGATCACGAGCTGGTCGATGGCGGGATCGCGAGGGCGCCCGCGGCCGTTCGGGGCGGGTCCGCGTGCCACGAACCGAAGGCTACCGATGACTTAGGGTGCGCCCTTGATGCACGGCGCTGAAGGTGTGGGGCCGCTGTCGTGGCTCAGGGTGGTCGACCTCACCGATCTCCGCGGTGCGCTGTGCGCGCGCATCCTCGCCGACCTCGGTGCGGACGTGATCAGGATCGAGCGCGACGACCCGCCCCGTTCGCTCGCGCATGCGTACCGCAATGCCAACAAGCGTGGTGTCGTCCTCGATCTGCACCGTCACGGCGACCGGGCGAGACTCGACGACCTGCTCGAACACGCCGACGTGTTCGTCGAGAACGTCGGGCTGCCGCACGCGGGCGTCGCCGAACAGCACCCACACCTCGTCCACGTCGCGCTGACCGATCTCGGCCTTCACGGACCGCGCGCCGGTTGGCATCTCGAACCGCTGCCCGCGCTCGCCGCATCGGGTGCGCTGTGGGCGTCGGGCTTTCCCGACCTGCCTCCGTGCAACGGCCCGGGACACCCCGCGCACGACTGCGCGTCGGTGTACGGCGCGATCGGTGCCGTGGCCGCGGCGGCGGATCGCGAGCGGAGCGATGACCGCACCGGACAGCTCGTCGAGGTCAGCGTGCAAGAGGCGGCGCTTGCCGGCCTGATCCCGTGGTCGGTCGCGATGCAGGACTACTTGTCGATCAATCCGCTCCTGCCCGCCGACGGGCGTCGTAACGCCGACGGCGCGTACTGGGTCCTTCCGGCCGCGGACGGTTGGGTCCGTGTCGTCGTCGGTTCGCCGAAGCAGTGGGCCGGATTCAAGGCTCTCATGCGCCATCCGGAGGTGTTCGAAGGCGACGACTGGAACAGCCCGCCGTTCCGCCTCGTGAACGCCGACGTCATCCGCATGGTGGCGCAGGACCGGCTCACCGACCGAACGCGTGCCGAGCTGTTCACCGAAGCGCTCGGATACGGCGCGACCGTGGGTGTGCTCCACCAGCCGAGCGAGTTCGTCGAGCACCCGCAGACCCGCACCCGCAGCTTCTTCGTCGACACCGGCTTCGACGACGTCGACGGGCTCCCGTTCGCGACCCATCCGGTGAAGCTCGCGCGCACACCGTCATCGATTCGTCGGCCCGCGACGGTGACTCCCGACCCGACGTTCACCCCGACTGCACGCGCGTCGACGGCACCGCGGGGGCAGGGTGGCGGCCTCCTGTTGGACGGCGTGCGCGTGATCGAATTCGGCGTCGCCGCGGTCGTTCCCGAGATGTGCGGCGTCCTCTCGGAGCTCGGCGCCGACGTGATCAAGATCGAGTCGCTGGCCAACCTCGACGTGTTGCGCATGGGAAGCGGCCGGGTCGAGCTGATCAACAAGAACTTCACGTTCAACGACGAATGTCGAGGGCGGCGCAGCGTCGCGCTCGACCTCAACACCGAGCGCGGCCGCGAGCTTGCCCTCGCCCTCTGCGCCGCGGCCGACGTGGTCGCCGAGAACCAACGTGGCGGTGCGCTCGAACGCCGCGGGCTCGGGTACGAGGCGGTGCGCGCCCGCAACCCGCGGGTGATCTACGCGTCGTCGCAGGGATACGGACGCGGTGGCCCCTTCGGGGAGATGCCTGCGTACGGGCCGCTCAACTCGGGCTTCAGCGGAGTGCACCTGCTCTGGAACCACCCCGACGCGCCGTATCCGTGCGGCACGTCGATGAACCATCCCGATCACATCGCGGGGCGGCTCCTCGCGGTCAGCGTGCTCGCCGCCCTGAGCGAGCGCGAGACGTCGGGCGAGGGCCAGTGGCTGGAGCTCGCGCAGACCGAAGCCGCGGCGTACCTCATCGGGGAGAAGTACCTCGAGGCGGCGCGCGCGGGTGTCGATCCGGCACCGCTCGGCAACGTCCACGAGCACGCGTCCCCCCACGGCGTCTATCCGTCGGCCGGCACCGACCAGTGGATCGCCATCGCGGTCATGGACGACGTCGCTTGGCGCGCGCTGTGTGCCACCGTCGGCTGGGGCGACGATCCCGCGTGGAGTGATGCAGCGGCCCGGGTCGCCGCGCGCGCCGAGCTCGACGGGCGGCTCGCGGCGTGGACCGAGCTGCGCACGAACCAGGCGGGGGCCGAGGCGCTGCAGGCGAACGGCGTCTCGGCGATGCCGGTCATGGGACCCATCGACCACCACGCCGACCCGCATCTGCTCGAGCGGGGTGCGATCGTGCGCCTGCACCATCCGGAGGTCGGCGACGAGCGGCACATCGGCAACCCGCTCCGGTTCTCGCGGCTGGCCCAGCGGGTGGCGCAGAGCGCACCGTGCATGGGCGCCGACACCGAAGCCGTGCTCACCTCCGTGCTCGGCCTGGAGGCCGACGACGTCGCGCAGCTCGTCGCCGCCGGGGTCTGCCGGTAGCGCCGGTGCGCCGCCGTAGGCCCCCCCGGGGGTGGTGTTCGGAGTTGTTCGTTTCTAAACTACGAACATGACCGACGCCGCCTCGCCGCTGGACGACCTCCTGGCCCGGTCGCACCGGCTCGGCGCCGAGAAGCGGATCACCAATTACGCGGGCGGGAACACGTCGGCGAAGGTCACCCTGCCCGACCCGGTGACCGGCGTTCCGACCCGCGTCCTCGCGGTCAAGGGCTCGGGTGGCGATCTCGGCACGTTGACGACCGCGGGGCTGGCCCTCCTCGATCTCGACCGCGTCCGCGCCCTCGAAGCTCTCCATGCTCGCGGCACCACGGAGGACGACCTCGTCGCGCTCTACGACGCGTGTCGCTTTGGCCAGGGCGGCGCGGTGCCGTCGATCGACACGCCATTGCACGCGTTCGTCGATCTCGACCACGTCGACCACCTGCATCCCGACGCGGTGATCGCGCTCGCCACCGCCGCCGACGGCCCGCAGCTCGTGAGCGAGTGCTACGGCCAGGCGGTGGGCTGGATCCCGTGGCGTCGCCCCGGCTTCGAGCTCGGCCTCGAGCTGCGTGACTTCCGGCGTGAGCATCCCACGGCCCGGGGTGCCGTCCTCGGTGGCCACGGGCTCATCTGCTGGGGTGCGACGAGCGAAGCCTGCGAGGCCACGTCGATCGAGCTCGTCGAGGCGGCAGAGCGATTCCTCGCCGCGCGGGGATCATCCGAACCGTTCGGCGCCCTCGTCCTTCCCGCCGAGCCGCTCGACGAGGAGACGCGACGCAATGAGACCGCGCGCCTCGCGCCCGTCGTCCGCGGGATCGGTTCGACCGACCGGCCGGTGGTCGCGCACTTCACCGACGCTCCGGTCGTCCTCGAGTTCCTCGAACGGGAGCACGCGCCGCGCCTCGTCGCGCTCGGCACCTCGTGCCCCGACCACTTCCTGCGCACCAAAGTGCGTCCGTTGCTGCTGGATGCGGCCGCGACCGCGCCGTTCGACGAGCGGGTCGATCGGCTGCGTGCGCTGCACGCCGCCTACCGCGAGGAACATGCCGCGTACTACGCGCGCCACGCCGGGCCGAGCTCGCCCCCGATGCGGGGCGCGGATCCCGCGATCGTGCTGGTCCCCGGCGTGGGCATGTGGAGCTTCGGACTCGATGCCGCCGAGGCGAGGATCACGGGCGAGTTCTACGTGAACGCCATCAACGTCATGCGCTACGCAGAGTCGGTCAGCACCTACGAACCCATTCCCGAAGCGGAGAAGTTCGGCATCGAGTACTGGGAGCTCGAGGAACGCAAGCTGCGCATGAGGCCACCGTCGCCACCACTCGCGGGACGGGTTGCACTCGTCACGGGAGCTGCATCGGGGATCGGTCGCGCCATCGCCGAGCGCCTCGCCGACGAAGGCGCCGCGGTGGTGATCGCCGACCTCGATTCCGATGCCGCCGAGAAGGTCGCCGCCGCCATCGGGCCGGAACGCGCGCTCGCGGTCGCCACCGACGTGTCGTCGGAGACGGATGTCGAAGCTGCGTTCACGGCCGCCGCGCTGCGCTTCGGTGGCGTCGACCTCGTCGTCAACAACGCGGGCTTCGCGCGTTCGGCGGACCTCGTCGACACCACGGTCGACGACTGGGACAGCCTCCACGCCGTGCTGGCGCGTGGCGCCTTCCTCGTGAGCCGAGCCGCCGCGCGGGCGATGCGTGCTGGCGGGATGCCGGGCGACATCGTGTACATCGTCTCGAAGAACGCCGTGGTTGCGGGGCCCAGCAACGTCGCGTACGCGGCGGCCAAGGCGGATCAAGCCCACCAGGTGCGCGTGCTCGCGGCCGAGCTCGGTCCCCACGGGATCCGGGTCAACGGCGTGAACCCCGACGGTGTGGTCGAAGGATCCGGCATCTTCACCGGAGAGTGGCGGGAGGAGCGGGCGGCCGCGTACGGCGTCACACCCGACGAGCTCGGCGCCTACTACGCCGGTCGTACGCTCCTCGGCAAGGAGGTCCTCCCCGCCCACGTGGCCGACGCGGTGGTCGCGCTCACGGCGGGGGGTCTCTCCCGCACCACCGGGTTGTTGGTACCGGTCGACGGCGGCGTCGCGACCGCATTCCTCCGCTGACCACTGGGAGGCCCCGAGATGACCGTTCGCATCACCACCCAGCAGATCCTCGACATCGAGCGGGACCTGCTGCCCCGGCATCAGCGGGATCTGATCGCAGTGTCGGAGCGCCTGAGCGACCAGGGCATCGACCCCGAGGCGGTCATCCGCGAGGTCGCTCGGTTCTCGGTGGCGGCCCCGTCGTGGGCGGTCGGCACCGGCGGCACGCGCTTCGGCCGCTTCCCGGCTGGTGGCGAACCGCGCACCACCGAGGAGAAGGTCGACGACGTCGCCGCGCTGAACGCGTTGACCGGCGCCAACGGCACGATCAGCCTCCACGTGCCGTGGGACGATCCCCGAGACCCGGTCGCGCTGCGCGCGCACGCGCGCGACGGCGGGATCACCTTCGATGCGATGAACTCCAACACGTTCCAGGACAACCCGTCGACCACCGGCGACGGCGCGGTGTCGTACAAGTTCGGCTCGTTCGGACACGCCGACGCCGACGTGCGCAAGCAGGCGCTCGCGCACAACCTCGCGGTCGTCGACCTGGGCGTGCAGCTCGGTGCGACCGCGATCACCGTCTGGCTCGCCGACGGCACCAACTCGCCCGGGCAGGCCAATTTCCGCCGCCAATTCGAACGCGTCGCCGAGGGACTCCGCGAATTGCACGACGCGCTTCCGCTCGACTGGGAGCTCTACACCGAACACAAGCCGTACGAACCGGCCATGTACTCGAGCGTCAACGCAGACTGGGGAACTTCACTCCTGCTCGCGGAGCATGCCGGCGCACGGGCGAAGTGCCTGGTCGACCTCGGTCACCACTTGCCCAACACCAACATCGAGCAAGTGGTGAGCCGCCTCGCCATGACCGGCCGCCTCGGCGGCTTCCACTTCAACGATTCGAAGTACGGCGACGACGACCTGACCGTCGGGTCGATCCACCCGTACCAGTTCTTCCTCATCGTGCTCGAGCTGCTCGACCACGGCGGCGGCACCATGCCTCCGGTGCGCTACATGATCGACGCGTCGCACAACCTCAAGGATCCGATCGAGGACCTGATCCAGGCCACCGATCAGATCCAACTCACGATCGCGCAGGCACTCATCGTCGACCGCGACGCCCTCGTCGACGCGCAGGACGCGAACGATCCGGCGCGCGCCGCCGAGGTGCTCCACGCGGCCTACCGATCGGACGTCCGTCCGCTCGTCGCCGAAGCCCGCAGCCGGAACGGTGCGGCGCGCGCGCCACTCACGACGTTCCGGCGGCTCGGCTACCGGGCCGCGATGGTGGCCGAGCGCGGCGACGACTCCGTCGCCAGCGGCCTCTGACCCGTCGTGTCGCTCGCGGTCGCGGCGGTCGACTTCGGCGCGTCGTCGATCCGCGTCTGCCGCGTCGAGCTCGGTGACGGCGTGGCGCGCCTCGAGGTCGTGCACCGCCACCAGCATCGTGCGCGTCCCGGTGCTGACGGCCGGCTGCGGTGGGACTGGACGCGGCTCCTGGCCGAGACCGAACGTGGGCTCGGACGTGCGCTCGAACGCGGACCGCTCGCGTCGATCGGCGTCGACACCTGGGGCGTCGACTATGGCCTGCTCGACCGACACGGCGAGCTCCTCGCACCACCGGTGTCGTACCGCGACCCGCGCACCGAGCAGACCTGGCGCGATGTCGCCGACCGGGTCGGACCCGACCGCCTCTACGCGATCGCCGGGCTCCAGTTGCTGCCGTTCAACACGATCTTCCAGCTCGCGGCCCACGACCGCGAGCAGCTCGCGGCGGCGGCCCACGTGGTGATGCTCCCGGAACTGGTGGTGCACCACCTGACCGGCGCCATCACCGCCGAGACCACCAGCGCGGGCACGACCGGCCTGCTCGACCTCGCGACCGGCGATTGGTCGGAGGAACTGTGCACGGCGATCGGTCTCTCGCGCCCGCTGCTCCCCGAGATCGCGCCCGCCGGTTCGCGAGTCGGGACGTGGCGCGGCGTCCCCGTGCACCTGGTCGGAGGGCACGACACGGCGTCCGCGGTCGTCGCCGGCTCGGCGCCCGGGTACGCGTTCGTGTCCTCGGGGACGTGGCTCGTCGCGGGGCGCGAGCAGCGCAAGCCCGACACGAGCAAGGCTGCGCGGGATGCAGGCTTCAGCAACGAACAAGCATTGCCGACCGGCGTCCGCCTGCTTCGCAACATCGCGGGTTGGTGGCTGGTCGAGGAGTGCCGCCGGGCCTGGGGTGGTGCTTCGCTCGATGAGCTCCTCGCCGAGGCAGCGACCACCGTGCCCACCGAACCGTTCGACGCCACCGCCGAGCGGTTCGTCGCGCCCGCGCACATGCCATCCGAGATCGCCTCCGCCGCGGGATTGCCCGACGACGCACCCCGCGGCCGGATCGTCCGTGCCGCGATCGACTCGATGGCCGCATCCACGATCGCGGTCCTCGAGTCGCTCCCTCCTCGTGACGACGTCGTCCCGTGCCGGGGTGTTCGTGTCTTCGGCGGTGGCGCTCGGTCCCCGGTCCTGCTCGACGCGCTCCGCGCTCGCACCTCCCTGCCGGTGTCGACCGGGCCCGTCGAAGCGACCGCCATCGGGAACGCGCTCGTCCAGGGATGCGCGCTCGGCGCAGACACATCGCTCGACCAAGCGCGCGCGACACTGCTCCGATGAACGTCCAGGCTCTGGAACGCCTCGAGGCCATGCGCCGCCATCTCGACACCGACGGCCGGGTACGGGTCGCCGATCTCGCCGTCGAGTTCGACGTGAGCGAGATGACGGTGCGGCGCGACCTCGAGATGCTGGTCGACGAGGGCGTGGCCCAACGAGTGCGCGGCGGTGCTGTCGCAGTGGGACCCCAGGAGTTCGCCACCCGATTCCGCCAGAACGCGCGCGCCAAGGCGAGGCTGGCCGAGAAGGTCCTCGGGCTCGTCGGCACCGGCGGCGCGATCGGGATCGACGCGTCGTCCACACTGCAACGGCTCGCGACGCGCCTGGGCGAGGCGCGTGACCTCACGGTGCTCACCAACGGGCCCGACACCTTCCGGGCGCTCCAGGAACACCCGGGCGTCACCGCGCTGTTGACCGGCGGCACGCTCGATGCCCGCACCGGCAGCCTGGTCGGGCCCCTCGCGGCGCGCGCCGCCGACGACGTGATGCTCCGACGACTGTTCGTGAGCGCCGCGGCTCTCGATCCTGAGCTCGGTTCGAGCGAGTCGACCCTCGAGGAGGCCGACGTGAAGCTCGCGCTGTCACGATCGGCAGCCGAGGTCGTGCTCGCCGTGACGTCGTCGAAGCTCGGGCAGCGAGCACCGGCGCGCGCGTTCCCCCTGGATCGAGTCGACCTCCTCGTGACCGAGCTCGACCCCGCCGACGCCCGCCTCGACCCCTACCGCAACGGCGTCCGCGTCATCTGAGGTACGGCAACTCGAACGACGCGCGGCCCGGCCCGACGTGCACGTCGGCGCCGTCGCCCAGGTCGACGAGGGCTTCGGTGTTCGGCGGCACTTCCACCGCCAGGTGGATGGCGCCGTCGCCGGCAGTCGACCACGACGATTCGATACGCCCGTACGGTGATTCGTGGGCCGCGGTCGCCCAGGTGAGCCCGCCCCCGGGTCGGGGCGCGATCCGGAACCGGCGGTACGCGGGGCCGTCGTCGAGCAACTGGATCCCCGCGACGTATCGATGCAGGAAGGAGACGACGGCGCCCTTGCTGTAGTGGTTGAGTGACGCGTGGGCCACGCCGTCGGCGTCGATGCCTTCCCAGTGCTCCCAGATGGTCGTGGCCCCGCGATCGACCATGGTCAGCCATGACGGCGGGGTGTCCTGGAAGAGGAGCTCGTAGGCGAGGTCGAGGTGGCCCCCGTCGGCGAGCACGGGCAACAGGTCCGGGGTCGCGAGGAAGCCGGTGTTCAGGTGCGTGTCGGCGGCGCGGACGAGCCGGGCGAGCTGGTCGGCGACACTGCTCCTCACGGCGTCGGGTACGAGGCGGAACGCGAGCGCACGCACGACGTCGGCCTGACGGTCGCTGCGCACGGTGCCGTCGTCGGCGAGGAACTCACGCCGCCATGCGTCGCGCACGTTCGCGGCGAGCTCGTCGTAGTGGGCGGCATCCTCACCGCGGTCGAGGAGCCGCGCGATGGATGCCATCTTGGTCGTGGAGTGCGCGAAGAACGCGGTCGCGACGATCGCGAAGTCGCGTTCGGCGAATTGCGTGAAGTGGTCGTCCTCCTGCCGATCGGGCTCGCACCACTCACCCCAGTGCCAGCCGGTGTCCCAGAGGTACTGCTCGTGCGGCTCGGGTGTCGAGCAGCGCTCGACGCGCGAGGAGTGGCGTTGTTCGCGCGCGGCGCGGGCGACGTAGTCGACCCACGCGACCATCGACGGCCATTGCTCTTCCAGCAGGCGACGGTCGGCGTAGGCGCGCCACATCTCCCACGGCACGAGCACCGCGGCGTCGCCCCAGCCCGATGAACCTTCGAGAAAAGTCTTGATCTCGTTGGCGTCGGCGCCACGCGGCGAGGGATCAGGCGCAAAGTTGCGGACCGCGCCGTCCTTGCGCTGGTCCGCCGCGAGGTCGCGCAGCCACTTGGTCGAGAACCCCGCCACGTCGTAGAGGAAGGCCGCGGTCGGCGCGAAGAGCTGCCAGTCGCCGGTCCAACCCGCACGCTCGCGCTGGGGGCAGTCGGTAGGAATGTCACAGGCATTGGCGCGGAAGCTCCAATCAGCCAGGTGGTGCAGGCGATCGAGCCGCGCGTCGCTGCACGCGAACCAGCCGGTGCGACGCAGATCGGTGTGGACGACGACGCCGCACACTTCGTCGGGCGTGAGCGCGCCGGGACGACCCTCGACGCGCACGTACTGGAAGCCGTGCGTGGTGTGGCGCGGCTCGAACGCCGCGCCGGAGCCGTCCGACGTGACATGGTCGATCTGTCCGAGGGGGATCGGCGTCTGGGTGGCGAAGTCCAAGGAGTTGATGTGCTCCTGGGTGACGTCGCCCTCGGCGTCGAGTGCCTCGCCGTACGTCAACGTGACTTCGGTCCCTGCGGGACCCGCGTGGGCGAGCCGGATCCAGCCGTTCACGTTCTGGCCCAGGTCGACGACGTGACGGTCGCCCGACAAGGTCCTGACGCGTGTCGGTCGCAGCAACTCCACGCGGCGCACTGGCGGCGCGGGCGAAGCGCACAGCACCGCGAAGTCGCCGTCCACCACTTCGACCTGCCGCCAGCGCAGGTCGTCGTCGTGCACTCGCTGGTCGACCCGCTCGCCACCGATGAGATCGGCGGCGCGCACAGAGCCCTCCGCGCTCGTCCAGCCCTCGTCGGTCGCGACCACGACCGCGCCGTCGACCTCCACTTGCGCGAGCAGCGCGACGCGATCGCCGTACACGTCGGGCTGACGCGTGAAGCCGGTCTGCCCGCGGTACCAGCCGTCGGACAGCACGGCACGAAGCTCGTTGTCACCGTCGCGCAGGAGCGAGCCGACATCGTAGGTCTGCACCTGGAGGCGCGACCGGTACGACGTGAAACCGGGCGTGAGCTCCTGGTCGCCGACGCGCTCACCGTTGAGGAAGAGCTCGTAGATGCCGTGCGCGGTCGCGTAGATCCGTGCAGTCGACCGGGGGCCGCCGGACGAGAAGGTCGTGCGCACGAGGTACGCGGGGCGTTGGCCGACCGGCGGTCGATCTTCACCTTCCGCGGGTTCGATCCACTGCGCGGACCAGTCGTCCGCCGAGAGCAGGCCCATCTCCCACCATGCGGCACCCGACCATGGCGATGTCCCCAACTCGGTCTTCACCTGCACGCGCCACTCGGCCCGCGCACGCGATCCGAACGCGGGGCCCTCGTACGGCACGAACACGCTCGCCGACGACTGCACCCATCCGGAGTCCCAGTCAGCGACGCGCAACCGGTAGGCCACCTGGCGCGCGGCAGGGCGGGGCAGCTGCCATGACAGGCGCGGTGCCGCGACGTCGATGCCGAGCGGCGACTCGAGGTGCTCGACGCGCAGGCCGTGCGGTGGCTGCATCATGGTTCCCCCCCGAAGGCTGGATGTTCGGAAATGTTCGTTCGCAGATTACATGACGAGGCCGGTCGCTGCATGCGCCTCGTCGACATCCAGATTCGCGACCCGTTCGGCCCGTACGAACCTTGGACCGAGGGCGCGGTGACACCGCCGCATGGCAGTGCCTCGACGGCACGCTCCACGTCGATGATGTGGGCCCGTGGCTCGTGTTCTGCCACGA
This sequence comes from uncultured Actinomycetes bacterium, assembly GCA_963841415.1. GTDB lineage: Bacteria > Actinomycetota > Acidimicrobiia > IMCC26256 > DASPTH01 > DASUAS01. Next base: position 1,197,477 of record CAWJCN010000003.1, on the reverse strand, counting down.
GTGCATCCAGTGCGGTGACGGTGAGGTCTGCGCGGTGCGGCTCGCGCCGGATCTTCGTGCGTCGTTCGGTGAGGTCGTGCGCCTGTTCCGCGGATCGGAAGCCCCGTGGTCGATTCCCCTCGAAGGGGTCGACGACATCGCCGACGCTGCGGGCCCGTTCTTCGTCACCGATGGTCCGTTCCTGCTCCGCGCGCCTGATGGACAGCTGTTGATGCTCTGGTCGAGCATCGGTGCGAACGGTTACGCGATCGGAGTTGCGGGAGTTGCGCGTTCGGCATCCGGATCCGTCGTCGGGCCGTGGCACCGGGACGACGAACCACTCTGGGCCGCCGACGGGGGCCACGGCATGCTGTTCCGAGCGCTCGATGGTCTGCTGCATCTCGCACTGCACACACCGAACCAGACGCCGCACGAACGAGCGACGTTCGTGGCGATCGACGACTCCCTCAGAACGGCATCATCCAACCGCCGTCGACGCTGAGGGTCTGGCCATTGATCGAGTCGTCAGCACTCGAACCGAGCGGCGACCACGTACCCACGAGATCCTCTGGCGTCGACAGTACCGTCGCGGTGATGGAGCGTCGTGGGCGTCCGCCGAGCTTCACCCGTGACGAGTTGATCGGAGCAGCTCGCCGTCTCGGCCCTGATGCCGTGAGCCTTCCCGCGGTCGCGGCCGAGCTCGGCGTTGCCCGAACCAGCATCTACTGGCATGTCCGAAGCCGCGGCGAGATCGGCGAGATGGTCCTCGCAGCGATCATCGATGAGGGCGAAACGGCCCACTGGGAGCCGGAACCGGGTCGCAGCTGGAACGAGGTGATGGAGTCCTACGCCCGCACCACGCGCGGTGGACTCCTCGCGGCGGGAGGTTGGATCCGATTTGCGACGCCTCGACTCGTGCTGGGCGTGGCGCAGCTGCGCGCGATGGACGGCCTGGTCGAGCGGCTCCGCGCCTCTGGCTTCTCGATCAACGACGCCACCCACGCCTACGCGTTCCTCTTCCAGGTCGTCTTGGCGAGCATCGGGTCCGCAGATGCGCCGGTGATGGAAATGCACAGGGCGCTCATGACCGAACTCGAGGCGGTCGGTGCCGACGCCCTTACGACGCTCCGCGAGGTGGTGCTGGCGGCTGCGAAGATCTCGCCGGATGCGCAGTTCGAGTACGACCTCGACTGCGCGTTGCGTGGCATCGCCGAGCGGAGTGGGGTCCGGCTCGACACCTCGCCAGCGGGCGAAGGCGGCGGTCGCCGTCCCCCCCGCCACTCCGACAGCTGACGTCGCAATCGCATCCAAGGAGTGCGAGGCGCCCAGACGATCTGCGTCGTGCGCGCTGCCCCGCTATCTCGACATATGTCGAGAATCCTGATCTACTCTCTCACGGCGGGTCACCCGTCGGAGTTCAGCACCCGAGAGATTGAGAGCGACCCTCCATGCGCCGACACGCAATGTTGCTTGCTGTACCGCTGGTGCTCGCGGTCTGGTGCGGTTCGGCCGCCGGCCTCTCCGCCGCGGCCAGCGCAGCTCGCGTACCTCGTGCGGCTCGCGGAGGCAAGGCGACGACGACGACCGTCGCGCCGACCACCATTCCCATCGAAACCGTCCCGTCGACGGTCGCGTCTGGTCCGGCTGATCCCAACGCGACCGGGAAGATCCTGTTGGTCAAGCTCTACGTCGGCAACATGGACGCGGGCGAGAAGTTCTACGGCAACGTCTTCGGCGCGAAGGTGGCGATCAAGCTCGGTGCCAACGCGCACGTCGTCACCTTCCCGGACGGCGGCCCCGGCATGGTCCTGCTGAAGAAGGGTCCCAAGGACAAGAACAAGGTCGGCGCGTTCATCATGCAGGTTCCGAACCTGAGCGCTTCCGAAGCGCTCGCGGTCGCGAACGGCGCGAAGAAGCAGGCGACCTTCGCGGGCGCTCCCGGCGGTCAGGCGGCGAAATCCATCGACATGCTCGACCCGTGGGGCAACCAGGTCGAGATCTTGCAGATCGGCTGACCGCGGGCCTCAGGGCTCTCGTCTCGGCAACTTCATCTCGGGCGACAGGCGGGTCGCAGCGTCGAGACGGATGACCTCCCCGTTGAGGTACGGGTTGGCGATGATCGTCTCCGCCAGCAGCGCGTACTCCTCTGGTCGACCGAGGCGTTTCGGGAACACGACGTCGGGAAGCAGCGCCTCCTGGGCCTGGGGTGACGACAGGCGCGGCGTGAGGATCGCGCCGGGCGCGATCGCGCACACGCGTACACCGATGGGCGCGAGGTCGCGTGCCATCGGCAGGACCATCGAGACGATCGCGCCCTTTGCCGCGGCGTAGGGAACCATCGTGACCTGGCCGTCGAAGGCGCTGATCGACGCGGTGTGCACGATCACGCCGCGCTCGCCGTCGTCGTCGGGATCGTTCGCCGCGAACGCGGACGCCGACAGCCGAGCGAGGTTGAAGGGTCCGCACACATGCAGCTCGAGGTTGGCGAGCAGCGTGTCCTTGGGCATCGGCGTGCCGTCTCTGCCCACGAGCCGACCGCTCGGGATGACGACACCGGTGGCGCTGACCACGATCGAGAAGCGCCCCAGGGACTGCGCAACGGTGATCGCCTGCGCCACGGCGGCGTCGTCGTTGCTGTCGCCGGTCACGGCGGCCACTCCGTCACCGAGCTCGTTCGCGAGCGCGTGCGCCTTGTCCCCGTCGGGATCGAGCACCACGGCGGCGACGCCCCGCGCTGCGAGTCGGCGGACGGTCGCGCTGCCGAGCCCGCCCGCGCCTCCGGCGACCACCGCGGATCGCCCGGCGAACGACATCAACGCACCCGAGCGATCAGCGCGACGATCACCGCCGGGGTCAGCGGCAGGCGGGTGATCTCGACGCCGAACGGCGACAGCGCATCGCCGATCGCGTTCACGACCGCCGGCGGGGCACCGATCGCGCCCCCCTCGCCGACGCCCTTGAACCCACCGGGCCCGGGAGCAGGCGTCTCGACGTGCCCGTACTCGATCATCGGCACCTCGGCCGCGGTCGGGAGCAGGTAGTCCATGAACGTCGTGGTGAGCGGGTTGCCACTGTCGTCGTAGGTCAACTCCTCGTAGAGGACGCCACCGATGCCCTGCACCGCCCCACCCGCGATCTGCCCCTCCACGACGTTGGGGTTGATCATCGGTCCACAGTCCTCGCTCACGATGTAGCGCAAGAGGGTGACGGCCCCGGTGATGATGTCGACTTCGCACGTGCAGAGGTGCGTGGCGTTGGCCCAGATCATCGGGCTCGCGGCGCGGTAGCGACCGCTCGCCTCCAACCCCGTCGGAACCCCGGGCGGCAGCTTCGTCGGCTTGAAGTACGCGAGCTCCGCGATCCGGGCCAGCGACATCGCCGCCGTCGGCGTGCCGCGCACGCGGGCTTCGCTCTCGACGAGCTCGATGTCGTCGGGCGCGGCTTCGAGGTGATGCGCGGCGATGGCGACGATCCGTTCGCGCAGCACCGCCGCGGTCTCCCCCACCGCACCGGCGAGCATCGAGCCGCTGCGACTGCCGCCCGTTCCCGCACCAAACGGCGTGACTGCGGTGTCGCCTTGGATCGTTCGCACGTCCTCGATGGCCACGCCGAGCGCGTCGGCGGTCAATTGGACCACGGCCGTCTCGAGGCTGTTCCCGGTCGAACCGCCGGCGACGTAGACGTTGACCTTGCCCGACGGCTCGATGCGGATGGTCGCGCCTTCGGTGCCGTAGTACGCCATGCCGGTGGTCGTCGGCTCGACGTACGTGCACGTGCCGACGCCGAGATGGCGGCCCGCGGCGCGCGCCTCCTCCTGCTCACGGCGGAACACCGTGTAGTCGAGCATCGAGAGCGCCTGCTCGAACGTGTCGTGCGGCGTGATGTCGCTGTAGGGCATGCCGTTGGGATTCGCGCACGGGAGGTCGTCGTGGTGGAGGAGGTTCCGGCGCCGCAGCTCGACCGGATCCATGCCGATGCGGCGCGCCGCGATGTCGAGCACGACCTCGCGGGCGAGGGACTCGAACTGCCACGGTCCCCGGTATGCGGCCCGACCGGACGTGTTGGAGAACACCGACGTCGTGCGGAACCCGGCGCGCGGCACGCGGTAGGGCCCGGGGAACAGCATGCCCACCGCCGCTGCGGTCCCGACCGGCCACGGCGTGGGGTACGCGCCGATGTCCTGGACGTGGTCGATGTACGCGCCGACGATGCGACCATCGTCGTCGAAGCCGAAGCGCGCGTCGCCGTGCTCGTGGCGACCCATCCCCGCCGCGAGCAGGTTCTCGCGGCGGTCTTCGATCCATTTGACCGGTGATGCGAGCTTCATCGCCGCGAGCGCGATGCACATGTCCTCTCGCATGGGCATGACCTTCTGGCCGAAGCCACCGCCGGTGTCGCGCATGATGACGCGCACCTGGTGCTCGCCGATCCCGAGCAGTCGGGCGAGGAACATGCGGACCTCGTGCGGCGACTGCGTCGCGGCCCAGACCGTGAGGTCCTCGCCGGACCAGTCGGCGATCATCCCGCGCGTCTCCATCGGGACGGGCGCGTACGCCTGCTGGTGGATCGTCACTGCGACGTCGTGCGCCGCGGACTCGAAGGCCGCGGCGAGGTCGTCGCTCACGGGCGCGCCGAGGGCACCCGCCACGTTCGCGGCGTACGCGGAGTGGACGAGCGACTCGTCCTCGCGCGCCGACTCGTAGTCGACGACCGGCGAGAGGGCCTCGTACTCGACGTCGACCAGCTCGGCGGCGTCTTCGGCCACGTACTGATCGCGCGCAACGACGAGGGCGACCGGATCGCCGACGAAGCGCGCTTCGTCGTCGGCCATCGGCGGTCGCGGCGTGTCGGGGATGTCCTTGCCCATCGACGTGTACCACTGCTCGTGGACGCCGGGATTGAGGTCGGCGGCGGTGAAGACGGCGCGCACGCCGCGCAACGCCCGGGCCGCGCTCGTGTCGATGCCGCGGATCCGCGCCCGGGCGAACGGACTCCGGACGAAGGACGCGTGCACCATGCCCGGCCGGACGACGTCGTCGACGAACGTGCCGCGGCCGGTCAAGAGCCGGGCGTCCTCCACGCGCGGGACGCGAGTACCGATGTACCGCGCGGCCGCGGCCTCCGTGGTGGTCATCGCCGGGCGCCTCTGCAACGTCGCGAGTTGGAGCGACTGTTCTAACTTATGGGCTCGGCGCTGTCAACGCGCCGGAGCGCACGGCGGCGGTCTTCGAACCGCTGCACGAGCCGGTCCATCGCGGCGGTGGCATCTTGGTAGCCGGTGTCGAAACCGCGCACCTGGTCCTCGACGACGACGAGTGCGAGCCCTTGCACGGCGGCGGCAACCAGCGCGGGCGGGAACTCCTCGCGGTCGATGCCGTACTCGTCGAGGATCGAGGCCAGCGCGTCCACCTGCATCCGCCTGACGTCGTGCGCGAGCTTCGCCACCTCGGCCTGGAGTGCAGCGCGGTGATTGGCGGCTGCGGTCAACTCCACGAGCAGAGCAGTGCCGCGCGGGTCGGAGGCGAGCTTCCACCACGCGCGGAGCGGCTCCCCTGACGTCAGTGCGGCCCGCATGCGTTCGACATTGCGCTCGGCCCGGCGTCGGAACACTTCGACGAACAGGTCGTCGAGCGTGCCGAAGTGATAGTGGAGCTTGAGGCCGGCCTCGGCTTCGACGCGGCGCGAGGTCACCGCCGCATACCCGTCGCGCAACATGATGTGCTCCGTCGCATCCAAGATGCGGGTGCGCTTCTCCGCGGTGGCAGCGCGGGGTCGCCGGGGCTCGGCCATGCGTGAGTTGTAGTACGCCCATCACGGCGCAGGACGAAATTGGAGCGTTCGCTCTAACTTACGCGAGACTGTGTCCATGGGAGAACTCGACGGCAAGGTCGCGGTCATCACGGGTGCGGGCTCGGGCATGGCCCGAGCATCAGCACGGGTGTTCGTCCGAGAGGGTGCACGGGTGCTGGGCGCCGACGTCAGCGGTCGGGAGCAGGAGACGGCCGACGAGCTCGGTGACGCGTTCGTCCCGTTCCACGCCGACGTCTCGCAGGAGGCCGACGTGGAGGCGATGTTCGCCGCCGCGCTCGAGGCGTTCGGCCAGGTCGACGCGGTGCTCAACGTCGCCGGCATCGGCAGTGGCGGGCCGCTGGCCGACGCCACCGTCGACGAGTACGACCGCATCATGTCGGTGAATCTGCTCGGCGTGCTGCTCGGCACGAAGCACGGCATCCGCGCGATGGTGCCGACTGGTGGCGGATCGATCGTCAACTGGTCGTCGACGGGGGGCATGAACGGCTCGAAGACACCGGTCGGGATCTACTGCGCATCGAAGGCGGGGGTCATCTCCTTCACCAAGCAGGCGGCCATCGAGTACGCGCGCGACGGCATCCGCGCCAACGCGATCTGTCCCGGCTTGATCGTCACCGAGCTCTCGGGTGGTCGCGAGGCGATCGAGAAATTCCCGCACCTCGTGAAGGGCGCACCGATGCGCCGCGCCGGAGAACCGGAGGAGGTGGCCGAGCTCGCGTGCTTCCTGGCATCGGACCGTTCGCCCTTCCTCACGGGAGCCGTGATCCCGATCGATGGCGGTCTCACGGCGACGACTCCGTGATCCGGCCCGTCCGGTTCGGGTTCACGGGCGGTCAGTCGTCGAAGCGGGCCAAGCTCCTCGAGTCGGCCCGCACGGTCGAAGCGCTCGGCTACTCCACCTATGGGTTGGCGGATCACTTCGTCCGACCGTTCGCACCCTTGGTCGCGGGGCAAGCGGTCGCTGACGCGACGACGACCTTGCGCGTGACGCAGACCGTCCTGGCCCAGGACTTCCGGGAACCGGCGGTGCTCGCCAAGGAGCTCGCCACCCTCGACGTGCTGTCCGAGGGACGCCTCCAGGTGGGCCTCGGCGCGGGATGGCTCCAGCAGGAGTACGAGGACGCGAGCATGCGCTTCGACACCGCGTCGGTGCGCATCGCACGACTCGAGGAGACGGCCATCATCCTGAAGGGACTCTTCGGTGACGAGCCCTTCAGCTTCTCGGGCGAGCACTACAGCATCAACTCGCTGCAGGGGCGTCCGACGCCGGTCCAACGACCACGGCCGCCGATCATGATCGGCGGTGGCGGGAAGCAGGTCCTGTCGGTCGCGGCACGCAACGCCGACATCGTCCAGCTCATGCCCAGGAACCGTGGTGGAACGACGTCGCTCGACCCGTCGCAGTTCTCCGCGCCCGCGATCGAGGAGAAGATCAGCTGGATCCGCGACGCGGCGGGCAGCCGGTTCGAGGAGATCGAGCTCAGCGCGCAGCTCCTGGAATGCGCTGTCACCGACCGGCCCGAGGAGCACCTGAGCGACCTGGCGGACCGCATCGCGGGCGTCGTGGAGCGAATGGGCGGGGGCCGCATCGACCTCGGCCGCGACGACCTGCGCCGCTCACCGATCGTCGCGGTGGGGCCGCTCGACGACGTGTGCGCGCAGCTCGTCGAGACCCGCGAGCGCTACGGCATCAGCTACTTCACCGCGCCGATCGACGCCCGTCCGGAGGTGCTGGGACCCGTGATCGAGCAGCTCGCCGGCAGCTGACGATGCCCCCTCCGCACGTCGTGTCGCGACCGGCTAAGTTGGAGCGGTCGCTCTAACTTCCGTGCACCACGGAACTGCGCTGAGGGGGGAGACGGATGCCGATCGCGAACGACACCGCCGTGTACTTCGACCCGTACGACGTCGACATCAACGCCGATCCGTACCCGGCGTACGCGCGTCTGCGGGAGCATGCACCGCTCTACCACAACGATCGCTACGACTTCTGGGCTCTGTCGCGTCACGCCGACGTGGAGAAGGCACTCGTCAACTGGCAGACCTTCTCCAACACGCGCAGCGACATCCTCGACATCATCAAAGCGGGCATCGAGCTCCCACCTGGTGTGTTGCTGTTCGAGGATCCGCCGCTGCACGGCATGCATCGCGGACTCATGTCGCGCGTCTTCACCCCGCGCGCCATGGCGGCGCTCGAGGACCAGGTCCGTGAGTTCTGCGTCGGCATCCTCGACCCGCTCGTGGGTTCGGATGGGTTCGACATCGTGGCCGAGCTCGGCTCGGTGATGCCGATGCGCGTGATCGGCATGCTGCTCGGCATCCCGGAAGCCGACCAGATCGCGGTGCGCAACAAGACCGACGCCACCTTGCGCACGAAGCCCGGCCAGCCGATGGCGGTGAAGCAGGAAGAGGTCGCGAGCGGCGACATGTTCGCCGACTACATCGAATGGCGGTCGAAGCATCCGTCCGACGACCTCATGACACGTCTGCTCAACGCCGAGTTCGAGGACGAGCACGGCGAGACGCGGACCCTCACCCGCCAGGAGGTGCTCACGTACACCGCGGTCGTCGCCGGCGCGGGCAACGAGACGACCGGCCGGCTCATCGGCTGGCTCGCCAAGCTGCTCGCAGAACACCCCGACCAGCGACGCGAGATCGTCGAGGATCGCTCGCTCGTCCCGAACGTCATCGAAGAAGCGCTGCGGTTCGAACCCACTGGTCATGCCACGGCGCGTGTCGTGATGGAGGACGTCGACTACTACGGCACCACCCTCCCCGCCGGCAGTCCGGTGCTCCTGCTGCTGGCCTCGGGCAACCGCGACTCCCGCCGCCATGCCGATCCCGACGTGTTCGACATCCACCGCGAGGACACGCAGCACCTCACGTTCGGGTGGGGCGTCCACTTCTGCCTCGGTGCCAACCTGGCGCGCCTCGAGGGACGCGTCGCGCTCGACGAGCTCCTGAAGCGCTTCCCCGAATGGGACGTCGACTACGACAACATCAAGCTTGCGCCGACGTCGACGGTGCGCGGCTGGGAGCGCATGCCGCTCGTCATCTCCTGATGGCGACGCCCACGACCTCCGAGCCCGTCGTCGTCGTCTCCAACGACACGCACATCGGCCCCCGCCTCGTCGAAGACCTCCGGCCGTACTGCCCGTCCGAGCACCTGGAGGAGTTCGACCGCTTCGCGGCGGAGACCGCGACCGATCGAGAGGCGGCCGCGTCGCTGCTCGAGGGCAGCGGCTACCTCGACCATCCCAACTTCCGCACTGCCGGCCATCACGACTCGGCGGCGCGTCTGGCCGACTACGACCACGACGGCGTCGCCGCCGGCGTGATCTTCCATGGATCCATGAACATGGAGCCGATCCCCTTCGTCGCCGCCGGCCTCGGCAGGCCCAAGCCGCAAGGTGACGGGGAGCTGGTCGGCGTGGGGCAGTCGATCTACAACCGCTGGCTCGCCGACTTCGTCGCGCAGGCCCCGCATCGGCACGTCGGTCTCGCCTACCTGCCGATGTGGGACGTCGACGCCGCGGTCGCCGAAGTGCAGTGGGCGCGCGATGCCGGACTGCGCGGCGTGAACTTCCCGGCGATGCGCGACGGTGACCTGGTGCCGTACAACCGGCGCAGCTGGGAACCGCTGTGGGCCGCGTGTGAAGAACTGGGGATGCCGCTGGTCACCCACGTCGGAGGGGGCACCAACGCGCGCTACTCAGGCCTCGAGTCGGTCGCGCTCCTGCAGCTCGAGTCCGCGCTCTTCTCTCGGCGCGCGGTCTGGTGGATGATCTTCGCCGGCGTCTTCGAGCGCCATCCCAACCTGAAGCTCGTGATCACCGAGACGCCGGGCAACTGGTTCCCGCCCACCGCGACCGAGCTCGACACGCTCCACGGATTCTACGACTCCAAGCGCGACGAGCCCTTGAACAAGGCGCTGCTCGAACAGGTGCCGCGCCGGCCGAGTGAGTACATGGCGAACAACGTGTTCTTCGGTGCGAGCTTCGCGTCGCCGTACGAGGTCGACCAGGCATTGCTGCACGGGCTCGGCACTCAGTTGCTCTGGGGATCGGACTACCCGCACCTCGAAGGAACGTTCGTCTACGACGACAGTCGCAACGTCCCGTCGGTGACCCGCCTCGCGTTGCGAAACACGTTCTGCAACGTGCGGGCGGCGGAGACCGCGCGCATGGTCGGGCAGAACGCGATCGACGTCTACCACCTCGACGCCGAAGCGCTTCGCGGGATCGCGCGAGAGATCGCCGCGCCGACCCTCGAAGAGCTCGCCAGCCCGATCGACGCCGTCCCTGCGAGCGCGAGCATCACTGCGTTCCGGTCGGGGGCGGGCGGCTGGAGCTGAGCCACACCGACTGACAACACGGGGGGATCATCGATGGCAGTGCGCGTCGTGCAGTGGACGACCGGCAACGTCGGCAAGCGCTCGGTGCGCGCGGTCATCGCGCATCCGGACCTGGAGTTGGTCGGGTGCTACGCGTGGTCCCCCGACAAGGTGGGTCGCGACGTCGGCGCGCTCTGCGGCATCGACCCTGTCGGTGTGGTCGCCACCGACGACGTCGATGCCCTGCTCGCCCTTCGACCCGACTGCGTCCTCTACACGCCGATGTGGTCCGACGTCGACGAGCTGGCGCGCATCCTGGCCGCCGGCGTCAACGTGGTGAGCACGGCCGCCTTCATCACCGGCGATCAGCTCGGCGCCGATCGTGATCGCCTGGTGAAGGCTTGCGAGCAGGGCCGCTCGACCATGTTCGGCAGCGGCGTCAGCCCCGGCTTCGCCGAGCTCCTCGCCATCGTGAGCGCGATGATCTGCGACCGGATCGACAAGGTGACGGTCGTCGAGGAGGCTGACACCACTCTGTACGACTCGCCCGAGACCGAGCTGCCCGTAGGGTTCGCGCGGCCCATCGACGATCCCGAACTTCCGGCCATGGCCGCGCGCGGCACCGCGGTGTTCGGCGAAGCAGTGGCACTCGTCGCCGATGCGATCGGCGTCGACCTCGACGAGATCGTGTGCGAGTCCGAGTTCGCGCAGACCACCGAAGACCTCGATCTCGGGTCGTGGCAGATCCCGGCCGGGTGCGTCGCCGGCGTCTTCGCGAGCTGGCAGGGCCGCGTCGATGGGCGGACCGTCGTCGAACTGAGCGTGCGGTGGAAGAAAGGCACCACACTCGAGCCCGACTGGACGATCGGCGAAGGGCACGTCATCGAGATCGCAGGTCGCCCGACCGTGCGCACCACCATCTCGTACCTGCCACCGCCCGACTTCGAGGCGACGACCTTCGCTGACTTCATGGTGCTCGGCATGATCCTGACCGCGATGCCGGCGGTCAACGCGATCCCGCAAGTCGTCGCGGCGGCTGCGGGCATCGTCACCTACAACGATCTTCCGCTCACGCTCCCACGCGGCTGGGTGCCGCGGTGAAGCGCACCCGATACGCCGAGTACGAGCACCGCTACGCGAACTACGCGTTCGAGCTGAGCGACGACGGCGTCCTGCTCATGCGCTGCCACACCAACGACGGCAGCCTGGTGTGGGACTGGAAGGCGCACGACGAGATGTCGGACGCGTTCGCCGACGTCGCCGGCGACCGCGACATCAAGGTCCTCATCCACACCGGTACCGGCGAGAACTACAACGCGAACTGGGGCCAGGCTCCTGCCGGCGCGCCGTCCACACCGCAGTACCGCGCGCTCGGCGACGAGGCCGGGCTCTACACGCTCGACGAGAAGGCGTGGTACGGGCGGTCGTTGATCGAGAACGCGCTCGCGGTCGAGGTACCGGTGATCAGCGTGGTGAACGGGCCGTGCAACATCCACTCCGAGATCCCGCTGCTCGGCGACATCGTGCTCGCCGCGGACGACGCGTACTTCCAGGACCTCCCCCACTTCCCGCGGGGAATGGTGCCCGGTGACGGCCAACACGTGATCTGGAACTTGATCGTCGGCCACAACCGGGGCCGGTACTTCCTCTTGACCGGCATGAAGCTGACTGCCCAGCAAGCGCTCGACTGGGGCGCGGTCGCCGAGGTGTTGCCCAAGGACCGGGTGCTCGACCGTGCCTGGGAGCTCGGGCACGAGCTGGCGAAGCGCCCGCCGCTGACGCTCCGCTACACGCGCCTGCTCTTCACCCAGGAGCTGAAGCGCGCCTTCCTCAACGAGCTGAACCACGGTCTCGCGCGGGAGACCTACGCGCAGCGAGCGTTCTTCCCGTTCGGCGGCGGGATGGAGCCGCTCAACCGCGCGTGGGACGAAGATCCGTGGTCGAGCTGAACGCACCGCATCCGACCCTCAGTGCTTCCTCACGGGCGGCGTGACGCGCGCGGCGGTCAGGAGATCGACGAGCGCGTCGATGAAGTCGTCCGCCGGCAGGTCGTAGTACGGGCTGTCTTCGAGTTGTGAGAGCTGGCCGTACCCGACGAGCGCCGCCATGACGATCGCGGGCAGCGGATGGTCGTCCCAACCCAGCTTCCACTGGTTGAGCTCCAGGTCGGTGACGAAGCGTCGGCGGAGCTCGGGGAAGCGCGCGCGTTCGGCGGTGATCAGGCGCACGATCGGTTCGAAGCGCTGCACGGCTTCCAGGCGCATGTGGAAGTCGCGACGCAGGCGTTCGACAGGATCGTCGATGCGGTCGAGCGCACCGAGCAGGCCGACGAACACCCCGAGGTACTCGGTCGCGCTCCGCTCGACGGACGCGACGAAGACCTCGTCCTTCGATCGGAAGTGGCGGTAGAAGCTTCCCGTCCCTGCGGCGAGGCCGACCGCACGCTCGATGTCGCTGATCGTCGTGCCGTCGAAACCCCGCTCCACGAACAGATCGAGCGACGCGACGAGGATCCGTTCCCGGGTGTTGGGTCGACGCGACCCGGCGCGGGTGTGGTCGCGGACGTCGGCCTTCGTCATGCCGTGCGGGCTCCGAACGTGGTGGGATGATCAGCCGATCTGCTTCTCGGCGACGAGTCGCTTCAGCGACGGGTCATAACGGTAGATGAACATCGGCAACGAGTAGGTGTGGGTCTTCGGGTCGTAGGTCATGGTGCCCAGACCCGGGATCGTGACCGTCTTGGCCTTGTCGATCGCCTTGCCGAAGCTCTCGGTGGTCAGGTTCTTCCCCGCGGCCTTCGCCAGCGTGGCAAAGAGGGCGACGTATTCGCACGCGGTCTGACCCGACACCCGGTACTGCGGCTGGCCCTGCGGCACGTTCTCGACGATCTTGTTGCCGGTCTTCTTCTCGATGGTCGCGAAGCACTGCTTCAGCGCGGGATCACTGAAGATGAACCCGGAGTCGGCCGCGATCGCGGTCTTCACCACGGTCGGGTCGGTGGCCGGATTCGACGCCGTCGAGGCCAGGTTGCGGGCGTTGGTGGCCACGAGGTTCGGGCGGTAGTCGGTCTTGGACAGCGCGTTCACCACCGCGGTCACTGCACCGCCGACCAGCACGACCGTCTTGACGCCATCCGACTTGAAGCGCTCCATGATCGTGCTCGCCTGCTGCACGTTCGCCACCGGGTCGCTGGAGGGCGCGTCGATGATCGCGGTGGTGCCACTGAGCTTGTGCTGCTTCAGCGCCGGGAGCACGACGTCTTTCAGCTGGCTCTGCTCCTCGTCGGCGATGGCGACGATGCCGAGCTTGCCCTTCAGCGCGCGGGCCTTGGCGAGCGCGTCGATCTGGCGGGGCCCCAGCTCTGCGCCCGACTCCAGCGTCACCCAGGGTGCCTTCGCGGCCGCGAGGTTCTTGGACGTGGTCTGACCGCCGAGGATCGGGGTGTCGTGCGACTGAACGAAGCACAACGGCGCGTCGGCGTTGAAGAAGCTCATCGCCGCGAACACCTTCTCGTCCTCGGTCAGCTTGATGCACGCCTCTTGTGCGGGCACGTCGCCGAGCGGGTTGATCTTGGCGAACACGGGAACGACCTTGCGTCCGTTGATGCCGCCGTGCTTGTTGAGGTCGTCGATGACGGCCTCGTAGCTCTTCTCGTAGTCACCGTGGTTGGTGTTGGTGACGCTGCGGATGGCGTCGAGGTCCGGGTAGGTGATCCCGATCTTGATCTCGTCCTTGCTGACACCGTTCGACGCCGCGGGGGTCGCGGCCGTCGACGAGCCGACGCTCACGCACGTGACGAGCACGACCACCGCGGCGACCGCCGCGAACGACCTTCGCATCCCATCCCCCCTGGCTTGGCCGGACCGCATGGTGCGAGCCGACGTTCGGCGATCGTAAGACCGTCGCCACAAGAATGCAAGGGTACCCTTGCATCTTGGTCGTCGGACATCGTAGGGTCGCCGGAACAACCGGGGGTGCGGATGAGCAGAGTTCCGGGCGGATGCTGACCGATCGTCCGCGGGCTGCGCTCGCGATGTTTTCCGGGGTGGAGACCGAGCTGCTGACGGCGAGCGGCCGCGCCGAGCTCGAATCGCTGGTCGAGCTGGTCACCCCGAGCGCGGTCGACCTCACCGCGCTTCCCTCCGGGACGCTCGGCCGCATCGAGGTGTTGGTGGGGAGTTGGGGCTGCAACGTGCTCGACGACGCGCTGTTGGCGCGCATGCCCAAGCTGCGGCTCCTTGCGTTCGCCGCGGGCAGCGTCAAGCACACCGTCACTCCCTCCACGTGGCAGCGTGGCATCGCCGTGTCCAGCGCCGCCGCGGCCAACGCCGTCCCCGTCGCCGAATTCACCTTCGCCGCCATCGTGATGATCGCCAAGGACGTGTTCCGGACACGCGATCAGCACCGCGGGGCCCGTGGCCAGGTCGCGTTCACCGGCACGGGCCCGGCCGGCGCGCTCGGCACGCGCGGTCTGCGCATCGGCATCATCGGCGCCTCGCGCACCGGCCGGCTCGTCATCGAACGGCTGGCGACGCTCGACGCCGACGTCGCCGTCGCCGATCCCTACCTCGACGAGGATGGAGCGATGTCGCTGGGAGCGAGGCGCATGGAGCTCGACGAGCTGTTCGCCTGGGCCGACATCGTGTCGGTGCACGCGCCGGAGCTCCCGTCGACGTGTCACCTCGTCGACGCCGACCGCCTGGCTCGGATGCACGACGGCGCGTGGTTGATCAACACCACGCGTGGCTCGATCGTCGACACCGAGGCGTTGACCCGGGAATGCGTGGCTGGACGGCTCAACGCGTTCATCGACACGCCCGATCCCGAACCGTTGCCCGCCGACTCTCCGCTCTACGACCTCGCGAACGTCGTGCTCACCCCGCACATCGCGGGCTCCCTCGGCAACGAGATCTCGCGGATGGGTGACCTCGCGGTCGACGAGGTCCGCCGCTTCCTCGCCGGCGAGTCGCTCGAGCACGAGGTCCACGCCGACGACCTCGACCGGATCGCCTGAATGAGCCCGCCCCTCGACCCGCGAGCCAACCCCATGCGGGGCAATCCGCTGCTCACCAAGGACGACGTGCGACACGCGGTCGTCGATCTGGTGGAGCCGGTCGTCGCGCACCTCTCCCCCGGCAGCGGGCGCGCCCGACTGGGTTCGTACGGCGCTCACTTCCCGCAGCGAGTCGCCGAGCTCGAGGGGTACGCGCGGCCGCTCTGGGGCATCGTGCCGCTGGTTGCCGGCGGCGGGACGTTCGACCACTGGGACCGTTGGGTCGCGGGCCTCGCCAACGGCACCGATCCGGACGGCCCCGAGTATTGGGGGTCGTGCGGGGATGCCATCGACCAGCGGATGGTGGAGATGGCCGCCATCGGCTTCGCGCTCGCGTTCGCGCCCGAGCAGTTGTGGGATCCGCTCACCGGACGCCAGCGCGACCACGTCGTCGAATGGCTGCGCGGCGTGGAGCGCGGGGAACCAGCCGAGAACAACTGGCAGTTCTTCAGGCTGCTCGTGCAGATGGGGCTCGAGGGTGTCGGCGTGGCGATCGACCAAGATGCGCAGGCGCGGTCGATCGAGCTCGTCGACTCGTTCGCGATCGAGGGCGGCTGGTACACGGATGGTCGCGGCGGCAACGTCGACTACTACGTGCCGTTCGCGTTCCACACGTACGGACTCGTGCTCGCGGCGTCGGGGCTGGGCGACCGCGGCGCGGCGGACCGCTACGTCGAGCGTGCCCGAGAATTCGCGCCCGACTTCCAGCACTGGTTCGCGTCCGACGGTGCCGCGGTGCCGTTCGGTCGCAGCCTCACCTATCGCATGGCGCAGGGCAGCTTCTGGGGCGCGCTCGCATTGGCCGACGTCGACGCGCTCGACTGGCCGACCGCGCGCGGCCTGGCGCTGCGCCATCTCCGTTGGTGGAGCGAACGGCCGATCAGCGACCGCGACGGCGTGCTGTCGGTCGGCTACGGCTATGACAACCGCCGCATGGCCGAGTCGTACAACTCGCCCGGCTCACCCTACTGGGGAATGAAAGCGTTCGGGATGCTCGCCGCCCCCGACGACCATCCCTTCTGGACCGTCGGGGAAGCCGCACCGGCACCACCTGAGACGGTGACGCTGCGGACGCCGGGCATGGTCCTGGGGCGCGACGACGGACAGGTGGTCGCGCTGTTCGCGCAGCCGCCGGGCTGGTCGTTCGCCGACCAGGGCGACGCCAAGTACCAGAAGTTCGCGTACTCGAGCCGGTTCGGCTTCAGCGGCGACTTCACGATGTACGGGATCGGCCACACCGACTCGATGTTGGCGGTGACCGACCCGGCGAGCGGCGAGCGACGGGTGCGCGGCGGCGTGCTGCTCGCTGACGTCGCCGACGGGACCGCGCTCACCCGCTGGTCGCCGATGGCGGGAGTGCGCGTCGACACCGCGCTCGCCGGTGGTGCGCCGTGGCACGTGCGCCTGCACCGAATCGAGACAGATCGTGAGCTCTCGCTGTCCGAGACCGGCTTCGCGCTGCCGTGGGAGCCCGAAGGCTTCGCACCGCCACCTCCCGACGCGCCCGAGCTCGGGCGCGTCCGCGCCAGCTCTCCGTGGGGAGCGTCGACGATCGTCGATCTCCCTGGTGACGGCGACAACGTTCGTCGCGCCGAGGTCGCCGCGCTGAGCCCCAACGCGAACGTCATGCATCCACACACGATCGTGCCGGTGCTCGCGTGCACCCTTCCGGCGGGCGAGCACTGGCTGGCGTGCGCGGTCGGTGCGTCCGCCGACGCCGAGTTGGTCGCGGTCGAGTGCGCGCCCGGAATCGCCGAGGTGCTGCGCGAGCGACTGGACGACTTCGTGTCGCGTGAGGCATCCGCATGACGAACACCCCGGCTCTGCGCCCGGGCCGCACGATCGTCGGCATGTCGGCGGTGCTCCTGCCGTTCACCGCGGACGGCAGCGTCGACTGGCCCGGCTTCGAGTCATTGCTCGCGCGGACCGTTGACGCGGGCCTCGTCCCCGCGGTGAACATGGATACCGGGTACGTCCAGCTCCTCGACCCCCCGACCCGAGCACGGGTGCTCGAGATCGCGGCCAAGGGCTGCGGAGCCGCCGGTTTCGTGGCCGGCGCGTTCGTCGCCGACGAACCCGATGCGCCGTTCGACATCGACGCCTACTGCGACGCGATGGACGAGGTCCGCACCTCGGGTGGAACACCGGTGGTCTTCCCGTCGTACGGACTCAACGCGTTGGACGACCCCGAGTGGGTCGCCGCGCACGACGCGCTCGGCCAACGGTTCGAGCGGTTCATCGGCTTCGAGCTCGGCCCGATGTTCGTGCCCTACGGCCGGATCTACTCGTTGGCGGCGTACGAGGGCGTGCTCGGCGTGTCGAGCTGCATCGGCGCGAAGCACTCGTCGCTGTCGCGAGCCGAGGAGTGGGATCGCCTCGCGGTGCGCGATCGCGTGCGCCCCGACTTCCACGTGTTCACGGGCAACGACCTGGCCATCGACATGGTGTGCTACGGGTCCGACTACCTGCTGGGCCTCTCGGCCTTCGCACCTGAGGCGTTCGCCGAGCGCGACCGGCGCTGGGCGTGCGGCGAACGGTCGTTCCACGAGCTCAACGACGTGCTCCAGTACCTCGGCGCCTTCGCCTTCCGGGCACCGGTACCTGCGTACCGACACGACGCCGCGCTCTTCCTGCAGCTCCGCGGCCGGATCGACTCCGACACGACGCCACCCGGTGCACCGCGACGACCCGACAGCGACCGCGTCGTGCTCGAGGACATCGCCCACCGGTTGGAAGCCCTGTTGTGACCGGGTCCGACATCGTCCAGGTCAAGCGGCTCCGCACGGTCGACGAGCTGCGCGATCGGCTGTCGCTCCTCGGCCTCGCCGACCAGCTCGGCGTCGACGACATCGTCGACCCGCACGGGCCGCTCGCGAGCGGCTTCTCCTACACCGACGGCTCCTCAGGGACCCGCACGGTCGGCAACCGGTTCGCGGTCCTGCCGATGGAGGGATGGGACGCGGAGCCCGACGGGCGTCCGTCCGGGCTCGTCCGCCGGCGCTGGCAGCGCTTCGGCGAGAGCGGGGCCAAGCTCGTGTGGGGCGGTGAGGCGGTGGCCGTGCGCCACGACGGTCGCGCCAACCCGCGTCAACTCGTGCTCGATCCCACCACGGTCGACGACCTTGCGACGCTGCGCGCCGATCTCGTCGACGCCCACGTCAGCGGGCATGGAAACCGCGACGAGCTCGTCGTCGGGCTGCAGCTCACGCACTCGGGCCGCTGGTCACGCCCGACTGGACCGTCGCAGCCACAGATCGCGTACCACCACCCGGTGCTCGACCAACGCGTGGCAACGGAAGCGATCGTCGTCCTGTCCGATGATGACCTCGACGCGCTGGTCGACACCTACGTGGATGCCGCTGCACTCGCGACCGACGCGGGCTTCGACTTCGTCGACGTGAAGCACTGCCACGGCTACCTCCTGCACGAGTTGCTCGGGGCCGTCGATCGACCCGGCGCGTACGGCGGCTCGTTCGAACACCGCACGACGTTCCTCCGACGAGTCGTCGACGGCATCCGCGGCGCGTGCCCGCCCTCGCGATCGGTGTGCGGTTGTCCGCGTACGACTTCGTGCCCTACGAGGCCGATGCCGACGGCGTGGGCGCGCCGG
This sequence comes from uncultured Actinomycetes bacterium, assembly GCA_963841415.1. GTDB lineage: Bacteria > Actinomycetota > Acidimicrobiia > IMCC26256 > DASPTH01 > DASUAS01. The sequence goes on along the minus strand of CAWJCN010000003.1, from coordinate 1,178,691 downwards.
TGGCCGACGCGGACCGCAGCGCGCGCTATGCGTTCGGGGGCGATGCGTCGGGCACGGGCGTCGACCTCACCGAAGCGCACGCCTTCATGGACCTCTGTCGTGAGCTGGGTATCGGTCTCGTCTGCATCACCGCGGGGAGCCCGTACTACAACCCGCACGTCCAACGTCCCGCGTTCTTCCCGCCGTCGGACGGCTACACCCCGCCCGAGGATCCGCTGGCGGGCGCGGCGCGCATGATCTCGGCCACCGCCGAACTGGCGCGCGCCCATCCCGAGGTTGCGGTGGTCGGCTCCGGGTACTCGTACCTGCAGCAGTGGCTCCCCCACGCCGCGCAGCACACCATCCGCACCGGCGGTGCATCTTCCGTCGGCATCGGGCGCGGCATGCTGAGCTACCCGCCGCTCCCGGCCGACGTCCTCGCCGGCCAGCCGCTCGACGCGTCGCGGCTGTGTCGCACGTTCAGCGACTGCACCACCGCGCCCCGCAATGGCCTGGTGTCAGGGTGCTATCCGCTCGACGACTTCTACAAGGCCATGCCCGAACGCATCGCGCTGGCGGCGGTCAAGAAGTCGACGCGGAAGAAGACCCGCCGATGACCATCGCGCCCGGGCTGTGCTCGGTCACGTTCCGGTCGTTGACCGCGGACGAGGTCGTCGACGTCGCTTGTCGCGCCGCGGTCGAGGGGATCGAGTGGGGCGCCGACGTCCATGCGCCGCCGGGCGCAGGACCGGAGGCGGCGGCCCTCGGGAGACGGACACGCGGACGCGGGCATCGAGGTCGTGTCGTACGGGTCGTACCTCGGCATGGTGCCGCCTGACGGAGACGACTTCCCCGCCGTCGAGGCGGTGCTCGACTCTGCCGACGCGCTCGGCGCGCCGATGGTGCGCATCTGGACCGAGTTCGGGGTGACGCCGACCGCGTCGGACGACGAGCGCCGACGCGTCACCGAACGCACCCGGACCCTGGTCGATCGCATCGCCGAGCGCGGTCTGCTGGCGGCGCTCGAGTTCCACCCCGCGACGCTCACCGAGACCGCGGCATCCACCAACGAGCTCCTCGACGCCATCGCGCACGCGGGTCTGCGCACCCATTGGCAACCGGATCCTGTGCTCCCGGTCGACGACGCACTCACCGAGCTCGGGCGCGTGACGCCCCGCCTCGCGCACCTGCACACGTTCGCCTGGGGTCCCGGAGGCATCGACGATCGGCGCCCGCTGGCCGACGGCGCGCCGTTGTGGGTGGCCGCGTTGGCACTCGCCGATCGCGACGGCGCGGCAATTCCGGGCCGTCGCTTCGCGCTCTGCGAATACGTCCGCAACGACGAGCCGGCTCAGCTCGTCGCTGATGTCCAGGTCCTGCACCGTTGGCTCGACGACCTCGGGGGAACCCATGCCTGACGACACCGCTCCGCACGCCTTCCCGACCGGCTTCCTGTGGGGCGCGGCGACCGCGGCCCATCAGGTCGAGGGCGGCAACCTCAACTCCGACATGTGGGAGCTGGAGTGGGCGTCACCGTCGATCTTCGCCGAGCCGTCCGGGGACGCGTGCGACCACTACCACCGGTATCCGGAGGACGTGGCGATCATGGCCGACCTCGGGTTCAACGCCTACCGCTTCGGTGTCGAGTGGTCTCGCATCGAGCCCGAGGAAGGTTGGTTCTCGCGCGCGGAGCTCGAGCACTACCGCCGCATGTGCGCCACCTGCGCGGAGCACGGCATCACGCCGGTCGTGACCTACAACCACTTCTCGTCACCCCGGTGGTTCGCGCACGCGGGTGGCTGGGAGAACGCGAACGCGGCCGACCGGTTCGCGCGCTACTCCGAGCGCGTGACCGAGCACCTCGGTGACCTGGTGCCGTGGGTCTGCACGATCAACGAGGCGAACATCATCGGCATGCTCATGGCGACCCGCTTCGCGCCGGTCGCGTCGCGCGACGACGCCGACGTGTTCGAGCTGCCCCCCGACGGTCCGCGCTCGTGGCCGTCGCCGAAGGTCGACGTGATGGCCGCCGCCCACCGCAAGGCGTTCGATGCCATCAAGTCGGTGCGCGACGACGTGCAGGTCGGCTGGAGCCTGGCGTTGGTGGACATGCAGGCGGCGCCCGGGTGCGAGGAGCGACTCGCCACCATGCGACGGAGCGCGCAGCTCGACTGGCTCGACGTGTCGCGCGACGACGACTTCGTCGGCGTGCAGACCTACTCCCGCGAACTGGTCGGACCCGAGGGCATGCTGCCACCGCCGGAAGGCGCACCGACTGCGCAGACCGGATGGGAGATCTACCCCGATGCGCTCGAGCACGCCGTGCGTCTCGCGGCAGAGCACACCGGTCGGCCGATCATCGTGACCGAGAACGGGCTCGGCACCGACGACGACGATGCGCGCCGCGCCTACACCGAGGCCGCGCTGCGAGGACTCGCGCGCGCCATCGCCGACGGCATCGACGTGCGTGGGTACACGCACTGGACCTTTCTGGACAACTTCGAGTGGGTGTCGGGCTTCAAGATCACGTTCGGGCTCGTCGCGTTCGACCACACGACGTTCGAACGCACGATCAAGCCGTCGGCACGCTGGCTCGGCGAGGTCGCCCGCGCCAATGCACTGGCGTGAGCGGATCTGAGCTGCCCCGCGACCTCGCGGACGTCCTGGCGGTTTGGTGCAGTTCGCCGTCGGCGCATCCGATCATGGGCGACTGGCGCCGGGTCGGATACCGGCGCGGCGCATCCCGCCCGGTGCCGAGGGGAACGAGTGTCAACGCGTCGACGCTCGGTATCCGGCCCGACGAGCTCAGCGATGTCAGCGATCAGCTGCAGGCCGCGCTCGACGAGCTCGGCGCGTCGGGCGGCGGCGTCCTGCAGCTCGACGCGGGACGGTACGTGCTGGAACAACCACTCTTCGTCCACGACTCGAATGTCGTGCTGCGCGGCGCCGGCAAGGAAGTGACCACGCTCTTCTTCCCGCGGCCGCTCGCGGAGACCGTGCACCCGGGCACCTTCTGGTCGTGGACCGGCGGCCAGATCTTCTTCACCGCCCGAGCGCGCCTTGCTGCCTCGATGAGCATCGGATGGGAACGTGACGAAGGTTGGCTCGCCGGTGCCACGCTCGCCACCGTCGCGCCGGCGGCGCGCGGCACCACCGTGCTCGACGTCGACGACACGAGCGCGCTCACGCCGGGCGACATGATGCTGCTCGAGGTGGCCGACCGCCCCGATGCGGACCACCGGATGCTGCGCGACATGGGCGGTGACGCCGAGGGCGCGCTCGCATACCCGTGGGACACGACGCAGCTCGACGGCGCGGTGTGGACCTGGCCGGTCGTGATCAGCGAGGTGCGCTCACCGAAGCACGTACGTCTGGAACAACCGCTCCGCATCACGGTCCATCCCGAGACCATTGCTCGGATCCGCGAGCTCGGGCCGACCGTGCACGACAGCGGGGTGGAAGCCCTCACCATCGAGAACGCCCTGCGCGCCCAGACGACGCACAACGAGAATCCCGGATCGAACGGGGTGTGCTTCCAGGCGGTCCACGACTGCTGGGCGACCGACGTCCACGTGCTGAACGCCGATGTCGCGTTTTCGATGACGAGCGTGAAGTCGTGCACGCTCGGCCGGATCTCCGCCGGTGGGCGCTCACTGCACCACTTCACGATCACGCGCGCCCAAGCCCACGACAACCTGGTCGAGGACTTCGTGCTCGAGGACTTCACGGTGCCCGCGGCGCCCGGGTCGTACCTGCACGGCATCAACGTGGAGCAGCTCTCGAGCGGGAACGTCTGGCGTCGTGGCACGATGCACACCGGCACGTTCGACTCGCACCGCGGGCTGCCGTTCGAGAACCTCCGCACGAACATCACGCTCGTGAACAAGGACGCCGTGCCGGGCGGTGCGTTCGACGCCGGACCGCTGTTCGGCGCGCGCACCGTCCACTGGGGCATCGAGGTCCTGTCCGGTGAGACCATGTGCATCGAGATCACCGATGTCGCGCCGCGTTCCCTGACGGCGGGAATCACCGGACTCGCCGAACCCGGTTCACGGCTGCGCGGCGTCCCGTCGAACGCCTACTTCCTCGGAGAGCTGGACTCCGAACGACTCGCGTTCGGCGTCGACCTCGGGCCTGCTCGCGACTTGCTCGAACTCCAGCGCGCGATGGTCCCCGTCGACGAGGAGTGAGCCCGCGAGCTCACTTCACCGCGACGAGGTCGATGAGACTCCACCGTGCCCGCCACTACGCGTCGAGCTTGAACGCCTCGGCGATACCGACGACCCGACCCTCTTGGATGTTGCGGCTCTGGTCGCTCAGCGCGGCACGGCGGCGTCGGATCTCCTCGTCGCTCAGTTGTTCGTGCACATCGCCCGGACGCGGGGCCAACCCGAAACCCGTGTACACCACACGTCGTTCACGGTCGACCGGAGGTCGGCTCATGTGCAACGTGCAGCTGCAGTGCACGGTCACGTCGCCGGTCTCGGTGGGCAACGGGACGCGTGGAAGGTCCAGGTCGGGCCGAACATCGATCGCCTGGAGGTTGGCGCGATGCGACCCCGCGACGACACCGAGCTCGCCGTTGCGTTGCTGTGCACCCGTGACGGAGATCCCGACGGTCAACCCGCAACAGCCCCGGGAGTGGCCGCCCAGCGAGCAGTCCTTGTGCCACGAGACGTCGGAGATGCCCTCGTTCACGCCGACCTTCTTGAGCAGTCCTTCGGCGCTGTCGCCCTGGCGTGGTGAGCGTTGCACCATCGCGTCGTCGGTGAGCTCGCCGATGCGCGTGAACCGATCCGACTCGAGCAGCTCCTGGAGCGTCGGCGACTTCAAGTTGAAGCCCAGGATGCGCGACGGGTACCAGCCGTCGTCGGTGCGCGCCCACCACGACGCACCGTCGTCCTGTGTCGCGGCGGCCATCGCCGCGTCGAGCTCGGCCGACACCGCGGCCATCTCCGCCTCGTCGAACACTCCCTCGAGGTGGAGGTAGCCCGCTTCGGCGAGGAAATGCCCGATGTCCGCGCGCGGATCGTCGACGCGGAACGCGCGACGAAGGTCGAGCGGCGCACCGTCGCGATCGCGGAAGTCGATGGAGCCGGGGTCGTACACGGGACGGGCGTCGATCGCGGCGCGCAGCACCGGCTCCCACCCCACGAATTGATCGCCGCGGCCGCGCACCACCTGCACCCGTCCGGCCATGACGAGGCCGAACGTCGACACGACGTCCTGGAGGAGCTCGGAGCATGCGGTTGCGTCGAGTCGGACGACCACGGCGGCGTCGGCCAACCCGTCTCGGAGGACGAGCCGGCCACCGTCGACGACGAGATGCGCGGCCGTCGCGTCGACTTCGAAGCCGAGCGGCGGCAGGTCGAGCAGGTCGGCGCCGCGGGCCGCGAGCTCACCGGTCTCGGTGAGCCGATCGGCGAGGTCGCCGAAGAGCTGGTCGGCGCCCAACACGACGGCGTTGCCGGCGAAGCGCGTTCTCCGGTCGATCGTCGTCTTCGTCATCGCTCATCCTCCCTCGGTGGTGACCGTAGCGGTCGGGACCTTGCCGCTGCGGGCGATGGCTCGTTCGTCGACCCCGAGGTAGCTCGCGACCACCTTGGGGTCGTGCCGCACGTCGGCGGGCGTGCCTTCGGCGATGATCCGGCCGACTTCGAGGCAGTACACGCGGTCGCTGATGCTCATGATGAGCGGCATGTCGTGCTCGATGACGAGCATCGCCGCTCCGAGCTCGCGCCGGATCTCTTTGATCAACGGGCCGAAGGCTTCGGTCTCGCGCTGTGCGACCCCGGCCGTCGGTTCGTCGAGACAAAGCACGCGTGCGTCGAGCGCGAGCAGTCCGGCCAGCTCGACGATCCGGCGGGTGCCGGTCGAGAGGTCGGCGATGCGGATGCTGGCGTAGCGGCCGAGGCCGAGGAACCCGATGAGGTCGTCGGCGTCGGAGCGGCGTTGGCGTTCACGGGTGACCGAGCGCGGGAGCACGAGCGCGGTGGAGAGGAAGCCGGTGCGGCCGCGCGCTTCGAGCGCGACTTCGACCGTCTCGCGCACGGTGAGCTCGGGGAAGAGCCGGGCCGCCTGGAAGGTGCGGCCGAGCCCGTGCCGCGCCCGCCGGGCCGGGCCCATCGAGGAGACGTCCTGCCCGTGGAGGTGCGTGGTCCCGGCGGCGGGGAGGAACCCGCCGATCGCGTTCATGAGCGTCGACTTGCCCGCGCCGTTGGTGCCGATCAGCCCGATGATCTCGTCGTTCCCGACCCGGAGCGCGACATCGTCGACGGCCATCACGCCACCGAAGCGCACGGTGACACCGGAGACCTCGAGTGCGGGCACGTGCTCCACGAGATCGGGGCGTGCCGCGTGGGCGAGCATCGGCGGGGTTTCGGTCGCGCGCGCGGTCGACGGCGCCGGGCGACGCGACGCGGCCCACGCCAGGAGCGCGTCACGAGCGGCGTAGGCGATCTGGACGAACCCGCCAGGGAAGTAGAGGAGCAGGATCAGGAGGCCCAGGCTCGAGGTGAACAGGGGCACGAGGTTGTTGTCGGGGAAGAACGCAGGCAGGCCGACGACCCACAACGAGCCGAGCACCGCACCCATCGGCGACGCGATGCCACCGATCACGACGAGCGCGACGAGGGCGAGCGAGTCGGCGACGAGGAAGTAGCGCTCGGTATACGGCACCGATTCGATCGCGCCGGCCAGCAACGCGCCGCCGAACCCGGCGAGGAACCCGGCGATGGCGAAGGCGCGCAGCTTCGTGGACGCGACGCCGACGGTGTAGGCCGCGGCGGTGTCGGAGTTGTCGCGCACCGCGATCGTCGTCCGTCCGATGCCGGTACGCCGGAGACGACTCACGAACGCGAGCGCGAGCACGAGCGCGCCCAGGCAGACGTAGTAGTAGGAGCGCTGCGACGAGAGATCGAGACCGAACAACGATCCCCGAGGGAACGGCACCGCCGTCAGGTCGTCCGACAGAACGGGCTGGCGGAAGAGGTACTGCGACGCGGCGACCGAGAAGGCGAACGTGCTGACCGCCAGGAGCAGTCCTCTCACGCGCAGCGCGCCGATTCCGATCAGCACCGCGAGACCCGCGGTCGCGAACGACGCGATCACGATCGACAGGACGAACGGGAGTCCGGCGAAGTCGAGCGTGGTGACGCCGATGTCGAAGTGCAGCCCTCGGGTCAGTGCGGCGGCCACCAACGCGCCGAACCCCGCGAACGCCATCTGGCCCAGCGAGAGTTGGCCGCCCCACCCGGTGAGCACCGTCAACGACAGGCCACAGATCGCGAAGCACGCGATGGTGGCGTAGAGCAGGTGCCGAGACGGCGCGGTGACGAGGAGCGGCACCACGATCGCCACCAGGAGCAGTCCGCCCAGCGTCATCGCATTCATCCGGCGCACCCACCACACGCCGCGCAGCTGATCCGGGATCTCACGCACCTTCGGCGCGAAGGAGAAGGTCTGCGTCTCGGCCGGACCCCGACCTCGGCTCTGCAGCGCGACCGCGACGAGCACCGCCACCAGCAACAAGCCGTCGATGAGACCGGGCTTGTCGAGGTAGTTGAAGTTGACGAGGGCCTGGATCACGCCGATGGCGACGCCGGCGATCATCGCACGCGGGAACGACACCATCCCCGCGATGACGGCCGCCGCGAGGGCACGGACCAGCGTGTTGGGACCGAGTTGCAGCAGGTCGTGGGCGGCGCCGCCATTGTCGGCGGCGACCAGCATCATCGTGAGCGTCGCCACGAAGCCGGCGATCGACCACACCGCAGTCGACACGATCTTGGGGTTGATTCCCTGCACCCGCGCGAGGTCGGGGTTCTCGGCCGACGCCTTCACCGTCCGCCCGATCAGGGTCCGGTTCAGGAACCAGCCGAGCGCGATCGTCACCAGTGGCACGACCACGATCACCGCGAGCTGCGCGCCGGTGATGCGGAGACCGGCAACGTCGCTCCAGGTCGCGTCCACCGCGGGCGGGTACGCGGCGGAGAAGTTGGTGATGTCGGGATACGCGGTCACGATCGCCAGGGCGAGACCGGAGATCCCGATCGTCGCGACCAGCACGATGACGCGCGGCGCGTAGAAGAGCCGTCGGATCACGACGAGCTCCATCACCGCGCCGAAGAGCGTGCCGACCGCCAATCCCGCGATGGCGGCGAGCCAGAACGGGATGCCGTACTCGATGGCGAGCAGCGCGACGAGGCTGGCACCGACCAGGCCCATGTTGCCGACCGCGAAGTTGATCACCCGCGTCGAGCGGTAGACGAGCACGATGCCCATCGCCAGCAGCCCGATCTCGAGGCCCGCGATGACCCCGTTGAACACGAGCTGTGACGTGATCCACGTCGCCACCACGACCATCACGACGGTCGATTCCGCTGCGGCGTCCCGGCCATCCGGCCACGCCTCCGCTTCATCTCCACGATCAGCCGCCCTCGGTCCCGAGGAACACGGCGCGGGCGAGGTCGTCGCGTTCGGCGAGCTCGGCGGCCGGTCCGCTGAAGCGGACCTGGCCCTTCTCGAGGAAGACCGCGCGGTCGGCGACGGAGAGCGCGACGTTCAGGGACTGCTCGACCAGGATGATCGTCATGCCCTCCGCCTTGAGCCGCTCGATGACCCCGAGCAGCTCCTGCACCACCAGCGGGGCGAGCCCCAGCGACAGCTCGTCGATGGCGAGCACCTCCGGATCGTGGAGCAGCGTCATCGCGAGCGCGAGCATCTGCTGCTGACCACCGGAGAGCTGGGACGCGGCGTGGCGTCGCCGCTGCGAGAGCGCGGGGAACAGCTCGTAGGCGCGGTCGAGACGACGACGGAAGTCGGCGCCGTCACCGCGATAGATGAACCCCGCCATCTCGAGGTTCTCGTGCACCGTCATCGCCGGGAACACGCCCTTGCCGCCCAACAGGATGCGGATGCCGAGCTTCGCCCGCTGCTCCGGGGTGGTGTACGTGATGGTGCGGCCGTTCAGGCGCACCACGCCACGCCCCGGCGTGCCGAGGCCGGCGATCACGCGCAGGATGGTCGACTTCCCGGCGCCGTTGGTGCCCAGGAGCGCGAGCACCTCCCCGCGCTGCACCTCGAATCCGACGTCGAAGAGCACCTGGACCGGACCGTAGGCGAAGTCGACGTCGGCGACCTGCAGCGCCGGGACCTCGGTGGGTGATTCCTGCTGCCGCGTGTGCTCCGCCATCTCCTCGCGCAACTCGGCCACGACGAGTGAGAGGTCGTTGCGGATGAAGCTCGCCCCGCGCAGGATCAGGAACCCGCCCACGATCGTCGACGGGACGACGATCACGATGACCGCGGTGCGGGCCCCGAGCTCGTCGGTGAGCAGACCCGAGAGCAGTGCACCCCCGGTGGCGCCGATGAAGAAGATGTAGATCGACCCGAGCGCCGATCCCATGCCGCGCAGGCGGTACGGCACGACCGACTGCAGCACCGGCTGCACCATCGTGAACGCGATCGACAACAGGATGAGCTGCGGGATGCCCACGATCGTGAACGCGACGACGTTCGGCATGAAGAACTGCACCGGCGTGAGGATGGCGGCGGGCAGGATCAGGAGACCCACGAAGCGCAGCGCCCGCGCCGGGTCGCGGCGGTAGAGGTTGTCGTAGTACTTCCCGACGAACGGCAGCACCAGGAGCACCCCGATGCCGCCGATGGTGCCGAGCACCCCGCGCTCGAACGTCTTGGTGCCGTAGTGGTCCTCCATGAAGAGGTTCGTGAGCACGGGCACCGTGAACAGCCCGAAGCCCAGCGCTGCGAAGGCGACGATGACGTTCTTCAGCGTGCGGATCTGCCACAGGCGGGCGAACGACGCCTCGACCGAGATCGGTGCGGGTTGCGCGTCCTCGATGACCTCCCCGAGCACGTCCTGCTTCTCGAACTGGCCGCGCGGCGGCTCTTTCAGCCTGAACGCGAACACCGCCACCACCGCCACTGGGAGTCCGAGAAGGATGAACGGCCATCGCCACCCGTCGTCACCCCCGACTCCGGACGCGATCCCGGCGACGACGATCGGGCTGAGCACGCCAACCATGCGCGCGCCCATTGCCAACCACGCGTTGATGCGGCCACGCGCACTGATGGGGTACGCGTCGCCGATGAGCGAACCCTGCACGGGATAGGTGTTCGACTTGGCGACGCCGACGCCCAGCCGCGCCCAGAACAACTGGAACGCGTTCGTCACCGCGCCACACACCGCCAGGAACCCCGCGAACGCGAGGTTGGCCCACGCGATGACCGGCGGCCGGCGGTGACGGTCGGCCAGCCACCCCATCGGCAATGCTCCGAGCACCAGGAACCCGCCCGACGCCGCCGCCAGGAACACGATCGCACCGTTGCTGACGCCGAACGCGCGGCGGAGATCCGGTGCGAGCACCGAGAGCGTCGCCGACTCCAGCTCTTCCAGCGACCGCAGGAGCAGCAGCACGACGAACGTGCTGACCGTGCCGATGCGCACGGCCTCGCCGAACGAGACCTCCTCCTCGCCGACCCCGGGCAGGAGATCGGTGGCGAAGAGCACCTCTTCCTTCGCCGCGGCCTGCTGCGCCTCGCGCTCGGCCTCGGCGTCGAGCACCGCGACCGCGAGCTGCGCGGCGTCCGTCGGCGTCGTCGTCATCGGCGTCTCCCCCTAGCCCCGGCTGCTCAGCTCAGCTTCTGGTCTTTCACCAGTTGCTGCTGCGTCGGGTCGTACTTGAAGGTGTACAACGGCTGCGCCCAGGTGTGGGTCGTCGGGTCGTACTTGATCGTCCCGGATCCGGGAACCGTCACCGACCCCAGCTTCTCGGCAGCCTTGCCGAAGCCGGCCACGGTCAGGTCCTTGCCGGCCGCGCCGGCGAGCTGCGCGAACAGCGAGATGTAGCGGCACGCGGTGCGCGCCGAGGTCTGATTGTCGGGGTCGCCGGGTTTCGGGTGCTCGACGATCGTGTCGCCGGTGACCTTCTCGACGGTCCGGTAGCACTTCTGCAGGCTCGGGTCGTTGAAGTCGGTGTCGATGTCGGCGGTGACCGCGCCCTTGAAGAACGCGGGGTCGGTGGCCTTGTTGATGGCGGCGGCTTGGAGGGTGCTGTAACTCGACCCGACGAGCTTGGGTCGGTAGTCGCTGTTCTTCAGCCCGTTGGTGAAGGCAATTGGAGTGCCCCCGACGAGGAGCACGGTCTTGATGCCGTCCGACTTGAACCGTTCCGCGATGGTGGTCGCCTGCTGCGTGGCAGCCACGGTGTCAGTGAGCGGCGCGTCGATGATCGCGACCGTGCCCTTGATGCCGTTGCGCTTCAAGCCGGGAAGCACCTCGGCGTCGAGCAGGCTCTTCTTCTCGGTGGCGAGGGCTATCACACCGAGCTTGCCTTTGAGCGCGCCGGCCTTGGCCAGCGCGTCGACGGCGCGAGGTAAGACCTCCGCGCCCGACTCCAGCGTCATCCACGGAGCCTTGGCCTGCTTCAGGTTGGCGGGCGTCATGGTCCCCCCGAGTATCGGCGTGTCGTGCTGGGCGACGTAGCAGAGCGGCGCGTCGAAGTAGAAGAAGCCGACGGTCGGCGAAGACCTTCTCGTCTTCGGTGAGCTTCACGCAGGCCTCCTGCGCGGGCACCGTGCCGATGGGATTGACCTTGGCGAACACCGGCACGACCTTGCGCCCGTTCACGCCGCCGTTCTTGTTCAGCTCGTCGATGACGGCGTGGAAGCTGCCCTCGTAGTCACCATGGCTGATGTCGGTGACGTCGCGGATCGCCTCGAGGTCGACGTAGGTCACGCCCAGCTTGATCTCGTCCTTCGAGACACCGGGCGCCGACCCGGCCGCCGACGCGACGCCGACCGCGCCGACCACGAACGCGAGCACCCCGAGCAGTGCCAGCACCTTCCGCATGTTCCCCCCTGACGCCCAGTTTCGTTCCTGAGCGAACTAACTCGCGAGACTCTAGCGCGCTTGCCCGTCTGTACACACCGCGATGTTCGAAGTTGTGTATCAGCACAGTACCAACCATCAGTCGACGCGTCGAGTCGCCGAGCGCCGCTGCTCCCTCACTCGCCGGGGTACCGCACGCCGATCTGCGCCCGGATGCGGTCCATGGTCCGGGCCAGGCTCAGCGTCTCCGCCAGCGGGATCGCCGGGCTCTCGAGCTCGCCCTCGCGCAGACAGCGATGCACCTCGGCCACCTGATAACGGAGTCCCTCGCCCACGATCGGCGCATCCCGGTGTTCGATTCCCGCGATGGTCGTCACCGTCAGCGACTGCGGGCAGTGCATGAACGCCGGCACGTCGATGGAGCCGTTCGTGCCCGAGATGCGGGCGGTGCACGCGAACGTGACCCGAGTCGCCGCCCGGACGGTGGCGAGGGCTCCACTCGGGTGCACCAGGACCGCCGAGACCTGCTCGTCCACGCCGGTGTCGCCGACGAATCCCACGGCCTGCACGTCGGTCGGCAGGTCCAGCACGAGCGACGCCAACTGGAGCGGGTAGATCCCGAGGTCGAGCAACGCGCCGCCGCCGAGCGCGAGGTCGAAGAGGCGATGGGCGGGATCGCGCGGGAACTTCACTCCGAAGTCGGCGTCGACGGAGAGCGGTTCGCCGATGACACCCTCGGCCAGGAGGTCGCCCAGCAGCCGGTACGCGGGGAGGAAGCGCGACCAGATCGCCTCCATCACGAACAGGCCACGCGCGCGGGCCGCGTCGATCATCCGCTGCGCCTGGCGCTCGTTCAGCGCGAACGGCTTCTCGCACAGCACGTGCTTGCCCGCTTCGAGGAACAGCAGGGTGTCGGCCTCGTGGCGCGAGTGCGGCGACGCCACGTACACCACGTCCACGTCCGGATCCTCCGCCAGCGCCTCGTACGACGCGTGCCGGTTCGGGATGTCGAACTCATCGCCGAAGGCTTCCGCGCGTTCGGCGGTGCGCGAGGCAACAGCACACGTCACCGCGTCGTCGGTCTCGGCCAGGCCGGTCGCGAACCGGCGCGCGATCCCACCGGTCGCCGCGATCCCCCATCGCACTCGCTCCAGGCTCATCAGCGCACCCCGAGCAGGAGCTCGTTGACGAGCTGGTCGAGGCGCTCCAGGCCGAGGCCACGCTTGGCCAGCGCGACCGGATCGGGTCGGTCGGTGCGGAGGTCCTCGATGCCACCGGACGGCAGGGTCGGCTCCGCGAGCTCCCCCACCTTCGCCTCCGCCAGCGCGGCCTGGATCTCGGCGTCATCGTGGAAGCGGCGCGTCTTCTCCCGCAGGATGAGGTAGGTGCGGATGCAGCCACGCGTGAAGTCCCACACCCCGTCGGCGTCTTCGGTGCGGTAGGGATGCGCGTCGAAGTGGCGCATGCCGGTGTACCCCGCGTCCTCCAGCAGCTTCACGAGGTAGAAGGCGTCGCGGATCCCCTCGGAACCGAAGCGGAAGTCCTGGTCGTACTTGCCGGGCCGCTGCGCGTTGAGGTCGATGTGGAAGAGCTTGCCGTGCCAGAGCGCCTGCGCCACCGCGTGGTGGAACGAGAGCCCGGACATGGTCTCGTGCGCGAACTCCGGGTTCACGCCCACCATCTCGGGGTACTCGAGCTCGTCGATGAAGGCGAGCATGTGGCCGACGGTGGGCAGCAGGATGTCGCCCCGGGGCTCGTTGGGTTTGGGTTCGAGCGCGAACCGCAGCGCGTAGCCCTGTTGGACGGTGTACTCGCACGCGAGGTTCACCGCTTCCGCGTAGCGGTCGAGCGCGGCCCGAGTGTCCATCGCGGCGTCGACCTCACAGCCCTCGCGCCCGCCCCACATCACGAAGATCTCGGCGCCGAGCTCCACACCGAGGTCGACGGCGTCGAGCGTCTTCGCCAGCGCGAAGCGCCGCACCTGCACGTCGTTGGCGGTGAACGCGCCGTCGCGGAACACCGGCTGTGAGAAGAGGTTGCACGTCGCCATCGGCACGCGGAGCCCGGTCTCGTCGAGCGCGCCGCGGAACCGCTCGACGATCGCATCGCGCTCGGCGCGGCTCGACCTGACCGGCACCAGGTCGTCGTCGTGGAAGCTCACGCCGTACGCGCCCACGCCGGCAAGGTTGCGCACCGCGTCGACGGGATCGAGCGGCGCGCGCACCTCGTGGCCGAACGGGTCGCGGCCGGGATTGCCGACGGTCCAGAGGCCGAACGTGAAATGATCCTCGGGGACCGGGGTGAAGTCGTCGTCCATGATCACCTCTGGAGTTTGTTCGGTCACCGCACTAAGGTCTCGGCATGGTAGCGCGGCCCAAGATCGACCGGCAGGTGATGCGCGCGCACAACCGGTCGGCCGTGCTCGACGTCGTGCGTCGCGTGGGTCCGCTGGCGCGGACCGAGGTGGCGCGCCGCACCTCGCTCGCCAAACCCACCGTCTCCACCATCGTCGACGAGCTCCTCGCCGAGGGACTCGTGCACGAGGTCGGCGTCGGGCCGAGCACCGCGGCGGGGGGACGGCCGCCGACCTATCTCGACTTCGACGTCACACGCGACGCGTACGTCGGCGTGCACCTCGGGGTCGAAGGAACGATCGTCGCCGTCGCGAACGGCCGTGGCACCATCGTCGCCGAACGGAGCCGCAAGTCGGCGATCGGATCGCCGACCCGATCGCTCGACCACGTCAACGGCCTCCTCGACGACACCCTCCGCGACGCGGGCATCGCGCGGAAGACCGTGCGGCATGCGACGATCGCCGTGCCCGGACTGGTCGACCGCGACACCGGCGTGTGCGTCCTGGCGCCGAACCTTCGCTGGACGGACGTGCCCGTCGCCAAGATGTTCGGTGACGCGCTGCGTGTGCCGGTGACGGTCTGGAACACGCCGCACGCGTCGGCGTTCGCCGAAGCGCGGATGGGAGCCGCGCGCGATGTCGACACGTTCGTCTGGCTCTACGTGGGTCCGGGTGTCGGCAGCGCAATCGTGCAGGACGGTCAGCTCATCACCGGCACGCGCGGATTTGCCGGTGAGATCGGCCACTGCCGCGTCGCCGACGACGGCCGGCGCTGCCACTGTGGGAAGCGCGGCTGCCTCGAGATGTACACGTCCGCCGACGCGATCGCGCACTCCGCCAGCGAAGCTGGGGTGCCGTCGCGGAGTCGCACGCCGAAGCTCGGCGACGTCGTACGCGCGGCACACGAGGGCCACGCCGGCGCCCGCCGCGTGCTCGACGACGCCGGCCACATGTTGGGGCTCGGCACCTCGTACCTCGTCGGGATCCTCAACCCGGAGCTGGTCGTCGTCGGCGGCGAGGCGGCGGAGGCGTTCGAGTTCCTCCTCGAGCCGCTCCGGGGTGCGCTCGCCCAGGACGCGCTCGAGGCCGAGCAGGTGCCGGTCGTCGCCAGCACCATCGAGGGCGACGCGGGCGTGGCCGGTGCCGTGCTCCTGGCGTTCGAGGCCGGCGTGGCCGCGGCCGAGGTGGAGGCGTGACCCTGGTCGCGGGGGTCGACTCCTCGACCCAGTCGTGCAAGTTCGAGGTGCGCGACACC
Source organism: uncultured Actinomycetes bacterium (assembly GCA_963841415.1). GTDB lineage: Bacteria > Actinomycetota > Acidimicrobiia > IMCC26256 > DASPTH01 > DASUAS01. Next base: position 1,163,253 of record CAWJCN010000003.1, on the reverse strand, counting down.
GAGACCGGCGAGCTCGTACGCGGCGGCCACCGGCCGCACCCGCCGACGGCGCCGCCGCGCAGCGAACAGGACCCGCATGCCTGGTGGGAGGCGTTGTCGTCATTGCTCGACGAGCACGGGCGTGACATCGCTGCGATCTCGGTCGCCGGTCAGCAGCACGGGATGGTGGTGCTCGACGCGCACCGTCGTGTCCTGCGACCGGCGAAGCTCTGGAACGACACTGAATCCGCCGCGCAGGCCGACGCGCTGGTGCACAAATGGGGTGCGCCCGCCTGGGCCGACTCCGTGGGTTCGGTGCCGGTCGCGTCGTTCACGATCACCAAGTTGGCGTGGCTTCGCGAACACGAGCCCGACGTGTTCGGTCGCATCGCGCACGTGCTGCTCCCCCACGACTGGCTCACGCTGCAGCTGACCGGTGAGATCGTCACCGATCGCGGCGATGCGTCCGGCACGGGCTACTGGTCCTCGACCACTGACGACTACCTCGACGACGCGCTCGCGCTGGTCGGGCTCGATCGCGCGGTCGTGCCCGCGGTCCGACCGCCCGCGGCTCGCGCGGGAACGCACGGCGACGTCGTGGTCGGCCCGGGGACGGGCGACAACATGGGCGCCGCCCTCGGACTCGGACTGCAGGCAGGAGACGTCGCCATCTCGCTCGGCACGTCCGGCACCGTGTTCGCGGTGTCGGACCGGCCCACGACCGACGCCTCGGGTGCGGTCGCCGGCTTCGCGGACGCGACGGGGCGCTTCCTTCCTCTCGTGTGCACGCTCAACGCGACCAAGGTCACCGACACGGTGGCGCGGATTCTGGGCCGCACGCGTGACGAGCTCGAGCAGATGGCCCGCTCGTGCTCGCCCGGCGCGGGAGGAGTGGTGCTGCTCCCCTACCTCGACGGTGAGCGCACCCCCAACCTGCCCGATGCCACCGGCGCCTTCGCGGGCATCCGCTCCGACACCGGACCGGACCAGCTCGCGCGCGGCGTACGAAGGTGTCGTGTGCGGGCTGCTCGACGCGTTCGACGCCCTCGGACGCGCCGGAGTGACCACCGACCGGGGCCGCGTGCTCGTCGTCGGCGGAGGGGCGCGATCCGCGCTCTACCCGCAGATGCTCGCCGATCTGCTGCAGCGACCGGTCGTGGTGCCAACCCCGGGCGAACACGTCGCGCGTGGCGCCTGCACGCAGGCCGCAGCGGCGCTCACCGACCGCGACGTCGCCGAAGTGGCCACCGAGTGGGCACCCGCCGACGAGCGGTTCATCGAGCCCGACCCGGCAGTGGATGCGAATGCGGTGCGCGCCGCCTACCGAGACCAACGGCTCCGCAATCATCCCGAGTCAGGAGAGAGATCGTGAAGCGCACTTCCTTCAGCGACGGGTGGCGAGTCCGCCCGAAGGCGAACCTGTTCCTCGAGATGTTCGGCGGTGTTGCGCAGTCGTGGCAGACGGTGCAGCTCCCCCACGACGCCATGATCGGTGGCGAGCGCGACCCCGACGGCCGCTCGGCGACGGGCTACTTCCCAGGCGGCGTGTGGGAGTACGAGAAGGTGTTCACCACGCCCGACGAGCTCCGCGGCAAGCGCGTCCTGCTCGAGTTCGAAGGTGTGTACCGCGGCGCGTCGGTGTGGGTGAACGGGGCGCTCGCCGGCCATCGCCCGTATGGGTACACCGACTTCGCGGTGTCGATCGGCGAACACCTGCGCCACGGCGAGGAGAACGTCGTCAAGGTCCACGCCACCGCGCACGACGACGCTCGTTGGTACTCCGGTGCAGGTATCTACCGGCCGGTGCACCTCGTGGTCGGCGAGCCCGTGCACCTCGCACTGGATGCGGTGCAGATCACGACACCGTCCATCGACGACGGTGCCGTCGTCGCCGTCGCGACGGTGGTGGAGAACGAGTCGTTGATCACGGCCGCCACGACGGTGACCACCGAGATCGTCGATTCCGCCGACACCGTCGTTGCACGCGACGTCACACCGTTGACGGTCTTCCCCGGCCGGACCGAGACGCTGCGCCAGCGCTTGTTCGTCGAGCAGCCGCGGCGGTGGAACGTCGAGTCACCGGACCTCTACACGTGCCGCACCGTCGTCGAATCGGACGGCGCCGAGATCGATCGCCAGTCGGTCACCTTCGGGATCCGCACCATCGACGTCGACCCCGAACGGGGACTGCGCATCAACGGCGTGCCCGTGGACCTGCGAGGCGCATGCATCCATCACGACAACGGCGTCATCGGCGCGGCGACCATCCCGCGAGCGGACGAACGACGCGTCGAACGGCTGAAGGAAGCCGGATTCAACGCGCTGCGCAGCGCGCACCACCCGATGAGCCGAGCGATGCTCAGCGCGTGCGACCGCCTCGGCATGCTCGTGATGGACGAAGCGTTCGACATGTGGACGGAATCGAAGAACGACGACGACTACGGCCGCGTGTTCCCCGACTGGTGGGAAGCCGACGTCGACGCCATGGTGCGCAAGGACCGCAACCACCCGTCGGTGATCATGTACTCGATCGGCAACGAGATCCCTGACGTCGGAACTCCCGCCGGAGCCGCGCTGGGCCGTGCGCTCGCCGAACGGATCCGCGCGCTCGACGCGACGCGTCTGGTGACCAACTCGATCAACCCACTGCTCGCGTGCGGTACGGAGCTCTTCGCGTCCTTCACCCCGGGCGCGGAGTTGGCACCTGTCGAGATGGGTGTGAACACCATGATGACGATGATGGAGCAGCACCTGCCGGTGCTCCTGCAGCTGGAGATCGTCGACGAGCGCACGGCCGAGGCGTTCGCGTACCTCGACGTCTGCGGGTACAACTACACCGAGTCGCGCTACGCGATGGATCACGAGCTGCATCCGCAGCGCGTCATCGTCGGCAGCGAGAACCACCCGAAGCGGATCGCCGCGAACTGGGAGCTCGTGCGCGAGCACTCCCACGTGATCGGTGACTTCACCTGGACCGGCTGGGACTACCTCGGCGAGTCCGGGATCGCACGGGTGCAGTACGCGTCCGATCCCGCGGACGCGCCGGGCGGACTTCTGGCCCCGTATCCGTGGATCACGTCGAACACGGGTGACATCGACATCACCGGCTTCCGTCGCCCGGTGTCGTACTGGCGAGAGATCGTGTGGGGGCTGCGTCAGAAGCCGTACCTCGCGGTACGACCGCCGGCGCATCACGGTGAGGAGTCGTCGTTCCGAGTCGGTTGGTCGTTCACCGACGCGGTCGCCACGTGGTCGTGGGACGGCTTCGAGGGCGAGCCGGTGACGGTCGAGGTGTACGCAGACGCCGACGAGGTCGAGCTCCTCCTGGACGGCGCCGCCGTCGGGCGCTCGAAGGTGGGTGAGCTGCATCCCTTCGTCGCCAGCTTCGAGACGACGTACGCGCCCGGCGACATCACCGCGGTGGGCTACCGCGGCGGTGCCGAGACCGGGCGCGCCTCGCTGACTTCGGCGACCGGACCCGTGCAGCTCGACGTGCAGGTCGATCGCGCGCACATCGAGGCGACGGACCGCGACCTCGCGTTCGTCGACGTCACGCTCGTCGACGTCGTGGGCAACCTGCACAGCTCGGAGGAACGCGCCGTCACCGTCGCGATCGACGGCCCCGGCATGCTTCAGGGCTTCGGCAGCGGCAACCCGCGCACCGAGGAGACCTTCGCCGCACCGACGCACGACACGTACCACGGTCGCGCCCTCGCGGTGATCCGTCCGACCGGCGCAGGCACGATCACCATCAGCGTGTCGGCCGAGGGCTGCGACGACCGCACGGTCACCATCGAGGCCGCATGAGCGCCGAGAGCTACCGGGACTCCAGGGCATCCGTCACGGACCGCGTCGCCGACCTGCTCGGCCGGATGACGCTCGAGGAGAAGGTGGCGCAGCTGGGCGCGCTCTGGGTCACGCAGCTCGTCACCGACAACGTGTTCGACGACGCCGCGACCCTCGAGCTCCTCGCGGACGGCATCGGTCAGATCACTCGAATTGGTGGGTCCACCGGACTGCGTGCCGAGGACTCCGCGACGCTCGTCAATCGGATCCAGCAGGTAGCCGTCGAGCGCACCCGCCTCGGCATACCAGTGCTCCTCCACGAAGAGGCAGTGGGCGGATTCACCCATCGCGGTGCCACCACCTTCCCCCAAGCACTCGGTCTCGCGTGCACGTGGGATCCGACGCTGATCGGCGAGGTCGCCGACGTCATTCGTCGTCAGATGCTCGCGGTCGGCGCGCGCCTTGCGCTGTCGCCAGTGCTCGACGTCGCACGCGATCCGCGCTGGGGGAGGGTCGAAGAGACTTACGGCGAGTCTCCCGAACTGTGTGCCCAACTCGGTGTGGCGTACGTCAGCGCCATGCAGACGGCGGACCTCTCGAAGGGCGTCGCGTGCGCGGCGAAGCACTTCCTCGGCTACGCGGCATCGATGGGCGGGCGGAACCAGGCGCCGGTCCAGGTCGGTGGACGCGAGCTCCGGGATGTGTACGCAGCGCCGTTCGCGGCCGCGATCCGCGACGCCGCACTCGACGGGATCATGAACTCATACTCGTCCGTCGATGGACTCCCCTGTGCGGGATCGCGCGAGATCCTGACCGACCTGCTCCGTGGAGAGCTCGGGTTCGACGGCGTGGTCGTCGCCGACTACTTCGCCGTCAGCCAGTTGTTGGACAACCATCGCACCGCAGCGGATCGGGCCGAGGCCGCAGTGCAGGCGCTGACCGCCGGTCTCGATGTCGAGTTGCCCTCCGTCGACTGCTACCAGGAGCTGCCCGGGCTGGTGCGCGACGGGCGTCTGGACGACGAAGTCATCGACGTCGCCGTCGCGCGCGTGCTCGCACAGAAGTTCAGGCTTGGTCTGTTCGAGCATCCGTATGTCGACGCGTCGCGCGCAACCGCTGCATTCGACACCGGGGAGCAGCGAGAACTGGCGCGCCAGGTGGCGTCGGAATCGGTGTGCCTCCTGACCAACGACGGCGTGCTGCCCTTGCAAGCGTCGGAGCTCCGGAGGGTCGCGGTCATCGGCCCCCACGCCGATGATCCCCGGCTGCTCCAGGGTGACTACCACTATCCGGCGCACCTCGAGATCATGTACACGAGCGCGTGGGCCGACCTCGGGCTGGATGGTCTGCCGACGCCGTCCGGCTCGCCCGACGTCGCTCAGGGAGCCGCGCCGCCGACCGCGGCCAGCTCGTTCGCGGCGGGGCCCTACTTCACTCCCCACGTGACTCCGCTCGCGGGGCTGCGGACTGCGCTCGGGGAAGATGTGACCGTCGAACACGTACGGGGTTGTCACGACTCCGATCCCGACGACACGCAGATCAGCGAAGCCGTCGAGCTCGCGGCGGCGGCTGATATCGCGATCGTGTTCGTGGGCACCAAGTCCGGGTTGACGTCCGATTGCACCGTGGGCGAGATGCGCGATGCTGCGTCGCTCGACCTACCCGGTGCGCAGATCGATCTCGTCGAGGCGGTCAGTGCGACTGGAACGCCGACCATCGTGGTCGTCGTGAGCGGCCGCGTCCACACCCTGGGGCGGATCACGGACGCGGCCGATGCCCTTCTCTGGGTACCACCGCCGGGCGAGGAGGGCGGGAGCGCGATCAGCGAGGTACTGACGGGCGCGGTCAACCCCTCGGGCCGTCTCCCGGTCACGCTCCCCCGAGACGTCGGCCAGTTGCCCCTGCACCACGACATGCGGGCACGGGGTGAACGGTCGGAGATCTACGGCGACTACATCGACAGCGCCAGTTCGCCGCTGTTCGCGTTCGGCCATGGACTCTCCTACACGACGTTCGAGTACGGGCCGTTGCGCGTCGAGGCGGGAACCACGAGCAGTCAGACGGTCATCGAGGTCGAGGTCACCAACGAGGGCGAGCGGGCCGGCGAGGAGGTGGTGCAGCTCTTGTGTCGCGACGACGTCGCGTCCGTCGCGCGTCCGACTCGCGAGCTCATCGGTTTCGCGCGAGTCCCGCTCGCGCCCGGCGAATCCGCGACTGTCACCTTCGTGGTGCCATCGAGTCGCCTCGCGTTCCACGACCGCACCATGCGGCGCGTCACGGAGCCGGGCACGTTCACGTTCCTCGTCGGCGCGTCATCGATCGACATCCGCGCCGAGGCCACCGTCGAGCTGAGCGGCGACACGGTTCTTCATGACGTGCGCGACAGCGAGTTGACCTCGTCGCGCGTGAGTGCGCGGCGATGACCTGGGAGCTCCGATGGCATCCGTTCCGTGGGGAGTGGGTGCTGTTCACCGCGCACCGGGGTGCGCGGCCGTGGATCGGCGAGACGGTCCCTGACGAGGAGCCGGCGGTGCCCGAGGACAACGCGTTGGCGCCGCTCGGGAAGCGCATCGCGACGACGAACCCCGACTACCGGGGTGTGTTCGTGTTCACCAACGACTTGCCCGTCTTCGCGCCCGATTCCCCGGAGCCGAGCGAGGGCGATGACGTGTACCGCACCCGGCGCGCGCTCGGAACCGCGGAGGTCGTCTGCTACCACCACGACCCGACGAAGTCGATGGCGGACCTCACCGACGACGAAGTGGCGGAAGTGGTGCGCACCTGGCGCGACCGCACCGCCGTGCTCCAGGCCCTCGACGGCGTTGCCCACGTGTTGATCTTCGAGAACCGCGGCGCGGCGGTCGGTACGTCGAACCCGCATCCGCACTGTCAGATCTACGCCGGTGCGCTGGTGTATGGCATCGCGGAGCAGGAGGCCGAGGTCGCGGCTGCTCACTTCGACGCGACCGACTGTGAGCTCCTGGCCGACGTGGTCGAGCGCGAGTCATCGAGCGGTCGAGTGCTCGACAGCAATGACGACTTCTTCGCGTGCGTGCCGTGGTTCGCTCGCTACGCGTACGAGGTGCTGGTGCTGCCGCGCGTGCCCATGTCATCACTCGTCGATCTCGACGACGAGGCGTGCCGCGCCCTCGGGGTCGTGCTGCGCGACGTCGTGCGGCGCTACGACGCGCTGTGGGGGATCCGCATGCCGTACGTGCTCGCGGTGCACCAAGCGCCCGTCGGTGACCATCCGCACTACCCGTTCCACGTCGAGCTGCATCCGCCCCTGCGCGCGCCCGGGCTGCTGAAGTACCTGGCCGGTCCCGAGATCGGCGGCGGCTCGATGACCAACGAATCCGATCCCGACGAGAAGGCAGCCGAGCTCCGTGACGCCATCTGAAACCGGCGCGGAAGACGCGCGGCAACTCCTGTGCGCGCTGGGCGACCACGTGCGCGAGGCCGTGCTCCGGGCCCGCGGCATCGACATGGCCGTGGTCGAGGGGCAGAACAGGGCGGACACGATCTACGCCATCGACCGGATCGCCGACGACACACTCGTCGAGTGGTTCGAGACGCACTGGCCCGACGTCGAGCTGGTGTCGGAAGGATTCGAGGAACCCGTCTTCATCGGCACCGACCCCACGTGGACGGTGATCGTCGACAGCATCGACGGCACCCGCGGGCTCATGTACGACAAGCGGCCCGCGTGGTCGCTCGCCGCCGCCGCGCCACGCGGTGGCTCGTTGCGCGACGTCGTCGCGGCCGCGATGACCGAGTTGCCCACGACCAAGCAAGGCGTCGCCGACCAACTCAGCGGCCGGCGCGGCGCCGCGCTCGTTGCTCAGCGGGTCGACCTGCGGGGCGGACCGCGTTCCGTGCTCACGGTGCAGCCTTCGGCTGCGACCGACCTCGAGCACGGGTTCGCGGCGGTCGCCAAGTTCTTCGTTCCGGGCAAGGTCGCGCTCGCGCAGCTCGAAACCGAGCTCTTCACCCGCCTGGGCAGCCGGAACGTGTTCGACGACGAGTACATCTCGTCCGGCGGTCAGCTGCACGAGCTCATCGCAGGTCATGACCGCTTCGTCGCTGACCTCCGCCCGCTCGTCGACCCCGACGCGTTCGCGTGCCACCCGTACGACATCTGCACCGCGATGCTGCTCGAAGCCGTGGGCGGTGTGGTCACCGATCCCCGTGGCGATCCGCTCGACGTACCCCTCGACACCACCACCTCGGTGGCGTGGGCCGGCTATGCGAACCCGGCTCTCGCCGCCCGCATCGGCCCGATCCTGGCCGAGCTCGTCGATGATCTCCCGCACCGGTAGCGCGCCGGGACGCCTCGACCTGCTCGGAGGCGTCGCCGACTACGCCGGCGCCTGCGTGCTCGAGGTGGCGACGCACCTGACGACGACCGTGGTCGCCGAACCGGACGAGACGCTCTGCGTCGGACCGGTGCACCTGACGACCGACCAGGTGTCGACGCTCGCCGTGCTCCCCTATCGGGAGATGCGCGCCGCGCTCGGCGCGTACCCGCGCTGGACGCACTACGTGGTCGGCGTCGTGCTGGTGCTGGTGCGCCACCGGGTGATCGGACCACCGCGCGCACGGCTCTCGGTGACGTCCGACGTGCCGACCTCGGTCGGCGTGTCATCGAGTGCGGCACTGGAGGTGGCAACCGCCCGAGCACTCGGCGTCGAGCACGTCGAGCCCCTCGCCCTGGCGGCGCTCTGCCAGGAGGCCGAGAACCACGTGGTCGGGGCCCCGTGCGGGATCATGGACCAGGTCGTGGTGACGATGGGCCGACCCGGCGGCGTCCTCCCGATCCTCTGCCGGCCCGCAGCCGTCGATCCGATCGTGGACCTGCCCGACGGCGTCGAGATCGTCGGCGTCCCCACCGGCGCCGAACACGACGTGAGCGGCGTGCCGTACGGACGGGCGCGAACCGCCGCGTTCATGGGTCGGCGCATCGTCGAGGACGCGACCGGCGTACGTGCCGCGTGGGTCAGCGAGCTCCCGCTGGCGGCAGTGACCGACCTCCCGGACACGCTCGACGGCGCGACCTTCCTCGAACGCTGGGACGCGACCGACGACCCGCTGACCACCGTCGATCCCGACGTGACCTACCCGGTACGTGCCGCGACCGCGTTCGGGGTGGAGGAGCACCGGCGAAGCGGCGCGCTGCTCGGCGCGCTCGACGAGCGCACGTTCGATGCGATCGGTCCGATCATGGCGGCCAGCCACGCGGGCTACGACGCGATGGGCCTCGGCCATCCCGCGGCGACGCTGACGGTCGAGGAGGTGCTCGACCGCGCCGGCGTGCACGGCGCCCGGTCGAGCGGCGGCGGCTCGGGCGGCACCGTGGTCGCCGTGTGCGAACGTGGTGCGCTCGACGACATCGATGACCTGATCCGCTGATCAGCCTCCCAGGTCGAGCCGGTCGGCCCACATCGGTTCGTGCATCGTGAAGCCGCCGTCGATCACCAGAGCCTGGCCGGTCATGAACGAGCTCTCGTCCGAGGCCAGGTACACCGCGAGGTGCGCGACATCGTCCGATTGGCCATGACGATCGATCACGGTGTGACGACGCCACACCGCCTTCATCCCGTCGTCGAACGCCTTCTCCCCCGACGGGGTGAGGATGTAGCCGGGACAGATCGCGTTGCAGCGAACGCCCTGACGCCCGTACATGGCGGCGACGGAGCGGGTGAGCTGGATCACGCCGGCCTTCCCCGCGCCGTAACTCGGGTTGTAGATCTCGCCGCGGACACCGGCGATCGAGGCGGTGTTGACGATCGACCCGCCGCCGCGTGCGATGAGAAGAGGCAACGCGAGCTTCGTCGCCACCATGGTCACCGTTACGGTGCCGTGCAGCATGGCGTCGAAGAGACGCGGGTCGGAATCGTGGACGTAGTTGCTGAACGCGCCGGTCCAGCCCTCCGGTGGGCGCACGCCGATGGCGTTGTTGTGGAGCACGTCGAGACCGCCGTACACGTCGACCACCGTGGCGAACAGGGCCTCGATCGATGCATCGTCGGTGACGTCGACGAACACCGCGATGGCTTCACCACCTGCGGAGCGGATCGCCGCCACGTTCCGCTCGGCAGCTTCGAGGTTGACATCCGCGACCACGACCGCCGCACCCGCCTCGCCCATCCGAAACGCACTCGCGCCACCGATGCCCTGTGCGGCGCCGGTGACGACCGCTACCTTGCCGCTGAGCCGTCCCATCGCGGCGAACCTATCTCGCCGTCGCGCACCCCGCCGCCTCCGCCGAACCGTGAGGAGCTCCATGACCGAACGCACCGTGCTCGTGACCGGCGGCGCCGGCTACATCGGCAGCCACACGTGCGTCGTGCTGCTCGAGGCGGGCATCCGCGTCGTGGTGCTCGACAACCTCGACAACAGCAGCATCGTCGCACTCGAGCGCGTCGCCGAGCTCGTCCCCGCGGCGAGCGAGCAGCTGGAGTTCGTCGAGGGTGACGTCCGCGACCCGAACGACCTCGACCGCGCGTTCGGGCACGGGGGCGTCGAGGCGGTCGTGCACTTCGCCGGGCTCAAAGCGGTCGGCGAGTCGGTCGAACAGCCGCTGCGCTACTACGACCACAACGTCGGCGGCACGGTGCAGCTGCTCCACGCGATGGAACGTCACCGCGTGCGCGATCTCGTGTTCTCGTCGTCGTGCACCGTGTACGGCGAGCCCGACACCGTCCCCATCACCGAGGACACGCCGCTGGGCGCGAGCAGCCCGTACGGGCGCACGAAGCTGCACATCGAGGAGATGCTGCGCGACGTCGCCGCCACCAGCGGCTGGCGTATCGCGCTGCTGCGCTACTTCAACCCCGTGGGTGCGCATCCGAGCGGGCTCATCGGCGAGGACCCGATCGGCATCCCCAACAACTTGATGCCGTACATCATGCAGGTCGCGGTCGGTCGGCGCGACCACCTCGTGGTGCACGGCGGCGACTACCCCACCCCGGACGGCACCGCCATCCGCGACTACCTGCACGTGGTCGACCTCGCCGAGGGCCACCTGGCCGCGCTCGACCATCTCGACGCCATCGACGGCGCGGTCCCGGTGAACCTGGGGACCGGCACCGGGAGCTCGGTGCTCGACGTCGTGCGCACGGCATCCGCCGCGATCGGGCGCGAGCTGCCCTACGAGATCGGGCCGCGCCGCGCCGGGGACGTCGTGGCGGTGTGGGCCGACCCGAGCCGCGCCGCGTCGTTGCTCCGCTGGCGCGCCACCCGCACGCTCGCCGACATGTGTGCCGACCACTGGCGCTGGCAGTCGGACAACCCCAACGGGTATGACAGTTGACGCACTGGGCGAGCGATGGGTCAGCACGCCCGACCGATGGCGGGCTCCGCCGGGCGTCGGTCGCCAGGACGGAGCGAGCGGAGGCGCGCGGTGGGTCAGCACGCCCGACCGATGCCGGGCTCCGCCGGGCGTCGGTCGCCAGGACGGAGCGAGCGGAGGCGAGCGACGGAGACATGGAGGCCCAGATGGACTACCGGCTGATCGACGCCGACAACCACTACTACGAGACCGAGGACTGCTTCACGCGCTACGGCGACGAGTCGGTGAAGAAGTTCGTGCACTGGGTCTCGGAGGGCAAGCGCCGCCACCTGCTGTTCGGTGACGTGCGCCAAACGATGGTGCCGAACCCGACGTTCAACCCGATCACCAAGCCGGGTGCGTTCCACGAACGGCTGCGCGACCTCGCCGAGGGTGGCGACCGGTCCGTCCCCGGTCACGTCGACACGGCGCGCTACGGCGAGCTGGAACCGTTGCCCGCGCACTACCAGCACCGCGATGCGCGCCTGCACGTGATGGACGAGCAGCAGCTCGAGCGCGCGTTCCTCTTCCCCACCCTCGCGGTCGGCATCGAAGGACTCAACCCCAACGAGGTCCCGATGACCTACAAGGTCTTCCGCGCCTTCAACGAGTGGCTCGACGACGACTGGGGCTACGTCTACCGCGACCGGCTGTACGCGGCGCCAGCCATCCCGGTGCTGGACCCCGCGCCGGCGACCGAAGAGCTCGACCGCGTGCTCGCGCGCGGCGCGCGCCTCATCACGCTGCGCCCGGGACCGGCCAACGGATGTTCGCCCGCCGACCCCGTCTGGGATCCGTTCTGGGCGCGCGTGCAGGAGGCCGACGTGCCCGTCGCCTATCACGCATACGGCGGGCTCGACGCGTACGGCGACGCGTTCCGGCTGCTCTGGCAGCGCCACGGCGTCTCCGACCGCGCCTACGAAGCCAACCTCCAACAGGCGTGGATCGGCGACCGGCCGATGCTCGACACCGCGCTCGCGCTCGTGCTCGGCAACCTGTTCGGTCGCTTCCCGAAGCTGCGCGTCCTCAGCATCGAGCTCGGGTGCGCGTGGGTGCCGTTCTGCCTGCACGTGCTCGACCACTCGGGCGGCCTGCTCGACCGCCGCATCCGCGCCTTCGGCGAGACGGTCGACGAGCGGCCGTCGGAGATCTTCCGGCGCCACTTCTGGGTCTCGCCGTTCCCCGAGGAGGACATCGCCGGGCTCACCGAGCTCATCGGCGCCGACCACGTGCTCTTCGGATCCGACTGGCCCCACGCCGAGGGCACGCCGCAACCGGCCGACTACGCGAAGTACCTCGAGGAGCTCGACCCCGCGCACGCGCGCCAGATCCTCCGCGACAACGCCCTCGCGTTGCTGACCTGACGCGCGGCGAGCGTTCCGGCGTCAAAGTGGCCGAACCATCACGTTGTTGCGACGCCGAGACGCTGAGCGGCGGGCGGAAAAGGTCTAGATCTATGCTCCGGGAATGACCGTCGAACTTGTCCCCGCGCTGACCGACGAGCAGGCGATGCTCGTCGCCGCGTCGGTGCGCTTCATGGAATCGGAACACCCGCTCACGACTGTCCGCCGGTGCGCCGACGGCGGTGAGTACGACGACGCGGCCTACCGCGCGACCGCAGCCGAGCTCGGCTGGTTCGGCTTGCTGGCCGACGAAGCCCACGGCGGCGGTTCGATGTCGGGCAACGGCGTGCTCGACGCCGCACTCATCGCCGCCGAACGCGGCGCCCGCCTGCAACCGGGCCCGTTCGTCGGCCACAGCGTGGTCGTGCACGCGCTTTCTTCGGCGGGCACGCACGGGGCGGTGCTCGCACAACTGGTCGCCGGCCAGGGCTGGGCGACGTGGGTCGACGCGTCGTGCGAGCTGCGCGGTTCGGGCGACAACCTGGCGCTCACCGGCCGCATTGCGGTGGTTCCCGACGGCGCGATGTGCACCTGGCTGCTCGTCGGAGCACTCACGGTCGACGGACCTGTGCCCGTGCTCGTGCGCACCGACGCGCCCGGCGTCACGCTGCGCACGCTCGAGGGTCTCGATGTCACGCGCGGTTGGTGTGCGATCGAGCTCGCCGACGTACCGGTCACGGCCGATGATCTCGTCGACGACGCCGGCATCGACCGGGCGGCGTTGGCGGCGGTGTTGTCGGCGGCCGAGAGCGTCGGCGCGATGGACGCCGACTTCGGGCTCGCGCTCCAGTACGCGAAGGACCGGATCGCGTTCGGGCGACCGATCGGCTCGTTCCAGGCGATCAAGCACCTGCTCGCCGACACCAGCCTCGGGCTCGAGATGGCAAAGGCACTCGTCACCGCGGCGGCGAGCTCGCTCGGCAGCGGCGCGCCCGACGGCGCCGAACTGGCTCACGCGGCGAAGGCGTTCGTCGCGGAGCACGGCATCGAGCTCGCGCAGAACTGCTTCCAGGTGTTCGGCGGCATCGGGTACACGTGGGAGCACGACCAGCACTTCTGGTTTCGCCGGCTGGCCGCCGACGCCGAGTGCTTCGGCTCGGCACCCGTGCACCGCGAACATCTGCTCGAGATCGTGGGGGTGCACCGATGATCGCGCGCGACGACTACCGCGCCCGCGCCCAGCATTGGATCGAGGACAACCTCGCACGTCGCGCACCCGGCGACGCCGGCGCGCGCAACCCGTGGGACTCGGCGGACGACAGTGCCGAGTACTTCACCGCGCAGCGGAAGCTGCAGCGGCGCCTGTACGAGGCGGGCTACGCGGGGATCACCTGGCCCGAGGAGTACGGCGGCCAAGGGCTGCCGCCCGACTACGAGCGCGCGTTCATGCAGGAAGCACGCGGGTTCGTGCTTCCCGACCTCGGCATCGCCGGCGGCGCGACGCTCGGCGTGTGCGGTCCGACGATGCTCGCTCACGCGTCGCCCGAGTTCCTGACGCGCCACGTCCCGCGCATCCTCGCGGGCGACGAGATCGTGGCGCAGTTCTTCTCCGATCCCGACGCCGGCTCCGACCTCGCCGGCGTCCGCACCCAAGCCGTGCGCGACGGCGACCGGTGGATCCTCAACGGCTCGAAGATCTGGAGCAGCGGCGCGTACTACGCGGACTACGGCATGTGCCTGGCCCGCACCAACTGGGACGTGCCGAAGCACCGGGGGCTCACCTGGTTCCTCGTGCCGACGAACGCGCCGGGTGTCACCGTCGAACGCATCCGCCAGATCAATGGCAACTCGGAGTTCTGCCAGGAGTTCTTCACCGACGTCGAGCTCACCGACGACGACGTCATCGGTGACGTCAACGACGGCTGGACGGTCACCCAGACCATGCTCCTGTACGAGCGCGGTGCGGGCGCCGCGCGCGGCGACAGCGGACGGGCCGGGACCGGCGGGCTCCGGCGCGACGTGCTCGACCTGGTCGTAGCAGTCGACGGTGCCCATGATCCGCGCGTGCGCGACCTCGCGGCGCGCATCCACGGCGACGACCTCGCCCGCGCCGCGTTGAACCGTCGGCTGGTGGCGCTGATGGGCGCCGATCCGAAGCGGGCGATGAACCTGGCGTCGTACTCGAAGTTGGCCTCGGGCATGTACGACCCCATCCGCGCCGAGCTCATGATGCGGATCGGCGGGCGCACCGCGATCGCATGGGACGACGACACCTCACCCGGTGCAGCCGCCGCGCTCGGCCTCCTCAACGGGCGGTTCCTCGCCATCGCCGGCGGCACCAGCCAGATGCAGCGCAACGCCATCGGCGAGCGGGTCCTCGGGCTCCCGCGCGAGCCGTCGTTCGACGCCACCAAGCCGTTCCGCGACGTCGTGCGCGACTCCCGCAACTGGTCCGGCCGCGTCAGCTGACCCACCGCACCACGTTTCGGCGCTGTTGGTGTGCCGTAGCGGCACACGAGCAACGCCAAAAGCGGATGGGGTTGGGCGGTCAGGGCTCGAGGAGCTCCTCGGGGGTGAGGAGGGGGGCGGAGAGGCGCGCGCTCAGGCCGCCGTCGAGCGAGATGGCGACGCCGGTGAGGAAGGCGGCGCGGTCGGAGGCGAGGAACACCGCGAGCTCGGCGACGTCCTGGGGCCGGCCCAGCCGCCGGATCGGGATCTGCGCCCGGTAGAAGTCGAGGTCGGGCGCGAAGCGGAGGAACGCGGGCGTCTCGATCGGGCCGGGGCAGATCGCCACTGCCCGCACGCCGTGGCGTCCGTTCTCGACCGCGGTGCTCCGGGTGAGCGCGATGACACCCGCCTTGGCGCTCCCGTACGCGGCGCGGTCGCGCGGCGCGCCCAGCGCCGCGTTCGATGCGGTGTTCACGATCACACCGGACCCCTGTTCGACCATGTGGCGGAGCGCGGCCCGCGTGCCGTAGAGCACGCCGCAGAGGTTGACGCGCAGCATCTCGGCGAACGTCTCGTCGCTGGTGTTGTCGACACGCCCGGGCAGGCCGTAGCCGGCGTTGTTGTGCAGCACGTCGAGCCGGCCGAAGTGATCGACGGCAGCGTCGATCATCGCGTCGACCGCGCCGGAGTCGCCGACGTCGGCCGCGTGCGCCACTGCCGCCCCGCCGGCGGCCGCGATCTCGTCAACGGTCGCCGCGGCGGTGGCGGGATTGACGTCGTTCACCAGCACGCGGGCACCGGCGGCTGCGAAGCACGACGCGCTGGCGTGCCCGATGCCCGAACCGGCGCCGGTGACGACCGCGACGCGCCCGTCGAACTCCCCCGTACTCATGCACGCGGAGGCTACCCCGCATAGGTTTGGCCGAATGGAGGAGCTGAGGTTCGACGGACGCGTGGCCGCGATCACCGGGGCGCATCACGGACTCGGACGGGAGCACGCACTGATGCTCGCCCGCCGGGGGGCGCGCATCGTCGTGAACGACGTGCAGGGCGCGGCGGAGACCGTGGCCATGGTGCGCGGCGTCGGTAGCGAGGCGATCGAGAACACCAGCGACATCACGCGCGGCGCCGGCACCGACCAGATCGTGCAGGACGCGCTCGACGCATGGGGCCGGCTCGACGTGATCGTGAACAACGCCGCTTCGGGCTCGGGCACCATCCCCGACGAGGACATGGTGCAGCACACGCTGGGTGTGCACTTCGTCGGCACCGTGAACCTGGTGCGGTCGGCGATGCCGGTGTTCCGGACGCAGCGCTACGGCCGCATCGTCAACACCGGCTCGGGCTCGATCCTCGGCATCCCGCACACCGGCATCTACGCGGCCGGGAAGGGCGCGGTGATGGCGTTCACCAAGGTGCTCGCCAACGAGCTGCGCGAGGAACGGGAGCAGGACCACGACCTCGACATCACGGTGAACGTGATCATGCCGGTGGCGCAGACGCCGATCATGCCGCGCGTCCCCGATGCCGAGTTCCAGGCGCTGCTCGACCACGCGTTCGCACCCGAGCGCACATCGCCGCTGGTCGCGGTGTTCGCCCACGAGTCGTGCCCGGTCTCGGGGGAACTTGTGCAGACGGGCGGCGGCCGCGTGGCGCGCTTCGTGTTCGCGACCACCGAAGGGTGGCAGGCGGACGACGACATGCCCACCCCCGAGCGCATCCTCGAGCACTGGGACGACGTCATGGCCAACCGCGACCTGCAGGAACCGGTCGGCAGCATGATGGACCTGTTCGTCCGCCGCGGGATGTACCCCTACGGCGTCGCCGACCTCGTGCGCTGGGCCCACACCGGCGAGGATCCGGCCCGGCGAAAGGTCTAGATCTCTCGGTAGAGTGCCGGGAATGATCGCGTCCGTCTACCGTGACGACCCGAGGCTCGCGCCGCTCATCGGGGCGGGAGGACCGTTCGAGATCGAGGAGGTCGTGCTCGACGGCGTGCCGCTGCGCGTCTTCGTGCGCGCGCCCCGCACCATCCTCGACACGTTCGAGATGGGCACCGCCCACGCCGATCTGGTGCACCTCGTGCACGAGGACGAACGCCTCACCTTCGCCGACGTCCGCACCCGTGCGCTCGCGCTCGCCCGGGAGCTCCGCACCACCTTCGGCGTGCGCCGCGGCGACCGGGTCGCGATCGCGATGCGCAACCTGCCCGAGTTCGTGATCGGGTTCTGGGGCGCCGCGCTCCTCGGCGCCATCGTCGTCCCGCTCAACTCGTGGTGGACGGGCGCCGAGCTCGGATACGCGCTCACCGACGCCGGGGCCACGGTCGCGTTCCTCGACGACGAACGCCTCGACCGAGTGCTCGCTGATGGTCGTCCTGAGCGCGTCCGGTTGGTCGGTGTGCGCACCGAGCGGGCCGCCGATGCGCCGTTCGACGCGCTGGTGCACGGCGCGCCGCTCGCCCACGACGACGTTGCCCGCCTCGACCCCGACGACCCGGTCACGATCCTCTATACGTCGGGCACCACCGGTCGGCCCAAGGGCGCGCTCGGGACGAACCGCGGCCACATCACCAACATCTGGAACATGGCCTTCGGTGGCGCGGTGGAAGCGATCATCACGCAACGGACACCCGCGCCGCCGCGGCAGCCGACGACGCTCGCCGCGCAGCCGATGTTCCACATCGGTGGCATCGCGGCGATCATCGGAAGCCCGATGGGCGGTTCGAAGATCCTCATCATGCGCAAGTGGGATCTCGAGCGCGCGCTCCAGCTCGCGGTCGACGAAGGTCTGACCGCGTTCG
Organism: uncultured Actinomycetes bacterium; assembly: GCA_963841415.1. GTDB lineage: Bacteria > Actinomycetota > Acidimicrobiia > IMCC26256 > DASPTH01 > DASUAS01. The sequence goes on along the minus strand of CAWJCN010000003.1, from coordinate 1,145,564 downwards.
GCGGCGTCCCCGCGATCGCGCGTCAGATCATCGAGTACCCCGGCCTCGAGGAGCTCGGTCTCGACATCCGAGGCTTCCCGATGGGTGGCGCCGCGGTCCCGCCGGATCTCCCACTGAAGGCCCGCAAACGCTTCGGCGAGAACATCCAACTGCTCAACGGCTACGGCCTCACCGAGACGACCTCGGCGGTGGTCACCAACGTCGGCGTCGAGTTCACCGAGCACCCCGACAGCGTCGGACGCCCGAACCTCACCGCCGACCTCGAGGTCGTCGATCCCGACGGCAACGTGCTCGGCACCGGCGAGGTCGGCGAGCTCGCCTTCCGGTCACCCCAGGTGGTCAAGGGCTACTGGAACGACGAAGACGCGACCAGGGCGGCGTTCGTCGACGGGTGGTTCCACTCCGGCGACGTCGGCTACGTCGATGACGACGGGTTCGTGTACGTGGTCGACCGGATCAAGGACGTCGTCATCCGCGGCGGCGAGAACGTCTACTGCGCCGAGGTGGAAGCGGTCCTCTTCGAGCACCCCGACATCGCTGACGTCGCTGTCGTCGGGCTGCCCGAACCCACGTTGGGCGAGCGGGTGTGCGCCGTCGTGGTCCCCCGTCCCGGTCGGGCGCTCGACCTCGGCGACGTGCGCACGTTCGTCACCCTGCAGCTCGCCGCGTTCAAGTGTCCCGAGGCGCTGGCCCTGGTCGACGAGCTCCCGAGGACCGCCACCGAGAAGATCGCGAAGAACGTCCTCCGCGACCGGCTCGCGCAGTCCGACGCGGCCGTCGAGCAGATGTGGTGATGTCGGCAACTTCGTTAACCTCCCGCCCATGCGCCAACTGCTGAGCGACGTCGCCGTCCTCGAGCTGGCCACGGACGTGGCCGGCTCCTACGCCGGCAAGGTCTACGCCGACCTCGGCGCTGACGTGATCAAGGTCGAGTCGCCCGGCGGCAACGCCGAGCGCGCCCACCCCGAGCGCTTCGTCCACATGAACACCAACAAGCGCTCGGTGGCGATCGCACCCGACGACGCCGGCCGGGCCGAGCTGGCCGAGCTCGTCGCGTCCGTCGACATCGTCATCGAGAGCCAGGGATCCGGTGACCTCGCGAGCTTCGGGTTCGCGCGCGACCAGGTGCGCGCCGAGCACCCCTCGCTCGTCGTCGTGACGATCAGCGGGTTCGGCGCCACGGGCCCGTATGCCGGCTACACGTGGTCGGACCTCGTCGCTCAGACCGCAGCATGGGTCACCTACCCGCAGAGCCGCTCCGAAGACACACCGGTGAGATCGCCGCGCGTCGCCGCGTCGTGCTCGGTCGGGAACACCGCCGCCCTCGGCGCGCTGGCCGGGATGCTGCGGGCGCGCGCGTCGGGCGAAGGTGCCCACGTCGACGTCGCGGCTTACGAGGCGCTCGGCACGATTCCGGCGCGCGTGTGCCGCTACCTCGGCTGGGAGTACGCCGACCACGAACCGCTGATGAGCGCGTCCGCGTCCTACGGCGACACGTTGCTGCCGATCGGCATCTTCCCGTGCGCCGACGGCTACGTCTCGCTCATGTCGACGCCGCAACAGATGAACGAGATGTTGGAGGTCATCGACGACGACACCCTGCGCGCCGCCTTCGCGCAGCCCGACGCGTTCGTGAACCCGGAGACCAAGGAGATCCTCGACGCCGCGTTCTATCCGTGGTTGTTCGAGCACACGCGCGCCGAGGCCACCGCGCTCGCGCAGGCCGCGGGCTGGCCGTTCGCCGGCGTGAACACGCCCGCCGAGGTGCTCGCCGCCGACCACCTCCACCAGCGGGGGTTCTGGGTCGACTGCGACGATCCCACCGTCGGTCACGTCCTCCTCCCGGGTCCGCCCTATCGACACGACGAGGGCGGTTGGCGCCTGCACCACCCCGCGCCGGCGGCTCCGGCAGCCGCGGGCGAGGTGCGGATCACGCCGATCACACGCACGCCCGAACCGCCACGCCGCGCCGACGAGCCGCCGCTGCGCGGGATCCGCGTCCTCGATTTCACGACGGTGTGGTCGGGTCCGTACCTGACCCAGCTGCTCGCCGACCTCGGCGCGGAGGTCATCCGGGTCGAGAACCCGTCGGTGTTCCCGCCCACCACCAAGGGCTACCTCCCGCGGCCGAGCGACTCGATGCTCCTGGGTGCTTTGCTGTCGATGTACGCGCCGCCCGTCGAGGGGCCACCCGACCGTCCTTACAACCGGCACGCGATGAACAACTCGATCGCCCGCAACAAGCTGTCCTGCACGATCGACCCGCGCCGCCCGGAAGGCTACGAACTGCTGATGCGTCTGGTCGAGCAGTCGGACGTGTTCGTCGAGAACCTCAAGACGTCGACGCTCCACCAGATCGGCATCCACGAGAGCGTGCTGCTCGAGCGCAACCCACGGATGCTCGTGCTGCGCATCCCGGCCGCGGGACTGACCGGCGACTGGTCCGACTACACCGGCTTCGGGCAGCAGTTCGACGGCCTCAGCGGGTTCTCGCATCTCGTCGGCCACCACAACAAGGAGATGGTGGAGACACCGGCGACCATGTACATGGACGCGGCCACCGGACCCGCCGGCGCCTTCGCGATCCTCGCCGCGTTGCACTACCGGGCCGCGGAAGGGCGCGGCCAGCTCATCGAGCTCCCGCAGATGGAGAACGCGCTCAACCAGCTCGGCGACGCGTTCGTCGAGGTGCAGCTCGGCGGCGACCCGCAGCGCACCGGGAACCGCGATCCCGAGCTCGCACCCCAGGGCGTGTACACGTGCGCCGACGACGAGAGCTGGCTGGCGATCAGCGTGCGCAACGACGCCGAATGGGCCGCGCTCGCGCGCGTGATCGGCCGCGACGACCTGCTCACCGACCCTCGCTTCGCCACCGCGGCCGGTCGCTACGAACATCACGACGAGCTCGACGCCGCCATCAGCGCGTGGACCAACACCCACGACCTCATGGACGCGTTCCACACGCTGCAGCGCGCGGGCGTCACCGCGGGACCGCAGTTCACCGAGGCGATGCTCGCCACCGACCCGCACATCGCCGCGCGCGGATGGATCCGCCCGATGACGAGTCGTGACGTGGGCACGTACCCCCACATCGGCTACGCGTTCCAGGGCCTGCCGCAGGCGTGGGACCGCGGCGCGCCGGTGTTGGGCGAGGACAACGACTACGTGTTCCGGAAGGTGCTGCAGCTCGACGACGACGAGTACCAGCGCCTCGTCGACGCCAAGGTCATCGCCGAGGACTACTTGGACGCCGACATGAATCCCGTCTGAGCCATGAAGTTCTCGACCGGGCTGCCGGGGATCAACCTGTACCCGCCCATCTGCAACGACTGGGAACGCGCGATGGGTGCGGGCGACTTCCAACTCGTGGCCCGCACCGCCGACGACCTCGGCTTCGACTCGCTCGCCATCCCCGAGCACATCGTGATCCCGAACGACATGGTGGGTCTCATGGGTCCGACGTGGTCGCACGCGATGACCGCGATGAGCTTCGTGGCGGGAGCGACGTCGCGGATCGTGGTCGACTCCGCGGTGATCGTGCTCCCCTACCACGACCCGGTGGTGTTCGCGAAGGCGGTGTCGACGCTCGACCTGCTGTCGGGAGGGCGCGTGCGCATCTCGGTCGGCGTCGGCCACGCGGAGCGTGAGTTCGAGATCCTGCGCGCGCCGTTCCACGAGCGCGGCAAGCTCACCGACGAGTACCTCGAAGCGATCGTCGAGCTCTGGACCAGCGACGCGCCCGAGTACCACGGGCACTACGTCGACTTCGCCGACATCGCCTTCGAGCCGAAGCCGGTGCAGCAACCGCATCCGCCGATCTGGATCGGCGGCAACTCACGGGCCGCCATGCGCCGCGCCGCCCGTCACGACGGGTGGTACCCGTGGCTGATCACCGCCGAGCAACTTCCCGAGTGCCTCGAGTACGTGCGTTCCCAGCCGGAGTTCGCGGCACGCACGCGGCCGTTCGACGTCGCGTTGCCGCTCACGACCCTGGCCGTCGACGAGCACCACCAACCCCTCGACGGCGATCTCGGCCGCGCCGAAGTCCCGTCGGGCGTCCAAGCGACGATCGACGCGGTCGTGCGCCTGGCCGAGCTCGGCGTCACGTGCACGTCCGTCCCCACCCCGCCGACCCGCTCGCTCGACGAGCACCTCGACCACCTCCGGTGGGTGGCGGAGGAGATCATGCCGGCGTTCCCGGAGGACTGACTCGATGGCCACCTTCCCCGACCCGGTACATGACGAGTTCGCCGGATGGCTGCTCGGGATGGCGCCCTACGGCGGCGCGGACATCGGCGAGGTCGACCTGCTCGCATCCAGAGTCACGCCGGGCGACGACGACTCCTTCTTCGACGAGTGCCACGCGATCGCGCGCGCCCGCATCGATGAGGGCGACACCGCGCTCGGGCACGACCACCACGCGACCGCGTACGACTGCTATCTCCGCGCCGCACTGTTCCTCGGCGTCGGCTACCACGTGCTGTACGGCACGCCCGTCGACCCGCGGCTGATCGACGCGTTCCACCTGCAGATGGCGACGTTCGAGAAGGCCCTCCGCCTCGGCGTGGTGCAGGCCGAGCCGGTCGACGTGCCGTACGAGCAGACCAGGCTCCCGGCGTGGTTCCTGCGCGCGCCGGGACGCGAGGACGAGCGCCGCCCCGTGATCATCGTCGGCGGTGGGTGGGATTCGACCATGGTCGAGAACCACCTCGGCATCGGCGTTGCGTCGCTCGCGCGCGGCTATCACGTGCTGCTGTACGACGGTCCCGGTCAGGGACGGCTCCTCGTCGACGAAGGACTGCCGCTGCGTCACGACTGGGAGGCAGTCGTGACGCCGGTCGTCGACGCCGCGCTGCAGATCGACGTGGTCGACCCGGACCGCATCGTGTACGAGCCCTGGAGTCTCGGCGGCTACATGGCGCCGCGCGTCGCGGCGTACGAGCACCGGCTGGCCGCGGTGATCGCGGATCCCGGTCAGCTCGACGTAGGCGGCAAGTTCGGAGGGGCGCTGGCGATGATGGGCCTCGATCAGGACGCACTGGCCCGCCTTCCCGAGCTCTCCCCCGAAGACGAGGAGAAGGTCATGCAGATCCTGCGGGCCGACCGCAGCCTGCACTGGAAGTTCGTGCAGCGCGGGTTCTGGACGAACGGCTCGACCGATCTCTCGTCGTGGATGACGGAGATGGCACGCTGGAAGCTCGAGCCCGCGGAGGTCGCGGCCATCTCGTGCCCCGTGCTCGTGACCGCGGCGGAGCACGACATGGCCTCCTCGAACGCCAAGGATCTCTACGAAGCACTCACGGTTCCGAAGGCGTTCTTCGAGTTCACCGACGCCGACGGCGCGGGGCAGCACTGCGAAGCACTGAACCGCTCCATGGCCAACCGGCGCATCCTCGACTGGCTCGACGACACGCTCGGAGCGACACGCTCGGAGCGGTACGCTCCGGCTGATCCATCTAGATGATTCCAGGGGGATGACCGTAGCCATGGAGCACCCGCGGCAGTACGCCTCGACCGCGCCCGACCGTCCGGCGGCGATCGACGCCGACACCGGCACGCGCCGCACGTTCCGGGAGCTCGACGAGCGCGCCAACCGCTTCGCCCACGCGCTGCGTGGTGCCGGCCTGCGCACCGGCGACCACATCGCGATCGTGATGGACAACCGGCTCGAGTACTTCGACGTGCTGTGGGGCGCGATGAGCGCTGGGCTCTACGTCACGCCGGTGAACTGGCACCTCGCGCCCGACGAGGTCTCGTACATCGTCGACGACTGCGGCGCGAGTGCCTTGATCGTCGCGGCCGACGCCACCGACGCGGTCGCCGATCTCGGCGGGGAGGCGCGCGGGCTGCGCCTCTCGGTCGGGCGCGCGCTCCCCGGCTTCGACGACTTCGAGACCGCGCTCGCCGCGCAACCGGCCGATCCCATCGACGACGGCGTCGAGGGGAGCTGGATGTTCTACTCGTCCGGCACCACCGGGCGCCCGAAGGGCATCAAGCCCCCGACCATCGGCGCGCCGCTCGGATCGCCCAGCGCGTTCACCGGGCTGGTCGGCGGGCTCTTCGGCGCCCACGAGGGATCGGTGTACCTCTGCCCCGCGCCGCTCTACCACTCCGCGCCCGCGGGCTGGTCGACGACGGTCCAGCGGCTCGGCGGCACCGTCGTCGTCATGGACCACTTCGATGCGCTCGCGTGCCTGGAGGCCATCGAGCGCTACCGAGTGACGCACGTGCAGTTCGTGCCGACGCACCTGGTGCGCATCCTCAAGCTCGACGAGGACGTCCGCGCCCGCTTCGACCTGTCGAGCCTCGAGGTCATCGTGCACGCGGCCGCGCCGTGCCCGCCCGACGTCAAGCGTGGTGCGATCGACTTCTTCGGGCCCATCATCCGGGAGTACTACGCGGGCAGCGAGGGCGGCGGCTTCTGCTACATCGACTCCGAGGACTGGCTGGCGCACCCGGGTTCGGTCGGCCGCCCGTTGCTCGGCGCCGCGCACGTCACCGACGAGGACGGCAACGAGGTGCCCGTCGGAGTGGCGGGCCAGATCTGGTTCGAGTCCGACAACCGGTTCGAGTACCACGGCGACGAGAAGAAGACCGCCGAGGCGTGGAACGACCGGGGTTGGATGACCCTCGGAGACGTCGGTTACCTCGACGACGAGGGCTACCTCTACCTCACCGACCGGGTGTCGAACATGATCATCTCGGGCGGCGTGAACATCTACCCGCGCGAGACGGAAGACGTGCTCATCGGCCATCCCGCGGTGCACGACGTCGCGGTCATCGGCATCCCCCATCCCGAGATGGGTGAGTCGGTGCGCGCGGTCGTGCAGCTGGCCGTGCCCGCTGACGATCCCGACGCGATCGCCGACGAGTTGCGGGGGTACTGCCGTGAGCGGCTGTCGCACTTCAAGTGCCCGACCTCGGTGGTGTTCGTCGACGAGCTGCCGCGTCTGCCGAGCGGGAAGCTCGCCCGGCGCCTGTTGAGCGACGAGATCCGCGGCCTGACGCCGGCATGACTGCAGTTGGCGGCGCGGTTCTCCGCAGCCACCGCGACGTCACACCCGAATTCCTCACCGAGGCGTTGCGTGCCGCGGGCTGGATCGGCGACGGCGCGGCCGTCGTCGATGCCGACGTGAGCACGATCGGCGCGGGCCAGATGGGCATCTGCGCGCGCTACGACCTGCAGCTCGACCGCGAGGTCGAGGACGCGCCGCTCCGGGTCGTGGGGAAGTTCGCGGCCGAGGACGACGCCGCCCGCGCGTTCATGGCGTCCAGCGGCTACCGCAACGAGCTCTGCTTCTACCAGCACTTCGCGACACGCGTGTCGATCCGTGCGCCGCGCTGCTCGTACGCCGCCATCGACGGCGACGGCTGGTTCACGCTGCTGCTCGAGGACCTCGCGCCGCTCGAACCCGGTGACCAGTTGCGCGGCTGCACGGTGCCCGAGATCGAGGCGGCGGTGCAGGAGCTGGTCGGGCTCCACGCGCCGTTCTGGGACTCGGCCGAGCTCGCCGAGCACGCGTGCTTCGTCGGTCACGACCTGGCCGACCCGACGATCCTGGCCGACGCGCTCCGGGCCGTGGTCCCCGGCTTCGTCGATCGCTACGGGCACGCGTTCGCGCCCGACGAGGTGGAGTTCTACGAGCGCCTCGGCGCCGACGCGCGGGGTTGGATCGATGCTCGGCCCGCGTCACGCAGCCTGGTGCACAGCGACTACCGGCCCGACAACCTCCTCTTCGGCCGCGACCCGGTCGCGCCCGCGGTGGCGGTGGTCGACTGGCAGGGCTTCGGGCGCGGGTGCGCGCTCTCCGACGTGTCGTTCGTCGTCGGCAACTCGCTCGCACCGGACGAGCGGCGCATCCACGAGGAGCGCATCGTGCGCGCGTACCACGACGCGCTCGTCGCCGCCGGCGTGCGGGACTACCCCTTCGACGTGTGCTGGGACGAGTACGCGCGCTCGCTGTTGTCCGCGCTGCTCACGACGATCTTCGGCGCGATGTACGGCGCCCGGACCGAGCGCGGCGACGAGATGTTCATCGTGATGGGCGGGCGCCATGCCCGCCAGATCCTCGACCTCGGCGCCGACAGCCTCCTGGAGACGAGTTAGCCGACGGGTTCCTGGGCGCGCAGCATGAGGTCGCGCACCTGCGGCATCGCACCCTGCACCTCGGACATGCGTCCCTTCACCTCGTCGGCCAGTTCAGGCGCGCACTTGCCCAGCATGTCGGGCAGGTGGTGCTCGACGCACGCAAGCGAGAACTCGATCGGGTCGCCCACCGCGAGCTCGTCGATGCGCACCACCGTGTTCGCGCTGACGGCGTTCTCGATATAGTGGTAGTGCGGTTCCTGCTCGAAGCAGTCGAAGCGCAGGTGCTCGAGACCGTCGTCGGTGCCGACGACGTGCAGCGTCGCGCCGTGGTCGTCGAACACGACGGGAGCGTCGACCGCGCCGTGGTAGGTGTCGGCGACGATGGCGTTGGTCAGCTGGCGCGACTCGATCACGAGCTGCACCGCCCCCGCGTCGACCGGGATGCAGTGCTCCTGCACCATCGGGATCGGCATCTGGTCGAAACGGTTGCCTCGGCGGTACGGGGAGTTCTGGCGGTCGAGTGCCATGGTTCAGCTCCAGTCAGGGCTTGACGTATCGGTCGAGCTCGCGCTGCATGTTCAACAGGTTCATCTCCTGGCGGCGGCTGAGCCGCAGGCCGCTGCATCCCCAGGAGTGGAGCCCGGCCTGTACCTCCCCCATGTTCGCGAAGTCCTGGCTCGGAATCACGCCCCAGACCTCGTCGTCGTGCGGCGCCGATTCCCGCGCGAGCGGCGGCGCGCCGGTCTCGGGCGGGAACAGGCGCAGCGCCCACATGTCGAAGATGCAGGAATCGGGGTCGGTGCCGTTGGGCCGGGCCCGGTACATGAAGCAATTGGCCAGGCTCACGAGCATCACCAGGTTGGGGAACACCGAGAACACGCCGGTGCCCTCGGCCCGCTGCTCCGGCGTGAGCTCGGGGAACGGGATGCCGAGGTCCTCGGCGCGCGCCGCGACCAGCTTCGAGAACTCGGTGGCTGCGGTCGAACCGTCGGGGATCTCCATCGTCCGCAGGCGCGCGGCCGCGGCCATGTCGTCGTCAGAGTAGAGGCCGCCCTCGAACGACTTCCCGAGGTGCATCACCTGCTCGTAGAGCAGCTCGCGGTCGTCCCACTGGTCGGGCATCATCCCGAAGCGCTTCGACGGCCCCGCGCCGCGGACGGTGACGTACCGCGCGTGCCCGTTGTCGAACTGCTCGTAGCGCATCGCGGTGTCGTCGGACCACTGCAGCAGCTGCGGGTGCGTGCCGTAGTTGTGGTAGCCCTCGTGGAAGGCATCGAGCGCGGCCTTCCAGTTCGCCGGCAGCACCGTCGTCCGGTACCAGAGGAACCGCATGCTCTCGAGATGCAGCGGGTCGAAGTACTGCTGCAGCGGCGCCAGGTGCTCGTCGATCGGGCGGGCGTCGCCGTTGGCGCACACCCACACGAACCCCCAGCGCCGCTCGCAGCGCAGCTCACCGAGCCGGAGCGCGGGTGTGTCGAGTGACGTGATCCCGAACTCTTCGGGGTCGAGCACGAACGCGCACGTGCCGTCGAGCTCCCAGCGCCACCCGTGGAACGGGCAGATGATCTGACCGTCACGCAGCGCGCCGCAACCGTTGGCCAGGCGCGTGCCCCGGTGACGGCAGGAGTTGTAGTAGGCGCGGATGTCGTCGTCGGCTCCTCGGACAACCAGGATCGACTGGTCGGCGATCCGGTACTCGACGTAGTCGCCGCGTGCGGCGAGCTCCTCTTCGCGGCACGCGACCTGCCACGTGCGCGGCCACAGTCGCGCCGTCTCGACCTCCGCGAACTCCCGCGTGGTGTAGCGCTCCTTCGGGATGAACGCCGAGCCGAGCTCCCAGCGCGGATCCCAGGTCATGGCGCCATCATGGCACCGCTCCGACGGCGGCGGCGGAGACAGGCGCGCCGCGCCAACGTGTTCCTGCCGCCGACGCGGCTCTTCGGTCTCGGGCTGGTGCAGGTCGTCCGGGCAGCAGTCCGAGCGCGTCGAGCTCCGTTTGATCCAGATCAAGAACGTCGTCGTGCGCTCGCTCGCCGGCGTCCGGTAGTGCTCAGCGAGAAGATGGCTCGCTTCGATCAGAAGCGGATCACCGTTCGTCACGGCGTGATGGCGAGCTCTCGAGCGAGCGCCACGACTCCGAGCACGACCGCGGCCACGACGACGACCGACAACAGGCGCAGACGCCGGCCCGTGTCCCAGACGCCCAGTACCGGAGCGACTGCTCGTGTCTGCCATCCCCGTGACCATGTCATGCCCGCGAGCACGGCTGGGTTCAGTGGCGGGGGGGGTACCACCCCCCATCCCTGGGATCCTGTCCACCTTGTGGTGAAACGCGGTCTCGCCTCGAATGGTGGGCGTGACTGTCGAGGACGGTGAGTTTGCGTTCGGGCGCATCGACACACTGACACGCAACGTGGCACCGCTGGGAGACGGGTGACGTGGGTGCCGTTGGGATGTTGGCGGGGTGTGAGGTCCGGCGGCGTTGGCGCAGCGTCGTGGCGCTCACGTTGTTGGTGGGGGTGGTGGGCGCGGTGGTCCTCGCGACGGCCGCAGGGGCTCGCCGCAGCGAGACCGCGCTCGCGCGGTTCAGCGCGGCGAGCCGCTCGGGCGACGTCTCGCTTCTCCTCGCCCTCGGCTACACCCCGACATCCGCGCAGTTGAGCGCGCTGCGTCACGTGCACGATGTGCGCGCCGTCGCAGTCCTGCGCTTCTACGCGCTCAGACCCGTCCACGCGCCGGCGGGCTTGTCGCCCGCAGCGGCCGTTGACCGTGCGATGGGCAGCGTCGTGGACCGGTCCCGGCTCATCGTGGGCCGCAGAGCCGATCCGACCGCCCCGGATGAGGTCACGATTGGCGAGCTCCTCGCCAAGCAGTTGCATCGGGGGGTTGGCGGTCATATCGATTTCTTGTCGTACACGCCGGCCCAGTTCGCGGCGGCGGCATCGGGGGGCGGTGCTGGCGGGCCGCCGCCGTCGCCGAAGGGTCCGCGGGTACGCGTGCGAATCGTGGGGATCGTGCGGCGGCCCGGCGACCTGGGCGACGCTGATGCCGGGGGAGGGATCGTCGTTCTCACTCCCGCGTTCAACCGCGTGTACTTCGATCAGATCGCGAACTTCGGAGTGGCCGTGGAGATCCGCACTACCCACGGCGCCTCGGATGTTCCAGGCGTGGTCGCCGCCGCTCGGCCGATCTTCGCCAACTCGGGCGGGTTGAGTTCACAGGGCGCAGCGGAAGGCACAGGGGGCGCGCAGAGCGCGATCGACGTGCTGACCTTGGCGTTGTGGATCTTCGCGGGGGCGACCGCGCTCGCGGGTGCGGTCGCGATCGGGATCGTGTTGACGCGTGAGATCTCGCCGGTGCCGGTCGACCAGGAGACACTGCGCTCGCTCGGCGTGACCCGTGCCCAGCGCGTCGTGATGAGCGGACCACAAGCGCTGCTGATCGCAGTCGGTGGCGGACTGCTCGCCGTAGTCGGGGCGGTGACCGCGTCGCCATTTTTTCCTGTCGGTGTCGCCCGCCGCGCTGACCCCGACCCGGGATTCCACATCGACTGGCTGGTGCTCGCGCTGGGTGTCATCGCGGTCGCGACTGTCGTCTTGGCGATCGCGCTGGTCGCTGCGGTCCGCAACACCCGGCAGTCGGTGCTCGACGCGACGTCAGAAACGGCGCGACGACCGTCGAAGGTCGTCGCGCGCGCAGCCCGGGCAGGTATGGCACCCCCCGCAACCAACGGTCTGCGAATGGCCCTCGAACCCGGTCGCGGCAGGACAGCGGTGCCGGTCCGCTCCGCGTACCTCGGCGCCGTGTTCGGTGTTCTCGGGATCACAGCAGTTCTCGTGTTCACGTCGAGCCTCAATCACCTCGTCGCGACTCCCCGACTCTTCGGCTCCACCTGGGACTTCCAAGCTCGCGACACGAACTTCAATCCCACCTCTGCCACCAACGGCTGTGACCGCAAGGTCTTCGGTCTCACCGCGGAACCGGGAGTCGGGGCTGTTGCCGCGGTATGTACCAACGACATCCAACTCGACGGAGACCCAGTGACCGGCTGGGGCTTCACCCAAGTTCGGGGCACGATCGAACCGGAAGTCATCGCGGGCCACACACCGCGAACATCCCGCGAGGTCGCGCTCGGATCAGCGACTCTCGACGCACTCGGCAAGAGCATCGGCGACACCGTGCACGGCCACGGCTCGCACGGAACCGCCGACTACCGCATTGTCGGACAGGTCGTGTTCCCCAAGCTCGGCGATCCACAGGCACTGGCCGACGGCGCCGCATTCACCGGCGCCGGACTCTCACGCGTCTTCGACTCCAACAACTCATACAACCGATTTGTCCTCGGCCGCTTCACGCCCGGGAGAGACCGCGCCGCCGTCTTGCACCGCATCTCCGCACTACCGGAGCTCGGCACACCCGCCGGAAGCACGGTGCCCGTCGAAGTCAGCCGCCTCCGCCACATCGACTGGCTCCCCAGTGCCCTCGCCGCCCTGCTCGCCGGCCTCGCGCTCCTCGCCGTAGGTCACGCGCTCGTCACTGCAGTACGGCGCCGACGCCACGACCTCGCCCTCCTCAAGACCCTCGGATTCACGCGCCCACAGATACGCGCGACCGTCGCGTGGCAAGCAAGCACCCTCGCGACCGTCGGGCTCGTCGTTGGAATTCCCGCCGGTCTGATCGTCGGCAGGACCGTGTGGAACCTCGTCGCCGACGGTCTCGGCGTTGCGCCGACCTTCGCACTCCCCACGCTCGACCTCCTCCTCACCGTGCTCGGCGGTGTCGTGCTCGTCAACCTCATCGCGTACTTCCCCGCACGATCAGCCGCTCGCACACGTCCTGGTGTCGCGCTGCGAACGGAATGACAAACACGAGCTCGATGGCGGAGAGCGCGTGGATTCAGAACCTGCGTGTGACCGCACGCCAGGCAGCTCTGGCGTTCGGCGGGTGGCGCTCGTTCTCAGGAGGTGACGGCGACCGGGCCCTTCGTCGTCGCGTCGACGAGCACCCGGTTTCTCAGCGGGACCGTGAGCCGTATGCGCAGGTGGCGCTGGTATCCCATGGCAGTGCACGCCACTTCCGTCCCGTCCCCTGAGCGAGTCTCACGAACGGAGATCGCGACCGCGGTCTTCGACTCGAGCGCGTTTACCGCATAGTCAGCGGTGCAGGGCCCATTTCCGGCTGCTGCCCCAACGAAACTGATGTCGAGGGTGCGGCCCGTCGCGGTACTTGCGCCCACTCCCGGCGCCACACTCGACGTTGCCGGTGCGGGAAACCGTGCCGATGCCGCCACCGCCAGCACTGCTACGGGCTTCTCGACGCCATCAAAGGTGAACGTCCACGCCGGAAGGACCTGAACCCCACGGTCGGTGTTGAACGAGCCCGTTCCCAACGACACATTGTTGATGGCTAACGGCGCGGGATCACCAGGACCCGGCGTACCTTCAGTCTGCATCGCTTCGAACGCCGCCTCGCTCGACATCAGCGGGAACCCTCCCGCGTCGGGTGGCCCCGCAGGGAACGTCGGCGGCGCGACGAACAGCCCCGACAGGAACGCTTCCTTCGTGTCGCTGCTGGGGAAGCCGCCCCGCACGACTTGATCACCCGTCAGCACCAGTTCCCTCGGATGCGTGCCGACGGGGAATGAGGCCCACGCCTTCAACGCAGCACTCAGTGTCGGATCTCTGCGGGCGGGAGTCGCTGCTGCTGCGATACCGCTGCCGCAGAAGACCCAGACGGCGGCAACCAGGACAACTCCGAACCTGCCGAATCTCTTCATGACACCTCTGACGCTCGCACGACCGGCGCAGTTCCAGACAGAGCCAACATGCCCAGTCCAGCGCAGCTCTGGCGTTCGGCTCCGCATCGCGAAGTGCACCGTTGGCGGAGCCGCAGTGCTACACGTCGAGAAGTCGCAGGCATTCGTCGAGTGAATGGAACTCCACGAGCGGGTCGGCGTGCCGGTGGAATCGGACCCAATGAGCGCCATCAAGCCGGAACAACTCGGTCACGCGAAGTTCCCATCGGCGCGGCTCGTCGTACCCGGTGAACCTTACGGTCGACCGCTCGATCACCACGAGCCAAGCGACAGCGCCGGACACACCACCCGCGATCAGCTCGATCTCACCCGCGCCTTCCTCCCACGGCGACCGAAACGGTGACTGCTCACCTTGGGCTGCCGCTTGTTCCGTCGTAAGGGATCCACCGAACGCTCCCATGATGGTCGCCTCGCTGGGCAGCGGCGCGTAGCCCGACATGTCGCCGTTGATCCACGCCGCGTGGTCCCGACGACACCGGTACAACAGGTCCGCGACAACATCATCGTCTGATCGCACATCATTCATCGTGTCAAGACGACTCTGGGAGCGCCAGGCGACGCCTCACGGGACAAGCTGCACCACGAGCAGCATTCCTCACCTCTCCTGGATGGAATGTCAGTGACTGGAGCGCCGTACCGCGCCAGATTGCCTGGCGCTCTGGCGTCATTGACGCGCTGGAACGCGGTGCGATGCATCGCTGGATCACTGCTCAGACATGATGCGTTCGAACTCCTTGAGCGGGTCGACGCGTGGCTCGCCGGTGACCTCCACCAGCACCTCGCGGAGCTCGCCGGTGAAGCGGAACGGTGCGTCGTACCCCTCCCCCACAGGAGGTCCGAGCTCGTAGCCGCAGCTCAAGCCGGCGCCGGTGTTGTTGTACCGGATCGGTGTGAAGCGCGCGACCGCGCCGTGGCCCACGACCTCACCGTCGACGAGCAGCTCCGCCTCGCCGCCTTCCTCGTCGAGCTTCTCGTAGCGGAACCCGAGCGTGCGCGTACCGGGAGCGATCACAACGTCGGACCCGATCACGTCGAGCGACTTGCCGTAGAGGTTGTGCAGATAACGCAGACGTCCGTCGAACACCTGCAACGACCACCCTCCGAGCACGCACCCGAGCGCGAGCAACACCCCCTCGGGCACGACACCTTCAGGGATGCGCACCGACGCGGTGATCTCGTGCGAACGGTTGCGCACGTCGACCGCGACGCTCTCGGGCACCGGCGCGCCGTACGGCACGTAGCGGTAGCGGCGACGCTGGAGGATCCGGTTCGGCGGTGGATTGAGGATCGTGTAGAGGATGCGGTTGTCGAGCGGCAGCACGTGGTGGCGCGCCGCCTCCCCCCACCACAGGTCGACCATGCGCGCCAGCCGCTCCGGCTCCTGGTCGGCGAGGTCGTGCACCTCCGACGGGTCGACCGCGACGTGGTAGAGCTCCCAGACGTCGTCGTCGAACGGCGCCATGAACGAGTTCGGACTCGTGTCCTCGCTCAGCGGTCCGAGCGGCTTGAACGTCACCGCCTTCCACCCGTCGTGGTAGAGCGCGCGCGACCCGAGCATCTCGAAGTGCTGCGTGATCCGACGGCCCGGCGCGGTGGCGCCGTCCGCATCGAAGAGGTTGGCGAAGCTGGTGCCGTCGACGGGACTCTGCTCCTGACCCCGGATCCGGTCGGGGACTTCGACGCCGATCAGGTCGAGCACGGTCGGCATCACGTCGATCGCGTGGGCGAACTGGTGCCGCAGGGCGCCGGCGTGCGAAGCGAAGCGCGCCGGCCAGCGCACGATGCACGGATCGGCGACACCACCCTCGTGCACCTCGCGCTTCCAGCGCTTGAACGGCGTGTTGCCGGCCATGGTCCAGCCCCACGGGTAGTTGTTGTGGAGCGACGGACCGCCGATCTCGCCGATGCGCTCACGCATCTCGGTGCGTCCCGCGGGATCACGGTTGATCATGCGCACGTCGTTGATCGAACCGGTCGGCCCGCCCTCGGCGCTGGCGCCGTTGTCGGACACGAGGACGACGATCGTGTCGTCGGCGTCACCGCTCACCTCCAGGTGCGCAAGCAGCCGGCCGATCTGGTCGTCGGTGTGCGACAGGAAGCCGGCGAAGCACTCCATGAAGCGCGCCGCGACGCGCTGGTCTTCGGGCGCGAGGTCGTCCCAGGCGGGCACCCACGGCGGGCGCGGCGACAGCTCGGTGCCGGCGGGTATGACACCCAGTTCGACCTGGCGGGCCAGGACTCGTTCGCGCAGCGCGTCCCACCCGTCGTCGAACATGCCGCGGTAGCGCTCGACCCATTCGGGGGGCGCGTGGTGCGGCGAGTGGCACGCACCGGTGGCGAAGTAGAGGAAGAACGGTTGCTCGCCGTCGGCGTTGCGGAGGTCGCTCAGGAACTCGATGGCGCGCTCGACCAGGTCCTCGGTGAGGTGGTAGCCCTCGGCGATGGTGCGTGGCGGCTGCACGGAGTGGTTGTCGCAATAGAGCGTGGGCACGAACTGGTGCGTCTCGCCACCGTGGAAGCCGTACCAGCGATCGAAGCCGCGGCCGAGCGGCCAGCTGCTGCGGTCGGCGGCCATGTGGGTCTCGTCGTCGGGGGTGAGGTGCCACTTCCCCACCGCGTAGGTGGAGTAACCGCGGGTGTGCAGGATCTCGGACAGGAAGCCGTTCTCCGGCGGCACGACACCCCAGTAGCCAGGGAAGCCCATGGCGAGGTCGGCCACGCGACCCATGCCGTTGGTGTGGTGGTTGCGTCCGGTGAGCAGGCACGAGCGCGTCGGCGAACAGAGCGCGGCGGTGTGGAAGTTGGCGAGCCGCACGCCCTGCGCGGCGAGCGCGTCGATGTTGGGCGTGTCGATGATCGACCCGTAACAACCGAGCTGCGCGTAGCCGACGTCGTCGAGCACGACGTACACCACGTTCGGCGCGCCGTCCGGCGGCTCCGGCCGGACCGGCCACGCCGGCGTCGAGCCACGCCAGTCGCGCCCGATGACCCCCGTGAACTCGTCGTGCACTCCCACGGTCCCCCCTTCACGCGTGGAGGGGACCGTATCCCGGGTCGGTGGATCAGCGCCCGACGGCTTGCTCGAGCTGGCGTTTGGTCATCTTGGAACGCCCCTTGATGCCCCGCTGGCGGGCCTCGTTGTAGAGCTGCTCCTTCGTGCGCCCACCTGGCCCCGTGTGCGAGCGAAGCCCACCGCGGCGACCCGACGAGATGTCGTCGACCGAAGAGCGGCTGGCCGTCTCCGCCTCACCGGCGCGGGCGCGTTCCTTGTTGACGGTGCGCGCCGCGATCTCCTCGGCGGTGTCCTCGCTCTCACCCCGATCGAGCAACCCTTCCTTGACGTGCTCGTACTGCCGTTCGCGCTTGTCACTCCACTGCTGCGGGGGCATGGTCGACCTCCTCGGGGCGCGGCTGTCCACGCGCGTACCCGCGGCCATCGCGTTTGACACGCGTCCGCCGTGGACATCCTGCTGCCATGCCCGACGATGCGGATCGTGTCCAGGCGCGGGCCGACGCGCTCTTCCCGGAAGAGCAGGAAGCGGGCAGCGACGACCCGTTGGCGCAGGCCGCCGCGATCCTCGATGAATCAGACGAACGGGAAGACGACCGAGTCGATCCGCCCGGTCAGCCGGTGGAGCACCGGCGCTCGGAGGACACCGTCGAGCTCCCGATCATCGGCGACGATCAGGACGCGCCGAAGCCGTAGAGGCGCTGCGTGTTGCCCGCCAGGATGAGCTGTCGTTCCGCGGCGGGCACACCCGAGAACGCGTTGAGGATCGTGCGCCACGAGTGCGGCCAGTCCGACGACACGTGCGGGTAGTCGGACGACCAGAGCATCCGCTCCACCCCGATGGCGTCGCGCAGGCGGACTCCGACGGGATCGGTCATGAACCCGAAGTGGAAGTGGTCCTCGATGTACTCGCTCGGCCGCCGCGCGATCCGGAACGTGCTGCCCGGCGCGAGACGCTGGAAGTTGTTGTCGATCTGCTCCTTGACGTACGGGAGCCACCCGCAGTCGACTTCGGCCGCGACCATCTGCAGACCCGGGAAGCGGTCGAACACGCCGGCGAAGATCAGCTCGAGGATGCGGTTCGGGATGTCGAAGATGCGTCCCCACCCCGGGAGCGCGACGCGGTGTGCGCGCGGCATCGTGTCGGTGAGCGACACGTGGATGCTCAACGGCACACCGAGCTCCTCGATGCGCGCGTACACCTTGTCGTCGTCGGGCTCGGGCGCGAGCGTGCCATTGGGGTAGCAGCCCATCACGAAGCCGCGGATCCCGGGCCGGTCGACCACACGCTCGATCTCGGCGAGCGCGCCGTCGACGCCACGGTTGGGGATGACGGCGAGCCCACCGAAGCGCGCGGGCGCGTACTCGACGTACTCGGAGAGCCAGTCGTTGTACGCGCGCACCATCGCCTCGTGGTAGCCCGCGTCGTGGTTGGCGACGATCGCCTGGTTGAGACGCGGCGTGGGGTACAGCACCTCGGCGTCGACACCGTCGCGGTCGAGCTCCTCGAGCCGCGCCGCGGGGTCGTACCCGCCGTGGCGGATCTCCTCGAAGGGCATCCAACCGCGCATCTCCTCGGGGGCCATGCCGGCGCAGGCGTTCATGCCGAACGTGATCGGGTCGTCGACTCCCTCGAGCACCCACGCGTCGCCCTGGTCGAACCGCTCGATCCGGGGTGCCCGGTCGCGGTACTCCGCGGGCACGCGAGAGGTCCAGAGGTCGGGCGGCTCGTTCACGTGGCTGTCGGCCGAGATCAGGCGGTAGATCTGGCGCGTTCGTTCCGGCATGGGATCGATCCTACGAGCGCGCCGGTCGATCCGCATCGCCTCGGCCTCGAGGGCACCCGCGGGGCGGTGTGCCAGGATCGTCGGATGGGGGCCGATCCGAGACACCACGACGGCCTGCTCGCGAACCGCGCCCGGTGGGACGAAGCTGCACCGTTGCACGCAGCAAGCGACCTGTACGACCTCGCCGGCTTCCGGGCCGGCGCCGACCACATCCGCCCGTTCGAACACAACGAGCTCGGCACCGTTGCCGGACGCGAGCTGCTCCATCTGCAGTGCCACCTCGGCACCGACACGCTCTCGTGGGCGCGTCACCGGCGCGCGCGTCAGCGGCCTCGACTTCTCCCCCCACGCGATCGAGATCGCGCGCGCACTCGCGGCCGACTGCGGCATCGAAGCGAAGTTCTGGTGCGCCGACGTGTACGACGCCGTCGAGGCCGTCGGTGGACGGATCTTCGACATCGTCTACACCGGCATCGGCGCGCTCGGCTGGCTCCCCGAGCTCGGATCATGGGCCGAGGTCGTCGCCCAGCTCCTCGGCGCCGGTGGGGTGCTCTACCTGGTCGAGATCCACCCGCTCGTCATGGGCGTCCTCGAGGACGGACTGACCCTCACCCAGGACGTCTTCGAAGCTACGTACGTTGCCTGGAGCGAAAAGGGCGGCACCTACGCGGCGCCTGACGCGGAGATGCGCAACACGACGTCATACGAACGAGTCCACGCGATCAGCGACGTGATCTCGGCGGTGCTCGACGCCGGACTCACCGTCGAGCTCTTCCACGAGCAGTCGTACACGAACGCGCCGTGGCCGTGGACCGAACGCGGCAACGACGGCTATTTCCGACTTCCCGCCGGATGGCCCCGCTACCCACTGACCTACTCGCTCCGCGCCCGCAAGCCGTAGCGACGACGTAGGGTCGGCGGTCGTGAGCGGCCGCCGCCACAGCACGTTCGTCATCAGCCTGACGCCGTTCACCGAGGACGGCGCGCTCGACGACGCCGGCCTCCGGGCGCATCTGCGTCGGCTGGCCGCCGCGGGGATCGGGGTGTACCTGGCCGGCAGCGGCAGCGGCGAGGGCTACACGCTCAGCCGCGACGAGCGGCGCCGTGTGCTCGAGATCGGAGCCGAGGAGCTCGCCGGCACGGTGCCGGTGCGGGCGATGGGCGTCGAGCCGCGCACCGCGGCCGAGGTGGTGACGCTCGCCGAGGATGCGATCGCCGCCGGCGTCGAGGCGACGCAGGTGTACTCACTCGACCTCGGCCACGGGTACCTCCCCACCGCCGACGAGCAGCGCACCTACCTGCGGACGGTGCTCGACCGCGCGCCGGGTGACCTCGTGCTGTCGACGCACCAGTCGGTGGGCTACCACTACGAGCCCGCGTTGCTCGACGAGCTGCTGACGCAGTACCCGCGCGTCGTCGGTGTGAACGTCACGCATCGTGACCTCGTGTACGTCGCCGAGGTCGTCGACGCAGTCGGTGGTCGCGTCGACGTGCACGTCGGCGGCCCACTGCACGCGCTGGGCGCGACCGCACTCGGGGCGACCGGCTACCTGTCATCGGAAGGGAACCTGGCGCCCCGCCTCTGCGTATCGCTCGTGCAACTCCTCGATGCCGACGATCGCGACGGCGCCGCGCGCGTCCACAGTCAAGTGATGGAGATCCACCAGGCCACTCAGGCGCTGGGCGGGATCGTCGGCGCGAAAGCCGCGCTCCGGCTCCTCGACGCGCCCGGCGGCTGGCCCCGCCCACCCCGTCTCCCGGTGGCGCCCGAGCGGGCGCAGGCCCTGGTCGACGTGCTCGTACGCCTCGGTGTCGACCGCGACGAGAGTCTGCGATGATGGGCGCATGAGCGAAGCGACCGCGAGCCGGGTATCCCGGCGAGCAGCGAAGCGGGGGCCGCGGCGACGGCGGCTCAGCCGACCGGCGCCGCACGAGCCGGCGCTTGCGCCGGCGACCAGCGCGGACGGCGCCCCGGTGCGGAGCGCCAGGAGCGGGAAGAGATGAGCGTGCTCATCGAGTCGGCCTGGCCGAAGTACCCCGACTACGTCATCGACCTCGTCCCCGCGGGCATCACCGCTCGGGCCTGGTTCGGTGACCTGCTCCTCGCCGAGAGCGACCACGCCATCCGGCTGGAGGAGACCAAGCACGTCGACCGTCTGTACTTCCCGGTCGACGACGTGCACTGGGAGCTGTTCAGGCCGTCGACGAGCTTCACCATCTGCCCGTTCAAGGGCCACGCCACCTACTGGTCGCTCACCGCGGTCGACCCGGTCGAGCACGACATCGTGTGGACCTACTCGGAGCCCTTCGCCGAAGTCGGTGGCATCGAGGGCTATGTGTGCTTCTACCAGGAGCGCGTGCGCATCGAGCTCGAGGATCGCTGGGACGACGACACCGGCCAACCGGTCGTCAACGCCTTCCCGGCGTGGGGCGACGCCGCCGACCTGCTCGAGCTCATCGACGTGTGCCCCGAGGGCGCGCCCGGCCACTTCGTGGGCCCGGCCTACCGCGACACCAGCCGCAACGTGGTGGAGGGCGGCCAGATGCTGGCGCAGGGCATCGTCGCGGTGTCGAAGATGCTGCCGCGGCAACGGGTGACGTCGGCGACCATGTACTTCCCCAAGGCCGCTGCGTTCGACGCGCCGCTCGACGTCGACGTCGACCTGTTGCGCGAAGGGCGCACGTTCTCGACTGCGGAAGTTCGCATCTCGCAGCAGGAGAAGCTGCGCAGCGTCGGCTTGTACTTCCTCGACCGCGGCGCGCCGACGGTGATCGACGGCCAGGTCGAGATGCCCGACGTGGGTACGCCCATGGACGCCGAGCCCTACGACATGCGGGTCACCGGCCGTGAGCTGCGCATCGTCAACGGCGACTACCGGCCCGACCCCGACCACATCGGTCCGCCGGTGCTCAATGCTTGGATCCGGTTCAAGGACGCGCCGCCGGAGCCGTATCTGCACGCGGCGCTGCTGGCGCAACCAACCACGCATTGGACGATCGCCGCCGCGATGCTCCCGCACCCGGGCTACGGCGAGGCGATGGCGCACGTCAGCCTGTCGACGGGGATCATGGGCGTGAACATCGCGTTCCACGACGAGATCGACGTCACGCACTGGCACCTCTACTCGAACCCCGCCATCCACGCGGGCAGCGGTCTGTGCCAGGGCGAGGGCCACGTGTTCCGCGAGGACGGCCGGCTGGTCGCGTCGTACACCGTGCACGCGATGGTGCGCGAGTTCGTGCAGGGACCCGAAGCGATGGGGCACGACTCCTCCACCGCGATGTGAGAGTGAAATGACGATCTCGCTGAACCACACCATCGTCTGGTGTCGCGATCAGCGGGCGTCGGCCGGCTTCCTCTCCGAGCTGTTCGGATTGCCCGAGCCCGTCGCGTGGGGGCCGTTCCTGATCGTCGAGATGGCCAACGGCGTATCGCTCGACTACCACGAGCTCGAGGACGGCCGCGCGTTCTCGTCGCAGCACTACGCCTTCCTCGTGAGCGAAGACGAGTTCGACGCCATCTTCGGGCGCATCGTGGAAGGCGGCCTCGAGCACTGGGCCGATCCCGCGCAGCGCGAGGCCAACACGATCAACCACAACGACGGTGGTCGCGGCGTCTACTTCTCCGACCCCGACGGCCACTTCCTCGAGATCATCACCCGTCCCTACGGCAGCGCCGACTGACCTACACGCGTTGCGTCGCAAAACGGGCCCACGACCACTTTTGCGACGCAACCTCGTTTTGAGCGCTATGCCACCTCGCCGCGCAACACGACGGTGTCGCCCGGGGTCTCGCTGCCGGCGACCGGTTCCTTGGTGACCTCGAGCATCACCGGTGACGTGGCCAGCCGGAAGGGCGAGATACCGGGCTCGCGGCCGAGCACACCGAGCGACACCATGCGGGCGCTCCCGCCGGCGCCGACCTCGGCCCAGAGCTGGTAGGTGGCACCCGCGTCGAGGGCCGGGAGCTCGTTCCCGAACAGGTACCCGGTGCCGTCGGGGAGCATGACGACGTCGGCACCGGCCCCACCGTTCATCGAGTCGAGCGCGACGACGTCCGCGTCGCTCGACGCGCGTGCCGCCATCGCCTGCTGTTCCATCGGGTCGCGGTGCATCTCGGCGTCGAGGTCGTCGATGCGCGACTGCTGGCGCACCACCTGGACCCCGAGGACCACCGCGAGCACGATGGCCGCGGCGGCGAGGAGCGAGACCACCCGTCGGCCGCGCCGTGACCGGTTCGGCTCGGACGTGCCGGCCGGTGGCGCCACCAACCGGAGCGGAGGTGCGGACACGGGCTCCCCGGCCGGGTCCAGTCCACGCTCGATACCCGTCCACAGCGATGCTGGCGCACGCACGTCGGCCTGCGGGAGGTACGACGCCGCCTCCCGCAACGACTCGACCTCGGTGCGCGCGGTGTCGTCGCGCGCGACGTAGCGCGCGACCTGTTCCTGTTCCTCACCGTCGAGCGCATCGAGCGCGTACAGGGGGAGGAGCTCGTCGAGCTCGGCGCGGGTCAGCTCTCGGTCCACGATGACGTGACCCCCGACGCGACGAGCGTGTCGCGCAACCTGCGCAACCCGACCCGGATACGACTCTTGACGGTGCCCTCGGGTTCGTCGAGCAGCACCGCGACCTCGCGGTACGTGTGCCCGCCGAGGTAGGCGAGCTCGACGGCGCGGCGCTCGTCGTCGGACAGCACCGCGAACGCATCGCGCACCTGTTCGGCCAGCGCGAGCTCGACGACCTCGCGCTCGAGGTCGTACCCGGCCTCGGGATGGAGACGCTGGTGTCGGCCTTCACGCGCGCGCCGGGACGACTCCGAGCGCACGACGTCGATGGCGCGGCTGTGCACGGTCGCCATGAGGAAGGCGCGCAGGGTTCCCCGGCCGGGATCGAACCGTTCCGGGTCCTGCCACAGTCGGAGGAACACCTCCTGCACCAGCTCCTCGGCGAGGGCCCGATCGCGGAGCACCCGTACGGCCAACCCGAAGGCGGCGTCGCCGTGCCGGCGGTACACCTCGGCCAGGGCTTCCTCCCGGAAGCGCGCGACGGCGACGACCAGGGCGGCGTCGCTGGCCTCGCGGACGTCGGTCTCCATCACGTCACAGGGTACGGAACCACGGACCCTGGAGGATGACGCAGCGGGGCGCGGGCGAAGTCGCGCATGCCCTCCCGGAAGGGCACGGCCGCCTCGAAGCCCAGACCCCGGCGGGCGGCGTCGACCGACCCGAACACGTGGCGCACGTCGCCGAGTCGGTAGCGAGGCACCACCTCGGG
Source organism: uncultured Actinomycetes bacterium (assembly GCA_963841415.1). GTDB lineage: Bacteria > Actinomycetota > Acidimicrobiia > IMCC26256 > DASPTH01 > DASUAS01. The sequence goes on along the minus strand of CAWJCN010000003.1, from coordinate 1,121,586 downwards.
ACTTCGGGCCGGGCCCTCCGCGGCGCCGGCGATCATCCCCGCCATCTCAAGGACGGTGTGCGGCTCGCCCGACGCCACGTTGTAGGTCCCCGGCCGAGCGTCGTCGGCGCACAACGCGAGCACGTTCGCGCGCGCGATGTCGGTGACGTGCACGAAGTCGCGCCGTTGCCCTCCGTCTTCGAACACCAGCGGCGAGCGCCCCGCGGCGAGCGCGCTCCGGAAGATGCTCGCCACCCCCGCATAGGGGGTGTCTCGGGGCATCCGCGGACCGTACACGTTGTGGTAACGGAGGAGGAACACCGTCGCGCCGTGCTCGCGCCCGTAGGCGAGCGCGAGGTGCTCCTGGTGCAGCTTCGTCGCGGCGTACACGTTGCGCGGTTCGGGCGCCGTGGTCTCGTCGATCGCGACGGCGACGAGCGCGCGACCGCACCGAGGACACGGCGGTTCCCACCGCCTCGCGTCGAGATCAGCCGCGGTACGGACGTCGGGCCGCACCGCGCCATGGCTCGCGCAGCGATACGCACCCTCGCCGTAGACGACCATGCTGCTCGCGACCACGAGCCGTCCGGAGAACCGTCGCTGGTGGAGCGCGGCGAGCAACGTCGCGGTGCCGAGCGCGTTGTCATGGACGTACGCGGGCGCGTCGGCGAAGTCGACGCCGAGCCCGACCATCGCCGCCTGGTGGCACACCGCGTCGACGCCGCGGACGGCGCGCGTCGCCACCTGCGGATCGGCGACGTCACCCCAGTGCCACTCCGCGCGAGCATCGAGCCCCTCGGGCACCCCGTCGTGAGCACCCGGGTGCAGACGATCGACCACGCGCACCTCGTGGCCGGCGTCGCACAGCTGCTCCACCACGTGGGAGCCGATGAAGCCGGCGCCGCCGGTGACGAGGATCACCACGGACTGCGCACCAGCGTCTGCAGCCCGATGGTGAACGCCACTTGGAGCGCGAGCCAGGGCGATGGTCGGGAGCGCGCCGAGAGCACGTACCCGGCGGGGAGGACCCACACCGAGAACGGCAACCAGATGCGCTCGACTTCGCCCTTCGACATGCCGCTCAACGCCGCGATCCCGACGGCGACGATCGCACCGCCGACCAACCACCACGGGCGGCGGTCACGGAGGCGAGCCAGCGCCACGGCGATCGCGGGGCCGAGCGCTATCGCGAGGCAGGCAAGATCCGCGAGCAGGAACGCGGCGTACGGGCGCCGAGACGCGACGCCCGCGTCGTAGCGGGCGCGGGTTGCGGCGAGTCCCTCGAACCACCAGAACCCGGCCAGCGCGAAGGCGGCGACCACCAGCCCGACCGCGAGCGTGGCGACCACGAGCGGACGCACACGGCGGCGGGCGATCGCCACGCCGATCGGGAGCACCGCCAACAGCACGAGGCCGTACGACAGGAACGCGAGCACGCCGAACAGCAGGCCCCCGACCACCGCGAGGACATCGGCACGCCGACCGTCGCGACCAGTGGCGAGCACGACGAGCGCGACCGCGCCGGCACCGACCCCCGCGTAGAACGCGTCGGCGCTGGTCGTCATCCAGATCGCCAGCGGTGCCACTGCCACGAACGGTGCGCTGTGGCGCGCGACATGTTCGCCCGCGACCTCGCGCACCGCCACCAGCACCGCCGCCACCGCGACCGCACCGCCCGCGATCTCGATCCCGGCCACGAACCCTGCGTGGCCGAGGCCGACGCGGTCGAACACCGACAGCAGCAGCAGGTAGCCCGGCGGATGGCCCTGCACGTGGATGCGGTACCGGGCGAGGTGATCGGTGAACCCGCGGAGGAAGGTGAACGGATCCCCGACTCGGTGCACGTCGAGGAAGTACTCGTTCTTCAAGGTGACGGAGCCGACGACACCGTCGACCCCGTCGAGGAGCGCGAGCGCGACGCCCCAGAGCGCGGACACCGCGCTCGCCGCCACCACGAGTCGGGTCCACGACCACCGTGCGATCGCGCGCGGTGCTCCCGCGACCACGACCGCGCCGAGCGCGACGGGCAGGAGCAGCTCCCAGCCTGGTCGCCAGTCGAGCGCGGCATCGAGCGGGGGGAACGGGATGCGCAGGTGAGCGCCCGACTGCACGAGGTCGACCAGCGCGTACCGCGCCGCGAGCACGACACCGACCCAGACCAGGAGCACCGGCCACGCCCGGGCGGTCCGCCGTCGGACCGGCGTCGGGCGCGCGTCGACAGTCGTGTGCTCCACGAGCGTTGTACGGACCCACGAGCGGTTCCGGTTCATCCGGCCGGACGCCCCGCGCCGTAGAGCGCGAGATGGGTGACGTGATCCTCCCGGTCCTCGACGAGGCCGCCGCCATCCCCGCGGTCCTCGCCGGCCTGCCCCCGGGGTGGCGGCCGATCGTGGTCGACAACGGCTCGACCGACGGCTCCGGCGCGATCGCGCACGCCCTCGGTGCGGTCGTGGTCCACGAACCCCGGCGCGGTTTCGGCGCCGCGTGCTTCACCGGCCTGCGCGCCGCCACCGACGACGTCGTCGCGTTCATGGACTGCGACGGTTCGCTCGACGGTGCCGACCTCGACCGAGTGGCCGCGCCGCTGCTGGCCGGCGAGCTCGACCTCGTCCTCGGCGCTCGCCGCGCCGACGCCCCCGCCGATGCCTGGCCGTGGCACCTGCGCCTGGCCAACCGCCGGCTCGCCCGCACGGTGACCCGGCGCACCGGCGTCGTGCTCCGCGACCTCGGACCGATGCGCGCGGCACGGCGAAGGCCGCTTCTCGCGCTCGGACTGCGCGACCGCCGATTCGGGTGGCCGCTCGAGATGGTGCTGCGGGCCGCCGACGCGGGCTGGCTCATCGGCGAGGTCCCCGTCGCCTACCGCGTGCGCGTCGGCCGATCGAAGGTCACCGGAACCGTCGGCGGGATGCTGCGGACGGTCCACGACATGCGAGCCGCGCTGCGATGACCACCGTCTTGGTGATCGCGAAGGAGCCGCGGCCGGGGCGGGTGAAGACCCGGCTGTGTCCGCCGTGCACGCCGCGGGAGGCCGCCGACCTCGCGGCGGCGGCCTTGGAGGACACGCTCGCCGCGGTCGCGGACGCGGCGTGCGAACGCCGAGTGCTCGCCTTCGACGGCGCCGCCACCCGGTGGCTGCCCGCGGGCTGGAGTCTGGTCCCGCAGGTCGACGGCGACCTCGGCCGCCGACTCGACCGCGCGGTGGCCCGGGTCGAGGGACCGGTGCTCGTCGTCGGCATGGACACGCCCCAGGTCACCCCCGCGCTGCTCGATCAAGCGTGCGAACAGCTGGTCGCGCCCGGCACCGACGCGGTCCTCGGCCCCGCCGACGACGGGGGGTACTGGGCGATCGGCTTCCGCGACCGACGCGCCGGCGTGTTCGACGACGTCGCGATGTCGACCGTCGACACCGGGCGCCGGCAGCGGAAACGGCTCGACGAGCTCGGGATGCGGGTCGCCGAGCTCCCCGCCTTGCGCGACGTCGACACGTTCGACGACGCGCGCGTCGTCGCCGGACTCGTCCCCGACTCCGTGTTCGGGCGCGTGTTCCGTCGCACCGCGAGCGCGGCATGACGAGCGGCCTGGACTCCACGCGGGCTCTGGCGTCGCCGCGCCTGTGCACCACCGACGGCCGGGTGCTCGATCTACCCGTCGATCGGTGGTTCGGCGCCGCCGACGCCGCCGAGCAGCGCGCGCTCGACCACGCCGTCGGACCCGCGCTCGACGTCGGCTGCGGACCCGGTCGTCACCTCGTCGCGCTCGCCGAGCGACAGGTGTTCGCGCTCGGGCTCGACATCTCGGGCGCGTTCCTCGACGTCGCCCGCGGGCGCGGCGTCAACGTGCTCCAGCGATCGGTCTTCGAGCGGGTCCCGGGCGTGCGCCGGTGGCGCAGCGCGCTCCTGTTCGACGGGAACATCGGGATCGGCGGCGACCCCGTCGCGCTCCTCCTGCGCATCGCGGCCCTGCTGCGCGACGACGGCCGCATCGTCGTCGAGACCGAGCTCCACGACGGCGCGGACGACGTCGTCGTCGTGCGCGCCGAGACCGCGGACGCCGTGGGTCCGTGGTTCCACTGGACCACCGTCGGGCCGCAACGGCTCCACGCGATCGCCACCACGATCGGCCTACGCGTCGTCGACCGGTGGGAGGATGACGACCGCTGCTTCGCGCGCCTCGACGTCGGCCTTTGAGTCCCGCACCTACGCCCCGCTTCACCAGCACGCTGCACGACGAACGCACGGCCGCGTGGCTCGGAATCGCGCTCGGGGTCGCGTTCACGACCTGCTTCGTCACCGGGTTCTGGTCACACCTGCAGCAGAACCCGCCGGCGTGGTTCGATCCGATCGCGCGCCCGGCGGGTCTCTACCGCGTCACGCAAGGAGTGCACGTCGCGACGGGCATCGCGTCGATCCCGCTGCTCCTGGCCAAGCTCTGGACGGTGTACCCGAAGCTGTTCCGCCGCCCGTTCGTGAGTGGCGTCGCCTCGGCCCTCGAGCGGATCACGCTCGTGCCGCTCGTCGGGGGTGCGATCTTCCTGCTCTTCACCGGCGTGGCCAACATCAACCTCTGGTATCCGTGGCCGTTCAACTTCCGCACGTCGCACTACTGGATCGCGTGGATCACCATCGGCGCGCTCGTCGTCCACGTCGGCGCGAAGTTCTCGACCACGCGCGCCGCGTTGGCGCGTGGTCACGTCGACGCCACGGTCACGCCACCGGCGCCCGGCCCCGACCGACGGCAGTTCCTCGGCCTGGTCGTGGGCGCGTCGGCGTTGCTCACGGCGTTCACCGTCGGCCAGACGGTGTGGCCGTTGCGCAAGCTCGCCCTGCTCGCACCACGCCGTCCCGACACCGGCCCTCAGGGCTTTCCCGTCAACCGATCGGCGACGGCCGCGGGCGTGACCGACGCGGCACGCGACCCCGACTACCGGCTCGTGGTCGAGGGCAACGTGCACCGACGACTCGAGCTGTCGGTCGCTGACCTGCGTGCGCTCCCGCAGCGCACCGCGACGCTCCCGATCGCGTGCGTGGAGGGATGGAGCGCGTCGCGCACGTGGCGCGGTGTGTCGGTGCGCCACCTGCTCGACCTCTCCGGCGCCCCCGCCGACGCGCGGGTGCAGGTCCACTCCATCCAGCAACACCTCGCCTACCGCAGCTCCGAGCTCGATCCCGCGCAGTCGGGCGACGGCGACACGCTGCTCGCGCTGGACGTCGATGGCGAGACGCTGCACCTCGACCACGGGTACCCCGTCCGGCTGATCGGGCCGAACCGTCCCGGTGTGTTGCAGACCAAGTGGGTGCAACGCCTGGTGGTGTCGTGACGGTTGCGCCCGAGCCGGAGGAACCCGGTCGTGGGTTCTGGATCGGCTTGGCGCTCGGCACCCCTCTGATGGTCTACGGCGCGGCCGAGCTCGTCCGGCAGGCCGGCTTCGACCGCGCGTTCGGAGCGGCGCGCTGGCTCGGCGGCGGCCTCGTGCTCCACGACTTCGTGCTCGCACCGATCGTGCTCGCGGCGGTGTGGGTGGTCGGGCGGTGGACGCCCGAGTGGCTGCGCACGCCGCTCCGCGCCGCGGTGCTCGCTACCGCGCTCGTGGTCGCACTCGCGTTGCCGGGACTCCGCGGCTACGGCGACCGCGCCGACAACGCGACAGTGCACCCGATCGACTACGGCAGCGCCGTCCTCACCGTGCTCGCGGTGCTGTGGGGACTGGCCGCGGTCTGGGCGGCGTGGCGTCTCGCCGCGCGAGGTCGCCGCTCGCCCGCACCAGGACCGCCCTGAGCCGGTCGAGGTTCGCCGCGAACATCGCGAACACCTGCTCCTGGGTGACGGGCTCGACCCCCGGGTCGTCGTCGAGCCCCGAGTCGTAGTCGGTCACCAGCGCGAGGCCTGCGTAGGGGATCCCCGCCTCGCGGGCGAGCACCGCCTCTGGGTACTGCGTCATGTTCACGAGATCCCAGCCCATTCGGCTGAACCACCGCGACTCGGCGCGCGTCGAGAAGCGGGGTCCGTTGATCACGACCACCGTCCCGCCGTCGTGCACGGTGGCGCCCTCGGCTCGGGCCGCGGCCAGGAGCACGTCACGGAGGGCGGGATCGTACGGGTCGGCGAGCGAGACGTGCGCGGGTCCGTCGTCGAACCGCTCGTAGAACGTGTCGGTCCGCCCGTGCGTGCGGTCGACGAGCTGGTCGACGACCACGAGGTCGCCGGGCTTCAGGTCGGGCCGGAGCGAACCCGCCGCGAAGGGTGCCACCAGGGCCGACACGCCGAGCGCGCTCATGGCGGCCACGTTGGCGCGGTAGTCGACCCGATGGGCGGGAAGCTCGTGGCGCACTCCGTGGCGGGGGAGGAACGCGACGTCGAGCCCGGCGACGTGGGCGATCGTGATCGGTGCGGAGGGTGGACCCCAGGCGGTCACGACCGAGACCCCCTCCGCGTCGTCGAGGAACGAGTAGAAGCCCGATCCGCCGAACACGCCGAGGTCGGCGCGCGCGTCACCCTCAGGAGCAGCATCCGTCACGCGTGGGGTCCGGAGCGGGGCGGTCTCCCGGATGACCGTGACCTAACCTGCGGGCGGCGTTGTTGGACTGCGACCGATTTCTTCGCCGGAGGGACACGGCATGAGCACGCACCGCCCCATGGAGGGCATCCGCATCCTGGACCTGGCCGACCACACCTTCGTGCCGGCCGCCTCGGCCATCCTCAGCGACTGGGGCGCGGAGGTCATCAAGGTCGAGCACATCACCCGCGGTGACGCCGCCCGCGGACTCGCGTCCACCGGTATGGCGATCTTCGCCGGCGACGTGTCACCCATCCTCGAGCACGCCAACCGCGGCAAGCTGAGCCTCGCGCTCGACCTCGCGCAGGACGAAGGCCGCGACATCCTGTACCAGCTCGCGGCGATCTCCGACGTGTTCCTCACCAACAAGATGCCCAGCGTGCGGGCGAAGCTGAAGACCGACATCGACGACATCCGCGCCCACAACCCGAACATCATCTACGTGTCGGGTCACGGCTACGGCGCGCGTGGCCCCGACCGCGACGCAGGTGGCTACGACGCCATCTCGTACTGGTACCGCGGCACGAGCGGCATGAGCGCGAAGGCACCCGAGGCCACGACGGTGCCGGGCATGCCTGCGCCCGCGTACGGCGACACCATCGGCGCGATGACGATCGCGGGCGGCATCTCCGCCGCGCTCTTCCACCGCGAGCGCACCGGCGAAGCCGACGTGGTCGACGTCTCGCTGATGAACACCGGCATGTGGGCGATGGGCGCAGGGATCGCGGTGTCGCTCCTCGCCGGCATGCCGTGGCACGAGCTCGCCGCGCACACCGTCGGGCAGATCACGAACCCGCTCGTGCAGGTGTACGAGACCAAGGACGGCCGGTTCCTCGCGCTCTGCATGCTGCAGGGTCACTACTACTGGCCCGAGGCGTGCGAGCGCTTCGGCATCGCGCAGTACATCGACGACCCCCGCTTCGCCACCAACGAGCTCTTCATCGAGAACGCGCCGGTCGGCGCGGAGCTCGTCGCCGAGGCGATCCAGGGCAAGACGCTCGAGGAGTGGAAGGCGCAGCTCCAGGGGATGAAGGGCCAGTGGGCGGTGGTGCAGGACACCATCGAGGTGGCCAACGACCCGCAGACCGTCGCCAACGGCTACCTGCAGGAGATCCACTCGAGCGGTGGCACGCCGTTCACGTTGGTCAGCACGCCGGTGCAGTTCAACGGCGCGCCCGCGCCCACGAGCCGCGCCCCCGAGTTCAACGAGCACGGCGACGTCATCCTCAGCGAGAAGCTCGGCCTCGACTGGGACACCATCGTCGACCTCAAGGTCAAAGGCGTCGTCGGCTGACCTCTCGACCCCGCGACGTGGCGTCACTTGAGGGTGTTCGACGCGGTCTGCTGACGCAACCTCGCGAGATCAGGTGGCGGTGAGGCGCGGGTCCCAGTGGGCGCGGGTGGCGCAGGCGTCGTAGGCGGCGTCGAGGAAGGCGCGGAGGGCGTTCTCCGGTGACGGCGCCGCGCGGACGTCGTCGTAGCCGAGGATGAGCTCGCCGAGCTCCGTGTCCCAGGTGGCGCCCGGAACGTCGAGCGTCACCGTCTCGATGCCGTCGGGCCTCGGGTATGCGTACGCGTAGAACGCCGGACGCGGGAACGTCGCGCTCCCCGGCCACCAACCGACGCTCATCTGCTCGTAGTCGTAGGCGACCCGGTCGAGCATGCCGGCACCGGGCGGCGGCGTGCACGGCTCGCCCGAGAAGCGCGTCACCGTGAGATCGACGCTCCCCCAGAAGAACTGCACGCGCGACACCTTGCCTTTGAACGCGGCGCGGTACTCGGCGAACACCGGCTCGACCACGGTGAGCACGCGCCAGAAGCGCGTCGCCGCCTCGGGGTCGTAGGTCGTGTGCACGGTGTCGTCGGGGAACGGGATCGGGTCGGCCACCTCCTGCGGCATCGACGACAGCTCGACCTCGAGGCCGAGCTTCCGCAGCGCGGCGACGAACTCGGCCCAGAACTCCGCGATCGGTCGGGCCCGCAGCGGCACCCGCTCCAGCTCACCGTCGGCGGTGCGGATCACGACCTCGTGGTGAAGGAAGTCGGCTTCGACGTCGAAGACGCCCACGTTCGACGGAACCGGTCCGGTGGTGAGGCCGCGCGCGCTGACGTACAGCGTGATGTGCGCCCACTCGGGCTCCTTGGGCGACAACGCCACCCGCACCTTGCCCAGGATCTGCACGACCATGTGGACGGTGCCGAGCGTGTCGGCCCATTCGTCGTAGGGCAGCACCGGCCAGTCGGTCACTGTCGGTAGCCCTCGACCGTCGACGGATCACGCGTCTCGGCCTCGTCGGGATCGAGGCCGGCACTCCGGCGGGCGCGCCGCTGGCGCAGGAGGTCCCACATCTGGTCGAGCTGGACCTCGAGGTCACGCAACCGGGCGCGCTCCTCCTTGCTCAGCGACTTGCCATCGCCGTGGGCCCGCTCCAGCGCGTGCTCCTCGTCGACCAGCGCGTCGATCTGCTTGATGATTGCTGCATCGTTGGCCATGTCCAGCGTCGATCCCGTTCCGCCGTCCCGCATCACGATTGCTCGCTCGCTGCGGGCCGGGACACCCGGCCCGCTTCGCTCGGCTCGCTCTCCGGGCACGGCTCCGCTGCCTCTCGTCCGCACGACGGTACCCGCGTCGGCGAGACTTCGGTCATGCCGCTCCACGTCGTCTTCTACGAGACCGCTCCCGACGCACTCGCCCGCATCCCCGACGTGTACCCCGCCCACCGGGCCCGCGTCGACGAGTTCCACGCGCGCGGCGAGCTCCTGATGGTCGGCACCTTCGGCGACCCGATCGCCGAAGGCGCGATGGCGGTGTTCCGCTCGCGCGAGGGCGCCGAGGAGTTCGTGACCGACGATCCGTTCGTGACCGACGGCGTGGTCGGGCGCTGGTACCTGCGCGAATGGAACGAGGTGCTCAGCGGCCCGGGCTGACCCCCGTTGCTCGCTCCGGCTCGCTCCGTCCTCTGACCTCGTACGCGCAGCGGCGCGCCCCCGCGATCATGTGCTGGACACGCTCGACGTCGGCTCCCTCGAGCACGGTGCGGATGAACTCGAGCTCGCTGGTGCACGCCTGTCCGTAGCGTTCGGCGACGGCCCAGATCGCGCAGTTGTGCTCGACGATCCGGAACACGCCCGGTTCGACCTGCTCCCAGCTGGCCAGGTAGCCGTCCTCGTCGAGGATGCGCGTGAGCTCGGCCACCTTGGCGCGGAGCGTCCGCTTCGGGGCCAGGCGCGCCCGTGCTCCCGTGATGCGCGCCTCCCGGCGCCGTGAGAACAGTTCGTCGAGGAGCTCGCGGTCGGTGTCGGCCACGTACCCCAGCAGTTCGTTGGTGAGCTCGCCGTAGGCCTTCGGGAAGTAGGCGTCGGCGGCCGCGGTCGCCGAGTACGTCAGCGTCCGACGACCCCGCTGCCCCGCGGGCGAGGGCAGCTCGGCCGACTCGACCAGACCGTCGCGCGCGAGGGCGCTGAGGTGCTGGCGGGCACCGCTGACGGTGATGTCGAGCTGTTCGGCGACCTGCTCCGCGGTGGCCTCACCGCGCCGGCGCACCGCGTAGAGCACCGCGCGGCGACCCGCGGGAAGTCGCGTCACCTCAGCCGAAGACCGAGCGGTCGTCACGCCGCGTCCTGGCGCAGGATGAGGTGGCTGTCGCCGAACTCGTGCCACAGGTATCCGTGATCGAGCGCGGCCGCGTAGGCGTTCGCCAAGGTGTCACGAAGGGCGAAGGACTCCAGCATCATGAGGTGGGTCGACTCCGGCTCGTGCCACCCGGTGACGAGACCGTCGACCGAACGCACCGGTGTGTCGGCCGTGACCATCAGTTCGGTCCATCCCCGACCCGGGGACACGGTGCCGCGGTCGTCGGTGACGGTCGCGAGCGCGCGGACGACGGTGGTGCCGATGGCGATCACGCGACCACCATTCTGGCGCGTCGACGCCACCGCGGCTGCGGTGGCGCGAGGCACGTCGTAGCGCTCCGGGTACGGGCGTTCGTCACCTTCGAGCGACGACACGCCGGTGTGCAGCACCAGCGGAGCGACCGCGATCCCGCGCCCGACCAGGTCGGTCACGAGCTCGGTGGAGAACGGCCGCGCCGCGCTCGGCATCTCGACGCTGCCTGGTTCGCGGGCGAACACGGTCTGGTAGGCCTCGATCGGCCACTCGCAAGGCACGTGCCGGTAGCGGATCGGACGCCCGTGGGCGTCGAGGAAGTCGGTGAGCGACACGCTGTCGACGAGCTCGACGGAACCGATCCAGAGGCGACGTGAGTCCGAGAAGCGGGCGAGGAGACGGACGCGACCGAGACCGAGCAGATCCAACTCGTCCGGCTCGTCGAGGAACCGCGGCGCGGTGCTGCCGGCGTCGGGCTGGCGCACCTCCACGAGCACCACACCGCCGGGCAGCTCACCGGAGAAGTGCACGACAACCGGGTCGCCGTCGGGCAGCCGGGCGTCGACCGCGGCGGGCACGGTGGCCGACGTGTTGACCACCACCAGGTCACCGGCGCGAAGGAATTCGCCGAGCGCGTCGAAGCGGGCGTGCACCGGCGGGGCGTCGCCCGCGCTCACGAGCAGGCGCACCTCATCGCGTCGACGACCGGACGCTTCGGGAGGTTGGTGCGCTTCGTGCTCGGGGTCGAGCACGAAGCCCAGGGTGGGGATGCTGTCGATCATGGCTGCCTCGATGGGGATGCGAAGGTGTCGGCGCCGGCCTCGTAACGCCCGCTCGGGTGGTCGCCCTCGAGCAGCGCCAGCAGCGCCGGCACGCGCGACTCGGGCTCGGGGCGGTCGGAGATGTCCTCGCCGGGGAACGCGTCCTGATGCATCTCGGTGCGCATGTCGCCCGGATCGACCACGAGGACGCGCAGGTCGGGTCGCTCCACCGCGAGCACGCGGCTGGCGTGTTCGAGCGCGGCCTTCGACGCGCCGTAGCCGCCCCAGCCGGGGTACGGCTCGACCGCGGCGTCGGACGTGATGTTCACGATCGTCGCGTGCTCGTCGAGCAACTCGCCGAGATCGTGCACCAAGGCGAGCGGTGCGACGACGTTCACGTCGAAGATGCGCCGCAGCGTCTCGTACCCGATCTCGCTGAGCGCCGGCAACGGGCTCGCGCCCAACGTGCTTGCGTTGTTGACGAGCAGCCCGACCGCGCCGAGCGAGGCCGCCACGCGGCACACCTCGGCGCGGTGCGCCGGATCGGTGATGTCGCCGGCGACACCGACCACCGCCGTGTGCTCGGCGAGGCGTCTGACGGCGGCGTCGAGTCGATCGGCACGCCGGGCGTCGACGACGAGGGCCCAGCCCCGACGACCGAGCTCCTCGGCCAACGCCAGACCGAGCCCCTGCGACGCTCCGGTGACGACCGCCACTGGGACTCCAGGGCTCGTGGCTTCGTTCGTCGAGCTGCTCATCGCTCCTCCTCCGGGTCGGCTGGCGTAAAGAACAAGTTACTACTTGTTCTTATGCCCCGGGAGCCGGGAGGAGGACTTCCGGAGAGAGGACGTCAGTCGGAGCGGTCGAGCAGGTACCCGGCCGCTCGCACCCGGGCGAGGTGCAGCCCGACCGGCGTGAGCGTGCCGTTCAGCCGGCGCAGCGCGGTCTTCACCGCTTCGTCGTGCGTGCTCACACCGCCTTCGTCGTAGAGCGCGCGGATCTCGGCGTCACTGACCGTCTCGCCGAAGCGCTCGACGAGCAGCGCGACGAGCCGCCGCTGCGTCTCGGGCACCACGACCGTCCGGTCGCGGAAGCGCACGACACGCCCGTGGTCGAAGCACGGCCGGAACGACCGGTCGGCGCGGCGGGCGACCGTCGTTGCTCGGGTGACGAACTCGGCACGGGACGCCGACTCGCGCACCCAGTCCTCGAGCTCCGACCACTGCGTCGGCGCGCGCTCGTACTCGCCCACGACGAGCAGGCACGGAACACCGGCCCGGAGGCACTGCTCCCGCGCGCCGACATCGTGAGGCCAGCGCACCAGCGGTACCTCGACGCTGAGCTCGGGATCGAATCGGAACGGATGGACACCGATCGTCGTGTCGATGGAAGCCGCGGGCGCCGTCGTGACCGGTTCGACGAGGGCGAGCGCGGTAGCTGTCTGGGTTCGCATGCGGACTCCTCAGTTGCGTGCCCGAAGGCACGTCGACCATCACCGGAAGGCGGCGGCACGAGCCGCCGGGTTCACGCGATGCGACGACGAGGAGGTGCGCGACCGGGTGGAAGCCCGGAGATGTGAAGCGTGCGCGGTCGTCCTGACCGGCCGAGGTGGACGCGCCGAAACGCCCACGCGCCCAACGCGACCGCCATCGACAACATGCCGAACGCGACGCCGCGCGCGCGCGTGGACGGCTGCTGGTGGAACTCGTGCACCGACGGCGCGGCGTGGTGCGACTCCCCCACCGTGGCGGAGGCTTGCGGGTGAGTGCTGTCGGAGATCCGTGAGGTTCCATCGTCGCCGAATGCCCCGGCGAGGAGCAACGCCGCCAACGCGAGGAATGCGAGCAGTGCCGCACCACCGAGCGTGACGACGGCGCGCGCACGGGAGGTCCGGCGGTCGGTGGCTGGGTTCACGACACCGCTCGCTGCTGGTGCACGCGCACCGCGATGGGGCGTTCCGGCCATCCATCTCCGGCCATCCGGCGACGCCTCCGCTGCATCTCCATCCGCTCGAGAGGCTAGGAGATGAAGTGGAGCCGTGCCCGGACGGGCGGGACGGCGCAACGGAATCGACCCATCGACGAGGAGATGAAGTGGAGCCGTGCCCGGACGGGCGGGACGGCGCAACGGAATCGACCCATCGACGAGGAGATGAAGTGGAGCCGTGCCCGGACGGGCGGGACGGCGCAACGGAATCGACCGATCACGGCGTGGCCTTGCTCCGGGAGACGAGCTGGCGGGCGATCGTGATGCGCTGGATCTCGTTGGTGCCCTCGCCGATGCAGAGCAGCGGAGCGTCGCGGTAGTAGCGCTCGACGTGGTCCTCGGTGGAGTAGCCGTACGCACCGTGGATGCGCAGAGCCTCGGTGGCGTTCTCGAGCGCCGCTTCCGACGAGACCAGCTTGGCCATGCCCGCCTCCATGTCACAGCGCTCGCCGCGGTCGAAGGCGCCGGCCGCGCGCTGCGTGAGCAGGCGGGCCGACTCCACGCGGCACGCCATGTCGGCCACCTTCGACGCGATCGCCTGGTGCTCGATGATGGGCTTGCCCATCGTGTGGCGCCGCTGCGCGTACGCGAGCGACGCCGCGCAATGCGGCGTCGGCGACTCCGACGCCGCGGGCGGCGATGTTGATCCGACCGAGCTCGAGCGCGCCGACCGCCTGGTGGAACCCGCGCCCCTCGACGCCACCGAGGAGGTGGTCGTCGGGAACGACGACGTTGTCGAAGACCACCTCGCAGGTGTCGATGCCCTTGTAGCCGAGCTTCCCGAGCTTGCGCGTCACCGTGTAGCCGAGTGACTTGGGCACGATGAACAGCGACATCCCACGGTGGCGCGGTTCGGCCCCGGTGTCGGTCTTCGTCAGCACCGCGAGGCAGTTGCCTTCTTGCGCGTTGGTGATCCACATCTTGGTGCCGCGGAGCACGTAGACGCCGTCGGCACGCGTCGCGGTGGTACGCACGGCCTGGAGGTCGGTGCCACAGTCCGGCTCCGTCGAGCGCGAGACCGCCGCGCAGCTCGGCCGCCGCGAGACGGGGGAGGAAGTGCTCGCGCTGCTCGTCGGTGCCGTAACGACGAACCAGCTCCGCCACGATGAGGTGCGTGTTGACCACGCCCGTGAGCGACATCCACGCGCGAGCGATCGCCTCGACGATGCGCACGTACGCCGACGCGCCGAGCCCGAGCCCGCCGTACTCCTCCGGGATGGTGGCGGCGAAGAGCCCGAACTCGCGCATCTGCTCGACCATCTCGTGCGGGTACTCGTCGGCGTGCTCGAGCTCGAGCACCTTGGGGACCACCTCGCTCGCCAGCCAGCGTTCGAGCGTGTCGAGCAGCGCGTCGATTGCTGCATTGTCGTCGATGGTGGCCACTGCGTCCTCCCGATGTCCGTCCCGATCTCGGGTCGACCGCGCAGAGTACGTGCGGAATAGGGTGCGGCGATGAGCGAAGCAGCTTCGGGTCCGCTGGCAGGGGTGCGGATCGTCGACCTCACGATGAACCTGTCGGGGCCCTTCGCCACCATGATCCTGGCGCAACAGGGTGCCGACGTGATCAAGGTGGAGCGTCCACCGGCCGGTGACATCCTGCGCCACGTCGGCTCGAGCCGCGGCGGGACGTCGGCTTACTTCGTGAACACGAACTGGGGGAAGCGCTCCATCGCGCTCGACTTCAAGGACGCCGACGACCTCGTGATGCTCCGCCAGCTCATCGCCACCGCCGACGTGCTGGTCGAGAACTTCCGACCGACCGTGATGCCGGGCGTCGGCCTCGTGGCCGAGGAGCTGCTGGCAGAACACCCGCGGCTGATCTACGCCGCGCTCCGCGGCTTCCCGACCGACTCGTCACTGGCCGACGCTCCCGCGTACGACCACGTGATCCAGGCGATGACCGGCTTCGGGGCGAACCAGGCCGATCTCCGCACCGGCGTGCCGGTGCTGGTGCAGCAGGCTGTGGTCGACAAGGTCACCGGCCTCACCGCGGCCCAGGCGATCACCGCCGCGCTCTACGCGCGCGACCGCACCGGGCGCGGCCAGATCATCGAGGTGCCGATGCTGCACGCGGGGCTCTCGTTCCTGTGGCCTGACGTCACCACCAACGTGAGCCTCCAGGGCGACTTCGATCGCCTCCCGCCCCAGTCGCGCACCTTCCGCCTCACCCCGACGGCCGACGGCTACGTCGCGATGATCACCGTCACCACGCCGCAGTGGAACGGCCTCCTGCGGGCGGTGGGACGCGACGAGCTCGTCGGCCACCCCGATTACGACTCACCGCAGCAGCGGGGTCGCAACGGCGGGCCGCTCATGAAGGAGATCGGCGCGCAGCTCGCGGCGCTCACCACCGCGGAGGTGACCGGACGGCTCACCGAGCAGGGCGTTCCCAACGCCGCGGTCACCGACCTCGACGACCTGCCCGCGGTCGTCGAGGTGATCTCGCCGGGCTACCTCGTCCGCGAGGTCCACCCGGTGGTGGGCGAGATGCTCCACCCGGGTCCGGCGGTCACGTTCGACGAGCTGGTCGCGGTGCGACCCGCCCCCGGCATGGGTGAGCACACCGACGAGATCAAGGCCGAGCTCGGGCGCTGACTCGCGAACGAGTCATGCGCCGGGCGTGGCGACCGGCGCCTCGGTGACGCCGGCCGACGGGACCGGCGGCGGGGTGCCGTCGCCGGGCGACGCACCTGCATCCGGCCTCTCGCGTTCGGCTCGCTTGCGGGCATTTTGGGCCCGGAGATCCTCCCCGACCGTGGGGATGACGCCGGAAGGCTGACGACCGATCCCGATGCCGGCGAGGCCGGGGCCGAGGCGGGCCTGGTACTTGAGCACGTAGTCCTGCAGCCACGTCCAGCCGGGCAGCAACGTCGGCAGCCACGTGAACAGCGTGAGGAACGTGCCACCGAGCACGGCACCGCTGACCACCGCTACGCCACCCACCACCAGCAACAGCAGGTAGGCAAGGCCGTTGAGCATCTCGAAGTCCTGCACCGTCGCGGTGCCCTGGTACACGCCGAGCAGGGCGCCGGCGAAGCCGGCGATGGCGGCCGAGATCACGAAGACGCCGAGCTTGGTGACGATCGGGTTCACGCCGAGGGTCGCGCACGCGGCGGGGCTGTCGCCCAGCGCAGTGAGCCGGCGGCCGAACGCGCTGCGATGCAACCACACGACGAGCACGCCGACCACGCCGACGGCGGCCGCGATGAAGAGCAGGGTGCCGACGTCCTGGTCGAAGCTGATGCCCAGGAAGTGGAACGGTTGGCTGAAGTCGAAGCCGAGGATCCGGAGCGAACGGATCGGCTTGCCGTCGAACCCGAGGATCTCGGGTTGGGGGAAGAAGAGGATCGCGGCCATCTGCGCGAACGCCATCGTGGCGAGCGCGAGGTACAGGCCCTGCAGCCGCAGCGCGGGGAGCGCCATGGCGACGCCGAACGGGACCGCGAACAGGGACGCGACCACGAGACCACCGATGGTGCCGAGGTCGGGCGCCCACTGGAGGAACGCGAACGCGCCGGCGCCCACGAACGTGATCTGGGCCAGTGAGATCTGCTTCGACCAGCCGGTGAGCGGGACCAGCGAGATCATGATCAGCATCGTGAGGAGCGCGAGCGTGAGCGTGCGCACGTCGGTGCGCTGGAAGATCAGCCCGAGGAACGCGACGACCACGAACAGCACGCCCATGCCGAAGATGGCCCTCGGGATGGACGGGATCCGCGGGGCGACCTGGCGGATGACCTTCCTGCCCTCGATGCGCGCCTGAGGCAGGAACAGCAGCGCGAGGAACAGCATGATCTGCGGGATGGCGAGAGGCGCGGTGGTCCAGCGCCCGGTCCAGCTGAGGAAGTTCTGCTGGAACTCGAACACGAGGCCGATGATCAGGCCGCCCACGAAGGTGAGCGGAAGGCTCTTCAACCGACCGATGATGGCCGCCGCGAACGCCGACAGGATCAGCAGGGTGAGGGTCTGCACGTCGAGGGTGGCGAGCTCCTCGGCGAGGAAGATCCCGGCGATCGCCGCCATCGACGAGCCGAGCGCCCACGAGAACATCGAGACGCGTCCCGGCCTGATGCCATTGAGCCCGGCCAGCTCGCGGTTGTCGACGACGGCGCGCATCGCGACGCCGAGGCGGGTGCGCGACAGGAGGATCTTGAGCCCGAGCGCGAGCCCGAGGCCCACGACGATCGTGATGAAGCGCGACCACGGCATGAGCGTGTCGGCGATCTGGAACCCGCTGGTGCCGAAGAAGCGGTTGATGTGGCGGGTCTCCTGCGGGTCCCAGATGAGGCCGGCGAGACCCATGAGGGCGAGCATCAGACCGATGGTGGTGACGATCTGGGCGACGAGCGGCGCGTCGGCGATCGCCCGCATGAGCACCAGCTCGATGAGCGCGCCCATCAGCGGCGCGGCGACGAAGACGGTGACCAGCAGCGCGACGAGGGTCTGCATGCCCCACTCGACCTGGAGCTGCCAGAACACGTAGGCCAGGAACATGCCGATCGCGCCCTGGGCGAAGTTGAAGATGCCCGACGTCGTGTAGGTGACGACGAGGCCGGTGGCCGCCACCGCGTACACCGAGCCGTAGGTGATGCCGACGATCAACCAGAACAGGATCGAGTTGAAGGTGATCGGGTTGCCGGCCCACGACTGCCAGCAGATGAAGAGTGTGAACGCGGCGACGAAGACGCCGGCGGAGAGTGTCCGCCGGCCTTCCGAGCTCAGCCGTCGTCGGTCACGCGTTGCGATCGCCGTCATCGAACCCCCACTGGTTCCGAACTCTCACGATGATGGAAGCGTCGCGACCGCGTCACGCGGTCGACGCCCGCATCATGCCACCTACTGATCGATAGAGGCCGGGCGCGACGCCACGCTGCACGATCGTCGCATTCGACTTCCCCCCTGGAACTGGTGCCCCGAATCTGACCAACCTGACCAATCTGACGAGGCGTCAGGTCTCGCTGCGCAGCATAGGAGGACCACCCAGCCGCGACAAGGCTTCGCGCACCGTCTTGACGCGATGGTGCCCCCGCCGAGGCGGGGGCACCATCCGAACCTTCGGTCGCCGAGCTCGAGGCTCAGCTGCTGGTGAAGATGTCGAGCTTGCGGGTGACGATCCCGTTCGGCCAGCACTTGAACGTGCCCGGCTTCGTCGGGCTGACCCGCACGAAGTCGCCGTTCTTCACCTGCATGGTCACGCTGCAGTTGGAGATCTGGCGGCCTGCGAGGTCGATCGGCGCGAACATGCCGTCCGCGTCGAACTTGTGGATCTTGTTCAACTGCTCGAACAGCGTCTTGCGCGTGACGCTGTTCACGCCGCCCGCCTTCACCTGGGCGTTCACCGCATCACGGAACGCGAGGCCGGCCGCCCACGCGTAGGCCCCGAAGCTCGCGATCTTGTCCTTGCCCGTGTACTTCACGTAGTTGCCGGTCGCCGCGTTCGCCTTCTGGTCGGCCTTGCTGTAGAAGGGCAGGAACAGCGTGTCGACGTACTGGCCCTCGACGTCGGAGCCGCCGGCCTTCAGGAAGTTCTCGGTGTCGTAGCAGCCCACGCCGCAGTCCCACACCTTGACGCCGGTGAGACCCTGCAGGATCGCCTCCTTGCGCATCAGCACCATCATGTTGGCCTGGATGGCCTGGCCGTAGTTCGAGCCGTCCGCCTTCATCTCCTGGATCACCGGGGTGTACGCCGACTGCGGCGAGGAGCTGGGCAGGTCGAAGTCCTTGTCGGACTTGATGCCGATCTCGGTCAGCGCACCAAGGCTCACGAACGACGAGTCGCGGGCGCTCTTCGAGTCGTTGCCGTACACGTAGACGCCGTGGAGCTTGCCCTGGCCGAACTTCTGGTTGTAGTAGCGACCACGCGACACGTTGGCCCGGAAGGTCTGCGGGTGCTGGTCCTTGGTCGCGCAGTCCACCTGCGGCGGCGCGATCGGGAACGACTGGTCGGAGCACTGCTGCACCAACGCGGTCGTGACGAACGGGATGTCGGGCAGGCCGGTCGCCGCGCCGGTGGAGTCCTTGCAGTTGCGCATGTTGTCGACCGACGTCAGGAACACCGCCGACGTCCCCACCATGGCGACGTCGTTCTCGCACGCCTTGATCTCGGCGTTCGTCGTCTCGTTCGGGTTCAGCTTGGAGTCGTAGAAGTCGACGACGACCTTGCGGCCGGCGAGACCACCGCCGCCGGCCTTGCTGTTCAGGTACTTGGCGACGCCCACCATCGCGTCCTTGTCCGACACGAAGAGGTTCGGCGCCAGCGGCGTGTCGACGTCGGCGATCACCGCGATGTGGATCTCCTTCGCGGTGATCCCCACGTCAGTGGCCTTCGGCGTGTCGCTCTGCGCGCCCGCCGTGACGGCCATCGCGGCGAGCAAGCCCCCGCAGATCGCCAGGGTGGCGACGAGCGCCACCCATCGAGATCCTCTCATCTTCAATTCCCCCCTCGAACCGGTGCGCCGCGCCAATCTGACGGGCCGTCAGGTTTCGCGGCGCAGCATAGAACCGCCGCCCCACCGCGACAAGGCACCCCCTCCCCAGGCGTTCCGAGTCGGGGCGCAAGCGCGCGGCTCAGCTGCCAGTGAAGACCGCGCGCCGCGCCTGTCAGGTTGGAGTCAGCGCGCGTGCGTCAGTTGACGCTGCCGCCGAGGTAGGCGTCCTGCAGCGCGTCGGCGACGTCCGCCGGCGCACCCTCGAACTGCACACGACCGTGCAGGATGATGGCGGCGACGTCGGCGACGTCGAGCACCTCGTGCGCGAACTGCTCCACCACGAGGATCGACACGTCGTCGGCGGCGATGCGCTTCACGACGTCGTAGAGCTCCGACGACCACGAGCGGCGCCAGCCCCATCGACAGCTCGTCGAGGAGGAGCACCTTCGGCTCGGTGCCGATGGCGCGCGCGATGGCGAGCATCTGCTGCTCCCCGCCGGAGAGCGTTCCCGCGGTCTGCTTCCGGCGTTCCCTGAGGCGCGGGAACCGGGTGTAGGCCTGCTCCTCGATGCGCGACAGCGACGTGCCGGAGTAGGTCATGGTGCGGAGGTTCTCGAGCACCGACAGGTTCGGGAAGATGCCGCGACCCTCGGGGATGGTGCAGAGGCCGGAGCGGGCGAGCTTGTCGGACGCGCGCCCGTTGATCCTCTCGCCCAGGAACCGCACCTCACCGCCGGTGGGGTTGAGGCGGCCACTCGCCACCTTGAGCGTGGTGCTCTTGCCGGCGCCGTTGGGTCCGAGCAGCGCGTACACAGTGCCGGGCGGGATGGTGATGCTCACCCCGTGGAGCACGTCGATGCTGCCGTAGGCGGCGCGGACGTCGATGAGCTCGAGCGCGGCGCCGACGGTGGGCGCGGCGGGCGCGCCCGGCACACCCGGAGCCGCCTCGGACACCGAGACCACCGGCGCCGCGCCGTTGCTCGGCTCGGTCTCGGCGCGCACCTCTTCCTGGAGCGCCGACACCTCGGCGAGGAGTGCCTGCTGCTCCACCGGCACCTCGTCGGCTTCGTCGCCCTCGCCGAGGTAGGCGGCGCGCACGAGCGAGTTCGCCTGCACCTCTTCGGGTGTGCCGTAGGCGATGATCTGGCCGAAGTCGAGCACGTGGATGTGGTGACACGAGCTCATGACGAGTCCCATGTCGTGTTCGACGAGCAGGATCGCGAGCCCCGACGCCGCCAGCTCGATCAGCAGCTCGGAGAATTCGGCGGTCTCGGACTCGTTGAGACCCGACGACGGCTCGTCGAGCAGCACGACGCGCGGCTTGGTGGCGAGCGCGCGCGCCATCTCGACGAGGCGCTGCGTGCCCGTGGGCAGGCGGTCGACCCGCTCGTCGGCAACGGACGTGAGACCGATGCGCTCGATCAGCTCGTCGGCCAACGTGCCCGGCTTGAACTTCTCCCGCGACCACCCGCGGCGCATCTCGGCGGCGACGAGGACGTTGTCGCGGACGCTCAGCGTGCCGAACGTCTCCAGGCGCTGGAAGGTGCGGCCGATGCCGAGCCGTGCGCGCTTGTGCGGCTTGACCTCGGTGATGTCCTTGCCGTCGAGGACGACGGTGCCGCCGGTGGGCGGCTGGAGGCCGGTGATCACGTTGAACAGCGTGGTCTTGCCCGCGCCGTTGGGACCGATGAGACCGGTCACCTCGCGATCGGGCACGTCGATGGTGACGGCGGCGAGTGCCTGGAGACCACCGAAACGCACCGAGACAGAGTCGCAGTTGAGCAGCGCCACGGCGCGAGAACATACATGAACTCGCTCCCGCGGTCACCGGGTGGCGACCGGTTTCTCGGCTCAGCCCCCGAATTCCACCGCGACCCAGATCCGGCCGTCGCTGCTCGTCGCCATGCCGACGCCCGCCGCCGTGTACCCGCCGTTGAGGATGTTCTCGCGGTGCGGAGGCGACGCCATCCAGGCCGATTCCATCTGCCACGTCGTCATCCCGCCCGGACCATCCAGGATGTTCTCGGCCACCGACGAGAAGGTCGTCCCCGCCAGCACGTTGCCCAGGTCCTGGTGGGTGAGCGACTGGTTCTGCGCCATCCAATTCGCCCAGGACTGCGCGTATCCGGCCAGGGCACTGCTGCCGCAGAGCCCGCCGAGGCCGGCGTTGGCCCGGTCGACGTTCATGGCGTCGACGACACCACCACCACCACCGTCGCACACCGGAGCCGGGGCCGGAGGCGGCGGGGCCACGTCGACCGGGGCGGGTTCGGGCGCCGGGGCCGGCGGCGCCGTCGTCGGCGGAGTCGTGGTCGGGGTGGTGGTCGACGTCGTCGTGGTGCTCGTGGTCGACGTCGTGGTGGACGTCGACGTCGTGGACGCGTGCTCGCGGGACGCAGCGCCGCGGTCGCCGACCTGACCGACGGGCCGTCGTCGCGCCCCTGGAAGACGAGCGCCGAGGCCGAGATCGCCACCACCGCGACCGCGACGAGCGCGCCGATGACCAACCGCCGAGTCCCGAACCGTCCCACCTCGGACGGATCGACACCCTCCGCGCCGCGCTTGAGGGCGGGCCTCCCCGATCCGAGCAAGTGCGGGTCGCACCCCCTCTCAGGGGGTGCCAGTGCAACATGCTCGGGTGGGCCGGGCTCGCAGCCCTTCGCTCGCGGAGCTACCCGTTCTTGGGGAGCTCCCGGAAGGGCTTGCCCTTGTTGGTGTCGGGCTCCTTGGGCAGGCCGAGCACGCGTTCGCCGAGGATGTTGTGCTGGATCTCGTCGGTGCCGCCGTAGATCTGGGGCGCCTGCGCGAACAGCATCGACTCGGTGACGCCGGGCTGCGCCGCCCCGCCGGTGGCGGCGGCGAGGTCGCGGCCGCCCTCGGCGTCGTAGGCGTGCAACGTGGCGTACGGCCCGAGGATGCGGCCGCCGAGGTCACGGGTCAGACGCAGGATCCGGCTCATCGAGAGCTTGGCGATGTTGCCCAGGCCCGGGATCTCGCTGCCCTGCCTCGCGAGGGCACGCTGACGGAGGTTCGTGAACCGGGCGATCTCGTTCATCGAGTAGAGCTGCGCGAGCGACTGGCGGACGTCGGCGTCGTCGATGGATCCGTTGGCGTGGGCGAGCGCGGACAGGTTCTGGACCGACATCGACCCGCCCCCGCCGCCGCTGTCGGTGAGGTCACGGGCCCGGGAGAACTCCCCGGCCCGTTTCGTGAGGTCGCCACCGATCGTCCCGGGCAGCGCGGCGACGCTGCCGCCGCTCCCTCCGGCGCCGAGGCCGCTGCGTTCGAACATCAGCGTGGTGTTGGCGACGGCCCAGCCGTTGTTGATGCCGCCGATGGCGGCGTCGGCGGGGACGCGCACGTCGGTGAGGAACACCTCGTTGAACATCGCCCGACCGGTGAGCTCCCGCAGCGGCCGGATCTCGACGCCCGGTTGGTGCATCTCGACGCGCGAAGTACGTGATGCCCTGGTGCTTGGCGACGTCGGGATCCGTCCGGGCGAGCAGCATGCCGAGGTCGGACCAGTGCCCACCCGACGTCCACACCTTCTGGCCGTTCACCACCCACTCGTCGCCGTCGAGCTCGGCGCGGGTGTTGAGCCCGGCGAGGTCGGAACCGGCACCGGGCTCGCTGAAGAGCTGGCACCACGCCTTCTGGCCGGTGACGATGTCGAGCAGGTACCGCTGCTTCTGCTCCTCGGTACCGTGCACCGTGATCGTCGGGCCGGCGAGCAGGGTGCCGAGCCCACCCGGCGCACCCAGTGCCGGGAACCCGCTGATCGTCTGCATCACACGGACGCCCTCGGCGCGCGACAAACCCTTGCCGTACCACTCGACCGGCCACGTCGGGACGGCCCAGCCCGAGCGGCCGAGTCGATCCCACCACTCCTCGACCGTGAACTCGGGGTCCCAGTTCGCCTCGAGCCAGGCGGTCACGTCGGCGGTGAGCTGATCGGTGGGTGCGCTCGTCGTGGCGGTGGCAGCCATGAGTGCCTCCTCTTTCCTGGTCGCCCTCAGCCGAGCAGCTTCGAGACGACGCGCAGCTCGTCGGTGGCGTTGCGCAGGAGCATGAAGTCCTCGATGCTCTCGATCTGGTCGAAGTGGTCCCGCACGTCCTCGAGCGTCAGCGGCGCATCGGTCTTCAGGTAGCCCTGCCCCTCGCCCACGAAGATCCGGGCGACGCGTCCGCCGCCGACCGAGTAGACGTGGCCCGAGACCGGGCAGTCCTCGTGCGCGAGCCACGCCACCACCGGTGAGACGAGACCCGGGGCCAGCTTGTCTGCCAGCTCGTCGCCGAAGATCTCGCGCGTCATGCGGGTGCCCGCGGTCGGCGCGATGGCGTTGGCCTTGATGTTGTAGCGCTCGCCCTCCTGCGCCAGCACATGCGCGAGGCCGATGAGACCCATCTTCGCGGCGCCGTAATTGGCCTGGCCGAAGTTGCCGAAGATGCCGGCCGACGAGGCGGTGACGACCACGCGCCCGTACGACTGCTCGCGCATGTGCGCCCACGCGGGCTGCGTCACGTAGAACGCGCCGCGCAGGTGCACGTCGAGCACCGGGTCGACGAGATCGGGCGTCATGTTGTGAAAGCTCTTGTCGCGCAGGATGCCCGCGTTGTTCACGACGATGTCGACGCGACCGAAGCTGTCGAGCGCGGTCTGGACGATCGCGGCGCCGCCGTCGGGGGTGGCGACCGAGTTGGTGTCGAGCACCGCCTCGCCGCCCGCCTTCGTGATCTCGTCGACGACCTGCTGGCCGGGGCCGGCGTCACCGCCGGAACCGTCGACCGCACCGCCCACGTCGTTGACGACGACGAGCGCGCCCCGGCCGGCGAGGAGCAGCGCATGTTCGCGTCCGAGCCCGCCGCCCGCCCCGGTGACGATCGCCACCTTGCCGTCGAAACCGAGATCCGCCATCGTCGCTCCACGCCCGAGTCCGCTCTGACGGTGACACCGTAGCGGGGTCGGGGGCCTGACCTCCTGGCCGCGCGACTGCAAGACTTCCCCTCGTGCGGGCTGTCCGGGCGTCGGGCGACGGGGGTGTCGCGCTGGTCGACGTGGACCCGTCCGCGCCCGTCCACGCCACCGAGCCGGTACGGGTGCGGGTGCGCTCGTGCGGCATCTGCGCATCGGATCTGCACCTGGCGGCGTGGAACCTCCCCGTCACCCTCGGTCACGAGTTCGCGGGCCTGCTCGACGACGGCACCGCGGTCGCGGTGCAGCCGAACGCGTGGTGCGGTGAGTGCGACCGATGCCTCGCCGGCGAGACGCAACTCTGCCGCACGGGAGGGAGTCGCTTGCACGGCGTCTCGCTCGACGGCGGGCTCGCGGACGAGGTCGTCGTCGACCGTCGCTGCCTGGTGGCGTTGCCAGCCGGTGTCGACCCATCGACCGCCGCGCTGGTCGAACCGCTGGCGGTGGGGACGCACGCGGTGGCGCGGGTCGCTGCGGAACCGGGCGACCGGGCGCTGGTGATCGGCGGCGGCTCGATCGGACTGACGGTCGTCGCCGCCGCCCAGGCGCGCGGCCTCGCCGTCGACCTCGTCGCCCGCCACCCACACCAGCGAGCGGCGGGCGAGAGGCTCGGCGCCGGGAGCGGCGTCCGCGACGAGTACGGCGTGGTCGTCGACGCCGCGGGGACGCAAGCGTCTCTCGACGATGCCGTGGCGCGCGTGCGCCCGGGCGGAGCCGTCGTCGTGGTCGCCACGTACTGGGATCCGGTGACCATCGACTCCGCGCTGCTCACGAAGGAGGTACGGGTCGTGCCGGCGGCGATGTACGGCCACGAGCACGGCGTACGCGAGTTCGAGACCGCAGCGGCGACGCTCGCGGCGCGGCCCGAGATCGCCGACGCACTGGTGCGCCACCGCCTCGCGCTCGACGACGCGCCCGAGGCGTTCCGCATCGCCGGCGACCGCGCCGCCGGGGCGATCAAGGTGCTGCTCGAGCCCTGACCAGTCGCGCCGACCGCCCGTAAGATCCGGCGCGTGCCTGTCGCGAGCGAACACCACGACCGCGTCCTGATCGTCCGCATCGAGCGCGAGGAGAAGCGCAACGCGGTCGACCAGGAGATCGCCGACGGCATCGGCGCCGCGCTCGATCGCCTCGACGACGACCCCGAGCTGTGGATCGGCATCATCACCGGCACGCCCACCGTCTTCTCGGCCGGCACCGACCTCGCCAGCGCCCGCGACGGCAGCCCCCGCACCGGACGCGGCGGCGAGTACGGCGTGATCCGCCGCGACCGCGACAAGCCGCTGATCGCCGCGGTCGAAGGACCCGCGCTCGGTGGAGGGTTCGAGATCGTCCTCGCGTGCGACCTGGTGGTGGCGGCCCGCACCGCGTCGTTCGGGCTCCCCGAGGTCAAGCGCGGGTTGGTGCCGACGTGCGGCGGCCTGTTCCGCACGCCGCGCGCACTGCCCCTGAACGTCGCCAAGGAGATGCTGCTCACCGGCGACCGGCTCTCGCCCGACCGCGCGTACTCGCTCGGTCTCGTGAACGTGGTGACGGACCCGGGTGACGCGGTCGAGAGCGCGCTCAGGCTCGCTGCCCGCATCTGCGCCGTCGGACCCGTCGGCGCGCGCGCGAGCCTGCGCGCACTCGAGCGCACGGTCGCGGAGCGGGACGAGCTGGGATGGGACGCGACGACGACTGCGACCGAGGCGATCCGTGGCAGCGACGACATCCGTGAAGGCCTGGCCGCGTTCTTCGACAAGCGCGAGCCGCGATGGACGGGGACGTGACATGGACGTGATCCTCACCGAGGTGGCCGACCGCGTGGCTGTGGTCACGCTCAACCGGCCCGAGGCGCGCAACGCGCTCAACCCCGAGCTCACGGCGGCGCTGCCCGCGGCCGTCGCGGCCTGTGACGCGCGCGACGACGTCGACGCCATCGTGCTCACCGGCGCCGATCCCGCGTTCTGCGCCGGCGTCGACCTCAAGAGCCTCAGCACCGACTCCGAGGTCCGCCACGTCGTCGCCAGCGACGCCGACGAGCTCATCCGCCCGTTCCCCGAGACCACGAAGCCCGTCATCGGCGCGGTCAACGGCGCGGCGGTGACCGGCGGCTTCGAGCTCGCCCTCACGTGCGACTTCCTCGTCGCGTCGGAGCGGGCGCGCTTCGCCGACACCCACGCGCGTGTCGGGATCATGCCCGGATGGGGACTCACCGTGCTGCTCGCGGAGGCGGTCGGTCAGCGGCGAGCGCGCGAGATGAGCGTCACCGGCAACTTCGTCGACGCCCCGACGGCATTGGCGTGGGGACTGGTCAACCACGTCGTCCCGCACGAAGAGCTGCTGCCGTTCGCGCGCCAGCTCGCGCTCGACGTGACGTCGAACGACCAACCGGGCGTTCGCAACGTGCTCGCCACGTACCGCGAGCAGGAGCACACGACCGACTTCGAGACGCGTCGCATCGAGCTCCGTCGGTCCCAGGAGTGGCTGGCGGCGCAGAGTGGTGTCGCCGACGAGGTGGCGAAGCGGCGCGACGCGATCATGGCGCGCGGCCGCTCGCAGCAGGGCTGAGCGCGTGGCCGTCACGCCGTTCCGCATCGCGGTGCCCGAAGCCGATCTCGACGCGCTCCGTGCCGCGATCGCGCGCACCCGCTGGCCCGACCAGGTCGCGGATGCAGGCTGGGACTACGGCACCCCGCTCGGCTACCTGCAGGAGTTGCTCGGCTACTGGGCCGACGGGTTCCGCTGGCGCGAGCGGGAGCAGATGCTCAACTCGTTGCCGCAGTTCCGCACGACCGTCGACGCGCCCGGCTTCGACGACTTCGGTCTGCACTTCGTGCATCAGCCCGGTGTGGGACCCGCGCCACTCCCGCTCGTGCTCAGTCACGGCTGGCCGAGCACGCACTACGAGTACCACGACGTCGTGGCGCGTCTCGCGAACCCCGGCGCGTTCGGTGACGACCCCGCCGACGCGTTCCACGTCGTCGTGCCGTCGCTGCCCGGCTACGGCTTCTCCGACATCCCGAGCCGCCGGGGCATGACGCCCCGCGTGATGGCGACGATGTTCGTCGACCTGATGGGTCAGCTGGGCTACGACCGCTTCGCCGCCGCCGGCTGTGACTGGGGCGCGTACGTCACCGCGCTGCTCGGCCTCCACCATCCCGACGCGCTCGCGGGCATCCACATGGGGATGCTCAACCTCCGCGCGCCCGACTACCAACCGACGACCGACGACGCCGAGTACGGCGCGCGCGCCAAGGCGTGGAGCCGCGAGGAGACGGGCTACAGCACCATCCAGGGCACCAAGCCCCAGTCGCTCGCGTACGGCCTCGTGGACTCGCCCGCCGGCCTGGCGGGGTGGATCGTCGAGAAGTGGCGGCGCTGGTCGGACTGCGGGGGCGACGTCCAGCGCCTGTTCACGCGCGACGAGCTGCTCACCACCATCGCGATCTACTGGCTCACCGGTACCATCAACAGCGCCAACCGCCTCTACTACGAGAGCCGTCACGACCCGGTGCGCCTGGCCGAGGGGGAGCGGGTGCGGCCACCGGCGGGCTTCCTGCTCGAGCGGCTGGTGGGCGGGCCCACGCCCAACATCGGCCCGCCTCCTCGTCGACGCGCGGACGCCGTCTACGACGTGCGGCGCTGGACCGTCGCCGAGCAGGGCCTGCACTTCCCTGCCCTGGAGAACCCCGACCTGTACGTCGAGGAGCTGCGGGCCTTCTTCCGGCCGCTGCGCTGAACGCGAGCGAGCCCTGCTGCGGCTCATCTGACGACCTGTCAGAATGGTGCGATGACGACTGCGACCATCGACCTGCTCGACCTCGACCGCTTCCGGCGCCTCGAGCACCACGCCATGTTCGAGCGGCTGCGAGCCGAGGACCCCGTGTCGTGGCACGACTACCCGGGCGGCCAGGGGTTCTGGAACGTCGTGCGCCACGAAGACGTGCTCACGGTCAGCCGCGACTCCGAGCTCTACTCGTCGGAGATCGGCGGCGTCAGCATCATGGACCCCGAGGACCAGGGCGGGTTCGACACCCGCGGCCTGATGATGCTCTACACCGACCCGCCGCGGCACACGCGCTACCGCCGGCTCGTGAGCAAGGGCTTCACGCCGCGCATGATCGGACTGATCGAACAGTACCTGCGCAACCGTTCCCGCCTCATCGTCGACAACGTCATCGAGCGCGGGCAGTGTGACTTCGTCGTCGACCTCGCGTCGGAGCTGCCGCTCCAGGCCATCGCCGAGATCATGGGCGTGCCCCAGGAAGACCGCCATCTCATCTTCGAGTGGTCGAACGCGATGATCGGGGCCGACGACCCCGAGTTCGAAGGCGGCGCCGAGGGCGCGCACTCCGCGTCGGCCGCGCTCTACGCGTACGCGAACGACCTGGCCAAGCAGCGGCGCAGCGATCCGCGCGACGACATCGTCACCAAGCTCATCAACGCCGAGATCGACGGCGAGCAGCTCACCGAGCTCGAGTTCGACATGTTCATGTTGCTGCTCGCGGTCGCCGGCAACGAGACCACGCGCAACACGACCGCATGGGGCATGTGGGCACTCATGCAGCACCCCGAGCAGTACGCGCACCTGCGCGACCACCTCGACACCGCGCTCAGCCCCGCCATCGAGGAGATCCTGCGCTGGGCGTCGCCGGTGCTCCACTTCCGCCGCACCACGACCGCGTCGACGGAGCTCCAGGGCCGCGAGATCGCCGAAGGCGACAAGGTGGTGATGTGGTACATCTCGGCGAACCGCGACGAGACGGTGTTCGACGACCCGTTCCGCTTCGACATCACGCGGGAGCCGTCCGAGCAGGTTGCGTTCGGCGGGGGCGGCCACCACTTCTGCCTCGGCGCCAACCTGGCCCGCATGGAGCTGCACCTGATCTTCGAAGAGGTGTTGTCGCGCATCCCCGACATGCACCTGGTCGCGGAGCCCGAGGTGCTGCGCTCCAACTTCATCGGCGGCGTCAAGCACATGGCCGTCGAGTACTCGCCTGGTGCGCGCATCGACTGACGCCGGACATGCGTGCAGCCGAGTGCGCGCGGTAGGTTCCGCGGATGGCTGCTGACCACGACCACGAGATCGCGATCAAGGGTGGGTCCTTCGACCTGAGCGACCTGGGCCACCTCATGCCCGGGATGGCGGAGATCATGCCGCTGGTCGGCGAGCGGATCTGGAAGTGCTACTACGCCGCGCAGGCGCACAACCGCAAGCTCGCCGCCTTCCAGCTGAAGGAAGCGGTCAACCTCATGCAGAAGGGCTCGATCCTGCGCCCCAAGTACGAGGAAGACATGGACGCGTTCATCGGCGGCGAGGTCGCCACGCTCCAGGCGAACATCGAGGCCGAGAACTGGGTCGCGTTCGAGGCCAACTTCACCTCGATGATCGACCAGGCGAACGCGTACCACGAGAAGTACGACAAGAGCTTCCTGCGCTGGCAGCTCCCCGCGACCCCGCCCCCCGACCTGGATCTCTCTGCTACCTGATAATTCGCTCGTTCGCGGCGGCGCAGGGTACCTGCGCCGCGGACGCTCATTCGCTGGCGAGCGCCCTCGCTCGCTGCGCTCGTCTGCGGGCGCCGCACTTGCTCACGTCACCCAGTATTCCGGGCCGGAACCGCCTTCGGGTGGGGTGAGGCGGCCGCCCTTGGCGGAGATCGCACCGCACTGGACGCAGTTCGAGGGTGCGACCTCGACCTCCGCGAGACCATCGTCGCCGACGGGTCCGGCCGCATAGACCTGCGCGGGGCACAGGTTCGCCCACAGCTCGGCAACGTCGGGCGCGACCCGCGTGCGGACGAGCACGTGGTTGGGCTGGTCGTCGCGGGTCTTGTTCCCGGAGGCGAAGACCGACGAGAGTCGGTCGAAGGTGAGCACGCCGTCGTGCGCGACCTCGGGCTGCGTGCCGTCGCCGGGGAGGAGGGGCCCTTCGTCGTCGGGCTCGAGCGTCGTCGACCCGATGCTCACCCGACCCTTGGTGACGGTGTTGACGACGCCCAGCGCGCCGCCGACGAAGAAGCCGCGCGCGAACACCTGACGGAGGTCGCGCACCTCGTGAAGCTCTTTCCCGATGAAGCCGGCCCGTACCGCGTCGTCGTACGCCGCCGAGCGCGGCGTCGTCCACCGGCGCATCGTCGTCGGTGGACTGCGAGATGGCGGCGAACGCAGCCTCGGCGGCGAGGCGTCCTGACTCGACCGCGTAGTGCACGCCCTTCAGCGTGGGGACGTTCACCATCCCGACGCCGTCGCCGCAGACCAGGAGGCCGGGCGCATGCAGCCGTCGCGGCAGCGCGTGGAACCCGCCGCCGGGGATCGTCTTCGCGCCCCACTCGATCCGCTCGCCGCCCTCGAGGATGGCGCGCACCGTCGGATGCGTCTTCAGCACCTGCAGCAGATCGTGCGGGTTGAGGCGCGGATCGCGATAGTCGAGTCCGAGCACCATGCCGATCGACACCATGTCGTCGCCCATCGGGTAGATGAACGACCCGCCGAACTCGCGGTACTTCGCCTGCGGCCGCAACGGCCAGCCCATCGTGTGGATCACGCGGTCGAGCGGCCGTGCGACCTTCCACACCTCCTTGACACCGAGCTCCCACACCTGCGGTGCGGCGTCGCCGCGGAGGGCGAAGTGGTCGAGCGCGACGTTGGTGAGATGCCCCTGGGTGCCCTCGGCGAGGACGGTCACTCGCGCGACGAGATCGCTCCCCGGCTCGAAGTTGGGCAGCGGTGCGCCGTGCTGGTCGCACCCCTTGTCGCCGGTGCGCACACCGACGACCCGCCCCTGGTCGACGAGCAGGCGCACGGCCGACGTCTCGGGCAGGAGCATCGCGCCCTCGGACTCGGCGCGCTCGGCAAGCCAGCGGCCGACCTGTGAGAGGGACACGACGACGTTGCCGTGGTTGCGCATCGGAGGCGGCGTCGGGATCGGCAACGCGCGGTCGCGGGTGAGGACGTAGACCTGCTCCTTGTCGACCCGGCCGTAGGTGGGCATGCCGTCGAGACCACCGTGCCCGTCGAACAACCGCTCGAGCGCGCCGGGCCGGATCACTGCGCCCGACAGCAGGTGTGACCCAGCCTGCTTGCCCTTCTCGACGACCGCGAGCGGCACGTCACCCAGCCGTTCGGCGACGTCGGGATGCTCCTCGAGCATCTGCCCGAACCTGACCGCACACGCCAGTCCGGCGGGTCCCGCGCCCACCACGAGCACACCGACCTCGATGCGGTCGTCGACCGGGTCGGTCGGCTCGGCGACGAACCGGTTCGCATCGGCTTCCGGCCTGAAGTCGGCGGGACGCGACATCAGCCCGCGTGCTTGCGCAGCAGCTCGAGGAGCTCGGGCACGACCGTATGGACGTCGCCCACCACCGCGAGGTCGCTGAACTCGAAGATCGGCGCGTGCGGATCCTTGTTGATCGCGACGATCGTCTTCGAGTTCTGCATGCCGACCTTGTGCTGCACCGCGCCGGAGATCCCGAGGGCGACGTACAGCTTGGGCGAGACCGTGGCGCCGGTCTGGCCGATCTGCGCCGACGGCGGATACCAGCCTTTGTAGACCGCGGCGCGCGTCGCGCCGACGGCGCCGTCGAGCGCGGCCGCGAGCTGCTCGGCGAGCTCGAATCCGCCTTCGGAGCCGAGGCCGATGCCGCCGGCGACGATCACGTCGGCGTCGGCGAGCGACGGGCCTTCGTCGGTTCGCGGCGTCGTCTCCGTGATGCGCGCCGCCATCGTGCGGTCCGCGAAGGTGACGACGAGCGACTCGACGGCTGGTTCGCTCGCGTGCGTCGCGGCCACCGGCTCGAACGAGCCCGCTCGGAAGAGCGCGACGCGGTGCGGAGATCGCCAGCCGACCTCGGCGAGCACGGAGTCCTGCAGCATCGGCTGCTGCCCGATCGGCTCGCCGTCGCGCACGTCGAGATCGACGAGGTCCCAGTTGATGCCGGCGTCGAGGCGCGCCGCGAGGCCGGCTCGCGACGTCGGCCGCGAGCACCGAGTTGGAGAAGAGGACGGTGTCGAACCCGTGCGTCGCCACGATCTCGGCGAGCACGTCGATGCGGGAGCCGGGGAGCGGCGACGTGTGGGCATCGGCGGCGGTGAAGACGGTGGTCGCGCCGTAGCGCCCGGCCTCGGCCGCCAGCGGCGCGAGCTCGTCGTCACCGACGAGCACCACCGCCGCGTCGGGGTCGAGCGCGACCGCTCGCGTCAGCACGCCGAGCGACCCGGGCAGGATCGCGCGCTCGTGATGTTCGAGGAAGACGAGCGCCCTCATGCCTGTCCGCTCATGCGAGGTCGCGCTCCGCGAGGTAGTCGAAGATCGCCTGCGCGGCGGATCCCTCGTCTTCGATCGTGACCGCACCAGGCCGCGGCGGCGGTGCCGCGCGGCCGAGCACCACCGTCTGCGAACCCGCCACGCCCGCTGCGTCAGCGGCGATCCCGAGATCGGACGCGGTCAGCGTGTCGAGCGGCTTCTTCTTCGCCCCCATCATCCCTTTGAGCGAGGTGTACCGCGGCTCGTTGATGGCGTCGCTGACCGCCACGACCGCGGGCAAGGTCGCCTCGATCCGGTCGGTCCCCACCTCGGTCTCGCGGTCGACGGTGACCACGCCGTCGCCGACGGCGAGTTTCGTGGCCTGGGAGACGAACGGCTGGTGGAGTCGCTCCGCGACCGCGGCCCAGAGCACCGCGCCCCCGCCGTCGCTGGTCTGTTGCCCGAACAACACGAGGTCGGGTGCCTCCCGCCCGAGCACCGCGGCGAGCACGCGGCTGGTGGCGACGAGATCGGAGCCCGCGACCGCCTCGTCGTCGACGAGCACGGCCCGATCAGCACCCATGCCCAAGCCGGTGCGCAGCGATTCGGTCGCCGCGGCCGGGCCCATCGTGACCACCACCACCTCGGCGTCGCCGCCCTCCTTCAGGCGCAACGCCTCCTCGATGGCGTTCTTGTCGGTCGCGTTCAACTCGCCCGGACCGCTGCGGTCGACGGCAGACGAATCGGGGCGCAGGCGCACGGTCCCACACGGCACGTGCTTCACACAGACGGCGATCTTCATGGGCTGCTGATCGTACCGGCCGACCTCGAACGCACGCAGATGCGCCCACGTACCTCGAGCTTGCGTGACTCGGGCACAACAGTTGTGCCCAACCCGTGAAACTTCGCCGACGGCAGCGCGGTCCCGGAGCTACAGATCCAGCTCTTCCTCGTCGCGGCGGCCGCGCGACGATCCGCGCCGCTCGCGGACGGGGAGGGTGGCGAACACCGCCGGTGGCTCACGCCAGGGGTCGGGCAAGGTGCCGGCCTGGGCGTCCTCGATCGCGCGCCAGACGCGCTCCGGTGTGCACGGCATGTCGAGGTGGCGGACGCCGAGGTGGCTGAGCGCGTCGACCACGGCGTTCTGGACGGCAGGGGTGCTACCCACCGTCGCCGACTCGCCGATCCCCTTGGCGCCCAGCGGGTTGAGGGGCGACGGCGTCTCGGTGTGGGCGACCTCGAACGGCGGGAACTCGGCTGCGCTCGGGATGCCGTACTCCGCCAGGGTCGACGTCAACGGGTTGCCGTCGTCGTCGTAGACCATCTCCTCCCACAGCGCCTGCGCGATGCCCGAGGCCAGCCCACCGTGCACCTGACCGTCGACGAGCATCGGGTTGAGGATGCGGCCGCAGTCGTCGACCGCGACGTGACGAATCGGTTCGACCCGACCGGTCTCGGTGTCGACCTCGACGACCGACACGTGCGCGCCGAACGGGAACGACGCGCCCGACTGCACGAAGTCGTGCTCGACCGCGAGGGGCGAGCCCTCGTCGACGGCCTTGGTCGCGACCTCCGCCCACGTGATCGCCGTTGCCGGCACGCCGGCGACGCCGAGGGTGCCGTCGTCGGTGAGGACGATGTCTTCGGGTGACGCCTCGAGCAGCTCCCCCGCCAGGCTGCGAGCGCGCTCGAGCACGCCACGGGACGCCTCCAGCGCGGCGCTCCCCCCGAGCTGCAACGAGCGCGACCCGCCGGTACCACCGCCGCGCGGGATGATCGCCGTGTCCGACTGCAGGAACGTGATCTTGTCGAACGGGATGCCGAGCTCGCCCGAGACCAGCTGCGTGTACGCGGTGGCATGGCCCTGACCGTGCGCCGACGTGCCCGCTTTCACCGTGGCGCTCCCATCGGGGTGCACCTCCACTTCGGCGTACTCGCTGCCCGACCCACCCGCGGTGATCTCCACGTACACGCAGATGCCGATGCCGAGCTGCTTCACGTCGCCGCGCTCGCGCCGCGCCGCCTGCTCGGCGCGCAGCTCTTCGTAGCCCGCGATGCGCAGCGCCTCGGTGAGCGCGGCGTCGTAGTCACCGATGTCGTAGGTGACACCGGTGACGGTCGAGTACGGGAACTCGTCGGGTCGCAGGAAGTTACGGCGGCGCAGCGTGACGGGATCCATGCCGAGCTCTCTCGCCGCCATGTCGAGGATGCGCTCGAGCATCGCCGCCGCTTCCGGACGTCCCGCGCCGCGGTACGCGCCCATCGGCGCCAGGTTGGTGAGCGCGACGGCAACGTCGTAACCGATCTGCGGGATGCGGTACACGCCCTGCGACATCATGCGCGTCGGGCCGAACGCGAGCATGCCGCCGAAGCCGGCGTAGGCACCGGCGTCGCCCACCACGCGGCACCGCAGCCCGACGATGGTGCCGTCGTGGCGCAGACCCAACTCGAGGTACTGGACCTGGCCACGCCCGTGCGGCATCGCGATCATGTTCTCGGAGCGCGTCTCCACCCACTTCACGGGACGACCGAGCTCCTGCGCCACGCGCACGGCGACGATGTCTTCGGGCGCCCAGTGCTTGGCGCCGAACGACCCGCCCACGTGCGGCGCGATCAGCCGGATCTTCTCGGGCTCGACACCGAAGCCACCCGCGACGCCGCCGCGGTTCATGTGGGGCATCTGGCAGGCGAGGTAGACGGTGAGGTCGTGGCCGGCGCCGTCGTCGCCCGGCACCACCGCCACCGCCGACCCCTCCATGGGCACGACAGCCAGGCGCTGGTTCTCGAACCGACCCCGCACGACGAGTTCCGCGCCCGCCAGCGGGTCGAAGCCGTCGGGTTCACGCGCGCCCATGACGACGTTCGAACCCACCGCATCGAACTGGACCGGCGCGTCGGGTGCCAGCGCCGACTCCATGTCCGTCGCCGCGGGCAGTGGTTCGTAGTCGACGATCACCGCTTCCGCCGCGTCGACCGCGTGCGCCTTCGTGTCCGCGACGACCACGACGACCGGATCCCCGACGAAGCGCACCCTTTCGCGCGCGAGTGCGGGCCGCACGACCTCGGGGTGGAGCTGCATCATCCCGATGTGGTTCGGGAAGTCGAGGTCGTCGGCCGAGTACACCCCCACGATTCCGGGCATCGCCCGCGCCGCAGAGAGGTCGACTGCGGTGATCTCGGCGTGCGCGATCGGCGAGCGCACGAACGCGAGGTGCACCGCGCCCGGCAGGTCGAGGTTGTCGATGTACGTGCCTTCCCCGCGCAGCAGAGTCGGATCTTCGACCCGTCGCACCGGCACACCCACCAGGGAGCCGGCGCCGAACGTCGTCGTCATCGCCCGTTTCCGGCCGCCGCCACCGCGTCGAGCGCGCGACCCACGAGCACGCGCGCGAGGTGCTGCCGGTAGTCGGGCGACGCGTTGAGGTCGCTCGGTGGCTCGGTGCCGTCGGCCGCGTGCGCGGCGGCGTCGGCGGCCGACGCGCCCTCGCGCAGCGCGGCCTCCACTGCCGCCGCGCGCACGGGCGTGGCGCCCATGTTCACCAGCGCGACCCCCGGGGCGGCGCCACCGACCGCGGCGACGCCGACGATCGCCCAGTCCTGCGCGCGGCGGTTGAACTTCTGGAACGACCACCCGGCGGCGCCGGTCTTCGGCACGCGCACCTCGGTGATGATCTCGTCGGGCTCGAGGGCCGTCTCGAGGAAGCCGTGGAAGAAGTCGTCGGCGGCGAGCACGCGCTCGCCACCACTCCCCCGCGCCACGATGCTCCCGCGCAGTGCGAGCACCACCGCCGGAAGGTCGGACGCGGGATCGCCGTGGGCGAGCGAGCCACCGAGCGTGCCGCGGTGACGCACCTGCGGATCGCCGACCTCACCCGCGGCCGCGGCGAGCAGCGGCACGTGCTCGCGGACGACGGCGTCGTGCTCGACGTCGTGGTGGCGGGTCAGCCCGCCGATGGCGAGCGTGTCGCCGTCGTCGCGCACGTACGACAGCTCGCGGAGCCGGCCCACGTCGACCAGCACCGACGGGGTCGCAAGGCGAAGCTTCATCAGCGGCAACAGCGAGTGGCCGCCGGCGAGGAGCTTTGCCTCGTCGCCGTGCTCGGCGAGCAGCGCGAGCGCGTCGTCGAGCGAGTCGGCGCGGGCGTAGGCGAACGCGGCGGGGATCACTGCCCGCTCCCGGCCATCGTCGCCGACCCGGCGACCACTGCGGCCACGATGTTGTGGTAGCCGGTGCAACGACAGAGGTTGCCTTCGAGCCCCATGCGCACATCGCGCTCGCTGAGCGCACCGCCTTCCTGGGCCAGCGACACCGCGGCCATCACCATGCCCGGCGTGCAGTATCCGCACTGCAGGCCGTGGTGCTCACGGAACGCAGCCTGCATCGGATGCAGCTCGTCGCCGTGGGCGAGGCCCTCGATGGTGGTGACGGCGCCGCCGTCGGCCTGGGCCGCGAGCACGGTGCACGACTTCACCGACTCGCCGTCGAGCAGCACGGTGCAGGCGCCACAGGACGTGGAATCGCAGCCGATGTTGGTGCCGGTCAGGCCGACGACTTCGCGCAGATACTGGACGAGGAGGGTGCGCGCCTCGACCTCGTGCTCGGTCACGATCCCGTTGACGGCGATCGAGACGGGGACCTCGGGAGTGGGTGCAGACATGCGGGCGACACTAGTTTCCCGCTCACGCCACCTTCGGCGGCGGGCCGCTCTACCCCATGATCGGCGAACGGCTCGCTGCAGCGCAGGGTACCTGCGTCGCGGCCGCTCGCCTCTCGCTGCGCACTGCCGACGCCGGCGAGGCCTGGCGCTCGCTCACGCGACGCGCGTGAGCTCCACCGCGACGTCGAGCGAGTGGCTGGGTCCACCGTGATAGACACCCTTGAGCGGCGCGACGTCGGCGTAGTCGCGGCCGCGGGCCACGAGCACGTGGCGCTCCGCGACCGGTGACCCACTGGTGGGGTCGAGCGGATGCCAGTCACCGACCCAGGCCTCCAACCACGCGTGGCTCTCGCCGCGGTGCGTGGCCCCGACCTCGCCCCCCAGCTCGTCGGGGTAGAGGTAGCCGGACGCGTAGCGAGCGGGGATGCCCGCCGCGCGCAACACCGCGATGCCGAGGTGCGCATAGTCCTGGCAGACGCCGCGCCCGGCGCGCAAGACCTCGACCGCAGTGGTCGACACGCTGGTCGTGCCGGTCTCGTACTCGACGCGTGAGCGCAGCCACTCCCCCAGCATCGCGAGCGCGACCGCGGGCGTCGGCGCCCCGCGCAGCTCGCGCCCCGCCTGACGGATGGTGTCGTCCGACGCGGTCATGCGGGTGTCGACCAAGTACTCGAAGAAGCGGTCGGTGAGACCGGGCGCGTCGATCGCGTCCCATACGACGGTGTCGTCGAGGCTGGGCGTGCGCGGCGCGGTCTCCACCAGCGACGCGCCGACGACCGTGAGCTCGGCGTGGGGCTGGTGGAGGTCGAAGCAGTGGACACGGCTGCCCCAGTAGTCGCGGTACCGGAAGAGGTTGGCCGCCGGGTGCACCTCGACGCGGTGCTCGAGGGTGAACTGGCTGGGAGTGTCGAGCGGCGAGATGCGCGCCTCGTTGTACGACGCGTGCACCACGCCCGAGTACTGGTAGGTGGTCGTGTGCCGGACTCGCAAGCGCCATGACATGTCACACGCTCCACTCGATGACGCGGGTCTCGCGGAAGTACCGACGAGCGATCGCCGCGTGCACGTCGGCGCATTCGTGCTGGAGCCGAGCGAGCAGCGCGGGCAGGTCGTCCATCGCGTCGTCGAGGTGGAGGAACTCGAGCTCTGCGCACACTCGGCCGAGGCGGCGGCGTGCCTCGTCGTCGACACCCGCGCGCGCGGCACGCGGATCGAGGTCGGCGAGTGCGTTGTCGGCCGTCGTGAGGGCGTGGAACACCGAACGCGGGAAGAGCCGGTCGAGCAGCAGGAACTCCACCGCGGTCCGGGCGTCGACCGCATGCTTGTACGCGCGGAGATAGGCCTCGTAGGCCGAACAGCTCCGCAACGTGGTCGTCCACCCGGTTCGGCCGAAGGCATCGCCGTAGCGCGCGCTCAAGAGTCGGGTGGTCATGTCAGCACGCTCGAGGCTCTGCCCCACCGAGAAGAACCGCCACCCGTCGTCGCGGCTCATCGTCGCGTCCACGATGCCGTTGCACGCGGCGGCGCGGTCGCGCACCCAACCGAAGAACTCGTGGCGCGCCGGTCCGGTGCCCGCGCGCGCCCTGCTTCCCACCTCGCGGTACGTCGTGTTGAGCGTCTCCCACAGCTCCGACGACAACGCTTCGCGGGCACCCCGCGCGTTCTCCCACGCCGCGCCCACCGAGCAGGTGATGGAGCCGGAGAACGTGAGGTCCTGCGCGAGGAGTGCGGTGACGGTCGCGGCGTTGGCCTCGCCGCCGATGGCCTCCGGTTCGGCGCCCATTGCGTCGAGCAGCGCGCGGCAGACCGCGGCTTCGTCGGCGCGGCGGTCCTCGAGCAGCAGGTGGTAGTGCACGTCGAGCAGGCGCGCGGTGTCCTCGGCCCGCTCGACGTAGCGACCGATCCAGTAGAGCGACTCCGCGATGCGACTCAGCACGGCGACGACCTCATCGCTGCTGCTGCTGCTGCTGCGAGTCCTGCTCGGGCAGCGGGCCGAGGGTCGGCGCCGGCGAGTGGAGCGGAGGCGGTGTGGCCTCCGAGGGCGCCGGCGGCGACACCTCGCGGCCCTGCTCGGCCGCCGCGAGCACCCAGGTGTCCTTCGACCCGCCGCCCTGGCTGGAGTTCACGATCAGACTGTGCGCGGGCAGCGCGACCCGCGTGAGCCCGCCGGGCACGACCCACACGTCGCGGCCGTCGTTCACCGCGAACGGACGCAGGTCGAGGTGGCGGGCACCCATCTGGCCGTCGACGAACGTGGGGGCGGTCGAGAGCGCCACCGGCTCCTGAGCGATCCATCCGCGCGGGTCGGCGAGCACCTTCCCGCGCAGATCGGTGAGCACCGCCTCATTGGCGACCGGGCCGATCACGATGCCCTTGCCGCCCGAACCGTCGACCGGTTTGAACACGAGTTGGTCGAGACGGTCGAGCACCCACTGGCACACGTCGGGATCCTCGAGCCGGAACGTCTCGACGTTGGCCAGGATCGGCACTTCACCGAGGTAGTACTCGATCATCGCGGGCACGTAGGGGTAGACGGCCTTGTCGTCGGCGACGCCGTTGCCGGGTGCGTTCGCGATCGTCACGTTGCCGGCACGCGCTGCGTTGAGGATGCCTGCGCAACCGAGCACCGAGTCGGGCCGGAAGTGGAGCGGATCGAGGAAGTCGTCGTCGACGCGCCGGTACACGACGTCGACGCGCTGCTCACCCGCGGTCGTGCGCATGTAGACGCGCTGGTCGCGACACACGAGGTCGCGGCCTTCCACCAGCTCGACGCCCATCTGACGCGCCAGGAACGAGTGCTCGAAGTACGCGGCGTTGTGGATGCCCGGCGTGAGCACCACGACGCACGGGTCGTCGACCCCTGGCGGTGCCGTGGCCCGGAACGCCTCGAGCAGGTGCGTGGGGTAGTCCGCGACCCGACGGATGCGGTGGCTGGCGAACAGCTCGGGGAACACGTGCGTCATCGCACGGCGGTTCTCGACCACGTACGAGATGCCCGACGGCGTGCGGAGGTTGTCCTCCAGAACCCGGAAGCTCCCGGCTCCGTCGCGGACGAGGTCGACACCGGCGACGTGGACGCGCACACCGCCGGTGGGATCGCTCCCGTGCACACAGCGGTGGAAGTGCGACGAGCTCGCCACGAGGCGGCGGGGCACCACGCCGTCGGCCAGGATCTCGCCCGGGCCGTACACGTCCGCCAGGAACCGCTCGAGCGCGAGCACCCGCTGGCGCACGCCGGACTCGACGACGGCCCACTCGTCGGCGTCGATGATGCGGGGCACGAGGTCGAGCGGGAAGGGTCGCTCCTCGCCGGAGTGGGAGAACGTGATGCCCTGGTCGTGAAAGGCCCGGTCGCGCGCGGCGCAGCGAGCCTCGAAGTCGTCGCGCGAGAGGGTGCCGAGCACGTCGTGCAGGGACTCGTAGTGCGCGCGCGGCTCGTCGGGCCCGGCGAACATCTCGTCCCACGCTCGCTCCGGGGTGTAGCCGTCGAGGAGGTCGCCCACCTCCCACGGTCTACTGGCGGCACGTTTCCGCTTCATTTCGGGAGTTTGCCGGTTCGCGTCAACCTCGCGTCGGGCATTCTTCGACGCCTCTTACCCCGCTCTGGAACCCCGTTCACTGCCGGTCCGTACCTTCACCCTCATGGACGAGCAGACCGACTCCCCCACCGCGCCGATCACGCCTCCCCGCGCCCCCGGGGGTCCTTCACGTCGCAAGCCGCGGGCCGCTCGCGCCCGCAAGGCGGCGGCGGCGCTGAGCGTCGCCTCGATGCTGTCGCTCGGCGGTGTGTTGGCGTGGCACGACGGCCAGGCCGCCACCACCCAGACCGCGGCGAGTGCCGACACGAAGTCGAGCACGCCGTCGTCGACCTCCTCGACCTCGTCGTCCGACGACGGCAGCGAGTCCGACGATTCGGCATCGGCAACCACGACGACCACGAACGCCTCGACGACCAACTCCTCCTCGTCGTCGGCGACGACGTCGTCGGGCACATCGACAACGACGAGCGCCACTTCACACACCTCCAGCGGAGGGAGCTGACCGGTGAGCAAGATTCCGTGGTACGTGGCCCGCTCGAGCGGCTTCGTCGCGTGGGCCCTGATCCTCGCCACCATCGTGTGGGGACTGCTGCTCGCCACGAAGGTGCTCGGCCGTCGCCCGACGCCGGCGTGGTTGCTCAGCCTGCACCGCTACCTGGGCGCACTGACGGTGGCGTTCGTCGGCGTGCACGTCGGCTCGATCCTGATCGACACGTACACGAACTTCGGCATCACCGACGTCTTGGTGCCGTTCACCGGGTCGTGGCACCCAGTTGCGGTGGCGTGGGGCATCGTCGGCATGTATCTTCTCGCCGCCATCGAGATCACGTCGTTGCTGCGCAACCGGATGTCGAAGCGCGTCTGGCATTCGGTGCACCTGGTCAGCTACCTCCTGTTCGCGACCACGACCGTGCACATGCTCACCGCCGGCACCGA
Organism: uncultured Actinomycetes bacterium; assembly: GCA_963841415.1. Classification (GTDB taxonomy): domain Bacteria; phylum Actinomycetota; class Acidimicrobiia; order IMCC26256; family DASPTH01; genus DASUAS01. Next base: position 1,079,655 of record CAWJCN010000003.1, on the reverse strand, counting down.
CATCAAGGAGCTCATCACGACGAGCGCCGCGGTGCTCCTGGGCATCGCGTTCACGTTCGGCGCGGTTGCCGTGTACCTGTGGCGCGGCGGCGCCGCCGAGGAGAAGGCCATCGCCCGCTCTCTCCGGCTACCGACAGGCTGACGTTTCACCGGCTCGCGGAGCGGGCACCACGCCGAGGCAGCGCGCCGGTGCCGTGCTCGCACCGCCGACGCGTTCGCCGCCCCCGACGCAGCCCCCGGAACCCGGGGGCTCCGTCGCGGCGCGAGCCGCTACGCGCTGACGACGGTGCGGGCGCGCACCCTCCGCAGGACCGCCCGCCAGCCGAGCATCCCCGCGCCGACGAAGACCAACGTCACGATCGTGAAGGCCACCTTGAAGTCGCGGCCCTCGACGACGACGCGGATCGTCATCCCGAGACCGACGGTCACGAGCCACGCGGCCACCGCTCGACCCCAGGCGAGCGGAGCGCGCCACACGCCCATCGCCAGCCAGGCCACCAGGAGCGCAGCCGCGAACGGCCACCACACGCGGACGAAGCCGGCGAGTCCCGCGTCCTCGTGGTGGCTCCGGCGCCCCACGACGACGAAGAGCACCAGCACCGCCACGTCGGCCACCGCCGCCACCCAGGGGCGGAACGGGCGCGCGCTGCTCTCGGTCACTTCACCAGTGTCGCCGCGGCGAGGTCCCCGTCCGCCATCGGGGGAGGGCTAGCGTCGCCGCCCGTGAGCGCAACCTCCGACGACCACCGCGACGCCGCCGCCATCGCCACCGAGGCCGGGCAGCGCCTTGTCGCACTGCGCGCCACTCTGCACGCGGCGGGGGCCGACCCGACCGAGCTCCGGGCCGAGGGCGACCGGTCGTCGCACGACTTCATCGTGGCCGCGCTGGCGGCGTCACACCCCGACGATGCGGTGCTCTCCGAAGAGGGAGCCGACGACCCCGCGCGCCTCGAAGCATCGCGCGTGTGGATCGTCGATCCGCTCGACGGCACGCGCGAGTTCGGCGAGGAGGGCCGCACCGACTGGGCGGTCCACGTGGCGCTGGCGATCGACGGGCAGATCACGGCGGCCGCCGTGGCCCTGCCGGCGCGCGCGCTCACGTTGAACGCGTCGCCCGCGGCCACGCTCGCCCCGCCGTCGGGTGGACCGCCGCGCCTCGTCGTGAGCCGCACCCGTCCGCCCGCGATCGCCGAGCTCCTGGCCGAGCAGTTGGGCGGCGAGCTCGTCGCGCTCGGTTCCGCGGGGGCCAAGGCGATGGCGGTCGTGCTCGGCGACGTCGACGTGTACGCGCACAGCGGCGGCCAGTACGAGTGGGACTCCGCCGCGCCCGTGGGTGTCGCGGCCGCCGCGGGCTTGCACGTGTCGCGCCTCGACGGTGCACGGCTCGAGTACAACCGGCCTGAGCCCTACCTCCCCGACCTCCTCATCTGCCGCCCCGAGCTGCGCGACTCGGTGCTGGCCGTGACGCGCGACGCCGGCTGATCAGGCCGTCACCGCCAGCGTGAACAGCCCGATGGCGAGCAAGCCGGCACCGTAGAGGCGCTCGAGCTTCGGCGCATGCGTGCGCACCGCGACGCGCCCACCCAGGTACGACAGTGGGATGGATGTCACGCCGAACACCGCGACCACACCCCAGTCGATGTGCCCGAGGAGCGCATGGACCACTGTGCCCGGGACTGCGAGCGCGGCCGCGACGACGAGCGAGCACGCGAAGGCCACCTTGATCGGCATCCGCAGCACGACGATGTACAGGGGCGCGAGGAGAAACCCGCCGCTGTTGGCCAGCAGCCCGGAAAGCACGCCCACCGCCAGCGCCACCCCGGCCATGCGCGTGCGCAGGGCGCGCGGAGGAGCCGTGAGGTGCTCGTGCGGCGGTGACGGATGGAGGAGGAAGCGGGCACCGAGCACGACGATGATGACTTCGGTGGTGATGACCAGCGGCGTCCCCCCGATCCACCGCGTCGCGTACGCGCCCGCGATCGTCGCGGGCACCCCGAACGCCACCGACCAGCGCACCACGCGCCAGTCGACGAGCCGCTCCTGCCAGTACGCGTACGCCGCGGCCATGGTCCCGGGGATGGTCGCGGGCAGCGGAGACGCCACCGCCGAGATCGGGGCGACGCCGCCCACGTCGAGCAACGGCGTCGCGATCGCCGACCCGCCCTTGCCGAACAGACCCCCCAGGAAGCCCGTCAGGGCCCCGACGGCGGCGATGAACAGCAACTCCATCCACCCATCGTCCGCCCGACATGTTGAGAAGTCCAAGACGTAGTTCCTGTGATTTACATAAGCTATGTCTATGGATCTGCGCCGGCTCCGCTTGTTCCTCGCGGTGGTCGACGGCGGAGGCATGACCCGCGCCGCCGAGGCCGAGCACGTGTCGCAACCTTCGGTGTCGCAGGCGATCCGCGAGCTCGAGGCCGAGCTGGCCACTTCGCTGTTCCACCGGGTCGGGCGCCGGGTGATCCTCACGCCCGCCGGGGAGGCGCTGGTGGAGCCGGCTCGCCAGGTGCTCCGCGACGTCGAGACGGGCCAGGCGGCTGTGGAGGCGGTCGCGGGCCTGAGTGCCGGGCGCCTCGACCTCGTCGCCCTGCCCACCCTCGCGGTCGACCCGGTGGCACCGCTGGTTGGCGCGTTCCGGGTCGCGTACCCGGGAATCGAGCTCGCGCTCGCGGATCCGCGTGACGAGGCCGAAGTCGTCGAGCTGGTGGCAAGCGGCGCGTGCGAGCTCGGTATCACCGTCGAGGCGGTGCGCGGCCCCCGACTCGCCAGCCATCAGCTCGGCGCGCAGGATCTCCTGGCCGTGCTCCCGCCGGGCACGCACGCGTCGCACACGATGGCGATCGCCACGCTGGCGAAGTTCCCACTGGTCGCGGCGCAGCCCGGCACCGCGACGCGCCGGCAGCTCGAGGAGGCGTTCGCCGACGCGGGAGTGACACCGGACGTCGCGGTCGTCACCGCGCAGCGCGAGGCGATCCTCCCCCTCGTGCTCGCCGGGGCTGGTGCGACGCTGTTCCCCCGGCCCCTCGCCGAACAGGCACAGCGGCTCGGCGCAGTGGTCGTCTCGCTGCGGCCGCGTCTCGCTCGCGCCCTGCACCTCTTCCACCGCGACAGCCCCCTGTCGCCTGCGGCCGCCGCGTTCCGAGAGTTGGCGATGCGTCGACCCAGTCAGTGGTCGGCGCGGAGCGTTCGCAGCGCCCTACGCTGACGCCCCTTCCTCGGCGGTGGCAGGAATCGCCCGGAGCACATGCTCGAGCACGACGATCGGGGGCTCATGAAGTCGAAGAGGTGCGTCGCGACACTGATCGCGTTGGTCGTGGTGTTCGGCAGCCTGGCCATCGGAGCCGGAGCGGGTTCCGCGCAGACGAGCGACCCCGTCCGCATCGGTCTCGAAGGGCCACTCTCGGGCGACCAGAAGAGCATCGGCACCGGCATGCTCGATGGTGCGCGACTCGCCGCCGCCGAGATCAACGCGGCGAGGTGGCTTGCTCGGCCGGAAGGTCGAGATCGTGCCGATCGACGACGCGGCCGACCCGGCGACCGGGGAGAAGGCGGCGAACGCCGCGATCGCGAAGGGCCTCGATGGAGTGGTCGGGCCGTACAACTCCGGCGTCGGCGCGAAGACGTTGCCGCTCTACCTCGCCGCCGGTGTCGTCCCGATCCGACTGACGTCGGCTGACGCGACTGCCGGGCTCGGGTTCACGCTCCAACCCATGACCTCGCAGATCGCGCCGGTCGCGGCCGACGCGCTCACCGAATGGGAACAAGCGAAGTCGGTGGCGATCATCTACGACCCGACCGCGCTCTACACGCAGTCGGTGTCGAGCGCGCTGAAGACGCTGCTCGACCAGGCCGGTGTCACGATCACTGCGTATGAGCCCATCGACCCGGGCGCGAAGAGCTACGCCGACGTCGTGACAACGGTGGCGGCGGGTAACCCGGATGTGATCTACGCCGCCACCTACTACCCCGAAGGTGGCTTGATCGCGAAGGCGATGTACCAGCAGCAGGTGGCGTCGAAGTGCGTCGCCGACTACGGGTCCTACGACACGGCCTTCGTGACCACCGCGGGCCAGGCGGCGGCGAAGAACTGTCCGGTGGTTGGTGTGCCCGCACCGAACGACTTCGTCGACTCCGCGGCCCACATCGCCGCCTACCGGAAGCGCTTCGGACGCGCCCCGGGCACGTGGAGCCCGTACGCGTACGACTCGCTGAACTTCTTCGCCTACGGCGTTCGCCGCACCGGCGGCTTCGACGCCGGCGCACTCACGAAGGAATTCGGCACCGTGAACGGCTGGTCGGGGTGGACCGGGTACGTCACGATCGAACCGTTGACGGGCAACCGTCAGCCTGCGACCGTCGTGGTCACCTCGACCGACGCGAAGGGGCAGCTCCGTCTCGACCGGTCCTGGGCGAAGGCGGTCGGCGCCGACACGGAGTGATGCAGCAGGGGGCGGCGTCGCCGCTGCCTGGACGGTCACGCCGCGACGTCGTAACCGTGTTCGGTGAGCACGGCGCGCAACACGGCACGCCGCTGCTCGACGAGCCCGTCGGTGAGCGGATAGCCGAAGCGCTCGGCGCGGCGCGGGAGGAGCACCGTCGAACCGTGTCCGACGCGCACGGTCACGCGTTCCTTGGCCAGGTAGCGGTACTTGCCGAACGGGAACCACAACGCGATGCCGGCGTCGAGCACCTCGAAGCGCCACGGGAGTACGACGCCGACGACCACAGCGGGCACGAGCAGCACGATCGCCGCGCCCGGGCCACCGAGGGGGTACCCGACCAGCGCGAGGACCACCATCGTTGCCGGCCACCAGTGCACCGCCTGGCTCTGACCGACGTAGACCACGTCGTCCATACGTCCTCCATCGGCCCGACGGAGCGTGCTCTTCACCGGTTGTACGCCATCCGGGCGCGACTGACCAATGGTCGTCGCGAGATGACGCGTTCCTGTCGGGAGCGTCAGGCGCTGAGTGCGGCCTCGGCGCGCAGCAGCGCCATGTTCGGGTTCTCCGGCAGCTCCGTCAACGGCTGCGCGACCTCACCCACGGTCGGCCCGTACTGGTCGGCACACGGCTTGAGCACGGCGAGGTCGAAGTCGTACAGCTTCGCGGCGTTGGCGCCGAGGACCCGCACGAGCTCGGTGGGGTCGGCGTCGTGGAACACCTGACGCAGGTGCTCGGTGGTGAACGGTCCGGTGCCTTCGTCGTGCGGGTAGTCGCTGCCCCACATGAAGCGGTCCTCACCCATCACCTTCCGTGTCGCGGCGTCAGCCGGACCGGGTTGGCTCGCGGCCACCCAACAGCTCTGGTGGAAGTACTCGGTGGCGGAACGCTCCAGCGCGTTCTCCTTCGTGTACTTCAGCTCGCCGATCTCGCCCTTCTTCACGTTGGCGATGATGCCGTCGAGCTGCTTGAGCAGCGGCGGGATCCACGCGGCGCCCATCTCGGTCATCACGAACTTCATGCGCGGGAACCGCTCGAACACGCCGCTCAACGTGAGGTGAACGAACGGGCGCTGCGAGTAGAACGGCACCTCGCTGATCATGATCATCGGGACCGATGCGTAACGGCCGTAGTCGGGCGAGCCGGTACCGCCGTGCGCGTTCACCGGGATCTCGAGGTCCTCGAGCACCGCCCACAGGGGGTCGTACTCGGGGTCGTAGAGCGGCTTCACCCACTTCACGTCCGGCGGGATGTTGGGGAGGAGGACGCCGCCGCGCAGGCCGTGCTCCTTGATCCACTTCGCGTCCTCGATGGCGTCGTCGATGTCGTTGAGGAAGATCTGGCCGATGCCCGCGCGCCGCTCCGGAAAGTGCGAGCAGAAGTCGACCATCCAGCGGTTGTGCGCCTGGATACCGGCGCGACGACGCGGGTAGTCGTCGTCCTTCGGCGGCGGCGCGAACAACACGAAGCTCGGGAAGAACGGCGGCACCGTGTTGGGGAAGATCACTTCACCGACGACGCCGTCCTTGTCCTGATCGGCGTTCCGGCGCTCGTCGTCCCAGTTGCGGACGCGCAGACTGGTGTCGCGCAGGTCCTTCCACGGGTTCTTGTACTTCTCCCGCCACGCGTCGAACTCGTCGACCCACTCCGCCGCGAGGTACTCGCGGTAGGTCTCGTGGTTGGCGCCCGCGTGCGTGTCGGCCGAGATGAGCGTGTAGTGGTCCGTCGTCGCCATGGCCATGGTGGAGTCCCCCGGGACATCGTGATCGTGTGGTTCCTTTGTACCCCATGCGCCCCCGAGCGGGCGAAGGGCCCGGCCGGGCCACCACCACGAAGGAGGGGTCATGCTTCGTCGCGGGTGCGGCGGTGCGCGGTCGCGCTGACGATGCCCGCGATGCCGAGAGCGACGAGGAACACGCCGAGCGGCCAGCCGCGGTCGATGTCGAACCAACTCGCGCGGGCGATCGCGTCAGCGAGGCCGAGCGCGACGAACGTCGCGCCGAACACGAGCGCGATCGGATCGAGGTCATGACGCGACACGGAGGGACTCCTCTCGTCGGGTGATCACCAGCTGTCCGGCGCCGACCTCGGCATCGACCCGGAGGGTGCCGCCGCCGGCGACGCCGGGACGGACCAGATGCACCTCGGTCGGACAACACCGGTCGGGGTCGCGGCCGAACGCTCGGAGGGCGCCGACGCCGACGTGTCCGTCGACGACGACGCGCACACCTTCAGGCACGGTGACATCGAGTTGGCCGATCCCGACCTGGGCGTGGAGCCGGCGACTCACACCCGAGAAGTCGACATCACGCAGATCGACCGCCAGGTTCCCGACGCCGAGGGCGTAGTCGTCGTCGATGCCCGCGACCGTGCGCGGGTGGTAGGTGGGATCGCCGATACCTCCGCGGAGCGGGACGTCGACAAGCCCGAGCGCGCCGACCACCAGGGCGAGGAGCACCCCGAGCGCGATCAACCCCCGCGCCCGTCCGAACCACGCGCTGACGACGAGCGCGACGCCGACGAGCGCGAGCCCGAGCGCAACCACGACGCGGAGGTCGACGTCGACGACGCCCGACGCGTCGAGCAGCCACGCGACGCCGGTGAGCACGAGCAACGAGCTCCAGGTGACGGCACCGAGGTACGACCGTTGTCGGCGTGGAGGCGATGGCGCCTCCGCGGCCATCGGCTCCGTCGACTCGGTCGCCGACCAGGCCGGCCGCGTGGCGGTCGGCGGCGGCGGGGTCGACGGTGGCGCGGCCGACGTGGTGCGCGCCGCGAGCGGCAGGACGTCGTGCGAGTTGTCGCGCGGCGGAGCCACAACACCGCGGCCCCGAGCCCGACGAGCACGAGCGGCCAGAACGCGCCGTCGCCACCGAGCCTCCAACCGACGCGCCCGCCGATGGCGAGCAGACCGACGGCAACGAGCGCGTAGCCGAGCAGCTGCTTGCGGTCGCCTGGCGCCGCCGGCTGCTCCCTGGTCGTGGGCCCGACCGGCAAGACGATCCAGCCGACCACGTACGCGATCACGCCGGCGCCGCCGAAGAACGCGGCGACGACGAACGCCAGACGCGCCAGCACCACGTCGACGCCGAGGTAGTCGGCGACACCGCCCGCCACGCCTCCCAGCAGCCGATCGTCGCCACGACGCACCAGGCGGCGGTGGGGCGCCGACGTCGTTCGGTCGGTCGGATCGGGTTCCGGGGGGTCGGGCGCGGTCGGTTCGGTCGGAGGCGGGTCGATCGGCGGTGCGTCCATGGTGCGCATCATCTGCAGTCGTCGCGGGCCGCACCATCGGGGATGTCCCCGACCGCGACCCCGAGTCCATCCGGGAAAGCGGGGTCGGTCCCGCACGGCGATCCGGGGTGGCGCGCGCGATCATGCGAGCGTCCATTCGCCGCGCCGATCCTCACGCGCGGCCCGCTCGAGGAGCCGGACGTGCACCACGCTCCCGCGTCGCATCCCACCCGACACCCATTGAGCCGACGTTCGCAACACAAGCTCGTCGCGGGAGTCGCCAGCGGGCTGGGTGATCACTTCCACGTCGAGCCCAACCTCGTACGGCTCGCGTTCGTCGTGTTGACGTTCGCCGGGGGCGCCGGCGTCGTGCTCTACGCGGCCGGGTGGTTGTTCCTCCCCACCGATGCTGACGCCGCGGTGGTGGACGACGGCCAGCCGGGACGGGCGCGCAACGACCTCGTGCAGGTGCTCGCCCTCGGCACCGTCACCCTCGGCGTGCTCCTCCTGGCCCGCTCGATGGGCCTGGGGTTCAGCGACGGGCTGTTGTGGCCGATCGTCCTCGCCGCGATGGGCACCGCGCTGATCGTCGGCCGCAGTGGACGACCGATCGACGAGCTCATCGGCGAGCTCGTGCGCCGCGAGCGAGGGCTGCCGGCGCGAGCCGACACCCGCACCCACGAGACCGCCGCCGTCCTGCGGATCGTGCTCGGCGGCGCGCTGGTCGTCGCCGGAGTAGGCGCCTTCCTGGCCACGCAGGGCACGTTCCGCGCCGTCGGGCAGGGACTCCTCGCGGTGGCGGTGATGCTCGGCGGGTTGGGGCTCATCTTCGGACCGTGGCTCTGGCGACTCTGGAACGCACTCGTCGAGGAACGGCGGGAACGCATCCGGTCCGACGAACGCGCCGAGATGGCGGCGCACCTCCACGACTCCGTGCTGCAGACCCTCGCCCTCATCCAACGCCGGGCCGACGACCCACGCGTGGTCGTCGGTCTGGCGAGGAGCCAGGAGCGCGAGCTGCGCACGTGGTTGTTCGGCCGCACGCCGACGCGGGCCGACCTCGATCTCGGCGACGCCCTCGAGGCCGTCGCTGCCGACGTCGAGCACCGGCAAGGCACTCCGATCGAGACGGTGCGCGTCGGCGGCGAGTGCTCGCTCGACGAACGCCTGCGCGCGCTCGTGGCCGCGACCCAGGAGGCGATGGTGAACGCAGCCCGTCACTCAGGCGCGTCCTCGGTTGCGGTGTACGAGGAGGTCGCCGCCGATCAGGTGACGGTGTTCGTGCGCGACCGCGGCAAGGGGTTCGACCCGGGCATGATCGCCACCGACCGCGGTGGCATCGCCGAGTCGATCACCGGGCGCATGCAGCGCCACGGCGGTGTCGCCGTGATCCGGTCGAGGCCGGGTCAGGGCACGGAGGTCGAATTGTCGATGCCAAGGGAACCGGCGTGAGCGTGAGCGAGCCGGCCAACTCCATCAAGGGCAGCCCGGCGAGTAGCGAGCGCCCGATGGTGGCGGCGCCACGCGTGTTCCTGGTCGACGACCACCACCTCTTCCGCAGCGGCGTGCGCGCCGAATTGGGCGACGCCGCCGACGTCGTGGGCGAGGCGTCCGAAGTCGACGCCGCGGTCGAGATGATCGGCGAGCGCCTCCCCGACGTCGTCCTGGTCGACGTGCACATGCCGGGTGGTGGCGGGGAAGCCGTCATCCGCGGCGTGCTCGCCGCTCATCCGCAGGTCCGCTTCCTCGCACTGTCAGTGTCGGATGCACCCGAAGACGTGATCGCGGTGATCCGCGCCGGCGTGCGCGGCTACGTCACGAAGACCATCTCGGGACCCGAGCTCGTCGACGCGATCAACCGCGTCGCCGCCGACGACGCCGTCTTCTCGCCACGGCTTGCCGGCTTCGTGCTCGACGCGTTCTCGCACGTACCCCTCGACGCCGTCGATCCCGAGCTCGACCAGCTCACCGCGCGTGAGCGGGAGGTGCTGCGTCTGATCGCACGGGGTTACGCCTACAAAGAGATCGCTCGCCAGCTCGACATCTCGTCCAAGACGGTCGAGACCCACGTGTCGTCGGTGTTGCGCAAGTTGCAGCTCTCGAACCGCCACGAGCTCACGCGCTGGGCGACGGAACGCCGCATCGTGTGAGTCCGAGCGTCAGCCGATCGTGATCTGGCGGTGCGCCAACTGCCAGCCTCGCTCACCACGCACCAGGACGTCGTCGTACTGACCGGCCGTGCGAATCGTGGGCGTGGTCGTCGTGGTAGCGAGGAACATGAAGTAGGAGCGGGCCGTCGCGCGCGTGTCGCTCTCCACCGTCACCGCGATCGTCGTGAGCACGTGCCGGCTCTCGGTCCCCGGGCCCTGGAGGCCACTGGCGCGGCGCTCTTCGGCGCCGGCGCGGATCTCGGCATGGCCACGCTTCTCGTTGGCGGTCATGCCGACCGCCGGGTTGTCCGGCATGGCCCACACCGCGTCCTCGGTGAAGAGGCTCAGGTACTCGTCGAGATCGCCGCTGTCGGCGAGCTGCGCGATGCGCGCGAGCACGGTCCGGATCTCGCCGTCGGCGCTCATCTCGACCGGTCCATTCCGCTACGCCGTCCCGGCCTCCGGCCACGGCTTCGCTGCAGCTTCATACCGGCATCACGTTGCCGCCGTCGACCACGAGAACCTGGCCGTTGACCATGTCGGCATCGCTCGACGCGAAGAACACGGCCGGACCGACCATGTGCTCGGGCTCGGTGTTGCGGCGCATCGCCGACATGGTCGCGAACATCGGCTGGAAGTCGGTCGGCACCTGCTTCTCGGTGGCGGCGGTGTTGGTGAGTCCGGGCGCGATGCAGTTGACGGTGACGTTGAACTGCCCGAGTTGGCCGGCCATGTGACGAGTGAGCCCGAGCACTCCCCACTTCGACTGCATGTACGCGTAGTTGCCGAGCTCGAAGTTGTCGGGGTCCGACACCGAGCTGAGCTGGTGGAGGTACGCGGCGATCGACGCCACGTTCACGATGCGGCCCCAGCGTTGCTGCACGAGATGCGGTGACACCGCCTTGGCCATCACCCATTGTCCGTGCAGGTTCACGTCGAACACCTTCTTGAGGTACTCGAGGCTGTGGTCGCTCCCCACGTAGTCGCCGTAGATCGCGGCGTTGTTCACCAGGATGTCGACGGTGGCGAAGCGCTCGAGGGTCGCAGCGACGGCAGCCTGCGCGCTGTCGGGATCGGCGATGTCGGTCTTCACGAAGGCGATCTCGCCGTCGCCCGTGAGCTCGGCTGCCGTGCGGGTGCCCTGCTCCTCGCCGATGTCGGCGATCATCACCTTGGCCCCCTCCGCCAGGAACCGGCGAGAGTACGCAGCTCCGATCCCGCTCCCTCCTCCGGTGACGATCGCCACCTTGTCCTGCAGTCGCATTGATCCCCCTGGCGTCAGTGATCGGGTGGGACGAAGTCGGGATGTTCGCGCGGATCGTCCACGGCAACCGCGTCGAGCTCGACACCATGACGGCGGAACACGTCGAGGGCGACTTGTTCGAGGAACGGTCGGGGCATGACGCACTCCACGCAGTGCGCGCTCTCGAGAACCAGACGGACGCGCACGGTCGACCCGTCGGCGCCTTCGAGCACCACGTCACCGCCGTCGGCGCTCACGAGGCCCCGGAGCTGCTCCAGCGCCGGAGCGAGGTCCGAATCAAGGATCACGACGGCACTCTACGGCGCGGCCTCCAACCGTCACCGCCCGAGGCGTTGCTTGACCGGGAGAAGTAGTTTGCCGCTCATGTTGCATCCTCTCGACGAGTACCCCGTCCACCAGACGCCGCTGCCGATGGCCCAGGTCGGCACCAGCGACAAGAACTTCTACGACCGCTGCTACTTCAACGCCCACGACCGCACCGGCGACGTGTTCCTGATCACCGGGCTCGGCAGCTACGTCAACCTCGGTGTGATCGACGCGTACGCATCGGTGAAGGTGGGCGAGGTGGTGCACACTGCCCGCTTCTCCGGAGCACTGGGCCCCGATCGCATGCACCAGCAGGTCGGGCCCTACCGGATCGAGGTGCTCGAACCGCTGCAGCGTGTGCGGGTCGTGTGTGACGGCGACGACCTCGGCGTGGGCTTCGACCTCACGTGGGAGGGTTCGTTCCCCGCGGTCGAGGAGGAGCCGCACGTCATCAGCAACGGCTACCGCACGATCCTGCAGAGCTCACGCTTCGCGCAGATGGGCAGCTGGGCCGGCGAGGTGCGCGTCGACGGCACCACGATCGCGGTCGATCCCTCGACGTGGCTCGGCAGTCGCGATCGGTCATGGGGCATCCGGCCGGTGGGCGACGCCGACGCTCCCGGTCGCACGCCTGACGACGCCGCCACCGGCGGGGGCGGCTTCTGGTGGCTGTACGTACCGCTGCGCTTCGACGACTTCCAGATCATCGTGATGGCCCAGGAGAAGGCCGACGGCTACCGCACGCTGAACGACGCCAAGCGCGTCTGGGCCGACGGCCGCGTGGAGCAGCTCGGCTGGCCCGTGTACGACATCCGGTACCGCTCGGGGACACGCCACCCGGAGCACGCCACCCTGCTCCTCCAGGACATGCGCGGGAAGCCGGTGACGGTCGAGATCGACACGCTCGGTTTCGTGCCGCTGCACATGGGTCCGGGCTACGGCGACGCGGAGTGGGCGCACGGGCAGTGGAAGGGCGAGAACTGGGCGGAGTCGGTCGTCGTCGACCTCACCGACCCCGGCGTGGCGCCGCGCATCCCGTTCGGGAACATCGACCACGTGGCGCGGGCGGACTGCGAGGGCGCCGAGGGCTTCGGCCTCTTCGAGCACGCCAGCATCGGCGCGCACGCGCCGTCCGGCTTCGCCGACCTCATGGCGGTCGCGCCGTGAGCGTCGTCGGGCGCTCGCGCGTCGCGGAAGGTGTGGAGCTGATCGAGCTCGACGATCCCGGTCGCTACAACGCGCTGACCACGGCGATGGTGGCCGAGCTGGGTGACGCGTTCGCCGACCTGCGCGCCGACCGCTCGGTACGAGCAGTGGTCGTTGCCGGCAACGGGAAGGGCTTCTGCGCCGGCGCCAACATGACCGGCGACGACTTGGCTCCTCCCGAAGCGCAGGACCGGGGTCCCGTCGGTACGGTCCACTTCGCGCAAGACAACTTGGCCCGGCTCATGCTCGCGATCCACGAGCTGCCGCAGCCGGTCATCGCCGCGGTGCACGGCGCGGCCGTCGGCGGTGGGCTCGCGATCGCACTGTCGTGCGACATGCGCGTCGCCAGTGACGACGCGTACTTCGGCGCCCAGTTCATCCGGGTCGGGCTGTCGGCATGCGACGTCGGGAGCAGCTACTGGCTGCCGCGACTGGTGGGCCCGACGATCGCGGCCGAGCTCATGCTCAGCGGCCGTCGCTTCTCGGCCGAGGAGGCGATGCGCTTCGGGATGCTCAACCGGCTCGTCGCGCGCGACGCGTTGATCGACAGCGCGGTCGAGTTGGCGGGACTGGTGACGGCCAACAGCGAGTACGGCGTGTACATGACCAAGCTCGGCCTGTGGACGAATCTCGACGCGCCCAGCCTCCGCCACGCGATCGAGCTCGAGAACCGCACGCAGGTCCTCGGCACGTTCACCCGCAACATGACCGAAGCGGGCCGGGCCTTCGTCGAGAAGCGCGACCCCACCTGGAACCCCATGTGAACCGCCGTTTTGGCGTGGCGAACGCGTGACTGTCCCGCGTGAGCCACGCCAAATGGTCAGGGAGGGGCAGATCAGGTGATGCGGTACTTCGGCTCGCGGTCCTCGGCACGGGCGGTTCGGAATTCTCGGAGGTCCTCCGAGGTGTAGACGAGCATCTGGCCGAGCAGTTCGTCGTGGATCGCCTTGCGCACAGTCGGCGTGGCGATGTCGAGCAGGTTCTGGCGCCACGCGCGCACCGCGAGTGGCGGCATCGCCGCGATCACCCGGGCGGCCTCGAGCGCCTCGTCGTCGAGCTCGGCGCGCGGCACCACACGGGACACGATCCCGTGGCTGAGCGCCTCGTCAGCGGTGAGCACACGCGTGGTGAGCACGAGATCACTCACCAAGGCCGGCCCGCAGATCTGGAACAAGCGCGCGGTGCCTCCCGAATCCGGGATCACCCCGTGCGCCAGCTCGGGGAGGCGGAACTTGGCGTCGTCAGCCGCGAACAACACGTCGCAGAGCAAGGCGCGCTCCCACATACCGCCGATGCACCAACCCTGGATCGCGCACACGATGGGCACGCGTGGCGGCACCAAGAACCGGTGCGTTCGGCCGTGCCCGAACGCGATGTAGTGGTAGTCGCTTGCGCCGGGCGGCCGGTTGCCGAGCTCGCTCACGTCGCGGCCGGCCGAGAACGCCCGGCCTTCGGCTCGCCACAGCACGCAGTACACGTCGTCGCGCCTGTCGAGCTCTTCGAAGGCCGCCCAGAGCTGGCCCTCCATGTGGTCGCTCATCGCGTTGAGCTGCTCGGGCCGGTCGAGGGTGAGGATCGCGAGATGCCCCTCGTACTCGACCCGTACCGCACCGTCGGCCATCGGTGGAATCTACGTCAGCTCGCCCCGGAGATCGTGAGGTCGAAGGTGGCCGACACGGTCGTGCCGAGAGCGGCCTTCCGCGAACCGTTGAAGATGCCGGTGCCGGTGGCCGATGCGTACCGCCCGGTACCGCCGAGGACGCCGAGGGTCGCGGCGAAGGTCGTCTCGTCACCATTGGCGGTGGCGGTGGCCGCGCCCTGGAACTGCACACCGAGCGTCGAGCCGTCGGCGAACGTGTAGGTCACGAACCCGAAGATCGGGCCGCTCCCCTTCACGTAGCTCACGTTCCCGAGCAGCTCCACGCCCACCGCTTGGCCGTCGACGGTGGCCGTGCCGACCAGCTGGTCCCAGCCGTAGGTGACGGAATTGTCGGCGCCGACGGTGTGCAGCGTCCGCGACCCGCCTCGGTGACGGATCGGCGTCGTTCGTCCCTGTTCAGATCTCGTCGAGAAGCGCACACTCGGGACATGGCGACGATCCTCGCGCTGTACCACACCTCGGAAGGCCAGACCGCCCGAATCGCCGACCACATCGCGGCCGTGCTCCGCGAGCTCGGGGACGAGGTGGAGGTGCACGACGTCGCCGGGGCGCCCGCGCCCGAGCGCTTCGACGGAGTCATCGTGGGCGACTCGATTCACGCGGTTCACCACAGCAAGGCGCTCACCCGTTATCTGGGAGACCACGTCGCGGTGCTGAACAAGGTGCCCGCGGCACTGTTCCAGGTGAGCCTCACGTCGGCCAACCCCGACGCCGAACACGCCGCGACCGCGCAGGGCCTCGTCCAGGAGCTGCTCGACCGCACCGGCTTCGACCCCGACCTCGTGGGCCTCTTCGCCGGCGCGCTGGTCTACACCAGGTACGGATGGTTCAAGCGCCGTGTCATGCGCACCATCTCGCGTCGCGAGGGTGGCGACACCGACACGACCCGCGACTACGACTACACCGATTGGCAGGCCGTCGAGCAGTTCGCTCAGGACGTGCACAAGCTCGTGGAGGCCGAGACTGCCCCCTCCACCTAGCGACTCCCGACGTTCCAGCCGTCAACAGCGATAGAGCCGCTCCGCGTTCGCGGCGAAGAGCCGATCGCGCGCGTCGACGCCGAGGTCGGCGGTGACCTCGCTGAACCCCGAGTAGAGCTGGTCGTAGGTCCCGTGCATCGCGTCGACGGGAAAGTTGCTGGCGAACATGCAGCGGTCGACGCCGAACGCCGCCAGGCAGTGCTGGACCCACGGCCGCAACGCGTCGGAATTCATCGAATGCAGCGGCATGGCCAAGCCCGACAGCTTGCAGTGGACGTTGTCGCCGACCGCGGCGAGGGCGCTGATGCCCCGTTGCCACAACACGAACTCGTCGGCGTCGTCGGAACGCGGCCATCCCGCGTGCTCCACCACGACCGTGAGGTCGGCATGGTCGGCGAATGCAGTCGCCGCATCCTCGAGCTGGTCGGGGTGCGCCATCAGTTCGAAGATCAGACCGCGTGCCGCGAGCGCGCGGAGCACGACGGCTGGTGGCGCTCCGGTCATGCCTCCCATCGGGCGCACGCCGCGGAAGCGCGGTGACGCCATCTGCTCGTCGAGCACGCGCTCGACGTCGGCGACAGGATCGGTGGCAACGAAGCCGCCGATGATCGCGTCGGGGTGGCCGGTCTCCTGCGCGAGCTCCTCGAGGTGCGCCGTCTCCGCGCCCGAGTGCGGCGCGGTCGCCGCGGCGACGTGGACGAACTTCACCACGTTCCAGTTCGCCGACTCCGCGAAGTACGTCGGCTGATCGAACAGCCGGCACATGCCCGAGATGTCACCCATCCCGAGCTCACGTTGGCCGGCCAGGTACGGGTACCACTCCACGTTGGCCGGGTCCCACAAGTGGATGTGCGCGTCGACGACGCGCTCGACCGGCGGCACCATCACAACTCCTCGCGCCCTGGGCGCGCGTCCCGACCATCTCCTGCAACGCACCGTCGACCCACGCGGGGACATCGGGACCGCCGAACGAGACGGTGCCCGCGGGGTACGGGTGGCTGCGCAGGCCGAACCAGTCCGGCCCGATCACCAACTCGGCGCCGGAGAGCGCGGCGGCGTCGGGTTCGCACACCAGGTGCGCCACGATCTCGCCGATCCGCTCGCCTGTTCCCGCACCGTGGGCCTCGACGCTCAGAGCCAGCGCGTCGACCCGATCGCCCGTCGCCCCGTGCGCGGCGCGCGACAGCTGGGCCGCCGCCGCCGCCCGACTCCGACCACCGGCGCTCGACGCGTCGACCACGGTGACCACGCGGACGGCGCGCTCGCTGGCGGCCGAGAGGTCGGCAACCGCGCGCACCCACGCGGCGTCGGTGGCGATGCGGTCGACGATGTCAGCGTGCTCGTCGAGGACGCGCTGCCACCCGGGGCCTTCCGACGACGCGGTCTCGCCGCCAGAGAGCGCGACGATCACCGCGCCGACTGATCGCGCATCGCCCGCGACGTCGGCGAGTTGCTTGGACGCACCGGCGAAATCGGACGCGGGCTGCGCGACGGCGACGCACTCGACGCCGCGCGCGGCCAGCGCGTCGCGGAGCCTCGCCACCCAGGCGGACACGTCGCTGACGACGACCGCGCGCGTCGCACTCGCGGCAGCCTGCTCTGCGGGCCCCGACACGTCGAACGCATCACCGAGACGCGGGTTGCCGCCACCTCCACTGCTCGCTTGGGTGGCCTCGGCCGGCGCGAGCACCAACGTCGCGAACGACTCGAGCACGCGGGCCAACGAACCGACGCCGCTGGTGCGCGCCACCTCGAGCAGACGCGGCGGCGCGACCCACGCGACCTCGCCACCGTTCGAGAACATGATCTGGCCCCGGCTCCACGCCGCGAAGTCGCCGCCGGCCAGGTAGGCGCCGATCGGTCCGAGGTGTTCGGGTGGGGGCAGGGCGGCGAGCGAGACGCCGCCGGTCGCGGCGTCGCGTCCGCTGCTGTTACCGGCGCCGGCCTGCCGGGTGAGCGCGCCGGTCACCATGCGGGTCGCCGCGATCGGCGACAGCGCGTTGACGCTCACGCCCGCGGGAGTCTCCTGGCCGATGCGCCACGTGAGCGCGGCGACCGTGCGCTTGGCGCAGCTGTAGGCGCCCGCGTCGGCGGGCCGCCATCCCGAACCCGACGTCACCCCGAGGATCCGGCCGTGCCCGGCCGTCACCATGAGCGGGAGCGCGGCGCGGAGCACGTTGAGGTAGCCGTCGACGTGCACCGAGAGCACCGCGCGCCAATCGTCCTCGGCGCCACTGGCGAACGCGGTGGGTCGGCTGATGCCGGCGACGTTGACCACCGCGTCGAGGGCACCGAACTCGTCGACCAGTGAGGCGAACAGCGCGTGGACCGCGTCGGCGTCGGTGACCGAGATGTTGGACGCGCGCGCCTGGCCGCCCGCGGCGACGATGCGCTGCGCCGTGCTGACCTCGTCGCCGTCGGCACCCGGCGTGCCGTCGACCTTCACACCGGGGTCGACCGTGACGACGAACATCCCCTGACGTCCGAGCTCCTCGGCGATCGCCGCCCCGATCCCGACCGCGCCGCCGGTGACGACCGCGACCGTCACGAGGGCCCACCCGTCTCGAGCTCGAAACCTTCGAACTTGCCGTCGGCGCGCCAGTCGGCGAGGGTCTGCTGGTAGCCGAAGAAGTCGCCGAACCCGCCGCCGTAGGCGCCGTTGTTGGGCTTGAGCACGTCTGGGTGGCCCTCGAAGTTGAGGCGCGATGGCGTGCACGCGAGCATGAACGCACTGTTGTCGCGCCAGGTGCTGACGATGATGTCGAGCCAGGCCTGCTCGGCCTCCGCGGTCGTCTCGAACACCTTCACCCCCCGCGCTTCGAGCATGCCGATCGTGGTGGCGATGTGCTCGGCGCCGACGACCATCAGGTGCGTGAAGTTGTGGGTGGTGACGGCCTGCTGCCCGGGCGCGGGCATGACGAACATGTTGGGGAAGCCGTGCGTGGTCATACCGTGCAGGCTGAGCACACCGTCGTTCCACTTCTCTTCCAGCGTGATGCCGCCGCGTCCGATGATCGTGTGACCGGCGCGGCGCGCGAACGGCGTGAGCTCTCCCTCAAAGCCGGTGGCGTACACGATGCAGTCAAGCTCGTACTCCACGCCATTGGCGATTGCACTCTGCGGCCGGATCTCCTCGACCCCTGCCGGGCAGTCGATCAACGTGACGTTCGGACGGTTGAACGCGAGCAGGTACTCGTCGTGGAAGCAGGGCCGCTTGCACCCGTAGCGGTAGTACGGCTTCAGCATGTCGGCGACCGCGGGATCGGACACGATCTCGTCGATGCGCGTGCGGTGCGACTCCATCACGTCGTAGTCGAACGCTTCGACCTTCGCCGCGATGTCCTCGCCCGTCATGCCCTCCTCGATGACCGGGTTGTTGAGCTGCGCGGTGTGCAGCGTCCATCCGTCGTCAACCAGGTCGCGCTCGAGTCTGCGCCCGATCATGATCCCGCTGAAGTTCTCCATCCGCTCCTTCTGCCAGCCGGGATGGAGTTGGTCGGCGAAGTGCTCGTCAGTCGGACGGTTGCCGCGCTCCCCGATGGCCGACGGCGTCCGCTGGAACACGTAGACGTGCTTGGCCGACTCCGCGAGCGGAGGAACCGCCTGGATCCCACTCGCGCCGACGCCGACGACACCGACGACCTTGTCGGCGAGGTTGGTGAGGCGCGGGTCTTCCTGCGAACCGCCGGTGTACTCGTAGTCCCACCGTGCGGTGTGGAACGCCGCGCCCTCGAACGTGTCCTGGCCGGGGATCACCGGCAGCTTCATCAAGTTCAGGATGCCGGGCGCCATGATCAGGAACTTGGCCTTGACCTCGTCACCCCGGTCGGTGCGGATCACCCACCGCGACAAGCCGTCGTCCCATTCGCTCGTCTCGACCCCGGTGTGGAACAGCGCGTCGTCGACGAGGCCGTACTTGTTGGCGATGGCATCGAGGTGGCGGCGGATCTCGTCACCAAACGCGTACCGCGTGGTCGGGATGTAATTCATCTCCTCGAGCATGGGCATGTAGATGTACGACTCCACGTCGCACATCACGCCCGGATACCGGTTCCAGTACCAGGTGCCGCCGATTCCGCCGGCCTTGTCGATCAGCACGATGTCGCGCAGGCCGGCGTCGCGCAGCTTCGCGCCGACCACCACGCCCGACATCCCCGCGCCGATGATGGCGACGTCGGCGTCCTCGACGACGGGATCGCGCTCGAGGTACGGCGTGAAGGGGTCCTTGGTGTACTCCGCGAAGCGCTCCTCGCGCTTCAGGTCGTGGAGAACCCCACGACTCTCGGTCATGCGCTTGGCCCGCTCCTCCGCGTACTTGTCGCGGACCGCTTCGGGATCGAACGCGGACTTCGTGTCGTCGGACCGTGCCATGCAGCGCTTCCCCCGGGAGTGTTGGACGAGGTCCAATCATGCCTCAAAGACGCGTGTCTTCACCGGGCCCGTCGACCCGGGGAAGAGCATCTCCCCTCCGGAGCGGTCGGGCGCTACGACGTCACATCTCGTCGCACCACCAACACGAGCGAGACGGCCAACGCGAGCGCGGCGTAGACCGCCGACAGCGCGACCGCTCGACCGAAGCTCACCTCGGTGGTGCCGCCCGACATCACCGCGGCCAGCAGTCGTCCGGGAAACAGCCGGTTGCCGGCATCCCAGGAACGGGAGACGATGTTCTCGAACGGTCCGGCCCACGCGAAGCCCACGGCCAGGGCGATCGGCGCCGAGCGGAAGATCACCGCCAGTGCGGTGCCGAAGAGCGCCCATCCCGTCACCCCGAGCATCACCGTGCCGAGGTCGCCGAACGCGGCGCTCAACCCATCGAGCGAGAACCAGGCCGAGGTGTCGATGCCCTGCCCGGGGGCGAGCGCCAGTGAGAGCACGAACGTCGCGAGCTCGGCCACCACCGCGACACCCAGCGCAACCACGAGGAGGCCGACGACCTTGCCCACGATGATGCGCACTCGCCGCGGCTCCCGCATCGCCAGCGCACAGAACGTACCTTCCGAGAACTCGCGCGCCATGAGCCCGATGAACAGCACGAACACGACGAAGCCAGCAAACGACGCGCCGACCGCGAACGCCTTGGTGCCCCCACCGGCGGAGGCCAGATCGGCGAGGGTGGCGCCCTGCCCGTTCTTCGACGTGATGGTGGTACCTGCGGAGCTGAACACCGACACGCTCGCGATGGCGGCGAACGCGAGCGCGGCGAGCACCGCGATCAGCAGCGAGCGACGGCGACCGGAGCGTTGCAATTCAGCGCGGACGACGGCGGTCATGACGTACCCCCTCGGATCAGGTCGAGGAATCGGTCCTCGAGCGTGGTGCGCAGCGGTTGGAGCTCGGCGACGGTGACGCCGGCACCGAACGCGCAGCGGTTGACCGCGGCGCCCAGCGCGACGGGATCCGCGCCGCCATCGGGTGCGGCGAGCACGACCAGGTCACCGTCACGATCGTCGATCGCGAACCCGGCGTCGACGAGCACGGCGCGGAGCACTGCAAGCTCACGTTCGTGCTCGGTGGCGACTGCGAGCCCGTTCGCGCCGGTGTCGAGCAATGCGCGCGTCGGTCCCTGATAGACCACCGACCCGGCGTCGATGAGCAGCAACCAGTCGCAGATCTGCTCGAGCTCGCTGAGGTCGTGCGACGACACGAGCACCGTGCGCGACTCGCTCGCGAGCTCACCGACGAGCGCGCGCACCTCGCGCACGCCTTGCGGGTCGAGCCCGTTCGTCGGTTCGTCGAGGATGAGCAGCTCGGGCTGACCGAGGAGTGCGGCCGCGATGCCGAGCCGCTGCTTCATCCCGAGGGAGTAGGTGCGGTAGCGATCGCTCCCGCGGTCACCGAGGCCCACCGTTGCGAGCAACCCGTCGACGTCGACGTCGTCATGGCGCGCGACGGTGGCGAAGAGGCGCAGGTTCTCGGCGCCCGTGAGCGATCCATAGAACGCGGGGCTCTCGATGAGCGCGCCGACGCGATGCAGGTACGCGCCCGGATCCGCGATCGAGCGACCGAGCACGGTGCCGTCGCCGGCAGTCGGTCGCACGAGCCCGAGCAGCATCGCCATCGTCGTGGTCTTGCCGGAGCCGTTGGGTCCGACGAAGCCGGCGACCACGCCGCGCGGCAACTCGAGGTCGAGGCCCGCCACGGCCATGCGATTGCCATAGCGCTTGGTCAGCCCGCTGACCGACACGACCGGCGTCGCGGTCGGGTCGACATCGCGCGGGACGGCAGGGGGCGACAGGGTGATGGGTTCAGATGTCATGCACCCATCGTCGAGGAGCACGGCCCGCCCGGCATCGGCCACCGGGAGGCTTCGCGCCTACTCCGAGTGGAGGAGGTGCGTCGTCATGCCTGCCACCCGGGGCGCACGAGCCCGCTCTCGTAGGCGAACACCACCAGCTGCGCGCGGTCACGTGAACCGAGCTTGCCCATCGCGCGGCTGACGTGGGTCTTCGCGGTCGCGCTGCTCAGGGAGAGGCGTTCGGCGATCTCGTCGTTCGACAGCCCTTCAGCGACGAGCGCGACGACTTCGCGCTCGCGGTCGGTGAGCACGTCGGGGCTCGGCCCGACGGCGGGCCCAGGTGTACGCGCCCGGGTGGCGAACTCCTCGATGAGGCGGCGGGTCACGCGTGGCGAGAGAAGCGCGTCGCCGGCCACGACCGCCCGCACCGCTCGCACCAGCTCGGCCGGCTCGGTGTCCTTCACCAGGAAGCCGTTGGCCCCGGCGCGGATCGCCTCGAACACGTACTCGTCGAGGTCGAAGGTGCTGAGGATGACGACCTTCACGTCGGCGAGCCGATCGTCCTCGGTCATGAGCCGCGTGGCAGTCAGCCCGTCGGTGCCGGGCATGCGGACGTCCATGAGCACGACATCGGGCCGCACCTCGAGCGCGAGCGCCACCGCCGCGGCACCGTCGTCGGCTTCACCGACCACGTCGACGTCGTCCTGCGCGTCGAGCAACGCCCGGAAGCCCCCGCGGACGAGCGCCTGGTCGTCGGCCAGCAGGACCCGGATCACACCGGCGTCCTCGGCAGGTGGACCGCCACCCGATACCCGCGCGGGCGCCACGGCCCCGCCACGAACGTTCCGCCGCACGATTCCGCGCGTTGCCGCATGCCGGTGATGCCGTTGCCCGCCGGAGCATCGCTCCCGACGCCGTCGTCGACCACCTCGATGCGCACACCGTCGTCGTAGCGCACGCGCACGGTGGCGTGGCGCGCGTGCGCGTGGCGGGTGACGTTGGTCAGCGCCTCCTGCACGATCCGGTAGGCCGCTTGCTCGGTGGCCGGCGCCAGGTCGGATGGCACCTCCGGACCGTCGAAGGTGAGGTCCAGTCCGCCGGCGCGAACCGAGTCGAGCAGCTCCGGAAGCTCAGCGAGCCGCGGTGCCGGGCTGCGCGGCGCGGCGTCACCGCGACGGAGCACGTCGAGCGCGGTGCGCAACTCTCCGAGCGCTTCGGCGCTTCCCGCCTTGATCGCGCTGAGTGCCGGCTTCACCTGCTCAGGTCGCTCGTCGACGAGATGGAGCGCGACGCTCGCCTGTACGTTGATCATCGACAACGTGTGCGCGAGCACATCGTGCAGATCCTGCGCGAGCGCCATCCGCTGCTCGTCACGGCGCCGTTCTGCTTCCACCGCCGCGGCGCGGCGCCGCTCGACGATGTGGTCACGGCGCTGGCGAGCGAGCTCCGACAGCGCGAGCACCACGATGAGCCAGGCGGCGACGCCGAGCAGTGGCCACCACACGGTCCCCTCGTGGTACGGATCGACGAGCGCAGCCACCACGTACCCGACGTATCCGATGGCGGCGAGGATCCACGTCTCGCGCCGGCGACCCATGAGCACGGCGGTGACGAGCGCGACGATCGCGCCGAGGAAGATCGGACCGTACGCGTACCCGAACGCGATCCAGAGGTCGACCACGCCGATGGTGACGGCGACCGCGACGAGGGGCCAGCGCCCACGGAGGCCGAGCGCGACGCCGCTGACGACGAGCAGCACGATCGCGAACGCGTCGATGCCCTGACGCACAGACTGGTTGGATGCCGCGCCAAACGATCCGACGAGTTGGAACAGCCCGATCGCGAGCGCGCTCCCCCAGATGGCCGGGCCCGACCACGGTGCGCTCCGCGGGCCGCCGCTGTCCATCAGGAAACGATAGGAGCGTCCCGAGGTCTCGCCGTCGGTCGAGGGGAGTATCTGCGCGTGCGCCCGCGGGAGTACGTCGCAGCCCGCTCGGGTATCGGGCACCGATGGCCATACCTCCCGTCGGTGTGTTCCTGCCGAGTCTCGGGAAGCCCGAGGCCCCCGTCGCCGACGTCACCGCGGCGGCCGCGCACGCCGACTCCCTCGGCTTCGAATCGGTCCGGGTCGTCGATCAGCTCATCGCCGGAACCGGCAACGCCCTCCTCGACAGCACACTTGTCCTCGCCGCGAGTGCGGTGGCAACCGAGCGCGTCATGCTCGGTCTCGGTGTGCTCATCGCACCGCTGCGCGAGCCGGCGTGGATCGCGAAGCAGATCGCGACTCTGCAACACCTGTCGGGCGATCGCGTCATCCTCGGCGTCGGCGTCGGCGGCGATCGTCACGAACGCTCGTGGGCGGCGGCGCATGTCGCTCGCTCGGAACGCGTAAAGCGGATCGACGCCGCATTGCGCGTCCTGCCCGACGTCATCGCCGGCAGGCGGCCTACGACGTGCAACTCACTCCGGGAGCGGCGGTGCCTCCCATCATCACCGGTGGATGTCCGACGTCGCCGTGGCGCGCGCCGATGCGCACGACGGTGGTTCCTGTTCCCCGTCCCACCCGAGGGCGTTCGCGACGCGGTCGCTCGCGTCTCGGTTCCCGTCACCGCGAACCTCACCGTTGCCCTGGCGCGCGATCCGTCCGTGCCTTCACGCGAGGAAGTGCTGGACCTGATGGCCGATCCCGACGGCCTCTACGGGATGCCGCGCGAGGTCGCGGAGGAGTACCTCGTGTACGGCGAGGGCGACGATGTCGCTTCGCACCTCCACCGCTACGGCGACGCCGGCGCGGCGCGGATCGTCGTCACGTTCGCTGCTGGCGACTGGCATCGCCAGGCCGAGCTCCTCGCTCATGCGGCCGGCCTGCAGTAAGGGCGACACGGCCTGGAACTGGTCAGCCCTTGGAGATCGCGAACACGTACGCACTCGTGCTCTTCGTACTCGTGGCAGCATCGGCCGACGGCGTCGTGACCGTCAACGTCGCCGTCGTACTGATCGCGGCGTGCAACTACGTGCTCGCGGTCGCGTTGGCGGCGGTGGCAGGCGCACTGAGCCTCGTCCTGCTCGCCATCTTCAAGTTCGAGATCTGGCCCGACAGCGTCGAGACGCTGGAGCTGATGGGGTACGGAATCGGCGGCATCTGTGCCGTGGCGTTCGTCATCGGCTTCTTCACCGCGCTCGTGCGCATCCCGCTTGCGCGCCGCGACCTCGAACGGCGCGTACTCGCCGAGACCGGCGCGTCGGTCGTCGCCGACGACTCGCACCCGGAGGTCCGCAACCTGCTGGAAGGGCTGGCCATCGCCGCCGGGATCCCACCGCCGCGTTACGCCGTGATCAGCGATCCTGCGCCCAACTCGTTCGGCGTCGGCACGAAGCCGAACGAGGCGATCGTGGCCGTCACCACCGGTCTCTGCGACGACCTGACACCGCGACGAGCTCGAGGCCGTGCTGGCCTACGAGGTCACGCGCATCCGCAGCTACGACGTCGCGCTGGCGAGCTGGACGGTCGCGCTCACCGGCGGCGCGATCACCGCGCTCGACAGCGACGGTGGCTTGGTGTCGAGCGTCGTCGGCTTCGTGCCGCGCCGGCTCGCCGAGTGGCTGCAGGTGTGGGCGCTGCGCGACCAGGGCACCGAGCGCGACCGCGCTCACCCCGACCGAGGACTTCGGCCTCTCGAAGCTGCATTGCACTTTGCTATGCTTCAAGCATGCCACAACTGGTGACGCGCGTCGACGACGAACTGGCCGCTGCCGTCGACGAGTTGGTGGCGTCGGGGGCCGTTGCCAGCCGGTCGGAGGCCGTGCGCGTCGCGCTGGAGCAACTCGTCGACCGTCACCGTCGGCGCATCCTGGGCGAGCAGATCGCGGCCGGATACACCGCGACGCCACAGACCGACGCCGAGGTGGGCTGGGCCGACGAGGCTTCGGCACGGATGATCGCCGACGAGCCGTGGTGACGCCGGCCCCGAGCCAAGGCGAGATCTGGTGGGCCGAGGCCGCCGAGAAGCGCCGCCCGGTCCTCGTCGTCACACGCAGCGAGGCGGTCCCCGTGCTCACATGGATCGTCATCGCGCCCGTGACACGAACGATCCGTCACATCCCGACGGAAGTTGCGCTCGGACCCGACCACGGACTCGCGGTCGACTGCGTCGCGTCGTTCGACAACCTCCAGCCGATCCGGCGAACCTTCCTCACTGACCGTGTCGGCGAACTGGGGATCGACGAATCCCACGAGATCTGTCGCGCGCTGCGAGCACTCGCCGACTGCTGAGACGGTTACGAGTCCCCACCTCCGTCAGCGCGGATCCGGTCGACTCGACTCGCAAGGAGACGACGGTGTCGGTGAACTCCCTCGCCGCACCTCGGCCCTGAGCTCGCTGAATCGCGGACTCGAAGAGCAGATCAGCCGATGTGCAGGCCAGAGATGGCGCGGGCGATCACGAGACGCTGGATCTCGGAGGTGCCTTCGAAGATGGTGTAGGTGTCGTCGACGCGCCGTCGCATCCGTGCAGCCTTTGGGAATGCGGGGTCGCGTCCGGGGCGTGATGCGCGATCCGGCCAGATTCGGCGCGTAGTAGGGATGCCCAGTCGGGACTCGAACTCGGAGATCAGTTCGAAGATTTTCCGGCCTCGACGCGTTCACGTACGCATCGATCCAGGCGCTCGAGCGTCGCGAGGACTCGGCGCTCTGGACCATCGTCTTGGTCCGACTCCGCAGCCGTCACGCACCGACCGTCGGCTACCTCGAAAGAGGCACTCACGCATACAGTCCCCCGCCGTGGACGACTCGGTGTGGGCAGACGCGATGGCACGGATCGGAGCGGCCGGCGACCGCTTGGCCGCCGCGATGCGCGAGCGGGGCGAAGACGTCGACACGGACGTCTACATCACGCTCCTCGGCTCGCTCATGGACACCTACCTCAACCGCGTCAGCGGTGAAGCGCGTCACCCGACCTTCGTGCCGTGCTGTGGGTACTTCCAGCACCTCGGTTCCCCGAACCCCGACACGGTGTACCGCCGCGCGCCCGTCGACGACGGCGCCGTCTACCGCCTGACCGGAGAGCGCGGCGACGCCTGGCAGGTGACGATCATGCCGTTCACCGAGATGATGCTGGGCTTCACGCCCTTCGACCTCTCCGACGTCGCGCACGGCCCCGACGGGTGGTTCGACGTCCTGGTGAGCCCGGAGCGCCCCGTGGGGTACGACGGCGACTGGTGGCCGCTCGAGCCGGGCACCGCAAGCTTGTGGATCCGGTCGGTGTCCGACCGATGGGGCGAGGAGCGCGACCCGCGCATCGCCATCACGCGTGTCGACGAGCCCGCACGCGCGCGGCCGTCGGGTGACGCGATCCGCCGGCAGGTCGCCGCGCTCGGGTTCATGGTCGAGCGCATCGTCGAGTACGGCATGACGCACGTCGACGACCTGATCGAGCAGGGCTTCGTCAACCGACCCAAGACGGTCGACTACGGCCAGACCGGCGCCATGCCGCTCCAGCACTACCACGAAGCGGTGTTCCAACTGGCCGACGACGAGGCGCTGCTGGTGGAGGCGCACCTCCCCGCCGGTGCCGACTACTTCTCGTGGTCGCTCACCGACCGGATGCTCGTCACCCTGGACTGGACCCACGCGCAGACCAGCCTCAACCGTTCGCAAGCGATCGTTGACGAGGACGGCGTGCTGCGGGCGGTGGTGAGCGCGACCGATCCAGGTGTCGCCAACTGGATGGACACGACCGGCTACCGCACCGGTGTGGTGCAGTGCCGCGAGATCGGATCGGTGGAGGTACCCGAGCTCACCGCGCAGGTCGTGCCGCTGGCGTCGCTCCGGGAGCACCTGCCGGCCGGTACCGCGTTCGTCACGCCCGAAGAGCGCGCGGACGCGTTGCTCACGCGCCGGACGGGCTTCCAGCTGCGCTCGCTCTGGTGACGCCGGGAAGCACCGCGTCACCCAACAGCTCGATCTGCTCGACGTCGCGCAGGTCGAGCAGCCGCAGGTAAGCGCGCGTCGCCCCCACCTCCCTGTAGGCGAGCAGCTGCTCGAGCACCTCGTCAGGGATGCCCGCGCAGTCGGCGGCCTGGAACTGCGCCGGTGACACTGCGCCGCGCCGCTCAACCTCGGCCCGATCGGCTCCGCACACGGTCGTGAGCGTCACCGAGTACTCGAGGGTGTCGGGGTCGCGCCCGGTCGCGTCACACGCAGCCCGCACACGCGAGAACGCGGCCGCGGTCGCGTCGGGTGCGTTGAACGGCGGGAGGTTGAACTCGTCGGCGAAGCGGGCGGCGATCGCCGGCGTGCGGCGCGGGCCGGTGCCGCCCACGATCACCGGCGGATGCGGGTGCTGTACCGGCTTCGGCAACGCAGGACAGTCGACGAGCTGGAAGTGGGTGCCGTCGAACGAGAACGACTCGCCCACTGGTGTGCGCCAGATGCCGGTGATGATGGCGAGCTGCTCCTCGAGCCGCTCGAACCGCTCACCCAGCGACGGAAACGGGATGCCATACGCGCGGTGCTCCTGCTCGGCCCACCCCGCCCCGAGGGCGAGCGTGATGCGACCGCCGCTCATTGCGTCGACCTGCGCCACCGCGATGGCCAGCGGTCCCGGCAGCCGGAACGTCGCCGCGCTGACCATCGTGCCCAGACGTACGCGAGCGGTCTCGCGCGCCAGGCCGGCGAGCGTGATCCACGAGTCGGTGGGACCGGGCAGTCCGGTGCTGTCGAACGCGAGGTAGTGGTCGCTGCGGACGAAGTCGGAGAACCCACCCGCCTCGGTCGCCAGCGCGGCGCGCAGCTGGTCGTCGTAGCTCGCGCCCTGCTGGGGCGCGACCATCACCCCGACGTGCACGCGCGGGTCAGGCTTCGAGCTGGTCGACGGGCATGGAGCGTTCCAGCATCCCGTACGTCACCTCGCCGTCCCACGTGTAGCGAGCGCCGGCCTGCTGGAGCGCGGGCGCGAACTCGCTGCTGCCGCCCGGGATGGTGTTGGTGAACAGCGTCTCGCCCTCGATGCGGATGTCGTCACCGTCGATCGTGCGCATGGTGAGCGACACGTCCTCACCGCTGCCCTGGAGGCGACGGATCCACGGCGCTTCGGAGTCGACCAACGTCGCCGGGATCATCCGGCCGTCGAGGAAGACGAAGCCCTCGTTGAACGTCGGGCCGTCGGTCCGTTCGGGGAACGCGAGGGCGCCGAAGCCCTTGCCCGACGGGAAGAGCGCGCTCGGCCACGCGTGGCCCCAGAAGCCGCCGGTGTCGCGCGGACCCTGACGGTGGATGCGCAGCGCGGTGCCGGTGAACGACCGCTCGTCGTCGCCGACGCGCACGGTGCCCTTCGATGTGCAGAGCTGCTCGTACCGCGGGCTGATGTAGGCACCCGCGAACCCTTGGTCGAACGTCTCCTTCGCCTCCGCGGTCAGGGTGCCCGAGATCCACGGCGGGAGCGCGCACTTGAGCTCGACATCGACGGCGATGTCGGTGCGCTGATCGCCGGGGTCGCCCGCAACCATCGCGTCGAACGTCGTGTCGAGCGCAGGCCCCTCGTAGCTGAGCGTCAGCGTGTCGAACGGCGTCATGTGGCGGAACACGAGCGGACCGGCCGCGAAGGTCCGGCAGACGCCGTCGTCGTCGACCGGCGAGCGACCCTCGCCGAGCTCGCGCACGATCAACGCCCGACCATCGGCGAACCCCAGGTTGAGCTGGAGCCCGCGCTTGTCCCACTCCGAGGCGACCGCCTCGATGCCCACACGGGGCAGGCCCAGCTCGCCCTTGTCGTCGGAGACCCAGAACGACGCGCTTTCGCGGAAGTCGGGATCCTCGGGGCGTTCGGCGAGGAAGTGGTCCTTCGAGGCATCCATTCCACCGGTCAGGTCGATCGCCATGTGTTCCCCTGGGTGTGAGTGCGGAGCAGCGCTCCGTAGCTTGGCCTGTCATTACACTCCGTGCAAGACCTGTAAATCTCGGCGGCGCGGCTCACTGGGCCACCGGGACGTCGAAGCGGTCGTGGTAGAACGCGAACTGCTCGCGCAGGGCCGCCGGGTCGAGCCCGTACGCGGCCGCGTCGGGTCGTGGTCCGCGCTTGCGCGTGGCCGTCTCGGCGGCCCACCACTCGGCCATGCGCGCACGGGTCTCGTCGGTGAGCTCGTCACCCATGTCCGCGTACAGGCGCTCCATGGCCCCAACCGGATCTGCTTGCACGTCGGCGAACATCACGTCGAAGAAGCGGTCTTCGCGTCCGTTGTCGCGGAACTCGATGAGCCGGCGCAGTGACTCCGACCAGATGTCGACCTCGTGGCGACCGAGCGCGTGCAGGTCGAGCTGCGTGACGACGGGCGTCGAGAGCGCTTCCTTCACCGCGCACACCGATGGGAGCACCGCGCCGAGGTCGCGGTGCGTCATCACGAAACGCGCGTCGGGGTAGACCGTCTCGAGCGCGTCGATGCTCGCCATGTGTGACGGCGTCTTCAACCACCACCGGTTCGGGGGGCAGCGCCACTGGAGCAGCTTGAGCACACGCTGGTGGTAGCGGTAGACCGGCTCCATGTCGCACGTGAGCAGGTACTCCGTGTAGCTCGGGATGAGCGCCATCCCCTCGTAGACCTGCGAGCGGAACTCGAAGGCCATGATCAGCAGGCACTCCTGCGGCCCCGTGGCTGACGAAGGCAGCATGCCGACGAAGTCGGGGAACATCTCGTGGCTCATGTCGATGCCGATCTGCGCGGCGGCGATGCGCGGGTCGGTGTGCTCCGTGGCCGTCTCCGGTGGTGGACAGGGATGTCCGGCCTCCCACGTGCGCAACGATCGCCGCGACGAATCGCACGCGAGGAGGAAGCTCGTCGCGGTGGAACCCGTGCGCGGCATGCCGAGCCCGAACAGCGGCGCGACGATCTCCTGCTCCTCGATCTCGGGATGGCGCGAGTACCACTGCTCGATCTCCAGGCGGTTGACGAGGTTCCCGACGAGTTGGTCGGCGAACACCGCCACGCCGAGCTCGTTGAGGTTGGCCTCCTCGTTGAGCGCGCGCACGAGGACGTCGAGGCCCTCGCGCCACGTGTCGAGACCGAAGTTGTCGGATCCCGCCCGTTCGGTTGCGGTCCCGATCAGCTGCTCGACGACGATCATCGGTTCCCCCGGCTCGTTGCCTTTACAGTCTTGCGGACTAGTGTAATGCTTGCCCGCTCCGTACGACCCGACTTGTACCAGGAGGCGACACCGTGCACGTACCCGCCTGCGCCGAGGTTGCCAAGCTGATGGCTGACGCAGGACTGGGCGTGCTGGTCTCGTTCATCTCGCCGTTCCGCGCCGAACGCCACCTCGCACGCGAGCTCGCCGGCGAAGGACGCTTCTGTGAGGTCTTCGTCGACACGCCGCTCGAGGTCGCGGAAGCGCGCGATGCGAAGGGCCTGTACCAGAAGGCGCGCGACGGTGAGCTCGCGAACTTCACGGGCGTCGACTCGCGGTACGAACCGCGCCAAGGATCCCGAGCTCCGCATCGACACGACGTCGTCGACGCCGGACGAGGCCGCGACCGCGCTGGTCGAGCGCCTTCGCGTCATGGGCATCGTCGCGTGACCGAGCTGCACGCCGCCGTGTCCCCGGTATCGTCTTCGCGATGAACGGCGCGCCCACGACGTCCGACATGATCCTCGCGGCCGCGCTGCGCACGATTCGCGCGCGTGGCTCCGAGAAGCTCTCGATGTCGGCGGTCGCAGCAGAGGCGGGCGTGTCGCGCCCGACGCTCTACCGCTGGTTCCCGACCAAGGCGCTGCTCCTCGGTGCCATCACGGCTTACGAGGTCGAGCAGTTCGACGTCGGGCTGCGGCAGCTCGCGGACCGGCACCACGATCCGGCCCGCCGTCTCGACGCGGCCTTGCGCTACCTGGTGACTTACCTGGACGAGACCCTCGGCGCCGACTCGATCCGGGTCGACGCCGACGCTGCGCTCCAAGGCCTGAACGACTCGCTGCCGTCTCACGTCACGTCGCTGGCGCGGATGTTGGGCGGCGCACTCGACGAGGTGCCGGCCGTGCGCAGCCGGCAGGTCACGCGCGAGCAGGCGGCGGAAGTCTTTCTCCGCCTGGCCTACTCGCAGTACCTGGTCCCGAACCCGAGCGCCGAGGAGCTCCTGGCGACCATGCGCGCGTTCGCCGGGCTCCCCGCCCGGCGCCGGCGCGCCACTGCCTGACTGCTCGCGCGTCAGCCGCCCAGGTAGTCGGCCTGGAACTTCACGTAGTTCTTCGCCGAACAGTCGAACGTGCCCTTCTTCGACGGCCACACTCGCACGAACTTGTCGTTCGTGAACTGGGTGAGCAGGGTGCACGAGCTGAGCACGTGGTTGGCGATGTCGACCGTGCCGAGCATCCCGCCGGCGTCGAACTTGGTCAGGGTCTGGATGCCTTCGAGCAGCGTGGCGCGGGTGAGGCCGTTGACGCCGTGGTCTGCCACCGCCGCCTTCACTGCGTCGGCGAAGGCGAGCGTGGCGACCCAGCCGTAGGCCGCGAACGCGTTCACCTTGTCGGCACCGACGAACTTGACGAAGTTGGCCAACGTCCTGTTCGACTTCGCCTCTTCGAACGGCAGGAACTGCAGCGGGACGTAGGTCTTGTCCATGACGTCGGCCTGGTCGTGCATGGTCTTGTCGTAACAGGCCGCACTGCACACCCACACGTTGCCCGGGTCGGTGAGGCCCTGGATCTGCGCTTCGCTCCGGAGCGAGATCATGCCGTTGACGGTGCCGATCGCGTAGGCGTAGTTCGAGCTGGCGGACTTCATCTCCTGGATGACCGGCGTGAACGCGCTCTGCGGCGCCAGCGCCGACAGACCCATGGTCGAGTCGGCCTTGATGCCCGCACCGGTCGACGCGTGGATCAGCACCTGTCCGGTTGCGCTCGCAGCCTTGGAGTCGTTGCTGTAGACGTAGGCACCGTGCAGCCCCTTGTGCTGCTTCGCCAGGTAGGTGAACGCACCCTGGTTGGTCTGGTCGGTCTGCGGGCTCTGGTCGACGGTCGAGCAGATGGCCGCGTTCGGGTTGATCGGGTACGCGAGCGGCGCACAGCCCTCGACCGCGCCGTTGATCGCGGGGATGTCGGGCAGGCCCGTCACCGCGCCGGCCTGGTCGGGGCAGTTCACGATGTCGTCGACGCTCGTCAGTGCGCTCGTGCTCGTGCCGACCATCGCGAGGTCCCGACCGCAGGCAGTGATGGTGGCGTTGCGGGCAGCGTTGGCGTTGAGCTTCGCGTCGATGAAGTCGACGACCAACTTGCGCCCGGCCACGCCGCCGCCGCCCGCCTTGCTGTTGAGGTACCTCGCAGCGCCGCGCACACCGTCGACCGAGCCCTGGAACACCCCGGGGACGATCGGGTTGTCCACATCGGCGATGATCGCGATGCGGATCTCGTTCGCGCTCACGCCGATCTCGGTCGCGGTGGGCTTCTCCGACGAGTCGGAGGCGCCTGACGCCGCAACTGGTGCGGTCAGGGTGACCGCGGCGACGACCACGGCGGTCACGAACCAACGCTTCGACATGCGACTCCCCCTCGACCGGCGATCTCGCGGCGTGGCGGGACTTTACAACTTCTGCCAGAACTGTAAGAGTCGCCGCCGCCGCTCGCCGACGACGAGGAGCGACGATGACCGCGCGTGAGGTCGTGAGAAGCATTCCGGTCCCGAGGTCGGTCAGCGCCGAGGCGCAGCAGTTCCTCGGCGCCGGCTTCGGGATGGCCGAGGGGGCGCCGTCGCCCGCGGTCGACGACCTCGACGGCTGGCGCACGTTGATCGAGGCCAGCAACGCGGGTGTCGCCGCCATGTTCGAGATGCGGACCGAGGGAAAGCAGCCGACCGTCGAGGTCCTCATGGTGGGCGACGTGCCCGTGCACGCCGTGACGCCCGAGCACTGGAGCAGTGCGGACGACATCGGGATCTACCTGGACGTGCACGGCGGTGCGTTCACCATGGGGTTCGGCGACGCGTGTCGGGCGATGACGAAGCTCACCGCCGAACAGGTGCACATGAGGACATGGGGCGTCGACTACCGCACGCCACCCGATCATCGGTACCCGGCCGCGCTCGACGATTGCGTCGCCGTCTACCGGCGCCTGCTGGAGGTCGAACCGCCCGAGCGGATCGTCATCGGCGGGCAGTCGGCCGGCGGCAACCTGGCCGCCGCGCTCATGTTGCGTGCACGCGACGAAGGATTGCCGTTCCCTGCCGCACTCGTGCTGCTGACACCCGAGGTCGATCTCACCGAATCGGGCGACTCGTTCGCGACCATGCTCGGCCTCGATCCCGTACTCACGTCGAGTCTCGCCGACACGATCGCCCTGTACGCGGGCGACCACGACCTCACCGATCGCTACCTGTCACCCTTGTTCGGCGACCTCACCGGGTTCCCGCCCACGCTGTTGCAGGCCGGTACCCGCGACCTCTTCCTGTCGAACGCGATCCGTCTCCACCGCGCCATGCGGTCGGTCGGAGTCGACGCCGAGCTGCACGTGTTCGAGGCGATGCCGCACGGCGGATTCTTCGGCGCCCCCGAGGACGACGAGCTCGGCCGGGAGGTCGCGCGCTTCGTGCGCACCCACCTCGGGCGGTAACGACTCAGCAGCGAGCCCGGGCCACGTCGGGAGGCACAGGCCCGGCGCCGGCAACCCCGTCCCCGCCACGACGGTGCCGGGCAGCGCGTCGGAGACCAGGTCTCAGTCTGCAACCCCCTCCCCGGCGTACGCCGGGCTTTACAAAGACAGCCAAAAGTGTAAGGTTACACCCCGTGACGACGACATCAGTGGAAGCCGAGATCAACTACATCCGCAACCCACCGCCGCCGGGCGGCGCCGTCCTCGAGTACGTCACCGAGGACGAGGACCGCAACACCATGGCCACGCTTCCCGGGGAGCCGATGCCGATCACGAGCGCGCGGGGCATGGACACCGACCTCGAGCGCGAGGGCTTCCGGCTCGTGCACTTCCCCAGCTCCGTCGTCGACTTCCACCAGCTGCAGGTCAACCCCGCGGTCGACGCGCAGTACATGGAGGAGACGGCGGCGATGCTCACCGACCTCGTCGGGGCCGCGCGCGTGATCATGCTCGGCGGCGGCAAGAAGCGCTACGGCGAGTCGGCCGTCGACCAGCTGGCGCCGCTGAAGAACGCGAAGCCGGCGCGCTACCCGCACGCGGACAACACCGATGCGTCCGCACTGGAGCTCGCCAACCTGTTCGACATGTTCGTCGACGACTTCGACCTCGGCGCCTACCGACGCTGGGCGATGTACAACATCTGGCGCGCGATCACGCCACCACCGCAGGACTTCCCGTTGGCGGTGTGCGACGCACGGTCGGTGAGCCCAACCGACGAGGTGACGGTCACCGCGATCACCGAGGAGCTCCAGGGCAACGTCGTCCACGACACGATGAGCTACGTGCACAACCCCGCGCACCGTTGGTACTACTTCCCCGACATGACGGGCGACGAGGTGATCGTGTTCAAGTCCGGCGACAGCGACCCCACCGGCGCAGTCCGCGTGGCCCACACCGCATTCACCGATCCCACGTGCCCACCCCGCGTTTCCACGCGCGCGAGCGTGGAGATGCGCGCGTTGGCGGTGTTCGACTGATGGCGACCACCAGCGTCGACGAGGTGATCGCACATGCGTCGGCGCTCACCGACGTCACCGACCCCGCACCCCAGCACTTCCTCGAGAACCTCACCGCGGTCGTCGAGAGCATCAACGACGAAGCTGCGCTCACCGACGGCGGCCTACAGGGGATCTGGTCCCAGTTGGTGCCCGCGCTGCGCAACCGCATCGAGGTCGACGCCTACGTCGCCGAGCATCCGGAGGTCGACCGGTCACGCCTCCCGGCGCCCATCTTCCTGACCGGTCTGCCGCGCTCGGGCACGACGTACTTCCAGTACCTCTTCGACCAGGATCCACGGCTGCGGATGATGCGCACCTGGGAGGGCGACCGGCCGTCACCTCCGCCCGCGCTCGACCCCGAGTCGGCTGCACGACGGCACGCGGCGAGCGTGGAGCAGGCTCGCGTGATGCGCGAGGCGACGGGAGGCAAGATCGACGCCTTCCACCTCACCGACGTCGACGGCCCGCAGGAGTGCCTGGCCATTCTCGACCAGACGTTCGTGAATCCCGGTCTCCTCTGGACGATGTCGGTGTTCGGGTACCTCGAGTACCTGCTCCACGAGGCGGACCTGCAAGAGGCCTACGAGTACCACGCCCGTGTGCTGCGTCTGCTGCAGCAAGGCGCGCCGGAACGCCGGTGGGCGCTCAAGTGGCCGTGCCACCTGCTCGCGCTCGACGCCATCGCCGCGGTGCATCCCGACGCGAGGTTCGTGGTGACACACCGGGACCCGGTGCAGGCGCTGGCGTCGAACTGCAGCCTCACCAACATGCTGCGCGCCGGGACGTCGCCGCACGCCGACCCGCTGCACATCGGTCGCGACATGCTCGAGCTCGTGCGCCAGCACGTCGACCGGCTCGTCGCCTTCGACATCGAGCAGGAGCAGCTCGGGAGCGGCCGGCTCGTGCACGTCGACTACTACCAACTGGTCGACGATCCCGCCGCCGCGATGCCAGCCGTGTTCGACGCCATCGACCTCGAGTGGACACCCGAGGTCGACGAGCGCGTCCGCAAGTGGCGCGAGGACAACCCCAAGGGCAAGCGCGGCACGCACCAGTACGACCTCCGCGACTACGGCCTCGAGCGCGAGGCCGTAGTCGAGGCGTTCGCCGCCTACACCGAGCGCTTCGACATCCCCAGCGAGTCCAGCGCCGCCTGAGCGAGGAGCGCTAGCAACGCAGCGTCGCCGGCGGGCCGAACCACGGTACACCGTGTTCTCGAACCGGGTCATGGCCCGCATGCTCGAGGCGGGAGCGTCCGTCGAGTTGCACCAGTACCGAGGAACGTTTCACGCCTCGCAGATGGTTGGAGGAGCGACCGTGTTCCAGCGCGAACACCATGAGACGTTCGCAATGTGGCGTCACGCGCTCCGACTCACTCGCCCGAGTTCGGCGGAGTCCTACCAGTGACCAGCGGCCACGACCCGGAACACCTGACGTCGATCGAACGTCGAGTCCTGCACGGTCAGAACCCCACCCAGCGAGATGTCGTCGACGACTTCGACCGCACGGGACGGCGTGGCGGTCGGGACCGTGCCGTCGAAGCCCGCCTCGACGGCACGTAGCGCCCACCCGCGTCGCAGCGTCGCCTCGTCGACCGGTTCGGGTTTGGCGGGACGGCCGGTGAGCGTCGCGGTCTGTGCGCCTGTCGCCGAATGGGCACCGTGGGCGGCCATCGGCTGCTCGATCGCGAGCCGACGGCGGCTGAACACCCGCCCGACCCTCTCCGGGATGCCGGCCACCTCGCCGACCCCCGGCGCGGTCGGCTCGAAGCGCACCCCGAGCCGCTCCACCAGCTCGTGGCGCGGGACCGACTGGTAGACGAACCCCGCCGTGCGACCATGCCGGTACAGGTCGGTGGTGTGCAGAGCGCTCCAGCGGCCGTCGGGCCCGATGGTCGTGCTGGCGGTGACCGCCTCGACGCAGCCGAGTGTGTATTCTTTGTGTATGGCACGCCGGAACATCAGCCTCCCCGACGATCTCGACGACCAGGCGCGCCGCGCGGAGCTGAACGTCTCCGCGCTGGCACAGCGCGCCGTGACTGATGAGCTCCATCGCCGCCAGCGCATGGCCGCGCTCGATGCCTGGCTCGACGAGCTCGACACGACCCACGGTGCACCGTCGGCGAAGGCGCGCGCGGAAGCCGAGGCCTGGCTTGCGTCCGCGACTGCGGTGGAGCCGCGGCGGAGGACGTCACCGCGGTCCCGCGCCGCCGCGCCACGCACCCGGGCAGCGGGTTGATCGTCGTCCTCGACACCAGCGGCGTGGAAGGTCTCGCTCCGATCGACGAGACGCGTCGCGCGCGGCTACGACTTCTGCGGGAACGAGCGGACGACCTCCTGATGCCGGCTGCGGTGCTCGCGGAGAGCGTCCTGACCGGGCACCCCGGCCACGACTTCCACGTGAGGCGTCTCCTCGAGCTGCTCGACATCACCGATGTCGAGCCGCCGATGGGTCACGCGGCGGGGGCGCTTCGACGTGCGGCCATCGCCACTGGCGGAAAACCGCCTCCGTCAGGTGTCGACACCTTGGTAGCCGCCGCAGCGGATGCGCGAGCAGCCAACGACGAAGTGCTCATCCTCACCAGCGACGGTGGCGACTTCGAGCTGCTGGCTTCCTTGGCAGCTCACGCCGATCGACTCGCCGTGCTCGTCGTTTAGTGCTGCGTGAGCGAACGCTACCGAGCCGGCGATCGGGGTCATGGTGGTTGCTTTGGCGCCCGGTCCGCCCTGGTTGCTTGTGGTCGCGTTGCGAGGGGTCAGAGCGCGGCGGCTCCGAGGACCCACTGTTGGGTGTCGGCGATGAAGTCGTGGGGGAAGCCGGCGTCGATTGCGCTGACTTCGTCGAGGCGGGCGGCGAGCTCGGCTGGCAATGCAAGATCTTGGGCGGCAAGGTTGTCGTTGAGCTGTTCGACCGAACGGGCACCGACGATCGGGTGGACGCCTGGACGGCGGGCCGCCCAGGACAGCGCGACTTGGGCTGATGATGCCCCGATCTCGTCGGCGATTGTGTCTACCTCCGACGCGATGGCGCGGGTGCGATCGTCGATCGCATCGTGGCTCAGCCGTGCGTCGTCGGGCGCCGCACCGCGGGTGAACTTGCCCGACAGCGCCCCACCACCGAGTGGCGACCAAACAGCGACCGATAGCCCGAAAGCGTCGGCCATCGGCAGCAACTCGCGCTCCGCATCGCGTTGCACGAGGCTGTAGGGGACCTGGATCGCAGCGATGGGGACCGAGCCGCGGACTTCAGCCAGGGTCTGCGCTCGGGCCACGACCCACGCTGGTGTGTCGGAGATGCCGATCGCGAGGATCTTGCCGTCGCGCACTGCGTCGTCGAGTGCCCGCATCGTCTCGTCGATCGGGGTGGCGTCGTCCCAGATGTGAACCCAGTAGATGTCGAGATAGTCCGTCCGGAGACGACGCAGGCTGGTCTCGAGTGAGAGGCGCAGGTTCTTGCGATGGCTCCCTCCTCCGTTCGGATCGATCGGGTCGCGTGTGACCGTGAACTTCGACGACACCACGATCCGGTCGCGACGGTCGCCGAGCAGGCTGCCGAGGATCTCCTCGGACGCCCCTCCTCGATAGTTGATGGCGGTATCGACGACGTTGCCGCCGGCGTCGAGGTATGCGTCGAGGATCTGGCGGCATACCTCTGGCGGCGCACCGACACCGCCCTGTTCGCCGAACGTCATCGCGCCGAGGAAGAAGTCGGACACGCGGATGCCGATCGACCCGAGCGTCTGGTACCGCACGCGCTCAGCCCTCCTGTGGCGCGAAGACTTGCGCCGCCATCGCAGTCTTCTCGTCGAGGGGGACGTCACGCAGGTGCTGGGTGATCCCCCATCGGTGGCCGAACGGATCGACGATCTGGCCTTCGCGCTCGCCCCAGAAGGTGTCGGCGAGGTCACGGGTCACCTCGGCGCCGCGCGCGACCGCGCGTTCCCAGACGGCGTCGGCGTCGTCGGTGTGGAAGTAGAGCACTGCGGACGACTCGCCGGTGGTCGCCGGTGACAGGGCGCCGTGCTCCGGGAACTCGTCGGCGAGCACGATGCCGGTCCCGCCCACGTCGAGTCGGACGTCGATGAGCCGGTCACCCGGCACCTCGAGGCGAGACTGTTCAACTGCGCCGAACACGTCCTGGTACCACCGTGACGCGTCGGCCGCAGGTTTCGCGATGATGTGGATGGTGATCATGCCGTGATCACATCACATCCATCGAGGGCTGTCTTGGACGATCTTGCAGAAGTCGCTGACCGAGTGGCTGCTGGCGGTGCCACCCGCTTGGTCGACGATCCGATGGTTTGGCACGACGACGTACTCCCCGGCGTCGTGTGGATGAACGGGACGAGCACCGAGTACGAGATCGACCCCGGCGACGAGTACGTCATCGGCACGCCGACCGGCGACCGTGGCTTCCAGCTCGTGAGGGGCGGAACCGCGCAGCTCATCGCAGCCGACGACCTGCTCCTCCTCGACCCCGAACACCGCCACCGTGGTACCCGACTCGACGAAGGGCCCTGGAGCGCCAGGCTGCTCGTGCTCCCCGCCGCCCTGCTGACGGCACACCTCGACGAACCTCCCGCCGTCATCCGTTCGAGCATCACTCGACCAGTCGTGCACGATGCCGCGCTGCGGTCGCGATTGCTCGCCGTGCACCGTGCGAGCGAGCGCGGCGAAGGCACCCGATTCGCCCGTGAATGTGCGTTGCTCGCGCTCCTCGACGATCTCCAGCCGGTCGCCGGCCTCGCGTCGCGTCCGGCCGGCGACCCGGCAGTTGCAGCCGCGGTCGAGCTGCTGCGCGATCGCTTCGTCGGCACCCTCGACCTCGACACCGTCGCCGCGGCCGTGGGTGAGTCGAAGTTCCGTCTCCTGCGGCGGTTCCGCGCCGCGACCGGTATGACCCCATACCAATTTCTCGTCAGCATTCGGCTCGCCCACGCTCGCCGGCTGCTGGCCGCCGGCGTCGCACCGGGCGAAGTCGCCGCGATGACCGGCTTCGCCGATCAGAGCCATCTGACTCGTCGCTTCCGCGGCCGAATCGGGTTCACGCCTGGTCGTTACCGCGACCGAACCGGCAGATGAATACCCAACGAAGATCGAGCCACCGCCCCAGCTGACCATGTCGCAACCGAAGGCGGACCGGGTCTGTCATCACTGTGACCTACACGCCCCGGCCGCGCTCCTAACACGTCCATGTGACCGCACTGGCCCACGGAGGCTTCCGAATTCCGACCGCTGCCGTACACCAACGCGACACTCGACCGCCCCCCAGTCCGCCCATCCCCGAAGTGCCTGCTTGAGGGCAGAGAAAGCGTCAGGCAGATCTCCGGGAGCGGCGACGACTTTCGCCAACTTCATAGAACCGCCTCCGCCTCGGCGAGGACCGTGTCGCGGAAGCGTGCGCTCAGGTCGCCAGGGGTGCGTAGATCGATACTGCGCTCGGGCACGATCTCCTCTAACTCCGTCTCCATGCGCGCCATGTCGAAGATGCCGACGTGTGCGTCGGGCAGGAACTCGACGAGCAGGTCGACATCGCTGTCGGGCGTGAAGTCATCGCGCAACGCGGAGCCGAAGACCGCAAGACGTCGGACGTCGTTGCGGCGGCAGAAGTCGGTGACAGCGTCCGGCGCGGCGCCCAGTCGGACGAGCACGTCCATGCCCTTCGAGTGTTCCGTCGTTGCCGAGCCAGATGCTGGCTCGCCGCTGTCGAGCGTGGCCGCGAGGCTCGACGCCAGCGCTCGGTCTGCTCATTCAACCGCGTGCGCATACACCCGCAAGGTCATCGCTGGGTTGGCGTGACCAAGACGACCGGCGACGGTCCTCACGTCGTGGCCGCTGGTGATCGCGGTGGTAGCGCTCCAGTGGCGCAGGTCGTGCAAGCGCCACTTCTTGTCGAT
The DNA here is from genome assembly GCA_963841415.1 of uncultured Actinomycetes bacterium. Taxonomy (GTDB): domain Bacteria; phylum Actinomycetota; class Acidimicrobiia; order IMCC26256; family DASPTH01; genus DASUAS01. The sequence continues at coordinate 1,038,651 of CAWJCN010000003.1, read as the reverse complement.
CCCAGATCGCTCACGCGCGCGGGGTCCACCACCAGCCGATGCGGTCGGGCTTCGCGGGATCGACCGTGTCGGAAAACATGTAGGCGAGACCTGCTCTCGTACCTCCCGCAGCGCGGCGATCTCGTCGAGGGTCGCGGGATCGAGGGTCAGCACACGACGATCCCCGGTCTTGGTCGGAACCTCTTCGACGGACGACTCGCCCTCGCGCCGAACGATGCAGGCGCTGCTGTCGACCGTGAGCTGGTTGCCGACGACGTCGCTCCACTTGAGCGCCGCGAGCTCGGCGCGTCGGAGCCCCGCGATCGCGGCGAGGCGCAGCGCGACCCCGGCCGCAGGATCGATCCCGCGCGTGGCGGCGATCGCGGCGCGCACCTCGTCAGGGGTCATGGCGTCGCGCGGCGCGCGGCGCGCGCTTCGGTTCGCGGAGCACGGCCTGGCTCGCGGGATTGCTCCCGACCCACTCCCAACGAGCGCTTGGCGGCGGCACGCAGCACTGTGGCGGCCGCGGATCGCGGCCTCCCCCACTGCTGTCTTGCACATCCGCGCGTGCCACCGTTCGACGTCGGCGACGCCGAGGCGACCGACGGCATCGCGGCGATGGGGTCCGACTCGATCCGAGCGATGCGGCTCTCGTAGTCACGTCGCGTCGTCTCGGCCCAGACCGGCTGGTTCACGTCGCGCCACGCGGTGAGGACAGCGGTGACGGTGCGACCGGCCGCGTTCGACGGCGGCCGCGACTCGAGCGATGCGGCGACTCGTTGCGCCTCGCGCTTGGTGCCGCGGACGGTCCGGCTCACCTGCGTCGGCCGGCCGGACGAATCGCGACCGGTGAACACCGGATCTCCCACATGCCCGGCTTGCGTTCCCGCAAGGTCGCCACGTCGACGACCGCAGCACGAGTAGGCATTTGTAGGGACGGACCAGCCGGAGAGCCCGACGAACTCGAAGATCAGATCAGCGTATGTGCAGGCCAGAGATGGCTCGGGCGATCACGAGGCGCTGGATCTCAGAGGTGCCTTCGAAGATCGTGTAGATCTTCGCGTCTCGGTGCCAGCGCTCGACGGGGTACTCGCGCACGTAGCCGTAGCCGCCGAGGATCTGGATGGCCTCCTCGGTGACGCGCACCGCGGTCTCCCCTGCCTTGAGCTTGCTCATCGAACCTTCGCCGTTCTCGAACGGCTTGCCGGTGGCGCCCATCCACGACGCGCGCCACACGAGGAGGCGAGAGGCCTCGATCTCGGTCTTCATGTCGGCAAGCTTGAACGCGATCGCCTGGTTCTCGATGATCGGCCGGCCGAACTGCACGCGCTCCTTGGCGTAGTCGAGTGAGTACTCGTACGCCGCGCGGCGATGCCGATCGCCTGCGCGCCGACGAGCGGTCGTGTGGCCTCGAACGTCTTGAGCGCGGCCTGGCCGCGGCTGCTCCCGCCTTCACGCGCACGAGCCAGGCGCTCGTCGAGCTTGGCCTTGCCACCGAGCAGGCACGAGCCGGGGACGCGCACACCGTCGAGGACGACCTCGGCAGTGTGACTGGCGCGGATCCCGTGCTTCTTGAACTTCTGACCCATGCTCAGCCCGGGCGTCGCCGGCGGTACGACGAAGCTCGCCTGACCGCGCCCGCCCAGCGCGGGATCCACCGATGCGACGACGACGTGCACGTCGGCGATGCCGCCGTTGGTGATCCACGTCTTGGTGCCGTCGAGCACCCACTCGTCCTTGGCCTCGTCGTAGACGGCGCGCGTGCGCAGCGAGCTGACATCGCTCCCGGCGTCGGGCTCGGTGACGCAGAACGCGCCGAGCTGGATGTTGTCGGGAGTGCCGTAGCACTGCGGCACCCATTCACCGATCTGCTCGGGCGTGCCGTTGGCGATGATCCCCGAGACCGCGAGCGTGCTGCCGAAGATCGCGAGCGTGATGCCGGCGTCGCCCCAGCACATCTCCTCGCTCACGATGGGCCAGGTGAGGCCGGTCGGGTCGGCGACCGCGTTGGCCCCGAACTCCATCGAGTAGAGGCCGTTCTTCGCCGCCTCCTCGATGATCGGCCAGGGCGTCTCCTCCCGTTCGTCCCACTCGTGAGCGGCGGGACGGACGACGTCTTCGGCGAAGTCGTGGACCCACTTCTGGATCTGGAGCTGGTCCTCGTTGAGCTCGAGCGAGAAATCGGCCACGGCAGGCTCTCCTCGGGGGGCGTAAGTTACTGGCCGGTAACTTAGCACCTTCCCTGGTCAGGGCCGAACCCGGACGCGCCGGTGCCCGCCGGGAGGGGATCCGGCGGGCACCATTGGGTGTGACGTGCGGGTCAGGCGCTCGCGTGCTGCCCGAACTGGTGGTTCATCACCTTGTCGATCCGCGCCGGCAGGTTGCTCTTGATGGTTGCGGCCCGCTCCGGCTTGATCGTGCCGTCGGCCACCAGCTGATCGAGCTTGGTGTTGGCGGCGTTGGTGAGGGCGTCGACGACCGCCTGGGGGTCCTTGCCCAGCGAGGTCGCGTACTGGCTCAAGGTCTGCCCGCCCTTGAGCGCGTCCCGCAGTTCCGCACGGGTGACGCCGAGCGTGTCGGCAACCACCTTCGCGCCGGCCTTGCGGATCTCGGCCCGCAGGACGGGGTGGCGCCGGGGGCTCTGGGCCGACGGGGCGGTCGTCGTGTCGGTGGCGCCGTCGGCGGCGAACGCGACTCCGGCGGTGCCGATGGTGAGGGCGCCGGCGAGTGCGACGCCGGCGACGAGCTTCTTGATCTTCGAGTCCATGGTCCGATCCTTCTCCTGGGCTGTCCGGGTGACCGAGCCGAGGGGGTTCGGCTCACGTCATTGAGGAAACGCCCTCAACGTCAGGGTTTCGTGATGTCGGAGGCAGCCGCCGACCAAGGCCACGCAGTAGCGTCCGCGGCGATGAGCAGCGCTCCCGCGGTCACCGTCGAGCTCGCCGAACACGTCGCCACCGTCGAGATCCACCGGCCGCCGCACAACTGGTTCGACATCGCGGTGATGACCGAGCTCGCCGACGCGGTGCTCGGACTCGACGACGAGACCGCGTGCCGCGCGCTGGTGCTCTGCTCGGAGGGCAAGAACTTCTGCGCGGGCGCCGACCTCGCGGGCAGCGACCTGCTCGACGCCACCACGACCCTGTACGAGCAGGCGGCGCGCCTCTTCTCCAATCGCAAGCCGATCGTCGCCGCCGTGCAGGGTGCGGCGGTGGGGGGCGGCCTCGGGCTCTCGCTCGCCGCCGATTTCCGGGTCGCGTCCCCCGAGACCCGCTTCAGCTGCAACTTCGCCAAGCTCGGCTTCCACCAGGGCTTCGGCATCTCGACGACCCTGTCGGCCGTCGTGGGCCAGCAGCGCGCGCTCGAGCTCATGTACACCGCGGTCGACGTGCGCGGCGAGGATGCACTTCGCATCGGACTCGCCGATCGTCTGGCCGCGGCGCACGAGGTCCGTGCGAGTGCCCACGCGTTCGCCACCGAGATCGCCGCGTCCGCGCCGCTCGCGCTCTTGTCGATCCGCGAGACGATGCGCGGCGACCTCGCCGAGCGCGTTCGCGCCGCGACCGCACGCGAGAGCCGCGAGCAGCAGCGCCTCCGCGGCACCGACGACTTCCAGGAGGGCGTCGCCGCCGTCAACGAACGCCGGCCTCCGATCTTCACCGGGAAGTAGCTCGTGACCGAGGCGCCGGCCGGGATCGACCTCGAGTCGTTCGCGCGCTGGGCGGCGACCACGCTGCCGGGCACGACACCGCCGTTTACCGCCGACGTCATCGCGGGCGGGCAGTCAAACATCACCGCGCACGTGCGCGACGCCGCGAGTCGCGACCTGGTGGTGCGCCGGCCGCCGCTCCACGGCGTGCTCCCCACCGCGCACGACATGGGCCGTGAACATCGGATCATCTCCGCGCTCGGGCCCACGCCAGTGCCGGTGCCCGAGGCACTCGCGTACTGCCCCGATCCCGACGTCATCGGCGCGCCCTTCTACGTGATGTCCTACGTCGACGGCGTCGTGCTGCACGACATCGACACCGCGCTCGCCCAGCTCGATGCACCGGCGCGCGCGCACAGCGGCGAGTCGCTGATCGACGCCCTGGTCGCGCTGCACGCCGTCGACATCGACGCGGTGGGACTCGGCGACCTCGCCCGGCGCGACGAGCTGATCAAACGTCAGCTCAAGCGGTGGCACACCCAGTTCGACGCGTCGAAGACGCGCGAGATCCCCGCCGTCGACCGCGTGCACGACCTGCTGGCAGCGCGAATTCCCCAGCAGACCGAGAGCACGGTCGTGCACGGCGACTTCCGTCTCGGCAACTGCATCGTCGACCCGCGGGGCGAGACCCGCGCCGTGCTCGACTGGGAGATCTGCACCCTCGGCGATCCTCGAGCCGACGTCGGCTACGTGCTCGCGACCTGGTCCGAACCCGGCGACCACCTCCGGTCGATCGAGAACAACCCCACGCTGGCGCCCGGCTTCACGACCCGCGACGAGCTCCTGACGCGCTATGCGGAACGGTCCGGCCGCGAGGTGGACGCGATCCCGTACTTCGTCGCCTTCTCGTTCTGGCGCCTGGCCTGCATCCTCGAGGGTGTCCTGGCCCGTCAACTCTCGGGCGCGCGTGGCGACAGCAGCGCGGACGTCGACTCCTTCCGCCGGCGCGTGGACAGTTGCGCGTTGCTCGCGGAGGAATACGCTTCGAGTCTCTGAATCTCTCAAAAGCGACTGGAAGGGAGCGTGCTGTGCCGACGCGAGCACCGGCCATCACCGTCGCGGGCTACAGCCACGTGGCGATCATGGTTGACGACCTGGACGCCGCGCTCGCGTTCTATTGCGATGCGCTCGGCTTCTCCGTCCTTCCCCGTCCCGACTTCGGGCCCGGCACCGAGGGTGCGTGGCTGCAACTCGGCACCGCGCAGGTGCACCTCGGCACTGTCGACGCGATGGCACCGAGCGCCGGGTTCCCGCACTTGGCGCTCCACATCCCCGCCGCGGCGTGGGACGACACGACGGCGGCCATCGCGGGTCGCGGCATCGAGTTCCTGCTGCCGCCCAGCGAACGACTGGACTTCGGGAAGCCCGTGCGCGCTGCGTTCATCCGCGACCCCGCCGGCAACGTCATCGAGCTCACCGACGTCGATCCCACCTGAGCGTCGACGGTGACCGTCGCCGCCAGGATGTCGGAGCGCACCTTCGCGGTCGTGGCGTTCTCGGCGTGGCGCAAGGGTCGACGCGGTCGGCACCCGGTGGAGTCGGTGAGCTCGGAACAATCGCTCCCCAGGAAAGGTTCGTCACCGCCATGGAACCGCCCTGCTCCCACCTGCACATGATCCGCGACGTGACACCGAGCAGCACCGGCTGCGAAGACTGCCTCCGCATCGGTGGCACGTGGGTCCACCTGCGATTGTGCCTCACGTGCGGGCACGTCGGCTGCTGCGACCAGTCGCCCAACAAGCACGCCACCGCGCACTACCACGCCGAGGACCACCCGCTGATCCAGTCGTTCCAGCCGGACGAGGACTGGCTGTGGTGCTACGTCGACGAGGTGATGATGGAGCCCACCTGACGGGCTCTACTCTCACGCCGCATGGCGGCACCCGGCGACCCGTCCCCCCTCACCCGGCGCGGCTTCCTCGCCGGCGCCGCTGGCGCCGTCGGCGCGCTCGCCGCCGCTTGCGGAGATGGTGGCGGCAACGGCGAGGACGCGGCCGCGACGGCCGGCGCGACCACGGCTCCGGCTACCGCCGGCGTCGCGACGGCGACGACCGCGCCCGCTCCGACCACACCTCCGTCGGCCACCTTCGTGGTGTCGGGTCCGGCGACGAAACCACGCGTCGCGCTCACCTTCCACACCAACGGTGATCTCGGCCTCGCCGACCAGCTCCTCGACGTGCTCGGCACGCACCACGTGAAGATGACGTCGTTCATCGTCGGCAACTGGCTCGACGCCAACCCGGACATGGCCCAGCGCATCGCCGACGGCGGCCACGAGTTCGCCAACCACACCTACACCCACCCGACGTTCGGCGACCTCAGCGAAGCCGCGATGCTCGACGAGGTCACTCGGTGCCGTGAAGTGCTCGTGCGGTTGACGGGCGGCCCGGGCGCAGCGTTCCGTCCGTCGGGGACCGACGACGGCACCACCTCGCCGGGCGCGCAGGTGTTGTCGGTGGCCGCACAGGCGGGTTACGCGACGGTCCTCGGCTTCGACGTCGATCCCTTCGACTACCAGGATCCCGGCGCCGACGCGGTCACGCAACGCACCCTGGCGGCGGTGGAGCCGGGCGCGATCGTGAGCCTCCACTTCGGCCATCCGGGCACGGTGGCCGCGCTGCCGGGCATCCTCGACGGCCTCGACCAGCGCAACCTCACCCCGGTGACCGTCTCGACCCTCCTCGGCTGACGCCTGCTCTCGGCCATCGGCATTCCGGCGTTCGCGGGGCGGCAGGTGACGACGGGCGGGGCGGGCCTGGTCGACGAGACTCGCGAATGGTTCATCGAGTCAAATAACCTGGGCTTCGCGCCACCGCGCCCGTCCGACCTGAGGAGTACCGCATGGAACGCACCCTGATCGAGGGCATCGACCTGAGCGATCCCGAACGGTTCAAGCGGATGGAGCACCACGAGATGTTCCGCCGGCTCCGGGCCGAGGCGCCGATCTACTGGCAGCCCGACGAGCTGAAGGGTGGCGGCTACTGGAACGTCGTGAAGCACGCCGACCTCATCGACGTGAACCGCGACACCGCCACGTTCTCGTCGGAGATCGGCGGCACGATGATGATGTCGGGCCAGTACCCGATCGGCGAAGACCCCGAAATGCCGTTCGACACGCGCGGCGTCCTCATGCTCGACATGGATCCACCCAAGCACACGCGGTACCGCTTGCTCGTGAACAAGGGCTTCACGCCGCGCATGATCGGGCTCATCGAGCAGGCGCTGCAGCACCGCGCCACCGAGATCGTCGACAACGTGATCGAGAAGGGCGAAGCCGACTTCGTCGAGGACATCGCGGCCGAGCTGCCGCTGCAGGCGATCGCGGAGATCATGGGCGTCCCCCAGGAGGACCGGCGCAAGCTCTTCGAGTGGTCGAACCGCATGGTGGGCGCGGGCGACCCCGAGTACATGCAGAACGACCAGCAGGGCGCGTTCGTCGAGCTGTTCGCCTACTCCAACGCCCTGGCGGCGCTGCGTCGCGACGACCCGCACGACGACATCGTCACGAAGTTGCTCGACGCCGAGATCGAGGGCGAGCAGCTCAGCGAGCTCGAGTTCGACATGTTCATGCTGCTCCTCGCGGTCGCGGGGAACGAGACCACCCGCAACGCGACCGCACACGGCGTGCACGCGCTGCTCACCAACCCCGAGCAGTTCGAGCTGCTGAAGAGCGACCCCGAGGGCCGCATCGCCGACACCGTCGAGGAGGTGCTGCGGTGGGCGTCGCCAGTGCTGCACTTCCGCCGCACGACCACCACGGAGACCGAGATCCGCGGCCAGGAGATCGGGCCCGACGAGCGGGTGCTGATCTGGCACATCTCGGCCAACCGCGACGAGGAGGTGTGGGACGACCCCTACGTGTTCGACATCACGCGTGATCCCAACCCGCACGTGGCGTTCGGGGGCGGTGGCTCGCACTTCTGCCTCGGCGCCAACCTGGCCCGCACCGAGCTCCGGCTCATCCTGATGGAGCTCGCGACACGGCTGCCGGACATGCAGCTCGCGGGTGAACCCGACCGGCTGCTGTCGAACTTCATCGGCGGCATCAAGCACATGCCGGTGACGTGGACGCCGGGTGCACGGGTGCTGGCTGCAAGTTGACAGGCGGGATCCTCTCGGGGCCGATCGACGGTCCCGAACGCACCGCCGCCCAGTATCCCCACATCCAGGCCGTCCCGGGCACGCGGGTGTTGCACCGTGCGTCCGGGTTCACCGGCGCGCTCGTGGCGCTCGTCGGTGACGAAATCGTGCTGCGCGGTCACACCGGCTTGGAACGTCGCTACCGCAACCTGCCCGGCACGTTCGCGGTCGACGGCACGCCCGCGCACCTCGTGCCGGCGCGCTCGGAGGTCGATGCCGGACCACGCGTGGTCGAGGACCGGCGCACCGCGTCGGGCAGCCGTGCGGTCGTCGGCGCGAAGGCGCGCGTCGCGCGCGGCAGTCGCATCTGGGTGGAGGGTGTGCACGACGCCGAGCTCGTCGAGCGGGTTTGGGGCGACGACCTGCGCGTCGAAGGGATCGTCGTCGAGCGCCTCGACGGTGCCGACCACCTCGAGGACGAGGTGCGCGCGTTCGCGCCGGGCCCGGGGCAGCAACTCGGCGTGCTGCTCGACCACCTCGTCGTGGGGAGCAAGGAGTCACGCCTGGCCACCGCGGTGCGCCATCCCCACGTGCTGGTGACGGGCACGCCGTACGTCGACGTGTGGCAGGCGGTGCGACCCAGCGCGGTCGGGATCGCGGCGTGGCCGGTGGTCCCGAAGGGTGAAGACTGGAAGACCGGCACCTGCCGCGCGCTCGGGATCGACGACCCGCGCGTGATGTGGCGGCGCATCCTCGACTCGGTGCACGACTGGAAGCAACTCGAGCAGCCGTTCGTCGCGGCCGTCGAGCAGCTCATCGACTTCGTCACGGCGCCGGGCTGACGCCAGTCCGGGGGTCAGGCGACCTCGACCGGGACTTCGGTGATTGCGTCGTCGCGGATCTCGTAGGCCCGCACCACCGGCTCGCCGTACTTCAGGCTGACGATCACGTACCACCACGCCGGGTCGACGGCTTGGCGGACGTCGGTGGGCGACGGGTAGGCGTCGGTGTGGGTGTGCGAGTGCCAGACGCCGATGATCTCGTCCCCGCGCGACTCGGCATCACGCATCGAGCGCAGGTAGTCGCGCGGGTCGACCGTGAACGTGCGCGCCGAGCGGTCGGCGTTCTCGCACGGGTAGGCCGCGCTCACCTCACCGGTACCCGCGGTCGTGCCCGGCGCGAGCGGCCCCGCGAGCAGGCCGCACGCCTCGGCGGGGAAGCCGTCGAAGCAGTGCGTGACGATGGCCTCGTACTGCGCGTGGGTGAGGCGGAGGTCGGGGGGCGGCACGGCGTGAATCTAACGGACCGCGCGCACGACCCAGATCCGAGAGTCGAGGCGGACACCGTGGTGCGAGTCGTGTTCGGCCATCACGGCGCGCAGCGCGTCGACGGCCTGCTCGGTCTGCCGGTCGTCGAGACCCTCGAGCAGCGCGCGCAGCATGCCGACGTCGCGCGCGTGGGTCGTGGCCGACTCGACGTCGGCCCCGTACCGGTACGGCACCGCCACGTCGTCGAGGTGCACGTCGGACCAGCCGGCGTCGGCGAGGATGCGGCACGTCCGATCGGGATCGGCCAGTCCCATCGGGCCGGGCGCGTCCGTGGGGATCGACGGGAGCTCGCGACCCAAGGCCAGCGCGGCGCGTGGGAGCGCGATCCAGTCGTTCCGCTCGACCGGCTGCCACACCACGGCCGCCAACCGGCCGCCGGGCGCGGTGGCGCGATGCAGGTTGGCGAACGCCGTGACGGGATCGGCGAAGAACATCACACCGAACCGACTCATCACGAGGTCGAATCGTTCGACAGGGAACGGATGCACCTGGGCGTCGCCCTGCTCGAACACCACGTTGTGCAACCCGTCGGCCTCGGCCCGCTCGCGCGCCCGCTGGAGCATCGCGCTCGAGAGGTCGACGCCCACCACGTCGCCGCCGACGGCTCGGCGCGCGCAGGCCCGGGTGGTCTGGCCGGTTCCACACCCCACGTCGAGCACGCGATCGGTCGCGCGCACGTCGGCCGCGCCGAGCAGCACCTCGGTGTGAGCGACCAGCGAGGCGTTGAGCGCGTCTTCGCGCGCGACCCAGACATCGCCCTGCGGACCGTCCCACGCCGCGGCCTGTTCCACGTTCACGATCTCGGGCATGGCCCCGGAAGCTACCGTGCTGGCCGTGAGCGGAGTGGCCGCGAGCCGGGTATCCCGGCGAGCAACGGAGCGGGGGCCCCATCGACGGCGGCTTGGCCGACCGGCGCTGCATGCGCCGGTGCATGCAGCGGCGACCATCGAAGGCACCGGCACGGTACGCAGCACCGAGAGCGGGCAGGTATGAGCAGGCGCGGCGACCAGCTGGTCATCACCAACCGCAAGGCGCGACACGACTACCACGTGCTCGAAACGTGGGAGGCCGGGATCATGCTCGCCGGTCCGGAGGTGAAGTCGATGCGCGAGGGTCGAGCCAACCTGCAAGACGCCTACGCCCGCCTCGACGACGACGAGTTGTGGCTGCTCGGCATGCACGTGTCGCCGTACGCGTACTCGCGCGAAGACCTCGATCCGGTGCGGAAGCGCAAGCTCCTCCTCCACCGCAAGGAGATCGTCAACATCGAGCGCGCCCTCTCCGAGCGGGGCACCACGCTGGTGCCCCTCCGGGTGTACTTCAAGGACGGCCGGGCCAAGGTCGAGCTCGCCCTCGCTCGCGGCAAGCGCGACTACGACAAACGACAGGCGATCGCCGAGCGCGACGCCAAGCGTGAGGCCGAGCGCGCGCTCAAGGGCGCCCGCGAGTAGCGGACGCCCTTCGCGCTCAGGGCCTCCGGTAGGCGTAGATCGCCAGCGGTGCGAACACCGCGGTGATCGCTGCACACCAGATGAACGACGTCAGTACGTAGTGACCGGTCGAGTGCTCGACCAGCGCCGCGCCCGCGCTGCCGTCCATCAACCCGCGCATCGCGTTGCACACCTGGCTGAGCGGTTGGTTGCGGGCGAACGGTTGCAGCCAACCCGGCAACGTGTTGACGTCGATGATCGCCGACGACACGAACACCAGGATGAAGAACGGTGTTGACGCGGCCTGCGCGGTCTCGGCGTCGCGCACGAAGAGCCCGATGGCGGCGAACACCCAGAACAGCGCGAAGCCCCACACCAGCGCGATGACGTACGCGAGCACGATGCCGCCAAAGCTTCCCTGGAAGCGGAAGCCGACCGCGATGGCGACGACGGTCGTGATCGCGAGCAACGCGGCCTGGCGTAGAAGGTCGGCGATCGCCCGACCGCCGACGACGGCGGAGCGCGCCATGGGGAGCGCCCGGAACCGCTCGATCAGCCCGGACTTCGAGTCCTCGGCGAAGAAGACGCTCACGCCGAAGCCGTCGAAGATCGCGATGGTGGCCAGGTACCCGGGGATGAGGTAGTCGACGAACGTCATGCCGGGGATCTGGATCGATCCGCCGAACACGTACCGGAACAACAGGAGGAACATCACCGTCTGGGCGACGCTCGCCACCAGCAGCTGTGGCGTACGCACCAGGTGTCTGACGTTGCGTCCCGCGATGACGATGGCGTCGCTCAGCGCGGCGCCGCGCGGGAGTCGGTTGGAGACGCTCGCATCGGGCGCGACGGACGAGGACGTCGGAGTGGGGACGATGGCGGCGGTCATGAGGAGGCCTCCTGCAGGGTCTCGTCGTCGGTGTCGTAGGTACTGGTGTGACCGGTGAGGGTGAGGAACACGTCGTCGAGCGAAGGTCGGCGCAGCGTGATGTCGACGACCTTGATGCCGACATCGTCGAGGCGGCGGACGACCTGCACGAGGCTCTCGGCCCCGCCGTCGACGGGGAGCGACACGCGGCGGGTGCCCCGGTCGACGGTCGCTCGTTCCGAGCCGATGCCGGAGACCAGCTCGACCACGCGGTCGAGGACCTCGCGGTCGACGGTGACGTCGAGCACGTCGCCGGCCAGGCGTTGCTTGAGCTCGAGCGGAGTGCCGCGGGCGATCACCGAGCCGTGGTCGATGACCACCACGTCGGACGCGAGCTGGTCGGCCTCCTCGAGATACTGCGTGGTGAGCAGGATCGTCGACCCCTCGTTCACCAGGTCGCGGAGGTAGGCCCACAGATCGAGGCGGTTGGCAGGGTCGAGTCCGGTGGTGGGCTCGTCGAGCAGCAGCACCCGGGGCCGGGCGACCAGACCGGCGCCCAGGTCGACACGTCGGCGCATGCCGCCCGAGTAGGTCTTGAGCTGGCGGTCGGCGGCGTCGATGAGGCTCACACGTTCGAGCACCTCGGTGGCGCGCTCGGCCGCGAGCTTCTTCGAGAGACGCGAGAGGCGCCCGACCATCTCCAGGTTCTCGCGTCCGGTGAGCGTTTCGTCGACCGCCGCGTACTGACCGGCGAGGCCGATGCAGCGCCGCACTGCGGTGGGCTGTTGCACGACGTCGAATCCAGCGACGCGCGCGGTGCCGGCGTCGGGCGCGATCAGCGTCGACAAGATGCGGACGAGCGTGGTCTTGCCGGCACCGTTCGGTCCGAGCAATCCGACCACACCACCCTCGGGCACGACCAGGTCGACGCCGCACAAGGCCTGCGTCTCACCGAACGAGCGGGTGATGCCCTCGACCTCCACGATCGCGTGTGCATTCATGTGCTCTCCTCCTGCCTGTTCTGCCTGTCTTCGTGAAAGCTCTTCCAGAGCTCGACGCCATCGAGATGTCCTGACTCGATGCCGCGCGCCAAGTTCTCGGTGAATGCACAGTCGGCGTCGACGAGGACGCGCTCGTAATCCATCTCGATCAGAAAGACGCGTGCGACCCCGTTGCGGGTCGCGGCCTCGAGCATGGCGTCGAACTCAGAGAGGCGCTCGTGCAACTTCGCGGTGCGCTGGTCGAGCAGATCGACGACGCGCTCGGGCGGAAGCACCGCCATCAGGGAGAGCCCGGCCTCGAACTGCGGGAACTCCTTGGCCGCGGTGCCGAGCAGTTCGGCCAGCCACTCGTCGACCTCCGTGCGGCCGTCGTCGGTGATGCGGTAGACGGTCCGCTCCGGGCGCCGCCCTTCGCGCACGACCTCCTGCTCCTCGATGAGCCCGCGCTTCTGGAGGGTCTCGACCACGCCGTAGAGCGAGCCGTAGTTGAGCCGGATGCTGGTGTCCTGCCCGCGAGTCCGCATGGTGGCGGCCATCTCGTAGGGGTGCATGGGTTGCTCGGTCAGGCACGCCAAGACGGCGAGGGCGAGCGGGTTGCCACGGCGACGAGCCATCAACCACCTCCGAATACTCGGAGCAGAGTATATGGATCCGAGTAGCGAATCAAGAGGGCGCGAGAAGAAACTTGATCGTGGCCTGAAGGGTTCCGATGACCACCGGTGAATGTGGTCACCCGCCGGCGCGCGCTGGCCGTCGTGCTCGCCATCGTGCTCGCCGTCATCACCGCGGGCCCGGCCGCGCCCGCGGGAGCTGCGCGGCTCCGCGCCGCCCACGAAGCGCTGGTGTCGGCCATCCGCGCTGACCTCCACCAACATCCCGCCATCCCCGGGGAGGCGGTCAGCGTACGCGCGCCGGGGCTCGATGTGGAGGCGGCTCGGGGCTTTGCCGACGTGAGCGCGCGCACACCGCTGCGCGTCGCCACCCCGTTTCGAATCGCCAGCGTGACGAAGACCTTCGTCGCGGTCGCGGTGCTGCGTCTCGTCGAACAGGGCACGCTCCGACTCGACGCACCGATCGCACCGTCGCTCTCACCGGCATCCGTCGCCACCCTCGCGCGCGGCGGCTACGACCCGGAAAAGATCACGGTGCACGAGCTGCTCGACCACACCGCGGGCCTGTTCGACTACGCGAGCAGCCGCGCCTATGACGAGCGCACCACGTCCGACCCTCGACACCGTTGGACGCGTGCCGAGCAGCTCGCGTTCGCGGTGGATCATGGTCGCCCGGTCGGAGAACCCGGGACCGTGTACCACTACTCCGATACGGGGTACGTGCTGCTGGGCGAGATCCTCGAGCGCGCGACCGGGCAGACGTTGGCGACGGCGGTGCGTGACCTCGTCGGCTTCGAACGGCTGGGCCTCGACCACACCTACTGGGAGCTCTCCGAGGCTCCTCCCGGCGCGCTCCCGCCGTGTGCACACCAGTACTACGACACGAGCTTCGACAACATCGGGCTCGATGCGTCGCACGACCTCTACGGCGGCGGGGGGCTCGTGTCGACGGTGGGCGACGTCAGCCGATTCTTCCGAGGACTCTTCGAGGGGCATGTCTTTGATCACGACGCCACACTGGATGCCATGCTCACCGTGTCGCGTCCTGGCCGCCGCGACGGTGCCGCGCTCGGGATCTTCCGCTGGTCGGTCGGGGGCGCGCGCTGCTGGGGCCATCCCGGGTACTGGGGGACCGTGGCCGCCTACTGCCCCGCCCGCTCGGTCGCCTACGCCCTGACGACGAACCAGGCCGATGAGGACTCGATCGACACTGGTCCCCTCGAGCGCACCATCGTGGACCTCCCAGCACACCGTTGAACCCGTGCCGGAGGTGTGCCTCCCGCCGGTATCCTGGTGAGGTCGCGCCTACCAACACGCACCGGCGCGGCACTTGACATGGGGGTGCGTGGCTTCGATTTCGGACGATCGAGGTGGGGGAAGCGAGCCGACGTCGCCGGATCGTCGTAAAAGAGCCGGCAACGTGCAGAAATGCCAACACCAACGAGGGCAACCTCGCACTCGCGGCCTAGTACCAACTAGACGCGCGTCCCTCCCGGCCCAGCCGCTCGGCCGGAACCGGGGCGCCATTTCGAGCGGCTCACCGCCGGGGATCGCCTCAGGACCCGGCGGGACACCTCACTGGGGCTGGGGTCGCCGACCGCCGCCGGTGAGCGGTGGCGACCCGAGACCTGAATCCCGGATGCGCTCGGAGAAGCCCCACTGACATCCCGGAAGACGCGGGTTCGACTCCCGCCACCTCCACGACGTATGCCCTGGTCAAGACCTCGCTGATAGGGCTGTGGTCACCGTGTGGTCACAGAATCCGCGCCGGCGTGGTTAAGCGCGGCGGCGTACGTGTCGGCCGCGACGCGGTCGTGACCGGGCAACACGTGGCTGTATGTGCTGAGGGTGATTGACGGGTTGGCGTGCCCGAGACGCTGCGCGACCAGCTTCGGGCTGACGCCGGCGGCGACCATAAACGTGGCCGCGGAGTGTCGAAGCCCATGCACGCCGATGTGTGGCAAGTCGAGTTCGTCACAGAGTTGGCCGAACATCGCGGTCACCCGATTCGGCCATAGGCCTCGACCGCTGTCGGCTGTGCACACGAGTTCGTGCTCTGGTCGAATACCGAGGCGCACATATTCGGTGCGCTGCTCGGTCCGCCAGGTTCGCAACGCGCCGATGGTCGTGGCATCGAGCGCGGTCGTTCGTGCGCCCGCCGCCGTCTTCGTCGACCCTTCGGCGATGCCGCCGACGACGATCACCCGCGTCTCGGTGATCGTGACGGTGGCTGCTTCGAGGTCGACGCTTCGCCAGCGCAGGCCGAGCGCTTCACCTCGTCGCGCGCCGGTCGCGACCAGGAATCGCCACAGCGGAGCGAGCCGGTCATTTGACACATGGGCGAGAAACTGCGCGGTCTGTTCGGGACTCCACGCGCGCGGCTGCCGCCGCTCGAGCGCCGGGAGCATCGCTCCGGTGGCGGCGTTGCTGGCGACGAGCTTCCAGCGCAGCGCGTCGACAAGCGCGGCGGACAGCACGCCGTGAATGTTCCTCACGGTCTTGGGGCGCCGGCCCACCGAGAGATCGTTTAGCGCGCGTTCCACGGTTGCAATATCGAGCGCTTGCAAGCGCACCATTCCGAGACTGGGAACGAGGTAGGTCCGCACGACCTGCCGATAGCCGTCGAGCGTCGTCGGCCGCAGGTTGCGGCCCGCGAGCGCGGCAAGCCACTGCTCGGTCAGATACTCGCCCACGGTGAGCCTCGACGGGTCGACGAGCGTTCCATGTTGGGCACGCAAACCAGGAACTCGCGGCGCGCATGCTCGGCCGCTTTCTTTGTCGGGAACCCGCGGCGCTTGACCTGGCGGCGTTTCCCGTTCGGCGACGGGAGGTCCTCGACGAAGTACCAGGTGCCGCGCGTCGGATCCTTACGCGGTGAGCTCATCGTGGCCCTACCTCTTCGGGTGATCGTGAAGGCAGGCATCCAGAGGTGTAGTCGGCGAGGGTGATCCGACCTTCCCCGGGCGCAATCCACACACCACGCTCCTGGTCGGCGATAACGCGGGCGAAGGCGACTTCCGCCTGTGCTTGGGTCTCGAAACTGCCGATGCTGAAGCGGCGCCCCGTCGGCGGATCCGGCGCTCGGACTCGCCATCGTGCGCTCGGCGAACGATCGATGCCACCGAGTTCGCGGCGTCGTGCACCACCCACTGGCAATCCTCCTGCTCTCTGCTGGCGAGTGTCGCCGAGCGACAGCCATTCTCGCTCGCCCTCGGCCCTTGGACACCCCGCACAGACAACCAGGGGTCATGGCGCCCCGGCAACCGGCGGAGTCCCTCGACCCCACCCATCGAATCACCCGGGTGCGACGGCTTCCACACCTCGTGCATGGCGGGGTGGTCGGGTCCTTGGAAGGGGTAACGCCCCTTGTTGGAGACCGCGATGGCCACGACGGCACCCGAACCTCCGGACTTCTTCACAGTCGAGGAGGCCGCGCGCGTCTTGCGCATCGGACGGACTGCCGCCTATGCCCTGTCTCGCAAATGGCGTGACACCGAGGGTCGCGAGGACTTCCGGTCGTCCCGGTCGGGCGACTGTTGCGCGTGCCGCGGTCCGCGCTCGAGGAGATGACTGGCGGCCGAATCACAGTCTCAGCCAGGGCCGATGAGGGGCCGTCGGCGTGGCGCGTGTCAGAGGCGCCGCGCGTCGATCGATCGCGCGGGCAGTCGCCGCGCGAGACCAGCCCACGACACCGCCGCGCGCGCTCCACCAACGGCGACCAGCCGACGCTCCCCCTCACCTGAGCCGCCCATGCGCGACCTCACCGCCTCCACCGCGCGCTTTCAGGACAGACAGTTGCATCGTCGATGCGGGAGTTACCGCCAACGCCTGGCCGGGAGTGATCGCCGGTGTTGAGCGTCGGTGTGATGAAGACCGCTGGCTGGGAGTATTACGCCCGCGAGGTCTGACAGAGAGGACGATCGAGCAGTCACCAACACCCTCCACCAAGCAAACAGAGCCGACCCTCGCGCTCTCGCCCCGCCGGCAAGGGCCGAGCATCGAACTCTGACCACGCCACAAGTCAGGTAGGCGCTGCTCGCAGGCGATAGAACGCTGGCCGTGAGCCAGAACGCCATTTTCCGCATCGCCAACGCTGCCGATGAGGAAGAGACGGCGAACGAATTGCTCACCGAATCGACAGTAAGGCAGTCCAGCGCCTGGACGTCACAGACGCTTTGCCTGCACGACGCTGATCGGGGCCTTTGACGAAGACGAGGTGCGTCCGCCGTGTCGTCGCGATCCTCACGATACGGATGTCCGGGTGCCCACACGACGCCGCCGGAGAGTGCGGTCGTACCGCCCACCGACGCGGCCGATTCGAGCACCACGATGTCGGCTCCTGCATCGGCGGCCGTGAGCCCGGCGGCCAGTCCGGCCGCTCCCGAGCCGACCACGATGACCGACGGCATCAGCGAGCGCGCCGTTGGCAACTTCGAAGCCCGCTTGTGATCATCACCGGCGCCGGCCAAGGGGCCGTGGCGTTCGGTTCACGGTCTACGACGCTGACCGACCGTCACATCGTCGGCTTGCGGGCCTCGGGGACGATGGTGAGGCCGTCGGGTTGTTCGAACACGCGGCAGCGGTTGCCCTCGACCTCGATCGACAGGTGCCCACCCATCAGCGGGATGCGCCGCAGCGTGAGCCGGCCGATCCACTCGGGCACCTCAGGGGCCAGGTGCAGTTGCGAGTTCCGCACTTCGGGGTCGAAGTGCAGCATCGCGCGGAGGAACAGCAAGGGAGACGCCGCGGACCACGCTTGCGGTGAGCACGACGTCGGGTAGCTGACCGGGAACGAGAACTGGTCACGCGGCAGCCCCGCGAACAATTCGGGGATCCGGTTGCCGAAGTACGCGGCGGCGTCGACGATCCCCTTCATCACCCGGTGCGCGGCATCGACGCACCCATACCGCATCAGGCCGGCCGCACTGATGGCGTTGTCGTGCGGCCACACACTTCCGTTGTGATAGCTGATCGGGTTGAAGCCGGTCATCGAGGTCGCGAGCGTCCGGATACCCCAGCCCGAGAACATCGCGTCCGACACGAGGTGCTCGGCCACGATCGCGGCCTTGTCGTCGTCGAGGATGCCCGTCCAGAGGCAGTGGCCCATGTTCGACGTCAGCGCGTCGAGCGGCTGCTTGTCGCGGTCGAGCCCCATGGCCAGCCAGCCGCGTTCCTCGAGCCAGAAGTCGCGGTTGAAGCGCGCCTTGAGATCTCGGGCACGCGCCTGAAGTCGAGCCGCATGGTCGTCGTCACCAGCCTCGGCCGCGAAGTGCGAGCGCGCGATCAACGCCGCGTACACGTAGCCCTGAACCTCGCACAATGCGACCGGTGGCGTCGCGAGCCGACCGTCCGCGAAGCGGGTGGAGTCGTGCGAGTCCTTCCAGCCCTGGTTCTCGAGCCCCCGATCATTGGCGCGGAGGTACTCCACGTAGCCATCGCCGTCGCGATCGCCGAACTCGTCGATCCACGCCAGCGCGCGGTCGGCGGCCGGTAACAGCGCGTCGACATCCTCGCGCCGGTTGCCCCACCGCTGCAGCTCGCCGAGCAACATCACGAACAGCGGAGTGGCGTCGACGCTGCCGTAGTAGGTGCGGCCGCCTCCGAGCGAGAGCGCGGCCGACTCACCGAAGCGCACCTCGTGGAGGATCCGCCCCGGCTCCTCCTCGGTCACCGGGTTCACCTCTATGCCCTGGTAGCGCGCCAACGTCTGCAGCGTGCCCAGCGCGAGGTCGGAGTCGACCATCATCACCATCCACGAAGTGAGGAGGCTGTCGCGCCCGAACAGCGTCATGAACCAAGGCGCGCCCGCAGCGACAACGGTGCGTTCGGGAAACTCCGGATCGAAGAGCCGCAACGCAGCGAGGTCTTCAGTAGAGCGGTCGAGCAGGGCCGAGAACCCCTCGTGGTCGGTCTGGATCTCTGGAAGGTTGCGCCGCCACGCTTCGAGGCGCGCGACGGGCGTCGAGCGTTCAACGGGGCGTCCGCAGAGGTAGCGCGGCGTCACGTCTTCGTCGTCGACGACCGGCGTGAGCTGGAGGCAGGTCGACCACTCTCCGCCGGCGGGGACGACGACCGAGTACGCCGCATGCGTCTGCGACAGCTTCGCGGGCTCGGAAAAATCGAGGTGAGCGCCGCGTGAGAAGGTGCCGCGCCGGTACCTCCACGTGATGCGCCCTTCGCCCACGTGGACGGTCAGATCTCCCATCTTCTCGACCCGACCCTCCTTCACCTCGAAGAGGTCGGCGAAGTCGGCTGCCACCGAGAATTCGAGCGAGCACAGGGCAGGTTCGAGGCCGTAGTTGTGCACGGTGACGTCCTCGCGCATGCCCCGGCCGACGTACCGGTTGCGAAACACCATCAGCGCGGAGTCGGCCAGACCGGTGCGCGGCTGGTCGCGCAGAACGAACGCGGCGCTGAACGGGTCGAGGGTCGTCGCCGCCAGGGGCTCGGGCCATTGCCCGTTCACCCGCAGCCGCAGCTCGGAGAGGAAGCGGGTATCGCGGAAGAACAGCCCGTGCGGGAGGCCCGGCGCGATGTCGCCCGAGGCCAATGAGATCGAGAATGCCGGCCCCTCGACCAGGGTGATGGCACCGGCATCGCCGCGTAAAGACGCGCTCGCCGTCGATGCCCACGGCTGCGACATGGGAACTCACGCTACTGGCCAAGTTCGCGTCAACCGCGTCCCTAAGCTCGACCGAGATGAGGATCGCCGAGATCGCGCCGCCGTGGTTCGCAGTTCCACCGTCCGGCTACGGAGGGATCGAGCTCGTCGTCGCACTGCTCGCCGACGGCCTGACCGAGCAAGGCCACGACGTCACGTTGTTCGCGAGTGGGGGCTCGCAGACCAAGGCCACCCTCGTATCACCTCTGATCGATCCACCCGATCCGGCGCTGCTCGGGAACCCGTGGTTCGACGCGTACCACGCGCTGTCTGCGTATCTCGCGATCGGCGACGAGTTCGACGTCGTGCACGACCACAGCGGTATCACCGGCTCCGCGATGGGCGCATTGCTGCGTGGCAACCCGCCGGTCGTACACACTCTGCATGGCCCCTGGACCGAAGTCACTCGCCGCTATTACGACTTTCTGCACGAGCACGTGCAACTGGTCGCGATCAGCGAGGCGCAACGCGCCGACAATCCCGACGTGCGCTACGCCGGGATGGTGCACAACGGCATCGACCTCTCCAGCTATCCCTTCCGCGCTGACAAGGACGACTTCCTCGTCTACATCGGTCGCGCCAGTCCCGACAAGGGTCCGTCGATCGCCATCGAGGTCGCGCGACGCGCCGGCCTCCCGCTCGCCATGGTGATCAAGAAGAACGAGCCATTCGAACGTGCCTACTGGGACGAAATCGTCGCACCGTTGCTGAACGATGAAGTCGAGGTGTACGAGGCGATCTCCCACGAGGAGAAGACGGACCTGCTGGGGCGGGCGCGCGCCATGGTGTTCCCGATCCAGTGGCCGGAGCCCTTCGGCCTTGTGATGGCGGAGGCGATGGCGTGTGGCACACCTGTGGTCGCCTGTCCGGCGGGTGCTGCCGTCGAGCTGGTGCACGATGGCGTCACCGGATATCTACGCGGCTCCATCGACGGGCTCGTCGACGCGGTCTCCAGCATCGGGAACTGCTCGCCGAGCGCGTGCCGCCAATACGTCGACCAGCACTTCAGCGCGACCGTGATGGTGAAACACTACGAACGGCTCTTCGCGTCGATCGTCGGAACCCGCGAGCTCGGGGAGTAGTTGTCAGCCGCGGTCGTGCTGCAGCTGGCCGGTGACCAGCTGCCAACACTGCCCGTCCCACCGGTTCGCGTGGCCACCGTCGGGACCGGACCGATTGCAGTGGCGCACCTCGTCGTCGGACGGTTCCCGAGTTTCGAACGTGGCAAAGCATCCCGGGCTTCCGCACGGTCCGCGCGAACTTGCGGTCATGGCAACCTTTCCTGGAGCAGAGGGCTCGAGGAAGGGGCGGAGGGCTCGACTCGAGCGAGATGTCGACGGGCCCGAGCTCGGCGTCACTCCCAAGAGAGTGTGCCCCCGACCGTACACGGTGCCCGTTCCCTCGGTCACCGGCGCGCGAGGTGTGCCACCCGAGCCCCCTGGCATGGAGACGTCGTACTCGCTGCGCCGACGCACATGTAGGCGGATTCTAGAGTTTGTGGTCTATCGTTGATGGATGGCGGAATGGAGCTTCCTGACGAATCACGCCCGGGTGTTGTTGTGCATCGCACGCGACCCCGGAGTACGTCTCCGTGACATCGCGGCGACGCTCGGCATCACGGAGCGCACGGTCTTCGGTGTGGTCGTTGATCTCACGAACGCGGGCTACGTGATCAAGGAACGCGACGGGCGCCGCAATCGCTACGAGGTCCAGCACCACCTGCCCCTGGCGGAACCTACGAGCCAGGAGCGCACCATCGGTGAGGTGCTCGCACTGCTCGGCGGTCACGAGATCGCGCGTGGAGCCCGTCGCCCGACGCGCGCGCGTCGAGCGACGGCCGGGCGCTGACGATTTCCGGCGTCGATTTACTGGCAAGCCTTTTCTTGAGATCAAGTGCTATGGTTCGTCTGTGACGACACACACCGCTTCACTCCTCGGGTCACGGTCTTCCGACGCCGGGAGCGATGAGCGCCGTCGGCTCGACGTGGCGCTGCGCGCCGCAGACCTCGACGGCGTTGGCGACGAGGTCGCTCGGACCTGCCTGCTTGATCGGCTGTACCGCCGGTCGGACGATTTCGTCGCGACCGCGGCGTTGCAGGCACTCAACGTGTTCTCGGCCGGGCAACGCGCGGACGACCGCTCCGACTTGCCGGGACGCCTGAGACGCGGTGGGCTCTCGAGCCTGGAACGGATGCGACATCGCACACGTGCGACCGGAACGACATGAGCCAACACCGAGACGCGGCCGAACAAGCGCTGACCGACGCGCAGCGCAACCCCGTCCTGTCGGCCGATCAGTCGTTCACGGCCGCGACGGTCTACGCATTGCTGGCGATCGAACAGCGGCTCGGTGAGCTGTTGGCCGACCTGCAACCACGCGCGCCTCTCGCGGCACCACGATGAGCAACCACCAGAGGCTCGTGCACTATCTCAGTCCGTTCGCGACCCCGTCCTGGTTGCCGCGCTGGCAGGCACACTCCTATCTGGATCAGGACGCGCGGCGATGGTCGAAGCTCGAGGAGCTCGGAATGGTGTCGACGCGCCAGCGCGTGGCCGGGCCACCCCGTATCGAGGGCGGATGACACGAGAACCGGTATCCGGATGAACCTGCTCATCGTCGGTCCACCGGGATCGGGCAAGGGGACGCAGTCTCTGCGCATCTCTCGGGCATTCCGGATACCGCACATCTCGACCGGCGAGTTGCTCCGAGACGCAATCCGGCTCGGGACAACACTCGGAGACAACGCCTGCGAGTGCATCGCAGCCGGTCATCTCGTGCCCGATGCACTGGTCAATGAACTCGTCCGCGCCCGGCTCGAGCAGATCGCCACCAGAGAGTGCGGCTTCCTGCTCGATGGATTCCCCCGGAACGTCGAGCAACTCGATGCACTCCTCGACTGGATCCGCCCCGGACGCCTGGACGCCGCGATCGAGCTCGCGGTGCCCAACGAAGTCGTCGTACAACGGCTCGTCGCGCGCGGACGCACCGACGACACCGAGGCGGGCATTCGCGAGCGACTCCGGGCGTTCGAGCGCGAGACGAAGCCGGTGCTGCACTACCTGGAGGCCCGAGGACTCCTGTTCTCCGTCGACGCCGACCGCCCGGTCCACGACGTTGCCGGTGACGTCCTGGCAGCGCTCGCGGTGCCCGGGCCCGACCCGCGCCGTCAGACGCCACGTTCGGAGTACGCACGGCCGCTTCTGACGCTTTCCGTCTGACGCCTGACGCCACGCCATCGGCCTTGTACGGCCGTACACCACGTTCGTACCCGCGAGCCGACAACGTCCGCGGCGGGCTGGAGTTTGGCTCGCCTATTGCGTCTCCTGGGGTCCGACGTCTTCCATCCCGGCGCTCGTCCACTTGGCCCACTGGAACACGAGGTCAGCACCGATGGCTGACCAGAGCGGACCGGTCACGAGGCCTTCCTCCTCGACCTGTCGGGCGGTGGCCGTCGCGCCACCCCACATACGAAGACCACAGTCGTCGAACCTCTCCCGCAGGTCGGAAGGCCACTGCTCAGGGTCTGGGTACTCCCGAGCCAACTCGGCCACATATCCAGCGTCGTCTAATCGCCAACCGTTGACGTGGAGGTATTTCCACAACAGCTCGTCGGGGCTCGTCTCGTCGACCATCGCCGAGACGGTAACTCGACACCCGACTGCATGCTCGGCGAGATGGAGACCGTCGAGTTGGAACCCCGCGAGACGTGCGACGGAGCCCCGGCCGAAGTCAGCTGCGCGTCGAGCCATCCGGCGAGCGCGCGCTCCGGGACCTGGAACGACCACGACGTCGTCTCGGTCCAGTCGTGCGTCGGGCCCGGCGGATGGAGCCGGTCGTCGGCGAAGGGTGAAGGGGAATTCGAGGGCTGGGTCCTGGCCGCCCGCCGATGCGGCAGTCACGGCCCACTCGCCTCGGGAGGCAACCATGAGCCGGACCGCACCGGCTTCGAATGCGGCTGGGGTGGTGTAGCTGGGTCCGTCGGTGATCTCGCCGTGGAGGCGGCGGTGGTTGAACCAGTCGATGTAGGTCATGGTCGCGAACTCGACGTCTTCGATGCCTGCCCAGGGTCCCTGTCGATAGATGAGCTCCCACTTGTAGAGCCCGTTGAAGCTCTCGGCGAGCGTGTTGTCGTAGCTGTCGCCCTTGGAGCCGACCGACGCGACGATCTCGTTGGCGGCGAGGCGATCCGAGTAGCGGATCGAGAGGTATTGCACGCCACGGTCGCTGTGATGCACGAGACCAGAGACATCTGCGCCGACGCGTTGACGGTTCGAGATCGCCATCTCCAACGCGTCGATGGCGAGGTCGGACCGCAACGACTTCGAGGCCTGCCAGCCGACGACCATCCGCGAGAACACGTCGACGACGAACGCGAGATACACCCACCCGGAGTGAGTCTTGACGTACGTGATGTCCGCGACCCACAGCCGATTCGGTGCCGACGCGGCGAACTCGCGGTCGACGAGATCCGCCGGACGCTCGAGCGTCTCGTCGCTTTCGGTGGTGCGCACCCACGTCCGACCACGCCGACATCCCTGCAAACCGAGCTCACGCATCAACCGTTCGACGGTGCAGCGCGCCACCGCGATGCCGTCCTTGTTCAGCTGATCCCAGACCTTGTCGGCCCCATACACCGACAAGTTCGCTTCGAAGACCCGGGTGATCTCGGGCTTCAGTTCCTCATCACGGACCGCCCGCGCCGACGGCGGCCGTGACTTCGCCGCGTAATAGGTCTGGGGAGCGAACTGCAACGTCGTGCAGATCGGCTCGACTCCCCACACCAGCCCGTCGACCGTGCGACGGTCCCGGTTGCTGTCGACGAACGCGATCACCTCTTGGACTGGCGGTCGAGCTCCGCCCCGAAGAAAGCCGACGCCGCCTTCAAGATCTCGTTCGCGCGACGCAACTCAGCATTCTCACGCTTCAGGCGCTTGTTCTCCTCGAGCTGATCGCTCGTCGGGCCCGCACGCACCCCGCCATCGACCTCCGCTTGGCGGACCCACCGTCGCACCGACTCGCGCGTCGGTCCCAACTTGTCAGCGACCGAACAGATCGCCTCCCACTGCGACCCGTACTCGGCCTGATGATCCAACACCATCCGCACCACCCGGTCCCGCAACTCCCTCGGATACTTCCCATGACGTGGCATCGCTCCATCCTTCACTCACAAGACGGAACCCTCGTGGTCACCCTCGTGGTCACACTGTGGTCACAGAATGCTGAACACAGAGCATCACGGGCCGCGAGCAAGCGGCACAGTGCATGCCCTCTGATCAGGTACTTCGCGACCAGCCAACACTCGCCGGTACGGCCCGATACGGCTCCGCGCGGGTTCGACTCCCGCCACCTCCACCCACCCTGCGGGCACGTTTCCGCAGGTCAGAGCATGTGTCCGCGCTGGCCTCAGCAGCTCCGTGACACAGATTTGACACAGCGCGACACGTGCGCACGCATCTGCGTTGCATCTCGCGTCCAGGACGCGTCCGACTGCGTTGTGCGAGCGCGTCCGATCTGACCCAGTCGGAGGCCGCGCGGCCCGAGCTTTCACGAACGCTGAACCAAGTTCGACGCACTGATGCAATTCGGCCCGAGCACTGGCAGTAATGGCGTCGGTGACGGTGCCGTCGCTAGTCCCACTGGAGCACGTCGGGATCAGACCAGCCCGCCGACGGTCCGTTGCCGGAGAGCACCTCGCGCCATCGCCCGTCACGTCGAGTGCAGTACACCCAGTCGCCACGGTCGTGGTCGTCGTCGGTCGCGATGACGACCTCGGCGCGATCACCGACGATCTCCACGGAGACCACTTGGGCGAGGGCTGACGGTGACGACGACCAGCCCGCGAGGGCTGCTTCCTCGGGCGACTCGTAGCTCCACTGTTCGGAAGTCATCGAGACAGACTGGTCCATCTGGCCGAGCCAGTACGGCATCAGTTCAGTTCTGTGCTGCGTCAGTGGTACTCGTTGTCACACTCGGAGTAGGCCAGCGTGCGAGCGGCAGAGGTCACCGTTTCGAGCTGGTCGAGTTGCTCGCCGTCTGGATCGGTCGTTTCCAGCACGGCACCCGCGTACGAGATGCGGATGCGCACAGCATCGTCTGTCTGCTCGATGCGCAGATCGTCGGGTGTAACCGGTCGACCGAGCGTGTCCGAGTAGACACGAACAAACTCGTTCCGAAGTGCGGCGTCGTCGATGACGGTCCAGGCCATCCACGCCCAATGCCCGCTCGAGCGGGCATATGCGTTCGTCCGGGAGTGCATGGGTAAGGCCGCTGGTTGGCTAGCGCCCGCGGCGTCTTGGCGGTGTGTGTTGTCTAGTCGTGGCGGCGCTGAGGGCTTGTGATCTCTGGGTCCGGGGGCCGGGGACGATGCCGTCGGGTCGGACGCGTTCACGGCTGGCTTCTGCGGCGACGCCGAACAGACGAATGCCTTTACGGGCGGATTCGATGGCGGGGTCGTCGTCGAGGTCCTGTAGCACGGCCATGAGGAAGCCTTCGACGATGTCGTTCGATCGTTGAAGAGCGCGCCGGCCTCTCGGTGTGATCGCGTGGATGACTCGGCGGCGATCGTCCTCATCAACCGTTCGTGCGATGAAGCCTCTTTCGACGAGGCCGTCGACGAGGCGGGTAACGCTCTGTTTCGTCACGGTGAGTTGGAACGCGAGATCGGATTGGATTGTGTTGCTGCGCTTGAGGTGTTGGAGGATCCGGTATTGCGTCAGTGAGAGGCCGCCCTCGGCGAGCGCGAGTTCCGCCACGCGAGCGAAACCCACGACCGACTCGCCCACTGACATGTCGCGGGCGGCGCGGGGCACACCTTGAGACTGCCGAACGCTTCGTGTGAGCGAGGTCGCCACGGTCCGGAGCGTAGTGGAGTCGTCGAAGAAGCTGTCCTTGCAGTTTGTAGATCACGAGCGCTCGGGCGCGGCTGGCGTCAGCGTTGACCCTTGGCGAGCGCCTCGATAGGGTCGCTTACGGAACAGTTCCGACTCAGGAACCATTTCTCGGGGGTTCGACGAGATGCTGTCCATGTATGGGCGACGTTCAGTTCGTGATGGCGGTCGTCGACGCGGTCGACTGAAAAGTTCTGTTGCTGTGAGCGCCGCGGTCGTAGTTCTGGTCGCGCTTGCGGCGATCGTTCGGTCCGCGTCGGCGGTAGCACCGGCCGGTCGCCTCGAGGTCAACGTGATGAACGAGCCGGTTCGTGGCGGAGAGCCGGAGATGGCGATCAATCCGCGTCGTCCTCGAGACGTGGTCCTCGGTCACACCGTCGTCGGGAATACGTACACCAACAACGCTCCTGAAGCGGGCGAAGAGGCAGTCGGTGGCGGTCTGCAGGTGAGTCATGATGGCGGCAAGACCTGGGGTGTGGACCGGGCGTTGCACACGAAGGGCTATTCAGAAGGTGCCAACCAATACTTGCTCGACCACGGTTTTCCCAGCGCGACCGGGTACACGTCGGAGACGAACGGCGTCGGGGATCCGATCGAAGCGAGCGGCCCGGACGGATCGATCTATGCGGGCGGCGTGATGGTCAACACCGCTGCCGGTGGACCACCACCGTTCGGTTTCACCGTGCCGCAAGGCGGTATCGCCGTCGCCCGGTCGGCGAACGGAGGTCGAACGTTTGGTGCGATCAGCGCGGTGTTGACCGATCAGGAACTGCAGGGAATGGTGGATCGAGGGATGACCCCGAAAGGAATCCCCACGTTCGGAGTGAACCCGTTCGATCGGCCGTGGATCACCGTCGACCAATCGAACGGCGCGGTGTATGTCTCGACCACCGCGCACCCGCAGCGCTACGTCGCGGTCTCACGCGACAAGGCCAAGACATGGGGTCGGATCGAGGCTCTCGACTGTGACGAGGACACGCCGCCCGATGCCAACCACACCGTCGCCTGCGCCGCGTCTCCACAAGTGGGAGACGGCAACATCGCGGCTGCGAACGGCGCCCTCGCCGCCGCGTACACGTCGAGTGCCGCTCCGGGGAGCACGTGCCCGTGCGCAATGTTCGAGACGAGCACCGACGCGGGCGCGCACTGGAACCGTCACGTCGTGGCGTCCGCGATTCCCAACGCATCCGGCCTCTACGTCGCCGCCGATCCATCACACCGGGGTCGCTTCGCAGTGTTGTTCATGCCCGGCAACCAGGTCGCCGGCGGTCTGGCAGGCCTTCCGGCGTCGAAGAACGTGCCGCAAGAAGTTCGCATCTTCACGACCGCGGATTCGGGCCAGACGTGGTCGACTCCGGTCACGCTGGGCAACGAGTCCGGCCAACACATCACCAACCGGCCCTGGATCGCCTACGGACCGACAGGAACCCTCGCCGCCTCGTGGCGCAACGCGTATCCGCCGTACGACGCCACGTCGTTCTTGACCCCGGGAACCCAAAACGTGTTCGCCGCGATCTCGCGCAACAACGGCAAGACCTTCAGCCCGGCGCTACAGCTGAACTCGGCGTCGTCGCCCCCACCTGATCCCAAGCAGCTCGCCGAGGACGACGTGGGATGGGTCTCCGTGACCAAGCAATACGTCTACGGAGCGTGGGGTGACTGGCGGCCAACCGCCAAGAACCCTGTCGCGGCGGGTTCGTCACCGCCGTCGGGTGAGATGAACGCGTGGATAGCGCGGATCCCGATCAGCGCGTTCAAGGGTGAGACGACAGTATGAGAGTTCGCCCATAACGGAAGAACGCCCCGTCGTAACGACGGTAGGCCAGTGCGCTCACCTTGTAATGAGCCGCGCCATAACAGATGCCAGTGAGGCGCTGGGCCTCCCCCTGTTGACCGGTCACGTTGGTTACGCGGCCTGGTCGGCCTGGGTGTGACGGTATCGCTGTTCCCATTCGACGGGTGGCAGGTAGCCGAGGCTCGAGTGCAGTCGGTGATCGTTGTATCGGTTGATCCACGCGAAGATCGCTCGACGTGCCTGGGCGCGGGTGGCGAACCGGTAGCGGTGCACGACTTCGCGTTTGAGTGATGACCAGAACGATTCGGCGACGGCGTTGTCCCAGCACACGCCGGTGCGGCCGACGGATTGCAGCATGTCGAGATCGGCGAGGAGCTGCTGGTAGTCGCCCGACATGTATTGGCTGCCACGGTCGCCGTGGAAGATGATCCCGGCGGTCTGACCACCACGAGTCGCGGCTGCCATCTCGAGCGCGTCGGCAACGAGACTGGTGCGCATGTGTTCGGCCATCGAGTAGCCAACGAGGCGACGCGAACCGAGATCGAGGACCGACGCGACGTACAACCAGCCTTCGCCGGTCGGGACGTAGGTGATGTCCCCACACCACGCCAGATCCGGTTCGCTGGGAGCGAACCACCGACCGATCAGGTCCGGGACCGGCGGGTGTTCCTCGGCCGGGATCGTGGTGCGTACCTTCGCCGGCTTGTGCACCCCGACGATGCCATGCAGACGCATCAGGCGCCGGACCCGCTTGTGATTCACCGGCCGTCCCCGACGAGCGAGTTCCTCGGTCACGCGTGGCTCGCCATAGGTCGAGTCCGACTCGGCGTGGATCGCGCGTATCACCTCGACCAACTCGACGTCCGCGAGCTCACGCACGGTCGGACCCGAAGCTTGTCGTGCTCGCCAATCGTGGAACGCCTGACGAGACACGTCCGCGACCGTGCACGCCATCGTGATCGGGAACCCCTCGGCCTCCCGGGACGCGACCCACCGATAGCGGGTCACTGTCCCGACTCCTTCACCCAGAAGGCCGTCGCTCGTTTGAGCAGATCTCGTTCCATCCGCAGCTGCGCGTTCTCCCGACGCAGCTTCACCAGCTCCTCGCGTTCGCTGGTCGAGACCCCAGCTCGTTCACCCCGATCGATGCGGGCCTGACGCACCCAGTTCCCCAACGTGCCCTCACCGACACCGAGACTCCCAGCGACGTCGACGACCGTGCGGTCCTCGTCGATCACCAACGCCACAGCATCACGCTTGAACTCGTCGGTGAACTTGCGCCGGGACCGCCGAGACGACTCCTGCTCCATCACTGACATGGCTACCTCCTAATCGAGGTGACCGGTCAGCGGGGGGACCCTCAGCGCACCCCTGGCGACGTGCCGCGGGATCACTTCGCTGATGGGTGGTTGCGGTGGCTGTCGATCCACCCACGCTCAGATCGTGCCTTCGATGTGGCGGATGCTGTCGTTTTGTTGGCCGGAGAAGTAGACGGAGCCGTCGGGTGCGATTGCGATGCCGGTGGGGTTTCCGGTGGTGGCGGCGATGGCGGGTCCGCCGTCACCCGTTGAGGTGTTGGTGCCCGTTCCGGCGTATTGGCTGACGTTGGTGCCGGTGATGATGCGGAGGCAGCGGCGACCCGAGTCGGCGACGATGATGCGGCCTTGAGCGTCGATGCCGATCCCTTTGGGTGAACTGAGAGAGACGCCGGTCGCGGAGCCGGTGTAGGTGCAGCTCGTGGTGGCGCCGCCGCCGGCGACTTGGCTGACGATCCCGTTCGTGACCTTGCGGATGCAGTTGTTGCCGGTGTCGGCGATGTAGACGTTGCCGGCGTTGTCGTGCTTCACGCTGTCGGGTGCGGAGATCGACACCCCGGTCGCGGCGCCGGTATAGGTGCAGCTCGTGGTGGCGCCGCCGCCGGCGACCTGGCTGATCGCGCCGCCGCTGAGCTTGCGGATGCAGTTGTTGCCGGTGTCGGCGATGTACAGCGTGCCGGAGTTGTCGAAGTTCACGCCTTGCGGCTTGGTCAGCTTCACGCCCGTGGGTGCGCCGTTGTATGAGCAGGTTGTGGTCGTGCCGCCGCCGGCGACCTGGCTGATGGCGCCGCCGCTGAGCTTGCGGATGCAGTGGTTGTTCGTGTCGGAGATGTAGACGTCTCCGGTGGCGTCGTCGACGGTGACGCCGTCGGGCGCGTTGAGCTTCACGCCGGTCGGCGACCCGGCGTAGGTGCACGCGGTCGTCGTGCCGCCGCCGGCCACGGTGGTGATGATCCCGGTCGCGGCGGTGACCTTGCGGATCACGTTGTTGGTCGTGTCGGAGATGTAGATGTCGCCGTTCGGCGCGACCGCGAGCGACTGGGGGTTCGCGAGTGCCGCCGCGGTTGCCGGGCCGCCGTCGCCCGAGTAGCCCTGCCCGTTGCCACCCGCGGTCGTGTTGATCGCCCACGTGCACAATCCGCTGCGCACTTCAGCCGAGTGTTGGCTCGACCATGTGTTCCTCGTGGCGTCGACGACGTAGTACCGCTGGGTCGTGACCGGAGTCGGCGGCGCGTCAACGAACGTGGTGTTCGACTCGGGGGTAGGCGTGGCGATGCTCGAGTACCCCGACCCCGACGTGTTCGACCTTTGGACGTTGTACCCGGTGGTGAACGTCGGGGTGGCGTCCGTCCAACCGAAACTGAGCTGCGTGGCGCTCGTCCACTTGCACGTGATGCCCGACGGCATCCCGAGAGCGCCCGTGCCGTATGCCGGGGCGGGCGCGGTGGGGGTGTTGGTGAACGTCGCGAACGCTCGTCCCGACATCCCGACCACAGCCACGACAAGGAACCCAACGACGGCGACCGTCGCACCGTGGCGTGGGCGCCGGACGCGCCGTGCGTTGGTCGGCGGCCCCGTGATCGATACGGGCGGCTCGGGCGGTTCGGCGACGGCTGGCGCAGACCAGATCGCGCGGAGGCCCCACACGAGGAGGAGCACCACGCCGATGACGAGGACCGCGACCCGAGCGTACGGGTACGAGAGCCAGCCCATCAAAGCGCCGAGGTGCGGCAGGGCGTGGGCCACCCGCCACGACTCCGCTTGTTTGATCGCGAGGGACCACACGTCGGGTGCGGCGTTGGCGTCGCCCTTGGTGCGGTAGACGCGGGTGCCTTTGACGTCGCTGATGCTGAAGATTCGATGCATCACCAGGGGATGACCCTGAACGGGCGCCTGGAAGAGCAGCACGTCCCCGACCTGCAGCTGCTTCGTCGCGATGGGCTCGGCCATCACCAGCGAACCCTTCGGGATGGTCGGTGTCATCGACCCGGAGAGCACCGGGGCGAGCCGAAAGGTGTGCGTCGCGCTGCCGGCCAGAACGGCACCCAACGCGAGGACGCTGCCGGTCACGACCAACGCGACGAGCGTGCTCACAACGCGGCTCCATCGTCGCTGCCGTCGCTGTCGATGCTCGAGACGTCGAGCGCGGCGGGACCCCGGACCAGGGGCCCGGTGCGGCGCCATCTCCGGCGCGCGACGCGACCCGTTGACGGCCGGCGAGGGGAATGAGGCGGCCGGTGCCCCACCCTGGGAGCCCGTTCGCTGCTCCTCGTTTCGCGAGGGTCGGTGTCGCGTGCCGGTCACCGAGCCTCCCACCTCAACGCCGTCATGGTCCTTCACCGCGGCGTCCTTTCGGGCCCTCGCGGGGATTTCGCTGTCAACTGGGCGCGTGCGCGGTGCCCGCCCCTGCCGGCGGGCACCGCGTCGCTCGTCTCGCCACCTCAGGCACTCGCCCAGGGTGCGAGTCCTTGTGGTTCCCCGCTACTGCGCCTGGCCAGCGCGCTGGGTGGCGGTGAAGGCGTAGGTGATCGTCGACGCCTTGTTCTGGTGGGTGTTTCCCGTCGCGCTCGGGAGCGTGAGGGTGACCCGCACAAAGTTGTCGGTCCCGGCGCTGAGCGCGAGGTTCGACAGCGCCAGGTTGGAACCGATCACGGCCTGGCTGGCCAGCACTGTGCTGATCGCGCCGCTGCACGTGTAGGTGTACGGCGGTCCGCCGGTCTCGGTCCATGCCACCGAGCACTTGTCGAGCACCATCTGGAGCCCGTTGGTCGCGTCGGTGTCGAGCACCGACGACGGGCTGGCCGTGGTCGTCAACGTGATGTCGGCGAGATCGACGGTGCCGACGTCCTTGAGGTTCACGGTGCGTTGGATCGAATCACCAGCCGCGATGTTCGAGGCGCCGATGCTGAGCCGATTGTTGACGGCGTTGCCGTTCACCGGATTCAGGGCAACGGTGCCTGACGCCGTGGCCTGCGAGACCGACTGCGTGTCGGTGAACAGGGCGAAAGCCCCCATCCCGATCAGGCCAGCCGCGGTCAACACGAGCGCGACCGATACCAGAATCTTCCTTGAACGCACGCCGCGAACGGCGCGCAGGGCGCTTCCCACCTGCTGATGCTCCTGACTCGACGTCCTCCCATCCATGGGGGAACTGGTCCCCTCGTATCGGCGGCCTTTGCGACACCTTGAGGCTTCGCGGCAGAGTTCACGATTTGGCCATTCCTGCTCGCGACGCGGAGGGGCAGGACACCGCACTCGCCGCGGACGCGAACCAACAGCATCCTCGACACGCCGAGGTTCGCCAGAGTGAGTGTTTCCCGAAGCGCGACCGAGACCTGGGCGGTACGCGCTACTGCGCCTGGCCGGCCCGCTGGGTGGCCGTGAATGCGTAGTTGATCGTTGACGCCTGGCCCTGAAGCGTGTTCGGAGCCGTCACCGGCAAGGTGAGCGTCACCCGCAGGAAGTTGTCGGTACCTGGTGTGAGCGTCAGGCTTGCCAGGGGAAGGATGGCGCCGACCACCGGCCGGCTCGCCACCACCGTGCTCGTCGTCCCTCCGCACGCGTACGTGTAGGGCGGCCCACCAGTCTCGGTCCATCCGACCGAGCACCGCTCGATCTTCAGCTGCAACCCGTTCGTCACATCGGTGTCCAGCAGCGAACTGGTCGTCGCTGTTGTCGTGAGCGTCACCGTCGCGAGCGAGATCGCGCCCGAATTCTTGACATCGACCGTGCGTTGGACCGAGTCACCTGCCGCGACATTGGACGCGCCAACACTGAGCCGGTTGTTCACCGCGTCACCGCTCACCGGATTCAGCGAGACGACGCCCGAAGTCGTCGCCTGCGAAACCGACTGGGTGTCTGTGAACACCGCGAACGCGCCGACACCGACAATCGCTGCCGCGATCATCACGAGAGCGAACGACAACGTCACCTTCGTCGCGACGGCCGTACCGATTCGGCTGCGCGATGTCATCGCTCCGGCACCTTTCCTGATGCACCTGCCGTGGCGCCTCGACGCGAGGCACCGCCGCGAACCAAATCGGCTCAAGTCGCCCGCATCTGAAGGACCAAAGTGCGGTTCGACGAGCATCGGCGTTCGCGGTTGTGGCGGTGGGTGACGCGTCGCGGCTACTCGCAGCTGCTCGAGAAACATGTTCGGCCGTACTTCGGGACCCGCGTGCAGGGTTCGATCGACTGGGCGAGGTCGAGGGGTTCATCGCCGAGAAGCTGGCGGATGGCCACAACCCGAAGCGGGTGCGCGACATGGTGTCGATCGTTTCGGCAGCCATGAAGCGCGCGGTGCGCGCGGAGTTGCGCCGCGACAATCCGGCGGCTGATCACAGCATCCCGGTTCAGCGTGCCAAGGTGGGCCGCGCCGCGGTGCTGACGATGGCCGAGGTCCACCGTCTCGTCGACCACACCCGCGACCCGTACAAGCCAGCAGTGTGGATGTTGGCGCTGCTCGGACTACGTCCCGCCGAGCTGTCCGGCTTGCGCGTCGGCGCCGTCGACTTCCCACGGGCCAGTGCACATCACCGAGACGCTCAACGCACTTCAGGCTCGCTCGCACCGGCCCGTTCTGCGGCTGTGGTCAGGGTGCACGTGCCCGACTGCGTGCGTTGCGACGCGCCGCC
Organism: uncultured Actinomycetes bacterium; assembly: GCA_963841415.1. Classification (GTDB taxonomy): domain Bacteria; phylum Actinomycetota; class Acidimicrobiia; order IMCC26256; family DASPTH01; genus DASUAS01. Next base: position 1,004,351 of record CAWJCN010000003.1, on the reverse strand, counting down.
AGAGTCGTGATCGACGGTCGCAACCGCGCTCGACGGCGCGCGTCCAGCGCCGGGTCAGGAGGAATTCAGGAGGGCGAGCGCAGGATCATCCGGCGCGTACCGCAACGCCCGGAACGTCCACCACGGATCGATCGGCTCCCCCGCGCCGCTTGCCTTCGGCGTGTTCGGTCGCACGGTGTAATGAGGGTTCTCGAATTCCCAGACCGTTGATCCCCGAGAGTTCACCTCGAGGATGCGGCCGTGGGGACCATCGGCGATCAGCGTGTCACCGTTCGGAAGTCGTTCGGCACTGGAGATGATGGCCGCGAAGAACCTGTCGCTCTTGCTCGTCGGGAAGACGCTCTTCCGCCGAGTAGCGAACGTGCCGTTCCCGTTCCGCACGTACTCGCCGTTCACCAGCTCGGGTGTGATCTCCTCCACCGTCGAAGTAGGACGGATCTTCGGGAGGCCGTTGCTGAACACCAGGATCTTCCCGGCGCCAGGGAGACCGTCGGAGATCCACTCCGCGTCGTGCTGAACGAAGAGCGTTCGCGGTGCAGATGCGCGCGTCGTCGCCGGGTTGCCGTACCGGAAGAGGAGGTCGCCCGCCGGACCTCGTGCTGCTTCGGTGGTGGTTGCGTGATCGATGACCCAGACTTCGCTGAATGAACGCGAGCTGAGCATGATCTCGTCGCGCTCGGCGTTGTAGTCGACACCGTTGAGGTGGTTCCAGTCCTTCTCACCCTGATTGCCCTCGAGGACGTGGTTCACATCGATCTTCTCGGGGTGGAGGTTGACGTCGCCGTAGTTCGCCTTCGTGGGGTCGTGGTCCTGCACGAGGTGATCCCACACGTGCCACTCCCACACGATCTCACCGGTCGTCGGTCGGTACTGGAGCACTGAGTCGGGCCAGAGCTCGCCATCGGGCAGGAGCTTGGGCGACCGCCCTGCGGCGAGGGCCGCCTCGGCGGACTTCCCTTCCCACGCGATGAAGAGCACATCGCCGTTGGGCAACGACTCGATGTCGTGGTGCTGGAGGTGCTGGTCGCTCGCGTAGTCGAAACGCCATTGCAGCGTTCCGTACCAGTCGAGCTCCTCGATGCGGCCTCCTGCACCGTGGCCATCGCGAAAGCCGTTCTGCAACTCGAGGTTGCCGGCACGCAACAGATGACCGTTTGGCAGCAGGTACTGCGAGAGCCCAGGTCGCGTGTCCGTCTTCCAGCTGTGCACCGTTCGACCCTGCATGTCGATCAGGTAGGTGCGCTCGAGCTCCAGCGGCGAGTAGAGCGTGAAGCCGTCAAAGGCGGCACGTTCGGCGGTGACGAGCCCGCGCGGCTCGTCACGCTCGTCGTCCGCTCGGGAGGCAGCACCCGGGACGACGAACGCGACGAGCGCGCAGAGCACCGCCACCGCGGCGCGCGCGGCGGCGCTACCAGGCACCGCGGAGGCCGACCAGCACCAGCGCGATCACGGTGGTGGCCGCCGCTCCGAGCACCCGCAGTTCCAATCCGATCGCCTCGCCGTTCGTGCCCGGCTCGCACCAATGCTCGCAGCCGGGCACGCCCCGTGGTGTTCGACCGCGCGTGCACGGCCGGCGTGGGCTCGCTGATCGTCGCCCACGCCGCGTGCAGGCGCTCGTCGTTGCGCGGAACTCGTTCTCCACGACCTGCTCCATTGGAAGCGCGTTCGTTCGAGCAGGATCCTGGCACGCCGACGTTGCGGTTCCGTGACGGAAGGTGATGGTCACCCGAACAGCACACGACCGTCACGGGATCGCAACCCGTCGCAGTGACCGTGGCGGCATGGACGACGAACATCCCATGCCACCGCCCGCGCCCACTCCCAACGGGTGCCGGTTCACGGTCGAGACGGGCCGCGACGATGACGTCGTCGTGAGCGTCATCGGCGACCTCGATCCCGCCTCCGCTCACGTGTTGCTCGAGCTCGTGGAGTCGGCGATCGGTACACCTGGCACGAGTGGAGGCATCGAGGTGGATCTACGCCGAATTCGAGCATGCTCGAACTCGGGGGTTCAGGCCCTGACCGCGTGTGCGGAGCTCGGAGCGCGCCTGCGAGACGGCCTTCACTTCCGAGTCGGCGTCGAACCCGACGACGAACGGCAGATCGCGCAGGAGTCGGCAACAATGCAGAGGTGACGCAACAGGTACTGGTCGTCGAGGATGACGCGCGGATCCGTTCGGTCATCCGCATGGCGCTCGAAGGTGAGGGCTACGAAGTCGTCGACGCGGCGTCGGGGGAGGAAGCGCTGCGCCAATTTGCGACTTCGGGCGCAGACCTTGTGATCCTCGACCTGATGTTGCCCGATGTGAGCGGCTTCGAGGTGTGCCGAGCGCTGCGGCAAGACAGCGGTGTGCCGATCCTGATCCTCTCGGCGCGCTCCGACACGCACGACGTCGTCGCGGGCCTCGAGGCGGGTGCCGACGACTACGTCACCAAGCCGTTCGCCGCCAAGGAGCTCGCGGCGCGGATGCGCGCGCTACTGCGGCGGTTGGGCCCCGGCGACGCGCGTGGCACCGTGCTGCGCTTCGGTGATGTGGAGATCGCTCCCGAGGCCGGCACGGTCGCACGCAACGGCGACGAGATCGCGCTCACCAAGACGGAGTTCCGTCTCCTGTGCGAGCTGGCTCGCAACTCCGGGCTCGTGCTGAGCCGTGAGCAGCTGCTCGATCGGGTGTGGGGATACGACTACCTCGGCGACGGGAGGTTGGTCGACGCGCACGTGCGGCGGCTGCGCACCAAGATCGAAGCAGATGCTTCGGACCCGGAGCTCGTCGTCACCGTCCGCGGACTCGGGTATCGCATGAACCGGCGATGACGCTCGATCGCGAGCAGGGCCACCGCCGCACGCGTGGCCTGCGCTTCCGACTCGTCGCCCTGTTCGCGATCGGCGGTCTGGTCCTCGCCTCGGTCTTCGCGCTCGGCACGTACTCGTTCGCCAAGCGCTACCTGGTCGGCCAGCGTGAACGCACCGCTCAGCGACAGGCATTTCTCGATGCACGTGCCCTACGCGGCGCGCTCGGGACCTCGAGCGAGACGCCCGTGGCCGACGCGCTCGCCTCGCTCGAGGTCCCCACGGGTACCAGCATCGTCGTCCGCCAGGACGGATCGTGGTACGGCACGTCGGTCACCCTCGGGCGCGACGACGTGCCGGCGGGTCTCCGAACCCTGGTGCGCAACGGTGGTGCCGGCCATCAGCGCATCGACACAACGGGAGGACCAGCGATCGCCATTGGCTTGCGGATACCGGCGCTCGGCGTCGACTACTTCGAGATCGTCGTCCTCGAAGAGCTGGCGAGCACGCTGCGCGTGATCCGCAACACGCTGCTCGGAGCCGCCGCGCTGACAACGATCCTCGCCGCTCTCCTCGGCGTGTGGGCCGCTCGTCGCGTCCTGTCGCCGTTGCGCGACGTGAGCCAGACCGCGTCTGCGATCGCCGAGGGAGACCTCTCCCAGCGTCTTGAAGCCCGCGGCGATCCCGACTTGCATCCCCTCGTCGAGTCCTTCAACCGGATGGTTGACGCGCTGCAGCGGCGCATGGAGCGTGACGCGCGCTTCGCGTCCGACGTCAGTCACGAGCTGCGGTCGCCGCTCACCACCTTGCGCGCTTCCGCCGAGGTGCTCGACGCGCGAGCGGCCGATCTTCCCGCTCGCGTCCGCGAGCCAATCGAACTGCTCGGGGCGGAGGTGCAGCGCTTCGAGCGCCTCGTGTCCGAGCTGCTCGAACTGGCCCGTGTCGAGGCCGGTGTCGACGAGCTCGAGGTCGGCCCGGTGAACCTGGGGGAACTGGTGTTGCACACGGTGGGCTTGTGCGACGGCGGCGACTTCGTCGTCGAGATCGAACCCGGGCTCGCGGCCGCACCGGTGCTGACCGACAAGCGTCGTATCGGTCGCATCCTCACGAATCTCGTTGACAACGCGCGCGAACACGGCCGTGGCGTCCGCGCCGTCTCGGTCGCCCGCTACGGCGAGCGTGTCCGATTCGCGGTCGAGGACCTCGGAGACGGGGTCGTCCCCGAAGAGCGCGAGCGCATCTTCGAGCGCTTCTTCCGGGGCGCTGCCGCCGGCCGACGCGATGGCGGCACGGGCACCGGCCTCGGCCTCGCGCTGGTGGCGGAGCACGTCCGACTCCTGCGCGGCACGGTGTGGGTGGAGGACGCGGGGCAGCAGCCTGGCGCTCGCTTCGTCGTCGAGCTCCCGGTGGAAGACACGTGAGCTTCCGACGGCTCGGTGCACTTGGGTGCGCGGTCGCCCTCGTCGGCACGCTCGGGGCCTGTGGAGTCAGCGCCCAGTCGGGGCCGAAGACGATCGCGCGCGCCGACGTGCCGTTCGATCTCGCGCGGCGCGCGCAGACCATGCCGCCGACCACTTCGACGAACGGTCCGTACAGCTACGACCTGTACTTCGTCTCCGGCGAGCGCCTCCGGCCGGTGACGCGAACGGCGAAGTCTCAACCGAGTGCGACGACGACGTTGCGGGAACTGCTCCGTGGCCCCGATCAGTCCGAGTCCGAAGAGGGGCTGCGCACCGTGCTGGCTCCGGACGTGTCGGTCCAACAAGTCAAAGTCGTGCACGGCCTCGCCACCGTCGCGCTCGACGACACCGAGGCATCACGGATCTCGAACGACGAGCGGGCGCTGGGCATCGCCCAGCTCGTGTACACGGCGACGGCCATCCCTGGCGTCGCGCGCGTGCGGTTCGAGGTCGGCGGAAGCTCGACGGAGGTTCCCAGAGGCGACGGGAGCCTGTCGAGCCGGCCGGTCACGCGGGCCGACTATCCGGACGTCGCCCCTTGACGGTCATCCGTCAAGGAACGACAACGTTTTGAGCGCGTGATCACAGCGTGAGTCGGGGACCATCTCCTTGACGCAAGGAGGTGTGCCATGACGCACACGATCACACGTGGCGTTCGCTATCTCGACCTCGACGACGACGGCGTGCCTGATGCGGTCTTGATCACCGAGACCTGGCCGGAAGACGCCGAGGGCGACAGCAGGGCGGGGACGGTGGTCGAGACCCTGGAGACCGGCATCGGCATCGACGGGTGTCCGCGCGACGTCTCTGTCTACGCACATCGCTGAAGCGACGTACCGGCGAACGAGAACACCGAACGAGAACACGAGGTGCTCATGCTCGAAGTCACCGACCGCGCCGCATCAGCGATCGCGCAGGCATGCGATGCTCAGGAGGTTGGCGAGTCGGGGGGTTTGCGCATCGCCCCGAAGACGACGGTGCACGACCGCTCGCTCCGGTCGCTCGTCGTCGAATTCGTCGATCGACCGAAGCCATCGGACAGCGTCGTGCACGCGGGAGAGGCGTCGGTCTTTCTCGCCGACGGCATCGAAGACCTCATGGGTGGACACATCCTCGACGCCGAACGCGACGGCACACCGCCGCGCTTCGTGTTGCGAGCTCGCAAGCGGCCGGTGAACGGCGCTACGTAGGTGAGCCGGGAGGTCTGACCCACGACGTTCAGGTTCGCGACGCCGCGTACTACCGTGGAGTCGTGGACGTGGGACCGGTCGAACTGCTCATCGTCTTGGCCGTTGTGCTCCTCCTCTTCGGCTCCAAGAAGCTTCCCGAGTTGGCGAAGGGCATGGGTCAGGCAGCGAAGGAGTTCCGCTCGGGCTTGCACGACGAGTCCGACGACAACACCGATGCAGCGGTACGCCCAGCCGACGCCGGTGGTGACGACCACCTGACCGTCGACCAGGAGAAGGATCCACCACCGGGCGTCGAGTCCTGACCACCGCCGACACAGGGCATCGCCGAATCCCTCGTATCAGCGGCGATCCGACTGTGGTCGCGCACCGTCCCGATGCTCGTGCTCATCACGGTCGCACCGCGGACCATTGCATCGACGCACGTCGCCGTTCGCTCGTCCGCCCCTGCGTGCGGCGACGCCCCGACGGACAGCGCCCTATCGATCTCGGCCCGCAGGCTGGTTCGATAGTCGTTGGCGTACCAATGCCGTACGGCGGCCATCATCGCGGCGACCAGCGGCGCCGCGATGACCTGGATCTCGAGCTCCTCGACACGGCGCTCGGCGGCCCGCGCGATGGCGTCCGCGATGAGAGGCGTGAAGCCCTCTGTCATCTCCAGATTGGCCGCGCGCAACGCCGGCTCCTCGAACGCGTAGCGTGCCTTTTGCGGCGGATCGACTCGTCGGCACGCTCGAAGAATTCGGACAGTACGTCGGTCGTCGCGCGCCGTGCGGCATCGACCGGCGGGTGCGAAGCGAGCTCCGCTTCCGGTCGTTCGATGAGTGCCCGTGATCGGCCACGTTCGCCGGCCGTGTCTGGTCGTGGCGTTCCTCGTCGCAACCGACCTGCGACCGCGTCACCACATTTGTAATGTAGCAGCTCCTGTATTGCTACAACTGATGGCCGCTCCTCGGCCGTGACCCCGCGCGCAGCAGACAACTGTTGTAGAGTACAGCGATGGCGCGATCACGGGCTCAGGCGGAGCGTCCGATCTCGAGTCACGAAGTCGACGACGTCGCCGACGCCGTCCTCCGAGCGTCACGTGTGTTGGTGTCAGTGGCGGCGCGTTCCCTTGCCGGTGTCAGCGACAAGGTGACGCTCCCGCAATACCGGGCCTTGGTCGTGCTCGCGGGCCGCGGGCCCCAGAATGCGGGCGCGCTGGCAGAGGTCCTCGGTGTGCACTCGTCGACGTTGACCCGCTTGTGCGATCGGCTCGTCAACAAGGACCTCATCACCCGCGGCGAGTCGCCGACGAACCGGCGGGAAGTCACGCTCGCGCTCACCGCTCGGGGTCGTCGTCTCGTCAAGTCGGTCACGGAACGCCGGCGCCAGGAGATCCAGGCGATCGTCGCCCGCGTTCCCAAGACGCAGCGCGAAGCGATGGTCCGTGCGCTGCAGGCATTCGGTGATGCCGCCGGCGAAGCGACCGAATCGGCGTGGTTGCCGGGCTGGTCGGACGAGTGACTTCACGCGATCGCCGTCTCGGCCAGTGGGCCGACCGTGCTCGGGCTGCCATCCGAAGGGAACAGGTGCGGGAGCTCGCTCGGCGGTGGCGCGAGGTCATCCTGCTCTCGGCCGTCACCGGCGGGCTCACCGGCGTCGGGGTCGCGCTCTTCGACCGCGGCGTCGTTGACGGGCTCTACGACCGCTTCGTCGACCTGTCGCCGTGGGTGTTGGCCTTCCTGCCCCTCGCCGGGCTCGCGCTCGCTGCCGCGTCACTGCGGTGGCTGGCTCGACGCGCTGTCCTCGGCCAGCGCGGACGCCTACCTGCAGTCCTTCCACGATGCAGACCATCCGATCCGTCTTCACGAGGTTCCGGGCAAGATGGTCGCCGCGCTGACCACGCTCGGCTTCGGCGGGGCGATGGGCCTCGAAGGCCCGTCGCTCTATCTCGGCGCGTCGATCGGCACCTTCCTGCAGCAACGCTTCCGGCGATGGTTCGGCGCTCCCGACCGTCGGGTGCTGCTGGTTGCCGGCGCCGCAGCCGGCGTCGCCGCGATCTTCAAAGCGCCCGCGACGGGTGCGGTGTTCGCGCTCGAAGTCCCCTACCAGGATGATCTGGCACGGCACATGCTGCTCCCGGCGCTGGTCGCGTCAGCCACGAGCTACCTGAGCTTCGTCGCCATCAACGGGACCGAACCGATCCTGGCGGTGCATGGCAATCCGGCCTTCTCGTTGGCTGATCTCGGGGGCGCCGTGCTCCTCGGTCTGCTTGCCGGCGTCGGGGCGCGCGGCTTCGCGTTCTTGATCCGCCAGGCCAAGCGGGTCTCGACGACGCGCCCACTGCTCCGCGTCATGGGCGCGGGTCTCGCGATGGCGGCCGTGTTCGGCGTCGGCGAGTTGCTGACCAGCGAGCCGATCACGATCGGCGTCGGGTACAACACCATCAACTGGGCACTCGCGGCCGACCGGGCCGTCTGGCTCCTGCTGGTCATCCTGCTCCTGCGCTGCGTCGCCACCGCCGCGACGGTCGCCGGTGGTGGCGTCGGCGGGCTCTTCATCCCTCTGGTCGTCGCCGGCGCGCTCCTCGGGCGGGCGGTCGGTGGAATCGTCGGCGACTTCGACACCAGCCTCTTCCTCGTCATCGGTGTCGCGGCCTTCCTCGGCGCCGGTTACCGAGTCCCGCTTGCAGCCGTGATGTTCGTCGCGGAGAGCACCGGTCGTCCGGGCTTCGTCGTGCCCGGACTCCTCGCGGCGGTGACTGCGGAGCTGATCATGGGACGCGCCTCGGTCACGACCTACCAGCTCGCAAGCCCCGGCCGAGAGGGCCCCGGCGACGAGCCCGCGCCGCCGCCGTGAGCGCCGCTCCACCACACCGGCGCGATCCCGACCGACTCGCGGCGTCGCTCGAACGTGCGGCGGACTCGGCACGCCGTCTCGCTCGGGAGCTCGCGATGAACCGACAGGAGCTCGTACAGCTCATGGCCGTACGCACGCACCGGCCGTGGACCACAGAGGAGTTCGAGCGCTATCTCGCGCTGTCACGTTCTGAGATCGCGCTCCAACGTTCGTACAGCAGCGCCCGCCGCCTCTTCAACCACAGCCGGCTGGAACTCCGCCGCGACCCCGTGTGACGAGGTCCGCGCACATTCTTGTAGTGTTACAAGTCCTGTAGTACAGCAGGCTCTGTCGCCGCTCGAGGAGGCACACTCGTCGCATCGTGACATCCACTGCGGATCCCCACGCTGCCCGGCAGGCCGACCCGGCGCTCCCGCCCCGGTACCGGGCGATCGCGATGACCGTCGTCCTCCTCGGGACGTTCATGGTCATCCTCGACACTTCCATCGTCAACGTGGCGCTCCCGAAGATCGGCGCGGATTTCGGCTCCATCTCAGACGTCGAATGGATCGTGACTGCCTACCTCCTCGCGGTTGGCGTCTCGATGACCACCACCGGGTGGCTCGCCGACCGCTTCGGGAAGAAGCAGGTCTTCGTGATCAGCCTCGCGTTGTTCACCCTCGGGTCCTTCCTGTGCGCGCTCGCACCGACGCTCGGCCTGCTCGTGGTCTGGCGCGTGGTGCAGGGTCTCGGTGGCGGCGCGCTCATGCCGCTGGGCATGGCGATGATCTACGAGCTCTTCCCGCCTCACGAGCGTGGCCGGGCCCTGGGGATCTGGGGGGTGGCCGCGATGGCCGCCCCGTCGATCGGTCCGGTGCTGGGCGGGTATCTGTCGAGTGACGTCAGTTGGCGATGGCTGTTCGTGATCAACATTCCCATCGGGGTGGTCGCGGTGCCCCTCGCGAGTCGGCTCCTGCGCGACGTCGGCTACCGCGATCACCGGCGTCTCGATGTCTGGGGCCTCCTGAGCGCGGCGACGGGACTCGTCCTCGTGCTGCTCGCGCTGTCCGAAGCCGCGACGTGGGGCTGGGCGTCGGCCGCCTTCCTCACCACGAGCTGCGTGGGCCTCGCGCTCTTGGCCGCGTTCGTACTGCACGCTGCCCGCGTTCGGCAGCCGCTGATCGAACTGCGCATCCTGCGTATCCCCATCTTCACGCTGACGATGCTCGTCATCTGGCTGGTGACCATCGCGCAGTTCGCGAGGCTGGTCTTCATCCCGCTCGAGTTCGAGACGCTGCGCGGGCTCAGCGCGCTCGACGTAGGTCTCCTCCTCACACCGTCCGCGCTCGGGATCGCGGCGATGATGCCGATCGGTGGGCGACTCGCGGATCGCGTCGGTGCCCGGCTGCCGTGCGTGATCGGTTTGGCGATCGTTGCCGTGTCGTTCTGGCCGCTAGCCCATCTCAGCGCCACGACGCCGCTGGCAATCGTGGCGATGTGGCTGTTCGTCGGAGGCCTCGGCGTCGGTCTCGCCATGATGCCCAACACGGTCACCGGTATGAACTCGGTTCCCGGCCGCTACGTCGCGCAAGCCTCCGCCATCCGCTCCCTCAACCGTCAGATCGCCGGAGCGTTCGGGACCGCCATCCTCGCGTCGCTGCTCACCGCGCGGATCGGCACACTCGGAACGCGCACCGCCCAGGCGACACCACATCTCGTGGCCGGCTACAACCTGCTCTTCTCGATCGCGATGTGGAGCATCGTCGCGGCGCTGCTGTGCGCGTTGCTGCTGCCGGGGAAGACAGCATCGCTCGAGCTTCAGGAGCAGCGTCGCCGCGAGGAAGCCCTCGCGGGTGACGGCACACCGGACGTGGGTCGGCAATGGGAGCTCATGGACTGACCTCAGGAGTTGGTCGGACCACGACAGCACCGCGCGGCCGGAGCGACACTCAGACCGTGGCCCACCCCAGTGAGCGCCCGGACTCGGGGTGCTCCCCCGACGCGTCCGAGAAGCGCCCGAGTGCCTCGACGAGTGCTCGGCGTTGCGACCGCGGGACGCGGCCGACGATCCGCGCGACCTCTCGACGCCGGGCCTGGGTGACGCGATCGACCATGCGCCGACCCGCAGTGGTGAGCGCAAGGGTGATCTCCCGCCGGTCGGACGGTCCCGTCTGGCGGTCGATCAACTTCTTCGCGACGAGTCGGTCGCAGAGACGAGTCGCACTGGAGCTGTGAATCCCGAGCGCGTCCGCCAACTGACCCAGGTTCTGAGGCCCCTCGGTCCGCAACACCACCATCGCGCGGTACTGGGGCAGCGTGACGTCCGAGTCCACGGCCGCGAGCGACCGAGCCGCGACCGCGACGAGCGCACGCGACGCTCGCAGCAAGGCTTCGGTCACGCCGTCGACATCGTCCGCCTCGTTGCCACGTTCAGCAGTGGTGATCGTTGGCATGGGCAAACAGTGTACCCGCCACGTATCAGGTCCGCTGGGTGACCCGGCAGCTCATCATGCGGCGTAGGTCCAGTCGGGCCGCTTGAACGCTTGGTGGTCGTCGTAGACGACGACGCCGGCTTCGAGATCGGAGATCTTGGGGAGCACGATGTCGCGGTGCGACGCGCACCTCCCTTCGAGGTGGGCGACGGCGTCGTCGGGGAACGTTCGGAGCACGCTCCCGATCACCTGTTGCGCCTCGACCGGCAAGAAGCAGCGGTTCCCATCGGCGACGGTTCTGAGCCGTCGATGGAGTGTCGCCAGCGCATGCGGGGCGCTCGGATCGCCGAGGTGTCGCAACGCGTCCGCGAGTCGCCCGGTGCCGAGCTTGCAGGCCTGACATTGCCCGCATGATTCGACCCAGAGGAACTGGGCGAACGTGTGCGCCACCTCGATCATGCACGCAGTGTCGTCGTACACGATGAACCCCGCCGCACCCATGCCGCTGCCGGCTCGTGCCATTGGTTCGTGCGCGAGCGCCACGTCGATCGCGGAACCGCGGAGGACGGGATTCGTGACGCCGGAGAACACGGCCTTGACCGAGCGTCCAGGCGCGACTCCCCCGCACGCTTCGATGACCTCCCGCAACGGCGTCCCGAGCTCGACCTCGATGACGCCGGGACTGGTGACGTCGCCGACGACCGTCGCCACCACGGTGCCCGGCGATCGTCGGGTTCCCATCGACCGGAACCACTCGGCGCCGCGAGCGAGGATGTGCCCCACGTTCGCGACCGTCTCGACGTTGTTGACGAGCGTCGGGTTCGACTCGTCGCCCCGATCGTGGCCGCGCTCGGGCTCGTGAGAGTGCCAGCCGAGCTGCGGCGACGTGGCGAAGAGCCCGTGCAGGTACGGCGGGAGTTGGCGAGGGAGCGGGTCGCGACCTTCGATCACTTCCAGGAGCGCGGACTCTTCACCGAAGAGGTACTCCTCCGGTCCGCTCACCATCGTGAGCGTCAGGTCGGGGAGCAGCCCGACGGCCTCGAGCTCTTGTGCGGCACGAATCAGCGCGTCGCGTTCGCGCGCGAAGCTCGCCTTCAGGGCGATGAACACCTCGACCGCCCCGATCGCGAGGGCCGCCACCGCCAGCCCCTCGACGACCTGGTACGGGTTGGCGCGCATGATCGCCCGGTCCTTGAAGGTGCCCGGCTCGCCTTCCGCGCCGTTGCCCACGACGTATTTGGTGGACCCACGTGCGTCCCGCACCGAGCGCCACTTCCTCCACGTCGGGAAACCCGCACCTCCCCGCCCCCGGAGCCCCGACCTGCGGAGCTCGTCGATCACGCCATCGGCGCCGAGGTCCCGTGCACGCTCGAGACCTCGTCCGCCGCCGGCGTCGAGGTAGTCGGCCACGGTCGCAACGCGGGCCTCTGGGAGCAGTAGCGAGCATCTCGACATCGTCGACCTCCTGAACCTGAACGCGATCTCTGCCCGTCCTTATTCTGTGGTATTACTAAATGTTGTAGCATACATGTAACGCGGTCGACGAACGAGAACGAGCGAGAACGAGGAGGAGCGATGGATGGAGTGGTCGTGTACGGCGACTTCGCCTGCCCGCTGAGCCGCATGGCCAGCGACCTGGCGGACGCGCTCCTCGAACGCGGGTTCGGGATCGAGTGGCGCGCGGTGCGACACGATGGTCGACACGCGTCGCGGAGCCGGTTCGTCGGCATCGCCTGCGTGCGTGAAGGATCTCGACGCACACGGCACACGCATGCAGCGGTCAACCGTGACGGTCTGGTCGCGCTCCGGACGGCACCCGCAGTCGATGTGTCGCTCGCCAACGCCGCCCTGGCGTCGTCGGAGGGCGACCCCGCTCACGCGCTGAGGAGGGCACTGTTCCGAGCGCACTGGCAGGACCGCTGCGACCTGAGCGACAGCCGTGTCGTGGAAGATCTCACCGGTCACGCCGTCCCACGACTCTCGATCCGTGCGCAGGGGTGGCAGCGAGCGTGGGAAGGGTTCGACGATCCCGCCGTTCCGCTCGTCCTCCTCCCCACCGGATACGTCTTCCGCGAAGCCGACGCGCTCGACGAGCTCACGGCCCTCGTCGAAGCCGACTCGAGTCCCGGTCGGGATGCCGGGCAACGGCATCACGACCATTCTCGCTCGCGTCGCTCGCCTCGAGGCTGACATGCGACCGATCCTGGTGAGCTACGACGATTCACCGGCCGCACGAGCGGCGCTGCAATGGGCCGTCCGCGAGGCTTCCCGCAACGACGCGGTCGTCGTGGTTGCGTACGCGATCTCGCCGGTGTCGGAATGGATGCTCGCCGCGCTCCAGATCGACTGCGACCGCATCCGCGTGCAACGCCGCCGCGATCTGCGCGGGCCGTGGACGCAACCGCTGCGCGCGAGCGCGGTGCCCTACGAGACCAAGCTCCTCTCTGGACGGCCGGGCCCGGCATTGCTGGACCTCGCTCGGTCCAAGGACGCGTCGTGCATCGTCATCGGCGCCGATCGTCACCGCCGGCTCGGTCATTGGTCCGAGGGACCCGTGCAGCGCTTCGTCCAGCATCACGCTCGACGACCCGTCGTCTCCGTGCCGGCTGACGGACCGCGCTTCGCCGCGGACCATGATCTCGAGATTCCGTCAAAGCCCCCGGCAGTTGGCTGGCGTCCGGTTGAGCTCGATCGCTACGCCCTCGCAGGAGGCGCTCCCCCACCAAGTGGGCGTCGAATCGAGACGTTCTGAGGGTGAGTGCACGCGGTGGTTGCCGTCGATCGCGCATCCCTCACGATCTCGGGCAACGACATCGCCCGGCTCGGCGCGTCCGACATGGCCGTGGTAGATCCACTCGCCGAGACGTGCACGCTGCCGTCGACAGCGTGCACCTTCCACGAGCTCAGGTCTCGCGCTGCTCGTGGCCATGGGAACCGCGCCGCGGCTGCTCCGCCGCGCGTCGATCCCTGCGAGGACCGCGAGCAGGCCGTCGTGGAACTGCCGCTCGGTGGTGAAGGTCGTGAGGTCCGGCGTGAGCCGGGTGAGGTTGGGGAACTCCGACCCGTCGAGGCTCGCGAAGAACGCCGGCCAGTAGTGCGGCGACGCTTCAGTCAGCGTGCCGACGCTCGTACGAGTATCGACACGGCTCGACACCTGTCGGGCGATCTCCAACGCCGCAAAGCCCAACGTGTAGGTGTGGACGGTGGCGTACGCGGCCACGCACTCGTCGGCGTCGAAGCCGGCACCGCGCAACACCTCCAACGATGCCTCCATGCGCCGGAGCGCGGCCGGGACGCCGACGGGACGACGGCAGTAGCGGTCGAGCAGCGCCGGGTAGCGGACGAGCACGCCCTGCAGTCGCTCGGCCGCGGTGAGCGTCCAAGCCTTCCAGTCGGCACCGTCGACAGGCGGCGGCATCGCTTCGTGGGCCAGCACTGCATCGATGATCTCGTCGAGGATCTCGTCCTTGCTGGCGACGTGCGAGTAGAGGGCCATCGCGGTGACGCCGAGCTCGTCGGCGAGGCTGCGCATCGTCATGGCGTCGAGCTCGCCACGTTCCGCCGCGCGGAGTGCCGTCGCGGTGATCTCGTCTCTCGTCAATGGCGCATCCCGCCCGGTGCGCGCCCGGCGCCCGTCTCCCGTCTCGGCGCCCGTCACCAATCGAGGTCCTGACCCGTTGGGCGCTTCCTGTACATGTAGGTATACTAGTACACAGCCCCTGGGTCGCGGAGCCGAGGCTTCCGGCCGTCGCTCCGCCGAGGAGCAAAGAGGTGCCATGCACATCGTCGTCGGAGTGAACGCAGGTTCCGCGGCTCGCAGCGCGTTGTGCTGGGCCTACGGCTTCGCACAACGCCATGACGCTGATCTCGAGGTCGTCACCGTGTACAGCCCGGCGGTCGGCACCGCGTCACCGGTTGGCCCGGTGGTCCTGGAGCCCGAGATCCTCGAGGAGTCCGCCCGTGCGACCCAGGAGCGCGTCGTGCGCGAAGAGCTCGCCCTCGACGCACTCGACCCCAGGATCCGCCGGGTCGTCGTGCCGGGTGACGCCGCGCGTGCCTTGGTCGAGCAGGCGCGGGATGCGCACCTCCTCGTGGTCGGAAGGCGAGCGGGTCGTTGGCACCGGCTGCTCCGGGGATCCATCAGCACGCGTTGCGCAAACCATGCCGACTGTCCCGTCGTCATCATCCGCGCTCCCGCCCCAATGTCGTCCGCCCGAATGTCGTCGTACCCGGAGCTGGCGAGCTCGCGCGCACCCGAGAGTGACCTCCCTGTCGCCGCCGAACGCCGCCCGCTCCCGACCGATCGTCGGCGCGCGCGGTGACAGGCGCAGCGAAGCGGCGGGACCTGGTACCGGTGTTCGCAGCGATGTTCGCCATCAGCATGAGCGCATGCGGGGGGAGCGGAGGAAGCAGCAGCGCAAGCCGCGGATCATCCCCGACCAATCGACCCGTCGCCCCGAACGCCCGCGTCATCCCTGTGACCGCGCGGTCGTTCGCGTTCGATCCCGATTCGATCGTCGTGCACGCGGGCGAGAACGTCGCCATCCGGCTGCACGCGCTCGACGCGTTCCACACCTTCACGGTCGAAGGGATCGGGACGATCGTCAGCGCCGACGCCGGCTCGACGAAGACCGGGGGCCTTCGACTCGACCGACCCGGCCGATACACGTTCTTCTGCAGCGTCCCGGGTCACCGCGCGGCAGGGATGGTCGGCACGATCACCGTCACGCCATAGGACCCGTCGGCGTGGGCACGCGCCCGCGATCGGCGGACACAGAGAGGAGGTGTTGCACTGAGATGCTCGTCACCGTCCTTCTTCTCACACTCGGCCTCCTCGCAGTCCTCGCGATGATCACGATGCGTCACTCCGAAAGGACCATCGGCCGTCTCAGCCGAGCCACCCGCCGCCAGGACCGTGGAGCGGACGCCGAACCGGCGTGGCTTCACGCGAAGACATCCACCAGCGTTCGCGCGGAACCGGGAACGCCGTCTGAACGAGCGCTCACTCCTCGGGCCGTCGCACCCACACGACGCGAGGTCGCGGTCCCGGTCCGCCGCGCGCCCAGTGATGACGCCCTCGGCATCACCCGACGCCAGTTCTTCAACCGCTCGATCCTTCTGGGCATCGGACTCGGCGTCACGACCTTCGGCGCGTCGACCCTTGCCTTTCTCTGGCCTGCAACGAGCACGGGCGGCTTCGGAGGAAAGATCCAAGTCGGCAGCGTCGCCGACGTGCAGGCAGCAATCGCGAAGAAGCAGCCCTTCTACAACGCGACGGCCAAGGCCTACCTCACGCCCTACCCGAAGGCAGACGTGGCAAAGGCCAAGAAGGTCGCCGCCTACACGCCGCCGATCATCGCCGGGATGGAGCTCGGATACGTCGCGCTCTACCAGAAGTGCCCGCACCTCGGCTGCCGGGTTCCCTGGTGCGACACCTCACAGTGGTTCGAATGCCCCTGCCACGGCTCCAAGTACAACCGCGTCGGCGAAAAGCAAGGCGGACCCGCACCACGCGGCATGGACCGCTTTCCGTTCACGATCTCGGGCGGCACCTTCACCGTCGACACGGGCACCGTCGTGCTCGGCCCACCGATCGGCACCAACACGACCGACCAATCTCCCGAGGGACCACTGTGCGTCTGACTCGACGCATTTCGGGTGGGGGGTCCGTCACTCGGTGCAGAAGATGAGGCTCTCGGAGGGAGGCTGCATGCCCTCGACAGATGTCCAAGTCTCGGGCACAACCCCGGCTCGACACGAGTCAGGAGGCCTCGAACGTCAACTCGCGGCCGAGCGCACGATGGTGCGCTCGGTCATCCTCGGGATACTCATCGCCCTCCCCGTCACGATCGCTCTCGCGATCGGAATGATGGGGTTGGCGATCAGCGACAAGGAGTCTTGGTACGGCTGGGTCGGCCTCGGTGTGGGGATCGGTGCGTACGCGGCTCTGTTCTTCGGCACGTGGGGGGGAGTTGTGTACTCGACGCACGCGTTTGACGATCTCGACGAAGAAGCCATGCACTCCAGTGAAGGTGACCGCGAAGGCCCACCCTGACGCACTCGTGCACGTGGCTCTCTCCAGCGCCGATCGGCCCGACGTGCGAAGACGCGCCACAACCAGCGGAGCGGCCGAACGGCTCGGCCGGGCGTCGTCGCGATGTCCCACGGGTTCGACAGCCACTCGACTGCGGGCATGCCGAATGCCCAGGCCTACCCCGGCGTCAACGTGAACCTGCTCGGCCCGAGCGGCTCCGGATCGTTCGAACCGGTGAGCGGGATGCTGCAGATCACCGGCGTCCCGGTCGAGGTCGCGGCAGTCAGCGCGCCTGCGCGGTTGCGCTGACCACCGCACCAGCACCCACCGGACGCGAGAAGCGCAGGATGCCGTCGTCGAGGGAGGCGCGCAGGAGCCGGCGCGCGTCGGTGCGGTAGCTCTTCGGCACCGACCACGCGCCGGTGCCCTGGCGCGGAACGCGATCCGCCGCCCGCAGGAGGTAGCCCGCCGCGAGGTCGAGCATCGAGCTGGTGGGCATCTGCGGGTCGTCGGGTGTCGCCACCGCCTTGCTCGCGCCCGTGCGTCGCATGTGCTCGAGCACGCGGCAGATCCACGCGCACGCGAGGTCTACCTTCAGCGTCCACGACGCGTTCGTGTAACCGAACACGTACGCGAAGTTCGGAACGTCGGAGAGCATCACGCTCTTGTAGACCACGCGCTCGCCCGCGGGGAGCAGCTCGCCGTCGACGACGACTTCGACGTCGCCGAGCGCGAGCACCTCGAGCCCGGTGGCAGCGACCACGATGTCGGCGTCGAGCTCCTCACCGGTCGTCAACCGCATCCCGCGCTCGGTGAAGGTGTCGATGACACCGGTGACGACGTCGGTGCGCCCGGACGATATGGCGCGGAACAGGTCGCCGCCCGGCACGATGCACATGCGCTGGTCCCATGGCGCGTAGTCGGGCGTGAAGTGACGGCCGACGTCGTAGCCGTCGGGGAGGCGGCGAGCGACATCGCCGATCAGCACCCGTCGCATGACGTCGGGTCGCCAGCGGCAGAGTCGATAGAACAGTGCTTGCGTCCCTTGGTTCTTGCGACACGTCCACACGTAGGCGCGCTCGGGCGACAGGTGACTGCGGAACGCGTCGGCGATCGGATCCCGGCGCGGCAACGACACGTAGTAGCCCGGCGATCGTTGCAGCATCGTGACCCGCGCGCCGCGATCGACCAGCGCGGGGATGAGCGTCGCCGCGGTCGCGCCGCTCCCGATGACGACCACGCGTTGTCCGTCGACCTCGAGGTCGGCGGGCCAGTCCTGGGCGTGGACGAACGGGCCGTCGAATTGCTCGAGCCCGGCGAACTCCGGGAGGTGACCCCGGTCGTGGCGGTAGTAACCGGTCGTGGCGATGACCCACCAGCAGCGGAACCGCACCGCTTCACCAGTGTCGACGCGTTCGGCATCGACGGTCCAGCACGATTCCGTCGACGACCATGCCACGCGTCGCACCCGATGTCCGAGGCGGAGGTGGCGGCGCAGGTCGTTGTCGTCGACGGCGTCGTCGAGATAGCGGAGGATGGCGTCGCCTTCGGCGAGCGTGTCGGGCGTCGTCCAGGGCTTCCACGCGTACGCGTACGTCTGCAGATCGGAGTCGGACCGAACGCCCGGATACCGGAAGAGATCCCAGGTTCCGCCGATCGCGTCACGCGCCTCCAGCACCGTGAAGGTCAGGTCGGGCAACGCGTCGCGCAGGTGCCAGGCCGCGCCGATACCGGACACACCGGCACCGACGACCACCACGTCCAACCACTCCGGCAACGCCGGTCGACTCGGCGACGGCGTCGCGGCCGTCCGGCCACGCCTCCCTTGCGTGTCCTCCTGCACCACGGAGTGCGAGGCTACGCGGGAACCGTCAGTTCGCGCTGAGACGGCGGTCGTAGTCGTCGGCCAGCGCGCGCAGCGCCGCGGTGCTGTCGCCCTCGAACGACGAGCCGTGCATCACCGCCAGGCGGGCCGGCGCGAGGTCGGCGAGCGCGCGGATCGTGCTTCCAGTCTGCGGCGTGAGACACGTGGCCTGGAACATGTCCTCGGCGACGCCCGCCGCCTCGACCAGGTCGTCTCCCGTGATCGCAGGCCCCTGCCCCACCTGGCTCAGGAGGTCGCCGCAGAAGAGCGTGTTCGTCGTCTCCTCGTGGATCGCGTGCGCGTCCCAACCGTGCGGCACGTGCGGGGTGTCGAGGTTGCGCACGCGCTTGCCGCCGAGATCGAGCACTTCGTCGGGACCGAGCGGGCGCGGGTCGCGGTCGGCGAGATCGTCGATCGACACCATGCAACCGAGTGCGCCGTGCGCGACCTGCGCGTCGGGCGCGGCCGCCAGGAATTCGTTCATCGCGCCACACTCGTCGGCCTCGAGGTGCCCGAACATGATCCACCGCAACCGGTCGACCGGCATCACGGTGGCGATGGCCGCGGAGACCGGCGGGAACATGTGGCGCAGGCCGGTGTGGAAGAGGAGCGGCTCGTCCGCGTCCACGAGGAATTGATTGAACGTGAAGCCGGTCGGGCCGATCTCGGGCACGAAGGTGCTGATGCGGTAGATGCCGTCGGCGATCTCGGTGACGTCGGTCATGGAAGTGCTTCTCCTGGGAGTCGGACTCTCCGGTACACGGATTTCAGAGTGGGAGGGGATGGGCGAGGACGCCGGCGCCGGAGCGGCGACCGGAGATCGTACGGGATGGGGACGTGACGCACGGGCGCCGGCGTACCCCACCGACCCGCCACCGCCTTCGGGCCGATCTCGGCGAGCTGCGCAACCACCGCGTCGTCGGTGAACGACGCGCAGAGCGCGGCGAACCGCACGAACTCCTCCTCGGCGATGACGCGCGCCTCGGGGCGCTCGATGCGACGACCGGTCATCGGCGCCGTCGCGTCGTCGCGTCGTCGAGGTACAGGTCGATCAAGCGGTCGAGATGTCGTACCCATCGGTTCCCTCCCGGGTCGTTGCTCATCTGTGCTGCCATCAGCCCACCGACCATCGCGATGACGCAGTCGACGTCGCTCTGAGCCCGCACGCCGGCCACGCGCAGCCGCTCGCCGCTGCGCGCCAGCACGTCGACTGCGGGCGAGTACGCCTCGGCCGAAGGTTCGAACCCGGGGATCGGGCGACTGAAGAGGAGCTCCATGCGCGCCGCATCCTCGAGCGCGAAGTCGATGAAGGTGCGCATGAACAGCTTCACCGCCCGGCGGGGATCGTCGGGCACGACGAGCGCGTCGAGACGGGCCAGAAGCTTGCGGTTGCCGTCGGCGAACATCGCGTCGTAGAGCGCGAGCTTCGAGTCGAAGTACTCGTACAGCGACGGCTGGCGGATCCCGAGCTCCCGCGCGAGACCGTGCAGCGAGAAGCCGCCGATGCCGTCGACCGCGGCGAGCTTCCACGCCGCGCCGACGATCTCCGCCGTCCTCGCCTCTCGCCGCTCGGCCACCTTCCCTACCATTGATAGGCATCTTACCTATCGACGATAGGAAGTCAACTGAAGCGTGGGGCGCGCGGACATTCGGGGCGAACGCGACCAAGCTCTGCGTCGTGCCGTGCGACACGCCACTGGTGGTGGGCGAGCTCGGAGGCCGGACGAGCACGGCGCGGCTCCCCCAGCTCGAGCTCGTTGGTTGCTCGTCGGTCGCGCCCCGCGCGTCATGTGGTTGATCGGGACGACCGGCCTCACCGCGGTCCTGTTCGCCCTCGGCTTCGACTGGCTCCGTTGGATCACCGTCATCGCCTTCGCTGCGCTGCTCGCGGTCGGTGGGATCGTGCTCGTCGACGGGCGGGCTCGTCACCCTTCGCCGGACCGAGGTCGCTGGCACCGGCCCGTGCCGGAGCACGTCAACGTCTCCGGCCGGGCGATCCTGGCCGCCGCCGCCGCGACCTACCTGCTCGTGCTCCCGCCGCTCCCGAACTTCGTGAACGATCTGGTCGCCGGCGCTCGACTGCTGCTCGACGTGCCGCAATAGGATCGCCGGGGTGCCGTACCGCGACCAGGTGCTGATCTTCGACGCCGACGACACGCTGTGGGAGTTCAACCACCTCTTCGAACGCGTGATCGACGACTACCTCGAGTGGCTGGCGCACCCGACGAGGTCGCCGGCCGACATCCGCGGTGTGCTCCTCGACATCGAGACCGCGAACGCCGCCGTCCACGGCTACGGCAGCGAGGTCTTCCTGCGCAGCCTGCGTGACTGCTTCCAGCACCTCAACGACCGGGCCGCGACCGACGAGGAGCACGCGGCCATCGATGCACTGGCCCGTCCGTTGCTGGAGCACCACGTGACGCCCATGCCCGGGGTCGTGGAGACGCTGACCGCGCTCGGCGCCCGGCACCGCTTGCTGCTCCTCACCAAGGGAGCCACCGAAGAGCAGCAGCGCAAGATCGACGCGTCGACGCTCGCCCCGCACTTCGAGCACGTGCACATCGTGGCCGAGAAGAACGTCGACACCTACCGCGAGCTGGCCCGCCACCACGATCTGCGGGGCGAAGCGACCTGGATGATCGGCAACTCTCCGAAGTCGGACATCGCGCCGGCACGGGCGGCCGGGCTCCGCGCCGTCTTCATCCCGAACGTGAACACGTGGGCGCTCGAACACGCCGAGCTCGACTTCGACGATGGCGGGATCCTGCAGGTGCGCGCCATCCCGGAGCTGCTCGACCACTTCTGATCGTGGCCGGAATGCTCAGCGGGGGCGCGGTCGTCCCCGGCGCGGCGGACCGGACGGCGCGGGACGATGTTCGGGTGTGACCTCTCCGCTCAGCACGCGCACGAGCAGGCGCGCGTTGCGCACCGCGGCATCGGACGTGCGACCGGAGAACGTGACGTGCACCGATTCCGCCGCGCCGGCGAGCTTCTCCAACCGCGCTTTCCAGGGCTCGAGGTCGACGTCTTTGTAGTCGTAGGCGAAGCGGTCGTCGCCGGTGTCGACGCCTTTTTCCCACGCGCCACTGTTGCGACCGTGAAAGCGGACGAACGCCGTCGCTGTCGTCGCCACCGACAGCGGCGGTTGCGAGCTGTCGAAGCCGGAGGGCACGTCGACGCACACGTACGCGAGCTGATGCTCGGACAGGAACGCCAAGGTCTCGTCGCGCTGCTTGCCCGCCACCCAGTCGCGGTGACGCAGCTCGATCGCGATGGGGACGTCCCCACTCCGGCCGCGGAGCCACTCGAGGTAGTCGAGCGCGCGCGTCCCCGGCGTGAAGTACGACGGGAACGGGAACACGACCGCGCCCAGCTTGCCGAACTCGCCCACCGACGCGATCGAGGCCAGGAAACGGTCGAGCGCGGCGTCGAGCGAGCGCGCGGGCAGGTCGTCGGCGTACAGAAGGCGTCGCTCCCGCAACGCAGGGGTGAGCGTGTCGCGCACCTCGGGCCAGATCGACTCGATCGGTGCGGCATGGTGGGTCAACAGCCGGTGGGCGCGCACGTCGAGCACGGCGTTCTCAGGCGTGCGGTCGACCCAGGGCCCGACCAGCCGTTCGGTGAGCTGCTCGCTCGACGCGTCCACCTCCATCACGCGCGAGTGCTGCGCGCGCGCCACGACGTCGCTCGGCGCGACGACGGTGCCGATCTGGATGCGCGGATTGACCTTCGCCCGCGTCTTCCCGCCCTGACGACGACCGCCCTGCCGATGACCGCCGCCGCCACCACTGCCGGCGCCACCGCCGACGCCACCACCGCTGCGGCGCCGGCGCTTGGGATCGTCACCTCGATCGCGGGACGGTTCCGCTGCACTCACGGGCCGCAGGCTAACGGGTGCCGTAGCATCGCTCCTCGTCGTCCCGGCCCACGAGGGGCTACCACATGGGCGAGGTGCTCGGTCGGCCCGAGGACATCACGGTGTGGCAGGCGGCGGTCAACGGCGCGCTCCCCGACTGAGACGAGCTCCTCGCCGACTTCGTCGCCACCGTGGACTCGCCTGCGTGCGCGTTCTGGCGGGAGTTGGCCGACGTCAACCCCGAGTCACTCGTGTTGCTCTCGACGCGGTCGCCGGAACGGAGAGGGGGCGGGGTCAGACGGGGCGGAGGAGGGCGACGGGGGTCTGTTGGGCGCCCTGGCCGAGCGGGTTGTCGCGCAGCAGCGACTCGACGAAGGCGGGATCGACCCCGCTCGACACGCCGAGCACGTTGACGCCGATGTCGTTGGCGTCGATCACGGCAACCCCGGCACCGAGCGTGCGTGCGAGTTCCACGCGCGACGCCCTCGGGGTCGGACGGTCCCATCTTGGCGTGCCCGTCGTAGGGAGGGATGGTGCCGTGCGTGGGTCCGTCGATGGCACGTACGGCGGGTCCGGCCACGCGGTAGAACACACCGTTCACGCCGAAGGGCTTGGTGGCCAAGGCCGCCGCGGTGGCGGTGAGGATGCGGGCCTCCCCGGCCTCCCGGATGGCGAGCTCCATGGTGGCGGGGATGCCGAGTCCGATGCCGGACGCAGTGCGGCCCACGAAGCGCGAGAGCGTCCGCGCCATCGGCCGGGCGCGCACCTCGTCGACCGGGTACGAGCGGCCCTGGCAGATGGCGACCGCCTTCTCGCTGATCGCGACGATGTCGTCCGGCGCGAGCTCGACCCCGCGCAATGCGTCGGAGAGTCCGTCCGCCAGGGAGTCGCCGCTCACGAACAACCGCGTGCGAATTCGGAGCACGCGCGTAGTCGCGACCGTCGACCGTCGAGCGCGCGAACAGGTGGCGCTGCTCGTGAGGGGCGAACTGCGCGAGCGCAACCGCGGCGCGCTCGTTGCGGTCCGCCAGCCACTCGTCGCCGATGCTCGTGAAGTGGGCGTCGGGCGCGGCGCCGAGACGCGACCTGCCGTCGTGCTCGAAGAACACGCGCATCCAGATCTCCGTGTTGATCGCGCGCCAGAAGATCTGCGACGGCTCCACCCCGCCATCGCAGAAGCGGTCGAACGCGGCCGCGATCGCCGGCGCGTCCCAGTAGGCGCGGTCGCAGAACTGCGGCGAGCGAAAGAGGCCCTGCACCGCCGCCCGCCGCGCGCGCAGCCAGCGGGTCTCCGGCGTGGTGAAACCGACCTTCCAGCGGCGGGTGCGCACCTTCTCGGTGAGCACGCCGCGCAACCCCTCGCGCAGGATGGCGCGGCTCCAACCGTCGTCGACGATCGCCGAGGACGGGAGCCGCAGCACCCAGTCGACGAGCTCCTGGTCGAGGAACGGCAGGCGTGACTCCATCGAGAACGCCATCGAGTTGCGGTCCTCGTAGCGCAGCAGCGAGGGGAGCGAGAAGGTCTGGAGGTCGGCGACGAGGCGCTGTTTGAGGTCGTCCTGCGACCGCTCGAAGCGCGGCGGCGCCAGCCCGTCGTAGAGATCCGGACGCAACAAGGGCTTGATCGGCAGCGCCCGCCGCCGATCGGCGAGCCGCCGCTTCACCAACGGCTTGAGCACGTCACGCGACGCCCACGCCTCGCGTCCGAACGCGCGCAGCTTGCGCCTGCGCAGGAGCTCGCGCAGGTACACGTACTGGTAGGGCACGTAGCCCGCGAGCAGCTCGTCGCCACCCTGCCCGTTGAGCAGCACCGTCACGTCGGGCTGAGCGAGACGCATCACGCACCACTGCGCGTACGGGCCGGTCGACACGATCGGCTCGTCCTGGTGCCACACCATGCGGTCGATCTCGTCGACGAAGCGCTGCGACGTCGGCTCCGCGAACGCGGGTTCGGCGTCGACCTCGGCGAGCACCGCATCCATGTACTCGCGCTCGTCGATCGGATCGCCGTCGTAGACGATCGAGAACGTCTTCAGGTGGTCGCCGAGCGACACCGCATCGGGCACGTGCTGCGCGAGCAACTGGTTCGAGACCTTCACGATCGACGACGAGTCGATGCCGCCCGACAGGCAGGTGCCGGCCGGCACGTCAGCGACGAGTCGGCGCTCCACCGATCGCTCGAAGCGTTCGCGGAACTCGGCCGGGTCGGGAACGGCGTCGGTCGACAGCGCCGGTGACCAGTAGGTCTCCTCGTGCACGCCGTCGGCGTCGACCACCGCCCACGTGGCCGCGGCGAGCGCGCGGACACCCGCGAACGCGGTCTGGGGCTTGTGGTCGTGCAGCCCGTGGAGGAGGTAGTCGTAGAGCCACTGCCGGTCGGGCTCAGTGCTCAGCTCGGGGTCGGCGAGCACCGCCTTGGCCTCCGACGCGAACAGCACGCGTCCCGACGACGAACGCGCGTAGTAGAGCGGTTTGATGCCGTAGTGGTCCCGCGCGAGCACGAGGCGCGGGCCGTGCGGGGCCTCCCCTTGAAGGGCGGTGTCGCGCAGGTCGAGCACCGCCAGCGCCCACATGCCGTTGAACCGGGCGAAGCAGTCGGTGCCCCACTCCAGGTACGCATGCAGCACCACCTCGGTGTCGCAGCTCGTGTGGAACACGTGGCCGAGCGGCTCGAGCTCAGCTCGCAGCTCGCGGAAGTTGTAGACCTCGCCGTTGTAGGTGAGGTGCACACGACCGTCGTCGGTGCCGACCGGCTGGTGCCCGCCGGCGGGGTCGATGATCGCGAGCCGGCGATGGCCGAGGCTGGCCAGCGTGTGCTCGAAGAACCCCTCGCCATCGGGACCGCGGTGGGCGATCCGGCTGGTCATGGTGGCCAGGAGGGCGGCGTCGGGCGCGCCCCAGAACCCGGCAATGCCACACATGGTCGACGCAGCCTACAAGGCACACCGTCCAGGAACTGAGGCGTAGATTCGCTCGATGCCCGACGTTCCGCGCCGTTACGGCGTCACCATTCCGATCCCCGGCGTGTCGCTCCACGCGCACCGCGAGTGGTTCGAGGAGATCGCGGCGCTGGGCTTCACCGACGTGTGGTCGTCGGAGGCCGACGGCCCCGACGGCTTCACGCCCCTGGCGCTGGCGACGGCTTGGGTTCCTGCGCTGCGCGGGGGCATCGCCATCGTCCCTGCCTTCACCCGCGGGCCCGCGCTGCTCGCGCAGTGCGCGGCCTCGCTTGCCGACGCGGCCCCGGGGCGATTCGCGCTCGGACTCGGCGCGTCGTCACCGGCCATCGTCGAACGTTGGAACGGGATCCCGTTCGAGCAGCCCTTCCGGCGCACTCGCGACACGTTGCGGTTCCTCCGCGCCGCGCTCACCGGCGAGAAGGTCAGCGAACGCTACGACACCTTCGAGGTCAAGGGCTTCCGGCTCGGGATCGTGCCCGAGGTACCGCCGTCGATCCTGGTGGCCGCGTTGCGGCCGGGCATGCTCCGCTTGGCCGGTGAGGAGGGCGACGGCGTCATCCTCAACTGGCTGTCCGCGCCCGATGTCGAGCAGATCAAGCCGTACGTGGGCGAGAAGGAGATCGTCGCCCGCATCTTCGTGGCCCCCACTGACGACTTCGACCACGTGCGCGCCATCGCCGCACGGTCGATCACGAGCTACCTCACGGTGGACGTGTACGCCAAGTTCCACGAGTGGCTCGGTCGCGGCCCGCTGCTCCAGCCGATGTGGGACGCGTGGGCGGCCGGCGACCGCGCGGGGGCGCTCCAACTGGTCCCCGACGAAGTGATCGACGACCTCATCGTGTGGGGCACGCCCGACCGCATCCGCGACCGGGTGGAGCAGTACGCCGCGCACGGTGTGACCACCACCGCGCCGGCGATCCTGGGGCGCGGTGACGTGGCGCTCGACACGATCCGCGCGCTCGCTCCTCGCTGAAGCCGCGCGCTAGACCTTGATCGCCTGACTGAAGCGCGCCAGCAGATCGGCGTCGCCGAACACCTCCAGCGAGTCGGCGGACCTGCGACCCCAGAGGAACAACATCAGGTCGGATGCGCTGCCGCGCGCGGCGACGTCTCCCTTCGCATGCTCCGCCGTCACCGCGACCTCGCCATCCCGCTGGGCGACGAGCCACTCGCCCTCGACGTCGGTGCAGTGCACGTGGATCGTCGCGTCGCCGAGCGCGGCGACGTTGTCGGTCAGCCGAGGCAGGAAGTTCACGAGGAACTCGTCGATGCCGTCGGCCGCCATGACCGGGTCGAGCGGCGTGGTCGTGCCCGCGGCCGACTCGGCGTCGTAACGGTGCACCGACGTCTCCTGGGCACGGCGGCGCTGCCAGAACCGCGCCGTGCGGTCGGCGGCGGAGAACGTCCACACCGAGGTGGCAGGATCGGCCGACGCCAGCACGTCGATCATCGCGGCCGCGCCGTCGCGGAACGCCTGCACCAGCGCGTCGCCGGTGATCGTCGCGTCCGGCTCGGCCGGCACCACCCGGCTGGTGTCGCCCCGCTCACCCCGCTCGACGATCGTGCGGGCCCACTCGTCGCCGCGCACCATGTGTTGCAGCAGGTCGGTGACCGTCCACCCGGGGCAGGTGGGGACGGGTGCATCGGTGCCCGCGGCGGCGGCCGCGTCGCCGAGCCGCTGCGAGTCACGCGTGAGTTGTCCGAGATACTCCTGGAGCTCCATGGCCGGAGACTACGCCTCGGGCACTCTCAGAGCAGCGTGTCGGGCTCGACGCGACGGACGAGGTCGGCGTCGTTGTTGTCGGGCGAGTTCACGCGCGTGCTGACCGGGTAGATCTCGAGCCAGTCGTCGGGTGCGGGCTGCAGCATCGCTTCGAGCGCGGCGAGGTCGGCGACGTCGGGATCGAGCCAGGTGTCCCAGTCGTGCTCGTCGAGCATGACCGGCATGCGCGTGTGGATGGGCTCGAGCAGGTCGTTGGCGCGCGTGGTGACGATCACGCACGAACGCACCCACGCGGTGGGATCGTCGTCGTCCGGCACCGACGGATCGCGCCAGATCTCCCACAACCCCGCGAACGCCATGGGTTCACCGTCGCGCCGATGCACGAGATACGGCTGGCGCGGCGGCCGCTTCGTCGATGTGCTCTTCGACGGTCGCCATTCGTAGAACGCGTCGGCGGGAACGATGCAACGACGGCGCGCGAAGGCGCGCTTGTACGCCGCCTTCTCGGTGATGCTCTCGGCGCGGGCGTTGATCAGCTTGTCGCCGATGGCGGTGCTCTCGGCCCACAACGGCACGAGACCCCACCGGACCATCGTCAGCGCCCGCTTCGTCGGTCCCTCGGCGCCCTTGCGGGGTGGGCGGTCCCGCACGATCGGCACGATGGCCCGTGGCGTGACGTTGTAGTCGGGTTCCCGAGACTCGACCGCGGTCTCCTCCACGCCGAACCGCTCGACCAGCAGCTGCGGCGACGACACCGAAACAAAACGCCCACACATGCTTCACTCACTCGCTCGCTGCGGAGGGGATACCCGCTCCGCGGGCGTTCGCTCGCTGGCGAGTGTCATTCAAGTCGACGTGCCGCGCCGGACACTCACCGGTCGGGCATCCTTCGGACGAAGCGCAGGCCCGACCACGTGCCGTCGATGGCGCAGACCTTGTTGTCGACGAGGCCGGCGTCGAGCCCCACCTCCTGGACCGCGTCGAAGCCGAGGTCGGTGGCGACCCCCGACGTCTTCTTCGGCCACGCCACCCAGAGGCCGCCGTCGGTCTCGAGCGCTCGGACGAACGACGGGAAGCGCCGGGCGAGCTCGGCCCGGCGCGTCACGAAGTACACCACGACGTCGAGGCGGCCCCGTGCGTTGGTGCGGAGCTCCGCGCCGGTGGGCAGCGGTCCGAGAACCGCGGTGAACCCGTCGGGCGCCGACACCACGGCCACGCGCGAGCCCTCGCGGATGCCCAGCTTCTTCGGGAGCGGCGTGCCGGAGTCTCCGCTCGTCGTCGCCATCCTGCCCTCCGCCTTCCCGCCCGCGGCAGGTTCCCCGCGCCGGGACCGCCTTGTCAACCGGCGCGGCGCGCCGGAGGTGCAGTCGTCGACCCTCCCGCAGATTACTGACCATTTCACTCGTATTTTGGGTAATGTAGGAGGGCATCACCCACGCACTGCGTTCCAAGGAGGAAACACCATGCCGGTTCGACTGGGCGACGAAGCCCCGAACTTCACGGCCGAGACCACCGAAGGCACGGTCACGCTCTACGACTACCTGGGTGACGGTTGGGGCCTGCTGTTCTCGCACCCGAAGGACTTCACACCGGTGTGCACCACGGAGTTGGGCGCGTTCGCCCGGCGCAAGGGCGAGTTCGACCAGCGCGGCGTGAAGATCATCGGCGTGAGCGTCGATCCCCTCGAGTCTCACCAGGGTTGGCTGGCCGACATCGAGGAGACGCAGGGAACAGCGCTGAACTACCCCCTCATCGCCGACCCCGAACGCAAGGTCGCCGACCTCTACGACATGATCCACCCCAACGCCAACGACACCCTCACGGTGCGCTCGGTGTTCGTGATCGGCCCCGACAAGAAGGTCAAGCTGATCATCACCTACCCGGCGAGCACCGGGCGCAACATCGACGAGATCCTGCGGGTGATCGACTCGTTGCAGCTCACCGCGAACTACCAGGTCGCCACGCCGGTCAACTGGACCGACGGCGACGACGTGATCATCGTCCCCGCGGTGTCCGACGAGGACGCCAAGGAGAAGTTCCCGAAGGGATGGGACGCGAAGAAGCCCTACCTCCGGGTCACCCCGCAACCCAACAAGTAAAGATGAAGCGGAGCCGTGCACGCGAGCGGGCGGTAGCGGGACGGCGAAACGGAGTCGACCGATCAGGTGGCTACAGGTAGCCGGTCGGGTCGACCGGGTTGCCGTTCACCCGGACCTCGAAGTGCAGGTGGCACCCGGTCGACTTGCCGGTGGAGCCGACGTAGCCGATCACCTGCCCCTGGGCCACCGACTGCCCGGCGCTCACGATGATCGACGACTGGTGCCCGTAGAGGGTCGACAGCCCGTCGCCGTGGTTGATCAGGGTCATGTTCCCGTACCCGCCGCTGTTGAAGCCGGCGCTGAGGATCACGCCGGTGCCGGCGGCCTTGATGGGCGTGCCGCACGATGCACCGATGTCGATCCCCGAGTGGAAGGCCTGGGCCCCGGTGACGGGATCGGTGCGGTAACCGAAGGGGCTGGTGATCGGGCCGGACACCGGCCAGATGAAGGTGCCGTCGCCCAGCGCCGGACCGCCACCCGCTGACTGCGCGAGCGCGGCGACGCGCGACGACTCCTCGGCCAGCGCGGCCTCGGCCTCGTCGTGCTGCGCGACCGCGGTACCGAGGGCGGCGTTCTCGGCATGCTCCGCGCCGGCCGCGGCGTCACGCGCGCTCGCCTGTTGCTCGGCGAGATCGTCGAGCTGCGCCTTCTCCCGAGCGGCCGCGTCGCGCGCGTCGTCGGCCGCTTGCTTCTGCCCCGCGACGTCGACGCGTTGCGTGTCGAGCTGGTTCTTCAGCCGTGTGACGCGACGCGCGTCGGCTTGTCGCTTGTCGCTGACGCGCTGCAGGTAGTGCTTGCCTTCGACCAGCGCGCCCGATCCGGTGGTCGAGTCGAGCAAACCCAACATGTCGGCACCGTCGCCGTGACGGTAGAGCAGGACCGCGCTGCGACGGACGTCGTCGCGCGCGGCCGCCAGCTTCTTCGCGGTCGCGTCGGCCTTGATCTGCAGCGCGAGGGCCACGAAACCGAGGCGGTCGACGGTCGCCTGCGCGTCGGAGAGCCGCGCGTTGGCCGCGTCGACGCGGGCGCTCACGTCTGCCAGCGCGCCGTCGAGCCGCTGCCGCTCGGCCTGGGCCTGGACCAGCTTCGAGCGCGCCGCGTCTTCGGCCGCGCCCGACTCGCTGACCTGCTGCTGCAGCTGCTGCTGCTTGTCCGACTGCTGCCCGAGGGCGCGCGGCGCGAACCCAAGGGTCGCCGCGGCCACGAGCGCGAGCGCGGCCAGGAGTCGGAGCCGGCGCATGGGCGAAGATCGTAAACAACATCCGCCACAACAGCAACAGTGGCATCACCACTGACAGTTTGGGCGAATTGGGACGGCTCCGGCGCTACGTCCGCAGGAAGCGGCGGAGGCCGATGGTGGCACCGATGACACCGATCACGATGCCGACGAAGAGCACCCGAAAGGCGATCCAGGTGGCGTCGCCGGTGGTGACGAAGAACTCGCCGAAGAAGCTGTGCGGGTCGTTGAAGGCCTGGTCGAAACCCCAGTGCTTGAGCGACACGACGGCGATGATCGCCAAGCCCGCGCCGACGATGCCCTGCACCATGCCCTCGGCGATGAACGGGATGCGCACGAACCAGTTCGACGCGCCCACCAGCTTCATCACCTCGATCTCGCGCCGGCGGGCGAAGGTGGCGAGGCGGATCGTGTTGACGATGAGGAACATCGAGGAACCGAGCAGGATCAGCGAGATCGCGATGAAGATCCACCGCACCGTGTTGGTGACGTCGATGAGGCCCTTCAACGCCTCACCCGGTGTCTCCACCGACTCGACGCCCTGCACGGTCTGGAACTCCTTCTGCACCGTGTCGGTGAGCTCCGCCCGCTTCGGCACCACCCGGAACGACTCGGGGAGGTCTTGGGCGCGGATGCTGGCCACCAGATCGGGGTTGCGCCGGAAGATGCGCTTGAACTCCTTGTAGGCATCCGCGTGCGTGAGGTAGCGGTACGACTTGACGGTTCCCTTCGGGCCTTTGTCGCCGTCGAGCTCGTCGCGGACCGCGTTCACCTGCTGCTCGGTGGCCTTCACGGTCATGAAGATCTCGAGCGTGACGCCACCCTTGATGCGCTCAGTGCCGTGATCGACCCACTTCGACAGCATGAGGATGCCGCCGAACAGCGAGAGCGACACCGCGACGGTGGCGATGCCCGCGATCGTCATGAGCACGTTGCGACGCAGCGAGACCAGCGTCTCGCGCGAGAAGTAGGTGATGCGCGTCCACATGGGGCGGGTTCAGCTCCCGACGCCGTACACGCCCCGCGCCTGGTCGCGGACGAGCGTGCCCTTGTCGAGCTCGATCACGCGTCGGCGCATGGCATCGACGATTCGTTGGTCGTGGGTGGCCATGACGATGGTCGTGCCCGTCCGGTTGATGCGGTCGAGGATCCGCATGATGCCGACCGTCGTCGCGGGGTCGAGGTTGCCGGTGGGCTCGTCGGCGAGCACGATGAGCGGGCGGTTGACGAACGCGCGCGCGATCGACACCCGCTGCTGCTCACCGCCCGAGAGCTCCGACGGGAAGCGCCCTGCCTTCTTCGCCAGACCCACGAGGTCGAGCACCTGAGGCACCTGCGTGCGCACCACGTGCCGGGGACGGCCGATCACCTCCATGGCGAAGGCGACGTTCTCGTAGACCGTCTTGTTGGGGAGGAGCTTGAAGTCCTGGAAGACGCAGCCGATGTTGCGGCGCAGCTGCGGGATCTTCCAGTGGCTCAGCTGCGAGATGTCACGGCCCGCGACGACGATGCGTCCGGTGCTGGCCTGCTCCTCCCGGAGCAACAGGCGCAGCCACGTCGACTTTCCCGAACCGGACGGACCGACCAGGAACAGGAATTCGCCCTTTTGCACCTCCGCCGACACCTCGCGGAGCGCGACCACGTCGCCCTTGTAGATCTTGGAGACGTTCTCAAACCGAATCATGACGAGGGGCGAAAGGGTAGCAGGGGCCCCTTGGGGATCGGTGTACGGGTCAGGCCTGTTGGCGGCGCCACTGCAGGTACGACTCGATGAACGCGTCGACGTCACCGTCGAGCACGGCTTGCACGTTGCCGGTCTCGAAGCGCGTGCGCTCGTCCTTCACGAGTTGGTACGGCTGCAGCGTGTAGGTACGGATCTGGTTGCCGAACGCGACGTCGCGCTTCTCCCCCGCCAACGCCTCCAACTCGGCGTCGCGCTCCTGGCGTTGACGCTCGGCGAGACGCGCCGCGAGGATCTGCATCGCGCGCGCCTTGTTCTGCGTCTGCGACCGTTCGTTCTGGCACGACACGACGATGCCGGTTGGGATGTGGGTGATGCGCACCGCGGAGTCGGTCACGTTGACGTGCTGGCCGCCGGCGCCCGACGAGCGATAGGTGTCGATGCGCAGGTCGGTGGGATCGATCTCGGGTGCCTCGGTCTCGTCGAGCGCCGGCACCGCGTCGAACGATGCGAACGCGGTCTGCCGGCGCGCGTTCGCGTCGAATGGAGAGATGCGGATGAGCCGGTGCACGCCGCGCTCGCTCGCCAGCAACCCGAAGGCGTAGCGACCCTTGATCGTGAACGTCGCCGAGCTCAGCCCGGCCTCGGTACCGGGTGACACCTCGTCGATCTCGGTGGCGAAGCCACGTCGCTCGGCCCACCGCAGGTACATGCGCAGCAGCATGTTGGTCCAGTCCTGCGCATCGGTACCGCCCGCGCCGGAGTTGACGGTGCAGATCGCGTCGCGGTCGTCGTGCTCACCGGTGAACAACGCGCGCAGCTCGAGCGTGTCGAGCCGCCGACCGAGCTCGCCGATGCCTCCGGCGATCTCC
The DNA here is from genome assembly GCA_963841415.1 of uncultured Actinomycetes bacterium. Taxonomy (GTDB): domain Bacteria; phylum Actinomycetota; class Acidimicrobiia; order IMCC26256; family DASPTH01; genus DASUAS01. The sequence continues at coordinate 971,332 of CAWJCN010000003.1, read as the reverse complement.
TCCTCGACCGACTCGTCACCCTCTTCGCGCGCGAGCTCGGCGAGGGTCTCGAGGTCGGAGACGGTGGCGTCGAGCTGCTCGACGACGGTCACGTCCTCCTGGAGCTGCGCCAGCTCGGTGTTGACCCTCCGAGCGACGTCTTGGTCGTCCCAGAGGTCGGGCCGCGCCACCTCGACCTCGAGCTCCTCGATGCGGGCCCTCGCCTCGTCGACCTTCAGGTAGCCACGCGCGCCCTCGACGCGGCGGCGCAGGTCGGCGAGATCGTCGGAGAAATCACGCATGAGGAGACCCGGACCGGCGCGTCAGCGACCGTGGCAGAGCTTGTACTTCTTCCCGCTCCCGCAGAAGCACGGCTCGTTGCGGCCGGGGGTCTTGTCGACCCGCACCGGCATCATGCTCTCGGGTTCGGTCGGAAGCGCTTCGGGGCCGCCATCGAGTCCACCGTCGAAGTTGCCGGTAAGCTCCTCGGCCGGCATGGAAGCGGCGGTGGCCCGCATCGCGCCCGAGCCCTGCACCGGATCCTCGGCCGCGCTGTAACGCATGCGTTCGGTCGCGGGCGCACGCGGCGCTTCCTCGACCGCGGCCACCTGGAGGTGCGACACGTAGGCGACGAACTGGTCCTGGATCTGACCCATCATCGCCTCGAACATGTCGAAGCCCTCGCGCTGCCACTCGGCGAGCGGGTCCCTCTGGCCCATGGCCCGCAGGTTGATGCCCTCTCGCAGGTAGTCCATCTCGTAGAGGTGCTCGCGCCAGTGCTGGTCGATCATCGACAACATCACCCGGCGCTCGATCTCGCGCAGGTTCTCGGCGCCGATCGTTGCTTCCTTGGTCTCGTAGAGCTCGACCGCGTCGTCGGCGTACAGCTCGACGAGCATGTCGCGGTGCGTGCACGCGTCGAGCTGCTCGCGTGCGATGCGCGACGGGAAGATCAAGCCCATCTGCTGGTGCAGCTCGTCGAGGTCCCAGTCTTCGGGGAACTCGCCGAGGCAGTTCGCGAGCACGGTGCGATCGATCGACTCGGTGATCGCCGCGTAGGCCTCGTCGCGCAGATCGCCACCGTCGAGGATCTGCTGGCGGCGGCGGTAGATCACCTTCCGCTGCTCGTTCATCACCTCGTCGTACTTGAGGACGTCCTTGCGGATCTCGAAGTTGCGGTCCTCGACGGTGCGCTGCGCGCGCTCGATGGCCTTGGTGACCATCTTCGCCTCGAGCGGCACGTCGTCGGGGAACGCCTTGCCCATCACCCAGTTCATGGCGCCGGTGGCGAAGAGGCGCATGAGCTCGTCTTCCAGCGACAGATAGAACCGGCTCTCGCCCGGGTCGCCCTGCCGGCCGGAGCGGCCGCGCAGCTGGTTGTCGATGCGCCGGCTCTCGTGGCGCTCGGTGCCGAGCACGTAGAGCCCGCCGAGCTCGCGCACTTCGTCGCCGTGCGCCGTGCACTCGACCTTGAACTGCTCGACCAACTCCTCGTACTTCTCCGGCGACTCTTCGATCGTGGTGCCGCTGGCCAGCAGCTCCTGCGCGGCGAGGCCTTCGGGATTGCCCCCGAGCAGGATGTCGACGCCGCGACCCGCCATGTTGGTGGCGACGGTCACCGCGCCCAGCCGACCGGCCTGCGTGACGACGTGCGCCTCCCGCTCGTGCTGCTTGGCGTTGAGCACCTCGTGCTGGATCCCCCGCTTCTCCAGCAGGCGGGAGAGCTGCTCGGACTTCTCCACCGAGATCGTGCCCACCAGCACCGGCTGGCCGACGTCGTGGCGCTCGGAGATGTCGTCGGCGGCAGCCTCGAACTTCGCCACCTCGGTCTTGTAGATGAGGTCGGGCTCGTCGGCGCGGACCATCGCACGGTTGGTGGGGATGGACACCACCTCGAGCCCGTAGGTGTGTGCGAACTCGCCCGCCTCGGTGGAAGCGGTGCCCGTCATGCCGCTGAGCTTCTCGTACATGCGGAAGTAGTTCTGGAGCGTGATCGTGGCGAGGGTCTGGTTCTCCTCCTTGATCTTCACCCGCTCCTTCGCTTCCACGGCCTGATGCAATCCTTCGGACCAACGTCTGCCCTCGAGGATGCGGCCGGTGAACTCGTCGACGATCTTCACCTCGCCGCCCTGCACGACGTAGTCGACATCGCGCTTGAAGAGCTCCTTCGCGCGCAACGCCGCCTGCAGCTGATGCACGAAGTTCTGGTTGATGTTCTCGTAGAGGTTGTCGACGCCGAGCGACTTCTCGACCGCCGAGATGCCCTCCTCGGTCGGGACCACCGTGCGCTTGGCCTCGTCGACCTCGTAGTCGTGGTCGCGCTCGAGGTTCTTGACGACGGCCGCGAACTGCACGTAGAGCTCCTGCGCGTCGTCGGCGCGACCGGAGATGATGAGCGGGGTGCGGGCTTCGTCGATGAGGATCGAGTCGACCTCGTCGACGATCGCGAACGCGTGGCTGCGCTGCACCTGGTCGTCGCGGGCGACGGCCATGTTGTCGCGCAGGTAGTCGAAGCCGAACTCGTTGTTGGTGCCGTACGTGATGCCCGCGGCGTACGCGCGGCGCTTGGCCTCGAAGTCGTCGATCTGGGGGATCGCGACACCCACCTCGAGCCCGAGGAAGTGGTAGATCTGACCCATCCAGTCGGCGTCGCGCTTGGCGAGGTAGTCGTTGACCGTGACCAGGTGCACGCCGCCGCCGCTGAGCGCGTTGAGGTACGCGGGGAGCGTGGCGACGAGCGTCTTGCCCTCGCCGGTCTTCATCTCCGCGACCCAGCCGAAGTGGAGCGCGGCACCGCCCATGATCTGGACGTCGAAGTGACGTTGACCGAGCGTGCGCTTGCCCGCTTCGCGGACCGCGGCGAACGCCTCGGGCAGGAGATCGTCGAGGTGCTCCTGCTTCTGCTCGGGGTCGTCGATCTGGTCGAGCTGCTCACGCCAGGCCGTGGTGAGGGCGCGCAGGTCGTCGTCGGAGCGGGCTTCCATCTCGGATTCGTGCGCGCCGACGACCGGGGCGATCGATTCCAGCGACTTGAGCTTGCGGCCCTCGCCGGCGTGCAGGATCTTGTTGAAGAGTCCCATGGAAGACGCCAGTGTACCGGCGTCCTCCCCGGTTCCCGACGGCGCCGAGGCCCCTCGCGCGCTGCGTGCTTGGCAAGATCTCAGGTGTGACCCTCGCTCCGGAGCTCGACGCCGACGCCGACCAGCCGGGAGCGGCGACCTCCGACGAGGCCGAGCCGGTCGTTCCCGCCGGCTGGCGCGACCCGGTGCGCTGGGTGCTCGGCGCGATGGTCGTCGGTTGGAGCGCCCCGTTCATCACGCTCGGCTGGCTCCGACATGCTCGCTTCGCCACCTTCTCCTTCGACCTCGGCATCTACGACCAAGGCGTCTGGCTGCTCTCCCGCTTCCACGACCCGTTCGTCACCGTGCGCGGCCTCGAGCTCTTCGGCCACCACGTCAACCCGATCCTGCTGCTCTTCGTGCCCTTCTACTGGTTGGGCGCGGGTCCGCTCTTCCTGCTGTCGGCGCAGGTCGCGGTGCAGGCGAGCGGCGCGATCGCGATCTACCTCCTCGCCCGCGACCGGCTCCGCGACCGCTGGCTGGCCGTCACGCTCGCGGCCGTGCTCCTCCTGAACCCCACCTACCAGTGGCTCACCTGGGAGTTCTTCCATCCGGATGCGTTGGCCATCGCGCCGCTGCTCTTCGCGTACTGGGCGGCGCGCACGGAACGGTGGCGGTGGTTCGTGCTGTTCGCCGTGCTCGCCGCCGCGTGCAAGGAAGACGTCGCGCTCGCCCTCGCGGTGATCGGTCTGCTGGTGGTGGTGCGCGGCCACCGCAAGATCGGGATCATCACATTCATCGCCAGCCTCGCGTGGTACACGATCGCGACGCGCGTGATCATCCCGCTGTCGAACGGCATCGGCCCTTTCTACGACAGCTTCTTCGGCGACCTGGGCAGCAACCCGGTTGAGGTCGGCACCCATCTGGCCGCGCACCCGAAGCAGGCGGTCGACCTCGCCACCGAGCACGACCGGGTCAGCTACTACGAGATGATGTTCGCCCCGGTGGCGTTCCTCCCACTGCTGGCGATCCCCACGCTGCTGATCGCGGGCCCCATGCTCGCGGTGAACGTCTTCTCGTCGTTCCCCTACACGCGCGAGATCCGGTACCACTACTCGTCGCTGGTCCTCGTCGGCATCATCCTCGCCACGGTCGAGGCCATCGCCTGGGTCGCGGTCAAGAAGCCGGAGCTGGTGCGGTTCCTGGTCGGGCTCGTCGTGGCCACGTCGTTCGCGGCGACCGTCGCGTGGGGACCGTCACCGGTCAGCGTGAAGTACCACACCGGGATCTGGCCGTTGCAGAGCGACCGGCAGGCGGCGAAGGAGGCGGCCGTCGACCTCGTGCCCGACGGCGCACCCACGAGCGCGCTCTACAACTTCCTGCCCCATCTCGCGCACCGCGACGAGATCTACGACTTCCCGGTGCCGTGGCGCAACGTGAACTGGGGCGTCGAGGGCGAGCACCTCGCCGACCCCGCGGGGGTCCAGTGGATCGTCGTCGACCGCCGGGCGCTCTCCACCGACGACCAGATGCTCCTCGACCGTCTGCTCGCGCACGAGTTCAAGGTCGTGTCCGACCGCGAAGACATCGTGGTCGCCCGGCGCGTGCATCCGCCGCCCCAACGGACGCGAGACGGGTCCTGACGGACCCAGCCAGCGGGAGCGAGCGACGGTGGAGAGGCGGCTCAGCCCGTCGTCTCGATCAGGCCGAGGTCGCCGTCGTGACGGCGGTAGAGCACCGCGGCGCGGCCCGTCTCGCTGTTGGTGAACAGGTAGAAGTCGTGGCCGAGGAGCTGCAGCTGGAGCGCCGCCTCACCAGGATCCATCGGCTTCGCCGTGAACCGCTTCGTCTTGACGATGCGCGCGTCCGAGGAGGCGTCGTCGCCCTCGAGCTCGTCGTCGCTGTCGCCGAGAGCGTCGCCGTCGGCCGTGGCACCGTTGCGCCGCCGCGGGTGCGAGCGGCTCACGCGCTTGTCCTTGATGCGCGCGACCTGATGGCCGATCTTGTCGACCGCGAGGTCGAGGGCAGCCTCGGGTTCCGGCGCGCACGCATGCGCCTTCACGAAATGTCGCTTGAGATGGACCGTGATCTCGCAGAGCTGCGCCTCGGTGACCCGGCGGTGCTGCTGCTCGGCGAAGTCGACCTCGACGCGCCCGGCATCGTGGGTGAACTTGGCGATGCGCGACACCTTCTCGCGTGCGACGGCGTCGAGTCGGGACGACACCGGGCGGTTCTTGCCCCGGACCACGATGTCCATCAGAACGGTCGATTCCGTTTCGGCGTCCCGGCCTGCACGATGGCTCCCTCGCTGCGGGCCGGAATACCCGGCCCGCGGACGCTCGACTCGCGCCGGCCACGCCTCCACTGCATCTCCATCAGACCTCCTTCGTCGCGTGGTGATGCTGCGTACGAGGACGTCCCCGAAGTCTACGGTCAGCGCGAACGTGTCCGCGGTGGCGGAGTCCTCGCCGCGGTCGCGGCGAGGACGACGCGAGCACCGGCGCCGCGGAGTGCGACGGCCGCGGCGGCCAGCGTTGCGCCGGTGGTGGCCACGTCGTCGACGAGGAGCACAACTGCCGGCGCCGGACGGCGGCCGTCGAACACCGGCCCTCGGCGGCGCTCGGCGGCGGCCAGGCCGGTCTGCGGCGGGCCGGGCCGACGGTCGAGCAGACCGACACCGCGGGCACGGAGGCGACGGGCCACGGCGCGGGCGAGGAGCTCGGCGGGGTCGAACCCGCGGTGACGACGCCGGGCGCGGCTCGTGGGCGCCCACGTGACCGCGTCGATCGCCGGCCACGCCGGCGGCACGGCGTCGACCATCGCCGCGGCCAGCCAGGGCACAGCGGCTCGGGCGCCGCGGTACTTCGCCCGGGCGACGACCTCCCGCGCCACTCCCTCGTAGGCGAAGGCCGCGCACCACGCATCGATCCCCGACGGAGGCGACGCCGGCAGGGGCCGGTGCAGACTCCCGGCGCAGGCGCCGCAGACGGGCGAGCCCGGCCGGCCACAGCCGGGGCACACCAGCGGCAGGAGGGCGTCGAGCACCGGGTCACGGTACGGCAGGGGTACGACGTTCTTGGCCGTCCATTGGGTCAAGAAATCCGCTGCTCCGGCCGATCACTGTGTCGCAAGGCACAACGGGGCGGCCCGACGATCGAAGGGATGGACGCCCTCATGAGCGTGATGATGAGCTGGGCTCGGTCGACTCTCGCCAACCTCGACCACCGGCTGGGCCGGGATCAGTGGTACGACCGCATCCTCGTCGGCGTGATGATCCTGCTCGCCCTCGCGATCGTCGTCCTCTTCACCGCCGCGTCGTAACCCACGGGACCCGGTCCGCGTCGCCCACGCGCGGCCCCTCTTCACGCGAGGTTGCTCAATACCGGTAGTGCTCGGGCTTGTAGGGGCCCTGCACCGGGATGCCGAGGTAGGCGGCCTGGTCCTCGGTGAGGGCGGTGAGCTTCACGCCGAGCTTCTCGAGATGCAGGCGCGCCACCTCCTCGTCGAGGTGCTTGGGCAGCGTGTACACCTTGCGCTCGTAGAACTCGCGGTGGGTGAAGAGCTCCATCTGCGCCATCACCTGGTTGGTGAAGCTGTTCGACATCACGAAGCTCGGATGGCCGGTGGCGCAGCCGAGGTTCAGCAGGCGACCCTCGGCCAACACGATGATCGAGTGGCTCGCCTTCTCGGACGTGGCCGCGAACTTCCACTCGTCGACCTGCGGCTTGATGTTGATCCGCTCGATGCCGTCGACCTTGGCCAGTCCGGCCATGTCGATCTCGGTGTCGAAGTGGCCGATGTTGCCGACGATCGCGTTGTGCTTCATCCGCGACATCGCGTCGACGGTGATCACGTTCATGTTGCCCGTCGTCGTGACGAAGAGATCGGCGGTCTCGACGACGTCGTCGAGCGTCGTGACCTCGTAGCCCTCCATCGCCGCCTGCAGCGCGCAGATCGGGTCGATCTCGGTGACGATGACGCGCGCGCCCTGGCCCCGCAGCGACTGCGCGCACCCCTTGCCGACGTCGCCGTACCCGCAGACCACGGTGACCTTGCCCGCGAGCATCACGTCGGTGGCCCGGCAGATGCCGTCGACCAGAGAGTGCCGGCAGCCGTAGAGGTTGTCGAACTTGCTCTTGGTGACCGAGTCGTTGACGTTGATGGCCGGGAACAGCAGCGAGCCCGTCTCCATCATCTGGTAGAGGCGGTGCACGCCGGTGGTGGTCTCCTCGGTCACGCCGAGCAGGTCCTCCGCCATCCGGTGCCAGCGACGGTCGTCGTCGACGAGCACGTCTCGCAGGAGGCCGAGGACGACGGCGAACTCCTCGTTGTCGGCAGTCGACGGGTCGGGCACCGCGCCGGCGCGCTCGAACTCGACGCCCTTGTGCACCAGCAGCGTGGCGTCACCACCGTCGTCGAGGATCATGTTCGGGCCGGTGCTGCCCTCGTCGTCCGCGGGCCACGAGAGCGCGCGGTCGGTGCACCACCAGTACTCCTCGAGCGTCTCGCCCTTCCAGGCGAACACCGGGATGCCGGCCGCGGCGATGGCGGCGGCGGCGTGGTCCTGGGTGGAGAAGATGTTGCACGACGCCCAGCGCACGTCGGCACCCAACGCGACGAGCGTCTCGATGAGCACCGCGGTCTGGATGGTCATGTGCAGCGAGCCGGTGATGCGCGCCCCGGTCAGCGGCTTGGTGCCGCGGTACCGCTCGCGCAACGCCATGAGGCCGGGCATCTCGACCTCGGCGAGCTCGATCTCCTTGCGCCCGAACTCGGCCAGGGAGAGATCGGCGACCTTGAAGTCGGAGGACTCGGTCGCGGCGGCAGGATCAACGGTGGTCGTCAACGGAAGGACTCCTTCATCAGGTGTTCGTGATGTCAGAGTCGGCCCGGATCACCGGATGACAGCCTGAGAGGCCCGACCGGTCCAACAGGGTAGCGCGACCACGTGTGCTCTGGAACCGTAGGTAACCAGGGAGCGCGGGCCACGCCTGCGGCCATCGCTTGGGTGGACTTCTCGCCGCCAACCTTCTTGGTGAGAGTCTGGTGGGGCCGGCCGAAGTTGTAGTGCATGAAGTGCAGGCTGATCGCGTGATCGTGGTTTTCGACGCGAACCGTAGGACCGAATCGGTGACCGAATCGTTCCTACGAAACGGGCGGGTCCGCGGGGCGTGCCAGGCGGAAACGGCGGGCGGGCGTACGACTCACCGTGCCAAGCTCTCGCCCGTGGACCTCGAACCCCAGGTGATCGGCGACGACGAATTGATCGAGTTCTTCGCCGCCGTGCAGAAGGGGTTCGGGCGCACGGCGCTCGACGAGAACGACGAGTACCCGGGCCACCTCCTGACGACCGACCGTACGTTCGCAGTGCGCGACGACGACACCATCGTGAGCACCGCCGGCTCGTTCGCGTTCGACGTGACCGTGCCCGGCGGGGCACGGATCCCCATGGCCGCGGTGACCATGGTCACCGTGCACCCCACGCACCGTCGGCGTGGTGTGCTCCGGCGTGTGATGGATGCACAGCTCGACGACGTGGCGCGGCGCGGTGAACCACTCGCCGGACTCACCGCCTCGGAGGCGTCGATCTACGAGCGCTTCGGATACGGCACGTCCACGTTCACCACGGACTGGGACCTCGAGTCCGAGTACGCGCGCATGCACCAGATCCCCGACGGTGGTCGGCGCGTGAAGTTCGTCGACGCCGAGGAAGCCGCGACCGCGGCGCACGACGTGTACTCGCGTCTCGCGCCGACGCGTATCGGCGAGCTCACGCGGCCAGCCGACTGGTGGCCCCGGCTCTTCGCACCAAGGTCGCGCGGCCCGCGATTCTTCACCGTCGTCCACGAAGGTCCGGACCACACTCCCGACGCCTTCGCCCGTTACACGCTCGACAACCATTGGCCCGACGGCGTCGCCGCCGACGTCCTGCGCGTGCTCGAACTTCAGGCCGTCGACGCCGAGGCGGAAGCCGCGATGTGGAACTACCTCTTCGGCATCGACCTCGTCGGCACGATCAAAGCAGTCGACCGTCCGGTGGACGACCCGTTGCGGTGGCGACTTCCCGATGCTCGTCGCATGCGCGTGCGCCAGCTGCGCGACCACCTGTGGGTGCGCGTGCTCGACGTGGCCGCGGCCCTGTCCGCTCGTACCTACGCCACCGAGGACGCGCTCGTGCTGGGGCTGCACGACGAGTTCCGGCCGGAGAACAGCGGTTGCTGGCTCATCGACGGTGGCCCGGAGGGTGCGACGTGCACCCGCACCGACCGTGCCGGCGACGTCGAGCTCTCGGCCGCCGACCTCGGCGCGCTCTACCTCGGTGGCGTCCCGGTCTCGATCCTTGCCGCCGCGGGCCGCGTGCGCGAGCTCACTGCGGGCGCCGTCTCACGCGCCGACCGCATGCTCCTCGTGCACCCGTCCCCCTGGTGCACCACACACTTCTGACGCGGCCACCTCACCCTCCCCCTCACCCCCCGCAAAAGGTAGCGATCTGTTTCACATCTGAAATGAATCGCTACCTTTTGGACGGGGCGCGGCGGGGCGGGCGGCGCTCGGTCAGCCGAGCGACGACTTGAGTTGCATGATGGCGTCGATGGGGCCGGGGTCGACGTCGTTGTCGAGGGCCAGGTAGTAGCTCGTCCAGTCGCCGACGTAGATCAGGTCGAGGAGCTGCGCGAGGCGTCCCTCGCCCTCGGCCTCCACCGCGAGGATCTGCACCAGCGCCTCTTCGATCAGCTCGCGCGTGACAGCCGCTCGTCGTTCGAGCCGCGGGTGCTCGAGCCCGTGGCGCAACTCGACCAGCGTGAACACCTGGCGGGTCACGTCGCCGTGCTGCCCCCAGCCGCACACCTCGTTGTGGTCGAGCTCCGGGTACTCGTTCCAGAACGCGGGCGCCTTGGCGTTCTCGTTGACCGACTGCTTCCAGCGCATCGCCGCCACCCCGCCGAGGCCACCACTCCCGTAGACGATCGGGATGGTGCGGCCGATCTTGCGGGCCAGCTCGCGCGCCGGATTGCGGTCGCCGTCGACGGACGGCTTGCACTGCTCACGACGATGCGCAAGCTGCTGCTGCGCGCGCAGCAACCCCGCGTGCGCCTCGGGAAGCATGCCCATGCGGAACAGCACGACGAGCAACGGCGCGACCAGCGCGCCGAGCGCGAGTCGCGGCATGAGGATGTCGTCGGGGCACTTGACGTGCAGCGAACCCGACTCCGCGGCCACTCGAGCGAGCTCACCTCCACGTGAGATGGCGATCAGCGTGGCGCCGGCGGCCAGCGCACCCTTGGCCATCTCGACCGTCTCTTCGGTGTCGCCCGAGTACGACAGAGCGAACGCGAGCGTGCGTTCGTCGACGAACGCGGGGGTGCGGTAGTGCTTGAGCACGGTGCACGGGACCGGCAGCGTGGCGGTGCCGACGGCCTGCAGGACGTTGCCCGCGATCCCCGAACCGCCCATGCCGAGCGTGACGATGCGGTCGAACGCAGCCGCGTCGGGCAGCGCGGACCCCGGCACCTTCCCCGCGACCTCGTGCGCGGCCGCCAGCTGCTCCGGGAGCGCGCAGAGCCCTTCGCCGAACCCGAGCGAGTCCACCGCCATGCGTGCGCCTCCTACGCGGTGAAGGTCGGCTCGACGCCGTCGGCCGCGGCCTTGGCGTCGAGGCGCGCCGCTTCCGCGTCGTCGACGGTTTCGGCCTCGTCGATCAGCATGATCGGGATGTCGTCGCGCACCGTGTAGCGCCGCTTGAGCCGCGGGTTGTAGAGCGACGACTCGTCCTCGAAGTAGAGCAAGGGGCCCTTGTCCTCCGGGCACGCGAGGATTTCGAGCAGCTTCGGGTCCAACGCCATCGTGTTCCTCCGGGGTGGTTCGTCAGGTGGTGACTACGTGCCGCGCACGAGCGCGAGCACTTCGGCGGTGCGCGTGTCGCACTCGGCGCGGTCGGGTGCTTCGAGGTTGAGACGCAACAACGGCTCGGTGTTGCTCGGGCGCAGGTTGAACCACCAGTCGCCGAGGTCGACGGTGAGGCCGTCGAGGCGATCCTGCTCGGCCCCGGCGAAGGTGACGGCGACGCGCTCGATGACGCGCTGCGGATCGTCGACCCGAGTGTTGATCTCGCCTGACATCGCATAGCGCTCGAAGGGCACGCGCAGCTCCGACAACGGACGGCCCGACGTCGAGAGCTGCTCGAGCACCATCAATGCGGCGATGATCCCGGAGTCGGCGCGGAAGTTGTCGCGGAAGTAGTAGTGCGCAGAATGCTCCCCGCCGAAGATCGCGCCGGTCTCGGCCATCACCTGCTTGATGAAGGAGTGGCCGACCCGAGTGCGGATCGGCGTGCCGCCGTGCTCGCGCACGATCTCGGGGACGGCCTTCGAGCAGATGAGGTTGTGCACCACCTGCTCGCCGGGATGCCGGTCGAGGATCGCGGCCGCCAGCATCGCGGTGGTCGTGGAACCCGACACCGGTTGCGCGTGATCGTCGACGAGGACGACGCGGTCGGCGTCGCCGTCGAACGCGAGACCGACCGCGGCGTCGGTGTCGAGCACCGCGCGTTGGAGGTCTTTGAGGTTGTCGGTGTTGGTCGGGTCGGCGGGGTGGTTCGGAAACGTGCCGTCGAGCTCGCCGAAGATCAACGACAGCTCGCACGGCAGGCCCGCGAACACCGCCGGCGCGATGAGCCCGCCCACACCGTTGGCGGTGTCGGCGACCACGAGCAGCGGCACCAACGCACCGACGTCGACGAACGAGTGCACGTGGGCGACGAACGCCGGGAGCAGATCGCGGGACTCCGCGCGACCGGGGTCTTCGGCCCGCTCCAGCAGGCCGCCCGCCACCATGGCCTTGATCTCGGCCAGCCCCGTGTCCTGCCCGATCGGCAGCGCGCCGGCCCGGCACAGCTTCACGCCGTTGTACTCGGCCGGATTGTGGCTGGCGGTGAACATGGCGGCCGGCGCGTCGAGCGAGCCGGCGGCGAAGTAGCAGAGATCGGTCGAGGCCACGCCGAGGTCGACGACGTCGGCACCGGCCACGAGCGCGCCTTCGGTGAACGCGGCAACCAGCGGCTCGGATGACGGGCGAGCGTCGCGGCCGACCAGCACGCGGGCCGAACCGGTGAACGCGACGAAGGCGTTGCCGATCAGACGGGCGATCGACTCGTCGAGCTCGTCGGGGTAGATCCCGCGAACGTCATAGGCCTTGAAGATGGAGTCGAGCGCAGAGTCGGGCACGGGAGCCTCGGGTCCTCACCGCGGAGAGCGGGACGGGAATCGTACCCGCCGCCGCCGTGATTCCACACTGGGATCTGGGTCACATTGCGTGGCGATGCCCCACCAGACGAGCCCGCCCAAGCCGGCCAACCCCGCCACGGTGAGCGCTCGACCCACCCAGTCGACGGTGGCGGTGGCGAACGTGAGCTTCACGTGCTTGCCCGTGGGCACGACCACCATGAAGTTGGGGGTGGCCCGCCAGGGCCCTTCGGCGCCTTCCGCCTCCCAGTTCGGGTACCACGACGTCTTCACCATCACCGGCACGCCGGTGCGCGAGACGTCGAACTCGACCGACGACTCCGTCGTGCGGATGTTCGACACCTTCACGTCGGGGAGCGGCTGCTTCGCGACCGCGCGCGCCTTCGCGGCCGACGAGCGCGTCCACGACGTGGGGCCACCGTCGGTGAGCGGCCGGTCGAGCGCCTGCGCGTCGGAGAACCAGGGCACCGCGGTGCATTCCCACGGGGAGAACTCGGCCACGGAACCGGTGTCGGCGACGGGATGCGACAACCCCTCGCACTTCCACGACGGCTCCGACTGCAGGTCGTCGACCACGACGGGTCGGTAGCGCAGCGCCTGCACGGTGGGCGAGTCCTTCACGCGGTAGATCGTCCATCCCGAAGGCGGCTTGCCGTCGAGGTCGGGCACGGTCGCGACGACTTCGAGGTTGGGGTTGAGCGCGGCCTTGTCCTTGGCGACGGTGCTGAACGCGGCGTAGTACCGCACCCCCATCAGCTGCAGGTAGTGCACGCCGAGGTCGAAGTCGGCGATGTTCTTGTAGGGCAGCCCGCGCACGGGGTTGGACGGTGTCTGCGCGAGCGTCGCGATCGCCATGAAGTGGTACGGCGTGGTCGTCGACGCCTCGTAGTAGAGACCCTCCATCGACTGGATGCGTCCGTGGGTCCAGTACGGGAGGAGCATGAGCGCGAGCGGCGTGCCGTAGGCGCCGATGGGGTCGCCGCCCTCCCACATCATGCGACCGGGCGGCAACGAGTTGGCGGTGTCGAGGAAGGCGCGGTACTCGGGCCACGACTTGGCGGTGAAGTTGGCCGCGCTCCCGGTCTCGTAGCCCGTGTAGTTGTAGCGGGCCCAGTACGGCAGGAAGTCGCGCGTGTCCTGCACGTACAAGATGCTCGCGGTGGCGACGACCGCGGCGAGCACCGACATCGCGAGCAGCCGGATCGCGCGACGCGAGAGCCGGTGCCGTGGCGGGGCCAACGCCGATGGTGTCGGAGGTGAGCCGTCGGGCAGGTCGATGTCATCAGTCGGCTCGGCCGCGGTCGCCACGTCCGACGGCGGAGGTGGCGGCGGACCCAGCGGCTCGGACGACCGGCCGGCGCTGACCGGCAGCTCGTAGCGCTCCGATCCGCGCAACACCCACGTGACGCCCAGCGCGGCGAGGCGCACCACCTCGGCCGCGCCGAGGCCGGCGAACATGAAGAGCATCACGTACCAGAACGGCAACAGCCTCAGGTTCCACGCCGGCGCCTTGCCCAAGACGTCGCGCAGACCCTCCCAGCTGTAGAACACGAGCCCGGCCGCCACCGTGATCGCACCCACGATGAGCGTCGCTCGGCGCCGGAACCAGATCCCGGCGAAGATCGCGACCGCCGCGAGCGGGTACAGGAACCAGAGCTCCGACGGGAACATCCAGTCGAGGTAGCGCGGCTGCCCGACGCCGGTGCCGATCGGCTCGTACCGCATGTCGGTGGTGTTCCCGAGGTTCACCGCGAGCGGCAGGAACCAGAATGCGGTGAGCAGCCCGCCGACGACGGCGATCGCGGCCACGCGCGTGAAGTTCTTCAACGGCCCGACGATCAGCCAGATCACCACGCCCGCGTAGACCGCGAAGATCCCGACGACGAGGTGGCTCGTGATCGTGAGCGCGAGGAGCATCGCCGGCAGCCACAACGGCCCGCGGCGATCGAGCGCCCGGGCCAGCGTTCCCAGGAAGCACAGCGCGAGCGACAGGGCGATCATGAACGAGAACTCGCCCGCCAGCGTGCTCGCGAGGTTGCCGCCCATGATGTGGAGGTCGAACGTCATCGTGGCGTCGCCGGCCGTGATGAAGAACATGAAGACGGTGGCACCGAGCGCGATCATCGGGGCGGCCGGGCGCGGCACCCGGATGCCGCGTGCGAACACGTAGGCACTCGCGGGCAGCGCGACCGGCCCGATCGCGGTGACGAGCTTGAACGCGACGTTGTACGGCAGGACGATGTCGAGCAGCGCGATGAGGACGGCCGGGAACGGGAAGTAGAACTGCCCGGCCGGGAACCCCGCGTAGAAGTCGTTCGACCAGCCCGCCACCTTCCAGGGCAGGAAGTGGTCGATCAGGAAGTCCGGGAACCAGACGTGGGCGCCGGTGTCGCCGCCCGTGATCGTCGAGTTGCGCAGCACGAGGCTCGGCCCGAGCTGCACGAACACGTAGATGCAACAGGTCGCGACGATCGCCAGTCCGACCCAGTACTCGAGCCGGTCGAACCCGTCGCGCTTGGTCGGCGGTGGGGTCGAGGACGGCCAACCCGGCTCGTCACCGGGATCGTCACCCTCCTCGATCTCCGCGTCTTCGATGCGCTCGGGCGCGTCGGCAACCTCGGGCGCCCGCACCATGCGTGCCAGCATGCCAGGCGGCATCGGCGCGCCATGCGCGCCGGACGCCACGCCTGACCGTGACGTCAGACGCGCGCGAGCTCCAGGACGTGCACGAGGGGCACGGGACCGTCCGTGGTCTCCCACGTCTGCGCCTCGCACCGCCCGCAACGCCGGAACGTCAGGTCGCGCTCCGCAACCCGCATCCGGATCTCGATCATCCCCGCCTTGGAACAACGTGCACAATGCATCGGGACCTCCCAGTCCTCAGCCCGCACGTGCATCGGCAGGCGCGCTCGGAACCTTGAGCGGCTGCGCCGGAAAGCCCGCGAACCGGACGGATTCCTCAAGTGGTGAACAGGAAGATCACGCTGAGGGCGTTGAAGCCGATGTGCAGGAGGATCGAGCGGGAGAGGTTGCCGGTGCGCGCCGCCTGGTAGCCGGAGATCGTGCCGAGCAGGACGATCGCGGGCAGGGCGATGAGGGTCCCCACCGAGGGGTCGCCGAGCACGTGGACGAGCCCGAAGACCAACGCCGTCACGAACACCGCCGCGTTGGGGCTCACCTTGCGGAGCAGCGACCGCAGGAACGCCCCCCGGAAGAGCAGCTCCTCGGTGACGGGCGCCAAGAGCACGATCGCCAGGGCCATCACCGGTATCTGCCAGGCGGAGGCATGGTCGGCGGTGGTGACGACCGCCTGCTCGGCGTCGTGCCCGTAGAGGTTGTGGAGCAGTTCGATGGGCGCGGCGGCGAGGATCTGGACGCCGACGCCGATGAACAACCACGGGATGTCGGCGAGCCAACGGGCCGCGGGCCGGCGCAGTTCCAGGCCGAAGTCGGAGCGCAACGAGCCGGTGCCCTTGCGCCGGGCGACCATGGCCAGCCAGGCGATGATGGCGAAGTTCTGGGCGCACAGGAGGACGATGAGCGTGTTGGGCCGGTTCGGGTGATCGGGGTCGATCACGAACACGCCGGCGACCAACGACACCCCGAGTCCGACGACGAACGCGGCGATGACGTCGCCGATGCCCCAGCGCACGCGGCGCCGAGCGCCGGGAACCGCCGCGGGTGACGATCCCGGCGGCGGAGGTGGCGGGGGCGGCGGGGGCGGAGGCGACGGCGGAGGTGGGGGGAGGGCGCTGCTCACTCCCGGGCACGCTACCGGTGAGCGCGCGGAATCCGCGGCCGCTCGGCCCGGTTGCACCCCTGGGATCTCCCGCTCCGTCGGACCCCCCGTCGGGCCGTAGCATGGAGCGATCGACGACGAGGAGCCGGCCTCAGGATGAGCCGCCGCCAGACCGATCTCGAGCCCGGGGTCGACCCCGATGCCGGCGAGACGCAGCCCTACCGCGCGCCGAACGGTCGTCCGCCCACTCCCCCGCCGTCGTGGCGTCCCGACAACCGACCGCCCGGCACTCCGCCCGGTGACGGGCCGCCCCCCGACCGCCCGCCGGATCGCCGGCCCACGCCCACCTCGGGTGGGGGCAGCTCGCCGTCGCTGCGATGGGTGCCGTGGATCGTCCTCGCGCTGATCGCCGCCGCGTTCATCGTCAGCAGCGTCGCCGGGGGCAGTTCCTCGAAGGCCGACCTCACTTACTCGCAGTTCGTGAACGCGGTCGACAGCGGCAACGTGAAGAGCATCGACTTCAACAAGTCGAGCGGCTCGATCAGCGGGAAGTTCGTCGACGCGGTCAACGGGAAGACGGAGTTCTCGAGCTCGGGCCCGAAGGACAACCTCCCCGACCCGCTGCTCGCGACGATCAAGAAGAAGAACATCGACTTCAACTACGTCGATGACGGCAGCAACATCCTCGGCGACATCCTGCTGTGGGTCTTGCCGCTGGTGCTGATCATCGGGCTCTTCGTGTGGATGAGCAGACGCGCGCAAGGCCAGATGGGCGCGGTCATGAACATCGGGCGCAGCCGGGCGAAGGTCTACAACACCGAGAAGCCGAAGACGACGTTCAACGACGTCGCGGGCTACGGGCCGGTGAAGCAGGAGATCGCCGAGGTCGTCGACTTCCTGAAGAACCCGGGCAAGTTCAAGGAGATCGGCGCGCGCATCCCCAAGGGTGTGTTGCTCGTCGGCCCGCCCGGCACCGGCAAGACGCTCATCGCGCGCGCCGTCGCAGGTGAGGCGGGCGTGCCGTTCGTGTCGGTCACCGGCTCGGACTTCATGGAGATGTTCGTCGGCGTCGGCGCGGCGCGCGTGCGCGATCTCTTCCAGACTGCGCGCAAGCAAGCGCCGGCCATCATCTTCGTCGACGAGATCGACTCCATCGGCCGCAAGCGCGGCGCCGGGCTCGGTGGTGGCCACGACGAGCGCGAGCAGACGCTCAACCAGATGCTGGCCGAGATGGACGGCTTCGAGGCCACCGAGGGCATCGTGATGATGGCGGCGACCAACCGGCCCGACGTCCTCGACCCCGCGCTGCTGCGCCCCGGCCGCTTCGACCGCCAGATCATGGTGCCGCTCCCCACGCAGGAGGAGCGCAACGACATCCTCAAGGTGCACTTCAAGGACAAGAAGATCGCGGGCGACGTCGACGTGAACGTCGTGGCCCGGGGCACGCCGGGCATGGCGGGCGCCGACCTCGCCAACCTCGTGAACGAGGCCGCGCTGTTCGCGGTGCGGCGCGGCGACAACGAGATCCACGCCAACGACTTCGACGACGCCCGCGACCGCGTGCTGATGGGCCTGCGCCGGCCGTCGATCGTGATGAACGACCTCGAGAAGGAGCACACCGCCTACCACGAGGCCGGGCATGCGGTGGCGGCCTACGTGTTCGAGCACGCCGACCCCGTGCACAAGGTGACCATCCTTCCCACCGGCATGGCGCTGGGCATGACCCAACAGATGCCCGTCGAAGAGCGGTACTCGCACGACAAGGACTACCTGCGCGATTCGCTCGGCGTGTTCATGGGCGGGCGCGTGGCCGAGGAGATCATGTTCGGCACCAAGTCCACCGGTGCCCAGAACGACCTCGTGCGCGCCACGGAGATCGCCCGGCGCATGGTGCGTGAGTGGGGCATGAGCGATCGCATCGGTCCGATGGCGTGGGGCTCGGAGGGCGCGGTGTTCCTCGGTGAAGACCTCGTGCACACGCGCGACTACTCGGACGAGACCGCCCGCGTCATCGACGAAGAAGTCGAGCGCATTCTGCGCGACGAGGAGAACCGGACGCGCGCCACGCTCACGGAGCACCGGGCCGGCCTGGTCGCGGTGGCCGAGGCGCTGCTCGAGCACGAGACGGTCGCCGGCGAGGAAGTGTCGACACTCGTCGACTCCGCGATGGGCCACAAGAGCGGTGGTCCACGCCGCGTGCTGCGCGCCGACGGCACCGAGGAGATGGTCGAGACCAGCGGCGACGGCGACTCCCTCTCCGACTTCGTCGAGTAGGCCCTCACAATTCGCTCGCTCGTTGCGGCGGAGGATGCCTCCGCCGCGGCCTCTCAGAGCTCTCCGAGGCTGGGTTCCGGGGAGGTGCCGGGCGCACGCAGCTCGGCGACCGCGGCCCAGAGGTCGGTGGCGGTGAACGCGCCGACGAAGGCGCGGCGGACGACACCCTCGTCGTCGGCGATGACCGTCGTCGGGATGGCGGCGAGCTCGTACCGGCGATGCAGCGCGGCCTGTGACTCGGCGGCCATCTCACACACGGCGACGTCGGTCGACTCGAGCGGCGTGAGCTTGTCGCCCAGCCCGTGGCACGAGTCGCACGCGGCAGACGAGAACAGCGCGACCAACCACGGCGCGTCGGCGCGCGGGAAGTCGTCACGGTCGAGTTGTCGCGGCACCGGGTAGACGTCGCGCGGGGGCGCCTCGGGTCGGCGCCGGCCCATCACGAGCGCGACCGAGCCGACCGTGAGGAGGATCAGCAGCGCGATGACGATGCGGACGACCACCGCGTCACCCTCGGGCGTTCAGGTCGGGAACGCCCGCCGCGATCGCCGCGCCCGCGTCGCCCAACACGGTGAGCCCGACCACGACCGGGTGGTCGGCGGTGACCACCGCCGGCACCGGACGCTCCCCCAGGAGCGCCAGCCGGATCGTCTTGGCCTCGCCGGGCGGAATTGCGACCTCGGGTTCGCTGGTGGCACCGGTGGCCCGGTCGACCAGCGCCGCCGGCAGCAGGGCCGCGGTCACCGGTTCGGTCCCCGGGTTGAACACGGTGACGAACTGACTGGCGTCGAGGTCGGGTTCGGGCACGACCCAGCGCGTCGCGGTCAGCGTCGATCCGAGCGTGCCGGCGAGCCCGGTGGTGGACGACGCCGGCGCCCACGACGCGAGGAGCTCGGCCACCACCGGGACCCGCCGCCCGTCGACCGTGCGCGCCGTGGCGACGACGGCGAAGTCGTTGTCGAGCGGCACCCGCATGGTGACATCCACCGTTCCGACGCCCTCGGACTGCACCCGGACCGTCTGCGCGGGCAGCTTCTGCCCGTTCACCATCACGACCTTCACGTCGACGATCGCGTCCTGGTCGGAGAAGTTGGCGAGCGCGAGCGTGGCGTGACCGCCGTTGCGGGTCGAGCCGGCCGCGACCCGCCAGATCGTGTCGGGTGAGGTCGCGCCGGCCGAGAGCGCGATGCCGTCGCGCTGCTCGCCGTCGACGGTCACGTTGTCGAACACCTGGGTCTGCTCGGCCACGATCCGGCCCGAGCGCGCGTGCACGTGCGCGGCGACGCGCGTCTGCCGCAGCACCGAGTCCTGCACCGGGATGGTGATGCGCGACCGGCGGGGCACGACGATCGCCTGCAGCCCCGACGGCTCCTGCATGCCGGTGTCGGTGACGAAGCTGATGTCGACGATGGCGTCGTCGCCGAACGGGTTGAACAGCTCCAGATCGTGCTGGCTCCCGTCGACTGTGGTCCCCGACGCGAAGAACCAGTCGGTGGCCGCGGTGCGCGTGCACGTGTCGACGCCGACGTCGGACCCGTGCCGCAGCACGTGGGAGACGATCGCCGCGCCCCCGGCCGTCTCGACGACGACCCCCGGTTCCGCGGTGGCGAGGATGTCGGACACCACGACGTCGACCTGCTCACCGGGCGCGAGCCGCAGCGTGCGGGACGCGGGCGCCAGGTCGCCGCCGGGCATCACGGTGACGGTCGCCGCGATCGACGAGTGCGAGACGCTGGCGACGATCACGGTCTCGTCGACCGCGCCGTCAGGGGTGGAGGTCCCCGCGGCGCAGTACCACGCGGTCGACACCGAATCCGCGGGCGGCACGCCGACTCCGGCCCGCACCGCGGCCACCGTGGCAGCCGCCGATGGCGCGGGTTCGGACGGCTCGTTCTGTTGCGCCACCACCGCGGCCGCGAGCGCGACGATCACGACGAAGAGGATCGGGCCGCGTCGCACCCGACGCCGACTGCGCCCGGGTTCGCTCGTGCGGGGGGTGGGCTCGTCGGCGCTCACACCCGCTCCCACCAGAACGACTCGTCGTCGAGCTCCGCGAGTGGATCCGGTCGCGCCCGCCGCTCGCGGCGTGTGCGCGACTCGCTCCGGACCTCCGTGGCACGACGCACCCGCGTGCGCCGCCACCGCCACACCACCAGCACCCAGATGACGAGCGCGCCCGCGAGCGTGGCCCAACGCACCCACTGCGCCTCGTACGCCAGCGTCACCGACGAGCGGCGATCGACGACGTAGCCGTTGGCCCATCCGAATGCCCGTTCGTGTCGCAGCGCCGCGCCGTCGGTGCTCGCGTGCCATTCGCTGTCGTAGGCCTCGCCCCACAGCACGCTGCCGACGTCGGCTTCGGTCCTGAGCGCAGTGGCGCCGGTCAGGTCGGTCGACTGCGCGGCACGGTTCGGACTCGGCGAGTCGACCGGCAGCGGGGGCGGCGGCACCGACGCTCGGATCGGCGCGTAGGCCAGGTTCTCGTAGAGCACGAGCCCCGGGCTCGTGCGCAGCCGGGCGAGGTCGAGCTGTTCGCCCATCTCCCGCCGCAGCGCCACCGGCACCGATGCCGCCGCGCCGCCCCCGCGCCCCTGCGTGCTCGGGACGACGACGAAGCGCACGCCCATGGGCGCGAGCATCCGGCCGAGGCGGTTGGTGCGCCCGGCGGCGACGAGCGCCAGCGCGCGGTCGACGACATGGTCGGCGTCGTGTTCGGGCGCGCGCCACTGCTCGGTCACGTCTCCCGGACCGTTGCGGGTGAGCACGTAGCCGGTGCCGTCGCGCAGCACGACCGGATCGAGCGGGAGCTCCGCGGGATCGCCGGTCCAGAGCATGCGGAACTCGCCCTTGCTGGTGAAGCCGTCGGTGAACGCAAGGTTGTTCGCCCATCCGGCCCCCGGCGCGTCCCACCGACCGTCGAACACGTCGGACGTGAACGCCAGCGCGGGCAGCACCACCGCGACCGCGCCGATGATCGCGGCGGGTTGGCGCCATCCGAACCGGAAGGTGTGGATGCCGTCGACGAAGACCGACACCGCGATGCCGACGCACAGCGCCAGCCCGAGCGCGGCGAGGGTGAGACCGGCTTCCGGTGCCAGCACCGACGTGTCGGGGAACCACCGCGCCGGCACCCAGACCGCGGCCCAGCCGACGAGCGCGAGGGCCCAGCCCCGGGCCGTCCAGGTGAGGCGGTCACCGGTGGCCACGAACAGCGGCACCGCGGCCGCGACCACGAGGCCCCACATGACCCACCCCGCCGCCGCCGGTCCGGTGTCGAAGCGCAACACCCGCGACAGATCGAGGTCAGGACGGAAGGCGAACCCGAGCGCCGCCTTGTCGACTCCCTCGTGGGCGTACGCGAGTGGCCACGGCAACAGCAGGACCAGCGCGCCCAGCGTGACCACGATCGTGATGCCCAGCGCGCGCACCATCGCGCGACCGCCGCCGGCGATCGGGACCGCGACGACGAACGCGACCACCGCGAGCACGACGAGGCCGAGACCAGCGGGGTAGAACGCGCCGAGCAGCGCGGCGAGCACCGCGAGCCGCAACACGCGGCCTCGTCGCGCGTCACTGCGGTCGCCGAGCCGTACGACCCGCAACAGGACGAACGGCAGCAGCGCGAACAGCACGAGAGGCCCGAGGCGTCCTTGCGCGATCGCGTTGCGCGCCACCGGATTGATGCCGTACGCGAGACCGCCGGCGAGCGCCGGACCGCGAAAACCGATCGCGCGGCGGCCGAGGCGATACGCGCCGAACGCGCCGAGCGGCAATGCCACCACGACCACGAGCGTCTGCGCGAGGGCGGTGGAACCGAGCAGCACCGTACCCATCGCACCGATGAGGGCGAGCGCAGCCGGGCCCGGTGAGGGCGAACCGAGCCCCGTGTAGCGCCACGCCGACCCGAACGTGTCGAAGATGTCGCCGACACCCGGCCAGTGCGCGAACGTACCGATGGCGGGCACGCCCGACGTGATGAGGTTGCGCGAGCCGATCACCACGAGCGCGAGGAAACCGAGGAAGGCGATCGCCGCGGGCGTGCGGATGCCGTCGGACACGGAGTCGACCGCGCTGCGCGATGCGTCGCCGAGGTTGCGAAGGCGGGTGTCCGTGTGGAGGTGGTGCGCGAGGAACGCGCCGAGGCGGGCCGTGCTCGACACCTGGAGCTCGCTCAACTCGGAGTCGTGCACCGTCCGGAGCGCCTGCGCACGTCGTCGCGACGCCCGCAGGCTGCGCACGTGGATCAGGTTGGAGAACCAGCTTCCGATCGCGGCGCGTGCCCGTCGCGGATGGCCGACCAGCAGCTCCCCGAGCGCCTCGACGAACCCGACCACGAACCCGATCGGCACCAGCCAGAGCAGCTTGTGGAACGAGTACGACGTGAAGAGCACCCGGACCCGCGAGCGCGCCAACGCGAGCTCGTCGGGCCGGTCGTCGCGCAGTCGATCGGTCGCCGCTTCGCGGTGGGTGGCGCGCGCGTCGGGCACGACCAGCACGCGGGCGCCGGCCAGACGGGCGCGCCAACACAAGTCGAGGTCTTCCGCCCCGGGGAAGGTCGCGGGGTCGAAGCCCTCGAGCTCCTCGAACAGGTCGGTGCGTACGAGCAACACCGCGGTGCTCACATAGAACACGTCGCGCACGCCGTCGTGCTGTTCCTGGTCGAGCTCGCCCGGCTCGATGCCGGTGAAGGGCGCGCCGAAGCGGTCGACGGAGCGGCCGACTTCGAGCAGCACCTCGGGGTTGTCGGCGCGCACGAGCTTCGGACCCGCGATGCCGGCGTTGGACCGGTAGCCCTCTTCCACCAGCAGCCGCACCGCCGACGGGTCGAGCGCGACGTCGTCGTGGCAGAGGAGGAGGAAGGTCGCGCCCTCGACCGCATGCAGCGCCTCGTTGGCCGCGGTCGCGAACCCGGCGCCGTCGTCGAGGCGGCGCACGAACGCCCGGGGCAGGACCTCGGCGACCCGGGGCGTCGGGTCGTCACGCGATCCGCAGTCGACGACGAGGATCGTGAGGTCGTCGTAGTCCTGCCCGCCCAGGCCGGCGAGGGTGTCCTCCAGCCACGGTCCGGGGTTGCGGGTCACGACGACGGCGACGACCGGCGGATACTGGGTCAGCTGCTCCTCGACACCCTCGGCGTCGGGTTCCGCCGACGCGTCGGGCGTCACGGACACGTCGGACGCCGCGGACACCGCGGGCGCGGCGCCACGCACGGGTTGCACGACCTCCGGCTCGTCGGCGGGGGCGTCGTCACCAGGGCTGGACGGCTCGTCACCACCGGGCGCCACGACGGGGGCGTCGGGCGGTTCCAGCGTGCTCATCAGAGGCGTCAGCGTACCGTCGCCCTCCCGGCGAGCCGAGGCACGGGCGGCCCGCGAGGCCGCTCCCGGTACGCTCACCGGGTGGAGATGCAGCGGAGGCGTGGCCACGCGAGCCGAGCGGTTGCGGGTCGGGTATCCCGGCCCGCAGCGAGCGAGCCATCGTGGAGGCCGGGACGTCGGAGCGGAATCGACCAGTCGCGGTGATCACGGCGCTGGCGGGAGGTGTGGGAGCCGCCCGCTTCCTGCGGGGCCTCGTCCAGGTGGTGGACCCCGCCGAGGTGACCGTCGTGGTCAACACCGCCGACGACGACTGGTTCCACGGCCTCTTCGTGAGCCCCGACCTCGACTCGGTCACCTACACGCTGGCCGGGGCCCACAACCCCGACACCGGCTGGGGCCTGGCCGGCGAGACGTTCACCACCATCGACGCCCTCGCCCACTACGGCGACGACACCTGGTTCCGCCTCGGCGACCGCGACCTCGCCACCCACCTCTTCCGCACCCGCGTGCTGCGTGAAGGGGCGACGCTCAGCGAGGCGACCGCCCGGATCACGGCGGCGTGGGGGCTCGGCCCCCGGCTGCTCCCGATGACCGACGACCGCGTCGCCACCCGCATCACCACCGACATCGGCGACCTCGCCATGCAGGAGTGGTTCGTGCGCGAGCGCTGCGAGCCCGCGGTGGTCGCTGTGCGGTTCGCGGGCGCGGCCGAGTCGACGCCCGCGCCCGGCGTGCTCGATGCCATCGCCGACGCCGAGACCGTGCTGGTCTGCCCCAGCAACCCCGTGATCTCCATCGGACCGATCCTGGCGGTGCCCGGGATCCGCGACGCACTCGTTGCCCGCCGTGAACGGGTCGTCGGCGTGAGCCCGATCATCGCGGGCCGACCGGTGAAGGGCCCGGCCGACCGACTGATGCGCCCGATGGGCATCGACGTGTCGTGCGTCGGTGTCGCCCGGGAGTACCGCGCCTTCTGCAGCGCGCTCGTGATCGACACCGGCGACGCTGCCCGGGCCGGCGAGATCGAAGCGCTCGGCGTGCGCGCCGTGGTCGCCGACACGCTGATGACCGACGCGCGCGTCGCGGCCGCGCTCGCGCGCGACACGCTCGCCGCCGTCGCGTAACGCGGACGCGTGCAACCACTCACTCTCATCCCCGTCGACGGCCTGCCCGAGGTACGGCCCGACGACGCGCTCGCGCCGCTGATCGCCGACGCCGCCGACGCGCAGGACACTCCCCTGCTCGACGGCGACTGCCTCGTCGTCACGCAGAAGATCGTCTCCAAGTCCGAGGGCCGACTCGTCGAGGTCGATGCCGCCGATCGCGACGCGCGCCGGGTGCTGGTGGAGAGCGAGTCGGTGCGGGTGTTGCGCCGTCGCGGCGATCTCATCATCAGCGAGACGCGCCACGGGTTCGTGTGCGCGAACGCCGGCATCGACCTGTCCAACGTCGACGCCGGGTGGGCTGCGCTCCTCCCCGTCGACCCCGATCGCTCGGCTCGCCGCATCCGCGACGCGCTGCGAGCCACGCGGGGCGTCGACCTCGCGGTCGTGATCTCCGACACCTTCGGCCGGCCCTGGCGCCAGGGGCTCACCGACGTGGCCATCGGGGTCGCCGGCCTCGCCGCGATCGTCGACCTGCGCGGCACCGACGACGCCCTCGGCCGCGAGCTCCAGGTGACCGAGGTGGCGGTGGCCGATGAAGTGGCCGCGGCCGCCGAGCTCGTCATGGGCAAGTCCGCCGGCGTGCCCGTCGCGATCGTGCGCGGCCTCGATCCCGCGTGGTTCCGTGAGAGCAGCACGCGCGAGCTCGTCCGCTCCCCCGCCGAGGACCTGTTCCGATGACCCCCCACCGAGGTGAGGAAGGGCGGTGAGTCGGGTGCCGGCGTTCCTCGACGCGCGGCGGTCGATCCGTGCCTTCGTGGACGAGCCCGTGCCGCGCGATGCGCTCGACGGCTTCGTCGAGGCCGCGTGCACCGCGCCCGCGCCGCACCACTCGCGCCCGTGGCGCTGGGTCGTCGTCGACACCGACCGCGCCAAGCAGCAGCTCGCCGACGGCATGGGCGACGCGTGGCGGCGTGATCTCGAAGGCGACGGCGTGGCCAAGGACGGAGTCGACCAGCTCCTGGACGCGTCACACCGCAAGATCACCGGCGCCCCCGCGATCGTGCTCGGGTGCCTCACATGGCACGGGCTCGACCGCTACCCCGACGAGACCCGCCAGCGCGCCGAGTTCGGCATGGCGCTGCTCTCGCTGGGCGCGGCGGTCGAGAACCTCATGCTGGCGGCCGCGGCCGCCGGCTACGCGTCGTGTTGGGTCGCCGCGCCGATCTTCTGCCCCGAGGCGGCCCGCGACGCCCTCGGACTCGATCCCGAGTGGCTGCCGCACGCGATGGTGCTCGTGGGACGACCCGACCCTGCATACGCCGGACGCTCGCGCCCGGCGTTGCCGCTCGAGCAGCTGCGCACCTTTCGCTGACGGACCCGAGCGCGAGGTCGTCGGCACGCGGTCGCTCGGTAGCATCGGGCACCGTGTCTCAACCCGTGGGTCGCCGCACCTTTCTCGGCGCGCTGGCCGTCGGCGCCGCGTCCGGTGCCGCGGTCGTCGCCGGCCTCCTCGAACCGTCCACCGAGACATCGGCCGCGGCGGTCACCGCCGCCGCGGCGTCGAACACCGACGGAGTCGTCGCCATCGGCCGTGCGTACCTGCGCGGGCACGCCGCCGAAGCCGACGTCGGATTCCTCACCGCGCAGCTCCCGGGGGCGGGCGCGGGCACGAGCGTGCGCAAGCTGCTCCCCGACCTCACCGGCCAGGTGGCGGACGACTTCGCCGCCGGCCGGATCGTGAGCGTCCAGGGATGGCAACTCGCGCTCACCGAGGCACGGGCGTCGGCTGCAATCGCGCTCGGCGCCTGAGCCGTGCTCGTCGACGCACGCAAGGTCCGGCGCGCCAGCACGCTGACGGCCGATGTCTGCGTCATCGGCGCAGGTGCGGCCGGGATCACCCTCTCCCGGGCGATCGCCGCGCAGGGCCGTGACGTCCTGCTCCTCGAGAGCGGGGGCTTCCACCCCGATCCCGCCACCCAGGCCCTCTACCGCGGGAAGACGGTGGGCCTGCCCATCGACCCGAAGGAGCACTTCGGGCTCGACGAGCCACGGCTGCGCTTCTTCGGGGGCACCACCAACCACTGGGCCGGCTTCTGCCGGCCCTTTCCCGAGCTCGACTTCGCGGTGCGGCCCTACGTTCCCCGATCGGGGTGGCCCATCGCGCGGGCGGAGCTCGACCCCTACTACGCCGGCGCGCACGACGTGATCAAGCTGGGTCCTTACGACTACTCGATCGCGTCGTGGCGTGACCGCGGCGACATCACACAGCCCTTCCTCGACGACACGGTGACGCCGCACGCGCTCTACCAGGTCGCCGGCCATCCCGTCCTCGGCGAGGTGTACCGCCAAGAGATCACCGACGCGCCGCGTATTCGACTGGTGCTGTGGGCGAACGTCACGCGGCTCGGGCTCGACGAGAGCGGCGGCGCAGTCGAGCGCGTCGACGTCAAGACGCTGACCGGGAATGCGTTCCATGCCCGCGCCGCGTCTTCGTGCTCGCGACTGGCGGGTTGGAGGTCCCGCGGCTGCTGCTGGCCTCGAACGATCGGCGCCCGGCCGGCATCGGCAACGAAACCGACCAGGTCGGGCGGTCGTTCATGGAGCACGTGAACATCGGGGTCGGCCCCGTGCCCCTCACCGTGGAGCAGTCGAGGCTCGCGCCCTACCAGCTCAACCCGCTCTCGATCGAGGTGGGCGGCGAGACACGCGACGTCTCGCTCCAGACGGTGGCGCTCGTCTCCCCGGAGCTCATGCAGCAGCAGGAGCTGCGGGCCTGCGAGGTCACCCTCGAGTACCCGTTCGCGCCCGACGACGAACGCCTCGCCCGGGTGTACCCGGGCGTGCAGCACGGCATCGACCTCCTCCGCTCCGAGGGCAAGACCGTCGGCGTCGTGCCCACGGCCCGCGTCCTGTGCGAGCAGGAGCCCAACCCCGCGAGCCGGGTGACCCTGGTGCGCACCAAGGACGCGCTCGGCATGCCCCGCATCCAGCTCGACTGGCGCCTCACCGCGCGACGACCGTCTCAGCCTGCTCCGAACGGTGAGGCTCTTCGCGACTCGCGTCGGCCAGCTCGGCTTCGGGCGCCTCCACCTCGACATCGCCGGCTTCCACGATGCCGACACCTCGACCGACGACGAGCTCGACTTCGAGGTCAACACCGGTTCGCACCACATCGGCACGGCGCGGATGAGCTCCTCGCCGGCCGACGGCGTGGTCGACCGCAACTGCAAGGTGCACACCGTCGCCAACCTCTACCTCGGAGGGAGTGCGGTGTTTCCGACCAGTGGCGCCAACACCCCGACGCTGACCATCACCGCGCTCGCGTTGCGCCTGGCGGACCACCTCGCGGCCGTCATCTGAGCCGCGAGCTCACCCGTCGCGGGTGCGGAACCAGTCGACGGTGATGGCCAGGCCGTCGGCGAGGGTGGTCCACGGCTTCCAACCGAGGTGGATGGCCGAGCGTCCGGGGTCGAGGGCCGAGCGGGGCAATTCACCGCGCGCGCCGGCGCGCGGTTGGGTGGTTCGGGATAACCGGTGAGCCGCGCCATGGTGTCGTAGAGGTCGAGCACGCTCGTCTCGACCCCGGTGCCGATGTTCATCAGCAGCCCGCCGCCCTTCTCGGTGGCGCGCACGAACGCGTCGACCACGTCGTCCACGAAGACGTAATCGCGCGTCTGAGTGCCGTCGCCGTACACCGTGGGCTGGCGCCCCGCGAGCATGCGCCCGACGAAGATCGCGACGACGCCCGCCTCACCATTGGGATCCTGGCGCGGTCCGTAGACGTTGCCGAGCGCGAGGTCCGTGTACTCGAGGCCGCGGACCTCGCGGTAGTAGTGCAGGTAGTCGCCGGCGGCCTTCTTCGAGACGCCGTAGGGCGAGATCGGCCGTTGCGGGTGGCTCTCGCGCACCGGCAGGCTCTCGGGCACACCGTAGAGCGTGCCGCCCGACCCGGCGAACACCACCTTGCGCGTCCCCGCTGCCAGCGCGGCCTCGCACACGTTGAGCGAACCGAGCACGTTGACCTCGGCGTCGAACAGCGGCTTGGCCACTGACGCGCGCACGTCGAGCTGCGCGGCCAGGTGGAAGACGACTTCGGGCTTGCGGTGAGCGAGGAGGTCGACCAGCTGCGGCGACCGGATGTCGAGCCGGTGGAAGCTGAACTTGCGGTTGCGTTGCGCGCGCGCGTCGGTGAGGTTGGCGAGCACACCGGACGAGAGGTCGTCGATGGCGTCGACGTCGCACCCCTCGGCCAGCAGGCGGTCGACGAGCGTCGAGCCGATGAACCCGGCACCGCCCGTGACCATGACGCGCATCGGCGTCAGCTTTCGGCGTCGGGATCGGGACGGCGGATGCGCGCCCCCGAGGCGCGCGCGCCAGCCGCGAGCGCCGCGCCGGCGCCCACGATCGTGTGGTCAGACGCGATCGCGCCCGCGCCGAGGCGAGCCCCCGCACCGATCACCGAGTCGATCGCCTCGGCGTCGGCCTCGAGCACCGCGCCTTCGTGCACCACGGCGCGCAGGAGTCGCGCGCCGGACCCGACGACGCTTCCCGCACCCACCGCCGAGCCGGCGACACGCGCGCCCGCCTCGATGCGCGCACCGTCACCCAGCAGCGCCGGTGCCTCGATGCGTGCCTCGGCGTCGACCTCGGCATCGCCCTGCACCCACACCCCGGGCGCGGTCTCGTGCGCGCCGGGTGCGCGGGTTCCGCTCAGCACACCGGCGAGCACGTCGGCGTGAGCCTGGAGGTATTTCTCGGGCGTGCCGATATCGATCCAGTAGGCGTCGCTCGCCATTGCGTACAGACGCCCGGGATCGACGAGCATGCGGGGGAATGTCTCGCGCTCGATCGACACCGTCAAGCGCTCGGGGATCCGCTGCAGCACCGACGGTTCGAGCACGTAGGTGCCGGCGTTGATCCACTTGGTGGGTGCCTTGCCCTTGGGCGGCTTCTCGACGAACGCGACGACCTCACCGTCGTCGCGGGTCGGCACCACGCCGAACGCCGACGGGTCGGCGACCTTGGTGAGGCAGATGGTGGCTTCTGCGCCGCGCACGTCGTGGAACGCGACCAGCGCGTCGAGATCGAGGGTGGTGAGCACGTCGCCGTTGCAGACCACCAGCCGTTCGTCGACGCCATGTGCGGCAAAGCGGATCGCGCCCGCGGTGCCGAGCGGATGGTCTTCGACCGCGTACCGCAACGCGAGATCGCCGAACCGCCCCTCGGGGAAGTGCGCTTCGAACGAGTCGGGCAGGTAACCCAGCGACAGCACCGCTTCGTCGACGCCGTGGCGGGCGAGCCACGCGAGCTGGCGCTCGAGGAACGCCTGGTTGGCGATCGGGAGGAGCGGCTTGGGCGTGCTGTAGGTGAGCGGCCGGAGGCGCGTGCCCTCGCCACCGACCAGGACGATCGCCTTCACGACCGCGGCCTCACGGTGTGGAGGTCGTGGTAGCCGCGGGAGCAGTGGTGGTCGTCGCCCCGGGCGCGGTGGTCGTCGTCGCGTCGATGGCACGGCAGGGCGAGTTCTTGCTCAGCACCGCCGTCGCGCTGTCGGAGATGTTCGCGAACGCGCTGCAGGCGTCGGGCGGGAACGGCTTGTCGGCGCCCTTCGGCAGGAAGTAGATGGCGAGCGTCTCGCCGTCTTGCATGTGGTAGTCGCTCGGGTTGCCGGTGCGGGCCTTGCCGTCGATCTCCCAGCTCAACTCGCCCTTCTGACCCTTGTACTGGCCGAACGGACACGTGTCGCCGTTGGACCACTCCGTCTGCTTGGGTTTCGACTTCGGCCCGACCCACGCGTCGATGGAATCGGACGACACGGACCAGCCGGCGTACTCGGCGTAGAGCGCCAGCTTGGCGTTGTCGCCCTCCTCGCTCACCACGAACGGGTGGGTGTGGATGAGGTTGTCACCGTGGGTGTGGATGCCGACGTTCGCCTGCTGGTTGGGGTTGTCGGCCGGCTTCTCGAACAGCGGCTGCGCGGTGAGCCATTCGCCGCAGATGTTCACCTGGAACGCGGTGTGCCAGTGGTCGCCGGGCTCGTTGGAGGCGGCGTCGGCCGCGCGCGGCGGACCGCTGCCGGCGCTGTCCCCGCCGCCGCGCACGAGGAAGACGGCGACGACGCCGACGACGACGAGGACCGCGATCGTGACGTTCCAGCCGAACGACCCGCCACGCTTCCGCTTGGGCTTGCGGTAGCGGGAGCGCATGGCAGCGCGCTGGTAGCGGGTCCGGGACTGGGGCATGGCGAGTGGCAGGTTACCCGGTGACCCTCGGCCTCTCGGGCCGGGTGTGCAGCGCCCGGGCCACCATGTCGACCGCCGCGCGCAGGGCCAGGAAGCAGGCGGCCGGGAGCAGCAGGACCCGCTGTGGGCCGCGCCACCGGCGCGCCGCGAAGCGGTAGGCCGAACGGTGGTGCTCGACGATCATGCGGTAGGGATGCGACGCGGTGCTCGCGCCCTGCACATGGGTGGCGCGCCCGGTGGGCTCGTAGGCGACGCGCCACCCGATCCGTCGCAGGCGCCAGGCGAGGTCGACGTCCTCGAGGTACATGAAGTAACGCTCGTCCCAGCCGCCGACGGAGTCGAGCGCGCTCCGGCGCAGGAACACCAGCGCCCCCGACACCCAGTCGACGTCCCGCGGCCGGTCCCAGGACGCGTCGAGCTGCCGGTAGCGGCGGGTGAAGCGGTTGCGCGGGAAGAGGCGCCCAAGCACCGCATGACCGACCGCGTCGACGGTTGCCACGTGCGCCCGCGCCGACGGGTACCGGCTGCCGTCGGGGTTGTGCAGCGAGGGGCCGACGGCGGCGAGGTCGGGCTCACGGTCGAACCGGGCGAGCAACGCGCGTGCAGTGCCGGGCTCGACGACGAGGTCGGGGTTGCCGACGGCCACCACCGGGGCAGTCGTGGCGGCGATGCCCCGGTTCGCGGCCGCCGCGTAGCCGACGTTCCCGGGTGGCGTGACGACCTGCACGTCGGGCCGCGCGGCACGGAGCGCGGCGACCGATCCGTCGGCGGACCCGTTGTCGACGACGACGACTTCAGGCATGCCGGCGCTGGTGTCGGCGAGGAGCGAACGCACGCAGTCGAGCAGCAACGGTCCCGACTCGAAGTTGACGACCACCGCGGCCCAACGCGGGGCCGTGGCTGTCATGTCACCCACTAATCCACGAATCGGTACTTGACGAGGGTCCAGAGCGCGACGAAGCCGTCGCGCCAGGTGATCTTCTTGCCCTCGTCGAACTCGCGCCCGGTGTAGGAGATCGGCACCTCATAGATGCGGATCCCTTGGCGCAGGATCTTGGCGGTGACCTCCGGCTCGAACTCGAACCGCACGGCGCGCAACGTGATGCTGTCGAGCAGGCGGCGGTCGAAGAGCTTGTAGCAGGT
This sequence comes from uncultured Actinomycetes bacterium, assembly GCA_963841415.1. GTDB lineage: Bacteria > Actinomycetota > Acidimicrobiia > IMCC26256 > DASPTH01 > DASUAS01. The sequence goes on along the minus strand of CAWJCN010000003.1, from coordinate 939,230 downwards.
CTCCATGTCGGAGAGCGTCGTGTTGTAGAGCACGTTGGTGACCAACGACAGGAACCGGTTGCCGACCCAGTGGAAGAAGAGCATGTTGCGGCGCTCGCCGGTGAAGACGCGAGCCGTAGACGACCCGCGCCTTGCCGCGCAGGATCGGCGCGAGCAGCTTGGTCCAGTCCTCGGGGTCGTACTCGAGGTCGGCGTCCTGCACGAGCACGAGGTCGCCGGTGACGTGCTCGAGGCCGGTACGGATCGCGGTGCCCTTCCCCCGGTTCACGTCGTGGTTGACGACGCGCACGGTGCTGTCGGCGAGCTGGCGCAGCACGTCGCGCGTGCCGTCGGTGCTGCCGTCGTCCACGATCACGATCTCGAGGTCGACGGGCAGGTCGACCGCGCGCATGCGCCGGACGATCTCCACCACCGTGTTGCGCTCGTCGAACACGGGCACGATCACCGACAGCTTGCGGAAGTCGAACGTCTCCTCAGATGTCACCGAGCCTCCGGTACCAGTCGTGCGTGCGGGCGAGACCTTCGCGGAGGTCGACACGCGGATGCCAACCGAGCACCCGTTCGGCCAACGAGATGTCGGGTTGCCGCTGCCGGGGATCGTCGACCGGGAGGGGCTCGAACACCACCTCGCTCGCGGCGCCGGTGACCTCGACGACGAGCTTGGCCAGCTCCAGCATCGTGAACTCGTCGGGGTTGCCGAGGTTCATCGGCCCGATGTGGTCGGAGTCGAGCAACGCGACCAAGCCCTCGACCTCGTCGCTCACGTAGCAGAACGACCGCGTCTGCGTGCCGTCGCCGTACACCGTGAGCGGCTCACCGCGCATCGCCTGGGCGAGGAAGTTCGACACCACCCGCCCGTCGGCCGCGGCAAGACGGGGCCCATACGAGTTGAACACTCTGACGATCTTCGTGTCGACGTCGAACTCCCGGTGGTAAGCCATCGTGATCGCCTCGGCGTAGCGCTTGGCCTCGTCGTACACCGAGCGCGGCCCCACGCTGTTCACGTTGCCGAAGTAGCTCTCGGGTTGCGGGTGCACGAGCGGGTCACCGTAGATCTCGCTGGTCGACGCGAGCAGGAAGCGCGCCCCGTGGGCACGGGCGAGGTCGAGGGCGTGGCGGGTGCCGACCGCGCCCACCTCGAGGGTGGCGATCGGGTGGGCGAGGTACTCGGGCGGGCTGGCGGGGCTGGCGAGGTGCAGCACCGCGTCGACCGGCCCGTCGACGGGGATGCCGTCGATCACGTCGTGCTCGACGAACGTGAACCCGGCGTCGTCGGCGCGGTGGGCCACGTTCGCGCGGTTGCCGGTGAGGAGGTTGTCGACCGCGACGACCTCCCACCCGCGGTCGCGTAGCAGGTCGCAGAGATGCGAGCCCAGGAATCCGGCGCCGCCGGTGACGACCGCTCGCCGCATCAGCGGCCGACGCCCACGTACGCGAAGCCCCGTCGGCGCATGGCCGCCGGATCGAGGACGTTGCGGGCGTCGACGAGCGCCCGCGGCGCGACCATCACGTCGACCACTCGCCCGAAGTCGAGCCAGCGGAACTCGTCCCACTCGGTGAGCAGCGCGAGGAGCTGCGCGCCGGGCACCACTTCGTAGGGGTCGGTCACGATGTCGAGGCCGGGCACGAGCGCGCGCGCCGCCTCGGCGGCCGCGGGGTCGTAGGCCCGTACGTGCGCGCCTTCCTCGAGCAGCCGGGTGCACACGACCAGTGCAGGAGAGTCGCGCAGATCGTCGGTGTTCGCCTTGAAGGTGAGACCCAACACGCCGACGTTGACCTCGCGGAGCGAGCCGCCGGCGGCGTCGCGCAACTTCTGGACGATCCGCTCGTGCTGGTGGCGGTTCACGTCGACGACGCCGCGCAGCAGGCTGAAGTCGTACCCCGCGGATTCGGCGGTGTGGATCAGCGCAGCGGTGTCCTTCGGGAAGCACGAGCCGCCGTAACCCGGACCGGGATGCAGGAACTCGAACCCGATGCGGGTGTCGTAGCCCATCCCGAGCGCGACCTCACGCACGTCGGCGTTGACCGCCTCGCACAGGTTGGCGATGGCGTTGATGAACGAGATCTTGGTGGCGAGGAACGCGTTCGACGCGTACTTGATCAGCTCGGCCGACGCGGGGTCGGTCACGAGGATGGGAGCCGGGACGCCGTGATACAGGTCGGACACTCGCACCGCGACGGCCGAGTCGTCACACCCGATCACGACCCGTGCGGGGTGAAGGAAGTCGCGCACCGCGGTGCCCTCGCGGAGGAACTCGGGGTTCGAAGCCACGCCGACCTCGGTGGTGGCCCCCGCCTGACTCAACGCGCGCGCCACCAGGCTGGTGGAACCGACCGGCATCGTCGACTTGTTCACCACCACCGTGCCGGGGCGCAGGACCGACGCGACCTCGCGCACGACAGCTTCCACCGCGGAGAGGTCGGCGGCGCCGTTCTCCGACTGCGGGGTCTGCACGCAGAGGAACACGAACTCTGCCGCACGGGCCGCGCTCGCCGCGCCGACCACGAAGCGCAACCGGCGCGCGGCAAGTCCCTCGGCGACGAGCGCGGGAAGGCCCTCCTCGAGGATGGGCACCTCGCCCTTCGTGAGGGCACGCACGCGCTGCTCGTCGAGGTCCGCGCAGGTGACCGAATGACCCAGGTGCGCCAGGCAGGCGGCGGTGGTGAGGCCGACATACCCGGCGCCGACGACTGCGACGTCGCTCACGCCTCCTCCATTGGTCGTTCGCTACTGGCCGGGACACCCGGCTCGCTCATGCTCACGAGGTGCCTCCCGGCGCATCCCGATCCTTCACGTATTCGGTGACCGCGTCACGCCACGGGCGCAGCGACGGCATGCCGGCCAGGCGCAGGGCGCGGTTGTCGAGCGCGCTCATCGGCGGGCGCGCGGCCGGGCGGTCGAGCTGCGCTCCGTCGAGCGGCTTCACGCCCGACGGGTCGACGCCGCGAGCGCGCAGCGCGGTGACGATCAGCTCGTGGCGTGTCACCGCCTCGCTCCCGCTGGTCACGTGATACAGCCCCTGCCGGCGCTCCACGGCGAAGCGAGCGAGGAGCACCGCGAGGTCGGGCGCGTACGTGGGAATGCTCACCTGGTCAGCGAGCACCCCGTCGAGCTCACCCCGGTCGAAGGCACCGAACGCCCAACTCACGAGGTCGGTCCCCTGCCGCCCGAACACCCACGACGTGCGGACGACGGCCCACGACGCCGCGTGGCGCTCCACCTCGTGCTCACCGCCGAGCTTCGAGCGCCCGTACTCCGAGATCGGATTCACCCCGTCCCACTCGTCGTAGGGCCGGGTCGCCTTGCCGTCGAACACGTAGTCGGTCGAGATGTGCACGAGGTGCGCGCCGCGGCGGGCGGTGGCCTGCGCGAGCGTGCGCACACCGAGGGCGTTGATCGCAAACGCGCGCTCGGGATCGCGCTCGCACGCGTCCACATTGGTCAGCGCGGCGGCGTTGACGACGGCATCGGGCGCGAACTCGGCGACCAGGTGTTCGACCTGCTCGCGTTGCGCGAGATCGAGCGTGTCGTGCCCCGCGCCGAGCACCTCGTGGTGCGGTTGGAGGGCTTCGACGACTCGGGTACCGACCTGGCCGGCCGCGCCGGTGATGAGGATGCGCACGGCACGGAAGTGTACGGGCCTACTGCGGGCAGGCTTCCGATGGGTCGGGCAGCGTGGTGGTGGTGCTGGCCGGAGGCTCGGTGGGAACGGTCGCGCCGGGGACGGTCGAGGTGGGAGCCACGGTCGTCGTGGGCGGCGGCAACGTGATGGTGCCGGGGAACGACGTGCCCAGCACCAGCTGCACCGCGTCCTTCGCCTGCGCGTCGGGCACGAGCTTGGCGTCGGGGAAGTAGGTGAGGAGCGCCTTCGCCTCCTCCGCCTGTCCATAGCTGTAGTGGAGCTCCGTGGCCGGCACCGTCGCGGAGGCCGCCTTCGCCTGCGTGGCATGGAACCCTTGGCCGGTCAGCGCTTGCACCACCGACGGCGCGACGTTGGTACCGGTGGCGTCGACCACGCGCACCTTCACCTGCGACGGCTGGATCGTCGCCGGCTTGGGGGTGTCGTCGCCGAAGGTGCGGAGCTGCTCGACGACCAAGTCCGCATTGGGCGACGCGATCAGGCGATTGGGGTTCTCGGGGTAGGGCACCGTGGGGAGCGTCTCGAACTTGACCGCGTTGGGGTCGTTCACGTCGACGGTCTTGAACGCGCGCACCAGTGCGTTGACGTCGTCACGGCTCAGGTTCTGGTCGGCCTTGAGGTACCCGATGACGTTGTCGGCGAGCGACAGCGCGAGGAACGGGTCGCTCAAGCTCTTCGAGATGGCGAGGCCGGCCAACCGGCGGATGAAGGACTGCTGCCGCTGGATGCGCGGGAGATCTGACCAGTCGTCGAGCGGCCGCCACCGGGTGCCGTCGTCCTCGACGATGCTGCCCTCGGGATCGGCGATCTGGATGTGACGCGCCCGCACGTATTCCAGTGCGGCCTGACCGTTGAGCGGGTAGCACCCCGCGGCGTACGGGACGTTGAGACCGGTGTCGTCGTCGCGCGCGGCCCCGGGGAGCCACACGTAGACGTGGCCGATCTCGTTGACGATCTCCTGGAAGCTCTTGAAGTCGACCTGGAGGTAGTGGTTGATGTTGACGTCGAAATTGGCCTTGAGCGTGTCGGCCACGAGTTGGGCGCCGCCGCTCGAGAAGGCGGAGTTGAGCATGCTCAGGCCCGGCGTGCCGGGGATGTTCACCATGAGGTCGCGCGGGAAGCTCACGACGAAGGTCCGCTGCGCGCTGGGCTCGACGTGCGCCACCATCATCGTGTCGGAGCGCTGCCCCCCGATGTCCGGGTCGGTGTTCGGATCGCCGAACGACGCCGCGTCATCAGCGTTGTCGACGAAGGCCCGCGTGTCGGACCCGATGATGAGGTAGTTCGCCCCGCCCGGAGGCGGGTCGGCGAGCGTCAGGTTGACGCGCCGGATCTTCTGGACTCGGTCGGTGATGCCGCGGTCGACCAGCGCCACCGCGCTCCCCATGAAGGCACTGGCGATGAGGACCGCGATGAGGCACCGACCCCAGAACCCGTGCCAGCGCGTGCTCGGTTCGTTCGGCTCGCTCCCCGCGCTCGCCGCCGGCACCGACATGTCGCCCCGATCCTCTCGACCCTCGTTCAATTGCAAGCGGCCTCGGGCGACAGCGTGGTCGTCGTCGCCGCGGGCGCGCCGGTGGTCGTCGTGCTGCCCAGCCCCTGGAAGTCCTTTCCGAGCACCAGCACGATATCGGTGCCCGAGAGCGACTGGTCCTCGACGAGCTGCGCACCGGGCACGATGGCCGCCACCAGCTGGGCCTTGGCCAGGTCACTGCCGGCGTACCGGACCTCGCTGTGGTCGACCAGCCCCCGAGGGTCGTTCTCGGCGCCGCCGGGCACGAAGCCCTTGTCCTGGAGCTCCTGCGCGGTCGTTCCCGCCGCGCCCTGCACCCCGGAGGCATTGCGCACCAGGACCCGCACGTCCGACGGTTGCAGGCCCGATGCGGTCGTGCCGCCACCGCTGGTGGCGGGCGGCGCAGTGGTGGTGGTCGGGATCGGCGCCTCGCCCCGCAGGATGGCGAGCACCGCGTCAGCCTCGGGCTGCTTCACGTTGAGATACGAACCCGCCGCGTTCCCCCGCTTCCACGGCAAGGTCTCGAACGTCGGTCCGCCGGTCGTGCCGGAGAGGCCGATGAACGCCCGCACCAGCTGGTTGAACGCAGCACGATCGAAGCTCGAGTCGGCCGTGAGGTTCGGGATCATCTTGTCGGCGAGGTCGGGGGCGATCATCGGGTCGTCGAGCGTCCGCTGCACCGCGATCCGCCCGAGCTTCTTGATGAAGTCCTGCTGCCGCGCGATGCGGTCGATGTCGGCCTGCGGGCTGGCGTTCTGCCACTTGCCGTCGATGTAGTACTCGAGGTAGCGCGACCTGACGTACGCGAGCGCCGTCGGCCCGTCCAGGCGGTAGCACCCGGGCCCGTACGGGAAGGGCGTCAAGCCGGACACCTGGTCGCGCACCGGGTACGGGAACCACACCGGCACGCTGCCGACTGCGTTCACGATGTCCTCGAACGTCTTGAAGTTCACCTCGAGGTAGTGGTTGATGTCGACGTTGAAGTCGGTCTTCAATGTGTCGATCACCAGCTGTGGGCCCTTGTTGAAGGCGGCGTTGATCTTCTGCTGTCCGAGGCCTGGAACGTTCACCATCAGGTCGCGGGGGAACGACACCGCGTAGCTGTCGTCGCCGTCGGCGTGGAGCACCATCATGGTGTCCGAGCGGGCGGGGCCGTCGGCGGTGGTGTCGGCGTCGGTGAACGCCTGCTTGTCGGCCTCGCTCTGCACGAAGGACCGGGTGTCGGAGCCGATGATGAGGAAGTTCGTGCCCGTCGACGATGCGGCCGCGGTGTTCACGTCGACGCGCGGGATCTTCGAGACCTCGTCGTCGATGTAGGTGTTGACGCGGAACACCGCCGCACCCATGAGGAGTGCGCACACCACGATCGCGATGACGATCCGACCGGAGAGGGCGCGCAGGCCGCGGAGGGGAGAGCTCACGGTGCGGTCATGGTACTGACGGGGATCCGCAGCACGGGGTCGGGCGGAACGCCCTGAAGGGGCGGGGACCGCGCCTGTACCGTGGTCCGGTGCGTCACGCCGAGCTCGTCGCGTCGGGGCTGGTCAGCAGCCTGCCGCCCGGCACCCCGGTGGCCGTGGTTCGTCGCGGGCGTTCGGTGGTGGTGGGGGTCGAGCCGGCCGAGGTGCTGGTGGCCGCGGGCGTGCAGGCCTTCGTGGCGCTCGACACCTTGGCGCCGGGGTTCTGGATGGGTTGGTGCGCGTTCGAGCTCGGTCACGCCGCGGAGCGGGTCGTCCCGCGAGGCGCGTCGATCGAGCCGCCGAACGTTGCCGACCTCGCGTTCGCCCGCTTCGACGCGCGCGCGGTGATCGACGAGCGCGGCAGCGTCCGGCTCCACGGGCGCGGTCGGGGTCGAGCCCTGCTCGAGGCGGCACTCGAGGTCGCGGGCCCCGCCGGTCGCGCGCGGACGCAGGCGATTCCGTCCACGCGGTGGTGCACCGGGCTCGACCGCGACGCCCACGCGGCGCGCGTCGACGCGGTGCTCGACCTGCTGCGGGCGGGTGAGTGCTACCAGGTCAACCTCACGCGCCGACTCACGTGCGACGACGCCGTCGATCCCCGTGCGTTGCACGGCGCGCTGGTGCGTGCGCATCCGGCGCCGCACGCCACCTTGCTGCACCTCCCCGGTGTCGGACCCGGCACGGCAGTGGTGTCGGCCTCACCCGAGCGCTACCTCCGCCTGCGTCAAGGCGAAGTCGAGACGCGACCGATCAAGGGCACCGCGGCGACGAGCGCGGCGCTGCGCACGAGCGCCAAGGATCACGCCGAGAACGTGATGATCGTCGACCTCGCGCGCAACGACCTCGGTCGCGTGTGCCGGCCCGGCACGGTGCGCGTGCCCGCGTTGTGCTCCGTCGAGTCGCACCCAGGCTTGCACCACCTCGTCAGCACCGTGCGCGGTCGTCTGCGCGACGACGTCCGCCTCGGTGGTCTGGTGCGCGCGACGTTCCCACCCGCATCGGTCACCGGCGCGCCGAAGCCGCGTGTGCTGCAGGCCATCGAAGACCTCGAGCCGGTGCGGCGCGGCGTCTATTGCGGGGCGGTGGGCTGGATCGACACGTCGGCCGGCGACCCCACGCGCGTCACCGCCGACCTCGCGGTGGCCATTCGCACGTTCACGGTGCTCGGCACGCCCGGCGCGGGTTGCACGCACTTCTCGGTCGGTGGCGGCATCGTCGCCGACTCGACCCCCGACGCCGAGTGGGCCGAGACCGAGCTGAAGGCCGCGCGGCTGCTCGCCGTCGCGGGCGCCGGCGCCGACGCGAGGGCGTCGTGAGCGACGACGCGGGATCCGTCTGGCTCGACGGCGCGCTGGTCGCCGCGGACGCGGCCCGCATCTCCCCGTTCGACCACGGCTTCCTCGTGGGCGACGGCGTGTTCGAGACGATCCGTGTCTACGGTGGGAAGCCGTTCGCGTGGACCCGTCACCTCGACCGGCTCGAGCACTCGGCCGCGGGGCTGGGGTTGTCGGTGCCTGACCGCGACCGATTGCGGGCGGCCGCGGCCGACGTGCTGGTCGCCAACGGGCACGACGAAGCCCGCCTGCGCATCACCCTCACCGGGGGTGTGGCCCCGCTGGGTTCGGAGCGCGGGGGCGCCGGGCCGACCGTGGTCGTCGCCAGCAGCGCGCTCCACCCCTGGCCCGACTCGGTGCGAGTGGTCGTCGTGCCGTGGGTGCGCAACGACCGCGGGGCGACCGCGGGCATGAAGACCACCTCGTACGCGGAGAACGTGCGCGCGCTCGCGTACGCGCACGAGCGGGGCGCGAGCGAGGCGATCTTCGCCAACACGCGCGACGAGCTGTGCGAGGCGACGGGCTCGAACGTGTTCGTCGTGCGTGACGACGCGATCGTCACTCCAGCTGGTTCCTCCGGTTGCCTCCTGGGCGTGACGCGCGCGCTCGTGATCGAGCTGGCCGAGCAGGAAGCCATCGCCGTCGACGAGTCGCCGCTCCCCCTCGACGCGCTCCACGCGGCCGACGAGGCGTTCCTCACCTCGACGACCCGCGAGGTGCAGCCCATCGCCGCCGTCGACGACCGTCCCCTCCCCGCCGTCGCGGGCGCCGTCACCACCCGCCTCGCCGACGCCTTCACCGCCCTCGTCGCCCGCGATCTCGACCCCTGACCCACCCAACCCGATTTTGGCGTGGATCGCGCGTCTCTCTGACGCGCCGCTCACGCCAAACGTACGAGGGAGGGCGTCACCGGAGGTGGAGGACGTCGGCGGCGGTGACGGTGTGCTCGACGCCGGAGTCGTCGCGCACGACGAGCGCGCCGGCCTCGGTGACGCCGACCGCGGTGCCGACGATGTCGTCGCCGCGCAGCGGGTGGACGCGCACCGTGCGACCCAACGTGACGAGACGCGCCCGGTAGGCGTCGACCACCGCGTCACCGGTGGCCAGCGCGGCGGCGAACGCGTCGAGGAAGGTGTCGAGCAGCGCGTCACGGTCGACGGGGAGACCGGACTCGACGTTGCACGCGGTCGCGGTGTCGGCCAGCTCGTCGGGGAACGCCGCCCAGTTCACGTTGCAGCCGGCGCCGACGACGAGCATGTCGCCGTCGGACTCGGCCAACAGACCGGCCAGCTTGCGATCGGCGACGACCAGGTCGTTGGGCCACTTCAGCCCCGCAGGGACGCCCGCGACGTCCTCCACCGCCATCACCAGCGCCACCCCGGCCGCCATCACCGCGCGGTTGGGTTCGGCGAACCCGCCGGCCCGGCGCAGCAACACCGTGACCAGCAGTGAGGAGCCGGGCGGCGACTCCCACGAGCGGCCCAGACGGCCTCGCCCCGCGGTCTGCTCGTCGGCCACGACGACCAGCCCGTCGGCCGCGCCGGCCCGGGCGGCATCGAGCGCGTGCCGGTTGGTGGAGTCGAGCCGGGCGAACCACTCCACCCGCCAGGGGCCCCGTTCCGAGGTGCGAGCGGGTGCAGGCACCGCCGTAGGATACGGCGACCTGTCGCCAGAGCATCCCGAGGGGCACGTTTGTTCTCCAAAGTCCTCATCGCCAACCGAGGTGAGATCGCGGTCCGGGTGATGCGCACCTGCCGTGAGCTCGGCATCACGACCGTCGCCGTCTACTCCGAGCTGGACCGCGACGCGATGCACGTCCGCTACGCCGACGAGGCCTACGCCCTGGGCGGGCAGACCGCGGCCGAGAGCTACCTCAACACCGAAGCCATCCTCGACGCCCTCGAGCGCAGCGGTGCGGAAGCGGTGCACCCCGGATACGGGTTCTTCTCCGAGAACGCCGACTTCGCCCGAGCCATCAGCGAGCGGGGCGTGGCGTGGATCGGCCCCCCGCCCGAGGCGATCGAGATCATGGGCGACAAGATCTCGTCGCGGAAGGCGGCCGCGGCGGCCGACGTCGAGTCGGTGCCCGGCACCCTCGAACCCATCCAGGACGCCTCCGAGGTGGTGGCGTTCGGCAGCGAGTTCGGCTGGCCGGTCGCCATCAAGGCCGCGTACGGCGGTGGTGGGCGCGGCCTCAAGATCGCCCACGGCCCCGACGACGCCGCCGAGGCGTTCGAGTCGGCGGCCCGCGAGGCCGTCGCCTACTTCGGGCGGGGCGAGTGCTACATGGAGCGCTACCTCACCCGGCCCCGCCACATCGAGCTGCAGGTGTTCGCCGACACCCACGGCAACGTGGTGTGCCTCGGCGAGCGCGACTGCTCCACGCAGCGCCGCCACCAGAAGCTCATCGAAGAGAGCCCGGCGCCGAAGCTGAGCGACGAGATCCGCGCCGCGATGAACGAGGCTGCGGTGAAGGTCGCCCGCGGCTGCGGCTACGTGAACGCGGGCACGGTGGAGTGCCTGTACCAGGACGGCGAGTTCTGGTTCCTCGAGATGAACACGCGCCTCCAGGTGGAGCACTGCGTCACCGAGGAGGTCACGCAACTCGATCTCGTCGCCGAGCAGCTGCGAGTCGCGGTCGGCGAGCCGCTGTCGTTCACCGCCGCCGACGTCGTGCACACCGGCCACTCGATCGAGTGCCGCATCAACGCCGAGAACGCGGCCGCCAACTTCGCGCCCTCGCCCGGCACCATCACGCACCTGCGGTTGCCGGCCGGTCCCGGCGTGAGGTGGGACGGCGGCTACGCGCAGGGCGACACCGTGTCGCAGTACTACGACAACCTGATCGGCAAGCTCGTGGTGTGGGCGCCCGACCGCGAGCGGGCGCGCCACCGCATGTTGCGCGCGCTCGGTGAGTTCGAGATCACCGGCGTGCACACCACCATCCCGGCTCACGTGGCGTTGCTCTCGCACTCCGACTTCGCCGCCGTCACCCATTCCACCAAGTGGGTCGAAGACGAGGTCGACGCCGCCAGCTTCAGCGAGGCCGTCGCACCCGATGCAACCCCGGTCGACGGTGCCGAGGACGCCGAACCGATGCTCGAACGCACCATCCCGGTCGAGGTCGACGGCAAGCGCTACTCGGTGAAGCTGTGGCTGCCCGAGACGGCCGGTGCCGGCGCGGCGCCGAAGAAGCGATCCGCCCGACCCCGTCCCGGCGCCGGCGCGTCGGGCGGCGCGGCCGGCAGCGGCACCATCGTCGCGCCCATGCAGGGCACGATCGTGAAGGTGCTCGTGGCCGCGGGCGACGCGGTCGAGGTCGGTGAGTCGGTGCTCGTGCTCGAGGCGATGAAGATGGAGAACCACATCAGCGCCGACAAGTCGGGCACCGTCACTGAGGTGCGCGTCGCGGCCGGCGACACCGTCGGCACCGGCGACGTCCTGCTCGTCATCGGCGACTGATCGCGCACCGCCGGGGCGTCGCTCGGTGAGCGGCTGACGATCCGCTTCGCCCATGGCGAGCCGGCCGGCAGGTCAACTCGTACACTCGCGACCATCGCAGGAGCGAGCGGCCTGGAGGGGGAAGCGGTGCAGCGTCGTGCACGCATCCGTGGTGGGCCAAGTCGGCTGGTCGTCTTCTGCGCGGTGTGCACGGCATCCGTGCTCGCGGCGACGGCGCCACTCGTCGCCCGCACGACCGCAGCCAAGAGCGATCCGCAGCTCGCGGTGGCGATCGCGGCTACGAAGCAGGCGTACAAGGGCACCGACCGGCCGGTGGATCCGACGCCTCGCGCCGCGACGCCCGACAAGCACCTGGTGATCGTGTCCGCGGGGCAGTCGTCGATCAGCGCACAGGTTCCCGTCAGCGCCGCGGTCGACGCGGCCAACGCCATCGGTTGGCAGGTCGATGTCTACGACGGGAAGCTCACCCCCGCGACCTATCCCCAGCTGGTCCGGCAGGCAATCGCAGCAGACGCTGATGGGATCATGCTGGTCGCGATCGACTGCCGAATGGTGAAGCAGCCGCTCGAGGAGGCGCGCGCGAAGGGCATCGCCATCACGGCCATCGGTGCATTCGACTGCAACGATCCGCGAGCAGGCGGCGCGAAGCGCGGGTTGTTCAACGCGAACATCAACCTCGGTCCGAGCGCGAGCAACATCGGGGTGTGGGTCGCGTCCTACGGGGCCCAGCAGGCGAACTACATGATCGCCGACTCCAAGAACGCGGCGCGGATCCTGCTGGTCACCTCGCCTGAGTTCACGACCCTCCACTACATCGACAAGGGGTTCCGCGAGACGATCGCTCGGTCGGGGGGATCCAAGATCGTCAGCACGCTGCAGCTGTCGTCGGCCGACTTCGTCAACGGTCAACTCGTGCCGAAGATCCAGGCCGAGCTGCTCCGCCACCCGGAGGTCACCTGGGTGCGCAGCCCGTTCACGTACGCGACGACGCTCGGCGTCGTTCCCGCGCTCGCGACGAACTCATCGAGCGTCAAGGTGATGGGTGGCGAGGGCTATGAGCCCGAGATCGACCTGCTCCGCGAGGGGAAGATCACGGCCGTCAACGTCGTGTCGGCCGCCTGGGAGTCGTGGGCGGCGATCGACGCGCTGAACAGCAGGTTCCGTCACGAGAAACCGGTCGACAGCGGGTTCGGCTGGATCATGACCGACCGGAACCACAACCTGCCCTCGACCGGCCAGCCCGAGCCGGCCTACGACTACGAGGCCGCATACCGAAAGGCTTGGGGCGTCGCTTGATGACGGGCGACGCGGCGCTCTCCGTCGCGCACCTGTCGAAGACGTTCCCCGGCACCGTCGCCCTCGACGACGTGTCCGTCGCGGTGCGATCGGGCGAGGTCCACGCGCTGGTCGGTGGCAACGGCTCCGGTAAATCGACGCTGCTCAAGATCCTGGCCGGGGTGTACCGCGGGAGCCCAGGCGGGACGATCTCCGTCGGCGACGACCAGTTGACCACCGACCGGGTCACGCCTGAACGCGCGCGCGTGGCGGGCCTGCGCTTCGTGCATCAGGAGCTCGGCCTGTTCCCGGAGCTCTCGGTGGCCGAGAACCTCGCGATCGGTTCAGGGTTCCCGGTTCGGCGCGGGACGATCGACCGTCACCGCTTGCATGAACGCGCTCGCGGCCAGCTCCGGCGCTACGACATTCCCGCGCATCCGGACGCGCTGGTCCGCACCCTCTCTGTGGCGGAGCGGACGATGCTCGCCGTCGCGCGTGCGCTCAGCGACGCCGACACCGACGGCGCGCCGCGGTTGGTGCTCGTACTCGACGAGCCGACGGCCGCCCTCGCGGCGGCTGAGGCGACGCGTGTGCACGCCGCGCTGCGGCAATGCGTCGACCGCGGCCACGCCGCGCTCTTCGTGAGCCACCGGCTGGACGAGGTCGTCGCAACTGCCGATCGCGCCACCGTGCTGCGCGACGGACGCATCGTCGGCTCACTGACGCGCGACACGCTCAACCGCGAACGTCTGGTCGACTTGATGGTGGGGCGAGCGGTGCGCTCGACGCGGCACACCGCGACGCGGCCGACCCGAGGGCTTGCGCTCGACGTCCGCGGTCTCGCCGGTGGCGCGGTGCGCGGCGTCAGCCTGACCGCTCGATACGGCGAGATCCTCGGTCTTGCGGGACCACTCGGTTCCGGCCGCTCCGACTTGTTGAGGATGCTGTACGGGGCGCGCGCCGCACGGGCGGGCACCATCGGGCTCGACGGCCGGCCGGTGCGGTTCGACCACGTCGGCGACGCGATGCGCGCGGGGGTCGCGTACGTGCCGCCGGAGCGGGCGGCAGGGGCGTTCCCCCGGCTGTCGGTGCGCGCCAACCTCACGGCCGCATCGGTTCCCTCGTCGTCGCGAGGCCTCTGGCTCCGGCGCCGCGAGGAGGAGGCGTCCACCCGGCGCGCGTTCGACACCTTCGGGATCAACGCGTCCTCCGCGGAGCAGGAGATGGACACGTTGTCGGGCGGCAATCAGCAGAAGGTGATCGTGGCCCGGTGGCTCCGTCGAAGGCCCACGATCCTGTTGCTCGACGAACCCACACGCGGTGTCGACGTCGCCGCGCGCGCCGATCTCCATCAGATGCTCGCCGATGCAGCGGCGTCGGGCGCCGCGGTGATCGTCGCGTCCGATGACTTCGACGAGCTCTCGGCGCTCGCGGACCGCGTCGCGGTGATGGTGCGCGGAACGATTGTCGCCGAACTGCGACAACCGGATGTCGACCCGACGCGAATCGCGCAGCTCGCGTACGGCACCCTGCCGGGGCCGGCGTGAGCGGGATCGGGGCGGCAAAGCACCAGGCCGGTACGAGCGCGTCGCGCGACCGCGTCCTGGCGTTTGCGGAGCGCTACGCGCTTCTCGTCGTGTTCGTGGCCGTCTTCGTGTTCTTCTCCCTGTGGGCCGAGACGTCGGCAACGTTCCTCACCCAGGCGAACATCGATAACGTCCTCGGCAACCAGGCGGTGATCGGGATCCTCTCGCTGGCGATCATGTTCCCGCTCGTCTGCGCAGAATTCGACTTCTCGGTCGGACCGGTGGCCGGGCTCTCGCAGGTCCTGACCGCGGGGTTGATGGCTCGTCTCGGGCTTCCGGTCGTGATCGCAGTCGTCGTCGGCATCGGAGTCGGTGCGCTGGTCGGGATGGTCAACGGCATCACCGTCGGGCGCATCGGCGTGAACTCATTGATCGTCACGCTCGGGATCTCGACCGTGCTCGCGGGCATCGCCATCTGGTACACGAACAGCCAGTCGATCATCACCGGCATCTCGAGCGATCTCGTCGACCTGGGTTCGGGCGACTGGTTCGGTGTCCCGCGCACGCTGTACGTGCTCGCGGTGGTGGCGGGGTTCGTGTACTGGGTGCTCGAGCACACACCCTTCGGTCGGTACCTCTTCAGCATCGGATCCAACCGGGAGGCGGCGCGCCTGGTCGGGCTCCCGGTCGCGCGCCTCGTCACGCTCGCGTTCGTCCTGTCGGCGACGCTCGCGGGACTGGCCGGTGTCCTCCTCGTCGCCCGAAACGGCGGCGCCAGCCCGCAGGTCGGGACCGTCGGCGACAGCCTGCAGGCGCTCGCGGCCGCCTACCTCGGCGCGACTGCGATCAAGCCCGGTCGGTTCAACGTCCCCGGCACGCTGATCGCCATCTTCTTTCTCGCCTTCACGGTGACCGGACTGTCGCTCGCAGGCGTCTCCAGTTGGGTCAACGACGTCTTCAACGGCGCCGCGCTCTTCGTCGCGGTGGTGATCTCGACGCTCGCCGGTCGTCGGCGGGCCATCGGAGTCTGAAACCGCAGCGAAGAGGTCAGAGGCCCACGAGCGCCTCGAGCCGGGCGCGCTCGGGCAGGGTGGCGCCGGCCGGGAGCCGGCTGCAGATCTCGCGCAGCGCGTCGATGTCGTCGTCGGACTTGTTCGTGGTGAGCTCGGCCAGGTCGAGCGCGGCACGCAGCTCGAAGACGAGTGCGCCCTGCTCGGCTCCGAGGGCGCGCGCGGCGAGGAGCTCGGACCGCACTCCAGCGTCGTCGGGATCGCGCGCTCGCAGGATCGCGGCGCGCACCCGGTAAGTCTCCGGACTGAACAGGTGCTCGGTGGTGGCGTCGGCACGGGCGAGCGCCTCGTCGACGTCAGCCAACGCCGTCCCGAGGTCGCCGAGCTGAACGTGCATGAGGGCGCGCTGCGTCAGGTCGTACGGCAACAGCGCTCCCGCGCCGAGGTTCTGCCACTGCTCCATCGCGGGGCCGAGCATCTCGAGCGCAGCGCGCGGCTCGCCGAGATGCGCCAATGCGATCGCGCGGCCGGCGGTCGCAGTGGAGATCCAGAACTGCATGCCGAAGCGCTGGGCGACCGCGAGGGCCTGCTCATGCAGCTCACGACTTCGCTCGAAGCGTTCCGCGAGGCTCTCGATGAGCGCCGCGTACGAGGCGACGTAGGCCTCGGTGAACGCACCCTTCGGATAGCTGGGGAGAGATGTCGCCCGGCGCATCGCTTCGTCGATGCGCCACTGCGCGCCGTCGGTCTCGCCGATCATCCAGTGCACGAACCCGAGGTGGGTGAGTGCGACGCTGAACGCGTCGTTGGGGAGCAACCAACGGCGCGACGTGCGCTCTCGAGCGTCGCGCCGTTCGAACTGGTCGACCGAGGCGTGCAGGATCTCGTACGCCTCGCGGATACGGCCCTCGAAGAACCGCTGGACTCCGGTGCAGCAGAGGATCTCCGGCTCGAGGTCGGCGCGGGCGATCGTCTGGAGGCGTTCCACCGCGCCCGCCGCCGAACGGAGATCGCCGTGCACCAGGTAGTACGCCCAGATCGCCGCGGTCGGAGGCACGACGTCGACACCCGTGGCCACCTGCTCGCTGAGCTCGAGGCTGCGGCCGAAGTCCTCGGCCGCGCCGGGCGCGCCGTAGCCGTGCATGTTCACGTAGCTCGTGCCGCGCACGATCCGCAGGTTGAACTCCTGGAAGTCGCGCGGCGGACCGTCGGCCAAGGACGGGAGCAGCTCGAGGCTCCGGTCGAGCAAGCGAACCGCTTCGGCATCGGCCGCCGAGTTCTGCGCCGCGACCCCGGCGAGCAGATACCACGTGACCGCCTCGTCGACCACGGCGGCGGCGTCGAAGTGGTGCGCGACGAGGCCAGGATCGGCGTCGGGACGAGCGCGTAATGCCTCCGCGACTCGAAGATGCGTCGCGCGGGCCTGCCGAGGCTCCTGTGATTTGTACGCGGCGTCGCGGACGAGTGCATGGACGAACTGATGCGACCGGGGTCGCTGGGCATCCGGCCGCTCCTCGACCACTCCCTCGCGGATGAGCGCCGACAGACCCGCGGCGAGCTGCTTGCGCGTGAGTCCGCACACGGCGCGCAGGAGCTCCACGTCGATCTCTCGCCCGATGACCGACGCCGCCTGCGCGAGCTGCTTGTCGTCACCGAGCGCGTCGAGGCGTGCGGTGAGGAGATCTCGGATCGTCCGCGGGATCGCTTCGGCATCGTGATCCTCTTCGACTCGCTTCGCGATGGCCTTGGCGAGCTCCTCGGCGAACAACGGGTTGCCATCGGACCGCGCCGCGATGACGTCCCAGAGGTCCTCGGGGATCTGATGCAGGTCGCCGAGCGCTCGGACGAGCTCCGTCTGGTCGTCGCCCGCGAGTGGTCCGAGTTCGAAAGTGGCACAGGTCGGCCCTCTCCATGGCGCGAACTCGGGCCGGGCGGTGACGAGCAGCACGAACCGCAGTTCCTCCTCCAGACCGGCCAGCCGGCGGAGCCATGCGATCGTTGTCTCATCGGCCCATTGCGCGTCCTCGACGACCAGCAGCGTCCGGCCCGAACGCACATGGGCACGGACGATGTCGGACAACGCGTCAAAGGTCTGCTCGCGCAACAGGTGGGGGTCCAACGCCGGGAGCGGAAACTGGTCGCTCGCGGGCACGCCGAGCACGTCGACGAGGAACGGCATCAGGGCGCGGGCGTTCAGCCCCAGGCCGTCGCAGAACGCCTCGCACTTCTCGACGCGCGTTGCGTTGTCGTCTTCGCGCTGGAATTGGAGCCGCCGCTCGAGCATCGATGCCACGGGGAACAACCGGCTCGCGCGCCGATCGCGGGCACACAACATGGCGAGCACCGGACTTCGCGCGGCTTCCACCTCCGAGACCAGCCAGGCAGCCAACCGCGACTTGCCGATGCCGGCCTCCCCGCGCACCGTGACCGTCCTCACGCGTGTCGGCGACGCCGGCGCCTCGATCAGGGCCTCCCAGATCTCGCGCAAGGCGCGCCGCTCGTCTTTGCGGCCGACGAGCGGTGTCCGAATGGTCTCCGAGAGCTGGAGCCGGTGCACCGCGTCGGTGCGACCGACCACGCGGAACACCTCGACGACACGGTCGATGCCCTTCATCGAGGGCGTGCCCAGCGATTCGACGTCGAAGTAGCCGCGCACGATCTCCAGGGTGTCGTCGCTGATCACCACCGAGTTCTCGGGTGCGAGCGACTGGATGCGGGCGGCCTGGTTCGGGGCCCGTCCGATCACCGCGTCGCGCTCCGGCGCGGCGTCGGATCCCATGTCGCTCACCAACACCAGTCCGGTGTGCACGCCGACTCGCGCTGCGATCTCGATGCCGGGGTCGCGCCGGATCCGAGCCGCGACGCGCGCCAACGAGTCGACGATGTCGAGGCCGGCCTGGACGGCCTCTCGGGCGTCGTGCTCGTGTGCGGTAGGGAACCCGAAGTACGCGAGGATGCCGTCTCCGACGTATTGGAAGATGTGACCCCGGTGTGCAGTGATCGCGCGAGCGCACAGCTCCTGGTACTCGCGTAGGACGTCGCGCACGACCTCGGGCTCGTGATGCTCGGCCATGGCGGTGGAACCGACGAGGTCGACGAACATCACCGTCATCTGGCGACGCTCGCCCGTCGATCGTGCGTGAGCGCCGCTGTTGACGTCCTGGGCAGCTCGCGATCGCCTCCTCCACCGCCCGATCCACGACTGCCGGTGTTCGGTGCTCACGACGCGGTCACGAGGAGGCGGGCTTGACGAACCGGATCGGGTCGGTCACCAGCGCGCCCGTCTCGGTCGAAGTGATCTCACCTTCGTAGATCAGCGTGATCTCATGGGCTGACGGGGGAAGCCCCTTGCAGTCGATCGTCACCGTGAACTCGTCGACCCCCGGCGGCAGCACGTCCTTCTGGAGGTCGAACGTGACCACCGCGGCAGGGAGGAAGTATTGCGCGCCATAGCCGATCGCCCGAAAGCCAGTCGTCTCGAGGGTGAGAGGACGGCCACTGATCGACTGCGGGACACGCGCGGTGACCCGCGATGACGGCTGCTTCGCGAACGCGGGAGATGGTGCGAACTGATGGACCAGCGCGGCCCAGCACGCGACGAGATCCGCCGTCCACCGCGCGGTCGTCGCCGCCCACCAGTCGAGATCGGCAGCGGCGTCGGTGCGTGAGTACGTCCCGTCGGCAGCCTCGGCTGCACGAGAGACGGCGTGATGCCAGGCGCGCGCGACCTCGCGGGCGGCTTCCGCGACGTGGTCGCGCTCGCTTGCGGACTCGGCACCCCCGGTGGAAGTCATGTCAGTACTTCGTGAACTTGTCCCGGCAGATCTGCACCCCGCGTGTGGCGTCCTCACCGAGGTGGTGCCAGAACCACTCCACGTCGTCGAGCCACTGTTGCCGGCCGTACAGACCTTGGCGGGCGGAATCCGCGTTCGTTGCCGCGCGTTGCGAGAACCTGTCGAGGACGTCCCGCGTGAACTTGGACCACTCCCCGACCAGGCCGGACCAGTCGATCTGCGGCGGGTCACTCGATTCGGAACCGGGCGGGCCGCTGGACGATGTGGATTCGCTCATCGTGCGCTCCTCGCGGTGGTGGACTCAACATCCCTGGAGGATCAGGCCGCACGCGACGCTCCAGAACGGGCACACCTCGTCCGGGAGTGGATTGCCGGCGCGGAACCAGATCTCCTTCTGCGTACGGTACCGACGATAACCATGGCGCGGCACGTCCTCGACGAGCAGGAACCCTTGGTCGACGAGGATCTTCCCGTCGACCGACTGCTGCAGGTCGTACGTGCAGCCGGCGACCCCCGTGGGCGACCGGGTGATCTGCGGGCCTCCGACGACCGATGCCGGTGCGCCCGCAGTGCCAGGATGCAGGCCGGGCGCGAGCGCCGCAGCTGCGGGCAGCGGATCGTTCCAGAAGAACATGACGTCGAGCTTGGTCACGCACTCCTGCTTGGCGTCGCCCGTCAAGCCGAGGCCGAAATCGACGGTCTCGAGCAGCGACTCCAAGTGTCCGCCGTGGTCGGGTGCCGGCGTCGCCGTCGTCGGAGGCGGAATCCTCCGCATCGATCGGAAGAACGCGTGCTCCAGCCAGCAGTTCGGCCACCGCAGAGGATCGACCAGTGGTCGGAACGTGTGGAACTTCCGCGTCGTGTGCGCGTCGGTGACGATGCTCAGCGCCGGGATGCCGCCGACGACCTCCACGGCTGTGCCACATCCGGGCCGGATCGAGAGCACCGTCTGCTGGACATCATCCTGCAGCGTCTTGATGAACTCGTCGGGTGGGTCGACCAATGTCTCGACCGTGCGACCGAGCGGCTCGGAGCCCTCGGTCCAGCCGGCGACGCGCCGCGTGAGCTCCGTGGCAACGTCCTGCCGCGCCGACTCGGACAGGCCTTGCGTCCGCACGAGCGGTTGCGCGAACTGGTTCAGATCGAGAGGAGCGAGATCGGGCGACTCCTCGTTGTGCTTGACGAGTCGCGCCAGGAGCTCGAGCCGCTGCGGGCCGGGGAGGTGGATTCCCTGCGTGAGGGTCTCGACCGACGCGGCGAGTCCGGCCAACGGCACCGGTTCGGAGTCGGGGTCGATGCGCGGCAGCTCGCTGAATCGGGCGAGCCGGGCGAGGATGGTGACGGCCGCGGCCGTCTCCGAGGCCTGCTGGGCCCGAGCGACGTGCGCCGCCTCGTCCACCATGGTCACTCCGCTCGCCGGGTGTCGCATCGGAAGCATAATGCTCGTGGCACAGAACGTGCGAGTGTGACGCTCGGAGCATCGCCGTCGGAGCCGCTCATATGGCAGCAAAAGTCGCGCCGCACTACTTCGACTTCAGCACCACCGACCGCGCGTTGGCGTTGCTGCACGACGATGCGCCGTTCGCGGTGCAACTCGGAATGGATTTCGACGCGCAACTCGACACCGCACGACTCGTCGAAGCGCTCCGGCTCGTGACCCGACGCCATCCCATCTTGAGCGCGACGGTGGACCGCTCCGAACCAAGCGCACGCTGGCGCGCGGCCACGACCGGTCCCGCCTTCGTCGAGGTCGCCGATGCATCGGCCGCGACGTCGTCCTCGTTCGACGCCCTGGACGTGGGCACGCTCGACCTCGAGAGTGGTCCGACGATGCTCGTTGCGCACCTCCGGGACGCGACACGGTCGCGGCTCGTGGTCGGTGTTCACCACGCGGTCACCGACGGGCGCGGGCTCCTGGTCGTGCTCGACGACCTACGCCAGGTTTACGCCGCGCTCGGCGGAGGCGACGACCATGACGTCGATGTCGACTGGAACCCTCGGACCGTGGAGTCGTTGCTCACCGGCAATCGGGTGACGATGGACGATCGCGCGCTGATGACCTGGGACTTGATGCGCCGATGGACCACCGCGCCGCGGTCGACCCACGCGGACGCGCCGAGGGAGCCCGATGCGCCGGGTCGCCACCTCCCGATCGACCTCGACGACGAACTGGTCGGGACCGTCGACACCCTCGCGTGGACCCGTGGCTGGCGCCTCAACCACGTGATGCTCGCGTTGCTCGCTCGCTCGTGGTCGCGCGCGTTCGGGGACGAGCCCGCGTCGCCGGCGATCAGCGGATGGCTCGTCAGCGTCGACTGCCGCCGGCAGTTCCGCACTCAGCGGGGCGTGGGCAACCTCAGCGGACTGGAGCCCGCAACCCTGACCGATGTCGCCAGCGCGGACCTCCCACAGCTCATCGACGAGGCACGGGCGGCGTTCGGCCTGCTGACGGTGCGCGGCAGCGGACTCGCGGCCGATCTCGTATCCCCTCCGACCAGCCTGGTCCAGCAGGACGCCGTCGATCGAGCGATGCGCGACACGATCGCCCTGCGCACCGCGACCCTTCGCTCGTCGCGTCTCTACAGCCACACCGACCGGCTGCCCGAGAAGTTGGGTGACTGGGGCGCGACTGAATTGACCGCGTTGCGATGGCTGCCGCCCCGGCGCGTGGCCGTGCCCTTCGTCGCGTTCGTGCTCGTGCGGTTCCGGGGGGTCACGACCATGACCCCGTACGCCTCCCCTGCGTCCCTCGCACTCGCCGGCGCGGCGACGCTCGCCGACGAGCTGCGGCTGAGCCTGCAGGAATTCGTCGACTCCGTCTGACCGAGCACGACGCGCGGCTGACGGTGCCAGACTCTGCCCGTGCCGCACCGACCGCGCGTCGCGATCCTCGGAGGCGGGATGGCCGCGCTCTCGGCGGCCTGGGAGTTGAGCGCGCCCGAGCGACGTGACGAGGTCGCATCCATCACGGTGTACCAGCGCGGGTGGCGCCTTGGTGGCAAGGGCGCGAGCAGCCGAGGGCCCCACGGGCGAATCGAAGAACACGGGCTGCACGTCTGGCTCGGGTACTACGAGAACGCCTTCCGGCTCATGCGCGAGTGCTACGCGCAGCTCGACCGGCCGCGCACCGAGCCTGCGTCACCGATCCTCCGGTGGGACGACGCGTTCGTTCCGGCGAGCACGATCGGACTTGGGGAGCTCCACGACGGTGCGTGGCTGCACTGGATCGCCGACTTCTCCGAGAACGGCGATCGGCCGGGCGAGCCGGGCGTCGGCGCGCAACCCATGACCGTGACGGAGCTCGTCCGCCGCGCGCTGCGCCTCCTCGGCGACTTCGCCGGTTCACTCGTGGACGAGGAACGGGATGGCTCGTCTCCTGTCGTCGTCTCGACCAACCCGATCCCCCCGCGGCAACAGGCCACGAGGAACCGGCCGGCCGGCACGCTTGCCGCCGACGGCGCGCTGGTCGCCGCGCTCGCAGCGCTGTCGACGGCCAGCGGTCTCACGGGTCGTCTCGGGGAGAGGACCGGGGGCGACGGCACGTCGTCGTTCCTCGTCGCGACCCTGGACGACGTCGTGGAGCGCTTGCGAGCACACGTCGCCCGCCGAGCCGCCGAAGATGACGGTGCGCGCCGTACTTGGCAGTTCCTCGACCTCGTGCGCACGATCGTGCGCGGCATCGTCGTCGATCGGCTGATGGAGCGCCCGGAGGGGTACGGCGCGGTCGACCACGAGGACTACCGCGAGTGGCTCGTTCGCCACGGAGCCGCGCCGGACACGATCGCTTCCCCGCTCGTACGGGTTGTGTACGACCTCGTCTTCGGCTACGAGGACGGCGACGAACATCGTCCGCGCTTCGCGGCCGGGACGGGGCTTCTGCTGTCGGGAAAGATGTTCTTCGACTACCGCGGTGCACTGTTCTGGAAGATGACCGCGGGGATGGGTGACGTCGTGTTCTCGCCGCTCTACGAAGCGCTCCGGGAGCGGGGCGTCGAGTTCCAGTTGTTCCACCGCGTCGACGCCCTGCGCGTCGGGAGCGACGGCCATGCGATCGAGCAGGTCGACCTGGGCGTGCAGGCCCGAATGGCTGGCGGCCGTGACGCGTACGACCCTCTCGTGGAGGTCGACGGCCTGCGGTGCTGGCCCGCCACACCCTGCACCGAGCAACTCGACGGGCTCGACCCCGGAGCCGGTGTCGACTTCGAGTCGTTCTGGTGCTCGACGCCTGACGCCGGATCACTCGCGCTCCGTGCAGGGATCGACTTCGACGCGCTCGTGCTCGCCATCCCGGTCGGGATGCATCGTCACATCTGCGCGGACCTCATCGCGAACCCTCGCACGCCGCAATGGCGCGCGATGGTCGACCACCTCGGAACCGTCGCGACCCAGGCGATGCAACTCTGGCTCACGGCCGACGAGACCGAGCTCGGCTGGACCGCTCCCGACGCCACGACGAGTGGCTACCCGGGCGCCTTCCACACCTATGCGTCCATGACGCGGCTGCTCGCCAAGGAGGATTGGCCGCTCGGTCGCGAACCGCGTGCGCTCGCGTACTTCTGCCATGTGCTCGCCACTGGCCCGCCCCCACCGCTCGACGACGTCGACTACCCGGTACGCGAGCTGGCGCGCGTGCGCGCCGCTGCAGTGGAGTTCCTGCGGCGGGAGGCTCCTCAACTCTGGCGCGCCTGCACGCGCCACGGCGACTTCCGTTGGGAGTTGCTCGCCGGCGACGACGAATCGGGCGGTGAGGCGCGGCTCGACGCGCAGTACCTCCGCGCCAACGTCGATCCCTCCGATCGCTACGTGCTGTCGTTGCCCGGAAGCGCGCGGTTCCGTCTCCGCGCCGACGAGAGCGGCTACGACAATTTGTTCCTCGCCGGCGACTGGATCGACTCGGGCCTCAATGCCGGCTGCATCGAGGCGGCGGTGGTCTCCGGCGTCCAAGCCGCCAACGCGGTACGTCGCGCGCCGCTCCTGGAGCGGGTTGCCGGTTTCTACCCGAGCCATGCCAGCGCCGGACCCCGCCCCTGGACTGCGACTACGACCGACGCTCGATCATGAACGGGACCAGTTCATGCAGGAAGGCGAGCGCATCGGACTCAGGACAGTCGCGGAACGCATCGTCGAACGCGGCGTGGGCGGCAGCCGCCATGCGTACCGCATACGCCGAGGCGAAGTCGACGCTGCCGTAGTCGTGCATGAGCGCTGCAACGCGTTGGACCCGCGGTTCGGAGCGGCCGCGCTCGCCGGTCCGGACGAACTCCTCGACGAACGCGCGATCGGCGGGCGAGGCGACGCGCGAGAGATGCATGAGCATCAGCGTGCGCTTGCCCTCGCGGAGATCGCCGTGGAGATCCTTCCCGTACGAGGCGCGATCGCTCACCATGTCGAGGACGTCGTCCTGGATCTGGAACGCCACACCGAGGACGAAGCCGAACGTTGCGATGGCATCGAGATCTGCCGCCATCCCTGCGCCCACGATCGCGCCGACGCGCATCGGCAGGATCGTCGAGTAGGCACATGTCTTGCGAAGCACCATGTCGAGATAGTCGAGCGGCGTGAGGTCGATGACGTCGTCGACGCGCCAACCGAGCTCCACTGCCTGGCCCTCGACGGTGCGCTCCATCGCCGACTGGAACTCGGCGAGCACCAAACGCGCCCTGCGCGAGCCGAGTCTCTCCACGCTCTCCAGAACCGGACGGAGGGAGAGCACGGCGAGCGCGTCGCCCGCGTTGAGCGCGATCGGCACTCCGTGCTCGACGTGCAGTGCGGGGTGCCCACGTCGCTTCGCGGTGTCGTCCTCGATGTCGTCGTGGATCAGGAAGGCCGCGTGCAAGAGCTCGATCGCGGCTGCGGCGGGAAGCGCGTCCTCCGCCTGACCTCCGAACGCTTCGCACGTGGCGAGGCAGAGCGCGGGCCGGATGCCCTTCCCGGTCTGCATCGTGAACGAGCGCAACGGGTCGTAGAGGTGTCGGCGCGGCTCCCGCCCCGAGACGCAGCCCGCGACCATCGACACCGTTGCCGTCCGGTACCGAGCGAGACGGTCGGAGACGGTCTCGCTCGACGCGATCATGCCAGTGTCACGTCGACGCGAACTCGGATCGCGGCATCCGCGTCGTGACGGACGAACACGAGGCCGCGGTACGAGCCCGGCGCGGTGTCCGGCGGCGCGTCGACGACCAGCTCGACGCCGCGGGTGTTACGCGCCTGAATCGGTCTCGTGCCGCAGCGCACGCGCACGCAGGAGGGTGGCATCGCGCGTCCCTCCCAGTCGGTGAGAGGTCCGCACCGCAGCTCCGGCGGCGGGTGCTCCGCGTCGGACACGTTGTGAGCCCACAGCTCGGCAATCTGAGACTCGCCCGGCGCGACGATGATCACGAGCTCCTCGTCGGCGGCCCGATCGTCCGGTGCGTCGGAGCGGTCGAGCCTCCGGACCAGGGCGAGGACGCGGTCGAAGAGATCGAGCATCAGGTCGGCGCCGCGCTCGATGTCGAGGCGCAGCCGCCGCAGCTCCGCGTCGAGCTCACCGGCGCCCACTCCGCCGGCGGGAAGCTGTCGATAGAGCTCCTGCAGGCGCTCGGCCATCGCGGTCGAGGCCGCCACGCCGAATTGCCACGCATCGTCGAGCCCGCCGGCGCTCGCGTCGCCGGTCGCCTCGCCCCGGTCCGCGGGCTGCGGCTCGTGCCGCCATCGTTGCGCGTCTTGGACCACCGATCCCCGTTTCGATGCCTGTTGGGCGGCAGTGGCGCCTACCGGCATGCGCCCTGCGACTCCTGCTCGCGAAGTCTGCCGCAATTCGGCGCGTTTCGGAAGACTCAGCTGGCCGCGTCGGCAAGCAGCTCGGCCAGCGACGGGTGCACCAGCAACGAGTCGACGATGTCGTCGACACGCAGGCCGTTGGTAACGGCCACCGCGAGCACGCTGATGAGCTCAGCCGCGTTGCGGCCCACGATCGATCCGCCCAGCACCACGCCGGTCGCAGGGTCGGACAAGACCTTCACGAAGCCGCGCGGGTCGCCCTTGATGAGCGCCTTCGCGTTCGCGGTGAACGGCACCTTGGTCACGCGGATCTTGCGGCCCTCCGAGAACGCTTCGGCCTCGGCGAGCCCGACATCGGCGATCTCGGGGTCGGTGAACACCGCCGACGCTGCCTTGTCGTAGTCGAGGTGCCGGTGGGGTCGGTTGTGCAGACCCATGAGGTGCTCGGCGATCTTGCGCCCCTGCATCGCCGCCACCGACGACAGCGGCAGCTTCCCCGACACGTCACCGGCGGCGTAGATGTGCGACACGTTGGAGAGGCAGTTGTGGTTGACGGGGATGTAGCCGGCCTGGTCGACGTCGACGCCCGCCGCGTCGAGCCCGATTCCTTCGCTGTTGGGGATCGATCCGACCGCGAGGAGCACGTGCGACCCTTCCACCACGCGGCCGTCCTCGCAGCGAACGCGCACGACGTCGCCGTCGCGCTCGACGCCGCTCGCACGCGCGCCCTTCAGCAGCGCGATCCCCCGTTGCAGGAAGGCGTCCTCGAGCACCGACGCCACCTCGGCGTCCTTGATCGGCAACACCTGCTGGCGCGACACGAGCAGCGTGACCTCGGAGCCGAGCGAGTCGAACAGGTGGGTGAACTCCACGCCGGTGACGCCCGACCCGACGATGATCGCATGCTCGGGGATCTCGGGCGGCGGGTAGGCGTCGCGGGTGGTGAGCACACGCTCGTGGTCGACGGGTACGAAGTCGGGAACCCGCGGCCGCGAACCGGTGGCGACGACGATGTAGTCGGCCGCCAGCTCCTCGATCACACCCTTGGTGTCGATCACCACCTCGTGCGGCCCTTTGAGCTCGGCGCTTCCGTGGATCACGCGCACCTGCTGCGAGGCGAGCTGGGTGGTGATCATGTGGTGCAACCGACCCTCGATCGACGAAACGCGCTCGCGCAGCGCTTCGATGTCGAGACGACCCTCGGCCTTGAGGCCCATGGTGTGGGCACGATCGAGCTCGACGAGCTCACCGCCGGTCGCGATCAGCGCTTTCGACGGGATGCAGTCCCAGAGGTGGGCGGCGCCGCCGACGATGTCGCGCTCGACGAGCGTGACGTCGGCGCCGAGCGTGGCGGCGACGGATGCGCAGGTGTTGCCCGCGGGTCCGCCCCCCAGGATCACGAGACTTGACATAGGCGCGGAATTCTAGGACCCGCTCCGAGCAGTCCCGTCACGAGCGGACCCGCGTAACCTGATCGCAATGTCGCAGCTCCGCCACGACCCGTTGAGCGGGCGCGACGTCATCGTGGCCGTCGGGCGCGCGGCGCGACCCACCACCTTCGCGACGTCAGCCGACGAGGACGCGAGCGCCGGCGAGTGCCCGTTCTGTCCGGGTCACGAGTCGATGACCCCGACCGAGGTGGCGCGGGTCGGCGGCGGTGAACCGGGTGGACCGGGGTGGGCAGCTCGCGCGTTCCCCAACCTGTACCCGATCGTGGAGACCCACGAGGTCGTGGTCCTCGCGCCCGACCACCGCTCCTTCGGGCAACTCGACGATCACGAGGCAGTCGGCGTGTTCACGCTCGTCCGCGACCGCGTGGCCGCACACCTCGACGAGGGCCATGTGTACGGCGTCGCCATCGTGAACCACCTTCGGGCGGCCGGCGCGTCCATCGCGCATCCGCACGCGCAGGTGTTCGCGCTCGACGTCGTGCCGCGCGCGGTCGAGGAGGCGGTGGCGAGGGTGCGCGACGCGGGAGTCGACCTCGTGCTCGCCGACGCGCAGCCTGACGAGCTCGTCGTGTCGCGAGACGATGGCGTCGCGGTGTGGTGCCCTCACGCATCGGCATCGCCCTACCAACTGCGAGTCGCGCATGACGACGCCGGCGCGCGGTTCGACCAAGCCGACGACGCCGTGCTCGCGAACACCTCGCTCGCGGTGCGCGACTCCCTCGCCCTGCTGCGCGAGACCATCGGCGACGTGCCCTACAACCTCGTCGTGCCCACCGCGCCACGCGACGAATCGACGTTCCACTGGTACGTGGAGATCGTGCCGCGCGTGGCGGTGCTGGCCGGTTTCGAGCAGGTGACCGGGATCCTCGTGAACATCGTCGCGCCCGAGCAGGCGGCCGAGATCCTGCGCGGAGCGCGGGTGCGGTGAGCACGACCATCCGGGTCCGCACCACGATCGCGGCAGCGCCCGACGACGTGTGGCGAGTCGTCGAGCGGATCGAGACGCACACCGAGTGGATGCTCGACGCTGCGTCGATCACGTTCCGCAGCGAGCAGCACTCGGGTGTGGGGGCTGAGTTCGACTGCCTGACGCGCGTCGGGTTCCTGCGCACCACCGACCGCTTCGTGGTGACGCGCTGGGAACCGGGCGTCGCGATGGGGATCGAACACCGCGGTGCCGTGACCGGCGTCGGCGAGTTCCGCTTGCGTCCACTGGCTGGCGGCGTGAGCACGGAATTCTCCTGGGAAGAGACGCTCGCCTTTCCGTGGTGGCTCGGCAGCCTCGCGGGCGAGCGCTTCGGCCGTCCGGTGTTGAAGCGCATCTGGGAGGGCAACCTCCGCCGCCTGAAGACCACCGTGGAGGCAGGCCCGATAGGTTGACGCCGTCGTTCGGGGATCGGGGGGTCCGTGTTGCAGCGTCGGCTGATCGTCGCCGTCATGGCGTTGGCGGTGGTGCTCGGAGCGGCGAGCGTCGGCGCGGGCGGCGCTGAGACCACGAGCAGCACGCTCGCTCCTGCGACCGGCGGTAAGGGCACGCCGTTCATCGCGGGGACGTCGTTCGACCTCGCGACCGTGGGCTACGAGCAGTCCGAGTACCTCTTCGGTGGCACCGCCAGCGCGTACACGAGCGCCACGCCGCTCGCGAGCGACGGCAAGTGGAAGGTCACGCCCGCGTCGACCGCACCGTTCACGACCCGACTCCTCGTCTACCGCCCGGTCGACGCGAAGGACTTCAACGGCACGGTCATCGTCGAGTGGAACAACGTGAGCGCTGGTCTCGACACCGCGCCGATCTGGCTCGCCGCGCACGACGAGCTCATCCGTGAGGGGTACGCGTGGGTCGGCGTCACCACTCAACAGGTCGGCGTGGAGGGCGGCGTCCGGGCGGTCGTGCCCAACCTCGATCTGAAGCACGCCGACCCCGAGCGCTACGGCGCCCTGGTCCACCCGGGCGACTCCTACTCGTACGACATGTACCGCCAGGCCGGAGAAGCCGTCCGCAGCGACGCCAAGGAGCTGCTCGGCGGGCTGAAGCCGAAGCACGTGATCGCGGCCGGCGAGTCACAGTCGGCGTTCCGGATGACCACCTACATCGACGCGATCGAACCGCTCAGCACGGGCGTGTACGACGGCTACCTCGTGTACAGCCGCGGCGACGACGGCGCCGCGCTCTCGCAGGCTCCCGAACCCGAGCTGAAAGCACCTTCGCCCACCCTCATCCGGACCGACCTCACCGTGCCGGTGATGACGTTCACCACCGAGACCGACCTCATCGCGCTCGGCTATCTCCCCGCGCGACAGCCCGACACCAAGCGGTTCCGGAACTGGGAGGTCGCCGGCACCGCGCACGCCGACAGCTACACGCTCGTGGTCGGCGGGTCGGACCGCGGGGAGCCGGCGAGCGACGCCCAGCTGTTCCAGACGATGCTCGACCCGCCGAGCGGGATCTACAACGACATCATCAAGTGCGACACGCCGTTCAACACCGGACCCATGACGTACGTGCTGCGGGCGTCGATCGACGCGCTCAACTCCTGGGTCGTTGACGGCACGCCGCCCCCGAAGGCTCCCCGCATCCAGACCACGGGCGACGACGCGGCACCGTTCGCCTTGGACGCGGACGGCAACGTCAAGGGCGGTATCCGCACGCCCCAGGTCGACGCACCCGTCGCGACGCTTTCGGGTCTCGGGCAGACGGGCACCAGCTTCTGCGGGATCTTCGGGACGACGAAGCCCTTCGACGCCGCCGCCCTGGCGTCGAAGTACCCGTCGCACGCGGCGTTCGTCAAGGACTGGAACGCGGCGACCGACAAGGCGGTGAAGGCGGGCTTCCTGGTCGCGGCCGACGCCAAGGGCATCAAGGCCGCCGCCGCGCACTCGACCGTCGGCGGCTCCTGACCCCCAGGGTGCATCGCATCTACGTGTGTGACACGTGGCAGCGACGCTGCCTCGCGCTAGGAGCCGGAGAAGGTCGCTTTGCCGGGGCCGTCGTCGAGGAAGCTGCGGATGCCGACACGGGCGTCGTCGGTGTCGAACACCTCGGCGAAGCCGCCGGCTTCGAGGTCGAGACCGGCGTCGAGCGAGCCGTCGAGACCACCGTCGACCACGCGCTTGGCGATGCCCATGGCGACGACCGCGCCCGACGCGAACGACGTCGCCCACTCGAGCGCGGTGTCCACCACCTCGGCCGCGGGGACGACGCGGTCGACGAGCCCGACGGCCAGCGCCTCGTCGGCGCGCACGTGACGCCCGCTCCAGATCAGCTCCTTGGTCTTCGCCGGACCGATGAGGCGCGCCGCCCGCTGGGTACCTCCCCCACCCGGGAAGATGCCGAGCTGGATCTCGGGGAGGCCGAGGCGGGCGGAGTCGGCGGCCACCCGCAGGTCGCAGGCCAGCGCGAGCTCGAGCCCGCCACCGAGCGCGAAGCCGTTCACCGCCGCGATCACCGGGCGCGGGATGGCAGTCAGCGCGTCGAATCCGGCTCGGAAGCCGGCGCTCACGGTGGCGGCCGCGTTGGGCAAGGAGGTGAACTCGGACACGTCGGCGCCCGCGGCGAAGGCCCTCTCGTTCCCGGTGACGACCACCGCCTTCACCGACGGGTCGGACGCGAGCCCGGTGGCGATGTGCTCGAGCTCACCCAGCAACGCGGTCGACAACGGGTTGAGCGGAGGCCGGTTGAGCCGCAACAGCTTCACGCCGTCGGAGCGCGACTCGACGAGCACCAGCGGGTCGGACATGCGAACTCTCCCGGTTACTGGGTGTAGTTGAAGAAGCCACGGCCGCACTTGCGGCCCAGCAACCCGGCCTCGACCATGCGCGAGAGCAGCGGGGGCGGCGCGTAGAGGGGCTCCTTGAACTCGGCGTACATCGAGTCGGCGACCGCCTCGATGGTGTCGAGGCCGATCATGTCGGCCAAGGCCAGCGGACCCATCGGGTGCGAGCAGCCCTCGACCATGCCGGCGTCGATGTCGTCGGCCGACGCGAAGCCCGATTCGAGCATGCGGATGGCGGCGAGCACGTACGGCACGAACAGCGCGTTGACGATGAAACCGGCACGG
Source organism: uncultured Actinomycetes bacterium (assembly GCA_963841415.1). Lineage (GTDB taxonomy): Bacteria > Actinomycetota > Acidimicrobiia > IMCC26256 > DASPTH01 > DASUAS01. The sequence continues at coordinate 907,947 of CAWJCN010000003.1, read as the reverse complement.
TCCTGCGAGCGGATGACGCGCTTGCCGAGCGTGCCGGCGACGAAGTCCTCGGCTCGGTCGGCGACGTCGCTGCTGGTGACGATCGACGGGATGAGCTCGACGAGTCGCATCACTGGCACCGGGTTGAAGAAGTGGAGCCCCAGGACGTGCTCGGGCCGTTCGGTGGCCATGGCGAGCTTCATGATCGGGATCGACGACGTGTTCGACGCCATGATGGCGTTGTCGTCGAGGAGGGACTTGCCCAGGCTGTGGAACACCTCGAGTTTCTCGTCCTCGAATTCCCGCACCGCCTCCACGACGAGTTGACGGTCGGCGAGCTCGCCGATGTCGGTGACGAAGCTGACCCGCGCCAGCGCGGCCATCGCCGCGTCGTCCTCGAGCTTCCCGGCGTTGACCGCCCGTTGCAGCGACGACTCGATGCGGGACCGCCCGGCGGCGACGGCGGCCTCGTTGATGTCGCAGACGGTGACGTCGGTGCCGGCCTTGGCCGCGACCTCGGCGATGCCCGCCCCCATGAGCCCGGCGCCCACCACACCGACCCGTTCGATGGACTCGCTCATGTGTCTCCGCCTCCGTCGGCGCCCTCGGTGAGGAGGGTCGCCGCAGTGTAAGGATCGCACTCTCCGTCGGCTACTCGGCGAACCACCGTAGCGAAGCGCGTTCCGCTACAGAAATCATCTGCCTGCTTGATCAACCTATCAAGCAGGAGTCCATGAATTTCGTCCGCTATGCGGCGTTCGCGGCGCTCGGCGAGCCCTCCGGCGGCCTCCCGCGCCGCCCGATGACGCTCGATCGCGTCGAGGAGCTCCCCGACCCCCCGATCGTCGGTGGCGACCGTTTCGAGCACCGGCGGCCGCCAGAGCCGCTCCCCCGCGAGCTCGAGCATCCCCTCGAGATCGCGCACCGTGGCCACCACGCCGTCACGATCGGCCTTGTTGACGACGAAGACGTCGCCGATCTCGAGGAGGCCGGCCTTGGCCGCCTGCACGCCGTCACCCCAGCCCGGGTTCACGACGACGACGGTGGTGTCGGCGGCTCCCGCCACCTCGACCTCCACCTGACCCACCCCGACCGTCTCCACCAGCACCCACTCGTACCTGGCCGCGGCCAGGACCCGGATGGCCTGCGGGGCGGCGCGCGTGAGGCCGCCGAGGTGGCCGCGGGTGGCCATCGAACGGATGAACACGTCGGGATCGGTCGTGTGGTCCTGCATGCGCACGCGATCGCCGAGGATGGCACCACCCGTGAACGGGCTGGTCGGGTCGATCGCGAGCACGGCGACCCGGGCGCCGGTCGCGCGCAGGTGATGGATCAGGCGGGCGGTGAGGGTCGACTTCCCGGCGCCCGGGGCGCCCGTGACCCCGACCGTCCAGGTTGCGTCACCCGCCGCCGTCGGCAGCGCGGCCATCGCCGCGCGCGCGTCGTCACCTCCGGCTTCGACGACCGACAGCAGTCGGGCCAGGGCGGCCCGATCGCCGCGACGCGCGGCCTCGACCAGCGCCGCTGGATCGTTCACACGACTGGCTTCAGACGCGCGTCTGGTCGACCAGGTCGGCACGCCCCGGCGAGTGCGGGCTCTGCCCGGGCTCGCTCGCTGGGACGGAGCGGGCGGAGGCGAGGGACGGGGACATGTCAGGCGAAGGGCTCTTCGTCGGCGAGGGAGTCGTCGACGACGGCGGTGACGCCCGGGGCGCGGTCCATGATGATCCGCTCCACTCCGGCCTTGAGGGTCTGCATCGAGATGGGACAGGTGCCGCACGCGCCGACGAGGTTGACGTGCACGACGCCGTCGCCGTCGAGGTGGTCGAACACGATGTCGCCGCCGTCGCTCTGGAGCGCGGGACGGATGAGCTCGATCGCTTCGAGCACGCGGCCTTCCAGCTCGGCGGGCTCCAGCTCGGTGTCGATCGGCATCGCAGCGTCCTTCTGTGGGTTGAGGTCTCTCTCGGGCGGCGTACCGCTCCCCGTGCAACACCTCCAGTATCGCAGGCCTTCCCGGCCGTGCTACTCCTCGGGTGCCTCGGCCACGGCCTTCACCCGCTCGAGGGTGGCCTGCATGTTGCGGGCGTTGGTGCGGCCCCGAGCCGTGCCGAAGAGGGTCCAGTACAGCTTGAGCGGCCAGTTCTCGGCGAGGTCGTAGAACTCGGTGACGTCGGTGCCGTCGCCGATCGGCTCGAACCGGTAGCCCCAGGTCATGGGGTGCTTCTCGGGCGTGCCCACCACGAAGGTGAACTCGCGGCTCGGCTCGCACGCGACCACGGTGCACTTCGTCCAGTACGTGGGCCCCCGTCCGTTGCGCTTCACGTGACCCCGGAACCGGGCGCCCACCTCGGGACCGGTCGAACCGTCGATCCACTCGGCCTCGAACGTCTCGGGGCTGAAGCGCCCGGTGTTCGTGACGTTGCTCACCAGGCGCCAGACGCGCTCTGGAGGTGCATCGACGTGGACGGTCACGGAGTCGGTCGGCATCGCGTCAGGCTACGGGCCCTCAGGTGAAGGGGACGATCTCCTCGCAGGCGCGACACCAGTCGTCCTCGGGCGCCCACGGCAAGTCGTCGAAGATCCGGAGCGACTCCGGCGTGCCACACGCGACCATGCCGCTGTCGGTGTCGACGGCATGACGCTTGCCCTTGGGCTCACGACCGCCGGCGTTGGGCCGGCCGATGCCGCGCGAACGGGCGGGGCGGGATCCGAGCGCGCCGACGACCCACGGCATGGCGTCAGCGCCAGTCGCGGACGCGCTCGACGTCGGCACCGAGCGCGCGCAGCGACCCGGCCAGGTCGGAATAGCCGCGGTCGACGTGGAACGGGTCGAGCACGACGGTCTCACCGTCGGCGGCGAGCCCCGCGAGCACGAGCGCGGCGCCGGCGCGCACGTCGAGCGCGCGTACGGGCGCGGCCGACAGGTGCGGCACACCGCGTATCACCGCGTGCCGACCTTCGTGACGGATGTCGGCGCCCATGCGGTTGAGCTCGGCCACGAACCCGAGCCGGTTGTCGAACACGTTCTCGGTGACGATGGCAGTGCCGTCGGCAGTGGCGAGGAGCGCGACCGCGAGCGGCATGAAGTCGGTGGCGAACCCGGGGAACGGGAGGGTGGCGATGTCGACCGCGCGCATGCGTTCGCCCGCGCGCGCCCACAGACCGTCGGGTGTGGGCGTCACCTGGAGACCCATCTCGCCGAGCTTCATGACGACCGTCTCGACGTGTTCGACGCGCGCACCGAGCAGGGTTGCCTCACCCCCCGCGACCGCGACGGCCATGAGCAGCGTGCCGGTCTCGATGCGGTCCGCCATGATGTCGCTCTCGACCGGCTGGAGGGACTCGACGCCGTCGACGACGAGCGTCGAGGTGCCCGCGCCGTGGATCTCGGCCCCCATGCGGTTGAGCATGTCGGCGAGGTCCGTGATCTCGGGCTCGCGCGCCGCGTTCTCGATGACGGTCTCGCCCTTTGCGAGCACGGCGGCGGTGAGCAGGTTCTCGGTGGCGCCGACGCTCGGGAATTCGAGCATCACGCGCGCACCTGAGAGCCGGTTGGTGCGGGCTTCGATGAACCCGTGGACGACGTCGAGCTCCACACCCATCTGCTCGAGGCCCCGGAAGTGCATGTCGAGCTTGCGGCTGCCGATGTTGTCGCCGCCCGGCATCGCGACCCGCGCTTCGCCGCAGCGTGCCAGCAACGGACCCAACACGTTGACCGACGCCCGCATCCGCGTGACGAGCTCGTAGGGAGCCTCGGCGTGCAGTGGCGCCGACGCGTCGATGCGCAGCTCGGTCGCGCCGCCCCACTCCACGTGGGCCCCGATGGCGCGCAAGACGTCGATCATGACGTCGAGGTCGGCGACGGGGTCGACGTTGCGCAACGTGGTGATGCCGGGCGCCAGCAACGCGGCTGCCATCTGCTTCGTGCCCGCGTTCTTGGTCGCGCCCGACACCCGGACGACGCCCCGCAGCAGACCGTTGGCGCGCACGACGAACGAGTCGCTCACCGGCCGATCACTCCGCGAAGCTCAGTGGTAGCTCGTCCTCCACCTCGGGCGCGGCCACCCGCCACACCGGGATGGGCGTGACGATGCCCGGGATCTGCCGCTCACCGAGCGAGATGACGGGGAACGCGTCGCCCAGCGCCTGCACGACCTCGTCGTTGGCGAGGATCTCGCCGGGTGCGGCGGCGTCGCAGAGGCGTGACGCGAGGTTGATCGACATGCCGATGAAGTCGTCGCCCTCGAAGACGATCACCCGCCCGGCCGCGATGCCGATGCGCAGCGGCAGCACGATGCTGGCGTTCTCCATGCGTTCGGTGAGATCGAGCACCGTCTCGACGACCGGGCGCACCTCGGTGCCGACGAACATGCAGCCGTCGCCCAACCACTTCCCGACGCGGATGCCGTGGTCGGGTGAGAGACCCCGCACGATCGCCCGGAACTCGGCCAGCACCGCGAGCGCCTCGTCGTCGCCGAGGGTGTCGTTCATGCGCGTGAAGCCGCACATGTCAACGAACGCGAAGCACCGGAAGACCCGCACCTCGACAGTTTGGCCGATGGTGCCGTCAGGATCCGGGTTGTTCGTGCGAGAGACCGTGTCGTCCCCCGGGATCAGTCCCCGGCGGAGACGTCGACGCTGTAGACCTGGTAGAGGAGGTCGGCACCCCGGCGGCGATGCTGATCGACCAGCTTGGTGATGCCGGTCAGCGCCAGAAGGATCCGAGTGTCGTCGGGGCCGGCGCCGGGCGAGGCCAGGAGCTGGCGGACCCGGGCGACGTGGGTCGAGAGGATCTCGTGGTCGCGGCGCAGGCGGTCGATCTCGGGCGCCACCTCCACCGAGTCGTCGAGGAGCTCTTCGAAGAGGCCGTCGGGACCTTCGGTGAAGACGACATGCTCGTGCCACGCATCGGCGAGGCCGTCGAGCGCGACGCCGATCGCCACGAGCCACTTGTCCGGCCTGGCCCCGACGTCGCTCGAGATCTGCTCGAAGACGATCGCGGCGTTGCGCAGACGACCACGCTGGGGGCCGATCCGGGTGCGGGCGGGGTCACCTCGGAGCTCGGTTCCGGGCATGGGACTCCTCCAGGGAAGCGAGAGGGACGAGGACACCCGGCGCCGTTGCCGACTCCTCATTGTGGCGCGCGTCGCATCGCCAACTCAAGGGTTCCCATCTCAATTTCTGATCAAACCCATCGTTTTGGGTGATCACACATGCCACATCAGGCCAGGTCGGCCACCCAGGCAACAGCGGTCGCGGCGACCTCGGCCATCACATCGTCGATCGTGCGCCCGCTCGCCTTCAGAGGGCGGTAGCCGTGGTCGGCGGTCTCGACCCAGTGGAACGCCACCTTTCCCGGCAGGGCTTCGACCGCACGGGTGAGCGCCTCCCGGCCCGCCATCGAGTCGCGGGTGCCGCTCACGAAGAGGACCGGCACCCGGAGCCGGGGGAAATGGGCGGCGCGGGGCTGGTCGGACTTCCCCGCCGCGTGCAAGGGATACGAGAGCATCAGCAGGCCCCGCGCGGGAACAGGATCGACGTCGGCTCCCACGACCAGGGAGCAGTAGCGCCCGCCCATCGATCGACCGCCGAGCACGAGGCGCTCGGGAGGGAGCTTGGCCCGCCGGGCCAACTCGGCCGCCGCCTCCCTCGTCGCGGCATCGAGCACCTTGGGTCGGTCGGGGGCGTTGCGGCCGGCGGTGCGGTACGGGTAGTTGAACCGCAGCGACGGGACCTTGGCCGCGGCCAGCGCATCGGAGACCGCGACCAGCGCCGCACCGTTCAGGTTCGACCCCGCGCCGTGCGCGAGCAGGACGGCGCGGTCGGCACCGCGCTTGGGACCGTGCCACTCGTACTCGGTGACGAGAGGGTCGCTCATCGTTGCACCACCCAACGCTCGAGGAACGCTTCGATGCGTTCGAAGGAGTCGACGATCGTTGCTTCCTGGGAGAACCCGTGACCTTCACCGTCGTAGACGTGTTGCTCGACAGTGCCGCCCGCGGCGCGCACCGCGTCGACGAGCAACTGCGCTTGTGACGGCGGCACCACCTTGTCGTCGGCTCCCTGGAGCACGAGCACCGGCACGGTGAGGTCGCGAGCGCGCGCGACTGGTGAACGCGCCTCGTAGCGGTCGGCGTGTTCGGGCAGGGTGCCGACGAGACGGTCGAGGTAGCGCGACTCGAACCGGTGCGTCGTCGCGGCGAGGTCGAAGAGGTCGGTGACGCCGAAGAGGCTGACCGCGGCCCGCACGACCGGGGGCGTGTGCGCGGCGACGAGCAGCGCGGTGAACCCGCCCGCGCTGCCGCCCATCACGGACGCGCGCGAGGCGTCGACGCGGTCGTCGTGCGCGAGCGCACGGATGCCGGAGACGGTGTCGGCGACGTCGACGTCACCCCAGGCGTGGTCGAGCGCGTGCCGGTAGGAGCGCCCGTAGCCCGTCGAACCCCGGTAGTTGGGGCTGAGCACCGCCCACCCGCGGGAGAGGAACCAGCGGAGACGAGGCTTCCAGTCGACCGTGGTCTGGTCGGTGGGGCCGCCGTGCACGTCGACCAGCAACGGAGGCGCCGGGGCGCCGGGCGCGGCGGGCGCGGGGAGCCAGAGCAGCCCGTGCACGGTCTCGCCGTCGGTGCCGGGCCAGGTGATCGGCGTGGGCTCGGGCAGATCGACCGCGTCGAGCTCCGCCGGCGCGCCACGGCGGCGCGCGTCGCGGGCGCCCGTCGCGGTGTCGAGCACCGTGAGCTGGGGCGCGGTGCGACCACCGGAGCGGATGCAGGCGATGCCGGCAGCGCTCCAGTCGAGTCCGGCGTGCCAGCCCTTCGACACATCAGTGGTGGCGCGGTCGCCGTCGACGTCGACCACGACGAGGCGGCCGAAGCCGTCCTCGTTGCGGCAGAGCGCGATCGCGGCGGCGTCGGGCGACCACGCGAACGAACGCTGGCCCGGGCCCCACGACGGTTCGGCGTGCTCGTGCGGTTCGGCGAGCACGGACGAGGGTGACGCGCCCTTGTGCGCGACGGTCCACACGTTCATCCAGCCACTGGTCTCGGCCACGAACGCGAGCGCCTCGCCGACGGGCGCGAAGCGTGGTTGACCCACCGCGACGTCGTCGCCCCCCGCGATCCGCTGCGGCGCCGCGCCCGGAGCGTCGAGCGCGACCGCCATGATGCGCGAGCCGTCCCACGGCATGTTCGGGAGGTCCCACTCGTGCCACGCGACGGTGGAGCTGTCGGCCGACCACGTCGGATCCCACGCGTAGTCGGAGTACGAGAGCCGTCGCGGCCACGAACGGCCTGCGACGTCGACCACCGCGACGTCGCAGGCGTCGTCGCGTTCGAGCACGAACGCGACGCGCCGACCGTCGGGTGATGCCGCGGGTGCCGCGGCGCGGCCGTCGCGCGAAAGCACGCGCATCGCGCCACCGACCGCGGGCAGCACGAGCAGGCGACCGTCGGCGGCCGCGTACACGAGCGTGTCGTCGTCGACCCAGGCGTAACCGCCGCCGCCGTAAGCACCGAGGCTGGTCACCGGGCTGTCGGTGGTGAGGGTGACAGCGGGGCCGCGGCCGTCGGCTGGCCCCACCACGAGGTCGACCCGGCCGCCGAACGCTTCGAGCCACGCCAGAGACGTACCGCCAGGCGACCACCGCGCCTCGCCCAGCGCGCGCGAACGCGCGACGGCAGCAGCGGAGATCGGCGGCATCCGGCTCAGGCTAACGACCGCGAATGCCGCGTTCGGCGAGCAGTGGCGTGCCAGGATCACGCTCCGTGAGCGACGACGACGCCGGGGCAGGTCCCGCACCGATCGACGACGGCTGGGAACCCGAGCCCGAGCGCAAGACCCTGCGCGAGCGCACGGGCGGCGGGCCGGTCGAGTACTTCCGGGCGGTCCCCGCGCGCTTCTTCGCCTGGCTGGGCGGGATCGTCTTCGTGGGTGGCTGGGCCGTGGCCGTCTACATCGCGTGGTTCGCAGACGACCGCTCGAGCGGCCTCAGCATTTGAGACGTACAAGCTCCAGACCTTCCTCAACTCGGGCCTCTTCGCCACCATCGCGGCCGGGATCCTGTGGGCGGTCGCCGCGTTCCTGTGGGTGAGGGTGCTCCCCACCACTCCCGACGACAGCTCGAATCCGGCCTGACCTGCACGTTCGTCCGAACGAGGGGCCGTCTGCGAGACTGTGCCGCTCATGCCGTCGCAGCCCGAGAGCCTCCGTATCGCCTGGTTGGTCTACCGGGGGAATCCGTACTGCGGGGGCCAGGGTGTGTACACCCGCTACCTCGCTCGCGAGCTGACCGAGCTCGGCCACCAGGTCACCGTGCTCTCGGGCCAGCCGTACCCCGAACTGGTCGACCCGTCGCAGCTCCGGCAGGTCCCGAGCATGGACCTCTACCGCCCCGAGAACCCGTTCCGGGTGCCGTGGCCGTGGGAGTTCAAGACCACGATCGATCTCCGGGAGTTCGGCCTCATGTGCACGGCCGGGTTCCCGGAGCCGTACACGTTCAGCCTGCGCGCCCGACGGCTGCTCACCCCTCGCCGCGCCGACTTCGACCTCATCCACGACAACCAGTGCCTCGGCTCGGGGCTGCTGGGGATGATGGACGACGGCTGGCCTGTGCTCGCCACGTTGCACCACCCGATCACCGTCGACCGCGACCTCGACCTCGAGCACGCGCCCAGCGCGTGGCGTCGCTTCACGCTGCGGCGCTGGTACGGGTTCCTCGGGATGCAGATGCTGGTGGCACGCGCGATCCCGCGGGTCGTGACCGTGTCCGAGTCGAGCAAGCGCGACATCGTGAAGCAGATGGACGTGCGTCCCGAGCGGCTGCACATCGTGCCCGTCGGCGTCGACGCCGAGACCTTCCACCCGATGCCCGAGATCGCGCGCGTGCCCGGTCGGCTGATGACCACCACCAGCTCCGACGTGCCGATGAAGGGGCTCATCCCGCTCCTCGAGGCGCTGGCGAAGATCCGCACCGAGCGCACCGACGCCGAGCTGGTGATCATCGGCAAGCCCAAGGGCAAGAGCAAGATCCCGGGCATCATCGAGCGTCTCGGCCTCACCGGCGCGGTGCGCTACGTGTCGGGCGTGACCACCGAGCGCATCGTGGAGCTCTACGCCGAGGCCGAGGTCGCCGTGGTGCCATCGTTGTACGAGGGCTTCTCGCTGCCCGCGGTGGAGGCGATGGCCTGCGGCGTGCCGCTCGTCGCCACCACCGGCGGCGCGCTGCCCGAGGTCGTGGGCACCGACGGCGAGACCGGACTGCTGGTCCCGCCCGGTGATCCCGGCGCGCTCGCCGACGCGTTGCTGCGCGCGCTCGACGACGCCGAGCTCCGGGCGCGCATCGGTGCCGCCGGCCGGAAGCGCGCGCTGGACAACTTCACCTGGCGACAAACCGCGATCGGGACCGTCGAGAACTACCGCGCCCTGCTCGACGCGCGCGTCGCGACCGGCCCGGGCAGCGAGCGGGAGCGGGCTCTGCCCGTCCCGCTCGGCGGGGACGGAGCGAGCGGAAGCCAGCGACGGGGACAAGGCTGATGCTCACCGTCGACTTCGACCGCCTCGATCTCCGCGCTGGGCAGCGCCTGCTCGACATGGGCTGCGGCGGTGGACGTCACGCGTTCGCGGCGATGCGTCGGGGCGCGACGGTCGTCGCGCTCGACTACGACGCCGGTGAGCTCAAGGAAGTGCGCGCCACCCGGGGCGCGATGATCGAAGCGGGCGAGATCGCGGAAGACGCGCCCGGCGGTGAGGTCAACGGCGACGCCCTACGGCTCCCGTTCCCCGACGCCTCGTTCGATCGGGTGATCGCATCCGAGGTGCTCGAGCACCTCTGGGACGACACCAGGGCCATCGCGGAGCTGGTCCGGGTGCTGCGGCCGGGCGGCCGGATGGCGGTCACCGTGCCCACCCGCTGGCCCGAGCGCGTGAGCTGGGCCATCAACCACCACTACCACGACACCCCCGGCGGCCACGTCCGCATCTACCGGCAGCACGAGCTCGAGCAGCGGCTCGAGTCGGCCGGGTTGTGGCTGCGCGGATCGCACCACGCGCACGCGCTGCACTCGCCCTACTGGTGGCTGAAGTGCAGCTTCGGCCTCGACAACACCGGCGCGTGGCCCGTGCGCAAGTACCACGACTTCCTCACGTACCAGATCGTGCGGCAGCCGCGGTGGGTGGCCGGTTTGGACCGCGCGCTCAACCCGGTGCTCGGCAAGAGCCTGATCGTCTATACGCAGAAGGTGGGCTGAGTGGAGATGCAGCGGATGCGTGGCCGCGCGAGCCGAGCGGGGGCGAGCCGGGTATCCCGGCCCGCAGCGAGCGAGCCATCAGGCAGGCCGGGACGCAGTAGCGGAATCGACCCGATCTGATGCGCGCCCGCGACCACCTGCTCCCCGATGTCGAGGGAATCATCACCGCGGCCGAGCTGCTCGAGACGGTCGAAGCCATCGCGGCCGTCCAGCTGCCCGACGGCAACATCCCGTGGTTCGCGGGCGGGCACACCGACCCCTGGAACATGGTCGAAGCGGCGATGGCCCTCGACCTCGGCGGCCGTCACGAGGAGTCACGCGCCGCGTACGAATGGCTCGCCAACATGCAGCGCGCCGACGGCGGTTGGCACGCGTACTACCTCGGCAACGACATCGAGGACCCCACCCTCGACACCAACGTCGCCTGCTACGTCGCCACCGGCGCGTGGCACCACCACCTCGTCACCGGCGACACCGCGCACCTCCGGAGACAGTGGCCGACGGTCGAGGCCGCCATCGACTTCGCGCTCGACTTCCAGCGCGAGACCGGCGAGATCGCGTGGCGCGGCGACGATCCCGACGACGGCGCGCTGCTCACCGGATCGTCGAGCATCCACCACAGCTTGAAGTGCGCACTGGCGATCGCGGAGCGGTTGGGGCACGAGCGTCCCGACTGGGAGCTGTCGCTGGGTGCGCTCGCCATCGCGGTCGCGCACCGCCCCGACGTGTTCCTCGACAAGGACCGTTGGGCGATGGACTGGTACTACCCCATCCTCGGTGGTGTGCTGCGCGGCTACGCGGCCGACGCTCGCGTCGCGTCACGCTGGGCGGGCTTCGTCGTCGAGGAACGCGGCGTGCGCTGCGTGTCCGACCGCCCGTGGGTGACCGCGGCCGAGACGTGCGAGCTGGTGATGGCGCTCGACGCGATCGGCAGTCACCACGACGCACGCATGCTCTACCGCTCCGTGCAGTTCCTGCGCGCCGACGGCGGCGGGTACTGGACCGGCGCCAACTTCGACGACGACGCCTTCCACCTCGACGGCGAGCTCTACCCCGTCGAGCAGCCCACGTGGAACTCGGCCGCGGTCGTGCTCGCCGCGAACACGCTCACCGGCACCGGTCCCACCGCCGGACTCTTCCGCGGCGAGCGGCTCCCCGAGGGCCTCAACGCCGACGAGCTCCTCGCGGCCGGCGTCGAGATCGCCGAAGAGCGCGCCAGGAACGCCGACCGCGCCTGACCCATTCCAGCATGCGTCAAAGTTGCGGAGTAGTGCCGCAACGTTGACGCCGGAACGCTGCTCAGCGGCGGAGGACTCGGAGTGAGCCGGTGGTTGAGACGGGCGTGAAGCCGTCGGCGACGGCGCGCTTCCAGACCTCGAACGGGGCCTGACCGCCGGCCGCAGCATCCTCGAACACGTCGTGGAAGACGAGCAGGCCGCCCGGGGCGACGAAGCGCGACCACCCCACGTAGTCGGCGAGCGCGACGTCGAACGCGTGACCGCCATCGACGAACACGAGGCCCAACGGCGTCGCCCAGTGCGCGGCGACGGTCGGCGAGTGCCCGACCACCGCGACGACGACGTCTTCCAAACCCGCGTCCTCGATGGTGCGGCGGAAGAACGGCAGGGTGTCCATGCGTCCGGTGCGCGGATCGACGAGACCGTCGTCGTGGTGCGCCCAACCCGCCTGGTTCTCTTCGGAACCACGGTGGTGGTCCACCGTGTAGACGACGCTGCCACCCTCACGCGCCGCCGCGCCGAGGTAGATGGCCGACTTGCCACAGTATGTGCCGATCTCGAGCAATGGGCCCCGCGTGGCCGCTTCGCGACCCGCGTCGTGGAGGGCGAGCCCCTCGTCGTCGGGCATGAAACCGACGGCGGCGCGGGCGGCGTCGAGCAGGCGGTCATCCATGACCTGCAAGGTACGCTCCCCGGATGGAACCGCAGACCCAGGCCCCCGACCGCAACCTGGCACTCGAGCTCGTGCGGGTCACGGAAGCCGCGGCGCTCGCGGCCGGCCGTTGGCTCGGGCGAGGCGACAAGAACGGGGCCGACGGCGCCGCCGTCGACGCCATGCGCATCATCCTCAACACGGTGTCCATGGAGGGTGTCGTCGTCATCGGCGAAGGCGAGAAGGACGAAGCGCCGATGCTGTTCAACGGCGAGGAGATCGGCGCCGGCGGCCCGCCGTGCGACATCGCCGTCGATCCGATCGACGGCACCACGCTCACCTCACTCGGCCGCAACAACGCGATCTCGGTGATCGCGGTGTCGGAGCGCGGCACGATGTTCGACCCCGGCCCCTGCGTCTACATGGACAAGATCGCGGTGGGCCCCGAGGCCGCCGACGTCATCGACCTCGACGTGCCCGTGAAAGCCAACCTCGACGCGGTGGCCAAGGCACTCGGCGAGGATGTCGACGACATCACCGCCGTCATCCTCGATCGCGACCGCCACTCCGACATCATCAGGCAGTGCCGCGACGCTGGCGCGCGCATCAAGCTGATCTCCGACGGCGACGTCGCCGGCGCCATCTCGGTGGCGACTCCCGGCAGCGGCACCGACATCCTCTTCGGCATCGGCGGCACCCCCGAAGGTGTCATCGCGGCGGCCGCGCTCAAGTGCATCGGCGGCGAGATCCTGGGCCGGCTCCACACCCGCGACGACGCCGAGCGTCGCGCCGCACTCGACGCCGGCTACGACCTCGACCAGGTGCTCACCAAGGAAGACCTCGTCTCCGGCGACGACGTGTTCTTCAGCGCCACCGGCATCAGCGACGGCGACCTGCTCAAGGGCGTGCGCTACTGGGGCAACGGCGCGAGCACGCAGTCGATGTCGATGCGCTCGAAGTCGGGCACGACGCGCACGATCGACGCGACCCACAAGTGGCAGAAGTTGATGCGCTACTCGGCGCTCAAGTTCGACTGACGCCCGCAGCGGGCACCTGCGCGTGGTGATCATCGCCGACGCGGACCTCACGATCGTCGTCGTCCCGCGCGAGAAGTACGCCGCGGATGGATCGAGCCGCGCGCCACGCTCACGTACGACGCGTCACCGCCACGACTGTCCGATCTGTCGCTCTTTCTCAGACGCTGGTGCCGCGCGATGGTGGAGCACGACATCACGCGTTTCGCAGCAACGTGGGCGTCGAGCTCGACGACGCTCGTCGCCATGTGGAGCGAGATGGGTGGGCAGGAGCGGTACGACCGGCGCAAGGAATGGTTCCATCAGAACCGACAGCATTTTCTGGACGCGCTCTCGTGACGCCCGAAGAAGCACTGTCCGGCGCGGCTGCTGCGGGGTTCACGATGTCGTCCGACCCGGAGGTCGGCCGGTTGCTCGCGGTGCTCGCAGCGGCGACACCCGCGAGCGGGCGCATCCTCGAACTGGGAACCGGCTGCGGCGTGGGCCTCGCCTGGATCGTCCACGGCTTGGGCGCGCGGTCGGACGTCGAGGTGATGTCGATCGAGGCCGACGACGACGTCGCCGCCGTTGCGCGAGGCGGGCGCTGGCCCGATCACGTGCCGATCGTCGTGGGTGACGCGGTCGAACTGATGCCTCAGCTCGGCTCGTTCGATCTGATCTTCGCCGACGCCGAGGGCGGGAAGTGGGAGCGCCTCGACCTGACGATCGCCGCGCTCCGACCCGGCGGACTCCTCGTCGTCGACGACATGACGCCTGCCGAGTGGCAGAGCACCACGCACCAGGCGAAGACCGAGGATGCCCGTGGGACCCTGACGGCCGATCCGCGGCTCATCGGCGTCGAACTCGCTTGGTCCACCGGTCTCATCGTCTGCACGCGACGCGCCGATTGACGCACAGGGGCCGCGGAATCACACCGAACGGGATCCGAGACGACTACGACGACGGCGGGGCAACGGTCGTCGTGGTCGTCGAAGACGTCAACGTGGTGGATGTCGTCGTGGTGGGACGCAAGGTGGTCGTCGTCGGTGGTGGCGCGGTCGTCGGGGGGCTGACCGTCGTCGGCACCGGCACCTGGTCACGCAGGTACGGCCACGCCCACGACCCGGTGGTCGCGTAGTCGTAGACCGACCAGCCGAGCGCACCCGTCGCACGAGCCGCTCGGGTCATGTCGAGGTAGTCGTCCGGCGTGCTGTCTTCGGCCAGACCACCGATGAGGTGCACGGGCGCGTGCGCGTCGCCGAGGCGAGCCCGGAGCCGTTCGACGCTGTCGACGGTGTAGCGGTACGCGTTGCGCAACCCCGACGCCGTGTCGCGGTACGTGTAGTAGCTCATCGGCATCCAGAGGTCGACGTACTTCGCGACCCCCTTGTACGGGAAGTCGGGCCAGAGCGTCGTGTTGAGCACCTCGAGTTGCACCGCCGGGTACACGATCGACGCCACCGGCATCGAGTCACCGACCAACGCCCGCACCTTCTTCGCGAACGCGACCGTGCGCTGGTTGCGCAGCACGATGTCGGGCTCGTCACCCGATTCGAGGTCGAGGCCGATCCCGTCGATCTTCTCGCCACCGGCGCGCAAGCGAACGATCTGACGCATCGTCGCGATGTCGTCGGCGGGCGATGTCAGCCCCGGCAGGAACCACGGCACCACCGCGATGCCCTCTTCGTGTGCGCGCGTCAGGAGCGCCTCGAGCTCGACGCGGTCGGTCAACTGGTTCGACGGCGCGCCGTCGGGGTTGGCGACCTGCACGTAGAGCGTCTTCACACCCAGCGCCGCCATGTCGGAGACCGAGTCGGGCGTCACGCGCGGCTTCGCGCCGATGTTCTGCAGGCGCGGGGCGTAGTCGAACACGTCGACCCACGCACCGACCGGTCGGAAGACCGCGAGCGACGGCTCCTGCGCGCTCGCGCCACCTCCGAACGCGACGACGCTCGCCCCCGCGAGCACCACCAGCGCGACGGCCGCACAGGAGAGGCGCCGTCGCATGGAGGGTCAGGCTAGGAGGTCGGCACCGGTCCGGAGCGGCGCTGACCGCTTTTGGCGTACCTGCGCCGTGCATGTCACGGCACAGGTACGCAAGAACGGAACCTAGGGCGTCACTCCCGCGACCTTGAGCCGGGTCTCGGCCCGGGCCAGCGCGGCGAGCGCCTCCTCGTTCTCGGAGTCGCGGGCGAGCGTCTCCTCCGCCCGGCGCTTGGCCGCCTCGGCGCGGGGCACGTCGAGCTGCTCCTTGAGCTCGGCGAGATCCGACAAGACCACCAGGTGGTCGCCCGTCATCTGCACGAACCCACCGTGGACCGCGGCCACCTCCTCACCCACGCCGGGAAGGATGATGCGCACCTCGTCGTCGGCGAGGGCACCCAGGTAGGGCACGTGCCCGTTCAGGAACGCGATCGCGCCCTCGACCGGACGACACACCACCATCTCCGCCTCGCCGTCGTAGAGCACCTGCTCGGGCGAGACGAGCTGCACCGGGAACGCGTCGGGCACTACGAACTCCTCGACTGGTCGATTCCGCTACGCCGTCCCGCGCGCCGGCGGTCCGGTTCGCTCGCGGCTCGCCGGGATACCCGGCTCGCGGCCACTCGCTCACACGCACGGTTCCGCTTCATCTCAACTCTCCTGGAGCGACTTGGCCTTGGCCAACACGCTCTCGGCCCCGCCGACGTTGAAGAACGCCTGCTCGGGCACGTCGTCGAGCTCGCCGTCGACCAGGGCCTCGAACGACTCCACCGTCTCCTCGACCGACACGAAGATGCCGGGGAGGCCCGTGAACACCTCGCCCACGAAGAAGGGCTGCGACAGGAACCGCTGGATCTTGCGGGCCCGGGCGACGGTCACCTTGTCTTCCTCGGAGAGCTCGTCGAGACCGAGGATGGCGATGATGTCCTGCAGCTCCTGGTACCGCTGCAGCACCTCCTGCACCCGTCGGGCCACGGTGTAGTGGCGGTCGCCCACGATCTCGGGCGCCAGGATGTTCGACGTGGACGCCAACGGGTCCACCGCCGGGTAGATGCCGAGCGCGGCGATCTGGCGAGAGAGCTCGGTGGTGGCGTCGAGGTGGGTGAACGTCGTGAACGGCGCGGGGTCGGTGTAGTCGTCGGCGGGCACGTAGACGGCCTGCAGGGACGTGATCGAGTGGCCCTTGGTCGACGTGATGCGCTCCTGGAGCTCGCCCATCTCGTCGGCCAGCGTCGGCTGGTACCCCACGGCGGACGGCATGCGGCCGAGCAGCGTCGACACCTCGGAACCCGCCTGCACGAAGCGGAAGATGTTGTCGACGAACAGCAGCACGTCCTGGTTCTTCACGTCGCGGAAGTACTCGGCGACGGTGAGCGCCGACAGGGCGACCCGGAGGCGCACGCCCGGCGGCTCGTCCATCTGGCCGTAGATGAGGGCGGTCTTCTCGATGACGCCCGACTCCTGCATCTCGAGCCAGAGGTCGGTCCCCTCACGGGTGCGCTCGCCCACGCCGGCGAACACCGACACACCACCGTGGTGCGTGGCGACCCGCTGGATCATCTCCTGGATCAGCACCGTCTTGCCCACACCGGCGCCGCCGAAGAGGCCGATCTTGCCGCCTTGTACGTAGGGCTCGAGGAGGTCGACGACCTTGATGCCGGTCTCGAACATCAGCGCCTTGGGCTCGAGCTGGTCGAACGGGGGCGGGTCGCGGTGGATCTCCCACCGGTCCTCGATGTTGGTGAGCTTGGACTCCGCGATGTCGAGCGGCTCGCCGATCACGTTGAACACGTGGCCGAGCACGCCGTCGCCCACCGGCATGGTGATGCCCCTGCCCGTGTTGCGGACGACGGTGCCGCGGCGCAGACCGTCGGTGGGCTTCAGGCAGATGGCCCGCACCCGGCTGTCACCGATCTGCTGCGCGACCTCGGACGTGATGGTGATCGTGTTGCCTCCGAGCTCCGCCTCCATCTCGAGGGCGAAGTTGATCTCGGGCAGCGCGTCGGGCGGGAACTCGACGTCGACGACCGGTCCGGCGATCGCGACGACGCGACCGTCCTTCAGTGCGGTTTCGGGGGTGTCGGCGGTCATCGTCATGCTGGGACTCCTGTAGCTCAGCGATCGGCGCCGCGCGCAGCGAAGAGATCCGCGTTCGCGACCTTCGATGGTGTCGGAGAGGTAGTCGGTCTCGCCGGACTCGCCCTGGCGCAGCGCCTCCGAGCCGGAGACGATCTCCATGATCTCGGTGGTGATGGTGTCCTGTCGGGCCCGGTTCATGACCCGGCTGAGGCTGGTGATGAGATCGGCGGCGTTGTCGGTGGCGGCCTTCATCGCGCGCTGGCGGGCCGTGTGCTCCGACGCCGCCGCGTTCAGCAGCGCGGCGTAGACGCGCGAGTCCACGTAGCGCGGGAGCAACAGGTCGAGGATGCCTTCGGGCGACGGCTCGAACTCGTAACTCGCGGCGACCGTCTCGGTGCTACCGGTCGCGGCGGGGATCTCGTCGCGCACGAGCGGCATGAGCGTCTGTCGCACGACGACCTGCACGCCGGCCGAGCGGTACTCGGTGTCGACGATCTGCACTTCGTCGGTCTCTCCCGCGAGGAACGCGCGTGTCGCCTCGGCTCCGACACGACGGGCATCCTCGTAGCTCGGTTGGTCGGTGAAGCCGGTGAACGCGGCGTCGATCTCGTACTCGCGGTACCGGAAGTAGCTCTCGACCTTCCGCCCGACCGCGATCAACGAGTAGTCCTGGCCCTGGGCCTGCACCGCGAGCAGCGCCCGCTCCGCTTCGCGGATCACCGACGAGTTGTAAGCGCCGCAGAGACCGCGGTCGGCGGCGACCACGATGAACGCGACCCGCCGGATCGCGGGACGTGGGTTCAGGAGCGGGCTGTCGCCCCCACCGCCGCCCGCCGCGAGATCGCGCACGACCTGGGTGATCGTCTCGCTGTAGGGCTGGGCCGCGGTGACCGCCGCCTGCGCCTTCACGATGCGGCTCGCCGCGATCAGCTCCTGCGCACGCGTGATCTTCTGCGTCGACTGGATGCTCTTGATCCGTCGGCGGAGAATCCGCTCCTGACCACCGGCCATCTCTACGCGCTCCTACCTGATGGCTCGCTCGTTGCTCGCCGGGGTACCCGGCTCGCGGCCACTCGCTCGCGCCCTGCGCTCGCTTCGCTCGGCTTTGGGCGCCGCGTCGTGCCGACTTCCGTCATCGACATCGGATTCGCTACTCGCCTGCGTCCACGGTCTCGAGCACGGGGGCCTCGACCACGACGGTCTCCTCGGCACCCGCGGCGAGAGTGGCGAGGAACGACTCGTGGAACGCCTCGACCACGGAGCCGAGCGCGTCATCGTCGGGCAACGCGCCGCTGTCGCGGATGCCCTGGAGCAGACCCGCGTGACGCGTCGACACCCACTCGTGCAGCTCGCGCTCGAATCGGCGCACCTCGGTGACCGGGATGTCGTCGAGCGCCCCCGATGTTCCCGCAGCCACCGACACGACCTGGAGCTCGACCGGCATCGGCGAGTTCAGCGGCTGCTTGAGCAGCTCCACCAGGCGATAGCCGCGCTCGAGCTGCGCCTTCGAGACCGCGTCGAGGTCGGAAGCGAACGTGGCGAACGCCTCGAGGTCGCGGAACTGCGCGAGGTCGACCTTGAGCGTGCCGGCCACCGAGCGCATCGCCCTGATCTGCGCGGCACCACCGACACGCGACACCGAGATGCCCACGTCGACGGCCGGGCGCACACCCGAGCGGAAGAGGTTCTCCTGCAGGTAGATCTGGCCGTCGGTGATCGAGATCACGTTGGTGGGGATGTATGCCGAGACGTCGCCCGCCTTGGTCTCGATGACCGGCAGCGCCGTGAGCGAGCCGCCGCCGAGCGCGTCGCTGAGCTTCGCCGCACGCTCCAGCAGGCGGCTGTGCAGGTAGAAGACGTCGCCCGGGTATGCCTCACGGCCCGGCGGGCGACGCAGCAGCAGGGACAGCTGGCGGTACGACTCGGCCTGCTTCGAGAGGTCGTCGTAGACGACGAGCGCGTGCTCGCCATGGTCCATCCAGTGCTGGCCGATCGCGCACCCGGCGTAGGGCGCCAGGTACTTGAACACCGCGCTGTCGGCCGCAGGGGCGTTCACCACGACGGTGTACTCCATCGCCCCGTGCTCCTCGAGCGTGGCGACGGTCTGCGCGACGGTGGAGCCCTTCTGGCCCACGGCGACGTAGATGCACTTCACGCCCTGGCCCTTCTGGGCGAGGATGGTGTCGACGGCGACGGTGGTCTTGCCCGTCTTGCGGTCGCCGATGATCAGCTCACGCTGGCCGCGGCCGATGGGCGTCATCGCATCGATGGCCTTGATGCCGGTCTGCAGCGGCTCGTGCACCGGCTGGCGACCGACGATGCCGGGCGCCTGCACCTCGAGGCGGCGCTCCTCGCTCGAGTTCAGCGCGCCCCTGCCGTCGATGGCCTGACCGAGCGCGTTGACCACGCGCCCGATCAGCGCGTCGCCGACGGGCACCGACAGGATCCGGCCGGTCGCCTTGACCGCGCCGCCCTCCTCCACGTGGCTGGCCTCGCCGAGGACGACCGCACCGATCGACTCCTCGTCCAGGTTCAGCGCGAGGCCGAGCGTGCCGCCGTCGAACTCGAGCACCTCGTTGACGGAGGTCTCGGGCAGGCCGGCGACGCGCGCGATGCCGTCACCCACCTCGAGCACGCGGCCGACGCGGGCCTGTTCGAGTGCGGGCGAGAACGTCGAGACGTGCTTCCGCAGCGCCGCCGCGATGTCTTCTGCGTTGATGGTGAGTTCAGCCATCTCTCAGATCTGCTCCCGCAGTTGTTCGAGTCGGTGGCGGACGGAGCCGTCGATCACGAGGTCGCCCACGCGGGCCACGATGCCGCCGAGCACTGACGGGTCGACGACGACCTTCACCTCGACGTCTTTCCCGGTGGCCCGGTTCAGCGACTGCCGCAGACGCTCGGTCTGCTCGGTCGACAGCTCTATGGCGCTGCGCACCTCGGCCACCGCGCGCCGCTGCTCGGCCGCGGCCAGCTCGACGAACCGGTCGATGATCGCCGGCAGCTCGCCGGCACGCCCGGCGGCGACGATGAACGACGCCAGCGCGGCGCTGGTCTGCAGCGCCTTGCCGCCGAGGATGTCCTCGACGACGGCGACCCGCCGCTCGGTCGGCAACGACGGATCGGTGAGCGCGCTGCGCAGTTCGTCGGACCCTTCGAAGGTCCGCGCGAACCGGAACAGCTCGTCCTGGATGTCAGCCAGGTGACCTTCAGCGCGGCTCACCTCGAGCAGCGCCGTCGCGTAGGCCTCGACGCGTGGCGTGGTCGGCACGACTAGTTGCTCCCGACCTGGTTGATGTAGCTCTCGATGAGCGCAGTCTGGGTCTGGCGGTCGAGGTTGCGCTCGACGACCTTCTCGGCCAGCTCGATCGACAGCTCGGCCACCTTGCTCTGGAGGTCACCCATGGCGCGCTCGGTGGCGAGCCGGATGTCGTCCGCGGCGCGGGCGCGCAGCTCGGCGATCTCGGTGTCGACCGCGGCGATGCGCTCCTGGCGCACGCCTTCGGCCTGGAGACGCGCCTCCTCGATGATCTGGCTGGCGTCGTTGCGGGCATCGGCCAGCTGGCGCTTGTACTCCTCGAGCGACGTCTCGGCCTCGGTCCGCGCCGACTCGGCCTTGGCCAGGTCTTCACGGATGCGGTCCTGGCGGGCCTGGAGGCCCGCCTTGATCGCGGGCCAGGCCTTCCACGCCAAGAGCCCGAACACGATCAGGAAGCTGATCGAGCCCCAGAGCAGTTCCTTGCCCTCGGGCAGGATCGGGTTCTTGGCCTTGACGTTGACCTCTTGCGCGGCGACGAGCAGCGTTGCGAGCACGATCCTCCCTTAGCTCTTGGCGAGGAAGAAGAGCACGAAGCCGAACAGCGCGAGCGCCTCGGTGAACGCGATACCGAGGAACATCGTGGTGCGGATCGTGCCCTGCATCTCGGGCTGACGGGCCATGGCCTGGATGGCGTTGCCGACCACGAGGCCGATGCCGATGCCCGGGCCGATGGCCGCGGCGCCGTAGACGATGCCGGCACCGATGGACTGCAGACCGGACTTGAGCTCACCGGCCTGCTGGGCGGCGAGGAGAAGCGTGGACATGGTTTTCTCTCTCCTGTTTTTGTGAGGTTGGCTAGTGCTCGGGGTGCAGCGCGTCACCGAGGTACACCGCGGTGAGCAGGGTGAAGATGTAGGCCTGAAGGAAAGCGACCAGGACCTCGAATGCGATCACACCGATGTTCAGCAAGAACGGGCCGAGCGCGATGAGCTTGAGGATGCCGGGGTTGTGCGCCAGCGCGTACGCGGTGAGCAGCGACAACGCCGTGAGCAGGATGTGGCCCGCCATCATGTTGGCGAGGAGTCGGACCGCCAGCGAGAAAGGTCGCACCAGGAACAACTGCACGAACTCGATCGGCGTGACGAGGATGTACAGCGCCTTGGGAACGCCCGGCGGGAACAGGTGCCCGGTGAGGTACTTGAGCCCCTGGTGCTTGAAGCCCACGACGAGGTAGACGACGTACGTCTGGATCGCGAGGTACCCCGGGATGCCCATGCGTGATGTCGGAGGGAATTGGATCCCGGGGATGACTTCCCAGATGTTGAGGAACAGGATGAACAAGAACAGGGTGCCGAGGAACGGCGTGTAGCGACCGGCGTCGTGGCCGACGACGTCCTTTGTGATGCCGTTGTCGACGAACTCGTAGGTCATCTCGACCACGTTCTGGGTCCCGCCGGGCTGCAGCTTCATCCTCCGGCTGCCGCCGATCATCAGGGCAAGGATCAGCAACGACGAGATGATGACCATCAACGCGGTCTTGTTGATCGCGAACGGCGTGCCCGCGAACCAGATGTCCTTCCACCGGAAGATCTCGTCGATCGGGGGGAACGTAAAGGCGCCGAGCACAGGCACGGACGGCTCCCTTTCCTACTGCCGGCCCGGCTTGAGGCCGGGGTAGCCCAATGAGAGGCTCACGTGGCGGGACTCCCACGTGAGCAGTGCGAGGTGGACGACGGCGACGGTGAGCAGCAGCACACCGATGTCGATCCAGGACACGGTGTCGAGCGCGAGGGCGATACCGAACAGCAGGCCGAGGCGCACGATGTACCCACCGAGCACGACGCCCATCACCGCGCCGGGCGAACGCCGCGCGGTGAAGGTGATGAGCCTGGCGGAGGCGAGGAAGTTGAGGCTCACGAGCACCAGCCCGATCGCCGCGCTCACCAGGCCGTCGACACCGCTCACCAGTCCGGCGACGAGCAGGACGGCGGGCGACACGATGAGGACGCGCTTGACGAGATCGCCGGCGATCTGGCCCTCGTAGGCGACGGTCGGGTCGGCGGATGCGATCTCCGGGTTCACTGCGTGCGTCGAGCCCACGGCTTCCCCTCGTCGTGGCGGGCGATGCGACCGCGGTACTCGTAGTACGCGGTCACGCACGCGGCGAGCACTCCGAACAGGCCGAACACGAGCAGGAACAGCGGGCCGGTCCCGAGCAAACTGTCGAGGAAGGCACCGAGGAGCCCGAAGAGCACGGGCCCGACGACGAGTGTGAGCGCCTGGGTCAGGCCGTCGCCGTACCCCTGCTTTTCACGTGCCGACTGGTCGGCTGCCTCCACCCGGGTTTCCTCCGTCGCCTGGGCGCGTCACAAGCGGAAACGCGCTTGTGAATGTATTCGCAAGCTATCTGCCACACGCTCGAAACGTCAAACCGGGCGCCGTTCTTCACGCCGAATTCTCTGAACTTCTTCCGAGCGGGGGAGACGATAGCCGAGGTCGATTCCTCCCCGCCGACCCGCCATCCCGAACGGCCGGGTCGTTCGCCTAGCGCCCGCGGCGGGCGGCGCGCCGGGGTTCGAGCTCGACGACCTCGGCCGGCTGCTCGATCTCCGCGACGGAGGCTTGGGCCTCGGCCTCGGCGCGGACGCTGCGGACGCCGGGGTGGAAGTAGATGTAGAGCAGCAGCGCGAGCGCGACGACGGCGAGCGGCACGAGCGAGTTGCCGCGGTTGGTGAACGTCGGGAGCAACACCACTGCTGAGAGCAGCGCGGTCCAGAGCCAGAGGATCACGACCGCGCGCCTCGGACCGTGTCCCATGCGCATGAGTCGGTGGTGGAGGTGCTCGTGGTCGGCTTGCGCGAACGACTGCCGCTTCCAGACGCGCCGGACGAACGAGAAGATGGTGTCGAAGATCGGCACACCGAGGATCACCAGCGGGATGGCGAGCGGCGCGAAGTAGAAGTAGGTCTGGCCGCTGAACGGGTCGGCGGTGCGGCCCCCGACGGTGATGGTCGTCGTCGCCAACAGCAGACCGAGGAACATCGCGCCCGCGTCGCCCATGAAGATGCGCGCCGGGTTGAAGTTGTGGGGCAGGAACCCCACGCAGATCCCGACCGTGATCGCCGCGACCAGCGGCCCCATGTTCGACCCCTCGAGCAGGCCGGCCTTGAAGAGCCGGTCGGCGTAGAGGAACATCGCCGCCCCCGCGATCATGACGATCCCACAGGCGAGGCCGTCGAGCCCGTCGATGAGGTTGATGGCGTTCGCCATCACCACGACGGTGAGGACCGTGACCAGCGGCGCCAGGTCGGGCGACAACACGACGTACTCGTACGACGCGAACGGCACGCGGAAGTAGAGCATGGTCACGCCGAGCAACGAGAGGACGCTGCCACTGAGCACCTGCCCCGCGATCTTGGCGGGCGGCGAGACCTCGCGCAGGTCGTCGATGGCCCCGACCACGAACATGATCGCGGCCGCCAGGACGAGGCCGAGCGGCTCGGTGTCGTCGGCGAAGATCTCGTGGAACTGACCCAGCTGCGACGCCACCGCCATCGCGACCAGGAAGCCGGCGAACATCGCCGCCCCGCCGAGCGAGGGCGTGGGCTTGGTGTGCACGCTGCGGGGGCCGGGCATCGAGATCGCACCGATGCGGGGCGCGACCCAGCGCATCAGGAACGTCAACAGGAACGTCACTCCGGCGGCGATGCCGGCGACGGTCAGGTAGCCGGGCACTCGACCTCGCTCCCGTCACGGCGTGGGTCACCGGGCGTCGCCGGGCGGAACGCACCCTTCTTGCAAGGAAGCCTCTGCTCCCCTCGCTGGCGCTCGGGTCGGCTCTTCGAGCCGGGTCTTCCTTGCCGGGTGCTACCTCCGCCCGTCGTCACCCGTCGCCCCATGCCTGGTGCCTGCCGCGCCGTCAGCTTTGGGAGGGATAGGGGGTGAACGACGAGCAGAGGTCGGCGGCTTGGGCTTTGACCTGGGCGGCGATGTTGTCGTCGTCGACTTTTCTCAGGACTTCGGCGATCAGGGCCGAGATGGTCTGCATCTCGGGTTCCTTCATGCCGGCTGTCGTCACGGCGGCGGTGCCGAGGCGGAGGCCGCTCGTGACGAAGGGCTTCTCGGGGTCGTTGGGGATGGCGTTCTTGTTGAGCGTGATGCCGGCGCGGTCGAGCGCTTCCTGGGCGACCTTGCCGGTGACGCCGAAGGGACGCAGGTCGACGAGCAACAGGTGGTTGTCGGTGCCGCCGGACACGATGCGGAAGCCTTCGGCCGCGAGCGCTTCGGCGAGCGCGTTCGCGTTGCGGACGATCTGCTGCGCGTACTCCGTGAAATCGGGTTGCGCGGCCTCGCGGAACGCGACCGCCTTGGCGGCGACGACGTGCATGAGGGGGCCGCCCTGCAGACCCGGGAACACGGCCTTGTCGATCGCGGTCGCGTGCTCCTGGCGGCAGATGATCGCCCCGGCGCGGGGGCCGCGCAGCGTCTTGTGCGTGGTGGTGGTGACGATGTCGGCGTACGGGACGGGTGACGGGTGCGCGCCACCGGCGACCAGGCCGGCGATGTGGGCGGCGTCGACCATCAGCAGCGCACCGCACGAGTCGGCGATGTCGCGGAACGCAGCGAAGTCGATGATGCGCGGGTACGCAGTGGCGCCCGCGATGATGAGCTTCGGGCGCTCCGCGATCGCGATGGCGCGGACTTCTTCGTGGTCGATGCGCTCCGACTCGCGGTCGACGCCGTAGGCGACGAAGTCGTAGAGCCGGCCGCTGGCATTCACGGGCGAGCCGTGCGTCAGGTGACCGCCCTGGTCGAGGCGCATCCCCATCACCTTGTCGCCAGGCTCGAGGAGGGCGAGGTAGGCGGCCATGTTGGCGTTGGCACCGGAGTGGGGCTGCACGTTGGCGTGCTCGGCACCGAACAGCTCGCACAGCCGCTGGCGGGCGAGCTCCTCGGCTTCGTCGACCACGAAGTTGCCCCCGTAGTAGCGCTTGCCGGGGTAGCCCTCGGAGTACTTGTTGGTGAGCACCGAACCCTGCGCGGCGAGGACGGCGCGCGACGCGAAGTTCTCCGACGCGATCAGCTGGACGGTGGTGTTCTGCCGGAGCGTCTCGCGCTCGACGATGTCGGCGATCGCCGGGTCGGCGGCGCGCAGCGCATCGAGCTCGGTGGTCACAGGATCTCTCCGTTCTCGAGTTGGGTGATCTCGTCGATGCGGCGCAGGTGACGCCCGCCCTCGAAGTCGGTGGTGAGCCAGACGCGCAGGATCTCGTCGGCCAAGCCCTCCCCCACCACTCGGGCACCGATCGAGAGCACGTTGGCGTCGTTGTGCCGACGGGAGAACTCGGCCGTGTAGAGGTCGTTGCACAGCGCGGCGCGCACACCCTTCACCTTGTTTGCCGAGAGCTGCTCGCCCTGCCCGCTGCCACCGAGCACGATGCCGCGGTCGGCGTCGCCGTCGGCGACGGCGCGACCGACGCGCGAGCAGTAGATCGGGTAGTCGACCGGTTCCTCGGAGTCGGTGCCGAGGTCGGTCACGTCGTGGCCGTCGTCCTTCAGGACGGCGATGAAGTGCTCCTTCAGGCGGTAGCCCGCGTGGTCGGAGCCGATGGCGATCCGCATGGGCGCTCCCGCGTCGGCGACCGCACCAGTGTAGGGAAGCCGGACCGCGCCGGGTCGGAGCGAAACCGAGGTTCCCCGAGCCCGTCACACCCCGTCCGTAGCCTGGGCGGCGTGGAGGCACAGCCACTCCCCCGGGTCACGCCCTACCTGCTCCGGCGGGCCGACTCGATGTGCGCGCGCCGTCTCGCGCGCGCGTACGAGGGAGGCGAGCGTTCCCACGACCCTGTGCACCGGTCACGCCTGCGCGACGCGTTCCTCGCGGCCGTGCGCGACGTGCACGCGGAGCTGGACGTCCCCGCGGCCCCCGCCTTCGCCGACGTCGGTGCGCGCCTCGATCCGCGGGTGCTGCCCGAGGAGCGCGCGGTGCTCGACCAGGCCGCGCACTGGTACGTGGCGATGTTCGGCGACCGGCCGGCGCGCTTCGACGATGCCGCCGACACCGACCAACCCACCCCGCGCGGCGGACTGCGGGTCGGGGGCTGGGTCGACCTGCCGTTGCGGACGCCCGACCACGGCTACGAGCTCCGCCAGTTCGAGCTGTGGGGCCGCCGCCTCCCACCCGCCGACCCCCTGGAGCTCGAGGCGCTGCGGGTCGCGTTCCTGCGGCTGACCCCATGGGTTGCCGGCGCGCCGCTGCGCGTCGTCTGGGCCGATCTCGTGCGGGGCTTGCTCGTCGAACGCGTCGTCGAACCCGACGAACGGCCCGCGCTCACCACCTGGTTCGACGAGCGCGTCGACATCGTCCAGGCGCGCGCGATCGACCCTGTCGCGCGCAACGGACGCGACTGCGGCGGCTGCGGCGTGGTATCGGCGTGCCCAGAACATCGCAAGGGTGCGCACTACGGGAGGAAGCGCGACCTCCTCCCCGGGATTCTCCACGTCACGCCGACGGCGCTCGACACCTGGCGGCGCTGCCCGCGTGAGTGGCGCAACCACCAGTTGTTCGGCATCCCGGCGAGCGATGCCGACCCGGGCGGCGTGCACGGCCAACAGCTGCACGACGCCCTGCACATGATCCACGTCGAAGGCTCGTGCCACGACGTCGAACACGTCGGTGACGTGCTCGTACGGCGCGGCCTCGACCACGACGACCGGATGTGGGGCGAGATCGAGCGTCACACCGCCCGCTGCCCCGACCCCGCCGAGACCCTCGGCCACGAGGCCACCCGTGCCCGGTTCTCCTCGCACCCCACCACTCCGTTCATGGCGACCGCACGCTTCGACGCGATCTGGGTGCACGACGGTCTGCTCGACGCGCGCGACTTCAAGACCGGTCAGGTGTGGAGCGAGCGGGTCGCCGACGACAGGCAGGCTCGTCTCCAGGCCTGGATCCTCGCGCCGGTCGCGTCGGCACGCGGGCTGAAGCTACGGATCGCGTTCGAGCACCTCGCGGCGGAGGTGGTCGACGATCCCGAACCGTTCGAGCCCGACGCCGACGACTTCGAGGCGATCGAAGCCGAGCTCCGGCGCGAGGTTGCGAGCATCCGGAGCACCACCGACTTCGTTGGCGTCGCCGATCCCGAGGTGTGCGGGCGCTGCCGGTACCGTTCGATCTGCCCCGACTCCGCGACGCCCGGAGTACCGGTGTGGCCGACCGTCGACCGCGAGGACGATTCGTGAACCGCAACGCGTCACGGGGTCGGATGCTGTGGTGGGGGTGCACGAAGCGCTGTGCGCGCTGCGGGAGCGGGCACCTGTTCCGACGCTGGTTCACGATGGTCGACGACTGTCCGCGCTGCGGTCTCCACTTCGAGCGGGAGCAGGGCTACTGGGCCGGCGCCCTCGCCATCAACATCGGCATCGCGGGCGCGACGTTCGTCCTCGCGTTCGCGATCGGCCTCGCGCTCACCGCCCCCGACATCCCGGTCGCGCCGCTGCTCTCGGTGCTGATACCGCTGATGATCGTGGTGCCGACGGTCGCGTACCCGTTCTCGAAGACGATCTGGGTCGGCGTCGACCGCGCTCTGCTCCAGCACATGGATACGAACGAGAAGCTCGACGAAACCCATTGATTCGCTCGCTCCCTGCTCGCTGGCGAGCGCGCGCCGCTCCTCCGTCGCTCCGCGCTCTCCTATCCGCTGAGATCGATCTTCAGCGTCAGGACGCCGTCGGCGAATTCCCAGATCGCATCGCCGATCATGGCGAAGTCCTGGAAGTCGCGCTGCGCCTGCTCGACGAACCGTTGCCGTTCGGCGCCGGCGACCGGCGGGAGCGGGCGGTCGCGTACGGCCGCCGCGCGTTCGCGGAAGCGGGCGATCATGGCGTCGACGTCGAGCTGGTCCGCCATCGCGATCAGGCGAGCACTCGCTCGATGAACCCGTCGATGCGCTCGATGGCGCGCTTCGACAACTCCATCGGGATCGCCGAGAACCCGTGGATGCAGTCGGGATACACCGCCAACTCCGACTCGTTGCCGTAGGCCGCCCAGCGCGCGGCCATGAACAGGCTGTCATCGAGGAGGTGGTCGGCACTTCCGACCGAGAACAGCGCCGGTGGAAGATCGTGCAAGTCGGCATAGAGCGGCGAGATGCTCGGTGCCTTGCACTCCTCGGGAGTGAGACCCGGCAGGAAGCACTCGTTGACGAACTCGAACACGCCGTCGTCGAGGATGTCGGGTACGTCCGAGGGGCGCGCACCGCGCACGGAGGGAGTGCCCGAGAGGTCGTAGGCACCGAACACGAGGTTGGCGCCGAGAACTCGGTCGAACGCCTCGAGCTCGTCGCGCACGCGCAGCAGGGTCAGTGCGGCGTAGTAGCCGCCCGCCGACTCGCCACCGACGAGGAGCCGCGCGGTGCCGAACTCCTCCGCCGCGTGCTCGACCAGCCACGCGGCCACGGCGAGGCAGTCGTCGGATCCTGCTGGATGCGGATGTTCGGGCGCGAGGCGGTAGTCGACCGACACGACGGCGACGTCGAAGCGCGAGGACAGGTCGGCGTTGGCGCCGTCGTTCATGAGCGGCGAGCCGAGCATCATCGCCCCGCCGTGGAAGTGGACGTAGACGGCGCGCGCCGGTGCGTCGGGGCGGAACACCCGACACGGCACGCCCGCGATCTCGCGGTCGGTGCCAGCCGGTGACACCACCTCCAGCGGCTTCATCATCTCCCGCTGCTGCCGGACGCGTTCGTCGCGGTCGGTCGGGATCTCGGCGGGTGCTCCGTCGCCGCGCAACATCTCGACGATCAACTGGGCCGAAGCCCGCGCTTCGTCACGCAGACCTTCGTACTCCTCGGGCCACAAGCTCATGCTTCTCCGCTCTCGGTGCCGACAGGATGGCTCACTCGCTGCGACTCGGGACACCCGAGTCGCGTCGCTCGCTCGCGTGCACCGGGGCGACACTAACGCGCTCTGTTGGTCGATATTCAGGGGAGTCGACCGACGAGGACGCGGTCGCGACCGGCGAGATCGCGGGCCACGCGGGCGTCGGTGAAGCCGGTGGCCCGGACCAGTTCGAGTGCGGCATCGGCCTGGTGGGGCGCGAGCTCGACGACGAGCGCGGCGCCGTCGGGATCGAGCCATTCCGAGGCGCCGGCCACGATCTCCTCGATCGCCTCGAGCCCGGTCGGGCCGCTCACCAGCGCCGCCCGAGGTTCCCAGCCCGCGACGTCACGCGGGAGATCGGCCACCTCGTGCTCGGCGACGTAGGGCGGGTTGGACACGATCACCTTGAAGCTGCCGTGCAGCTCGGTCGGCAGCGCCTCGAACCACGAACCCGAGCGGAGACGCACGCGCGTGGCGGCCGAGCCGATGCCGGCGACGTTGGCGCGCGCCACCGCGAGCGCATCGTCGTTGACGTCGGTGGCCCACACCTCGGCGTCGGGCAGCTCCGTCGCCAGCGCGAGCGCGATCGCGCCCGAGCCGGTGCCGAGATCGGCGACCGCGTACGACGTTTGGGCGGCGAGCCAGGCGTCGTGTGCGCCGCGGCGTTGGCCGAGGCGCACGGCCTCGTCGATCGCGATGCGCGCGACGACCTCGGTCTCGGGCCGCGGCACGAGCACGCGCCGGTCGACGAGGAGATCGAGGTCGAGGAAGTCCCACCGTCCCAGCACGTACTGGAGCGGTTCGCCGCTCGCGCGCCGTTCCACCATGTCATCGAGGTGTTGCGCGGCCGGCGCGGTGGCCGCCTCCTGCTCGTTGGTCACCAGCTCGGCACCGTCGTAGCCCGACACGCGCTCGACCATCCAACGGGCCTCGACGTCGGGACGCGGCGCGCCCGCGTCGCGCAGTCGTGCCTCGGCGCGCGCTCGAAGATCGGCCCAGGTGGTCAAGACCCGTCGCCGGCGAGCTGGCGTGCGCGCTCGTCGGCGGCCAGCGCGTCGGTGAGCGCGTCGAGCTGGCCCGCGAGGACTTGATCGAGCGAGTGCAGCGTCAGGCCGATGCGGTGGTCGGTGACGCGGTTCTCCTTGTAGTTGTAGGTGCGGATCTTGTCGGAGCGGCCTCCGCTCTTCACCTGGCTACGCCGGGCCGACGACAGCTCCGCCTCCTGCCGCTCCCGCTCGATCTCGTAGAGACGACTGCGCAGGATGCGCATCGCCTTCTCCTTGTTCTGCAGCTGGCTCTTCTCGTCCTGGCAGGTCACCACGAGTCCCGACGGCTTGTGCGTGATCCGCACCGCGGAGTCGGTGGTGTTCACCGACTGGCCGCCGGGGCCACTCGACCGGTAGACGTCGACGTCGAGGTCGTTGGGATCGATGTGCACGTCGATCTCCTCGGCTTCGGGGAGCACCGTCACCGTCGCCGCGCTGGTGTGCACCCGTCCCTGGCTCTCCGTCGCGGGACGCGTTGCACGCGGTGCGGGCCAGCCTCGTGCTTGAGGCGCGACCACGCGTCGTCGCCCTTCACCACGAACGTCACCTCGCGCATTCCGCCCATGTCGGACGGCTGGGTCGCGAGCACCTCGACCTTCCAGTGGTGCAGGTCGGCGTAGCGCTGGTACATCTCGAAGAGGTCGGCGGCCCACAAGTTGCCCTCCTCGCCGCCCTCGCCGCCGCGGATCTCGACGATGACGTTCTTGCCGTCGTCGGGGTCGCGGGGCACGAGCAGCTCGCGCAGTCGGGCGTCGAGCTCGTCGAGCGCCGCCTGCTTGGCCGCGATCTCGCTCTCGAGGTAGTCGCGCATCTCGGCGTCGGGCTCGGCCGCGAGCATCTCGCGCGCCTCGGTCAGGTCGGCTTCGGTGTCGCGGTGCGCTCGAAAGGCCTCGACCACCGGGCGCAGCTCGGCCAGCCGCTTCCCGGCCATCGCGGCCGCCTGCTGGTCGCCGGACGCATAGAGCTCGGGAAGCTGGGTCTCCAGCTTCTCCGTCTCGGTCTCGAGCTCCACGAGTCGTTCGAACATCCGATTCAGGGTACCGGCGCCCCCTCCCGCCCCTTGGGGTCAGACGAGGGGCAGCGGGGTGAAGCCGCGGCCGATGAGCGGTTCGGCGTCGACGCCGAGCCAGCCCTGCAGCGCGGTGGCGTAGAGCGTGCGGAAGTCGGTGGTCATGAGCAGGTTGCCGTGGTCATCGAGCTGCGTGAGCGACGGCGGCGCGCCGTACCGGCCACCCTTCACCGACGCACCGATGACGAAATGAGGTGCGGCGGTCCCGTGGTCGGTGCCGCTGCCGTTCTCGACCGGGCGCCGTCCGAACTCGGAGACGGTCATCACGACCGCGCGGTCGGCCGCGCCGCCGGACTCCACGGCGGCGAGGAACGCGTCGATCCCCGCGTCGAGGTCGCGCATCAGCGCCGGGTGACGGGTGGCCTCACCCTGGTGGGTGTCGTAGTCGCCGAGGCCGTTCACGTAGATCACGCGCTGGCGTGTGGTCGGCGAGCACGAGTTGTGCGGCCAGTGCAAGCGCAGCGGTCGCGCCCTGTTCCTGCCCGTAACCGTTGTCCTCGTTCGCGCCGGCTGACGTCGTCGGGGCGTGGAGTCGGCCCGCGAGATCGCGGCGGGCCTTCGCGGTCTCCGTGATCGCCTGCTCGATGCCACCCATGACCGTGCGAGGATCGGCGTCGGCGGGGGCGAACCGCGACCACGCGGCCACGAGTTCGTCGGGCGAGTCGACCCACGACGGGAGTTGCGGCTGCAGTCCGGTGGCGTCGGCGATCGTTGTCGAGAACGATCGCGATCCGAGCAACGCCGGCGACGGCACCGGCCCGATCCCGACTGCGGCCAGCGGGTCGTCGAAGCCGACGGTGGCGTCGAGGTAGCGGCCCAGCCACCCTTGCGTCCCGGTCGCACCGGGTGTGCCCGACCACCAGTAGGCCAGCGACGCGAAGTGCGACAGGTCGGGATCGGGGTAGCCGACGCCCTCGACGATCGCGACGTGCCCGTCGCGGTAGCGGCCTGCGAGCTTGGCCAGCTCGGGTGGGAAGCCGATGCCGTCGTCGAGTGCGATCGGGTCGGTCACCCCGAGGGTCGGCCGCAGCGTGCGGTAGGCGGGGTCGGCGACAGGCACGACGGTGTTGAGCCCGTCGTTGCCGCCGGCGAGCTCGACCACGACGAGCGTGCGGTCGTCGCGACCGGTGAGGTGCGGGCCGGCGCTGGTCACGGGCGCGCGTCCGGAGCCCGACTCCGACGCACCGTCTCTCCAGACGGACAGTCCGTAGCCGGCCGCGACCGCGGCCGTGCCCGCCACGCCGAGACCGGTGAGGAAGCGGCGGCGGCTGATCCCGGCTTCGTCGTTGATGGCGTCGTGCGCGTTCATACCAGCGTGTACTCCGGTGAGGCGGCCGCGAGCACGAACCGGCGGCCGGGGTCACGCTCGCGCTCGAGCACCGAGCGCGTCGTGTCGCTCACGTCGAAGAGGCCGAAGCGCGCCAGCAGGTCGTCGACCGGCATCGAGCGCGGCGGCGTGGGCACGGCCTGGACCAGGTCGAAGGTGTGCACGAGGTTGGCGGGCCCGAGCAGGCGGGCACCCTTCGGGAACCCGGCGACGTTGGGCGGGAGGAACGGGAGGTAGCTCATCGCCCGCAGCGCGCGGGCCGGACCGATGGCGCGCGCCCGGGCGGGCGAGGACGTCGACGAGGTCGTGCCCGATGCCTGCACGATGCCCACCAGCTTCTCCACCGGCGTGCGGTACTTGGACCGCACCGCGTCGTCGGACGTGAACGCATCGTGGTGCGCGATCGCCTCGACCAGCGGTCGGATCTCGTAGTCGCGCCGGAAGTCACGAGCGAGCGTGGTGACGGTGGCGTCGTCGGGCTCGAGTCCCACGAGCTCGCGCCACAGCTTCGTCACGACGAAGCGCGCGGTGGCCGGCTGGTCGAGGATCACGTCGAGCGCGCCGTCCATGTCGAGCGGCGCGGTCACGCCGAGCAGCGTCTTGGTGTCGGCGTCGTGCCGGCGGGCAAGGAACACCGCGCTCCACGGCGCGCCCAGCCGCGCCAACTGCGGACGGCCCGGGATCGCCACCACCCAACCGGTGAACGCGCGCGCGGCCGCGACGACGTCGTCCTGCGTGTAACCGCTGTCGCGACCCATCGTGAAGAGCTCGAGGCACTCGCGCCCGAAGTTCTCGTTGCGTTCGGTCGCGGCATTCGTGATTCCGTCGAGGTAGAGCAGCATCGCCGGGTCGCGTGCGACCGCCTTCAGCAGCTCGGCGAAGTTTCCCAACGCATGCGTGCGCAGCGTCGCGTGCTGCTGCAGCACCAGGTAGGGCACCCGCACCTTCACGACCGACGTGGCGAAGTGGTCGTGCCAGAACCAGGTGAGGCGTTCCTCCACCATCCGGTCGGGCTGCTGCATGCGTCCGACCCACCAGTCGATCATCGAGAGCACGTCGCGCACCTTGTTGCCCGACTTCACGTCGGTGGGCACCGCCAGCTCGAGCCGCGTCCCCTCAGGACCCGACGTGTCGAGGGCGCGGGCCACTGCAGCGCGCGCCTCGTCGAGGTCGGCCACGACCTCCGGGTGCGCGCCCATCGACAGGCGACGGATCACGTGGGCGACGCGTTCGCGGTCGGAGACTGCCACCACCCGACTGTCGCGTCAGGACGTCAGAGGAATGTCAGGGCAACACTTCCATTTGGCGTGGGGTGGTCAGGCGTTGCCGAGGGCGGGGCGCCGTCGTTGCGTGATGCCGGCGAGACGGCGGGGTCGGGCGTCGACCTCGGCCAGCTGCTCGGCCGTGAGGACCGCCCGCAGCGACGCGACCGCCACCTCGACCTGGTCGAGCGACGGCTGCCGCGTGGTGAGCCGCTGGAGGAGCAGCCCCGGCTTCATGGCGATGCGCACCCAACGCTTGTCCATGTGGCGGGCCGCGAAGCGGATCACCTCGTAGCTCACCCCTGCGATCACCGGCAGCAGGACGATGCGGGAGAGGATCAGCATCGCCCACCCCGGGCGGCCGATGAACGAGTACACGATGATGGTCACGACCATCACCGTGAGCAGGAAGTTGGTGCCGCAGCGCACGTGCGACGTGTCGAACTTCTGTGCCTCCTCGGCGGTGAGCTCGACGTCGTTCTCGTAGGCGGCGATCGCCTTGTGCTCGGCGCCGTGGTACTGGAAGACGCGCTTGATGTCTTTGAGCTGCCCGATGAGGAGCAGATAGCCGAGGAAGATGGCGAGCCGGAGCGCGCCCTCGGAGACGTGGAACCAGAACCCGTCGACCCCGAGGAGGTTGCCGAGGCCGTTGGCCGCGACCGCCGGCATCACGATGAAGATGGCGGTGAAGAACGCCAACGCGATGCCGATGCTCCACCCCATCGTCTTCGAGGAGATCTGCTCCTCCTCCGGGATCTGGCGGTTGGCCGACCACGTGAGCGCCTTCATGCCCAGCGCCATCGACTCGGCCAGCGCCATCACGCCGCGGACGAGCGGGATCTTCGCCCACTTCTCGGCCCACGTGGGCGTGTCGTGGGTGTGGATCTCGATGTCGCCCTCGGGCGTGCGTACTGCGACCGCCCAGGTGCGCTCGCCGCGCATCATGACGCCTTCGACGACCGCCTGGCCGCCCATGTAGCGGGGGCTCGACGAGGGGGCCTCGGCGCTCATCGGCTCAGGCCTCGGCCGTCGCCTTCTCGGCCGCCGTGGCCTTGCCCTTGGCGGACTTGGCCGGCGCCTTCTTCTCCAGGCGGCGCTGGAAGCGCTCGACCCGGCCACCGGTGTCGACCAGCTTCTGCTTGCCGGTGAAGAAGGGGTGGCACTCCGAGCAGAGCTCGACGCGCAGCGACGGGACGGTCGAACGGGTGGTGAACTCGTTGCCGCACGAGCAGTGCACCTTGCACTCGACGTAGTCGGGGTGGATTCCGGTCTTCATGATCTGTCCAGTCTAGGAGACGCAGGGCGTCGAGAATTCACGGGCGGAAGCCAACAGAACACCAGGAGCGGGCAATTCATGCCCGGCGCCGGGTGGCCGGAGGTGGCGTCGCTCAGCTCCCGGGCGTCGGGGCCTTGCCGATCTCGCGGAGGAACTCGTCGTTGTCCTTGGTGGTGCGGATCTTGTCGATGAGCAACTCGATCCCCTTCCCCTCCTCGAGCGCGTTCAGCACCCGGCGCAGCTTCCAGACCTGCTGGAGCTGGTGGCGGTCGAAGAGGAGCTCCTCGTGGCGGGTGCTCGAGGCGGCGACGTCGATCGCAGGGTAGATGCGGCGCTCGGCGAGGTGTCGGTCGAGGCGCAGCTCCATGTTGCCGGTGCCCTTGAACTCCTCGAAGATCACCTCGTCCATGCGGCTGCCGGTCTCGATCAGCGCGGTGGCGATGATGGTGAGTGAACCGCCCTCCTCGACGTTGCGCGCGGCGCCGAAGAACTTCTTGGGTGGGTACAGCGCGGTGGAGTCGACGCCGCCCGACATGATCCGGCCCGAGGTCGGCGCCGCGAGGTTGTACGCGTGGGCGAGGCGGGTGATGCCGTCGAGCACGACGACGACGTCTTTCCCGTGCTCGACGAGGCGCTTGGCGCGCTCGATGGCGAGCTCGGCGACCTGCGTGTGCTCATCGGCGGGACGGTCGAACGTGCTGGCGACGACCTCGCCCTGCTGCACGTGCCGCTTCATGTCGGTGACCTCTTCGGGCCGCTCGTCGACGAGCAGCACCATGAGGTGCACCTCGGGGTTGTTGCGCTCGATCGCGTAGACGAGCTGCTTGAGGATCGTCGTCTTGCCCGCCTTCGGGGGCGACACGATCAGGCCGCGCTGCCCCTTGCCGATCGGCGCGACGAGGTCGACGATGCGGCCCGTGAACTCCTGCGCGTCCGCGTTGACCTCGAGGTGGAGCTTGGAGTCGGGGAAGAGCGGCGTGAGGTCCTCGAACCGCGGCCGGGCGCGCGCGTCGTCGGGGGTCATGCCGTTGATGTCGTCGACGCGCAGCAGCGCCGGGTACTTCTCGTTGCTGGCCTGCGGGCGCGACGAACCGGTGACGAAGTCACCCTTGCGGAGCGCGAACCGCCGCACCTGCGACGCCGAGACGTACACGTCCTTCTGCGCGGGCAGGTAGCCGTCGCCGCGGAGGAAGCCGTAGCCCTCGGGGCGGAGGTCGAGGAGGCCCTCGACCGGGATGGGCTCGCCGTGGAAGTCCGACGGGCGACTCTCGCCGGGTTGGTCCTGGCCACCGCGTCCGCGGCGACGGCGGCGACCGCGCCGGTTGCCCTCGCCGAACGACTGCCGCTCGTCCTCGGGGTCGATGCTGTCACCGCGGGTGTCGTCGTCGCCGTCGGACTCGGAGTCGGAGTCGGGCGCGCCGTCGTCACGGCGGTCGTCGGCCGTGTCGTCGGTCGTGTCGTCGGATGGCGTGTCGGTCTCCTCGGCGGGCGCCGGCGCGGGCGCGGCGCGGCGAGCGCGCGGGCGGGGCGACGGGGGTTCGGCTGTGGCGTCGTCACCCGCGAGCGAGTCCTCCTCGGCGGCCAAGGCAGCCAGCGAGTCATCGGCCGCGAGCTGCGAGGCCCGCGTCGACCGCACCCGGCGGGGCGGCGCGTCCGTCTTCGACTCCGCGGTCTTCGGCGCCGCCGGCTCACCGCCGTTGGCGGCGTCGAGGATGGCTTCGATGAGGTCGGCTTTGCGCATGCGGGTCGCGGCCTTCACGCCAATGGCTCCCGCGATCGTGTGGAGCTCGTCGCGGTCCTTGCCGGCGAGGACCGACCGATCGATCTGCTGCTCCGGGGTCATTCCCTCTCCTCAGCCCGGCCGCGTCACGCGCGCTGGCGCGAGGCGGGACGGGCACGGTTGTCAGACCTCGACAGTCGTGGACCCTGTCGGGGCATCGGCACCTGAAACCGGGATCGTCGTCCAGTGAACTGGGCGAAGAATCGACCGGCGGCGGGAGAAACTCTACCGCCGAGGCCGCGGCCGCGGCAAACAGCGTCAGGCGAGGAGGCGCGCCATGAGCTCGTGCGCGGGCACCGCCGGCCGGCCGGCGACCCCTCGCTCCGAGTACTCGCCACCGGCGCCGGGCCGATCGGTGCAGTAGAGGAGGTACGGAACCGGTTCCGACGTGTGCGTGCGCGCCGCGCACGGTGTCGCGTGGTCGGGGAGCAACAGGATGCGGAACGGCTCGTCGCGCAGCGCTTCGACCAGCGGCCCGATGATGTGGGCGTCCCAGCGCTCGAGCGACGCGACCTTCTCGTCGACCGCGCCCTGATGACCAGCCTCGTCCGTGGCCTCCACGTGCAGGAGGAACAGGTCGCGGTCGCCGAGCGACGACAGCGCCGCGTCGCGCTGCGCGACGTAGTCGTTGTCGAAGCCCGCGGTCGCGCCCGGCACGTCGAGCACCTCGATGCCCGAGAGCACGCCGAGGCCGCGCACGAGGTCGACGGCCGACGACAAGCGACCGCGCACACCGTAACGCGCGGTGAAATCCGGGAGCTGCGGGCGGGTGCCCTGGCCCCACAACCAGATCTGGGTGGCGATCGACCCGACCTCGGCGGCCGCGCTCGCCACGATCGGCCTCGACGCGTCCATCAGCGCGGTGAGCTTGGCGGCGGCGGGACCGGACGGCAGCGTGATCGGCTGGCCGGTGAGATCGTGCGGCGGGACGCACTCCGCGTCGCCCAGGTCGCTCGGCACGACGCACAGGTGGCGATACTCGACACCCGGATGGAAGCGCACGCCATCGCGTCCGTGGCCGAGCGCGTCATCGAGCGCAGCGACGATGACACGGCTCTGCTCGCTGGTGACGTGCCCCGCCGCGAAGTCGACCATCACGTCGTCGATCACGGTGACGAGGTTGCAACGGAACGCGACCTCGCCCGGCGCGAGGTCGACACCCATGGCCGCGGCCTCGATCGGCGCCCGACCGGTGTGGTACTCGGCGGGGTCGTAGCCGAGGATGGCGAGGTTGCCGACGTCACTGCCCGGCGGGAGCCCAGCTGGGATCACCTCGGCCTGTCCCACCTCACCGGCGGCAGCGAGGCGGGCCAGGTGCGGCATGTGCGCCGCCTCGAGCGGCGTGCGGCCGTCGAGCTCGGCCAGCGGTTCGTCGGCGCAACCGTCAGGCACCAGCACGAGGTACTTCATCTCGACGAGGTTACGTGACGGGTTGCGCGCGGTTCCGGCGAACCCCGAAGGCGGTACCGTGCCGAGGTCATGCGCCGCCTCGCGATCGCGGGCACGATCGCCCTCCTCCTCGTCGCGGTCGCCGCGCCGCCCGGGCGCGCCGCGCCCGCGTTGCGCCTCACCAAGATCGACGGGACGGAGGGTCTCACCGCGCTCGCGGCGCGTCCCGGTACTCGGACGTTGTACGCCACGCAGCAGAGCGGCGTCGTGTGGTCGTTGCGCGGTGGCCGTCGCGCTTCCACTCCCGTCGTCGACCTCACCGACCGGGTGAGCCAGGACGGTGGTGAGCGCGGGCTGCTCGGCATCGCCTTCGCGCCCGACGGCACCAAGCTCTACGTCGACTACACCGACCGCAGCGGCAACACGCAGATCGACGAGATGGAGATGCGCGGCCGCAACGCGGTCGCTTCGTCGCGTCGCAACGTGCTCGAGGTCGACCAGCCCCAGCCCAACCACAACGGCGGCCAGCTCGCGTTCGGGCCCGACGGGTACCTGTACATCGGGATGGGCGACGGAGGCGGCGCGGGTGACAGTGGTCCCGGTCACGCGCCGGGCGGCAACGGGCAGTCACTCGGCACGTTGCTCGGCAAGATCCTGCGCATCGATCCGACGCCGACCGCGACCGCGGCGTACACGGTGCCCACCGACAACCCGTTCGTCGACGTCGACGGTGCGCGCCCGGAGATCTGGGCCTACGGGCTGCGCAACCCGTGGCGGTTCTCGTTCGACCGCGCCACCGGCAACCTCTGGATCGGCGACGTGGGTCAGGACGAATACGAGGAGATCGACCACGCGCCGGCGACGGCCGGACGGGACGCAGGCAAAGGCGACAACTTCGGGTGGAACCGGCTCGAAGGCGACCACCCCTACCAGGGGAAGGCACCCGCGGGC
Source organism: uncultured Actinomycetes bacterium (assembly GCA_963841415.1). Classification (GTDB taxonomy): domain Bacteria; phylum Actinomycetota; class Acidimicrobiia; order IMCC26256; family DASPTH01; genus DASUAS01. The sequence continues at coordinate 868,520 of CAWJCN010000003.1, read as the reverse complement.
GCGGAGGAACCGGTGACGGAGATCAGCCACGACACCGGCGCGTGCGCGGTGGTGGGCGGGTTCGTGTACCGCGGCACCGCGATCCCCGATCTCGCCGGCACCTACTTCTACAGCGACAACTGCGATGGCACCATCCGGATCCTCCAACCGGAGGGCGACGGCGGCGAGCGCACCTCGGACACGGGGCTCGACGCGTCGGCCGTCTCGAGCTTCGGGCAGGGCAACGGCGGCGCGCTCTACGTGCTCTCGCTCAGCGACGGCATCTACCGCATCGACGCCGCCGCCTGACCCCGTGGCGCCGCGGGTCCTCACGCCCCGGCGAGAGCGGGCTTCGCCCGGCTCGCCGGCTGGGACGGAGCGAGCGGAGGCGAGCGACGGGGACACGTCAGTCGAACACCACGGTCCTTCGGCCGTGGACGAGGACGCGGTGCTCGACGTGGGCGTGCACCGCTCGCGCGAGCACGACGACCTCGAGGTCCCGGCCGCGCCGTTGGAGGTCTTCGACCGCGTCGCGGTGACTCACGCGCACGACGTCCTGGTCGATGATTGGGCCGTCGTCGAGCACCGCGGTCGCGTAGTGCGCGGTGACGCCCACGATCTTGACCCCACGTTCGTGCGCCTGGTGATACGGACGCCCGCCCATGAACGCGGGCAGGAACGAGTGGTGGATGTTGATGATCGCGTCGGGCCATTGGGAGACGAAGTCGGCGCTGAGGATCTGCATGTAGCGCGCCAGCACGACGAGCGTGACCCCGTGCGCCTCCAGCACCGCTTGCATCGCGCGTTCCTGCTCCGGCTTGGTGTCGCCCGTGACCGGGAGGTGCACGAACTCCACGTCGAACCACTGGGCCACCTCGGCGTGGTCGGGATGGTTCGAGATCACGACGGCGACGTCGATGGTGAGCTCGCCACGGCGCGAGCGCGCCAGGAGATCGACCAGGCAGTGGGCCTCCTTCGAGACGAGCACGCCGGCGCGCGGGACGTCATCGGAGAAGCGCACGACGCACTGCATGCCGAAGCGGTCGATGATCGGTCGGAAGGCCGGCTCGATCTCGTCACGCGCCAGGTCGCACCCGTCGAGCAGGAACTCGACCCGCTGGAAGAACACCCCGTCGGTGCGGTCGGTGTGCTGCTGGGCGTCGACGATGTTGCCGCCGTGCCGATACACGAAGTCGGCGGTCGCCGCGACCACACCGGGCTGGTCGGGACACGACAGCAGCAGCACCGCGGTCGGGCCGGCCACTCCGTTCATCCGGACCGCTTGATCACCCGGCCGGCGACCCGGCGGGTGATGCCAGCCGGGGCCATGCTCGACATCGCGGCCGCGGTCTGGTTCAGCAGGCCGGGGATGGACACCGACCGCCCGCGCTCGAGGTCGCGCAGCGCGGCGGCCACGACGGTGTCGGCCGACTGCCAGATGAACTCGGGGACGTCGGTGGGCCCGAGCCCGGCGCGGTCGTGGAACTCGGTGTGCGTGTAACCGGGGCACACCAGCATCACCGTGACGCCGGTGGCTCGCGCCTCTTCGCGCACGGCGTGCGTGAAGCTGTGCACGAAGGCCTTGGTCGCTCCGTACGTCGCGCTGATCGGGTTGGGTTGGTAGGCCGCGAGCGACGCGACGTTGAGGATGGCGCCGGCGCCTCGGCGCTCCATCGCGCCGAGCGCGGCGTGCGTCAGGCGGAGGAGCGCGACCACGTTGAGCTCGACCTCTTGTACCTCGTGCGCGACGTCGAGCTCGGCGAAGCGTCCGTAGGTGCCGAAGCCGGCGTTGTTGACGAGAAGGTCGACGGGGTGGTCGACGTCGGCGAGCCGAGTCGCGACCGAGGTCACACCGCTGTCGGTGAGCAGGTCGGCCGCCAGCACGTCGGCCGCGACGCCGCGCGTGGCGCAGAGCTCGGCCGCCAGCTCCTCGAGTCGGTCCGCGTCGCGCGCGACCAGCACGAGATCGTGGCCGCGTGCGGCGAGCCCGGCGGCGAACGCACGACCGATCCCGGCGGACGCGCCGGTGACCAGCGCGATCGTCACGTGAGGTCCAGCGCGCCCGCGACGGCGGTCGCGTCGGCGTCGACCGGATCGCCCACCTGCACCTCGGCGATGGCGCGGTTGGGGTCTTTCAGCCCGTGTCCGGTCACCGTGCAGACCGCCATGTCGTCGGCCGAGAGCAGGCCGTCGGCTGCGGCCTGGAGGAGGCCGGCCACCGACGCCGCCGACGCGGGCTCGACGAAGCAGCCTTCCTCGGCCGCGAGCATGCGGTACGCCTCGACGATCTGCGCGTCGGTGACGGCCCCGATGTGACCACCCGACTGGTCGCGGGCGTCGATGGCTCCCTGCCACGACGCCGGATTGCCGATCTGGATCGCGGTGGCAAGCGTCTCGGGGTGCAGCACGGGCTCGCCCAGCACCAGTGGTGCCGCACCCGCGGCCTGCCAGCCGAGCATGCGCGGCGTACGAGCCGACCGGCCCAGGCCGGCGTACTCGGTGTAGCCCCGCCAGTAGGCGGTGATGTTGCCCGCGTTGCCAACCGGGATCGAGTGGATGGTGGGCACGTCACCGAGCGCGTCGACGATCTCGAACGCGGCCGTCTTCTGCCCCTCGATGCGCACCGGGTTGATCGAGTTCACCACCTCGACCCCGGGCCGCTCCCCAAGCTCGCGCACAATCTCGAGCGCACGGTCGAAGTTGCCCAGCACCGGGACGACGCGCGCACCGTGGATGAGAGCTTGCGCGAGCTTGCCCAGCGCGATCTGCCCCTGCGGGATCACCACCGCGCACATCAAGCCGGCCCGCGTCGCGTACGCAGCCGCCGACGCGGAGGTGTTGCCCGTCGACGCGCAGATCACGACCTTGGCGCCGCGCTCGACCGCGGTGGAGATCGCCATCGTCATCCCGCGGTCCTTGAACGATCCGGTCGGGTTGAGACCCTCCACCTTGAGGTGCACGCGCGCGACGCCCGCCTGCTGCGCGACCCGTGGCGCCTCGAGCAACGGCGTGTTGCCTTCGAGCAGGGTGATGACCGGCGTCGCGTCAGTGACCGGCAGATGCTCGCGGTACGCCTCGATGAGGCCGGGCCAACTCGCGTGACCTGCGCTCACTCTTCTTCCCCGCTCTTGGTGCCTGCGGCACCGGGCCACCGGGCCACGTTCGCTGCTCGACGGGATACCCGCCTCGCGACGCTCACTCTTCTTCCCCGCTCTTGGTGCCTGCGGCACCGGGCCACCGGGCCACGTTCGCTGCTCGACGGGATACCCGCCTCGACGCTCACTCTTCTTCCCCGCTCTTGGTGCCTGCGGCACCGGGCCACCGGGCCACGTTCGCTGCTCGACGGGATACCCGCCTCGCGACGCTCACTCTTCTTCCCCGCTCTTGGTGCCTGCGGCACCGGGCCACCGGGCCACGTTCGCTGCTCGACGGGATACCCGCCTCGCGACGCTCACTCTTCCTCCCCGATCACGCGGAGCACCGACCCGACGCGGTGCACCGGCTCGAGCCGGCCGACGGCGTCGACCGCGTCGCGCAGGTCGGCCTCGCGCGCCTTGTGGGTGACGAAGATGAGGCGGGCGTCGTCGCCGATGCCGCGTTGACGCATCGAGCGCACCGACACCTCACGACTGCCGAACTCGCCCGTGATCGCGTGCAACACACCCGGTCGGTCGGCCACCTCCATCTGGAGGTAGAACTGCGACTCCACGTTCTCGATGGCGCGGATCGGGCGGGGCGCCATCGTCCCGATGGTCGCGCCCTTGCGCCCCTCCACCAGGTTCTTGGCCGCGTCGACGAGATCGCCCAGCACCGCCGATGCGGTGGGCATGCCGCCCGCGCCGCGCCCGTAGAGCATGAGCTCCCCCACCGCGTCGCCCTCGATGAACACCGCGTTGAACGCGTCGCGCACGGACGCGAGCGGGTGATGCTCGGGCACCATGGCCGGGTGGACACGCACCGCGATCTCGGAGTCGTTGTCCTCGGCGATCGCGAGCAGCTTCACCACGTAACCGAGGTCGCGCGCCGACGCGATGTCGTCGGCGGTGATCTCGGTGATGCCCTCGCGGTAGACGTCGCCGACGACGACGCGCGCACCGAACGCGATCGACGCGATGATCGCCGCCTTCGCCGCGGCGTCGAAGCCCTCGACGTCGGCGGTGGGGTCGGTCTCGGCGAACCCGAGCCGCTGCGCCTCGGCCAGCGCGTCGGCAAACGATGCACCGAGCTCGGTCATGCCGGTGAGGATGTAATTGGTGGTGCCGTTGACGATGCCCATCACCCGCCGGATGCGGTCACCGGCCAGCGACTCCCGCAGCGGCCGGATGAGCGGGATGCCACCGCCCACCGAGGCCTCGAAGAGGATGTCGACGCCCGCGCCCTCGGCCGTCTCGAACAGCTCCCGCCCGTGCGTGGCGACGAGCTCCTTGTTGGCGGTGACCACCGGCTTGCCGCCCATCAGCGCGTCGACGATGAGGCGACGAGCGGGCTCGATCCCGCCAATGACCTCCACCACGATGTCGACGTCGGGGTCGTCGACGACGGCGGCGGCGTCGTCGGTGAAGCGGCGCGTCGGCAGCGGCAGGTCGCGCTCCTTCGTGAGGTCGTTGACCGCGACCCGCGCCACCTCGAGTGGCACGCCCGCCCGGGCCTCGATCACATCGGCGTGGCCGTGGATGAGGCGCACGAGCGCGCTCCCCACGTGACCGCAGCCGAGGATCCCGACGCGTACCCCATCGTTCATCGGCCCGGGTCGATTCCGCTACGGCGTCCCGGCCTCCGGCCACGCCTCCGCTGCATCTCCATCAGACCGGGTCGATTCCGCTACGGCGTCCCGGCCTCCGGCCACGCCTCCGCTGCATCTCCATCAGACCGGTCGATTCCGCTACGGCGTCCCGGCCTCCGGCCACGCCTCCGCTGCATCTCCATGCCCTTTAGTCTCCCTCACCCGCGACGTCACGGGCGACGAGATCGGCGAACGTCTCCCGCCGCACCACGAGCCGGGACTGCCCCTCGTCCACGAACACCACCGCCGGGCGCGGCACCAGGTTGTAATTCGACGCCATCGAGTGGCCGTAGGCCCCGGTGACCGGCGTGATCAGCACGTCGCCGACCGCGACGTCGGCCGGGAGGTGCGCGTCGCGCACGAGGAGATCGCCCTGCTCGCAGTGCTTGCCGGCGACGGTGGCGACGAACGGGCGCGCGGCGGCGATCCGGGCCGGCAGCGCGGCTTCGTAGGCCGCGCCGTAGGTGGCCGGGCGAGGGTTGTCGCTCATACCGCCGTCGACCGCGACGTAGGTGTGCACGCCCGGGATCTCCTTGATGGTTCCGACGGTGTAGAGCGTGACGCCCGCGGGCCCGGCGATGGAGCGGCCGGCTTCGACGGTGAGCGCGGGCGGCGCGTCGAGCCCGAACGACGCGCAGGCGTCCGCGAAGTGGGCGCGCGTCTCACGGCCGAACTCGGCGATGCTCGGCGCGTCGAGGTCGCCGGTGGTGTACGGCACGCCGAGGCCACCACCCAGGTTGATCTCGGGCACCGGCGCGCCGGTCGCGCGCGCGACGTCGGCCGCGAGCTCGGCCACGACCGAGGCCGCGCGCGCGAACGACTCGAGCACGAGGATCTGCGATCCGATGTGGCAGTGGAAACCGGCGAAGTCCATCCCCGGCGACTTGGCGACCCGCAGCGCGGCGTCGCGCGCGGTGCCGTTGGACACGGTGAAGCCGAACTTCGAGTCGTCGGCGCCGGTGGCGATGTACTCGTGCGTGTGGGCTTCGACACCAGGAGTGACGCGCACGAGCACGCGAGGCGCGGTGGCACCGCTTGCGACGAGCGCCTCGATGCGGTCGAGCTCGTCGAACGAGTCCGCGACGATGCGGCCGACGCCGGAATCGAGCGCAAACTGCAACTCGGCCTCCGACTTGTTGTTGCCGTGGAACACGACCCGCGCCGCCGGGAAACCCGCTTGCACTGCGATCCGGAGCTCGCCGCCGGTGGCGACATCGAGGTGCAAGCCCTCCTCGTGCACGAGGCGCGCCATCGCCAGGCACAGGAACGCCTTGCCCGCGTACGACACGGCGTCGGAGCCGAACGCCTCGCGATACTCCCGGGCCCGCGCCCGGAGCTCGGACTCCGAGTAGACGTAGAGCGGCGTGCCCTGCACCCCGGCGAGGGCCTCGAGATCGACGCCGTCGATCGCGAGCCGGCCGGAGTCGTCGACGGTCGCGCTCCGGGGTAGCAGCGCGAGATCGAGGGGTGCGTCGGCGTTCACAGCTCGGCACCGTCGACGTCGACATCGACCATGCGCGTCATCTCGTCGGGCGCGCCGACGCCGAGCACTGCGAGCGCGTTCGCGAGGCCGAGCCGACACGCCTCGGCGAGCCAGAGCCGGGCCTGGGTGAGCGCGACGTCGTCGGAGATGACGCGGCAGTCGCGGTAGAAGCCGTGGAACGCCTTCGCGAAGTCGCGCACCCAGGTGGTGACGCGATGCGGCGCGCGCATGGCGGCCGCCTCGGCCATCACCCCGGGGTACGCTTCGAGCGCGCGCAGCAACTCGAGCTCGCGGTCGTGCACCAGCGGCGCCAGCGACGTGTCGAGGATCGGGAGCCGAGTGACGCCGACCTCGGTGGCCTTCCGGCCGATGGACGCGATGCGCGCGTGCGCGTACTGCACGTAGTAGACGGGATTCTCCATCGACTGCGCGGTGACGACGTCGAGGTCGAAGGTCTGCGTGGTGTCGATGCCCTGCAACAGGAAGGTGAGGCGCGCGACGTCGGGATCGACCTCGTCGAGGATGTCGGCGAGCGCGATCACGTTGCCCGTGCGCTTCGAGATGCGCACCTGTTCCCCGTGCTGCATGAGCTTCACGAGCTGCCCGAGCAGGACTTCGGGCTCTCCGTCGGGGTACCCGAGCGCGGCCATGCCCGCCTGGAGTGACTTCACCTGGCCGTGGTGGTCGGCACCCCAGATGTCGATGAGATGCTGCCACCCGCGCTCGAACTTGTCGCGGTGGTAGGCGATGTCGTTGCAGAGATAGGTGGTGGAGCCGTCGGACTTCACCAGCACGCGGTCGCGGGGGTCGCCGAACTCGGTTGCACGCAGCCACGTCGCGCCGTCGTCCTCGAAGACGACGCCCCGACCGCGCAGGTCGTCGAGCACACGGACGACGTTGCCCGCGTCGTGCAGGGTGCGCTCGGAGAACCAGGTGTCGAAGTGCACCCCGATGCGGGCGAGGTCGTCCTGGAGCGTGCGCACGTTGTCGAGGTAGCCCCACTCGCGAGCCTGCTCCTCGGTGACCTCACCACCGAGCTCGGCCCGCATGCGAGCGGCCATGTCCAGGACGTACTGCCCCTGGTAGCCCTGCTCGGGCGGCTCGCGCCCCTGGTACCGGGCGAAGAGCGACGCCCCGAACATGTCGAGCTGGTTGCCGGCGTCGTTCAGGTAGTACTCGCGGTGCACCACGGCGCCCTGCGAGGCGAGGAGGTTGGCGAGCGCGTCCCCCACCGCCACCCAGCGGCCCCCGCCGGCGTGGAGCGGCCCGGTCGGGTTGGCCGAGACGAACTCGAGGTTGATGCGCAGGCCGTCGAGCGCGTCGCCGTGACCGTACGACTCACCCCGCGCCACCACCGCGAGCAGCACCTCGTGCAGCCACGTCGGCGCGAGCGAGAGGTTGAGGAAACCTGGTCCCGCGATCTCGACCCGCTCGAGGTGCGGCGGACGCTCCCGCTCGAGGGCGTCGGCCATCTTGGCGGCGATCTCGCGGGGCGGCATCCCGACGGTCTTGGTCAGCTGGAGGGCGACGTTGGTGGTGAAGTCGCCGTGGTCGGAGTCCTTCGGCGGCGCCAGCTCGACGCCACCCGGCGGCGCGGGGAAGCCGCAATCGTCGAGCGCGGCGTGGAGCGCGGCGAGGAGCTGGTCACGGATCACGAGGGGTCGCGGCGCCCGGCGCCCTTCGCCGCTCGCCGTGCCCGCGCATGGTAGTGGGACGTTCCGCGCTCGCTCGGCCCGATTCGTCCGTCACGTTGCGCGCGGAGGGTTGCGCGGGGCGCGCGCCGCGTCGGGGTATCGTCGGGCATCCCAAACGTCGGGCGGGGAGTGCAGTGAACACCACCAACGAACCGCTCGTCGCCTCCGCCCGGGAGGGCTCCGGCTTGGCCACCGTGTACCAGGCGCTCGATGACCTCGTCGACCTCTATGCACTCGACGACGCCGCGGTGGTTGTCGACGTCCCCGGCTTCGGGCACCAGGTGCTGCGCGCCGGTCGGCGGCCCTTGCGCGACGACGAAGCCGGACTCCACGACGCGGAGCCGGGGCTCTACCTGCAGCCGCCCCTCGACGACCCCGTGCTCTCGCGGCTCATGGTGGCGTTGGGCGCGCTCGCGCTGCGCCACGACGCCGGAATCGCGTCGACATCGTGAGCGGAGTGGCCGCGAGCCTCGACGGCCTCGAGCTGCAGCTCCGCCGGCTCCCCGGCGTGGTCGCGGTCGGCTTCGTCGAGACCGACGACCTCACGGTGGTGGAAGTGCAGGCCGGCCCGGACGCCTCCGACGATCTCGCCCGCGCCGCCACCCTCCTCGCCGCCGAGCGCACAGAGGGCGCGGTGGCGGTGGAGATCGTGCGCTGGGGTGACGGTGGCCCGCACCAACCCGAGCGCCGGCTGCGCCTCGTCGACCTCAGCACCGACCCGTCGGCTGGCGACGTCACCGTGCGCCTGGCCCGGGGCGCCGACGACGAGGCCGTCGGGCGGGCGTCGACCGCAGGCGGGCTGCCTGCCGCGGTCGAGGCGACCGTGGCCGCGGTGCGCGCCTTCCTCCCCGACCTCCCCTACCTACCGGGTTGGGCCCGCACCGTCGAGACGACGCCCGACCGGCGCTTCCTCGTGGTGGCGTCGCTCACCGACCCGCTCACCCGCACCCACCGCCGGGGCAGCGCCGAGGGCGCCACGCCGATCGAGGGCGCGGTGCGCGCCACCCTCGCCGCCCTCAACCGCACCATCAGCCGCGATCTCTGACCTTCCAGCGAACTGGCGTCACCAGCCCGGTGCATAGCCCCGGTGAACGACGCCAGTTCGTGCTCAGGCGGGGTCGAGGAGGGCTTTGAAGCCGTAGCGGGCGTGGGGGCCGAACGCGATCTGTTCGAGGACGCCGATGCCCACCTGGTCACCGCAGGTCGCGCGCACCACCTGCTGGAGGTGCTGGTTCTCGTAGGCCATGGGGTCGAGGTCGGCGACCTTCCACGACTCGCCGGCGTACGCGAGCTCGCCCTTCCACATCCCGTGACCCCACTCGGGGTGCATGTAGCCGATGCCCTTCATGCGGAAGCAGATGAGCGGCTCGAGGTCGATGTCCTCGCGGCGGCCGTCGGCATGCACGAGCGCGATCTGTGCGTGCCCGGCGCGCCGGGTGCCCGGGAGGTAGTCGATCTCGTGCTCGACGGCTGCGAGCAGCTCGAGGTCGGGGTCCTCGGCCCCGGGGATGTCCGACGGTGAGGAGTCGTAGACCGGTAGCACCGCGCCGTCTGTGTGCCAACGGTTGGCGTTGGCGTCCTCGAAGACCCCGAAGTGCGTGCACCGGTCGTCCCAGTGCAGCGGCGCCCACAGGAAGTAGGCCTGCATCGAGCCGGGCGGGTTGGGCGCGGGCCCGGGATCGGGCACGCCGACGCCGCGGAAGCCCCAGCTCCGGTCCTTGGTGCCGTAGACGCGTGCGGCATCGACCGGCACCGTCTTGCCGTCGTAGCGGATCTCGCCCTGCCACTTTCCGAATTGCGCGAAGCGGGTGACGTCCATGATGAGGCGTCGGCCGTGCACTCGTGTCTGACGACCTTCCTCGACGCACGCGGTGCGCGCGGTGAACGTGAGGTCGGCCGAGATCCCGGTGTCGTTGTCGTCGATCACCATGCGGATGCGCCGCATGGGTTCGAGCACCTCGATCTCGAACGGGCCGATGCGCAGGTCGGTGGGTTCGAGCGGCGCGCGCCGTGACGCGTGGAACGCGTGCTGCTCGCCGTCGCGCACGATGCTGAACCCGCAGTCGAGGATGCCCAGGTTCGGGTACAGGGCGGCACCGATGCCGAAGTAGAACTCGCCGTCGTCCTGGTAGCCGTTGAACCAGTAGCGGTCGTACGAGTTGCGGTCGCCGCTGACCGGCGTCGCGATCGGCAGCGCTGTCTGGTGGATCGGGTAGTCGTCGAACTTGCTCAGCACTGCGGGCCTCCTGGTCCTTGGCGTGTCGCGCCTCGACGCTCCGCGGGGCAGCGTAACTGCCCTGGTGTTCACGGTGAACTCCCAGGAAGGCCTGAGGTGCGCGCAACCTCGACCCCGGACGATGTCCTTCGTGACCGAGATCCCGTCGACCACGACCCTCCGTCCGTCCGTCCCTGCGGGGACGGCCGCGGTCGAGATCGTCGTGCCCGTGCACGACGAGGAACGTGGCCTCGAAGCGTCGATCCGTTCGCTGCAGACCTACCTGGCCCAGCACTTCACCGTCACGTGGACGATCACCATCGCCGACAACGCCAGCAGCGACCGTACCTGGGCGATCGCAGAGCGCCTGGCGGCCACGCTCGACGGAGTGCGGTGCCTCCACCTCGACGAGAAAGGTCGCGGCCACGCGTTGCGCCGCGCGTGGAGCGCGAGCACCGCGCAGGTGGTCGCCTACATGGACGTCGACCTCTCCACCGACCTCGACGCGCTCCTCCCACTCGTGGCGCCGTTGCTGAGTGGGCACAGCGACGTCGCCATCGGCACCCGACTCGCGTCGAACGCGCGCGTGGTGCGCGGTCCCAAGCGCGAGCTCATCTCGCGCGGCTACAACCTCATCCTCCGCACGACGTTGCGCGCCGGTTTCTCGGACGCGCAGTGCGGGTTCAAGGCGATGCGCGCCGACGTGGCTCGCCGGCTGCTCCCGCTCGTCGAGGACCAGGGGTGGTTCTTCGACACCGAACTGCTCGTGTTGGCCGAGCACAACGGGTTGCGCATCCACGAAGTCCCCGTCGACTGGGTCGACGACCCGGTGTCGCGCGTCGACATCGTGCGCACCGCCGCCGACGACCTCCGGGGGGTGTGGCGCATGATCCGTCGGTTCGCGCGCGGCGACGGCGAACTGGAAGGCACCAGCGACGCGCCCGCAATCGATCCCAGCCTGGGACCGCAGGTCGTGAAGTTCGCGTCGATCGGCATCGTGAGCACCGTGGTGTTCGCCACACTGTTCGCTCTGCTCGACGGTCCGCTCGGTCCGCTCGGCGCCGACGTCCTCGCGCTCCTCGTGTGCGCGCTCGCCAACACGGCCGCAAATCGCCGTCTCACGTTCGCGTTGCGCGGGCGCGCAGGACGAGTTCGTCACTATGCCGGTGGCACGGCCCTCGGTTTGCTCCCGCTCGGGCTCACGCTGGGCGCGCTGGCAGTGCTCGCCGCGCTCGGCGTGACGTCGCTCGGGGTGACGCTCGTCGTGCTCACCGCGGCCAACCTGCTGGCGACGGCTGCCCGCTTCCTCCTGCTGCGCAACTGGGTGTTCGCACCGTGAGCCGCGTGAACCGTGCGGGGCACGTGAGCCGCGTCGGCCAGTGGGTGCGCTACGGCGCCGTCTCGGCGGTGGCGACGGCGACGAGCCTCACCGTGCTCGGTGTGCTCGTCAGCGTCACTGCCATGCCCGCGGGGGTGGCGAACGTCGTCGCCACCGCCGTCGGCGCCGTGCCGTCGTTCGAGCTGAACCGACGGTGGGTCTGGGGCAGGACCGGGCGTCGCTCCGTGCGCGCCGAGCTCGTCCCCTTCTGGTTGCTTTCGTTCGCCGGGCTCGCGCTGTCGACGCTCACTGTGACCATCGCCGCCGGGTGGGCCGGTCACACCGGCCTGGCCGGCGCGGCGCGCACCGCCGTCATCGAGATCGGCGACGTCGCCGCCTGGGGCTCGCTCTGGGTCGCGCAGTTCGTGATCCTCGACCGCTACCTGTTCCGCCGACCAACGACTCCGGCAACCCTGCCGCTCGCCACGTCCTCCCCCGCATCCCGCACCGACGAGGCCGCCTGATGACCAGCACCATCCTCGAACCGACCGAGCGTCCCCCCGTCGCGCCCGCGGCGCCGGCGCGTCACGAATCGAGTGACCGTGACGCCAGCCGCGCCCGGCGCGGCGGGCTCCAACGCCTTCTGCGCGGGCGCGACCACGACCCGGCGTGGGTGCGTCCGTGCCTGCTGCTGCTCCTCCTCGTGACCGGCGTGCTGTACGTCTGGGGCCTGGGCGCGTCGGGCTGGGCGAACACCTATTACTCCGCCGCGGTGCAGGCCGCGACGAAGAGCTGGAAGGCGTTCTTCTTCGGTTCGTTCGACTCGTCGAACGCGGTCACCGTCGACAAGGCGCCCGCGTCGCTCTGGGTGATGGCGCTGTCGGCGCGCGCGTTCGGCGTGAACTCCTGGAGCATCCTCGTGCCGCAGGCCCTCGAAGGCGTGGCCGCGGTCGGCGTGCTCTACCTCGCGGTCCGGCGCTGGTTCTCGGCCGCGTCGGCCCTGCTCGCGGGCGCGGTGCTCGCACTCACGCCGGTGGCAGCGCTGATGTTCCGGTTCAACAACCCCGACGCGCTGCTCGTGCTGCTCCTCGTGGTGGGCGCGTACGCCATGATCCGCGCGCTCGAGCGCGGCAGCACCTGGTGGTTGGTGGTCGCCTTCTCGACGGTCGGGTTCGGCTTCCTGGCCAAGATGCTCCAGGCGCTCCTCGTCGTCCCCGCGTTCGGCCTCGTGTACCTGATCGCCGCGCCGGTCTCGTGGTGGAAGCGGGTGTGGCAGCTGACCGCCGCGTGCGGCGCGCTGCTCGTGTCGGCGGGCTGGTGGATCGCCATCATCGAGCTGTGGCCGGCTGCGTCGCGTCCGTACATCGGCGGATCGCAGCACAACAGCATCCTCGAGCTGATCTTCGGATACAACGGGTTCGGCCGCCTCACCGGCAACGAGACGGGGAGCGTCGGCGGCGGCGGTGGTCAGACCGGCCGCTGGGGCGCGACCGGGCTCACGCGCATGTTCGGCGCGGAGTTCGGCACGCAGATCTCGTGGCTGCTTCCCGCCGCGCTCATCCTCCTGGGCGCGGGCATCCTGTGGCGCGGCGCACGACCGCGCACCGACCGAGTCCGCGCCGCGTTCATCCTCTGGGGCGGATGGCTGCTCGTCACCGGGCTCGTGTTCAGCCTGGGCAAGGGCATCATCCACCAGTACTACGCCGTCGCACTCGCACCGGCGATCGGTGCGATCGGCGGCATGGGCGCGGGGATGCTCTGGAAACGCCGTGACGACGTGAGGGCAGCGCGCGGTGCTCGCGGTCGCCGTCCTCGCCACCGCGTGGTGGTCCTTCGACCTGCTCGGCCGCACACCGCAGTGGAACCCGTGGCTGCGCGTTCCGCTCCTGCTCGTCGGACTGGGCGTCGCGGGCGCGCTGCTCGCCGCGCACCTCGTGCACGGGCGGGCGCTGCTCGTGCTCGCGCTGGCCGGTATCGGCGTGGTGCTCGCCGCGCCCGCTGCGTACACCCTGTCGACGGTCAACACGCCCCACACCGGCGCGATCCCGACCGCGGGACCCGCGGGCGCGAGCACGATGGGCTTCGGCGGACCGGGGGGTGGTCCCGGCGGGTTCGCCAGCCGCCTCCCCGGCGCGACGACCGGTGGGCAGGTGCCCGGTGGCTTCACCGGTGGAACCCCCGGTGGCACGGGCGCGAACGGCGCCGGTGGAGCGGGTGGTGCGGGCGGTCTGCTCAACGGCAGCGCGCCCGACTCGGAGCTCACCGCGCTGCTCGAGACCGACGCCGGTTCCTACCGGTGGGTGGCGGCGACCGCCGGCGCCAACCAGGCCGCCGGCTACCAGCTCGCCACGGACGATCCGGTGATGGCCATCGGCGGCTTCAACGGCACCGACCCGACCCCGACGCTCGCGCAGTTCCAGCAGTACGTGCGCGACGGGAAGATCCACTTCTTCATCGCTGGTGGTGCGGGTGGTCGCTTCGGTGGCGGCGGGTTCGGCGCCGGTGGTTCGGCGTCGAGCTCGTCGTCGGCGATCTCCACGTGGGTGAGCGAGAACTTCACCAGTCAGACCATCGGCGGCGTCACGATCTACGACCTCACGTCGGCGTCGACCTGACGGACGCGCGCGGCACAAGCGGTGGGAAAGGTTCAGGGGTGGCGGCGGCAGTAGCGGAGGAAGGCGAAGCCGTCGTCGTCGACGAAGCCGTGCACGAGGTCCCAGAGTGCGGGGTCGGCATCCGGGCCGTGCGCGACGCGCGCCGAGCCGCCCGCGATCACGCGGGGCGCGATGGTCACGAAGAACTCGTCGACGAGGCCCTGCGCGACGAGCAGCCCCGCGAGGGTGGGACCGCCTTCGGCGACGACCACCTGCCCCACCAGCGCGGCCGCGACCGCCGCCAGGTCGACGAACTGCCCGTCGCCCGCGCGCAGCTCAGGGATGCCGTCGGGCACGGGACCCACGCTGTCGGGAACGACCAAGGTGGCGCGGCCCGACGCGAACAGCTCGTCGGCGCCGGTGACGTCGACGGTGTCGGAAACCACGTAGAGCTGCACCTGCGCTTGGGCGGGCACGTGGTAGTGCTCGGCGATCACCGTGCCCAGCCCGACGAGCACGCCGTCGGCCGCGTCACGCAACGCGCCGTAGACCGCGTGATCGTCGCGGTTGCCGAGACCACCGGAGACCCCCGCGACGGCAGTGCCGCCGTCGACCGACGAGATCATGTTGAGGCGGACGAGCGCCCGATCGGCCGGACCGCGCTCGGGCAGCGCCACGTGTTCCTCGACTGCGGACTCGGGCGTCTCGCCGTGCTGGTCGAGGATGCGCACCGGGCAACCTTAAACGGCGACGGCGACCGGCACATCAGTAGCATCGGACGATCATGGCGACGAGCGGCGCGAGCGACGCGACGAGCGGCGACGCGCAGGTTCGGCTCCCCAAGACCGGGGAGATGATCGCCGAGCGTCTGCGGCGCCGGATCGCACGGGGCGAGCTCGCCATCGGCGAGCGCCTCCCGCCGGAGGACGAGCTCACCGCGACCTTCGGCATCGCCCGCACCACGCTGCGCGAAGCCCTGCGGATCCTGGAATCGCAGGGCCTGCTCGAGATCCGGCGCGGCCGCACCGGAGGCCCGGTGGTCACGATGCCGCGGATCGACTCGCTCGCCGAGGGCCTCGCGGTCACACTCCAGCTGCGCGGCACCACCGCCGGCGACCTCGATGCGGCGCGTCAGCTCCTCGAGCCGCGCCTCGCCGGCTGGCTCGCGTCGTCACATAGCGACGACGACCTCGTCGTCTTGCGCGCCGCGGTCGATCGGGCTGCGGCCGCCGCTGCGGAGTCGGACCGTGCCGCGTTCGGCGTCGCCGCGCTCGGCATGCACGAGGCGATCATCGATCGCGCCGGCAACATCACGCTGGCCACGATCTCCGGACTGCTGCACGCGCTCGTCGCGCGCTACTACCTGCGGTCGGCGGCGCGCGCCGACGACGAGAAGATGCAGCGCGCGGTCCGCTCCTACCGCAAGCTCGCTCGTCTGATCGAGCAGCGCGACGCGGGCGGTGCCGAGGAGCACTGGCGACGCCAGATGACCTTCACCATCGAAGGCTGGCAGCACAACCGCAGCGTCGACCTCTTCGACGACTAACGCGACGACCCACTCGAGGCGAGACGGTGTTCGCGCCACGCGAGGAGCGACCACACCTCCTGGTCTTCGCCCCATCCGGTGCGTGCACCGTCGACCGACCAGCGCAGCAGCGTGTTGATCGTGATGCCGGTGCCGCCCCCGCCGAGACCCATGCGGCTCACCGCGTCGGCCTCCGCGCGCAGCACGCTCCCGTCGGTGTCGGTCGCGTCGAGGAGGATCCGCGTCACCCCGCCGGTCACCGGGTCGCGCTCGTTCATCCGCCAGCGCGTCGGCGAGTCGGCGCAGCTTGCCGTCGCGGACGAGGTAACCACTCATGAGGTGCTCGACTTCTTCGAGGTGGGACTCGGGACGACAGAAGGCGAGGAACGCCTCGTCGACCGACGTTGACCCGAAGCAGTAGCTGAAGCGCGTGCGGCGCCCGAGCAACTCGGGTCGCCGGCCCCACGACCGATCGCGCACCGAGATGCAGTCGACCGGGATGTGTTCCCCGCGCAAGCGCAGTTCGCCGGTGACGACACCGTGCTGGTCGTAGTGCGCGGAGTCGGTGAACGGCGGCGCGCCCTCGAGGTGCGGGACGGGGGGTGAGATCCCCTCGAAGTGGAGGTCGACCACGAGCTCGTCCTGGTCGCGGAACCGGTAACCGAGGTCGTACACCATGCCCGGTTCCACGACGTGCACCGACACACCGTTGGAGAACGTGACTGCGCGCAGATCGAGTGGATCGGGCAACGGCTGCTGGTTGAGGAAGCCGAAGTACGGCAGGTCCCACGGCAGGAACGCGCTGGCGTCGTACAGGAACGCACCCCCGCTCGACGACGCGGTGTTGGGCCGCATCTGCACGTAGAGCCAACCGGCCAGCGCGCGCTCGGGCACCGCGAAGGACCACCACGTCGTCTCCGTCCAGTCCCGCTGCGGTCCGGGTGGGTGGAGCGCGTCGTCGACCGTGGTGAACCGCAGATGATCCTCGAAGGGGAAGTCGGTGGCCACGCCGGAAATGAGAGTACTGTTTTCCCGCTCCGCTGCGCGCCGCGCCGCGCGTGACGGTCTCGAAAGCGAACAGGTCGAGGGAAACGGTGGACGACGGGCTCCCGATCGAGACCCTCGAGACGTGGCTGCGCGACGCGACCGGCGCGGCGGCGGTCGACGTGCAGCGCCGTCCGGGCGGCGGCCGCCACCAGGCGTGGGACGTGACGCTCACCATGGCCGACGGCCCGATCGCGCATCGCTTCCTGCGTGCCGACGCGGCACGCCCGGCTCCGCACGAGACGTACACGCTGTGGCGGGAGGCCGAGATCTACGCCGCGCTGGCGGGCGTCGGCATCCCGGTGCCTGCGGTGCTCGCGGTGCACCCCGACCACCCCGCCGTGCTCATGGAGTACGCGCCGGGCACGGCGCGCTTCGCCGGCCTCGACCCGGCGCAGCAGACGACCGTGCTCGACGACTTGGTCGACGTGCTGGTGCGCATGCACGCGATCGACGTGTCGACCTTGCCCCTGCCGTCGCTTCTCCCCGCCCGGCGCGTCGACGATCACGTGCGCGCGGAGCTCGACGAGTGGGAGGGCCGTCTCGACGCGAGCGGTCAGGCCGAGCCGTTCCTTCGCGCCTGCTTCGCGTGGTTGCGCGCGCAGGTCCCTGACGTCGACGGCCCGCCGTCACTGGTGCAGGGCGACACCGGACCGGGCAACCTCTTGCACGACGACGGGCGCCTCACCGCAGTCCTCGACTTCGAGCTGGCCCACCTCGGTGATCCGATGGAGGACCTGGCGTGGATCGCCACGCGCAACGCGCAGGAACCCGTTCCCGACTTCGAGGCGCTGCTCGACGCATACACACGCGCGGGCGGGACGATCGACCGCGCGCGCATCAGGTACCACCTCGTGCTCGCCGAGCTGCGCATCGCGGTGCTGGCGATCGAACGCGCCGACCGCGCGCCGTCGCCCGACGCCGACGTCGGCAGCGGCCTCATCTACGGCACGCTGCACACCCGCCTGACCGCGGAGGCATTCGCGGCCGCGACCGGTGCCGCGCTCCCCGATCCGCCCGACGACACCCGGAGCGACACCGCCGTCACCGCCTACTACGACGCAGTGCTCGAGCAATTGCGGACGGTCGTCGTGCCCGCGGTCGACGACGCGTTCGCGATCCAACGCGCGAAGAGCGCGGCCCGCGTGCTCAAGTACCTGCGCGAGGTCGACCGCGCCGGGGACGCGCCGGTGGTGGCCGAGCTCGACGCCGCCGCTCGACTCGTCGATGCGCGCCCGGCGACCGTCGACGACGCACGCCACCGTCTCGAAGCCGAGGTGATGGCCGGGCGTCTCGATGCGGTTGCGCTGCTCCCCTACGCGTGGGCGCGCGTGCAGTGGGAGCAGCGTCTGCGCGAGGGCGCGATGGGAGTGCTGGCCACCCGCCACCTTCCGGCCCTCTGAGCGACGCCCTCGTTCAGGCGAACGGTGCCGCGTACTCCTCGATCAGCTGGCGCTTGTACAGCTTGCCCGCGTCGGTGCGGGGCAACGCGGCGCGGAACTCGACCGTCCGTGGACACTTGAACGCCGCGAGACGCGCGCGGCAGTGCGCGAGCAGCTCGCCCGCGAGGTCGTGGTCGCCGGCACGCCCGGCCACAGGCTCCACCACGGCGACGATGCGCTCGCCCCACTCGTCGTCGGGTAGGCCGATGACCGCGACGTCGGCGACCGCGGGGTGCGAAACGAGCGCGGCCTCGACCTCGGCCGGGTAGACGTTCACGCCGCCCGTGATGATCATGTCCTTGTCGCGACCACTGATGAACAGGTAGCCGTCGGCATCCAGGTATCCGACGTCGCCGATGGTGAAGAGCGGCCCGCGGTGGGCGGCACGGGTGGTGTCGATGTCGTCCACGTACTCGAACGACGATTCGGCCGCTCCGTAGTAGATCCCGCCCACCTCGCCTGCGGGCAGTTCGCGGCCGTCGTCGTCGAGGATGGCGAGGCGGGTGCCGCGGATGGCACGACCGACCGTGCCCGGGCGTTCGAGCCAGCGGTGGGGCTTGGCAATGGTCGCGGGGCCTTCCATGCCGCCGTAGGTCTCCCAGACGACGGGCCCCCACCAGTCGAGCATCCGCTGCTTCACGTCGAGCGGGCACGGCGCGGCCGAGTGGACCACCACGTGCAGGCTCGACACGTCGGCGCGAGCGCGCACGTCCTCGGGCAGCTGCAGCAACCGGTGGAACTGCGTCGGCACCATGTACGCGCTGAACACGTGGTGCTCACCGATGAGGTGCAGCGCGGCCTCGGCATCGAACCGGCTCATGATCACCAGCGGATGGCCCACGTTGAGCGCGCCCATCCAGTACGCGTGGCTCCCGCCGTGGTACATCGCGGTCGACACCAGGTGGGGGCCGCCGAAGGGCACCATGTCGAACGCCCGGCCGAAGACTGCCGCCTCGTGCGCCACCCGACTCGGCTCGCCCGGTGGCGGCGGCCGCCGGATGCCCTTGGGGCGACCGGTCGTACCCGACGTGTAGACGAACAGCGAGCCGGCGCGACGATCGTCAGGCGTCGTCGTCGGATGCGCGGCGAGTGCCGAGCCCAGCGACTCGAACCCATCGAGCGCGCCGCGCACGAACGCACCCGAGAACCGATGGGGATCGACGCCCGCCACCGATGCCGCGCGGTCCTCGTCGACGACGAGAACCCGCGCCTCCGAGTGCTCGAGGATGCTGGTGACCTCGGTCTCGGTCAGGAAGGTGTTGACCGGGAGGAAGTACCAGCCCGCTTCGTGACACGCGAGCGACAGCGCGACCAGGTCCACGCCGTTCGGCGACATCGCGGCCACCACGTCGCCCGGCGCGAGACCGCGCGAGCGTAGAAGGTGCACCACTTGGTGCGCGCGGGCGGCCAGCTCGGCGTAGGTCCACGCGCCGTCGGGCGACGCCGCCACCGCGAGGTGCTCGGGATGGTCCTCGGCGATCCACCAGAATCCGAGGCGTTGGTCCCACGCCGGTTCGGTCATGAGCAGTCCATCAGCGGAAGCGTGGTTTGCGCTTCGGGGCGAGCGCGGGCTTCTCCCCTGGTGCGGGGTTGCCGATGTGGGTGAAGAGGATCCCGTTCTGCAGCGCGACGACGCGCGCCATGTCGATGGACTCCCAGATCGCGCGCACACTCCCCTGGATCGCCTCAGGACGGCGCGACGCGATGTCGGCCGCGAGCTCGTGCGCGCGTGCCCAGAGGTGGTCGCGCGGCACGATCTCGGTGACGATGCCGAGGCGCAACGCTGTCTCCGCCGTCAACCGCTCTTCGTTGCCGAGCAACGCCCACCGCAGGACGTCACCGAGCGGCACGTTGCGCTTGAGCAACCCGATGGGTTCGAGTGCGGACACCACGCCGCGCGACGCGTGCGGGTCGAAGAAGGTCGCGTCGTCGGAGCAGATGATGATGTCGGACTCGTTGGCGAAGTACATGCCTCCGCCCGCGCACATGCCCTGCACAGCCGTCACCACCGGCTTCCAGCACTTGTGTGCCTTCGGCCCGAGCAGGAACCCGGGATCGGCCTGGTTCCAGATGTTGAGGTGGTACCACCACACGCCTTCGCTGACGTCGATGCCGGTGCAGAAGGCGCGCTCACCCTCGGCCCTGAGCACCACCGAGTGGATGTCGTCGGTGTCGCGCACGACGCCCCACACCTCGACGATCTCGTTCGCCATCGTCTCGTTGAACGCGTTCAGCGTGTCGGGGCGGTGGAGGGTGATGGTCGCGACGTGGTCGTCACCCACCTCGAACCGGATCGTCGAGTACTCGCTCACGCGCGCTCCCCTGTCGTTCCGAAAAAGAGGTTACTGATTTTTCGGCTCGGCCGCTCGCCTCACTCTCCCGCCGCGCCGAACTGCGGCGGGCGCCGCCGACGCAGGGCCCGAACCGCCTCACGGTGGTCCGCGGTGCCGGCCGACTCGACCATCCGCCGCGTCTCGATCGGCAGCGCGTCGGCGAGCGGCAGGCGGAGCGCGTCACGGACGTTCGCCTTCATCCCCGCGATGGCTGCGGTGGGTCCGGCCGCCAGCTCGGCCGACCACGCCACCCAGGCGTCCGCGAAGTCGTCGTCGGCGACGATCCGGTTCACCAGCCCGAGCGCGAGCGCATCGCCGGCGTCGAGGGCGACGTTGCCGGCGAGCAGTTCGAGGGCGCGCGCGGGTCCGACCAGTTGCGTCAGGAACCACGCGCCTCCATAGTCACCCGAGAACGCGAGCCGCGCCCATCCGGTGACGAGGCGAGCCGACGACGCGGCGATGCGCAGGTCGCACGCGAGTGCCAGCGAGAGGCCGGCACCGACCGCAGGCCCGTTCACCGCGGCGATGGTGAGCTTCGGATGGTCCCAGAGATGCTGGACGACGCGTGCGTCGGCGAGCAGCGCGGCGGCGCGCTCGTCGGGATCGCGAGGCGTGGGTGCATCGGGATCACCCTTCACGTCGCCGCCCGAGCAGAAGGCGCTCCCGGCCCCGGTCAGGACGACGACGCCGACGTCGTTGCGCACCGCGAAGTCGTCGAGCGCGCGGCATGATCGGCGTGTGCATGTCGCGGTGCAGGGCGTTGCGACGCTCGGGACGGTTGAGCGTGATCACCGCCGTCCGTCCTCGCACGTCGATGTCGACGACGTCGGTCACGCTCGTCCTGCGATCGCGCTCGCCGAGTGAAGCCGGCCGAGCAGACCGAAGGCTTCGTCGAATCGAGCCGAGAGCTCAGTGGTGTCGTCGTCGAGCGACCGCGTGTACACGTACCAGATCACCGCCGAGAACGCGGCGGTGAGGACACCCACCGCCTGCTCGTCGCCGGCGCCCGACCCGAGGCGCACGCGCACGACGTGTTCGAGATCGGCAGCCAACGCGACCGTGGCCCGGCTCTCGGCCAGGATCACGTCGGGAGCCGTGGCGACGATCCGACCCCAGAGCGAGAGCGTCTCGACCTCGAGCTCGGCGATCGGCGCGGGCGAATCGCGCGCCGCTCGCATCTCCCCGAACCACACGTGGAAGCTGTCGAGCAGCTGCTCGTCAGCTGGGCGGGCCAGCAGGACGCGGCACATCCGGCGCGACTCCCGCACGGGAACTGCGGTGAGCACGTCGCGGGGGTTGCGGAAGTAGCGGAAGAACGTGCGGCTCGAGATCGCGGCTCCCCGGGCGATCTGGTCGACCGTCACCCCCTCGACGCCGTGCTCGAGGAGGAGGGCCAACGCCGTCCGCTCGATGCGGAGCGACATCTCGACCCGGCGCCGCTCCCAGGCGTCGTCCGCCGGTGGCTCCTCGGGGATGCCCATGCGATCCATCCTCCCATCCACCGCCCCGACCGCTGGTACCTGCCGGCCACACCCGACGGCACAACCTTGTCGTAGTGTGCCAAGATAGCGCGAAAACAGTAACCTGTATTCCGCACACGACCGGGGGGTACGTGCGATGACTGCGACCGACCACCACCATTCGACTCGTCGCGCTCGGCGGTTCCGTCGCCGGGCGCTCGCGATCGGAGCGGTCTCCGTCGCGCTGGTCGCGGCGTTCGTGACACCGGGCGCGGCGCAGAGCTCCAGCGGCGACACCACCGGCGTCACGGCGAAGGACATCAAGGTCGGATACATCTACTCGAAGGGCGGCGCGGCCGGATCGACGTTCGAGCACGCCGCCGACGGCTTCAACGCGCGCATCAAGGCCCAGAACGCGGCCGGCGGCGTGAACGGCCGCAAGATCACGCCGGTGATCGTCGACGACAGCGGTTTGACGAACGACCTGCAGGCCGCACAGAGCCTCGTGCAGAACGACAAGGTGTTCGCGGTCGTCAACAACTCACCGTTCGCGTTCCTCGGCTACCGCTACCTCCTCGAACAAGCGGTGCCGATGTTGGGTGGGGGCTTCGACGGCAACGAGTACGGCCAGCCCGGCAACGAGAAGCTCATGTCGATCCTCGGCAACATCGCGCCGGTGTACGGCGCGCAGTACCACGGGAGCTTCGTCGATTTGATGAAGAAGGCGGGCGCGAAGAAGGTGGGCGTGGTCGCATACGGCTCCTCGGCGTCCTCGACCGCGGCGGCGGAGAAGCTCCAGAAGTACGCGGTGCCCGACGCGGGGCTCGACGCGGCCTATACCAACACGACCGTCGAATTCGGCACCACCGACGTCGGACCACTGGTGCTGGGGATGAAGAACGCCGGCGTCGACGCGACGTACCTGCCGCTGGTGCTCTCGACCAACCTCGCGATGATCCAGAATGCGGCCGAGAACAACCTGAAGTTCAAGCTCGCGGTGCTGGCGACCGGCTACGGCCAGGCACTGCTCGACCAGCCCGTCTCCAAGACCATCGGACCCGAGGTGCTCTTTGCGCAGGGCTGGGCACCGGTCGAGTTGAAGACCGCGGCGACGAAGAAGTTCGTGGGCGATCTGACCAAGTACACGAGTTACCGCGGTGTCCCCGACTTCGGCGTGTACACCGGCTACCTCACGGCCGACATGCTCATCAAGGGCCTGCAGGCGGCCGGGAAGAGCGTGACGCGCGACGGGTACATCACCGCCACCAAGGGGCTGGGCACCTTTGACGACGCCGGCCTCGGTTGCCAGCCCGTCGACGTGAGCGCCGCCGGGTACGGCAAGGCGCCCAGGACCGCGTGCAGCTGGTACCTGCAGATCAAGAACGGCAAGTTCGTGCTCTACCCGAACAGCAAGCCGATCCGCGGCACGCTGATCAAGGCAAGCGTCGAAGGATCGTGACCCGTCGCTCGTTCACGCCGCGGTGCGCGTCCGCGGTGCGCGTCGCGGTCGCGCGCCGCGTGCGTGAACGGGTACGCGAGATGCCGGAGGTAGCCGTCGGCCGGCACCGGGGCGCGGGTCCCGAAGCCGGTCGGCCACTTCCCCTTCGGCAGGTAGGCGGTGCCGAAGAGCTTGTCGACCACCGGCAACCCGAAGTTCTTGTCGCGCGCCTCGTCGTCGATCGCGTGGTGCCAGTGGTGCCACTCCGGGGTGTTGATCACCCAGCGCAGCCCGGGGAAACGCACCCGCACGTTCGCGTGTTGGAACAGCGCCAGCAAGGTGATGAACACCGCGACACCACCGAACACGCCCGCGCCGTAGCCCAGCAGGAACAGTGGGAAGACCGTGAACGCCTGGGTGAACGCCTGGTCGAACGGGTGCAACCGGCCCGACGCGACCCAGTCCATCTGCTCGATGCTGTGGTGCACGCTGTGGAACCGCCACAGGAACGGCACCTGGTGGGTGAGCCGGTGGCCCCAGTAGTTGCCGACCGCGACCAGCGCCACCGCGAGCGCGAGCGCAGCCGCCGTCGGCAAGTGGCCCACCAGGCCGAAACGCCGGATCCAGAAGACGGGGATGGCGGCCACGACCACCAGCGCGATCACCGCCACCGTCGTGATCACGCCGTTCACGAGGATGTGGGTGAGGTCCGTGAGGAGGCCGGCGCGGAACACGCGCTGCTTGCGGAGGGCGAACGCCTTCTCCAACGGGACGAACAGGAGGAAGAGGAGCGCGATGCCGATCACGGCCGTGCCCCGCACGAGCAGCGCGAACAGCAGGGCGACGGCGAAGGTCAGTCCGATCAGGTGGCGGCGCACGCGATCAGCCAACACCTCCCGGGTGAAGGACGCGCGGCGACGATGTGAAGGTTCGACCAAGCCCCTCGACCGGGCGTCGGCTGGACAGAGCCCGCTGCGCCGGACCTAATCTCCCCTCATCAATTCCCGTTCGTGACTTCTCGGGGGGAAACCGCGTGACAGAGGTCGTCCAGGCCACGATCCAATTCCCGTACAAGCGGTCGCTGGGGCCGGTGGTGGGTGCGTTCATGACCGCGCTCACCGACCGGCGGATCATCGGCATCCGCAGCGGCGACCGGGTGGTGGTCCCACCTCTCGAATGGGACCCCGACACAGGTGAGGAGCTCGCCCACGACTTCGTCGACGTCGGGCCCGCGGGCACCGTGGAGTCGTGGTCGTGGGTGGCGTCGCCCACCGTGATGCACCCGCTCGACCGGCCGTTCGCGTTCGCACTGGTGCGCCTCGACGGCGCCGACACCGCCATCCTCCACGCGGTCGACGCCGGCGCAATGGACGCCATGAGCACCGGCATGCGGGTCGCGCCCCGCTGGCGGGCCGCGCGCATCGGTCACATCACCGACCTCGAGGCGTTCGTGCCGGGCGAGGAGCCGGTGGTGCCCGACGGCGACGGCGGTCCGGTCGAGGAACCGGTCGCGATGATGGACTACAACGCGTCGATCACGTACACGCTGCCGGTGACACCGAACGCGAAGCGGGCCGAGCAGGCCAACGAAGAGGGCCGCTTCGTCGGGCTGAAGTGCCCGGTGTGCGGCCGCACCTACACCGGCGGCCGCGGCTACTGCCCCGTCGACAGCGTGGCGCTCGGACCCCAACACGAGGTCGAGCTCCCGCAGAACGGCACCATCACCAACTACACCATCATCACCCCGGTGCAGTACCCGGGTCAGACCGAGACCGAGCCCTTCGCCCGCGTGCACGTGTGGCTCGACGACACCGACGTCGTGCTCGGGTATCAGCCATTGCTCGACACCCCCAACGACGACGTGCGCATCGGCATGCGCGTGTCGGCGGTGTGGGCGTCCGATGCCGAGCTGAAGGACCTCGCGTCCAACGCCGAGGGCCGCCTGCTCGGATGGATGCCCACCGGCGAGCCCGACGTGACCGACCCCGACCTCGTGAACAGGATCCAGTGATGCCCTCCGCAGACGACATCGCACTCGTCGGCTGGTCGATCTCGCCGATGGTGCGCAACACCGACAAGACCGAGGCCCAGCTGCTGCTCGAGGTGATCAGCGGCGCGGTCGAGAACGCCGGGATCACCCGTCGCGAGGTCGACTTCACGTGCGCGGGGAGTTGCGACTACGTCGCTGGCCAGGCGTTCTCGTTCGTCCAGAACATCGACGCCGTCGGTGCGTGGCCGCCGAAGCGCGACTCGCACGTCGAGATGGACGGCGCGTGGGCGCTGTACGAAGCGTGGATTCGGCTGCAGCTCGGCGACATCGACGTCGCGGTGGCGATGGGCTCGGGCCGGTCGTCGACCGCCGATCCCGCGCTCATCTACCCGATGGAGATGGACCCGTACTACCTCGCGCCGCTCGGCACCGACGCCGCGTCGTTCGCCGCGCTGCAGGCGCGTGCGCTCATCGACGCGGGGAAGGTCACCGAGCGCCAGATGGCGGAGGTCGCGGCGCGCTGCCGTCGCGCGGGGCAGGGCAACCCCTCCGCACAGGTCACCGGCGACTTCGACGTCGACGCGCTCCTCACCGAGGACTACGTGCGGTCGCCGCTGCGCAGGCACGACCTCCCGCCGATCACCGACGGCGCGGTGGCGGTGGTCATCGCGCGCGCCGACAAGGCTCGCGAGATGTGCGACGACCCGGTGTGGATCTCGGGGTTCGCGCACTACAGCGAGCTGCACTACCCCGGCATGCGCGACCTCACGACGTCGCCGTCCACCACGTTGGCGGCCAAGTCCGCTGGCATCGAAGAGGGGCCGGTCGAGGTGGCCGAGATCCAGAGCGCGTTCACCCACGAGGAACCGCTCCTCGTGGAGGCGCTCGGCCTCGGCGCCGACGTCGCGGTCAACCCGTCGGGCGGCCCACTCGCCGCCAACCCGATCATGGCCACCGGCCTCGTGCGCATCGCCGAGGCGGCCACCGAGATCCGCGACCGCGGCAAGCACCGCACGCTCGCGCACTCGACGTCGGGACCGTGCCTGCAGCAGAACCTGGTCTGCATCCTCGAGGGGGACGCGAAGTGAGCCACCAGCCGTGCGCGATCGTCGGCATCGGCCAGACCCACCACAAGAAGGCGCGCCGCGACGTGTCGTACGCGGGCCTCGCCCGTGAAGCCGCGCTCCGCGCGCTCGACGACGCGCAGATGACGTGGAGCGACATCGACGCGGTCGTGGTGGGCAAGGCACCCGACCTCTTCGAAGGCGTCATGAAGCCGGAGCTGTACCTCACCGACGCGCTCGGCGCGGCCGGGAAGCCCATGTTCCGCGTGCACACCGCGGGATCGGTGGGCGGCACCACCGGCATCGTCGCTGCACACCACGTGGAGAGCGGCCGGCACCAGCGGGTGCTCGCGGTCGCGCTCGAGAAGCAGTCGGAGGGCAACGCGCAGTTCGCGCTGGGCTCGGGGCGCGGGGCGTCGATCGGCGCGGGTGGCGCGTTCGCGCCGTACATGCGGCTCTACATGCACCGCACCGGTGCGCCGGCCGACATCGGTCCGATGGTCGCGGTGAAAGACCGTCAGAACGCGATGAAGAACGAGTACGCGCACCTGAAGTTGGCCGACATCTCGCTGGAGACGGTGAAGGCGTCACCGATGATGTGGGATCCGGTCCGGTTCCTGGAGTCGTGCCCGTCATCCGACGGCGCGTGCGCGGTCGTGTTCACCGACGAGGACGGCGGCAAGGCGGCCGCTGTCGCGGGCCGTCCGCCGGCGTGGATCCTCGGTTCGGCCGTGCGCTCGGAGCCGTCGTCGTTCCCCGGCCGTGATCCGGTGCGCCCCCAGGGTGCGGTCGACTGCGCCGCCGACGTGTACGCGCAGGCGGGCATCAAGGACCCGCTCGGGCAGATCGACTGCGCGGAGCTGTACGTGCCGTTCAGCTGGTACGAGCCGATGTGGCTCGAGGCCCACGACATCGCCGCGCACGCAGAAGGCTGGAAGATGGTCGAGCGGGGCGACACCGCGCTCGACGGCTCGTTCCCCGTGAACATGTCGGGCGGCGTGCTGTCGTCGAACCCGATCGGGGCGTCGGGCCTGTTGCGCTTCTCCGAGGCTGCGCTCCAGGTGCGTGGAATGGCCGGCGAGCACCAGGTCGACGGCGCGAAGGTCGCGCTCGCCCAGGCCTACGGCGCGTCGGCGCAGTACTTCTCGATGTGGGTCGTCGCCAGCTCCCTCGACCCCTTCAACTGACGTTCGTCGACCAGACCGGGCCCGCCCCGCCCGCCCCGCCCGCCCCGCAAAAGGTAGCGATTCGTCTCAGATCTGAAACAGATCGCTACCTTTTGGCGACCGGGCGCGACGCGCGGTGAGGCCTCGGAGGTCGCCGTCGTCGTCGTGCCATGACTCGGTCGACATGAAGCCGTGGCGCGCCAGGTCGGGCGCGAGCGCCTGGTCCTGATCGCCGCCGAGCTCGAGGAACAGGTGACCGCCCGACCGCAGGAGCGCACTCGCGTGCGCGACGACCGGGCGGACGACCGCGAGGCCGTCGTCGCCACCGTCGAGCGCGCGGCGCGGCTCGTACCGCTGGACATCAGGGGGGAGCAGCGCGCGCGCCGCGGTCGGCGCGTAGGGCGCGACCGCGGTGACGACGTCGACCGCCCCGACTGCGCGCAGCGGGGCGGCGAGGTCACCCAGCACGACGCGAATGCCGTTGCGCGCCGCGCACCTCACCGCGACCGGATCGACGTCGACGCCCACGATTCGCGCGTCGGGGACCGCGTGCTGCATCCATGCCGCCACTGCGCCGGTCCCGGTGCAGAGGTCGACCGCGGTGCCCCGCGCAGGCAGGACGTCCGCCGCGCGCCGGGCCAACACCTCGGTCTGGTGCCGCGGCACGTAGACACCCCGCGCGACGTGCAGTGTCAGACTGCCGAAGCGAGCGCGTCCGGTGATCCACTGCAGCGGCTCACCCGCCTCGCGGCGCTGCACTCGCGCTTCGAGCTCGCGCGCGTGGGGCGCGTCGTGCAGCAGCTCGTGCGCCTCGGCGTCGGGCGCGACGCACCCCGCGGCGGCGAGGCGGGCGACGACGGCAGCGATCAAGCAGGCAGTGTGATGCGGTAGAGCCGAGCGGCGTTGCCGCCCATGATCCCGGCGACCGCGTCGTCGTCGAGGTCGCTCAGCGCGGCGTCGGCGTAGTCGAGCCCGTCGGGGTAGATGCACGTCGGGTGCGGGAAGTCGGTCTCGAACATGAGGTGGTCGGTACCGATGCTCTCGACGGCTTCCGTGATCCCGGTGCGCTCGAACCAGAAGCAGGAGTGGATCTGGCGGCGGAAGTAGTCGGACGGTGCCATCGACAGGTTGTCCATCGAACCGGGCGTCATCTCGCCGACCTGGTAGTCGAGCGCCTTCAGGAAGAACGGGATCCAACCGACGCCGCTCTCGACCGACACGAACTGCAGCGTCGGGAAGCGCTCGAGCACGCCCGAGTAGATGATGTTGCCGATCACCCCGGCGTTGTTGAGGTACATCATGGCCGAGCCGAGTCCGAGCTTCTGGTTGGCGTTCAGCGACGGCCACGGCACGGAGCCGAACCACGCGAGCGACGAGTCGCTGGCGCCGATGTGGAAGTTGATCGGGAGGTCGTGCGCGGCCGCCGCTTCCCACATCGGGTTCCAGTGCTCGTCGGCGAGGTCGGGCAGGCCGTGGTCGTGCGGCGCGGTCGACGTGTTGAGACCGCGCAGCCCGAGCCCCGCCATGCGCTCGATCTCGGCGGCGGCGAGGTCGACGTCCCACCAGGGCACGATGCCCATCGGGAACAGCCGCTGACCTGACCGTTCCTGGAGCTCCGCCATGGCGTCGTTGTAGAGCTCGACTGACAACCGGCGGAGGGTCTCGTCGCCGATGGCGAAGAACTTCTGGCCGCCGAAGCCGACGGTGTTGGGGTAGACGATCTGGGCCCAGATGCCCTGCGCGTCCATGAGCGCGACGCGCGCATCGACGTCGTACGCCGCGGCGTGCACGTCCTCGATGTTCCAGTCGAAGAACCCCGTGCCCGGCACCTTGATCCCGTCGGCGGCGACCACGCCCGAGGCGCCGGCGCGCGCAAGCGCGGTGCCGTCCATGGTCCACGTGGGCACGCCGTCGATCTCACGGACCTGGGGGACGCGGTCCTCGTAGCCGCGCGGGGCACGGGCGGTCCAGAGGTCGTGGGGCTCGGTGAGATGGGTGTCGGCGTCGATGATGCAGAGGCCGTCGAAGCGCGAGCTCGTCATGGCCCCATTCTGGCCCGTCAGCCGCCGCGCCGCCTCTCGGCCGACAGCTCGTTGTGGCGGGCGAACATCACGTCGGTCTTGCGCTGCAGGTCGATGGGGACGGACGGGAGCGGCGCCAACCCGGCGGCACGCGACGGCAACGACACCGTGGCGGTCGCGTACGCGGTCTCGATGTCGCGCTGGCTCACCATCGACATGCGCAGATCGACGAGATGGCGGCCGTCCTCTTCGCGCTTCCCGACCACCTCGCCCGAGAGGAACTGCGTGTCGCCGTGGTAGTTGAACTTGCGGATGGAGTCGCTCATCTTCTCGATGAACGCGTCGTCGCCCGCCCAGTCGGAGACGTGGTGGTAGAACCACGACTGCCGCAACACTCCGTAGTCGTACGCCATCGGATTGCCGATCGCCTTCGACCATTCGGAGTCCCAGTGCAGGCGCTGGGCGACGTCCCACACGCCCTGCTCGTTCTTGATGTAGAAGGGCGCGATCCGCCGGCGGTTCTTGTAGCCGACGCGCGAGGCGCGCAGCCCGTAGGGCACGAAGCCGTAGCCGCCGGCGTGGAACGCGATGATCTCGGTGACGGTCAGCGGACCCTTCACCATCGGCGGCATCGCGTCGCCGACCTCGATGTCTTCCCAGTAGCGCGGTTCGGCACCGCGTGGCGCCTCGGACTCGTAGATGGCGTCGATGCGCTCGTAGTCGGCGTCGGTGTAGTGCGCGGGCTCGATGTCGGCGTACTTGCCCCGCTGGCGCGACGCCTTGCGCTCGGTCAGCACCGCGAGGATGCGGTAGACCCCGAGCACCTCACCGAACTGGTTGAGCGCGACGTCGCGGCGGATCCGCACCACCGACCGTCCCGCGAACTCCGACTTCTTCACCTCGAGCGACTCGTCACCGCTGTACGAGAAGACACGATCGTCGGGTCGCAGCGGGCGGTACCAGTCCCAGATGCCCCCCGACACGAACACGTGCACGCCGCGGAAGAGGCTCTTGGTCGCGGCCTTGATCTCGGCGGGGATCGGATCACCGAGCATGGGCGTCTTCACGTGGCCGACCATCGTCCCGTGCGCGATCTGCGTGCCCCACCGCGTCGTGGGCCCGTACTCCTCCTCGGTGTACAGAGGGTTGTCGTCGCCCACGCCGAGCGCCCAGTTCCGGATGGCGTCCGCGGTGGCGACCGAGTAGAGCTCGCGCGAGCGGTTGGCGGTGTCCACGCCGAGGAGCAGGCGGGCGCGCTCGATGTCGTCGTCGGTCAGCTGGTACTGGAGCGCTTCCTCGAAGCCGGCCTCCAGCTCGTCGGAGACCTGCAGAGATTTGGCCGGCGCCTGATCAGTCATGGAAAAAAGGTACCTGATTTCGCCGGCGCGCCACATGGACGGAGATCGTTAGTGTGCCCGCCATGCCGCTCGGACCGTTCGACGAGTACCTCGCCCACCAGACCAGCGACACGTTCGACCACGTCGCCTCGTCTGACCGCAATTTCTACGACCGCTACTACTTCAACATGCACGCGAGCCGCGACGAGCTGTTCGTGATCACCGGCCTCGGGCAGTACCCGAACCTCGGGGTCACCGACGCGTTCATCACGGTGTCGATCGGCACCGAGCAGCACACCGTGCGCGCGTCGCGCGAGCTCGGCGTCGACCGCATGGACACGTCGGTGGGTCCGCTCTCGGTCGAGGTGATCGAGGGCCTCCGGACGTTGCGGATCCGCTGTGACGAGAACGAGTGGGGAATCGCCGCCGACCTCACCTTCACCGGCGTCGTCGACGCGCTCGAGGAGCCGCGCACCTTCATCCGTCGCTACGGGCGCGTGATCCAGGACGTCACCCGCTACGCGCAGGTTGGCGTGTGGGAAGGCACGCTCACCGCAGCGGGGAAGACGTTCGACGTGACGCCCGACGTGTGGAAGGGCGCGCGGGACCGGTCGTGGGGCGTCCGCCCCGTCGGCGAGCCAGAGCACCCCGGCATCAAGGTGCGCGGCGCGCAAGACGGCTACGGGTTCAAGCACGACTGGCTGCCGATGCAGTTCGACGACCGCATGCTGAAGGTGCAGATCGACCAGGACGCCGACGGCAACCGCCTCGTCGAGGAGTCGATGCGGGTGTGGAACTCGGACCAGCAGCGCGACAACCCGGTCGACGAGCTCGGTCGGCCCGAGGTCACGATCGAATACTTGCCCGGCACGCGCGAGATGCGGAGCGCGACCGTCACCATCCCCGACGCCGACGGTCGCACCATCACCGTGCGCAACACCCCGCTCCGCACCCTCTACCTCGCGGCCGGGTCCGGCTACGTGAACCTCGACGGCTGGGGCCACGGCGTGTACCAGGGTCCGCTGAAGGTCGAGGGCCTGGTGCACGACATCTCCGACCCCGAGGATCGCCGCAAGTACGCGATCCTCAACGAGACCCTCTGCCGCTTCGAGCTCGACACCGGTGAGGTCGGCTACGGCATGCACGAGAACATGCTCGTGGGCATCCACCACCCCACCGGCTTCCACACCCCCGAGACCGTCGCTCCCTGACAATTCGCTCGCTCACTGCGAGCCGGGCCATCCCTTGGAAGGACGCCCGGCTCGCGGCCGTTCGCTCGCTGGCGAGCAGCCTGCGCTCGCTTCGCTCGTCTGCGGCTGCCGCGTGGTGACACGTCCCGGACGCGCGGTGGTCATTGTCACCCCCGCGTGATGTCGGTGCGGGCGATGAAGTTGCGGAGGGGGACGAGGACGGCCGTGCCGGCGACGGCGATCTCGCCGCGGGCGCGGACCTCGAACTTCGCGCGGTGGTTGTCGCCGTCGGGCGTGCACACACCCCACAGCTCGAGCTCCTCGTCGAGCGGCACCGGACGGAGGAAGCGCACCGTGACCGACTTGGTCACCGTCTTCACGCCCGACGCCGACGCGGCGGCGGCGACGATCTGGTCGGCGAGCATTGCGCTGATCCCACCGTGCACATGGCCGGGCGGACCGACGAACCGGCGTGTGAACGTTGCGGTCCCCACCGCTTCGCCGTCGACGAAGCGCAGCTGCACGTCAGGTCGACTCGGGTTGCAGCGACCGACGATGGGGTTCAGCGGCATCGAGAGCTCGGGCACCGAGTAGTCGACGGGCTTGAGCACCAGACCCGAGTACGCGTCGTCCTCGGTCTCCACCCGCAACCGCTGCGTCATCATCTCGAGCGCGACGGTCACCTCTTCGAGCGTCGCTCGGTCGACCGCGGTCGTCGCGATCGCGTCGGCGAACGCGCGCGTCGCGCTCGCGAGTCGCTCGACCCCGTCGCGCCGGACTTCTGCCTCGTGACCGTCGCGTGCTCCAAGTGTGACCATGATGCGGCACGTTACCGAGCCGCGGCGTGCGGATCCCGAGGCGGTCAGTCCCAGACGAGCGTCAGGTCCTTGACGTGGCGGAGCCCCGGCGGGTACTCGAGCTCCTCGTGACCTGGCTTGATGCGGTATTCGGGGATGCGCCGGTGCCATTCGCGCAGCGTGATGCGCAGCTCCCGACGCGCCAGGTGCGAGCCCAGGCAGCGGTGCACCCCGCCGCCGAACGCGATGTGACGGTTCTGCTCACGGTCGAAGCGCACGTCGAACGCGTCGGGGAACTCGGCGGGGTCGACGTTGGCCGCGCCGTAGCTCACCAACATCGTGGTGCCCTCGGGGACGGTGACGCCGTTGGGGAGCTCGACATCTTGCAGCGCGACCCGGGGAACCCCGTTGGGTACCGGCGACTCCCAGCGGAGCAGCTCCTCGACCGCCGACGGGATCGCGTCGGGATCGTCGACGATCGCGCGACGATGCTCCGGGTGCTGCGCGAGGTACGCGTACGAGCACGTGAGCGTGTCGCTCACCGTGTCGAGGCCCGCGATGAGGAACAGGTAGCACGTGTCGAGGATGTCCTCGCGCGTCAGGCGCTCACCGTCGATCTCAGCCTGGAGGAAGTGCGTGAGGATGTCGTCGGTCGGATTCGCCTCGCGCGCGTCGAGCTGCACCTGGAAGTAGTCGTAGATGTCCTGGCCGTTGGCGTTCATCACCGCCTGACGCGCCTCGATGTCGAACATCGCGTTCGGATCGATCTTGTGGGGGTGGAGGCATCCGTCACGGAGGTTCAGCATCGTGCGCAGATCGCTCTCGGGCAGACCCATCAGCCCGAGGAACACCGACGACGGGAACAACTCGGCGAATTCTTCGGTGAAGTTGCACTCACCGCGATCGACGAACACGTCCATGAAGCCGTTCACCCGGCGTGTGATGTCGACTTCCTGCTCGTCCATGCGCTTGGGCGAGAACAACGGATCCATGAGCTTGCGGTACTTCGAGTGCTTGGGTGGGTCGACGTTGAGCGGGATGAGTGGGCGCACATTTCCGAGCGGCATCTCAACCCGTGACGAGAACAGCTCGTGATGGCGCAGCACGAAGTCGTTGAGCTCACGGCTGAACACCATGACCATGCCCTCGGTCGGTGACGCGATACCGCCCTGCGCGATGAAGTCGCGGTACATCGGTTGCGGCGACGCGAGGTTGAGCAGGTTGTCGGTCTGCATGAGGGCGTAGCCCTCGTCGATCTGGGCGACCTCGTTCTGGTCGTTCATGGGTCCATTCCCCCCGGACGTGGTGTCGCGCCGACCCTAGGGACAGGTCATCGCATCCGCAACACGGCGGATGTCACGGAGCTCGATCGGGATCGCGATCGGGATCCGGTTCGTTGACCAGGCGAGACACGAGCTGGCGGGAGATCCCGTAGGTACGTCCGATCTCGGCCAACGTCTGCCCCTCCGCGTGCAACACCTGGAAGAGCAGGCGCTGCGCGTCATGACGCGCGCGTTCGAGACCCGCGAGCGCGTCCGCAACCGTCGCGCGGAGCGGCTGCAGCTCCATCTCCTGGCCGAGGTCGACGAGCCGGCGTCCGCTGAGCACGAGCTCGCGCGCAATCAGTCGAGCCTGCCGAGCATCTTCGAGCGCGGCGACGGTGACCCCGCTCGCCTCCTCCACCGCGTCGAGCGCCGCCACGTAGCGCGCCCGCAACGGCTCGACGTCCGCAGTCACCGCGCCATTGTGCCGCGCCCGGGGATCGGACGTCAGCGGGCGCGGATGCCGTCGAGGAGGAACCCGAACAGGCGCTCGGCAGTGCCGGGATCGTCGCACTCCTCGGCCGCCAACGTGACCGCCTGCACCATGCGGACGAGGTCGTCGATCTCGATGCCCTCGCGCACGTCGCCCGCGGCCTGCGCACGCGCCAGGAGGGCGGCGCCGGCGACGCGCATCGACTCGCACGGCGACGGCTCGTCGTGATGGGCCAGCATCGAGAGCATGGCCTCCGCCGACATCCCGCGGCAGGTGCTCGCCTGCAGCAGCTGCTCGTGCAGCCAGGTTGCCAGCGCCGCGCCCGGTTGGTCGGAGCCGAGCAGCTCCTCACCTCGGGCCTGCAACTCGTCGATGCGGTCGCGGAAGACCGCCGCCACGAGGTCGTCACGCGTCGGGAAGTGCCGGTAGAGGGTGCCGATGCCGACGCCGGCACCGCGGGCGATCTCCTCGAGCGACGCGTCGGACCCCCGGGCGGCGAACACGGCGCGCGCCGTCTCCACGATCCGCGACCGGTTGCGGACGGCGTCGGCACGGGGTCGCCGGACCGGCGCGTCCTCGCGGATCGGGGTCTGACTGGCCACGGTGCTCCTCGTGACGACCACTGCTGGGCGAAGAACGCTTGCCAACCACTTGCAAACGGAGTGTACCTCCGTTTAGTATCCGGAGGCGGCATCCGCTCTTGCCGAGTGTATCCCCCGCACCAACCCCCACCCCCGACCGCGTCCCCGCGGCCGTCACCCGAAGGAGCGCCCGTGACCGAGCAAGCCGCGCCCGCCCGCTACCAGCACCGGGGCTGGATCCTGGCCGTCATGTGCCTGGCGCTCGTGATGGTCGTCGCCGGTGTGTCGATGCTGGCCAACGCCTTGCCGAGCATCGCCGCCGACCTCGACGCCAGTCAGTCGTCGCAGCAGTGGATCGTCGACGCCTACGCGTTGATCCTGGCCGCGCTCCTGCTCCCGGCCGGCGCCCTCGGCGACCGGTTCGGCCGCCGGCGCGCGCTGATCGCGGGCACCGCCATCTTCGGCGTCGCGTCGGCGCTGTCGGCGACCGTGGGGTCCGCCACGCCGCTCATCGGCCTGCGGGCCGTCACCGGCCTCGGTGCCGCCCTGCTCATGCCGGGCACCCTCTCCACCATCACCAGCGTGTTCCCGCCGGAGGAGCGGGCCAAGGCCGTGGGCATCTGGGCCGGGTTCGCCGGCGCCGGCGGCACCCTCGGCATCCTCGTGTCGGGCGCGCTGCTCGAGCAGTTCTGGTGGGGGTCGATCTTCATCGTGGGTGCGGTGCTCGCGACGCTGGCGTGCATCGGCGTCATCGCTTTCGTGCCCGACACCCGCGCCGAGGAGCACGTCGGTCTCGACCCGCGCGGCGCGATCATCTCGGCCATCGGCATCGGCCTCTTGGTCCTCGGCATCATCGAAGGCCCCGAGCGGGGTTGGACCGATCCCCTCACGCTCACCGGTCTGATCGGCGGCATCGTGTTCCTCATCGCGTTCGTGTGGGTCGAACTGCGCACCGACGAGCCGCTGCTCGATCCGCGTCTGTTCTCGCACCACGGGTTCGCCACCGGCTCCGCGTCGTTGTTCCTCCAGTTCTTCGCCATGTTCGGGTTCTTCTTCGTGTCGCTCCAGTTCCTGCAACTCGTGCTCGGGTACAGCACGTTCGAAGCGGCGCTGGCGTTGCTGCCGATGAGCCTGGTGATCCTGCCGATCGCGGCGGTGGCAGGCACGATGTCGGAGCAATACGGGCACCGGCTGGTCGGTGGGCTCGGCCTCGCCGTGTCAGCGGTGGGCTTCGGCTTGTTCGCGATGCTCGGCACCGGGAGTGGAGCCGTGGTCTTCATCGCAGTGACCATCGTGATCGGCATCGGCGCCGCGCTGGCGATGACGCCCGCGACCAACGCCATCGTCGCGTCGCTCCCCCGCGCCAAGCAGGGAGTCGCGTCCGCGGTGAACGACACGGCCCGTGAGCTCGGTGCCGCCTTCGGCGTGGCGGTGCTCGGCAGCGCGTTCAACACCGGCTACCGCAACTCCATCGACTCGCATCTGACCGGGCTCCCTGGTGACGTCGCCAAGCAGGCGCGCGAGGCGCCCGCGATCGCGGTGCAGCTCGCGTCGCGCATTCCCGGCGGTGACGCGCTGGCAACCGCGGCTCGCGAGGCGTTCACGACGGGCATGCGCTATGCCGTGCTCGTCGGGATGGCGCTCCTGCTTCTCGGAGCCGCGTTCGTGTGGGTGCGGGGTGCGTCGCGCGTCGAAGAGGTGGTCGAGGACGACCTGGATGCGGCGACCGAGCCCGCCGCCGCATAGCAATTCGCCTCTGCCTCGAACACGACACCGGGCGAGAGCGGGCTTCGCCCGGCTCGCCCTGCTGGGACGGAGTGAGCGGAGGCGAGCGACGGGGGAATGGAGGCGGCCCTCAGAACAGCACCGGCACCGACGTCGGCCCGCGTTCGTACATCCCGGTGATGTGCGGCGCGGGCGCGTCGGGGTCGAGGCGCAGGTCGGGGAACCGGTCGAGCAGTGCACCGATGGCGGCGAGGATCTCCGCCCGGGCGACGTGCATCCCCAGACAGATGTGCGCGCCGTTGCCGAACCCCATGTGCGGCTGCGGGGGTCGCGCCGGGTCGAATTCGTCGGGACGCTCCCACCGCGACGGATCGCGGTTGGCCGCGGCCAGGCACAGGTGGACCACCGCGCCCGCAGGAACGTCGACACCGGCCAGCGTGGTGTCGGCGGCGACGAAGCGGCTGAACATCGGGTCGGTGGGCATCCACCGCAGCGACTCCTCCACCACCGGCCGCAGCTGCGCGCGGTCGGCGCGGACCGCGGCGAACCACGCGGGATGGTCGAGCAACGCGAGCATCGTGATGCCCATCTGCTTCCACGTCGTGCCCGATCCGGCGGCCAGCAGGATGAACGCGAAGATCAGCACCTCGTCGTCGGTGAGCCGGTGCGTGGTGCCGTCCTCGTCGGTGATCTCGGCTGCGACCAGCACGCTGATCAGGTCGTCGCGCGGCTCGCGACGGCGGGCCTGCACGATGGGCGGCAGGATGCGCATGAACGCCTCGAGGCCCAAGCCGTCGGACGTGACCGACTCACGGATGTCGAGCGCGTCGGCCACCGACACGCCGAAGCTCCCGGTGATGGTGAGGAGCGGGATGGCGGAGAAGAACTCCACGTTGAGGTCGGCGCGGCCGTTCGGCGCGATGCGCTCGAGCAGCGCGTCGATCGCGCCCATCACCCAGCGCTCGGTCCACCACGATGATCGCTTCGGCAAACGACGGGTACGGATCGGTGGCGAACCCGCCCCCGCGCGTCGCGTAGACCGCGCTGGTCAGATCGAACAGCTCCCGCAGCCGCTCGGCGTCGAGCGCGTCGTAGTCGCCCACTCGTCAGCGGCGCTCCAGGACCACGACCGGTATCTCCCGGTCGGTGTGCGCCTGGTACTCGTCGTAGTCGGGCCAGGGCTCGAGCATCAGGCGCCAGAGCTCGCTCCGCTCGTCGCCGGTGGCGGTGCGCGCGCGCACGTCGAACACGTCGCCCTTCACCTGTACCGCGGCATCGGGGTGCGCGACGAGGTTGAGGTACCAACCGGGATGCTCGGGGGCGCCGCCCTTCGACGCCACGAGCACGAGGTCGTCGCCGCGCCGGCCGAAGATGAGCGGGAACTTGCGCATCTCACCCGACGTGCGGCCGATCGTGTGCAACACGAGACATGGGGCGCCATTCCAGAGGTAGCCGATCTCGCCGTCGGTCTCCTCGTACCGGGCGACGTGCTCGTCGCCGAACAACGAGTAGTCGCGGGGTGCGTCGCTCATCGGTCGCTCTTCCTCCCGGGTCGGATCACGCCTCAGGGATAGGGTCCACCGCATGGTATCGACGCCGGCAACGCTCGCGTTCGGTGTGATGACCGGCGGGCCCGACACTGACGTCGCCCGACTCGAGTCGTTGCCGTTCGACTCCCTGTGGGTCGGCGGTCACGTCGCGTCGCGCAACCCGTCACCGGAGGCGATGGTCGCGCTCGCGTGGCTGACCGCCCGCACGGAGCGGGTCCGCGTGGGCACCGCGATCCTGCTCCTCCCGCTGTATCCGCCCGCGATCGTCGCGAAGCAGATCGCCGACCTCGACCGCGCGAGCGGCGGGCGGGTGACGCTCGGGGTGGGGGTCGGCGGTGAGTACCCGAGCGAGTTCGCGGCGTGCGGCGTCCCGATCGACGAACGGGGCGCGCGCACCGACGAGGCCATCCCGCTGCTCCGAGAGCTCTGGACCGGCGACCCCGTAACCCACCACGGCCGGTTCGCCAACTTCGACGACGTGCGGATCCACCCGGCGCCCGCGCAAGGTCCGGGCCTGCCGATCGTGGTGGCGGGACGTCAGCCGGTGGCCATGCGGCGCGCCGCGCGCCTCGGCGACGGCTGGATGCCGTATCTCTACTCCCCCCGCCGCTACGCCGACTCGGTTGAGACGATCCGCGCCACCGCCGCATCCGACGGGCGCGACCTGACGGGCTTCGAGTGGTTCGCGTTCGTGTTCGTGAACATCAACGCCGACGGCGACCGCGCCCGCGAGGAGGCGGCCCAGTTCCTGGGCGGTACGTACTCCAGCGGAGACTTCGCGGCGATGATCGAGCGGGTCGCGGCCGCGGGCACGGCCGAGCAGGTCACCGCGACGCTGCAGGCGTTCGTCGACGCCGGCGCCCGGCACCTCGTGTTCACCCCCATGGTGCGAGGCGACGCGCGGCCGCTGCTCGACACGCTCGTCGGCGACGTGCTCCCTCGCCTGCGCGTCACCACCTCGTGATCGCACCGGAGTCGACGAGCGCGACCGACACGGCAGGGCGCACCTGGTGGCTCGTGCACCTCGCCACGCTCGTCGCCGGCATCCCCGTGCTCGCGTGGGTCAATCGCGACCAGTGGTTCTCGGGTGACGAGTGGGCCGTCGTCGTCAACAACGGGCTCGGGTCCAACCCGACCCGCGCCGGACTCTTCGCGCCGCATTTCGAGCACTGGACGACGTTGCCGGTGCTGGTCTACAAGGCGCTGTACGGCGTGTTCGCGCTGCGCACCTACGTGCCGTACGTCGCGGTGCTGATCGTCGTGATCCTCGCGGTCGCCCACGTCACGTGGCGGCTGCTGCTCCGGATCGGAGTGGTCGCCCCGTACGCGACCGCGGTGGCCGCGCTCACGATGGTGCTCGCGGTCGGATGGGAGAACCGGTCGAACTCGTTCCAGATCGCGATCCTCGCACCGGTCGCGCTGGGGTTCGGTGCCCTCCTGCTGATGCCAGCGCGGGGTGCGTGGCAGCGCCGCGATCTGGGCGTGTCGGGCCTGATCCTCCTGGGTGTGGCGTGCTCCGGCGTGGGCGTGACCATGGCAGTGGTGGTCACGCTGGCCGCGCTGCTCCGGCGCGGGTGGCGGGTGGCGCTCGCAGTCGTCGCCGCGCCGGCCGCGGTGTACGCACTCTGGTACGCGTTGGAGGGCACCTCGGGCCAGCACAACACGGTCGCGCTCTCGACGACGCTGCGCGACCTCCCCGACTTCGTGGGGCGAGGCCTCACGGCCGCGTTCAGCGGTCTGACACGCGTCCCGAGCTCCGGCGCATTCGTGTTGGTGGCACTCCTGGTCTGGGTGGCATGGCGGGCGCGTCCGCGGCACGAGCCCTGGCCCCTGGTGGTCGCGACCACCGTCGGACTGTTCGTCTCGATGGCGCTGACGGGTCTCCGGCGCGCCGGTCACAGTCCCGTAGCGTCGCGCTACGGCGACATCGTCGTGCTGCTCGCCCTGCCCGCGCTCGCACTGGCGACGCAGGAGGCGGGGCGGGCGCTGACCGGCCGCTTCGGACGCGGCGCATTGGCGCTGTGCAGCTCGGTGGTGGTCGCGTTCCTCGTGGTCCAGGTGGTCGCGCTCGACAACGAAGTGAGCTCGGAGCCGTTCGTCGGCGAGATGAAGCCGCGCGTCCTGGCCACGGCGCGCATCGTGCGCGACGGTGAACCGCTGGCCAGCACCAACATCTTCGGGATCCCGTTCCTGCCGGAGCCGTCGGCCACGACCATCGCCCGTCTCGACCGTCACGGCGAGCTTCCCGCGCTCGACGTGTCGGCACGTGACGTGCTCACCGCGCGCGAATACGTGGAGACCCTGATCGGCGGCTCGCCCCCGTATCCCGAGGGCGGCGCCGAGCTCCTCCGAACACGTGACACATCGACCGGCGCCGCCGCGACCCCGGGCTGCGTCGCCGTCGCACCCTCCACACCGGGCGCGCGGCCGATCGTGACCGTGCGGCTCCCTGCCGCGGGGGCGTTCCGCGCCGCGTCGGACCGCGACGCGACCGCGTCGCTCGCCCTGGTCGACGGCGCCGCGCGCGGCGAGCCACGCGAGTTCCCGATCGGGCCCGAGGGCACCGCGATCGGCACCTCTCGTCGCGCTGATGTGCGCCTCGCCCTCCCACGCGGGATGACCACGACCCTCTGCGGGCTGGCGGCAACGGCGCTCAGCCTTCGCTGATGGCGCGCTCCGGACACTGCAGCACTGCGGCGCGCACCGCGTCTTCGAGCTCGACCGGGACGTCGTCGACCAGTACGACCGAGTAGCCGTCGTCGGTGAGCTCGAACACCTGGGGGCAGAGCGACCAGCAGACGCCGTGGCCGCGGCAACGATCCGAGTCGACATTGACCCGCATCGTCAGTGGGCCTCCGGAATCGGCGTGAACTCGAGGTGCAGCCGGGTGAGGCCCCGCAGGATGAACGTGGGCACGTAGTCGTACCGGCGCGCGCCGGCGGGCCCGTGCTCGGGCTCGGAGACGCGGATGTCGGCCATGTGGTCGAGCAGGCGCTCGATGCTCACTCGCGCTTCCGCCCGCGCCAGAGGCGCGCCGGGACACGTGTGGGGACCACGCCCGAACGAGAGGTGGGTGCGCGCGTTCGGGCGGTCGACGTCGAACGTGGCGGGCGCCTCGAACTGGCGCGGATCGCGGTTGGCGGCCGCGTTGACCAGCATGATCGTGGTACCGGGCGGGATCGGCTGGTCGCCCACGGTGGTGGCCACCTTGGAGAGGCGGAAGTCGCCCTTCACCGGACTTTCGAACCGCAAGCTCTCCTCGATGAAATTCGGGATGCGGTCGCGCTCGCGGCGCAGCCGCTCCTGGAGCTCGGGGTCCTCGGCGATGGAGAGCATCGCCGCGCTGAGCAGTCGTACCGTGGTCTCCTGTCCGGCGGCGAACAGGTTGGCCGCGACGCGCACGACGTCGATGACCTCCGGGGTGGAGCCGTCGGGGAAGGTCGCGGACGCGAGTCCGGTGAGCACGTCGTCGCGCGGTGAGCGGCGGCGGTCCTCGATGTACTCGGTGAAGCGCTGGTACAGGTACTCCAGCGGCGCGTGCGCCATCGAGTCGCCACCCGTGCTCCCGAGACCGCCGGTGCCGCGGGGCCGGTTGAGGTTGTGCGAGAAGTCGGCGTGGTCGCTCTCGGGCACGCCGAGCAGGTCGGCGATCACCAACATCGTGAACGGTCCCGCGTAGTCGCGGATGAACTCGCACTCCCCGCCGTCGACCATGGTTGCGATCTGGCGGTCGGCCAGGCGCCACATGAACTCCTCGTTCTCCTTGAGGCGCTTGGGGGTGATCAACCGCATGAGCAGCGCGCGGTGGTCGGTGTGGATCGGCGGATCGAGCGTGGGCAGCTGGTCGCTGAACGGGAGCTCGTCGCGGTGCGCGGCGATGAGATCGCTCAGGTCGTCGCCGACGAGCGGCACCGGGAACCCGGGGAACGGACCGGTCACCGCGGTGCACGACGAGAACGTCTCGGTGTCGGTGTAGACCGCGACCGCCTCCTCGTAGCCGGTGACCATCACGACGTCGTGATGCGGCTCACGCGTCACCGGACACCGGGCCCGCAGGGCCTCGAAGTACGGGTACGGGTCGGCGATGAGGGAATCTCCGAGGAAGAAGTCGGTGGCGTCGATGTCGGTCACGTCGCGCAGAGTAGCGGTCGCTGGACCGATCGGTACAGGCCCATCCGGGGGCCCCGAGGGACGGATGGCAGACTGCGCCGGTGGACGCCACCGACGAGCTGCTCGACGACGACCAGGTCCTGATCGCCCAAGCGATCCACGACCTCTGCACCGGGTTCGACGACGACTACTGGGCCCGCTGCGACCACGAGCACGAGTTCCCGTGGGACTTCTACGCCCGTCTCGCCGAGGGGGGCTGGCTCGGGCTGGCCATCCCCGAGGAGTACGGCGGCGGCGGGCGCGGGATCACCGACGCCGCGGTCATGCTCCACGAGATCGCCCGGAGCGGGGCGGCGATGAACGGCTGCTCGGCCGTCCACCTCACCGTGTTCGGGCTGAACCCGGTCGTGAAGTTCGGCAGCGACCGGCTCAAGGAGACCTTCCTCCCGCGCGCCGCCGCCGGCGAGCTCCACGTCGCCTTCGGCGTCACCGAACCCGACGCCGGCACCGACACCGGGCGCATCACGACGCGCGCCGAACCCGACGGCAACGGCGGCTGGCGCATCCACGGCCGCAAGATCTGGACCAGCAAGGCGCTCGAGTCGGAGGTCGTGCTCCTCATCGCGCGCACCGGCGAGAAGGACAGCGGGTTGCGCGGTCTGTCGCTGTTCCTCGCCGATCTCGACCGCGACTACGTCGACATCCGAGCCATCCCCAAGGTCGGCCGCAACGCCGTCGCGTCGTGCGAGGTCGCGTACGACGGCCTGCCGGTCGAGAGCTGGCGTCTCCTCGGCGAGGAGGGCAACGGGTTCAAGCTGCTGCTGCACGGGTTGAACCCCGAGCGGGTGCTGCTCGCGTCGGAAGCGTGTGGCATCGGCGAGGTCGCACTCGACCGCGCGATCACGTACGCGAAGGAGCGCATCGTCTTCGAGCGGCCCATCGGCGCCAACCAGGCCATCAGCCATCCGATCGCGCACGCCCACGCCCAGTTGCGCGCGGCGTGGATGATGGCGTTGCACGCGGGTCGGCGCTACGACGTAGGCCTCGAGTGCGGCGAGGCGGCCAACACCGCCAAGTACCTCGCTGCCGAAGCCTCGTTCTACGCGGCCGACCGCGCGGTGCAGACCCTCGGCGGGATGGGCTATGCGTCCGAATACCACGTGGAGCGTTACTGGCGCGAGGCGCGCCTGCAACGCATCGCGCCGGTCACCCAGGAGATGACGCTCAACTACCTCGCCCAGAACGTCCTCGGCCTCCCGCGTAGCTATTGAGCCGTCGAAGGTCCGCACGCCCGGGCGAGCAGCCGGCTTCGCCGGTGCTCGACCGCTGGGACGGAGCGAGCGGAGGCGAGCGACGGGAGTCAGGCGGCGCTGTCGTCGAGGGGGGCGACGGCGGGTGCGCACAACGAACCGACGTGGGGTGTCATGAGCTCCTCGCGCCAGCGGACGGCCCAGGTGCGGGCCCGCTCGTGCCACGCTTCGAAGCGCGGATCACCCGGCGTGTCGCTCTCGATCGCCAACCCGCGCGCCACATCCCGCGCTTTGCCCCCGCGCACGTGAGCGTCGGCGTCGGTGGCCCAGATCGTGCACACCTCGTAGTCGTTCATGAGCACCTCGTACAGCCCGACCAACTGGTGGCCGTACTCGGCGAGGAGCGGCGCTCGTTCGTCACGGACCGCGGCGAGGTAGTCGAGCGCCGTGCCCGGTTGCACCTCGGTGAGCTCGTGCACGAACAGCGAGCCCCGCACGTCGTCGCGCTGCAGTGACTCGATGTTGGGACAGCCCGGCGCCGCGCCGAGCAGGCGGTCGAAGCCTCCGGAGCGGTACTCGAACGCCTGCTTCCACCACGCGTTGAGCGTCACGTTGCTGGCGC
This sequence comes from uncultured Actinomycetes bacterium, assembly GCA_963841415.1. GTDB lineage: Bacteria > Actinomycetota > Acidimicrobiia > IMCC26256 > DASPTH01 > DASUAS01. The sequence goes on along the minus strand of CAWJCN010000003.1, from coordinate 824,054 downwards.
GCTTGAGACCGAGCCGGTCGACCTTCCCGAACCAGCCGTCCCACCCGCCGGGGATCTCCCACACGTTGACGACCTGGGGCCACCGGGCGGTGATGCCCATCGTGTACCAGGTGCCGAGCAGCTCGAACTCGACCTTCTCGTCGCCCGACTGTTGGAGCGTGTGCTCCATGTAGTCCCACTGGTGCATGCCGTTGATGTCGACGTACTCGTGCAGGAAGAGGTCTCGGTCGGCGCTCATGGTGCTTCCGCAGCGGTCCTTCCCGTGTCGTCAGTCGAAGAGCTGTTGGAGGCCGGCCTTGTCGACCTTGCCGGTCGTCGTCACGGGCACGTCGTCGTCGACGATGACGCGCCAGCGAGTCGGGACCTTGAACGAGCTGAGCCGTTCCTTGGCGTCGCGCGCAAGTTGGTCGACCGGTGTGTCGCGCGCGTCGTCGGCGAGCACCACGACCGCAGCCACCTCCGCGCCGCCACCGGCGCCGGCGACGTCGACGACGTACGCCCGCCGCACCGCGGCCAGCGCGTGGAGCGCGCCTTCCACCTCGCTCGGGTAGACGGTCGCGCCGCGCACCTTGAACATGTCGTCACGCCGTCCGGTCATGAAGAGGAACCCGTCGGCATCGGCGTGGCCGACGTCGCCCGTCGGGTAGAAGCCGTCCTCGGTGAACACCTCGGCCCGGGTCCGCCCGCAGATGCCCCGCATGAGGTTCGGCCCTCGGAGTTGCAGCTCGCCGGTCTCACCGGCGGCGACGGGCGCGCCGGAATCGAGGTCGACGACCCGCAGCTCGACGCCGTCGAAGACCCGTCCGCAGCTCCCCTCCTTGCCCAGTGGGAGGGTCCGGTCGAGGCGGTACCCGCTGTACGGACCGAACGACTCCGTCATCCCGAGCAGCCCGGCGCGCTGACCCGGACCGGCTCGCAGCTCGGCGGGAAGCACCGCGTCGAGGCTGCCAGGCCGCAACGACGAGAGATCGGCGGTCGCGAACCCGGCGTCGCGCGCGAGCGCGGCAGCCTGGTCGGGCCAGCCGCGGAAGAGCGTGACCCGCTCGCGCTCGAGGAACGGCAGCGTGCGCGCCGGTTCGGGACGCGCCTCGGTGAGCAGGGTTGCCCCCGCGAGCAGCGTGGAGAGCAGGCCGGTGCCGAAACCCCCCACCCAGAAGAAGGGCATCGGGATGTAGAGCCGGTCACCGTGCCGCAGGCCGCGCACCTCGAGCCCGGCTTCGGTCGCGCCGAGTGCACCACCGTGGGTGTGGATCACACCCTTGGGCGTGCCGCGACTCCCCGACGTGAAGACGATCGCGAGGTCGTCGGCGGGGCGCACCGAGGCATCGAGCGCGTCGACGAGCTCGGCGCGCGGCGCGGGACCTGACGCCGGGCCGTCGCCCTCCCACACCGTGATCGTGCGCAGCCGCGGCAGCACCTCGACCGCGAGGCGCGTCCCCGCGACCAGCTCGGGCGAGATCGCCATGAGGTCGGCGACGTAGTCGCGCCCCAGGAACGACCCGAGCAGCACGAGGTGCTCGACGCCGGCGGTGCGCAGCTGGGCGGCCAGCTCGGGCGGGCGCAGGAAGGTGCTCAGCGGCACGATCGTGGCGCCGGCGCGGCTCGCGCCGCAGGCGACGACGGGCCACGCGGTGCCGTTGGGCATCAGGATCCCGACGCGCGTGCCCTTGCTCACACCCAGATCGGCGAAGAAGCACGCGAACGCGGCGCTCCGGTGGTCGAGCTCGCCGTAGGTCAGGCTGTCGTCATCGGTGACGACGAACGGCGTGGCCGGCTGCTCGGCCGCCCACCGGCGCAGGAGGGCCGGCACGGTCAGGCGGTCACCCGTCACCGAAGAGCTCCTCGATCGCGCTCAGGTCGGGCTTGCCACTCGACAGCATCGGCAGGTCGTCCGGGGCGAGCACCAGGAAGCGTCGCGGCACCTTGTACGCCGACAGCCGCGCGCGCAGTGCGGTGCGGAGCTCGTCGAGATCGGGGGCGGTGTCGGGCTCCGCGAGGATCACCGCGGCCACGACCTGATCGCGCCCGGGATCGGGCACACCGAGGACCATCGCCGCGAGACCGCCGGTCGCGTCGCTGAGCGCGGCCTCGACTTCGAGCGGCGACACGTTGGCGCCCGCGGTCTTGATCATTGACCCGCGGCGGCCGTGGAAGTAGTAGAAGCCGTCGGCGTCGACGTGGAAGAGGTCGCCGGTGCGGTACCAGCCGTCGGGAGTGAAGATCTCGAAGCGCTCCCGCCCGTAGTAACCCTCCATGAGCGATGGCCCGCGGAACCACAGCTCGCCGATCTCCCCGGCCGGCACGTCGTCGAGCGTCTCGGGGTCGACGACCCGGGGCGCGAGCCCGGGAACCGGCAACCCGAACGAGCCGCGGCGGTGCTCGGGCTGGTCGGACTCGTCGCTGCTCATGAGACAGACGCTGCCCGTCTCGGTCGTCCCGAGCATGTTGTGGCGCAGCTCGAGATCGGTCGGGCGAATCTCCGCCGGGAGCAGAGGGTGCAGGTTGCCGGAACGGATCGACGAGAAGTCGCGGCTCGGGAACGTCGGGTGCGCGACGAGCGCAGCGATCGACGCCGCGTACCCGTTCGTGAGCTCGGGCCGCTCGCGCTCGATGAAGTCGAGGGTCTCGACGGGGTCGGTCGCCGCCGAGCAGAGGAGGGTCGCCCCGGCCACGAGCACGCCGATGATGTTGTAGGCGAGACCGCCGATCCAGAACATCGGCGAGTTGGAGAAGAGACGCGTCTCCGCGCCGAGGCCGCGGATGCCGTTCAACGTCTCGAGGTGTCCGAGCAGCGCGCCGTGCTGATGGATCACGCCCTTGGGCGCGCTCGTGGACCCGGACGTGTGCACGATGATCATGCGGTCGTCGGGGGTGATGTCGCCCTCGACCGCGTCGAGCACCGCGTCGGTCACTGCAGCCGCTCGCGCCTCGAGGTCGGCGAAGCCGTCGAACCACGCCTCGCGCAGATACGGCGCGGCCGGTGGGCGCGGTCCGTGCGTGGCGAACCCGACCGCGTCGTCGAGCGCGGCCGCGTAGTCGTTGCCGCGGTACTCGGGCACGCCGAGGAGGAGGTCGACGTCGGCTCGGGCGAGCAGGTCGCGCAGCTCCCGCGACGTGGAGAACGTGCTGATCGGGACGGCGATCGCCCCGATCCGGACCACGGCCAGCCACGCGAGGACGAAGTCGATGCCGGTGGGGTACAGCAGGCCAACCCGGCTTCCACGGCCGGCGCCGGCGGCGAGCAGGCCGCGTGCGACGACCAGACTGCGGCGCTCGGCCTCGGCGTAGGTGAGGCGCTCGTCGTCACACACCACGTAGTCGACATCAGGTCGCGCCAGGACGTGCGCGCGCAGGACGCGCGGGACGGTCGTGGGATCGCTCACGGCCGGCGCGGTAGCACCGCGGGCAATGTGGCTCGATCGCCCTTCGCCGCGAGCAGGTGGGCCTCGCACAGCAGCTCGTCGTCGAGACGGAGCTCGGCGTGCGCCGTGATGCGACGATCGTCGACGGTCCGCTCGGCGCGGTACGCGAGTGGTGTGAACAACGGGGTGGGGCGGCGGTAGAGGAGCTGCAGCTCCGCGGTCTTGCCCGCGAGGCCGAGGTCGCAATTGAGCTGCTGGAACACGCAGTCGAAGAACACGGCGAGGAAGCCGCCGTGCACGATCCCGGGTGGCCCCTCGTAGCACACCGGAAATTCGACCGAGCCGTGCGCGCTTCCACCCTCGCCTTCGCCGTCGTGGTCGATCGCGAACCCGTACTGCGGGAAACAGGGGTTGTAGTCACCGATGTCGCGACCGTGGTCGACGTAGACGCGCTGGTCGTCGTGGGCGCGGTCACCGACGCGCGGTCGCGGATCGGCCGGCGCCTGCACCGCCAGCGCCCGCTGCGCGTCACGAACCGAGCGGATCAGGGCATCGAGCTCAGGGCTGGTCCGCTCGAGCGAGAGCACGGTGTCGGTGAGGTCGCGCAGCGCGCCGGCCAGCTCGACCACCGCGGGGAGCGGCGTCTCGCCGAACACCCACGGCTCGGTCACGACGGAACCCCGGTCGACTCGGCGAGGAGCGCGCGCACCGCGGTGAGGTCGGCTTTGCCCGACGCGGTGCGCGGCAGCGCGTCGACGACCGCCACCGCCACCGGCACTTCGTAGGGCGCGAGGAGCGGGCCGGCCGCGGCGAGCACGGTGGCCTCGTCGAGCTCGACGTCGGCTCTCCGTTCGACCGCGGCCACCGGCACTGCGCCGAGACGCTCGTCGGTCAACCCCACCACCGCCGCCTCGGCGACGCCGGGCACGCGTTCGAGCGCGGCGCGCACCACCTCGGGCTGCACCTTGTAGCCGCCCCGGAGGATGGTCTGATCGGCGCGGCCGACGATCCAGAGGAAGCCGCCGGCGTCGAGTCGCGCCAGATCGGTGGTGCGCACCCAGTCGTCGGTGCCGAGCTGCGCCGCGCGCACCTCGAGCAGCCCCACCGCGTCGGTGCCGACATCTGTCCCGTCGGCGGGATCGACGATCCGCAGCGAGCACCCCGCGTGCGCGCGTCCGACGCTCCCCCGCTTCGCAGCGGCGAACTCCTGGTGGTCGGCGAGGTTCCAGCCCGCCACGCCACCGCCGAACTCGGTGGCACCGTACGACGTGAGGACCGGCACCCGGTAGCGCGCGGTGAACGCCTCGGCGAGATCCGGATCGAGCGGCGCGGTGCCCGACACGACCGACCGGACGCTGTGGAACACGTCGTCGTCGACGCCGGCGTCGAGCACCATCCGCAGCGCAGTCGGAACGAGGCTCACCGTCTTCGGCCGATGCTCCTGCACCGCCGCCACCCAACCGTCGACGGTGAAGCGCTCGAGCAGGGCGATGCGCCGGCCGTCGAGCATCGCCTGCACCACGCGGAACACACCGCTGACGTGGACCAGCGGCGCGTTGACGATGACCACGCCCGAGCGGAGACGAAGGTCGTTGCCGGTGTTCGACTCGTAGTGCTTCGCCCCGCGCATGACCAGGTCGAGCATCTCGTAGCGAAGGTCGATGCGCTTCGGCGGGCCGGTGGTGCCGCTCGTGAGCATGCGCACCGCGACTCCGAGCGCGCGGACGCGCGGCGACGGTTCCTCGTGCGCCGACGTGACCGCAATCGGCGCGCCGAGCACTCCGAGCTCGCCGCACGCGGTGTTGGGAAGAATGTCGGCGGGCAGCAGCGCGAGGTCCTCCGGTACGCCGAGGAGCAGCGGCAGGTCGAGGCTGGGCAGGTCGCGGCGCAGGCGCTCGGCACCGAGCAACGGGTTGACGGTCACCACGCACGCGCCCGCTTGCAGCAGCCCGAGCAGCGCGCCGAGCAGCGCGGGTCGGTTGCGCAGCATGAGGCCGACCGGCGCGCCCTCGTCCAAGCGTCGTTCGCGCAACACCCTCGCCACCGCGTCGGCCGTGGCCGCGAGTGCTCCCCACGAGTGCCACTGACCTTCGAATTCGAGCGCCGGCGCCGAGGGATCGATCGACATGACCTCGCGCAGGCGCGTCGAGATCGGGTTCACCGGATCCTCGGCGGCGTGCGGTCGACTCCGGTGCGCGCGATCTCGGCCTGACCGATCGGGTTCCCGAGACGCGTGTACATGAGGCCCTGCTCGACCGCGGCCCGGTAGGGCTTGTCGAGCGACTCCCAGATCGCGCGCACGGTGCCCTGCGTGGCCACCGGCGGGAAGGACGCGATGATGCTCGCCAGCTCGTGCGCGTGGCGCCACAGCTGGTCGCGCGGCACCACCTCGGTGACCAGACCGAGACGCAAGGCGGTGTCGGCCGACACGCGCTCGCGGTTGCCGGTGAGCGCCATGCGCAGCGTGTCGCCGAGCCCGATGCGCCGCATCAGACCGATCGGCTCGATGGCCGACACGAAGCCGAAGGAGACGTGCGAGTCGAAGAAGGTGGTGTCGTCCGAGCAGATCACCACGTCGGCTTCGTTGACGAGGTAGAGCGCGCCTGCCGTGCACATGCCGTGGACCGCGCACACCACCGGCTTCCAGCACTTCTGCCACTTCGGGCTGAGGTACTCCCCAGGATCGAGGTGGTTCCACACCAGCTCGGGTTGCCCGAAGCTCTTCGACGTGTCGAGCCCGACCGAGAACGCACGGTCGCCGGCGGCGCGCACCACGACCGCGTGCACCGCATCGTCGTCCTTCACCGTGTGCCAGACGTGGCGGACCTCCTCGCACATCTGTCGGTCGAACGCGTTGAGGACCTCGGGCCGGTCGAGGGTGAGGGTCGCGACCCGCGCGTCGGCGTCGACTTCGTAGCGAAGCGTCTCGTAGGCGCCGCTCACTCTGCCCTCCACTCCGGATCGCGCTTCTCGAGGAACGCGCGTGGCCCTTCCTTGGCGTCCTCGGTGTGGAGCACGCGCTCTCGGTACGCCTCCGCGAGCAGCTCGGCCTCGTAGAGCGGAAGCCCGAGGCCCTTGCGGATGGCGAGGCGCGTGCCGCGCACGGCAAGCGGCGCGTTGCGATTCACCATCGCCGCGAGCTCGCGCAGACGGTCGCCCAGCGCGTCGTGTTCCACCACCTCGGTGATGAGCCCGAGCTCGTAGGCGCGGGCCGCGCTCAGTCGCTCCTGGCGGCCCATCAGCGCCATGCGCATCGCGACGTTGAGCGGCAGGCTGCGCGCGACGCGCACCATCTCGCGGCCGGACACGAGCCCGATGCTGACGTGGGGGTCGAAGAACTCCGCCCGCTCGGACGCGATCGCGATGTCGCCGGTCGTGACGAGGTCCATACCGGCGCCGCAGCAGATGCCGTTGACCCCCACGATGATCGGTTTCGCCATCGTGCGGTACGGCGGCGTCGCTTCCTGGGGCGCATCCCATTCGTGGAACTGCGACAGGTACTTGCCGTCGAAGGGCACCTTGCCGTCGTCGCGCACGGTGTCGACGTCGGCCCCGGTGCAGAACGCGCGGCCGGTGGCGGTCACCACGATGGTCCACACGTCGTCGTCGCCCTCGGCGCGCGCGTACGCGTCTTGCAGCTCGGCTTCCATGGGCCGGCTGATCGCGTTCAACTTGTCGGGCCGGTTGAACGTGATCGTGGCGGTGCGGTCCTCCACCTCGTAGAGGATCGACTCGTACGTCATCTCTTACCGCTCTCGTCGCTGCGCGACGGGGCGCTCGGCTCCACCTTCGCCGACCGCTTCGTTGCGAGCCGGGAGAGCTGATCTTCAGCCACGTCGCTCATCGGACCACGTACCCTCCGTCGACGATCAGCTCCTGGCCCGTGATGTAGCTCGCTTCGTCGCCCGCCAGGAAGAGGACGGCATCGGCGATGTCGTCCATCGCGCCCATGCGCTTCATCGGTACGTGCCGCGCGAACTGCGCCAACCGTTCCTCCTGCGCGTCCGCGTCGAGGCCGAGGCGCTCGCCGGTGGTCATCGGGCTGCGCATGAACCCCGGGGACACGCAGTTCATGCGCACACCCTTGGTGGCCAGCTCCCGCCCGACGTGGCGCGTGTAGCTCACGATCCCACCCTTCGCGGCCGCGTAGGCGGCGCCACCGACGCACACCGACGCCGCGATCGACGCCATGTTCACGATCGACCCACCGCGAGCCTCGACCATCACCGGGATCGCCGCCTTCGAGCAGACGTACACGCTCCGTAGGTTGACCCGCAGCACGCGGTCCCACATGTCTTCGCTCGTGTCCCACGTCTCGCGGTCGTCGCCCTGCACGATGCCCGCGTTGTTGACCAGCACGTCGAGACCGCCGAACTCGGTGCGCGCCACCTCGACCGCCTCGCCGGCCACGTCGAGGCTGGACACGTCGCCCACCAGCAACCGTGCCGCGTGGCCGAGCTCGGCGATCACCTCGCGGCCGCGCGGCTCGTCGAGGTCGACGACGACGACCCGTGCGCCCTCGTGGGCGAACCGAACCGCGACCGTGCGTCCGAATCCCGACGCCGCCCCGGTGACGACGGCGACCTTCCCCTCCAGCCGTCCCACGTCAACCCCCCGTGACCACGAAATCGTCGAACGCCGGTTCACGCGTCATGCGCCAGTAGTCGATGAGCTTCCACGGCATGTTCGTGGTGACCCGGCCCGCGTCGTTGTTGTAGTAGCTGTGCACCCGCGGGTGCCGCCACACCAAATCTTCGTGCTCGGCGTCGACCCGTGCGTTGTAGGCGTCGTGCACCTCGCGCTTGCACTCCATGGTGGTCCACCCGTGCTCGAGCATGGCCGCGATCGCCTTGACGACGTACGTGACCTGGCATTCGAGCACGAACACCACACTGCCCACCACCGGGTTGGTGTTGGGACCGTAGAGGCAGAAGAGGTTGGGAAACCCGGGCACGGTGATGCCGAGGTGCGCGCGCGGGTCGTCGCCCCACTCGTCGTGGAGCACGCGGCCGCGGCCGGTGATCTCCATCGGCCAGAGGTACTTGTTGGGGTGGAAGCCGGTGCCGAGCACGATCACGTCGACGTCGTGGACGGCACCCGACTCGGTGACCACCGCGTGGGGCTCGACGCGCGCCACTCGTTCGTTGACCAGCTCCACGTCGTCGCGCAGCAGCGTGCGAAACCAGCCATTGTCCTGCAACATCCGCTTGCCGAGCGCCGGGTAGTCGGGCAGCACCTCGGCGATCAGCTCCGGGCGCGACCCGAGCTCGCGCTCGACGTGCGCGGTCATCACGCGCCGGAGCTTGTCGTTCTGGCGACTGATCGAAACGTCGTACTCGGGCCACTCGGGGTCCACGCGGAACGCGGGGTACATCCGGTCGGCGCTGTTCCAGAACTGCATGATCCGGTACCACGGCTGGTAGTGGGGCACGTTCCGGAACAACCACTTCTCGTGCTCGGTCACCGGGCGGTGGTAGTCGGGATTGGGCACCACCCAGTGGCGCGACCGCTGGAACACGAGCAGGTGCTCGACGTCGGGGGCGATGGCAGGGACGACCTGCATGGCGCTCGCACCGGTGCCGATCACCGCGACCCGCTTGTCGTGCAGGTCGACGTCGTGATCCCAGCGCGACGAGTGGAACCACGGACCGGTGAACGTGTCGAGGCCGGGGAGGTCGGGGATCGCCGGACGGTTGAGCATCCCCACCGCACTGATCAACGCGTGCACCTCGACGTCGGACTCGCCGTCGGCGTCGCGCACGTGCACGCGCCACGTGCTCCGTTCCGCGTCGAAAGTTGCCGAGAGCACCTCGGTGCCAAAGCGCACGTGCGGCAGCACGTGGTGCTCCTTCGCGCAGCAGGCGATGTAGTCGAACAGCTCGTGCTGCCGCGCGTAGAAGTGCGACCACTCGGGGTTGGGCCGGAACGAGTACGAGTAGAAGTGGTTGGGCACGTCGACGCGCAGGTCGGGGTAGGTGTTCTCCCACCAGGTGCCGCCGACGTCGGGGTTCTTGTCGAACACGGTGTAGGGGATGCCGGCCTGCTCCAGACGGATCGCCGCGCACAGCCCACCGAGACCCGCACCGATCACGCCCACGTGGAAGCCGGCGACGACGTCGGGGGCGGGACGGCTCGACCACTCGAAGCGACGGCGGTCGGAGCCGTCGAAGTCGCCCTCCTCCTCGACCAGGGGCACGTAGTCCGCGCTCACCGGCTCGCCGGTGACGAACTCGACGAGACGGTGCATCGTCGCCGCGTCGGGCCGGTCGCCGACCGCGTCGTCGGACCCGGCAGTCAGCGCGGCGAAGGCCCACGCCCGGATCGCGTCGGTGTCGTCGTGCGAGAGGCTGCCGGCACCGCGCCCGTGGTCGAACGCACGGGGGTCGGCGTAGCGGTCGAGCATCGTGAGATCGCCCGTGAAGTGGGCCACCGCGGCGACGAGCACCGCGAGGTTCGCCTCGGGCAGCGCCACCGCGAGCTCCTCGGCATCGATTCGGCTCACGACAGGCCGTCGACCCCGAAGTGCTCGTCGCGGACCTTGAACGCCTCGCTGGTGCCGACCTTCGCACGCGTCTTCACGAAGTTGAACTCGTCGTCCTCGAAGCGGAGGTTGGTGGCGAACGCGTGCACGAGGAACCCGGTCGCCTCCTCACCCACGTAGGCGCTCGTCTGCTCCACGAGCGCGAAGCTGGCCTTGGCGATGGCGATGCCGTCGGCCGGCATGCGCGCGGCTTTGGCCGCCCACCGTTCGGCCCGCTCCCCCACCTCACCCGGGTCGCACACCTCGGTGAACACGCCGCGGTGCTCGAGCTCCTCACCGGTGACGGTGTCGCCCGTGAGGAGGAGCCGACGCGAGAGCACCGGCCCGAGGCGGTGGAAGAAGAGGTGCAGGTTGCCGAGCGCGGGACCCAGCAGCCGGGCGCCGGGCATGCCGAGCTTCGCGTCGCGGCCCACCACCGTGAGGTCGGCCATCAATGCGAGCTCGAACGCGCCACCGAGCGCGTAGGTCTCGACCTGCGCGACCGTGACCTTCGGGTAGCCCATGAACGAGTGGTAGAAGCCGAAGCTCTCGCGGTCGACGCCGAGCCGGCGCCGCTGGCTGGGTCGACGCCCGTTCGGGTCGTTGCCGTACCACCCGTACGAGTTGGCCATGTCGGCCCCGGTGCTGAACACGCCGCCCGTGCCGCGCAGGAGCACGACCTTGATGTCGTCGTCGGTGGCGAGCTCGTCGAGGTGCGCGTACATGGCGCGTCGCATCGGGGGGTCGTAGGCGTTGCGCCGGTCGGGGTTGTCGATGGTCAACCGCGCGACGTGCGCGACGGGATCACGCTCGACGTGCACACGCGGATCGTGGTCGCTCGTGTCCACCATGAACTTGCTCACTCCGATGGTCGATGCCGCCGTCAGCGGCTGAAGAGGAAGTCCTGCGCGTTCTGGTAGAGGTACGCGTCGAGCACCTCGGGCGGGAGGTCGAGCTCCGATGCCTCCTTGATGCACCGCGTGATCGACAGCACCGGAGAGTCGGAGGCGAACATGATGCGATTCTTGCCGCGGGTCCGCATGAAGTGGAGGAGCGACTCGGGGAGGTGGCGTGGTGCCCACGCGGACGTGACCAGCCGCAGGTTCTTGTACTTGATCATGAGGCGGATGGCGGTGTCCCACCACGGGTCGGCCCCGTGCATCATCGTCAGCTTGAGATCGGGGAAGCGCACGCACACGCGGTCGAGGTGGATCGGGTTCTGTACCTCGCCCGGGATCGGCGGACCCGGCAGCCCCGTGTTCATGAACAGCGGGAGGTCGAGCTCGCAGCACTTCGTGTAGAGCGGGTAGTAGACCGCGTCGCTCGGCGCGTACATGCCGTCGCCCCAGAAGCTGGGGCCGATCACCGTGTAGGCGACCGGATGATCGGCGACGAAGCGCTCGAGGTTGCGCAGGTTCTCCATCGGTCGCAGGAGGTTGTGGCCGCCGAGGCCGAGGCTGAAGCGGTCGGGGCGCGCGTCCACGAACGACAGCACCCGTTCGGTCGATCGGCCCATGTTGGTCATGAGCACCGAGCGCTCGACGCCCATCTGGTCCATCTCGTCGAGCAGCTCGCCGAGCTCCCGACTCTGGAACATCGAGTCGCCGGCCTTGAAGTAGTCCTCCTTGACCCGCACCATCCACTCAGGTTGCTTCGTGTCACCCAGGTCCGTGTTGACCAACAGGTCGTGCGCGCGTGCGACGACGGGCATCTCTCGTCCTCCCCTGCGTCAGTGGTCGTTCGCCGTGGCCGCTGCGATCACGCCGACGGCCCGAGCAGGGCGAGGGCGTTGTCGCGCATCACGAGACGGATCTGGTCGTCGGAGAACGCGTGGAGCTCCTTGACGAAGTCGAGCGGGCGGGCCAGCGATTCGCCGTGGGGCCAGTCGGAGCCGAACAGCACCTTGTCGACGCCGATGAGGTCGGCCAGCTTGCGCATGTCCTCCTCGTAGTACGGCGTGACGGACACGTGCCGGCTGATCGTGTCGAGCGGGCTCTCGGGGAACACCCACGGCGTCTGGTTGGCCTGCTTGAGCAAGCGCTTCACCAACAGCGCGACCCAGTCGGAGCCGTTCTCGATGCTCGCGGCGCGCAGCCGCGGATGCCGGTCGAACACGCCGTCGACCACCATGCTGCCGATGCTGTCGTGGATCGGGCGGTCCGACACCACCAGCTTGCTGAGGACGTCGACGCCACCGCGGAACGGTTCGAACCAGTCGCGTGCGCCCCAGGCACCGGCGAACATCTCGTAGCCGCTGTCGCCGAGGTGGAACGCGACCGGCACGTCGGCTTCGGCCAGGCGCGCCCAGACCGGGTCGTGGTCAGGGTGACCGAACGACCGACCCTTGCCGTTCGCGGTGGGGACGGGCGCGGGCCGCACGTGCACCAACCGCGCGCCGCGATCCAGCACCCATTCGATCTCGGCGACGGCGGCGTCGGGATCGGCGAGCGAGAGCATGGGCACACCGAAGATCCGGTCCTGGTGCGCGAAGCCCCAGTCTTCGTCGAGCCACCGGTTGAACGCGTGGAGCACCGCGGTCGTCGCTTCGATGTCGTCGCGCAGCACCTGCTCGATCCCGACCGCGAGCGTGGGGAACATGACGACTGCCTCGAGGCCCTGCTCGTCCATCACCGCGAGGCGCGCGTCACGGTTCTGGTACTCCGGGCGCAGCGGCTCGAGCTTCATGAGCGAGCGGGGGTCGACCCCGTCGGGCACCTGGCCCCGGAACATGAGGTCCATGCACCCGGCGACGATGATGGGGTCGAAGGTGGGGTTCGGGATGAACTTGTAGAGCTTCCCGCCCACGAGGAGCAGCGAGTGCGTGCCCTGCTGGACGACCTGGACCCCCCGCGAGCGGAGCTCCTTGGGGAGGTGGCGGGTGCAGGCGTCGAGGGTCTCGTAGTAGTGGTTGTCGGCGTCGACGGCGCGGTAACCGAGCTCCATGGCGTCCTCTCCATCTCAACGCGCTCAACGCGCAACAGCACGTCGCGCGGGACAAACGTTATAACATTTCGCCCACCCCGACCACCTGCTGGACGGCGGGTACGGTGGCGCACCCGAGGCGGCGGGCGAGTCGGAGAGGGAGGCGTCGTGCCCACGACCAAGTCCACGCGATCGCGCGAGAAGCCCGAACTGATCGCCGACGAGTTGCGGGCCATGATCGTCAGCGGCGAGCTCGAAGAGGGGGAGTCGCTGGGCCGCGAGCCCGACCTCGTCGAGCGCTTCGGCGTCTCCCGGCCGTCCCTGCGCGAGGCGCTGCGCATCTTGGAAGCGGAGGGTCTGATCACCGTGGTGCGTGGCGTGCTCGGGGGCGTGGTCGCGCACCAGCCCGACGAGCGGATGACCGCCCGCACTGCGGCATTGGTCCTCCAGGCCCGCAACGTCACCCTGGGCGACGTGCACCAGGCGCGCAGCATGATCGAACCCGCCGCGGTGCGGGTGCTGGCCACCTCCCCGAGCAAGAAGGCCGTCGAGGAGCTGCGTTCCCTGGTCGAGACCCAGCGCGGCGTGATCGAAGACCCGGAGGCGTTCGGTCAGGCCAACGCGCGTTTCCACGAGCGACTGGTCGAGCTGGCGGGCAACCAGACGCTCAGCATCGTGGCCGAGATGCTCAACGAGGTGATCGCCCGCGCGGTCACCGCGGTGAGCCAGGAGCCTTCGAAGCGCAACTCGCTGCCCACCCGCCAGCGCGGCATCCGCTCGCAGGAGCGCCTGCTCGAGCTGATCGCGATCGGCGCCAGCATCGACGCCGAAGCGCACTGGCGCGCGCACATGGACGCGGTGGGCAAGGTGATGATCGGTCACATGGCGAAGACGGTCGTCGATCTGCTCAACCACTACTGACACTGCTGAATATGACCGGCCCGTGGAAGATCATGAAGCCCGGTGGGCATGGGCCACACGCTGGGATCGTGATCGGAGCCGAAGCGTACGGGCCGAACGAGTTCAGTCACGACGTGCAGACGCGGCTGGCAGAGCTCGGGTACGCGTCGGTCGTTCCCGACTTCTACCGCGGCGACGGCCCGAAGAACACCGAGGCCTACGACGACTACGAGGAGGTCGTCGGCCACATCGCGCGCCTCGACTTCACCCGAGCCGCGCGTGACCTCACCGGTGCGATCGACGCGCTGCGCGCCGAACCCGACGTCGACGCGTCACGCATCGCCGTGTGGGGCTACTGCACCGGTGGCACGCTCGCGTGGCTCGCGGCCTGCATGCGGGGCGACCTCGCGGCGGCGGTGCTGTTCTTCCCGAGCCAACCGGTGTTCGAGCAGCTGTCGCGGCGCACTCCGGTGCATCCACTCGACCTGCTCTGGCAGCTCACGTGTCCCACGCTCTTCATCTACGGCGACGAGGACATCGTGATGCCGACCGAGTTGCTCGACGATCTCCGCGCCCGCATCGAGCAGTGGGGCGTCGACGCGGAGGTGCGCGTCTACCCGGGTGCCGGTCATGCGTTCTCGGCCCCTTGGGGACCGATGCGGCACGAGGAGTCCGACCGCCGCGCGTGGGCTGAAGCCGTCGCGTTCCTCCGCGACCACATCGCATGACGTTCGGGGCGAACCTCGGGCGACCCCTCGCGGGCGTCTCGGTGCTCGACCTCTCCCAGGTGGTGTCGGGTCCGATCTGCGGCCGCATCCTCGCTGACCTCGGCGCTGACGTCGTGAAGCTCGAGCCGCCCGATGGTGACGTCATCCGCTACCTGAGGCCGAAGGCGGGCGACGACCCGGTGAGCGTCTACTTCACCTGGGCCAACGCAGGGAAGCGCTCCATCTCGCTCGATCTGCGCACCGCGCGCGGTGCCGAGCTTGCCCAGGCTCTTGCGCTGACCTGCGACGTGCTCCTCGAGAACTTCCGCCCCGGAGCGCTCGAGCAGTACGGACTCGACGCAACCACCTTGCTCGCGCACAAGCCCGATCTGATCTATTGCTCGATCAACGGATGGGGTGCCGACAACTCGTGGTCGCAACGACGCGCGTACGCCGCGATGGTCCAGGCCGAAGTGGGCCGTGTCGAGCTCGACGCCCGGTTGCGCAACGCGCCACCTGAGCAGAGCCCGCACGTCGACGGCGACATCACCCCAGGGCTGCTCGCCGTGACCGCCATCGTCACCGCGCTGTACCAACGCGACCGCACCGGCCAGGGTCAGCACCTGGACGTGTCGATGGCCGAGGCGCTCGTCTACACCGACGAATGGACCTCGACCGACCTCGCCGGGTACGACGGTCCGCGCGTCCCTGACACGTGGCTGTACCCGATCTTCACGGTGGCCGACGGCACCGGCGTCGCCTTCATGGGTGATCCCACGTCGCGCCTCATCGAGATCGCGGCCGCGCTGACCGACGGACCGGTCGCGCCCGCCGAGTCGCGCGACGAGGCGCTGCGGGTCATGACCGACCTGGTTGCGCAGTTCCCCGACTTCCCGACGCTCGAGGCACGACTCGATCTGTTCGGGTTCCTGGTGGCCGAGGTGCGCACGGTGCAGCAGCTCGCCGACACGCCGTGGGCCAGAGAACGCGAGGTGTTCGTCGAGGTGGAACCGGGTGCGCGCGTGACGGCAACCCCATACCGATCCGACCGTGCCACCATCGGCGTGCGCGGCCCGGCGCCCCGCTTCGGCGAGCACACCCGGGCCGTGCTGGCCGAGCGCTGCGGCCTCACCGACGACGAGCTCGCACGGTTGGAGACGGAGGGCGTGATCCGATCCTCGGGCGAGGCCGACACCGCTCAGGCGATGCCGTAGCGGCTGGCCTCCACCCAGCCGCGGGCCGGGGCCGACCATCCCGACACGTGCGCGTCGACGAGGATCCGCCAGTAGGGCCAGGCCTCGGGCACCTCGCAGGTGTGGGCCATGTCGAAGCTCACGCTGGGCGAGACCGGGACGAGCTCGACGTCGAGCTCGTCGTCACCCGCGGCGAAGCGCAACTTCGCCGGCGCGATGGTGCGGAAGGCGTCGTCGTAGTCGATCGTGCCGCCGACGCATCGCAGCGTCCGCACCCCCGACGCGTCGCGCAGGTACCCGCTGCCGCGCTCGCCGAGCTGCGGTGCGCCGACGAAGTAGAGCTGCGCGTCCTCCGCCTGGAGGTCGCCGAGGGTGAACGCGACCCGCCAGTCGCGGGGTCCCCAAGACCGGTCGCGGTGGCCGGCGGCGCGGATCGCGTGCGTCGTGCCGTCGATGGTCACCGTGCCGTCGACGCGCATCGACTGCTCGAACCGGGCCGCCGGGTACTGCTCGCTCCCGATGTCGTGGCCGGGGCCCGTGCCGAAGCGCTCGGTGGTCGGTGCCGCATGGAGCGTGATCGACGCGGGCACGAACGCGCCGGAGTTGCTCCCGGTGATCGCGCGCACGATGCCCTCGAACTCGAATGCAGACGGATCACCGGGTCGCCACCCGAAGCGCAGACCCCAGCGGTCGTAGCGCATGCCATCGGTGACGTCGAAGTGCGCGAACCGCAGCCGGGACTCGTCGACCCCGACCCAGGTGTCGTCGTGCTGCACGTAGCACCACAGCATGGCCCGATCCTGGTTCGGCAAGAGCCCGACGCGGAAGAACCCCGCGGGACCGCCGTCGAGATCGATCCAGGAGAAGTACCACGACTCGTTCCAGGACCACACCGCCGGATCGGCCGCGTGCATGTGCTCGTCGGTGGCTCCCAGGACACTGCCTTCCACGTCGACCATCCTCACATCCGAGCCACGACCGACTCCCAGAGCGGGAGCAATCCGTTGTGTTCCTCGGCGAACGAGCCGCGCGGTCCCCACATCGCCGCGGCCCGGCTCGCGGTCACGACGATGATGGTGGCGCCGTATGCCGTCCAGTAGTCGAGGTCGGCGAGGTCGCGCCCGGTCGCCGCGCTCCAGCGCGACCACGTCTCGTCCTCCGTCGGCAGCCCCGGCAGCGGCGCGGTGTGCGCGTGCGAGCGCTCCAGGAACAGGCTGTAGCCGATGTCGGCGGTCGGGTTTCCCACGTAGGCGACCTCGAAGTCGACCAGGGCGCCAACCTGCGTGCCGTCGATGATGGCGTTCACCAGGCGAGCGTCGCCCATGCACAGCGCCGGCGGCGCCGAGACCGGCGGGACGTTCGCCAGCAGCCAGTCGAACACCGCGAGATGCCGCGGCGCGACTTCCGCGTCGACGACGTCGAGCAGCGCGGCGCGCCAGTGGTGCAGCACGTCGACCGCGCTGCGTGGACCGTCGTAGGCATCAGCGAGCGCGTCGAGCTCGACGCGGTGCACGGCCGCCAGCGCGTCGTGGAACGAGTTCCAGATCGCGCGCTGCGCGTCGGAACCGGCATCGAGGAACCACCCGTCGTGATAGGCGTTCGGCCACTCGTCGGCGACGCTGCGGCCCTCGACCCGGTCCATCACGAAGCAGGGACGCCCGACCGCCTCGTCGCCGGGATCGATGGCGACCACCGTCGGCACCGGCGCGCCCGCCCGCGCCAACGCGTCCACCACCCGGGCCTCGCGGCACGGATCGAGCTGGTAGACGATGCTCGGCACGCGGGGCGCCTTGAGCACCATGTGCAGCCGACCGTCGTCGGTGTCGGCGGCGATGCGCCACGCACCGTTCGCGTGACCTTGCGGCAGGAGCTCCAGGTCGAGGTGCTGGAGCGGTTGGCCGAGCGCGTCGCTCAGCCAACCCTGCAACGATTCGGGATCGAGAACCTCCGTGCTCGTCACCGCCTCAGCCCGAGAACCAGGTACCGGCGTCGTTGATCAGCACCTGGCCGGTCATCTTCGAGCTCTCGTCCGATGCCAGGAACAGCACGACGCCGGTCATGTCCTCGGGTTCGAGCGTCGACTTCAGCAGCGACGTCTGCACCAGCGACTCGATGATCGGTTCGGGCACCACCGCCTTGGCCGCCGGTGACATCGTCACGCCCGGGCACACCGCGTTCACGCGGATGTTGCGCGCGCCGAGCATCTGCGCCATGACACGCGTCTGGCGGATCACCATCCACTTGGTCATGCCGTAGCCCTCGGGCGCGAGCTTCGGCGCGGGCGCGTCGTCGCCGAGCGCGAACATCGCGGGCAGCGGCAACGGGAACGCCGCGGTCGACGAGATGTTGACGATCGAGCCGTGCCGCTGTTCCCACAGGTAGGGAAGCACCGCGTTCGACGCGTTGATGATGCCCATGAAGTTCACGGCGAGGAAGTCGTCCCACGTGGCGGTGAGCTGGTCGAACATCAATCCCGCGTTGTTCACGATGCAGTCGACGCGCCCGAACGTGTCGACGACCTGCTTGCCCATCGCATCCATCTGCGCGGGGTCACTGACGTCAGCCTCGATCACGAGCGCGCGGCGACCGGCCTGCTCGACGTCGTCCTTCACCGGTCCGGCCTGGTCGATGCGCTTCAGGTCGATGATCGCGACGTCGGCGCCCTCCCGGGCCAGTGCGCGCGCGTAGGCGGCGCCGATGCCCTGCGCGGCGCCGGTCACGATGCAGACCTTGTCTTCCACTCGCTTCCCCACGGATCCCCTCCTTCAGCCCGATGATCCCGGCCCGGCCTTGACAGGGCGACGATACATCTGACATTTTGCCGACGCCGAGCGTGGCAGGCACTCGACGCGCTGCTCCGCCGGACGGTCCGGACCCCGGGAGGGCCCCGCATGCCAACCTCACCCGTGCGCGTGGCCGTGTGGTCCACCGGCGGCATCGGTTCGATCGCCATCGGCGCCGTCACCCGCCGGCCCGACCTCGAGCTGGTCGGTGTCTGGGTGCACAGCCCGGAGAAGGAGGGGCGCGACGCCGGAGAGCTGGCCGGCGGCGAACCGATCGGCCTCGCCGCGACCAACGACGTCGACGCCATCTTGGGCGCGGGCGTCGACTGCGTCGTCTACGCCGCGCAAGGGCCGGAGCAGGACGCGGCGTCGGTGCCCGACTACGTGCGGTTGCTCTCCGCGGGCGTGAACGTCGTCACCACCAGCTCCTGGGCGCTGCTCTACCCGCCCGCCTACGAACCGGCCTGGCGCGCGCAACTCGACCAAGCGGCGGCCGACGGTGGGGTGACGCTCTACGCGTCGGGCATCGAGCCCGGCTTCGCCGCCGACCAGCTCCCGATACTCCTCACGACCATGTCGAACCAGATCACGTCGATCCGGGCGTCGGAGATCACCATGTACGACACGTATCCGGTCGAGTTCATGATGCGAGAGGTCATGGGCTTCGGGAAGCCACTCGACGACGAGGCGATGCTCGGGCTCCCCGGTTCCATCGTCTCGGCGTGGGCCCCGGGGATCAACCTGATCGCCGCCGCGCTCGACGTCGAGCTCGACGAGATCCGGGAAGAGTTCGATCGCGCCGCCACCGACCGCACCCTCGAGGTCGCGTGCGGCACCATCGAGGCCGGCACCGTGGGTGCGATCCGCACCCAGGCCATCGGAGTGGTCGACGGCAAGGACGCGATCGTCATCGAGCACGTGAACCGCATGGCCGCCGACCTCGCACCCCAGTGGCCCACCGCGGAGCGCGACGGCCTGTACCGGATCACCATCGAGGGCGACCCCGACATCGTCTGCGAGATGTCGGCGGGCGACCCGGAGCACGCGAGCCCGGGCGCGATGGTCGCCACCGCGATGCGCGTCGTGAACGCGGTGCCCTACGTCGTGGACGCGGCACCGGGGCTCGTCACCGCGCTCGACCTGCCCATCACCGCACCGAAGCACCCCTTCTCATGAGCGAAGTGGCAAGCGTTCGGGTCTCCCGGCTCGCAACGAAGCGGTCGCCGACCTTGGAGCAGCGCGGCCCGGCGCAAGCCGAGAGCGGACAAGCGTGACTGACCTTCCCGCGCTTCATCCGAACGTCACGGTCACCGCCGACGGCCACGTCACCACCGTCACCATCGACAGTCCGGAGACGAAGAACGCGTGCACCGGCGACATGTGGGTGGCCATCGGCGAGACCTTCCGGCGCCTCGCGTACTCGGGCACACGCACGATCGTGCTCACCGGCGCCGGTTCCGACTTCTGCGCGGGCGCCAACCTCAGCAGCGCGGGCGGCTCGGGTGGCGGCAGCAGCCCGATGGGCAACCAGCTGGCGGGCATGCGGGTCCTCGGCGACGCGGTCCTCGCGGTCCACGGCAGCCCCGTGCCGACGATCGCCCGCGTCGACGGTGTCGCGGTCGGAGCCGGCTTCGGCCTGTCACTCGCCTGCGACCTCACCGTGTGCTCCGACCGCGCCCTCTTCTCCGCCATCTTCGCCAAGCGGGGCATCAGCCTCGACTTCGGAACCTCGTGGCTGCTGCGCCAGCGCATCGGCATCCACCGGGCGAAGGAGCTGGCGCTCACCGCGCGCATGGTTCCGGGACCCGAGGCGTACGACCTCGGGCTGGTGAACCGCGTCGTGCCGGTCGACGAGCTCGACGGCGCCACCGCGGAGCTGGCCAACACGATCGCGGCCGGTCCTCCCCTGGCGCTCTCGATGACCAAGCGCGAGCTCGACAACGCGGGCGGCGGCTCACTCGCACAGGCGCTCGAGACCGAAGCCCTGGCGCAGAGCGTCAACGTCGGCACGGAAGACATCCGCGAAGCGATGACCGCCTACGTCGAGCGCCGCCCACCCGAGTTCAAAGGCCGGTGAACGGGTCTCCCCGGTCTTCGTTCGTGGCCATGGTTCCTGCGGCTCCCCCCGAGACGCGGGACCATGGCCGCGCCTTCCACAAGGGTCGTCGTGTCCACTGAATGGCCGTTGGCGCGGGTGTTCGACACCGTGTGCTCCGCGATTCCCGATCGCGAGCTCGTCGTCTGGGGTGACGTGCGCGAGACCTACGGCGAGTTCGCCACGCGCGCGAACGCGCTCGCCGCGTGGCTCCACGATCAGGGGGTCGGCGCCCACCGTGAACGGCGCGACCTCGAGCCGTGGGAGTGCGGGCAGGATCGCATCGCCCTGCTGCTGCACAACCGGCCGGAGCACCTCGAGTCGGTACTTGCCGGCTGGCAGGCGCGCGCGGTGCCGTGCAACGTCAACTACCAGTACACCGCCACCGAGATCGCCGACTTGCTGCGCATGCTCGGCGCCCGCGGGGTCGTGTACGAGCGTGCGCTCGCACCCCAGCTCGCCGAGATCCTCGATCAACTCGACGTGTTGATCGAGGTCGACGACGGGAGTGGCGGACCATCACTTCCCGATGCAGTCGACTACGAGACCATCGTGCGAGCCGGCGGCACGCTGGCGCTCGAGGCCACGACGCCCGACGACGTGTACATCGCGTGCACCGGCGGCACCACCGGACGACCGAAGGCGGTGTTGTGGCGCCAGGGCGACATCTTCGTCGCCGCGTTCGGCGGGACGGACGACCTCGACGATGACGCCGTCCGCGCCCGCGCCCAGCCCGGCGCCGGCGTCTGGTTCCCGACCTCGCCGCTCATGCACGTCGCCGCGCAATGGACGGCGTTCCTCGCTGCGGGCATGGGCGCCACCGTCGTCTTGCACGACGACCGCGAGCGCTTCGACCCGGCGACGATCCTGGCCACCGCCGAGCGCGAACGCGCCAACATGATGACCATCATCGGTGACGCCTACGCGCGCCCCCTCGTCGAGGAGCTCGAGCGCGGCGACTACGACTTGTCCGCGCTCGCCGTGCTCGGCACCGGTGGTACCCCGACGAGCGTGGCGGCAAAGGACGCGCTCGCCGAGCAGCTGCCGCACACCACCATCCGCGACGGCTACGGCGCATCGGAGATCGGGGTGCTGGGATCGGGCGACCAGTCGGGTCGGGTGGCGCAGACGCAGCACTTCACGCTGTCGCCGGCGGCGCGGATCCTCGCCGCCGACCACAGCCACTTCCTCGCACCCGACGACGACGAGGTCGGGTGGATGGTCCGCGCCGGCCACGTCCCCCTCGGGTACCTCGACGACGAGGCCATGACCCGGGCGACGTTCCCCGAGGTCGGGGGCGTACGGGTCGCGGTGTCAGGTGACCGCGCTCGCTTCACGTCCGACGGCAAGGTCCTGCTGCTGGGGCGCGACTCGCTCGTCGTCAACACGGGCGGCGAGAAGGTGTTCGTCGAAGAGGTGGAGGACGTGCTCAAGCAGCACGACGACGTCGTCGACGCGCTGGTCACCAGCCGCCCCCACGAGCGCTTCGGGCAGGAGGTCGTCGCCGTGGTGCAGCCGGCGTCGCACGGTGTTCCCACGCCCGCCGAGCTGCGGGCGTGGTGCACGGCGCGCCTCGCCCGCTACAAGGCGCCCCGCGCGTTCCTCTTCGTCGACGAGGTGCGGCGCCACGCCAACGGCAAAGCCGACTACCGATGGGCGCGTGAGCGCGCCGCCGATGCCGTCGACGCGGCCGGCAGCTGAAGGACGGAGGGCGACAGATGCACACGACCGGAGAGGTACGGGGTGGCTGAGGTGTCGGTCGCCGCCGCGCAGCAGCCGATCAAGGTCGGCGTGCTCTTCGACTTCGTGTTCCCGCCGGCGCCCGACGAGTGGGACTTCGAGCGCGACTTCTTCGACGCCGTGCAGCTCGTGTTCGACGACGCGCACGCGTCCGCGGTGCTCGACCGTCGCGTCGAGATCGTGCACCGGAGCGGCGAGGGCCTTCCCCGCGGCTCGGTGCACTCTGCGATCGAGGCGACACGCGCGCTCGTCGACGAGGGATGCCTCGTGATCATCGGCCCGATGATCTCCGAGAACGCGATCCCGATCCGTGCGTACCTCGACCGCGAGGGTCGCACGCCCGCCATCTCGTGGTGCGGCAGCGATGACTGGCTCGGCAAGTGGAGCTTCGGGCTCTCCTCGGGCTCGCTGCCCGACGAGCCGTACGTGCTCGCCAACCTCATGGCCCACGACGACCACCGTCGAGTCGGGGTGCTGGTCGAGGAGTCGCTCATCGGCGAGCAGTACCTCTCGTTCTTCCGGCGGGCGGCGAAGGTCGAAGGGCTGACGATCGCCGTCGAAGAACGCATCCCCACCACCGGTGCCGACCTGTCGGCCAGCGCGGCACGGATGCACGCGGCGTCGCCGGACGCGCTGGTGAGCCTCGGGTTCGGGTTCGGCGTGATGCGCCTCAACGCGGCGTTGGCCGAGCTCGGTTGGACACCGCCGAGGTACACCGGCACCGCCTGGCAGGACGCCTTCATCTCGCGGTCGGTGCGAGAGGCGTACCTGGGTTGGATCGGCCTCGACGTGTTCGACGAGGCGAACCCGGTCGGGCACGCCTTCCTCGACCACTTCGAAGCGCGCTACGGACGCCGTCCCCGTTACTACGCGCCGGGCCTGTCGCGCGACTTCGCCACCATCGTCGTGCAGGCGCTGGCCGACGCCAAGCCGCTGTCGCCACGCGGCGTGCGCGACGCGCTGGAGCGGGTGAAGATGCTGCCGGCGGCGAGTGGTGCGCCGGGCACGCGCATCTCGTACGGCAAGTGGACGCGGCGCGGCTGGATGGGCACGGGTTACCTCGTCGCCCGTCAGTTCGACGACGCGGATCCCTTCACGACGCACTTCCGCGGTCACTTGCGCGAGCCCAGGGTGTGGTGAGGAGGCCGAGATGTTCGTCGACGGGCTCGTCGTGATGATCGTCGGCGCGGGACCGGGGTTGGGCGCGACGCTCGCCCGCCGCAGCGCTGAGGACGGCGCCGACCTCGTGCTCGCCGCCCGCACGGAAACGACGTTGGCGTCGATCGCCGACGACGTACGCGCGCACGATCGACGCGTCCTGACGGTGGCGACCGATGTCTCCGATCGCGATCAGGTACGGGCCCTCGCCGATCGAGCCCATCAGGAGTTCGGGCGGATCGACGTGCTCGTGAACGCGGCATTCCCACCCGGTCCCGGTGGACCCGTCGTCGACATGGACGACGACGACCTGGACGCGTGGCGCCGCAGCGTCGACGCCGGCGCGTACGGCACGCTGCTCACGTGCCGGTACGTCGCGCCGTACATGATCGCCGCCGGCACGGGCGCGATCGTGAACGTCACGTCGATGACCAGCCGACTCGCCCACGGTGGACGCAGCGACTTCGCGGCCGGCAAGGCCGCCATGCACCGCCTCGGCTGGGCGTTGGCCGACGAGCTCGGTACGCACGGGATCCGGGTGAACGCGGTCGCGCCCGGCGCCATCCTGGGCGAGGGAGTCCGCCGCTGGATCGAGGGCAACGCGGCGACGAACGGCGTGACCTACGACGAACAACTCGCCGCGCAGACCCACGAGATGGCACTGCGCCGCATCGCCACGGAGGACGAGGTCGCCAACGCCGTCCTGTTCCTCGCCTCCGACCGCGCCTCGGGCATCACCGGCGCCACCCTCGACGTGAACGCCGGCGAGCTCTTCGGCTGACCCCCCGCCCCACCCTGTTTTGGCGTTGCTGGTGTGCCGTCGCGGCACACGAACAGCGCCAAATCGGACGGGATCGGGACTAGCGAGACAGGATGGAGACGCCGGCGGTGCCGGGGGCGCCGTAGAGCTGGGTGTATCCCACCTTGGGGTTGCCGGGCACCTGGCGGTCGCCCGCCTGACCGCGGAGCTGACGCACGACCTCGTGGATCTGGCGCAGGCCCGACGCGCCGATGGGCTCGCCATTGGCGATGAGGCCGCCGTCGGTGTTGACCGGCAACGGCCCGTCGACCTCGGTGGCGCCGTCGGCGATCAACGCCTCCTGCTCGCCGTCGGCGCAGAAGCCGTTCTCGGCCAGGTGGATCACCTCGGCCCCGGCGTCGGTGTCCTGCAGCTGGATGACGTCGACGTCCTCGGGCCCGATGCCTGCCATCTCGTACGCCTGGCGCGACGCGTCGACCGTCGGCCCCGGCGTCTGCTCGAGGGGCAACCACGGGCTGTGCACCTCGAACGCGCCCAACCGGCGGGTGCGCACCGTGGTGGCGCGCAGGTAGACGGGCGTGTCGGTGTAACGGTGCGCGTGCTCCGCCTTGCACAGCACGACGGCCGCTGCACCCTCGTCGGGGCTGCAGAACATGTACTGCGTGAGCGGGTAGTTGAGCATCGCCGAGCCGAGGATCTCCTCCTCCGACAGCGGCTTGCGCCGGAACGCGTTCGGGTTCAGCGAGCCGTTGCGGTAATTCTTTGCCGCCACCTTCGCCAACGTCGACGCCGAGATGCCGTGGTCGGCCATGTACTTGTTGATCTTCATGCCGAAGAACTTGGTGGTGACGAACTGCCCAAGGTCGCCGTACCACGACGGGCACGCGTACAGGCGCGGATCGGCACCGAACGCACCCGGCGGGTGCTTGTCCATGCCCACCGCGATGCCGAGGTCGTGGTCGCCCAGGCGGATCGTGTTCGCGGCCAACGTGAGCGCGCGCTCGCCGCGGTCGCGCAGCCGTTGTACACGTCCGTGAACGGGATGCCGGTGAGACCCAACAGCGCGACGACCGCGTCGGGGTTGTCGATCTCGTAGCTCCCGGCGAACGCGAACTGGATGTCGCTCCAGGTCACCCCGGCGTCGGCGAGCGCGCGGCGGATGGCGACCGCGCCCATCTCGATGCCGGTGGTCTCCCCGAAGCGGCCGAACGGGTGGAGGCCCACCCCGACGATGGCGACGTCCATGCTCATCCTCTTCCGCTCATGGTGCTACGCACCGGGGCGCTCGGCCCCCGCTCCGTTGCGAGCCGGGATACCCGGCTCGCAGTCACTCCGCTCATGTCTGCGTCCTCCCTCTCAGGCGACGGGCCGAAACGCGAACGTCACGACCTCGTTGCCGTCGTCGTCCGTGCGGAACGGCACGATCACCAGCTCCATCTCCATGCCGTTGCGCAACACCGACGGATCCGCCTCGGTGAGGCGCGACTCGACCTTCACCTCGCCCGGCAGCTCCACGTAGCCGACCCCGAACGGCACGAAGTCCTTCCCCGCCGGACCCGAGTAGGGCGGCGGAGGCGGAAACGACTGCGTGGTCCACGCCCACAACGAGCCGCGCCGCGCCAGCAACATCTCGTCCATCGCGGTCGACGCGCACCGCGGGCACGAGTCCTGCGTCGGGAACGTCACCATCCCGCAATCGGCGCAGCGGCTGCCGATCAACTGAGGATCCTCGGCAGGCCAGGTGAACACACCATCAGCGACCGGGACTTGCATGCGAGCTCCGTTCTAGTAGCGGATGCGGATGCGGTCGTACGCGCGAGCGAAGGTCGCGGGGACGATCTGCGGTTCGTCGGGATCGACCAGCTCCCACTCGGGGATCCGCCCAAGAAATTCCTCGAAGATCACCCGGAGCTCGAGTCGGGCGAGCCACGCACCGAGGCAGAAGTGGGTGCCGAATCCGAACGCCACGTGCCGGTTGTCGGGACGGGTGACGTCGAGGCGGGCGGGATCGGTGAAGGCCCGCGGGTCGCGGTTGGCCGCTGCGTACATCAACACGACCTGGTCACCTTCGCGCAGCGTCTGCCCGTGCAGCTCGTGCTCCTCGATGACGGTCCTGCGCATGTTGAGGATGGGCGTCACCCAGCGGATGAACTCCTCCAC
Source organism: uncultured Actinomycetes bacterium (assembly GCA_963841415.1). Taxonomy (GTDB): domain Bacteria; phylum Actinomycetota; class Acidimicrobiia; order IMCC26256; family DASPTH01; genus DASUAS01. The sequence goes on along the minus strand of CAWJCN010000003.1, from coordinate 797,754 downwards.
TGCGGTCGTGGCCAGCAACTCGGGTCGCGCCACGAGCAAGGCGCGCTGGTCGGGCTGCAGCGCGAGCTCGCGGATCATCGAGCCGATCACGGTGCGCGTCGTCTCCGCGCCGCCGTCGAGCAGGAGCAACGTCTCCTCGAGCACGTGCCCGGTCTCCCACCCCTGGGCGATCCACACCGAGATGAGGTCGTCGCGCGGCTCGCGCCGGCGTTCCTCGACGAGCGCACCGGTCTGCTCGAAGAAGTCGAGCATGACGGGGACGACGTCGGGGTGCGACACGTAGGGCGGGCCACCGGCCATGTTGAGTCCACCCAGGGTCATGGTGCGCTCCGACCACCACCGGAGCAGTTCCCACATCTCGCGCGGGTAGCCGAGCAGGTCGCCGATCATGATCGCGGGGAGGCGCGACGCGATGGACTCGACGACCTCGCACTCCCCGAGCGGCACCACCGCGTCGAGGATCTCGGTGACGATGGCGCGGACGTGGTCCTCGTGGCCCCTCACACCGCCGGGGTTGAAGCGCCGCGACACGACGGTGCGCTGCTGTTGGTGCGCCGGGTCGTCCATGTTGATCATCGAACGGTCGGCGCGCTGGTCGATGTGCGGTCGCGATCCCGCGAACGACGAGTACCGCTCGCCGTTCTTCTCGATCGTCATCACGTCGTCGTAGCGGGAGACGACCCACAACTGCTGCACCGGGTCCCAGTACACGGGCGCCTCGTCGCGCAACCACCGGTACGCCTCCCACGGATCCACGTAGAACTGCGGGTCGAGGACGTTCACGTAGGGCGTCTGGGGCACGGTCATCGGTCGATTCCGCTCCGGCGTCCCGGCCTCCGGCCACGCCTCCGCTGCATCTCGGCCGTCATCGCGTCACCCCGTGCAGGAAGCTGTGGGCGAAGGTCTCGGCGATCTCGGCCGCGCTCATCTCGCCGTCGGTCCGGTACCACCGGTGGGTCCAGTTGGCCATGCCGATCAGCGCCTTGGTGAGCACGTGCGGCGGTCCCGCGAGCGAGAACTCGCCGCGGCCCACGCCCTCCGCGATGATGGTGGTGATCGCGCGCTCGTAGCGACGGCTGTAGTCGTTCATCTCCCGCGCCCAGGGATCATCGGGATCCTCGGAGATCTGGTTCACGTCTTCCTGGAGGAAGATGAACATGTACGGATAGTCGCGGGCGGTGTACGAGTCGAGCAGACGACGCAGGATCTCGTTGACCTTGTCGGCTGCGGGGAGGTCGGCCGCCACGATCTCCTCGGCTTCGGCGATGTTGCGGGCGACGGCCGCGCCGGTGGCGGCGCGGAAGAGGTCGTGCTTGCTCTCGAAGTAGTAGTAGAGGGTCGCCCGATCGACGCCCACCGCCGCGGCGATGTCTCGGAACGACGTGGCGCGGTAGCCCTTGGCCAGGAAGGCACGCCCCGAGGCGGCGACGATCTCCTCCCGGCGAGCTCGGTACGTGGGGCCGTCCTCGCGGCGCGCCGACGACCGGCGTCGACTCAACGTCGTGGTGCTCGCGGTCGCGGTCATGCCCCGGTCCGCAAGTGCGCGAGGGCGGCGAGGTCAGCGGGCGCGACCGGGCGCAGCGCCTCGTTACGACCGGGTCTCCAGCTCACGCCCGGCGCGTCCCAGCCCTCGCGGCGCAGGCGGGTCTTGTCGATCTTCATGCTCGCGAGCTTCGGGAGCTCGCCGGTGACCCGCACGAACGCGGGCACCCACTTCGACCCCAGGTCGGGCTGCGCGCGGACGAATTCGTCGAACTGGTCGACGTCGAACGCGTCGAGGTCGTCGACCTCGACCGCGACCATCACGCGGTCGCCGACCGGGTCGTCGGGCACCGCGTACACGGCCGCCGAACGCACGCCCGGTGCCCGGAGTGCGATACGTTCGACCGGCGCGGCCGCGAAGTTCTCGCCGTCGACCCGCAACCACTCGTTGGAACGACCGGCGAAGAAGAACCAACCGCCGGCGTCGCGGTACGCGAGATCGCCCGACCAGTAGATGCCGTCGCGCACCTTCGAGACGTTGGCTTCCTCGTTGCGGTAGTAGCCCTCGAACGTGTCGGCGGGTTCGAGGTTGACGATCTCCCCCACCGCATCGTCGCCGTTGAGCAGGCGACCGGCGTCGTCGAGCTCGGCGCGCGGGCACTCGAACCCGGTGTCAGGGTCGTACACCCGGATGTTGTCGTCGGCGCTCCCGAGCGCGCCGGGCGGCATCGACGCGTCACGCCGGATGACGATGAGACCCTCGGTGGACCCGTAGCTGTCGCGCACGGCGCAGTGGAAGCGGGCGGAGAATTCCCGGATGTCGGCTTCCGAGGCCTCGTTGCCGAAGGCGAACTCGAGCGGCGTCGTCGCGTCGTCGGGCGACGGTGGCACGGCGAGGAGGTAGTTGAGCACCTTGCCCGTGTAGGCGAGCATCGTCGCGCCCATCCGACGGATGTCGGGCATGGTGCTCGACGCCGAGAACCTGGCCCGGGTCCCGAACGGGACCTCGGCCTGGAGCGCGCTCGACAACCCGGTGAACAACGAGCTCGAGTGGAAGAACGGGAGCGGCGCGTAGACGGCGGAGCCAGCGTCGAGCTGCGCCACGCCCTTCACGTGGATGCCGGTACGGGCGAAGCGGCCCTGCGTGCACCGAACCGCCTTGGGAAACCCCGTCGACCCCGACGTGAAGATGAGCAGGTAGAGGTCGTCGGGTTCGGCGGCCCCACGCACCGCCGATGCCGACGACGACGCCACCGCGTCGGCGCCCGCCAGCACTTCCGCGTACGCATCGCTGCCGGTGACGAGGACGCGGTCGGCGGGCACCCGGCTCGGCGCGGCGGCGAGCAGTTCCGCGTGGGCGCCGCCGGTCACGAGCAGCTGGCAGTCGGTGTGGTCGACGAGATGGGCGAGCTCGGCGCCCCGGTAGGTGGCGTTGATCCCGACGATCACCGAGCGCGTGATCGCGGCCGCACCCAACCAGAACAGGTATTCGGCGGTGTTGTCGAGCAGCACTCCGATGTGGGGTGGCGCGTCAGGATCACGAAGACGATCCCAGAGCGCGGCGCGGCGGCGCGACTCGTCCGCCAGCTGCCGCCACGAGTACGACCGGTCCTCGAAGTTGGCGGCGACGTCGCCGCGCTCGGCGTTGCGCAGGAACAGCTCGTCGGCGGTCTGCGGGTCCACGGCGGGCATTCTGCGGGTGCCCGGCGCCGCCGTCAACACGGGTGTGGAACCGCAGTGGCCGATTCGGCGGGGCCGTCAGCGGGGGCGATCGCCCGCCAGCGTGATGCGGTGCATACGCCGGGAGAAGCCGTGGTAGTCGTTGATCGGGTTGTGCATCGCGCAGCGGTTGTCCCACAGCGCGATCGACCCCACCTCCCACTGGAAGCGACACGTGAGCTCCGCACTCGTGGAGTGGCGAGACAAGTGGTCGAGGATGGGTCCGCTCTCCGCTTCGGTCATGCCGTCGAACGACGCGGTGTGGGCCGGGTTCACGTAGAGCGCCCGCCGGCCGGTCTCGGGGTGCGTGCGCACCACCGGGTGCACCGCCACGTAGTGCTGTTCGTCGCCATCGGCGCCCTGGTCCCGGATGCGATCCTCGCGGGTCTTCGACACGTCGGCCAACGCCGACGTGTTGACCGCCTGCAGGCCGTCGAGCACATGCTGGAGGCCGGGCGAGAGCGCGTCGTACGCCGCGTACATGTTGGCGAACATCGTGTCGCCGCCGAAGGGAGGGAGTTCTCGCGCGAGCAGCATCGTCGCCATGGGCGGTTGCTCCAGGTACACGGTGTCGCTGTGCCAGATGCCGCCGAAGTTGACCGTCTCGTGCGGCAACTTGGCCACTTCGACGATCTCGGGGTAGCCCTCGATGCCACGCACGAACGGGTACTCGACCGGTGTACCGAGACGCCGCGCGAAGGCGAGGTACGCGTCGGCATCGAGCACCTGGTCGCGGAAGAAGACCACCAGGTGATCGAGCCAGACCGCGCGGATCTCGGCGACGGTGTCGTCGTCGAGCGCGGCGAGGTCGACGCCCGTGATCACCGCGCCGATCGCACCGGCCAGCGGCTCGACTCGGAGCGTCGAGGTGGTCGCGCTCACTTGACGCGCATCGGCACCGATGCGTAACCGCGCACGGTGGCCGTGTGCACGAACTCGAGGCGCGACTCGTCGATCTCCCACGTCGGGTAGCGCTCGAGCGTCTCGGCGAGCGCGACGCGCGTCTCCATCCGGGCCAGGGCCGCACCGATGCAGAAGTGCGCGCCATACCCGAACGCGAGCTGCCGGTCGATGTCGCGCCGCACGTCGAACACGTCGGGGTTCGGGAAGTGTCGTTCGTCGCGGTCGGCCGACCCGTTGAGCAGCGAGATCTTGGAGCCACGCGGGATCGTGACGCCGTGGTACTCGACGTCGCGCGCGACCCAACGCGACTGTGTGGGTGACGGTGCCTCGAACCGCATGAGCTCCTCGACCGCGTTGCCCATGAGCGACGGGTCGTCGACCAGCAGCTGTCGCTGTTGGGGGAAGCGCTCGAGCGTGACGACGCCGAAGCCGAGCAGCCGCGCCACAGTTTCGGTGCCCGCCGAGGAGATCAGTTGCATGAACGCGAGGATCTCCTCGAGCGTCAGCTTGCGGGTCGTGCCGTCGTCCTCGATCTCCGTGTGCACCAACCCGGTCAGCAGGTCGTCTTGGGGATCCTTCCGCCGCATCTCCATGAGCTCGGGGATCATGGCGAAGGCCTCGTTGTTGATCTCGCCGTTCTCGTTCAGGATGTCGCGCCTCGCCTGACCGTGCGTGCTGGTCGTGCCTTCGTCGACGTGCAGGCTCTGGTCGGTGAGCTCCTTGAACTCCTTGGCGTGGCCCTCCGGATAGCCAACCAGCGAGAGGATCACGGTGGGCGGCAACAGCCCGGCGAAGTGCTCGACGTAGTCGAACTCGTCCTCACCGGCCACGTCGTCGAGGAAGTCGCGTGCGAGCGAGGCGATCTTCGCTTCGAGGTCGGCGATGCGCCGCGGCGTGAACGCCCGCGCCACGAGCTTGCGGAGCTTCGTGTGCTCGGGCGGGTCCATCATGATCATCATCGGGATGCCGTACGGCTCGTCGGTGATGATCTCGAGCATGATCCCGTGGCTCGACACGAACGTGTCGGTGTCGAGCAGGCCGTCGAGCACGTCGTCGTACCGGCTCAGCGCCCAGAAGTCGAGCTTCTCGTTGTGGTACACGGGCGCCTCGTCGCGCAGCCGCTTCCACACCGGGTACGGATCGGCGTCGATCGCGTAGTCGTAGGGGTCGTAGTAGACGTCGGTGGCCGTCATGCGCGCTGGGCTCCCTCGGCGAGGCGTGAATATATCGTATCCAAGCGGTGTCGCCGATCTGCCGATCAGACCGGCGGCACTCCGTGCAGCCTGTCGCTGAAAGAGCGGTCCTTGCCACCCGCGAGCGCCAGCCGCGCGACGAGGTCGGCGCGGAGGTCTTCAGGCTCGACGACCGCGTCGATCACCAGCTCCGACGCGAGCCGCAGGAGGTCGACGTCGGCGGCGAACTCGGCGCGCCGTGCGTCGACGAACTCCTCGCGCTCGCGCGGGTCGTCGATGGCCGCGATCTTGTTCGCGTACACCGCGTTGATCGCCGCCTCCGGGCCCATGACCGCGATGCGCGCGGTCGGGAGCGCGACGCAGGCGTCAGGGGCGAACGCGGGACCGGCGAAGGCGTAGAGGCCGGCGCCGTAGGCCTTGCGCACGATGACCGACAACTTGGGCACGGTGGCTTCCGACACCGCGGTGATCATCTTGGCGCCGTGGCGGATGATGCCTTGGCGCTCGACTTCGGTGCCCACCATGAAGCCGGGGACGTCGGCGAGGAACACGAGCGGGATGCCGAACGCGTCGCAGCACCAGATGAAGCGGGCCGCCTTGTCGGACGAGTCGACGAACAGCGCACCACCCTTGTGCATCGGATTGCTCGCCACGATGCCGATCGGCTTCCCCTCCAGCAACCCGAATCCGACGATCACCTCGGGCGCGAAGAGTGGCTTCACCTCGAAGAAGCTGTCGGCGTCGACCACACCGGCCAGCAGGTCGTGCATGTCGAACGCGACGTGCTCGTCGGGAGGAACCACGTCGGCGGTGAGCGGCACCGCCGGCCCTTCTGGTGCATACGTGGGCAGGGCCGAGCGCCAGCTGCTCGGCATGTAGCCGAAGTAGGCGCGGGCCTGCGTGATGGCGTCGGCGTCGTCGACCGCAAGGTTGTCGCCGCTGCCCGACACGGTCGCGTGCATGCGCGCGCCGCCCATGTCCTCGAGCGTGGTGTGCTCCCCCACCACCATCTCCACCATGCGCGGTGATCCGAGGTACATCGATGCGTTGCCCTCGACCATGATCACGACGTCGCAGAACGCGGGGATGTAGGCACCACCCGCAGCCGACGGCCCGAAGAGGCAGCAGATCTGGGGCACGCGACCGGACAAGCGATTCTGGTTGTAGAAGATCCGGCCGGCGCCGCGACGGCCGGGGAACAGCTCCACCTGGTCGGTGAGACGAGCGCCCGCCGAGTCGACGAGCCAGAACACCGGCACCTCGTGCTCCAGCGCATACTCGGTGATGCGCACGATCTTCTCGACGGTCCGGGCGCCCCACGATCCCGCCTTCACCGTCGGGTCGTTGGCCATCACGCACACCGGCCGGCCCTCGACGGTGCCCACCCCGGTGACGACACCGTCGGCCGGGAGATCGCCCGCGGCGGCGTTGGCCAGCAAGGCGCTCTCCACGAACGACCCCTCGTCGAGCAGGAGGGCGAGGCGGTCGCGCACGAACAGCTTCCCCTGGCGCTCGAGCTTGGCCCCCTCCTTCTCGAGGTTGCCCCGGAGCGCCCGCTCGGCCGCAGCGTGGAGCTCGTCGCTCATCGGGACACCGTAGAGCCCGATGCCCGGGCGGCCGATATTTCTGATAAATTGTACCGGTCGTTCAACAAACCGGGGGGAACAGTGCGACTCTCACGTTTCGTGGCCGCGGCGCTCGCGGTCTCCACCATCTCGTTCGGGCTGGCCACGGTGAGCACCGTATCGGCCGGGGCCCAGAGCAAGCCCAAGGCCGACGACGTCGGGATCTCCGACTCGGAGATCCGCCTCGCCGTCATCGCCGACGTCGACACGTCGGTGCAGCCGGGGCTCTTCCAGAAGTCGGTCGACTCCATGCGGGCGTGGGCCAAGGTCGTGAACAAGGCAGGGGGCATCGCGGGCCGGAAGGTCGCCATCGACTTCATCGACTCGAAATTGAACCCGAACGAGACTCGCAACGCCATCATCAAGGCGTGCGCGAACGACTTCGCGATGGTCGGCGGGGAGGCGCTGTTCATGAGCAACGTCGACGACATGACCGCGTGCAAGAACAAGGCCGGTGCCGCGATCGGCCTGCCCGACATGCCCGGCATCGCGCTCGACGCGGCCCAGCAGTGCGCACCGGTCAGCTTCGCGATCAACGGCCGGGGCCCGTACTGCCAGACGAAGGACCAACACCCGCAGACGTACCTCGCACCGCAGGGTGACTACCGGTACTACCTGTCGAAGAACAAGGACCTGCACGGCGTGTTCCTGGCGCCGGCCGATCTCAAATCGACGAAGAACGGGCTCCTGCCGTGGTACGAGGCCGCGGTCGACCTCGGGATCAAGAAGGACGGAGAGGGCTTCTACGACGTCTTCCAGCGCGATCCCGAGAGCGCGCTGACGCCGGTGATCCAGGCGATCAAGGACAACAATTCGAACTTCGCCTACAGCGGCAGCGACAAGATGCTCGGGCTGCGCAAGGAAGCGAACCTGCAGGGCGTCACATCGGTGAAGGTGTGGGGCTGCACCCAGGCGTGCTACTCGGCCGACTTCGTGAAGAACGGCGGAGCCGACGTCGAAGGGACGCAGAGCGTCATCACCACGCTGCCCTTCTACACCGAGTACCAGAGCAACCCGACGTTGAAGAAGCTCGTCGCCGCGGTCGGCGGCATCGACCAGGTGGACTCCAACGCCATGGCGTCGTGGTTGTCGGCACTGCTCTTCGAGGACGCGGTGGCGAAGGCCACGGCGGGCGGCGCAACGCTGTCGCGGCAGTCGCTGCTGGACGCGCTGAAGCAGGAGACCAAGTTCGACGCCGACGGGATCATGGGCCCGAGCGACGTCGGCAACCACAGCACACCGAACTGCATCGTGATCACGCAGGTGAAGAACGGCAAGCTGGTGCGCGTGCACCCGACGAAGCCGGGCACGTTCGACTGCAACAAGAAGAACGTGCGGGAGATCAAGCTCGACCTCAGCTGACCCCTCTGACGGCCCGGGTCGCGTTCCCCCTGGACGCGACCCGGGCGGTCAGGCCAACCGAGGCACGATCACGCCGAGATCCTCGCTCGTGAGCAGTCCGGGACGCGCCTCGCACACCGGGACGACCGCGTTCACCGCCGGGTGCGCGGTCAACCCCGGCGTGACCGACGCGAGCTGGTCGACCGGGGTGCGGAACCCGATGTCGATCTTGACCGGCGCATCGCCGTCGATGGTCACCCGCCAGCCGGTGTCGCCGAGGTCCCAGTCGTGGTCGAGCGCGTCGGTGCAGTACCACGTGGCCTGGAACACGAGGCGCTCGCGGTCGCCGTCCATGGCCGCGACGACCGTGCGCTGCGCCGCCACGCGTCCCTCACCGATGTCGCCCGCGGCGATGGTGATCGGGCGCGTCGTCGCGGCGACCTCGGCCCGCGCGTCGACCCGGTCGATCGGGATGCCGACGCGAGCGGCCAAGGCTTCGAGCGGAGGCCCGAAGTTCGTGCGCATGTGCTGCGCGCGCTTCGCGTCGACCGGACCCGGTTCGCGACCGAAGCCCATCACGTCGAAGAGCAGCTTCGGTGACGGGCGCTGCGACATGTTGGCGAATTCCTCGATCACGATGCGGTCGACCGACCGTTCGAGGTCGAGCAGGGCGATCGGCAGCACCTCGCTGATGAAGCCGGGACTGCTCCCCGTCGCGAACAGCGAGGTGCCCCCGTCGGCACAAGCCGCTTCGAGCCGTTCCACCGTCGCGGCGGGGAGGGCGCGCCGGGCGTGGAGCAGCTCCGAGCAGGTGCTGACGACGTTCTTGCCCGAAGCGAGGAGACGGCACAGCTCGTCGAGGTCGAGGCGACTCGGCATGTGGAGCACGCAGTCGGCATCGAGCGCCAGGAGCGCGTCGACGTCGTCAGTCGCAGCGATCCCGGTGACCGTGCCGGTGCCCGCGAGCTCGCCGATGTCGACTCCCACCTTGTCCGCGCCGAAGACCCGCACGCCGACGACCTCGAGGTCGGGATGCGCGAGCGACGCGGCGAGCGCACGGCCGCCGATGTTGCCGGTGGCCCATTGGATCACGCGGTACGACAACGGAATCCCCCTCGAAGTCGGCTTGCTACCGTAGCCCAGCCATGTTGACGCTGTCGGAGGTGCTGCGACGCCGCGCCGAACATGACGGCGACCGCGTCATGTTCGACTTCGGCGAGCGTGCGTACACGTACGCGGAGGTGCAGGCCGCGGCCGACGAGTGGCGGGCGCGCTTGTCGACCGCGGGGGCGTCGCCGGGCTCCCGGATCGCGCTGCTGTCGGCGAACCGCCCGGAGTTCGTGTTCGCGGTCTACGGCGCGCTGCAGCTCGGTTGCGCGGTCGTGATGTGCAGCCCCGCATGGAAGACCGGCGAGATCGCGCACGCGTGCGGCCTCGTGGAACCCGCGCTGGGCGTCGGTGACGACACCGGCCGCCCGATGCTGGTCGACGCCGTCCCCGAGCTACCGACGCTCTCGCTCGACGCACCACCTCCGGTCGTCGACGCCCCAGTGCCGCCGGCCACCAGCCCGGACACCGACGCCGTGCTCGTCTTCAGCTCGGGTACCACGGGCTTCCCGAAGGCGGTGCGCCACACGCATCGCTCACTCGGCCACGGCGTCGAGCACTGGATCACCGCGCTCGGGCTCACCGACCACGATCGCTTCCAGATCGCCACGCCCCCGGTGCACATCCTCGGGCTGCTCAACGTCGTCACCGCGGTCGCAGCCGGTGCGCGCTTCCGGCTGCACGCACGCTTCGACCTCGACGCGTCGCTGCGCGCGGTGCAGGACGAACAGCTGACCCTGGAGATGGCGGTGGCGCCGATCGCGTTGGGCATGGCCAACCACCCGCAGCTCGAGCACTTCGACCTGTCGTCGTTGCGCTACGTCATGTGGGGGGCGACGCCCGTCGCAGAAGAAGTCGCGCGCACGGTCACGCGGCGCTCGGGCGTGCGCTGGCTCCCGGCGTACGGCACGAGCGAGGTGCCGGTGATCGCGTGCAACCCGGTGCACGAGCCCGACCGCTGGCGACTCGACACCGTGGGGCTCGCCGTGCCCGGTGTGGAGATCCGCATCGTCGACCCCGAGCGCGGCGAGGTGCTGGAGCCGGGCGCAACGGGTGAGATCGAGGTGCTGAGCCCGTCGGCGATGGCCGGCTATCTGCCCGAATCCGAGACCGCGGCTGCGTTCCGTGACAGCTGGTACCGCACGGGCGACATCGGATGGCTGGAGCCGGACGGCTGGCTGCACATCACCGACCGGCTCAAGGAGATGGTGAAGGTGCGCGGCTTCCAGGTCGCACCGGCCGAGATCGAGGCCGTGCTGCACGCCGACTCCCGCGTGCGCGATTGCGCGGTGTTCGGGGTCCCCGACCCCGAGCTCGGCGAGGCGATCGTCGCCGCGGTCGCCGTCGTCGACGGTGAGACGGTCACGGCCGAGGAGCTGCAGGAGTCGGTTGCGTCCCAGCTCGCCGGTTACAAACGCGTGCGGCACGTCGTGTTCGTGGACGCCATCCCCCGCCTCCCGTCCGGCAAGGCTTTGCGCCGCACCCTCAAGGAGCAGTGGCTCGCGAGCTCGTGAGGCTGAGGGAGCGCGCCATCCAGTCGTCGTTGACCTGATCGGCAAGCCGTCGGTAGTACGTCGATGGTGTGACCGGGCGCGAGTTCGAGACCGAGGTCGTCAAGCAGTCTGTGCGATGCCGTCGACCCAACGAGATCCATGCGCCCAGCGTCGAGCGGCATCGCGCAACTCTGGCTTCGCGAGAGGAGTGTCGGCCGAGGAGTTTCTACGTGACGCGCACACCGACGGTTGCGGACGTCCCCGCGGCCGCCGCCCGCGCGACGGCACCGGAGATCACGCCGGGCCGATCACCGAGATCCGGTGCATGACGCGCCGCTGGTCGTAGTCGGCCGCGGCGTGGTGCATCACCGAGCGGTTGTCCCAGACGAGAAGGTCACCGTCCTGCCAGCGGTGGCGGTAGCCGAACTCGGGCCGCAGCACGTGCACGTACAGGAAGTCGAGCACTGCTCTGCTCTCGGGCATCGGGAGCCCTTCGATGAAGCGCGTGTAGGTGGGCGACACGTAGAGCGCGCGCCTGCCGTTGAGTGGGTGCACGAGCACGACGGGATGGCTCGCCTGCTTCCCCGTGCGGAGCTCGTCCGCGAGTTGCGCGGGACTGCCGCGACCTCCCTGCCAGGCCATCTCCGCGATCCGCGCGAGGTCGTGGACCGCGGTGAGCCCATCGAGGTACTGCTGCATCCGCGGCGACAACCCGTCGTATGCGGCGTGCAGGTTGATGAACGAGGTGTCGCCGCCGTAGTCGGGGAGTTGGATGGCGTGCGTCATCGTGATGACCGGCGGCTTCTCGAGGAACTGCTCGTCGACGTGCCACATGTTCGACCGGTCGCCGCGCTCGGAGTCGAGCACGGTGATGTGCTCGACTCCGACCCCTTGGTTGTCGAAGAACTCGTGGTGTTCGAGCTCACCGAAGTGTTGGGCGAGCTCGACGTGCTGCTCGGGCCGCATCCGCGCCGCCTGGATCGCCAGGACGCCATGGTCGGCGAGGGCGGACTCGATGGCGTCGAAGTCGGTCTCGGTCAGGCCGGCGTCCCAGTCGATCCCGGCGATGCGGGCACCGAGCGCGCCGTTCAGCCTCGCGATCTCCATGCCTGCACTTTGTCACACGAGGGCGGCCGCGGACTCAGGACCAGCGGATCTCGTAGCGCGCGTAGTGGCTCTCTCCGAGATCACTCGAGTAGCGACCGTCAGCGACCTTGGCGAGCACGCGCATGCGCATGCCCGGTACCCCCTCGGCACGACCCGATGTGGCGATGGCGGACCGGCGCGGTCCGTCGAAGAGCTCCAGCTCGAGCTTGTCGTCATCGAGACTGATCCGAAACGTCGCCTCGTCCGAGCCGTGGTCCACGGCATCGGCGACGATCTCGCTGGCGAGGAGCGCGGCGCGGTTGGCGACGTCGAGCGTCATCGGCCACTCCGATGCGAGCGCGGACACGAGCGCGCGGGCCTGCGCTGGGGTCTCGTCCGACAACGTGAGGGATTCACTTCGTTCGTAGGGCTGCACGCCTCGCCTCCTCGCAGAGCCCGCACTCACGTATCGGCGTTGCGCCGGCCAGCTTTGACTCGCGGACGGTCAACGTTCGTTCAACAACCACCCAAGAAGTGTCATGGCGCAAGATCCAAGTCCGCCGCGCTCGACGCAAGGCTCGACGAACAACGCGTGGTCAGGCGGTTGGTAGGCCCAGTATGCGGGTGGCGATGATGTTCTTCTGGATCTGCGCGGTGCCGCCCATGACGCTCTGGGCGCGGCTGTACAGGTACACCTTGAGCCACGTGTCGTCGGCGTCGAGCACGGGCGCGGTGTTGCCGACCACGAGCGCGGCGTGGCCGACGGCCTGCTCGGTCGCGGTCATCAGCAGCTTGTCGATCGACCCGTCGGAACCGTGGGTGACTCCGCCGAGCCGTTCCGAGAGTCGTCGGCGCACGTGCAGGCGCAGCATCTCCGACTCCACGAAGGCGCGCTCGAGGGTCGCGATCTGGTCGGCGCCGTAACGGTCGGGTTCGGCCCGCACCCGATCCTCGAGTTGTCTGACCGACTTGCTGTAGCGCGCGACGTAGCCGAGCTCCGCCGGTTCGCGCTCGTGACTGACGACCGTCATCGCGAGCGCCCAGCCCTCGCCCGGCTCACCGATCATGTTCTCGGCCGGCACCCGCGCGCCGTCGAAGAGCACCTGACCGAACTCGCTCGTGATCCCGTTGATCATCTTCAGCGGTCGCTGCTCGATGCCCCCCTGGTGCATGGGCACCGCGAACGCGGAGATGCCCTTGTGCTTCGGTACGTCGGGATCGGTCCGGGCGAGGAGCATGCACCAATCCGCGACGTCGGAGTAGCTGGTCCAGACCTTGTGCCCGTCGATCACGTACTCGTCGCCGTCGCGCACCGCGCGGGTGCGCAGCGAAGCGAGGTCGGACCCGGCGTCGGGCTCGCTGAAGCCCTGGCACCAGCGATCACGCCCGCTGACGAGCGCGGGCAGGAACCGGTTGCAGACCTCCGGGCTCCCGTGCCGGGTGATGCCCTGGATCAGGTAGCCGAGGCCCGGCTTCGGAGGCGCACCGGCGGCGGCGAGCTCTTCGTCGATGATCACCTCGTAGACCGGCGAGAGCTCCTGACCGCCGTAGCGCTTGGGCCACGTCAACGCGAAGAAGCCGGCGTCGAACAGCGAGCAGTGCCACTCGGCCTGCTTCGCCCAGTACTCGTCGTCGGTCGACGACGCGGGCAGCCCCGGGTTGTTGTCGGCCAGCCACGCACGGAAGCGGGCGCGGAACTCGGCTTCCTGTGCCGAGTCATCGAAGTCCACGGTCGTCTCCCCTCTCGTCGCCCAGGCGCCGCTGCGCGAGCGCGCGCAGGTGGTGGCCCTCGTCGCCGAGCAGCGCGCTCGACAGCAGCGCGCGCCGCAGGTACACGTGCACGAAGCACTCCCACGTGTTGCCGATGCCGCCGTGCACCTGGATGGCCGTCTCGCACACCGTCCGGGCTGCACGCGCGCAGTAGGCCTTGGCGACCGCGCCCGCTTGCAGCGCGTCGTCGGGCTGCAGCGCATCGACGGCCCACGCCGCGTACTGCGCCACGCTGATCGAACCCTCGACCAACACGCGCGCTTCCGCGAGGAGGTGCTGCACCGCCTGGAACGACCCGATGGGAACGCCGTACTGCTCTCGCTCCTTGGCGTAGTCGGTCGTGGTGTCGAGTGCTCCTTCCATCGATCCGAGGAGATCGGCGATCGTGATGGTCAGCGCGAGGGCGCGCGAACGCGCCACCGCGTCGTCGCCGACCATCGCACTGTCGCCGTCGGGCGCAACCTCGCCCAAGGCAACCGGGGCGATCGCGCGGGTGAGGTCGGTCTCGGGGGCGGGGTCCGGGAGCGCCACGTCGAGCAGCCGCACACCCGGTGCGTTCCCGTCGGCAACCAGCGCGATCCCGCGCGTGGTGCCCGCGCAGTCGACCGCGACGCCTTCCGTCACCCCCGGCGCCACCGCGAAGTCGAGGAGCGAGATGTCGAAGACCACGCTGGCGCGGGCGTCCTCGAGTTCGAGTCCGCCCTGCCGGGCGAGGTCGACCGCCACCACCGGGCCGAGGAACGCGGTGTCGGCGGCTCCCCGCCCGAGCTCGCGGGCGAGGATCGCGACCTCCACCCCCGACGCCAGTGGTTCGTCGCCTTCGCCCGGCCCGCGCAGCTCGAACCAACCCGAACGGCGGGTCGCCTCGGCGAGACGCTGGCGCCGCGCCGCGTCGTCGAGGTCGTCGACCGTCCGTGGCCCGAGATCGGCGACGACAGCAGCCGCGCTGCGCTGCAACTCGAGCTGCTCGTCGGAGTACCTGGTGTCCATCCGGTCCTTCCCGGGCCTACGCCCGCCGCGGCGTGGCGGCCCGCGCCCGCAGCGTCTCCTTCTCGACCTTGCCGGCCGCGTTCACGGGCAGCTCGTCGACGAGCTCCACCACGCGCGGCACCTTGTAATTGGCCATCGTCTCGCGTGACCACGCGACCAACTCGTCGGGATCGAGCTCGACGCCCGGCGCGACGACGACGAACGCCATCCCCACTTCGCCCAACCGTTCGTCGGGCATCCCCACCACCGCGACCCGCGCCACCGCGGGGTGTCCGAGCAGCAGGTTCTCGATCTCGGCCGGATACGCGTTGAACCCGCCGACGATGAACATGTCCTTCTTCCGCCCGACGATGCGCACACAACGACGGTCGTCGATCGTCGCGAGGTCGCCGGTGTGCAGCCAACCGACGCCGTCGATCGTGCTCGCAGTCGCCTCCGGATCGTCGAGGTACCCGCCCATCACGCTGTAGCCGCGCACGAGCAACTCGCCGGCTTCGCCCACCGGCACCTCGGCACCGTCGTCGCCGGCGACCATGATCTCGAGCCCCGGACGCACACGTCCCACCGTGGTGGCGATCGTCTCGAAGTCGTCGTCGGGTGCGGTCGCAGTGACCGTGCCGGCTTCTGTGAGCCCGTAGCCGGTCACGATCAAGCGGAACGGCAGCTCCTCGTGCAGGCGCCGGATCAGCTCGACGGGGATGTCGGCCGCGCCGGTCACCGCCAGGCGCAACGTCGAGAGGTCGTACCGGTCGCGATCAGGGTGGTCGAGGATCGACTGGTACACCGTCGGCGGCCCGGGGAACACGGTCACCGACTCGTCGGCCACCGTACGCAGGAGGTCGTCGACCTCGAACACCGGCTTCGGGATGATCGTCGCGCCGCGCATGAGGCACGCGAGACAGCCCGCCTTGTACCCGAACATGTGGAAGAACGGGTTCACCACCATGTACCGGTCGCCCTCGACGAGGCCGGCCATGTCGCACCAATCGGAGAACTGCCGCAGCGTCTGTGCGTGCGACATCAGCACGCCCTTCGGTGCGCCCGTCGTGCCCGAGGTGAACAGCACGTCGCTCACGTCGTCGGGTCCGACGGCTGCCATGCGCTCGTGCACTGCGACGTCGTCGACCGCGTCACCCGTCCGTTGGAACTCGGGGAGCGAGCAGTCGGCCTCGGTGCCGTCGTCGAGGCCGACGACACGGAGCAGCTGCGGGAGCTCACCTCTGAGACCCGCCAGCGTCGCGGCGTAGTCGGTGCCGAGGAACTCGCCGACCGTGAACGCGACGCGCGCGCCACTGCGGTCGAGGATGTAGCGCACCTCCTCGCGTTTGAACCGGGTGTTCACCGGCACGAGCGCACCGCCGGCGCCGAGGATCCCGAGCGCGGCCACCAACCACTCGTACCGGTTCGGCGACCACACCGCCGCTCGTTCCCCAGGCTGGAGGCCGGCACCGATCAGCGCCGCGCTCACGCGACGGGCGTCGGCGACCAACTCGCGGAAGCTGAACCGGCGCGGGCCGTCGACCACGGCTTCGGCGTCACCGAAGCGTGCGGCTGCGTCGACCGCCATCGCCGGGATCGAACGCCACAACTGATCGCCGCGCGTCGGCGTCATGTCAGCTCCGGCGCCAGAGACGCCAGGAACTCGCGTGTACGACGCGACGACGAGACGATCTCGTCGCGCCCGCTCCCCAACGGCAAGATGCGCGCCGAGAAATCGGTGGTTCCCGCGTTCATGTAGGACCGAAGCCGCCGTTCGATGTCAGCCTCGGTGCCGATCGCCGCCATGTCGCCGACGTCGGACGACGTACCCTGCTCGAGCAGGCGTTGGTAGTTGGGCGAGTACTCGGCGTGTGCGAGCGCGACGTTGGCGCGATCGATCGCGTTGTCGACCTCGCTCGCCGCGCACAGCGCGACCGCGACGCCCGCGACGACGCGCGGCGCCGGACGGCCCGCGGCCTCCGCGGCGCTGGTGATCTTCGGCACGATGTGTTCGGCGATGGCCCGCTCGTCGGCCATCCAGAGCACCGTCCCCGCGGCGCGCTCGCCCGCGAGCCGCAACATCACCGGCCCGAGCGCGGCGAGGAACACCGGCACCGGCAGGTCCGTGACGTCGAGCGGGTTGTGGATGCGGAAGTGCTCGTTCTCCACGTCGACCGGGTTCGGACCGTCGAACATCGCAGCGAAGACGTCGAGGTAGTCGGCGACGAGCTTGGCCGGCTTCTCGTAGGGCAGACCGAGCATCTCGTCGACGATCCAGTGGTGCGACGGCCCGACGCCGAGACGGAAACGACCGTTGCACGCTGCTTGGACCGACAGCGCCTGCTGTCCCAGCGCGATCGGGTGTCGTGACTGCAGGGGCACGACCGCGGTGCCGAGCTCGATGGTGGTCGTCGCGCGGCCCATGAGCGCCACCACCGTCATCGCGTCGAAGTCCTGCGGGAGCTGCGGGATCCACGCGCTCGCGAAGCCGAGCTCCTCCGCCGCCTTGGCGTCGCCCACCATCTGGTCGAGCTTGGCCGCGTAGCGGCGGGTCTCGGGACCCACCATGATGCCGATGCGCACGCGCCGCCGCCCTACTGGATCTCTTGGCCGGCGACGTAGCGAGCCGGGTCGTGCACGTTGCCGTGGTCGAACCCACCGCTGCGACGCATGAACGTGGTGGAGCGCGACTTGATGCGCCACCCGTCGGCGGTGCGCACGTACTCGTCGTCGTACCAGGCGAGCCGCATCTCGTGCGACGTCTGATCGATGAACACGTAGTGCTGCACGCCGGTTGCGATGTCGCCGTGGAAGTCCACCACCGGCGGGTTGCCGATGTACTGGCCTGGCGGCGCGCTCTTGAGCAGCATCGGGAAGTGGTCCAGGTGGTAGGGCGTCCCGAAGGCGTTGTAGACGCCGTCCTCGGTGAAGACGTCGCGCCAGTGGTCGTTGTCCTTGCGCGCCGACAACATCATGTAGCGCGCGCACAGTTGTTGGATCTCGATCTGGTCGCTCAAGTGTTCATGGTCCATGTCGCGCTCCTCTTCGCGGTGGGCTGACGGATCAGGTGACGCGGCCGCCGTTGACACCGATGATCTGACCGGTGACGTATCCGGCCTCGTCCGACACGAGGTACGCGCACGCGGCCGCGATGTCCTCGGGAATGCCGATGCGCCGAACCGGCAGATGACGCGCCACGTCGTCGAGCGTGCCGCCGGCGAAGCGGCCCTCGTCTGCAGCTCGACGGCTCATCGGGGTGTCGATCGACCCCGGCGGGATCGTGTTCACCGTGATCCCGAGCGGCCCGAGCTCGAGCGCAAGCGTCTTCGTGAGCGCGATCATGCCGCCCTTCGACGCCGAGTAGGGCGCCATCTTCGCTGAACCGGTCTGCGCGCTCGACGAAGAGATGTTGACGATGCGGCCCCACTTGGCGTCGATCATGTCGGGCAGCACCGACTGGGTGACGTGGAACGTGCCGGTGAGGTTGACGGCGATGATCCGCTCCCAGAGCTCCGGACTGACGTCCATGAAGCTGTCGAACGAATCCTTGCCCGCCGAGTTCACCAGCACGAGCACGTGACCGAGCTCTCGGCGGACCTGCTCGACCGCGGCGTCGACCGCGGCCCGGTCGGAGACATCGACCGCGTACGCGATCGCGACCCCGCCCTCGTCGGTGATCTCCTTCACCGCGTGTGCCGCCTGGTCGGCGTCGAGATCGAAGATCGCCACCTTGGCGCCGTCGTCGGCCAGCCGCTCGCTGATCGCGAGGCCGATGCCCGACGCGCCGCCCGTGACGATCGCGGTGGATCCGAAGAACGACATCGTCAGCTCCTGCAGTGATTCGAGCCGTCAGACGACGGCGCGGGTGAGCTTACGGACCTCGTCGACCAAGGTCTCGATGGAAGTCCCGGTGGGAAAGACAGCCGCCGCACCGAGGTCGAGCAGGGCGGGCACGTCGGCCTGCGGCACCGCTCCGCCGACGACGACCTTGATGTCGCCGACACCGAGGGCGCGCATCGCGTCGATGGTCTTGCGCGTGAGGCCGACGTGCGCGCCGGAGAGGATGGACAGCCCCACCAGGTCGACGTCCTCCTGCATGGCGATCGACGCGATCGCGTCCGGACGCTGCCGGATGCCTGTGTAGATCACCTCGAAGCCGGCGTCGCGCAGTGCGCGGGCAACAAGCTTGGCGCCGCGGTCGTGCCCGTCGAGGCCGGGCTTCGCGACCAGCACCCGTGCCGGTCCGTGCGACATCACGATCAGAACACCGCGGGCTGGTCGTACTCGCCCCACACGTCCTTGAGCTGCGATGTGATCTCTCCCACCGTGCAGTACTCCTCGACGCACTCGATCAGCCGCGGCATGAGGTTGGCGTCCCCGGCGGCAGCCTCGCGCAACTGCCGCAGCGATGCGAGGGCCGCGTTCGTGTTGCGCGTGCGACGGACCTCGGCCAACCGATCCAGCTGCACCTTGCGGGCCGCCTCGTCCATCTCGGGGGGCACCAGTTCGGGTGCGGGCTCGTCGGCCGCGTAGCGGTTGACCCCCACCACGACCCGATCGCCGGTGTCGATCTTCCGTTGCACGGCGGCCGCCTCGTCGGCGATGAGCCGCTGCACGTATCCGTCTTCGATGCACTGCACCATGCCGCCGCGCGCTTCGAGATCCTCCATGATCCCGACGATCTCGTCGTCCATCGCGTCGGTCAGCGACTCGACGAAGTAGGAGCCCCCGAGGGGATCGACCGTCCGCGTGACGCCCGTCTCGTGGGCCAGGATCTGCTGGGTACGCAACGCCAGCGTCGTGCTCTCCTCCGTCGGGAGCGAGAACGCTTCGTCCCACGCCGCGGTGAACATCGACTGCACGCCCCCGAGCACCGCAGCCATGGCCTGGTACGCGACGCGGACGATGTTGTTGTGCGGCTGTTGCGCCTGGAGCGTCCACCCGCCGCACACCACGCCGGTGCGGAACATGCACGACTTCTCCTCGTGCGCGCCGTAGCGCTCGCGCACGATGTGCGCCCACCGGCGCCGGCCGGCCCGGTACTTGGCCACCTCTTCGAAGAAGTCGTTGTGGGTGTAGAAGAAGAACGAGATCTGCGGCGCGAACTGGTCGATGCTCATGCGGCCGCGCCGCACGATCTCGTCGCAGTAGGTGACGCCGTCCTGCAGCGTGAACGCCATCTCCTGCGCCGCGTTGGCGCCCGCGTCGCGGAAGTGCGCGCCCGCGACCGACACTGCGTTGTACCGTGGCACCTCTTCGGCGCAGAACTCGATCGAGTCGGCGATCAGGCGGATCGACGGCGTGGGCGGCCAGATCCACGTCCCCCGCGACACGTACTCCTTCAGGATGTCGTTCTGCACGGTGCCGCGCAGCTGTGCCCGCGACACTCCCTGTTTGCCCCCGACGGCAACGTAGAACGCGAGCATGATCGCGGCCGTCCCGTTGACGGTCCACGACGTGGAGATGCGATCGAGCGGGATGTCTCGGAAGAGGATCTCCGCGTCGGCCAGCGAGTCGAGCGCCACGCCGACGCGCCCCACCTCCTCCTCCACATCGGGATCGTCGGAGTCGTAGCCGATCTGGGTGGGGAGGTCGGCGGCCACCGACAATCCCGTTCCGCCTTGCTCGAGCAGGAGTCGGTAGCGCTCGTTGGACCACTCCGCGGTCCCGAAGCCGGAGTACTGCCGGAAGGTCCAGAGCCGGTCGCGGTACCCGCCGGGGTGGATCCCGCGCGTGAAGGGGAACTCGCCGGGGTCGCCGATCCGCTCACTCGCATCGGCGCGCACGTCGTCGGGCCCGTACACGCGCGCGACCGGGAGACCGGCCTCGGTCGTGAGCTCCCCCCCGTCGTCCGACACGGAGATATCGTATATTCAGAGGCCGCGCGCGGCACCAGTCGAGCCGTGATGGCAACGGCCCACGGAGCCGTTGACAGAGCGATTTGATATTTTCGGGCGATGTCCACCCCTTCCGGTGTCCGCCTCGAGCACGACGCAGCCATCGCCATGCTCACCATCGACCGGCCCGAGGCACGGAACGCCATCGCCCGGGCGACCATGCGGGAACTGGACGAGGCGCTCGACGAGGTGGCGGCCTCGGAGGCCCACGTCCTCGTGATCACGGGTGCGGGCGACCGGGTCTTCGTCGCCGGGGGCGACCTCAAGGAGCTGGCCGCGATCCGCACCGAGGCGGACGCCACCGCCATGGCCACGACCATGCGGAACGTCCTCGACCGCATCGCGAGCCTTCCCATCCCCGTGCTCGCCGCGGTCAACGGCGACGCCTACGGCGGCGGCGCCGAGGTCGCGGTCGCGTGCGACGTGCGCATCGCCGCCGACGACGTGAAGTGCGCGTTCAACCAGGTCGCGCTCGGGATCATGCCCGCCTGGGGTGGCATCGAGCGGCTCGGCGGCCTCGTGGGACGCGGCCGCGCGCTGTTGCTCATGAGCACCGGCCGGGTGCTGCACGCCGACGATGCATTCGCGCTGGGTCTCTTCGAAGAGGTCGTGCCGCGGTCCGGGTTCGACGAGCACTGGCGCACGGTCGCCGCCCAGATCGCCCGCGCGCCCCGTGATGCCCTGGTGGGTATCAAGGCCGCGCACGCGGCCGCGCACCCGACCGTGCATCCCGAGCTGGCCGACGGCGCGGTCGCCGCGTTCGCCCGCACCTGGATCGCCGACGACCACTGGCGCATGGTCGAGGAAGCCGACCAACGTCGCCGCGCCGCCCGCCACCCCGACGAACCGGCGTCGAAGTAGCGGAACTGTTCCGCAACTTCGACGCATGAACGATCGGGCGGAGGCGCGGTCAGGAGATGGCGCCGGCGGCGCGGAGCTCGGCGATGCGCTCGGCGGAGTACCCGAGCGCGGCGAGTGCCTCGTCGGTGTGCTCGCCCAGGAGTGGCGCGGGGCTGACCTCATCGCGCGCTTGCGTCGGGATCGGGCCGCGCACGTGTTCGTAGCGACCGTACGCGGGGTGTTGGTTCTCGACCACGAGACCGCGAGCGCGCGTCTGCGCCTCGCTCAGCGCGCCACCGACGTCATTGACTGCACCGCACGCGACACCCATCGCACCCAGACGTTCCTCCCAACCTCGGCTCGTGTCGGTCATCAACACGTCCTGCACCCGAGCGATCACCTCGTCGCGGTGCGCGAGCCGGCCTTCCCTCGTCGCGAAGCGCGCGTCGGCGAGCACGGGATCGGCGATCGCCTGCGCGAACCGCTGCCACATGCCGTCGTTGCCGACGAACAACGCGAGGTGACCGTCGGCGGTTCTGAAGTTCTGCGCGGGCACCAGTGACGGATGAGCCGAATTGGCGGTGCGCGCGAACTGGGCGTCGCGATTGCGTTGCCATGACGCCAGATAGGTCAGCATGGAGATCTGGACGTCGAAGAGCGCGAGGTCGACGTGCGTACCGACGCCCGTGCGCGACCGCTCCACGAGCGCGGCACACACGCCGAGCGCGGCGGTGATCCCGCCGCTGTGGTCGACGTATGAGATGCCCGCCTTCGTGGGAGGGCCCTCGGGCTCACCCGCCAGGCTCATGACCCCCGCCAACGCCTGGATCGTGTAGTCGTATCCGGCTCGCCCGGTGTCCGGTCCGGTCTCGCCGTAGCCGGTGAGCGAACACGTCACGATCTGCGGGTTCACGTCGTGGAGGTCGGCGTGGGCGAGCCCGAGCTTCGCGAGCACCCCCGGTCGGTAGTTGTCGATGACGACGTCGGCGTGGCGCACGAGATCGTGGACGACGGCGCGTCCCTCGTCGCTCGGGAGCTGCACGCCGATCGACCGCTTCCCACTGTTGAGGGCGAGGAAGTACAGCGACTGGTCGCCGAGGAAGTGCGGGCCCATCGAGCGCGCGTCATCGGGATGCCCAGGGTCCTCGATCTTCAGCACGTCCGCACCGAGATCGGCGAGCACGAGCCCCGCGTAGGGCCCGGCGAGGAAGTGGCAGAGCTCGAGTACCCGGATGCCGTCGAGCGGGGCCATCGGTCACGCCGCCCCGGGCTCACTCCCCTGAGCTTCCAGATCCTCGTCGGCGCGCTCCCAGTACCCCATCTCCTGGAGGATCCCCACCGCGAGGTCGCCGCTCTCGGCCACGTGGTGCTCCATGATCCGCTGTGCCTCGTGGGCGTCGCGCTCTTCGAGCGCGGTGAGGATGCGAGCGTGGTGCCGGGCCGACGACTCGGCCCAGTTGGGCGCGAACTCGAAGTAGCGCACCGGCAGGCTGCGCGACAGCAGCGCGAGCACCGACACCAACCGGCGCGAGCCGCCCGCGCGATTGATGAGCCGGTGGAACTCGTGGTTCCAGTGCGCCTGTGCCTCGGGATCCGTCGCGGTTTCGAACGACTCGTGGATCTTGCGCAGCTCGACGAGCTGCTCGTCGGTGAGGGAAGTGGCAGCACGGCTCGCGGCGAGCCCGGCGATGAGGCCGAAGATGCGGTAGTGGTCGACGATGTCGGCCCGTTCGAGCCGGGCCACGAACGCGCCACGCCGCGGCACCGCGTCGACGAGGCTCTCGTTGGCCAGCTCGATGAGCGCCTCTCGCACCGGGAGCCGGCTCATGCCGAGCGCCTCGCTCACCTCTTCCTGGTCGATCTTGGTACCCGGCGTCAGCTTGCCGGTGAGGATCTGCTGACGCAGATACGCGGCGGCCGCATCTTTGAGGCTGGGGTGGTTCACGGTGCCTCGCGACGGCACGTCGGCGTCTTCGATCACAGCACCATCTCCCGTTCCCGGACGAGGTTACCGACGCGGACGGCTCGGCCCGGCGACCTCACGACTCGTACACCACGGTCACGACGGGCGACGCAGGAAAGCCCTGGCAAGTGAGCACCCAACCCTCTTCGATCTCGTCGGGCGTGAGCGCGTTGTTGACGCGCATCGTCGCCGTTCCCTCCTGGAGCATCGCCATGCAGGTCGCGCAACTCCCGGACTCGCAGGAGAACGGAGGTCGTAGCCCGGCGCGCCGCGCGGTCTCGAGGAAGGTCTCGCCTGTCTGGTAGCGGACCTCGTGGGCACGGCCGTCGAGCACGATCGTGACCGCCTCCGTCGTGGGCTCGGCCTCGCTCTCGACGGCCGGTGTTGCCGGTGCGTCGTCGCCGCGGGCACTGGCTGCGAACGCGAATCGCTCGATGAACACCTGTTCCGGTACGACCTTGGTGATGTTGAGCGCGTCCTCGATCACGTCCATGAACGGCGCGGGCCCGCAGATGTAGAAGTCGGCGCCGGTGTCGTCGCCGACGAAGGCGCGGACCGAGTCGGAGTGCACGAATCCGTCGTCGACGTCGAGGTGATGTCGCACCTCGATGCGATCGGGATGCGCGGACGCAAGTGCATCGAGCTCGGCTCGGAAGATGACCGAGTTCGTGTCGCGATTCGCGTACATCAGTCGGACGCGGCGATCGGTGGTGGCCAGCGCGCTCTTCACGATCGACATCACGGGCGTGATCCCGCTCCCCCCGGCGAAGGCCACGATCGTCGTATCGTGCGGCCGCAGGGTGAAGACCCCCGCCGGCAGCGTCAGCGCGAGCTCGTCACCTTCGTGCACTTCGTCGAGCAGCCAGTTGGAGACCCGCCCCCCGGCCACGCGCTTCACCGTCAACGTGAAGTCACGATCGACGTCGGGCGAGCTCGACATCGAGTAGCAGCGCAGGAGCTCCTCGTCGCCAAATGGGATCTGGAAGGTGCAGAACTGGCCGGCCTCGTACGCGAACGCGTCCTGGAGCTCGGCGGGCACCGCGAACACGAAGGATTTCGTGTCGTGCGTCTCGCGGACGATGCGCTCGACCCGCAGCGGATGGAATCCGTGGTCGCGGCTCACGGGCACCATCCTCCCAGCTGCGCGTCGACCACGAGGTCGGCGACAGCCTGAGGATCGAACGTGTCGCGCGTGTGCGCCTCGACGAGCCGGTCGAAAGCCGGACCTCGCGACGCGTCCTCCGCGATCGCGACCATCCGCGCCTTGACCAGTGCACGGATCTCGTCGCGCAGTCGTTCGCGACGGCGCACTGAGAGCTGTCCGGTCTCGATCAGGTGTTCTCGGTGCGCGACGACGGCATCCCACAACTCGGCCACGCCGTTCCCCGAGGTGGCCACCGTCTCGACGATGGGTGGCCGCCAGTCACCCGGCGACGAGAGCTCGAGCATGGCGACGACATCCCGCGCCGCCATGTCCGCGCCCGGCCGATCGGCCTTGTTGACGACGAAGACGTCGGCGACCTCCATCAGTCCTGCCTTGTTGGCCTGGACGCCGTCACCCCATCCGGGGTTGAGCACGACGACCGTCGTATCAGTCGCGTCGGCGACATCGAGCTCCGCCTGCCCGACTCCGACCGTCTCCACGATGATCCACGAGACGCCGCTGGCGACGAGCACTCGGATCGCCTGCGGCGCGGCGGCGGCCAGCCCGCCGAGCTGGCCTCGGGTGGCCATGGAGCGGATGAAGACGCCGGGATCGGTGGCATGGCCGCTCATGCGCACTCGATCACCGAGGATCGCGCCCCCGTCCTCGAGCTCGACGGATCGACCGCGAGCACCGACACCGTGTCGCCCGCGGCGCGCAGATACCCGATCAGGCGATCGGTCAACGACGACTTGCCCGCGCCCGGCGCACCGGTGACACCCACGGTGTACGCCGGCGCGTCGTCGGTGACGAGCGACGCGATCGCCGGTCGGGTGCCGGGATCACCGGCTTCGACCAGGCTGAGCATGCGGGCGATCGACGCGCGATCACCGCCACGCACGCCCTCGGCCAACGCCATGGCGGCGTCCGACGATCGGGCGACGGAGGTCACCGGACCGGCAGACCCAACTCGCGTCCGATGACGAGCCGCTGGATCTCGCTCGTGCCCTCACCGACCTCGAGGATCTTGGCGTCGCGGTAGAAGCGGCTCACCGGGGTCTCGTCCATGAAGCCGGCACCGCCGAAGATCTGGGTGGCGTGACGGGTCGCGTCGACCGCGGCTTCGGTGGCATAGAGCTTGGCCATCGCCGCCGCCTGCTTGTACGGCCGTCCGACGTCCTTCAGCCACGCCGCCTTGTACGTGAGCAGCCGCGCGTTCTCGGCCATCACGGCCAGATCGGCGCACCGGAACGCCACACCCTGGTTCGCGCCGATCGGCGAGCCGAACGCGATGCGCTCGCCCGCGTACTGCACGCTCTGCTCGAGACACGCCCGCGCGACGCCCACCGCGAGCGCAGCGATCGCGATGCGCCCGTCGTCGAGCGTGGCAAGGAACTGGCGGAAGCCGTCGCCCTCGCGGCCGAGGGTGTGGTCGAGCGGCACGCGGCAGTCGGCGAACGTCAACGGATGCGTGTCCGACGCGTGCCAGCCCATCTTCCGGTACGCAGGCTCGACGACGAAGCCAGGCGTGTCACGCGGGACGATGATCGCGGTGATCTCGCGGGCGGTCCCGGTGCGCGCGGTCACGGTGACGAGCGACGTGATCGGGGTGCCCGAGTTGGTGATGAACGCCTTGGCGCCGTCGACGACCCACTCGTCGCCCTCCTTGCGAGCGCGGGTGCGGCTCGCTCCCGCATCGCTGCCCGCGTCGGGTTCGGTGAGCCCGAAGCCGGCCAGCGCGCGCCCCGCGCAGAGGTCGGGCAACCACCGCTGGCGTTGTTCCTCGCTCCCGTAGGCGACGATCGGCGCCGCACCGAGCCCCACCGCCGCCTCGAGGGTGATGGCCATCGACGAGTCCACGCGCGCGACCTCCTCGATCGCGACGCAGAGGGTGGTGAAGTCGGAGCCCGAACCGCCATACTCCTCCGGGAACGGCAGCCCGAACAGGCCGAGCTCGCCCATCGCACGTACGACGTCCACCGGGAACACGTGCTCGCGGTCCCACTGCTCCGCGTGCGGAGCGATCTCCTGCTCCGCGAACTCGCGGACGACGCGGCGAAATGCCTCGTGCTCCTCCGAGAGATCCAGGTCCATCTATCTGCGTCGATTCCGCTCCGGCGTCCCGGCCATCCGGCCACGCCTCCGCTGCATCTCCATCTATCTGCGTCGATTCCGCTCCGGCGTCCCGGCCATCCGGCCACGCCTCCGCTGCATCTCCATCTATCTGCGTCGATTCCGCTCCGGCGTCCCGGCCATCCGGCCACGCCTCCGCTGCATCTCCATCTACGACGATTCCGCGGGCGTCTTGTAGACGACGCCGTCCTTCATCACGAACTGCACGTGCTCGGTGACCGTGATGTCCTCGGTGGGGTCGCCCGGCACCGCGATGACGTCCGCCAGGTGGTCGGGGGCCAGCCGGCCGAGGGTCCCCTCGGCCTGCACGAGCTGCGCGCTGGTGACGGTGGACGCCGCGATGGCGTCGACCGGCCGCATCCCGCGCTGCACGAGCGCCCAGAGCTCCTTCCAGTTCTGACCGTGCGGGATCGCGGGCGCGTCGGTCCCCGTGGCGATCTTCGCCCCCGCATCGATGAGCCGCGCGATCGTCTTCTTGGCGATCGGGAACACCTCGGCCGCCTTGGCCTGCAACTCGGGCGCGGCGTTGGAGACGTCCATCCCCTCGGACAGGTACGACGTCGGCACGATGAACGTGCCGCGCTCGAGCGCCAGCACCTGCGTCTCCTCGCTCATCAGCGACGCGTGCTCGATGCAGTCGATGCCCGCCTCGATCGCGGCGCGGATCCCCTCGTCGCCGTGAGCGTGCGCGGCGACGTACATGCCGCGCCGATGCGCCTCGTCGGCGATGGCGCGCAGCTCCTCATCGGAGTAGTGCTGTGCCCCGGGCGTCCCGGTGAGCGACATCACGCCACCCGACGCGCAGACCTTGATCTGCTTGGCACCGTGCTTGATCTGGTAGCGCACCGCGCGTCGCACCTGGCTCACGCCGTCGGCGATGCCCTCCTCGACCGTGAGCGGCAGCACCCCGGGTGCGAAGCCCTGGAACATCGTCGGGTCGAGGTGGCCGCCGCTCGGGGTGATGGCATGGCCCGACGGGTAGATCCGCGGCCCCGGGAAGAAGCCCGCGTCGACGGCCTTCATGAGCGACACGTCGAGCAGCAACCCGCCGGTCTGCACGAAGATGCCGAGGTTCCGCACGGTCGTGAATCCGGCCAGCAGTGTCTTGCGGCATGCCGGAATCGCCCGCAGCACCTTCATCGCCGGGTCGTCCTGGACCGAGCTCATCATGGTCGACCCTTGGCCGCCCATGAGGAAGTTGAGCTCCATGTCCATGAGGCCGGGCAGCAGCGTGACGTCGCCGAGCTCCATCACCTCGGCGTCGTCGGGCAGGCGCTCGGGCGAGACGTCGCGGATGTGGTTCCCCTGCACGACGACGACGCCCGGCTCGACGATGACGCGCGCGTCGACGTCGACCATGCGGTCGGCCTTGAGGACGACCGGGTACTCCTTCGGCCGGGCGCGCTCACCCGCGTGGATCGTGGCGGTCATGGCGTCGGCTCGAGCACGAGGTCGAGGTACGCGGCACCCGAATCGGGGACGTGCGGCTGCTTCCAGCACTCCACCGCGAACGACACCACGATCAACGAGTACAGGAGATGCAGCAGACGCGTCGCGTCGTCCGGCAGCTCCTCGAGCGGGAATTGGTCGAGGTACTTCCGCGCCGCGTCGGCGCGAGGGAACACTGCGTCGTAGAACGCCTGCATCTCGTCCATCGATCTCGAGAGACGGGCCTGGTAGCGCTCGCGCTCGGTGGCCAACGCCCACGTCGACGCGAACGGTTCGAGGTCGGCGAACTCGTCGGGTAGCAACGCCATCATCGCTCCTTCCTCAGTCGCCGTACTCGGCGACGTAGTCCTGGGCCACCTGGTGGAGATGACGACAGAGCACCTCCTGGTCGCAGAGCGGGAACTCGGTCACGACGCGCGCCTGCAGCATCTTCTGCGTCGCCTCCAAGGTGTTGCCATCCTGGAGCCCGAACTCCTTGAACGTCACCGCCGCCAACTCCTGCTGCAGCCGTTCACTCGCGTTCGCCGGTGGGCGGAAGTAGAGCTTGCCTTCGAACAGGTGACGGTCGACGCCGAGCGGCCAGTAGTGGTATGTGAGGTACCAGCCCGGCTCCCACACGAGGACCACGAAGTTCGGGAAGAACTGGTAGGAGTCGAGGCCCCAGTCGGGTCGGCCCGACGGGTTCATGCCGGTCGAGAACAGGCCGCGGCGCTCGGGTGGGTTGTCCCACGGGCCGAACAGGCCGCTGCGGAACAGCGTGTCGATCGGCTTCACGAACTCGGTGGGCACGCGCTCGCCGGGCGTGCCCGACGTCGACACGAGGCGGTGGTCGCCGTGAAGCGAGTAGTGGATGGCCTCGAAGCCGGCCTGCATGAGCGGGATGCCCACGGCGGGAAGCGACTGCTTCACGTGCAGAACGGGTGCGTGGTAGAACTCCTGGAAGGCGTCGATGAACAGCTTCCAGTTGCTGCCGACCTCCGCGCGGTAGTCGAACACCTGGGTGAGCTCGCCGAACGGGTAGCCGTCGAGCATCGCGCCCATCTCACCGAGGAACTCGCGCAGCGATTGCGGCGGTTCGTCGGCGAGGTTCACGAAGATGAAGCCTTCCCACACGTCGACGTTGACCTCGACCAGCGGGTAGTCGCGCTTGTCGAGGTCGAAGAACTCGCCTTCCTGTTGCACGAAGCTCAGCGAGCCGTCGAGCGCGTAGCGCCACCCGTGGTACTTGCACGTGAACTGCCGGCAGGTCCCCGAGACCTCTTCGTTCGGGTAGTCGGTCCAGACGAGCTTGTTGCCGCGGTGGCGACAGATGTTGTGGAACGCGCGGAGCTGGTCGTCCTGCCCGCGCACCACGACGATCGACGTGTTGCAGACCGCCAGCTCCTTCGTGAAGTAGCTGCCCTGCTTCGCGACCTGCTCGACCCTACCGATGTTGAGCCAGGTGCGCCGGAAGATCGCGTCCCTCTCCTGCTCGTAGAACTCCGGTGAGATCGAATCCTCGTAGGAGATGGGTCCGGTCCCCAGCTCGGGATAGGCCTCGGTCCAGCTGCCGGCAGCCGGCTTGTCGTACATGACCACGTGCTACCTCCCGGCGATCCGAGATACTTTATTTTGAATATCCGGCCGTTCGCTACCCGGCGTCCACGGGCACCAAGGTCACCGGGATCCCCGAGTACGTGGCCATGCCCGTGATCGGGTCGAGGTCGTCCTTGCTGGTGAGGCGGTTGACGTTCACGTCCTGATGACCGTGCGGCACCGACACCGCGCCCCGGCGGATGGCGTCGTCGACCTTGGCGACGCCGGTGATCTCCCCGTGCGCGGTGCGCACGACGACCGGCGCGCCGTCGACCACGTGCGCGGCGGCGGCGTCGCGCGGGTGCACCACGACGTGGGCGGCCTCGTCGAGGTAGCCGAACTGCGAATTGAGGTGGCGCACCTGGCGCCGAGGCACGAGGACGAGCGCCTCCGGTTCGCGCAGCGCGCCGAGTTGGTCGACGAGCAGCGTCGGCGCGAGGCGCCACCCACCCAGACGTTCGACGTGCTGGTCGACCCACGGCGCCGGGAGGTCATGGTCGACCTCCACCCAACCGCTCGCCACCAGGTCGTCGAACGAGCAGCGCCCGCGCTTCACGATGCGGGCCAGCATCGCGTCGTCGTCCGCACCCGGCGGTGCGAGCTCGTGTCCGAGCCGGCGACCGAGCTCGGCGATCACCCACCAGCTCGAGCGACGGTCACCCACCGCGTCGACGACCGCGGGCGTGTGCTGCGCCGCGACGCGCGGGCTCAGGAAGTCCCAGAGCGTCACGTCGGCCCGTTCGAGCTGGTCCTTCGTGGGGAGCACGTGCGTCGACAGCGCGGTCGTGTCGTTGGCAATGATCTCGGTGGTGGCGAGCACCTCGAGCTCCCGCAGCGCGGGTTCGAGCACGTTGGCCTCGGGGAACGCGGTGAGCAGGTGGCCGCCGAAGTTCAGGACCGCCCGGATGTTGCCGGCGCGGATCTCGTCGGGTAACACCGCGCACGGCCATTCACCCAGGAACGCTTGGGTCTCGGGCCGGCTCGCAGGGCCGGGTCCGAAAGACCCTTCGGGTGACGACACCGGGAGCTCGAACGACTCGAGTTGGTGACCGAAGCCGGGATGGAACCAGTAGCCACGGGGGCGGTTCATCGAGTCGGTGAGGATCATCAACGCCCAGGCCAGCCACTGCGTGACGTTGGCCGACGCGGCCATGGTGATGCCGGTACCGGTGTCGACCGCGACCCGTCCGACGCGCCGCACCGCGTCGAGCAACGCGTCGAGATCGGCGAGGTCGACGTCGGCGACGCGCGCGACGTGCTCCCGAGTGAACGGCTCGACCGCCGCCGCGAGCTCCGCGACACCGGAGACGCGTCCGTCCACGGGCGCGCGCACGCCGCCGCGCAGCGCCTCGCGGACGAGGAAGGCAAGCACTGCGTGGTCGGTACCCGGGCGCGGCGCGAGGTGGTGGGTCGCGAGGCGGGCCGTCTCGGTACGGCGCGGATCGACGACCCACACCTCGGCGCGAGCGGCGAGTGTGCGGATCGCCGTCACCGGATCGGGGATCGCGACCGAGTGCCCGTGCGACACGACGGGATTGCTCCCGAAGAACAGCACGAGCTCGGCCCGGTCGTAGTCGGGTCGCCCACTCAGCGCGACCGCGCCACCCACGAGGTCGGAGATCAACACCTTCGCGGTCCCGTCGATGGTGAGCGGACTGAACTTGGCCGGCGTCCCGATCGCGGCGTGCAGGGCCTGGGCCATGCGATAGCCCGCGGCGTCCATGCCGTTGCCGCTGCCGAAGAAGATTCCGACCGCGGCCGGTCCGTGCTCGTCGACGACCGCGCGCACGCGTCCGCCGAGGTCGTCGAGACACGCGTCCCAGGTGGTGGCGCGCAGCTCACCGCCGATCCGCAGCATCGGGCGCTCGAGGCGGTCGGGGTGGTGGTGCATCCGCGGCAGCGCGCGGCCCTTGGCGCACGTGTACCCGTGCGACAGTGGATTGTCGTGGTCACCGCGGACGCGTACGACCTCGTCACCGTCGACATCGACGAGGATCCCGCAGACGGAGGTGCACACACGACAGAAGCTCCGCACCGTGTTCACTTCGGTGTTCGTCATCGCTCCCCCCGATCTCTGGCTCACTTCTCGGCCGTGATACCTCGCAACAGCAGATCCCACAGGACGTCCCCGCCCTCGTCGGGTGACGACGCGCTGATCGACGCCGCGAACGCGTTGAACATCACCGCCTGGAGCACGACGCCGGTGATGCGTTGCAGGTCGAGCCCGGGCCGGAGCTCGCCGGCGGCCTCGGCGTCGGCGAGCAGGCGGCCGAGGAGCTCGACCACCGGCGCGAACGCGTGTGCCGCCTCCTTCGGATGGGACGTCAGCAGCTGCTGCGCGAACTCGGCCATGGCCGGCGCCGGACCCGACGGCGGTTCACCCGGTCGCGACATCCGGCACATGCCGAGGTACTCGACGGAGAACACCCGCAGACGTTCACGCGGATCGTCGAGCGGTGCGATGCGCTCCTCGAGGTGGTCGGCGGCGCCCTGGATCGACTCCTCGAACAGGGCGAGCATCAGCTCGTGCTTGCCCGCGAAGTACTGGTAGAAGGTCCGCAGCGACTGGCCCGAGCGCTCGACGACCTCCTGCACCGTGAAGTCGGTGGCGTTGGTGCTCATCAACTCGCGTGCGGCGTCGAGGAAGAGCTCGACGCGGTTCTCGGCGCGCGACCGGGCCTGGTCGAGCGCCCGCGCGACCGCGAGCTCGCGTCGGGTCGCGCTGGCGGGTACCTCGGCGGGAGCCCCGTTGGCGCTCACGTCAACCCGATCCCAGATCGCTGTCGACCTCGAGCCCGAACGACTTGAACGCCATCGCCAGCAGGTCGTACGCGCCGACGGTGAACACGAGGTCCATGAGCTGGTGTCGGTCGAACTCGCCGGCGAGCGTCGACCAGGTGCCGTCGGTGATGTACGCGTCGTCGAGGAGCTCGTCGACCGCGCGCAGCATCGCGGTCTCGAGCGGCGTCCACCCGGCCGCGTGTGGACCCTCGGCGATGCGCTCGAGCTCGTCGTCGGTGTAGCCGAGCTCGCGAGCGATGAACTCGTGCTGGCGCCACTCGTACTCGGCTCCGCGCCGTGCGCTCACGCGGAGGATGAGCAACTCCCGCTGTCGAGGCTCCAACGTGTTGGTGTACAGCAGGTGGCCGTTGAAGCTGTGGTACGCCTGCATCAGGGTGGGGTGCTGGGCGAGGGTGCCGAGCACGTTCAGGCCCTTGGGTCCACCTTTCGATCGACGCAGCTCCTGCGTGGCACCGGCCGGGCGCAAGGCGGCGATGCCCGCGCGCACGTCGTCACCCCACTCCTCGGGCGGCAAGGGCGGGATGCGCGGCGACGGCGTCGCGCTCATTGGACCGCTTCGTTCCCGGCGATGGTCGTACGGTGCATGTCACGCGGCGACGACGCGTCATACCGAGTCGCGCGGTGCAGCACGCCGCGGTTGTCCCAGATCACGAGGTCGCCCACCGCCCACTCGTGCCGGTAGACCCGATCGGGCACGGTGGAGCGCTCGAGCAGATCGGCGAGGTAGGCCCGGCCCTCGCTCGCGTCCATGCCTTCGACGTGATCGGTCGTCGCGCCGAGGACGAGCGAACGGCGACCGTTCTGGTGCTTCCACACCAGCGGGTGGGTCTTCGGTGGTCGGCGCTTCCACATCTCGATGTCCTCCTGCGATGCGTTCGGATGGGAGAGGCGCTGCGCAGCCTCGAATGAGTGGACGACGCGCGTCGCGAGCGCCCGCTCCTTCTCGGCGTCGGAGAGGTCGTCGTAGGCGGCGTAGGTGCTGGCGAACTCGGTGTCGCCGCCCGACGTGGCCACCTGGTGCGCGCTGAGCACGGTGGCCATGATCGGGATGTCGTCGGTCATGCCGTCGATGTGCCAGTCGAACGTGCCCTTGAGGTAGTCGGCGGCGGGGTTCTTCGCCGGGTCGAGCGTCACGCGGAAGATCTCGGTCTTCTCCTTGCGCCCGACCTTCTCGACCGTGCCGAGCTTGCGGCTGAACGCCACCTGGGTCTCGTCGTCGAGGTGAAGATCGCGGAACACCAGCACCCCGTGGCGGTCGAGGAGCTCGAGACACTCGTCGGCCACTGTGCCGTCGTGCAGCAACCGCTCGCGGTCGACGTCGAGCACCTCGGCGCCGACGCTGTCGCTGAGCAACTTCGTGTTGACCGTGGTCATCGCTCCTCCTCGCTGGCCGCGAACCCCATGGTGGAGGTCTCTGCGACGAAGGGATAGATACGGGTGAAGTCGGCGCCGGGCTCGGCGGCTGCGAAGCGCTCCCACACCGACGCGGTCAGCGCGCCGAACGCGTCGGCGCCCTTCCGGTCGGCCACTGCCCGCGCGTAGAGCTGCACGTCCTTCGCCATGAGCGAGTTGGTGAAACCCGACGCATAGCGACCGGTCAGCACGTGGTTGGGGAACTTGTCGCCGGTTGCCGCGCTGCGACCGCTCGAGCCGTTGAGGACTTCGAGCATGGTCGACATGTCGAGCCCCTCGCCGACCCCGAACGCGATCGCCTCGCTGGTCGCGGCGAGCGCGGTGGCGGAGAGGAAGTTGTTGGCGAGCTTCATCGCCTGCGCGAGACCGGGACGGTCGCCCACGCGGTGCCGGCGGTCGCTCAGCCCGGCCAGCACCGGCTCGACCTGCGCGCACGCGTCGGCGGACGCCGCGTACATCACCGCGAGCGTGCGGGCACGGGCGCCTGCGACCCCACCCGAGACGGGCGCGTCGACATAGGCGATGCCGTCGCGCGCACACAGCTCGTCGAGGCGGCGCGCCGCATCGACGCCGACGGTCGACGTGTCGACCACGTGCGTGGTGCACCGGTCAGGCGTGGCGATGATCTCCTTCACGACGTGCTCCGACACCGCGCCGTCGGGGAGGCTGCACACGACGACGTCGGCGACCCGGGCGACGTCGGCGACCGCCTCCACGTAGGTGACGCCATCAGGTACGCGGGCGGGACCCGCCGCGTCGTGGCCGACGACGTGGTTCCCCGCGCCGACGAGGTTGCTCGCCAGCGCGCTCCCCATGTTGCCGAGCCCGACGACGCCGACGCGCGGCACGTCAGTCATCGTCCCGCGCCGCGCGCAGCTCACGGATCACGCGTCGGGCCGCAACACCCGCCGGCGCGCCGCAGTAGGCGACGAGCTGGAAGAGCAGCTCGTCGATCTCGGCGTCGCGCACGCCCGCCCGCGGTGCGGCGCCCGCATGGAGGCGGAATTCCTCCAAGCGCCCCATCGCCGCGGTCATCGCCAGGACGAGCAGGCTGCGATCACGCGTCGAGAGTGCACCCTCGCGTGCCCACACGCCCCATGCCGTCGACGTGAGGTAGTCCTGGAACGCCGCTGCGGTCGGATCCGAGTCTGCGGTGGCCGCGTCGACGTACTCGTCGCCGAGCACCGACCGGCGCATCGCGTACGCCCGGCGCAGCGGTTCCGACTCCTCCATCTCCATCGCGACGGTGCGCGTCAGACCGCGGGCTCGACGATGACGTCCATGCTCGCCGCGCCGCTGTCGGGCACAAATGGCTGGCGCCACACCTCCACCGGAAACGACACGTTCACCAACGAGTAGCAGAGCCAGAGGAGGTGACGCGCGTCTTCCGGGAGGGCGTCGAGACCGAAGCGGTCGAGGTACTCCATCGCCGCCTCGAGCCGCGGGAACGCGGCGTCGTAGAACGACTGCATCTCGTCCATCGAGCTCGCGAGCCGCTTGGCGTAGCGCTCGCGCTCGAACTCGAGGCACCAGTCGCTGAACGGCTCGAGGTCGGCGAATTCGGCAGGCAGGGTGGCCATGTCAGTTCACCTTCTCGTACTCGTCGACCCACTCGTGCGTGACGTGGTGCAGCTGCCGCAGCAGGATCTCCTGGTCGCCGAGCGGGAACTGGGCGACCGCCCGCGATTCGAGCATGGTCTGGGTCGCTTCGAGCGTGTTGCCGTCCTGCAGCGCGTACTCCTTGAACGTCACCGCGGCCAGCTCCTGCGCGAGACGCTCACGCGTGGTGCGCGGCGGCACGAAGTACAACGTGCCCTCGAAGATGTGCTTGTTGTAGTCCGTCGGCCAGTAGTGGTACGTGAGGTACCAGTTGGGCTTCCAGATCAGCACCATGAAGTTGGGGAAGAACAGGAACGAGTCGGTTCCCCACTGCGGTGCGCGAGCCGGGTTGAGACCCGGTGGCAGGTCGATGTCGATCGGCGCTTCCCACGGGCCGAACAGACCGCTGTGGAGCACACGCTCGATCGGCTTCACCATGTTGAGGTCCTTGGGCGGCGACATGCCGCCCCACGACGACACCATCGCGTGCGGGCCGTCAAGCTCGTACGCGAGTGCCTCGTAGCCGTAGCCCTGCAGCTTCGCCGCTTCCTCGGACACCGCCTGGCGCGCGTGCAGAACAGGCGCGTGGTAGAACTCGGTGAAGGCGTCGATGAAGAGCTTCCAGTTGGCTCCGACCTCCGCCCGGTACTTGTAGACCTGGGTCATCTCGCCGAACGGGTAGCCCTCGAGACCGCGCCCGAGCTCGCCGAGGTAGTCGCGCAGCGGGGTTGGCTCGCCGCGGTCGAGGTTCACGAAGATGAACCCCTCCCACGTGTCGACGTGCACCGGCGCGAGGCCGTAGTCGGCCTTGTCGAGGTCGAAGAACTCGCCTTCCTGCTGCACGAAGGTGAGGTCGCCTTCGAGGCCGTAGCGCCACCCGTGGTACTTGCACTGGAACTGCCGGCAGACGCCCGAGGTCTCCTCGCCCGGGTAGTCCTGCCACACGAGCTTGTTCCCTCGGTGGCGACAGATGTTGTGGAACGCGCGCACGCCGTCGGCGGTCCGGACGATGATCACCGAGGTACGGGCGGCGTCGATCTCCCGGGTGAAGTAGCTGCCGACCCGCGCCAACTGCTCGACCCGCCCGACGTTGAGCCAGGTGCGGGAGAAGATCGCGGCGCGCTCGCGCTCGTAGTACTCCGGCGAGATCGAGTCCTCGTACGACACCGGCGCGGTGCCGAGCTGCGGGTAGTGCTCGGTCCAGGAGCCCTCGGCGGGCTTGGGGAAGTGCGGCATGAGCGGTCCTCCGTTCGCCTGACCGAGTGACTCTAACATGCGTCTCCCAGAAAGAGAACCCCCCTCTACCAGCTGTGCACAGGTGTGCGAGAAGCTCCCGCGAACGCGCGTCAGTGCAGGCAGGCGGTGGTGCCGCCGTCGATCGGGATCACCGCCCCGGTGAGGAAGCTGGCCCGATCGGACGCCAGGAAGCAGGCCACCTCGGCCACCTCCTCGGGCTGGCCGGCGCGCTTCATCGCCGCGCTCTCGACGAGCTCGGGAAAGCGGTCGATCGCCTCCTGGCCACCTGACAGCTCGGTGATGATGAGCCCCGGGCAGAGCGCGTTGGCGCGAATCCCCCGGGCTCCGTACTCGACCGCCGCGGACTTGGTGAACGAGATCACACCGGCCTTCGCCGCGCTGTACACGCTCGTCGGCATGACCGACGCGTTCATGCCGCCGATCGACGACCAGTTGATGATCGACCCGCCACCGGTCGGCAGCATCGCCTTGATGCCGTGCTTCGTGCCGAGCAGCACGCCGCGCAGGTCGACGTCCATGATCCGGTCGTATTCGGACATCGTCACCTTCGCCACGGGTTCTGCGCCCCCGATTCCCGCGACGTTGAGCACGGCGTCGACCCGACCGAAGGCGTCGAGCGCAGCCGCGAACATCGCCTCGACCTGCTCCTCCTGGGTGACGTCGACACGGAAGGCCTGCACCGCGTCGCCGAGCTCGGCGGCGGTCTCCTCTTCGCGTCCGCTGATGTCGGCCGCGAGCA
Organism: uncultured Actinomycetes bacterium; assembly: GCA_963841415.1. Lineage (GTDB taxonomy): Bacteria > Actinomycetota > Acidimicrobiia > IMCC26256 > DASPTH01 > DASUAS01. The sequence continues at coordinate 760,255 of CAWJCN010000003.1, read as the reverse complement.
CCTTCGCGCCCTCACGGACGAACACGCGAGAACAGGCGCGCGCCATACCCGAGCCCGCACCCGTGATCACCGCGACCTTGCCGTCGAGCTCTCCCATGGTTCTCCTTCACTCGTTGCGCGACGGGCTCAGCCTCGAGTCGCGTGGCCGCCGATGAGGAGAAACGCGTCCTCGTCGCTACGTGTTGGGCGACCGCCCAAACCCGTACCCTAGACCGCGTGGTCGCCACCCGTCGCCTGGGCGCCGAGACGTCCGAGACCCGTACCGCGCTCCTCGACGCGACCGAACAGCTGATGCTCGACTCGGGGTACGCGGCGGTGAGCTCGCGCCGGGTCGCGGCTGCGGCCGGGGTGCGCCCCGCGCTCGTGCACTACTACTTCCGCACGATGGACGACCTGTTCCTCGCGACGTTCCGTCGCCGCGCCGAGCAGGGCCTCGCGCAGCAGCAGCGCGCGCTCCATTCGGACCAACCGCTGTGGGCCCTCTGGGAGGTGAGCCGCGACCCGCGTGGGGCGGCGCTCACCATGGAGTTCGCCGCGCTCGCCAACCACCGGCCCGCGGTGCGCACGGAGATCGCGACCTCGGCCGAACGGATCCGCGCCCAGCAGGTGGAGGTGCTCAGCGGTGTGCTCGCGGGCCACGGCGTCACCGTCGATGACTGCCCGCCCGTCGTGGCCGCCGTGCTCATCGCGGGGATCTCGGTGCTCCTGGCGATCGAGCAGGGATCGCTCCGTATGGCCTCGGGGCACGACGAGACCATCGCCTACGTCGAGGGCTTCCTTCGCAAGCTCGAGGGCGAGCGCGTCGCGGCCACCTGACCGCGACCGACTGCGTCAGCCCACCAGGCGGAAGGTCATCGTCGCCGCGCTGATCGCCCGATCGCCGTTGCCCTCGTCGTGCAGGGTCAGCTGCACACCGATCCGCGTCGGGTCGGTGCCGCGCACCGCCATGCCGTCCACCCGGAACGGGCCCTCCTTGCCCCGCGCCAGGAACATGAAGTGGTTCGACTCGGGCTGCAACTGACCGGTGCCGGCGAGATCGGCCCCGAGCTCGATGGCGGCGGTCTCGTGGATGACGAACTGCGGGCCGACGTGCAACGCGGCGTCAGGCGACGCGAACTCCATGCGGAGCTCGGGCAACGTCCAGTGACCGTCGTTGCGCCGGCTCCCGCCGAACACCTGCCAGATCGGCGGGAGATCGGGCGAGTCGACGACGTGCTCGATCGGATCGTCGTCGAACTTCCGCTTCTCCATGTCGGACGGCACGTCGCCGATCGCCGCGCCCTGACCCTCGATCAGCGCGAGGACGCGATCGTGGTTGTCGGCGTCGACGATCGTGGCCCGACCGAAGTACATCCGGGCCCCGACCTTCAGCGCACCGGCGTTGACGACCTCGATCCGCTCGACGTCGTTGCCGCTGTCGAGGATCTGCAGCGAGTGGATCACCGGGTTCGGGACCACCTCGAGGTCGGACGGCCCCCCGCCGCCGGGCGCGCTGATGGACAGCACCTGGGCGAGGATGCCACCGGCGGCGTTGCGCATGTCGTGGCGCAACGTGACCGTGTCGTCACTCACAGCGTTCATCGAGGAGAACTGCCGCCCGAGGTAGCGGTAGCTGAGCAGCGCCCCCCAACGCTTGCGCAGCGTCTCCCAGTACTCGTCGGAACTGGTCTGCCGGATGTCATCGAGCACGTTGCTGTCTCCTGAGTCAGTCGACGCCGAGGAGGCGTTCGAGGTTGCCGCCCATGACCGCTGTGCGCGTGTCGAGCGGGAGGGATGCGATCGCTTCGGAGAACGCGAGCGGGTCACGCATCCCCTCGGGATGAGGGAAGTCGGATCCCCACATCGTGTTCTCGACACCGAGCAGCTCGATGAGCTCGACCGGGTTGGGTTCCGAGAACGCGTGGATGAACACGTTGCGGCGCAACGCGTCCATCGGGTCCTCGTCGAAGAGCACCGGCGCGCGCTCGTACGCGTCCTGGAACTGCTGGACCATCGGTCGGACGTACTCGGTGCCGAACTCCACGATCGCGACCTTCAACCGCGGGTGGCGGGCCAGGCATCCGTGGCCGACCAACGACGCGATGAAGTCGGCGATCTGCCACCGCGGCGTGCAGAGCGCTCGGAACGACACGTTCTGGTGGAACGAGAGGCCGAACCCCGGCGGCACGAAGTAGCGGCCCGTCTCACCGGTCCCATCGAGCTCGGACATGTCGACGGGATAGCGGCGGTTCACGACCTGGTGGAAGCCGGCGACGATGCCGGTGTCCTCGAGCAGCGTCCAGAACGGGTCGAACTCCGGTTGGGCGATCGAGCGTCGCCCGCCGAAGCCGCTCGCGGGCGCGCTGCTCAGGTACACGACGCGGGCGCCGCGCGCCGCGACCCACTCGAGCTCATCGCACGCGCTGGACAGGTCTTGGAGCGAGATCATCGGCGCGGCGTACACCGCGTGCTCGTACGCGAACGTCCAGTGCTCCTCCATCCACTGGTTGAGTGCGTGGAACGCCACCGCGACCGCGAACGGGTCCTCGGGCATCGCCTGCTCGATCACGCTGCCGAGCGTCGGCCACATCAGTGCCCGGCTGATGCCGTACTCCTGCATGAGCTTGTAGCGCGGTTCCACGTCGTAGAACGCGTCGAGGCCCGCGATCGACCTGCGCTTCAACGGGTCGTCGTCCTGACCTCCGGGCACCGCGACCCGTGTGAACGTGGGGTTCGGGATCGCGCGCTCGATCTGGTCCTTCACCACGAGGCGCGTCCGGTTGCCCTCCTGGATGTACTTCACCAAGCCGTCGTACGCCTTGGGGATGTACTTCGTGAACGCGTCGGTGTTCTCGTACATGTGGTTGTCGACGTCGAACACCGGGTGATCGAGCTGCCGGTCCCGTACGAAGAAGAGCTCCTCGTCAGCCATCGTGACTCCTTGTCCAACGCCGTGCCGGTCATGAGCATGCCAAATCTCCACCCACCGACACCCGTTCTCACCGGGTGCCGGGGATGGCGCCCGACGGCCAGGTCTCCTCGACCCCCCGCTCCGCTTCCCGCCCGGGGCGGAGGCTGCGCAACGCCGGGTGACGGAGCATCAGCGACCCGGGCGACGCCATGCCGAGGTGCATGCGCTGCGCGCGGGCGTCGAGCACGCGAACCAGCGCTTCCTCGTGCGCGGGACCGGCGCGGTCGATGAACTCCACCAACTCGGCGTCGGCCTCGCGGGGATCGGGTCGGTGTCCGAGGAGGTTCGTCAGCTCGTCGAGATCGGCGGCGTCGAACGCGGCACCGACCTCGTCGACCCGCTTCAGATGGCTGGCGATCCGGCCGAGCGCGGCGACCGCGTCATCGGCTCCGGCCGCGGTCGACGCCGCGGCGCGAAGCCCGCCCACGAGATGCCGGTGCGCGGCTGCGTGTCGAGTCGGCTGCGGTTCGGGCACCGCGACCGGTGGGAGCTCGAAGCCGCGGATCTCGCCGATGGTCTCGAACGCCCAGCGCGCGCCGTTGACGTACCACGCGAGGTACGACAGCCAATCGGTCGCCGGGAGCGGATCGGCCAGCGGCGGGCCCACCGACACGACGGACAGCGCGTTGTAGAGGACGGTGTGGTACTCGACGACGTCGTGGTCGATGGCGATGCCGGTCACCGCCTCGTAGCGCGCGCCGGTCTGCACGAGATCGCCGATGTTCTTGAGCGTGTCGCGCACACGCAAGGCCGCGAGGTCCATCATCGGGTCAGCCACGTGCGCGTGCTCGAAGTCGAGCAGACCCGTGATGCGTCCGTCATCGAACATGAACTGGAACGAGTCGTAGGTGATGAAGCGCGCGTGGCGGAGTCGATGCGGGGGCACGTTGTCGCGCAACCAACGGCGGAGGAACACCGCGATCGGATCGGCAGGGTACGCCACCATCGCCGCGTCGTATCCCGATTCCATGCGCCGCAGGAACGCCAGGCCGGTCGTGGCCGAATCGGTCGGCACGTCGAACCCGGCGGCGGCCGCCGCGTCGAGCGGGATCTCGTAGATGCGCGCCAACAGCGAGAGGTACTCGTCGAGCAACTGGTCGCGCTCGTCGTCGTCCGTCGCGAACGACAGGTCGACGAATCCGGCCAGCCGGTCCATCACCAACGCGTACGGGTCGTCGGCCAGGCCGTAGGCGTGCGGTACGGGCAGGCCGTGCGCTTCGAGGAGATCGTGCGTGGCCACCTCGTCCGCGATCCGGTACGGCATCACGATGCGCGGCTCGCGCTCACCGCGCGCGTGCAGCGGAAGCAACGACCCGTCGACCTCGAGGTCGACGTCCCACGCGGGGCGCCAGCGAGCCTTGCGTTCGACGCTCGTGACCCGCCCGCCCACCGTGCGCTCGATCCATGCCGCCAGCCGGGCGTCGTCGTCGGCCATGACAGGAGAATATCTAGATGTTTAGACTGACGCGACCCGCGACGACGGAGGCGAGATGAACGACGACGCGACGACGATCGTCTGGATCACGGGCGCGACGTCGGGCATCGGCGAAGCGCTGGCGCGCACCTGCCCGTGGCCCGACACCGAGATCATCAGCGTCTCGCGCCGTGAGCACCCCGACCACGAGACGGTGCTGTTCGACCTGACCGACATGGACTCGTAGGCCCGCGTCGGCGAGCACCTCACCGATCGCCTGGCGACGTTCCGCGGTGAGCGCGCGGTCTTCATCCACAACGCGCTCTACTACTGGGGTGGTCGCGCCTACATGGGCGAGGGCGATCCCGGCAACCACCGCGACGAGATCGTCGCCAACGTCGTGTCCCCGCTCGTGTTGGGTGACCTATTCCTGCGCGCCGCCCAGCCCGCGGTCGACGCCGGCGTCGACGTCGGGCTGGTGCAGATCTCCTCGGCGTCGGCCCGCATCGCCTACCCCGGGCTCGCGGTGTACGGCGCGGCCAAGGCGGCGTTGGAGCAGTGGGTGCGCGCCGTGCGTGCCGAACGCGCCGATCGCGGCAAGGGACCGTGGGTCACGGCCATCCGGCCCGGATTCGTCGACACTCCCGCGGCGCGTCGCGAAGCCGAGCTGCCCCTCGACACGCACCCCGGCATCGCGGGCATCGCCGAGGCGGTGCGCACCGGCCACATGCTGGGCGCCGACGACGCGGCGGCGAACATCTGGGGCGCGCTGCCCGACGACGCGATCGCCAACCCCGTGCTGCTGTTCGGCGAAGCGGTCGGCGTCACCACGTAGGCGCTCGTCGCGCGCTTCGGTGACGTCGTCGACCAGTTACAGGTGGTGGTCGACGACCGCGACGACGAGGGAACCGGTCTCGTCGACGCCCTCGGCACCGCGGTCTGAACGTGTCCCGGTTCGTCAGGTCGCGGCGGCGACGTTCGCGAGGGAACCGAGCCGAGCCGGCCGCGAGCCGGTCGGCGCGCCATCGGCCACCGTGAGCTCGCCCGCCACCGCGACTGCGCGGAAACCCGCGGGCGCGCGAGTCAGCCGGTAACCGCCTTCGGGCAGGTCGTAGCGACGTTCGAGGCCGCCGGTCTCGAGCTCGTCGAGCGCGAACACGGTGAGGTCGCCGCGCCGCCCTGGCTCGACCACACCGCGGTCGTCGAGCCCGAAGAAGTCGGCCGACCGCCCGGTGAGGCAGTGCACGGCCTGCTCCAACGAGATCGCGCCCTCGTCGCGCGCCCAGTGGGTGACGAGGTGGAGGTTGGAGCCCGCGCCGCAGAACATGGTCAGGTGCGCGCCGGCGTCGGTGCCGCCCATCAGCGTGTGCGGGTTGGCGGCGTCGTACACCACCTGGGCCCGGCGGTCGTCGTCGGTCATGGGCACCGACGTGCTGTTCTGCTTGAGGTAGCGCGAGCCGACGCCGTTGGCGATCACCCAGTCGGCGAGCGCGTCCGACGGATGCTGGTCTCGTTCCGACGCCAGCTGCGCCAGCGAGATCCCGGTGGGCCCGGTGCCGGTCTCGGAGTCGGTGAGCATCAAGAGGTGCAGCGTGTCGCGGTGGAACGCGTTCTGCTCGGGAAGGGGGTCGTCCCACGCGGCCCGCGCGCGGGCGCGCCATCCCGGGTCGGCGAGTGTGTCGAGCTTCGCGTCGGCGGGACCGTTGATCAGCTCGTGCCAGGGTGGGATCGCGGCCGCGGCGATCGAGGTCTGGAAGCCGAGCATCGGCGTGAAGGGCTCGTTGCCGCCACCGAGGTACCAGGTGGTCAGGCCCGACTCCTCCTTTGCACCGCCGACGCCGTCGCCGAGGGAGAGGCTTCGGATCCCCCGCGCGCACGACCGTTCGAGCGCGCCGCGCCGATCCGTGCGCGAACGCGCGATCACCTGGAACGTCGCGCCGCGGTGGCGGGCGATCACGTCGAGGAGCGCGTCGAGCTCGTCATCGGTGGAACGTCGGCTCGGGACGAGGCGGCGTTGCCGATCGGTGTCGAACCAATTCGAAGACATCCCGAGCGAACCCGCCGCGAGCGCGTCGTCGAGGAGCCCGGCCATCGTCACGATCTCTTCGGGCGTCGCGGCGCGCTCCCATGCCTCCTCGCCCATCACCGACGCTCGCAACGCGTTGTGCGCGGTGTAGGCGAACGGCTGCGCGGAGGTTGCTGTCGCGCGCGCGCGATCGGCGTACTCGGGCCAACTCGCCCACCCCCACGGCACGTACGACTCGGCGAGCACCGGGGGGAGCTCCTCGATGAAGCAGAGCAGATCCACGATGTCGTCACGCACCTCGGGCGCGACCGGCGCGATTCCGAGACCGCAGTTTCCCATCACGATCGTCGTGACGCCATGCACCGGTAGCGGATCCAGCGACGGATCCCAGAACATCTCGATGTCGTAGTGCGTGTGGCTGTCGATGAAACCGGGCGTCACGATCGCGCCGCGGGCGTCGACCTCGGGCTCACCGTCGGGTGCGAGGTCGGGCGCCACCTCCACGATCACGCCGGCGCGGACCCGCACGTCGGCGACCCGACTCGGCCCGCCGGTGCCGTCGACCACGGTGCCGCCCCGAACGATCAGATCCGACATGCGCCGTCCCCCTGTTGACGTCGGGTTCAAGCTACCGAGATTTCCTGCAACAGATCGGGCCGCTCCACCGGTGCACGATGACGTGACCCGCCTCTAGCGTGTCGTTCGTGAAGGACGCGCTGGAGGCCTGGCTCACCGACGAGGTGGGCGAGCACGTCAGCATCGGCGAGCTCGCCCGCACGTCGGCCGGCTTCTCCCGCGAGAACTGGGTCTTCGACGCTACGTGGGGCGGCGTCCGCCACGACCTCATCGCTCGGCGCGACCCGATCGGCAGCGTGCTCGACACCGACCGGCGGGTCGAGGTCACGGTGCTCCAGGCGCTGGCCGACACCGACATCCCCTCGCCGACGCTGCGCTGGGCCGATCTCGAAGGCACCCGCCTCGCTCGCCCAGCGTTGGTCATGGACCTCGCGCCCGGCGTCTGCGACAACTACGTGCTCAACGACAGCCGACCGCTCGAGCAACGCGTCGACCTCGCCCACCGGCTCTACGACCTGCTGAGCGCGATCCACCAGCTCGACGTCACTCGGTTCGCGCTCGACGACCCCGGACGCAAGGCCGCGCTGGTCGCGCTCGACCACTGGGACGGCGAGCTGCGCAAGGTCCAGCTCGAGCCGGAACCCGAGTTGGCGTTCGTGATGGCGTGGCTACGCGCCCGCGCGCCGGTCAACGAGCGGACGACGCTCGTGCACGGCGACTTCAAGCCCGGCAACGTGCTCCTCGACGGCGACGAGTGGACCGCGGTCCTCGACTGGGAGACCGCGCACCTCGGTGACCCGCACGAGGACCTCGGGTGGGTGACCAACCCGCTGCGGCAGGGCGAGCACCGCATCCCCGACGCGTGGGAGCCCGACAACCTGCTCGACCGGTGGGCACGCCGCACGGGGTGGACCGTCGACCCGGCGGCCGTGCACTGGTGGCAGGTGCTCGCCAACGTCAAGCTCTCGGTCATCGTGATCACCGGAACGCGCGCGCTCGTCGAAGGTCGCCTCCACCGGATCCACACGTCGCCGGTGCGCATCTACCAGTTGCTCCTCGACCAGATCGGCGCCTGATGCGCCCGACCGTCTCGGAGCAGCTCGACGCAGTGCGCCGCGCGCTGGCCGACGTCGTGGCGCCCGAGGTCACCGATGCCTACGCGGCCGACGTGCTGACCGGTGCGCTCGCGACGTTGGAACGCATCGCCGACACCTGGACCGACGTGCCGAGCTTCCTGCGCTGGGACTGCGAGGCCACGAGCGAGGTGCTGCGACTGGTCGACGTCGAGGTGCCACCCATGCCTGACGAGCCGCTCGACGTCGAAGCGCTCCACGCGCACGATCGCGACGTGCGTGCGCTGCTCGTCACCGCCATGCCGGTGATCCTCGATCACGACGACGCGCGCGCCGCCGCCGGCCAGCTGTTCCGCGACCGCGCCGCGCGCTACCCGTCGGCCGCCCGACCGGGAGGAGGCTCCCCTGCTCACGCCGCTCGATGACACCCCCTGGCACCAGATCCCGTCAACCTTCGACCACGTCGGATCGAGCGACGTCCGCTTCTTCGACCGGTTGTGGTTCGCGGCGTCCGATCGCGTCGGTGAGGGCACGCTGCAGTTCACGATGGGCGTGTACCAGAACATGAACGTGGTCGACGGCGGCTTCGTGGTGATCCACCGCGGCCGCCAGCACAACGTGCGCGTGTCGCGACAGCTGCGGCCCACCTACGAGACCGCGTGCGGTCCGTTGCGCATCGAGGTGATGGAGCCGATGCAGCGCTTCCGCCTCGTCGTCGCCCCGAACGACGGCACCGCGCACGGCGAGCTCGAATGGACCGCGACGTTCGCTCCCCAAGAGGAGCGCCACCACTTCACTCGCTCGTGGGGGCGCGTGCTGGAGGACTACGCGCGCTACGACCAGATCGGCGAGCTGTCGGGCTGGCTCGGCATCGAGGGGGATCGGATCCCGCTCGACTCGTGGTGGGCATGCCGCGACCACTCGTGGGGTGTGCGCGAGCGCGTCGGGATCTCCGAGCCGTTCACCGGCGAAGTGCCGACGACAGGGATGTCGATGTTCGCGTTCCTGTTCTTCTCCACCGACACGCAGGGAGGTCACGTGCAGGTCACCCGCAGAGACGGAGCCGACCACCTCACGGCCGAAGTCGTCGACCGCGCGACCGGCGTGTCGACCCGCGGCGAGCACGTCACGATCGACGCTGAGTTCGTCGATGACGCGCGGCCGCGCCGGTTCCGCCGCGTGCGACTCGAGGTCACCGACACCGACGGCGGCATCACCACCTTCGACCTCGATGCGCAGGGTCCGGCCGTCGCGATGGCCGGTCTCGGCTACGGCGGCTACGACGACGGGCTCGGGCTCGGCGTCCACCGCGGTGTCGAGCACTTCGAGTCCGACGTGTGGGACGTGTCGCATCCCGCCGTCGTGGGACTGCCCGACGGTTCGACCAGCCGGCCGGTACACCGCATCCAGCCGGTGAAGGTCACGCGGCGCGGGCCGCATGGCGAAAGCGTCGGCACCGGCAGCCTCACGTTCGTCGGCGAGCTCCCGCTCGACGCGTTCCCCGGGCGGCTCTCGTGACCCGCGCCGCGATCCTCGAATCCGCGCCTGGTGAGCTCGTCATCGACGACATCTCGGTCGGCAACGTCGGTCCGCGTGAGGTGCGCGTCCGCACCGTCGCCGCCGGTCTCTGCCATTCCGACCTCCACTTCATCCAGGGCCTGTACCCGTACCCGTTGCCCGCCGTGCTGGGCCACGAGTCGGCCGGCGTCGTCGAAGAGATCGGCGACGAGGTGCGCGACGTCGCGGTGGGCGACCACGTCGTGTCGTGCGTCAGCGGGTTCTGCGGCGCGTGCCGCTACTGCCTGAACGGGCGGCCCTACCTCTGCACGAAGGTGGGGCTGAACCGCGCGCCCGGATCGGCGCCTCGCCTCTCGCGCGGCGACGAGCCGCTCGCGCCGTTCTTCGACCTGGCCAGCTTCTCCGAGGAGCTGCTCGTGCACGAGCACTACCTCGCGAAGATCCGTCCCGACATGCCGCTCGAGAAGGCAGCGCTGCTCGGTTGCGGGGTGACCACCGGACTCGGGGCGGTGCTGAACACCGCGGCGGTGCGGCCGGGCGAGACCGTCGCGGTGTTGGGCTGCGGTGGCATCGGCCTCAACGCGATCCAGGGTGCGGCGCTCGCGGGTGCCGGCCGCGTCATCGCCGTCGACCGGCTAGCTGCGAAGCTGGCGATGGCCGAGGCGTTCGGCGCCACCGACGTCGTCGACGCGTCGGCGGGCGATCCGGTCGCCGCGGTCTTCGAGCTGACCGCCGGTGAGGGCGTCGACCACGCGATCGAAGCCATCGGACTCAAGGTGACGGCCGAGCAGGCGTTCGCGATGGTCGGCCGCGGCGGCACGGCGACCGTGATCGGCATGGTGCCCGTGGGACAGGCGCTCGAGATCGACGCCACCCAGCTCCTGGGCGGCAAACGCCTGCAGGGCTCGAACATGGGGTCGAACCGGTTCCGGATCGACATCCCGCGGTACGTCGACTGGTACCTGGCCGGCCGGCTCGAGCTCGACGCGCTCGTCAGCGCCACGATGTCGCTCGAGCAGATCAACGACGGGTTCGCCGCGCTCGCCGGCGGCGAGCTCGCCCGCCAACTCGTCCTGTTCGACTGATCGGACTCAACGCGCGAGCCGCGCCGCACGATGAACGCCATCCGGAATGCCACGGGGCGTCCGGCCTCTGTCCAGATCCTGAAGTAGCTCCTGCCCGACACCCTCAGAACACATCTGATACCGCGCTGTCTCCGCGCGGAGAGTGCGTGCGGTGTGAAGCCCATCCTTTGGTGGCGAACGTGTCTTGGCGGGCGGCCGCGTACTACGCCGGGTTGCGACCGTCCGAGGTCGTGATGCTGCGCGCCAAGGCACTGCATCTCCCGTCGAGAGGATGGGGACGCATCGACGTGGTCGAGGCCGACGTGTCGTTCGACGAGCCCGGCGAGCCCAAGACAGGACCGCGGTCGGTACCGATCCCTCGGCAACTGGTCGAGATGCTGCGGTCATGGATCGCCGACGGCGGCTTCAGCGACGACGACCTCCTGTTCCGCACCCGAGCCGACGGACGCCCGACTTCGTCGAACTGGTCGCGATCCTTGCGGCGCGCGCTGGAGAAGATCGATCGCCCGCCGATGCGAATCTACGACTGTCGCCACGCCGCGGCCACGACGTGGCTGACCGCCGGTGTCCCGCTCGGCCAGGTCGCCAAGCGCATGGGCCACAGCGTCGAGACACTGGTGTCGACGTACGTCGGCGCGCTCGATGGTGACGAAACCGTGGCCAACACGCGCATCGACGCCATACTCGGAAAGAACATGCTCGAGAAGCAGGTGCGACCCGGTCGGCGACAGGGCGCATGACCGTCACCGTCCGGGACGACGAGTCACCAGCTCCGACAACCTTGATCATCCACATGGGTGTCGGTGCGGCCGAGGCCGTGGTGGGCGCGGCCGTTCGGAACTACGGCGACTATCGGACCCTGACCGCCGATGGGCTGGGAGTGTTCGCAGTCTCGCTGTTCGCGATCCGGAACGGGGTGACGGAAGCGGAGATCCTCGGCGCACTTCCGCAACGCAGCTTCGCACGCTCGACGGTCGGAGCTGTGTCCGCGGCCGGATTCGGGATACTGGCCACGACGATCGACGATCCCGACCTCGCGCCGGAGATCGCCGCTCTGCAGCGCGTCCACTTCGACATCGTGCTTCCACCGCTCGACGACCCGCTGCTCGCCGAACTCGACCCGCTTGATGACGAGGCGCTCGAAGGTGCGGTCCGAGACCATCTCCTGCCGCAGGTGGAGCGCCTCCTCGCCCGCTTCGGGCCGCGAGAACGCAAGTAGAGTGGAGCTGCCATGCAGAAGACCACGACCACGATCGAGATCGACTACAGCCGGTACGGCCACTCGAAACGGATCACCGTGCCGCTGTTCGAGCGCGAGCGCGCCATCGAACGCGGCGATCGGGTGAAGGTCGTGGGCGACGACGTGCCCGAGCGAACCGCAGTCGTTGCTACTCTGCTCGACGGTGGCCGCAAGGCCGTCCTCGAGTTCGACGACTCACCGGTCTTCTAACGCGCAAGCGACGGCCGCTGCAACACGTCGCGTCGGTCAGAGCGCGATCCCGAGGTCCGGCTCACGTGAGGGCGTCGTCGAGGGCGTCCGTAGCCTGTCGAGGCGCCTGATGAGACGCTCGGCTTCGAGGCGGTCGATCTCGCTTCGAGCATCGCGCATGCCGTCCCGGAGTTGCTCGACCACCGGTGCGCAGACTTCGTGCCACCGCCGCGCTGCGTCGGCGAATGCCGTCTCGAGTTCGGGCAGCGCCTTGGATGCGGCGCGACGGTCCTTGCGGCGAACACTCGGATCCTGCGCCGCGTGACGAGTGCGCTCGAACCGGTCTTTGGCGTCGACCAGCTCGCGAGCCGCCCGTCCTTCGGGCGTGCCACGCCAACGGCCCGTACCCCTACGGAGATGTTCATGGTCGTCGTGCAGTGCAGCGAGTTGCTCACGCGCCGTGCCGTGAGGCCGACCCGGTGGCGGTTCGGCTGAGGGCGTCGCCGTCGAGGGTGCTCGGCGATGTGGTTCGGGCTCCTGTCCGATCTCGGCAGGCGAGTTGGTGATCCATCGTTGGTGGCGCGTGTGGCTCCAGTCGGTCTGGAGGTCGTCGACGGCTTGTTCGAGGCTGTCGGCGGTGGCGTGGATCGTGGTGCGATCGCGGGCCCGGCTGAGGGCGACGTAGGCGAGTTCGCGGCCGCCGCCGGCGGCGAGGACGTGGGCACGGTCGACGGTGGCGCCTTGGGATCGGTGGACGGTGCGCGCGTAGCCGTAGTCGAGGTGCTCGGCGTCGAGCCCGGCGCCGGTGATGCGCACGTGACGTCCCTCGCTGGTGCGTGCGTCCAAGTGTTCGTCATCAACCGCGGTGACGGTGAGGCGTTCGCTGGTGACGATCCCGGCGTGCGGGTTGGGGGCGAGGGCGACGAGTTGGTCGCCGACGGCGTACCAGCGTCCGGGTGCGATCTCGACGTCGTCGCCCTCCAAGCGGCCGATCCGGTCCCAGTGGTGGCGGGCGAGTCGGTTGAGGTCGGCGACGTCGGTGCGCCGCCACGCGAGGAGGGCGCTGTCGTGACCTTTGGCGATGTCGTCGGCCCAGGCGTCGGTCATCGCGGCGAGTGTCTGGAGTCGGTCGGGTCGGGTGTGGATGCGGCCGTTCGTCGCGTACCAGTCGATCGCCGCGGCGACGGACCCGTCGCGGAGTTCGGCGAGCGCGGTCCGTTCGTCGGGGTCGTGTTGTCTGACGTTGTGGTCGAGGGTGACGGTGAGTTCGGGGTGGCGGTCGATGAGCGCGGCGAGCGCTCCGCCGGGTCCGACGGCGGCGAGTTGGTGGTGGTCACCGACGAGCACCAGGCTGGCGTGGGCGTGTTGGACAGCGAGCGCGAGGCGGGCGAGGTTGGCGTCGTCGGCCATGCCGGTCTCGTCAACGATGACGACGGTGCGCGAGTCGAGGGTCTCGTGGCCGTGGTCGAGTCGCCACAACAGTGACGCGAAGGTGCTGGCGTCGAGGTGGGCTTCGGTGGCGAGAGTGCGGGCGGCTTGGCCGCTGGTCGAGGCGCCCAGCACCCGGTAGCCGGACCGGTCGAGGACGGTGGTGACCGTGTCGAGCGCGGTCGTCTTGCCTGAGCCAGCGATCCCGATCACCACGCTCACCGCGGTGCCGCTCCCGCAGACCTGCTCGACGACCTGACGCTGCCCGAGAGTGAGTGGGCGACCGAGGCGCTGCTCGCGCTCGTCGACCGCGGAGGCGATCTGTTCCGGGTCGATCGTGGGCCCGGGTCGGGTGGCGAGCGTTTCGACGACACCGGCGATGGTGGCTTCCGCGGTGAGGACCTCGACGGTCGTGTAGGCCTGCTCCCGTGCGCCGGTCACACCGATGAGCGGCACGATGCCTCGGCTGGCGACGATGTGCTCGAGGACTCGGTCGAGCTCGCCCGGGTCTCGTCCGTAGAGGCGTGGTGCGAGTTCGGCGATCAGTTGGGTGCGGGTGAAGATCTTGTGGTTGGCGAGCAGTCGACCATCGACGTCGAGGACCTCGCCGGCAGCCCGGTCGATCTCAGTGTCGGTGAGCGGGAACCTCAACGCCCGAGCCCGAGTCTGTGCGACGGCGAGGTGCTCGACCAGTCGTTCGACCGGCCATCCCAGCGCCGCGAGCTCGTCGTGCCAGGTGGGGAGCAGTTCGTCGACGCCGGTGTGACGCTTCACCGACCGGGTCGCCCGGGCTGCGACCCCGCGGGCCCGGTAGCCGTGCTGGCCGGTGCGGGCGAGATGCTCGGCGATGTCGTCGGACCGCTTCGAGAACAGCTCACACACGGCGTCGGGAATTCCGACGATGCGCCAGTGCCGCAGATGCCCCGACGGGCCAGGATCGGCTTCGATGTCGAACCCCAACTCGACCGCCCGCGCCGCCGAATGAAGCCGCCCGATCATCGTGGCGGCCTCGACGCTGTCACGCAGCGACGCACTGTCCAACGCCTTGAAACCGCCCTCGTCGTCGAGCATCTCGACCACGTTCGCGACCAGGACATGATCATGCGGGGAAGGATCCCCGGCCCGTGACGTCGCGTGACGCGTCACGCGCGAACGTCAACCCACCAGTCGCTGCGCGGGTCTGTAAACGGCCGCGGCGGCCACCCCGTTCCTGGAACCAGCCGTCGAGCCAGTCCATCGTCGCTGCGGTCTCGACGTCGAGGATCGAATGCATCTGCTCGGCAGCACCGATCACGCCGAGCACCGCGACCGACTTGTGTGCGGACACCACCAGCTCGAACCCGGGTCGGCGCGTCTCGACGAACCGTGTCCCGGTCGACGGGACACGGAACCCGCCCGGCCCGAACGCCGCCTCGTACGCGACTGGTGTGACCTCACCCGAGAGACCCAGAAGCGTCGCGCCCGCACCAACCCACCGCAGTGGTGTCTCACCCCGCGAGCCGTAATAAGCGAGCGCAGCGCCCTCATGGTCGTCGGCGCGACCGACCACCGTCGCCTCGTGATACGCGACCTCCTCCGCGCCCATCGCTCGGAACCAGGCCATCTCAACTCCCGCCGAACATCCCGGAATCCCTCCCGGGAGTCGCGCAATCGAAGGTTGCACTCGTGTCACCATCGGTGGCGGTTGTCGCGCCTGCGCGGATGTTCAGCAAGGGATAGCTGTCGATCGGACAGTGACGGTCACGGGCGGACAGTTTGCGGTCGCGTTCGCGCGTTCGCATCTGTCGGCCGGGGTGTGCGAACCCATGGTGAGGTGACGAACGCATCGCTAGACGGTGAGAAGCAAATTGCGGACACCACCGCGAAGTCGCGGCTGTCAACGGGGCCTACCGAAACGGGCACACGAACACGAGGAACGCGCATAGAACACGCGCGCACAGATTCGCGAAGCGACCTGATCGAGCGCGGCAACCGCGGTGCGTATTGAGTTATCCGAGCGTGACTCCTGTCTGATCAGTTGCCTCGAGAATGACGATCGGGATCTCGCGTAACGTATGCCGCTGGTACGCGTCATAGCGGCCGTGCGCTCCGAAGTGAAAGAGCGGTGCCAACCCGCGGTTGTGACGGTTGACGAGAGGCCAAAGCCGCGCTCGCTCCTCGGGCATGGCGACGCGCGCCGTCGCCGACCACTTCCGCCTCCCGACTCGAACACGAACGCGTGGCTCAGACCGAAGATTCGCCACCCAACCGGGACCGTGATCGCTGCCACCGTTGGACGCAACGACGACCCACGACGCACCGTCCTTGTAGTAGATCAGCGCGTTCGTACGCTGGCGACCTGTCCGACGCCCGAGCGTTGTCAACAGCAGCGTCGGCCTGCCGATCAACCATCTCCCGATCCAGCCGTGGGTACCTCGATAGATCGCTTGATGTAGCCGCAGAATCGGCGTTTCGACGAGAGCTGAGGGAAGGCGGTCCACGGCGAGCCTCCAGGAGCACATCTTCACGGACCATGCTACGTGCGCCCGATCGGAACAGGCCGCGAACCCGAGCGCGCCATCCTCCTCGATGGCGATTCACATGTACAGATCTGCTCGGCTCGGGACAGCGGTCAGTTTGAGAGTGGCCGAGGGTCCGGACCGAACGGCGTCTGTCCAGCGAGCGTTCCCCTCCGCCGTTTCTCGTCGTACTGCACTTCCATGATGGCGAAGGTGCCAGCGCGTTCGCCCTCACCGATCCGGATCGTGTGCAGCCCCGAGCGCGGCGAGATGTTGCGAATCTCGCCGATGGTGCCGACCCATTCGATCGCGTCGACATCCTCGATTGTCGCCCAAGCCGTGAATGAGCCGCTGACGTAGACGAGGCCTTCGTAACGCATCGCGCGAGTCCAGCAGATCGGTAAACCGCTCTGGCACGCATGACTGCCGGATAGGCGCTGGCCGATGTGATCGTCGAGTGCGATGCTGTCGACGCGATGTGTCGTCGACGGACGTGAGCGGAGGTCGCCATGGGTGAACTGGGCTACGACGCGGCCGGTGATGGCGAGCCTCCCCTCTTGTTCTTGCATGGTTGGTGCGGCGATCGTAGCTTTTTCGCTCCGCAGTTCGACTATTTCGCGCCCACGCATCGAGTGGTCTCAGTAGATCTGCCGGGCCACGGCGACAGCGCGTCTCCCGAGAAATATGCGATCGAAGCATTCGCGAGTCGCGTTGCCGAGCTGGCACATGAGCTTGACCTTGGTCCAAGCGTCGTGTTCGGTCACAGCATCGGCGCGATGGTCGCGCTCGCTCTGTCGCAGTTAGCGCCCGACCTTGTCCGTGCGGTGGCGTTGATCGATCCGCCGCCATTGAGCAAGGAGGTGTGGAAAGGCTTCGCACCGCAACTCATTACGTCGTTCTCGGGTCCGGATGGACCAATCGGACGCCGTCAATTCGTCGAGCAGATGTTCTTGCCGACCGACGACACAACGCGTCGAGCCAAGATCATCGAAACCATGACCGCCGTACCCAACGAAATTGCGATCCCGTTGGTCCAGGCCATCGCCGCGTTTGATGCAATGGCGGTGCTTCGACAGTGCGAGGTGCCGGTACTGACGATCTCGTCAGCCGTGCCGACGAATGATGCTGCATCCTTGCTCGAAGCCAATGCCACGATGACGCTCGGTCAAACGGTCGGAGCCGGCCATTTCCTGCAGTTGGAGGTGCCCGAGCAAGTGAACCCCATGATCGAACGATTCCTGGCCATCCTCTCCGGAGGCTCGCTCGCAGCGTTCTGATCGGACGTCGCCTAGAAGAGCGGCATATCTGCCAGTGAATGGCGGGTCCACCGTGGTGTCGGTGGTGACCGGTACGTTCGGTTCGGACGCGCGTCACTCGTTGGTGTGTGTTCGGAATTGGGCACGCCCCGTTCCGGAGGGTGATCGAGCTCGCTGTTGACGCAGCGTGCTCGTCACGGTCTCCTTCCCGGGACGTGCGTGCCACCCCTTGAACCGTTGAAGCAGAGAAGGGATGGCGATGACCATCGTAGAGAGCACGCGCCCGATCACGGGTGGTGTCGATACGCATCTCGATGTGCATGTCGCGGCCGCGGTCGACGCGAACGGCGGTGTGTTGGGTGTCGAGTCGTTCGTGACGACACCGGCCGGATATGGCGAGTTGTGTTCGTGGCTCGAGACGTTCGGCACCCCGGCGCGGGTGGGGGTGGAAGGCACCGGCGCGTATGGCGCCGGGTTGGCACGTCATCTGCGTGGTCGGGGTCTGGTGGTGATCGAGGTTGATCGCCCGAACCGCCAGGAGCGGCGCCGCAACGGGAAGTCCGATGAGCTCGACGCGATCGAAGCAGCACGGGCGGCGTTGTCGGGTCGGGCGTCAGGGATCGCGAAGTCCGCTGATGGTGACGTGGAAGCGATCCGCGCGTTGTTGGTGGCGCGCCGTTCGGGTCGCAACGTGCGCGTCAAGTATCTGAACCAGATCCGCCATCTCGGCTTCACCGCACCCGACGAGCTCCGGGAGCAGTTCCGGGCCGTGCCCGTCGACCACTTGGCTGCCACCGCAGCAGCGTTGCGACCTACCGTCGGACAGCGACAGCGTCGTCCTACGCGACGAAGTTCGCGATCGCGACGCTCGGACGTCGTGTCCTCGCGCTCGATGCTGACGGCAAGCGTCTCGACCAGGCGCTCGACACGCTCGTGCGTCGCCGTGCACCTCGCCTGCTCGAGGTCTACGGCGTCGGCACCCACACCGCCGCGATCTTGTTGGTCACCGCGATCGGCGTCGTCGCGAAGCGCCTCGGTCGCCGGTCCTCGAGCTGATGCCCAGCGCCCGACAACTTGAGTCAGTGATAGGCCGCTTCGATCGCACCGAGAGAGCGGCGTGCTCGATGGCCCATTGGGAGGTGCCTCGTTCTGCAACGTCGCGACCTTCGGCTCCTCCCAATGCCCTCCCAATCAGACCCGAGAATGAGGGTCGTGGGCGGATTCTGGCGGTCCACGCGCCGAGGCCCTGACGAGGGTGTATGCGCTGGTCAGGGCCGATTTTCGGGAGCGCCCTCGGCAGGACTCGAACCTGCGCACACGGCTCCGGAGGCCGATGCTCTATCCGCTGAGCTACGAGGGCGGGAGTTGGAGAATACCCGGCTGCACTCCGAAGTGACCGTGCCGCGACGCTGACCTCACCCACGATCTGTCGGTCGGGCTCGATGAGCGCGACCACCCGCTCCTCCTCGCGCGAATAGGGCCCGCCGATGTACTTCTCGGCGATCCGGTCGACGATCCTCCACGCCTCGTCGCCTTCGAGCCACTCGACGACTCGGCCCCGGATGATCACAGCCTCGTACGGTCGTCGGGGTTCGTCAGCGAGAGCGCGACCCGCGGATCGCGTCGCAGGTTGCGGGCCTTGCGTGAGCCCGGGCCCGTGAGGATCGCGACGTAGTCGCCCTCGGTGCCGACCCAGACCGGAACGGAGTGGGGCGAACCGTCGGGGAGGATGCTGGCGAGGTGGGCGGGCGAGGTGCCGTCGATCGCGCTGCGTACTTCGGGCTGGAGCTTCGTCGTCATCTCCTGATCCGGGGCTGGTCGTGTCGTGCGGTGGGTCATCGCTCGACCTCGTAGTGGAGGTGGGTGACGCCGGGCGCGGGCACCGCGTCGACCAGGCGAAGCCGAACGTGCTCGGGGAGGCCCGCCAGTGCTCTACCGACATCACGCGTGCGGTGAGATCAGCGCGGTCGACCTGCGCTACCTGCACCGCGGCGAGCCGATGCACGCCGGCGACGTCGAGGTGCTGCCCGGCCCAGGCGCGGCCGCCTGATCGGAGGCGGCGACGGGCTCTCTCAGAAGCCCGGTCCGACGACGGCGGCGCAGATCCCACCGTCGATCAACACGTCGATGCCGTTGACCCAACTCGCTTCGTCGGAGAGGAGGAAGGCGACCACCGCCGCCACCTCCTCCGGACGGCCCTCCCGCCGCAGCGGTGTCTGCTCGACGAGCTCCTGCATGATCGAGTGCTGCTCCGCCTCCTGGCGACCCTGCGGCGTGTCGATGATCCCGGGCGACACCGAACAGATCCGCGCCCCGGCCGGCCCGAGCCGCACTGCCTCGCTCTTCACGAAACGCTTCACGCCGCGCTTGGCCCAGGTGTAGCCCGCGCCGGGATCCTCGATCGCGTCGCCGAGGGCGTCGTGCAGTCGTTCGAGGAACCGCGCGTCGAGAGGGTTGTCGAGCGCCTCGTCCGCCCCTGGCGGCGCTGTCGGGGGCGCGAACATCGGCGCCATCGACGCGAAGCACACCGTCGCGGTCCCCGCGGTGGCGAGCGGTCGGATCGCATCGGCCAGCAACGCCGTGCCGACGAGATCCACGGTGAGGATGCGTCGCCAGTCGGCCATCGTCGGCGAGATCCCGGCTGCGTGCGCGACCGCCCGCAACGCCCCCAACGACGACACGCGATCGGCGAGGCGAGCAAGCCCGTCGCGGTCGGTGACGTCCAGGGCAAACGGTTCGACCGTCGCCCCACCGCCGCTCGAGAGCTCCTCGGCCGCGGCGCGCGCCGACGACTCGTCGAGGTCGACGAGGATGAGGTGGTCGACCATCGGGTGCAGCCGCTGCGCGCAGGCGCGCCCCATACCTCGGCCTGCGCCGGTCGCGATTCCCACCCTCGCCATGGTCGAACCCCCGGTGTGCCGTGAGCCCGCGTTGCGGAGCGCGGCCACTCCGACAGTCGCGTGGACCAGGGAGAGCGTACGGCCCGTCCGCACACGGCAGGTTCGGGTTCTCGTCCGAGAACACGACCAGCGAGCTCTTCCTTGCACAGGTCTTGCGGGTTGTCCGGGATCGCCCGCCTCACCCGCCTCGCAGGGGACGGAAGAAGGCGCGCAGATCCTCGACGATGAGGTCGGGTTCCTCGGCCGCCGCGAAGTGGCCGCCGCGGTCGAAGCGGCTCCAGTGCACGAGGTTCGCCTCCCGCTCGGCCAGCGCACGGGGGACGTGGAGCAACTCGTACGGGAACACCGCCATCCCGACCGGAGCTTCGAGCGTCGGCGTGCGGTCGTGCGCGCGCACCCACGGGTGCTCGAACGAGTAGTTGTAGAACCGCACGGATCCGCCGAACGTGTTGGTGAGCCAGTAGAGCGAGAAGTGCGTGAGGAGCTCGTCCTTCGAGAATCGGCGTTCGACGTCACCGTCGCAGTCGCTCCACATCTGGCGTCGCTGCAGCATCCATGCCGCCATGCCGGCCGGGGAGTCCTGCATCGCCCACGCCAGTGTCTGCGGCTCGTAGATCTGGGTGAGGAAATGCGTCAGGTTGTTGGGGACGTTCGGCCGTCGGTCGAAGTCGTCGACCTCGTCGGGTGCGAAGTCGTCGCGCGTCTGCGCGAGGTCGGCGCCGATGAACGCAGGGAAGTTGAGGTGCACGCCGACGAGCCGGTCGACGAACTCGTGCGCGAGCTGCGCGCTCACGTACGCGCCCGAGTCGCCACCGTGCGCACCGAAGCGGTCGTAACCGAGCGTGTGCATGAGCTGCACCCACAGCGCCGCCGTCTCGCGCCATCCGATGCCGGCCGGCACCGGTGACGAGAAGATCGAACCCGGCAGCGACGGCACGACGACGTCGAACGAGTCAGCCGGATCGCCGCCGAAGCGGTCGGGGTGCGCGAGAGGCTCGATCACCGCAGCGAAGTCCCAGAACGTCCACGGCCACCCGTGGGTGAGCACCAACGGCAATGGCGACGGTCCCGAGCCGCGCTCGTGCAGCGTGTGCACGGTCACTCCGTCGATCACGCCGCGTACGTGCGGGAAGCGGTTCATCGCCGCCTCGTGCGCACGCCAGTCGTAGTCGTCGATCCAGTACGCGACGAGCTCGCGGAGGTATGACCCGGGCACACCGAGGTGCCAGTCGTCGGCGCCCCCGACCGGCTCGTCGGCCCACACGGTCGAGCGCAACCGCGCCCGCAGCAACGCGAGACGCTCGTCGGGGATGTCGATCCGGAACGAAGCGAGGTTCACGACGCGTGGTTCTACCGCGCCGAGCCCTGTGCTGGCACCACGGGGCTCGGTTACCCTCCTCCTCGATGGCAGCGTTTGTCCTGGTGCACGGCCGAGGCTCGGTGAACGCGAGAGGAGGCATGTGCAGCTCGAGCTCCTGAACTTCCCCGTCGAGCGGTTCCAGCGCGCGCAACAGCATGCAGCCGGAGTCCAGCGCGAGCTCGACGTGTTGCGCGTCGACGCGGAGGCCGCAGGACACGTCCCCCGGCGCATCGACGAGATCTTCGCCGAGCTCGACAGCCGCTTCACCGGGTACCGAGCGACGATGGACACGCTCGGAGTGCTGATCGAGCAGGGCACCGAACACGCCGATGTGGTCATCCCGATCCTGGGCGAAGGCGAGGAGCGAGCGGCCGCGATCGAAGCGCTGCGCGACCTCCTCGACGAAGTCGACTCATACTGCGAGGCCGGCGACCAGCTCCTCACCGTGGTGACCCCACCCGATCTGCTCGAGTTCCGCCGCTGGCTGTTCGACGAGGTGATCGGCCAGCTCCGTGGGGCACCGCCCAACGCCTGGACCGGCGGATCCGGGCCGCGCGCCACGGCACCGGTTGCGGTCGGCGTACATCGGGCAGACGGTCAGGAAGTACACGTGGTGCGCGAGTCTGGTGCACTCGACCTGGTCGCCGCGCCGCGAGTCCGGGAGGCGATTCAGTCGGCGTTCATGTCGGGCCGCGGAGAGGTGGCGGTCGATCTGACCGCTGTCGACTTCGTCGACTCGGTGATCCTGAGTGTGTTCGTCACTGCGCACAAGCGGTTCGCGGCGGCCGAACGCACGATCACGTTCGTCGTCCCGGTGAGGATCCTGCCCCTGTTCGAGCTCACCGGCCTCGTCGCCGTCCTCGACGTGCGCACCGTGTGATGCGAAGTCGTCACCCCTCGTACCGCGTCGGGGTTGAAATGCGACACCAGGGTGCGCCGACGGGGCGACCTCGCTAGAGTCGAACCGAGAACAACAAACGACCAGCCTCAGCGTCTTGACGGCGTGTCGGCGACCGGGCGTCCAGCAGGAACCAGGGGGGTTCACCGGTGCTGCAATTCATCGTCGTCGGACTCGTGTTCGGGAGCATCTACGCGCTCGCCGCGTCCGGCCTCGTCATCACCTACGTGTCGACCGGCGTGCTCAACTTCGCGTTCGGATCCTTCGCGTTCTTCATCGCGCGCTTCTACTACTGGATCCACGTCGAGCGGAACTGGGGCATCCTCAGCAGCGTGGCGGTGAGCCTGCTGGTGCTCGCGCCGTTGATGGGGATCTTCTTCTACATGGCGATCTTCAGGTTCCTGCGCCTGTCGTCGCAGTTGATCAAGGTCGTCGTCACCATCGGTCTCTCGGTCGTCGTCCCCGTGCTCGCGGAGATCATCTTCGGCAACGACCAGATCTTCCAGGCCCTCGGCCTCGCCCCCCAACCAGTCCACGTGTACAAGTGGTTCGGCACCGCCGTCACCCTCGACCAGGTGATCGCGTACGCGTGCGTGCTCGGCATCGTCGTCGTCGGTGCGCTGGTCCTGCGCTTCACCGAGGCCGGCCTGAGCGTGCGGGCGATGGTCGACTCCGAGGCCATGACGTCGCTCTCGGGCAGCAACCCGTCGCGCATCGCCGCCGGTGTGTGGGTCGTGTCGATGATGCTCGCCGGTCTCTCGGGCATCCTCGCCGCGCCGGTCATCGGCCTCGACTCGAGCAAGTACACGCTGCTCATCGCGGCGGCGTTCGCAGCCGTGATCGCGGCGCGACTGCGCAGTCTCCCCGTCGCAGTCGGCGTCGGTCTCCTGATGGGCGTGGCCGGCAGCCTCGTGCAGTACTACCTGCCACCCGACAGCGAGATCACGGCCAACATCGTGCCGGCCATCCCCTTCGTGTTCGTGGTCATCTCGCTCGTGGTCAACATCATCCGGTCGGGACGCGTCAACGAGGAAGAAGGAGTGGGTGGTGCGCTCGACCGCGCCATCACGCCGAACGGCGGCAGTCGCCTGGCCGCGTCGGCCGACTCCGAGGACCTCTATCCCAAGCTCAACTTCACGTTCCCGATCGTCCTCTTCGCCGGCATCTGCATCCTGCCGCTGATCTTCGCCCCGTACTGGCAGGGCCAGATGATGACCGGCGTCGCACTGGCCGTCATCTTCCTCTCCTACACGCTCGTGACCGGCGAGGGCGGCATGCTCTGGCTCTGCCAGATCACCTTCGCCGGCGTCGGCGCGCTGGCGTCGGCCCAATTCGCCACCGAACACGGGTGGCCGGTGCTCCTGGCGATCGTGACGGGGGGCCTCGTCGCCGCCGGCATGGGTCTGATCATCGGGCTCCTCACCATCCGCCTCGGCAACCTCTACGTCGCGCTGGTCACGCTCACCTTCGGCCTGCTCATGGAACGCCTGGTGTTCAACCTCCAGGACTTCAACAACTTCGGGCAGGGCGTCGCCATCGCCCGGCCCGAGTTCGCGTCCACCGACAAGGCGTTCATCTACTTCGGCCTCGTAGTGTTCGCGATCTTCGCCATCCTCACCGTGAACCTGAGACGGTCGACCACCGGACTTGCGCTCAACGCGGTGCGGTGGAGCGAGAACGCGTCGCGCACGATGGGTCTCAGCGTGCTCCAGATGAAGCTGCTCGTGTCGGGGCTGGCGGCGTTCGTGGCCGGGGTCGGGGGCGGGCTCTACGCGCTGTCGGCCAAGCAAGCCGTGCCGATCAACTACGCAACGCTCGCCGGTCTCGCCTGGTTGGCAGTGCTGGTCACGTTCGGCGTGCGCTCCAACATCGCCGCGCTGCTCGCGGGCCTCGCTTTCGCGCTCTCGCCTGCCTTCTTCCAGACGGTGCTGAAGCTCGAAGCGCCGTGGTCGAACCTCCCGATCCTGCTCTTCGGTCTCGGTGCCGTCTTCCTGGCGCTCAACCCCGAGGGCACGGTGCACCAGAACGCAATGGCCTTCCAGGGCATGATCCACAAGTTGTCGGGCGCGAGGGCCGTCCCGGCGGCGACGGCGCACGCGGGCCGGCACGATCCACGAGTGCAGCAACCCGACGAACCGCCACCTTCGTCGGCGCCGTCATCCAGTGACGAGGAAACCGCCGAGGTGTCCGGATCATGAGCACCGTGGAGGCGACCGAACCCACCGCGATCGCGACCGACGCGCCCGCCATCGAGGCCCGGAACGTCACCGTCCGCTTCGGAGGTCTGGTCGCGCTCAGCGACGTCAGCCTCGCGGTCCCGCCCGCCACGATCGTCGGTCTCGTCGGTCCCAACGGCGCGGGCAAGACCACGCTCTTCGGCGTGCTCTCCGGGCTGTTGCACCCCAACCAGGGCGAGGTGTACTTCGCGGGCAAGAAGATCACCGGTGCCTCGCCGGCGAAGCGGGCCCGCCTCGGGCTCGCTCGAACGTTCCAGCAACTCGAGCTCTTCATGGGACTCACGGTGCGCGAGCACGTCGTGCTCGGGTACCGCGTGCGCATGCAGCGCAGCCGGCTCTGGACCGATCTCTTCACCGCGGGTGCGTTGCACCCGGCCACCGCGGCCGAGAACGAGCGCGTCGACCACCTCGTCGACCTGCTCGGGTTGACCGGCGTGGCCAACACCGCCGCGTCGGCGTTGCCGCTCGGCACCGCACGGCGCGTCGAAGTCGCGCGCGCACTCGCCACCGGACCGTCGATCCTGCTGCTCGACGAACCGTCGTCGGGACTCGACGGCCGAGAGACGTCGCAGCTGGGCGCGGCACTGCGCAGCGTCGTGGCCGAGGAGCAGGTGTCGCTGCTGCTCGTGGAGCACGACGTCGCGATGGTGCTCGGCCTCTCCAACGAGGTGAACGTGCTCGACTTCGGCGTGCGCATCGCCCACGGCACGCCCGACGAGATCCGGAACAACCCCGACGTCCGCGCCGCCTACCTCGGCGACGACGAAGCCGTCGAGGGCACTCACGAGGACGAGAAGCTCTGATGGTCGATTCGCTGCTGTCGGTCCAGAACCTCGACGTGCGGTACGCGTCGGTGCAGGCGCTCTTCGACGTCAGCATCGGGGTACCTCCGGGGAGCGTCGTCGCGGTGCTCGGCGCCAACGGCGCGGGCAAGAGCACACTGGCGCGCTCGGTGTCGGGCCTCGTCCCGTCGACCGCCGGAACGGTCGTCTTCGACGGCCGGGACATCACCAAGGCCAAGCCGCACGACATCCGCCGCGCCGGGCTGGTGCACATCCCCGAAGGTCGCGGCATCTTCCCCGGCCTGTCGGTGCAGGAGAACCTCCGCATGGCGGTGCGTCGCGTGGGCGCACCCGACAAGCGCAAGTCGGCGATCAGCGACGCGTACGACATGTTCCCGCGCCTCGCCGAGCGTCGTTCGCAGCGCGCCGGCACCTTCTCCGGTGGTGAGCAGCAGATGCTCGCGCTCGCACGCGCGTTGGCGGTACCCGCCGAAGCTCATCATCGCCGACGAGATGTCGCTCGGTCTCGCGCCGCTGGTGGTCGACTTCGTGTTCGAGAGCATCGCGCGCGCCGCGCAGACCGGCGTGACCATCGTGTTGATCGAGCAGTTCATCCACCGCGCGCTCGCGCTCGCAAGCCAGTGCGTGATCCTCAAGCAGGGCGCGGTGGCGTGGACCGGACCCGCTGACAACGCGCGTCAAGAGGTGCTCGACCGCTACCTCGGCGAATCCGCCGACGCGATGGCATGAGCGCGACGGCCTGACGGCCACCCGCCGAAAACTTGGCTCCCCGCGCAGCACGCGGGATCCGAACGCGTTAGCGTTCTGCACCGAGCACAACTTCGGCTCGGTCGACCGGGCCATACCATTTGGGGGGAAACAGAATGAGGGAGCACCGCAAGCACGGCCTGCGGGTCGTGGCCGGCGTGGCGGCACTGGGCCTGGCCACGGTGGGAGTCCTCGCCACCGGCGCCGGCGCCCAGTCCGGGAGCACGCCGGGCGTCACCGACAAGGCGGTCACGCTCGGGTTCATCTCGTCGGAGACGGGTGTGGCGGCGTCGGCGAGCGAGGGCTCGGCGACCGGGTGCAAGGCCCGGATCGGTGCCGAGAACGCGAAGGGTGGCGTGAACGGCCGCAAGATCAACCTCGAGGCGATCGACGACAAGTCGGCGTCGAACCTCGACTCGGCCAAGAGCCTCGTGCAGAACAGCAACGCGTTCATCGTGATCAATGACTCACCGTTCGCGTTCCAGACCTACCGGTTCATGAACGATGCCGGTGTGCCGATGCTGGGCGGCGGCTTCGACGGCTCCTACTACTACGAGAAGGGCAACGAGAACATCATCTCGGCCTACGGCGACGGCACACCGGTGGCGGGACTCGCCTACGACAACGCGCACCAACGTGATGAAGCAGCTCGGAGTCAAGAGCGTCGCCGCCGATCGGCTACGGCATCTCGCCGTCGTCGAGCGAGAACGCCAAGGCGATCGAGACCTACGCGGCGAAGGCCTCGGGCCTCAAGAGCGGGTACCTCAACACCTCGGTCGACTTCGGCAGCACCGACGTCGGACCGGTCGTGCTCGGGATCAAGAACGCCGGCGCGGACGGGGTCTACATGCCGCTCGACACGAGCACGAACATCGCCATCATCCAGGGGCTCCAGCAGAACAACGTGCCGATCAAGGCCAACATCTCGGCGACCGGCTACGGCCAATCGATCCTCGACCAGCCGATCGCGAAGAGCCTCACCCCGAGCGACCTGTTCCAGACCGCGTACAAGCCGGTCGAGCTGGGCGGCAGTGCAGTCAAGACGTTCCAGCAGAACCTCAAGAAGTACGCGGGCTTCACCGGCGTGCCGGGGTTCGGTGAGTCCACGGGCTACGTGTCGTGCGACCTCTTCATCACGGGACTCAAAGCGGCCGGCCAGAACCCGACCCGTCAGGGCTGGGTCGACGGCGTCCGCACCGCCAACGGCGGGATCTACGACAACGCCGGCCTCATGTGCTCGCCGCGGAACTTCAGCAAGGCGAACTTCGGCAAGGTCGTGAACACAGCCTGCATCTACTTCGCACGGGTGGAGAACGGGAAGTTCGTGCCCTACAACGGCGGCAAGCCGATCATGGGCAAGCTCGTCGGCGACCCTGCGCTCATCAAGCAGTACACGTCGTCGGCTGGCACCGGCGTGACCACGACGACGGCGGCGGCCACGCCCTCGTCGTGAATCGACACACCCGCTGAGGGGCTGACAGCACCTCGGGAGAGGGGAACCGGTCCGCCGGTTCCCCTCTTCGCGTGTGGTGAGAAGGGGAACCGGTCCGCCGGTTTCCTTCTTCGCGTGGGGCGAGAGGGCGCCTGGGCTGTTTCCGAGAACGGCAGTATCGTGCCGCCGAGACACAGGGGATCCCGCCCGGCGGGATGCATCAGCAGGGGGACACCGTTCGATGAGACAACGAGGGAGGCGCGGGCTCCGCGCCATAGCAGTCGCGGCGACGCTCGGGGTCGCGACCGTGGGGATGCTCTCGACGAGCGCGGGGGCGCAGTCCTCCGGCAACGCTCCCGGCGTGAGTGACAAGGCGGTGAAGATCGGGTTCATCTCGTCGGAGACCGGCGTGGCGGCACCCAACTTCGTCGGCGCCGACAAGGGCTGCGAAGCCCGCGTCGAGGCCGAGAACGCCAAGGGGGGCGTGAACGGCCGCAAGATCGACCTCACCACCGTCGACGACAAGTCGGCGATGAACCTGGACTCGGCCAAGGACCTCGTGCAGAACGAGGACGCCTTCACGGTGATCAACGACTCGCCGTTGGCGTTCGGGACCTACCGGTACATGAACGATTCCGGTGTGCCGGAGATCGGCGGCGGATTCGACGGCTCCTACTACTACGACCCGGGCAACGAGCACATCATCTCGAGCCTCGGGGACGGCACTCCGATCCCCGGCATCACCAGCGACACGGTGACGCGGGTCATGAAGAAGCTGGGAGTCAAGAAGGTCGCCAGCATCGGCTACGGCATCTCGCAGTCGTCGAGCGAGACGGCCAAGGCGACCGTGAACTACGCGGCCAAGGCGCAAGGCCTCAAGCCCGGCTACCTCAACACCACGGTCGACTTCGGGAGCACCGACGTCGGTCCGATCGTGTTGGGCATCAAGAACTCGGGCTCCGACGGCGCCTACCTGCCGCTCGACTCGAACACGAACTTCGCGATCGTGCAGCAGCTCCAGCAGAACGGCGCGAACATGAAGGCGAACGTCCTCGCCACCGGGTACAGCCAGGATCTGCTCGACCAGCCGATCTCGAAGACGATCACGCCCAACGACATCCTGCAGACGAGCTACAAGCCGATCGAGCTCGGCGGCCCGGCGATCAAGACGTTCACGGGCAACCTGAAGAAGTACGCCGGCATCACCGGCGTCCCGAACTACGGCGTGTACACCGGCTACATCACGTGTGACATGGCGATCGTCGGCATCAAGAACGCGGGCAAGAACCTGACGCGTCAGAGCTTCGTCGACGGCATCCGCAAGACCAACAACGGCATCTACGACGAGGCCGGCCTCTCGTGCAAGCCGATCGACCTGAGCTACTCGCACTTCGGCAAGATCAGCAAGACGCCGGCGTGCATCTACTACGTGCAGGTGAAGAACGGCAAGTTCGTGCCCTACAACGGCGGCAAGCCCATCACCGGCAAGGTGGTCGGCGACCCCGCCACCATCGCCAAGTACACCGACACCGGTTCGTCCTCGGCGACGACCACCACGGCGGCGACGACGCCCAGCAGCTGACCGTCAACACAGCACGACGCGTCGAGGGGGAGCCGGTTCGCCGGCTCCCCCTCTCGCGTACGTTCGCCGTGCGCTTCGCGGCGCTCAGCCCGCCGGTGGGCCCTTCGGCACGTCGCGGAACGGCATGTTCTTGTCGTGGGTGATCTCGCGGGGCAGGTGCAGGACCTTCTCCGCGATGTTGTTGCGCGCCATCTCGGTGGTGCCGCCGCCGATGCCCGACGTCTGACGCTCGAGGAAGTTGAACCCGTCCTCGGCCCACGCCTCGCCGGGCAGCGTGGCCACTGCGTTGGGGCCGGCGACCTCGAGCGAGATCGTGTTGATGCGCTGCGCGACGACGGCCGACTGGAGTCGTGAGATGGCAGCGGCGTTGTCGGGGAAGCTGCCCGCCTTCATCCCCGCGGTGATGCGCGCCGACAATCCGGTGCGGGCGAGCCGCATCATGTGCGCCTCGCCGACGAGCTCCTGGGTGCGCGACTCGTCGGAGTGTCCGGTGGCACGCGCCAGGTCGACGAGCGGGTCACCGGACTCGACGCCGAAGTTCGAGTGGAACGTCCCGGTGACGTAGGGAGACCCACCGCCCATCGCGTTCTTCTCGTGGAACATCCACCGCGTGCCGACGGTCCAACCCTGGTCGACCTCGCCGACGCGGTCGGAGTCGGGCACGCGCACGTCGGTCATGAACTCCTGGCAGAACTCGCGGGAGCCGTTGATCATCTCGATGCGGTGCAGCTCGATGCCGGGCTGATGGATCGGGACGATGAACACGCTCAGACCGCGGTGCTTGGGCACGTCCCAGTTGGTGCGCAGCAGGCACAGGCCGTAGTCGGAGAACCACGCGCCGGTCGTCCACACCTTGGAGCCGTTGACCACCCACTCGTCGCCGTCGCGCACCGCGGTGGTGAGCGCTGCCGCGACGTCGGAACCGCCGCTCGGCTCGGAGAGGAACTGCATCCAGATCTCCTCGCCCTTCAGCATGGCGGGGACGTGACGCTGCTTCTGCGCTTCGGTACCGAACTCGAGCAGCACCGCCATGCACGGCACGAACGTGGGGATCTGGATGATGCGCGGGATCGCGTAGCCGATGCTCTCGTCGTTGAACGCCCGCTGGTGGTCGGGTGTGAGCCCCTGGCCGCCGTATTCCGTCGGCACGCAGATGCCGGCGAACCCGCCGTCGAAGAGCTGCCGCTGCAGGTCGCGCTCGCGCTGGATCTCGGCCAGCTCCTGTTCCTCGCTCGCGCCGCGGCGCAACGGCATCGAGCGGCCTTCGTCCTCGACGAGTGGGAACTGCTCCTTGAGCCAGGTGCGGGCGCGGAGGCGGAATTCGTCGACGGGCTCGATGTCGGTGGACGTCTCGATCGTGGTCATCTCGTGTGCCTCGTGGTCGCGGGGATCAGGCGGCGTCGGCGACGCGGCGCGCGCCGATGCGCCGGTGGTGGTCGGCGATCGTGCCGTAGGTCATGCGGTCGACGGTGATGCGGCGGAGATAGAGGTGGAGGTCGTGCTCGTAGGTCACACCGATACCGCCGTGCATCTGCACCGCGTCCTGGGCCAGCTCGGCGAGGTACTGCGCCGCGTAGGCCTTGGCCGCGCTCGTCGCGATGTCGGCGTCGGGGTCGCCGTGTGACACGTGCCGGGCCGCGCTGTCGGCGAGCGTGTGGCTCGTCTCGAGCCACATCTTCATGTCGGCGAAGCGGTGCTTGATCTCCTGGTACGACGCGAGCGGACGGCCGAACGAGTACCGGCTGATGGCCCAGTCGAGGTTGATGTCGAAGACGGAGTCGGCGGCGCCGACCATCTCGGCCGACTGCACCACGGCTGCGATCTGCAGTTGGTGCTCGACGTCGTCGGCGGCACCGCCGGGCGTGCCGACCAACGCGCCGGCGGGGACCTTCACGCCGTCGAACCGGATCCGGGCGAAGCGGCGCACGAGGTCGACGCTGCGCAGCCGGGTGACGCTCACACCGTCGGCGCCGGCGGGGACGAGGAACTGGGTCGGGCCGGTGTCGGTGGCGGCGGTGACCAGGAGCTGGTCCGCCTCGGCGCCTGCCTCGACCGGCGACTTCACGCCGGTGAGCACGAAGCCGTCACCGTCGGGCTCGGCCCGCACCGCGAGGGCGCCGAGCCCGTCGTGGGGCGGCATCTCGGTGATCGCCCAGGTCGCGACCTGCTCACCGCCGACGAGGGCCGGCAGCACTTCGGCCTGCTGCGCGGCGGTGCCCGACCGGGCGAGGGCGACGGCGACCACGTTGCAGGGGAGGAGCGGGCCCGGCGCGACGTGCGCGCCGAAGGCGTGCGCCACCAGGGCGAGATCGGAGGGGCCGTCGCCGCTCACGCTGCCGCCGCCGAGCTCCTCGGGCACGAGCAGCGAGGTCCAGCCCAGCTCCGCACCCTGGCGCCAGTAGTCAGGCTCGAACCCGGCCTCGTTCTCCCGCAGCGCACGGACCTTGGGGATCGGGCATTCGCTGCCGAGGAATTTCCGCGTCGTGTCGCGGAAGAACTCCTGGTCGTCGCTCAGCACGATCTCCATGACGTCCTCTTCTGCTCGGGGAGGGCCCGGAACGCGGTCCCGGCGCAGGGTCCGGGCCGACGGTTCATCCTGGCCAGTTCTTGGGCTCAGCGCAATTTCAGTCGACGGAGCGCCGCGGGTACCAACCGGCGGTTCTTGTTAGCGTTCGCCGCCGATGGGGGTGGTGTCGCGCGACGCGGACGAGACGGCGGCGCAGCTGCGCGCGTGGCTCACCGACGTCGCCGGCCTCGAGCAGGTCGCGGTCGACCACATCGAGATCCCGAGCTCCACCGGCTTCTCCAACGAGACCCTCCTCTTCGACGCCACCTGGCACGACGAGTCCGACCAGGCGGCCGTCCACCACCTCGTCGCCCGCATCGCGCCACAGGCCCACACCGTCTTCCTCGACGCCAACTTCGAGGCGCAGTTCCGGGTGATGCGGGCGCTCGCCGAGCACAGCGACGTGCCGGTGCCCGACATGCTGTGGAACGAGTCCGACCCGTCGTGGTTCGGCAGCCCGTTCTGGATCATGGCTCGCGTCGACGGCATCGTGCCCGGCGACGCTCCGCACTACTCGATCGCGGGGTGGCTGCGCGACGCGTCGCCCGAGGAACAGGCGCGCGTCTGGCGCAACGGCATCGGCGCGCTCGCCGCGGTGCACCGCGTCGACTGGCGCGCGCTCGGGCTCGACTTCCTCGACGACGCCGGTCGCGGTGAGCCCGCGCTCGAACAGCAGCTCGAGTACTACGCGGAGTCGTTGGAGTGGGCCGAGCTCGGCCGCCCGCACCCGGGCGCGCGCGCCGCGCTCGCATGGCTGCGCGAACACAAGCCCGACGCCGACTCCGACCACGTGACGATCACGTGGGGTGACTCGCGCCTGGCCAACCAGATGTTTCGCGACCATGAGGTCGTGGCCGTGCTCGACTGGGAGATGGTCGCGCTCGGCGATCCGCGCATCGATCTCGGGTGGTGGCTGTTCTGCGACGAGGTGCTGACGAGCAGCGCGGGCCAGGAACGACTCCCCGGGTTCCCGTCGCGCGACGAGACGGTCGCGCTCTGGGAGGAGCTCACCGGGCGCAGCGGCGCCGACCTGCACTGGTTCCTGGTGTTCGCAGGACTCCGGTTCACCGTGGTGATGCTCCGCCTGGGCACGTTGCTGCACGACATGGGCGTGGTCCCCGAGCCGTTCGGCTACGACAACGACATCTGTCGCGCCCTCGACGCACTGCTCGTCGACGCGTGAGCGTCAGGGCGTGATCGCGACCCGGGCCACGGGTTGCGCCTCGATCTGACGCTGGGAGAGCGCGCGCGCCAGCGAGTGCAGCAGCACGTTGCGGATCTCACGCGGGTCGATCAGCTCGTCGAAACCGAAGCCCATGGCCGAGCGGTACGACGCCTCGAGCTCCATCTTCTTGAGCAACTCGGCCTCGTCGAGGTCGGAGCCACGCGAGCGACTCATCGCCGCCGCGCCCATCGCGCCCATGGTGGCGCCCGGGAAGGCGAACACCGCCGACTGGTTGTCGAAGCCGATCATGCCCATGACCATCGACCCGAAGCCGTAGGCCTTGCGCATCGTGACCTCGAACTTGGGCGACGTCGCCATGGTCTGCGCCGCGAACATGCGCGCACCGGCGCGCAGGATGCCGCGCCGCTCCGACGCGCTGCCGGGCAGGACGCCGGGGTTGTCGGCGAGGAACACCAGCGGGAGGTGGAACGAGTCGGCGACGGTGATGAAGTGCGACGCCTTGTCGGCGCCGTCGACGTCGATCGAACCGGCGAACACCTGCGGTTGGTTGGCGATGACCGCCACCGGATGCCCACCCAGGTGCGCGAGCGCGGTGACCACCGACTTGCCGAAGTCGGGCTGCACCTCGAACCACGACGACTGGTCGACGACGACGTCGATGACCTCACGCACGTCGTAGACGCGCTTGCCGTCGCGCGGGACGATGTCGAGGATCTCCTCGACCAGACGCGGAGCGGTGTCGTCGTGCGCGTAGTCCGGCGGGTAGGACCACGCCGACGAGGGGAAGTAGCTGAGGTACAAGCGGACGAGCTCGAGCGCGGCGGCGTCGTCGGGGGCCACGTTGTGGATCAGGCCGCTCGCGATCGCGGTGCCCGGTCCGCCCAGCTCCTCCTTGGTGACCTTCTCCCCCAGCGACTCGGCGACGACCGGCGGTCCGGCCGTGAAGATCGCCGCGTGCGCGCTCATCACCGAGAAGTCGGACATGGGTGCGACCAGCGCACCGTGCCCCGCCGACGAGCCGAGCACCGCGGTGATCAGCGGCACGTAGCCCGAGCAGCGCGACTGTGAGAGGAGATCGGTGGGCGCGCGGCCGTAGGCCTTGCCATCGGCCCGGAACCCGGCGCCGTCGAGCATCATCACCAGCGGAACACGGTCGCGCAACGCGAGCTCCGCGGCGCGGTAACGCTTCGAGTTCGCGGTGTGGCTGATCGTCCCGGCGAGCACGGTGAAGTCCTCGGCAGCGACGATCACCGGCCGACCACTGACCTTGGCCGATCCGAGCACGATGGCCTCGGCCGGCGCCTCGTCACCACCGGTGAGCGTGCCGAGCTCCAGGAACGAGCCGGGATCGACGAGCGCGTCGATGCGCGCACGGGCGTCGAGCTTGCCCTGGGCGTGGTGCTTGGCCAGGCGCTCCTCGCCACCCATCGCGCGCCCGGCGGCCCGGCGCTGTTCCAGATCGGCGAGGGAGGCTTCCCAGTCGTCGCGCATACTCATGGTCGATTCCGCTCCGGCGTCCCGGCCTCCGGCCACGCCTCCGCTGCATCTCCTTCAGGCATCTGCATCCACCCCGCCTCGCACCCCCGTGAGCTCCGCGATCAGCTCGAGCTCGGCGGGCCGGTCGGCGCCGATGATGGTGCCGGTGACCCCGGGCGGAACGACGTCTCCCGCCTCCCACTGTTGCCGAATGCTGGCGGGGGTGCCCACGAGCGTGCCCTGCAGCAGCGCGTCGTCGGGCATCGCCGCGATCGCCTCCTCACGGCGGCCGGCGAGGAACAGCTCCTGGATGCGCGCGGCATCGTCGGCGAAGCCGCGCTTGGCCATCGACTCGACGTGGTAGTTGTGCGACTCGCTGCCCATGCCGCCGACGTAGGTGGCACGGTACGGTCGGATGCTGTCGAGCCACCCCTTCACGTCGTCGGTGATCTTCACGGTCAGCCCGTTGAACACGTCGAAGTCGGCGGGACCCCGGCCGTCGGTGCGGCCCTCGAACCCCGCGTCGAGCGCGGCCGCGACGTCGGGATCGGCGGTGCCGCGCGGCGGCAGCCCCATCGGCAACCAGCCCTCGCAGAGCTCGGCGCACAACGCGGTGTTGCGGGGACCAACCGACGCGAGCCAGATCGGGATGTCGGACGGCGCGTGCAGGATCGACTTCAGCGGCTTGCCCTGACCGAGCGCGCCCGGCCCGGTGTACGGCAGCGAGATCTCCGGGCCGTCGTGCGTCACCGGTCCCTCGCGCCGCAGCACGTCGCGCAGGATCTCCACGTAGTCGCGCAGGCGCGCGTTCGGCTTGCCCCAGGGCTGTCCGTACCAGCCCTCGACGATCTGCGGGCCCGACAGCCCGAGGCCGATGATCATGCGGCCGCCGCCGGCGATGGCGTCGACCGTCATCGCCTGCATGCCCAACATGGCCGGCGGGCGCCCGGCGAGCTGCACCACCGCGGTGCCGAGCTTGATGCGCTGCGTGCGGGCCGCGATCGCCGCCAGCGGGCTGAGCGCGTCGGCGCCGTAGGCCTCGGCCGTCCACACCGAGTGGAAGCCGAGGGCCTCGGCGCGCTGCACGAGGTCGTAGGGCACCTGCACCGTGGGTGAGCGGTACAGCTCCAGTCGCAGTCCGAGCTTCAACACAGCGGCGACGCTAGACGACCCGGCAAAAGGTCAGACAACTCCGGCGCCGGTACGATGGTGGCGACGACCAGCGCCGGGCACCCGAGTGGGCCCGAGCCGAAACGAGGACCGAGTGGCTGAACCCCGCGATCCGCGTCAGGGCCCGCACGACCCCACGGTGGGCACGCCCACGCGGCGACCGGGGTCGGTGCGGCGCACGACGGCGATCACGTCGGTGCGGCCCGACGGCCTGCAGGGCCCGCTCCAGCAGCACGGCCATGGCCGCGACCTCGTGACCGCGCACGACGGCGACGCGACGGTGGTCGCGGAGGCGGAGACGCATCTCGTCGTCGAGTACGCCCAGGGCATGCTCGTGCGCGAGCTCTCGGTCGCGCCGGAGGTTGTCGGCACCGAGCAGTTCGTCGGCGCGCGGGCCGGCGGTGGGTTCCGCAAGGTGCTCGACACGCAGACGGAGGGCGTGCGCGGTTCGCTCCCGTACCTGCTGCTCGACGACGTGCCGGGGGCGACCCTGGTGTCGGGCATGGCGATGTCGATCGCCGCCGACGAGGGCACGGTCGACCTCGGCGCATGGCGCGACCGCGTGAACAAGACCGAGATCCGCCTCCAACAGGCAGACATCTGCGCGGGCTGGCAGTCCGGCGGCACGCTGCTCGCCAACCTGGAGGACGGCCGCCCCCCGGTGCTGCTCGGGCCTGACGCACCCGACCTCACCGACCCCGACGACCCGCTCGGCTGGATCGCGCTCGACCCGCTCCCCGCGTACGCGACGCGCCGCATCCGCCGTCTCGACGTGTGGCACGACGACGACGTCGTCGGCGTCGACGGGTTCTTCCGCGACACCTGCACCGACGGCAACGCAGTCGAAACCGTCGTGCACGAGTACACCGTCGCCACCGCCGTCGACCCTGACACCATGGTCATCACCGCGTGCGCCGCCGAGGCCCGAGTGCTTCCGTGGGTCGAATGCCCGCAGGCGGTCGGCAGCGCGCACCGCCTCGTCGGCTGGAAGGTCGACGACCTGCGCCCCGAGGCACGCACGAAGCTCGTCGGCCCGAGCACCTGCACCCACCTGAACGACGTCCTCCGCGGGCTCGAGGACGTCCACTGGCTCACCGACCTCCTCCCCCACTGACCACGCACAGGTTGGGTTCGGGAGAGGTCAGGAGAGCTGAGAGATGATCTCGTCGCCGAAGCGCTTGATGCCGTCGAGGGCTTCCTTCGACGACATGAAGGGACGCACGAGCACGCGGTCGACGCCCGCGTCGCGGTAGCGGTCGACGTCGGCCAGCGTGTCGACGCTGCCACCGACCGTGAGCGTGGTGGTGCCCGCACGCCCGGCCGCGGCGCGCTGCGCATTGATCTCGTCCAGCGCCGCGGGGAGCTGCTCGAGCGAATGGTTCATCGGCAGCCACGCGTCCCCGACCGTCGCCGCGCGCCGCTTGGCCGCGGCGCCGTCACCGCCGACGAGCAGGCTGGGCTGCGGCTGCTGGACCGGCTTCGGATTGAACATCACCGCGTCGAAGTCGAAGAACTCGCCGTGGTGCTCCACGACGTCCTCCGTCCAGAGACGGCGACAGATGTCGATGGTCTCGTCGACCCGACGACCGCGCGTGTGGAAGTCGAGGTTGGTGACCTCCCACTCCTCCTCGAGCCAGCTGGCACCGATGCCGAACTCGACGCGTCCACCCGACAGCACGTCGAGTGTCGCGACGGCACGCGCGGTGACGAACGGATGCCGCAGACCGATGTTGTAGACGTCGGTGCCGAGACGGATGTTGGTGGTCGTCGCCGCGATCGCCGCCAGCGACAGCAGCGCGTCGAACGCGGGCGTCTGCGGTGGGATCGGCGGGTGCGACTCGCCGGCGTGCGGGCTCCCCTGCATCGCCACGGGGAACACGAGGTGCTCGGGGAGCCACACCGACTCGAAGCCTGCTTCGTCGGCCGTCTGCGCGGCGGTCGTCCAGAACTTCCCGTTGACCCCTGCGAGCATCACACCGATCTTCATGGCGCGAGAACCTACGGGTAGTGTCACCATTCTTCCAGTCGAGATCGGGGGGACTCCGTGACCTTGGAACGTTTCTCGTTGGACGGCAAGGTGG
Source organism: uncultured Actinomycetes bacterium (assembly GCA_963841415.1). GTDB lineage: Bacteria > Actinomycetota > Acidimicrobiia > IMCC26256 > DASPTH01 > DASUAS01. The sequence continues at coordinate 722,564 of CAWJCN010000003.1, read as the reverse complement.
CCGTGATCACTGGCGGCGCGGGCGGCTGTGGCGAGGAGTACGGCCGGGGTCTGACCGCGGCCGGCGCCAAGGTCGTGCTCGCCGACCTCGACGGCGAACGTGCAGAGCAACACGCGCAACAGCTGCGGGACCAGGGCCGCGACGCCATCGGCGTGCGCGTCGACATCACCGATCCCGAGGCAGCCGAGGCCATGGTGCAGCGGGTCCGCGACGAGTTCGGCGGCGTCGACATCCTCGTCAACAACGCGGCGCTGATGAAGGAGATCCCGATGGGGTCGCTCCTCACCCTCCCGCTCGACTGGTGGGACCGCGTGATGAAGGTCAACGTGCTGGGTGCCCTGGTGTGTGTGCGCGCGGCGGTGCCGTCGATGCTCGAGCGCGGTGGTGGGCGCATCATCAACCAGGTGTCGGGCGGCGCCTTCATCCCCGGCGGCATCTACAGCATCAGCAAGCTCGCGCTGGTGAGCCTCACCACGAGCCTGGCGACCGAGCTCGGCCCGCAGGGCATCAACGTCAACGCGGTCGCGCCCGGGTTCGTGCAGGACGACGCCGGCTACGCGTCGCTGGGCAAGGACGACCCGATGCGAGCCGCCTTCCTCGCCGGAGTCCCGGGCAAGAAGGAAGGTCCGCCCGACGACCTCGTCGGCACGATCCTGCTCCTGGCATCGAGCGCCGGGGACTGGATCAACGGCCAGACGATCAGCGTCGACGGCGGCTGGATCATGAGGGTCTGAGCGTGGCCGACGAGATCACCTACCCCGCCACGCTCTGGGAATTCGTCACGCAGCGCGCGGCGGCGACGCCCGACCAGGTCGTCCTCGGTGACGAGCAGGGTCGCCGGGTCACCGTCGCGCAGTTCCGCGACGCGGCCGAAAACATGGCCGCGGGGCTCTACGCCGACGGCATCGGGCCGGGCACGGTCGTGAGCTGGCAGCTGCCGACGTCGATCGACACCCTCGTGCTGTTGGTGGCGCTGGCTCGCCTCGGCGCGGTGCAGTGCCCGATCATCCCGATACTGCGCGAGCGCGAGGTGCGCTACATCACCAACGAGGCCAGGACCGAGGTCCTGATCGTGCGCCCGCAGTGGCGCGGCTTCGACTACGAAGCCCTCGCGCGCGGCGTCGCCGACGAGGTCGGGTTCCGGGTGATGGCCGCCGACACGTTGCCCAGCGGCGACCCCGCCACGCTCCCCGAACCGCCCGGCCCCGAGCCCGCGGCCCGCTGGCTCTACTACACGTCTGGTTCGACCGCGGACCCGAAGGGCGCGTGGCACACCGACGTCGGCCTGATGGCCTCGGGCAACACCTGGCTGACCAAGATGCGACCCAACGCCCACGACATCTACCCGGTCGCGTTCCCCGTCGGCCACATCGGTGGGGCGGGCATGCTCGTCGTGACGCTCGCCAGCGGGATGTGCATGATCCTGATCGAGGCGTTCGACGCCGAGCAGTCACCGCGCTTCATGGCCGAACAGGGCGCGACCCTGCTGGGCACCGCGGTTCCGTTCTTCCGCGCCTACCTCGCCGCGCAGCGCGCGCACGGGGCAGAGCGCCTGTTCCCGAACCTGCGCGCCTGCGTGGGCGGCGGCGCACCCACTCCGCCCGCGTTGCACGAGGAGGTCAAGCAGGAGCTCGGCGGCATCGGCATCATCGGCAGTTGGGGTCTCACCGAGTTCCCGATCGCCACGTGCGGCAGCGTCAACGACACCGACGAGCAGATCGCAACCAGCGAGGGCACCGCGGGGCCGGGGGTCGAGGTGCGGGTCGTCGGCCTGGACGGACTCGAGAAGGGCCCGGGCGAGGAGGGCGAGCTGCGCCTGCGCGGCCCGCAGCAGTTCCTCGGCTACGCCAACCCTGCGCTCAACGACGGCGCCCTCGACGAGCAGGGCTTCTTCCACACCGGTGACCTCGGCATCGTCACCGGCACCGGCCACGTGATGATCACCGGTCGGGTGAAGGACATCATCATCCGCAATGCCGAGAACATCTCGGCCAGCGAGATCGAGGACGCGCTGCACCTGCACCCCAAGATCGCCGACGTCGCCGTCATCGCGCTCCCCGACGACCGCACCGGCGAGCGCGCGTGCGCGGTGGTGAAGCTCGCCGACGGCGTCGAGTCGATCACGCTGGTCGAGATCGGCGAGCACTGCCGCAAGCTCGGCCTCGCCCGGCAGAAGGTCCCCGAGCAGCTCGAGCTGGTCGACCTGGTCCCCCGCAACTCCATGGGCAAGATCCAGAAGCCCGAGCTCAAGAAGCGCTTCGCCCCCGCCCCCGCGTAGCCAACCAAGTTCAGCGGATCGGGCACATCAGGTGTGCCCGAGTCACGCAACTTCGTGGGCTACGCGGTGACGTCGATGAGGACCTTGCCGGTGGCGGTGCGCTCGAGCATCGAGCGGAGGGCGACGGCGGTGTCGGCGAGGGGGTAGACGGCGGAGACGTGCGGGTGGATCTTGCCGCCCACGAACAGCTCCTTCAGCTCGCGCTGGTCGCGCAGGACGAGCTCGGGCACAGCTTCCATGATGGAGCGCATCTCCATGCCGCGCACGATGACGCCCTTGAGGAGCACGAGGTTGAGGGGGATGCGCGGGATCTCGCCCGCCGCGAAGCCGACGACGACGAAGCGACTCCCCCACTTCGTCGCCCGCAGCGCCGCTTCCGAGTAGGGACCGCCCACGGGGTCGACGACCACGTCGGCACCGCCGCCGGTGAGCTCCTTGGCGCGCGTCTTGAGGTCTTCGGTCGTGTAGTCGATGCCGGCGACCGCGCCGTACTGCGCGCACAGCTCGAGCTTCTCGGGCGTCGACGCCGCCGCGACCACCTTGCCCCCGAGCAATGTGGCCAGCTCGACGGTGGCGAGCCCGACGCCGCCGGCCGCGCCGAGCACGAGCACCGTCTCCCCTGGTTGCAGGTCGGCGATCGTCCGCAGCGTGTGCATCGCGGTCGTGTGCGCCACGCTGAACGCGGCGGCGTCGCGCAGGTCGACCGACTCCGGGATCACGGTGACGCTCGCCCCGTTCACGACGATCTTCTCCGCGTACGCGCCCACGAAGCTCGCGCCGTAGACGTGATCGCCCACGCGCACGCCGTCGACGCCGTCGCCCACCGCGCCGATGACGCCCGAGAACTCGCTCCCCGGCACGAACGGCGCCGGCACCTGCACCTGGTACTCGTTGTTGACGATCAGCACGTCGGGGAAGTTGACGGCCGCGTACGCGACGTCGACGAGCACCTCGCCCGGTCCGGGGACCGGTTCGGGCACCTCGTGCACGACCACCGTCTCCGGCGGCCCGTGCTCGGGCACGTACGCGGCACGCACTAGCGGCTCTCCGTCACCGCGTAGTCGCTCGACTCGGCAAGCTCGGCGGCGCCCTGCATCAGGTCGAGCACGATGGGACCGAAGGCGTCGAGCTTCTCGTCGTCGCCGCGGCGCTGGTAACCCTGCTCGAGCACCACGGCCAGCTTCCACTTCGCCAGGACGATGTAGTAGTCGACGTCGTCGACCTGGCGGCCCGACACCGACGCGTAGTGCGCGACCACTTCGTCGCGCGACGGCATGCCGTACATGTCGGCGTAGCCCGTGCCACCCTGCACGCCCTCGGCCATCGTGTCCTCGGGCCAGCTCTGCACGACCCACCCGAGGTCGAGCTTCGGGTCGCCGACCGTGCCCATCTCCCAGTCGATCAGCGCGGCGAGCTTGGCCGGAGTGCCGTCCTCGAACATCACGTTGGCGAACTGGTAGTCGCCGTGCATCAGGCCCGGGATGAAGTCGATCGGCTTGTGCTCACGGAGCCACGCCGACGCCTCGTCGAACCCGGGCAGCTCGCGGCCCTTGATGCGCTCGAGGAACGCGGTCCACCGGTCGACCTGGCGCTCGTGGAAGCCGTCCGGCCGCCCGAGGTCCTGCAGGCCCCTCGCCCGCCAGTCGACGTTGCCGAGCAGCGCGATCCCCTCCACCAGCTGGTACGCCAGGCCCTTCCGGGCGTCGAGGTCGGTGTCGAACGGCGCCGGCCAGCCGTCGGTGTTCATCGGCGACCAACCGTCGACCCAGCCCATGAGGTAGAACGTGCGCCCCAAGACCTCCGGGTCCTCGCACACCCCGATCGCGGCGGTGTGCGGCACTTCGGTGCCGTCGAGAGCCTCGATGATGCGCCACTCGCGCAGGATCCCCTTGTCGCGGTCGACCGGCGCCGCCGCCGGCGGGATGCGGATCACGCAGTGCAGGTCACCGCGCCGCAGCTCGTAGATCTCGTTCTGCGAGCCGCCGGACACGAACGCGTGCTCGAGGGTCTCGCCTTTGCCGTCGAGGCCCGCGTCGTCCATCCAGGATGCGAGCCGGTCGAAGTCGATCACAGGTTCCCCACCTCGTGTTCCAGGTGCTCGGCGTACTTGGCCTTGGCCGCGGCGAGCTTCTTCGGCAGGTGCTCGGTCGGCCACAGATCATCGGTCGCCTTGTACTCGCGGAGCAACTGCCGGGCGACGGTGACCTTGTGCACCTCGGTGGGCCCGTCAGCCAGACCCATCGACGCCGCCCCGTGGATCATCCCGTTGAACGGCATCTCGTTGCTGACGCCGAGCGCGCCGTGCACCTGCATCGCCCGCCAGGCGATGTCGTGCAGCACCGTGGGCATGACCACCTTGGCGGTGGCGATGTCCTTGCGCACGCGCTTGTAGTCGTTGTACTCGTCGATCTCCCACGCGGTGTAGAGCACGAACAGCCGGAACTGCTGGAGCTGCGCGTAGGAGTCGGCGATGAAGCCCTGCACGAACTGCTTGTCGGCGAGGATCGAGCCCTGCGTCTCGCGTGAGAGCGCGCGCTCGCACATCATGTCGATCGCCTTCTGCGCCAGGCCGATGGTGCGCATGGCGTGGTGGATGCGACCGCCGCCGAGGCGGGTCTGCGCGATGGCGAAGGCCTGGCCCTCACCGCCGAGCAACGCGTCAGCCGGCACGCGCACGTCGTCGTAGTGGATGAGCGCGTGCATGCCCTCACCGAGCGGTTCGCCGGCCAGTCCGATGTTGCGTTCGATCTTCACGCCCGGCGTGTCGGTCGGCACCAGGAACATCGACATGCCCTGGTACGCGCTGACGTCGGGATCGGTGACGACCATCACGATGAGGAACGACGCGGTGCGCGCGTTCGACGAGAAGAACTTCCACCCGTTGATCACCCACTCGTCCCCGTCCTTGACCGCGCGCGTCGTGAACATGGTGGGGTCGGAGCCCGCGTGCGGCTCGGTCATCGAGTAGCAGGAGAAGCACTCACCGTCGAGCAGCGGCTGCAGGTACTTCTCCTTCTGCTCGGGCGTGCCGTAGTGTGCGATGATCTCGGCGTTGCCGGTGTCGGGCGCCTGGCATCCGAACACGATCGACGCCCACAGCGACCGGCCCAGGATCTCGTTGAGCAGCGCGAGCTTCAGCTGGCCGAACCCCTGGCCACCGAGCTCGGGACCCAGGTGCGTCGCCCACAGGCCCCGCCTGCGCACCTCGTCCTTCAACGGGTCGATGATCGTGCGCCGAGTCTCGTCGAGCGGGTGGAACTGCAGGTCCGGGAAGAGCAGGTCGAGCGGCTCGATCTCCTCCCGCACGAACGTGTCGACCCAGTCGAGCTGGGCCTGGTACTCGGGGTCGGTCCGGAAGTCCCATGCCATGGTGGATGCTCCTTCGACGAGTTGTGTCAGAATATGATTCTGGACGTGCAGAACACAATTCCGGGCCAAGGTGGGGACGTGGCGGCGCGGGTGGCCCAGCAGACGCTGGCCCGCCGCGGGGCCGCCTACGCCGACGAGGTGCGGCGCCTGCTCGACGCCGGGCTCGACGTGATGCGCCGCTGCGGCACCACGTCCCGGCCCCGGGTGGTCGACATCGTCACCGCCGCCGGGCTCTCCAACGACGCCTTCTACCGCCACTTCCGGTCGAAGGACGCCCTCGTCGCGGCGCTGGTCGACGAGGGCGCGCTCCGGCTGCAGAGCTACCTCGGACACCAGATGGCCAAGGCGCCGAGCCCCGAGGCGAAGGTGCGGCGCTGGGTCGAGGGCGTGCTCTCGCAGGCGAAGGGCGAGGTGGCCGCCACCACGCTGGCGGTGATCTGGAACGGCGACAGCGTCGGCGGCGGCTCCGCGCCCGCCCGCTCGGCGGCCAACGCCGCGCCGGGAGCGCTGTTGCGGGAGCCGTTCGCCGCACTGGGGAGCGCGCGACCCGAGCTCGACGCCGCGCTCGTCGCACACGCCGTGTTCGGTCGACTCTCGGAGCTGCTCTGGCAGGGCGAGCATGCCGACCGCGCCGAGGTCGACCACCTTGTCGCGTTCTGCTTGGCCGCGGTCAGCGCCCCGCGGTGACCTCGCGCAGCACCACGTCGGTGTCGCGCCCGGCCGCGTGCATCACCCCCCGCGCCTGCCGCGGGACTCCGTCCCACGCGGAGTAGCTGCGCATCACGCGCACTTCGCCGAGGTCGTCGTCGTCGACGACCAGCCAGGAGTCGTCGGCGAACAACGCGTGGCTCGTGTACACCTCGTCGCGACCGAGGACGGCAATCGCCGGAACGCCCGCGGCGCGGCACGTGCCGACCACGTCGTCGACGGTCTGCGACGCGAGCGCGCGGTCGTCGTCGCCCCGAATCGCGTCCCACGCTCGCCGCTGCTCGACGGTGTCGGCGCACACGCCCAACCAGCCGTCGCGCGCTTCGACGAATCGGTGCGCGGCGTCGTCACCCACGTAGTCGATGTACCCGACGCGCGGCTCGCGCCGGCCGGGATACGTCGTGAACTCTGCGCCCTGGAACGCGACCGAGGTGCGACTCAGCGCGACCCCGACCTGCTGGCCCCGGCCGAGCCGGGCGCGGGCGTAGAGCGCGACGACCGTGCCCAGGGCCGCGAGGGTGCCGGTGCCGATGTCGTGCAGTGACATGGGTTGGATGACCGGCGTGTCGACACCGCCCTGCGCCACCATGAGACCGCTGCGAGCCTGGAGCAGCGGGTCGAAGCCGGGCGTGTCGGCCAGCGGACCGTTGCCCCACCCGTCGAGGTGGCAGTGCACGAGGCGTGGGTGAGCAGCGCGCAAGCCCGCGAGGTCGAGCTGGAGCTCGTCGGCCACCTGCCGCGCCATGTTCTCGACCAGCGCGTCGGCCCGCCCGACCAGCGCCGCGAACTTGTCGCGACCGGCCGACGTCTTCAGGTCGATGCACACCTGGTCCTTGTCGCGGTTGAGCGCGCAGTACGACGCGCCGGCGACGGCCCGGAACTCCTCGCCCCCGGGCGGATCGACCTTCACCACGCGCGCGCCCAGGTCCTGCAGCACGAGGCAGCCGAAGGGGCCGGCCAGGAACTTGGTGGCGTCGACGACGAGCATCCCGTCGAGCGGCAAGCTCGTGGCGGGCATGGTCGTGCCGCCGGCGACGACGCGACCAGCGGTGGACTCCGCGAGTGATCCCGGTGTCGTCGAGAGCGCGGCGGGCAATCCCGGGCCCACCGTCCCGGGTTCGCCCGGCACCGCGACCAGGAGATCGTTCGCGGCCACGGTCTCACTCGCGGCCCACTGCTCGCGCGTCTGCACCGGCGAGTAGGGAACGCCCAGTTCGTCGAAGCGCGCCGCCCACTCGTCGGAGTCCATCTCGGCCATGCGCGCCGCGAACCGCGCGTTCGCGATCACCTGCACCTCAGGCGTCACGAACTTGGCGAACTCCCCGTCGACCTCGGGGATCAACATGATGTCCATGAGATCGAGCGCTTCGAGCAGCTTGAAGAAGAACGACGGCGTGAGCGCGCACACGAACAACCACGCGCCGTCGCGGCAGCGGTACATCCGGAACTGCGGCGAGACTCCGGTGCCGTCCTTGTTGGCGCCGAACGGCTTGAAGATCCCGGGCAGGTCGATGCGGATGGACGTGTTCATCGCGTTCACCGCATGGAGTCCGGAGACTGTGAGCGACCGCACCGTGCCGCGCGTCACTCGCTCGACGAGGGCGGCACCGATCGCGCATGCGCCCAGCGCGCCCTGCTCGTAGGTGATGATCGGAACGACGGACGCCACCGGGTGGTCGCTGGTGGCGCCGGGTTGCTGCGCGGCGAGGCCGGTCCACGCCCAGAGGAGCAGCTCGTCATAGGGAAGGTCCGCGGTCACGCCGCTCGCCGCATGCGGTGGCATCCAGGCGTGGACGAGCCGCGGATTGTCACGACGAAGATGTTCGGCATCGAAGCCGGCAGCTTCGAGCTCCGCTTCGGGGAGGTCGACCACCACCACGTCGGCCCACCCCGTCAACCCCTGGTCGTCGACGTCGCTCGCCGGGACGATCTGCTTGGTGCGATTGGCGTAGTGCCACAGGGCCTCGCCGCCCGCGCGCACGCCGGGCTGCAACTCGGCCCGAAGCACCCTGGCCCCGTACTCGCCGAGGTGCATCGCCGCGATCGCCCCACCGGGCGCGACGGTGAGATCGAGCACGTTCACGTCGGCGAACGCGCTCGTCACCTCACCCCTCGACGTGAGTCCCGAGCCGTCAGGCGTTGCCGACCGCGTGCTCGAGCATCTGCGCGATCTTCTGCCGCGCCACCTCGCGCTTGGCCGGGAGCCACTCGGAGGGCCAGAGGCCGTCGACGGGCTTGTAGCCCTTGAGGACCTCCTTGGCCGCGGTGACCTTGTGCACCTCGCTGGGCCCGTCGACCGAGGCCATGATCGGGATGCCCGACCACATGCGCCCGAACGGCATCTCGTTGGACACGCCGAGGGCACCGTGGAGGTGCATCGCCTTGAAGATGACGCTCTCCTGCACCTTCGGGGTGAGGAACTTGATGGTGGCGATGTTCTTCCGCACGCGCTTGTAGTCGTGGTAGCGGTCGATCTCCCACGCGGTGTACAGCACGAGCAGACGGAACTGCATGAGGTCGGCGTAGGCGTCGGCGATGTCGGACTGCACCATCTGCTTGTCGGCGAGCAACGAACCCTGCGTCTCGCGCGACAGCGCGCGTTCGCACATCATGTCGAGCGCCTTCTGGCAGATCCCCACCGTTCGCATCGCATGGTGCACGCGACCACCGCCGAGACGCGTCTGCGCCACCGCGAATGCCTGACCCTCACCACCGAGCAGCGCGTCAGCGGGGACACGCACGTTGTTGTAGTGGATGAGCGCGTGCATGCCCTCGTCTTCGGACTCGCCCATGAGGCCGACGTGGCGCTCCACGTCGAGACCGGGTGTGTCGGTCGGCACCAGGAACATCGACATGCCCTGGTAGGCACTCACGTCGGGATTGGTCACCGCCATCACGATGATGAACCGCGCCGTGCGCGCGTTCGAGGAGAAGAACTTGTAGCCGTTGATGACCCATTCGTCGCCGTCCTTGACCGCGCGGGTCTTGAACATCTTCGGGTCCGCGCCGGCCTGTGGCTCGGTCATCGAGTAGCAGGAGAAGCACTCGCCGTTGAGCAGCGGCTGCAGGTACTGCTCCTTCTGCGCCTCGGTGCCGTAGTGGGCGATGATCTCGGCGTTGCCGGTGTCGGGCGCGGCGGTGCCGAACACGATCGGCGCCCAACCCGAGGTGCCGAGGATCTCGTTGATCAGCGCGAGCTTGAGCTGGCCGAAGCCCTTGCCGCCGAGCTCGGGACCGAGGTGCGCGGCCCAGAGGCCCTGCGCCTTGATCTCCTCCTGCATCGGCCGGACGAGCGGGCCGGTCTCGTCGTCGAGCGGGTGGAACGCCCGCCCTCCGTAGACGAGGTCGAGGGGCTCGATCTTGTCGGCGACGAAATTCCGGATCCACTCCAGCTTCGCCTCGAACTCGGGCTCGGTCTCGAAGTCCCACGCCATCGCGTCGCCTCCAGTGTGTCCTGCGTGTCCAGTGTGTCCTGTGTGTCCTGTGTGTGCTGCTACCGGCCCACGAAGCGCGCGGGCCGTTTCTCCACGAACGCGGTCGCGCCCTCCACGCGCGTCCTCGCTGCCGAACACCTTCGCCGCCTCGCTCGGCCGTGGCCACCCGGCGCCGCCGCCTTCGGTCGCACCCTTGCGCACCAGTCGCTTCACCACTTGCACTGCCAGTGGACCGTTGTCGGCGATCTTCTGCGCGAGCACGAGCGCTTCGTCGACCTCCCGGCCGGTGGGCACGACCCGGTTGATCAGACCGAGCTCGAGCGCACGCTGCGCGTCGACGGTGTCGCCGGTCAGCGTGATCTCCAGCGCGATCGACAGCGGGATGCGGGTGGCCAGCAGCGTGCCGCCACCGCCCGGCATCAAACCCCGCTTCACCTCGGCGAGCCCGAAGACCACGTGCTCGGCCGCAACCACGAGGTCGCAGCACATCATGATCTCGAAGCCACCTGCGACCGTCGCGCCGTTGAGCGCGGCGACGATCGGCTTCGGGTACTCCCACGAGATGATCTGGTGACGCGACGGCACGATCGTGTCGTCGGCGTCGGTCGGCGCGGCGACGGTGTTCCCGCCGCCACCCCCCGAGGCGAACTCGGCGAGGTCCATGCCCGCGGAGAAGGCGCGGTCGCCGGCACCGGTGAGCACGATGACGCGCACGTCGTCGTCGGTCTCGAGCCCGGCGAACGCGGCCGCGAGCGCGTCGAGGAGCTCCCGGTTGAGGGCGTTGCGCTTCTCGGGCCGGTTGAGGGTCAGGATCTCGACCGCGCCGCGGCGGTCGCGCTCGAGCACGCTCATGCTTCTCCGCTCACCGTGCTACGCACGGGGCCGCTCGGCTCCACCCCTGGCGACCGCTCGCGGCTCGGCGGGATACCCGCCTCACGACGCTCACTCATGCGTTCGCTTGTGCTTGTTCGACGGTGTCGCGTTCGGAGAGCTTGAGCTTGGTGCCGCGCCAGTCGGGCACGTCTTCGCCGAGCTTGGCGACGGCCATGCCGTCGTCGTGCACCACCGACCACTGGGCGTGGTTCAGCTCGTGCATGGTGAAGCACGCGTGGAGCGCGTTGTAGAAGCCCATGTTGTCCTGCGTCTGGTTCACCGACTCCTTGACGAGGAGCGCGGCCATGGTCGGGATCTGGGCGATGCGCCGCGCGAACTCGAGCGTGCGCTCGCCCAGCTCGGCCTCCGGGAAGATCTTGCTCACCATGCCGAGCCGGTAGGCCTCGTCGGCGTCGATGGCGTCGCCGGTGAGCATCAGCTCCTTGGTCTTGCGGGGCCCGAACTCCCACGGGTGGGCGAAGTACTCGACGCCACACATGCCCAGGCGGGTGCCGACGACGTCGGCGAACACCGTGCCCTCGGCCGCGACGATGAGGTCGCACGCCCACATGAGCATGAGACCCGCGGCGTAGACCCCGCCGTGGACCTGGGCGATCGTGATCTTGCGCAGGTTCCGCCACCGCAGCGTGTTCTGGAAGAAGTAGTGCCACTCCTGCAGCATCAGCTTCTCGGGGCCCTCACGAGTCCCACCGTTGGTCACCGCGGTCGGGTGCTTGTGCTCCCCCGCGAGCTCCTCCCACATCTCCTTGCTGCCCGTGTCGTGGCCCGACGAGAACATGGGGCCGTTGCCACCGAAGATCACGACCCGCACCGTGTCGTCGGCCTCGGCCCGCAGGAAGGCCTCGTTGAGCTCGACGAGGAGCGACCGGTGCTGCGCGTTCCGCATCTCGGGGCGGTCGAGCATGATCCGCGGATCGTCCCGTCGTCGAGCGTCTCGTAGGTGACGTGGCGGTATTCGGGCTCGGACATGCGACGACCTCCAGATGCAACGGGCACCCGACGCTACACAGGGCGCCGCCGGCGGCACCACCGGCGCCGCCCCGCGCGCGCCGCGTGGGAGCCCCTACGCTCTCTCGCCATGTCGAACGTCATGGAAGGCATCCGCATCCTCGAGGTCGCCGAGCACACCTTCGTGCCGGCGGCGTCGGGCATCCTCGCCGACTGGGGCGCGGAGGTCATCAAGATCGAGCACGTCACCCGCGGTGACGCCGCGCGCGGGCTGGGCTCCACGGGGATCGCCGGGTTCAGCGGCAAGGTCGCCGTCCTCATGGAGCACGCCAACCGGGGCAAGAAGAGCCTGGGCCTCGACCTCACCAAGCCCGAGGGCCGCGACCTCCTCTACCGGCTCGCGGGGATCTCCGACGTCTTCCTCACCAACAAGATGGCCGGGGTTCGCTCCCGTCTCCAGATCGAGGTCGACGACATCAAGGCGCACAACCCCAACATCGTCTACGTGCGCGGCACCGGCTACGGCAACCGCGGGCCCGACACCGACGCCGGCGGGTACGACTCGCTCGGTTTCTGGGCCCGCTCGGGGGTCGCGCACTCGGTGACGCCCTCCGACCTCCCGCAGCCGATCAACCAGCCCGGCCCCGCGTTCGGCGACTCGATCGGCGCCATGACCATCGCCGGCGGCATCTCCGCCGCGCTCTTCCACCGCGAGCGCACCGGCGAGGCCAAGGTCGTCGACATCTCGCTGCTCTCGAGCGCGATGTGGGCGTTGGGTGGGACGATCGCGGTCGCGCAGGACATGGACATGGCGTGGCAGGCACCGCCCGCCGGCCAACCGGCGGCGCCCTTCAATCCGCTGATCGGCTACTTCGGTACGTCCGACGGCCGGTTCATCATGTTCTCGATGCTCCAGGGCTTCCACTACTGGCCCGAGGTCTGCGAGCGCCTCGAGCGCCTCGACCTGATCGGCGACCCGCGCTTCGACACCCACGAGCACCTGACGGAGAACGCGGCGGCCGGCGCCGACCTCATCCGGGCCGAGATCAAGAAGTACGCCCTCGCGGAGATCAAGGCACGGCTCACCGGCATGCGCGGCCAGTGGGCCGTCGTGCAGGACACCATCGAGATCGGCGAAGACCCGCAGGTGATCGCCAACGGCTACCTGCAGCAGCTCGAGTACGACGGCTATCCCTACAAGCTGGTGGAGACACCGGTGCAGTTCGACGAGACGCCGTCGGTGCCCGGCAAGTCGCCCGACTTCAACGAGCACGGCGACGAGATCCTCACCGAACAGCTCGGCCTCGACTGGGACACCGTCATCGACCTCAAGGTCAAAGGCGTCGTCGCGTAGACCGCGTCGCGCGCTCGACCCCCGCCCCCCGAGCATGTTGCACTTCCACGCCCAGCGCGGGGGTGTTTTCGCAACTTGCTCGGTGTGAGATGGGGATCACAGTCCTCTCGGGCGGGTGCCGATGATCTGCTGCTCCTCGAGCTCGCCGTAGGTGGCTTCGTCGACGCCGAGGTCGTCGACGAGGAGCTCGTGGTTGTGCTGGCCGAGGGTCGGCGCCGGGGTGCGCAACCAGCGGTCGACCGACGCGAACCGGAACGGGAGCGTGGGTGTGGGCATCGTCCCCACGATCGGGTGGTCGATCTCCTCGTAGTAACCGCGCGCCTGGAGCTGCGGGTGGTCGTAGAGCAAGCGCGGGTCGCGGCCGACGGCTGCCGGCACGCCGTGCGCGACGAGCAGCTCGGCCGCGTCGGCCGGATCGCGTTCGCGACTCCACGCGTCGAGACGGTCGTCGAGCTCGTCGTGACGCGGCCGTCGACCCGCGTACGTCGCGAGCTCGGGCGCGAGCGCCCACTCGGGACGGCCGAGCGCGTCGACCAGGCCCCCCCACTCGGCGTCGGTCGTCACCGAGATCGCGAGCCAGGTCTCGTCGTCGCGCCCGCGGTACAGACCTTGGGGCGCGACGTGCGGGCTCCGGTTGCCGTCGCGCTCGAGGTGGTTGCCGTAGGCGGTGGCCTCGAGCACCAACTCGGCGGCGGCGTTGAGCGCGCCCTCGACCATCGTGACCTCGAGCAGGCTTCCGCGGCCAGTCGCCTCACGCTCGGCGAGCCCCACGATGAGCGCGAACGCCGCGTGCATGCCCGCATTGGGATCGCTCGGCCCGCGCTGGATGCGGGGCTGGTCGTCGCGGTGACCGGTGATCCAGGCCAGGCCGGTCACCTGTTCCATCGTCTGCGCGAAACCCACGTTGTCGCGCCACGGCCCCGACAACCCGAACGCAGGCATGCGGACGAGGAGACAGCGCGGGTTGAGCGCGTGCACCTGCTCCCACTCGAGCCCGAAGTTGGCGAGGACGCGCGGCGAGAAGTTCTCGAGCACCGCGTCGCTCTCGGCAATCAGACGGCGCAGCAGATCGAGCCCCTCTTCGCGGCCGAGGTCGAGCGTGAGGTTGCGCTTGTTCGTGTTCGAGCACAGGTAGTGCGAGGCGCGCTCCACCACGGTCCATCCATGCCCGTGTTCGCCCCGGTGGCGCGCATGCCGTCCATCCGGCTGATCGATTCCACGTGGATGACGTCGGCGCCGAGCGCGGCGAGCGCGCCCGCGGCGATCGGTCCGGCCCACCACGCGGTGAGGTCGAGCACCCGCACGCCCGCGAGCGGCAGGTCGGGGTCGGGTCCGGCGATGGGTGGACGGGTCGACGTGTGCGCCTCGACCCGGCCGGTGTGCTCGCCCAGCCGCGGCGAGGGACGCGGCGGCGGGGGGTCTTCGTCGTCCATCCGCCACGGTCGACGGGGGAACTTGAACGAACCCGACGCGTCGTCGACGAAGATCCTGCGTGAGACGAAGTGGTCGCAGTCGAGGATGTTGTGCGGGCCGTGCACCGGCGCAACCGGGATGCGCAGCTCGCTCGCCCGGCGCACGATGTCGCCCGTCGCGTACTGCGTCGTCCATGCGTGCACCAGGTCGTTCCACTCGTCCCAGCGCCGCTGTCGATCGGTGTGGGCGCTGAACTCGTCGGTCTCGATGAGATCCGGCCGCCCGAGCATGAGCACGAAGCTGTGGAACTGCTCGCGACTGTTGGTACAGAACCCGACGTAGCCGTCGAGCGTCGGCTCGACCGACGGCGTCTCGATGGTGCGGGTCGCGCCCACGATTGGCGGGCTGCCGAGGAGGCGGCGCACGTACTCGGCGTAGCCGCTGGCCGCGATCGTCATCACCTCGGCCACCGAGAAGTCGATGTGGTCGCCGTGACCCGATCGGGCGGCGCGCCGCGCCGCCGCCGCGACCGCCATCGCCGAGAAGGTGCCCGCCAGCCACTCGCTGGTGCGGCCGCCGGCCTGGAAGGGGACGCTGCGCACCGAACCGCGCCCGACGAGCCCGCCTGACTCCGCCTGCACGATGAACTCCGACGTCGGTCGCCCGGCGTAGGGACCGGTGCGGCCGTACGGCGTGATCGAACACACGATGAGCCCCGGATGCGCGTCGAGCCACGCTTGGGGATCGAGCTCCGGCCACGCATTGCTCTCGAGCACGACGTCGGCCCCGCCGACCAACGCTTCCACAGCTGCGTCACCCGGCGCGCCCACGACCGAGCGCATTCCGTGATGGAGGAACCGGAAGAGCGCGCCACCCTCGACGCGATCGATGGTCGCGCCGCCGGCCGACCACGAGCGCCACGGATCGCCGTCGGGCGGTTCGACCTTCACCACGTCGGCGCCGGCGTCGGCGAGCAGGCGCGCGCAGTATCCACCGGGGATACCGGTGCTCAGATCGACGACGCGCAGCGCCGCGAGACCCTGCTCCAACGTTCAGCCTGCGGTGACCGGATGGAAGTACGGCAGCGTGAACCCGCCTTCCATCTCGTGGAACTCCACCTCGACGCGCATGCCGATCTCGACCGCGTCGTGCTCAGTGCCGACGAGGTTGGAGAGGATCTGCCATCCCTCGTCCATCGTCACGATGATCGCGACGTAGGGCACCTCGAACGACGGGATCTGCGGTCGCCACACTGTGGTCCAGCTGTAGATCTCGCCGGTGCCCGCGCTGGCCTCCCACGTGAGGTCCTGCGCCGTGCAGTTGGAGCACAGGTATGCAGGCGTGTGGGTGGCGTGGCCGCACGCGCCACACCGCTGGAAGAGCAACTCACGGCGCGCGCAGCCGTCCCAGTAGGGCTGGGTGAGCGGACCCGGGTGCGGGACCGGCACCGCGCCGGTCTGCGCTTGCAACAAGCTCATGGTCGTTCGACCCCCAGCAGCATCACGTCGGTGAACAACGCTCCCGACCCTCCGTTGGAGCACATCGCCACTTCGGCCCCCTCGACCTGGTTCGACGCGCACTCGCCGCGCAGCTGCTCGACGCTGCGGATCACCCGCTGCAGCATCTGCGCGGCGGCGCCCGCGTGGCTGTACGACATCACGCCACCGTCGGTCGTCACCGGGTACTGACCGCCGGGTTCGATGGCGCCGCTGGTGACGAAGTCGCCGCCTTCGCCCTCGGCGCAGAAGCCAAAGGCTTCGTACTGACGGATGATCTCGAACGAGAACGGGTCGTAGAACTCGCACACGTCGACGTCGGTCGGGCCGAGACCCGCGGCGCGAAACGCGGTCTCGGCCGAGTGCCGACCAACGGTGCCGTTCACGAGATCGGCGCGCCGGTGACCACCGAGCTCCCACGTGGGCGGGTTGCGGTACGCACTCCCGCCGTTGTCGCCGTTGCCACCGAGGACGTACACCGGCCGCGTGGGCGCATCAACGGCAAGGTCGGCGCGCGTCACCACGAGCCCGCACCCTCCTTCGGACGCGGTCGCGCAGTCGAGGAGGTGGAAGGGATCGGCGACCATGCGGCTGTCGAGGATGTCCTGCGGCGTGAACGGCCCACGGCCGCGGTAGATCGCGTCCGGGTGCACGTGCCCGTTGTTGCGGATGACGGCGGCAACGGTCGCGAGCGCGTCGGGCTTGGTCCCGTACATGTGCATGTGCCGGCGCGCCACCAGCGCGAACTCGGCCGCGGTGAACATGCCGAACGGGGCGACGAACTCGCTGCTGGGCCGGGTCCACGGCGCGGTCGAAGCCCGATCGGTGTAGACGCCCGCGGTGCCCGCGAGCACGAGCACCTTCGTCGCCATGCCGGCTGCGATCGCGGTGGCGGCCTGGAGGATGGCCGGGATGCCACCCCACGAGGTGTTCACCCACGCGGGCGACAGCCGGGCCTGGTACACGAAGTCGCCGGCGAACTGACCCACGACGCCGTCGACGTCACGGATCCCGAGGCCGGCGTTTGCCAGCGCACCGAGCCCGCCTTCGAACGCGATCGACAGGGAGTCGCGGCCCTCGAGCACCCGAGCCTGCTCGGTGTTGAAGATCCCGGTGATCGCGACGTCGTGAAAGGGGTGGTCGGGCATGAGGGGGACAACGTATCGGCTCGCCACGTGCGCGCCCAGATGTCGCAGCGGTACGGTCCGGCAGCACACCCCAGGAGCGAACGGAGGACCCATCCGTGAAGTTCTCGATGATCTTCGAGGCCCAGGTGGAGTTCGGCACCCCGGACGTCGAACGGGAGGCGATCCGCAACTGCGTCGAACAGGCGGTGTTCGCGGAAGAAGTCGGGTTCGACGGGATCTGGGCAGTCGAGCACCACTCGCTCATCGAGTACTCGCACATGAGCGCGCCCGAGATCTTCCTCACCGCGGTCGCCGCGAAGACGTCGCGCATCCGCGTCGGTCACGCCGCCGTGTGCATGCCCTTCGGGTACAACCACCCTGCCCGTGTCGCCGAGCGCGCCGCCATGCTCGACATCATCTCCGACGGCCGCCTGAACCTCGGTGCCGCGCGCGGCGGGACGGTGCAGGAGATGTCGCTGTGCGGTGTCGACCCCGAGCTCACCACGCCGCAGGTGAAGGAGGCGTTGACGTTCATCGGTCACTGCTGGCGCGGCGACACCATCCAGTGGGACTCGGAGCTGCTGAAGATCCAGCACCCGCCGGGGCGACCTCCGCACACGGTGGTGCCGCGTCCGGTGCAGCTCCCGCACCCGCCGTTGTTCCTCGCGTGCACGAACCCCGAGACCGTGCGGCGCGCCGCGCAGTACGGCGTGGGACCGATGGTGCTCGGTTTCGGCGGGCCCGAGATGATCGGCGACATGCGCCGCATGTTCGACGAGGAGCGCGCGACACGAGACCCGGACGCGGTCGTCTCACCGGGGATGATCAACGACGAGTTCGTCGCGCTCTGCCCGACGTTCCTCATGGACGACCGCGACGAGGCGTTCCGCAAGGGCTGCCGCGCACTGCGGTTCTTCGCCGAGGCGATCACCCATTGGGCAGCACCGAACGGTGTCGCGCCGGCGCGCAACACGGAAGACGTCGACAACGCCGCCTACATGGCCGAACACCTGCGCATGGCGCGCGAGGCGATCGAGCGCGGCGAGGCTCCGGCGACGGCCGCGTCCCCGATGTACAACACCGACCACGCGCTCGGCGACGCCGACACCGCCATCGCCTACGTGCAGCGCCTCCGCGACGCGGGCGTCGACAACGTGATGTGCCTGATCCAGATGGGCACGCTCACGCAGGACGAGATGCTGGAGTCGATCCGGATCTTCGGCGAGAAGGTGATCCCGCAGTTCCGCTAGGCATCGAGCGTTCAATGCACGCGTGCGTGGCTGCCCGTCAGGGACACTCTGATCGTTCGGCCGACACCGGGTGTTCGTCGACGCGGAAGGTCGTGAGGCGCGGCGCGTCGAAGATGTTCTCCAAGAATCGGCCCGGAGTCAGCGCGTCGTTTGCCGCGGCCAGCATGTCGCGGAGGTCGCCACAACGAAGCGCGGCCCGCGCCGCATTGACGTCCCGCGCGGAGAGCTGTGTCGGCGGGGTGAGGAAGCCCTCGTAGATTTCGGGCAGTGGCGTGCCACGTTTTCCAAAGCGTCCCACCACCCACGCGGAAGGCACGAGCTTCTCGTGCCCCGGCCTTCCTCGCTTCGCGTAGCGGAGGTGGCTCCCGACGGGGTCGGCCAATCCGTACGCGTCCGCGATGTAGACATCCGGTCCCGTTCCGTAGGCGACCATTCCGATCTGGAGGCTGCGATAGACGAGCCCGGAGCGCCGATCGTCGGTACGAGCCAGCGGCAACGGATCGAGCCCGGTGCCGGGACGGTAAAGAAGGATCCCAGATTGACCGGACGCCGCCATCTTGTCGAGCCTCGCCCAGATCGTCGCGTGCTCGAGCTCTCGGTAGTCGTCGATGGTGACGATCTGGTGACCCTTCGCAAGCGCCAGCGGCGAAACACGCGGATCGACGATGCCGTGTCGTTCCTTCACCGGCTCGCGCAGTGAGAACCCGCACCAGACAGCCCAGACCATCACGCCCGCCGCGAAGAACACCTGCCAGTTGCTCACCCGGACCGTCATCGTGGGCAACAACAAGCAGAACAACGCGGGGAGGAGCACGCGCGCGTGCATCCAGTCACCGCCGACCCGAACCCAGTAGAGCGCGAGTACAAAACCCACGCTCAATGCGGCGAGCGTGAGCACTCCCGTTGCCGAGCGCAGCCGTCCTGGCGCATCGGTGACCGCACACACCGACAGCACGAGCAGCATGCCCACCGGGAGCACGAGCCAGTACGCGTCGTTGAAGTCGGCAAGATAGCGCCACCCCTGCGAGAAGTAGGTGAGCGACGCCTCCTTCGCGAGTGCGGTGTTGGGGACCAGGAGGCCGTAGTAGCCCATGCGGAAGATCTCGAAGGCCAACGGGATCGCGACTCCGAATCCAACCGCGCGGAACCGAGCGACCAAGCCACCAGCACGGTTGATGCACAGGAGCGCGACGAAGAACCCGAGCGACACGATGGCAAGGTCCGGCCTGATGATCGGCCCGAGACCGATCAAGACCGCAACGAACCAATGGTCGGGCCGCTTGTCCAAACGCAGGGCAGGTCCGTCTCGCGTGAGACAAAACCAACTGCCTCCAATCCACGCGAGCGAGAGGCCACCCTCGAGACCACCCGTCGCATAGGTCCACGCCGCGGGGATTGCGACGAACGCGAGCGCGCCGAGCGGAAGCAGCAGACCACGGTCACGCGGAGAGCGCAGACGGAACGTACCGAACGTTGCCAGCGCCACGCCGGACGCGGCGCCCGCGATGCCGAGGTACACCGCAAGCCACTCGAGTCGGAGGGGCGTCAGGAAATCCGCCAGCGCGAGCATCAGGATCCAGAGCGGGCTCGTTCCCGCCTCGACACGCTCGCCGCGATTGAACACCGGTCCGTTGCCGGCGCGGATCTGCTGTACGACGCGGTAGTTGATGAAGCCGTCGTCACCGACCCAGCGATAGTGCCAGGCCATCACGATCAGCACGACGGTCGGAGCCAGGAGCACGCAGACCGCCCGCCAGGAAAGCTTGCGACGCTTCCGCCGACGATCGGCTCGCGATTGCGCTACGACCGCGCCACCCCTGGTGTCCGGCCCTACGCCAGCCGTCATAGCTCTCGTAGGAAGCACGGCTTCGGCAAACACCCATCTGCTGGGAGCACCTGCATTGGCACACAAGCCTGGGCGAGGATAGCGGTGCACTCGGCTGACTCACCGGCACCAACGCGGCTGCACGATCCCACGGAGCCAGTGATCGGTTGACGCTCCATCATCGATCGATCCGGCGAGCATTCTGGGACACCAATCGGTGCAGCGGGCTCGCCGGCCCCTGGCCGTCCACTGCCGAATCGGGTGGGCGTCGCTTCGGACGTCTCACTCGACCGATCGCAGGCGCCGCGCCTCCGTGAGTGGGTGGTCCGCGGTCGCTTGCGCGTTCTCAACCGGTGCGCACATGAACGCACCGACCGTTCACGTTGCGATCGCCGACGCGGATCGTGCCCGAGAACCACGCGGCCCCGACGCCGTCGGCATGCCCGACGACACCGACCCCTGCAGAGCCGCCCGGTCCCGGCGGTTGGGGACGGTGGTGACTTCCGTTGCGGCCAGGAACGCATGGGTCCCTCGGCGCGGCAGGTCTGTCCGGGAATGACCGCGACGTGCCGCCGTCAGGTCACCGGGTGAACGTCAGGTGGAGGACGCCGCTGGGCGTCAAGACTGCCTCCAGGTCGTACTGCTGCTCCAACCCCTCCAGGCCGTCCCACAGCCGAACACCGCGGCCGAGCAGGATCGGCACCTGCACGACGTGCAGGTGGTCGACGAGACCGGCGGCGATGAACGCGCGCACCATGGTCGGGCCCCCGCCGATGCGGACGTCCTGACCGGCGGCTGCGTCGCGCGCCACCTCGAGTGCGTCCGCCGGCGCGGCGTCGAGGAAGTGGAACGTCGTACCACCCTCCATCGGAAGCGCAGGGCGCGGACGGTGGGTCAGGACGTACGTCGGCGTGTGGAACGGCGGGTTGTCGCCCCACCACCCGCGCCACTCCGGGTCGTCCTGCCAACCCGGAGGGCCGAACTTGCCCGCGCCCATGATCTCCGCACCGATCCCGGGTCCGTACTGTTCGGCCATCGCGTCATCGACACCCTCGGTGCCGCCCGACTCGCCGAGGACTTCGCGGCGTGCGAACCGAGTGGCCAACATCCACTCGTGGAGCCGATGCCCGGCGTGGCCGAACGGCGTGTCGAGGGCCTGCCCCTCGCCGGTGGCGAACCCGTCGAGCGAGATCGAGAAGTTGTGGATGCGAACGCGCGACATGGCGGCTCCTTCGGTTGTGGTGGCCGGTGGGACTGGTTGACCTGTCCCCGCGGCGAGACTTCATCGGCCGTCGGATTCAGGCGACCCCGAGATGGTGAGCGAGCTTCTGCATCGTCTGCAGACCGAGCTCGACCGCGCCGAAGCCGATCTTCTCCTCTCGCTGCTCGACGGTTGGGTGGAGCTGCCGCAGCGTCAACACCGTCTTTCCATCGGCTTGTTCATCGAGGACGATCGTCACTCGGAAGCGTGCCGGGTCATCGTCGACGTCGGACCCGTGATCCAGCACCAACCTCTCGACGGGAACGACTTCGAGGTAGTCGAAGCGATTCGTGAACACGGTGCCGTCTCCGGCAACCATGTCGAAGCACGCTCGACCTCCCGGGCGCACGTCCATCTCTCGGACCGTGCAGGTGAACCCATCGGGACCGAACCACTGGCAGAAGGCATCCGCATCGGTCCACGCGGCGAACACCGCTTCGCGTGGGGCGTCAAGCACTCGAACGAGGACGATCTCACGATCGTGAGCCCACGTCGCCGGATCGTTGACGGTCGGGATACGGCTCATGGCTTCTCCGATGTCGGTCGGGATGGGCTTCGGTCAGATGTGCGCCGGAGGTGCGCATCGAGCCGGTCGAGACGGTGCTCCCACGCAGCTCGTGTGTGCTCGGCCCATGTGGCGATCTCGACCAGAGCCTCCGGCCGCAGCTGGCATGGCCGCCGTTGTCCGTCTCGGCCGCGACTGATCAGACCCGCCCGCTCGAGGACCTTCAGATGACGGGAGATGGCCGGGAGACTGATCGGGAACGGCTCGGCCAACTCGAGCACGGTTGCCTCACCGTCGGCCAGCCGACGCACGATCGAGCGCCGCGTCGCGTCCGACAAGGCGGCGAAGACCACGTCGAACCGATCGGGGGCCGTCACGGTCATCGTAACCGTGGCTCCTGCAGATACTTCACAGGTTGGTTATTTAACAGAGTCGCTACATAGAGTCAAGGACGCCCGGGGCGTCGACGCAGCACATCGGTCCAAGTGCCGTCATGGCGTGCGGCGAGGGTGGTCCCTACCCCTGCCAGATGGGCCGACGCGCGGCGCGGATCCCGCGGTCATGCATCGATCCGGTCAGGGCGGTCTGCGCGCGTAGGGCTTCAGCGCCCCGAGTAACACCTATCCGCTCGGTCCAACGCCCGGCCGCTGTAGCGGGCGAGAAACGCGACGGCTGCAAGCTGCGCGTCATCGATGACGATGTCGTCCACGGGTCGGCGGATGGCCGTCGGTGACATCTCGATGCTGGTCATGGCTGGCTCAAGCGATGCGGATCTTGGTCTCGGTGTAGGTGTGGTCGTATCCAGGTGGTCGCGAGAGATGCAGGATCGTCTTCACGCGGTGATCTGTCGTGAGCGTCGACCAGTGCTCCGTCCCCTCGAAGATGCGAATCGCGTCGCCGGGCTGGATCAGCGCCAGCACTTGAGACCCTCCGCCGAGCACGATCCCGAACACGACCGCGCCGTCGAGCACGTGATGCACTTCGTCAACCGGGTTGGTGTGCGGCGCTCCGAACGCGGCGAGGACGTCTTCGAGCGCCTCGGGCATGCCCGGGAAGAACACCTGTGCCAGCGCTGGTGGCCACCCGACGCGTGCTCGCTCAGCCTCGAGGGTGGCATCGCCACACGCCAGGAGCGTCCCGGTCTCTTCCGAGGTGAGTTCCTGCTTCGCGAGCAACCCATCCAGCCCCGGAGGCACGGGCACCGCATCGATCCTCGTGGGCGCGATCAACTCGTTGATCGCGTCGTGGCGCACGAAGCTGCGTCCATCCTCGGTACGCAACACCGCCATGGACGCCTCACTTCGCGTCGTTGCCGGTCCATCCACCGACAGGAGGAACTGGGTGGGACCACTCTGCCGCGCCGCGTCCTCCACGACGAGGACCGAGCCATCACGAGAGCCCGTCGCGTCCGCGAAGCCCGGTCACTTCGTGGACCTCGGCCTGGGCGCTCCAAGAGCCGCTCGGCCGCGTCGCGAATGCGGCTCAGCCGGCGTTGAATGTTCGGGGGCAGAGTGCGCGCGTCGGTACGCTCGGCCCGTGGGCAGTGTCCAGATCTCAGCTTGGATCGTGCCGTGAGCCGGGCCTGGATGAGTTGGAGCAGCGGCAAGGACAGTGCGTTCGCACTCGCTGCGGTGCGACAGGAACGCGACGTGGACGTCGTCGGTCTCCTCGTCACGATGAATGCATCGGCGGATCGCGTATCGATGCACGCGGTGCGTCGAGCCCTCGTGGCCACGCAAGCTGAACGACTCGGATTGCAACTGCATCTCGTCCAGCTGCCGTCGCCGTGCCCCAACGACCGCTACGAGGACGCGATGCGCGGTGCACTTGCAGAGGCTCGGGATGCTGGAGTCGACCAGATCGTCTTCGGTGATCTCTTCCTCGCAGACATCCGCGCGTACCGCGAGCAGGCGCTCGCCGAGACGGGCATGGGCGCGCGTTTTCCACTCTGGGACCGTCCCACCGACGTCCTCGCCGGCGAGATGCTCGACGCGGGCGTCAAAGCGGTGGTCACCTGCGTCGATCCCGCGCAGGTCCCTGCCGAGCTCGCCGGACGACCCTGGGACGAGGAACTTCTCGCGGACCTGCCATCGGGAGCCGATCCCTGCGGTGAGAACGGGGAATTCCACACGTTCGTGTGGGACGGCCCAGGATTCCGCGCGCCGATCCCCGTCGTCACCGGTCCGCCCCTCGAACGCGACGGCTTCGTCTTCAGCGACGTGCGCCCGACCGCCTGACCGCCAGCCGTGTATTCGGCGATCTGGGATACTTCGCTCCGCGCGGGTGTCGCAGGGGTGGGCCTCTACCTTGTCCGGGAACGGGGGATCATGCCAGAGGAGCAGGTGACCCAGGCCGACATCGACGAGCTCGTCGAGGTGATGCGCGACGCGGCTTCGGCGTACATCGGCGGCGATGTGAGGCGTTACTTCGAGCTGATGAAGCACGCCGACGACTTCACGCTCATGGATCCGTTCGGGGGCGAGACGACGCGTGAGTCAGTCGCGACCGAAGAGCGTATCGCCGCGCTGGAGGACTTCTTCCGGGGAGGTGAGTGCACCCTCGAAGTGGTCCACACGTACGCGTCGGGGAATCTTGCCGTCCTCGTCGTCGTGGAGCGTCAGCACGGCGAGGTTGGTGGGTATCCGGCGCAGGACTGGTCGTTGCGAGCAACGCTGGTCTTTCGACGGGAGGATGCCGTGTGGCATCTCGTGCATCGCCACGCCGATCCGCTGGTCCACCCGATCGCCCTCGCTCAGCTCGCCGAGTTGGCCCGAGGCTGACGCGTCGCTGCGAGCGAGTTCCCGCGGCGTCGGACGTTCATCGCAGTCACCGCACCGGCGATTGGAGGCAGGTGCCGGTCCTACCCTGTGAGCGTGGCAAAGATCCCCATCGTGTGCTCGCTCGTGGGCGACGCCTACGCAGATCGGCTTGATCAATGGAAGTTGCTCATCGACGACGTTGCGATCGATCGAGCGCGGATCCCGAACGGCGTCGAGATCCACTTCGCCGAGCGCGCCGGCCGAGCGCTCGCGGATCTCGTCGCCGCGGAACGAAGATGCTGCGCGTGGGCCGGGTGGGATCTCTCGAGGGCGCAGGGTGCACTTGTGCTCCGAGCGACGGCGTCCGATCCCGCTGGCGCTGACGTCCTCCGCGAGCTCTTTCACGTCTGACGACAACCAGGCGTTCGGGGATGGTCGTCGATCACGGGGTCTGTTGATGCAGCGCCAATCGCCAGGCGCCGTCTTCGAACACGTACGTGCTGTTGAACACGGCGCGGTACTCGCGGTCTCCCCGACGTGCAGACGCCCGGTACACGATCACCGCGCAGTCGGCGGCAAGTTCCTGCACGCGTTCCCCCGAGAGTTCGAAGCTCTCCCATGGTGCGCCGCTCATCGAGTCGATGACCTGGTCACGGTCGTCGAGCACCATGCCGCCGGGAAGCACCATCAGGACCTGCGTCGCAAGAACATCGCTGTAGAAGGCCACCGCTGCTTCTCCACTGGTGGAGAGTGCCTCCCACCCGGCGCGCTCCAGGCGCAGCAGGTCGTGCGTGGTCGTCATGGCATCTCCTGTCGCGATCGGGGACGGATCGGACCATGATCGCACCGCGACACGCGTGGCCGAGGTGCCGTTGGAGGACGGGGCAATCGGGCCGGACGCGGCGCTAGCCGGCCTGAACGAGCCGGTCCTGCAGCACCCGCTTGTCGATCTTGAGCATCGCCGTCATCGGCAGCTGATCGACGACCTCGAGCCGGTCGGGCCGCTTGTAGTCGGCGAGCCGCTCGCCGACGAACGCGCGCACCTCGTCGAGGGTGGGCGGATCGACCGGGTCGACGGGCTCCACGAACGCCACGCCGATCTCGCCGATGGTCGGCGCGGGCGTGCCGACGATGGCCACCCGCAGCACCTTCGGGTGGTCGGCGACCACGCGCTCGACCTCGAGCGGGTGCACGTTGAAGCCGCCGCGGATGTACATCTCGCTCGTACGACCGCACAGCACGAGGTTGCCGTCGTCGCGCAGCCGCCCGAGGTCGCTGGTGGTGATCCACCCCTCGGGCGACAGCGCGTCGGCCGTGCGCTCGGGGTCGTTCCAGTAGCCGCGCATGCTGCACGGTGAACGCAAGGTGACGACGCCGACTTCACCGTCGGGCACCTCGGCGCCGCCGTCGTCGACCAGCACGAGCTCGACGCCTTCCTGTGGCCGACCCACCGTGTGCAACAGCACCTCCGGTGGGTCGTCGGGTCGCGTGCCGGTGACCGACGACGACTCGGTGCACGTGTACCGCACCACGATCGGGCACCCGAGACGGGTGCGCATCTTCTCGGCGAGCTCGGGCGTGACCGGCGCCGAACCCGTCGACGCCACGCGCAGCGACGAGAGGTCGGCGTCAGCGAGCTGCGGGAGATCGACGAACTTGGCCCACTGCGTGGGCACGCCCTGACCGACGGTCACGTGATCGCGCACCATGTTGTCGAGCATCGACTCGACCGTCCACGGCGTGTCGGTGAGCACCGAGTTGATCACGAATTCGACCTGGTCCCAGAGCTTGTTCATGTAGCCGGCGTGCGGGAACGGCACCGGCATCAGGCGTACGTCGTGGTAGGCGCTCAGGATGTCGCTCAGACGGGCCGACGCCTCGAGCGCCCGGTGGTCGAACCACGCGCCCTTGGGGAGACCGGTCGTGCCGCTGGTCCACACGATGCAGACGGGGTCGCCGGGATCGCGATGGGGCCGGTCGGTGAGCTCGGTGCCGGCGTGCCACGCCGCCGCGACCTCGGCCCGCGGCATCATGACCTTCGGCGTGGGCGCGTCCCCCGGCAGCGCGAACGATGTGCCTTCGTGCAGCAATGCGACCGGCTCGCACCGGTTGAGGATGGCACTCACCTCAGCTGGACCCAGACGCGTGTTGATGCCGGTCGCCACCGCGCCGAGGCGCGTGCACGCGGCGTAGGCGACGGCGTAGTCGATGCACGACGACAGCCAGAACGCGACGACGTCGCCAGGCGCGACGCCGCGACCGCGGAGCTCCGCCGCGAGCGAGTCGGCACCGGCGAGCCACTGACCGTAGGTGAGTCGTTGCTCGCCCGCGACGTACGCGAGCGCATCGGGCTCCCGCGTCCCGATCTCCTCGAACAGGTCGCCGAGCGTCGTGCTCGCGATCCGGGGAAGCTCGCTCACGCTCACGGGGTGGTCAACACGGCGGGCGGAGCGCGCCCAGGCAGAACGCCCACACGTCGTCAGGCGACTCCGACGCGGTCTGGAGGATCGTGGTCTGCACCGCGGCGTTACCGGTGTGGAGGAGGATCTCGGCCAGGCGGAAGCTGTCGATGTCGCTGCGAACCTGGCCGGTTTCCACGCCGCGCTCGATGGCGACGAGCAGGACCGCGAGTTGCGGCTCCAGCGTGTGGGCGAGGTCGGCCGGTCGCGTGGCCGCGAGCGTGACGTGAAACACCGCCAGCGCGACGGTCACATCGGGCTTGAGCTTGCCCGCCCAGAGGCTGGTGAGGAACACCCGGATCTGCTCGATCGGGTCGTCGTGCTCGCGCATCAGCTTCTCTTGCCACGCGGTGGAGAGCACGACGTACTCCTCGAACAGCGCAAGGAGGAGGTCGTCCTTGCTGGCGAACGACTGGTAGAAGCTGCGCAGCGAGAGCTTCGACCGGTCGACGACGTCCTGGACCGTGAAGGTCAGCGCACCGGTCTCGTCGAGCAGTTCCATCGCGGCCCGTACGAAGCCCGTGCTCTTGTCGAGAGCGCGGCGCTTCGCGGCCACCAACGAGCGGTCCAGTGAGCGCTGCTGCCACCCGCTGAGTTGCTCACGCTCGGTGAGGAACACATCCGTTACGTCCTGGGCTGCGGTCTTCGCCATCGCCCCTCATCCTGCTCCATGCCGCCGCGCGGCGCACACAGTCGAGAAGGGGTCACTGTAGCGACCGTCGGGCGCACCGGCCCCGAGGCGGTCGTGGCTCGTGATCCGGGTGAACGGCGTCAGCGCAGGAGACGGGCGGCCACCGAGCGTCGCCGTCGCACTCCCTCGGCTTCGAGCTGGGCACGCTGCACCTTGCCCGACGGGGTCTCGGGGAACCGATCGTCCCAGTACACGAGCTCCTCGGGGATCTTCCACTTCGCAGTCCCCGCGCCGGCGAGTGCTTCGACCATCCCGTCGAACGCCAGCTCCGCACCGGGCTGCAGCCGGACCGCCATGGCGAGGCGTTCACCGGTCGCGTCGTCGACGACGCCGTAACCCGCGCACTGGATCACACCGGGCAGCGCACCGACGAGCCCGTCGACTTCCGTGATCGGGATCTTCATGCCGTTGCGGATGACTACGTCCTTGATGCGCCCGGAGATCCGCAATCGCCCGTCGTGGAGCTCACCGAGATCGCCGGTGAGGAACCAGCCGTCGGCGTCGAACGCGCGCGCGTCGTCCTCGGCGTCGACGTATCCGAGGCAGAGGTGCGCGCCGCGGATGCGGCACTCGGCCGGGTCGGCCTCGGACCCGATCGCGATCTCGACCCCGGCAAGCGGCCGGCCATCGTCGCCGAGGCGGGTCGCTTCGGCGTCGTCAAAGGACCCCGAGGTGCTCAGCGGTGCCTCCGAGGATCCGTACGCGCGCAGCACCGTGATCCCGTACTCGCGCTCGGCGCGACGCAAGATCCGCGGGTCGAGCATCGAGCCGCCGAGGTACACCAAGCGGAGCGGGATCTCGCCGACACCGCGGCGTGCAGCCTCCGCGAGCACGCGGTCGAGGAGCACGTCGGGACCGCCGAAGAAGGTGCCGCCCGTCTCCAGCAGGAGGTCGAACGTCGCGTGGTCGTCGAAGCGACGCTCGATCGTGAGCTGCGCGCCCGCCAGCGGCGCCACCGCGATCGCCTGCATCATGCCGGTCACCGACGCCAACGGACTGATCACGAACAGGTTGTCGTCGGGCGTGAGCCCAGCGGCGGCGACATAGTTGCGACTCGCCATCGCGATGGTGTTCAACGAGTGCACGACGCCCTTGGGACGCGCGGTGGTTCCCGACGTGAAGATGACCATCGACGGCTCGTCGGGGTCGCGCGGCGCGCGCGGCGCCTGGCGCGTCGACGGCTCGCCACCGAACCCGTGGACCGGACGCCAACGCGTCGGACCGCCGTCGGTGCCCGCCGCCGGCAGCACGTCGGCGGGCGCGATGGTGAGCACCGGCGCCGTCATCGCGACGATGTCGCGCAGCTGGGCATCTCCGGCGCTGGGCGGCACCACCATCGTCAGCGCGCCGGCGGCGACCGCGCCGTGGAGCGCGACGATCGACTCGATGTCGTTGCCGGCGACGAACAAGACAGGAGCACCGGGAACGACGCCGTCGGACTGCAAACGTGCCACCGCGCCGTCGACCGCGGCATCGAGCTCGCGGTACGTGAGCGAACGCCCTCGTTCTGCCAGTGCGGTGCGCTCCGGGTTGCGCGTGGCCGCGTCGCGCACCAGATCGATCGGCTCGGTCCGCCAAAGCCCTTCGGCGTGGAACCGCTCGGCGCGCGCCCGGCTCCGCGCCGCAGCGCTCGCGATCAGGTCGTTCATCGGTGCTCCCTCAGGAGCGCGGGATCTCGCTCCACGGCTTGCCCAGCCAGGAGTCAGGTTCGCGCGGCAGGCCGAGCACCCGCTCGCCGAGGACGTTCTTGTTGATCTCGGTGGTGCCGCCCTCGATGGTGTTGGCGCGGCTGCGCAACATCCCGCTCACCTCGAACGGCAACGACGCGTAGTAGGCGTCGCTGTTCTCGGGCGCTCCTCCGTCGGCTTCCCACGCCAGCGCGTCGAGACCGAGGAGGTCGACCG
The DNA here is from genome assembly GCA_963841415.1 of uncultured Actinomycetes bacterium. Classification (GTDB taxonomy): domain Bacteria; phylum Actinomycetota; class Acidimicrobiia; order IMCC26256; family DASPTH01; genus DASUAS01. The sequence goes on along the minus strand of CAWJCN010000003.1, from coordinate 692,889 downwards.
CGGCGAGCTGGACGCGCTGGTTCAGCCCGGCCTGGTGCACCTTGCCGATCGACGCCGCCGGGCCCGGCGTCTGGCCCGCCGCGAGGTTCGACGCCACCCGCTGGTTCGTCCAGGCCCGGATGCGCTCCTCGCTCCACAACGCGGCGAGCCGCTGACGCACGTGCGGATCGCCCGCGATCCCGCGCATCCGGGCGAGCTTCAGCAGACGGTCGACGCCCGATCCGCCGACCCGGCCGCTCCCGCCCGAACCCGCACCGGCGACCATCTGCCGCTCGCTCGACAACGTGGCGCCCGCCACCCGCCAGCCGTCGTTCACGTCACCGAGCCGTTGGAAGTCGGGGACGCGCGCCTGGTCGAGGAACACCTCGTTGAACTCGACCTCGCCGCTGATGTGCCGCAGCGGGCGCACGTCGACACCCGGCCCGTGCATGTCGATCAGGAAGTAGGTGATGCCCTTGTTCTTGGGCCGGCTGGGATCGGTGCGGGCGAGCAGGATCGCGAAGTCGGCGTCGGCGCCCCAGGTGGTCCACACCTTCTGGCCGGTCACGATCCACTCGTCGCCGTCGAGCACCGCCCGGGTCGCCAGCGAGGCGAGATCGGAGCCGGCGCCCGGTTCGCTGAACAGCTGGCACCACTTCTCTTCGTTGCGCACGATCGGGCCGAGGAAGCGCCGCTTCTGGTCCTCGGTGCCGTACGCGAACAACGCCGCCGCGGTGTTGTTCAACCCCAGGGGGTTCAGCGCCCGCAAGTTGTACGGCGTGAGCACCGCGCGCATCGCGGTCGCCGCCTCCGGGGTGACTCCCAGGCCTCCGTACTCCGGCGCCCACGTCGGCATCACCAATCCCGACGCGCCGAACAGCGGGTACCACGCCTCGTACTCGGCGCGCCCGCGCACCTCCCGGATCGCGGTGTTGCCGCCGCGCGCCGCCGCCTCGCGCCAGGCGACGGGGACGTTCGTCTCCACCCAGGCCTCCGTGCGCGCCACGCACTCGTCGAGCGGCGTCGACGCGTCGACCTCGAGCTTCCCCCTGCTCTCCATCACACCGGGTCGATTCCGCTACGGCGTCCCGGCCTCCAGCCACGCCTCCGCTCCATCTCCATCAGCGGGCACGCTACGCCGTCATGCTCGTCCGAGCAGCAACCCGCTGTTGAGCGAGCTGACCAACACGTGCTCGACGCGGTCGACCTGGTTGGCGGCGGTGCCGCGCACCTGACGAACGCCTTCCTGGATGCTGTTGATCCCGTGGATGTAGGCCTCGCCGAGCAAGCCGCCGTGCGTGTTCGTGGGAAGCGCGCCGTCGATGTCGAGATTGCCGTCGGCGACGAAGCCGACTGCCTCGCCGCGCTCGCAGAACCCGTACGCCTCGAGCACGAGGAACACGAGCGGGCTGAAGTTCTCGTAGATCTCGGCGACGTCGACGTCGGCCGGAGTGAGCCCCGACCACTCGAACAGCAGGCGCGCGCACGCGGCCGCCTCGGGATAGCTCGCCAGGTCGTCGTGGAAGTAGTTGGCGGTGATGCTGGCGTCACGGTGGTGCGCATCGGCGACGGCGGCGATCGGCACGGGGTGCGGCGTGTCGACCGCCCGGTCGGCGCGGGTGATCACGAGCGCGACGCCACCGTCGCTCTCCTGGCAGCAGTCGTAGAGCCGCAGCACCGGCTCGACGATCCAGCGCGACGCCTGGTGGTCGTCGAGCGTGATCGGGCGGTCGTGGAACCACGCCTTCGGGTTCGTGGCCGCGTAGCGGCGGGCCGACACCGTGTAGCGGCCGAAGTCCTCGTTGGTGGCGCCGAACTCGTGCATGTAACGGCGGAACCACAGCGCGTACATCTTCGCCGGCGTGTCGATGCCGTAGGTGAAGTACCAGTCGAGTGGCCGGGGCGCGGTCGACGCGCTCGGCGGCTGACCGAAGCGGTACTGCGAGCGCTCGTTGAAGGCGCGGTACACCAACACCGCGTTCGCCTGACCGGACGCGATCGCAGCCACCGTGTGCTGGACGGTGGCGCACGCGCCCACACCGCCGCCGGGCGTGCGTGACCACCAGGTGATCTCCTCGACGCCGAGGTTGCGCATCAGCTGGAGCTCGTCGTTGCCGTCGACGGTGAACGTGACCACGCCGTCGATGTCGGCCGGCGTGAGTCCGGCGTCGACGATGGCCGCTCGGGCGGCCTCGGCCGCGAGCTGCATCGTGCTGCGACCGGAGTCCTTGGAGAACTCGGTTGCGCCGATCCCGGCGACGACGGTGTCGGTCACGGGGCGACCTGGAACAGCGGCGTCGGAGTGCCGTCGACGTCTCGGAACTCGACCATCACCGCCAGGTCGTCGTACGGCCCGGCGTGGGGCGGGTCGACCAGGTTCGACACGAGGCGGGTGCCCTCCTCGAGTTGCACCAGGATCACGATGCGGGGCGCGTCGTCGGGCCGGTTCGGGTGGAGCGACGAGATCCAGGAGACGATCCGGCCCCGGCCGCTCGCGTCGAGCACGTCCCAGCGCAGCGACCCGCAGTGGCCGCACATCGGTGTGGGCGGGTGGCGCAGCACGCCGCACTCCGCGCACCGTTGCACCGCGAGGCGGCCGTCCGCCGCGGCGTCCCAGAAGAAGGCCTCGTCGGTGGCGACGGGCCGGGCGTCGGTCATGCGGGCACCTTGTCACGTTTTGACAATGCGCCGGGAGCCGCGTGATCCTCCCCCGCCATGGCAATCGAACGCTTCCCGATCGAGGCCGGGCACGTGTTGATGTTCGCACGCGCCATCGGTGATCCCAACCCGGTCTACGCCGACGCCGACGTGGCGGCGGGCTCGGAGGTGGGCGCGGTTCCCGCGCCGCCGACGTTCGTGACGGCGAGCGCGCAGTTCGACGAGGACTACCCGCTGCGCCCGAAGATCGGCCAGCCGTGGTTCGGCTCCGGGCGCGAGGCCACCGGCGCCAAGCCGACCGTTCCTCCAGGCGGCGAAGACGGCGAAGGTCGAGGCGGCGGCACGTCCCTCCACGCCGAGCAGCACTACGAGTACCACCGCCCGCTGGTCGTCGGCGACGTGCTGCACGCACGTGGCCGCAAGGGCGAGACCTGGGAGAAACAAGGGCGTTCCGGCACCCTCGAGTTCACTGCGCTCATCACGGAGTACCTCGACCAGAACGACGAAGTCGTGATCACCGCGCGCACCGTCGCGGTGCTGACGCAGGGACCCAAGTGAGCGTCCGCGCCGCGAGCTTGAAGGTCGGCGACTCGCGCGAGCTCGAGCTGGTCGACGACCTCACCCGCACCCAGATCGTCATGTACGCGGGCGCGTCGGGCGACTACAACCCGTTGCACAGCGACGAGAAGTTCGCGCGCGAGGTCGCGGGCTACCCGGGGATCTTCGCCCACGGCATGCTCACCATGGGCCTGACCGGGCGCATCGTCACCGACTGGTTCGACGTCGCGCGCGTCACCAAGTACGGCGTGCGGTTCGTCCGTCAGGTCTGGCCCGGTGACACGCTCACCGCGACCGCGACCGTCGACGCGCTGCGCGAGGAAGATGGCGTGCACTTCGCGGACGTGTCGATCACCACCGTCAATCAGGACGGCACCACCGTCCTCACCGGCACCGCCACTGCTCGCCTCGACCGGTAGACCCCAACCGCCACGCTTTTGGCGTACCGCGACTGTGAATTCCAGGCGCGGGTACGCAAGAACGGAGGGGGACGGTCAGCGGCGGCGGGCCTTGGGGTTGGCGATCATCGGTGGTGAGTAGCCGGCGTCGGCCCACGTGAAGTTGGTGCCGGGCGGGACGATCTCGTCGATGCGGTCGAGCACGTCGTCGTCGAGATCGACGTCGGACGCGCCGAGCTGCGTGGTGAGCTGCTCCATCGTGCGCGGACCGATGATCGCCGAAGTGACTGCGGGATTGCGCAGCACCCAGGCGACCGCGACGTGCACGAGCGGAATCCCCGCGTCGTCGGCGAGACGACCGAGCGCGTCGGCAGCGTCGAGCTTCTGCTGATTGCCGGGCTCGTCGAGGTCGTAACGGGCGGGTACGCGATTGGCGCGGTGCGTGGTGACCGTGTCGCCTTTGCGCCACTTGCCCGACAGCCACCCACCTGCGAGCGGGCTCCAAGGGATCACCGCCATGTTGTTGCGCACGCACGTCGGAAGCACGTCAGCCTCGATGCCGCGGACGAGGATCGAGTAGGGCGGCTGCTCGCACACGAAGCGCTCTCGCTGGCGACGTTCGGCGACCCACTGCGCCTCGACGATCGCCGACGCGGGCCACGTCGAGCTGCCGAGGTACCGCACCTTGCCCTGGTGCACGAGGTCGCTCAACGCGCCCAACGTCTCGTCGATGTCGACGTTCGGATCGGGACGGTGGACCTGGTAGAGGTCGAGGTGGTCGGTGTCGAGCCGGCGCAGGCTCTCCTCGCACTCGCGCATGATCCAGCGGCGCGAACCGCCGACCATGTTGCGGTCGGCGCCCATCGGCGCGAAGAACTTGGTGGCGAGCACGATGTCGTCACGTCGACCCTGGATCGCCTTGGCCACGATCTCCTCCGACTCACCAGCCGAGTAGACGTCGGCGGTGTCGATGAAGTTGATCCCGGCGTCGAGGGCGGCGTGGATCACTGCGATCGATTCGTCGTGGTCGGGGTTGCCCCACTGCCCGAACATCATCGCCCCGAGGCACAGGTTGCTCACGTGCACCCCGGTGCGTCCGAACGCGCGGTACCTCATGACAACCTCCTCGTCGCGCCTGGACTGGGCGAGCCCGACGTTATCGAACGCACCGGGCCCGGCGGACGGGGGGCCGCCGCCGCTCGCTCCGTGACTGCGCCGGTCAGGCGACGTCGCCGACGGCGTCGGGCGTCTTGCGCGTCACCGGCACGCCACCCGCGACCTCCGTGGTGATCGCGAGCCTGGCGGTCGGTGTCGCGGCCTTGAACGCGACCGTCCCGGGATCACGACCGAGCACGCCGAGCGAGATCGTGCCCGCGTGCGAGATGCCCCAGAGCTGGTACGTCCGTCCCGGGGGTGCGAGCGGCAGCTCGGAAGTCAGGTAGCCGGTGCCGTCGCGCGCGACCACTGCAGTCGCCAGCGTCTTGCCGTCCTGATCGGCCAGCGCGACGTGACGCGCTCCGGGCGCGGTCGCGGCGCTCTGCGCCAGTGCCTCGGTGTCGGTGGCCGCGCCCCCTCCGCCGTCGCCCCGCTCGACGAGCCAGAGCCCGCCGAACACCAGGGCGACCACCGCGGCGGCCGCCGCCAACCAGCGCCACCGCCGATCCGGCCGTGCGGTCGGCGACGCCGGCGCGGGGCGGGGGGTCGGCGCGGTGGGCTGAGGCACGAGCTGGAGCGGCGCCGGCGATTCGGTCGAGATGAGCGACTCCAACCGCTCCCACACGCCCTCGGGCGGCGGTCCACCGGTGTGCGCGAGCATCGAAGCCGCGACCTGCAGCTCGGCGACCGCGTCGCGTTGGTCCGGATGAGCGTCGAGATAGGCGTCGATGGCCACGCGCTCGTCGTCGTCGACCGCGTCGAGCGCGTATGCGGGCAGCAGCTCGGTGATCTCGTCGGGCGTCAATTCACGATCCATGACCCGTCGATTCCCCGGTCGACGAGCTGCGTGCGCAAGCGCGTCAGCCCGTGGCGTATCCGGCTCTTGATGGTGCCCTCGGGTTCGTCGAGGATGCGGGCGACCTCGCGGTAGGTGTGACCGCCGAAGTACGCGAGCTCGATGGCGCGACGCTCGGCGTCGGAGAGTGCAGCGAGGGCTTCGCGCACCTGTTCGGCGACGTCGAGGTCGTAGGCCTCCAGGTCGAGGTCGTAGTCGGCGACCATCTCCGCGCGCGCCGAGCGCTCTTCGCGCTCCTTGCGGCGGGTGTCGGAACGGATGCGGTCGACGCAGCGGGCGTGCGCGTCCATGAGCAGGAACGAGCGCAGCGAGCCGCGCGACTGGTCGAACCGCTCGGGCTGCTCCCAGAGCCGGAGGAAGATCTCCTGGACGAGCTCCTCGGCCAGCGCCCGTTCCCAGAGCAGTCGTTGGGCGAGCCCGAAGACCGCGCCTGCGTGCCGCCGGTAGGCCTCGGCGAACGCATCCGAGTTGTACCGCGCGATGGCGATGACGAGGCCGACGTCGTCGGTGCGCGCGTAGGGAGCATCGATCGCCACGGGAATGGTTCGCCGCCGAACCGGCTCGGGATGGCACGGACGGCGGATTCCTGCCGCACCTGGCGCGTTCGCCGGGTTCGGCCAAGGACGAGTTCGAGCGCGGCCGCCGCGACGACGGCGAGACCCGCGACGACACCCACTCCGACGCCAGCTGATCGCCACCAGTCGGCTCGGTCGGGTTCCGACCGGATCACGGAGTGACGAGCGCAGCGACGTCCAGCACACTGAACACGTAGGCCACCGTCTCGTCGAGCGACAGCTCCGCACCGCGCCCGAGTGCGCTCAGGTACGCCTGCTCACCCAGCGCGTCACGCGCCTCGTCGAGCGCGCCGGCGACGCCGAGGTCGGCGACCAGGCCGCCGGTGACCGAGCGGGGAACGCCCGTGGCGACGCCCCTCAGGAGGGCACCCGCGAGGACGGCGGCGGCCTCGTCGCGGCCCATCGCGTGCAGCACCGCGACTGAGCACTCGAGCGCGCTCGACAGCATGGGGCGGTCGCCGCGTTCGTGACCCTGCTTGACCGCCTCACGCGCGTCATGGCGGGCACCCGCGAAGTCGCCGACGTCGGCGCGCAGGACCGAGCGGCGCGCCAGCGCAAACCCGAGGAGGCCACCGCTCGAACCACGCCGACCGATCTCGATGCTCTCGTCGAGGGCACGCGCCGCCGCGATCGGGTCGTCGTGGGTGAGTGCGATCGCGCGAGCGAATTGCGCGCGCTCGCGGTGGCGGTCGGGTTCTTCGCCCGGCGCGCGGCTTCCAAGGCGAGATCCGCGTCTCGGCTCGCCGCCGCCCAGTCGCCCGTGAGGTTGTGGAAGTTCGCCGCCGCCGAGTGGAGGAAGGACAGCCCGCGGGGCTCGTCGCCTGCGGACGTGAGCGCGGCTTCCGCATCCTCGATGACGCGAATGGCGGCATCGAAGTCGCCGCTCATGCTCTCGTTGGCAGCCAGTGCGATGAACGCCCACACCGCACCCGGGCAGTCGTCGGGGACGCCGTCGCGCAACGCGGCGCGGCTGAGCTCTCGCATGGCGTCGACGTCGTTGCGGCCCTGGGCGCTGAACGCGGCCGCGGCGAGCACGGCGGTGCGCACGGCAGGGGATGCCAGGTCGACGCGGGGCGCGAGGTGCTCCGCCCACGCGCCGATGCCCAGGCCACGGTCGTTCACCGCTTCGAACGCGAGCGCGGCAACGATGCGCAGCGCTCGGCGCACGTCGTCGTCCTCGCCGAGCAGGAGGCAGCGGATGAACGCGGCGCGCAGGTTGGGAAGCTCGAGGTGCACGCGCTTGCGCCACAGCACTTCGTCCGGTCCCGCGAGCCCGAGGTCGGCCGCCTCGGCGAAGCGCGTGTAGTGGTCGGCATGGCGACGGAACACGGCCTGGAGATCGCCCGTCTCCTCCAGGCGTTCGCGCGCGAAGGTCTGCAGCGTCTCCAGCATCTGGTAGCGCGTCGTGCCGGTGGCGTCGTCCGCGGTCAGCATCGACTTCGCCACGAGCCCGGCGCCGGCGTCGAGCACGTCCCACGCCTGGAGGCCGTCCTGCACCGCGACCGCCACCGCGGCCGCGGCCTCCGCGTCGAAGCTGCGAGGGAACACGCTGAGCCGTTCGAACAGCACACGCTCGCGCGGTTCGAGCAGCTCGTAGGACCATTCGATCGCGCCCCGCAACGTCTGGTGCCGTTCGGCCGCGCTCCGCCGACCACCAGTGAGCAGCTGGAAGCGCTGGTCGAGGCGCGCCGCGATGTCGACCGGCGACATGATGGTCACCCGCGCCGCCGCCAACTCGACCGCGAGCGGGATGCCGTCGAGTCGCCGGCAGATCTCGGCGATGACCGCCGCGTTCGACTCGTCGAGTGTGAACCCGGGTTGCACCGCTCGCGCCCGCTCGGCGAAGAGCTGCACCGCCTCGCTCGCGAGCACGTCGTCCAACGCTGCGTCGGGCACCGGCACCTCGAGCGCGCTGAGCGGCCACACCTGCTCGCCCGCGATTCCGAGCGCCTCCCGACTCGTGGCCAGGATGCGCACGCCGGGGCAGTCCCGCAGGAGTCCCTCGGTCAAGCGGCCGACCGGCTCCACGAGGTGCTCGCAGTTGTCGAACAGCACAACGAGCTCGCGCATCCGCAACGCGTCGACCACGCTCTCGGCGAGCGTGGTTGCCGGGCGCGCCAGCACACCGAGCGTCGCCGCCACCACCTGCCCGAGCTCCTCGTCGTCCTGCGCGATCGCAAGCTCGCACAACCACACGCCGTCGGGAAACCGTGCCGCGACGTCGTGCGCGACCTGGATGGCGATGCGGCTCTTGCCGACTCCCCCGACACCGGTGACGGTGACGAGTCGCGACGCGAGGAGCGCGTCGGCAATCGCCTCGCGTTCGACGGCGCGGCCGACGATGGAGGTCAGCTGGCTCGGCAGGTTGCCTGGCACCGCGTCCAGCGCGCGCAGGGGCGGGAACTCGCGCTCGAGTCCCGCCGCCACCACCTGGAAGATGCGCTCGGGACGGGCGAGATCGGGCAAGCGGTGCTCGCCGAGGTCGACCAGCCCGACGTCGTCCGGCAACGCGTCGCGCAGGATCTCTTCGGTGGCGTAGGAGAGCACGATCTGGCCGCCGTGAGCGGAGGCCATGACCCGCGCCGCCCGGTTGGTGGCCGGCCCGTAGTAGTCGCCGTCGCGGGCGACCGCGTCGCCGGTGTGGAGGCCCATCCGGACCCGGAGCCCGCCCGGCACCGCCCATTCCTCGGCGGCGAGACCACGCTGCGCGGCCAGCGCCGCATCGACTGCGGTGCGGGTGGCGCGGAACACGGCGTGCAGACCGTCGCCGGTCGTCTTCACGACGATGCCGTGGTGCTGTTCGACCGCGTCCCGCAGGATGGCGTCATGGCGCTCGAGCGCCGGGCGCATCGCCGCCCGGTGCTGCTCCCAGAGCCGGGTCGAACCCTCGAGATCGGTGAAGAGGAACGTCACGGTCCCCGACGGCAGTTCCGGCACCGTGACCCCCTCGGCCCTCTCCGGACGTCCGCATGATCGCACGCCCCGGGTCGCTTCGCGCCGAATCCGGTGCCTCGGGTCCGCGCCGAACCCCCTATCCTCGACGGCATGCAAGAAGGACCCACGGCGGCATCCGCGCGCGAGCGCGTGCAGCCCGAGCTCGTGGAGCAGCCCGCGGCCGCGACGGCCGACGGCCAAGCAGAAGAAGCGGCCGACGAGGCGAGCGAGCAGATCTCGAGTCCGACCAAGCTCATCCGCATCGCGTCGATGGTGCGCACGATGCTGGACGAGGTCCGCCGCGCCCCGCTCGACGACGCCGGCCGCCGTCGGCTCGCCGAGATCCACGAGCGCTCGCTGACAGAGCTCGAGAGCGTCCTCTCGCCCGATCTGCAGCAGGAGCTCGGCGAGGTGATCCTCCCTCTCACCAGCGACGCGCCCACCGAATCGGAGCTGCGACTCGCGCAGGCGCAGCTCGTCGGCTGGCTCGAGGGGCTCTTCCACGGCATCCAGGCCACCCTGTTCACCCAACAGGCAGCTGCGCAGGGCCAGCTCGAGCAGATGCGCCGGCGCTCCCTCGAACCGGGCACGGCGCCGACCGGCCCGAGCGGGTACCTGTGACCGCCGCCGAACCCGCCGAGGGGAAGCTGTTCCGCATGCAGCAGTGGACGCCCGACAGCTGGCGCACGCTGCCCGCGCAGCAGCAGCCCGACTGGCCCGATCCCGTGGCGTTCGACGCTGCCCTCGCCAGGTTGCGCGCAATGCCGCCGCTGGTGTTCGCGGGCGAGGCGCGCAATCTCACCGAGTCGCTCGCCGCGGTCACCGAGCAGCGCGGGTTCGTGCTGCAAGCGGGCGACTGCGCGGAGTCGTTCGACGCGTTCTCGGCTGACGCGATCCGCGACAAGCTGAAGGTCATCCTCCAGATGGCGGTCGTGCTCACCTACGGGAGCGGCGTGCCCACCGTCAAGATCGGTCGCATCGCCGGGCAGTTCGCCAAGCCACGCTCCGTGGCGACGGAGAGGCGCGATGGCGTCGAGCTGCCGTCGTTCCGCGGCGACATGGTGAACGACTTCGCATTCGACGCCGACGCCCGCCGACCCGATCCCGACCGCTTGGTGCGCGCCTACCACCAGTCGGCTTCCACCCTCAACCTGCTGCGCGCGTTTGCGAAGGGCGGCTTCGCCGACCTCTCGCGCGTGCACGCCTGGAACCTCGAGTACGTCGACGCCAGCCCCGAGGGACGCCGCTACGACGCGCTGGCCAACGAGATCGACCGCGCCCTGCGGTTCATGGCCGCGTGTGGCATCGACCTCGCGTCCGAGCACCAGCTCCACGAGGTCGACTTCTACACGTCGCATGAAGCGCTCATCCTCGGCTACGAGGAGGCACTCACGCGACGCGACAGCCTCACCGACCGCTGGTACGACTGCTCGGCGCACCTCGTGTGGGCCGGTGACCGCACCCGGCAGGTGAGTGGCGCGCACCTCGAGTTCCTGAGCGGCATCGGCAACCCGGTAGGCGTGAAGCTGGGCCCCACCGCCACCGCCGATGAGGTCGTCGCGATCTGCGACCGCCTCGATCCCGCGCGCACGCCCGGGCGGCTCGTGCTCGTGAGCCGGATGGGCGCCGACCCCATCGGCGACGCGCTGCCGCCGCTCCTGCGGGCGGTGAAGCTCTCCGGGCACCCGGTGGTGTGGATATGCGACCCGATGCACGGGAACACGTTCCAGCACGCCAGCGGCTACAAGACCCGCGAATTCGACGACGTGATGCGCGAGCTCCACGGGTTCTTCTCCGCCTGCGACACCGCCGACGTGTGGCCGGGCGGTGTGCACGTCGAGCTGACGGGCGAGAACGTCACCGAGTGCCTCGGCGGGAGCCATGAGGTGCTCGGCGATCACCTCGAGCAGCGCTACGAGACCAGTTGCGACCCGCGCCTGAACGCCCGCCAGTCACTCGACCTGGCGTTCCAGGTGGCCGAGCTCCTCCGCCGCTGATCGGGCGGCGCTCAGGACGCGCGAGCATGGCGGTGATGGAGAGCAGCCGTTGCCCGGAGGGCGGGACGGCGCAACGAAATCGACCAATCGAGGGTGCGTGAGCCGCTTCGACGACCTCGGTCCCAATTCCGGCCTGGTGGAGGAGCTCTACCAGCGCTACCTCCAGAACCCGGCGGCCGTCGACGACCACTGGCGCGCTTACTTCGACGGACAGGCGGCGAGCAACGGCGGCGCGCCCGCGGCCGCGCCGGTGGTGGAGGCCGCGACTCCGGCACCGGCACGGCCCGCGCCGCCCGCGCCGCCCTCACCGCCCGCGCCCCGCCCGGGTCCGCTGGTCCTCGACGGCGACGAGCCCGAACCGCTGCGCGGCGCCGCGGCCCGCACGGTCGAGAACATGGAAGCCAGCCTGGCCGTGCCCACCGCCACGTCGGTGCGGGTCGTCCCGGCGAAGCTGCTCGAGGTCAACCGCCAGATCCTCAACAACCAACTCGCCCGCACGGGCGCGGGCAAGGTCAGCTTCACGCACCTCATCGCGTACGCGGTGCTGCGCGCGCTCGCCGACTTCCCCGCTCTCAACTCGGCCTACGCCACCGAAGACGGCAAGCCCGTCGTGCTGCGCCACCAACACGTCAACCTCGGCCTGGCCGTCGACGTGCAGAAGCGGGACGGCACGCACTCGCTGCTGGTCCCCAACGTGAAGGAGGCGGAGACCCTCGACTTCGCGGGGTTCTGGCGAGCGTACGAAGAGCTCATCGTGAAGGTCCGGGGCAACAAGATCTCTCCCGACGACTTCGCGGGCACGACGTGTTCGATCACCAACCCGGGCATGATCGGCACGGTGCACTCGGTGCCGCGGCTCATGCCGGGGCAGGGCTTCATCGTGGGCGTGGGCAGCATCGGCTACCCGGCGGAGTTCGAGGGGGCCGACCCGGCCGCGCTGGCGCAGCTCGCGGTGAGCAAGGTCACCACCCTCACCAACACCTACGACCACCGCATCATCACCGGCGCCGAGAGCGGCGAGTTCCTCCGTCGCATCCACGAGCTGCTGCTCGGTGCCGACGAGTTCTACGACGACGTGTTCGCCAGCCTGGCGGTCCCCTACGAGCCGGCCCGCTGGCACGAGGACCGCAGCGGCTTCGCCGACCCCACGACCCAGCACGAGAAGGTCGTGCAGGTGCACTCGCTGGTGAACATGTACCGCGTGCGCGGGCACCTCATCGCCAACCTCGACCCGCTCGGCCGCCGCGCGCCCGAAACGCATCCCGAGCTCGACATCACGCACCACGACCTCTCCATCTGGGACCTCGACCGCGACTTCCCCGTCGGCAACCTCGGGGCCGGTCACATCCCCAAGAAGGCGATGTCGTTGCGCGACATCCTCGGGGTGCTGCGTGATGCCTACTCGCGCACGGTCGGCGTCGAGTACATGCACATCCAGGAGCCGGACCAGAAGGAGTGGATCCAGGAGCAGGTCGAGGTGCCGGCACCGCCCGTCACCGCGGCGGAGAAGCACCGCATCTTGGAGCGGCTCAACGCGGCCGAGGTGTTCGAGCGCTTCCTGCACACGAAGTACCTGGGACAGAAGCGCTTCAGCCTCGAAGGGGCCGAGACGCTCGTGCCCATGCTCGACGCGCTCTGCACGATCGCGGCCGACGCGGGGATGAGCGACGTCGTGCTCGGCATGGCGCACCGCGGGCGCCTCAACGTGCTCGCCAACGTGATCGGCAAGTCGTATTCACAGATCTTCCGTGAGTTCGAGGGCGAGCTCGACCCGGCGAGCACGCAGGGCTCCGGTGACGTCAAGTACCACCTCGGCGCCACGGGCAAGCACCATTCGCCCGGTGGCGCCGAGGTGCGCCTGACGCTCGCGGCCAACCCCAGCCACCTCGAAGCGGTGGGCCCGGTGGTCGAGGGCATGGCCCGAGCGGTCGGCGACGCCACCGCTGACGACACCCGCCGCGCCGTGCTCCCCGTGTTGCTCCACGGCGACGCCGCGTTCGCGGGCCAGGGGGTCGTGGCCGAGACCTTCAACCTCTCCGAGGTACCGGGGTACGAGGTCGGCGGCACCGTCCACGTGGTCGTCAACAACCAACTCGGATTCACCACCGCGCCCGAGCTCGGCCGTTCGAGCGTGTATCCCACGGACGTCGCCAAGATGGTGCAGGCGCCGATCTTCCACGTCAACGGCGACGACCCCGAAGCGGCGGTGCGCGTGATGCAACTCGCGTTCGAGTTCCGCAACCAGTTCAAGAAGGACGTCGTCGTCGACCTCGTCTGCTACCGGCGCTACGGCCACAACGAAGCCGACGAGCCCGCCTTCACGCAGCCGCGCATGTACGAGCTCATCGACACGCACCCACCGGTGCGCGGGCGCTACACGCAGACACTGGTGCAGCGGGGCGACATCACGCCCGACGACGAAGAGGCGGTCGAGTTCGACTTCAAGGCACGACTCGAGCGCGCGTTCGAGGAGACCCACGCCGGGCGGGTGACCCCCGTCGAGGACGAGGACGAGGACCTCTCCAACGGCGGTCTGTCAGGCGAAGACGACGACGACCTGCCCCCGGTCGACGATCCGGTGGCCACGGCCGTACCCGACGCGGTGCTCCACCAGGTCGTCGACGGCCTCATCCGCTGGCCCGACGGCTTCGAGGTGAACCCGAAGCTCGAACGCCAGTTGACGGCCCGCGGCGCCATGCTCGAGCGCGACGAGATCGACTGGGCGCTCGGAGAGGCGCTCGCGTTCGGATCGCTGGTGCTCCAGGGCACACCGGTGCGCCTCGCCGGACAGGACACCCGCCGCGGCACGTTCAGTCAGCGGCACGGTGTGCTCATCGACCAGGAGCGCGAGTTGGAGTTCGTGCCGCTCGCGCACCTCGCCGACGACCAGGCACCGTTCATGCTCTACGACACGGTGCTCTCGGAGTACGCGGCGCTCGGTTTCGAGTACGGATACTCGATCGCATCGGACGCGTTGGTGTGCTGGGAGGCGCAGTTCGGCGACTTCGCCAACGTGGCACAGGTCGTCATCGACCAGTTCATCTCCACCGCGGCTGACAAGTGGGGCCAGCGGTCGAGCCTGGCCCTCCTGCTCCCGCACGGCCTCGAAGGGCAGGGTCCCGAGCATTCCAGCGCGCGCATCGAGCGCTTCCTCACGCTCTCGGCCGAGGGCAACCTGCGCGTGGTCTACCCCTCCACCGCCGCGCAGTACTTCCACGTGCTGCGGCGTCAGGCGGTGTCGGCCCGGCACGTGCCGCTGGTGTGCTTCACCCCCAAGCGCTACCTGCGCATGCCGCAGACGCGCTCCCCGCTCGCCGCCTTCACCGCCGGCGCGTTCGCTCCCGTCCTCGACGACCGCGCCGCGCCCGACCGCGTGAATCGCATCATCCTCTGCACCGGCAAGATCGGGCACGAGCTCATGGACGAGCGCGACGCGCGCGGCGCGCCGGCGGCGGTCGTGCGCATCGAAGAGCTGTACCCGTGGCCCGAGGCCCAGCTCTTCGCGCTGCTCGACCGGTACGCCGACGCCAAGCAGGTGTGGTGGGTCCAGGAGGAGCCCGCGAACATGGGCGCCTGGAACTACATCCACATCCGGTTGCATCGCGTGCTCCGCGACCGGGCGAAGCTCAAGCACGTGGCGCGCGCGCCGAGCGCCAGTCCGGCCAGCGGCAGCTCGAAGGTGCACGACGCCGAGCAACAGCGCCTGCTCGCGGCGGCCTTCGCCAAGCTCTGACGCCGCCTCGCCCCCATCGCTTGCCTCCGCTCACTCCGTCCCGGCGACCGAAACCGGGCAAAGCCCGGCATCGGTCGAGCTGCATCGCGTCTCAGCGTGGGCGCGGGTGGGCGGCGAAGAAGGCGAGCATCAGCTCGGTCGCGTCGATCGAGTCGGTCGTCGGCCCGAGGCGAGCGAGCCTCACTGGCACTGCCCCGGGCCACGTGTGGCCCCCACCGACCACGCGGTACAGCTCCACCGTGCCGCGGACCGGGCACCGCGGGTACGTGATGCGCTGCACGTCCGGGGCGACCTGTGCCTCGGACGCCGGCACGCCGCACCCGTCGAACGCAGCCCAGCGCGCCACCGCGGCGTCCACCGGCTGCGCCTGGACGTTCGCCTTGTGGGTGGGTTGCGCACCGGAGAAGAAGTCGCCGCCCTGGTACGGCACAACCGGGTCGGCGGTGCCGTGGAACGCGACGACGCTCACCCGTGGCGTTGCCGCGTCGCAGGCGGGTGCGCCGTTCACGCCGGCGACCGGCGCGATCGCCGCGAACCGCCCGGGCAGCGCGCACGCGAGGACCGTGGACAAGATGGCGCCGTTCGAGATCCCGGTCGCGTAGACGCGCAACGGGTCGATGCACAGCGCGCGCTGCGTGGCGGTGAGCATCGCCTTGACGAACCGCGCGTCGGGATTCGCAGCGATCGTCGGCTTGATCGACCAGCCTCTCGCCACGTCGCCGCGACCGTCGGGGGTGATCACGATGAATCCCTTCGCGCCCGCCTTCGCGGCGAGCTGCGAGTATGCCGACTGCTCCTCCATGTTCGAACCGAGGCCGTGGAAGTCGAAGACGAGCGGTGCCGAAACGGAACCTTCGTAGCGGTCGGGGATCGACAGCAGGTACTGACGATCAGCACCGTCGACCGTGATGTGCCGGGTCGTGGTGCCCGCCGCGGCCGATCGTCCGCACCCGGACTTCTGGCGCGTCGCGGCACCGGCACCGGACGCGGGCGCGACCGCGAGGGCCACGACGGCGGCCACGAGCAGCAGGATGGGCGACGAGCGCGGTCGGAGACGCACAGAGGACAGCATGAAACGAACGTGTGATGTGGGCATGAACACCGCGTGGTTGTTCGTCGGTAACCTACGGCCCGACGAGGGGAGAACACGAGCATGAGCAGCACCACGAGCGCACGCATCTACGACGGTCCCCCCCTCTACGACCCTCACACGTTCGACCAGGGGTTCCCGTACGCCGTGTTCCGCGACCTCCGCGACCACGCTCCGGTCACGTACCACGAGCATCCGTACTGGGACCGCGGCTTCTGGGTCGTCACCCGTCACGCGGACATCCAGCAGGTCTCGCGCGACTGGAACGGCTTCCAGAACGCGCCGAACCCCTTCCTGCCCGGCACCGACGGCATGAGCGGTGATGGTGACGCAGGATCGTCGCTGCTCATGATCAGCCTCGATCCGCCCGACCACACGAAGCTGCGCAAGCTCATCAGCTCCGGCTTCACGCCGCGGCGGATCAACGACCTCGCCGCGCAGGTGAAGGCGCGCGTCGACTCGGTGATCGATTCGGTCGCCGATCGTGGCGAGTGCGACCTCGTGCGCGACGTCGCGCTGTGGCTCCCGCTGCATGCGATCGCGGACCTGGTCGGCGTCCCCGAGGAAGACCGCAAGCAGGTCTTCGAGTGGACGGAGCTGACCTTCGGCTTCGACGCCGACACGACCCCCGAGGAGCGCGCCGACGCCGCGCTGGCGATGTACGCGTACGCCGACGCGATGTGCGCCGAACGGATGGACGATCCGCGCGACGACCTCATGTCGGTGCTGCTCCACGCGGAGGTTGACGGCGAACGCCTCACCCAGATGCAGCTGGCCGTCTTCTTCATGCTGCTGCAGAACGCGGGCTCCGAGACCACCCGCAACCTGATCACCACCGGGATGCTCACCCTGCTCGACCACCCCGACGAGCTCGCGGCCCTGCGCGCCGACCTCTCGAACCTGCCGATCGCCATCGAGGAACTGCTGCGCCTGGCCTCCCCGGTCATGAACTTCGTGCGCAAGGCCACCGAGAGCACCGAGGTGGGCGGGCAGGCGATCGCCGAGGGCGACCACGTGCTCATGGTCTACGCGTCGGCCAACCGCGACGAGCGCGCCTTCGACGACCCCGACGGTCTCCACCTGACGCGCGAGCCCAACCACCACGTCGCGTTCGGTGCCGGCGGACCGCACTTCTGCCTCGGAGCCCACCTCGCCCGGCTCGAGAGCAAGCTCATGTTCGAAGCGATCCTCTCCCGTTTCGAAGGCCTCGAGTTGGCGGCCGACCCCGCGTCGCTCCCACGCGTCAACTCCAACCTCATCGACGGCCTCGCGGAGATGCCGGTGCGCTGGAGCGGTGTCCGGTGACCGGTCCCCGCTGATGCGCGCGGTCACCATGCTCCACGGACGGCTGGAGCTCAAGGACATCCCCGAGCCGCCCATGAGCGACGCCCACCTCCTCGTCGAACCGCTCGCGGCCGGCGTGTGCGGCGGCGACCTCAACGCGATGGAGCACGCCGACGAGTTCCTGCACGCCTCGCGCGAGCGGCACACCCCTGTTCCTGTTCGACCCCGACCGCGACCTCGTGTTCGGTCACGAGTTCACCGCTCGAGTCGTGGAGGTGGGGGCGAACGTCGACGGCTACACGCCCGGCGACCTGCTGCTCGTGTCGCCGGCGGTGCTCGACCCCGACGGCGTCGCGCACTGCGTCGGCTACGCCACCGACTACCCGGGTGCGCTGGCCGAGCGGGTGGTCGTGTCGCCCTACGGCCACGTTCCCATCCCCGACGGCGTCTCGCCCTACGACGCGGCCGCCGTCGACCCGTTGGCCACCGGGCTCAACGGGGTCTGGCGTTCGAAGATCGCGCCGCCCGCCGGTGCGATCGTCACCGGCTGCGGTCCGGTCGGTCTGGGCTCCCTTGCCGCGCTGGTCGAGCGCGACATCACTCCGATCGTCGTGTCCGACCCGTCGTCGGCGCGACGCGACGTCGCCCGGTCCTTCGGCGCGCACGTCGTGGTCGACCCCACCCAGGACGATCCGGTCGAAGCGTGGCGCGACCTCGCCGATCCCAACCAGCGGCTCTACGTGTACGAGGCGTCGGGCAAACCGGGCGTGCTCGACTCGCTCCTCTACACCGTGCCCTCGTACACGCGGATCTCGGTGGTGGGCGCGTGCATGGTCGACGATCCGATCCGGCCCATCGTCGGCATCTACAAGAACGTCACCATCGAGTTCTGCTTCGGGATGGGCCCGGACGGCGACGAGTATCCGTTCGCGGCGACGTTCGAGCGGCTCGCTGACGGACGTATCGACGCGTCGAAGCTCGTCACCGGGTACGCCGGTCTCGAGGGAGTGGACGAGGTGTTCCAGCACCTCCGCCCCGGCGACTACCGCGACATCGACCACATGAAGATCCTGATCCGCCACGACCTCGAGGGCCCCGGCATCCACGCTCCTCGCTGACCCTTTGACGCGGCGACACATCCGGCCGTCGGATCGCACAGAATTCCCTTCCGCGTCGTCGCGAGTTCACCTCCGCGTCGCGCCGTCGACCGATGAGTTCCGTATCGTCACGGCGTCGGCGGAACCCCGAGAGGACCGAGCTCAGCCCCCAACTTGCGAGGCCGCTCGGGGATCCGCTGCAGGACACACCGTGATGGAGACGGTCGCCGGGCGGACTCGGAGGTACGCAGTGAGCGAGGTTCCGACGCTGGAGCGTGCTCGAGCCCGCCGGGCCTGAACCCGCGCGGCGGGGCGGCATCTTCGGCCCGGCCGTGTTTGACGAGCTACGAGTGCTGGTAGGAACCTGGCAATTCCTTCGGGACTGACGCATTGCTCGAGCCAGGCCCAGACCCCGCTCGACGCGAGCCATTCGCCGTTCCCCTCTCTGGCGACGAAGGTTCTGCATGCAGCCGAAGCTGGCTCTCCCGCTCGACTCGGATCCGACGAGTCCCTGCGTGGCCCGTACTCGCGCCGTCGAGCTCGTGACCCCCTGGGTGTCGGCGGTGCTCGCAGCAGACACTGGGCTGCTGGTCGCCGAGCTGGTGACGAACGCGGTCGTCCACGGCGGGCCCCGAGTTCACCTCGACGTCAGCGTGCATCCCGCGTTCAGCGTGTGTGCCGAGGTGTTCGACAGCTCCTTCGTCATGCCCGTCGTGTGCACACCCGACCTCGACCGCGTCTCGGGCCGGGGGCTGCAGCTCGTGGACGCCATCGCATCGAGTTGGGGGACGCGCGCTCGTCTCGACGGCAAGGTGGTGTGGTTCGAGCTGCACGAACCGCGATCGCCGCTGACCAGACACGTCACCGCGGACATCAGGAGCGGAAGACGGCGGTCAGCAGCGGGTTGAAGATGTCGGCGCGCTCCCACTGGAGGAAGTGGCCGGCGCCCGGGATGAGTAGCGGACCGATCCGGTCGGTGAACGCACGCTCGCAGAACATCACGAAGTCGTCGCCGACGACGTGATCGTCGGTGCCGTAGAGCACCAGGGTCGACAGGTCGACGGTGCCCGCGAGCAACGGTGGCTCGGTCATCGGCCGGCCGTGCGCGAGTTGGTACGCCGACCACCCCGCGCGCAGTCGCGCTTCGTCGGCGAACGGCTCGGTCATGAACTCGACGTCGGCTCGCCCGAACGTACCCGGCGACGCCCAGAGGCGGCTCTGGTACATGCCCGCGATCCACTGTCGCCGCGCCGCCTCGTTCGGCAACATCGCCGCGAGCTCCTCGGGACGTGCGCCCTGCAGCTCCCGGTAGTCGCCGGTGGGACCGTCGCTCAGCGCGCTGAGTGATCCGTAGTCGAGGCCGGCGGCGGCGTACTCCTCGATCGCCGCGGGTGGCACCGTGTTGAAGAAGCAGAACCGCTCGACGAAATCACCGAAGCGGTGCACGAGGTCGACGCCCACGACGCCGCCGATGTCGCCGCCCGCCACCAGGCATCGCTCGTGACCCAGCACGTCGTGCACCAGCGCGTGGACGTCGCGCGAGTAGACGGCGATGTCGTAGACGTCGTCGGCCGACAGGTCGCTGTCGCCGTACCCGCGCAGGTCGGGCACGATCACCTCGAAGCCGGCGGCGGCGAGCGGTTCGATGTTGCGCCACCAGACGCGCTTGGTCTCCGGGTAGCCGTGCAACAAGAGGAGCGGTGTGCCCCCGATCCCCTCGCGCACG
The DNA here is from genome assembly GCA_963841415.1 of uncultured Actinomycetes bacterium. Classification (GTDB taxonomy): domain Bacteria; phylum Actinomycetota; class Acidimicrobiia; order IMCC26256; family DASPTH01; genus DASUAS01. Next base: position 672,849 of record CAWJCN010000003.1, on the reverse strand, counting down.
TAGGCGAGCGCCAGCTCGTCGCGCACCACGGAACGATGGATCGTGAACGCGTCGGGCGCGGGGGTGGCGGGCTGGGGAGGTCGGAACCGCGGGTCGTAGGTCAACGCAGGCTCACGCGAGCTCGACGTCCCGCCTCAAACGCGTGAGGACGAGCGTCTTGATCTTCCACTCGCCGTCGACGCGCTCGTAGGTCTCCGTGTAGTGACCCCATCCCACGAGGCTCTTCACGCCGAGGGGCGAGCCCTCGGGCATCTCGAGGAAGTCCTGCATCGCCCAGATCCCGCGCGCGGTGGTGGCTGACGTCATCTCGATCTCGGGCATGTGACCGTGGTGCACGGTGACGACCGGTCCCACCGAACCCTCCACGAACTGACGGATCTCGGGCGCGCCGGTCACCACCTCGAGGTCGGGCGCCTCCTGGGTGGTGTCCATCGTCGCGTCGGACGCGAACACCGCCTGGAACCCGTCCCAGTCCTTGGTGTCCATGCAGCGGAAGTAGCGCGCTTTGAGCTTCTTGATCTGCTCGATCGCGTCGAGCTCGTCGTGCGTTGCCATCAGGGCCTCCACGGTCGGGGCCAGTCGTCGGCCCGGAACTGCGCGTCCATGCCGCCGTCGCAGAACAGCACCGAACCGCAGAAGAACCGCCCGTCGGGGCCGAGCAGGTACTGCAGCAGCGCGGCGATCTCCTCGGGCCGTCCGTTGCGGCCGAGCGGCGACGCGAACGCCTCGATCAGCGGGCCCACGGTCGGGTGGTCGAGGCCCTCTTGCAACAGCGGTGTCTCGATCGCGCCGGGAGCGACCGCGTTGAGCGTGATGCCGGCACCGGCCCACTCGGCCGTCGGTGCGTGGCGGCGGACCCACCAGCTGAGCGCGGTCTTGGTGACCGGATAGGTGCTGAGCGACTCCCCCTCGCCGGCCAAGGCGCGCGTGGCGTCCTCGTCGCCTTCGAGGCAGCTGGCGATGAGATCCTCGTCGAGGCCCGGCTGACAGGTGGTGGAGTTCGAGCTGATGGCCACCGCGGCGGGATCGGTGCCCTGCGCGAGCAGCGGTCGCAGCCCGGCCAGCAGCTCCACGGTCCCGAAGTAGTTCACCGAGATCAGCAACGACGCCGGTCGCTCGGGCAGACCGGCGAGCCCCGCCAGCGTCACCAGACCGTCGAGCGCGCCGTCCGACAGCTCGGTGACCGCGCCGATCGCTGCGGCGCGGCCCGCGGGAGTGCCGAGGTCGGCTTCGACGTCGGCGTTCCTCAGGTCGACGCCGATGACGCGATCGCCCGCGTCGACGAGTCGCCGGCTCAGCGCTGCTCCCATCCCCGACGCCGAACCGGTGACCGCGATCGTCCTCATGGCGTCATGCACTCCCGTCGATCTGCTGCGGCAACGAGCTGGCCCGGATCTCCTCGGCGAAGGCGTAGTCGAACGGCACGATGACGCGGAACGGCGCGTCGAGAAGCACCTCGGCTGCAGTGCCGTACGGCGCCGCCGCGCGCGCGGCGCGCGTCACCGCCGCCGGATCACCTTCGAGCAGGTAGAGGTCGAGGTCGAGCGTCGGGTCGGTGATCGAGCGATGGCCGAGCACCGCGTGGACACCGTCGACCGCGACCGCGGCCGCCGCAACCTGGGTGCGCGCCGCATCGTCGCCGCCGCGTCGCAACACGACGCGGATCGACGTGTGCTGCACGTGCGGGACGTCGATCGGATCGGCCTTCAAGACCGGATCGGCGACCCCCCACGACCACCTCATCGCGTCGCCCGCTCGCACGACCTTCTTCTCGGGCGCGAACATGCGATCAGCGGCCTCGAGCTTGTCGCGGTAGTCCGTCATGTCGGCGAGCACCTGCGCGGGGTCACCGGCGAGCGTGTACACGGTGACGTGCACGCCGCGACCGTCGGCGAAGCCCTCCAACCGATCGGCCGGTTCCCGCACCTCGTGCAGCGCGGGCGGCGCGACGTAGCGACGACCCGACATGATCCCGGGAAGCGCGATGTTGGGTGGCAGGTGCTCGAGGTCGTACCAGCGGTTCCAGTCCTCGATCGAGTCGGCATCGCAGTCGACCGACGCGAAGATGATGCCCGAGACGTCCACCGCGCGTTCCGCTCGGTCTCGATCAGGCGGGACGCAGCTCGACGAGACGCACGAGGGGGATGCGCCGGTCGGTGCGGCTCTGGTAGTCGTCGTACCACGGCCGGTCGGCGGTGAGCCCCTGCCAGGTCTCCGCGTAGTCGGCACCGTCGAGCACCCGCGCGTCGGCCCAGAACACGCCCTGCTGCACGCGGATCTTCACCTCGGGGTTCGCGTCGCGGTCGCTCAGGTTGAGGTACCACGACGGGTGCTCGGGCGCGCCCGAGAACGACGCGACCACGATCCGTTGGCCGTCGGGGTCGATCCAGTACGGGAGCGCGACCTTGTGCTCGTTGCCGCTCTTGCGGCCGATGGTGTGCAGGACGACGTGGTGCATGCCGGCGATGCACCACACCTCTTCGGCGTCGGACGACTCCATGTACTGCACGTGGCCGCGGCTGATTCCGGGGATCTCCTCCCGGGGCGGCTCCTCGAATGGTTCGGCGGCCTGGGACTCGGGTTGGACTTCCGGCATGGCCGAAACCTACCCCACCTAGTAACTACTATGCTCCCCGCGATGGAGCTCGCCGCGGCCTCGCCCGCGCTCGGCACGGTCGTCACCGACGTCGACCTCCGCGAGCCGCTGGAGCCGGGTGATCTGGCGCAGATCCGCGCCGCGCTCGAGCGCTCGTACCTCCTCCACCTCCCCGGTCAGGACCTCTCCGACGCGCAGCACGAGGCCGGCGTCGCTCAGTTCGGCCCGGTCGACCAGGAAGGAGGCCCGGTCGGCTTCGTGTCACCGTCCCGACGGCAGCCTCGGCTCGGGCGCAGCGACGTTCCACATCGACTTCGGCTTCACCGACCGGCCCTACGAGTGAGAGTGCCGCGCTCGTCCGGGAGCTGTTCGCTCACCTCTACCGACCGGAGCACATGATGGTGCACCACTGGCAGCCGGACGATCTGCTCGTGTGGGACAACCACGCCGTGCAGCACGCGCGCCCCGACGTCGGTGTCGACGAACCTCGTACGCTCCGTCGCGTGTGCGTGGGCGTCGCTCCCGAGCTCTCGATCTTCGCCGAGCGTCTCGCCGAACGCCGGTCCCGCAGCGTGACCCCATGAGCAACCTCGACACCGTTCGCACCATGTTGGCGTGCTTCTCGGCCGGCGACCCGCAGGGACAGCTCGACCGTTGCACCGACGACGTCGTCTACGAGGCTCCGTACTACGGGATCGAGCGTCGCGGGAAAGACGAGTTGGCGGCCATGCTCACCGCGGTCCAGGAGCGGTTCGACGAGATCTCCTACGTGGTGGTCGACGACTTCTCGGCGGTCGACCCCGACCTCGTGATCGTGGAGGTGCGCGGCGACAACCGCGTGCGCGGCGGCGAGCAGCGCTACCGCAACCACTACATCATGTTCCTGCACTTCCGCGACGGCCTCGTATACCGGTGGCGGGAGTTCTCCAACCCCGACGTCTACCGAACGGCGGTGCCTTCATGAGCGTTCCGGAGCACGCGAGCGAACGGCTGCCGGCCGCGTATCCCGGCCGGCAGAGAGCGAGCCATCGGAGAAGCGACGAGAGCGGGCAAGCATGACTGGTGTGCTCGACGGCGTCACAGTGCTCGATCTGACGAGCGGGGTCGGTGGGCCGATGGCCGCGATGCTGCTCGCCGACCATGGCGCGCAGGTCACGAAGATCGAACCGCCCGGTGGTGACCCGACGCGATCCATGAGCGGCGCGCAGGTGTGGCATCGCGGCAAGCGCAGCGCGGTCCTCGACCTGCACGACACCGGCGACCGCGACCGGTTACTCGCGCTCGCGTCCCATGCCGACGTGCTGATCGAGAACCACGCTCCGGGGACCACCGCGGCGCTCGGCATCGATCCCGACACGCTGCTCGTGCGCAACCCCCGCCTGGTCTACTGCTCGATCACGGCATACGGCGACGACGGCGCGCACGTCGATCGCCCCGCGGTCGACGCGCTCGTGGCCGCGCGCACCGGTCATCAGTGGGAGAGCCGCGGCGTCCCCGGGGGAACGCTGGCTCGGCTCGCGGGCGTCGCGCCCGCGTTCCCCGACCTCGTCGTGCCCGACGACTGCTGGGTGGCGGCGCCGCGCCCCGGGCCACTGTTCTCGGGAGTGCCCTGGGTGAGCGTGGCGTCGAGCTACCTGGCCACGCTCGCGATCAGCGCCGCGCTCCGGGTGCGCGAGCAGACCGGTCGCGGCCAGCGAGTGTCGACGTCGTTGCTCCAGGGCGTCCTCGCCACCACGGTCTCGGCCTGGCAGCGCGTCGAGCGGATCGACACGCCGAACTTCCAGAGCTGGATCAGCGACCCGCGCGCGCCGAAGGGCGTCTTCCGTTGCGCCGACGGCCGGTGGATCCACCAGTGGGTGCCCCTCCCCGACTTCGTGCTGGGCGCGGCCGAGGGCGACACCCTCGAGCGCAACGAACGCACGAAGCGGCCGCGCGAGTCGTCGACCCGCATCGGCATGGACGTCAACGAGATGGTTCTCCTGCACCACTACCAGCCACTCATGGCCGAGGCGGTCGCCAGGTTCCCCGCCGACCCGTGGGTGCAGCTGGCCGCCGAGGTCGGCGTTCCCCTCCAGCCCCTGCGCGCGCCCGAGGAGGCGCTGCACGATCCCGCGTTGGTCGAGGACGGCTGCGTCATCGAAGTGGTCGACCCCGAGCTCGGCCCGGTGCGCCAGGTCGGCCGCGTCTACGAGCTCCACAACTGTCCGACCACGCCACCCGCCGCGCCTCCGACCGTTGGCGCGCACACCGACGCCGTGCGCACCGAAGCCGACGCGCTCGCCGCGCGCGCACCGGCCCCGCGCACCGACACGCCCGCACCGGCGTCGGCGCTCGCCGGTGTCCGAGTCGTCGACCTCGGGCTCGCGGTGGCCGGGCCGTGGGGAACGATGATGCTCGCCGACCTCGGCGCCGAGGTCATCAAGGTCAACCCGCTGCACGACTTCTATTGGATGAGCACCCACATCGCGATGGCGTGCAACCGCGGCAAGCGCAGCATCGCGATGAACCTCAAAGATCCGGCCGCGATGGCGATCCTGCACGAGCTCGTCGCGACCGCCGACATCGTGCAGCACAACATGCGCTACGACGCGGCCGTGCGCCTCGGCGTCGACTACGACAGCCTGCGCATCATCAAGCCCGACCTCATCTACTGCCACACCCGCGGCTTCGAGCACGGCGCGCGCGAGCACCTCCCCGGCAACGACCAGACCGGGGCCGCGCTCGCCGGCCCCGACTGGCTCGACGGCGGGCTCGACCACGACGGCAAGCCGCTCTGGCCGGTGGTGTCACTGGGCGACACCGGCAACGGGTTCCTCTCCGCCATCGGCATGGTGCAGGCGCTCTACCACCGCGACCGCACGGGCGAGGGCCAGTTCCTCGACACCTCGATCATGTACGCGCAGCTCCTCAACGCGTCGATCGCGTGGAGCCTGGCCGACGGATCACGTCACGGCGACCGCCCGAGCCTCGACGCCATGCAACTCGGGTACCACGCGACGCAGCGGCTGTACGAGACGGCCGACGGCTGGCTCTGCATCGTCGCCGGCACCGACGAGCAGCGCAGCACGTTGGCGTCGGCGCTCGGCGTCGACAAGATCACCGACGGCACGCCGTTCACCGCGCTGGAACCGGCATTCCGGACACGCAGCGCGGCGCAGTGGTTCGCCACGCTCGACGCCGCGGACGTCCCGTGCGAGGTGTCCAACCCGGACTTCGTCCTCGGGCTCTTCGACGACCCCGAGATGATCGAGAAGGGATGGGTCACGCGGTATCAGCATCCGATCGTCGGTGACATGGACGTGTTCGGCCTGCTGTTCGACCTGTCCGAGACGCCGGGCACGATCCAGGGGCCGCCGTTGGTTCCGGGACAGCACACGCGCGCGATCCTCCACGAGCTCGGCTACGACGACGCCCGCATCGACGAGTTGGCCGAGGCCAAGACCATCCTCGACTGGAGACCATGACGTGCCGTCGGTGATCCCACCGTCCCCCACCCTCGACGACGAGTTCTTCTGGGACGCGATCGCGGAAGGCCGCCTCGTGTTCCAGCGCTGCGCGGCGTGCGGCATCGTCCGCCACCCACCCGCACCGATGTGCGGTGAGTGCCACTCGGTGGAGTGGGACACCCAGGAGTCGGCCGGTCACGGCCACGTCTACACGTGGATCGTCTCGCACCACCCCACCAAACCCGACGCCGAACCGCGGGTCGTCGTCCTGGTCGAGCTCGACGAAGGGATCCGGTTCGTGGCCAACCTGCTCGGCGTTGCTCCCGCCGACGTGCAGAACGGCATGGAGGTCGCGCTCAGCATCGAGTCCGTCGACGACGTGATGCTGCCGCAGTTCCGGACCGTCACTGATCGTGGGGGCGCGTGATGGCGCTGTCACGCGACACCGCCATCGTCGGGATCGGCCAGACCGAGTTCTCGAAGCACTCGGGCCGCAGCGAGCTCCAGCTCGCGGGTGAGGCCGTCGCCGCCGCCGTGGCCGACGCCGGGCTCACGCCGGGCGACATCGACGGCGCTGTCACCTTCGCCATGGACGTCAACGACGAGCTCGCGGTGATGCGATGTGCGGGCATCCCGGCGCTGCGTTACACCGCCCGCACGCGGGGCGGTGGCGGCGGCGCGTGCGCGACCGTGCAGCTCGCGTCGGCTGCGGTGGCGTCGGGTGCTGCCGACGCGGTGGTGGTGTACCGCGCGTTCAACGAGCGGTCGGGGCGGCGCTTCGGCCAGCCGATCTCCGAGAACAACCGGTCGCGCGTCGTGCCGCCGGGCTGGAACTGGTACCTCCCGTTCGGCCTCGACACGCCGGCGAAGGTCTACGCGCTCTGGTACCAGCGCTACATGCACACCTACAACGTCACCAACGTGGATTTCGGGCTCTACCCGGTGGTGGCGCGCAAGCATGCGGCGACCAACCCGGCGGCGTTCTACTACCAGCAGCCGCTGACGCTGGAGGAGCACCAGCAGTCGCGCTGGATCGTGGAGCCGATCCTGCGCAAGCTCGACTGCTGCCAGGAGAGCGACGGTGGTGTCGCGCTCGTCGTCACGAGCATGGACCGCGCTCGCGACCTGCCGCGCCCGCCGGTGCGCGTCGCCGCGGCGAGCCAAGCCCACCTGCGCGATGGCGAGGAGATGTTCGGCTACTACCGCGGCGACCTCGCGGGATACGACGAAGGCGCGTTCCTCGGCCGTCAGCTCTACGAAGCGACCGGGCTCGGGCCCGACGACATCGACGTCGCCATGATCTACGAGAACTTCACGCCGATCGTGTTCATCCAGCTCGAGGCGTTCGGGTTCTGCGGCCCCGGCGAGGCCACCGAGTTCATCGCCGGCGGCAACATCGAGGTCGGCGGCAAGATCCCGGTGAACCCCAATGGTGGCTTGCTCGGCGAGGCGTACATCCACGGGATGAACAACATCCTCGAGGGCGTCCGCCAGGTGCGCGGCACGGCTGCGAACCAGGTGAACGGCGCCGAGCACGTGCTGGTGTCAGCCGGCCGCAGCGGTCTGGTCCTCTCGCACTGACGCGGCCACCTCGATGGTCGATTCCGCTCCGCCGTCCCGCCCTCCGGGCACGGCTCCGATTCATCTCGTACGGTGTCGTCATGACGTACCGCGACGCCATCTACGTCTCCACCGACTCCCACGTGACCGAGCCGATCGAGATCTACGGCGAGCGGGTCGACGCCGCGTTCCGAGGTCGCGTCCCGCGCATCGAGACCGTGGGCGAGTGGCGCACGTTGCTCATCGAGGGCCTCGGACCGCGCAAGCTCATGCAGGCTTCCGAGCGCGAGGTCGCGGTGGTCGGCGACTGGGACGCAAACGACCGCTTCCGCGACCAGTTGCGCGACGGCGTGAGCGCGGAGGTCATCTTCCCGACGTTCGCACTGCAAGCGTGCTTCGCCAGCGACGACGCCGAGTTCCAACGCCAGCTGTGCCGCGCGTACAACAGCTGGGCGATCGAGACGTTCGACGACCACCGCCTGCTGCCGGTGGGCATGGTGTCGATGCTCGACATCGACGGTGCGATCGAGGACACCCGGCGCGTGGCCGAGCAGGGCTTCCGCGCCCTCTTCCTCCCCGCGCAGGTCCCCCAACGGCCCTACAACGACGCGGCCTACGACCCGTTCTGGGCCGTCGCCCAGGACCTCGGCCTGCCGCTCACGTTCCACTCGGGAACCGGGCACGAGCCGCGTGTCGTGCGCGGCCCCGGTGGCGCGGTCGTGAACTACTTGATGGGCGCGCAGCTCGACGGCCCGATGGTGATCCTCACGCTGGCCGCCGGCGGCGCGCTCGACCGGTTCCCGGACCTGACGGTGGTGACGGTCGAGACCGGTGCGTCGTGGCTGGCGTGGATCACGACCCAGGCCGACGCGATCTACCAGGACCACAGCATGTACGCGTCGCCCAAGCTGTCGCTCAAACCGAGCGAGCTGATCCGCCGACAGTGCTCCGCGACGTTCATGTACGACCCGGTCGCCATCAACAACCGCCACGTCACCGGCATCGAGACGCTCATGTGGGGCAACGACTACCCGCACCCCGAAGGTACGTGGCCCGAGTCGCAGGCCGTCAACGCCGACCAGTTCGACGGCGTCAGCCAGGCCGAGCTCGAAGCCATCGTCAGCGGCAACGCCGCGCGCGTGTTCGGTTTCGACCTCGACCAGCTCGCCAAGCTCCCCCGGCCCGTCCCCGCGTAGCTCTTCCCGGTCGTCTCCATGGTGGCGACCGCGATCCGGGGCCCCTCGTGCGCGACTGGTACCCGTATCCCTTCGCCGACGTCGCCGCCCACGGCTACGCGCGCGTGTTCCTCAACGGCATCGTGATCGCACTGTTCTTCTGGGCCGTGGCCGCGGGCGCGGTGTGGGTGGATCGACGTCTCCCCGGTCGAACCCGCGCCTAGCGTGAAGGCCGTGGATTCCCTCGCGCTCGTCCTCGCCGACTTCCGCTTCGACCACCATGGGCACCGCCCGCTCCGGGTCCTGCTCGCGCTGGTCTTCCTGCTCCTGGTCGCAGCCGTGATCTGGCTCGTCGTGCGCGAAGTTCGCCATCGACGCACCCCGGCCCTGGCCGCCGGGGTCGGCCCTGCGGCCGCGGGCGCGACGCACGACGCAGCCCTCGAGCAGCTCCGACTCCGGTACGCGCGGAGCGAGATCGATCGCGACGAGTACCTGGAGCGGCTGCGCGACCTGGGCGGCACGCCGCCCGCCTGACGACGGTCACCGGCGGTTCCGTGGACACGTTCGAGTGGCCGACGACCGCGGCTGACGTCACGCCCGCGTGGCTCACCGCCGCACTCGGAGATCGTCATCCGGGGGTCGAGGTCGCTGCTGTCGACGTGCTGGAGCAGCACGAGGTCACCAACGCCCACGCCCGGCTCCGGGTGGGGTACGTGCGACGCGGCGACGCGCCCGAGACGGTGTTCTGCAAGCTGCCGCCGAACGACGACCGGCGGGCGCAGATCATCGCCACCGGCATGGGGCACCGTGAAGCGCGCTTCTACGCCGAGCTCGCGCCGTCGATCACGATGCGGGTGCCCGATGCTCACGTGGCCCGCACCGACGACGACGGGCGGTTCGCGCTCCTGCTCGAAGATCTCGTCACCACCGGCTGCGAGGTCTCGGACGGCACCTGGGGCATTCCGGTCGACTCGGTCGCGGGCGCCATCGAGGACCTCGCGGCTCTGCACGTGCGCTTCGACGACCCGGCGCGCCGTACGGCCGAGGCGCCGTGGGTGCACGTCAGCCGACCGACGAGGGACTACGCGGCGGGCATGTTGCGCGAGGGCATCGACCACCATCGCGACCGCCTGACCGATTCGTTCGTCGAGATCGCCGAGCTCTACATGGCCCGGCACGACGCGCTGCAGCGGCTCTGGCACGAAGGCCCGCACACCGTGATCCACGGCGACACCCACATCGGGAACCTGTTCCTCGACGACGGTCGCGTCGGGTTCTTGGACTGGGGGATCATCAACGTCAACACACCGATGCGAGACATCAGCTATCTGATGACGATGGCGATGTCCATCGACGACCGTCGCGCGCACGAGCGCGACCTCCTGCAGTTCTACCTCGACGTGCGACGCGTGGCCGGCGTGACCGAGATCACCTTCGACGAAGCCTGGCGCGCGCATCGCATCCACGCCTCGTACAACGTGCCTGCTTCGTGCCAGGTGGTGCGGTTTCCCGCCGACATCTCCGAGGAGCGACGCGTCTTCGCCGATCACTTCCTCGCCCGGGCGCAGGCGTCGCTCGACGACCTCGACGCCCTCGGCGCCCTCCGCGAAGCAGGCTTCTGAGCGTCAGCCGGATGGACTGCCGGCGGGACGACGCCCGGCGTCGTCAACTCGGCAATGAACGCGCGAGGACGCGCACGAGCTCGGCGCGCTGCGCGTCGAACTCGGCCAGGGTGGAATGCTCGATCGGCATGGCTTCGATCAGTTGTTGGTCGAGGGCGAGGCCCCGAACCGCGTTGTAGAGGAACCGGCCGGTTCGTGCGACGTCGGCATCGCTGGGGCCGTCACCGACGATCGCGCGCACGAGCGCGGGCACGCGCTCGTTGACGCGAACACCCACCGACTTGAGCGCAGCCTGCGTGGAGTCGGCCGTGGTCGGGTCGTGACTGAGGTTCAACATGACCTGCATGTACGCGAGGAACTCGGGACGCCGGTAGTACGCCCAGAGTGCACCGACGAAGGAAGTCAGCCGCGCTTCCAGCGTGTCGCCGGAGATCTCGGCTTCCACCAGGCAACGGTCGAGCTCGCCGACCCCTTGTTCGTGAACCGCCAGCATGAGCGCCTCACGCGTCCCGAAGTGATACTGGATGACGCCCCAGGTGACCCCGGCCTGCTTGGCGATCTTGTTGGAGCTGGCCCGGTAGAAGCCCTCGTCGAGGATGCACGCGATCGCGGCATCGATGACGCGGGCGCGGGTCGAGTCGTCGCTCATGTCTTCTGCCGGGACGCCGCGGCGGCGCCGGCGGCGCCGAACGCGGCGGGATCGACGCGTTGGGTCGCGGCGTGCGCGGCCTCCAGCGCGAGCGCGTCGGCGAGCGGCAGGCCGTCGCCGCGCCGGTAGAGGTCGAGCACGTCGCCGACCGCGCCGGTCGGCGCGATGTCGTCCACCAGCGCCCGGGTGAACGGCAGCAAGTCGTCGTGGGCAACGACGTGGTTCACCAGTCCGAGCCGCAGCGCCTCGTGGGCGTCGACGAAGTTGCCGGTGATCGAGAGCTCGGCTGCCTTGCGCACGCCGACTGCGCGCGGGAGCAGCGCGGTGAGACCCCACGCCGCCACCACGTCGAGGCGGGCGTGCGTGTCGGCGAACCTCGCTCGTTCCGAGGCCACGACGAACGTGCAGCTCAACGCGATCTCGAGCGCGCCGGTCACGCACGCACCGTTGACAGCACACACGACGGGCGTACGCGCCGCGCGCAGCGTGACGCCCGGATTGGCCGCGGCCGCGGTGCCGCTGCCCGCGGCCACCTCTTTGAAGTCGACGCCGGCGCTGAACACCGGGTCGACGGCGGTGACGATCACCGCACGCGTCCCGTCGTCGGCGTCGGCCTCCTCGATCAACGACGAGAAGCGAGCCCGCATCGCCGCGGTGAACGCGTTCTTGACCTCAGGCCGGTTGATCGTGATGGTGCGGACGCCGTCGGCGTCGTCGACGACAAGCGTCTCGAGCATCTAGCTGGTGATGCCGAAGCGCTCCAGGCCGAACGCGGTGATGGCGTTGCCGCGCAGGAGCTTGTAGGTCTCCCCCTCGTCGAGCCCGGCTTGGGTGCAGATGTCCTCCACGACCTTCTTCGAGTGCGGGAACGTCGAGTCGGCGTGCGGGTAGTCGGTCTCGAAGCAGATCTGGTCCATGCCGATCCGGTCGCGGTTGGCGAGACCGACCTCGTCATCGAAGATGCACCCGTAGATGCGCGACACGTAGCTCGACGGCGGCTGCGGCAGCGAAGTGCCGAAGCTGTTCGCCGACCGCTCGGCGGCGAGCTTGTCGGCCCGCTCCATCACGTAGGGCATCCAGCCGACCTGCCCCTCCGAGTACGCGATCTTCATCGTGGGGAAGCGCTCGAGCGTGCCGGAGAAGATGTAGTCGCACATCGAACCCATCGCGTTCGAGAAGGTGAGCGTGGAGCTCACGATGAACGGCGCGTCGGGCGACGTGGTCGGCATCTTCGAGCTCGACCCGATGTGCATGCAGATCGTGGTGTCGGTGTCCTGGCAGACCTGGAAGAACGGATCCCAGTAGTGCTCGGGGGTGTGCAGCGACGGCAGCCCGAGCGGGAACGGGTTCTCGGGAAACGTCACCGCGAAGCTGCCCAGGTCGGCGCAGCGACGCACCTCGGCGGCCGCCAGTTCGACATCCCACAGCGGGATCATTGTCAGGGGGATGAGCCGGCCTTTGCCCTCACCCGCGCACCAGTCGTCGATCATCCAGTCGTTGTATGCCTTCACGCAGAGCAGCGCGAGCTCCTTGTCGTCGCGCTCGAGGAAGGTCTGGCCGCAGAAGCGCGGCAGCGTGTTCGGGAAGCAGACCGACGCCTCGGTGTGGTTGGCGTCCATGTCGGCGATGCGCTCGGACTTGATCCAACAGCCGGGGCGGATCTGGTCGAAGGTGGTGGGCGTGACGTCGAGCTCGGGGAAGCCGACCGCGGCCGACAGCTTCGGGAACGGGTAGATCAGGTCGTCGTAGAGCCACCAGTCGCACGGCTCGCCGCCGTCGACGCCCTTCTCGTAGGAGAACACACCGCCTTCGAAGTGGAACACCGCCGAGTCGCGCTCGACACGTGGCGCGCGATCCTTGAACTTGGCGGGGACCCGCGCGGCCCAGAGGTCCGGCGGCTCGACCACGTGGTCGTCCACCGAGATGATGAGGGGAATGTCCATGCCGGCAACTCCTTCGTCGGCTCCCAGTATGGCGGCTCTGGCCGGGCCGGGCGCAGCCGCCGACGTTAGTTGACCAGGGCAAGCAGTCCGTCGGCCGCGTGGGCCTTGTAGCGTCGACACGGTGCGGGCCTACGTCACGACCTGCGAGGAGCGGGCGGACGTGTGCGCCGAGACGGTCGCCCGGCTGGCCGCCACCGACTGGGGCGAGGCGCCGGAGCTCGTGATGGACGAGAACGCCAACGAGCGGGCCCTGGCTCGGATCCTCGAAACGGGTCGTCGTCTGCTCGCGCGGGCCGCCGACGAGGCCGACGACCTCGTCCTCTACCTGGAAGACGACCTCGAGTTCAACCGCTGGTTGCGCCACAGCCTCGAGCACTGGGAGCCGCTCGTCGAGCGGCGGCGGGGCGACCACTTCTTCGCGTCGCTGTACAACCCCAACATCGTTCCCCCGCCGTCGCTCGCCGATCCCGCGACCGCCGTCGTCATCGACCCGCGTCAGGACTACGGGTCGCAGGCGATCCTGTCGGTCACCACGGCGCGGGCGATCCTCGACCAGTGGGACGACGCCGCCGGCCCGATCGACCTCCGTGTGTCACGCCTCGCCGCCCGGTGGTCGCCGATCCGGTTCCACCACCCATCACTGGTGCAACACCGCCCGGTCGCGAGCACATGCGGCGGGACTGCGCACTTCGCCGTCGACTTCTCCGCCGCGTGGCGGGCCTGACGAGCAACCCACACAGTTTCGGTAGCGTGCCGGGCATGGAGACCGCAGCCATCCAACAGTTCCAGACCCACGGCCAGGACGTCCCCTGGCTGCTCGCGCACTGGGCCGAACACAGGCCCGACCACGACGCGCTGGTGTGGGCGCCCCGCGAAGGCCAGGTCCGGCGCTGGACCTACAGCGAGTTGCTCGCCGCCGTGCGTGGCCTGGCGGCCGGCCTCGCGGCACGCGGCATCGCCAAGGGCGACAAGGTGCTGATCCACTCGGAGAACTGTCCGGAGATGGTGCTCTCGTACCTGGCGTGCGCGATGCTCGGCGCGGTCGGCGTGACCACGAACACGAAGTCGGTCGGCGCCGAGATGACCTACTTCGCCGAGCACACCGCCGCGGTCGCCGCCATCACGCAGCCGCAGTACGCGGCGATGATCGCCGCCGCCGCGCCGGCGTTGAAGTGGATCGCGGTCACAGCCGACAACAGCGGCGAGCCGGCGAGCGAGGCCGACGCCGCGCACGGCTTCGACTCCTTCGACACGCTGCTGGCCGACGCGGCGGAGTGGACGCCGCGCGCGCCGGAGCCGATGCTGCCGTTCGGGATCATGTTCACGTCGGGCACGACGAGCCGGCCCAAGGCGGTCGTGCACACGCACGCCAACGCGATCTGGGCCAGCCGCACCGGGCCACGCAACATCGACCTCACGACCGACGACACGTACCTGATCTACCTGCCGTTCTTCCACACCAACGCGCAGAGCTGGAGCCTGTGGCCGGTGTTCGGCGTCGGCGCGACCGCGGTGCTGATGCCGAAGTGGTCGCAGTCACGCTTCTGGCCGATGGTGCTGGAGCACGGCGTCACGCACATCTCGCTGATGCCGTTCGTCATGGGCTCCCTCGGCAGCCCCGACCGTCCGCAGGAGCACACCTTGCGCGCGGGCGTGTTCGGGCTGATCATGCCCGACCTCGACGCGATGTTCGGGATCGACGTCTACGCCGCGTACGGCATGACCGAGACGGTCACGCACTGCGTCACCGGCAAGCCGTCGGAGAAGCTGCCGACGCGGTCGATGGGTCACGTGACGCCGGGCTACGAGGTCGCCGTCGTCGACAAGGAGACGGGCGAGCTGTGCGCCGAGGATGAGATCGGTGAGCTGTGGATGCGTGGGACCCGCGGGATCCAGCTGTTCCTCGAGTACTACGACAACGACGACGCGAACGCCAAGGCGTTCGAGGACGGCTGGTTCAAGACCGGCGACATGGTGAAGATGGGCGCCGGGGGCAATGTCTTCTACCAGGAGCGCGACAAGGACCTCCTCAAGGTCGGCGGCGAGAACGTGTCGGCCAAGGAGGTCGAGGACCTCATCGTCGCCCACCCCGCGGTGCAGGCGGTCGCCGTGGTCGGCAAGCAGCACGAGTTCCTGAGCGAGGTCGCGGTGGCGTTCGTGATCCCCGCGGCGGGCGACCACGACCGCGAGATCGTCGTCGGTGAGATCATCACCACGTGCAGGGAGAACCTGGCGTCGTTCAAGGTCCCACGCGCGGTCTACTTCGTCGAGGAGTTCCCCACCGGCACCCTCGACAAGATCCTCAAGAACAAGCTCCGGGACATGGCCGACGAACAACCCCCCGTCGACTGACCCCCCAAACGCGAGGTGTGGGGGGATCAGGCGACGGCGCCGCATTCGCGCAGGCGGGCGATGTCTCCGGCGCGGCCGAGCTCGGTGAGGATTTCGTCGGTGTGCTCGCCCAGGCCGGGCGAGTGGTTGGTGAGCTCGGCCGGTGTGCCGCGGAACCGCGTCGGGTGGCGTGGCATGCGGGTCCGGCCCACGATGTGGTGGTCGTCCTCCACGAACAACCCGATGGCGACGGCGTGCTCGTCGCGCGTCAGCTGCTCGGGACTGAGGATCATCGCGAACGGCACCCGCTGCTCCTCGAACCGCTTCGTCGCCTCGGCCTGTGTGAGGTTCGCCGCGTTCGCGTAGACCATGTCCATGATCGGCTCCATGGCGTCGCGGTTCTCGCGCCGCTGGGTCATGGTGGCGACGCGGGGGTCGTCCCACCCCTCGACGTCCAGTGCCTTGCACATGCCTTGGAAGTCGGCGTCGGAGGTCGGCGTGACGATGCCCCACCCGTCCTCGAAGTGCATCGGCTGGAACCCCGCCACGAACGACGAGTTGAGCGAGCCGTCGGCGTCGAGCAGCACCTCGTTGCCCGCGGAGTCGGCCCACAGGAACGACACGACCGCATCGGCCATCGACAGCTCCACGTGTTGTCCACCGTTGCCATTGGCACGCGCGAGGAGCGCGGCGGTGATCGCCTGCGACGCGTAGAGCGCGGTCACCTTGTCGGCCGCGGTCTGGCGCAGGAACACCGGAACACCGCCGCTGGTCGGATCGGACTGGTTGATGGCGAAGCCGCCGTAGGCCTGGATCACGGTGTCGTACGCGCTGCGATTGCGGTACGGGCCCTCCGATCCGAACCCGCTCAATGAGGCGTAGACGACATCGGGGTTGAGATCGCGCACCGCCTCGTACCCGAGGCCGAGCTTCTCCATCACGCCGGGGCGGTAGTTCTCGACGATGACGTCGGTCTCGGCCGCGAGCCGGAGCGCGATCTCGACGCCCTCCGGCTGGTGCAGGTCGAGCGCGATCGAACGCTTGCCGCGGTTACAGGTGAAGTAGAGCGCGCTCATGCCGTTGACCGACACGCCGACCCAGCGGCCGAGGTCGCCGATGCCGGGTCGTTCGACCTTCACCACGTCGGCGCCCTGGTCGGCCATGAGCGCGGCCGCGTACGGACCGGTCAACGCGATCGAGAAGTCGAGGACGCGGATGCCGGCGAGCGGCCCGCGTCGCTCAGCCGAGGGCGCCGGCATCGCGGAGTGACGCAACCCGCGCGTCGTCGTAGCCCAACACGTCGCGCAGCACCTGGTCGGTGTGCTCGCCCAGTTCGGGCGCCTTGGTGGGCACCGGCAGCTCCTCGCCCTCCACGTGCAGCGGGAACAGGAGCATGTCGGCGCCGGCTTCGTCGTACGACGTCCAGTTGAACCGATCCTGGAACTGCGGGTCGTGGCGCACGGTCTGCGCGGTGTTGGCAGGCGCGATCGTCGTGTTGTGCTCGTCGGCGAAGCTGATCCACTCCTGGCACGTCCGCGTGCGGAAGATGTCGCGCAACTCCGCCTGCAGCTCCTTGTTGCCCGCGCGTGATCGGCGATGGTCTTTCCCGGCCACTTCTCGAACAGGTCAATCCGACCGATGCCCTCGCAGAAGTTCTTCCAGAACGACTGCTCCGACGCCATGAACAGGATGTGCCCGTCGGACGCCTCGTAGTACTGGTAGCGCACGCCTTCCCACATGCCGCCGAGGCCCGGGGCGCGCCGCTCGTAGTCGTCGCTCGGGTTCCCGGTGACGACGTCGTCGGCGTAGTCGTCGTAACCCTTCCACGTCTCGATGCGGTACCAGTCGAAGTACGCCGAGCTGTCCGACTGCGCGATCTCCATGCACGCGCCGACGCCCGTCTTCTCGGCGCGCACGAGCGCGGCGAGGATGCCGATGGCACCGAACGCGGGCCCCGCGGTGATGCCGATGTTGGCCTGGTCGGGGATGTGGCAGAAGCCCTCGTCGTCGACGGCGGGTTGGATCGTGCCCGACCATGCGTCGTAGGCGATGCCGTGGCTCGGTAGGTTCTGGTACGGACCGGTGGCGCCGTAGCCGGAGATCGTGCACATGACGATCTTGGGGTTGATCTCCTCGAGCCGGTCGTAGCCGAGGCCCATCTTGGCGAGGAAGCCGGGCCGCATCGCCTCGACGACGACGTCGGAGGTGCGCACGAGATCCTCGAACACCGCGATCGCGTCGGGCTGCTTGAGGTTGAGCACCAGCGACTGCTTGCCCCGATTCACGTGGAGGTGCAGCAGCGACGTGCCCTCCATGATCGGCCAGGTCATCTTGCGGCCGTAGTCGCCCGCGGGCGACTCGACCTTGATGACCTCGGCACCCAGGTCGACCAGGTGCGAAGTGATGGCGGCCGGGCCGAGCAGCGAGCACTCGATCACGCGCACGCCTTCGAGCATGGCGGGCTTCGCGTTCTCTCCGCTCATGCGGGCCACACCACCGACTGCATCTCGGTGTACGCGTGGAGACCGAAGTCGCCGCCGTCACGCCCGATGCCGCTCATCTTGAAGCCGCCGAACGGCGTCTCCATGTTGCGCTGCGCGGTGTTGATGCCGACGTTGCCCGAACGCAGACGACCCGCGAGCCGGAAGCCGCGCTCGGTGTCCGCAGTCATCACGTAGTCGTAGAGGCCGTAGTCGGTGCTGTTGGCGATGGCGACGGCCTCGTCGTCGTCGTCGAACGGCACCACCACGACCACCGGGCCGAAGATCTCCTCCTTGACCGGCGTCATGTCGGACTTGCAGCCCGCGAGGAGCGTCGGTGCGACGTAGAAGCCGCGCTCCATGTGACCCGGTCGACGACCGTCGACGACGATGTCGGCGCCTTCGTCACCGCCGGCGGCGACGTACCCCTCGATGCGGTCGCGCTGCGCCGCGGAGATCACCGGACCGACGATGGTGTCGGTGTCGAGTGGGTCGCCGACCTTCAGCGCGCCAGCCGTGGCCGCGAGCTTGTCGACCAGCTCGTCGTACTTGCTGCGGTGCACGATGGCACGCGTCGGTGCGGTGCAGATCTGGCCGCTGTGGAACCCCCACACGCTCGCGATCGCAGTGACCGCGCCGGTCATGTCGGCGTCGTCGAGCACCAGCGCGGCACCCTTGCCGCCGAGCTCGAGCAGCACGCGCTTCATCGTGGGCGCGCCGGCTTCGTAGATCCTCGCGCCGATCGCGGTGGAGCCGGTGAACGACACCATGTCGATGTCGCGGCTCGAGCTGAGCGCGGCGGCGGGGTCGGGCGCGACCGACGTCACCAGGTTGACGACACCGGGCGGGAAGCCGACCTCGTGCAGCACCTCGGCCAGCACCACGATCGCCAGCGGGTCCTGCGGCGCCGGCTTCATCACGACGGTGCAGCCCACTGCCAGCGCGGGCGCGATCTTTCCGACCATGTTGGTGAGGGGGAAGTTGTACGGCGAGATGCACGCCACCGCACCGACCGGCTGGCGGTTGACGTAGGCGCCCATGAGCCCGCCGGGCGCGAGCGGGGTGGCCTGCACCGGCTGCGGCGGCATGGGGATGCCGATGCTCTTGGTCGCGTCGCGGGCGTAGCGGTGGAAGCGCTCGAGCGCGACGGGCACCTGCATGCGCGAGCCGACGGTCGCCGTGGCGCCGGTCTCCGAGATGATCAGTGGCACCAGCTCGGGGCCGAGCTCCTCGAGTCGTGACGCCGCCGCCTTCAGGAGCGCGGCGCGCTCGGCGGCGCTGGTCGCCGACCACGCCGGGAAGGCCTCCTGGGCGGCGCGGGCGGCCTCCTCGGCCTGCGCCACCGATGCCTCGGGCGCCTCGGCCACGACCTCTTCGGTCGCCGGGTTCACGATCGGTGCGGTCCCGGCCTCGCCGGCGACGAGCTCGCCCCCGATCAGGAGCTTCCACTCGTGCTGCTGCCAGTCGGCCATCGCGCTTCCCCCTGTTCAATTGGTCGACTCCGCTTCGCCGTCCCGCCTCCGGCAACGGCGCCGCTTCGTCTCGAATGCGCCAAGGCTACAATCTGACGCTCCGTCAGACTTCTTCGCCAAACTGTCGCCGCCAGCCGACGCAGCTGCAGATCGGGGGACCCAGTGCTCGACGAGATCATCAAGGGCGCGACCGTGATCGACGGCACCGGGGCTCCGGGCGTGATCGCCGACGTGGGCATCGCCGACGGGCAGGTGGTCGCCGTCGGCACCGTCGACGACGCCGCCACCGTCGTCACCGACGGCGACGGCCTGGTGCTCGCGCCGGGATTCGTCGACCCGCACACGCACTACGACGCGCAGCTGCTCTGGGACCCGAGCGCGAGCCCGTCGAGCGTGCACGGCGTCACCACCGTCATCGGTGGCAACTGCGGCTTCTCGCTCGCGCCGCTGCACGACGGCGACGCCGACTACCTGCGCCGGATGATGGCCCGGGTCGAGGGCATGCCGCTGCCCGCCCTCGAGCAAGGCGTCGACTGGAAGTGGGAGACCTTCGGCGAGTTCCTCGACAAGTTCGAGGGCTCGATCGCGGTGAACGCCGGGTTCCTCGCCGGTCACTGCGCCATCCGCCGCTACGTGATGGGCCCCGACGCCATCGGTGGCGCCGCGACGCCCGAGCAGGTCGCCGAGATGCGGGCCGAGCTGGGTCGATCACTCGACGACGGCGCGCTGGGCTTCTCGTTCACGCAGTCGTCGTCGCACAGCGACGGCGACGGGCAGCCGGTTGCGAGCCGCTGGGCGACCCCCGAGGAGCTCGTCGCGATGAGCGAGGAGACCGGCCAGCATGCCGGCACCACGCTCGAAGGCATCGTGCAGGGCTGCCTCGACCAGTTCTCCGACGACGAGATCGAGCTGCTCTCGCAGGTGAGCGCGGCGGCGAACCGTCCGCTCAACTGGAACGTGCTCACCGTCGACGCGCGCGAGCCGGAGCGGATCCCGCGCCAGCTGTCGGCCGGCGACCGCGCGCAGGAAGTGGGTGGTCGTCTCGTCGCGCTCACCATGCCGGTGCAGGTCCCGATGAACATGAGCTTCCTCAACTTCTGCGGGATCTGGCTCATCCCCGGCTGGAGCGACGTGCTCAGCGCGCCGGTTCCCGAGCGCATCGAGCGTCTCCGCGATCCGAACATCCGGTTGAAGATGCTCGAGTGGTCGCAGTCACCCGACGCCGGCGTGTTCCGGCGCCTCGCCGACTTCGGCGACTACCGCCTGGGCGACGTGTACGCGCCCGAGAACCAGGAACTGCGCGGCCGCGTCGTGCGCGAGATCGCCAAGGAGCGCGACCAGTCGAACTTCGGCACCCTGCTCGACATCGTCATCGCCGACGAGCTGCGCACCGTGTTGTGGCCCATCCCGCAAGACGACGACGGCAGCTCGTGGGATCTGCGCCGCGAGGTGTGGAACGACCCGCGGGCGATGATCGGTGGCTCCGACGCCGGCGCCCACCTCGACCGCATGTGCGGCGCCCCCTACACCACGCGCTTCCTCGCCGACTGCCTGCGCGGCCGTCAGCTGGTGTCACTGGAGCGGGCGGTGCAACTCATCACCAGCGCGCCCGCGCAGCTCTTCGGACTCCGCGACCGTGGCGTGCTGCGCGAGGGCGCGGTCGCCGACCTCGTGCTCTTCGACCCGGCCACCGTCGGTTCCGACGACGCCACGCTCGTGACCGACCTGCCCGGCGACTCGGCCCGTCTCACCGCGGGCTCGCAGGGCATCAGGCGGGTCCTGGTCGGCGGGGTCGCGGTGGTGGAGGACGGCGTGGCGACCGGAGCGACTCCCGGCGTCGTGCTGCGCTCCGGGCGCGACACCGACACCGTCACCGCCCGTTGAACCGTCGCGGTCGGATCGATCGGAGCCGTCCGCTCCCGTGATCGGCTCGGCCGCGCGTGCTCGGCAGTGCGGGCGCGGCCGGGAACCAGGGGCGGTCCCGCGGGCCCTGTCCACAGGCCCGCACATCAGTTATGGCACGCAGGGGTGCTCTCGTCTTGGCACTTTGGTGACGGGGGACTGTTTCGACAGGATCCGGCTGACCGCCGTGACCGCGGGCTTGCTCATGAGATCGCGGCGTCGAGGACTTCCACCGATGGCGCGAAGTAGAAGGACCCGGATGCGGGTGTCGAGTAGTCGGTGAGCGCGTCCCTGGCCCGGCCATTCATCCCGTAGATCGCTTCCATCCGCTCCCGGAGGGGTGCCTGATCGCGGCAGAAGCCCATGAAATAGAGGCCGATCGTGCCGTCGTGGAACGCGTACGGCGTCGAGCGACGGACCATTTCTCCTCGCTTTGGCTTGCTCGCGTCTGCGGTCGCGCCCCCTCGCGAAGCTCGACGTGGCTGAGGTGCGAGGTCGGCACCTGCACCTCAAGTCGGCTGGAATCGGACTTCGTGCGTCCGAACAGGTTCTCCTGGTCCTCGAGCGAGAGGCTGTTGAAGTAACTCAGATCATGCACCCACCGTTGTGCGATGCAGAACGATCCGCCCGCACCGGACTCACCGTCGGGGACGATCGCTCGGTCGTACTGGTCGTCTGGCTCCGGGTTACCGGTTCCGTCGATGAATCCGGTCAGGTCGAGACTGTTTCGATAGATGAACGTCGGCGTTTCTCGGGCAACTTCCATGTGCCCGGCGACAGCCGTGCGGAAGCGGTACTGAGCCTCCCAGCAGAGGTCCTTCTCGTCCGAATGGATCCAGAGGAGGAGCTCCTCCTGTGTCGCCTTCGCGACTTTGCCGTCGGACGATTCGTAGCCCGGGTATGGCTGGAAGTCGTCGGGAACTTCCTCGGTCATGTCCGCGAGAAGCGTCGGACCGAAGAGCAAGCACACGTTCACCGGGGTTGTCACGCCCACCTGAGCGCCCGCGGCGCGTACGTCTCGCATGGCCTCCCTGATCACTCCGAGATTGGCGCCATCCGTACGGCTGAGGTGCGTGTACCACTGGTACTTCGTCAGGTTCGTCAAGATCGCATGCTGCGGACTCGGCATCACGTAACCCTTCTCGAGCGGTTCTCCTGCGCACCGTTCAGTGTGTCCGTCTCAGACCTCCACGACAAATCCCGTTCCCATCATCACCTCCCGTCCGAGCCCTGCACGCCATCGCATAGACCGCTGATTCCTCGTAGAGCTCTGCGACGGCATCGGCGTCACGCTGCCGGAAGGCAATCGCGTACAACTCGTCGATTTCGTGTGGACTTACAGCGCCCACAACACCTCCCCGGATCCAACGTGGATGCACGCATATGCCCGCTGCGTCGCACGCCGAGGGCCAGCTATGGCCCGACCACGGATTGACCCCCGGGGATCGTCAGCGACTGTCTGCGTCAAGCACGGGAGTGACCTTGAGGTCGTCGGGCGGCTCGATCCCCGCCCCCTTCATCCCTTCGGCCAGAGGACCGTCTGCGAATGTGCTCCAAGCCTCGCCGCTCGGCCAGAAGTCGACGATCGCAACCTCGTCGCCGACCTCGTAGGCGGAGTGAAAGAGCATGCCCGCTGAGATCGCGGCCGGAAGCATCTGCGGATGCATGGACCGGTAGGTCTTCGAATCGGTCTTGAGCGTGAACGTCACCATGACCGCCATCAGCCGCTCCCATTCTCGGTAGCCCGCCCGGTGCCGGACCATACGCGGAGCACGTCACACGAGCAAGAGATCGCAACGACCGACGTTGTAGACCGGAGCGCCGAGCAGGCATCAGTTCGGGCGCGATCCTCGGGGAGACTCACGTTATGGATCGCGACCCGAATGACCCGTCGACCTGGACGGTTCTGCACTTCTCTCAGTCGAACCCGGATGGTTCTGGCCAAGGCGACGTTGCCGCGCTCCTACGGCGTGTCGCGGACACGATCGACCGGCTTGGAGACATCCAGGTCGAGGACGTGACATTCCAGAGCCGGGTGACGGACGGCGAGGATGATCTCACCGTGACCGTGTACTACCACCAGGAGCCTCGCCGTCATTGAACGACAGTGAGGCATCAGCTCTGGCGCGCTTACGTTGACTGCGGAGCGACGGATGAACGCCTCCTCGACGGTCAGACGATCGCGAGCACCTCGCGTACTTCGACAGTCCTCACCGTGACGCCCGCCGGAGCATTCGGCATGGGGGGCTTACCGATCTCGAAGTTGGCGGCGACCTTGCGCGCCTCTTCTTCGGTCTCGAACACGATGACTGAGACGCCCCGGCCGCCGATCGGGGCGAGCCAGTAGCCGCCCTTGGCACCCCACTCGCGCGCCCTCGGCGCAGCGAAGTTCTGCAACTGCTCGCGGGCCTGATCGGTCATGGACTCGTCTGCGTTGACTTCCGTGAACATTGCGTACATGACGCCTCCTCGATGGTCGTCCTCCCGGCCCAAGTGTTGTCCTCACGGCGACGGCAGTTCAACAGTCGCCGCACGCAGCTTGCCCGGCGCGGTGCTCGGTGAGGATCAGTCCGTTCCCCGCGCGCACGCAGTGCGGCAGCAATGACACCGGTGCAGCGCAGCGGCTCAGCACAGCCGCGACAGCACGCTTCATGGCCGAAGGCTGATGATGATGATGATGATGATGAGGGAGGAGGAGGAGGAGGAGGAGGAGGCCGAAGGTTCCGATCACAAGCAGGGAAACGAGGATGCAAGCAGTGGAGAAGACCACGATGCGCGCGTGCTGATTCTTGCGCACGAACTCTGGGTCGCTGTACGGGTCGAAGGCCGGCTTCCTCATCGCGTCACCGTCCAGGCAAGTCGCGGCGTCCGGCTCATCGCGCGTGTTCTCGCCCACACAGAGTGCCTGGTACGGCATCGCCAAGCGCTCGAAGTCGGCGCGGGGATGGGATCGAGTGCAGTGGCGTCGGGGCCGGGACGTGGCCTACGTTCCGGCGCATGGACTACTCGCTCATCCTGATCGACGACCCTGCGCCCGCCGTCCGGCGCATCACCCTCAACCGGCCGGAGAAGCGCAACGCGCTCGAACGCGACCTTGCGGCGCGAGATCCTCACCGCGACCCGCGAGCTCGACCGCGATCCCGAGGTGCACGTCACCGTCATCCGCGGCGCCGGCAAGTGCTTCTCGGCCGGGTACGACCTGTCGGGCGATCCCGCGTCGCAAGGCGAGCCGCTCGACTACAACGCGGAGGGCGAGGGCTCGTACATGCGCGGGGTCACCAACGGCTGGATGAGCATCTGGGATCTCGCCAAGCCGGTGATCGCCCAGGTGCACAGCTACTGCCTCGCGGGTGGGAGCGAGCTCGCCACCGGCTGCGACCTCGTGTACGTCGCCGAGGACGCCAAGATCGGCTACCCCGCGGTGCGTTTCGGGACGCCCGACATGCAGTACCACGCGTGGCTGTTCGGGATGCGGGGCGGGATGGAATCGATGCTCACCGGTGACTCGTTCTCCGGCGTCGAAGCCGCGCAGCTCGGGTGGGCCAACCGCGCGTATCCCGAGGCCGAGCTCGAGGAGAACGTGCTCGCCATCGCGTCACGCATCGCGCAGATCCCCACCGACCTCGTCCAGATCAACAAGCGCACCGTGCACCGCGCCATGGAGGTCATGGGGCTGCGCTCGTCGATCCGAGCGGGCACCGAGCTCAGCGCGCTGGCCACCCACACCGAGTCGATGAAGAAGTTCGTCTCCGGCATCCAGTCGTCGGGGTTGCGCAGCGCATTGACCGAGCGCGACACCCCGTTCGGCGACTACCGCACCGCCGAACCGCGCGACGACGACTGACCGCCGCGAAGATCTAGCGTTCCTCCCGTGAACCGGGGGGCCAAGGTTCTGGTGGTCGCGTGCGTCGCCGTCGCCACGCTCGTCGTCGCGGTGCCGGGAGGTGCCGGCGCGGCCGATTCGACGGCCGCGTCGACCAACCCGTTCGCGCCGAAGGACACCTTCTGCACCAAGACCGGGCCGCCCGCCACCAAGGACCCGATCAAGGTGGTGCAGATCCGGTCGCAGCTCGAGAAGTACGAGGCGCTCGGCTACTCGCTGCCGGTGGGCGACGTGAACGACATGTTCCAGGTGTTCACCGATCAGATCAACGTGTGCGGCGGGATCCGCGGCCGCAAGGTCGAGCTGACGAACGAGGAGTACGACCCCACCAACCCGGCGAGCCGCGATGCCGCGTGCATCGCCGCCACCGAGGACGACAAGGCGTTCGTCGTCGTCAACGCCAACACGTTCACCGGTACCGGCCCGTTCTGCGTGGCCGGTGACCACAAGACGCCGCTCGTCTACGTCGGTGGTGCCACCGACGCGCAGTACCGCGCCACGAACGGCCGCCTCGCGTCCTACGGACCGTCGGCCGACGGCCAGGTGCGCCTGCTCGCCGGCGACCTGATCGCGAGCGGCGCGCTGAAGGGCAAGAAGGTCGCGATCGTCTCGACCGACCTGCCCGACCAGGTCGACGTCGTGCAGAAGGCGTTGGTGGCACCGCTGAAGAAGGCCGGCGTGAAGGTCGTCACCTATGACGTCCTTCCCTGCCAGGGAAGCATCCTGTGCACCCAACCCATTCCACAGTCGGCGATGAAGGTGGCCGCGACGAAGCCCGACGTGGTGCTGCCGGTGCTCACCGCGACCACGCTGCCCGTCTACATCAACGAGATGCAGCGAGCGGGCATGAAGGCGAAGATCTACGAGACGTCGTACAACGCGCTCGGCACGGACCTCGTGCAGAGCAAGGTGCTCCAAGTCGGCGGCGCGGATCTGGCGAAGTACTACAACGGCGCCACCCTGGTGTCGGCGACAGTCGCGGGCGACTGGCGCCTTCCCGGCTTCTCACCACCGCCGATCGGCACGATGTGCAACGACGTGTACGCCAAGAACACGAAGACGGGCGCGCGCTACGAGCCCGACACCGAGGGCTACACGAAGTGGGGCATGGTCGGCCTGTCGTGCACCAACATGCGGATGGTCGCACGTGCGATGTACGAGGCCGGCCCGAAGCTCACCCAGCAGTCGTTCGTGAACGCGCTTCGCAAGCTCCCCGCCGACCCGATCGGGGGCATCGGTGGTGCGCCGGTGATCGTCTTCATCGACGGCAAGACCACGCCGACCACCGCGTTCGAGAGCGCAGCCTCCTACCCGTGCAAGCTCCCCGCCCCGCCGGTCGACACCATCTGCCTCGTGCCGGTGAGCACGAAGGCCCGCCTCGTCGGCCACTGAACGTGTGCCAGACTGCGCGGGCTCGTTTGCCAGCGATGGACCGGCGCCGCGACACAGGGGAACCGCATGAAAAAGCTCGACGACGATCCGCGCATCGATCCGCGCGTCAAGGCGATCGCGTCGGTGATCCCAGTGATCCCGCAGGCGTCCGTCGCCGACCGCGAGCAGTTGCTCGCTGAGGTGAACACGCCGGAGGCTCTGGCCGCGGCCAAGGAGGCGACCGCCATGCTGGAGCTGCTCGACGACGAGTCGATCGCACCGTCGGCTGGGCTCGAAGTCTCGACGCTCGAGTTCACGTCGTCACCCGACGGGAACACCGTGAAGATCCAGCTGATCCGACCGGAGGCGGAGGCGCCCGTCTCCTGCGTGTACTACATCCACGGCGGAGGGATGCAGGCCATGTCGTGCTTCGACGGCATGTACCGGGCGTGGGGTCGGATCATCGCGAACCAGGGTGTCGCGGTCGCGATGGTCGACTTCCGCAACTGCCTGACCCCCTCGTCCGCACCCGAGGTCGAGCCGTTCCCCGCGGGACTGAACGACTGCGTCAGTGGGGTGAAGTGGCTCGCCGCGCACGCGGCCGAGCTCGGGGTCGACCCCGCGCACATCGTCGTCGCGGGCGAGAGCGGCGGTGGCAACCTCACCCTCGCCACCGGACTGAAGCTCAAGGCGGACGGCGACCTTGGTGTCATCCGCGGCCTGTACGCCCTCTGCCCCTACATCGCCGGGCACTGGCCCCAGGACCGCTTCCCGTCCTCGACCGAGAACAACGGCATCTTTCTGGACCTGCACAACAACCGCGGCGCAACGGCATACGGCATCGAAGCACTGGAAGCGCGGAACCCGCTCGCGTGGCCGTCGTTCGCAACCGAGGACGACGTGGCGGGGCTCGTGCCGACGGTCATCAGCGTCAACGAGTGCGACCCGTTGCGTGACGAGGGCATCGAGTTCTACCGGCTGCTGCTCCGCGCTGGTGTGCCGGCTCGGTGCCGGCAGGTGATGGGCACGATCCACGGGACAGAGGTGATGGCGATCGCCTGCCCGGACATCAGCCGCGAGACAGCGGGCAGCATCGCCCAGTTCTGCCGAGACGTCTGAGCTCCGTGCTCAGCGCAGCTTGTTGATGACCTCGTCGCCGTGGCGCGTCAGGTTGTCGATCTTCTCCTGGAGCGACTCGGGGTCGGTCTCGAGTCCGTAGGGGTTGAAGCGCCCGAATCCACCCGCGGTGTGGGTCACACCGAGGTCCTCGAGCTGCTTGATGCCGTCGACGGTGAACGATTCGGGAGTCGTCGCGTAGATCGCGAACGGCTCGCGCTCGCGCCCGTGCTCCTTCCGGACGTCGTGCATGCGATCGATCATCCGGATCAGGTCGTCGATCGTGCTGCCGGCGCTCATCCAGCCGTCGCCCAGACGAGCCGCCCGGCGCAGCTGCGCGTCGGCGTGACCACCGATGAGCACGGGGATCGGTTCGGTGGGCACCGGCTCCATCTTGATCGCGGGGAAGTCGTAGAACTTGCCGTGGTACTCGAAGTACCCGCCCGCCGCGAGACCACGCACGATCTCGATGCACTCGTCGAAGCGACGACCGCGGCCTTCCCACGGGAGCTGCACGATCTCGTAGTCGTCCGGCCAGGGGCTGGCGCCGACGCCGAGCACGAACCGGTTGTCGCTGATCACCGCGAGCGACGTCGCCTCCTTGGCGTACAGCACCGGGTGACGGATCGGCATCTTGAGCACGAAGGTGTGGAACTCGATGGTGCTCGTGACCGCGGCCATCGCGGAGATGGCGACGATGGGCTCGATGAACGGCTTGTTCTCGAGGAACTCGCGCGTGCCGTCGAAGTTGTAGGGGTACGTCGACGACGACTCCTTCGGGTACGCGATCGAGTCCGGGACCGCGATCGTGTCGAATCCCGCCTCCTCGGCGGCCCGCGCGAGCGGGACGTAGAACGTCGAGTCGCACATCGAGATGTTGGCGATGAACTTCACCGCGCGGACTCCTTCTCCGTCTCCCCGTTCTTGCGTCCCTGTGCCGTGCATGTCACGGCGTCGGGACGCCAACGGGTGGTGGGGCTACTTCACGGCCATGGGGACGACGGGGGCTCCGGTGCCGCCGGTGACCGGCTCGGGGGTCGCCGACAGGAGGAACGTGTACCGGCTGTCGGCGGCGCAGTCGGCGGCCAGCGCGTCGAGGTTCCAGTTCTGGCCCTGGGTCATCCCCATCTCGACCAGGTGGAGCGCGTGCACCGGGAGCGGCACCGACTGCTCGAAGTCGACGTGCTCGAAGGTCGGGTTGTCGGTGGCGACGGCAGCGACGTCGTGGTCGTGGAACCAGTCGACGCTCTGCAGTGACGGTCCCGCGTTCGTCGTCGCGTAGCCCTCGCGGTCGCCGGCGAGGAACAACGAGATCGCGCCGGTGCGCAGCAGCACGACGTCACCGGGCTCCACCGCGACACCTTCCGCGTCGCACGCCGCGTCGAGCATCTCCCCCGTGAACGGCGTGCCGGCGGGGATCACGTCGACGCCCTGCAGCCGGGCGATGTCGAGCAGCACGCCGCGGGTCACGATCGACGTCACCAACCCGATCCCGCACTTCGCCGCGCCCGCCTCGGTGATCGCGTCGGCCGGGTGACCGTTCCAGAGGTTCCCGCCGTAGCTCGAATGCGACAGCGCGTCCCAGTGCGTGCACGCCTGTAGCGCGAGGTCCATCTGGTCGTCGGAGAATCGGGTGCCGTCGGGGTCGCCGATGGTCACCTCGTTGACCTGGAAGACCTTGTGGATCGGGTTGTAGCGCCCAGGGATGAACCCGATCTGCGGCCCGTTGTCGTCGAGCGGGATCGACAGGTTGAACGTCTTCCCGGTCTGCACGCAGGCCACGCCGCGCTGCACCGCGGCGGCGTCGATGAGGTTGAGCGTCCCCAACTCGTCGTCGTCGCCCCAGCGTCCCCAGTTGCGGACGCGGGCGGCGATCTCCACGAAGTCGTCGTCGAGCGGCATTCGTTTCCCCCGGTTGTGAGTCAGGCGAGCGGTAGTCGCAGCATGCGGATCGCGTTGCCCCGCGCCAACTTGTAGACGGTCTCGTCGTCGAGGTGCGCGACCTGCTCCTCGAACAGCTTCTTGGTGTGCGGCCACGTCGAGTCGGTGTGCGGGTAGTCGGTCTCGAACGTCACGTTGTCGACACCGACGCGGTGCAGGTTCTCGAGCCCGGTCCGATCGCGGAAGAAGCAGCCGAAGATGTGCTCGTAGTAGTAGGTCGACGGCGGCTCGGGGACGATGTCCTTCACGCCGGCCCACGCGCGGTGCTCGAGCCACACGTCGTCGGCCCGTTCGAGCACGTAGGGGATCCACCCGATCTGGCCCTCGCTGTACGCGAGCTTCAGGTTGGGGTAGCGCACGAGCACGCCGGAGAAGAGGAAATCGCTCATCGACGACATCGCGTTGCCGAAGCTCAGCGTGGCCGCGACCGCCGGCGGCGCGTCCGCCGAAGTGAACGGCATCTGCGACGACGAGCCGATGTGCATGCAGACGAGCGTGTCGGTCTCGGCGCACGCGGCGAAGAACGGCTCCCAGTAGCCCGAGTGCAACGTGGGCAGGCCCAGCTTCGCCGGGATCTCCGAGAACGCCACCGCGTGCACGCCGCGCGCCGCGTTGTGGCGGATCTCCGCCGCCGCCAGCTCGACGTCCCACAGCGGCACGATGCACAGCGGGATCAGGCGACCACCCGAGTCACCGCACCACTCCTCCACCATCCAGTCGTTGTACGCGCGGACACACGCCCGCGCGAGGTCCTTGTCCTTCGCCTCCGCGAACGTCTGGCCGCAGAAGCGCGGGAACGTCGGGAAGCACAACGACGCCTCCACGTGATCGACGTCCATGTCGTCGAGGCGCGCCTTCGGGTCGTAGCACCCCGGCCGCATCTCGTCGTAGGTGATCGGCGACAACGTCATCTCGTCGCGCGGAAACCCGACCGACGCGACGTGGCGCTTGTGCGGCGCCACCAGCTCCTCGTAGAACCACGTGTCGGACTTCGGCTGGCTGTCGTCCCACTCGATCTCGTAGGTGGTGCCGCCCTTGTACTCCATCTTGCCGATGCCCCTGCGCTCGACACGGGGCGAGCGCGGGTCATCGGCCCACTTCTTCGGCAACCACCGTTGGAACAGGTGCGGCGGCTCGACCACGTGGTCGTCGACACTGACGAAGCGGGGGATGTCGCGGGCCATGGGGTCCTCCTCGTGCGGATGGTCGCGGGTGGTCGCGCGCGGTCAGCTCGGGTGACCGGTGACGGTCTCGTACAGGATGGCCGCGAGCGTCGCCGCCATCGCCTCCTTGGTGACACCGCGGCGACGGAAGACTGAGCGATAGGTGAGCAGACGTTCGAGCATCGCCATCGCCGCCGCGGCCGCCGCGTACGAGTTCAGATCCTTCGACACGCGGCCTGACGCCTGGGCCTCTTCGATCTTGCTGGTGAGCTCGGGGATGATGGCGGCGTAGCCACGACGGCGCGCGGCCCAGAAGCGGTCGTCGCCCTCCTCCGCGCGCAGGTCGCGCACCCGGAGGATGACTCGGTTGCGATCCCAGTACTCCATGAACGCGGTCACGAACTCCTGCACCTGCCCCACGCCCTCGCAGTCGCCGCGACCGTCGCTCCAGGGCGCGACGATGAAAGGACGCAGCGACTCGATGTCGTCGGTGGCCTCGTCGGCGAGGACGAGGATCGCCTCCTCGACGTCGGGGAAGTACTGGTAGAAGGTGGCGGGCGAGGTGCCGACCTCCCGCGTGATGTCGACGACGCGGACACCGAGGGCGCCCCGCTCCTCGAGGAGCTTGGCGGTGGCGTCGAGCAGACGCCGGCGTGTGCGGTGCGCACGCGCGCCGATGACCCGGCCGTCAGAGGCGAGTGCGGGCTCGGTCACGCCGTCTCCATCGGGCATTCGCCACTCGCCGGGCCGCTCATCGGGTTGGCCGGCTCGTTCACGCTCACGCCATCGACGCTAGCTGAGTTGAGCGGAATCTGACGACCTGTCAGGTTCCGTGGACTGCTTCCGGTTCCGGTGCTTCCGCCACGAGACGGCGCAACACGGAACCCACTTCGGAGGCAGCGAGGCGACGGCCCTCGTCGACTGACGGCCCGCGGCTCCAGCCGTTCATCACGCACACGTCGCCACCGGCCATCTCGAACGCCCGCCCGGTGACATCGCACTCACCGCTACCGAGCCAGACCACGAACGGCGACACGTTGGCGGGGTCCATGGCGTCGAAGCCGGTCTCGGGCTTCGCCATCATCTCCGGCATCGCGTCTTCGGTCATGCGGCTGCGCGCCGAGGGCGCGATGGTGTTGGCGAGCACGCCGTACCGGCCGAGCTCGGCGGCGGCGTTGAGGGTGAACGCGGCGATGCCGGCTTTGGCGGCGACGTAGTTCGACTGCGCGATCGAGCCTCGCAGACCCGCGCCCGACGACGTGGTGACGATGCGCGCCTCGCGCGTGTTCCCCGCCTTCTGCTCCTCGCGCCAGAACCCCGCGGCGTGACGCACGGAACAGAAGAGGCCGCGCAGGTGGACACGGATCACCGCGTCCCACTCCTCCACCGACATGTTCACGAGCATGCGGTCGCGCACGATGCCGGCGTTGCACACGATGGTGTCGAGGCCGCCGAAGGTGTCGACCGCCTGCTGGACCATGCGGCCGGCGCCGTCCCAGTCGCTGACGTCGTCGCCGTTGACGACGCCTTCGCCGCCGGCGGCGACGATCTCGGCGACCACCTCGTGGCCGGGTGACTCGTCGGTCGCGTCGCCGGCGAGCGACGCGCCGAGGTCGTTGACGACGACCTTCGCGCCCTCGGCCGCGAACGCCACCGAGTGGGCGCGGCCCAATCCCCGGCCTCCGCCCGTGACGATCACCACGCGCCCGTCACAGATCCCCATCTCGTCCCTCTCCTTGATCGGTCGACTCCGCTCCACCGTCTCGCTCCCCGAACACGGCTCCGCTTCGTCTCCTACGTCAGAGCATCGCGGCGACGGCCTCGGCGTGCTCGTCGCTGTTACCGAAATGCGTGTCGAGCACGGTGGCGCGCTTCCAGAAGCGCTGCGCGTCGACCTCCCAGGTGAATCCGATCCCGCCGTGCACCTGGATGGCGGTCTTGCCGTTCGTGATGGCGGCGTCGCCGGCCATGGTCTTCGCGACCGACGCCGCGCGCGTCGGGTCGTCGTCGCTGCGCCCGTCGAGCGCGACGGCCGCGGCGTACACCGCGGCCCGCGCCACCTCGGCGCGCACCAGCATGTCGGCGCAGAGATGCTTGACCGCCTGGAACGAGCCGATGACCCGCCCGAACTGCTCGCGCTCCTTCGCGTACGCGGTGGCCAGCTCGGTGGCGCGCAACGCGACGCCGAGCTGGAGCGCGCTGGTGAGGACGATGCCGACGAGCCGGGCGCGTTCCGCGGCTGCCGCGTCGGCGATCAGCTCGCCGGCGGGAACGTCGCCGTCGACGATCGCGAGTGGCGTGAGCGCGTCGACCGGTCGGGCCACGGCGGTGGTCGAGATGGCCGAAGGGTCGAGGCGGCGCACGCCGTCGGGCGCGAGCGTGAAGAGCGCGTCGAGGTCCGCCGGGTGCTCGACCACCGACACCGGTGTCCCGGGCTCGAAGCGACCGACGATGGTCTCGCCGGTGGCGGCGCCGTCGATCCAGGGCGCGGCGAGGAACGTGGCGACGAGTGGTCCGGGAACCAGCGAGCGGCCGAGCTCCTCGAACACCAACGCGGCCTCGGACACGCCGAGCTCGAGTCCGCCGTCGGCTTCGGGCAGCGTGATCGAGAACACGCCGGTCTCGCCGAGCTCGCGCCACCGGTCGCGGTCGAGGTGGCCGGTGGCTTCGATGGCACGCACCTCGTCGAGCGAGAAGCGCCCGTCGAGGACGGCGCGCACCCCCTCCTGCAGCGCGACCTGGTCGTCGGTGAGCTCGAAGTCCATCAGCGGTCCTTGGGCAGGCCGAGGACGCGCTCGCCCACGATGTTCTTGTTCACCTGCGTCGTGCCCGCGGCGATGGTCATCGACAGCGCGTAGAAGCGCCCGTGCACGTGCTCGCCGGTCGGCAGGCCGGCCACGTCGTCGAGCGACAGCGACGCACGGTCGAGGAGGCGCATGGCGACGTCGCCCAGGTGTTGGCGCAGGTCCGACCACGCGAGTTTGAAGACGTTGCCCCCGACGCCGACCAGGCCGGTGCGCTGTGCCTGCGAGATGTTGCGCTTGGTGAGCGCCAACAGCGCGTCGAATTCCGCCGCGATGCGCCCGATCTCGCGCCGCAGGCCGGCGTCTTCCCAGCGCGTCGCACCATCGCTGGTGATGGTCTTCGCCAGCTCGGCGAGATCGCGCACCAGCTCCATCGACACGAGCAGGTCGGACACGAACGCGGTGCCACGCTCGAAGCTCAACGTGACCATGGCGACGCGCCAGCCGTCGTTCTCGTCGCCGACCCGGTTGGCCGCGGGCACGTGCACGTC
This sequence comes from uncultured Actinomycetes bacterium, assembly GCA_963841415.1. Lineage (GTDB taxonomy): Bacteria > Actinomycetota > Acidimicrobiia > IMCC26256 > DASPTH01 > DASUAS01. The sequence goes on along the minus strand of CAWJCN010000003.1, from coordinate 638,904 downwards.
GTCGAAGAACACCTCGCAGAACTCGGCCGTGCCCTCCATCGTCTCCAGCGGACGGATGTCGATGCCCGGCGTGTCCATCGGCACGATCAGCCAGCTGATGCCCTTGTGCTTGGGTGCCTCGGTGTCGGTGCGCACGAGCATCTCGCAGTAGTCGGCCATGTGGCCGAAGCTCGTCCAGATCTTCTGGCCGTTGATGACGTAGTCGTCGCCGTCGCGCACCGCGCGTGCGGAGGCCGGCGAGGTCGGAGCCCGCGTTCGGCTCCGAGAAGCCCTGGCACCACACGTGCTCACCCGTGAGGATGCCGGGCAGGTGGAACGTCTTCTGCTCGTCGGACGCCTCGGCGATGAGGGTCGGACCGGCGTGGAGCAGACCGACGAAGTTCATGCCCACGTACGGCGCCCGGGCCCGCTCGGTCTCCTCGATGAAGATGAGGTGCTCGGTGGGGGTGGCGCCGCGGCCGCCGAACTCCTTCGGCCAGTTGATACCGGCGTACCCGGCGTCGAACAGCATGCGCTGCCAGCCGGTGTCCCAGGCGCGACGCGCCGGCCAGTCCTCGCGGTGCGGCTCGGGTCCGAGGCTCGGGAGCACGTCGCCGAGCCACTGGCGGAGTTCGGCGCGGAACTGCTGCTCTGCGGCGGTGTCGCGGAGATCCATCGGCCCGGGAGCGTATCTGACCCGCCGTCAGACCCTCCCAGTCCGCGCGAGGACGGGTCAGCCTCCGCCCTCGTACTTGAACGAGACGCTGAGCTTCACGCGGAAGGTCTTCGCTCCCGCCTCGTCGAGTGCGACGTCGAGCTGCTTGACCTCGGCGATCCGAAGGTCGCGCAGCGTGCTCGACGCCTGGTCGAGTGCCGCGGCCGCGGCTCGTTCCCAGGAGTCGCTGCTCGTACCGACGAGCTCGACCACCTTGTAGACGCTGTCCGCCATGAATCGCTCCTCTGGTCGACGCCTACCGCATGCGCGCGACGCGCGCCCACCGATGCTTGCCCCGGATCGTGCTCGGGTCAAGGGTCACCAGGTTCGTCAGGTTCCTCGGACGTCGAACTCTCCGAGCGACGTGATCGGATCGGCGAGATCCCACGCCAGCACGTGCACCCGTGGTTCGTCGTCGAAGCGTCCACGCGCGTGGGTCAGCATCGCGGGCGAGGAATCGATCGCGATCGCCTCCTCCACGGCGGGCCTCGATTCCAGGACGAGCGCGGTGAGCCGGCCGTCGCCACATCCGACGTCGAGCACCCGTTGGACCGTCGGGGGCAGCAGCTCGACGAGGGCAGCTTCACCGGCGAGCCGAGGTGCGAGGCGCCCGATCCGATCGACGTACTCGTCGACCTTCCCGGGATCGCTCCAGGTCATCTCGAGAGCTTGGCGCGCCCCGGGCGGGGGCCACGACTCGGAGATAGCTTCGCCCCATGACCGACAGCAGCCCCGACGGCACCCTGCACCTCGAACGCACGATCCGCGTCCCGCCGACCGTCAGCCCGCACGCCCAGGCGGTGATGGCAGCGGGATCGGCGATGGTCGCCGAGCGCCTGGCCAACCCCGCGGTGTACCCGCCGCTCGACGACGCCGCGGGGTGGAAGGCGCGCATCGCGGAGATGGACGCGGCGATCGTGACCGGTTTCGCGTCGGGCGCGCTCGACATCCCCACCACCGTCGAGGCAAGAGAGATCGCGGGCGTGCACGTCAATGTCGTGACGCCCGAGGGCGTCGATGCCGGTGACGACGCGCCGATCGTGCTCGACATCCACGGCGGCGCGTTGATCGCCGGTGGCGGCGAGGCGTGTCGATTGATGAACACGAGCTTCGCGGCGCGTGCCGGGATGCACACCTGGGGTGTCGACTACCGCATGCCGCCCGACCACCCGTATCCCGCGCCGCTCGACGACTGCGTCGAGGTGTACCGCGCGCTGCTCGACGTGCGGACACCCGAGAAGATCGCAGTGGGCGGCGGATCGGCCGGCGGCAACCTGGTGGCGGCGATGCTGCTCCGGGCGCGCGACGAAGGCCTCCCGATGCCGGCCGCGCTGGTGCTCTTCACCCCCGAGATCGACCTCACCGAGTCGGGCGACACCTTCGACACCAACGCCGGCGTCGACTACGTGCTCGTGGAGCGACTCACCGCGTCGATCGCGCTGTACGCAGGCGGCCACGACCTCACCGACCCGTACCTCTCGCCGATCTTCGGCGACGTCACCGGCTTCCCGCCCACCTTCCTGCAAGCGGGGACGCGTGACCTCTTCCTCTCGAACACGGTGCGCTTCCACCGCAAGCTCCGCGACGCCGGCGTCGACGCCGAGCTGCACGTGTGGGAAGCGATGCCCCACGGCGGCTTCTTCGGCGCCCCCGAGGACGAGGAGATGGGTGTCGAGCTCCGCCGGTTCTTGGCCAAGCACCTCTGATGCCCATCGAGGACAGCTACAACTTCCGGCGCATGTCCGATCGGGTCACGACTTCGGGGCTGGTGAACCTCGAGCAGCTCGGAACCCTGCGGCACGAAGGCTACGGGGCAGTGATCAACCTCCTGCCCGACAGCAACGAGCACGCAGTCGGTGACGAAGCGCGCATCGTGCGCGATCAGGGCCTCGACTACGTGTACATCCCCGTCGAATTCGACGCCCCGACGCACGACGACTTCGTGGCGTTCTCCGACGCCATGAGGGCTCGGGCCGACCAGAAGGTGCACGTCCACTGTGCCGCCAACTACCGGGTCAGCGCCTTCTACGGCCTGTATGCGCAGTCGCGGGGCTGGTGCACCGAAGCCGAAGCGGACGCGCTCGTACAGGACGTGTGGAACCCGGCAGACTCCCCGCGTTGGTCCGAATTCATCGCCGGCGAGCGGACCCGAATGACCTGAACCTCGAGCTCCAACGGATTCATTGTGCGGTGGACGACACTGGGTGTACTCCAGCGTGCAATGAACGCAGGGGAAGCGCGGTTGGCTACGAGGCGAACGGCTTGCCCGTGGCGCGCTCGATGGCTTCGGGGATCTTGAACACGCGCAGCGCGTTCTCACGGAGGAACTTGGGCCACACGTGGTCGCGGAACGGCACCTTGGGCAGGTCCTCGAACTGGCGCTCCAGCGTGAGCCCGGCCGGGAAGTAGCCGCAGAACATGATCTTGTCGGCGCCGCGGGTGTTGGCGTAGTCGATGATCGCCTTGGGGTAGTGCTTCGGCGCGAACGCGCTGGTCATGTAGTGGAGCCCGGGCCACTTGAGCATGAGCTTGACGGCCAGCTCCTCCCACGGCTCGGCGCCGTGCATGATCACGATGTGGAGGTCGGGGAAGTCGTAACAGACCTGGTCGAAGCGAAAGACCTCCTGCGGCCAGCTCGGCATGCGCGGGCCGACGATTCCGCCGTTCACGCAGATCGGAAGGTCGAGCTCCACACATTTTGCGTACACCGGGTACATCAGCGGGCTGTCGATCGCGACCTGAGGCACGCAGCCCGACGGGAACACCATCGTGTTCACGACGTCGTGCTCCGACACCGCCTCCTCGATCTGGCGCAGTGCGCCCATGATGTCGTTGGGGTTCACCGACATCCCGAGCACGAAGCGGTCCGGGTACCGGCGCCGCGCCTCCAACCCGTTCGGGCCGAGCCCGACGCGCGCGATGCGGATGTTGTAGGCGTCCATCTTCTCGACGACCCACTCGACGAGGTCGGTGTCCTCCGCGACGACGTCGGGCACGCCCTTGAACATGTACTGAACGGGGAACTCCATCTCCTTCTGGCTCTGCGCGTCCTTGAGGTTGGCGCGGAAGAAGTCGTAGGCGTGCATCTTCTGCTCCACCGACGTGTAGGGGAACCCGATCCCCAGGTCGACGATCTCGATGTCGATCGGCATCGTCATCCCGCGCACTCCCCCTTCTTCGCCGCCAGGTCAGGGCGGATCGGGGCGGAGGCTAGGGGGAGGCGCGGCCACCGCGCTACCCCGTCGTCTGCGGCTGTGCCGGCACGGGGGCGGCCGCCACCGCGACCGGCGGCGTGCGCATCGCCGTCGTCACCTCGACGATGGGGCCAACGGGCACCGTGGTCGTTGGCGGAGGCGACGTGGTGGTTGGCGGCTCCGTGGTCGTGGGCGGCGGGCTCTGACAGGTGACCGTCACCTCAACGCCGCCGGAGAACACACCGTCACCGCCGAGCGTCACCGACACGGTGAGCTGGGTGCCGAGCACGAGGGTGCCGTCGCCGTCGGTCACCTTGTCCGGGCTGGATTCGACGTCGAGGATGGCAGCCGAGCTGACGCCCGACGCAACGGTGAGATTCGAATTGGGGTGGGTCGACTCGTTGTTGCTGGCAACAGCGGTCACGGTGCAGCTGCTGCCCTGGAGGGACGCGTCAACGGCGGCCGACGCGAGCTCGTGCACCGATCCGGGATCGCCGTAGACGACCGTGTCGACCGACACCGTGATGGAGGGACTGCTCGACTCGTCGGCGACCGCCGACCCGGCAGGGAAGCAGGCGCAGACCATGAGGACAAGGCTGCAGAGGAGGAGGAACCGACGCATGCACACTCTCTTTCAGAGATGCCCCGCGCACGGAGCGAAGCGCGAAAAGGTGGCTGGGGACGGCGCCGCGTTCCAGCGGCGGATCGTGAAAACCCGCGCTCGACGCTCGTCGTGATGGAAACACCCACGCCCAGCCCGTCAGCCGGGCGCACCTCGCTTCGCTGGGTAGCAACCTACCGAACGCGACGCCGCATCTCAAATGGTCGTTCAACGGAGCGCGTCCACCTGGCGAACCGATTCCACAGGGCATCGCGGTCCGGCGCGGACTTCACGCTGTTCGTGCTCCCCGGCGCCGGCCACAACCACAATCTCCGAGTCACGCCAGAAGCACGCCGGGATGATGTGCGGGTCGCCGGCGATGTCGTGCTCGCCGAGAGCGAGGAACACGGGCACGTCGACCACGGCCATCTCGGCGTCGACGCTGCCCGGGATCATCGAGGCCAACCCACCCATTCCCAGCAGGCGGGGCTTCACCGAGCCCAACGCCTCCAGTGCCTCGGGCGCACCCCCATCCCACCGAGCAGGATCGGGGAGGTCGCGGTCGAGCTGCCACCGGGCGGGTCGCCGAACCGCTGCCGCGGGAGCTCCACGATCCCGCCAGCCTGCTCGCGTTCCTCGGGAGTCAGGGCAAACTGCTGGTGTCCGCCGCGCCCGAACCGAACAGGCCCAGGACGTCGTACGTCCGGTGGTGCGCCTGCTGCACGACGGTGAGGAGCGCACCTGCGGAAGGCCCGACGCCCACGCGGAGGGCATCGGGCCACTCCGCCATGACGGTCGCGAACGCGTGGGCGTTCACGTCGGCGACGACGTCGGGCGTGAGCGAAGAGCCGTCGTCGGGAATGTCGCTCTCGCCCACTGCAGGCGGGTCGAGCGTGACCACGCCGAACCCGTGGTCAACCAGGTGGCGCGCCATGCTGGAGTTGCCGATCGACGGCGGCGCCTGCACGTCGAAGTCGCCGCGCGACATCCCGCCGCCCGGCACGCAGCAGCAGACGACGGGGCGTTCACCCACCTCGTCGGGCCGCGGCTCTCTTGATGCGGCGGCCCCCTCAGGCAGGTTCGAAGCCCTGGGGCAGGACGATCGTCTTCGACTCGAGGTACTCGGCCAGGCCTTCGGGCCCGAGCTCGCGCCCGAGGCCCGAGTCCTTGAAGCCGCCGAACGGCGACGAGAAGTCCATCCCCATGCCGTTCACGCCGTACGTGCCGGTGCGCACGCGGCGGGCGACGTCGACCCCGGACTGCGGGTCACCGGTCCACACCGAGCCCGAGAGCCCGTAGTCGGAGTCGTTGGCGATGCGCACGGCGTCGTCGACGTCGTCGTAGGGGATGACGGCGAGGACCGGTCCGAAGATCTCCTCCTGCGCGATCGTCATCTTGTTGTCGACGTCGGCGAAGATCGTGGGCTCGACGTACCAACCCTTGTCGAAGCCCGCCGGGCGGCCGCCGCCGGTGACGACCCGCGCACCCTCCTCGCGACCCTTGGCGATGTAGCCCTCGACGCGGTCGCGGTGGCGCGACGCGAACATGGGACCGACCGCGGTCTCGGGGTCGAGCGGGTCACCCACCTTGAGCGCGGCGGCGGCGCTCGCCACTGCGTCGACGACGTCGCCGTAGCGTGCCCGCGACGCGAGGATGCGCGTCTGCGCGACGCACGCCTCGCCGTTGTTCATGATCGCGTTGGGCATCAAGCCGGCGACGGTCGACTCGAGGTCGGCGTCGTCGAGGATGATCGCCGCCGACTTGCCACCGAGCTCGAGCGTGCAGCGCTTGAGCTGCTCACCACAGATCGCGCCGATCTTGCGGCCTGCGACCCCGGATCCGGTGAACGAGATCTTGTCGGTGTCGGGGTGCCGCACGAGATATTCGCTCACCTCGCGGTCGGCCTGCACGACGTTGAGCACACCGGCGGGCAGCCCGGCCTCCTGGGCAACCTCCGCGAGGAGGTACGCGTCCAGGGGTGTCTCCGGCGCGGGCTTGAGCACGACCGTCGACCCCGACGCCAGGGCCGGACCGAGCTTGAGCGCGGTCACGAACAGCGGCACGTTCCACGGAACGATCGCGCCGACGACGCCGACCGGCTCCCGACGCACGAGCGTGGGCCCCAGCACGCCGGCCCTCCGCTCCTCGAAGGAGTACTCACGCGCGAGACCGGCGTAGAAGTCGAGCACCATCGTGGCGGCGAAGACCTGGCCCATGACCGCCCAGGTGATCGGCGAACCCATCTCCTCCGAGATCGTGCGGGCCATCTCCTCGTAGCGGGCCTGGATGCCGGCCGAGATGGCGGCGATGACGTCGGCGCGCTCGGCCGGAGCCATCTGCGGCCAGGGGCCCGAGTCGTTGGCCAGGCGGGCGGCGGCGACGGCGCGGTCGACGTCGGCGGTGGTCGCCTCCGGGACCTTGGCGATGACCTCTTCGGTGTGGGGCGAGATCACCGCGAGCTGGTCGGACCCGGCCGGGGCGACCCAGTCGCCCCCGATGAAGAACTTGTCTCGGTTCACCTTTTCTCCTCCGGTCGCGTGGTGGGAACCGTAGCTCCTCTCATTCGTCGATTCCGCTGCGCCGTCCCGCCCTCCGGGCACGGCTCCGCTGCATCTCCTCACATCCTGAACTCGGGAATGTCGCCCACCGTCACGGTGCCCTGCCGGCCGACCGGCTCCGTACCCGCGGTGAGCTCGTGCAGCGTGTCGGGATCGAGCACCGCTGCGGCCACCCGTTCGCCGCGGGCACCGGTTGCGATCACCGTCCCGCGCTCGGGGTCGTCGGCACGGTCGTACAGGACGGTGCACGCGAGCACCGTCGCCCAGCCCGCGTAGTCCTCCACGACCGGCACCGCCGCTGTCACCGGGGGCCGGGACGCGCCCACGTCGAACAGCAGGGACGGGTAGGCGCCGTCGTCACGCGGGTGGTCGGCGAGCACCAGCGCATGGTGTTTCGTGTTGAACATCCCGACACCGTGGATGAACCCGGTGCCACCGTCGGCGCGGAGGTGCTCCACCATGGTCGCGACGGCATGGGTCAGGTAGTTGCTGCCGGGACCGCCGAAGTACGACAGTCCCCCGGTGACCGAGATCGCAGCGTCGGCAGGACGGCCGAGCGCGCGGCGGGTGAGCTTGGGCATGACCGGGAAGCAGCTGTACAACTCGACGACGTCGTAGTCGTCGCTGCTCGTGCCGGTGACCTCCTGCACGTCGCGGACGGTGACGTCGAGCGCGGGCACGTGGTGGTACGCGGCGCGGGTGCGGGGATCGGGGGGCTCGTCGGCACCGGCGCCGCCGAGCGGGTGCACCCAGCGATCCTCCGGTACCCCGGCCGCGCGTGCGGTCTCGATGTCGGTGAGGAGCAGTGCCGCGCCCTGGTTCACGTACGGGTTGGCGCTGAGCAGCTTGGGATACGGGAACGACACCATGCGGTTGTCGGGTCCCACCCGCAGGAGCTCGTCGCTGGCGCGGACCTCCCGTGACCATGCGTACGGGTTCGCCGCCGCGACCCGCGTGAGCTCGGACCAGATCGTCGCGGACTCCGCTTGCGCGTCGGCAAGGGAAGCCCGCTCGTGCGCCCTCAGCGCGTGCTCGTACAGCGGGAAGCCGCTGATGGCGCGGCTGATGCCGACCGCGGCGGCTCGCTCGAGCTCGGGTCCGAGCGCCGGGAGCGTCGGGCGGGTGCCCGGTGGCGTCCACGGGAGCTCGACGCCCGCTCGTCGCGCCCGCGTGGCCGCGCGCGTGCCCTCCGCGCCGGCGACCAGCACGACGCGCCCGTCGCCGTTCGCGATGCGTGCCGCCGACGCGTCGACGGCACGCGGCGGCGTCTCACCGCCGACCGGGTGCACGCGGGCGCGGACCCGCGCCGCGTCGAGGCCGAGCCGCTCGACGACGAGACCACCGAGATCGTCGTAGGGCCATGATCCGATCGGCATGAGCTCGATCGAGTCGACCTGGTCGAGCAAGCGCGCGCCGGCGTCGTCGGCAGCAGCGTGTGCGGCGGCGAGCAGGAGCTCCAGCGGCTCGGCCGGTCCGAGGTCGTCGTCGTCTCGATGGGTGACCTGCCCGACGCCGACGATGACGGGGAGCGCGCTCAGACTCGCTCCCGCAGCTCGTACTTCAGCACCTTGCCGCTGGCGTTGACCGGTAGCGCGTCGACGACGACCACGCGGCGCGGCACCTTGTAGTTGGCCATGCGTGGCGTGCACCACGCGCGGAGCTCGTCGGGATCGATCGTCGCAGCCGTGCGCGGCACCACGAACGCGACCCCCACCTCGCCCATGCGCGCGTCGGGCGCGCTCACCAACGCGACCTGCGCCACGTCGGGATGGGCGAGGATCGCGTTCTCGACTTCGGCGGGGTACACGTTGAACCCGCCGACGATGAACATGTCCTTCTTGCGGTCGGTGATCTGCAGGTAGCCGCGGCCGTCCATCACCCCGATGTCGCCGGTGTGCAGCCAGCCGTCGGCGTCGATCGCCTGCCGGGTCGCGGCTTCGTCCTCGAAGTAGCCGACCATCACGTTGAAGCCCCGGCACACGATCTCGCCGGCTTCACCGCGCGGCACCTCGTTGCCGTCGTCGTCGACGATGCGCACCTCGAGGCCGTCGATCGCACGGCCGGAGGTGTGCGAGATGGTCTCGGGATCGTCGTCGGCGCGGCAGATGGAGACCGTGCCCGTCGACTCGGTCAGGCCGTACGCGGTGACGATGGTGCGGAACGTCAGCTCCTCGCGCATCCGGCGGATCATCTCGACCGGCACCGGAGCCGCGCCGGTCACCGCGAGGCGCAGCGACGAAAGGTCGTAGGCGTCGCGGTTCGGGTGGTCGAGGATCGAGAGGTACAGCGTGGGCGGGCCCGGCAGCGTGGTGATGCGCTCGGCGGCGACGTGGGCGAGCACCGCGGGAACGTCGAAGACCGGCTCGGGCACGATCGTCGCGCCCTTGATGAAACAGGCGATGATCCCGGCCTTGTAGCCGAAGGTGTGGAAGAACGGGTTCACCACGAGGTACCGGTCGCCACGCGCGAGACCGACCGTGTTCGCCCACGCGTCGAACGTTCGCAACGTCTGGGCGTGCGTTGTCATGGCACCCTTCGGCTTCCCCGTGGTGCCGGAGGTGAAGATGATGTCGGCGATGTCGTCGGGGCCGACCGCGTCGACCCTCGCTCGTGCGACGTCGGCCGACACATCGCTCGCGTGCGACAGGAACTCGGCGAACGACGTCGTGCCGTCGGGCGCGTCGCCCTGCAGCACGATGATCCGCTCCAGCATGTCGGGGACACCGGCCTCGCGCAGCATGGCGACGTAGTCGGTGCCGAGAAATCCGTTCACGGTGCCGAGGAACCGCGCCCGGCTGCGACCCAGCACGTCGGCGGCTTCCGCACCCTTGAAGCGGGTGTTGAGCGGCACGAGCACGCCGCCCGCGTTGATCGCACCGAGTGCGCTGAACACCCACTCGGCGATGTTCGGCGCCCATATGCCGACGCGATCGCCAGCCTGCAACCCGGCAGCGATGAACGCACGCGACGTCTCGTCGATGCGCGCGGCCAGCTCGGGAAACGTGAGGCGCAGGTCGCCGTCGACGAGACCTTCGAGATCGGGAAAGCGCCGCGCGCTGGCGCTGACGAGTGCGGGAATGGTGCGGAACTCGAGGTCAGTGCGCACGGATCACGCCACCCCACCCCACGAACATGCGATGGTCACAGGACGGCGTCGGCCACACGCCGGCGATGGAACGTGGCCTCACCCCACGCCCGCTGCAGGGCCCACGCCTTCTTCATCCAAAGCTGGAGATCAGCTTCCCAGGTGTAACCGATCGCGCCATGCACCTGCATCGCGCTCCGGCTCGACCGGTACGCGGCGTCGCTCGCGAATGCCTTCGCCATCGACACGTCGCGACTGCGGGTGGGCTCGTCCTCGGCCACCGACCACGCGGCGCGGTAGACCGCGGGCTTGGCGAACTCGACCTGCAACAGCGCATCGGCCAGCAGGTGCTTCACCGCCTGGTTCACGCCGATCGGGCGGCCGTACTGCTCGCGTTGCCGCGCGTACTCGGCGGCCACGTCGATCATGTGCTCGCTCAACCCCACGAGGTACGCGGCCGCCGCGAGCGCGCCGCGGTCGAACGCGAGCGTTTCGTCGTAGGCCATCGGCTCGACCGCCGCGTCGCCGATCGTGAACAGCCGGCGCCCACCATCGATGGAGTCGACCCCGGTGAGCGACGCGCCGCCGGGCCGGACGACGCCACCCGGGACGAGCACCACGGAGGCCACGTGCGCGTGCGGAACGTACGGCGAGCCGTCGAGCGCGGCGGTCCCCACCGTGGCCGCGTCGCCGAGCACGGGCGCGACGACCGCCGCCGTCTCGAACACCGGCCCGGGCACCGCCGCGCGCCCCAGCTCTTCGAGCAGCAGCACGAGGTCGACCTCGTTCCCGCCGAGGCCGCCCGCGGCCTCGGGAACGAGCATGCCGAAGACGCCCATCTCGGCGAGGTGGTTCCAGAGCGCGAAGTCGTGGCCGGCACCGTCGTCCCACGCCGCGCGCACCTGGGCCGGCGTGCACTCCTTGGCCAGGAGATCACGCAGCCCCTCGGCGAAGAGCTTCTGGTCGTCGGTGAACGCGAAGTGCATCACGCACTTCCACGAGGGAGTTGGAGGACGCGGTCGGCGATGATGTTGCGCTGGATCTCGTTGGTGCCCGCGTAGATCGGGCCTGACAGCGAGAAGAGGAACCCGTCGACCCATTGCTCGAACGGCCCGTCCATGCGCTCGGCTTCCGGCCCCGCGATGTCGAGCGCGAGCTCGTGGATGCGCACATCCATCTCGCTCCAGAAGATCTTGTTGAGGCTCGCCTCAGCCCCGATGGTCCCGCCGTCGATCATGTGCGTGACCGTCATGTAGGTGTGCAGCTTGTAGCCCTCGGCCTGCATCCATGCGTCGACGACCGCGTCGCGCACTGCGGTGTCGGACGGGTCGGCGTGCTCGCGCCAGAGCGCGACGAGTCGATCGGCGGCGGCGCTGAAGCGAGCGGGGCTGCGCAGGCTCACCCCCCGCTCGAACCCGGCCGTGGCCATCGCCACCCGCCAACCCTGGTTGACGTCACCGAGCGTGTTCTCGACCGGGACGCGCACGTCGTCGAAGAAGATCTCGGCGAAGCCGGTGTCGCCGTCGAGCTGGGCGATCGGGCGCACGGTGACACCGGGTGAGTCGAGTGGTACGAGCAGGAACGTCAGGCCGCGGTGGCGTTCCGCTTCGGGGTCGGTGCGGAAGATCCCGAAGCACCAGTCGGCCCACACCGCGCGCGACGCCCAGATCTTCTGACCGTTGAGCACCCACTCCATGGCGTCGTCGCTGAGCACGCCGGTCGAGCGGATGGCGGCGAGGTCGGAGCCGGCGTTCGGTTCGCTCCACGCCTGCGCCCACACGATCTCGCTCGACGCCATCGTCGGCAGGAAGCGCGCCTTCTGCTCGTCGGTGCCGACCTCCATGATCGTGGGTCCGAGGAGGAAGATGCCGTTCTGGTTCACCCGGCCGGGCGCACCGACGCGGTAGTACTCCTCCTCGAAGATGAGCCACTTCAGGTAGTCGGCGCCGCGACCGCCGTACTCCTCGGGCCACGACACCGCCGACCAACGGCCTTCCCAGAGCCTGCGCTCCCACTCGCGGTGGAGCGCGAAGCCACGCTCGGTGTCGAAGCTCGGCAGCGGCTCGGCCGGGACGTTCGCCTCCAGCCAGGCCCGCGCCTCGGCCCGGAACGCATCCTCCTCGGGCGTGTAGCTCAGGTCCATGAGCTCGGACGGTAGTCCCGACCTCCGAGCATCTCAGAGTTCGCGTACGCGGGTGGGGGTCAACTCTGAGATGTTCGAATGGTGGCAGAGGGGGCCTTGACCGGTGCGTCTTCGCGGATGGCGCGGAGGCGCTCCAGCGCGGCGCGCTCCTCGGCGGTGCCGCGCGGCGGGAGGCGGAAGCCGGTGTACATCACCCGCCGCTCACGCTCGACCGGTGGTACCGACTGGTGCAGCGTGCACGAGAGGTGCACGGTGATGTCACCGGTGCGCGTCGGCAGCGGCACGACCGGCAGGTCGGAGCCGTTCTCCTCGTGCAGCGACGGCCACATCAACGCGCGATGCGAACCCGCCACCACGCGCAGCTGGCCCGACACCGCGTCGGCTCCTGTGACGGAGATGCCGACGGTCATGCTGCAGCAGTCATAGCTGTGACGACCGAGCGCGCAGTCCTTGTGCCACGGCAGGTCGGAGATGCCCTCGACGACGTCGAACGGCTTGAACAGCGCCTCGATGCGGTTGTCCTTCATGCCGCCGTAGACGTGCGAGTCGCCGGTGAGATCGGCGAGTCGTTGCAACCGCTCGTCGCCGACCAGTCGTTCCACCGCGGGAGAGACCTCGTCGAAGTACTGCATGCGGACGAGCAGGTCGTCGCCGCCGCGGTTGCGCGCCCACCACGATCGCCCGTCGCCACGTGCGTACATGGGCGCGGCGGCATCCATGTCGCGCGACGCCGCGGCCATCTCGTTCTCCGTGAACACCCCCTCGAGGTGGAGGTAGCCGGCGCGTTGCAGGAAGTCGCCCATCTCGTCGAGCGGGGCGTCGGCGGCGAAGCCGCGGTCGAGGGCGAGCGGCGCGCCGTCGGCGTCGACGAGGTCGATGGCACCCTTCGTGTGCGGGGCGCGACCGTCGAGCGCGCCGCGTAGGAGCAGCCACCAGTCGAGCAACGCGTCGAAGCGTCCCACGGGTTGGTCGAGGGTGCCGTTGGTCTGCAGCCCGACCACCGTGACCTGGTCGTTCACCAGATCGTCGAGCTGCGCGCGGTTCATGCGCAGCACCGTGCCGGCATCGTCGTCGCGACCGGGGACCACGCGGACGACGCCCGCGTCGACAGTGAGCGTCCACGCATCGCCGTCGACCTCGATCGCGAGCGGCCGCGGTGCGTACGCGGTGACGGCAGCGTCGAGCAGATCCTGGTGACGCTCGAAGGCGCCGGGCAGCAACTCCCCGAAGCAGGTGGCCGGATCGACCGGATCGATCCGACCGTCGACACGTGTGCGGTTGTCGACCGACATGCGGTTCTCCCCCCGTTGCGATCGGTGTGACGTCAGAGCACGGCGAGCGCGGGATCGGCGAACGCCGGGCACTTCTGCGAACCCTCGGGGAAGTCGGCCGGCGACAGAGGTCGCGCCACCTCCCCCACGACCGGGCCGATCCCCTTCGCGATCGGCGCCAGCGCGTCGAGATCGAAGCCGTAGAGGCTCGCCGCGTTGCCGGCCAACATCATCTGCACTTCCACCGGGTCGACGCCGGCGAAGCTGAGACGGATCGCGTCCTTCGAGAACGGGTGACTCGACTCCTTGTGCGGGTAGTCGCTTCCCCACATGATCCGGTCGACGCCGACCTGATCGCGGAGCGGCACCTCCGACGGACGGATGAAGCTGGCCCCGATGTGGCACTGGCGGGCCCAGTACTCACTCGGCGTCAGCGACATCTTCTCGACGATCGGCAGCCCCCACTCCCGCTCCTGCGAGCCGACCGCGTTCTGCATGCGATCGAAGAAGTAGTCGAGCTGGCCGAGGAAGTCGGGCACCCAGGCGGTCCCCTGTTCCGTGAACACGAACTGCAGATGCGGGTGACGCTCGAGCGCGCCGCCGACGATGAGGTTGGTCAGCACGTTGTGCGACCACCACGTGACCTCGAGGAGGAACATGACGATGTCCTCCTGCTCGGGCCCGCGCGGGGGCCCCGCGCTACCACCGTGGTGGTTGACCGGCATGCCCAGCTCTTCACACACCGACCAGATCGGCTCGTAGTGCTGGTGGTGGAGCGGCAGGAGTCCGGTTCCGGGCGGTGCGCCGGGGAGCAGGATGCCGCCGGTGAGTCCGTGCGCGTGCGCCCAGCGGATCTCCTCGACCGACGCGTCGACGTCGTACAGCAGGATCTGCGCGACGCCGGCGCGACGGCCGGGCTCGCGGGCACAGAAGTCGGCGAGCCAGCGGTTGTGCGCCTGCAGCCCGGCCCAGCGCAGCTCGAGCTCGTGCGCGTCGGCGGGCGGGACGGACTGCACCAGCGCGCCGGTGGCGAAGAACGGTGGGATCGTGTTGGGGAACACGACCTCGGCCGCGATGCCGTCGGCTTCCAGGTCGCGCACACGCCGGTCGGAGTCCCAGTTGCGCCGGCCGAGGTCGCCCAGGAGATCGGGGAAGAGGATCTCGTAGCCGTCGACCCACGCGTCGAACTCGTCGTGGTACTGCGAAGCGAGGTACTCGCGGTACTCGTGGATCTCGCCACCACCGTGGCAGTCGGCGGAGATGACGACGTAGCGGTCGTCGGCGTTCATGACGTGCTCCTCCGTCCGTCAGCCGGAAGCCCGCGGACTAATGACCCGATATTAGAACCCGGGCGGCACCTGGTAGCCGGCCGTGAGCTCGCCGACGAGCTTGGCCGCTCGCACCGACCGGAGATCGTGGAGGTACGGCGACACGAGCTGTATGCCGACGGGCAGCCCGGCGGCGGTGTGACCGATGGGCGCGACCGCCGACGGCAGCCCCACCACCCCGATGAACCCCGGCCACGAGATCGTACTGATGATGCTGCGGGGCTCGCCGTTCACCTCGACGGTGCGATCCATGATGTTGCCCTCGCGGTTGTGCCGGAACGGTGGGACGGTCAGCACCGGGCACAGGAAGAGGTCGTAGTCCTCGAACCAGTCGGCCCACACGCGCCGCAACTGGGCTCGCTCCTGCTCGGCACGCAACCACGATCGGTGCGACCCGGCGCTGACCTCCGCGACCTCGTCGGGAGCGCTCACCGACGCCGCCGCGCCGACCATGCGGAAGAACAAGCCGGTCGCGTCGGCGAAGTCGACCGGCGGACGGCCTTCGTCGACCTTCGCGCCCGTGTCGGACAGCGCGTCGACGGTCGCACCGAGCATTGCCCGGTACTCGGTGTCGAGTGGGCAATCGGGCGCGTCGAACCAGAGGCCGATGCGGAACTCGTCGAGCGACTGCTTGTCCGACGGCGGGAGCTCGACGCGCCATGCGGGCGCGTGCTCGGGAGCGGGCGACGCGAGCACGCCGATCAGGACGTCGAGGTCGTCGGCGCTGCGTGCGATCGGTCCGAAGACGTTCACGTCGGCGTCGGTGGCGCCGCCGCCGACGTGGTCGAGATAGCCGCGCTGCGGCACGACGCCGAAGCTGGGCTTCAAGCCGAACACCCCACAGCAGTGCGACGGAATGCGCACCGATCCGCCGATGTCGGTACCGAGCTCGAAGCTCGTGAGCCCGGCTGCGACCGCGGCCGCCGAACCGCCGGACGATCCGCCGGTGATGTGGTCGACGTTCCACGGGTTGTTGGAACCGCCGAAGAGCTCGTTGAACGTCTCGATGTCGCCCGACCATCGCGGCGCATTCGTCTTGCCGAACACGATCGCACCCGCGTCCTTCAAGCGCGCGACGGCGGGCGCGTCCTGGGCCGGGACGTGGTCGGTCAGTTCGACCGCGCCGCCGGTCGAGCGGATGCCCTCGGTCTCGATCGCGTCCTTGATCGTGACGGGAAGACCGTGGAGCGGCCCGACGTCGTCACCACGCGCGAGCGCGGCGTCGGCTTCGTCGGCCGCGATGCGGGCGCGATCGGCGTCGAGCGTCACCACTGCGTTGATGGCGGGGTTCAGCCGATCGATGCGGTCGAGGTACAGCTCGAGCAGGTCCCGGCTCGTGAACTTCCCGGATCGGATCCCGTCCGCGAGCTGCACGGCGGGAAGGGTTGCAACGCTCTCGTCCACCACGGCGACTTCTCCTGGCACGACCTAGTCTGACGATGTGTCAGAAACCGTAACGCGAGTCCCGGCCGTCGAGGGCTGGTACACCGCCGACGACGGAGCCCCGCACCTCGTCGGCAGCAAGTGCACCGTGTGCGGCACGGTCGTCTTCCCGCCTCGCGAGGGCGCGTGCCCCAACCCCGACTGCGACTCCGACGTGCTGGACCCGACCGAGCTGTCGCGGCGAGGTCGCATCTGGTCGTACACCGAGAACCACTACGCGCCACCGCCGCCGTACGTCACGGCGGAGCCGTTCGAGCCGTACGCGCTCGCTGCGGTCGAGCTGGCGGACGAGGGCATCGTCGTGCTCGGTCAGGTGGCCAAGGGCGTGCGGGCATCGGAACTGCACGTCGGCATGGAGATGCGACTCGAGCTCGACACGCTCTACCGCGACGACGAGCACGAGTACGTCGTCTACGTGTGGGCACCGGCATGAGCGGAGTGGCCGCGAGCCGGGTACCCGGGCGAGCAACGAAGCGGGGGCTGAGCGCCCCGGAGCGAAGCGACGAGAGCGGGAAAACATGAGCAGCACCGGGGAGCGCGACGTCGCCGTCCTCGGCGTGGGGATGCACCCGTGGGGCAAGTGGGGTCGTGACTTCACCGAGTACGGCATGGTCGCGGCGCGCGCCGCGCTCGACGACGCCGGGCTCGCGTGGCGCGACGTGCAGTACGTCGCCGGTGCCGACACCATCCGCAACGGCTACCCCGGGTTCATCGCCGGCGCGACGTTCGCGCAGAAGCTCGGCTGGACCGGCGTGCGCGTGTCGTCGAGCTACGCCGCGTGCGCGTCGGGCGCGCAGGCCCTGCACCAGGCGCGTGCGCAGATCCTGGCCGGCTACTGCGACGTCGCCCTCGTGATCGGCGCCGACACCACACCCAAGGGCTTCTTCGCCCCGGTCGGTGGCGAGCGGAAGACCGACCCCGATTGGCTGCGCTTCCACCTGCTCGGCGCCACGAACCCCGTGTACTTCGCGTTGTACGCGCGCCGACGCATGGACGTCTACGGCGCGACCGTTGACGACTTCGCGCGCGTGAAGGTGAAGAACTCGAAGCACGGGCTCGAGAACCCGAACGCGCGGTTCCGCAAGGAGAACTCGGTCGAGGACGTCGTCAACAGCCCGATCGTCGCTGATCCGTTGCGTCTGCTCGACATCTGCGCGACGTCCGACGGCGCGGCCGCGATCATCGTGTCGAGCATGGACTTCGCGCGCAGCCGGCTGGGTTCGACCGACGGTGTGCCGCGCGTGAAGGCCGTCTCCACGGTCACGCCGCGCTATCCGCAGACCGTGCTCGAGCTCCCCGACTTCGCCACCGACTCCAGCGCGGTCGTGCCGCCGCCCGACCGCTCGTTCAAGGACTCGATCGCGGGCGCGGCCTACGAGGAGGCCGGCATCGACCCCGACGACCTCTCGCTCGCCGAGGTCTACGACCTCTCCACCGCGCTCGAGCTCGACTGGTACGAGAACATCGGCCTGTGCGGTGAGGGCGAGGCCGAGGCGCTGCTGCGCTCCGGTGACACCGAGCTGGGCGGGCGCATCCCCGTGAACCCGAGCGGCGGCCTCGCCTGCTTCGGCGAGGCGATCCCCGCGCAGGCCATCGCCCAGGTGTGCGAGGTCACGTGGCAGCTGCGGGGTCAGGCCGGTGCCCGCCAGGTGCAGGGCGCCCGGGTGGGAATCACCGCCAACCAGGGATTGTTCGGACATGGGTCGTCCGTGATCGTCAGCAACTAGCCGCCAAGGAGACGAAGCGGAGCCGTGCTCGGATGAGCGGGACGGCGAAGCGGAGTCGACCAATCAAGGAGACGAAGCGGAGCCGTGCTCGGATGAGCGGGACGGCGAAGCGGAGTCGACCGATCAAGGAGACGGAGATCATCATGGCCGAGGCCTACATCGTCGAAGCGGTACGCACGCCCGTCGGGCGGCGGGGCGGCGGACTCTCGCAGGTCCACCCGGCCGACCTCGGCGCCCACTCGATCAAGGCGCTCATGGAGCGCACCGGCGTCGACCCCGCTGCCGTCGAGGACGTCGTGTTCGGCAACGTCGACAGCATCGGACCGCAGGCCGGTGACATCGCCCGCACCTGCTGGCTGGTCGCCGGCTACCCCGAGCACGTCCCCGGCACGACCATCGACCGGCAGTGCGGGTCCGCGCAGCAGGCCATCCACTTCGCCGCGCAGGGAGTGATGTCGGGCACGCAGGATCTCGTCGTCGCCGGCGGCGTGCAGAACATGAGCCAGATCCCGATCATGTCGGCGATGTTGGCGGGCGTGCCGTTCGGTCACGAGACGCCGTTCTCGGCATCTCCGGGTTGGCAGGCGCGCTACGGCGACCAGGAGGTGTCGCAGTTCCACGGCGCCGAGCTGATCGCCGAGAAGTGGAACATCTCCCGCGACGACATGGAGGCGTTCGCGGTCGATTCGCACGAGCGTGCGCTGCGCGCTCGCGCCGAGGGCCGCTTCGACAACGAGATCGTTCCCCTCGGTGAGTGCACCTTCGACGAGGGTCCCCGCGAGCCCAACTGGGAGAAGATCCGCTCCCTGCCGACGCTGGTCGAGGGCGGACGCCTCACCGCCGCGGTGTCGAGCCAGATCAGCGACGGATCGGCCGCGCTCCTCATCGCCAGCGAGCAGGCGCTGAAGGACCACGGCCTGAAGCCGCGCGCACGCATCCACCACCTGAGCGTGCGGGGCGACGACCCGGTGATGATGCTGAGCGCGCCGATCCCGGCCACGGAGTACGCGTTCCAGAAGACCGGCATGAGCGTCGACGACATCGACCTCGTCGAGATCAACGAGGCGTTCGCGTCGGTGGTGCTGGCGTGGCAGAAGGAGACGGGCTTCGACCTGGCCAAGGTCAACGTGAACGGCGGGGCCATCGCGCTCGGTCACCCGCTCGGCGCGACCGGCGGCCGGCTCATGACGACGCTGCTCAACGAGCTCGAGCGCACCGGCGGCCGCTACGGCATGCAGACCATGTGCGAGGGCGGCGGCCAGGCCAACGTCACCATCATCGAACGCCTCTCCTGACCCAAGGTTGCGTCACCTGGCCGCGTCATAGGCGGTTGAGTGACGCAACGTGGGTGCTATTCGTCCATCAGGTCGCCGGTGAGGGCGGCTTCGGCGGCGAGGGCGCGCTCGGCGCGCTGGCGGCGCAGGATCGCGCCCAGCGCCACGAGCACCACGACGCCGCCGGCCAACTGCGCCGGGGTGAGGTCCTGCTCGTAGAGGATCCAGGCGCCGACGATCGACACCACCGGGTTGGCGAGCGTCATCATCGACGTGACGGTGACGTCGACGTAGTGGTGCGCCCAGGTCATGAGACCGTGACCGACCATGCCCGGGAACAGGATGAGCCCGAAGAGCAGCAACCAGTCGGTGCCGTGGATGGCGCCGAGGTCGTGCGACGCCACCAGCGCCCAGGGCACGACCACGACGCAGGCACTGATGAAGACCGCGGCGAGCAGCGACCACGAGTGGACGTCGTCCTGGCGGATGCGCTTGCCGAGCAGGAAGTAGCCGGTGAAGACGAGCAGGTTGAGGACGGCGAAGATGTTGCCCTCGAGCGACGAGCCGTCACCACTGGCCCCCGCGACCACCACCACGACGCCCGCGAACGCGAGGCCGGCGTAGCAGACCTCGACAGCCGAACGGCGTTCACCGAACAACCGCGTGGCCAGCAGCAGGATCAGCACCGGTTGGAGCGCGGGGATCAGCGTGGCATTGACGATCGACGTCTCGCGGAACGACGCGAATCCGAAGATGAAGCTGAGCGCGAAGCACACCCCCGCCGGGAACGCGATGATGATCAGTCGCCACGTGATGCGACCACCCACGAGATACGCGAACGCGACCGCGATGACCGTGCCGAGCGACACCCGCCAGAACACGATGGTCGGCGCCGACGCGTCGATGCCCTTCACGAAGAGGGGGCCGAACCCCCACGCGAAGACCGCCAACGCGACGGCGAGCAGCGGGAGGCCACTGCGCCGGTGCTGCACGGTCATGGCGGGACGCTAACGCAGCCCTCCTTCTGACTGCCCGTCAGATTCGCGGCTACGTTCGGATCCATGATCGAAGTCCCGGCGGGCACGCGCGTCTACGGCATCCAGCTCCCCATCCAGGCGAAGAGCAAGACCTTCGTGGCCGACTGGGAGCTCTCGGCAACTCCCGCCGACCTCGCCCGCGTCACCCGCACCGCCGACGAGCACGGCTACTTCTACGTCGCGGTGTGCGACCACATCGCGATCCCCGAGTCGCTGGCGTCGACGATGGGCACCTACTGGCAGGACTGCATCACCACGCTGTCGTGGTTGGCTGCCCAGACCGAGCACACCGCGTTGTTGTCGCACGCGTACGTCCTCCCCTACCGGCATCCGCTCATCGCGGCGAAGGAGTTCGCAACCCTCGACTACCTCTCGGGCGGGCGCGCGATCGTCGGCATCGGCGCCGGCCACGTCGAAGCGGAGTTCGACGTGCTGGGCGTCGATCACGCGCGCCGCGGCAAGCTCGTGGAGGAGAAGCTCCCGCCGCTGATCGAGGCGCTCGAGAACGAGTTCGTCAACGGCCTCGGCGCCCGGCCTCGTCCGGTGCAGACGCCCCGCCCACCGGTGTGGATCGCCGGGTCGAGCCCGGCCGCCATCCGCCGCGCCGCCACCTACGGCGACGGCTGGCTCCCCCAGGGGCCCTCGAGCGCGGACATGGTGGCAAAGCTCCAGGCCACGCGCGAAGAGCACGGCCGGACCGATCGGCCGATGATGATCGGCGACATCACGCCGTTCCTCTACGTCGGGACGCCGACCTGGGACGTCGGCGACGACACGTTGAGCGGCGCACCGGGCGACATCGCCGAGCAGATCCTCGCCGACACCGCGGACGGCGTGAACCAGATCCAGGTGCGCTTCCGCTCGCGCAGCTGCGACGAGCAGTGTGACCAGATGGCGGCGTTTGCGACCGAAGTCGCCCCCATCCTGACCAAGCTGTAACCGAGCGTTCACCGCAAATCCGGCCGCCCGACTCCCCGCGCGCCACGCGCGTACGTGACACTGTCCACATCAAGTTCTCAGGCGTGCCCGACGATGCTCCCGTAGTGAACCTGCGGACGGGCTGGATGCCCCGGATCCTCGGTGCGGTCCTCGCTCTCTGCGCAGGGTGGTTCGTCGTCGCCCACGCCGACGGTTTCCTCCCGGCCATCGGTCAGGTCGCGGGCCTCGGGCCGGCCGCCCTTCCCGTCGGCCTCGCCATCGTCGTCCTCGGCGTCCTCAACCGCGCCCTCCAGGCGCACGCATCGTTCCGGCTGGTCGAGCTGCCGGCACGGTTCGGCTCGATGCTCCACGTGAGTGCGACCTCGTACGCGACCAACAAGGTGGTCAAGTCGGCCGGCACCGCGGGTCTCGTCCCCTATCTCGCGCACGCCGACCGCGCCGGGCAGTGCCGGGCGCGCGTCGAGCGCGGCGTATCTCGCAGCCAAGCTCGCCGAGACGGTCTCGCTCTGCTGCCTGATCGGACTCGCGGTCGTCACCGGCGCAGCCACGGGCGGTTTGCACGGTGCCGCGCTGTGGGGAGCGATGGCATCAGCCGTGTACGCGCTCGTCGTCGGCACCGGGCTCGTGCTGATCGCCGGTCGTCGCTCGTTCGTCGAAGCCATCGCAGCACGCGCACGCCGGCTCGCGTTCCACGCTCGCAACCGGTTCCGGCAGCCGCATCCGGAACCCGGGGGCGCCTGTGCTGGACATGAGCTGTCGTGCGCGATGGACCGCATGCGCGCCGATCCGCGCGCCGCGGTCCCGTTGCTCGGCACCGCGTTCGCCGGGAAGCTCCTCGGCTGCGCCGGCCTCTTCATGGTGCTCACCGGGCTCGGGATCCACCTCGGGGTGGCCACGACCCTGCTCGTCTACACGCTCACCCTCATGGTCGCACTGATCGGCCCGCTTCCCGGCGGGATCGGCATCGCCGACGCGTCACTCGGTGCGTTGTTGGTCGCCAACGGCGTCTCCGGAACGTCGGCCGCCGCCGCGGTGATCGCCTTCCGCCTGCTCGACCTGTGGATCCCGCTGCTCGTCGGCGCCGGCACGGGTGCCTGGCAGTGGCAGAAGAATCGGAGTGAGCCCGACGTCGACGTCAGCTCGCCGATTCCGGCTCCCCTGCTGGTTGCGGTCGCGGTCGACTGACCGCTTGCTCCCGGCTGCGCAACCAGACCATCAGCAGCGCGGCCACGACGAGCACACTCAGCACGAGGTGGGCGTAGGCCCAGGCCTCGTACGTCGACGGCGCGACGCCGCGCCCGTCGACGACGACCGCCACCGCGTCGGATGGGAACGCGGCGGTCACACCCTGCGCGTCGATCGTCACCCGCTGCAACGCGAGCTGGTCCCACGGCAGCAGTCGGCCGAGCACGTACGCCGCGCCCACGGTCACGAACACGCCGATGGCGGCGACGATCCCGCGGCCACCGGTGCGACCGCGCCGAACGATGGACAGGATCAACAGCGCGACACCGACCACGAGCAGCACCACCGCCGCGACCTGGTGCACGACGCGGATCCACTGATCGGGACCCGGCCGGTAGTTCCACCACAACCACGCGCCCGAGGCCGCGAGCGCGACGAACGAGACTCCCGCCAGCGCGACGCCGATGCGCGTCGCGCGCGTCAAGCGACGGGCGAATCGGCGATGAGCGCGCCCAGGTGCACCAGCGTCGGCGTCTCGGATCCCAGGTCGAGCTCGATCTGCTTGGCGAGCAGGAAGTAGCGGTACAGCGGGTAGTCGCGGTCGACGCCCACACCACCGTGCAGGTGGTGGGCGGCGAGGAGCACGTCCTGCCCACCCTGTGCCGCCCAGTACTTCGCCGCGTCGACCTGCGCCGCCGCAGGGACCCCGGCGTCGAGCCGCCACGCCGCCTGCCACGCGGTGAGCTTGATCGCTTCCTTGTTGATGTAGGTGTCGGCCGTGCGCTGGCTCACCGCCTGGAACGTCGCGATCGCCCGCCCGAACTGCTCGCGCTCCTTCACGTAGGTCGCGGTGAGGTCGAGCGCCGTGTCGGCCGCGCCCGACATCGTGATCGCCAGCGCCGTCTGCGCCCGCTCGAGCAGCCACGTCAGCCCTTCGGGACCGGCGAGCTTGGTGGCCTCGGCGCCGCTCAGCACCAGCCGCGCGGTGGGCGCGCCGAGCATCGTGTCTTCGCGCTCGACGGAGACCCCGGCCGCCGACGGGTCGACGAGGTACAGCCCGTCGATCGCCGACACGATGATCGCCGTGGCGTCGAGCCCCGCCGGCACGCACACCTTCTCGCCGGTGAGCTTGCCGCCGGTCACGCTGGTGGACGGTGCGTACGCGTCGCCCACCGCCTCGGTGAGTGCGGCGGTGACGATGCTGGTCCCGGCGGCGACGCCCTCGAGCGCGTCGGTGGCACCGAACTCCACCAGCGCCGGTGCGGCGAGACCCATCACCGCGAGCGCGGGGACCGGCGCCGCAGTGCGGCCGACCTCTTCGAGCACGATGCACGTCTCGAGGAAGCCGAGCCCCGCGCCGCCCACCGATTCGGGCAACGAGATGCCGACGATGCCGGCCTCGGCGAGCGCGGCCCACAGGTCGCGGTCGAAGCCGTCGCTCTCGGCGACGACCTGCTTCGTGCGCTCGAGCGTGGTGGCGTCGGACAGGATCTTGGCCGCGAGCTCGCGGAGATCCTGCTGGTCGGAGGAGAAGGAGAAGTCCATCAGCGGTCAGCCCTCGGGAAGCCCAGCGTGAACTGGGAGATCAGGTCTCGTTGCATCTCGTTGACCCCACCGCCGAAGGTGAGGATGATCGCGCCGCGCGTGCCCTGCTGGATGCGCGACTTCAGCACCGCGCCGGGCGCGTCGGGTTCGAGGTACGACACCGGCCCGAGGATCTCCATGAGGAGCTGGTAGCCCTCCATGTTGAGCTGGCTGCCGTACACCTTGAGCGCCGAGCAGTGGCCGATGTCGAGGATGCCCTGCGTCGCCTCCCACGCGACCTGCCAGTTCATGAGCCGCACGACTTCGACCTTGGCCTGCAACTTCGCGAGGTTGTACTGCACCCACGACTGGTCGATCACGCGTCGCCCGTCCGGCAGCTTGGTGTCCTGCGCGTACTGCGTGACCTCGGTGAGCGCCCGGTCCATCACGCCGCTCGCGAACAGCGTCACCCGCTCGTGGTTGAGCTGGTTGGTGATGAGCTTCCACCCGTGGTTCGGACCACCGACCACGTTCGCGGCGGGGACGACGACGTCCTCGAAGAACACCGCGTTGATGTCGTGGGTGCCGAGGAGGTTGAGCGGCGACAGCGTGATGCCCGGCGTGTCCATGGGCACGAGGATCATCGAGATGCCCTTGTGCTTCGCCGCGTCGGGGTCCGTGCGCACCGCCAGCCAGCAGAAGTCGGCGTCGCTGGAGAGCGACGTCCACATCTTCTGGCCGTTGATCACGTACGACTCGCCGTCGCGCACCGCGCGCGTCTTCAGCGACGCGAGGTCGGTGCCCGCGCCGGGCTCCGAGTAGCCGATGCAGAAGTGGATGTCACCCGAGAGGATGCGCGGGAGGTAGTCGGCCTTCTGCTCGTCGGTGCCGAACGCCATGATCGTGGGGCCGACGCTGTTGAGGGTGAGCATCGGGACCGGCGCGCCCGCGCGCATCGACTCGTCGAAGAAGATGAACTGCTCGATCGCCGAGCGGCCCTGGCCGCCGTACTCCTTGGGCCACCCGATGCCGGCCCAGCCGTCGGCGCACATCTGCTTCCAGATGCGGCGGGGCGCCGCGCCCACCGCGTGCGACTCGTGCAGCTCGGCGACGGTGGCCGGATCCAGCAGCTTCTCGTAGTAGGCGCGCAGCTCCTCCTGCATCGCCAACTGCTCTGGCGTGTACCCGATCTCCATGAGGACTCCGACTGTTTCTGACGGGTAATCAGGTTCGTTCTACTACACGACCTCGATGGCCGGTCAGGCCGACGGGCGATCAGGCCGAGCGAAGGGGCCCGGATCACCCAAGAGCTCGGCGTAGCGGATCAGGTCACCCTGGCCGCTGGTGGCGACGCGCGCGTCCTCGCCCGCCATGACCGAGTCGAAGTGGTCGCGGAACGACTCGGGCGTGGGGTCGGGCTCGAACCAACCGCGGGTGGTCTCGAACTTCACCCGCGCGGCGCGGCCGCCGCCGGCGATGAACGTCTCGCCGCTCACGGCCAGCGACTCGTGGCACAGGGTGACCACGAACGCCGACACCTTCTCGGGCGCGAAGTGCCGTTCGAGCCAGCTGCGGTACACCTCGTCGGGGATCGCCGCGGTCATCCGGGTGTAGGCGACGGGCATCAGCACGTTGACGTTGATGTCGGTGTCGCGGTGGTCGCTGGCGAGCACACGACTCAGGCCGATGATGCCACCCTTCGCTGACGCGTAGTCGCCCGAGTGCGGCGTGCCGAGGAACGAGCTCGACGCGGTGTTGACGGCGCGGCCGTAGCCGGCGGCGGTGAAGTGCGGCCACGCGGCGCGCAACACGTTGACCGTGCCGTACAGGTGCGTGCTCACGACGCGCTCCCACACCTCCGGCGGCGCGAAGGCGCCCTGACCCGTGACACCCGCGTTGTTCACCACGATGTCGAGACGTCCCCAGGTGTCGAGGGCCGTCGCCACGATCGCCGCCGCAGAGTTGGGTGCAGCCACGCTGTTGGCGTCGGCGATCGCCTCGCCACCGGAGGCGGTGATCTCGTCGGCGACGATCTGCGCGGCGACTGGATCACTCCCCTCGCCGGTGCGGCTTCCTCCCACGTCGTTGACGAGGACGCGCGCGCCCCGCGCCGCGAGCGCGAGTGCGTGCGCGCGGCCGAGACCTTGCGCCGCGCCCGTGACGATGGCGACGCGCCCGTCGAGTCTGAGCTCGTCGCTCATCGAGCGACGCCTCGTACGGCGGCCGCGAACGACGCCAGCTCGCGAACGGGATCGGGGCCGGTCGCGCCGTAGACGAGCTCGGTGACGCCGCCGGCGCGAGCGTCGACCGCGCGCGCGTGGACGGCGTCGGCATCGCCGGTCCAACCGCTCTGTACGAGTGCGGGCCCCGCGGCCGCGACGATGTCGCGGTCACGATCGCTCACCGCGATCATGTGACCTTCGTGCACCGCCCACGGTCGGTCGCCTTCGTCGTAGTTCGCCTCGAGGTCGGCCAGCCATGCCGACCCGCCGGGGATGCCGGGCACCATCTCGCGCGCGAACTCCCAGCGGCCGTGGACACTCGTCGCGTACGACGGCGCGAGCGTCTCGATGACCCGGGGCGTGGTGTGGTCCTCGCCCGGGTCGAGCACCGTGCCGCTGCAGAGCAGTGCGCACGGATCCCACTCGTCGGTGCCGGGTGGCGACGCGACGATCACGCCGTCAGCGAGCTGGCGCGCGTAGCCGAATCCCTTCGGGCCCATCGGCGCGAGGAGCAGCGGTACGTCGATGGGCCGCGGTGGCGCGTACCCGGCCGAGTGGATCATCTTGGCGCGGGCGCCGTCGACCTCGACGACGTCTCCGTGCAGCAACGAGCGCAGCTGCGTGAAGTACTCCGCCAGGTCGGACCACTTCATCGCCTTCTGGCCCATCGCCCGCGCGCCGGTGAAGCCGGTGCCCACCGCGAAGGTCAGCCGACCGGGCGCGAGCTCCTCGATCGTCGCGATGGCCGACGCGGTGACCATGACGTGGCGCAGGAAGCCGACTGCCACTCCGGTGGCCACGCCGATGGCGTCGGTGGCCTCGGCGACCCGCGCGACTGCGACCCAGACGTCGCCGTACAGGGCCGGCGAGTCGTAGATCCACACCCGCTCGTAGCCGAGCGCCTCGGCCTCTTGCGCGAGCTGTGGCAGGTCCTGGCGGGGCGGGAAGCTGCAGGCGAGCCGGGGCACGTCGGGCATCGGGCGGTCCTCCTGGGTTCCTGACGGGGCGTCAGATTACGGTGACGCCATGACGACTTCTCCGCTCACCGGCAAGCGCATCCTCGTCACCGGCGTGACCGGCATGGTGGCAGGCCCGATGGCCGCGCGCCTCGTGGCCGCCGGCAACACCGTCTACGGCGCGGCGCGCTTCGCCGACCCGGCGCAGCGCGAACCGCACGAGGCCAACGGCATCTCGACCATCCGGGTCGACCTGGAGCACGGCGAGCTCGACGAGGTTCCCGACGGCCTCGACGACGTCCTCCACTTCGCGGTGGCGAAGACCAACGACTTCGCGCGCGACCTCGCCGTCAACGCCGACGGCGCCGCCAACCTCATGGAGAAGGTCCAGGGCGTGGACGCGTTCTTCCACTGCAGCTCGGGCGGCGTGTACCAGGAGCACGAGCACGACCACCTGAAGGAAGACGCCCCGCTCGGCGACAGCCACCGGGCCGCGGGCATGGAGAGCTACTCCATCTCGAAGATCGCGGCCGAGACCATGGTGCAGTACACGGCAAAGCGGCTGGGCATCCCGACGGTGATCGCGCGGTTGAGCGTTCCCTACGGCGACACCTTCGGGTGGCCGTTCTTCCACGTGATGATGCTCGAGCACGGCATGGCGATCCCCGTGCACACCGACGCGCCGTCGCAGTACAACCCGCTCAACCTCGACGACATCGTCGCGTCGCTCCCCTACCTGCTCGCGTCGGCGTCGACACCGGCCAACGTCGTGAACTGGGGTGGCGACGAGATCGTGAGCGTGGAGGAGTGGTGCGGGCTGATCGGCGACCTCATCGACAAGCCGGTCAACTTCGAGCACACCGACGCCAGCGTGCCGCCGCTCATCCTCGACGTCGGCAAGCTCAACGACCTCGGCTTCCACTCCTCGGTCGGTTGGAAGGACGGCATCACCCGGCTGGTCCACACCTCCCGCCCCGACCTCGTCTCCTCCTGACCGATTCATTGCACCGTCGAACACACTCAGCGTGTTCCACCGAACAATGAATCAGCCGAAGGTGGCGCCGCCGTCGAGGTGGATGGTCTGGCCCGTGAGCCAGGACGCTTCGTCGGAGGCGAGGTAGACGCAGCCGAATCCGACGTCCTCCGGGGTGCCGGTGCGGCCGACGGGGATCTGCTTGGCCAGCGCGTCGACGGCGGCGGTGTTCTCCGGCTGCATCAAACCGAGCGCGAGCGAGTTCGCGGTGACGCCGAAGCGCGCGGTCTCGGCGGCGAGGTGACGCATGAACGAGATCGCGCCACCTTTGCCCGCGGCGTAGGGCGACACGCCGATGTGGAGGCCGGTGATCCCGGCACCCGAAGAGATGGTGATGACCCGCCCGAAGCCGCGCTCGCACATGCCGTTGATCACCGCCCGT
This sequence comes from uncultured Actinomycetes bacterium, assembly GCA_963841415.1. GTDB lineage: Bacteria > Actinomycetota > Acidimicrobiia > IMCC26256 > DASPTH01 > DASUAS01. Next base: position 610,308 of record CAWJCN010000003.1, on the reverse strand, counting down.
GAGCAGTGGAGCACGCCGAACAGGTTGACGTTGATCGCGCCCAACCATCCCGACGGCTCGCTGTCGCGGAACTGCACGAGTCCCATGCCCTCGGCGCCGCCATTGCCGGCGTTGTTGACGAGGATGTCGACGGTGCCGATCGCGGCCATCGCGTCGGTGACCGCGTCGTAGTCGGTGACGTCGAACGGCGCGGTTGCGGCCGAACCACCTGCGGCCCTGATCTGCGCGACGGTGTCCGCCGCCCGCGCACCCACGATGTCGTTGACGTGCACCGTCGCACCCTGCGCCGCGAGCGCCCGCGCGATGCCGGCCCCGACGTTCTGACCCGCACCGGTCACCACCGCTGTCTTCCCACGTAGATCGAACATGCGCGGGAACGTAGTCGAATCGTCACGACGCGTGCCCCCGAGCTCACGGGGCATGATCGCGTCGGTGCTCGGGTCACGGACGAGGATGGTCTGATGGAATCGCCGTTGCGGGTGCAAGCGAGGCAGGCGCGGAGCGTGGCCACGTTCGAGCGCATCGTCACCGCGGCGGGCGAGCTGTTCGACGAAGTGGGTCCGGAGAACACGAGCACCGAAGCGATCGCGGCTCGTGCGGGCGTCTCGATCGGATCGGTGTACCGCTTCTTCGAGAACCGGGCGGCGATCGAGTCGGTGATCGCCGAGCGCTCTCTCGAGCGCGCGATCCCGCCGATGGAGGCGATGTACAGCGACGAGAGTCTGCAGCGCGACCTCGAAGACGTCTGCGAGAGCTTCATCGAGGTGCTGCGCGGCGTGTTCACGAGCATCCCCGGATCGCGAGTGCTGCTGTCGCGCATGATCGTGACGCCCAACGCCGAAAGAGTCGCGCACTTCACGGCGCTGCTCGAGCGGCCGATCGAGCGCTACGCACCCGGTCTGCCCGCAGCGCGGCGCCGAGCGGCAGCCCGCACCTACGCCACGTTCAGTGCGGCGCTGATGGCGGCCGCCGGTGCGCCGGGCGAGGATCCCGAAGCGCATCTGACCGAGTTGCGGGACGTGCTCGTCGGCTACATGCGCCAGCTCCAACTGCACGTCCGCGCCACCTGACCTCACCTCCATGGGACCGCTCCGTTGCCAAACATGAGGATTCCTCATATACTGCGCGAGGCATGCGCTGCACTTGGGGGACGGTGGCTCGCACCGTGCGCGGCCTCGGCATCTCGGTCTGCGTCACGGCGTTGGCAGTCGTCTCGACCGCAACGGCCGGCGTCGCCGCCGAGCGGTCGGCCACCACGTCGAACGGTCGGTGCACCCACGTCGTGAACGAAGGCGTGCACGAGGTGGTCGCCGACGGCGCGAGCGCATTGCTCGACGTGCCATCCACGCCCAAGGTGCGGATCCCTCTCGTCATCGACCTGCACGGCTCCGGTGGTACCGGGCAGGCCGAGCTCGACACCGACGGCATGGTGACGGTTGCGAAGCGGCACCACTTCGCGGTGCTGGCGCCGACCGGATCGGTCACGTACGCGCCCGGATTTGCCTGGAACATTCCCGGCGTGCCCCTCGTCGGGACCGACCAGATGCCGCCCGCCGGCGCTCGCGACGACGTGGCCTTCATCGGTGACCTGCTCGACGCGACCCGAAAGCAACTCTGCGTCGACGCCTCCCGGGTCTACGCCACCGGGATCTCGGGCGGCGGTCGCATGGCATCGCAGCTCGCGTGCGACATGACCGATCGCATCGCGGCCATCGTGGCCGTTTCGGGCTTGCGCTTCCCGCGGGCCTCCGACAACCCACCGACGACGGTGCAGTGCACGCCGAAGCGACCGATGCCGATCGGCGCGATCCACGGCGTGCTCGACCCCGTCAACGCATACGCCGACACCCCGTCACCCGAGGCGAGCAACGCGCCGACGCGTCCGGCCACGCCCCGCGCCGGATCGTCGTGGAGCTACTCGTTCCTGACCGCGGCCCAACGGTGGGTGACGTTCGACCGCTGCCAGGCGAAGCCGTCGTCGAAGTACGTCACCGGGCACATCGAACTCCGCACCTATCGGAAGTGCGCGGCAGGTGCCGAGGTCGCGCTGTACGTCGTCCACGACGGCGGTCACCTGCCTCCGGGCCATCCGGGCACCTACCCGGTCGCGGTCGTGAATCCGACGAACTCGGAGGCCGACGGCACCGAGCTCGCCTGGCGCTTCCTCTCGCGGTTCCGGCTTCCGTCGGGCTGAGCCCACCGGGGCTACCGCCCGAGGATGGAGATGAAGCTGACCATCTCGCCGGGGTAGCCGCCGAGGTTGTGGGTGAGCGCGAGCGAGCGGTCACCACCTGGATTCGCGGCCGCGATCTGGCGGTCGGCCGGCGCTTCGCCGCGCAGCTGCAACCACGCCTCGAACATCATGCGCAGGCCCGACGCCCCGACGGGGTGGCCGAACGACTTGAGGCCGCCGTCCGGGTTGACCGGGAGGTCGCCGTCGAGGTCGTACACGCCGTCGAGCTCGTCGCGCCACGCCGCGCCGCGCTCGGAGAACCCGAGGTCCTCCATGAGCACGAGCTCGGTGATGGTGAAGCAGTCGTGCACCTCGGCCAACGCGAGCTCGCGGCGCGGATCGGTGACGCCGGCCTGCGCGTACGCGTCGCGCGCGGTCGCCGCGATCTCGGGGAAGTTCGTGTAGTCGTACGCGGGATCGGTCACGCCGCTGCCGTTGCCGGCGATGAACGAGAGCGCCTTCACGAAGATCGGCGTGTCGGTGTACTTGTACGCGTCCTCGGCCCGCACCACGATCGCGGCCGCCGAGCCGTCGGCGACGCCCGCGCAGTCGAACACGCGCAGGTCGCCCGCCATCAACGGCGAGTTACAGATCGTCTCGAGCGAGACCTCGCGCCGGAACTGCGCCCGCGGGTTGCGGGCCCCGTTGAAGTGGTTCTTCCACGCCACGTGCGCCATCGCCTCACGCATCTTGTCGGCGTCGACGCCGTACTTGGCCGCGTAGGCGGGCGCGACCATCGAGAACATCGCGGCTGCGGTGAGGGTGCGGCCGGTACCGTCGTTGGGCGGCGGCGCCGCGTTGAGCCCCTGGAACCCGCCGTCCTTGGTCTTCTCGACCCCGAGCGCCATGGCGACGTCGTACGCGCCCGACGCAACGGCGTAGGAGGCCTGCCGCAACGCCTCCGAGCCCGTGGCGCAGAAATTCTCGACCCGCGTCACCGGCTTGTCGACGAGCTGCAACGGTCGGGCGAGCGTGATGCCGCTCATGCCGCCCTGCGCGGTACCGAGCCAGTAGGCGTCGACCTGCTCCTTGTCGATGCCCGCCGACGCGTACGCGGCGTTGGCGGCTTCCACCTCGAGATCATCGAGCCCCTTGTCCCAATGCTCCACGAAGTTGGTGCAACCCATGCCGACGATCGCGACGCGGTCCTTGATGCCGTGACTACCCATCGCGCACCAGCCTTCCCTTCCAGAAGTAGTTGACGATGCCGTCGGCGGCGGACAGTCGGCGGAACGTCATCTCGACGCGCTGGCCGATCTCGATCTCGTCGGCGTCGGCGTCGGTGAGCTCGACGGGCAGACGACCGCCGCCGTCGAAGTCGACCACCGCGAACACCACCGGCGGGCTCGGGGAGTACACCATGCGGTCGACGGTGTAGGTGACGATCGTGCCCTGCGCGTCGGCGAGTGGCGCAGGGTCCATCTCGTCGGTGTGCGCGCCGTCACGGGACACCCGCGCCGGCGGCATGTGGACGACGCCGGTGTCGCGCTCCTTCGAGCCGACGAACCCGAACTTCCAGTCCTCGCTGCGCGCCGCCGCGGTCGCCGACACCCGTTGCGGCTCGGGGCGACGGGGCGGTTCGACCGGCAGCATGCCGCGCCACGCGAGGAACTTGCCGTACGCGACGGGCGCACCCGCGCCCACCTGTGCGGCCACCGACCGCGTCGCGCGGTACGACGCCAGCGCGCCCGTGGTGCGGAACAGCAGCACGTCGGCGCCGTCGGCAAGCACCACCAGCGCGAGCACCTGCCGCGGCTCGGCTTGCTCGAGCAGCGACGCGAGCAGGAGCCCGGGCTGCGCGGCGGCGGCGTTGCCGACCACCTGCGACAGATCGTCGATCACGTGGACGCCGTCGAGCTTGCCGCCCACCGAGCGGGCGACCCGCTGACTCGGCGCGACGACCGCGGCGGCGACGACGTCGTTGGCGGTGAGCCCGGCGCCGGCCAGTGCCGCGTTCCACGCCTGCACACCGAGCGGCACGTAACGGATCTCGCTGAACTTGTCGTCCCAGATCTTGGTGCGATGCTCGCCCGGCGCCCGCCACCGCTCGACGAACTCGTCGGTGACGCTGGCCGAGCCGACCAGCTCGGCGACGACCGGTCCGGCGGTGTCGGAGCCGACGAGGAACGCGGCGCCCGCGTCGCCGCCCGCCGCCTCCTCGCCGCTCCCGGGCAGACCCGTGCGCACGTCGGCCGCGACGACCAACGTGGGATCGGCGGCGCCGGTGAGACCGAGCAGGAGCGCACCCGCGGCGGAGCGGACCGACGCGCCGAGGTCGAAGGCTGCGGCCGAGTCGGGAAGCCGGAGCGCGGCGTGGATGGCGGTGGCGTTGGTGCGATCGGCGTAGGCCGGGAACGTGGTGGCGAAGAGGAGCTGGGCCGGCACGAGGTCACGACCGCGGAGTGCGAGGCGAGCTGCCTCGACCCCCATGGTGGTGGGGTCCTCGTCGAACGACGCCACCGTGCGGGTCCCCTTGCCACCACCTTGGCCCACGAACGGGGCGATCTGGGTGCGATCGAGCCGGCGATACGGCAGGTAGGCCGACCAGGACAGGATGCCGCGCATGCCTATCCGCTCTCGGCTTGCGCCGGGCCGCACTGCTCCACATACGGCGACCGCTTCGTTGCGAGCCGGGATACTTCGCTCATGTGTTTCAGGGTACCTGGTGCCCTCGTCGACCTGACTGGCCGGCAAGGCGAGTAGGTACCCTGCTCGCGACCGACGTGGACCTGAAGAAAGGAGCCCCGGTGCGGCTCGGCGAGGTGGCGAACGAGGAGGCGGCGAAGTACGGCAAGCCGCTCGACGGCGTGCGCGTGCTCGCGCTCGAGCAGATGCAGGCGCTGCCGTATGCCACGCAGCTGCTGACGCGCCTCGGTGCCGACGTGGTGAAGATCGAGGCACCCGCTGGTGAGTCCGGTCGGGGCTCGCAGCCGGGCATGGTGGACCCCGAGGGACGGTTCATCGGCGCGACGTTCCTGCGCAACAACTTGTCGAAGAAGAGCGTGACCGTCGACCTGAAGAAGGACGCCGGCCGTGAGCTCGTGCTCGCGCTCGCGCCGCATTTCGACGTGTTCGCGGAGAACTTCAAGTCAGGTGCGCTCGACCGCATGGGCCTCGGCTACGACGCGGTGGCCGCCGTCCACCCTGGGGTCATCTACGCGTCGCTCTCCGGCTTCGGCGCGAGCGGGTCGCCGTACGCCGATTGGCCCGCGTACGCGTCGATCGCGGAATCGATGTCGGGCATCTACGACTACGTGCTCGTCGGCGACGAGACGCCCCGGCCCAACCCGGTCGGTGCGCTGGGCGACATCTCGTCAGGACTGTTCGCGACGATCGGGATCCTCGCCGCGCTGCGCCGAGCGCGACCGCACGGGTGAAGGTCAGCGGGTCGACATCGCGATGTACGACGCCACCGTCGCCATGACCGACATCGTCACCAACTTCGGGTCCATGGGGAAGTACCGCCTCAACGAGCCGAGGAACGCGATCCTCGACCCGTTCCGCGCGTCCGACGGCTGGTTCGTGATGCAACTGGTGCGCGAGCACCAGCTCGAGCGCATCGCCGAGCTCGTCGGCCATCCCGAGTGGCCGACCGACCCGCGCCTCGCCACACGTGAAGGCTGGGCCGCGCACCTCGAGGACATGCTCCGCCCCGCGATCGAGGAGTGGGCGTCGCACATGACGAAGCTCGAGGCGGTGCACGAGCTGTCGGCCGCCGGCATCGCCGCCGCGCCCGTGCAGACCGCCCAAGAGGTGCTGGCCGACCCGCACCTCGAACAGCGCAACATGCTCGTGGAGATGGAGCGCTCGGACGGAGTCGAGGCGCCCGTCGTCATCCCCGGCAACCCGGTGAAGCTGTCGAAGATGGCCGAGGGCCCCGAGTCGCGCGTGCCGTGGGTCGGTGAGCACACCCGCGCGGTTCTCCACGACGAGCTGGGCCTCGACGACGCGGCCGTCGACAAGCTCGTCGCCGACGGCGTCGTCACCGACTGAGCGCGGCGCAGGGCGACCGCCGTTTCGGGCTGGTTTCTCCGCTGCAACCGGCCGGCGGCGGTGGCGGCGCGGTCACCATCTCGTGGGACCCGGACGCGGGCACGTGCTCGTCGCCGGTGACTCCAGTGACCCCGCCGCGCCCACCGCGGCCGCGATCACCTTCACCGGCTGAGGCGAGGTAGCGCCCCCACAGGTAACCTGACGGGTCGTCAGATTTCTCCTAGGGGGCGCGGTGGACTTCGACTTCTCGCCCGACCAGATCGCCTTCCGCGACCAGGTCGAGGCGTTCCTGGACGCCAACGACGATCCGGTCGTCTTCGACGTCACCCGGGAGAACATGGCCCAGGTGGCCGACATCCCCGAGCGCCGGGCGCTGATGGGCAAGGTCGCGGAGCAGGGCTGGCTCGGCATCACCTGGCCCAAGGAGTGGGGCGGCCAGGAGGGCGACGGCGTCTACGAGTACCTGCTCAACGAGGCGCTGGCGCGCCGCGGCGGTCCGCAGATCGGCAAGGGCATCGGCATCATCGGCAAGACGATCCTGCGCCACGGCAGCGAGAAGATGCAGAAGGAGTTCCTGCCGAAGATCCTGCGCAACGAGATCGACTTCGCGGTCGGCTACAGCGAGCCCGACGCCGGCTCCGACGCGGCGTCGATGAAGCTCAAGGCCACCCGCGACGGCGACGGCTGGCGCCTCAACGGGCAGAAGACCTGGACCACGTCGGCGCACTTCGCCGAGTGGTACTGGGTCGGCGCCCGCACCGATCCTGCCGTCGCCAAGCACTTCGGCATCACGCTGTTCCTCGTACCGCTCGACGACCCCGGCATCACCATCAACCCCATCTGGACGATGGGCGACGAACGAACCAACGACGTCTTCCTCGACAACGTGTTCGTGCACGACGACTACGTCGTCGGCGAGGTGAACAAGGGGTTCCAGTACATCTCCGAGGCGCTCGACCTCGAGCGCTTCACCATGTTCACGTACTCCCCCATCAAGCAGCGCCTCGACCTGTTGTGCGAGTACATCGCCACCGAGGAGATCGACGGCGAGCCGATGCGCGACGACCCGGTCGTGCGCAAGCAGATCGCGCGTCTCGCCACCGACGCCGAAGTCGCTCGCGTCCTCGGGCTGCGCTTCGTCGCCAAGTCGATGAAGGGCGGCGCGGCGCCGACGTCGGAAGCGTCGGAGTACAAGCTCTTCGCGACCGAGCTCTCGAAGCGGTTGGCCAACGCGTCGATGGACCTTGGCGGCCCCGGCTCGCAGCTGCGGGTGAAGACCGAGGAGGCGCCGATGAAGGGTCGCGCCGAGTCGACGTACCGCTACACCGTGATCGACACCGTCGGCGGCGGTGGCTCCGAGATCCAGAAGAACATCATCTCGCGCCGCAAGCTCGGCCTCCCCAAGAACTTCTGAGCTCGGACTGAATCACATGACGGAGATGCAGCGGAGGCGTGGACACCATGATGGCTCGCTCGCTGCGAGCCGGGATACCCGCCTCGCGGACGCTTGCTCGCGGAGGCCGGGACGCCGGAGCGGAATCGACCCGAAGTGAAGGAGATGCTCGAGGGCATCGTGGTGCTCGACCTCGCCAGCGTCGGCCCTGCCGCGCGCGCGTCGCGCTGGCTGGCCGACTACGGCGCGACCGTCGTGAAGGTCGGACCAGTGCCGAAGGACACCGGCGTGCAGATCACGCCGCCGTTCTACGCGTACAGCGCCCACCGGCGCATGCAGCGCGCGCTCGTCGACATGAAGTCGGCGGAAGGTCGCGAAGCGTTCCTGCTCCTGGTCGAGAAGGCTGACGTGCTGATCGAGAGCTTCCGCCCCGGGGTGGTCGGCCGACTCGGCATCGGATGGGACACGACCGCGGTCCGCAACCCGCGCCTCGTCTACTGCTCCACCAGCGGGTTCGGACAGACCGGGCCCCGGTCGCAGTGGGCCGGCCACGACCTCAACTACCTGGGCGTCGGCGGCTTCCTGCACTGCAACGGCCGCGCGGCCGACGGTCAGCCACCAGTCCCCGGGCTCACCTTGGCCGACAGCGCGGGCGGGGGCATGCAAGCGGTGATGGCCATCCTCGCCGCGCTCGTAGGGCGCGCGACCACGGGCGAGGGCGCGTTCCTCGACGTCTCCATCGCCGACGGCGTGCTCGGTCTCATGGCGCTCGCGGTGGACGAGTACCTGGCGACGGGCGAGGAGCCGGCACCTCGACATGGCCTGCTCACCGGTCGGTACGCGTGTTACGACACGTACCCGACGCGCGATGAGCGGTGGTTGACGGTCGCCGCGATCGAGCCGCGCTTCTGGACCCACTTGTGCGAGCTGGTCGAGCTGCCGCAGTGGGCCGCTCACCAGGAGGACGACGCGGTGCAGGACCAGATCCGCGCCGAGCTACGCGCGGTGTTCCTCACGCGCGACCTCGAGGAGTGGACCACGATGCTCAGCCCCGCCGACACCTGCGTGGCGCCGGTGCTCACCGTGCCCGAGATCGTGGAGGACGAGCAGTTCGCAGCACGCGACGATCTCGTCGCGGCCCACGACGCGGTCGCGGGAGACTTCCGTCAAGTGGGGCCGGTGTTCGCGGGCATGGCGCGGCCCGACGCGCCCTACAAAGCACGCGACATGACCGTCACCGATACGGACGCGCTGCTGCGCGCTGCCGGTCTCGACGCCGACGAGCTGGCGAAGCTGCACGAGGCGGGGGTGATCGCGTGAGCGGAGTGGCCGCGAGCAGGGTATCCCGGCTCGCAACGGAGCGGGGGCCGCGGCGACGGCGGCTCAGCCGACCGGCGCCGCACGAGCCGGCGCTTGCGCCTGCGACCAGCGGGGACGGCGGCCCGGTGCGCAGCACCGAGAGCGGGCAAGCGTGACCGACACCGACGTGTCACACCTGCCCGATGACGTGCAGGCGCTGATCGGGAAGCTCCAGTACGAGGAGCAGGGTGAGTTCCCCGTCGAGCGTGGCTACTTCTGGACCAGCGCGGCGTCGGTCGAGAACGGGAACCCGATCTTCTGGGACGACGAAATCGCCGACGACATCACCGGCGGCCCGGTGGCGCCGCTGTCGTTGCTGTCGGCGTGGTTCCGCCCGCACCACTGGGCGCCGGGGCGCACGGTCGAGAAGCTGCCGCTGCAGATCCACTTCGACTTGAAGGCGCGCTTCGAGCTGCCCGAGGCGATCATGACCGAGAACGTCACCACGTTCCACGAGCCGATCCGCCCCGGCGACCTGATCACGAGCGCGCAGCGGTTGGTGTCGGTGAGCGAGGAGCAGACGCGTCGCCTCGGCACCGGTCGCTTCTGGGTGATCGACGTGGAGTACCGCAACCAGCGCGGCGAGCTCTGCGGCGTCGAGCGCTGGACGGGCTTCGGCTACCGGAGGGACGACGCGTGATCACCCACGATCACGTCTCGGTGGGCGACGCGCTCCCGTCGCTCAGCTACGACGTCACGTCGACGACCGTGGTGCTCGGCGCACTCGCGTCACGCGACTGGCGGCCGATGCACCACGACTACCACTTCGCGGTCGAACGTCAGGGCGTGCAGGACATCTTCCTGAACTCGCCGAACCAGGGCGGGTGGCTCGAGCGCTTCGTCACCGACTGGACGGGACCGAAGGGCCGGCTCGGACGGCTGCGCTTCAAGATGCGCAAGCCGATCTTCCCCGGCGACACGATGGTGCTCGAAGGCGTCGTGCGCGACGTGAACGTCGACGACGCCGGCTGCGGTTGGGTGGAGCTCGACCTCACCATCCGCGTCGGTGACGTGACCTGCACCGAATCGGAGGCGAAGGTCGCGGTGCCGACCTCGCCCGACGACAACCCGTGGCAGCGCCACGGCGACGACTGGAGACCCTGATGGATCTCGACTTCTCCACCGAGCAGGACATGCTGCGCGACGCGGTTGCGGGCGTGTGTGCACGTCACTGCGGGCTCGACGTCGTCCGTGCGATGGAGGACGACCCGACCGGCTCCCCCGAGGCGCTCTGGACGCAGCTGGGCGAGCTCGGCCTGCTGGGCATGCTGCTGCCCGAGCAGTACGGGGGCAGCGAGATGTCGATGCTCGACGGCATCGTCGTGTACCAGGAGCTGGGCCGCGCGCTGGCGCCGTCACCCCACTTCGTCAGCTCGGTGATGAGCGCGGGCGTGATCCTCGCCGCCGGGTCCGACGCGCAGAAGGACGACTGGCTCACGAAGATCAGCGCGGGTGAGGCGATCATCACGCCGGCGTGGCTCGAACCGCACGGCGGGTTCGGGGCCGAGGGTGTGCACCTCACCGCCGTTGCTGACGGCGACGGATGGCGGCTCGATGGCGCGAAGCGACACGTGTCCTTTGCCTCCGCGGCCGACCGCCTGCTCGTGCTGGCCCGCACCGACGCCGGGCCGACGTTCTTCCTCGTCGACCCCGACTCGGCGGGCGTGACGCTCACCCAGTTGATGTCGATCTCGTCGGACACGCAGTACCGCGTCGACTTCGACGGTGTGCGCGTTGGTGCCGACGCACTCGTGGGTACCGACGGGAACGCATGGACCACGTGGGACGCGGTCATGCACGACGGGATCATCCTGCTCGCGGCGCAAGCCGTCGGCGGCGCGCAGTACGCGCACGCGATCACCACGCAGTACGCCAAGGACCGCTTCCAGTTCGACAAGCCATTGGGTGCGTTCCAGTCGCTCGCGCACTACCTCTCGGACGGCATCACCGCGGTCGATGGTGCGGAGACGCTGGTGTGGGAGGCAGCGTGGGCCCACGACGAGGGGCGCGACGTCAGCACGCTGGCGCCGATGGCCAAGCTCTTCGCCTGCCAGACGTTCCGCGACGTCACCGCCACCGCGCAGCAGATCTTCGGGGGCGTCGGCTTCACGCTGGAGTACGACATCCAGCTCTACTTCCGCCGCGCGAAGCAGCTGCAGATCTCGTGGTGGAACGACCGCTACCTCGAGGAGCTCGTCGCGCACCAGGTGTTGGACGACCGCGAGGTCACACCGGCCTGAACGTCTCGCGTCGTCTCCGTCAGCCGTAGTGGCGGAACTGGTTCCAGATCTTCGGCCACGGCGTGCGCTGGTCGCGGCACAGGACGATCGGGTGGCCGTGTTCCTCGTTGTCGACGTTCGCGCTGTTGTGCACTCGACCGACGAGTGAGCAACTGTGAAAGTACGGCGCCAGCTCGCGCACTTGGTAGCCGATGGCGATGGTGGTTCCGAGCGATGGTCGAGGTGGACCCCACCACCAGAAGGAGTTGTGGCCGCTGTAGGCACGCGGCAGGCCTTGCGCGCCGTAGCGGTCGATGGCGCCGGCTTCGCCGTAGTTCTCGGTGAGGATCACCGCGCTCCGTCGCTCATCGTGCGGCAACGACTGCCACACCTCGGTGACCTCGTGGGTCAAGTCCTGCCACCCGATCTCTTCGCCGAGGTTGTAGTTGACCTTCTGCAACGGAACCGTCGCCAGCGCGGACGGAGGAAGCACGGGCAAGGCCAGGGGAAGCATCACGAGCGCGCTCCCCAGTACGAGCCCGATCGCCCATCCGCGCGATCGCCACAGCAGCCGTCGGCGGGGCACCACACGAAAGAACCCTCTTCTCCCGTCGACCACCGCTTCGGTCACCAACGCGCCGGCGGCGATGAGCGCCGGGAAGATCCCGAACTGATAGTAGAAGCGATCTGGGATCACGATCCACAAGAACACGAAGCCCACGATGAACGCGACTGCGAACGCGCGGTACGTCGCCATCCGTTCGTCGCGCCAGAGCGACCACCATCCCGCGATCCAGACCGGGGCGACGAACACCCCGAGCGCGAGGACGACGATGAACGGATACTTGATCGCGAAGCCAAGACCAGAGTGCTCGGCCCGCAGGTTCGCGTCCATCGACGACGTCGGCCAACCGTTGGTCGCCTGCCAGATAAGATTGGGTGCCCACAACGTGACCGCGATTCCGGCGCCCGCCCACAACCACCCACTGCGAAACACGCGGGACTGGTGGTTCACCACCAACCCGACGGCCAGCCCCGCGAGGAGGAGCAGGATCGAGTTCTTCGCCTCCAAGCCGAGGCCGACCACGGCCCCGACGGCGAGCCAGATCCTCGCGTTGCCGGTGCGCAGCAGACGGAGCACCAACCACGACGTCAGCGTCCACACGAGGACGTCGTAGACCGTCGGGCCTTCGAGGTGACCGACGATGAGCAGGCCGCCGGCAGCGGCGCACAAGGCCGCGAACGCCTGCCCGAAGGCTGATCCTCCGAGCTCCCGCGCCATGGCACCCGTCAAGCCGACGACGACGCCGGCGACCAGCGCCGGGACGACGCGGAGTCCGATCAGCGTGTTCCCGAGCGAGACTCGAGCCAACCACGCGACCAGTACCGCGACCGGCGGCTGATCGACGTACCCGAAGTCGAGGTGACGCGACGCGCTCAGGAAGTAGAGCTCGTCACGGTGATACCCGTACCGCGAGGAGAACGCGAGCAGCAGCCCGGTCGCCACCACTGCGATGGTCAGGACCCAACCAGCCGCGAAGCCCTTCAACGCGGGCCGCTCGAAGTCCCGGGACCGCACCCCCGCCCCGACGCTGGTGCTCACGAATCACATCCTCCACCAACCGCCCATCATCGCCCCGACCACGTGCGCCGAGCGGCGGGTCGTACGAGTCTCAGGCTGGTTCGTGGCCGGTCGAGCGGGCGGCGGCGTTCATGGTGTCGGTGCCGCCGATGACCGGCGCCGGCGAGCGGAGGAACAGCGTCTCCATGCCCACGCTGCGGTTCGGCAGCAGCGCGCCGAATACGCCGACGATGACGTCCGCGACCTCGTCGACCTGCATGTACTCCGCCGGCGCGTTCCCCTGTGCCGCCCAGATCGGGAACGCCGCGACCATCTCGTCGGCGTCGAAGTTGTCGGCGAACCCGGTGGGCACGGTCGTGCCGACGACCAGCGTGACGAAGCGGGCATCGGGATGCTCGGTGCGCCAGGCGCGCATCATGTCCTCCACCGCCGCCTTGCTCGCCGCGTACGACCCGAGCGCGTAGAACGGGCGGCCGGCCGACTCTGACGACGTCACCGTCACCAGACCTCGGTCGGACAGATGAGGGAGGAGCCCGCTGATCGCGAGACTGGTGCCGACGAGGTTGGTGGCCAACGTCTGCGTCCATTGCTCGGCGGACAGGTCTCGCAGCGTGCGCAGGTGCGCGATGGCGGCGGTGAACAGCACGACATCGACGGCGCCCAGGGCGCGGGCGGCTTCCTCGCCGATGCGGGCGCAGTCGTCGGGCGCGCTGAGGTCGGCGGTGATGACGGCGCCTCCCCCGATCTCACGTGCGAGCTGGTCCAGGGGCTCTCGGCGCCGAGCGACGAGCGCGAGCTCGGCGCCGTCGCGGGCGGCCCGGACCGCAACCGCACGCCCGATGCCCGCCGACGCGCCGATGACGACGACCCGTTTGCCGTCGAGTGCTCCGGTCACCCGCGCACCCTAACGCAATCGTCTATACATCTCATCGGGCGTAGCGTTACCGGGCGTCCACCAAGGTGCTGGAGGGATGATGACCGACCTCTACTGGGACCCGTTCACCCCGGAGCTCCGGGACGACCCGTACCCGTTGTGGAAGCGGATGCGCGACGAGGCGCCGGTCTGGCACAACGAGCAGTACGACTTCTGGGTCCTCACGCGCTTCCACGACATCGAGCACGCGCACAAGGACTACGAGACGTTCGTCTCCAACCGCGGCACGACGGTGGAGACGATGGCGGACGCACCGGTCGACACCGGGATGATCATCTGGACCGACCCGCCCAGACACACCATGCTCCGCAAGCTCGTGTCGCGTGCGTTCACGTCGCGTCGCGTGTCATCACTCGAGGATCGAGTCCGCGAGGTCAGCGCCGCGCTGCTCGACCCGCACGTGGGCGAGTCGGAGTTCGACTACGTGCAGGACTTCTCCGCGATCCTGCCGCCCACGATGATCTCGATGCTGCTGGGCGTGCCCGAGGAGGACCGCGACTACCTCCGCCGGGTCGTCGACGACATCTTCCACATCGAGGAAGGTTCCGTCGGCATGGTCAACGAGGTGTCGACCAAGGCGCTCGTCGAGATCAACCGCTACCTCGCCGACCAGTTCGAGGATCGGAAGCAGCACCCCCGCGACGACATGTTCACGGATCTGCTCAACGCCGAGATCGTCGACGACGACGGGAACCCTCGGAAGCTCACCGATTCGGAGCTCACCGAGTTCGTGACCGTGCTGTTCGCCGCGGGGACCGAAACCGTCGCGCGGCATCTCGGGTGGGCGGTCGACCTGCTCGACCGCCACCCCGACCAGCGCGCCGAGCTCGCCGCCGACCCCACGCTGGTGCCGAACGCGATCGAGGAGATCCTCCGGTTCGAACCGCCGTCACCGGTCAACGCGCGCTACGTCACCCGCGACGCCACCTTCCACGACGTGACGATTCCGGCCGACACACGCGTCGTGCTGTTGACAGGTTCGGCCGGTCGTGACGAGCGCGCCTTTCCGGACGCGGACGTCTTCGACATCCACCGCACGTTCGACCTGCACCTCACGCTCGGTTACGGGATCCACTTCTGCCTCGGTGCCGCGCTGGCCCGCATGGAGGGTCGCATCGGAGTGGAAGAGACGCTCAAGCGCTGGCCGGAGTGGAGCGTCGACCGCGACCGAGCCGTGCCGCTCTACACCAGCACGGTGCGCGGCTACCTGAACCTCCCGTTCGTCGCCTGACCGTGCACTCCGTCGCGCGCTTCGACAACCGCATCACGCGGCTGTTCGGGGTCGACGTCCCGATCGCCAACTCGCCGATGGGCTTCGTCGCCAAACCCGACCTCGTGGCCGCGGTGGCCATCGCGGGCGGCATCGGGCTCGTCCCGGGCTCGACGGGCATCGACGGTGCCCGCGACGACATCAAGCGCGTGCGGGACATGACCGACCGGCCCATCCGGGGGGGTCCACAGGCACGCCGGCCAGCAGCTCTGGCGTTGCCGCCGCCCTCGGGTTAACGCAATCCGGGCTCGTCGTGGCATCCCCGGACCGACGACGTACAGCATCGTCGCATCGCGCGGCACCGCCGTCGCCCGCTCCTGTG
This sequence comes from uncultured Actinomycetes bacterium, assembly GCA_963841415.1. Lineage (GTDB taxonomy): Bacteria > Actinomycetota > Acidimicrobiia > IMCC26256 > DASPTH01 > DASUAS01. The sequence goes on along the minus strand of CAWJCN010000003.1, from coordinate 595,003 downwards.
GTGCGACGCTGAGACAGTGATCCGCCGCCACCACCGCCCCGCCCGACGTACGAGGTGCCGAGGTCATCGGAGAGCAGCCAAAGGGGACGGTGCATCGGAATGGGTTCACCCGGCGGAAGGAACTCCGGCAGTTGCTCCCCCGCGCAGCACGTCCCGTTCTCCCAGACTTCAATCGCCGTGACGATGAGGGTGCCCCCAGCAGGCAGGTCAACAGCTTGTCCGACCGCGATCACTCGCTGAAGCGGCCCCATCGATCCATCCACGCGCACAAGAAAGCCCGATCCGGCGCGCGCCGAGCGGCATCAGATCTGGCGCGCGGTGCCCAGTGCGAGCGTCGCATCTACGTGGCGTCGTGTCCTGTCCGTTGGAAGAAGGTCGCGTCGAGGTCGCCCTCGAGACGCCGCGCAAGCGTCTCGATCTTCTGGCGCTTGTCGTCTCCGTCCATCGCGTCCGTGATGCGGAGCACGTAGAGTCCAGCGAGGAGCAGGTCGCGCTCTTCGGCGGTGAGATCCATAGGGATCTATCGGCCCTCGACGAGATGACCTCGCCTCGTTGTGGCATACGCCACTCTGGGGCGCGACTTCCGTCGCGCAGGATTTTCGCCCGAACCGCCGATCGGTGGTGTTCCTCCACGTCCGTCACGCGCACCAGGATTCAAAGAGGACCGCGCTCGCCGTGCCAGCACACTTGCCGTGACAGAACGTCGGCGCGACCGAGTGGCATCAGGCCGGCGGGTCGTCGGCTACGCCGGGAAATCAAACTCGTGTGGCGGGTGAACGTTGGTCGCGGCGACCAGGGGCCGTCTCAACCGGTGAAATTGGGATTCACCTCTGGGGGCGTGGGAGGGACGGGCGCGAGACGGCTCAGGAACTCGGCTTCACGGAATCCAAGATCCTCTTCGCTACGGTTTCGCTTTCGCCGTCGACGGTGATCGAGATCGACACGACCGACGATCTGGAATCGATGATTTCCATGTATCCGAAGTAGACGGAACCCGTTGGGTCGGGGTGACGCTCGAGAAATCTGAACGCCTTTCTCCGGCCGACGCTTGTTTGATCGGCGAACACAAGTGCTCCGTTTGACGACTTGGCGCTCAGGGAGGCGGTCTCGCGCCACTCAGCCAAGTTGTTGAATGGCTCGCCCGCTTGAACCTTGACGATCAGGTTGTCGCCGTCCCCGGCGGTGTCAGCGGCCAACAGCTTGGTGTCCCTGAGGCTCCGGCGGACGATCTTCGTCGCGTCCTCCGCGGAGATGTCGGGGATGCCCATCAGTTGTGCCGCCTGGGGATTCTCATCAAGCCAATCGATGAGAGCCTTTTTCGACGCGCGTGCCAGCTTTGGCGAGGTTTTCGTCTCAATCCACCCGGATGGAAACGAAATCGAGATCTCTCCTGCCGCGACCGGGTCGGACGAGAATTCGCCGTCCGCGTCCGTCGCTCCTCCGGCGGGCACCGCACCCGGAACGAAGCCGCACACGGACAACAGGACAGCGGCCACCAACACCGATCTGTTCACGCCCCCCAGGTTCTGATCCACACATCAATGCCCGCTCGGGCGCAGATACGCGAGGCGGAATCGGACCGACCGACCACCCGAGATCATCGAGAGCGACTCAGAGCTTGGTGTGATCCCAGCTGGCGACGCGGACGGGGTTGACCTTGATGCCCACGCGCTTGTTCAGCATCATCTCGACCGCGGGGAGCATGTCGTCGGTGTACGGACCGACGTGGCGCGAGAACACGGACTTGCCCATCTCGATCAGGCGGTCGCGCTCCTCGAAGATCTCGGCCTGGCCGATGATCTGGACGCCCTTGAGCTCGTTGTATTCGTCGCCCGATTCGACCATGCACGTGATGTTCGGGTTGCGACGCAGGTTCGCGACCTTCTGCGACTTCGCCTTCGTCTCGAACGCGACCTCGCCTTCGAGGAAGCCGTACCACATGGCTACCAGGTGGATGCTGCCGTCGGCGTTGATCGACGCCAACGACATCGTGTGCTTGCCGTGGAGGAACTCGTCGATCTCCTGGTCGGTCATCCGGATCTTCGAGCGCTGGTTGACGCCCTTGCCCATCTGGCCGGCGGCGCCTCCTCCATTGGGCGCTTCGCTACTCGCCGGGATACCCGGCTCGCTCACGCTCACGCCATCCAGCGTGAGAGCGACTCGATCACGCAGGCCGGCTTCTCGCTGCCTTCGATCTCGATGGTGATGAGGACCTTGGTCTGGATGCCGCCGCCCTTGACGTCGGTGACCTCCATCATCTCGGCTCCGGCGCGGATGCGCTTCCCGACGAGCACCGGCGCGACGAAGCGCACCTTGTCGACGCCGTAGTTGATCGCCATCGCGAAGCCCTCGTACTTCGCGATCTGCGGGAGGAAGAAGCTCGCCAGCGACAACGTGAGGTAGCCGTGCGCGATGGTGCCGCCGAACGGCCCCGCCTTGGCGCGCTCCACGTCGACGTGGATCCACTGGAAGTCGCCCGTCGCCTCGGCGAACGTGTTCACGCGCTCCTGCGTGATCTCGAGCCAGTCGCTGTAGCCGAGGTGCTCGCCCTCCGCGGCCTTCACGCTGTCGACGCCGTTGAACACTCGCACGTCAGCCACCGGTTCCCTCCAGGTGCTCCAGGACCTTGGTCGCCTCGGCCACGATCCGATCGATCAGTTCCTTGCAGGTTGGCAGATCGTCGATCACGCCGACGACCTGGCCGCTCGGCATGATGCCCGATTCGACCTTGCCGTCGACCAGCGCCGCCCTGGTGAGCATCGGGGCGTTCGCCGCCATCATCGTCTGGGTCCAGGAGAGGCCGAGCGTCTTGCGCATCGCCAGACCTTCCTTCGTCATCGCCCGCAGCGAGATGCCCGACAGCTTGTGGAAGCGCCACGCGTTCGCGGTCGCCCTCGGCAGCGCCCACACCTTGCCGCGCGCAGACTCGACCTCCTCGACGAGCGGGGTGTCGAGCATGCGGTGCGGCACGCCGTCGATCTGCTTGGTGACGACGGTGTCGGTCACGGTGCGGCCGAGGTAGTTGTCCTTCACCGACTGCGGGACGGCGCTGTCGGCGGTGAGCAGGAAGCGCGTCCCCATGGCGATGGCGTCGGCGCCGTATGCGAGCGCGGCCACGAGGCCGCGACCGTCGAAGAAGCCGCCCGCCGCGATGACCGGCACCCGGCCCTGCACCGCGTCGACGACCTGCGGCAGGAGGATGGTGGTGGGCACCGAGCCGGTGTGACCGCCGCCTTCGCCGCCCTGCACCAGCACCGCGTCGACGCCCCACTCGAGCACCTTCTCGGCGTGACGCTTCGCCCCGATCGACGGCACGACGAGCACCCCGCCGTCGTGCAGCTGCCCGATCAGCGCCTCCTTGGGCGCCTGGGCGAAGCTCGCCACCTTGATCTGCTCGTCGATCAGCAGCTTGATGCGATCGCCGATGTCGGCGGCATCGGCGCGGAGGTTCACACCGAACGGGTTCGCGGTGCGCTGCTTCACCTGCGCGATCGCGTCGCGCAGCTGCTCGAAGTCCATGGTGGCGCTGGCGATGAGGCCGAGCCCGCCGGCGGCAGCGGTCGCCGCGGTGAGACCGGCACCCGACACCCAGCCCATGCCGGTCTGGACGATCGGGTACTCGACGCCGACGACGTCGCAGAAGCGAGTGTGCAGGCGAGCGTCCATCAGCCCGGTACCTCCTGGTTGCGCATCCCCTTCGGGTCGAGCCGCGCGATCACCTCGGTCTCCTCGGGGGTCGGCGGGCGGGTCTCGGGAACGTCACCGTCGATGGCGAGCTCGAACCCGGTGGCGGCGACGACATCGTCAGTGGTGACACCCGGGTGCACGCTCACGAGGCGCATGCGGTGGTCGGGGCCGCCGAAGTCGAGCACCGCGAGGTTGGTCACGACGCGGCGGAGCTCGTGGTGCTCCTTCACCCAGTCGCCGAGCTCGGCGGCGCGGTCGTAGCCGATCCCCGACACCACATCGACGCTCTCGACGAAGACGCGCGGCGAGTGCGCGGGGATCCAGTAGCTGGTGACGTTCTGCACCGTGTTGCCGGGCGCGCCGCGCATGCCGAGCAGCTGCACCTTCGGCTGCTTCGGGTCACCGATGAAGGCAAAGTTCTGGTTGCCGTACGGATCGAGCTGCGACGCACCCATCATCACGTGGCGCCGGCCCGACCACACCACGTCGAACATCGTGCGGTACGGGTTCCACGCCTCGACCGTCTTGTCGGGGTCGGCGACGCCGAGCGGGATGCCGTTGCTCACGAGCAGCGCTTCGCCGTCGGTCATCACGAGGTCGGGCTCGAAGACGTCGCGCGCGAGCCGGCCACCGATGGCGGGGATGGTGCCGATCGGGTTGGCCATGATCTCGCCGTCGCCGCGGAAGCACTCGGCCACCGCAACCACGCAGTAGTCAGCCCGGCTCACTCCGCTCACAGCCCGACCACCTTGCGGTACTCGGCGTGGCTGCCGCAGTCGAGGTACTTCGCCTTCCACGCCGCCCACTCGTCGGGTCCCTTCGCGCTGCCGGCGTACTCCTTCTGGAACGCCTCGTCGCGGCCGTAGTCGGGCACGCACTCGGTGAAGTGCGCGCCCTTCGGCGCTTCGACGACGCCGTGAGTCATGAGGCGACTGATGAGCTGCGTCTGCACGTGCCCGTTGCCGGCGAGCTCCTCGGTGGGCACGACCTGCTCGACGCTCATGAAGCACGTCGGCGCGGCCAGGGCGACGAGGTTGTCCATGTAGGGGTCGACGTTGAGGTACTGGCCGTTGCCGCGCGCGTCGCCACGGTGCATGTGGATGAGGGCGACGTCGAGGTTGAGCGCGGGTGCGGCCACGAGCTCCTCGCCGTCGTCGTAGGGCGACACGACGGTCTTGATCTCGGGTTGGCGGTCGACGACGAACGAGCCGAGGCCGACCCGCGTGGGGATGAAGGGCACCCGCCACGCCGCCGCCTGCAGCCCGAGGAGGAACATGCCCTCGTCGAGCTCGAGCGTCTGCACCGAACCCGACTGGCGCGCGTTGCGGAAATGCGGCTCGAGCGCGATGGAGTCGAGCGAGCAGAATGGGTACATCGCCTTCTTCACCTTGCCCGTCGCGCAGAGCAGGCCGAGGTCGGGGCCCGCATAGCTGGCGACGGTCAGGTCCTTCAGATCCGAGTTCGCGATCGCGCGCACGATGCTCATCGGCTTGCGGCGCGAGCCCCAGCCACCGATCCCGATGGTCATGCCGTCGCGCAATTCCGCGACGACTTCCTCTTCGGTCATCCGCTTGTCGACCACGCTGCTCCTACTTGGCGGTTACTTGGAGGTGTCGGCGTCACGCTTCTCGACGAACGCGTCGCGCAGCTCGTCGGAGACGCCGGCGAGGTTGAGCTCGAACGTGAAGCCCTGCTCGAACCGGTACGAGCGCTTGACGTCCCACAGATCGATGCCGTTCAGGCTCTCCTTGGCGGCACGCATCACGGTTGGCGACTTCGCCGCGATGTCGGCCGCCACCTCGAACGCGGCGGCGCGCAGCTCGTCACGCGGGACGACCTGTAGCACCGAGCCGAACGCGTGCAGCTCGGCGGCGGTCGCGGTGGCCCCGGTGTAGACCATCGCCCGCATCTTGTGCTGCGGGACCAGGCGGGCAAGGTGGGTGGCTGCGCCCAGGGCGCCGCGGTCGACCTCGGGGAGACCGAAGAAGGCGTCGTCGCCGGCCACCACGATGTCGGCGTTGCCGGCCAGGCCGATCCCGCCGCCCACGCAGAATCCCTGCACGGCGGCGATCAGGGGCACCGGGCAGTCGTAGACCGCGGCGAAGGCGGCGAAGCAGCCCTTGTTGGCACCGATGAGGGCAGCGAAGCCCTCGGTGCTCTGCATCTCCTTGATGTCGACGCCGGCGTTGAAGCCCTTGCCCTCGCTGCGCAGGACGACCACGCGGGTCTCGGGGTCCTTGCCCGCGGCGGTGATGGTCTCGGCCAGTTCGAACCAGCCCGCCACCGTCAACGCGTTCACCGGCGGCACGTCGACGACGACCTCCGCGATGCCCTGGTCGTCCCGCACGCAGCTGATTCCCACGGCGGAGGAGCCTACCGGCGACCTGACGAAGCGTCAGATTCGCACCCCTCTCTGTTTTGGCGTGGTTCGTGTGCCGACACGGCACACCAGTAACGCCAAAACGGAGAGTCAGAGTGCGGAGACGTCCAGATAAGGAGGAGGTTCGCCGCCGCCGTGCACGGCGAGGTTGGCGCCGCTCACGTACTTGGCCATCGGCGAGGCGAGGAACACGCACGCGTCGCCGATGTCCGACGGGTCGGCAAGGCGCCCGAGCGGCACGGTCGCGCCGACCTTGGCGATGCCCTCCTCGTCGCCGTAGAAGAGGTGCGCCTGCTCGGTGCGCACCATGCCCGCGGTGACGTGGTTCACGCGCACCTTGGGTGCCCACTCCACCGCGACGGTCTGCGTGAAGTTGACCAGTCCCGCCTTCGCCGCGCCGTACGCCGCAGTCTGGGGAGTCGGCCGCTGACCGCTCACGCTCCCGATGTTGACCATCGAGCCGCCGGCGTCTTGCTGCTGCATCCAGTGGTTGGCACGCTGCGAGCAGAAGATCGCCGCGAACAGGTTCAACGCGATGATCCGCTCGGTGAACCGCGGCGTCGCGGTGGTCGTCTCGGCCGGCGGCGCGCCACCGGCGTTGTTCACCAACACGTCGAGGCGGCCGAGGCGCGCGACCACGTCGTCGACCATCGCCCATGCCGCGTCGCCGTCGCGCAGGTCGGCGCCGAACCACGTCCAGCCGTCGGGCAGGTCCTCGGGCTCGCTGCGCGAGCACACCGCGATGCTGGCACCCGCGTCGGCGAGCCGCTCGGCAATGCCGTGACCGACGCCCTTGGTGCCGCCGGTGACGAGCGCGACCTGGCCCGACAGGTCGATCGTGACGGCCATCAGCCCGCTGCCGCGCCGACCTGCGCCTCTCGTTGGCGCGTCGTCGAGCACACCGGGTCCTTGTCGAACTCGGGTAACACGTACTTGCCGAACGTCTCGACCGACTCGATCGCCGCGTCGAACGGCGTGTCGTCGGACAGCACGCCGAACGACACCTGGTCGGCGCCGATCGCCTGGTACTTCTCCATCGTGTTGATCGCCTCGTCGGGCGTGCCGACCGCGATCGCGCCCATCTCGATCGCCTTGTTCACCTGCGCGAGCGGGATCGGCGGCTTCAGCGTCGGCGTCTTGTCGATGCCTGCGGCCTGCGGGAACGAGTCGAGGTACTTCGCCACCAGCGACGTGTGGTAGTCGGTCTGGTTGTTGCGGAACACCTCACGCGCGCGGTCGCCGTCCTCCATGGTCATCATCGCGGTGGTGACCATGACATTGTTGTTGACGTAGCCCCCGACCGGATCGGCGTCCTCGATGGTCGTCTTGTAGATGTCGATCAGCGGCTTCAGCGCCTCGGTGCCGGCGAAGCTGAAGCACAGGACGCCGATGCCCATGCGGGCGGCCTTCTCGAACGTGCCCGGTGATCCCGCGGCGACCCAGATCGGTGGGTGCGGGAGCGTGACCGGCTTCGGGAGCACCTGACGGCGCGGGAGCGAGAAGAACTTCCCGTCGTAGGGGCCGTACTCGTCGGGACCCATCATCTTCACGATCTCGGGGAGCGCCTCGTCGAACATGTCGCGCGTCGTGTCCATCGAGTCGATCCCGAACCCGAACACCTCGGTCGACGACGAGCCCCGACCGACACCGAACTCGAAACGACCGGGCGCGAGCTGGTCGAGCATCGCCACCTTCTCCGCGACGCGTGCGGGATGGGACACCGGCGGCGTGATGTTGATGATCCCCGACCCGATGTGGATGCGCTCGGTGATCGCCAGCGCGTACGCCATCCACGCCTCGTTGGCCGAGAGGTGCGAGTACTCGTCGAGGAAGTGGTGCTCGGTCACCCACACGTACTTGAAGCCGGAGCGGTCGGCCGCCTGCACGACGTCGAGCTCGGCTCTGAGCACGTCCTGCTCGGTTTCGCCCGTCGCGCGACGGTGGTTCGGGTGGTACATACCGACGAAGACGCCGAACTCCACGGTTCCCCCTCTGGGTGTTGCCTACGGATGCTGGCTCGAGACCGACACGACCTCGCCGGTCATGTAGCCCGAGTAGTCGGAGGCGAGGAACACGATCACGTTCGCCACCTCCCACGGCTCCGCGTGACGACCGAAGGCCTCACGCTCCGTGAGCTCGGCGAGGAGCTCGTCGGTCGTGACCTTGGCCAGGTTGGCGTGCATGGCGATGCTGGGCGCGACCGCGTTGACGCGCACACCGCGTCGGCCCGCCTCGATCGCCGCACAACGGGTGAGCGCCATCACGCCGGCCTTGGCCGCCGCGTAGTGCGCCTGCTCCGCCTGGGCTCGCCACCCGATGACGGACGCGTTGTTCACGATCACGCCGTGCCCGTTCGCGTACATGTGGTTGAGCGCGGCGCGCGTGCACCGGAACGTGCCGTTGAGCGTGACGTCGAGCACCGACGACCACTGCTCGTCGGTCATCTCGTGCAGCTCGGCACTGCCACCCAGGCCGGCGTTGTTGACGACCACGTCGATCGCGCCCAGCGCGTCGGTCGCGGCCGCGAACAGCGTTTGCACCGACGACTCGTCGGTCACGTCGCACGGGATGCCGGTCACGCCGAGTCGCGCGGCGGTCTCCCCGAGGCGCCGCTCGTGCTTGTCGGAGACCACGACGCGCGCGCCTTCCTCGATGCACCGCTGCGCGACCGACGAGCCGATGCCGGTGCCGGCGGCCGCCGTGACCAGGACGGTCTTGCCCTCGAGGAGGGCGTGGGCAGGGACGTATTCCGGTGTGCTCACGGTCACGCGCCCGGGAACACCTTCATGTAGACCTTCTCCTCGACGCGCTCCTTGATGCGCCAGCCGTCGGGCGTGCGCACGAGCTTGTCGACGTACCAGAGCCCGCACACCATGAGGTCGGGCTGCTCGGCGTCGCCCATGGTCATCGGGTTGTGGCACTGGGTCTTGGCGTCGGCGGAATCCGGAGCGTCGGTGCCGTGGAACGTGATCGTCGTGCCCGACACCATGTGCTGCAGCGTCGAGAACATCGGCATCGCCTCGGCCAGGAACTTCTTGGTGCTCGGAAGGTCGCCCACGCTGCCGCCGAACACCCCGTAGTCGATGTGCGCGTCGGGTGTGAACACGTCGTCGAGCGCGTCCCAATCGCGCGAGTCGATGGCGTAGCTGTAGCGCACCATCAGGTCCTGGATCTCCAGCCGGTCGGAGACCTCCTGCATCGACATGGGCATCGCAGACCTCCCGAGGTTTGTTGGAATGGCAGTCGTGGCTAGAACGGCGACGGTGACGACGACAGCACGGCCATGGCGAAGTATTGCGCCATCGCGCCGTAGGCGTGGCCGATCGCGACCTCCGCGCCCTCGACCTGGTGCTCGCCGGCCTTGCCCTGCACCTGCAGCGCCGCTTCGGCGAAGCGGATCATCCCCGACGCACCGATCGGGTTGCTCGACAGCACGCCACCCGACGGGTTGACCGGGAACGAGCCGGTGAGCTCGGTGGTGCCGTCGTCGGTCATCTTCCAGCCCTCGCCCAGATCGGCGAGGTCGTGGCCCTCGAGCCACATCGGCTCGTACCAGCTGAACGGCACGTAGAGCTCGGCGAGGTCGATCTGCTCGCGCGGGTTGGTGATGCCGGCGTCCTTGTAGAGCGCGGCGCTGCAGTCGACCCCGGCCTGCGGGCGCACGGTGTCGCGACCGGGGAACTGGCCGAGCTCCGAGCGCATCGACGTGGCGAGCACCCACGCGGGCGACGCGTGCCGCTGGGCGGTCTCGTGGTCGGCGACGACGATCGCGCACGCGCCGTCGGACGACGGGCACGACTCGAGGAAGTGGATCGGGTCCCACAGCATCATCGAGTCGCGCACCTTCTCGATGGTGATGTCGGGCAGCTTGAGGTGCGCGTACGGGTTCTTCAGCGCGTTGAGGCGGTCCTTCACCGCGACCTTCCAGCCGATGTGCTCGGGTGCGCCCGACCGGCTGATGTACGCGCGCACCCACGGGGCGAAGATGCCGCCTGCGCCCATGCTGCCGCTCTTGCCACCACCGAGACCCCACTGCGCGTTGCCTTCGGCCTGCTTCTCCCACGCCACCGCGAGGACGCGCTGGAAACGGCCGCCCTTCACCGCGTCGGTGGCGACGTTGGCGGTCGAACAGCCGACGCTGCCCGCGGTGTGCACGCGCAGCATGGGCTTGCCGTTGGCGCCGAGCGCGTCGGCGAGGAAGAGCTCGGGCTGCATGACACCCTCGAAGATGTCGGGCGCCTTGCCCATCACCAGCGCGTCGATGTCGCCCCAGTCGAGGCCGGCGTCGTCGAGCGCGCGGCTCGCGGCCTCGCGCACGAGGCCGGGGATGGACACGTCGGTGCGGGCCTTCGAGTACTTGGTCTGGCCGATGCCGATGACGCCGGGTGGCTGCGTGTTGGAGCTCACCGCGATCCCTCCAGGATGCAGACGAGGTTCTGTTGGAGCACCTGACCGGACGTCGCGTGCGCGAGCACGCGGTCACGGCCCTGCTCGGTGACCTGCCGGGCCGCCTCGATGACGCGCACCAGGCCGGTGACCATCACCGGGTTCGCGGCGAGCGCGCCACCCGACGGGTTGACCTCCACTGCGTCGTCGAGGCCGAGCGCGTTGCGCACGACGACCTCCTGCGGTGAGAACGGCGCCGACACCTCAGCGACCTGCACCGGACCGGCGCCGAGGCCGGCGCCCTCCGCCGCCAGCGTCGTCGACGGCGAGACCGTGAGGTCGCGCATGCCGGGTTGGTGGATGTCGATGCGGTGGTCGATCCCCGTGATCCACGCCGGTCGCTCGACCAGCGACGCCGCTTTGTCGCCCGCGGCGAGCACCACCGCGGCCGCACCGTCGGAGATGGGCGGAAGATCGTGACGACGCAGCGGCTCGCGCACGTACGGCTCCGCGAGCAGCGCGTCGACGTCGAATTTCCCGCTGACCTGCGCGTACTCGTTGCCGACCGCGTTGGCGCGGTTGCGGGCCACGATCTCGGCGAAGTCGCGTTCGGTGGCGAGGCCCGCGTCGAGCAGCGCGCGCGCCTGCAACGCGGCCAACGACGAGGGATCGAGACCGAGAGGTGCGAGGTGATACGGGTCGAGCTGCAGCGGCCACACCTGCCAGGGCGTGCCCGGCGACGAGCGCCCGTGGCTGTACACGAGCACGAGGTCGACATCGCCCTCCTGCAGGCGCGTCCACCCCTCGTACATCGCCCATGCCCCGTCCATCTCGACGTGCGACTCCGAGATGGGCGGCCACGCGCCGATGGCTTCGATGGTCTGCACGAACGCGAACGCCTGGCCGGCGAGGTAGTCGCAGCTGCCCGACACGGTGAAGCCGACGTCGTGACGGTCGACGCCGGCCATGCGAAACGCTTGCTGCGTGACGTCGAGCACCATCTGGGTCTCCGTCACCTCGGTGGAGCGCACCGACGGTCGTTGCCCGTACCCGACGATCGCCACGTCGATCATCAGAAGCCCTTTCCGGCGAGCTCGCTCACGTCGACGTCGGGTTCGCCGGTCGGCATCCAGCCCTCGATGCCGCCACTGGTGCTGCTCCACCCGCCCGCAGCGAGCTCGTCCATGTTGCGTTCGGACTCGGGTCGCCACACCGCGGCCACCCGCATCCCCACGCGCACATCGCTCACCGGCGTGTCGAGCACGTCCTGGAGCTGCAGTGCGCCGCCGGGGCCGTCGAGCGCGATCGAGACGCGGGCGAACGGCTCGGTCTCCTCCTGGCCCGGGTACTGCACGGGCGTCACGACGGTGAAGTTCAGGATCGTCCCGTGGTCACCGAGCTCGACGTCGTCGTCGACGGTGAGCTCGATCACGTCGATCGGGCAGAAGTCGCGCGGCGGCACGTAGATCAGCCCGCACTCGCCGGTGCAGCGCTGCCCGATGATCGTGCCGGCGAGCAGCGCCTCGGCGTAACGGGTCAGGGCAGGCGCGGCCGGGGCCTCGTAGTGCAGCGCCACCGGGAACGGCATGATGCGCGGACCGGCGTCCTTGGCCGCGGCATCCGAGCTCATGTCACCACCTCCCCCATGGGCCGTTCGCTACTCGCCGGGCCGCCCTCCTGAAGGACGCCCGGCTCGCTCACGCTCACGACCGTGAAGCACTCGACGTCGGTCACGTAGCCGGTGCGCTCGGCGCGCCACCGGGGCCGGACCCGCACGCCGGTGGCGATCGCCTCACGCGGGCCGTCGACCACGTGCACCATCGCGGTGTCGGCGCCGTCGAGCCGGATGAGCGCGAACGCGAACGGGCGGTCGAGCGGGTGGTTGGGATTGGGCTCGTCGACCCAGGTCCACGAGGTCACGACACCTTCGGGGCCCACCTCCACCAGCTCCGGTTCCACCGATGCGCCGGTGGCGGGGTCGTACTCGAGCGGCGGTGAGAGGGTGCGGTCGCCCGCACGCGACGCGAGCAGGCGGCCGTCCTCGAGTCCGTCGAGGTACGCGCCGATCACGGGCCCCACGCTCCGGGTGTACGGAAATTCGAGGTCGATCTTCACGAGCGGTGCGGGCATCGCGTCTCCTGAGTTACTTGACCGGGGCAAGTAACCTATCTGCTCTCCGGTCGGCGGGTCACGTCGGCGACCACCCGCTCGAGGTAGTCGGCGAGGGTGCGGATCTCGGCCGCCTTCCATGCCGCGAACGCCTCGACCACGATCTCGTCGGTGGCCTCCCGGTAGGCCGAGTACGTCTTCCGGCCCTTCGCGCTCGAGCTCGACGATGGAGGCGCGGCCGTCGGTCGGATCTCCTGCCCGTCTGACGTAGCCACCTTCGCAGAGCCGGGCGATCTCGCGGCTGACGAGCGGCGCCTCGAGGTCGGCCAGGTCGGAGAGACGCGACAGGCGGACGGGCCCCGACGCGTGCAACGCCGAGATGAGGCTGATCGCGGGGCGGGAGAGGTGCACGCCCGACCGTTCGGCGCGGTTGCGAGCCGCCTCCCGGCTGGCCCCGATGCGCCCGATGCGCACGATCGCCTTCTCCACGCGTTGCAGATCGTCCAGTCGAGCCACGGCCGGAGACCGTATCGCCTCGCCCCCGTCGCTCGCTGCGAACGGCTATCCGTTCGGGGTGACGACGGCGCGACTGCGGAGATCGCCGTGACGGAACCGCTCGTACGCGACCGGCGCGTCCTCGAACGCGAACAGCTCGACCTCGACGCGCAGCTCGCCGGCCTCCGCCAGTGCGATCACCTCGTGGAGGTCGGCGATGGACGCGGCCATCGGGATGAACAGGTCGCACTCGAGCGGCAGCACTCCCCATGACACCTTCGCCGTGCCGCCACCGGCGCCGACGATCCCGATGATGCCGAGGTTGCCGGTACAGGCGAGTGCCATCGCCATGGTGGTGTCGTCGCCCACGAAGTCGAAGACCGCGGTCGCGCCCTTGCCGCGTGTGAACTCGCGCACTTGCAGCGCGGTGGTGTGGTCGGACATCAGCGTGTCGTGGGCGCCGAGCTCGCGGGCAAGATCGAGCCGCTGCTGCACCACGTCGACCGCGATCACCTGCGCGCCGGTGAGTCGTCGCAGGTACTGCACCGCGTACGAACCGAGGCCGCCGGCCCCGATCACGACGGCGGTCGAACCGGGGATCAGCTTGGGCAGCGCTCGCTTCACCGCGTGGTACGAGGTGGCTCCGGCGTCGGTGAGCGGCCCGACCCGCCGGGGGTCGAGATCGGTCATGGGCACGAGCTCGCGGCGCGGCACGACGAGGTAGTGCGCGAGGCCGCCGTCTTCGCCGTAGCCGCGCCCGCTCGCGCCGCGAGGGCAGTAGTTGTCGTGACCGCGCAGGCAGAACTCGCACCGACCGCAGGAGTGGATGCCGGCCACCGCGACGGGCTGGCCCAACTCGAGGTCGTCGACGTCGTCACCGAGCTGTTCCACCCAACCTGCGCTCTCGTGGCCGAGCGTGAACGGCAGCTCCCACGGGATGATGCCGGGCGGGGTGTCGAGGAAGAGGAAGTCGCTGTGGCAGAGGCCGACCCCGGCCACCTTGATGAGCACGTCGTCGCGCCCGGGTCGGGGGACGTCGACCTCGCGGAACTCGGGCGGCTCACCCCACGCCACGAGCTGGTACGCGGTCATCGTGCTCACGCCGCCGGCCATCCTGCGAGGAGCTCGCGTCGCTTGCACAACGGCTGTGAGTACACGAGCGTGCCGGCGAATTCGAGCGCGTCGTCCGACGAGCACAGCCAGGCGATCGCGGCGCCGGTGACTTCGGGTGGCGCGCCGCGGAACCGTTTGCTGAACTGCTCGTCGGTCGGCTTGTCGTTGGTGGTGAAGCCGGGGTCGACGTTGTACGCGACGATGCCCCGCTCGGCGAACTCGACGTGCAGCTGCCCGGCGACGCGGAGGAACGCGGCCTTGGACGCGCCGTAGCCGAGTCCCCAACCGCCTTCCCCCGCGGTGCGGGCGGGTCCATGCTCGCGGTCGCCGACGCCATGTTCACGACGCGCCCGCCGCGGCGCTCGAGCATGCTCGGCACGACCAGCTGGATGAGATGGAGCTGGTTGACGTAGTTGCCGACGACCAGCTTCGTCGCGGCTTCCAGGTCGAGCTCGAGGACGCGGTCCATTCGCCCGGGACCCTGGTAGATCGCGTTGTTGATCAACGCGTCGATGTGACCCCATTCGCCGAGCACGGTGTCGACCATGGCGTCGATCGTCGGGCGGTCGAGGAGGTCCATCGTGACCGGCAGGGCACGCTGGCCGCGTTCCTCGATGGCGGCGCCGGTCGAGTCGAGGCTGCCCTCGACGACCCGGGTCTCCTGCGCTTCACGGACCGAGCCGGGCGCCATGCGGCCGTCGCCCTCGTGCAGGGTGCGCGCCGCGATCGCGACGTCGTAGCCTGCGTCGGCGAGCGCGAGCGCGGTGGCACGGCCGATGCCGCGGCTCGCTCCCGTGACGAGTGCGATGGGAGAGCTCATGGTCGCGGACACTAGCGAGATGCAGTGGAGCCGTGCCCGGAGAGCGGGACGGCGGAACGGAATCGACCAGTGAACGGCGGGGCCGGCAGCGCGGAGGCTCTCGTCCTCGTGGACGATCCCGTACCCCGCGTGCGGCGGCTCACGCTGAACCGGCCCGAGAAGCGCAACGCGATCAGCAACGCCGTGCGCATCGAGCTCTACGAGGCGCTCCACGCAGCCGACCGCGATCCCGATGTGGGCGTGACCGTCATCCGTGGCGCGGGCCCGTGCTTCTCCTCGGGCTACGACCTCAAGTCGAACCTGTCGGAGGGGCGGCCCTTCTACACGCCGGGCGGCGACGGCACCTGGTCCCGGCACGTCGCCGACGGGTGGTCGCGGTTCTGGGATCTGGCCAAGCCGGTGATCGCGCAGGTCCACGGCTACGCGATGGCGGGCGGCACCGAACTGATGGCCGCGTGCGACCTCGTGTACATCGCCGAGGACGCCCAGCTGAGCTACCCGGTGGTGCGCGTGCTGAGCCCGCCCGACTTCCAGTTCCACGTGTGGCTGGTCGGGATGCGCCCGGCGATGGAGCTCATGCTCACCGGCGACGCCATCGACGGGCGCGAAGCCGTCCGCATCGG
Source organism: uncultured Actinomycetes bacterium (assembly GCA_963841415.1). GTDB lineage: Bacteria > Actinomycetota > Acidimicrobiia > IMCC26256 > DASPTH01 > DASUAS01. Next base: position 579,390 of record CAWJCN010000003.1, on the reverse strand, counting down.
CATGGCCAACCGCGCCTTTCCCGAAGCGGACCTCGAGCACGAGACCCTGGCGATGGCGGCGCGAGTGGCGTCGATCCCGAGCGACCTGCTGCAGATCAACAAGCGCACCGTGCATCGCGCGATGGAGTTCAAGGGTGTGCGCACCGCGATGCGCGCGGGCTCGGAGCTTCAGGGTCTGGCGAGCAACCTCGAGTCGACGAAGCGAGTTCTTCGCCGACCCGTCGGCCGCGGTCAAGAACAGCGGCAAGGAACGCAGGTACTTCCTGAACGCGCCGGTGCTGTAGTTCTCGTGCTGCTCGCCCCACGCCTCGACGCCGTCGATGTCCCAGCGCACGAGGTAGTTCCAACCGACCAGGTTCTCGTTGCAGAAGTTGACGAACCGGCTGAGCGTCTCGCCCTCGGCGTGGAACTCACGGCCGAGATCGTCGACCCCTTCGACCATGACGCGCGAGACGGTGTCGGTTGCCGCGTCGCGCTCGAGGATGGCGCGGCGCCCCTTCGTGATGCGTGAGACCTCGCCGTCGCGCAGGTGGAAGCCCATGATCACCGGGTAGTCGTCGGTGACGTTGGCGGTGATGGTCAGGAACGACACCGTGTCCGACGTGGCATGGCTGTACGGCATCTCGGTCGCAGTCCACTCCCCCGCCGACATCAGGTACGGCCCGAAGGGCGTGCGCGTCCCCCACGAGCGGTCGCGCGCGCCGTAGGAATCGACCTCGATGGTCTCGCCGTCGAGCACCAGCGTGCCGGCGAAGCGCCCGAGCTGGTCGTAGTGACCGCCGTTCGGTCCCGACGTCTTCGTGTGGAGCGGATCCATCACCGCGGTGAACGTGAGATCGAACGAGAGGTCGTCGGCATCAGGGTCGCGGTAGCGAAGGTCGTAGACCCGCTGCGGTTCGCGCACCGTGTAGCCGAGGCCGTTGGGCAGGTCGAAGTCGTCGAGACGCTCGGGCAGCGGGAGATGCCAGAACTGCTTGTAGTAGCGGCAGTCGAACGGTCGGTCACCGGTGTCGTCCCACAGGAAGACCGCGGCCGAGCACACACCCTGGTTCGCCCGGAAGAACGGGTACGTCCACCCCGCGAGCTTGCGCTCCGGCACCGAGAAGGCGAACCACGCCGTCTCGCTCCAGAACGCGTCGTCGCTCGTGGGCGGATGGAACTCGTCGTCGGGATGACTCACGGGTGGCGTCCTTCCGAAGTTCAGCGGCTGAGGCACGTCATGTGTGCCTCAGCCACGCAAGTTCGTGGGGCGAGCTAGCGGGCGCCGCGGACGAGGTGGCCGGGGCGGGCGCCGGTGTCGATGCCGTGGCGACGGGTGATCTCGCCGCTCACCATCGTGGCGACGTACCCGTCGGCTTCCTGAAGGAGACGCGCTCCCCCGGCAGGCAGGTCGCGGGCGACCCGGGGCATGCGGAGCGTGAGGCGCTCGAAGTCGACGACGTTGACGTCGGCCTTCTTGCCCGGCGCGAGCAGGCCGCGGTCGCCCAACCCGTAGAGCGCGGCGGTGTCCGACGTCTGCTTCTTCACGAGGTACTCGAGCGGCAGGGTCTCGCCGCGCACGCGGTCGCGCGCCCAGTGCGTGAGCAGGAAGGTGGGGATCGACGCGTCGCAGATGAGGCCGCAGTGCGCGCCGCCGTCGGACAGACCGGAGACACCTCCGGGGTGGAGCAGCATCTCGCGGATCGCGTCGTGGTTGCGCTCGGCGTAGTTGAAGAACGGGAGCATCAACAGGTGCTGGCCGCCGTACTCGAGCATGACGTCGTAGAACATGTCCAAGGGCGCGACGCCGGCCGCGTCTGCCGTCGCGGCGATGGTTCGCTCGGGTGTGGGCTCGTAGACGGGCGGATCACCGAGCGCGTACAGGCGGTCGAGCGAACCCTGCACGAGCTGGAAGAACCCGTCGAAGAGCACCGTCGGATCGGGCGCGACGTCGTCCTCGCCGAGGATCTGCGCGCGCACGTCGGGCCGCGCCAGCTCCGCGAGCAGCTCGTCGGGCGTGAGCCGCGCCGCGAGCGCGCGGTACGTGGGACGGCCACTGAAGCCGTGCCGGGTCGGGAACCCGAGCAACATGCCGAACGGCCGCGCCGCGACCTGCGGCACCACCTGGGCGCCGGAGTCGTAGGCACGCAACGACTCGTCCATGAGGCCGCGCCACGCGTCGGGCGCGGCGTCGATCTGCAGGAGCGTGAACGACACCGGCAGGCCGAGATCGTCGGACAGCTTCACCATCCACGCCATCTCGCGCTCGGGTGCGAGCAGGTCCTCGCCCGACGCGCCCAGCGGCGCCAGCTCGAACACGGAGCGCCCACCGCGCTCCATGGCGCGCCCGAGCGCGAACAGCTCGTCCTCGGCCGCGAACGTGCCCGGGACCGGGCGGCCGTCCATGGCGCGGTGGCCGAGCGTGCGCGACGTCGAGAAGCCGAGCGCGCCGGCTTCGACCGCCTCCTGCACGATGGCGGCCATCGCCGCGATCTCCTCCGGGTTCGCGGGCTCGTTCGCCGCGCCCCGCTCCCCCATCGCGTAGGCGCGCACGGCGCCGTGCGACACCTGCACGCCGACGTCGATGCCGAACTCGCGGCCGTCGAGCGCGTCGAGGTATTCGGGGAACGACTCCCAGCTCCAGTCCATCCCCTCGCTGAGCGCGGTGCCGGGGATGTCTTCCACGCCTTCCATCAGGCTGATGAGCCACTGCTCGTCGCCAGGGCGCACGGGCGCGAACCCGACGCCGCAGTTGCCGGCGACGACGGTGGTGACGCCGTGACCCGACGACGGCTCGAGCAGCGGGTCCCAGGTGGCCTGCCCGTCGTAGTGGGTGTGGATGTCGACGAAGCCCGGCGTGACGAGCAATCCGGCGGCGTCGAGGGTCTCGACCGCATCGCCGTCGAGCGGCGATGCCGACACCGCGACGATCGCGCCGTCCTTCACCGCGACGTCACCGACGAAGCGTGGTGCGCCGGAGCCGTCGACGATGGTGCCGTTGCTGATCTTGACGTCGTACACGGTGCTCCCCCGATGCGGTTCAGCCGAGAGTGAGCTCGACCTCGGCGCGGTTGATTCCGTTCACGAATGCGTTCGGCAGGTAGTCGACGCTGCCGGGTACGACCTGGATCCCGCTCACGCGGCGACACGAACTCTTCGAAGAACATCTTGATCTCGAGGCGGGCCAGCGCGGCGCCGAGGCAGAAGTGCGTGCCGAACCCGAACGCGATGTGGTGGTTGGGCGTTCGCGTGACGTCGTAGCCCTCGGGGTCGTCGAAGTGCGCCGGGTCGCGGTTGGCGGACGGATACATGAGGACCACTTGCTGGCCGGCGCGAATCGTCTGGCCGCCGAGGTCGTAGTCGCGCGTCGCGACGCGGCACATGTTGAGCACCGGCGTGACCCAGCGGATGAACTCCTCGACGGCCACGGTCATGTCGGCGCCGTTGCGCAGCAGTTGGTACTGGTCGGGTCGCGCCGCGAGCTCGAGGATGGTGCGGGCGATCACAGTGCGGGTGGTCTCGGCACCGCCGTCGAGCAGCAGCAAGCAGTCGCTGATGACCGGATCGAGACCGATGGGCTCGCCGTCGATCGCCGCAGTGGTCCAGACGGTCATGATGTCGTCGGCCGGGCAGCGCTGCTTCTCCTCGTAGAGCTCCGCGCACGCGCCGGCGAATTCGAACGCGGCCATGATCACGTCGTCGGTCGCGTAGCGCGGACCGCCACCTCCCACGATGGTGCGCTGCGACCAGTCCATGAGCTTCGGCCACATCTCGTGCGGGTAACCGAGCAGGAGTCCGATCATCTGTGCGGGGAGCGGACCGGCGAGGTCTTGAATGAGCTCGACCCGGTCCTTGGCGGTTGCGGCGTCGAGGAGACCGGTGACCGTCTGCTGGATGTGGTCTTCCCACGCCAGCACGGTGCGCGGGGTGAACCCGCGGTTCACCAGCTTGCGCCGCTGGGTGTGCAACGGGTCGTCGAGGCCGATGATCGACGGATCGGCGGGCAGGTTGGGCCGATAACCGCCCTTGCCGGTGTCGGAGTTGATGAAGACGTCCTTCGCCTTCTCGATCTCGACGATGTCGTCGTAGCGCGCGATCCCCCACAGCTCGTTCTGCGCGTCCCAGTAGACCGGCGCGTGCTCGCGCATCCACGCGTACGTCGGTGAGGGATCGCCGGCGTAGAGGTCGCCGTCGAGGAGGTCGATCACGCGGTCGGTGGTGACGGTCATGTGCGCGAACGCTACCCCCTGGTCCAGGGCCCGGCGCCGTCCAGCGTCATCACGGTGACGCCGCGGTCGGCGATGAGGTCGAGGCTCACGAGCACGCTGCCGGTGGTCTCTTCGTCGCAGTCGCACAAGTAGACCGCGGCCTCGACCATCTCCTCCATCGACTCCTTCTGGTCCTCGCGGATGACGTGGCCGGCGAGCACCTCGGCGCCCTCGCTCATCACGGCCGCGCGCGGTTCGACCGTGTTGATCCGAATGCCGCGGCCCCAGACCTCGTGGGCGAGGGCGTTGGTCTCTCGGTTGAGCGCGGCCTTGGACGCGCCGTACATGCCCGTCGTCGCACCGAGGCCGTCCATGTGGAACGGCGGCCCGACCGACAGCTTGCCGGTCGCGCTCGACAGGTTGACGATCCATCCTTCGCCCCGTTCGAGCATGGCCGGGAGGGCGGCCTGCGCGAGGTCGAGCGGTGCGTGCACGTTCACCTCGAACGTGATGCGGCGACGCTTCAACGGCATCTCCGACGGCTGCGCGTACATGGCCGCGGCCGCGTTGTTGACGAGGATGTCGATCGGCCCGCCGAGCTGCTCGACTGCGGTCGGCACGATGCGGGCGCGGTCATCGCCGTCGGTGAGGTCGGCGGCGACCACCGCCACCGGGTTGCCGTACCCGCGGAGGCGCTCGGCGGTCTCCTCGAGACTGCCCGGCAGGTTGGCGCGCCCGCCCACGGCCAGGGTGCGGGCGACGATGGCGACCGCCGCCCCCTCGGCCGCGAGGCGTTCGGCGATGCCCGCACCGATGCCGCGGCTCGCGCCGGTCACGACAGCGCGGCGCCCGGCGAACCGCCCGGCGCTCATGCCGTCACCCCCGCCGGCGCGTGCCCGTGATCCTCGAGGAAGCGACCCGCGGTCACGCACAGGTACTCGATGTCGTCGTCGTCGAGGCCATGGTTCAACGGCAGGATCAGACCCTGTTCCATGACCCGGTCCGCGTTGGGAAGCCCACCCTGCGGCACCCGGTGCGGCACCTTCGCGAACGCGGGTTGCCGGGTGACGTTGCCGGTCCACACCATGCGCGTGTCCACGCCATGATCCTCCATGTGCTCTTGGAAGTCGGCGCGACGGATCCTCGACTCCGGTCGGATGAGCACCGGGAACATGTGCCAGCCGGTCTCGAGCTCCGCGGTCTGGCGCGGGAGCACGAACACGTCCGGGTAGGTGGCGAAGAACGCCGACAGGAGATCGAAGTTGCGCTGGCGGCGAGCCAAATTCTGCGGCAGCTTGCCCAGCTGGACGAGCCCGAACGCGGCGCTGATCTCGCACGGCTCGAAGTTCCAGCCGACCTCGTCGAAGATGAAGAGGTTGTCGTACTCGACGCCGTCGACCTCGGTGAAGAAGCGCTTGTCGCCCTTCTTCGTGCCGTAGAACTGCGGCTCCGAGCGTCGGCCCCAACGACGCAGCAGCAGGCACCGGTCGATCAGCTCGTCGTCGTCGAGCAGCACCATGCCGCCGGTCGCGGCCGCGGTGATGACGTGCGCGAGGGCGAAGCTGGTGACGCTGATGTCGGAGCGGGTGCCGGTCGGGGTGCCGCGGAGCTTGGAGCCGAGTGCGTCACACGAGTCCTCGATCACCTTGAGCCCGTGTGCCTCGGCGATGGCGCGGACGCGGTCCCAGTCCGGGCAGTTCCCGATGAGGTTGGGAGCGAGGATCGCCTTCGTGCGTGGCGAGATCATCGCTTCGATGCCGTCGACGTCGATGTTGAAGGTGTCGGGCTCGACGTCGACGAAGGCGGGCACGATGCCCGCGCGCACGAGCGGCGCGACATCGGTGGAGAACGTGACCGCCGCGGTGATCACCTCGTCGCCCGGGTCGCAGCCGAGCAGCTCGACCGCGAGGTAGAGCGCCGACGAGCCCGAGTTGCACATGATGCCGCGGCGCTTGCCGAAGTACTCGGCCACGCCCTGCTCGAACGCCTTCACGTTCTTGCTGATGCGCAGCGCGCTGGGGCCGCCCCGGAGCACTTCGACGACCGCCTCGATCTCCGCTTCGTCGTGGACGCTGCCGGCGTATTCGATCCGGCGTTGGTCGGACCTCATGACTCGTAGGCCGACGGGGAGTAAGGAAGCGCGTCGAGGTTGAACACTCGGATCGCGTTGTCGCGCAGGAACTTGGGCCACACGTGGTCGCGGAAGGGCACGTTCGGCATCTCGGTGAAGATGCGCTCGAGGCTCAGCCCCATCGGGTAGTAGCCCGCGTACATGACCTTGTCGGCGCCGCGCGTGTTCGCGTACCTGATGATCGCCTCGGGATAGTGCTTGGGCGCGAACGCGCTCGGCATGTAGTAGAGGTTCGGCCACTTGAGCATCAGCTTCACCGCGAGCTCCTCCCACGGCTCGGCGCCGTGGCGCATCACGATGCGAAGCTCGGGGAAGTCGTAACAGACCTGGTCGAAGAGCATCACGTCCTGGCACTTCGACGGGAAGCGGGGTCCCGCGATGCCGGCGTTGGAGATGATCGGGATGTCGACGTCGATGCACGCCTGGTAGATCGGGTAGTAGCGGCGGTCGTCGACGGGCACCTGCGGGTTGCAGCCGGCGGGGAACGTCGTCACCGCCTTGATGTCGTGCTCGTCCTTGTACCGCCGGATCTTGCGCACCGCGCTCGTGATGTCGTTGGGGTCGATCTCGATGCAGGTGATGAAGCGACCGGGGTGGTCCTTCTGCGCGCGGAGACTGGTCTCCGTACCGGCGCCGATCATCCCGATGTCGACGCCCCACTTGTCCATCTCGGCGATCGTGATGTCGACGCCGTCGTCGCCCTCGTCGAGCTTGTTCGGGACGTCCTTGAACATGTAGCCCGCGGGGAACTCCGACGTGGATGCGTCGTCGCCGTGCGTGGTCTCGCGCAGGTAGTCGTACGTCTTCGACGCGTTCGACTTGGGGAAGCTGATCATCAGGTCGATGGCGCCGATGTCGGTGGGCATGGTCATGCGGTGCTCCTCACATTGCGAAATTGGATGTCGCGAAAGTCGTCGACGAGCCGTTGCAGCAGCTCGCCCAGCGCGCGGCAGTCGCTCGGCGACCATCGAGCGAGCGCGTCGCGCAGATGCGCCTCGAGCACATCGGCGACGCGCTGGCGCGCGTCGCCGCCGGCAGGTGTGATGGTGACCGTGATGACGCGTCCGTCGGCGGCGTCCGCCGCGCGCTCCACGAAGCCGAGCTCCTCGAGCCGGCGCACTTGACGCCCCGTCGAGGCGGCATCCATCCCTGCGGCGCGGGCGAGGTCGCCCAGGGTCGCCGGCCCGTGCTCGTCGATCCGGCGCAGCAGCGCGTACGCGGGACGCGACAGGTCGACGCCGGCCGCGGCCACCAGCCCCGCGTGCCCGTTGCGGCTGGCGCGCAGGCGATCGAGCTGCTCCAGCCCCTGCTGGATCGCGGCCACGTCGTCCATCGACGCAGGCTAACTCACTTGTTTGAGTCCAGCAACTAGCCTCCCCGCTCGCGAGGGAGGGCAGCTCACAAGTCGAAGCGCTCGCCGACGAGGTCTTCGGTGAGCGCCCAGAGGCGGGCGGCGGACTCGGGGTCGAGGGCCCAGGGGGCGTGCTGGTCGGTGACCTCGGCGTCGGCGAGGTAGGTGCCGCCCTGCTCGTCGAGCTCGGGCGCCACCGCGGCGTAGATGCTGGTGGCCGCGCCCTGCTCGACGGTCTTGTACGGCGGCAGCCCACCCGACGGCGCCGACTTGGCCCGCTCCATGAGCGCGGCGAAGTCGTCCTTCGTCATGTGACGGCCGAGCTCGGTGGCGATCATGCCGGGGTGCACGGCGTAGGCGTGCACCCCGCGGTCGCCGAGGCGGCGGTCGAGCTCGACCGAGAACAGGATGTTCGCCGTCTTGGACTGGCCGTACGCGGAGAACTTGTCGTAGTCGCGCCGCTCGAAGTTGACGTCGTCCCACACGATGTCGGAGCCCATGTGGCCGCCCGAGCTGAGGTTGACGACGCGCGCGGCGGATCGGCGAGGAGCTGCGGCACCAGCAAGCACGTGAGCAGGAAGTGCCCGACGTGGTTGGTGCCGAACTGCATCTCGAAGCCTTCGGCGGTGTGCTCGAACGGCGTGTACATGACGCCGGCGTTGTTGATCAGCAGGTGCAGGCGGTCGTGGCTTCCCGCGAACCAGTCGGCGAACGCGCGCACGCTGTCGAGCGACGCGAGGTCGAGCGCACCCTGTTCGAGCTCCGCATCGGGAACGCGTTCGAGGACCGTGGCGGCCGCGGCGTCGATGCGTGCCGAGTCGCGGCCCGCAAGCACGACCTGCGCGCCCACCGACGCCAACGCACGCGCCGTCTCCAACCCGAGCCCCGTCGACGCGCCGGTGACGATCGCGATCTTGCCCTGCAGGTCGACGCCGTCGAGCACCTCGTCCGTGGTGGTCTCGAAGCTCATGAGGGCTCCTCTCCCGGCCAGGTCGCGGGCCAGTCGCGCGACACCGTGCCCTGCCATTCGGGCTCGCGGCGCTCGAGGAACGCCATCACGCCTTCCTTCGCGTCGGGACTTCCCATGAGGTGGTGGTGCAGCTCCGTCTCGAGGTGGTTGATCTGGTCCCGATCGAGATCGAAGCTCGCCCAGAGGACGCGCTTGCTGAACGCGACCGACATCGGCGCGGTGTACGCGGCCATGTCGCGCGCGAGCTCCCACGCCGCCGGCAGCACGTCGTCGGCGTCGAGCACGCGGCTGGCGACGCCGAGGCGCTGCATGTCGTGACCGTCGAACGTCTTGCCGGTGAGCAGGATCTCGGCGGCGCTCGCCATGCCCACGATGCGCGGCAAGGACCAGTGCACGAAGGCGTCGCCCATCACCCCGCGTTGCGTCTGGACCACGCCGTACTTGGCGTCGGCGGCCATGAAGCGCAGGTCGCACTGGATCGCGAGCGTCATCCCCACGCCGATGGCGTGGCCGTTGATCGCTCCGATCACGGGCTTGCGGACGTCCCACGGCGGGAAGCGCAGACCCGCGGCATTGAAGGTCGACGGGTCGACCTTGCCGAACGTGTCACCACCGCGGACGAGATCGGCACCCGAGCAGAACGCGGGGGGTGTGCCGGTGAGGACGACGGCGCGGATGTCGTCGTCCTCGTCGCACCGACGGAACGCGCCGTCGAGCTCCGGTCCCATACCGGCGCCGAACGCGTTGCGCACGTCGGGCCGGTTCAAGGTGATGGTCGCGACCCGCTCGCGCACGTCGAACAGGATCGTCTCGTACACGGGTTCACTGCTCACGCCGCCTCCATTGGGCGTTCGCCACTCGCCGGGATACCCGGCTCGCTCACGCTCACGCCATCTCCTTGGGCACGTGGTAGCGCTCGAAGTAGCGATCGAAGCGCGCCTCGAACGACGACCGCTCCAACCCCACCTCGGCGAGTGAGTACGTGTGCGTGCCGTACTTGTGCTGCGGGTTCGCGGCGTGGAAGCGGCGGAAGTACGCCTCTTTGTCGGCGTTCCACTCGATCCCGAAGCGCTCATAGATCGTGCCCACGACCGCGACCGGGTCCTTCACGATGTCGGCGTACATGACGTCGAAGAACGCGGTCTCGCCGATGCGATCACGGCCGTCCATCGCGCGATCGAGGAGCACCGACAGCGTGTTCGGCCAGTGCGACACGATGTAGTCGGTGTGGTCGACGTCGGTGAAGGAACCGGTCAGACACCGGAGGAGGCTGATCGTCGACGCCGCGATCTTCACCGGGTCGCGGTGCGTGACCACGAGACGCGCGTCGGGGTACGTCGAGAAGAGCTCGTCGAGCAGCAGGCCGTACTGCGGCGACTTCAGCTGCCAACGTCCCGGGCACTCCGACTGCAGGACCTGCAGCACCATCCGGTGGTAACTCGCCGCGCCCTCCCACGTGGAGTCGAGCAACCACTCGTCGTACGCAGGCAGGTTGAAGAGCGTCGAGTAGATCAGGCTCTGGAAGTGCTGCGCGTGCAGGACGGTGCACTCCATCGCGTCGTCGGGCTCGTCGTGGTGGATGGCCTTGAACTCGGGGTTGATCATCTCCACCGCGCTGGGCGCGGCCCGCGCCGCCTCGAACCGAGGATCGGTCTGGTACGTGGCGGTCGTGGGCGGCGGGATCGACTCGTTCGCCTCCCACGCGAGCAGTGACCGGTTGTCGGGGTCGGCCGCGAGCAGGTGGCTCAACGCGGTGGTGCCACTGCGCGGCATGCCGACCAGCACGATCGGCGCTTCCACCTTCGTCGCCGCCAGATCGGGGTGCGCGCGGTGCCAGTCGTGCACGCGCAGGCGGTTGGTGAGGTTCATCCGGATCTGGCCCTCGAACGCGAGCCGGCCGATCTCGTCGAGGTCCGCCTCCTCGAAGCCCGAGGTCCACAACGGCTCGAGCCCCTCGCGGAAGGAGGGGTCGCCGTAGTCGTCCAACCCCGCCTGGCCCGCGACGTCGTCGAGCAGACCGTCGACGTCCATCGGCGCGCCCACGTCAGACGCCGAGCGCGTCGCGTGTGCGCGCCAACTCGTCCGGATCCGAAGTGGTCGGTACCAGGAAGAACTCGTCGGCTCCGGCGTCGCGCGCGTTGTCGACCGCGCGGCGGAGCGCGTCAGCCGTGAAGCACGCCACCGAGCTCGCCGCCCACTCGCCCACACCCTCTCCCATGATGCTCATGTAGGTGTGCGCGTAGTCACGCAGGCGCGCCTCGGCGTCGTCGCCGTCCCGGCCAGGAAGCGAATACCAGATGCTCGACGACAGGTGCGGTGCCTCGGAACGACCCGCGGCATCCCACGCGTCACGGATCTGGTTGAACGCGGCGGCCATGGCGTCACGATCGCCGTCCATGGTCCACGCGCCATCGACGCCGTCGGCCCAGCGCGCGGCACGCGCGATCGACTTCGGACCCATGACTCCCGCGATGATCGGGACCGGGTCCTGCACCGGCCGCGGGCCCACCTGATCGGCGCCGTCGAACGGCGGTTCGCCGGCCCAGATGCGACGCATGCGTGCGACCTGCTCGTCCATGCGCTGCCATCGACGCGAGAACGATCCGCCGATCGCCAGGTAGTCGTGCTCACGACCGCCCACGCCGACGCCGACCGTGAGGCGCCCGTCGGAGAGGACGTCGACCGACGCCAGCTGCTTCGCCACCGCCACCTCGTCGTGGGCGGGGAGGATCACGATCGTCGTCCAGAGCCGCACCCGTTCGGTCAGCGCGGCCGCGGCGGCGAGGTCGACGGTCCAGTCGTGGCTCGTGTACGTGACCCGCTCGGGCACCGCGAGGCTCGCCCACGGTCCCGCATCGACGTCGCGGCACCACGCGAGCGTCTGCGCACGCGAGTGGCGGAGCATGGTGGGCAGGGTCATGGAGAGGTGCATCGGCGAGGAGGGTACGCTCCCGCCCCAGGTACCGCCATGGAGCCATGGAGTAGGTGCATGTCATGAAGCTCGGTGTGGTGTTCGGATACTGGGGTGCGGGGCCGCGGGTCGGCTTCGTCGAGGAAGCGCAGGCCGCGGAGCGCCTCGGCTACGACTCGGTGTGGGTCGCGGAGTCGTGGGGCAACGACGCGTTCACGTACGCGGCGTACGTCGCCGCCAACACCTCGACCATCAAGATCGGCACCGGCATCGTGCAGATGGCGGCCCGAACACCGACGGCCACCACGATGGCCGCGGTCACGCTCGACCACCTCTCCAACGGGCGGCTCATCCTCGGTCTCGGCGTCTCCGGACCGCAGGTGGTGGAGGGTTGGTACGGCCAACCGTCGAATCGTCCGTTGGCGCGGACGAGGGAGTACGTCGACATCATCCGGCGCGCCCTGCGGCGCGAAGGACCACTCGAGAACGAGGGCGAGTTCTACCCGCTCCCCTACCGTGGTGAGGGCAGCTCGGGCTTGGGCAAGCCGTTGAAGATCATGACCCACCCACTGCGCGCCGACATCCCGATCTTCCTCGGCGCCGAGGGCCCGAAGAACGTCACCCAGACGGCGGAGATCGCCGACGGGTGGCTGCCGCTCTACTACTCGCCGTTCCGTCAGGACGTCTACGCCGACCAGCTGAAGGATGCCAAGCCCGACTTCGAGATCAACGCGTTGGTGAACGTGACCGTCACCGACGACGTTGCGGGCGCCCTGTTGCCGGTGAAGGGCATGCTCGGCTTCTACATCGGCGGCATGGGCGCCAAGGGGCAGAACTTCCACACGAAGCTCATGCAACGGATGGGCTTCGAGGAAGAGGCGCTGAAGATCCAGGAGCTGTTCTTCGCCGGCCGGCGCGACGAGGCGATCATGGCCGTGCCCGACGACTTCGCCGACGAGATCTCGATCGTGGGGCCGCCGTCGCGCATCAAGGAGCGGCTCGACGCGTGGCGCGGCAGCCCGGTGACGACCCTGCTGGTGGGCGGGCGCGACATCGAGCAGCTGGAGCTCGTGCGGGACCTCGTCCTCGACCAGTAGCGGACGAGCGCGCGTGCACCCGTTCCACGACGTCGCCATCGTCGGCGTGTTCAACACCGAACAGGCGCGTGTGCTCGAGGGCCACGACTCGCGCAGCATCACCTTCGCCGCGGGCATGGGGGCGATCGCCGACGCGGGAATCGGGCCGCGCGCCATCGACGGCATCGTCGGCCAGACGGGATCCGACCTGCTGTACCAAGCCCGAAGCGGGCCGGTGTGGCGCTCGTACTCGTCGACGGGCATCCCCGCGATCCTCGAAGCCGCCGGCGCGATCGCGAACGGACTGGCGTCGACCGTGCTCATCAGCGCGGGTTCGGCGGGCATCTACACCGACCGCGCCTCGACGGCGCCGTGGACGCGCCCGTCGAACGAGTTCGTCGCGCCGTTCGGCATGTTCACCGCGGCCGAGTTCGCGCTGATCGCACGCAGGCACATGCACCGCTTCGGCACGCCGCCCGAGGCGCTGGCAACGGTCGCCGCGACCATCCGCAACAACGGACACGTGAACCCGGAGGCGTGCTACTTCGGACGCGGGCCGTTCACGGTGCAGGACATCCTCGACAGCCGCATGGTGGCCGATCCGTTCCACCTCCTCGACTGCTCGATGACGGCCGAGGGCGGGTGCGCGCTCGTGCTCGCGCGCGGCGACGTGGCGCGTGACCTCGCCCGTGACCCGATCTGGGTCCTCGGAGGCAACACCGACCACTACGGCCCGTCGTACCAGCACCCACCCGCGTGGGACCTGGGCGGCAACGTCCGCGCCGATCTCGTCGACGGCACGGTCGGGCGCAGGGCCGCCGAGTCGGCCTGGTCGATGTCGGGGCTCGGGCCCGACGACGTGAACGTGTGCGAGCTCTACGACCCGTTCTCGTTCGAGATCGTCCGCCAGTTCGAGGCGTTCGGCTTCTGCGCCGAGGGCGAAGGCGGCGACTACGTGATGAGCGGCGTGATCGAGCCCGGCGGGAAGCATCCGATCACCACCGATGGCGGGCTCATGTCGTTCAGCCACGGTGGCGCGACCGTGCAGCTGTTGCAGCGGGTGATCCGCGGCGTGCAGCAGCTGCGCGGCGGGTGTCCGACGATGCAGGTGGACGGCGCCGAAGTCGCACTGTGCAGCGGTGGCGGCGCCGGCGCGCTGTTCACCGACGTGCTCCTCCTCGGAAGGGAACAGCCATGACCACTTCGATGTCGACGATTCCGGACGCGATCGCGATCACCAATTTGCTCTACCGCTACGCCGAGCTCATCGACGCCGGTGACTACGAGGGGATCGGCGCGCACCTCGCGCACGCAGTGATCACCGCGGATGGGTCCGATGATGAGACCCGCGGCGCCGATGCGGTCGCGGCGATGTACCACGCCACCACCCGCAAGTACGACGACGGCACGCCGCTCACGAAGCACGTCATCACGAACCCGATCGTCGAGGTGGCGGACGACGGTCTCACCGGCACGTGCCGCTCGTACTACACGGTGCTGCAGAAGGCAGGTGACGCGCCGCTGCGGCCGATCATCACCGGTCGTTACCGCGACGAATTCGAGAAGGTCGACGGGGAATGGCGCTTCAGCCGGCGCCACATGGGCATCGACCAGATCGGCGACCTCTCACTGCACTTGCTCATCGACCTCTGACACGTCCCCGTCGCTCGCCTCCGCTCGCTCCGTCCCAGGCGGCGAGACCGGCGAAGCCGGCTCTCGCCGCGTCATCCAGCTCGGAGTGTGGCGAGACGTTCGCGCATGTCAGCGAGGAACGCGTTGGGGTCGGCGGCCTTCGTGGCCGAGATGCCGGCGTCGCTGGTGGTCGCGTACGACACGTAGTCGTCGCCAATGGTGTGGTCGGTGACGCTCGCCACGATCGCGGCGGCGACCTCATCCGGCGTCGCGGTGCCGGGACCGGGCGGAAGGGGCGGGTCGTTGCCTTCGCGCGGCGCGCTGAACTCGGTCGAGGTGGTCCCCGGGACCACGAGGTGGGCGCGCACGCCGGTGCCCGGGAGCTCCACGTAGAGCGCCTCGGTGAACAGCTCGAGGGCGGCCTTCGACGCGGAGTACGCACCCACACCGAACGCGACGATGTGCACGCCCATCGACGAGACGTTCACGATGTCGCCGCGCCCTCGCTCGACCATCCGCGGCAGCAGCGCGAGCGTGAGCCGGACGGGCGAGAAGTAGTTGATCCTCATGACGTCTTCGGCATCGGCCGCGGTCATGGTGGTGGTGCGTCGTCGCTTCGGGACACCGGCGTTGTTGACGAGCACGTCGACTCCACCCAACTCGTCGTCGACCTGGACCGCGAACGCGTCGAGGCCGTCGAGATCGGCGAGGTCGACCACCCACCGCTTCCCGCCCGGCAGGTCGCGCAGCACCTCGGCCAGGCGATCCTCCCGACGCGCGCAGATCCCCACCGTGGCGCCGCGCCGCGCGAACGCGCGTGCCGTGGCGGCACCGATGCCCGACGACGCTCCCGTCACCAGGACGTTCACGGATACCTCGCCGCGAACGCCGCGCGCAGACCGTCGCGCCAGTTGACGGTGCACGCTCCCGTGAACGCCCGGCGGGTGGTGGGATCGGCGATCGAGCCGCGCAACGTGCCGGGGGTCTTCACCACGTCGACCGGGACATCGTGGCCGGTGAGCTCGGCGAAGAACGAGCACCACTCCTGCACGCTCACCGCGTCGTCACCACCCCAGTTGACGATGCGCGCCGGCACCGAGGCCGCGTCGAGCAGCGCGGCGGTCTGCTGGTTGATGTCGTCCTCGTGGATCGGCATGTACGGACACGGATTCCACCGCGTCGTGACCCGCTCGCCGGCGACCGCGGCGTCGAGGTGGTACACGGGGAGGCCCCCGTTGGGCCCGTACGACGCGTTCATGCGTGCGATGGTCACCGGCAGGTCGTAGAGGCGCGCGCAGGTGCGCGCCACCGCCTCCTGCCCGATCTTCGACATCGAATACGGAGGTGAGAGCGCCGAGTTCACCTCGCCCAACGGGTCGGTCTCGACGTACACGTGGAGCGGATCGTCGTGAGGCCGGTAGACCGAGTGCGTCGACATGACCAGCGCGGCCCGGGCCGAGCGGCAGTGCGCCAGCAACAGCCCCGTGCCCTCGGCGTTGACGGTGATGGCGTGGTCGAAGTCGAGCCCGGGCCCCTGGAAGGCGGCGAGGTGCACGACGTAGGTGAAGTCGTCGGGCACGCCCGTGAAGTCGCCCGAGGCGATGTCGCACGCAACGGTCGTCACGCCCAAGGCGTCGACCCGTTCACGACTCCCCGCCTCCGAGAAGCGGGCGATGCCCCACACCTCGTTGTCGGCTGCGAGGTACCGCGCGAGCGGGAACGCGATCTGCCCCGCCGGGCCGGTGATCAGGATCTTCTCGCCGGACAACATGCGGTCGACGTTATCGTGAGCGCATGTCGCACCTCGGTCCTTGGCAACCGACGACCGCGGAGGAGCGCCTCGATCGGCTCGAATCGCTGGCCGAGATCCAGCAACTCGCGGTGCGTTACGCGCTCGCGCTCGACTCGCGCGACATGGACATGATGGTGTCGCTGTTCACCCCGAACGTGCGCGTGGGCCGAGAGCAGCGTGGCCGCGAAGCACTGCGCTCGTGGTTCGTCGAGACACTGAGCGAGCCGAAGGTGTCGGTGCACTTCGTCGGCAACCACATCGTCGACTTCGACGACGCGGACCATGCGCACGGCATCGTGTACTGCCACGACGAGCTCGGCCGCCCCAACGGCGGTTGGGACCAGGGGATGCTGCAGTACTGGGACACGTACGTGCGCGTGGACGACGAGTGGTGCTTCGACCGGCGCAAGTTCCTGCGCTGGTACATGGTCGACGCGCTCGAACGACCCGCGCACGGTGCCGGCGTAGGCGCGGACCACGACGCGCTCACCACCAACCAGCTCCCCGACGCGTTCGAGTCGTGGCACCGCTTCTGGGACGAGATCGGCGTCGACCCCCTCGCCTAGAGCACAGTCGCGCAGTCGTTCCCGCCGCCGGCTGCGGGTCGATGCAGCACCGCTCGCGTGGGCTGGAGGTGCACGTCGTCGGCGGCACGCACCGCTGCCGTTGCGTCGACGATCAGGCTGTACCCACCCCGCTCGGCCGGCGGCCACAGCAACGAAACGAGCCGACGAGCCTGCGCATTCGAGGCGGTGGTGCGACCGGCGGGCACGACGAGCTCGTCACCGTCCCAGCCCGGGCGCACGGCGACGGTGTGAGGACGGCCGTCGTCGCTGACCGTCACGAGAAACGCATCGCCGGGGAACGCCGCGATCTGCTCGCGCAGCTCCTCGAGCTCGACGGAGATGCTCACGCTCGCCCCCTCATCAGGAAGTCGGCGTCCACGGTTGCATCCACGGCGTTGCCGGCCAGCCTTCGGCCGCGGCCATCAGCGGGAACGCGGTGGCACCGTCGACGGCCTCGCGGATGATGTCGGCGTGTCCGGCGTGGCGGGCGGTCTCGGAGACGAGGTGCATCAGCACCCACCGTACCGACCAGGCGTCGAGGTCTTGCGGGTACCAGGGCACGCCCGGCGGGACGGGCACGGGCCGGTCGAGGTCCGGGATGGCCCGCACGACGCGCTCGGTCTCCTCGCCGACGGCCGTGGACGCGGCGAGCACGTCGGCGAGGGTCTCGTCCGGACGCATGGTGAAGTTGTCGGCGTAGTCGTCGTCGGCGGTCGCGGCACGCTCCCGTTCGAGGATCATCCCGATCCAGTTCTGCTCGACGAAGGTGACGTGCTTGACCAGGCCGCCCACCGACAACGTGCTGGGGGGCGCCGCCGCCTGGCGGGCCTGGTCGTCGGTGAGGCCGTACGCGGTCAGCCGCATGACCTCGCGTTGCTGCGCCACGAACCCCAGCAGGAGGTCGTGCTCGTCGGTGTGGAAGGGGGCCTGTCCCGGCATCGTCTCGCCTTTCTTCGTCGCTGTGCTGATCCCTGCAGCCTGCATCACCTTGCGGCCAGGTCCTGTCCGCTCTTCGGCGGCGCTCGTTGTCGGATAGGGGCAGTGGCGACAGCCCGACCCGCAGCACTCGCCCCGCTCGGCCAGCGCGACCGCGGTGAACACGAAGAATCCGGTGTCGGGATCGAGGTAGCCCGGCTCGCCAGCGGCAACCGCGCGGTCGTGAGCGCGCTCGGCGGCCTCCGAGATCACGCCGGGCGACCACCGACGATCGTGCGCAACCCGACCGGCAGTTGCTCCTCCCCGAACGACTCTCGTACTTCGACGACGACGCCCTCGGCGGCAAGGAGCGCGGGGACCCGGCGGGTGTCGAGCATGACGTTGTCGTGGGTCTCGTCGTCGCGCCGCCAGCCACCTTCGTCATCACGGAGAAAGGTCGTGATGCGCCGGACGAACCGGTCGGGCGCGGGCACGTCGTACTCGCTGATGATCGCCCAGTCGTCGCCGACGCGACCCAGCGCGGGCTGGTCGACGCGCGCCGCAGCCCATTCGAGATCTTCGAGGTCCAGCGCATACACCCCGCCCGGTCGGAGGGCGCGCGCGAGACCCACGAGCGCGCGCTCGGCCGCATCGACCGACGGGAGATAGCAGAGCACGTGCCCGATCGAGACCACTGCGTCGGCCTCAGGGATCGGGTCGTCGGGCAAGGTGACCCGCTCGATCGCCTCGGCGTCAGGCGCGGTCTCGCGCGCAAGGTCGACCATCGCCGGCGATGCGTCGGTCGCGAGCACGCGGTGGCCCGCATCGACGAGGTACCGCGTGAGCAGACCGCTGCCGCAGCCCACTTCCAGCACGAGCCCACCCCGCTCCCGCACCGGTTCGAGCAGCGCGAGGATCCCGGGCGCGCACAGATCGGCGTGGAAGCCGAAGCCCTTGTGGTGCACCAGCGCGAGGTCCGGGCGGTAGTACGCCTCGGGCTGCGTCATGCCAGCTCGAGTGCCAGATCGACTGCGGCCCCCACGTCGGGAGCGTCGATCACGTCGTCGAGCTCCCAGGTGTTCAGACCCACGACCGGGACACCGGTGCGCAACGCGTAGGCGATCTCCGACAGCGTCCCGTAGGCGCCTCCCACCGCGATCACCGCGTCGGCCGCCCGCACCACGAGCGCGTTGCGCATCTCGCCCATCCCCGTCGTGAGCGCCACCGTCACGTATGGGTTCGCGTCCTCCCGCAGCGTGCCCGGAAGGATCCCGAGCACCATCCCACCCGCCGACGCCGCGCCCCGCGCCACCGCCTCCATCACGCCCCCGAGCCCACCGCACACGACCACCGCGCCCCGTGCCGCGAGGAGGCGACCGACTTCCTCCGCGCGCGTGGCCTCGTCTGCCGTCGCCTCGCTCGGCCCGATCACAGCAACGTACGGCGCACCACCCATGCGGTCGACCCTACGCCGCGCCGACATCTGCCATCCTGGCGTGATGAGCCCTCGCGATCTCGACGCCCTCGCTGAGGTCGCCCGAGCTCACGCCCGCGCCGAGGCGATGGGCGATCTCGACGGCACGCTCGCCACCCTCGATCCGGAACCGGTGTACGAGCTCCTCCCTATGGGCACGCTGCTCCGCGGCGGCGAGTTCGTGCGCGAGTACTACGAGCGCTTCTTCACCGAGTGCATGGCACGCGTCGTCGGCTACGAGCTGCGCAACGAGTGGGTCATGGACGACGGCCTCGGCCAGGAATACGTCGTCGAGGTCGACTCCGCGAGCGGCACGCGCCGACATGCCATCCTGGGCATCCTCACCTTCGGCGATCACGGCCTCCTCTCGGGCGAGCGTCTCTACGCCAGCGACGAGTTCCTCCACTTCCTCTTCGGACCGCTTGTCGCCTCTGACCTCTGACGGTCACGGTGGGGCCCGTTGTTCGCGTTGGGGGGTGAGCAGGCCGGCTGTGCGATCGCGTTTGGTCTTGGCCCGGTGGTCGGGGCGGCAGCGAGCTTCGAGGTTGTCGTAGCTCGTGACACCACCGTTCGCCACCGGATCGACGTGATCCCTCTCCAGACCATGGCGTCGGTCGCAGGCGTCCTCGACGCACACCGCGCCTTCGAACCGCGGCGCGGGACCGAGCTCCAGCGCGGTACGCAACGTCGCCGAGATGCGTCGCCCGAAATGCGCCACCGTATGGATCTCCACCCCACGCACGACAACCGCCTTGACGAACGCGTCGTCGGTGACCGCGGCGCGCACCACGCCGACGGGAACCGGACCCGACCCGATCACGTGACACAGCTCGTCACCCTCGGTGCGACCCCGGCGATACGCGTCGAGCGAACACACGAACACCACGTCAGCACGCCCCGACCGGCTCTTCCCCTTCCCGCTCGCCAGCGCAACCAACGCGTCGGCCGCGTGTGCCTCACGGGCCTCGACACTCCCGGCCCGACGCGCCGAGCGGTGCACACGATCGGTCTCCGCATCGAGACGAGCGCCGAACGCCACCCCCACCTCCGGCGACAACCGGAACCTGCCCGCCACCATCCCCTCCTCGTCGATCCAATGGCGAAACGTCCGAGCGGCCCGTTGCCGACGGTGCAACTCGTCCCGGTCGACGGAACCCAACACGACCCGACGTGACTCGTCCCGCAACCCGGCCATCCCCCGCGTGGCCGCAACCTCCAACAGCGCCGTCTCCGAACCCGCCACCGCCGCCTCGGCCCGCACGATCTCGCGTGCCTGCGTCAACGACACCGAGCCGTCCGCGACCGCCGAGCTCGTCGCCGCGCACTCCGCCAACGCCGACGTCGTGGCGAGCGACTCCCGCGCCTGCGCCGGTGTGACCCCAGACGTTCGAGCCACCCACTCCACATCGCCGTGATTGCAGGCGACGGCCCTCGCCGCGGCTCGCCCCGCGGCCGCCTCGCAGGCTTTCGCCGCGCGTGCAAGGTCGTCCGCCAGCCGCGCGCAATCAGCGCCTGACCAACGATCCGCCTCGAACCGAGCGGCCGCGTCGCGCACCTCGACCAACAACTCCGACAACCGCGCCACGACCCTCCTCCCGCATGTTCCGAAGCTGGAAGGAGAGTCGTCAGGCCCGACTCTCGAGGCGTGCCCCACACCCTACCGAACACCCGTTCGGGGTGCAAGAGCAAATGTCGAGAGCTCCGCCGATCACAACGGCGCCGTGGCGGTCATCGTGCGGATCCTCACGCGCTTCCCGCCGCCATCTTCGCTCCCGGAATCACGGCGGGCTCCGTACGGGAGCTCGGACGGGCCGATGATCGAGCGCGTCACCGGCGCGCTCAGCCCGCGTTGGCGGTCGCACCCCGGACGAACGACGTGTCGTTGAGCTGCACGAGCAGCGTGCGCAACCTCGCGAACGCAGCGTGCCCGAGCTCGGACTCGAGCTCGGCCTCGACGCCGATCATGGTGGCCCGGATGGTCTGGCGCACGGATTCGCCGCGGTCGGTCAATTCGAGCCTGCGGGATCGACGATCGCGCGGATCGTCGGCCCGGCGCAGGTAGCCGGCGCGTTCGAGCCCGCCGAGCAGGTAGTTCACCGCCTGCTTGCTCATGCCGAGCTCCGCGGCCAGGTCCGACGGCCGTCGCCCCTGCGGGCCCGGGTACCGCAGCACGGCCATGTGCGCCTCGCCGAGATCGGCGAAACCGGCGGCGTGGAGGTCGGCCAGGATCCGGCGGTGGACGGCGCGGGCAGGTGCACCAGTTCGTCAACCAGGGCGCGACCGACTCGTGCTTCCTGTCCGTCGCAACGCCGGGCGTGTTCGGGCCGGACTGCTTCCTCGAGATCCGCGACGTCCTCGTGGCAGCGGCCGGCGGGCCGCCCGACCTCGCGGCGCTGATCGGCGTGATGCAGCGGCACGGCCTCACGCCGGCGGCACCGGCTCCGGTCGGCTGAGTCACCCCGGCACGCGCTGCTGCGGGCAGCGGGCCAGGACACGCGCCATCGCGTCACGCTCGGCCGCGGTGACGGACACCTGCCACTTCGCCTTGACCGCGACCTGGCGGGCGACGAAGCGGCACCGATACGACCGTTGCGGCGGCAGCCACGTCGCGGTGTCACCGTCGCCCTTGCTCGCATTGGTGGGCCCGTCGACCGCGAGCAGGTTGAGCGGATCGTTGGCGAACTCGCGCCGACGGGTCACGTCCCACTGCGCCGCGCCCTTCTGCCAGGCGTCCGACAACGAGACCACGTGGTCGATCTGCACTGCAGCCGCGTCAGCCTTGGCGAAGACGAGACGGTGGCCGGTGTAGGGATCGTGCAACACTCCGGCCACGACGACACAACCGTGCGTCCCGGGACGCCACTCCTTGGCGCCGAGGTCGCGGTTGAGGACGTCGTCGCGCGTGTCGCATCCGTTGCGGTCGACGTCGGCCCAAGGGCTCCCGAACTGCTCGCGCGAATATCCGGTCTTCGGCCCGCGACCCTTCACGCGGAGCGTGGCGAGCACGTCGCTCGCCCGCGACGCGTCGGCGGCGCCAGCACCGTCGCTGACGAGCCCGCACACGACGACCGCGACGACCGCGACGACCAGCAGCGCGCACGCGCGGCGAACGCTCAGGTGAAGTCGGAGCCGCCGTCGACGTTGACGTTGGCGCCGGTCATGTAGCTGTTGCGCCGCGACCCGACGAACGCGATCACCGCACCGATCTCCTTCGGATCACCCGCGCGCGGCATCTGCGCCGGATGCCCGTAGTCCTCGGCGATCGCACGCATGGCATCGTAGAGGTCCGTCGCGTCGATGCCGCGCTCGGGAGGGAGCGCTTCGAGGTAGCCCACCAGTCCGGGCGACAGGAACGTGCCCGGCGACACCGTGTTCACGAGGATCTCTTCCGGCGCGAGCAACGCGGAGAGGTTCTTGCTCACGCTCGTCATCGCGGCCTTCGACGCGGTGTACGCGACGAGTCCCGGCGTCTGCCGCTTGGTCGAGTGTGCGGAGACCATCACGATCCGGCTCCATTCGGCGGCGCGCAGCATCGGCAGGCAGACGCGCGCGCAGCGCACCGCGCTCATCGTCCCGATGTCGAACGTCGCCATCCACTCGTCGTCGGAGAGCGTCTCGACGGTGCCCTGACCCACCTCGACCGGGCCCGCCGCGCACACCAACGAGTTCACGACGCCACCCCACTGCTCGCCGATCCGGGCGAACGCGGCTTCGATCGACGACGCGTCCCTGAGATCAGTCGGGATGGCGAGCGGATCCGGGCTGCCCCGCTCCCGGAGCGACGCGAACGCCGCGTCGAGGCCCTCCTGCCCGCGCGCGAGCACGGCGACGTCGGCGCCGTCGTCGGCAAAGCAC
The DNA here is from genome assembly GCA_963841415.1 of uncultured Actinomycetes bacterium. Lineage (GTDB taxonomy): Bacteria > Actinomycetota > Acidimicrobiia > IMCC26256 > DASPTH01 > DASUAS01. The sequence goes on along the minus strand of CAWJCN010000003.1, from coordinate 556,530 downwards.
TCCGCCGCCGAGAGCCCCATCCCCTTCGTTCCACCCGCGATGACGACCTTCGCCCCTGCAAGTCCGAGATCCACTATGCCCGTCCATTCCGCTCCGGCGTCCCGGCCGGACGCCACGATTGCTCGTTCACTGCGAGCCGGGGTACCCGGCTCGCGCACGTTCGCTCGGGTCCACGCCTCCGCTGCATGTCCACTATGCCGGTCCATTCCGCTCCGGCGTCCCGGCCGTCCGGCCACGCCTCCGCTGCATGTCCACTACGACGGTCCATTCCGCTCCGGCGTCCCGGCCATCCGGCCACGCCTCCGCTGCATGTCCACTACGACGGTCCATTCCGCTCCGGCGTCCCGGCCATCCGGCCACGCCTCCGCTGCATGTCCATCTCCGGCAACGTAGCGGGGTCCGCTGGACGGTGCCCGGCCGGCACGCAACACTCCACGGCATGCGACGCCGGAGCAACGAGGTCGAGATCGAGCGCGACGTGAAGGTGGAGATGCCCGACGGCGTCGTCCTCCTCACCGACGTGTACCACCCGGTCGGCGTGGACGACGCGCCGGCGCTGCTGGAGCGCACGCCATACGGGCGCCAGGCGATCGCGTCGGCGATGGGACCCGAGTTCGCGGCGCGGGGCTACCGCTACCTGATCCAGGCGTGTCGGGGCACCGACGGTTCGGGCGGCGCGCACAGCTACTTCGCAGAAGCTCCGGACGGGCGCGCCACCGCGGACTGGATCGCCGAGCAACCGTGGTTCGACGGCCGCCTCGGCAGCTACGGCGCCAGCTACATGGGCTTCACCCAGTGGGCGCTGGCGTCGACCCGTCCGCCGCACCTCGAGGCGATGGCCGTGGCGCTGTCGACATCGGTGCGCAAGTTCTCGTGGTACCCGGGCGATTCGCTCGCGCTGGAAGTGATCATCCCGTGGGACCTCGGCGCGGTGCACTTCAACCAGCCGACCAGCGGCAACATCGTCGACGACGTGTCGCCCGAAGCCGTCGAGCGCCGCATGGCGGAGCTGCGTGCGGGGTTCGACCACCTCCCACTCGGTGACGTGATCCGTCATCTGACCGGCGAGGACCTGCCGCTGTACCACGACCAGCTCGCGCACGGAGGACGCGACGACCCGTTCTGGTCGGCAGTGGACTTCCGCGGCCTCCTCGCTGACTGGGACATCCCGATCCTCCTCGTCGACGGCTGGCACGACTATCCGCTCCCCGGCGTGCTCGCCGACTACGCGATCCTGCGCGACGCGCCGGCGCCCGTGCACCTGCGCATCGGCGCGGGCGGACACCTCGGCGGTGGCGGTGAGGGCGGCATGACCGACGCGCCCCTCGACTGGTTCGACACCTACCTGCGTGGCGAGACCGGGTTGCTCTCCGACGAGCCGATCGCAGTGCACGTGCAGGGCGAGGGTGGGAGCTGGCGCGAGCTCGACGAGTGGCCGCCGCCGGCGACACCGACCGCGTGGTTCCTCCACTCCGACGGCCGGTTGGCGACCGAGCGTCCTGCCGGCACGTCGGCGCCCGACACCTACACGTACGACCCCGCCGATCCCACACCATCGATCGGTGGCATCGGCATGCTCACCGGCGGCGCGCTCGGACAACCGCGCGCTCGAAGCGCGCGACGACGTTCTCGTCTACACGAGCGCCGCGCTCGACCGAACCGCTCGAGCTCGTGGGCCCGGTCGCCGCCACCGTGCACCTCGAGTCCGCGCTCGACCACGTCGACGTCTTCGTGCGGGTCTGCGACGTCGGCCCCGACGGCACGTCGCTCAACGTGTGCGATGCGTTGCAGCGCTTCACGCCCGACACCATCGAGCGCGACGCCGACGGCGTGTTCACCGCCCACGTGGACCTCTGGCCGATCGGGCACCGCTTCGCGCCCGGGCACCGCCTGCGCGTGCAGGTCGCGAGCGGTTCGCATCCCGTGTACGCCCGGAACCTCGGTACCGGCGAGCCCGCCGAGACCGCCGTCGACATGGTCGCGAACCGTGTGGCCCTGCACCACGAGCCCGGCCGCGAGTCGGCCGTCACACTCCCGCACCTCACCTGATCGGCGAGGTGCTCACGCCGCGGGGCAGGCGGGGATCTTGCCGTTGCTCAGGTCGTCGCCGGTGGTGACGTAGACCGCGGAGATGTAGCCGACGGGACCGATCCCGGTGACCTTCAACCACTGCGGGTCGGGACCGGTGGGTCCGTCGACCGGCATGCCCTGGGCCACGCAGACGACCAGCACCGAATGGCCCTGCTCGATGGTGCCCGTGGTCGGGAAGGTCGTGCCTGCGCCCTGGCGCACGTTGACGCCGGTGGTCACCGGGTAGGCGCCGGCGAACGCGGGCGCCGCGGTGGTCGTGGTGCCACCCCCGGCCGCGTTCGTCGTCGTCGTCGAGCTTCCGGACGATCCTTCGTCTCCGCTCAACGTGAAGTACGCCGCCGCGAACACCGCCGCCGCGACGAGCAGGAACAGGAGCGTTCCGATCTGTCGACGCCGTCGGCGACGCCGGGCCCGCGCTTGCCGCGGGCTGCGCGGCGCCGGCGCACCTGACAGGACGTCGACCGGCTCCTCCTCCACCGCGCGATGGTACGACGACGACGACGCCGGCGCGGCGCCCTCGCTAGTGGGGCACCATCCCGCCGTCGGCCAACACGACCTGTCCGGTCATGAAGCTGCCCGCGTCGGAGACGAGGAACATCACCGGACCGATCATCTCGTCGGCGTGCGCGGCGCGCTTCATCGGACTCGCGGCAGCCATGCGCGCCTGGGCCTCCGGAGGATTGTTGCGCACCATGTCGGTGTCGATCGTGCCCGGTGCAAGAGCGTTGACGCGGATGCCGTGCTCGGCCCAGGCGCTCGCTTGCGCGCGGGTGTAGGACATCATCGCGGCCTTCGCGGCCCCGTACATCGACTGCTGCGACGACGCGAGGAACGCGCCCGCGGAGATCACGTTGACCACCGCCGCGTGCTCGCTCGCCTTCAGGTACGGCAGCGCGTACTGCACGAGGAAGACTGGCCCCCGCAAGTTCACGTCGTACGACTTGCTCCATGCCTCGAGCGTGAACTCGCCGAGCGGTTGGGTGAGTGCGTTGGCCGCGTTGTTGATCACGATGTCGATGCCACCGAAGCGCTCGACGGTCGCGTCGACCAGCGCCTGCAGCGCGTCGAGCTCGCCCATGTGCGTGGCGACGCCGAGTGCCTCGCCGCCCATCGCGGTGAGGTGCGCCTCGGTCTCCGCGCACGCTGTCGGCCTTGCGGCTCGCCACCACCACCTTCGCTCCCGCGCACACCAGGCCCTCGGCGAGCGAGCGGCCGATGCCGCGCGTCCCGCCGGTGACGATGGCCACGCGGCCGGTCAGGTCGAAGAGCTTCGAGAATTGCTCGCGGTTCACAGAGGTCTCCATTCGGGAGGGCGTCCCTCGCGGAACGCCTCGGCGGCGGCGGAGAGCTCACCGGTCTGCGTGCACATGACCTGAGTGCGGTTCTCCATGTCGAGCGCATGGCGGAAGCTCGGCGAGTCGATCGTCTGCCACATCGTCTCCTTGGTCATCCAGACCGCGAGCGGCGAGTGCGCCACGATCTGGCGCGCGGTGACGAGCGCGCGGTCGACGACGGTGCCGTCGGCCACGACGTCGAGCACCAACTCCATCTCGCGCGCCTCGTGCGCGTCGAAGATCCGGCCGGTGAGCATGAGCTCGGCGGCGCGCGACGCGCCGACCAGGCGCGGGAGCAGGTAGCTGGTGCCCATGTCGCACGACGAGACGCCGAGCGTGATGAACACGGAGCCGAACCGGGCCGACTCGGCCGCGAAGCGGATGTCGCACGCCAGCGCCATCGCGAAGCCACCACCCACTGCGGCACCGTTCACGGCGGCGATGACCGGCTGGCGCAAGCGGTGGATGCGCTCGTGCAGCGATGCCAGGTGCTCCTGCGTGAGGTAGATGAGCGGGATCGGGTTCATCCCCTCGGTGCCCGGCGCGCCGTGCTCGCCTTCCACCCCCTTGAGATCATCGCCCGAGCAGAAGCCGCGGCCGGCGCCGGTGAGGATGACGGCGCGCACGTCGCGGTTGCCGTCGATGCGCGCGAAGGTCGCGTGCAGCTCCGCGATCAACCCCTGGCTGAGCGCGTTGAGCCGCTCGGGACGGTTCATGGTGACGAGCACGATCCCCGGCTCGACCTCCTCGGTGAGCACCAACGACATCAGCTCGCTCCTTCCAGTCCGGCGGCCACGAAGTCGACGAGGAGCCTGGCACGATCGGGCAGCGACGCGGGGAGCTGCACCGTGTTGGACCCCGGTGCCCGCGACGGTGTGCGCAACCCGACGATGATCACCTCGATCGCGAGCTCGAAGCGCGCATCGAAGGCGTGATTGCTCCCGTGCGGGAGCGCGGCACGTGCGAGACGCTTCCAGTCGCGTTCGTCGCCGGCGTACTCGGACATGAAGGCGAGCGCGGGAGAGCGCTCGAGCCACAGCGCGTGCATGAGATCGATCCAGCGCTGCGCGTCGGGCCCCTCGGTCTCGACCAGCCCCACGTACGCGCCCACCAATCCGGCGACGACGTCGCGGATGCTCGGCGGTGGCGTCGCGGTCCGCAGCTCCACCAGGGCGGCTCGGCGCCGGGCGGCGAGGTCACCCGCGCGCCGGGCGATCACGGCGCCGACCAGGCCGTCGCGCGACCCGAAGTGGTAGTGGATGGCGGCGCCGTTCTGGCCGGCGGCCTCGGTGATGTCACGCACCGAGACGCCGAGGCCGCTGCGCAGGAAGAGCTGCTCGGCCACGTCGAGCAGCTGCGCCTTCGTGCTCGAGGTGCTGGTCGGCGCGGCCATCACTCCGCTCCTGGCGCCTGCACGATGGGTCGCTCGCTGCGGGCCGGATTGCCCGGCCCGCCGACGCTCGCTCCTGCCGGCGCTCCGCCGAGGTCGCTCATCGGTTGCACCCTAACGGCGTGGCGTGCCAGAGTTCAAACACTGTTTGAACCGGCGACGGCCCGCGGGCCAAGGGGGAGCGGCATGGCCGAGCTGCGCTTCGACGGCAAGGTGGCGATCGTGACCGGCGGTGGCCGGGGCCTGGGGCGTTCGTACGCCCGGCTGTTGGCCGCGCGGGGGTGCCAGGTGGTGGTGAACGACCCCGGTGTCGCCACCCACGGCGTGCCGCAGGAGGAGACCGCGGCCGATCAGGCCGTCGAGGAGATCCGCGCCGACGGAGGCATCGCGGTCGCCGACCGCAACAGCGTGCTCGGCGACGGTGCCACCGCCCTCGTGGAGCACGCGGTCGACGAGTTCGGTCGTGTCGACGTGGTGGTGAACAACGCGGGGATCACCGGCGGGGGCGCGTTCGACGAGATGCCGGCCGAGGACTTCGATCGGCTCGTCGACACCCACTACGGCGGCGCGGTGCGGGTCAGCCGCGCCGCGTGGCCGCACCTGAAGGCAGCGGGCGCGGGCCGCGTCATCAACATGTCGTCGGCGTCGGTCTTCGGCACTCCGTTCACGAGCCCGTACGTGTCGAGCAAGGCCGGCATCTTCGGCCTGACGCGCGCCCTCGCCGCCGAAGGCCGGTACTCGGGGATCTGCGCGAACGCGATCATGCCGGCCGCGTTCACCCGCATGACCGCGCAGCTCCCCGACGACGACGGCTTCCGCACCTTCCTCGAGACCTACTTCCCGCCCGAGAAGGTCGCGCCCTTCGTGGTGTTCCTCGCCCACGAGAGCACCACGATCAACGGCGAGACGTTCTCGGTGGGCGCGGACCGCGCCGCCCGCGTGTTCCTCGGCGAGTGCCCCGGCGTCCAGAGCGACGGCACCCCAGAGAGCTATGCCGCACAGGTCGACGGCCTGCTGTCGATCGAGGGCTGGGAGATCCCGTCGGACATGATGGACGAGGTGCGCTACTCCTCCGACCACCTCGGGCCCGAGATCCAGGCCGCGTACGCGCGGGTCGCCGCCCAGCACGCGCCATGACCTTCGAAGCCGTTCTCTGGGACTACGGCGGCATCTTCACCGCGTCGCCGTTCGCCGCCGCGCACGCGTACGCCGCGCTCGCAGGACGTCGAACCGGAAGCGATGCTCCGGGTCGTGTTCGGCAGCTACGACGCCGACACCGATCACGTCTGGCACCAACTCGAGCGCGGTGAGATCTCGTTCGCCGACGCGCTCACGGCGATCAAGGCCGATGCTGAAGCCGCCGGCTTCCGCTTCGACACCGGTGAGATGTTCTCGATGATGGTGACCGACCAGATCGACCGCAGCCTCGTGGTCGAGGCCGTGCGCATGGTGCGGGCCCAGGGCCTGCACACCGCGATCGTCACCAACAACATCCGTGAGTACGGCGACGCGTGGCGCAACCAGTTCCCGCTCGACGAGCTCTTCGACGCCGTCGTCGACTCGAGCGAGGAGGGCGTGCGCAAGCCCGATCCCGCCATCTTCCGCACCGCGCTCGACCGGATCGGTGTGGATGACGCGACCCGCGCCATCTTCCTCGACGACTTCCCGGGCAACATCGTCGCCGCCGAGGCCATGGGCATGCACGGCATCCTCGTGGGCGAGGATCCCACCCCCGCGCTCGACGAGCTCCTCTCCCTCGTGAGCTGACCCCCTTCCCGTTCCTGCGTCGAAGGAAATCGGGTCAGAAGGCGTTGCGCCGGCGCATTTCGAGCGGGCGGCCGTCGGGATCGAGCACGACCGCGTGGATCAGGCCCCGACCCCAGCGGCGCGCACCGGTGACGCGCTCCATCGCGTGCTCCCGGAGGTGGCCGGGCGGTCGTGTTCCGACCATCCCCCCACGATGCCAGCCGTCGACCGCAGCCGCGCCGCGGCGCAACGCGTCGAACCACGACGTGGGGTCCACGAGGTCGTCGTCGTGAGCCCGGCGCACGCCCGAGATGCTCCGCCGCGAGCCGGAGGCGGGTCTGGCGGGCGAGGAGACGCGCGCCGTCACCGAGGCCCGCGGGATCGGCGGGCACGCGCGCATCACGCCGGCGGTCGACCACCGCGCACGAGAGCTCGGAGTCGTGGGTCCACGACCGGCGGTTCAGGTTGTCGGATCCGACGGCGATCCACACGTCGTCGACGATGCACACCTTCGAGTGCACGTAGATGGGCGTGCCGTCGTGGTTCTCGAGGTCGTAGACGGCGACCCGGTCTCGGCCGACCTCCTCGAGCGCGTTGATCACGCGTTCGCGTCCGAGACGGCTCGCGTCCCCGGCGACCGCGCCGTCGGGGTCGGGGAAGCGCGGGATCACCGCCACGACGCAGAGCTCCGGGTTGTGTGCCAGCGCGTCGCGCAGCGCGTTCGTCGCGTCCAGCGACCACAGGTACTGGTCCTCGAGGTACACGACCCGGCGGGCACGTCCGAACGCCTTCAGATACGCGCGAGCGATGCTGCGCTCGCCCTCGGGGGCGAAGGGGTACTTCCGGTGGCGGGCCGGGTACGTGCGCAGGACCTGGACCGCGAGCGGCCCGTCCGGCGGCCCCGGCCGTGATGGTGGAAGCGCCCCGGGCATGTCGGGATGACGGGACACGCGGTGCAAGGTCGCGCGCACCGGGTTGCGGGTGTCGAGCGGATTCGGATCGCGCCAACGCTCGCCGAACGTCCACGCAAGGTCGTCGACCACCGGCCCGCGCACCTCGAGTTGGACGTCGTGCCACGGAGGACGAGCGCCGTAGTGGTGATCGTCGAGCTCGACGACCTGCGCGTCACCGAGATGACGCGCGTCGTCACGACGACCGTGGCAGAGGTCGATCCCACCGACGAACGCGACGTCACGGGTGGGGTCGGCGTGTTGCAGGACGACGAGCTTCTGATGGTGGCTTCCTCCGCGGCGCACGCGGTGGTCGAGCAACACCTGGCCGCCGGCACCGTTCACCAGGCGCGAGAAGGCGAGGTTCTTGCCCTCGCCGAAGTTCAGCGCCTCGGGATGCGAGCGCCACAGGAGGCCGCGCACGTTCACGCCGCGACGGGCGAGCTCCACGATCACGTCCCCGATCCCCGTGCCCGGGCCGTCGAGTTGCTCGTCCGGATCGCCCTGCCAGTCGGTGAACAGCATCCAGTCGCCGGGTTCGCACGCGCAGAGCACCTCGTGCAGGCGCGCGAAGTACGACGCACCGTCGACCAGCACCTCGCCCGCGTTGCCCTCCGTCCACGCGGTCCCGTCGCCGCGGCGCCGGTCGATCGCGGTGGCCGGATTGCCCCGCTCGGCCGGGGTCAGGAACCAGTCGGCGAGCGACACGTCAGGCCGTTCGTGCGAGCGTGGACCTCGACCGTTCCGAGCCCGCGCCGGCCTTGGCCTCGTCGCGTGGCGCATCGGCACCGGCGCGCACCGCCTCGAGCTGGACCGCCACCGCCGCCCCGAAGAGGATCGCGACCGACGACAACAGGGCCCAGATCAGCAACGCCATCATCCCGGCCAGGGGCCCGTAGGTGGTGCTGAAGGCGGTGCTCGCCTGGAAGAAGAGGCCCAGGGCGAACGTGAGCAACGACCACAGCAACACCGAGATCGCGGCGCCAAAGGCGAGCCACGACCACGTCGGCTGGTGCCGACGGGGCGACCAGCGGAACAAGAGCGCGATCGACCCGGTCATGAGGGCGAGCGCAAGGGGCCAGCGGAGCACCCGCCACACCGTCACTGCCGTGTCGTCGCCGATGCCCTGCCCGATCCCGTGCCCGAGTGCGAAGCCGGCGAACGCCATCACGGCCAGCACGCCGGCGGTCAGCGCGAGCAGCGTCGCCTGCCCGTACTTCTGCACCGTGGGCCGGTCCTGCTCGATCCCGTAGAGACGGTTGAGGGCGCGTTCCATCTGTCCCATGAGCGTGGCGCCGGTGACCAGCGCGGTGATGCCGACCACCGCCAACACGAAGTACTGACGCGATGCTCCGGTCTGGTACGCGTGGAACACGGCGTGGGTGAGCGCACGCCCGGCCGGGCCGGGCGCGGCTTCGTTGATCGAGCGCGTGATCGTGGCGCTGACGTCGTTCTCGCCCAGCGCGGCGGCGAGGCCCACCAGCAGGATCACGCCTTGCACGAGCAACAGCGAGATCAGGAAGGCGAGCGAGCGCGCGTGGCTGAATCCGTCGGAGACGCGGAGACGCACGAAGGCATCGCGCACGAGCTTGCGGTGCCCGGTGCGCACCAGCGTCTGGCGCGCGTCGTCACCGCTCAGCTCCCAGGTCTCGGGAACGAGCTGCGCGACGCTCACGACCGTCGCCCGGGATCGTCGGCCTCGGGGACGCACACGGTGACCGACGCCGGTCGAACGTCGATCTTCAGGCGCTTCTTCGGCTTCCGATCGCCGCCGTCGAGCTCGTAGGGCACTCGGCGGTCGAGCCGCACGTCGATCGTGCGCGCCTTCGTGGTGCGCACGAACTTCGAGCGATCGGCGCTCCCGACCGCCGTACGCGCGAGCGCGCGGAGCCATTGCAGCGCGCCGTCGGCCATCACGATGCCGAGCTCGAGACGACCGTCGTCGGGGGTCGCGTCATCGAACACCTCGACACCCCCGAACACCTTGCTCACGTTGCCGACGAGCACACAACTGACGCGTCCCTTGTACCAGCGATGGCCGTCGACGTCGATCCTCACGATGAACGGCTCGTCACGCAGGTGCTTCGCACCGGTCCAGACGTACGCGGCGCGTCCGAAGCGGCCTTTACCGGCCCGATGCGTGTCGCGGATCATGAGCGCATCGAACCCGGCACCGGCCATGACCGAGAAGCGCTCACCGTTGACCCGACCGACGTCGATCGCGCGTCGCTGACCGTGCAGCCCCACCTCCACCGCACGCTCGAGATCGATCGGGACACCGAGGTTGCGGGCGAGGAGGTTGCCGGCGCCCGCGGGCAGGATCGCGATCGCGACCGGCGCGTCGCCGACCGCGTCGACGCACCGCTGCACCATGCCGTCGCCGCCCCACACGAACAGCAGGTCGGCGCCCTGCCCGAGCGCGTCGCGCACGCAACCGGGCGCGAACTTGCTCTTCGGCACCTCGAACCAGGCCGGATCGTCGACGCCCGCACCGGCCAGGACGGTCCGCAGCTCGCGCAGTCCACCGCCGAGCGTCTTCCCGGCGTGCGCGATCACCGCGACCGAGGTCATGACGCCACCTTGTGGACGAGCGTGAGCCGCGGCGCGTCGTCGGTGCCATCGCGGTTGCGGTGACCGGCGGCCGCAATCCCGGCGCGGGCCGCGGCGTAGCCGACGACGATGCACCCCGCACCGATGAGCATCCCGCACACGACGTCGCTCGGATTGTGCATGCCTCGGTACACACGGGACACCGCGACCACGACGGGCGCGACGACCGCGAGCGCGAAGAACAACGCTCGCCACAGGCGAGCTTCGGTGAGCGACCACACGATGATGCAGAGGGAGCCGTACAGCGCGACCGCGGCCGCGGCGTGCCCGGACGGGTAGCTGTCGGAGACGATGAGGTGCTCCAACCGCGGCACGACCGGGCGGTTGCGGCTCACGAAGTACGTGGCCGTGAGATAGGAGGCGCCTTCCGCCGCCATCGCGACGGTGAGGAGCGCGCACTGTGGCCACGCGCGGCGAGCCGCGAGCACCGCCAACGCGATCCCGATGATCGCGAACACGGTGAAGGTTTCGGCCACGTGCGATCCCACGAGCGACGCCGTGTTCCACGTGTCGGTGCGTCGCTCGGCGAACCAACGCGCGACGTGGAGGTCGTCGTCGCCGAGCGCGTGACCCACGACGAAGTGCGTCACCAGCACTCCGAGGGCCACGGCACCGACCGCCAGCACCAGCCAACCGACAAATCCGACGAGCGCGGTCACCAGCACCGGATGGACGCGTATGTCCGACCTGGCGTGTTCCTCACGCATGGTCATACCTGCGGTTTCACCGCTCCGGACACGAGGTAAACATCACGTGAACAGCGTCACGTCGGTCTCAGGGGGCTTCCCTGCTCGTCATCGTTGTCCTGCTGCTCCCCGCCCTGCTGTTGGGCGCACTGTTCGGAATCGCTGTGCGCCGACACCCGGGGATCGACCCGGCGTCGGCACATGCCGCAACCGCGGTCGCGCACCGGCTCGAGGAACGGCTCGAGGAACGGCTCGAGGAACGGCAGGTCGACGAGCGCAAGAGCAAGAGGAAGTGGCTCTGGTCGCGGATTGATCCGCGCACGGAGACAGGCTTGCTGCTCACCCTCGGGCTCATCGTGCTGGTGGGGGGTGGCTTCGTGCTGGGGGCGTTGGGCCTGCTGGTTCGGACGAACTCGAGCCTCCTGCGCATCGACCGGTCGGTCGCGCCATGGGGCGAAGACCACATGACCTCGTTGGCGCAGTCGACGCTCGACGTCGTGACATCGCTCGGCAGCACCGGCGTGCTCGTGGTGTGCACGGTCGGCATCTTCGTCGTGGAGATGATCCGTCGGCCGAGCCGCTGGCTCCCGCTCTTCCTCGTCGCCGTCGCCCTGGGTCAGACGCTCATGAGCACCGAGATCAAGGACCTCGTCGACCGGGTGCGTCCCACGGCCAATCCGATCGCGCACACACTGGGCCCGTCGTTCCCGAGCGGTCACACGACGGGCGCGGCCGCGTGCTTCGCCGCGTTCGCGCTCGTGCTCGGTCGCGGTCGGTCGCGCAACGCACAAGCGGCCCTGGCCGGGGTGGCCATGTTCGTCGCCTTGGCCGTCGCGGCTTCGCGTGTGCTCCTCGGCGTCCATTGGCTCACCGACGTGATCGGCGGTCTCGCGCTCGGATGGGGGTGGTTCGCGTTTTGTTCGATCGCGTTCGGCGGGCGACTGCTGCGCCTCGGTGCGCCGATCGAGGCGGCGGAGCGGGTCAGCGAGGCTGGAGCGCGAACACCAGCTTCCGAGTCACGGGATCGACCGACTCGAGTCTGACGCGTACGCCCTCGCCGAGCGGGCGGCGGCCGGGCACGCTCGCGACCACCGGCACCTCGTGGAGCAGCACCACCACGCCGTGACGGTGACCGTCGACGACGGTGGCGCGGAACGTGGTCCCGACACGGTCGGCGAGCACCACGGTCTCGACCGCGTCGACGCACGCGCGCTCGACGGCGGCCGCGCGGCGGTCGGCGGCAGGCATCGCCTCGGCGAGCGCAGGGAGGGCATCGACCGCCCACCGCGGGGGCTCGTAGCCACCCGAGATCGCGAGCACGATCTCGTTCGCGTACCGATCGGCGAGGCGACGCAACGGCGCAGTCACGTGCGCGTACGGCGCGCCGACTGCGCCGTGCACCGGCGGCGGCACGTCCGGTGTCACGACCGCGTACCCCGCGCCGCGCAACGCATGGAGTGCCTGCAGCAGGAAGGTCGCGCGGGCCCGGCTCGTCGGTCGCACGCCCCGCACGACTTCGCTGTACGACGCACCGTCGGGCCAGCCGATGCCGAGCGCACGCGCGGTGCGGCGGAGTCGGTCGAGCACCCCGGCGTCCGGCGGCGGCAGCGTCCGCACCAACCCCGTCCCACCCTGGGACATGAGCCGCGCCGCTTCGCGCCCGGTGAGGAGCGACATCTGCGCGTTCCACGTCTCCACCGGCAGCGGCGCATCGAGCTCGAGCTCGTACCCGCCGCGGTCGTCGCGCACGACGGCCTGCGCCGGCGCGGCGATGCTGACCCCGCCACGCTCGCGCTCGCGGGCCAGGAGCAGCTCGCCGATCTCGCGGAGGAGCAGCATCGGCGAAGCAGCGGCGCCTCCGTCGAGGGCCTGCTGCACCTCGGTGTACGCGTGCGCAGCGCGGCTCCGCACCGTCGCGCGCTCGCACCGGCTCGTCACGGGACGGGCACCGTCGTCGAGCTCGAACGTCCAGAGGAGCGCAGGACGTTCGACCCCCGGCAGGAGGCTGGCCGCGCCCTCGCCGATCGGGTCGGGATGGAGTGGCGCGCGCCCGTCGGGGAGGTAGAGCGTCTCGCCGCGCGTGCACGCCTCGTCGTCGAGCGCGTCGCCAAAGGCCACGAACGCGGCGACGTCGGCGATGGCGTAGCGAACCCGGTACCCGCTCCCCTGCCGCTCGGCGTGGAAGGCCTGGTCGAGGTCGCGGCTCCCGGCGGGATCGACGGTCACGAACTCGACGTCGCGGGCGTCGAGCCGCGCACGCGGCGGTGCGCCCGCCGGGAGCACGGGGCCGCGCGTGGCGGCGACGACCGCGGCGGCCTCGACCGCGGAAGGAAACGCGAGGGGCACTCCGAGGTCGGCCCGGACGCGGGCGAAGTCGTCGGCCAGATCGGCCGCCGAGGCCGCGAGGCGCAGCGGCGCCGCGGTCACAGTCGGTCGGGACGGCGGCGCCGGCGAGCCACCGCAACGCCGACCCCGTCAGGATCGTGACCCTGCACGAATTCGACCACCGCGTCGGCGTCGTCCAGCACCGTGACGAGCTCGGTCCATCCGAACCGGCGCGCCTGGCGCGTGACTGCCCGCACCAACTCGGGCTGCTCGTGTTCGTGGAACTCGCGACCGAAGAACACCATCGGGCTGCGCACCTCGTACAGCGTGTTCGTGTTCTGCGCAGCATCGGTGAAGATCTCCTGGGCCGTGCCCGCACCGCCGGCGGCGTACACCACACCCGAGCGCGCCAGCGCGAGCAGCCCGTCCTCGCGGATGCTGTTCGTGAAGTACTTGGCGATGTGCGTGCAGAACGCGCTCGTCGGTTCGTCGGCATACACCCAGGTCGGAACGCCGAGGCTCTCGCCGCCCTGCGGCCAGCGGGTGCGTACGTCGCGGGCGACCTGCTCGTAAGCGGTGTGGTCGGCGTCGTACGACGAGGCCGCGTCGAGCATCTCGAGCGCGGTGTCGAGATCGGCATCGGCCGTGGGCGCGAGCCACGCTCCGAGGTTGGCCGCTTCCATCAGCCCGGGACCACCGCCGGTCGCGACGTAGAAGCCGGCACGGGCGAGGGCGCGTCCGAGGTGCGAGATCGCGATGTAGCGATCGCTGCCGCGCTCGTCGCTGTGACCTCCCATCACGCCGACCACCGATCGACCGAGGAGGTGGCGGGCCAGCGCGATGTCGATGCCGGCATCGTGCAGGGCGCGTGCCCGCGCGAAGTCGACGCCGTGTCCCCCGTCGTGGAACCAGCCCCCGATGATCTCGTCCCGGCGTCGACCGTCGGGCGTGACCTCGGTGAGCTCGTCCTGCGTGTACAGCGTCTCCCGCAGCGGGAGGAACGGGAGCGGACCGGGAGGGTCGGGGACGATCACAGCGGCGAGGACGGTACCCCTCCGCAGCCGCCGTCCGGGCCCGGAGCCGGTTCACCGCGCGTTGCGCCCTCCGCAACATCGCCGAAACGGTGGCCGGGCAGGGTGCGGGGATGAGCAGATACCGGCTCCGTGTGGAGCTCCCCGACCTGCCCGGCGCGCTGGCCAAGGTGGCCACCATCATCTCCGAGCACGACGGCGACGTCGTGTCGATCGACATCCACGAGCTCGACGGCCACCAGGTGGTCGACGAGCTGGTGGTCGAGGTCCTCACCGATCTCGACGGGCGCGTCCTGGGCGCCGCGCTCGAGGCCGTCGAGGCCGGCGTCCTCCTCTCGTGCGACCCCGCGGCGGCGAAGTCGGAACCGGCGCTCGAGGCCCTGGCGTGGGCGCGGCAGCTGGCAGCCGCGAACGACCCGTCCACCGTCGGTCGGGTTCTCGCCTCGGCCTGCGCGTCGTCGAACGTCTGGGTGGCGCCCATCGACGAAGCGCGCGAGGTCCCCGCCGGACGCCTGGCGCTCGCCCGCGGCGCTCCGCTCGTGCAGCGATCGCACGATCTGCCGGGCCCGCTCGGCGGTCGGCCCGCGTCCACCATGTGGTTGCTCGCGGTGCCCGACGGCCAACCGCACACCCGCTGCATCGCGTTCCTCGCCCGCCCCGGTTCTCTGCGCTTCACCGCGTCGGAGGTGGCGCGCGTCGACGCACTGATGGCGCTGCATCGCAGCCTCGCCGACGGCGCCTCGCGGCGCGAGCACCCGGCCGCGCGGGCGTAGGGCGTCAGTCGTCGGGCGCGTCGCTCATCGCGTCGACGATCTCGCCCCATCGGGTCGTCTCGCCCTCCCGCGTCTGACCGCCGTCGGCGAGGAAGCGCTGCATGCGCGTGCGATGGAGACCGGCCGCGGTGAGCGCACCGAACGCGTCCGTCTCGACGACCAGCGCGGCGTCGAACGACGTGAGGGATCGGTCGACCACGCGCTTCACCGCCGCCACCGATTCCGGGGGCATCGCCGCGATGCGCAGCGCGAGCTCGCGCACGACCGCGGTCAACTTGGCGCGCGGGTGCAGGGCGTCGAGCCAGCCGATGCGCGCGGCCTCCTCGGCGCCGACGTCACGGCCCGAGAGGATCACCTCGAGCGCGCGCCCGCGACCGAGGAGGTGCGGCAGACGAGCGGTACCGCCGGCGCCGGGGAGGATGCCCATCGCGACCTCGGGCTGACCGAGCACTGCACGCTCGCTCCCGTAGCGGAGGTCGAGGGCGGCGAGGAACTCGGCCCCGCCCCCGCGGGCGGCGCCGTCGAGCACGCCGATCGACACCAGATGGCTGCGGTGCACTCGTTCGAAGAGCGCGGCCGCCACGTTCGGCACGGTCGCCGCGACGTGCTCGCCCACCGGGATGGCGAGGATGCCGTGCACGTCGCCGTGCATCAGGAAGAAATCGGGATCGGCGCTTCGGAAGACGACGACCCGCGCGGACGGATCGGGTTCGAGCTCGTCGAGCAACTCGAGCAGCGCGCCGATGAACGCGCCGTCCACGAGGTTGGTCGGCGGGTTGTCGATCACGACGTCGACGACGCCCGCCTCGATCTCGTGGCGCAACCGACGCTCGGCCATCAGCCATTCGGTCTACTCGATCGGCGGAAGCGCGAGTTGCTCGAGCAACTCCACCTCGTCCCAGTACTGGCGAAAGGCAGAGATCTGATCGCCATCGAACTCCGCAACGGTCACACCATGCAGGGAGACCCGTAGGTCAGTCGGGTCGAAGGTGAAGTCCTCGTCGATACGTAGTGGACCGGAGTGCGTTAGCGTGATGACCCACTCGATGCAAGCCCGGTCACCGGCGATGTCCAAGGCGGACACGTCGATGTCGATGTCGGAGAACGCGCCGTCGCGATCCTCGAACTCGACGGCGAGCTCGGCCGCCGACGACACGTCGAGCGCGGGTGCCCAGCCCCGAACGTCGTCGGTGTAGAGATCGGCGATCACCGTGCTGTCACCCACGATGCTCGCTTCGAGCGCGCGCACCAGGGTGGCGGCGCGTTCTGCGTTCGTAGCCATGGCTTCCTCCCGCGCTCATCGAATGGCGCGGCCGCACGGGCGCCGGCAGTCGAGCCGGCGTCCGTGCGGTCTCTGTCCGTGGCCTCAGGAGTTCTCGAGGAGACGACCGCCGTGCACGACGATGCCCCAGATCACGAGGATGTCGACGAGGATCATCGTGAACGACCACAGCGGGTAGTGCGGCAGGTACGCGAGCTGGATGATGGCGTTGGCGCCCGCGGCGAGCACGCCGATCACCCGACCGAACATGTTCCCGACGAAGATCAAGAAGCCGGAGAGAATCAGGATCGCCCCCAGGATCAGGACGACCCAGCCCCAGGTCTTGATGTTGTTCGTCAGCGGCAGCTGCGAGCTCCCGCCTCCGACGTTCTTGAAGTAGTTGACGTTCGTGATCGCGACGAGTCCGTCGATCACGTTGAACGTGCCGACGATGATGATCATGATCCCAGCGAAGAGCTTCCAGCCCATACCGGAGCTCTCGTAGCCGTCGTCGTAGGTACTGTCGGCCATCGGTGGCCACCTCCCCCTCGTTTGCTCTGGTGTCAGCATCAAGGCACCGAGCGCCGTGCGCATCACCCATTGGGGATGAACCCTGCCGCTCTCGACACTGCTTGGATGTCGCGGCGAGGATGAGGAATCACCGAGCGATGGAGGGACCGTGCCGCACGGCCACAGGGCGAAGCCGAGCAGCGTCGAGGCGTGGCTGGAGAAGCACTCACCGGGCTACCAGTACGGGTGGGTGCTCCTCTTCCTGACCCTGACGTTCATCGTGATGGCCGCGGGCCCGCCCGATCCGTGGACCCGGGTCATCACCGTGTTCCTCCAGGGGCTGACGTTGCTGGCGGCGTTGCTCGCGTCGCGCGTGAGCCGTCACTTCTTCCGCCTGGCGTCGGTCGTCGCGCTGCTCTCGCTGCTCGCGTCACTCGGGTCGGTGGCGGCGTCCTCGTCCGACGATCCGAGTGCCGGGTTCTTCCTGCTCAACATCCTGCTGGTCGCCACCGTGCCCTTCGTGATCGGACGGGCGCTGTGGAAGCGTCGGGTCATCGACGTGCGGACGGTGCTGGGCGCGATCTGCATCTACGTGCTGTTGGGGATGATGTTCGCCTTCCTGTACGCGGCCATCAACGGGCTCTCGAGCGGTCCGTTCTTCGTGCAGACGTCCCATGCCACCGTGCCCGACTTCCTGTACTTCAGCTACATCACCCAGACCACCGTGGGCTACGGCGACTTCACCGCGGCCGGTGACCTCGGGCGAGCGCTGGCGGTGCTCGAGGCGCTGATCGGGCAGCTGTACCTGGTGACGATCATCGCGGTGCTGGTGAGCCGGCTGAGCGGGCGCAACCAGGGGGGGCCGCCGGCGATGATCGATCCGAGCGGCGAGGCGACGGCGACGGCTCAGGACTCGGCCTGAGCCGGCGCCTCCGCAGCTGGCGTCTGGAGCAGATCGCGCTGGTCGAGGCAGTAGAGCAACCCGAGTGAGGGCAGGATCACGATCGCCGCGATCACGAACACGATGACGACCGACCACAGCGTGGGATCGGGCGCGGCGGCGGCCGAGAGCTTCATGCTCGTCGGCAGGATGTAGGGGTATTGCGCGACGCCCCAGCCGAGCACCACGGTGGCGACCGCACCCATCGCGAGGACGCGCGCACCCCAATGGTTCGACCGGAGCAGCAGCGCGAGCGAGCCGACGCCACACAGCGCCGAGAGGATCACGAGCGGGAGCGCGCGTGACGTGAGCCCGTGGAACACGTAGATCGCGTCGTCGTGCAACACGAAGATCCCGGCCAGTGCCACGATCCCGGTGACGACGGCCGCGACGACGGCACGACGACGGAAGTACTCGACCATGCCCGGAGACTGGAGCCGGCGCGCGTCCCACACCATGTACACCGCCGCGAGGTAGGCGCACACCGTGACCGCGAGCACCCCGCCGAGGATCGACGTGGGGTTCACCCAGCTCGACCACGGGTCGCCCGCCTTGCCGCCCGCGGGCACTCGTCCCGACGCGATGGCGCCCGCGACCGCGCCCATGCAGTAGGGCACGATCACCGACGAGGTCGCGAACGCGGCGCCGAAGTTGCGCTGGCTCGACGTCCGCGTGACCTCCTTGCGGAACGCGAAGGCCGAGCCGCGGAACACGATGCCGAGCGCGGCGATCGACAACGGCACGAAGAGCGTGAGCGTGATCGACGCGAACGCCTCCGAGAACGCCGTCCAGAGCACCACGAGGCAGAAGATCAACCACACGTGGTTGGCCTCCCACACCGGGCCGATCGAGTGGCTGATCACCGAACGGGGTTGCGCGCCCCGCTCGGCCCCACCCGCGGTGAGGTCCCAGAAGCCGGCGCCGAAGTCGGCACCGCCGAACAGCGCGTAGGCGGTGATCCCGAGCATGAGGATCAGCGCGACGACGTCGCTCATGGCCGCCTGCTCACGTGACCAATTCCCTGGGTGCTTCTTGCTCGGGCGTGGGGCGAGGCCCGTAGGGCCCGCCGGCATCGACCTCGGTCTCACCTGCGCGCCAGCGCCGGCTCATGAGTCGCAACACGAGGATGGCCGTCACACCGAGTCCGACGTAGATCGCGAGCACCGCGAAGAAGGTGATCCACACGCCGGTGTTGGCGGTGGCGGCCTGCTCGACCTTCATGTAGTTGCGCACGATCCACGGCTGACGTCCCACCTCGGTGACCACCCACCCCGCCTCGAGCGTGACCACCGAGAGCACACCAGCAGCCGCCGCGATCCAGAGGAAGAGCTTGCTCTTCGGCATGCGGCGCTTGAACACCCAGGCGCCGAAGTACCAGAGCGCCAGGAGGGACAGGAGCGTGCCGAGACCGACCATCACGTCCCACGCGAGGTGCACCACGTCGACCTCGGCGTTCGTGGGTCGCGTGTCCTGCGGGAACGAGTCGAGCCCCTGGATCTGCGTGCTCGTGCCCTCGGTGGGGTCGGACAGGATCGACGCCAGCCCTGGGATCTTGATGCCCCCCTCGACTTCGCCCTGCGTGTTGAGGTGCCCGAACAGCGTCTCGGGGACGTCGGTGGAGGTCTTCGGCACCATCTCGATGGCCGCGAACTTCACCGGTTCGTTGTTGTACACCCACCGCGCGAGCTCGTCACCCACGAACATCTGGAACGGCATGGCGATGGCGGCGACGGTGAACGGGATGAGAAAGCCGAGGCGGTGGTAGCGGTCGCGCCGTCCCCGCAACATGCCGAACGCGTACACCGACGCGACGAGGAAGCCGCCGACAAGATACGCGGCGACGAGCATGTGGAGCGACTGCAACGGCATCGCCTTGTTGAAGATCACGGCCCACGGGTCGACGTCGATCACCTGGCCCGCCGAGTTCAGGGTGAAGCCGGCGGGCTCGTTCATCCACGCGTTGGCGGCGACGACCGAGACGGTGCCACCGATCCCGGCGATCACGATCGGCACGCCGGTCCAGAAATGGGGCCAGGGCTTCAGCCGCTTCCAGCCGTAGATGTAGACGGCGAGGAAGATGGCCTCGAGGAAGAAGAAGAGCCCTTCGATGGCGAACGGGATCCCGAACGCGTCGCCGAAGCGGCCCATGAACCGCGGCCAGAGCAATCCGAACTCGAACGACAGGACGGTGCCGGTGACCGCTCCGACCGCGAACGTCACCGCCATGTACTTCGACCACCGTTGCGCGAGCAACAGCGCGTCGGCGTCGTCGTGCTTGACGGCGCGGTAGTTGGCGATGAGCGTGATGAAGCCCCAGGCCACGCCCAGCGGCACCAGCACGATGTGGAACGCGAGCGTGAGCGCCATCTGCGAGCGGGCCCACGGCACCGGGTTCACCGCCAGCACCACACCGAGCGCGTGCGTCACCGTCTCGCTCCCCTACCCGTCGAGCGCTTACTGGTCGAGAGAACCCGTCTCCTCGTACCGGCGGCGCTGCTTCCGAGCGCCGAAGAACGCAACGATGCAGAGCAACGCGACGAAGAAGAAGATGCCGACTCCGACGTAGATCACCCGCGACCTCCCTGACTGATGAGACTCAGCTTCCCACAGCCGGCGTCGGATCAGCGGCCCGGAGCGCGTCGGACACGCGGGCGTAGTCGCGCTCGTTCTGATCGGCGTACGCGGCGCTGTATTCGACCAGCGCTCGATCGAAGGCGTCGCTCGTTCCGAGGTAGGCGGCGATGGCGATTCGGTCGCCCGAACGGGCGTGGCCGCGAGCCAACGTCCACCCGCACAACCGGGCATAGATGTCGAGTGCCGACGGCGACATCGTTTCGATGTCGGCCGAGAATTTCCCGTCCCAGAGCTGGCGCAGATAGAAGTCGCGCTCGATGTCGTCGACACCCTTGGTGCGGGTCCACCCGAGCATGACGTCGCTGGCAGCTTGGAGGAGGCGTTGCCCTTCCACCACCCGTTGGCCGTGGTTGGCGAAGCCGCTCCTGCCCGCGTGGGCCTCGAGCACCGACGCTTCCGCCTCCTTCACCTGGAGGAACAACGGATCGGCGTCGTCACGACCGAGCATCAACCCGATCCAGCAGCGAGTGCCCACGCTGCCGACGCCCACGACCTTGCGAGCGAAGTCGACGAGGCGGTAGCTCTCAAGGAGATGGCGGCGATCAGGTTGCAGCGAACGACGGTACGTGCGGATCCGGTCCTCGAGCCAGGCCCAGAGCTGGTCGAGATCGCCGCCACCGACGAGATCGGTGAGTGGGACCACGACAGGAGGGTCGGCCTTGATGCGGTACTCGCCGTCCACCCGCTCCGTGAGCTTCGAGAACGCCTTCATGTTGTCTTTGGCCTGGGCTTTGGCCAGGTTGCGCTCGAACCGCTTGATCTCCGCCGATGTCGACCTGCGAGCGGTACTCGTTGAAGACCTTCTCGACGTCGAGGCGCGTGTACCAGACGTCGAGGTTCGTCATCGCGGCGAAGCCCGCCATCGCCTCCCGGTACGACCGGACGACCCGTGCCACGACGCGATGAGCCTCTTTGGCACTGAACTCACGTGAGCGCGCCGCGATCTCGAAGCTTGCCGTCAGTCGCTTGACATCCCATTCGAATGGTCCCGGGCTGGTCTCGTCGAAGTCGTTGATGTCGAAGAGCAGCGCACGGTCGGGCCCGGCAAATCCGCCGAAGTTCGAGAGGTGCGCGTCGCCGCACGCCTGCACGCGCAGGCCGGATTCTGGACCGGTCGCAAGATCGGCCGCCATGATGATGGCGGCACCCCGGTAGAACGTGAAGGGAGAGGCGAGCATCCGTTCGTGACGGATCGGTACGAGATCGGGGACGCGAGTTGTCTCCTGCCCCGTGAGCAGCTCGGTCGGGTCAGCCCGGTCGGGTCCTGGAGTCCAGGCCGCGTGGGAGGAACGCGGCACGGCGGACCGCGCCGCCCGACCGATCCGGGCCCGCTCGTCGGGATCGAGGTGGATGACGGGAGTACTTCGCGGCGTCGTTCATAGCCCCCATCCTGACCCAATCCGCGGCCGAAGTCGTCATGCCGCGGAACGCAGGTCCGCGATCGCTGGGTGGACGCACCTGCAGATGAACCCCGGTAGGGTGCGCTCGTGACCGAGACCGGGGGCAGGGCCCCGACGGGGCAAGCCGGCCGGGCAGAGCCGGACCATGCGCCGGAGCGCGGCCCGCTGGTCCTGATCGCGCTGATCCTCGTCGCCGCGGTCGCCAACCTGAACCTCGCGGTCGCGAACGTCGCGCTCCCCGACATCGGCAAGTCGTTCGACTCGTCGCAGACGACGCTCAACCTGATCGCGGTCGGGTACTCGCTCGGCCTCGCGGCGTCGGTCCTCTACCTCGGCGCCCTCGGCGACCGGTACGGGCGCAAGATGATGCTCGTCGCTCGGCACCGCTGCTGTCGATCCCGGCATGCCTGCTCGCCGCCTACGCACCCACCGACGGCGTGCTCGTCGCTGGCCCGCGTCCTCGGCGGGCTCTCCGCCGGCATGGCATACCCCACCACGCTCGCGCTCATCACCGCGCTCTGGTCCGGGCAACCGCGGACGCAGTCGATCGCGCTGTGGTCGGCGATCGGCGGCGGCGATCTCGGCGCTCGGGCCGCTGATCGCCGGCGCACTGCTCGAGCACTTCTGGTGGGGATCGGTGTTCCTCGTCACCCTCCCGCTCGCGGTGGTCGCGCTCCTCCTCGCGCTCAAGTTCGTCCCGAGCCACGTGAACGAGGCGACCGACCCGGTCGACAACCTCGGCGGCATCCTCTCCGCGCTCATGGTCGGTGCGCTCATCCTCGGCATCAACTTCGCGCCCGTCCCCGACAAGAAGACGCTCGCGATCGGACTGGCTCGTCATCGCGGTGGCGGCGGGCGCCGGCTTCGTGATCCGCCAGCGCCGGGCCCGGAACCCGCTCTACGACCTCGACGTCGCGGCTCGGCGCATCTTCTGGGTCGCCGCGTGTCGCCGGGATCATCGTGTTCGGTTCGCTGATGGCCGCGATGTTCATCGGCCAGCAGTTCCTGCAGAACGTGCTCGGGTACGACACGCTCGAAGCGGCACCGCGATCCTCCCGGCTGCGGTCCTCATGGTCATCGTGGCTCCACGCTCGGCGAAGCTGTCGAGACGCATGGTGCGCGATTCACGCTGCTGATCGGGTACGTGTTCTGCTTCCTCGGCTTCCTCATCATGCTGCTGCTGTGGCAGGAGGGCATCCCGTACTGGGAGGTCGGTCTCGCGTATGCCTTCATCGGCATCGGTGTCGGGTTCGCCGGTACACCCGCCTCCCACTCGCTCACGGGTTCGGTGCCGGTGAGACGCGCGGGGATGGCCTCGGCCACCGCCGACCTCCAGCGCGACCTCGGTGGCGCCATCATGCAGTCGATCCTGGGTGCGCTCCTCACGGCCGGATACGCGGCCGCGTTCAGCAAGCTGATCGCCGGCTCACCGAACGCGAGCAGCGTGAGCACCAACGTCCAGTCACGAGCTCACGAAGTCGTTCTCGAGCGCCGCGAACACCGCGGCAGCAGTACCCGCAGTACTCGAAGCAGATCATCGCGGCAGCGAAGACGTCGTTCATCGACGGCGCCGACTGGGCCTACGTCGCCGGGCTCGTCGCGATCGTGCTCGGTGCTGCGCTCGTCTTCTTCATGTTCCCGAAGCACGACCAGGAGCTCGAGCTGCTCGCCGAGTACCACGCCGAGGACACCGAAGACTCCGCATCGGTGAGTTGGATCCGCGACACCGACGAGAAGGCGCGCCGGCGGCCGGCCGACGTCGCGCTGCTCGTCGTCAGCGTGGCCGCGCTGTTCTGCGGAATGTGGGCGCAGACCCAGTCGACCGTCAACGTCAACCTGTTCCGGGCCCTCAACGACCTCTCCGGGAACATGGTCGGCATCGCCAAGGCGATGTACGCGCTCGGGTCGATCTGGGCCGTCCTCGCCGTCACCTTGCTGTTGCTGGTCACGCGGCAGTTCCGCGGCGCGTGGCACGGCCTGCTCGCGGGCTCCGGCGCGTGGGGGCTCGCGCTGCTGCTCAACGAGATCCTCGGGACGCACACGATCACCGGGCTCGGCGTCAACGTGCGCATCGGCGACGGACCCGCGTACCCGGTGGCCAACGTCGCCGCCGTCACCGCGCTCGCGTTCGGGATCGCGCCGTACCTGGTGCGCCCCCTCCGACGGATCCTCGCCGTCGTCATCCTGCTGGTGTGCGCCGCGGCCATGTACCTCGGCGCCGGCTTCCCTGCCGACGTGCTCGGCGGGTTGCTCGTCGGGTTCGGCATCGCCGCGCTCGTGCGAGTGGTCTTCGGCGCCCCCGGCGGCCAGCCGTCGATCGACGAGGTGCGGACCGCGCTCACCGAGCTCGGTTATGACGTCGCGACGATCGCACCGGCCGACGAGCAGATCCCCCGCGCGGCGGTCATGGACGTCAGCTCACGTCGGACGAGCGGCTGCGCGTCGACGCGTTCGGGCGCGACCAGCGCGACGCCCGGATCGCCGCGAAGGTCTGGCACCAGGCGATGTACCACGACCCGGACTGCCGGTGTTCGGCAGCCGGATCCAGCAGGTCGAGCACATCGGCTACTCGTTGATGCTCGCCGAGCGCGCCGAGGTTCCGCGCGGCGCGACTGGTGCGGACCGGGGTGGGCGGCGCCGATGCCGCGCTGCTCGTCACCACCCCGCCCGCCGGCACCCCGGTCGCGTCGCTCGCGCCCGAACGCGTGACCGACGCGGTGCTCGCCGACGCCTGGGCCCAGCTCGACGCGCTCCACCACGCAGGGATCGCGCACGGCAACCTCGACGGGCTCCGGATCCTCGTCGCCGACGACGGCACGGTCGCGTTCGACGACTTCAGCGCGGCCGACGCGAGCGGCGAGCAGTACTGGCTGCGACCGCGACGACGCGGCACTGCTCGTGCTCACCGCGCAGCTCGCGGGCGACGAGCGCGCCATCGCGGCGATGGTCGACGCGCTGGGCAAGGAGCGTGCGGGGCGGTGATCCCGGTCGTGCAGCCGGCCGCGCTCCCGCGGGCCTCACGAAGGGCGTCAAGCACCAGGGCAAGGCGCTCAAGTCGCTGCGCGCCGAACTCGCGACCGCCACCGGCGTCGACGACGTCCCCCCGCTCAAGATCAAGCGCCTGAGCCTGTCAACATCGGGATGCTCGCCGGCATCCTGCTTCGCGCTCACCATCGCCTTCCCCAGCATGGAGGGCGTCAACTGGGCGTCGGTCAAGGGCCAGTTCGAGAACGCGACCTGGGCGTGGGCGGTCCTCGCGTTCGTGCCTGTACCCGCTCGTCCCGACGGCCTGGGCCACCGCGCTGATGGGCTGCGTGAACAAGGACCTGCCCTTCGTGCCCACGGTGCTCACCCAGCTCGCGTGCACCTTCCTCAACCTCATCACGCCCAACGGCATCGGTGGCACGGCGCTGCAGCTCGACTACCTGCACAAGCAGGACGTCCCGGTGGCGTCGGCGGGCAGCGCGATGGTGCTCAGCACCGGCGTCGGCGGCGCGATCCAGATGATCCTGTTCCTGACCGCGGCCGCGATCACCGCCACCGCGGTCGACACGAGCAGCAGCAGCGACTCGTCGAGCAGCACCACCCTGCTGGCCATCGCGGTCATCGCCGCGCTCGTCGGCGTCGTGCTGTTCATCCCCAAGATCCGGGGCAAGGTCGTGCCCGCGGTGAAGCGCGCCGCGAGCGACATCTGGGCGGTGGTGCGCAACCCGAAGAAGGCGATGCAACTGGTCGGTGGCGACACCGCCGGCAACCTGATCTACCCCGCGCTCCTCGGCCTCTGCCTGCTCGCCTTCCACCAGCACCTCGACTTCGCCCAGCTCGTGGTGGTCCAGGTCGGCGCGGGCATGGTCGGCAACGTGGCCCCGGTGCCCGGCGGGCATCGGCGTCACCGAGGCCGCGCTCACCGCCGGCCTCACCAGCTTCGGCATCCCGGCCGCGCCTGCGCTGGCGACGGTGATCGTGTTCCGCGGCATCACCTTCGCGATCCCGCCGATCTTCGGCTTCTTCACGCTGCGGTGGCTGCGCGCACAAGGGCTACGCGTAGCCCTTCGGCGTCACGGTGAACTCGGTCCCGCTCCAGGTCCTGCTCTATGCGTTCGTCGCAGGGGCCAGCCCCGTCGCGTTGGGCGCGACCCTCGTCGTCATCGGGAGCCGCGGCGGCCGCTGGCATGCTCTCGCGTTCGCGGTGGGTGTCGTGCTCGGCCAGGCATTCGTGCTGGCGCTTGCCTACGCGTTGGGCACGGCCACGATGCCCGTCGGCAGTCACGCCCACGAGACCGTGCGCGCAGCGTTCGAGCTCGCGCTCGGCATCGCGCTGCTCGTCGCCGGTGCCGCAACGTGGTCTCGTCCTCCGCGGGAAGCTCAATCGAAACCAGACTCTCGCACCAAGGCCGTCCTCGACCGCCTTGCCCACCTCAACCTGCCGGCGGTCTTCGGTGCCGGGGTCGCGCTCACGCTCGGACCCAAGCGTCTGGGCCTCACACTGCTCGTCGCGGCCACGATCGCAGGAGGTGATCTGGGTGTGATCGAGGGCCTCGGGTTGAGCGCGGCGTATGTAGTGGTGGCCACCGCGCTGGTCACGGTGCCGGTCGCGCTGGCGATCGTGTTCGGTGACCGCGGCGCGCTGGATGCTCGAAGTCGAGCATTGGCTGTCCGCGCACAAGCGGCCGCTCACCTACTACCCGCTGACCATCCTCGGTGTGCTCGTCATCGTCGACGCGGTCTTCGGGCTCGCGAGCTGAGGGTCAGAGCGTCAGCAAGCTGAGCAGTCGCACTCCGCCGTACAGGAGCAGCGCGCCACCCGTGGCGAGAACACGGGGCCGTCGGCGTTCTCGGTGGCTTCCTTGCCCCACTCGAAGCGAAGATCACGCAACCGCTCGGGCTTGCCCGCCTTCACCACGTGGGCAGCTCCACGCGATGCCCAGCGTGGCCAGCGACAGGAGCAGCGCGGCGAGGAGCTCGCATCAGGGCTCGTGCGGAGTCGTAGCCTTTCCCGGCTCGCTCGGCTCGTGGAGCGCGTGGACGTGGACCCATGCGGGCATGGCCCCGGAATCATGCGAAGGCGCGCCGGTACCCTCATCCTGTGAGTGGCGCATGCTGCGGTCCTGGTGACGGACAGCACCCGGACGCGGTCGACATCGCGCTCGATGCGGTG
Organism: uncultured Actinomycetes bacterium; assembly: GCA_963841415.1. Lineage (GTDB taxonomy): Bacteria > Actinomycetota > Acidimicrobiia > IMCC26256 > DASPTH01 > DASUAS01. The sequence continues at coordinate 529,691 of CAWJCN010000003.1, read as the reverse complement.
CCCGCGGGCGCGGGCGCGCACCCCGACACGTTGGTCGTCATCCCCGCCTCGAGCTTCCGCATGGGCGACGACTCCGTGTGGGCGTATCCCGGCGACGGCGAGGGTCCACCGCACCAGGTCACGCTCGACGCGTTCCTCATCGATCGGTTCGCCGTGACGAACGACGCGTTCGCACGATTCGTCGACGCCACCGCCTGGGTCACCGACGCCGAGCGCTTCGGCTGGTCGTTCGTGTTCGCGGGGTTGCTGCCCGACGACTTCCCCGACACTCGCGGCGTGGTCGGCGCCGAGTGGTGGCGTCAGGCGCACGGCGCCGACTGGCGCCACCCCGAGGGGCAACGCTCCGACGTCGACGATCGTGGCGACCATCCCGTGGTGCACGTGTCGTGGCGCGACGCGGTCGCGTACTGCCGCTGGACCGGGACCCGCCTCCCCACCGAAGCCGAGTGGGAACGTGCCGCGCGCGGCGACCGGGTCGGCGCCGCGTTCCCGTGGGGCGATGACCTCGAGCCGGACGGCGAACACCGGATGAACGTCTTCCAGGGCACCTTCCCGAACCACAACACGGGAGCCGACGGCTTCGTGTCGACCGCGCCCGTCGACGCGTTCGCGCCCAACGGGTTCGGGTTGCACAACGTCACCGGCAACGTGTGGGAATGGTGCGACGACTGGCTCGACCTCGGTGCCTATGCACGCGGCGCCGCTACGAATCCCCGGGGCCCGGCCACCGGTGAGCGCCGCGTGCAGCGGGGCGGCTCCTACCTCTGCCACCTCTCCTATTGCCGCCGCTACCGCGTGCTCGGCGCGCTTCGGCAGCGAGCCCACGAGCACCGCCGGCCACGCGGGCTTCCGGGTCGCCGCCGACGCGCCCTCGCCACGACGTTCCGGCGTCACTTTCGGCGCCATAGTTCCGCCCTGGTGACGCCGGTACACGGGGAGGCCGACCACCGACATCGAGGCTTGCAACGCGGGCCGGGCCGCCGAGGCGCCAAGATCGATCACGCCCGTGGGCTGACCGGTCAGGACTCGAGCACGAGCTCGGCCAGCAGCTCCATCGAACGCATCCAGCTCGCGGCGTCGTTGCGCCACGGCGCGCCGACGACGTGTTGGATGCCGGCCAACTCGAACGCGTCTCGCTCCCGCCGGATCTGGTCGGGCTCCATGCCCTGCGGATCCCATCCGGTCCGCAACGAGATGGTGAACGACGACTCCGGACGGTCGCGCCGCATGCGCTCGACGACACGCGCCGCGCCGTCGGGATCGAGCCCGATGGCATGGAAGCCGTCGCCCCGCTCCGCGGCGCGTCGATAGGCAGGCTCGCTGCCGCCGCCCACCCAGATGGGGATGCGGTGCGCGGGCTTGGGCTGCACCTTCATGGCATCGAGGTGCACGAACTGGCCGTCGAAGTCGACCGGATCCGGGCCCCAGCATGCACGCAGCACGTCGAGCATCTCGTCCATGCGGCGGCCGCGGTCCGCGAACGAGTGTCCGAGCGCGGCGAACTCGGCCGCCGACCACCCGACCCCGGCGCCGATGGTGAGACGTCCGCCTGACAGTGCATCGAGACTCGCCAGCGCGTTGGCGAGCGCGAGTGGGTTGTGCTGGGGCACGACGAGGACGCTGGTGCCGAGCCCCACGCGCTCGGTGGCCGCCGCGGCCCAGGTGAGGGTGAGCAGCGGGTCGTAGAGGTAGGGAGACGGGTAGTCCTGCGTAGCGGGGATCGCGACGTGGTCGCTGACCCACACGTCGGCGAAGCCGAGCGCCTCCGCCAGCTGGGCGGCCTCGGTGATCGCGGCGGGACTCGACGCCCGGCCGAATTGCGGGAGGTGGATGCCGACGTGCACCGTCGGGACATTAGAGGCGACTGGTCGGACGCGCCTCGCCGCGTCCTAGTGTCCGCGGCATGGACCCGCAGGAGCAGGCGGAGATCGACCTCGACGTGCGCCACGGTCCGTTCACCGGCGCACTCGACCCCGCGACCATCGCGCGCTACGCGGCCGCGACCAACGACACCAACGCGCCCGTCGTCGCCGGCGTGGCGGTACCGGCGACGTTCCCGGTCACCTTGATCTTCGACGCGCAGTGGGCCGCCAACGCCGCGGTACCGCAATTCGTGTACCGGAGCGGCCGAAATGGCGTGCACGGTGAGCACGAAGTGCGGCTGCACCGGCCGCTCGTGCCGGGCAAGACCCTCGAGACCTGGTCCGAGCCGTTCGCGGTGCGCAACACCCGCGCCGGTGCCCGGGTCGTGCTGCACATGGAGCAGTTCGGGACCGACGGCGGGCTCGCCGTCGAGCACTGGTGGACCATCTTCTTCCCGGGGTGCGACGGCCTCGCCGACGTGGGACCCACGCCACCGGACCACACCTTCCCGGACGTGGCGCGGGACCATTTCGTCGGCTCCGCCACCCAGCACGTCGATCTCGACACGCCGACGCGCTATGCCGAGGTGTCCGACGATTGGTCGGCGCACCACTTCGACCTCGAGTCGGCCCGCAGCGCGGGCGTCGACCACCTCTTTGCGCACGGGCTGTGCACGATGGCGATGTGCACGCAGGCCGCGGTGGGCATGGTCGCGGGCGGCGACCCGTCACGGGTTCGGCGCGTGGCGGTGCGCTTCGCGTCGCCGACCCGCCTCGACGCCGACCTGCGGATCGACGTGTACGAAGGTGGCGACGGGGTCTACGCGTTCGAGGCCGACTGCGCGGGCGCGGCCGTGATCAAGCACGGCCGGCTCGAGCTGTTCAGCTGACCGGCTCCACTCACCCGTTCCGGCGCAGGTTGCGTCACTGAACGGCGTTCCACGCGGTCAGGTGACGCAGCCTTGATGGGGCGTGGGAATTCCCGGCACCGTGCGGTGGTAGTACCGTCCCAGCCGTGAGCAACGAGCCGTGGCGACAGCACGCACCGGCAGCCTTCGACTGCTTCGACTGGATCGAAGCGCTGGCCGCGGGCACGGTGGAACCGGCGGTGCTCGATCCGGTCCGGGTGTCGGTGGCAGCCGCGCTCGCGCACCCGGAAGAGGTCGCGCGCACTCCGGTCGCCGACGCCACGGCCTCTGACCCGCGGGCGGCGACGTGCGTCGCCTTCGCCGAGCAGTTCGTCGTCGACGTCGCCGGAACCACCGACGACCAGCGCGCCGCGCTCGGCGCCGCGATGGGTACCGAGACGTTCGCGTTCGTGCAGTCGCTCTACGTCGTCGACGTGTTCCAGCGCGGCCGGATCGCGCTCGAACGGCTCTTCGCCGCACCGTTCGGACCTGCGCCCGCGGCCGCGCAGGGCGACCTCTGGGCCGCGCTCGAGGAATTCATGCGCGTCGTGGCCCTCGGCCACGCGCTCGACCCGGTCACCACGGAGTTGGTGCGTCTGCGCGGTGCCCGCGCGCACAAGTGCCGCATCTGCCAGTCGCGGCTGAGCCTGCGCGCCGTCGAGGCGGCCGGTGACGAAGCGCTGTTCGGAGCGGATGCCGACGACGCCACGCTCGACGCTCGCCACCGTGCTGCGCTCGCGCTGGCCGACGCGATCATCTGGCAACCCACTGCCATCGACGCCGCGCTGGTCACGCAGGTCCGCGGCGCGCTCTCGGACGCCGAGATCGTCGAGATCGTGCTCGACCTGGTCCGCAACGCGGCCAACAAGATCGCGGTCTCGCTCGGCGGCGACGAAGCTGTCGTCACGGACGGCGTGGAGTTCTACGACGTCGACGCCACCGGAGATGTGGTCGCCGACGTCGACCGCGAGACGGTGCGAGCCGCCACCACCTGATCCCGACCGACCCGGTCGGTCCACCCGCGGCTGCAAGAATGCAGCCTTCATGGGTCGCGGCGAGGGTCTGGGGCGCTGGGGGGTGCGGGGGCTCGCGGCCCTCGGTGCGCTGCTCATGGTGCTCGCATCCTTCGGCTGGTGGCTCTCCACCCGGGTGCTCGAGGCCGACGGCTTCGCCGATGTCGTCGCCAAGTCGTCGCAACGGGCCGAGGTGCGCGATTACATCGCCGACCAGGCGACGTTGCGACTCGCCCGTACCTCGAACTTCGTCTCGGCCGCCCGTCCGGTCGTCACCGACGCGGTCTCCGCGGCCATCGCGACGCCGCCGGTCGAGGCGGCGATCCGCGACTTCGCGCAGCGCGCGCACGAGCAGGTCTTCCAAGCGCGCGGCGCGCGTCGCGTCGACGTCAACTCACAGGAAGCCGCGGTCACGATCCGCAGCGCGCTCCAGACGATCAACCCGGCGTTGGCGAAGAAGCTGCCGGCCAACGTGCTCGACGCCACCACGACGGTGTCGCAGTCGGACACGGTCGACGTGTTGTTCCGGACGTCGCGCTGGGTCGAGGACCTCTACCTCCCGGTGTTCCTCGCCGGCGTCGCCATCCTCATCGTGACGCTGGTGAGAGCGCGCGACCGCGTGCGCGCCATCCGCACCGTCGGCGTCACCGTTGCCGTGGCCGGAAGCCTCCTGCTCGGCGTGGGGGTCGCGACCCCTGCGTTCTCCACCGTGGCCGCGACGAACGATCCGCTGCGCGGCGACGCGGTCGCGGCGTTCATCGTCGTGCTCGTGGGCCGGCTCATCGCCGCGGGGCAGGCGTTCTTCGTGTTCGGGCTCGCACTCGCCCTCGCGCCCGGTCACGACGGCGGCGACCTTCGTCACCGCGTGGCCCGCGTCCGCGCGTGGGCGAGCGAGAAGCGGACGCGCCCGCGCTGGCGGTTCGCCGGCGGGCTCGCACTCATGGTGCTCGCGCTGGCCGGGCTCACGGTGCCCGGCGATGTCGCCCACCTGCTGTTGCTCGTCGCCGCCGTGCTCACGCTCTACGTCGGCATCGTGATCTGCCTCCGAGCTTCAGGACTCCTCGTCACCGACCACTCCATCCCGCGACTGCACAAACGCGAGGTGTTCGGCGTGTTCGCGGCGGTCGTGGTCGCGGCGGTGCTCACCGGGTTCGTCGCCGTCGGCATCCTTGCCAACAACACCACCGAACCACGGGCGAACCCCGACAACCAGGGCTGCAACGGCTACATCGAGCTCTGCCCGCAGCCGCTCAACCAGATCGTGTGGCCCGCGAGCCACAACGCGATGTCGTCCGCGGCGTACGACTTCCTCGGCGCCGAGCACACCATCACCATCCCGGAACAGCTCAACGCCGGCGCGCGCTTCCTCATGATCGACGCGTACTACGGGTACGACGACAAAGGCTTGGTGCGCACCAACCTCGCCGGCGGCATCGACCGCGCGCAGCTGCGCAAGGACCGCGGCGAGGAGGCCGTGCGCGAGCTCGACCGCCTGGGCGCGCTCACCGGTGTCGCCGACACGTCGGGCGAGAAGCAGGACGTCTACTTCTGCCACGACTTCTGTGAGCTGGGCGCGGTCCCGGCCCAACAGATCTTCCAGGACGTCGACGCGTTTCTGTCCCGCAACCTCACCGACGTCGTCATCCTCGACGTCGAGGACTACGTGCAGCCAAAGGACCTGAAGCGCGCGCTCGTCGAGTCGGGACTGTGGCGGCGGGTGTGGAAGCCGAGCCCGAAGCGCATCGGCTGGCCCACACTCCTCGACATGATCCAACCCGAGAAGAAGGGCGCCGACGAGAACCCGCGGCGCGTCATCCTCATGAGCGAGAAGCACCCGGGCGTGTACCCGTGGCTGCTCGGTGCCTACGACGTGGCGCAGGAGTCGCCGTTCACCTTCACCTCGATCTCGCAGTTCAACTGCCAGCCCAACCGGGGTGGCACCGACAAGTCGTTCTTCATCCTGAACCACTGGCTGCGGCCGAACGGACCGCCCGATCCGGTCGCCGCGACCAAGGTGAACTCCAAGAAGGTGCTCTCCGCCCGGTTCCAGCAGTGCATCAGCGAGCGTCAGCAGCTCCCCAACGCGGTCGCGGTCGACTTCACGTCGCAGGGTGACCTCTTCCGGACGGTCAACTCCTTCAACGCCGCAATAGCCCGCCAGTCCCACGTGACGGCGCTGGTGTCGAAGACGATCGAGCAGCTCCGGGCGCGGGAGGGCATCACCGACGCGGAGCTCCGCGAGCTCAACGGCCTGCACCGGCTCCCGAAGATCTCGGAGAAGACGGCGCGCACGCTCCTCGGCCCGCTGGCGGACTCGATCCCGGCGCCGAGTGAGCTGCGAACCTTCGCCTCGCCATGCCCGCCGGGCACCCACGCCGCGAGCAAGGCCGAGATCAAGGCGGCGGTGAAGGCCCTCGGGGCGACGACGACCACCGAACCTGCCACCACGACCGCAGCAGACACGAGCGCGCCCGATGTGACGACGGTTCCGCAGCCCACGACGACCACCGCGCCGTCGACGCCTGTTGTCCACCACGGCTGCGCGCTCGACTGACCTCCGGGCTCAGTCGGTGACCGTGAGCGCGGCGAGCCTGCGGTCGAGATAGCGGCGCTCGGGCTCCGCGGTGGCGAGATCGAGCGCGCGCCGGTACGCGGCTGCGGCGTCGTCGTCACGACCGAGGCGCCGCAAGAGATCGGCGCGCGTCGCGTGGAGGTACTGGTAGTCGGCGAGCTGGTCGCGCAGCGCGTCGACGAGCTCCAACCCCGCATCGGGACCCTCCGCCATGGCGACGGCAACCGCGCGGTTGAGCTCGACCACCGGCGAGCGCGTCATGTCGACGAGCGTGGCGTAGAGCAGCGCGATCTCGTACCAGTCGGTCTCGGCTGCGGTGCGCGCACTCGCGTGGCACGCCGCGATGGCCGCCTGCACCTGGTACGGACCCGGGCGCTGACGGCGCAACGCGCGGTCGAGCAACGCAGTGCCTTCGGCAATCGCGTCCTGATCCCAGGTGGTGCGGTCCTGCTCGTCCAAGGGAACGACGACACCGCTGGCGTCGACGCGGCCACGCCAGCGCGCATCGTGGAGCAGCAACAGCGCGAGGAGCGCGATGGCCTCGGGCTCGTCGGGCATGAGCGCGACGAGGGTCCGCGTGAGCCGGATCGCCTCCGCCGCGAGGTCGGCACGCACGAGATCGGGGCCCGCGGTGGCTGCGTAACCCTCGTTGAACAAGAGGTAGAGCACCGCGAGTACGGCGCTGGTGCGCTCGGGTAAAAGGTGAGCGGGTGGGACGCGGTACGGGATGCCGGCGTCGTGGATCTTGCGCTTCGCGCGCACGAGTCGCTGCGCCATGGTCGGCTCCGGCACGAGGAACGCGCGAGCGATCTCCGCCGTCGTGAGCCCGGCGAGCGTGCGCAGCGTCAGCGCGACTTGAGCTTCCACCGACAACGCCGGATGGCAGCAGGTGAAGATGAGCCGCAACCGGTCGTCGGCGACGCCACTCGCGTCGGTGGGGGTGATCGACGGCTCTTCGGGCGTGAGCATCACGGCCTCCCGCAGCTTCGCCGAACCGACCTGCGCGCGGCGGAGGCGGTCCATTGCCCGATTGCGCGCCGTTGTCGTGAGCCAGGCGCCCGGGGTGCGTGGGATCCCATCACGTGGCCATCGCTCGAGCGCGCGGGCGAACGCGTCCTGCGCGCACTCCTCCGCGAGGTCCCAGTCGCCCGTGGTCCGGATCAGCGTGGCGACGACCCGTCCCCACTCCTCCCGGAACGCACGGGCGACCGCCTCGATGGCTCGCTCACCGTGAGCCGGGATACCCGGCTCACCGCCGTTCGCTCGCGCGCGCTCGGGTGCTACCTCTCCCAAATCGGCCGCACCTCGATCGAGCCGTACTGGGCGCCGGGGATCTTCGACGCCACCTCGATGGCTTCGTCGAGGTCCTTGCAGTCGACCAGGTAGAAGCCGCCCATCTGCTCCTTGGTCTCGGCGAACGGTCCGTCGGACGTGAGCACCTCGCCCTCGCGCAGGCGCACGGTCGTCGCCGACGTGGTCGGCCGCAGCCGCTCCCCCGCCTGCAGCAGGCCACGAGCGCCCATCTCCTCGCCCCAGGCCATGTAGGCGGCCATCTGTGCCGACGCTTCGGCCTCCGACATCTCGGTCTGGCGCTTCTCCTCGTCGCAGATCAGCAGTGCGTAGCGCATCGGTGCCTCCTCGGCAGTCCGTCGGGGTGTTTCCATCCCACGACGAACGGAAACCGGCGGGATCGACACCAGCCTCGCAGAAATCTCACGACCGGCCCGGCGCTCCGGGAAGGATGAGCTCGTCGGCGAGCAGGTCCATGAGCAGGCTGTCGTGCCAGGTGCCGTCGGGACCGCGCTCCGAGCGGCGGGTGACCCCGACGGGGCGGAAGCCCACCTTCGTGTACGCGCGGATGGCGGCGACGTTGTCGGCGGCGGGGTCGATCTCGAGTCGGTGGTGACCATGGTCGACGAAGAGGTGACGAGCCATCGTCGCCACTGCATCAGTGCCGATGCCCTGCCCGTGCACCGCGGGGTCGAGGTAGATGTCGATCGACGCGTGGCGGTAGTCGGGGTCGTTCTCCTCCTGCCATTGGATCCACCCGACGACCGCGTCGTCGACCTCGATCACATACGGATGGATGCCCTCCTCGGCGAAGTCCTCCTCCACCGCGGCGCGAAGGTCATCGCCGCCGCGCCAGTGCGCGTCGACCTCGGGCGTCTCACGGATGCCTACCAATGCCGGGATGTCGTCGCGGGTCGCCGCGCGCAGGTGGACACGCGCGCCGTCGAGACCGCTCGCCATCACCTCCCACATTGTTCGTTCGCCACTCGCCGGGACGCCCGGCTCGCTCACGCTCACGCCATGCGAGCGTAACGCCCGCGGTCAGCCCGACGGCACGGTCGCGTGCACCGTCGACGTCCAGAACGCCACCGTCAGCGTGCCGTCGTCATCGGCGGGTTCGAGTCCGGTCACCGGGCCGCCCGCCAGCTCGGCGCGCAGCGCGCGCTCTGCACCCTCGACGTCAGACTGCGCCGTGTAGGCGATGGAGATCGGGAGCCGAGACTCGATCGTCGCCGCGTACGTGAGCTCGGTGCCCTCGGGGAAGAGCGCGACGAGCTCGGCCTCGAGGTGCGCACGCCGATGCGACGGATCGAGAAGGCGATGGACGTCGTCGAACAGCTCGCGTGCGTCGGGCACGGGAACGATCAGGTCCTGCACGACGACTCGTCCACCGGGTGCACAGACCCGGCTCATCTCGCGCATCGCCGACGCGGGGTCGCCGACGTGGTGCAGCGACGCGAAGCAGCACACGAGGTCGAACGATGCGTCGACGAACGGCAGCGCCTGCGCGTTCCCCTCCTGCAACAACACGTTGCGGACACCCGCTCCTTGCAGGCGCGCGGCACCCAGCTCGAGCAGCTCGACGGTCAGGTCGACGCCCACCACCTGCCGCACGCGCGGTGCCACCACCTCGGCGGCGTGGGCGGCGCCGCAGCAGACGTCGAGGACGAGTTGGTCGGTGTCGAGCGGCTCGAGCTGCTCGACGGTTCCGACCGGTCGGCGGACGAACGGCGAGTCGGGTCCCGAGAAGAGACCGACCTGGCGGCGGAAGGAGCTGCGAACCAGATCGTCGTGCTCGCCGGACCCTGCGCTCATGTCGCTCATGGCGCCACTGTTACAGTCCGGCGCCATGGGCGTCGCCTTCGCGACGAACGCGACGAACGCGCCCGCCCCGTCACATGACATCGTCGTCGACTCGATGCGACCTCAGCGTGGTGGGCAGGAAGCCGCTCACGAAGCCCACGATCGCCGCGATCCCGGCGACGTAGAAGCCAGGGTCGAGGGCGTCGCTGAAGCTCGTCCCGAAGGCATCAGTCACCTCGTGGAGCTGGTAGCCGAACAACCCGACCACCACGACGGCCAGGAACCCGGCGAACAGCCGCAACGAGGCACCGCCGCGCATCAGCGAACCGACGCCGAGCAACCCGGCGAGCGGGATCAGGAAGATGAGCAACGACGGGTCACCGGTCGCGTCCTTGTCCCACAGGAACGACGCGGGGATTTCGCTCGGGTGCACACCGACGGCACGCCACGACATGAACATCGACACGACCAACGCGATCGTGGCCGCGGCACCGACGACGAGCCCTGGACCCACCGCGATCGAAGGACGCGAGCGGTGAACGTTCCGATGCGGGACGCGGGACACAGCCATCACAGACCTCCTCTTCGTCTCCACCCGCGCGTGTTCCCCGATCGAACCGCCGGCAATCTCGCTCGTGACCCGCGGCACGCGCCGATCGGTAGGATGCCCGTCCGACGCCGCGAGCCGATGCGGCGCGAACCCGGAGGAGCAGTAGGCATGGCGAGTGAATGGGGCCCGCTCGAGGCGCTGATCGGTGAGTGGGAGTCGGACCAGGGTGGGCTCGACGCCGCGTTCTCGCACTCCAAGGGCGAGGTGCTCCAGACGCCGTACCTGGAGAAGCTCACGATGAAGCCGTTCGGCCCCGTCGACAACGGGAACCAGCACCTCTACGGGCTCGACTACAAGTCGGCGATGTGGCGGGGAAGCGAAGACAACCCGTTCCACACCGAGGTCGGCTACTGGCTGTACGACGGCGCGACCGGTGAGGTCATGCGCGGCTTCGTGGTGCCTCGTGGCATCACGGTGCTCGCCGGTGGAACTGCCGCCGCCGACGCGGAGTCGTTCCAGCTCTCGGCTCGTCCCGGTGACCCGAACTACTCGATCGGCGAGAACAAGTACCTCGCGCAGCACGCGTCGACGCTCAGCTACGACGTCACGATCACCATCAACGACGACGGCAGGTGGTCGTACGACGAGACCACGATGCTGAAGATGGACGAGTTCCCCGAGCCCTTCGCGCACACCGACCGCAACACGCTCCGCAAGGTCGGCTGAGTCGCCGATCGTCGTGATCGACACGGACCGAGCGGCCGACGCGCTCGTACTCGGCGCCGCCACGCTCGGCGAGTCGGGCGCGCGGCGCATGCACCGGCGGGTGAAGCCCGTCTGGGTCGGTGCGCGAGTCGCGGGGCGCGCCTTCACCGTCAGGTGCAGCCCGGGCGACAACCTCGCGATCCACGTCGCGGTGACGCGCGCGCCGTCCGAGTCCGTGCTCATCGCCGACATGGGCGGTGAGCGCGACTTCGGCTACTGGGGCGAGGTGCTCACGACCGCGGCCGAGGCGCGCGGCATCGCCGGTCTGGTCATCGACGCGTGCGTGCGCGACTGCGACGCGCTCGCAACGCACCGGTTCCCGGTGTTCGCCACCGGCCTCGCCCTCACCGGCGCGAGCAAGTCCCGCCGGGGCGCGGTCGACCGCGCGGTCACCGTCGGCGACGTCGCGGTCGAACCAGGCGACTGGGTGGTCGGCGACGTCGACGGCGTCGTCGTGCTCCCGGGCGCGCAGCTCGACACCGTGCTGGAGGCCGCGCACGCGCGCGCCGACAAGGAGGCCGCGCTGTTCGAAGCGCTGCGAGGCGGCGCCACCACCGTCGAGCAGTTCGGGCTCGACACCACCCTCGTCGAGGGCCCCTGAACGCGCCCCTGCGTCAGTGCGTCGTGTAGTCGATCTCGCCCGCGCCGGCGACTGCCACCGCGAAGCAGAAGCAGTGGATGGGTGCGTGGTCGGACACGGGCCGCAGGCTGTGCACCAGGTCGGGCGGGATGTGCACGAGGTCGCCCGGCACGATCTCACGCGTCTCGTCGGCGATGGTCATGAGTCCCCGGCCCGAGGTGACGTAGTAGAACTCGTGGGTCGGATGCGAGTGCGGGTCGACGAAGCCACCACCCGACACCTCGAACTCGCTCACGAGCTCCAGGTGACCCCCGGCGGTGATCTCCCGCATCTCCCGCGGCGACACCAGCCACCAGACGGGTACGGTCCCGTTGTGTTCGACGACCGGGGCGACGTCTTCGATCGAGCGCACGTCCATCGACGCAGCGTAGAAGCCGCAGCCCAGGAGGGACAGCTCCATGCCTGACGAGGGTCTGTTCATGGTGACGGCTGCGCCGCTGACCGCCGCCGCGTGGGCGCCGTTCGGGTGGTTGCCGCGCGCCGACACCGACCCCGCCGACGGTGAGCACACGTTGCACTTCGAGTGGGACGACGCCCACCTCAACACGATCGAACACCGCGCCGACGAGGTCGACGCGACCGAACACGGGCTGCGCTGCGCGGTGATGTTCCACCACGCGACGCACACGCAGGTGCTCACGCCGCTCGACGCGGCGTCGGTGTTGGTGGTTGCGCCACCGACCGCGACCTTCGTCGGCCCTGATGGGCTCGAGGAAGTGCGCGCCTTCGTCGTCGAGCCCGGCCAGACGGTCGTGCTCCACCGCGGCACGTGGCACTGGGGCCCGTTCCCGATCCGCGGCGCCGCCTCGGTCAGGTTGCTCAACGTGCAGGGCCGGCGCTACGCGGAGGACAACGAGTGCGTCGATCTCACCGCGCGCACCGGCTGTGTGGTCGACGTGGTCAGCCCGTAGCGGCGCCCACGGCCGCGGGATCACCGGTGCCCAGCCGGCCCTCGAGGGCCAGCGTCACGAGGTAGGCGGTGACCACGCCGACGATGATCAGCGGGCCGACGGCGAGTCCCGAGCTCACCGTGAGCGCGGTCGCGATGACCACCGCCGAAAGGGGCAACTTCAGGAACGACACCACCATCACTCCGCGCGTCAAGCTTCGCCGACGAGCGAGAACGAATTGACGTACATGATCCGCAGCGTCGGATGCATCGCCCACGCCTGGCACTCCGGCGTCTCCCACGCGCCGATGCGCGCCTCCACCAGCGGGCGCATCCGCTTGAACGTGATCTCGGCTTCGGGGTCGTCGAACTCGTAGAAGTGCATGTACCGCGGGTCGCCGCTGGTCGCGTTCTCGTACGGGGTGATCATGGTGAACCCAGGGATGCCCGCCTCCACGATGTGGTTGAGGTGCACGAAGTCACCCCAGTCGCGCAGCGTCTGCGCGTCGGCCGGCGTGGTCGGACTGATCAGGACGAGCGAGAGTGACACGGTCGGCTTCCCGGTGAGCCGGCCCTGGCCGGGACGCGGCGTTCGGAGGAAGTGGTGCCCGCTGATGCCGTCGGGCGTCGCCGGCGCCGCGAACGACGGCGCGCACTCGTACACGCCGAGCGTGTCGAACTCGGGCAACTCGCGCGGCAGGTCGGGACGGTCGCGGTAGACGTTTCGCCACCACGTCGCGCGCTCGACCCCGGAGACGGCGCGCACCTCGGGGACCCGCGTCCGCGCGTAGTCCTCCGGCGTGGCCTCGGTCATCTCCAGGTACAGGACCGGTGTCTCACGGTCTTCCATGTCCCCCTCCTCATGTGCACGCGCTCATGTGCTCATGTGCCCTCGAGCGCCGAGCACAGAGCCAAGCGCCCTGAGCGCGACCCTATCGGCGGCAGCGGGACCTTGCGCGCGGCGCACCCGGTAGGGTCACGCAGCGAAGACCGGGAAGGGGAACGCACGTGGTGGACGTCGCGGTGGTCACAGGCATCGGAGGAATGGGCGTCGCGTGCGCGTGGCGGGTCGGCGCCGGACGTCATCTCGTGCTCGCCGACTTCGATCAGGCGAAGCTCGACACCGTCACGGAGACGTTCGTGGCCGACGGTTTCACCGCCACACCACACCGCGTCGACGTCTCCGACCGCGCATCGGTCGACGAACTCGCTTCAGCCGTGCGCGCGATCGGGACGTTGCGCACACTCGTGCACACTGCGGGCCTCTCCCCCACGCAAGCGAGCGCCGAACGTGTGCTCGAGGTCGACATGCTCGGGACCGACCACGTGCTCGCCGCGTTCCTCGATCTCGTGACCGAAGGAACGGTCGCGGTGTGCATCGCGAGCATGGCGGGCTACATGGCCAACTTCACGCCCGAGCAGGAGCGCGCGTTCGCGACCGTGGCCACCGACGCGTTGATGGCGGAGTTCGCCGACGTCGACCTCGGTGACTTCGGCGCGACCTACACGATCGCCAAGCGGATCAACCAGCTCCGCGTGGAACAGGCCGCGGTCACGTGGGGGGCGCAGGGCGGTCGGGTCGTCAGCATCAGTCCCGGCATCATCTCGACGCCGATGACCCATCAGGAGCTGTCCGAGGGGTCGGGCGAGCAGATGCGCGGCATGCTCTCGATCTCACCCGTGCCGCGCATCGGCACCGCCGAGGACATCGCCGCAGCCGCGGAGTGGCTGGCGAGCCCGAACGCGTCGTTCGTCAGCGGCTGCGACCTGCGCGTCGACGGCGGCGTCACCGCCGCCATCCGGGGGTTGATGGCGGGCTAGCGCAGGAGGTTCACTCCCACTCGATGGTGGCCGGCGGTTTGCTCGAGATGTCGAGCACGACGCGGTTCACGTCGGGCACCTCGTTGGTGATGCGAGTGGAGATCCGTTCGAGCACCTCGGTGGGCAGGCGGGCCCAGTCGGCCGTCATCGCGTCCTCGCTGGTGATCGGACGCAGCACGATCGGGTGCGCGTAGGTGCGCCCGTCGCCCTGCACCCCGACCGAGCGCACGTCGGCGAGCAGCACGACCGGGAACTGCCACACGTCCCGCTCGAGCCCGGCCGCTTCGAGCTCCTCGCGCGCGATCGTGTCGGCTTCACGTACGGTCGCGAGGCGTTCGGCGTCGACCGCTCCGACGATGCGGATGGCGAGACCCGGGCCGGGAAACGGCTGACGCCACACCATCGACTCGGGCAGGCCCAGCTCCGACCCGACCGCGCGGACCTCGTCCTTGAACAGCGACTTCAGTGGCTCGACCAACTCGAACTGCAGGTCGTCCGGCAACCCACCCACGTTGTGGTGGCTCTTGATGTTGGCGGTGCCGGTGCCGCCCCCCGACTCGACGACGTCGGGGTACAGGGTGCCCTGCACCAGGAACTCGACGTCGCCGGCTCCCGTCGAAGAGTGGCCGTCCGCCGCGATCACCTCCGCCGCCGCCGCTTCGAACGCGCGGATGAACTCGGCCCCGATGATCTTGCGCTTCGCCTCGGGATCACTGACCCCCGCGAGCGTGGCGAGGAACTTCTCCGACGCGTCGACGGTCACCAGTCGGATGCCGGTGGCCGCGACGTAGTCGCGCTCGACCTGCTCGCGCTCGCCCTTGCGCAACAGCCCGTGGTCGACGAACACGCACGTGAGCTGGTCGCCGACCGCGCGGTGCACGAGCGCGGCCGCGACCGCGGAGTCGACGCCGCCCGACAAGCCGCAGAGGACATGGTGATCGCCCACGCGCTCGTGGATCTCGGCGACCGCGTCGTCGATGATGTTCGCGGTGGTCCACGACGGTTCGATGCCGGCGCCGGCGTAGAGGAAGCGTTCGAGCATGGTTTGGCCGTGGGCGGTGTGCAGCACCTCGGGGTGCCACTGCACGCCGAAGAGCCGGCGTCCGGGCTGCTCGAACGCGGCGATCTCGGCGCCGTCGGTGCGACCGGTGACCGTGAACCCGGGAGGTGCCACCACCACCGCGTCGCGGTGCGACATCCAGACCGGCTGTCGAAGCGGTTGCCCGGCGAAGAGGACCGCGGCGGGATCGATGGTGGCCGTGGTGCGCCCGAACTCGGCGCCCTCCGTGTGCTTGACGGTGCCGCCGAGCGCCTCGGCCATGGCCTGGAAGCCGTAGCAGATGCCGAACACGGGAACCCCGGCCTCGAACAGCGCGGCGTCGACCGACGGTGCGCCCGCGGCATAGACGCTCGCGGGTCCACCTGAGAGGATCACCGCGGCGGGCTGCTTGGCCAGCATGTCGGCAACCGACATCTCGTGCGGCACGATCTCGCTGTAGACGTTGGCCTCGCGCACGCGCCGGGCGATGAGCTGCGCGTACTGCGCACCGAAGTCGACGACGAGGACCGGCGCCGACTCGGCCGGGGTACCGGGCGGGCGACTCATCGGCCGATCCTACTCCCCGACCCCCGGCGTTCCGCCTGCTCCCCACACCGCGGGGACATAGCCTCGCGGCAGACACCCCCGCTCGTTGTGAGGACGACATGGCCAATCCCGCGCTCAACGAGAAGCGCTTCGAGCAATTCTCCAAGGAGGACGAGGCGGGTTGGGCCGCCCCGATGGCGCTCGCCCAGGCCGAGGCCACCGGCGCGCCGCCGCCCACTCGCGTCGCGCACATGACCGCCAACGGCGCGTTCGCCAGGACGTTCGCGCTGTTCCTGCTCGTGCTCGCGGGCGGAGCGGTCGGCTGGGCCCAGACGCACATCACGACCACTGCCACGACGCAGACCGTCGAGATCCCGGCCTGGGCGTGGGTCGCCCTGTTCGTCGGGTTCGGGCTCGCGATGGTCTGCGCGTTCAAGCCGAAGGCGTCGCCGATCCTCGCTCCGCTCTACGCGCTGACGGAAGGCGTGTTCCTCGGTGCGATCTCGAAGGCCTTCGAGATCCGCTGGGACGGGATCGTCTTCCAGGCCGTGCTGGCCACCGTCGGCGTGTTCTTCGCCACGCTCGCCCTCTACGTGTTCGGCGTGGTGAAGGTCACCCGCAAGTTCCAGATGATGGTGATCGGCGCGACGTTCGGGGTCCTCCTGCTCTACGTGTTCGCGGCTCTCCTGTCGCTGTTCGGCGTCGACATCGTGTTCTGGAACCAGCCCAGCGCGCTCGGCATCATCATCAGCGTCGTGATCTGCTGCGTCGCGTCGCTGAACCTCTTCCTCGACTACGAGTTCATCCGTCAGGCATCGATCAACGGCGCGCCCAAGTACATGGAGTGGTACGGCGCGTTCGGGATCATGGTCACGCTGGTGTGGATCTACCTGCAGATGCTCCGGCTCCTCGGCCAGCTCCGCAGCTGAGCGCGCTCTGAGTCAGCCCTGGGGCGAACCAGACCTTGGCCACGCTCCGAGGTCAGCGCCCGAAGTGTGCGATGAGCACGCCTCGGGCCAGCGTGTTGAACGTGAGGGTGAAGCCCACGTATGCCGGGCTGGCCGAGGAATCGAGCCCGAGCGTGGGCAGGCTCACCGCGTGTACCGCGAACACGTACCGGTGATCTCCGTGCCCCTCGGGGGGCGCCGCACCGAAGTACTCGAGCCCACCGGCGTCGTTGCGCGCGTGGATCGCGCCCGTGGGCAACCCCGCCTGGTCGCCACTCCCCGCGCCGCGCGGGAGCTCGCGCACGCCGGCCGGGATGTCGAACAGCACCCAGTGCCAGAACCCGCTCCCGGTGGGCGCGTCAGGATCGAAGCACGTGACCGCGAACGATTGGGTCTCGGACGGCGCTCCCGACCAGGCGAGATGCGGCGACAGGTTGTCGCCACCCATCCCCATGGTGTCGGCGTGGTGGGTCGCGGCCAGCTGCTGTCCGTGCTCGAGGTCGTCGCTGGTGAGCTCGATCCCCGGCACGGGCGGCAGGTAGATGTACGGGAGCGGGGGACGATCCGGATCCATGGCGCTTCCTCCTTGCCCACCGACCGACGCGCAGACGCTAGCTCGCCGTCTGGCGGTCGTGCCCGACGCCCGCGACGTCGCGTCACATCCCCGGCCGCTCGTGCGACATCCTTGATGACGCGTGCTTGGTGACGCGTGTTGCTCGCAATGAAGGTGGACCCCATGCACGACGACGACTGGCTGACCGCGCGGTTCGAGGAGAGTCGCTCCCGCCTCCACGGGCTCGCGTACCGGATGCTCGGATCTCACGCCGAGGCCGAGGACGCGGTGCAGGAGACCTGGCTGCGGCTCCGCCGCACCGACCCGGCCGGGATCGAGAACGTCGGCGGCCTGCTCACCACCGTGGTCGGGCGCGTCTGTCTCGATCGACTGCGGTCGCGGCGTGCCCGCCCCGAGGACCCGGTCGGCGACCACGGCGTGGGCGTGACCACCGACGACTCCGCCCGCGACCCGGTCGACGAGGCGTTGCTCGCCGAGTCGGTGGGCGCTGCCCTCATGGTGGTCCTCGATCGCCTCGGCCCGGCCGAGCGGGTCGCGTTCGTCCTCCACGACGTGTTCGCGGTGCCGTTCGACGAGATCGCCGAGATCCTGGACCGCACCCCTGACGCCTCGCGTCAGCTCGCCAGCCGCGCCCGGCGGAGGTTGCAAGGCGCCCCCTCGACGGCCGGACTCGACTTGGTCCGACAGCGCGCTGTGGTCGACGCGTTCCTGCGCGCGGCACGGGGTGGTGACTTCGACGCGCTCATGCAGCTGCTCGACCCCGACGTGGTGCTGGTGCCCGACGCGACCGCGGTGAGCATGGGCTCGCTCCGCGAAATGCACGGCGCCGAGGCCGTGGCCGGCGCGCTGGCGGGCGGCGCGCGCGGCGCGGCCCTCGCCATCGTCGACGGCGTCGCCGCGTTCGTGTGGGCTCCCGCAGGAGCCGTTCTGGGTGTCGTGCAGTTCACGCTGCGCGACGACCGTGTCGTCGCCATCGACGTGACCGGCGACGCCGAACGCATCGCGCAGCTCGACATCGTGACGCTCGACGCGTGACTCGCACGACGGTGACGCGCGCGTCACATCTCGTCGTCGCCGTCCGACAACCGGGTGCACACACACCCGAGGAGGAACCATGGAACAGTTCGTCGTACTGATCTACCAAGGCACCACGCCCCTGCCCGGCACCGCCGAGTGGGACGCGTTGCCCCAGGACGAGCAGACCCGGATCTACGCCGACTACGCGGCGATCAACCAGACGCCGGGCGTCACGCCCGGTCCGCCGCTCGGCCTCCCCGCCGACGCGCGCACCGTGCGCGTGAAGGACGGCACCGTCGACACGACCGACGGGCCCTACCTGGGTCACGACGGGGCGGTCGGCGGCTTCGCAGTGCTCGAGGCCGATGATCTCGACGCTGCGATCGCGTTCGCAGCTCGCATCCCCGCCGCCCGGCTCGGTGGTGCGATCGAGGTGCGCCCGGCCGCGAAGTACTGGTGACCGGCGGCGTGGCCCGCGGCGACGACGAACGCCGCGGGCCTCGTCGACCGACGATCAGGCGTTCTCCATGAAGTCCACAGCCATCGCGGCCGACTCGTACACGCCGGTGACGCCAGAGCCGGTGAACCCGGCGTCGACGATGAGGATCTCGCCGCTGACGTGCGACGCGGCGTCGCTGCACAGGAACACCAGCGGACCCGCCTGCTCGTCGGGTCGCGACGCCTCGATGCCGGCGTCGCCGCGGTAGTCGGTGCCGAAGCCGAGCCACGTCTCGGCATTGGCGCGGGCGAGCGGCGTGTCGGTGGGGCCAGGCAGGATCGCGTTGATGCGGATCCCCTGCTTGAGGAGCTCGAGCGCACGGCTCTGCACGTAGACGTTGATCGACTGCTTGCTGAACATGTAGCTCGCCTTGTCGGGATGCGCCTCGATCCACGCCACCGCGGAGTCGAAGTCGGGCGCTTCGTCGAGGTAGCCCTTCACCTCGTCGAGGTGGTTGCGCCAGCCGAGACCGGCGGTCGACGAGATGAACCCGATGGCGCTCCCGCGGCCCAAGAAGCCCTTGGCGATCGCCCGGTCGATGAGGTGCCGGTGACCGATGAAGTTGATCTTCTCGATCCCGGCGGTGCCGTCGGCGACGCCCGCGCACGCGAAGAGCGCGTGGATCGGGCCGCCACACTCGTCGATGGCGGCGTCGATGCTCGCCTGGTCGCGCAGGTCGAGGTGGATCGCCTTGGCGCCCGCGAGGGTGACCGGCGCGAAGTCCATCACCACGACCTCGGCGCCCAGGTCTTGCACCAGCTCGGCGACGGCCGCGCCCATGCCCGTCGCACCACCGACGACCAGCGCCCGCTTCCCGTCGTACCGGAATGCATCAGCTCGCATGACCCACGCTCCTGTCGCTCGTTCGAGGAAGTTCGATCGTCTCGCGCGCCATCTTCACCCGGTTCCGAAGTGCCCGGCCAGCCGAGAGGTCGCCGGGCGGTGTGTGCGAGACTCGACGCGGTGCCCGCGGCGATCTCGATCTCCGGCCTGATGAAGACCTTCGGGACGGTCACGGCGCTCGACGGCCTCGACCTCGCCGTCGAACGCGGCGAAGTTCACGGTTTCCTCGGACCGAACGGATCGGGCAAGACCACCACGATCCGGGTCCTCCTCGGGCTCATCCGCGCCGATGCGGGCGACGTGAAGCTGCTCGACGGTGACCCGTGGCGCGACGCCGTCGCGCTGCACCGCCGCCTCGCGTTCGTGCCCGGCGACGTGACGCTCTGGCCCAGGCTGAGCGGCGGCGAGGTGATCGACCTGCTCGGCCGCTTGCGTGGCGACCTCGATCCGCGCCGGCGCGACGAACTGCTGGAGCGCTTCGAGCTCGATCCGACCAAGAAGGCGCGCACCTACTCCAAAGGCAACCGGCAGAAGGTGGGGCTCGTCGCCGCGCTGGCGTCGACCGCCGAGCTTCTCGTGCTCGACGAGCCGACGTCGGGTCTCGACCCGCTCAAGGAAGCGGTGTTCCAGGACTGCATCCGCGAGGTGCGCGACGAAGGCCGTACCGTGCTCCTCTCGAGCCACATCCTCGCCGAGGTGGAGGCGCTGTGCGACCGGGTGAGCATCATCCGCGCCGGCCGCACCCAACAGACGGGCACGCTCCGGGAGCTGCGCGGCCTGACCCGGACCGAGATCAGGGCCGAGGTGGCGCTCCCGCCGTCCGGGCTCGCCGAGCTCCCCGGCGTGCACGGGCTCGAGATCGACGGTGACCGCGTGCACCTCCACGTCGACACGGTCGAACTCGACGGCGTGGTGCGGCGCCTCGGCGAGCTCGGCGTGCGCTCGCTCGAGGCGCACCCGCCGACGCTCGAGGAGCTGTTCCTGCGGCAGTACGGCGACGAGCTCGCGCGCGAAGCCGAACTGGCCGGACGTCTCGCCGAGACGGAGCCATGACCGCGGTCGACGGCGCGCTCACGGGCGTCGCCACACTCACGCGGTTCGCGGCGCGGCGGGAACGCGTCCGCATCGTCGTGTGGATCGCCTCGATCGTGCTGGTCGTGCTGGCGACCGTCGGCAGCATCAAGGGGCTGTACCCGACGCAGTCCGACCTCGACAAGGCCGCGCGCGCGTCGGAGGACAACGCCGCTGCCATCATCTTCAACGGTCCGCCCCAGGGTCTGGATACCGTGGGCGGCCAGGTCGCGTTCCAGACCGGGACCTTCGGACTGATCCTGATGGGGCTCATGAGCGTGTTCATGCTCGGGCGCATGACACGGGGCGAGGAGGAGGCCGGGCGCGCCGAGCTGGTCCGATCGCTCGCAGTCGGTGCGCAGTCGCTGCCCGCATCGGCACTGATCACCGTCGGCGAGATGAACGTGGCCGCCGGTGCGCTCGTGACGCTGTCGCTCGTTGCGCTCGGGCTCCCCGCCACGGGCTCGCTGGTGTTCGGGCTGTCGTTCACTCTGTTCGGGCTGCTGCTCGCAGCCTGCACGCTCGTGCTCGCGCAGGTGACCGAGAACACGCGCGTCGTCTACGGGATCGGAGGCCTGATCCTCGGCGCGGCGTTCCTCCTCCGCGCGATCGGTGACGTGGGCGACGGAACGATCTCCTGGTTCTCACCGATCGGCTGGGCCCAGAAGACCAGGCCGTACGCCGGTGATCGATGGTGGCCATTCCTCGTGACCATCGCCGCGACTGCGGTGCTGGCCTGGACGGCCGCCGCGCTGGCGCGACGCAGAGACCTCGGCGCCGGCCTGTTTGCTCCCCGTGCGGGCCCAGCGGATGCGCCACCCTCGCTCGGGAGCCCGCTCGGGCTCGCGACGCGACTCCAGCGCGGGAGCGTGATCGGGTGGAGCGCGGGGATGATCGCGCTCGCGATCGCGTACGGGTCGATCACCGATTCGATCAACGACTTCGTGAAGGACAACCAGTCGCTGACGGACATCATCGCCGCGCAGGGTGGCGGCACGCTCGTACAGCAGTACCTCGCGATGTCGTTCCGCATCCTTGCGCTGGTCGCGTCGGGGTTCGCCATCCAATCCGCGCTGCGCGTCCACAGTGAGGAGGCGGCCGGGCGTGCCGAGCCTGTGCTCGCGACGCCGGTGTCTCGCACCCGTTGGGCAGCCAGCCATCTCGCGATCGCGTTCGGCGGCACGCTGGTCGTGCTCGCGCTGGTCGGAGCCGCCTTCGGTGTGTCCGACGCCGTGGTGACCAGCGACACGGGAGCCGTCGCCGATGCACTCGTCGGCATGCTCGCGTTCGCGCCTGCGGTGTGGGTGCTCGTCGGCTTCACCTTCCTGCTCGTCGGCGTCGCGCCCCGCGCCACGGTCGCGGCGTGGGGCGCACTCGGCGTGTGCTTCATGATCGGCATGTTCGGACAGACGCTCGAGCTCGCGACGTGGGTGCAGGACGTCTCGCCCTTCCAGCACGTGCCCCGTTACCCGGCGGCCGATCTCGACGTCGTGCCCCTCGTGCTGTTGCTCGTCGTGGCCGCCGCCCTGACCGCGCTCGGCCTGGCCGGTCTCCGTCGCCGCGACCTCGCCTGACCGCCCGCTGGACAACCGCGACGCGCCTACTGTCACGTCGTGGTCGCCGACCGGGTCGACGTGGCAGCGGTGCGTACCGCCTTGTCGCGCTACGACTGGCAAGGCGCCCACGACCTCGCCACCCCCGCCGCCGCGAGTGACCCGCCCGACGTCGACGCGCTGGAGGTGCTGGCGGAAGCGGCCTGGTGGACGTCGCGCATCGACGAATGCATCGAGGTACGTGAGCGCTGCTACCGGCTGCACGAGGAAGCGGGCGACATCGTGCGAGCCGGCGCGGTCGCCATGGAGCTCTCGGAGAACCTGGGATTCCGCGGACAACCCGCGGTCGCGCGCGCATGGCTGGCCCGGGCGCGGCGCTTGCTCGCCGATGCGCCGGATGACGCGACCAAGGCCGGTCTGTATCTGCGCGAGGCCGAGGTCGCGCACTCCACCGGTGACGTCGCGGCCGCGATCGATTTCGGGGAGCGCGCGCTCGCGATCGGCCGGTCACTGCGCGACAGCGGCCTCGAAGCCGAGAGCCTGCAGTGTCTGGCCCGGCTCCACCTCGCCGACGGCCGGCCCGACGAGAGCCTCGCGTGGTTCGACGAAGCGATGCTGCTCGTCGTGGAGGGTCGCTGCGACCCGTTCGTCACCGGCAAGGTGTACTGCAGCTTCATCAGCGCCTGCGAGGAGCTCGGCGACCTGCACCGTGCCGTCGAGTGGATCGAGATCGGATCGCACTGGGCCGAGCGGCATCCCGTCAGCGCGTTTCCCGGCCTGTGCCGCGTGCACCGGGCCGAGGTGCTCCAGATGCGCGGCGACTGGGAGCGCGCCGAGGTAGAAGCGCGTCGCGCGTGCTCGGAGCTCGATGGTGTGAACGCCTACAACACCGCGCTCTCCTTCCGGGAGATCGGCGACATCCGCCGGCGCCTCGGCGACCTCGCGGGCGCCGCGCAGGCGTTCCGCGACGCGTCGAACCTGGGCCTCGACCCGCAACCGGGGCTCGCGCTGCTGCGCCTCGCCGAGGGCAAGGTCGCAGTCGCGGCGCGCATGATCCAGCAGGCGCGGTGCGAGGCGGATCACGACGATCTCGGCCTCGCCAAGTTGCTTCCGGCGGCCGTGCAGATCGGCATCGCGGCCGACGATCTCGACGCCGCGCGCGTCGCGGCCGACGAGCTCGACCGCATCACCCGCGTCTACCGGTCGAGCATCCTCGAGGCGAACGCCGCCGCCAGTCGCGGTCGGCTCCTGCACGCGGACGGCGACGTCGCGGCAGCGACCACGTCGTTGCGGCTCGCACTCCAGCGGTGGCGGGCGCTCGCGGTGCCCTACGAGGTGGCGTCCATGCTCGTGCTGCTGGGCGAGTCGGCGCGCCGGGCCGACGACGAGGAGGAAGCCGCCGCGTACTTCACCGAGGCGTGCACGACGTTCGAACGACTCGGAGCGGCGCTCGACCTCGCTCGCGCGACCACCGCGACCGGCATCCCCGGCGGGGACCCGAGCGTGCTGACCGATCGCGAGACCGACCTGCTCCGGCTCGTCGCGGCCGGGCAGACCAACCGCGAGATCGCCGGCCAGCTGTTCCTGAGCGAGAAGACAGTCGAGCGGCACCTCTCCAACGTCTTCCGCAAGCTCGGTGTCTCGTCACGCGCGGCGGCGACCGCGCAGGCGATACGGCTGGGACTGGTCGACCTCGCCACCTGAATCACGAGGGTTTCGAGCGGTGAGGGAATTCCCTCACCGCTCTTCGCGCAGGTTGGCCCACCTCCCCGATGCGGGCGACGACCCTCGGCGCGGACGATGTCGACGATGCACCGAGCCCCTGACGATGACGCCACCGCTCGACTCGTCGCCCTCGGGCGCGACGGAGACGCGGCCCGGCTCCACGCCCGTCGCCCGGTGCCGACGTCCACGACCAACAGGGAGGTACCGGACATGAACTCGAACCAGGCACTGTGGGAAAAGGGTGACTTCACCCGCATCGCCGAGAGCATGCGCACCAGCGGCGACGCAGTCGTCGAACGCATCGGCGTGACACCCGGGCTCGAGGTGCTCGACCTCGGCTGCGGTGATGGCACGACCGCGCTGCCCGCGGCGCGCCGCGGCGCCGACGTGCTCGGCATCGACATCGCTCGGAACCTCGTCGACGCCGGCAACCGGCGCGCGGCAGAGGCGGGCCTCACCAACGTGACGTTCGAGACGGGCGACGCGTCCGACCTCGCGGCCCTCGAGAGCGACCGATTCGACCTCGTCGTCACGGTGTTCGGCGCGATGTTCGCACCGAAGCCCCTCGAGGTCGCGCAGGAGATGGTCCGCGTCACCCGGCCCGGCGGTCGCATCGTGATGGGGAACTGGATCCCGAACGACCCGACGTTGGTCGCGCAGATCCTGCGCGTCAGCTCGGCGTACTCGCCACCGCCACCCGAGGGCTTCGTGAGCCCGATGACGTGGGGCCTGGTCGACCACGTGGTGGAGCGCTTCGGTGCCGCCGGCATCGCAGTCGACGCGATCACGTACGTGCCCGATACGTTCGTGTTCGAGATCGACGAGTCCCCGGTGGAGTTCCTGGCGCGCTTCCGCACCTACTACGGCCCGACGATGAACGCGTTCGACGCCGCGGACACCGCGGGCCGCGCCGACGAGCTCCAGAAGGAGCTGGAAGAGCTGTTCCTCGAGCAGAACGCCAGCACCGACCCGGGCCACACGCGCATCCCGGCCACGTTCCTCCGGGTCGAGGTGCAGGTCTGAACCACGTACCGGTCGCCCTCGAGAGCAGAGCCAGGTGGTGGAGGCGCCGCGCCGACGTCGCCATCCGCATCACCACGTCACCGTCGAAGGCATCCGGGCCGGCGCGGAGTGGTTGAGCCCGGGGCCAGTGCTGTGACTCCGTAGGAACGATTCGGCAAACGATTCGTTCCTACGACGACGGCAACGTGTGCGTCTTCCCCGGCCGGCGCGACCAAACTCCAGTTTGTACCGTCCGGTCCAATAACATCGGGCGATGGACTTCTCGCTGAGCGAGGCCGAGCGCGACCTCGCAGAGCTCTGCCGGGAGTTCGCCCGGAAGGAGATCGCGGTGCGGGCGCCCCAGGCGTGGGACGACGCCGTCTGCCCGACCGACCTGCTGCGCGAGATGGGCGCGCTCGGACTCCTGGGCGTGCTGGTGCCCGAGCGGTGGGGCGGCATCGGCATGACGACGGTGGGCTTCGTCGCCGCGATGGAGCAACTCGGCCTCGCCGACCAGTCGGTCGCCGCGGCGTGGCAGGCCCACGTGACGATCGGATCGTTGCCGCTCCTCCTCTTCGGCACCGACGAGCAGCGGGAGCGCTGGCTCCGCCCGCTCGCCGAGGGCCGCGTCCTCGGCGCGTTCGGCCTCACGGAACCTGACGCCGGCTCCGACGCGCGGGCATCCAGACGCGCGCGGTCCGTCACGACGGCGGGTGGATGGTGAACGGCCGCAAGACCTTCATCTCGAACGCCGGCACCGACATGTCGTTCGGCGTGACGCTGTTGGCCCGCACGGAGGCGGGCGACGACGGCAAGCCGACCTACGCGAGCTTCGTCATCGAGAAGGACACACCGGGCTTCACGATGGGCCCGAAGATGCGCGGCATCGGCTGGCGCGGGCTCGACACGCGCGAGCTGTGGTTCGACGACGTGTGGGTCGCCGACGACCACCTCGTCGGCGACCCTGCGATGGGACTCGGCCAGTTCCTCCAGACGCTCGAGGTCGGCCGCATCTCGATCGCCGCGCTGTCGCTCAGCCTCGCGCAGGCCGTGCTCGATCTCGCCCTCGACTACGCGGGGCAGCGCGTGCAGTTCGGCCAGCCGATCGCCAAGTTCCAGGCGACGCAGTTCAAGTTGGCCGACATCGCCACCGAGCTCGAAGCGGCGCGGTGGCTCACGTACCGCGCGGCCTACTTGCGCGACCGCGGGCAACCGTTCCTCAAAGAAGCGGCGATGGCGAAGCTGAAGGCGAGCCGCCTCGCCACGTGGGCCGCGTCAGAGGCGGTCCAGATCCACGGGGGTCTCGGCTACATGCTGGAGTCCACGGTGGCTCGCTTCTACTGCGACGCGAAGGTGCTCGAGATCGGCGAAGGCACCAACGAGATCCAGCACCTCGTGATCGCACGCGCGCTCGGCTGCTGAGCCTTCCCGCTCACGCGCGTACGACTCGCCGGATCGCGGCGACGATGTCGTCGCGGTCAGGGAGCCACGCGCGCTCCAGGTCGGGCGCGTAGGGCGGCGGGGTCGGAGGTGCACCGACCCGTTCGATCGGCGCGTCGAGGTCCCAGAACCCCTCCCGCGCCACCGTGGCCGCGATCTCGGCGCCGATCCCGAACGGCACGACCGCCTCGTGCACGATCACCAGCCGGCTGGTCCGCGCCACCGATTCGAGGATCGTCGCGGTGTCGAGCGGGGCGACGGTACGCAGGTCGATCACCTCGGCGGAGACACCCTCGGCCGCGAGCAGGTCGGCGGCGGCGAGCGCCTCGTGCACCATGCGGGAGACCGACACGACGGTGACGTCGTCACCGGGCCGCACGATCGCCGCCCGGCCGATGGGAACCATGTGGTCTTCCGGCGGTTGCGGGCCTTTCATGCCGTAGAGCAGCCGGTGCTCGATGAACACGACCGGGTTGGGGTCGTGGATCGCGGCGCGCAACAACCCGTAGGTGTCAGCCGGCGTCGACGGCATGACCACGGTGAGGCCGGGGATGTGCGCGAGCAGTGCCTCGAGGCTCTGCGAGTGCTGGCTCCCCGACGACCGACCGGCACCGAACTGCGTCCGCACGGTGAGCGCCATCGGCGCCGCGCCGCCGGTCATGAAGGGAAGCTTCGCCGCCTGGTTGAGGAGCTGGTCGAGGCACACCCCGAGGAAGTCGAGGTACATCAGCTCGACGACCGGCCGCATTCCTGCCATCGCCGCGCCCACCGCGACTCCGACGATCGCGCTCTCCGAGATCGGGGTGTCGCGGACGCGCGTGCCGAAGCGATCGTGGAGGCCGCGCGTCAGGCCGAACACGTTTCCACCCGCGGCGACGTCGATGCCGGCGACGAACACGCGGTCGTCGGCCGCGAGCTCCTGCTCCAACGCGGCGTGCACCGCGTCCATCGTGCGGAAGATCGGAACGTCCGGACGCAACGCGCGCGGTTCGGGGGTCTCGACGCGCGGACTCACCACGAAGTCGTGGAGCGACGTCACCGCGGGTGGCGGGGCGCGCCGCGCAGCCTCGACCGCGGCGTCGAGCTCCTCGTCGACCGCGCGTTGCATGGCATCGAGGGTCTCGTCGCCGATTCCCGTTTCTCGGAGGTGGCGTGCGCTCACGACGAGCGGGTCGCGCGCTTCCCACTCCCGCACCTCGTCCTCGGAGCGGTACCGCTCGGGGTCGCCTTCATAGTGACCGTGCCATCGGTACGTCGTCGCCTCGACGATGACGGGACCACGGCCGGCGCGGACGGCGTCGACCACGGTCGTCATCGCGGCGGCGGTGGCGGCGACGTCGTTGCCGTCGACCGCGACGAAGTCGATCCCGTACCCGCCGGCGCGCTGCTCGAGCGTCGCGGCATGCTGCGTCGCCGCCGGCGAGAACTCCGCGTAGCCGTTGTTCTCGCAGAAGAAGATCACCGGCAGGCGCCACACCGCGGCGAGGTTCACCGCCTCGTGGAACGTGCCGTGCGCAACCGCACCATCGCCGAAGAACGCCACCGCGACCGTGCCGTCGTCGCGCAGCTGCGCGGCGGTGGCGGCACCGACCGCGATCGGCAGCCCCGCGGCGACGATGCCGTTGGCGCCGAAGATGCCCAGTGTCGGGTCGGCGATGTGCATCGATCCGCCCCGCCCGCGGTTCGTGCCGTCGTCTCGCGCCATGAGCTCCGCGAACATCCCCGGCGGGTCGAGGCCCTTGGCCAGGCAGTGCCCGTGGCCGCGGTGCGTCGACGTGATCACGTCGGTCCGGCGGAGTGGCCAACACGCCCCGACCGCCGAGGCCTCCTGCCCGATCGAGAGGTGCACGAACCCGGGGACCTCGCCGTCGCGGTAGAGCGCCGAGACGCGCTCCTCGAAGCCGCGGATGACGAGCATCCGCCGGTGCAGCTCGAGGAGGTCGGTGTCGTCGGACATGGGCCGTGTATTGTACTGATCGGTACAAAGCAGGGAGCGCGATGACCGGCGAGATCGACATCCCCGCGTCCTTCGCCCCTCCGGGCGACGTGACCGGCAAGCGAGTGGTGATCACCGGCGCCGGCCGCGGCCTGGGGCGGATCGTCGCGACTGCGCTCTCGCACGGTGGCGCCCGGGTCGCGCTCGTCGCCCGCACCGAGGCCGACCTCAAGGCGTTGGCCGACGACCTCCCGGGGCCTTCGTTGGTGCTCCCCGGTGAGGTGACCGACGAAGAGGTCAACGAGGCGGTCGCCGACGCCGTCGTCGACGAGTGGGGCGGCGTCGACGGGTGGATCTGCAACGCCGGGATCTCGCCCCTGGTCGCCGGACCACGAGGGACCGACGCGTCGGTGTGGCGCAAGATCATCGACGTGAACCTCACCGGCGCGTTCCTCGGCGCCCGCGCCGCGTCCCGGGTGATGAGCGGGGGCGGCCGGATCATCTTCACCGGCTCGGTCATCGGCGAGCGCCCGCGCCAGGGGCTCGCCGCCTACAGCGCGTCGAAGGCCGGGCTGGTCGGCCTGGCCAAGGCGCTCGCGCTCGACCTCGCGGCTGATGGCATCACGGTGAACGTGGTCGCGCCGGGCTGGTTCGACTCGCCGCTGGTCGAGCAGTGGAAGCAGCACCCCGAGCTCGGCCCGAACGTGCTCGCCCACACCGCGATGCAGCGTTGGGGCTCACCCGCCGACCTCGTCGGCGCGTACCTGTTCCTCGCGTCGGACGCCTCGGCGTTCGTCACCGGCACCGTGCTCACCGTCGACGGCGGGTACCTGCTCGTATGAGGCGTGTTGTCGCGATCACCGGCGCGGGCGGGACACTCGGTGCGGCGCTGTCGCAGCGCTTCGCCGGTGAGCCCGACACCGACGTCGTCCTCAGCGACCTCAGCGACGCCATGCTCTCGTCGACCGTCGACGGCCTGCCCGGGGAGCGAGGCGAGGTCGAGACCCTGCTCGCCGACGTCAGCCAGCCCGCCGACGTCGACGCGGTGGTGGCGCGCGCGGTCGAGCGCTTCGGGCGGCTCGACGTGCTCGTGAGCAACGCCGGGGTGCTGTCACCCAACGGGCGGATCCACAACCTCACCACCGACGACTGGGAGCGCGCCTTCCGCGTCAACGTGCTCGGCGCGGTCAACGGCATCACGGCCGCGGTGCCGGTGATGCGCGCGCAGCAGTCGGGATCCATCGTGGTCACCGCCTCGGTTGCCGGTCTCACCGCGTGGTCGCACGCCGCGCCGTATTGCGCGACGAAGGCGGCGGTGATCCAACTCGCGAAGGTCGCCGCCGTCGAGTACGCGCGCGACGGCATCCGCGTCAATTGTGTGTGCCCGGGGACCTTCCTCTCCGGTATCCACGAGGGACTCCCCACCGAAGCGATCGACGCCATCGCGGTCAAGCATCCGCTCGGTCTCGGAGACGCCGCCGACCTGGTCGGTGCGTACTCCTACCTGGCGAGCGACGCGGCCCGGTGGACGACGGGATCGGCGATCGTGGTCGACGGCGGGTATGCCGCACCCTGACGTGCAGCCCGACCTGAGCTGGTGCAGCGTCTTGGAGCACCACGCCCGCAGGACGCCCGACCAGCTGATCGCGGTGCACGGCGAGCGCGCGGTGACGTACCGCGAGATGCAGGACTGGTCGGCCGCGGTGGCCGGGGGGATGGACGCGCGCGGCCTGCGCGCCGGCGACGTCGTCGCGCTGTTGTCGTACAACAACCTCGAGTTCCTGGCCACGATCTTCGCCGCCAACCACCTCGGCGCCATCGCGATGCCGATCAACTGGCGGCTGGCCGCGCCCGAGCTGCGCTTCATCCTCGAGCACTCGGGCGCGCGCGCCCTCGTGTGCGACCACACGCTGGCGGCCCTCGCCGACGAAGCCGCCGAGGATCTCGACCGCGAGCTCGCGCGCGTGTGCATCACCGAGGATCCCGTGCCCGGTTGGGAACGGTTCGCCGACCTGTCTGCGAGTGCGCCGCCCCCGCCGCGCGCGCCGGCGGCGGCCGACGACGTGCATCGCCTGATGTACACGTCGGGAACGACCGGACGTCCAAAGGGCGTGATGATCACGCACGCGAACCTGGCGTGGAAGAACGCCGCGCACGTCGTGGAGCTCGGCGTGACCGCCGACGACGTCGGTCTCGCGTGCGGCCCGCTCTACCACGTCGGCGCGCTCGATCTCGTCACCACGACGATGATCGCGGTGGGCGCGACGACGATGATCCACACCACCTTCGACGCGACGCGCGTCGTCGACGAGATCGAACGGTCGCGGGTCACCACGATCTGGGCCGCGCCGGCGATGGTCCGGGCCGTCCTCGACGTCCCCGGCATCGAGGGTCGCGACCTGTCGTCGGTGCGCGTGATCATCGCCGGCGGCGAGAAGATGCCGATCCCCACCATCGAGCGGATCCGCGCCACGTTCCCGTCAGCGTGGTTCGCCGACGCGTACGGCCTCACCGAGACGGTGTCAGGCGACACCTTCCTCGACCGTGACCACACGGTGTCGAAGCTCGGCAGCGTGGGCCGCCCCTGCCAGTACCTCGAGCTCGACATCTGGGACGAGCACGGCGCGCCACTCCCCGCCGACGAACGCGGGGAAGTGGTGCTGCGGGGCCCCAAGGTGTTCGCGGGCTACTGGCGCGATCCCGACGCCACCCAGAAGGCGTTCGCCGGCGGATGGTTCCACACCGGCGACATCGGCGTGCGCGACGCCGACGGCTTCGTCTACATCGTCGACCGCCTCAAGGACATGATCGTGTCGGGGGGCGAGAACATCGCCAGCTCCGAGGTCGAGCGGGTGCTCGACGAGCACCCGGCCGTGGTGGAGGTGGCGGTGGTCGGGCGCCCCGACGAGCGGTGGGGCGAGGTGCCGATCGCCTACGTGGTGCTCGCGGCCGACGCGACGCCCACCTCGGACGAGCTCATCCAGCACTGCCGCACGCAGCTCGCCAGGTTCAAGGTGCCGAAGGACGTCGTGTTCATCGACGCCCTCCCCCGCAACCCGTCAGGCAAGGTCCTCAAGCGCGAGCTACGGACACTGACGTGAAGGAGCTCAGCCCAGGTGGGCGAGGAACGTCGCTGACCAGGCCATGAGGTCGGCCGGCACCGTGTAGCCGGAGTCGTCGTTGATCTCCGGCCAGTGCGCGGCGACGTCCTCGACGCTCGGCGCGCCGGTGGTGTCGACGTACCCCGGCGCCTGCGCGATGAAGATGCGCGCGAACCGCCCCGCACCAGCGGCGTAGATCTCGCCCGTCACGGGGCAGTCTTCGTGCGCGAGGAACGCGACCATCGGCGCGACGAGGTCGGGCGCCATCTGGGTGGCCATCGGTGAGTCGTCGTCGGCCGCACCAGCCATGCGCGTGAACGCGGCCGGCGCGACGAGGTTGACCTTGATGTCGTGCGCGCGACCGGCCGTCGCCAGGCTGCGCGTCATCCCGACGACCGCGGCCTTCGCGGTCGCGTAGCCCACGTTGTTGGGCAACCCGAACATGCCCGTTGACGTGGTGTTGACGATGCGGCCGTAGCCCTGCTCCACCATGCGCGACCACGCGGCCCGAATGGTGTTGAACGAGCCGCCGAGGTGCACCGCGAGGTGGCTGGCCACGTGCTCCGCGTCGGCGTCGGGGAAGTCGGCCCAACGGATGATCCCGGCGTTGTTCACCACCACGTCGATGCGGCCGAAGTGCTCCGCCGCGGTGTCGACCAGCGCCTGCGCGCCCGCCTCGTCGGCCACGTCGCTGGCGTCGGCGACCGCGGTGCCACCCGCTGCGACGATCTCCCCGACCACGGCGGCCGCTGGTCCGCCGTCGGCGCCGACGCCCGCGGTCGAGCCGCCCAGGTCGTTCACCACCACGCTCGCGCCGCGCTCCGCCAGCAAGCGGGCGTGGGCGCGGCCGATCCCCCGGCCGGCACCGGTCACCACCGCCACCCGCCCCTCGAAGCCGTACGTGCCCATACCCCCACCGTCGTCGTCGTGGTTCTTCTGTACTGACCAGTCACTCTACATTTGAGGTCGTGGCGCCGGTCCTGTACTCCTCCTCCGACCACGTCGGGGTCATCACGCTCAACCGGCCCGAAGCACGCAACGCGGTCGACCGTGAGATGGCGCTCGCAATCGAAGCCGCCGTCGACCGCATCGAGGACGACCCCGACGTGCGGGTCGGCGTGCTCGGCGCCAACACCGACGGCCATCCCCGCCCCGTGTTCTGCGCGGGCGCCGACCTCAAGGTGATCCGCGCCACCGGCACCGCGGCCACGCTCGACACCGAACGCGGTGGGTTCGCCGGGTTCGTGTATCGGGAGCGCGAGAAGCCGATCGTGGTCGCGGTCGACGGTCTCGCGACCGCGGGCGGACTCGAGATCGTGCTCGCCGCCGACGTCGTGGTCGCGACCACGCGGTCGTCGTTCGGGCTGGCCGAGGTACAGCGCAATCTGATCGCCGCCGCCGGCGGGTTGTTCCGTCTCCCCCGCGCCATCGGCGGCGCCGCCGCGATGGACGCCATCCTCACCGGCGAACCGATCGACGCCACGCGTGCGTTCGCGCTCGGTCTCGTGAGCCGTCTGGTCGATGCCGGTGAGGCGCTCGACGAGGCGATGCGCGTCGCCCACCAGATCGCGTCGGCTGGCCCCCTCGCGGTGCGCGCGAGCCGCCGGGTCGTACGGGCCGCCGCCCAGACGGACGACGCCGCGCTCCGCGCGCAGTCACGGGCGCTGCTCGATGGTCTGCTCGAGTCGGACGACGCCGACGAAGGACTCCGCGCGTTCGCCGAGAAGCGCCAGCCGCACTGGCAGGGTCGCTGATGTCGGCACCCCGCGAGGTACGGTCGGTGTCGATGGCCGAGCCTGCGACGACCGACGATCCGAAGCGCAGCGCCCGGTGGAACGACCGGCGCGACGCGATCATCGACACGTCGGCACAGGTGTTCGCGCGCCGCGGCTACCACGCAACCGGCATCGCCGAGCTCTGCGAGGTCAACGGCTTCGGCAAGGGCGCGTTCTACTACTACATCGGCTCGAAGGAAGAGCTGCTCGCCGCCATCCACGACCGCGTCATGGACGAGGTGATGCTCGGTGCCGACCGCGTCGTCGTCGCGGGCGGGTCACCGTCGGAGCAGTTGACGATGCTCGGCACCGAGTTGCTCGACGTCATCCACCGCTACCCCGACCACGTGTGGGTGTTCCTCCACGAGTTCCCTGCCCTCACCGACGAGCGCGCCGAGCAGTTCCGCACCCGCCGCCGCGAGTACGAGCGGCGCGTGGAGACGGTGCTGCAGGCCGGCATCGACGGCGGCGAGTTCCGCGCCGTCGACCCCTGGCTCACCGCGCGCGCGTGGCTCGGCATGCACAACTACACGTATCTCTGGCTGAAGCCCGGCGGAAGCGTCTCGGCTCGCGACGTGGCGAAGCCCTTCGCCGACATCTTCCTCCGCGGCATCGAGGCCTGAGTCCCGCCGCCCCTTGGGTGGGGCGCGTCAGGCGGGGACGGGCGCTTGGAAGCCGAGCAGGTCGCCGAGGGTGCCGCCGACCATCGCCGCCTTCTCGTCCGCCGGCACGCCGACGAACTGCTTCGCGATGAGCTCGCGACTGCCGCGGAACGTGCCCTCGGCGTGCGGGTAGTCGTTGCCCCACACGATGCTCGACACGCCCGTGATGTGACGGCACGCCACGGCGACCGGGTCGTCCTGGAACGACACGTGGAACTGCCGCTGCACGTACTCGCTCGGCGCGAGTGGATACGGCCACTTGTCGTTCAGACGGAACAGCTGGGCGACGCTGGGCTGGTCGTTCGCGGGGCGGGTGTCGTCCCAGACCCCGATCCACCAGTCGGCGTCCTGGCCGATGCCCGTGACCCAGCACTTGTCCATCGCGCCGACGAGTGACCCGAGCCAGTGCGCGTTGAACTCGACCAGCGAGAAGTGCAGCGTGGGGTACCGCTCGGCGACCCCGCCACCGATGAGCTCGCAGATGACCTGCGATGGCACGATCGGCGCGTAGACGGCCTGGGTGATCATGCGCTTCGACGCCGTCTTCTCGGTCATCGGCTGGTTGACCTGCTTCGCCTGGTCGACCATGACCTTCAGCGTCGTGGATTCGGGGTCGTTCACCTTCACGCCGCCGGTCTGCGTGTGGATGAACACCTGCACACCGTTCGCCACGGCGGCGTCCCACACCGGGTCGAAGTCGCGCGAGTAGTAGGGCTTCGGCGGGGTCGCGGGCACCAGGATGGCGCGGGAGCCGGCGGCCGCGACGCGCTCGATCTCCGCGACCGTGTCGTCGATGTCGGTGAGTGGGATCGGTGCGGTCGGCGCGATGCGGTCGAAGTACGGCGTGAACCGCTCCGCGATGTAGTCGTTGTAGACGCGTGCGTGCGCGATCGACAGCTCGTGGTCGTCCGAGTAGAGCCCGAAGAGCGAGAGGTTGGGGTGCATGACCGCGGCGTCGACACCGTCGAGCGTGAGGTCCTCGACGATGATCTCGGGGTCGCCCTCGGGCATGCGCCCGCCGGTCTGGCGGTACCGGGAGACGGTCCATCCTTCGAAGCCCGACGTGTGCAGGCGCCGGAACTTGGTCGCGCCACCCTCCACGAGCGGCTCGATCTCGAAGTCCTCCTCCCACACCGCGTGGTCGCGCAGATGCTTGGGCAGGCGTGTCCTGAAGAGGTCGGTCGGTTCGAGGATGTGGCCGTCGGCGGAGACGACGAGGTCCTGGTGCTCGGTCATGCCTCGACCCCCTGCGTGCGGTTGCTGGCGGAGCTAGTGTACCGATCGGTACAGGCTCCTGGCAATGGCTGGCAACCGAGGTGACGACGTGGCGAAGCGGTGGAGCAGCCGTCCGGAAGGCTCGACGTGGGGCGACTGGGGCGACGACGACGAGCTCGGCCGGATCAACCTGGTCACCCCCGAGAAGGTCCTCCAAGGCGTGCGAGAGGTCGAACACGGCATCACCTTCTGCCTCAGCCTGCCGCTCGACTACCCGGGCGGCACCGCGCTGAACCAGCGCCGCTACCCGCCGCGACTCGCGCCCACCGAGGACATGCAGGGGAAGCCCGAGGTGTTCTACAACGCCCTCATGCGCGAGATGCGCGAGGGCGACGACACCTTCTACGACGTCTGGTCCGACGACCAGGTGACGCTCTGGTTGCAGTACTCGACCCAGTGGGACTCGCTCGCGCACGTCGGTGCCGAGTTCGACGCCGACGGCGACGGCGTGGCCGAGTCGGTCTACTACAACGGCTACCGGGCGGGTGTCGACCTGGTCGGACCCAGCGCCGACGCGCGCGGCGACGGCGCGGGGCACGCGTGCTTCGCGCACCACCTCGGCCTCGAGCACATGGCGTTCCACGGCGTGCAGGGACGCGGCGTGCTCGTCGACCTCGCGCACCACCTCGGGCACGACGCCAAGGCCGTGAAGCTCGAGCTGCTCCGGGAGATCATGGCGGCCGACCACGTGGTCGTCGAGCCGGGCGACATGCTCCTGCTCCACACCGGCTTCGCCACCAAGGTCCTCGAGTGGAACAAGGAGCCCGACCCGGTGAAGATCCACCGGATGTGCAGCGCGCTCGATCCGCGCGACGAGTCGCTGCTCGAGTGGATCGCGGACTCGCAGATCTCGGCGCTGATCGCCGACAACTACGCGGTCGAAGCGATGCTCGGCGGCTCTCCGTTGG
Organism: uncultured Actinomycetes bacterium; assembly: GCA_963841415.1. Classification (GTDB taxonomy): domain Bacteria; phylum Actinomycetota; class Acidimicrobiia; order IMCC26256; family DASPTH01; genus DASUAS01. The sequence continues at coordinate 493,665 of CAWJCN010000003.1, read as the reverse complement.
TCGACGGCAAGCGCACGCTGCTGCCGATCCACAACCTCTGCCTGTTCAAGCTCGGCGTCCCGCTGGGCGAGATGTGGTACCTGCACGAGCTGGCGACCTGGCTGCGCGAGCACGAGCGGAGCCGCTTCCTGCTCACTGCTCCCCCGCTCCGCCTGCCCGGCATCGTCGGCTCACCCCTGACGCCGATCGCGACCGTGTAGCGAGAACTGCTCTCTTCAGAGAGCGCTCCTCCGCAGCGCCGATCGGCAAACGGCGGTACTCGATGCACATCTGCCGGTCCGGCGCCCGAGCGCGCACATCAAGGAACGATTGCGGCGGATCACCGTCCTCGGTGCGGTCGAGCGATCAAACTCTCCACGGGTTCCTGGCTGGTCGGGACGGCACGCACAGTCCCCGATGAGGTGCACGCCGAGCGGCAGTTATGCCCCCGTGAAGCGGCCGTCCGCGCCGAGGCCGCCCAGCGGGATAACGATGCCGTGGTCACGCGGGCATCGCCACACCAGGTTGTCGCCGTCGTCGAATACCGAGTCGAGTGGGTGGCCACCATGCACGGGGCACTCTGGCCAAGAGGCTGAGCGGCCCTCTCGCCATAGGTCTTCGATCACTTCCTCTTGGACCACATCAATCACGTCGACAGCCTCGAAGATCATCGAGCGCATATGCGGCATCTCCAACTCCCAGAAGCTGGTGTACTCCTCCAACGGTTGCGCCCGCGGACCAGGCATTGAGGAGCCGAGGAGCACCACCTTCGCGTTCGGTGCCATCGGGTCGCTGAACCTGGCGTCGAGTTCGAGATCCCTTGTTCGCTGCTCATCCGGCGAGATCAGACGCACCCGCGCTTCGAGCGGCAAACCAACGGACGCAAGTAGGTCGGCTCGGAGCAGCGCAAGGAGCGCGTCGGCCGCATCCGGGAGGTTCGTCATTGGCAACAGGATGGCAGAACGAAGACGGAGCCAGTGCGAAGGCTCCTATGTCTGTCAAGGGGTTGTTTCGGCGGTGCGGGCACACCAGTGATGGGCCACTCGGGTGAGGGCGAGCTCTTATCAGGCCACGCGGTGCCGAGGGTGTTCGGGAGTGACGGGCCGGCGGTTCGTTCGAAGGACAACCAGCTTCGGTGTCAGGCAGTTCGCGGGCCAGGCCCGTCACTCCAGATCGTGTCAGCCGGCGACGAGGTGGGGGTAGAGCTCGCGGGCGACGTAACGCTTCAGGCTGCGCATGATCTCGCGGGTGGTGCGTCCTTCGGCGAGGCGACGCGCGACGTATTTGCGGGTGCGTTCATCGCCGCTCATGCGGGTGAACACGATCCGCCAGAGCGCGTGGTTCGCTTGACGGTTGCCGCCGGGGTTGAGTCGAAAACGTTGACGACTCTTCCCTGACGACGCGGGGAGGGGTGCAACGCCACAGAGGTGCGCGAACGCGGCTTCGTCGCGCAACCGGTGCGGATTGTCGCCCGCGGTGACCAACAAGATCGCGGCGGTGTGGGTGCCGACGCCGTAGACCTCGAGCAGGCGAGGTGCACGGCGACGCACGAGCGTGTCGAGCGCCTGGTCGAGACGCTTGCCGTCAGCATCGAGCGCGAGGACACGACGTCCGAGCGTCGCGATCGCCAACTTCGTCGCGTAGGTCACGCTGTCGCCGTCCACGCGAGGTCGCAACGCTGCTGCGGTGGCAGCCAAGTGGTCGACGGGCACGGCCCGGAACTGCTCCCGGAGCTCGTCGGGTGCGGTGAAGCCGAGATGGCGGATCTGGTTCAGATACTTGACGCGCACGTTGCGACCCGAACGGCGCGCCACCAACAACGCGCGGATCGCTTCCACGTCACCATCAGCGGACTTCGCGATCCCTGACGCCCGACCCGACAACGCCGCCCGTGCTGCTTCGATCGCGTCGAGCTCATCGGACTTCCCGTTGCGGCGCCGCTCCTGGCGGTTCGGGCGATCAACCTCGATCACCACCAGACCCCGACCACGCAGATGACGTGCCAACCCGGCGCCATACGCGCCGGTGCCTTCCACCCCCACCCGCGCCGGGGTGCCGAACGTCTCGAGCCACGAACACAACTCGCCATATCCGGCCGGTGTCGTCACGAACGACTCGACACCCAACACACCGCCGTTCGCGTCGACCGCGGCCGCGACATGCACATCGAGATGCGTATCGACACCACCCGTGATCAGGCGCGTGCTCTCTACCATGGTCATCGCCATCCCTTCTCTGCTTCAACGGTTCAAGGGGTGGCACGCACGTCCCGGGAAGGAGACCGTGACGAGCACGCTGCGTCAACAGCGAGCTCGATCACCCTCCGGAACGGGGCGTGCCCAATTCCGAACACACACCAACGAGTGACGCGCGTCCGAACCGAACGTACCGGTCACCACCGACACCACGGTGGACCCGCCCATCCTCACTGGCAGATATGGCGTTTGGCAGAAATCCGTTCAGGCTGGAGGCGATGCGGCTCCGGCGAGCATTGTCGGTGTTTGCAGGACTAGTTGTTCTGCCCAGTTCGGCAACCGGTTGCGGAGCATGCTTGCCCGGTCGGGGGCGATGCGGCCGTCGGCGACGGCCCGATCGACCTTGGTGTTGGCGTCACGAACGACCGCGTCGACCACACGGTCCGAGGGAACACCGGTGTCAGCCGCTAGCGCGGAGATTGAGCGGCCGTCGTCGACCGCGCGCCGCAACACGTCGGGTGCAACGCCGATCGCGGTCGCGGCGACATCGAGCTCCATGCTGGCAAGACGTTGCAGCATTGGACGTCCACCACCGCGACGGCCGTTCACGCCTGGAGCCTGGGACGACGACGACCGCATCCGACGCTGCATCGATACGAGCAACACGATCCGGACCGCGGCCATGGCCACCAGCAACCCGCCGATGAGCGTCTGGCCCGCTGCGAGCAGGATGACGCCCCCCACCAGCCCGACACCAAAGAACAGATACCGCATCGTCCCCATCGAGGTCCGGTCCATCTCATCGCCTCCGTGCTCATCGGGCTGCTGACACCCGGCATCGTCCCAAGGATTGCTGTCACTGATAAGAACGCCCGCGAGGTCAAGGAATCGTGATGCCGAGGTCAGTCACCGACCAAGGCCACACACGGGAGCCAGATCGCGCCGCGCAACCTCGCACCTGACCGCCTCGACAACTCCCCGGTCATCCGAGAAGGGCGCTAGGCGTCGGACCTCCGATACTCGAAGTGGAACCGCAGGACCTCATACGCGAATGCAACAGTGAGCAACGCCGTCAGGGTGAACAGGACTGTGGCGCCGATCATGCCAAAGACGATTGCAAGGGCTGCGTAGACCAGTACCAGCGCCAATCGCGAGCAAAATCGCCGACGGTAGGTGGAGTCCTCAGAGATCGGCCACCGCTTCATGGCCACGACGATAGGCCCGCGCCAGTCGCCGAACCTGTCGGCGACTGCTCATGACCTCAGGAACCGTTGACGCTGCCGCGCGGCACCGTCGCATCCGAAGCGCAAGCGCGCCAGAATGCCCGCTCGGGCGCATTTACGCGGGGCGGAAGGCTCGACCGGTCGCGACCGCTCAACGAATTGGACCTACCGTACGAAGCATGGCGAGGAACACCTCAGCGACAGAACCGGATCGCGTCGAGGTCGCACGTCTCGTCCTTGAAGGTCTGGCACGAGACGAGTCGCCCGACGACGTCCTGCTGCAGTTGCGTTCGTTCGCGGACTACGCCTTTCCGTTCCCGGGGGACGTGCTCACGGAAATTGGTGCCGCAGCGCTCGCGGTCGCGGGTGCGGCTCCGACAGCGCCGCTGTCCCTGAGCGACGCGACCCAACGGCACCTGTCCGAGTGGACCGTCAGCGGAAATGCCGCGCGGCAGAAGCATCGAGCGGCGATCCAGGCGGCCGTCGCGCTGCACGCGGGGATCGTCGTCGACTACTACGAGCTGGCCGGGTGGTGGCGGGTCCAGGACTACACGCTCCACGCGTTCGAAGCGGCAGTCGTGTTGATCCGCGTCGCGGCCGAGCACACCCAACAGCCGGCGAGATCAATCTGCGAAGAGATCGCCGCCCGACTCGGCGTGTCGCTCGACAACACCAGCGCTCAGGAGCACCCGCTCCCATAAACGGGCCCGAGCGGGCAATGGTTATGCGTGCCGAGCCCGGTTGCGGACACGTCGCTGGCCGGTCTTGGCTTTCCCGTCGCGAGCGGCTGCGCACGTCCCTGCGTGTCGGGGCGGAGATGGGTTGTGCGCGGTGCCTATCGGGTCGCTGCTCGCGTCGAGTTGCGGACACGTACGAGGCTCTGGACGAGCCGCGGCGTGCGGCGAGCGATCGCCGAAAGGCGCTCGAGAAGAGTCCGATGGACGCGGCCCCGGCGATCGAGGAGTACGACACCGCCCTCGGTCCCGCCGACTACGCGGTTAGCCGACCGGGGTCAGCTTCTCGGCGTTGTTGAGACCAAGAAGCTCACCGTCGGACCGCAGGGTGTCCTACCGCAAGGTCCAGTGACTTTGTGTGAAGGCGCATCCGCGCACGACCAGCTGGCTGCGCTCGGCTCTTCGCTTCTGTCATCTCTCCTCCTGGGAGTGGGCTGGACCGGGCGATCGCGGGGTCAGCGCTGGTTGGGTTCGAACACCTTGGCGATGACGTATCGCTTCATCTCGAACGTCGCCGGGTCGAGCACAGCGTTGAAATGCGCGGACGCTTGGTCTTGTGGGAAGGCCTCCATTGACGCTTTGGCGTCTTCGGTCGTTGCCCAGTCCACGAGCACCGCCAGTCGCCGTCGTCGCCCCGGAGCAGCGTGCGACGGATGAACCCGGGGCGGTGCCGCATGTAGTCCTGTTCGAACGTGTCGCCCGCGGCGAGGAAGTCCGCTTCGCTGACACCCTCGGTTGGCTTCAAGCGCACGACCTCGACGACGGTGCGGTCAGCCATTGGTGCCCACCTCGGCTTCCGGATGGGCGACCCGGTTCCGAGACTCGATGCTCAGGTTGGCTTGCGTGCGCGCTTCCTCTCGTTGGGGGCTGAACGTGACGTGGGTGGGATGACCTAGCCGGACATGTCCGCGGCGTTGATCCGAACCGGCTGGACCGTGACGACGACACGCTTCTCGCCTGGGCCGTCCATGTTGCGAAGGTCGGCGGAGTACTTCGCACCGACCTTGTCGGCGAACTCGTAATTGTCGTCGGCGTCGATGTGCGCGTCGCCCCGGAGCTCAAGGTACCGGTGCGGGTTCTGCCGATCCAGGATGAACACGTTGCAGTGGTGGTTCGCCTGAAGGTTCTTGGTCTTCTGGCGGCTCGTGTTCAACGAGATGCGGACGGTGCCGTCCTCAGCGAGAAACCATACGGCGGAGACCTGGGGGCGGCCGTCAGCGCCAATGGTGGCCAGCACCGCGACGTCGGTGTCGAGCAGGTCTTGGTGGGAGGCCGGGATCTCAGCCATCGATCAGTTCCTTTCCGTCTTGAGCGAGGAGCCGGTCGCCCGGAGTCTCAGGTGCCGCCGCACGTCCAATCGGAGTTCCGGTCAACTCGGTCCGCAGGTTGGCATGGCTTGGTGGACTTTGGCGGTGTCGACGAACTGTTCGAAGCGAACGATGAGCGCGCCTCTGACGATGAAGTGATGTGCGACGCGAACTGCAAGGGGCGCGCCGGTGTGTCTGTGTGTGGCGGTGTATCGCGCGAGGACCACGACGTTCTCGCCGTCGACCACGTAGGTATCGTCGTGGGCGGTCCAGTCGTCCCATTCTTCGGCGAGTGGCTCCATGACGTTCGTCGTCACCGCTTCGGGGGTGCGGTAGGTGCCGGCGAGGGGAAACCCTGCCATCTCGGTCCATTCGACGTCTGGCGCAAGGGTTGCGCGCAGTGCATCGAGGTCGCCGATGGCGGAAGCGAGGTATTGGCGCCGTACGACGTCGGCGGGCGCGTCGGGTGGCGTCAACCCCATGTCATCTCTCCCTTGGCGACCTTGGTGCCGAGGTCGACCGCGATGGCGAGTCCGGCATCGGGATATTCGGCCAGGAGTGCGTCCTTGGCGGCGGCGGCGTCGGCCGCGTCGGCGACGATCTTCTCGAAGCTCTGCAGGTAGTCCCGCGTGTCAGTGAGGGCAGTGGTGTCGGTGGGTGCTCCTGCGATGCGGTGACCGGCCACGACGAACGTCGGCTCGAGTGCCTCGAGTTCGTCGAGAACGCGGATCCATTCCGCGCGCAGTTCCGGGGTGCGGGTGTCCGCGGTCCAGACGTGGAGCCCCTCGAAGAGCAGCACGCCGCCGACGAGTGACAGCGACGCCTCGTCGAACAGGTACCAGGCGCGGTCGCCGAGCTGGTCACTCCCGCGACGCACCTGGATCGGGGTGTCGTCGATGCTGAGCGTGCTGTCCGTGAGTTCGCTGATCTCGACGAGCCGCGTCGGCAGGTTGGCGCCGAGGTGCGCCCACGCTTGCAGCTTGCCCTCGTACGAAGCCCTGATGTGCTCGATCACGTCGGCGGGTGCCACGAACGCCGCATCGGGGAACGCATCCTGCATCACTTCGGCGCCGAAGTAGAAGTCGGGATCGCCGGCCGTGATCACGACGGTGGTCAGAGTTTTGCCGGCGTCGAGTACTTCGGCTGCGATGCGGTGTCCATCGGCACGGGTGAACGCCGCATCCACGACAATCGCTTCGCTGTCGCCCGTAATCAGCACGCTGGTCTTGTGCAGCGACTCGGCGGCGGAGTCGATGACGGTGTAGTGGAGCTTGGACATGACAGGTCCTCTCGAGTCGTTGGTGTTCGTCGCTTGTCAATGTACGATCGTGATGGCGCGAGAGCACGGTGAAACTCAGAGGAATAGTTGTGAAAATGGGACAACACTCCGCGAACGCGATCCGGCGTGTTCAGTTCGCCCCGCCCGCCCCCGGGGTCGTCGACATCGAGGTCACGAGCCTGGCGTGGATCCGCGAACGGGGTGGGCGCGACGAGTTCATCGCACCGCAGCGCCTTGAGTTCGACCTGCTGATGCGGGTCGAACGCGGCGCGACCGTGCATACGGTCGACTTTCAGGAATATCCGATCGGCCCTGGCGACATGATCTGGGTCCGTGCCGGCCAAGTGCACCAGTGGGGACACATCGACCGCATCGACGGAACGGTGGCCTTGTTCGACCCGCACGTCCTCGACGACCACACCCAGAAACTTGCGAAGGCGCCAGGGATCGTGGCCCACAGTCACTGGCCCGTCACCGCGCTGGTCGAGCCATCGCTCGCCCGTGCGCTGGACGCGTTGTTCGTCATCGAGCACCGCGAAGACCACGGTGGATCGGAGCTGGCACGTGCGGCACGAGCGCACGCGTTGGCGGCGGCGCTCCTCCATCTCGTGCGCGTGCAGGCACAGGGTAGGAGGGTTGCCACGGGGTCAGCCCACGACGCGGTCGCGCGCTTTCGCGACGAGCTCGAGGAGAACTTCGCCGGCTGGCACCACGTCACGGAATACGCGCGCCGACTGGGCTACTCGACTCGGACCCTCAACGCGCACGTTCGCGCCAGCACTGGGCGGTCGGCGAAAGCGGTCATCGATGAGCGGGTCACCTTGGAGGCGAAGCGACTGCTCGTCCACACCGACGCTCCGATCGGCGAAATCGGCGAAACCCTCGGCTTCGACGACGCGTCGAACTTCACGAACTACTTCCGTCGCACCGCAGGAACCGCGCCGACCGCATTCCGGGCCGAGCGTAGGAACCGGTCCCGACCCTGACTCACAGCTCCGGGAACACACGTCGACAACGTCGAGGATACGACCGTGATCGTCTACGAAAAGGCTCCACTCGGGACGCGGCACAGATCCGGCTCGGCGAGGAGCCACAAGGATCTCCGGTTCCTGACGAACCGTGAGATGACTGCCATAGCCCTCGCTCGTGTACGCGCCAGAACTGCCAGTGAGGATGAGCGGTGGGTCCACCGTGGTGTTGGTGGTGACCGGTACGTTCGCTCTGCGCGTCCGGCGGTACTGCTTCGGATCAGAACCAGTCGCCCCGTGTGTGCTGCAACGCCATCGGTCCTACGGTGCGCACGAGGCAATGCGTCCGCATTGACCACGACTGGAGGCCCGTCATGAGCAGCCCCTCAACCGCAGCGCCCGCGTATCGCAAGTACGTCTTGAACTGGGAGGAACGTCCAGGAGCGGGCCCCTCGGAGTATGAGGCAGCCCAGACGCGGATACTGAACGTGTTCCGCCAGTGGGAAACGCCGGCCGGCCTCACGTTCCACCAGTTCGTGGTCAAGGTCGGCGCCTGGGGCGGTTACGCGGTCATCGAGACCGACAACCTCGCCGACATCCACTTTCTGACCACCGCGCTCGCCGCGTTCACGTTCCGGCTGGAGCCGGTCATCGACGTGATGGACGCGGTCGCGGTCGAACTCGAGGCCATGGCTTGGCGGGAGTCGCTCGACGCGTCGGTCGGATAGACGAGGCGTGGTAACGGTGGAGCGACGAAGGGCCCTGGCTACGGCGGGGTCCCTCGTCGCGAGAAGGGCCGTCATCAGACTTCACAAAGCCGTTGCCAGGCGCGACCGCGCCAGATCTGCCAGCTCGGGCGCCGCCACGCGACGACGCACTGAGGGAGCGCCTCGCCGCTGAACGAGTCGACCGTCACCAGATGCGTCGCAGCTGCGCGCCGGTCCGGCGCGCCCGCAGCTGCTCCACTCGGTCCTCGGGCGTGACGGTGCGCGTGCCGCGCGGCAGATGGTCGAGGACGCTCGCGACCGCGACCTTGGTCACCGTCGCGTCGGGGTACTCATTGGCGCGGTAGAAGCGCGCCTGGAGGACACCCCACGGGAAGTCGGCCTTGTCGAGCCAGTTGTAGACCCCGGGATCGCGCTTTGACACGACCGCGCGGAACCAGCCGTCGTCGTCGAGATGCGCCTGCGCGTCGTTGATGCTCGAGAGCCGGTTCACCCAGTCGACCGTCGCGAAGCGATCATCGGCCACGAGGATCTGCCAGTAGTGGCACTCGGTGGGCACGGGGAACTCGACGACCAGCGCTTCGTCGTCGTCGATCTGGTGGATGCCGTCGTAGTAGGCCTGCTTGGTGGCAAGCCCGCCGCCCCCCTGGATCCACTGCGACTGCAGCAGCACGTTGATGCCGTGGTGCTCGAGGTAGTAGCGCACGAGATGCATGTCGAAGTGGATCATCCCTTCGATCCATTTCGGCATGTTCGAGAAGCGGCGCGAGAAGTCGGCCGGCGTCATGTCCGCGCCCTGGTCGTCGAGCCGGTTGATCGCGACGCGCGCGTCGACCTCGTTGATCCAATCGCACGCGCACAAGCGCATGAGCAGGCCCTGGACGCCGGGATCCATCGGCCACCAATCGCCGGAGTACCCGGTCGGGCGTTCGGCGCTGAGGACCACGCGGAACGACCCGTCGTCTCCGATGGTCAGCTCGTCGAGGTCGTGCGTCGTCGGTCCTTTACGTGGCGCGGCGTCGCCAGCCGGTCGGTCGAACACGTCCATGCTCAAGCCGTTGTGCTGCTGCTGCGTGATCTCGACGAACCGGGTGGTGCCGCGGAAGCCGGTGATCTCGTAGACGCCGGTCTCGTCGACCTGGGCGTTCAGGTACACGTAGTCGGGGTTCGGGCCGCCCTGGTTGCACGCGTAGTTCCACAGCGGCATGAAGACCGGCCGGTCAGCGTCGGTGTAGACCTGGCACAGGTAGCCGCAGGCGAGGATCGACAGCGCGAGCTTGGTCATGTCCTGCACTTCGGCCTCGGTCGGACCGTCGGGTCGCCAGATCGCGAGGAGGTCGTCGACCACCGGATCGAGGGCGCGCAGTTGCTCTTGCCAGGTCGCGAGTTCGCTCATGTCGTCAGCGCTCCAGGGCGATGTCGAAGTGCTTCACGTAGAAGTCGTAGTCGGACCGCAGTTGCGCAGCGCTCAGCCCGAACTGCTCGGGCGTGTAGCGGTGGGTACCGTGCGCGCCCGAGCGGTTCTCCACCTGCCAGGCCTCGATGGCCTGCGCGACGGCTGGTGTGAGCTCGCAGCCGACGAAGTCGTAGACGCGCCGCACCTCGCGCATCGGGTCCGCGATGAGGTCGCGATGGTGGACGTCGACGAACCGGTCCTCACCGAGGCGCGATCGCGCGTCGATCGCCTGCTCCACTCCGACACGAAGGTGGTTCGACACCTCGCGACCGAGTCGATGCAGGTCGCGCTGGCCGGCGGCGGGCGGGAGGATCGTCGACACGATGCTGGCCCACGACGGCACCGACTTCACCGGGTCGCGGTGCGTCATCACGAACACTGCGTCGGGATACGCGTGCGCGAGGTACTGGAGGTGGAAGTTGTGGTGCGGCGCCTTGAACAGCCAGCGGTTCGGTCCGCGCTCCGATTGCAGGAGCTTGACCACGCGGCGGTGGTACTCGAACGCGGCGGTGGCGTCGGCGGCGCGCCACCACGCGTGGTAGCCGTAGACGGGCAGCGTGAACTGCTGCCCGTGGAACGCCATCCCGAGCAGCTCGGTGTCTTCCATGGTGGCGTCGACGTCGTAGAGGTGCATCGCCTTCATCTCGGGCGGAAGCAGCGCGTTCTCCTGTTCTGCACGAGCGCGACGAGGATCGCCCATCTCCCGCCCCGCGACCGGTGGCGGGCACGGCTGCGCCTGCTCCCAACCGCGCAGACAGCGGAACTGCGGATCCAGCGAGAGCATGTGCGCGAGTGCCGTGGTACCGGTGCGCGGCAGGCCGTTGATGTCGAGCGGTCCTTCGACGGACAGGGCGTTGATCTCCGGATGATCCGCGTACCACGCCTCGACCTCGAGCCGGTTCACGAGCCGGCGCCGGAAGTCGCCGACCACCTTCTCGGCTGCGCTCGGCGCGAGGTCACCGTCGTGTTCGAGGCTGGCGAGCAGCTCGTCGAGCCCGACTTGGAAGTCGCCGGGACCGAACTCGGACCGGCCCGCCGCTTCGCTCGCCTCGGCCACGAGCTGATCGGACGACGGGTACGCGAAGTCGCTCATGCTCACTGCGCGACAACCCGGTCGGGGTAGAAGTGCTCGGCGACGCGACGGAACCCGTCCCGCCAACCGACCTGGCACGGCCCGGTGATGAGGATCTTCTCCCCCTGCAGCACGCCTCTTCCTCTCGCCGAATCTTGGATCTTTGATCCAAACGTCGGTACATTACGGAACCCATGACGCCCGCGCCACAGTCCCTGTACCAACAGCCCTGGCCGGAAGGCGAGTACCGCTTCTTCCAGCTCGGGTTCGTCGTCGACGACATCGTCGCCGCCGCCCGACGATGGGCGGAGGTGCACGGCATCGGTCCGTTCCTCATCTCGCCCGTCATCGAGTCAAAGGTGGTCGTCGCGGGCGCGGCCACACCGCTGTCGATCCAGGTGGGCTTGGCGCAGACTGGACCGGTGCAGATCGAGCTGATCCAACAACACTGCGACCGTCCGAGCATCTTCCGCGACTGGGGCAACCCGTTCCACCAGCTGGCGACGATCACCGACGACGTCGACGGGCGCGTCCACCACCTCCAGGCGTGTGGCTACGAGCTCGTCGGGGAGATCACGACGCCCGAGCTGAAGGTCGCGTACGTCGACACCACTGCCGATTTCGGGTTCTACACCGAGATCGTGTCGACGCATCCGGGCTTCATCGCTCGTTGGCAGAGTGTCGCGGAGACGTGCGCAACGTGGGACGGCACCGATCCCGTGCGGTTCCAAACCCGCGACGGCTACCGGGTTCCGTGATCTCTGAGTCGACCGCGGTGTCGGATCAGCGGATCGTCCGCACGAACACGAACAGCGCAGTCGTCGACCACGTGCTCGCGGACCACGACGACGAGACCATCGCCGCCCTGCGAAGCCTGTTCGACGACCTTCGCCGCGCCGACCCCGACGATCGGGACGCGATCTTCGCCGTCGTGCACGAGATCCTGCTGGTCGAGCACCGCGCCGGCGGTTCCCACCGGCTGCGGGCCGAGCTCCGGACCTTTACCGGCTTCCTCCCCCTCACGCTGCGCATCCGGATCAGCCGCGATCTCGACTCCGTCGTGGCTGCCCACGCGAGCGTCGTGCGCGCCATCGCGGCCGGAGACGGCGAGAAGGCGGCCAAGTAACGACTCGACGACTTCCGCGCCGCCGGACGCGACATCGTGCGCAAGCTGCAGCGGCGCGGCGTGCTGACCTGAACGGCGCTACCTCGAGCGCGCAACGCGCTCGGACGCCTTCGACATCTCGTAGGCGCGGTAGTCGTCGGCCACGACGTCCGCACTGATCTCGAAGAGCTTCAGGCGGCCGCCGGTGTTCAGCAGGTACCGCCGCGGCTTGCCGGGGATGTTGGATCCCACGTACTGGCCGAGGGTGCCGAACGTCGTGACCGCCGCACCCTTGTCGACCATCCGCGTCCACCGCTCCTCGGCCTCGGCGCTGACCTCGATGACGTCGTCGCCGTGCTCGCGCGCGTACACGAGCGTGGCGGTGACGATGTCGACCAGGTCGCCGTTGTACCGCGGGTTGTTGCCGGCGGCGGCGTGCGGTCCACCCGGGAAGAAGAAGTTCGGGAACCGGCGCGTCTGCAATCCGAGGAAGGTGGTGGGCCCGTCGGCCCAGTGGTCGGTGAGTGCGAGCCCGTCGCGACCGACGATCCCCATGCGGCTGAGCGCACCGGTACCGAAGTCGAAGCCGGTCGCCCACACGATGACGTCGAACTCGCGCACCCCGTCGGTCGTCTCGATGCCGGTCTCGGTGACGCGCACGATCGTCGTCTCACGAAGGTCGACGAGCGACACCTTCGGGTCGTTGAACGCCTCGAAGTACCCGTTCACGAACGGCGGTCGCTTCCCACCGAACCGATGGTCCCTCGGGATCAGCCGCTCGGCGGTCGCGGGGTCGTGCACGATGCCGCGGATCTTCTCGGCGATGAACGCGCACCACTCGTCGTTCACGGCCTCGTTGAACAACAGGTCGGGGTAGTTGCTGGTGAGCTTCATGAAACCCGGGCTGTTCCAGAGCTGCTCGAACAGCTCGCGGCGCTCGGCGGCTGACGCGTCCGACCCGAGCTGCTCGTTCACTGGGTGGGCGAACCCGCTCAGCGAGCTGTTCACGGTCGCACGCAGGGCTGCGAAGCCGGCGCGCAGCTCGACCTGCTCGTCGTCGGTGATCGGTCGGTTGTTGAGCGGTGTGCACCAGTTGGCGGTGCGCTGGTACACGGTGATGGACGCCACGTCGTCGAGGATGGTCGGGACGACCTGCACGCCGCTCGACGAGGTACCGACGACCGCGACGCGCTTCCCCGTGAAGTCGACCGGCTCGGCGGGCCACAGTCCCGTGTGGTGCTGCACGCCGCGGAAGTCGTCGCGCCCGGGCACGTCGGGGGTGTACGGCACCGAGAGCACACCGGTCGCGGCGATGAGGAACCGGGCCCGCACCTCGCTCCCGTCGCCCGCGGTCACCGCCCACGTGCCCGACGGCTCGTCGTACACGGCCGCGGTCACCGGCGCGTCGAACCGCATGTGACGGCGGAGGTCGAAGCGGTCGACGACGTGGTTGAGGTAGCGCTCGATCTCCGGTTGCCCGGCGAAGTGCTCCTGCCACTCCCACTCGTCGAACAGCTCCTGTGAGAAGAAGTAGCCGTAGGTGTAGCTCTCGGAGTCGAAGCGCGCTCCGGGGTACCGGTTCCAGAACCACGTGCCGCCGACGCCGCTCCCGGCCTCGAGCAGCCGGACCGAGAAGCCCTCCTCCCGGGCGCGGTAGACCTGGTAGATGCCGGTGATGCCGGCCCCGACGACGAGGATGTCGACGTCGGGTGCGGGTGTGTCCATGGGTTGCGGGCCCCCGGAGAATTCTTGTACCGACCGGTTAGTCTGACGAACGCGACCAAGCTACCCGCAGGGGGAGGGCACGCGTCATGGCGATCACGGAGCGCAGGGCGACACCTCTGCCGGTCCCCTTCGCGATGGAGTACCCCGACCGGATCCCGAAGCAGCGCTACTACGACGCGGACTTCTACGCCCTCGAGAACGAGCTGCTCTGGCCGCGCGTCTGGCAGATGGCGTGCCGCCTGGAGGAGATCCCCGGTCCGCGCGACTTCGTGGAGTACCAGTTCCTCGACCAGTCGGTGATCGTCCTGAGGACCGACGACCTGGGTGTCGTCGCGTTCCAGAACACCTGCCGTCACCGCGGCGTGAGGCTCGTCGAGGGCAGTGGAACCTGTGCCGGTCGGTTCCGCTGCCCGTTCCACGGGTGGAGCTATGGGCTCGACGGCAAGAACGTCGCGGTCACGCAGCGGCGCACGTTCGCCGAGCACAACCTGGTGGAGGAAGACATCGATCTCGTGTCCGTGCGGTGCGAGACCTGGGGCGGATGCGCGTGGATCAACTTCGACGACCACGCTCCGCCCGTGCGTGAGTCGCTCGAGCCCGCGGCGACGAACCTCGACGCCTGGAAGCTGGAGTCGATGCGCGCCGAGAAGTGGTACGCGTGCCGGCTCCCGGTGAACTGGAAGCTCGGCATCGAGGCCTTCGTCGAGATGTACCACGTCGTGCAGACGCACCCGCAGCTCGTCATCCCCACGAGGTTCGGGATCCGTGACGGCACGCCGTTCGACCCGCAGGCCTTCATCGATGCCGACATCGAGTACTTGCGCGCGATGAGCGACGGCATGGACGGCATGTGCCACGCCGACGATGTGCGCATCGCCGAGAGCCTGCGCGACCTCGAGCTCCCTGCCGACCGCTCGCTCGCGATGGCCACCTGGAACCGGACGCTCAACGACGCCGTCCTGCGTTGGCATCAGGAGCAGGGTCACGACATGCCCGATCTCAACGAGCTCGACGAACAGGGCGTCAACCTGACGTTCTTCCACGGCTTCCCGCACTACTTCGTGCTGCCGATGTACAGCGGCGCGTCGGCGTACCGGTTCCGTCCGTTGGGACCGGAGGAGACACTGATGGAGATCTGGTCGCTGGCGCGATTCGCGGAAGGGGACGAGTCGCCACCGCCGGAGCCTCCCGAGGTGTGGGAGTGCGGTGACCCACGGTGGCCCGCGATCCCCGCGCAGGACTTCTCGAACCTCCCCCGCCAGCAACGGGGCCTGCACGCGCGCGGCTTCGAGTACATGCGCCTCTCGGCCGGACTCGAAGGCCACATCTCCAACTGCCAGCGTCTCGTGGACGGCTACCTCGCGGGGCGATCCCACGAGCAGCTGCTCCCGGCATTGCACTCGGTCAACGTGTACCCGTTCGAGCAACCGATCGCCGACCTCGGGTTCTGACGCGCGTCAGCTGCCGGGCATCGTGCCCGACATCACCATCCACGGTGTGCCGAAGCGGTCGACGCACATCCCGAACGCGTGCGAGAAGAAGGTCTCGCCCCTCGGGATGGGCATCGACGTGCTCTCTCCTCGAATCGACGGTGGCGCACACCTTCGCGCGGACCGCGCGCGGGCGCGCCCTCGGCGCGCCCGCGGTCAGCCGCCCGCGGGCGTGAACTCGAGGTGGAGCCGGGTGAGGCCGCGCAGCACCCACGTGGGTTCGTAGTCGTAGTGGCGGTCACCGGTCGGGCCGTGGTGCTCGTCCGAGAGCCGGATGTGGTGCATGCGGTCGAGGATGCGCTCGATGCTGATGCGACCCTCGGCGCGGGCCAGCGGACCACCGGGGCACGAGTGGTGTCCACGCCCGAACGCGATGTGGTCCATCGTGTTGCGGCGATCGGCCCGGAACTCGGCCGGGCACTCGAATCGACCCGGGTCGCGGTTGGCCGCGCCGTTGAGCAGCATGACCGGCGTGCCCGCGGGCACCTCGACGTCGCCGATGGACGTGGTGCGCCGCGCGAGGCGGAAGTCGGCCTTCACCGGGCTCTCGACCCGCAAGGTCTCCTCGACGAAGTTCGGGATGCGATCGTGGTGCTCGCGCAGCTCCGACTGCAGCTCGGGATGCAACGCGAGCTGCTTGAGCGCCGACGCGAGCAGCCGCGCGGTGGTTTCCTGGCCTGCCGCGAAGAGGAACGTCGCGGTGCGCACGACGGCGGTGACCTCGGGGACGCTGCCGTCGGGGTAGGTCGCGAGCGCGAGATCGGTCAGCACGTCGTCGCGCGGAGTGCGCCGGCGGTCCTCGACGTACTCGGCGAACCACTCGTCGAGCCAGCTCGAGCGCGTTGCCACTCCCGGTGCCGTCCGGGCCCGAACCGACCTCCCCCACCGTCCCGAGCATGCCGAAGCCCTCGCGGAACCGCTGGTGGTCGGACTCGGGCACACCGAGCAGGTCGGCGACGACGAGCATGGCGAACGGCTGCGAGTACTCGCTGATGAATTCGCACTCGCCGTTGGCGACGAACTCGTCGAGCTGTGCGTCGGCGAGGCGCCACATGAAGTCCTCGTTCTCGCGCAGCCGCTTCGGGGTGATGAGGCGCATGAGCAGCGCGCGCTCACGCGTGTGGTCGGGCGGATCCATGGTGACCATGTGCTCCGCCATCGGGAGTTGGTCGCGGTAGCGGTCGATGACGGCGCTCACGTCGTCACCGACGAGTGGGACCGGGAAGGTCGCGTACGGACCGATCACCGAGTTGCACGAGGAGAACGTGTCGGGATCGCGGTACACCTCTGTCGCCTCGTCGTAGCCGGTGACGGCGACCACGCCGAGGTGCGGCAGCGGCAGGACCGGGCACTCGGCTCGCAGCGCCTCGAAGTAGGGGTAGGGGTCCTCGACCAGTGACGGGTCGCTGAAGAAGTCGATCGACTCGATGTTCTCCATGACGCCTACGCCCTCCTCGCGTGTTGGGCGACTGCCCAAATCGACCGCGTCAGCTTACGTCCCGCCGCTGACGACCGCGGCCGCGGCATCCTCGACCACCGTGCCCGCGAAGAACCCCGGATTGGTCGACGTCCACAACCGCACGGGGTCGGCGAACACGAAGTCACGGAGATCGTCGTCGGTGACCAACCCGTCTTCCCGCGACTCGTTCACCTCCTCCAGCACCTCTTCCATCACCGGCACGTCCCAGTGGCCGATGTCGGAGCCGAAGACGGCATGGAGACGGTGGCGTCCGGGGTTGCGCAGCGCGTCGAACGCCGACGCGGTGACGGGATCGTCGCCTTCACATCCGAAGTAGAAGCGCTCGACGAAGAGCCGCTGCAGCTCTTCGACTGTCGACACCGGCAGCCGGGCGAAGCTGTCGCTCGGATCCTCGGGGTGCACCTCCCACCGGCGCGCGAGCTCGTCGCGTGACGTCTCGCGCCAGAGCGAACCGCCGTACCGCCGGTACAGGTCGAGGAAGAGGTCGACGTCGGCGAGGCGCGGATCGGTGTCGCGCGCGAGCCCGGCGAGGCGGCGCTTCTCCCAGTGCCCGGTGACATCGGCGAGGAGTGAGCGCGCCCACCCGACGCCTCCTTCGAGGAAGAGGAAGCGCAGTTCGAGGAACCGCCAGCTCACTCCACCGAGGAACAGCGACTTGCACACCGCGGTCGCAGCCGACGCGAAGTGGCCGACGTGGTTGAACACCGGGTTCGAGATCGAGTCGTGGAAGGTGGTGCCCTCGCCGGGGCCGTGGAAGCTCGCCACCACCCCGAGCTCCACGCACTTCGCCCACACCGGGTCGTAGTCGTGTTCGCTGTCGATGCCGAAGGTGTCGACGCGCCACGCGAACCGCGACGCATCCGGCGTGCGGTCGGTCACCGCGCCGACGGGTCGCTTCACGTAGCTCGGCAGCATGACCGCCTTGAAGCCCCGACCGACCGCGTGCTCGAGCTCGTCGATCGCCTCCTCGGGTGTGAACATCGGGATGACCGCGACGGGCGTCATGCGATCGGCGTGACCCATCCAGTGGTCGGCGTAGTAGTCGTTGAGGCCCCGACAGCACGCGAGGCGGACATCCTCGTCCGTGTACCCCTGCGGGTTGATGCCGATGGTGGGGAAGAGCACTGCGAAGTCGATGCCGATCTGATCGAGCCGGCGGTGGAGCAGGTCGGGAAACGACGCGGTCGCGAGGTCCAGTCCGTGGTTGCGCAGCGGCTCGCCCCAGAACGGCGGGCGGTGCGTCCAGCGGTGCGCGCGCTCGGCGTCGCTCAGCCCGTACCAGTCACGCGACAGGAACGTCGACCGCTGCTCGTCGGTGAAGCGCTGCGCGATGTCGGACCCGCCGGCGCGCGCGATGTACTCCATCGCGACCGGCCGCACCTCGAGGAGGTGCCCGTCGGAGTCGATGACGGGGTGGCCGAGACGCTCACGGATCGCGGCGACCGCCGGGCTCGGCGCGAACGTGTCCATGCCGGGCCGCTCGGTCAGGACTCGTCGATGAACGCGAGCAGTGCGGGCGCGGCCAGCACCCACGGGTCGAAGAGACTCCCCTCCCCCGCGTTCGTCGCTTCCACCGCCCGCTCCCACGCGTCTTCGGGCCACGGTGGTTCGATCAGGCGCGAGCCCTTGATCAACGCGTGCACCTCGAACGAGGTGCGCTTCGGGTGGTCGTGGTCGTGCTCACCGCCGCGGACGATCAGCGTCGGGCAGTGGATCTGCTCGAACTCCCAGTCGGGCACCCCCGGGATGCACTCGTTCGCCTTCGGCACGAACGCGTCGAGCCATCGGTTCATGACCCGCTCGAACTCCTCGGTCCCGATCGCGCGCAGCCGGTCGGCGTTGGCGGCGTTCTGCCGCGACCATCGCGGCCCAGCTGAAGGGACCGTTGTCGAGCTCGACGATGCCCTCGATGCCGCTCGTACGCACGGTCTGGAGCTCGCTCATCACGTACGCGCCGGCGAGCGCCATCGTGCTGTAGGTGCCGCCGACGATCGACCAGACCGCGAGCTTCCGCACGAGGTCGGGCCACATGATCGTGAAGATGATCGAGTCGCGGGCGCCGCCCGACCCACCGGTGATGACGACCCGTTCGATGCCGAGTGCTTGGATCAGCTTGCCGAGGGTCTCCGCGCGCATGTGCGACTCGGAGCGCCCGAAGACCTGCACGTCGGACCGGCCGCAGTTGGGCCGGTCCCACAGCAGGACCCGCTTGCCACCCGCCGCGAGCGTGTCGGCCAACTCGTGGACACCGCCGTAGTCCTTGCTGAACCGACCGCCGGGCGTGATGACGACGACCTCGCCGGCGTCGGGACCGACGAATTCGTAGACGACGTTCCCGCCGTTGATCTCGATCTGACCCTCGGACATGTCACTCCGATCGTGGGTGGCGCGCGCATTCTGCCGTGCCAACCCGCGGGGCGCACCCTCCCCCGGAGCTGGTTCGTCAGCCGGTCGTCCACGGGCCGCGCCAGGGCGCGCAGTGGCCGAGCAACGCGCGGGTGTCGGGTCCCCATGAGCCGGGGGCGTAGGTCTGCACCGGCGGCGGCGCATCGAGCAGCGGCTGCATGACGCGCCATTCCTCGTCGACGGTGTCCTGGCGGGTGAAGCGGACCGTCTGGCCGGCCATCGCCGCGAGCAACAGCACCTCGTAGGGCGTGGCCCCCTCGCCGCCCTGGTCCTTGAACTCCATGTCGAGCTGGATGGGACGGGCGCTCGTCGCTCCCGCCTGGTGCGCCTCGAGCTCGAAGCGGATCCCGGTGTCGGGATCCAGCCGGATCACGATCTGATCGGGCTCCGACTCGCGGTCGCTGAGCCCGAAGCCGAGCCGCGGCGGTCGCTTGAACACCAGCCGCAGCTCGGTCTCGGTGACCGCCAGCTTCTTGCCGGCGCGGATGAAGAAGGGCACACCGAACCAGCGCCAGTTCTCGATCTCGAGGCGGAGCGCGGCGAAGGTCTCGGTCGTCGAGTCGGGCGCGACTCCTTTGATCGAGCGGTACCCGTCGTATTGCCCGCGCACGTAGTGCTTCGGTTCGGCCGCGAGCACGGCCCGGAACAACGTGGTCTGCGCGTCCTTGAGCGTCTCGACGTCGCCCCCGGCGGGCGGTTCCATCGCCGCCGCCGCCAGCACCTGCATCAGGTGGTTCACGGCGACGTCGCGGAGCGCGCCGACCGGGTCGTAGAAGCTGCCGCGGTCCTCGACGCCGAAGCTCTCGGCCATCGTGATCTGCACGCATTCGACGAAGTTCCGGTTCCACACCGGTTCGAGCAACGTGTTGCCGAAGCGCAGGTAGAGGATCTCCTCGAGCCCCATCTTCCCGAGGTAGTGGTCGATGCGCAGCAACTGCGACTCGTCGATGTACTGGTGGAGCTCCTGCGCGAGCGCGCGAGCTGACGCGAGGTCGTGCCCGAACGGCTTCTCGACGACCACGCGCGCGTCCTTCGTGAGCCCGGCGCCGGCGAGACCCTTGATCACCATCCCGAACAACGACGGCGGGACCTCCAGGTAGAAGACCGGTCGCTGCTTGCCCTGGAGGGCGGCGCCGACGCGCTCGTAGGTGGCCGAGTCGGCGAAGTCACCGGCGACGTACGACATGCGCTGCGCGAGTCGCGCGAACACGTCCTCGTCGAGCTGCTCACCGGTGGCGACGATCGATTCCCGGGCGCGTTGGACGAGTTGGTCGTGGGTCCAGTCGTCGACGGCGACGCCGACGATCGGGCAGTCGAGCAGCTTGCGCCGCTCGAGCCGGTACAGCGACCGGAAGGTCATGACCTTGGCCAGGTCGCCAGTGATCCCGAAGATCACGAACACGTCGCAGGTCATGGGTCGTCCCTCGATCGTCGGCCGCGTGTGCGCCCCGATCCTGTCAGACGCGGCGCCCACTCGACGCTGGAGACGCGCACCACGTCTCGCTGGTCGGCCGGCCGACGTATGACAAGCTCGGGTATGGCCGTGGATCCGAACGCGGCCTTCGACGAGCACGACGTCGCCGAGGTCACACTCGACGCGCGCGGCCTGGCGACCGCGGTGGCGCCCGAGACGGGTCTCTTCGATCCGGAGGGCATGTCGGAGATGCAACGCCGGTTCGCCGCCGACCGGCGGGGCGACCAGCCGTGATCTACTGCACCGACTGGTGAGCCGGCTCAGGCGTCAGGGCGATCGGTGTAGATGCCCCCGATGCCGGAGTGGATCTCGATCCACTCCGCGCCTTCGTCACCCGCGTGCCAGGAGTAGAGCATGTCGGGCGAGAAGTAGCCCATCCCCGGACCGACGCGCTGGTTGCCGAAGCGCAGCTCGCCTCGGAGCACGTAGTTCACCTGGTACGTGCCGTGCCGGTGGGGCTTCACCTGTTCGCCCGGTTTCGCCGTCTCGTGGTACACGCACAGCTGCGGCGTCTGCACCAGCACCCTGGTGACGAGGTCGCGGCCCAGGAGCTCGTAGAAGAACTCCGCCTCGGGCGCGTCGCGCATCATCTCTTCGTTCGTGTGCCCCTCGATCTCCGATACGTCGAACACGAAGGGGCGAACCGGCGCAGAGGGGTCGGGCTCGGTCGTCGTCATGCGCTGACTGTAAGCCGACAGGTTCGACTGCACAACGTCGTACGCGCGCGGCGTTCCTCAACCGCAGGTCAACCACGAGCACCACTCTCTTGCCTCACGTTCAACGTCGTGTGTCGTCGCGATGAAAGACGCTCAGAGCGTTTCGAACGCGGCCGACGTGGTCATACATCTCGCGCCTCTCGGCATGGTCGGCGCGCTCGCCCTCCTCGGCCGACGCGTCGCGCGAGAGACCCAGCTCCTCGTGTTCCTCGTCGTGCTGGGCGCCGGTGTCGCCCCGGCACCGCGCAGTACGCGCGTCGAGGGCGCCGTCGCCGCGGACGAGCGTGCGGCGGCCTAGCTTTCGATGGGCGTCATGCCCGGGCCACCGCCGGCCGGAGTCCGCCCGACTCGCGATTGGCCGGGCCGCGCGCTCGAGTGCCCTGTTGCGGCGGCGTCGGCCGTGAGCTCGGGGGTCCATCGATGTGCGCCGTGATGTCCCGCGGGCTCGAGGCACCGGAGGCGGTACCCGTGGCGTCGTGAGCGGGTCTCGCCGCAGACCTGGACCGTGTGCTCGGTGTTGGAGGTGTCGACCACAGCCACTCCTTCCGGTCACGTGCAGAGGAAGAGAACGTCGACGCGCCCGGTCCGGGGGAAGCGAGTCCGGTCGCGCCGATCGACTGCCACCTTGCCAGCCCGAAGGAACGACCTGATGGCGCTGCGGTGAACTCGCGCTCAAGTCTCGATGAGCACGAGCTGACGCCGCCGCGTGGCGTGCGCGACGGCGCGTTGCGCGTGGGACTCACCGATGACCACGTCGACGATGGTCGTGTGCTCGGGGAGATCCTCACCGGCACGACGCGGCCTTCTCGAACGCACCCATCCCGCACGGAACCGCGACCCTCGGAGGTGGCGCGGTCCAATGCCGTTCTCAACCGGGCCGCCCGGACCTGACGGACTCCGCGCGGCTCGACGGTCACCGCCGCCGGGAGAAGCGGGCGACGGCGATCGAGCTGAACACCAGGAAGATCCCGGCGCACCACGCGAGGCTCAGCACGATCCAGTAGGTGGTGGTGTGACCGATCCCGACCGCGTCGGTACCACCCTGGGTCAAGCTGCGCAGCGCGTTGCTGAACACCGTGAACGGCTGGTTGTCGGCCACCGGCTGCAACCAGCCCGGCAGCGAGTTGGCGGGCACGTACGCGGCCGAGATGAACGCGACCGGGATCACGAGCAGCGTCGCCATGCCGTTCGCCGCTTGCGCGCTGTTCGAGACCAAGCCGATGGTGATGAAGATCCACATGAAGCTGTAGATCATGACCAGCAGCAGCCCGAGCGCGATCAGCACGTCGACGGCGTCGGCGTGGAGCCGGAAACCGACGATGAACGCGAGCACCGTGGTGACGAAGAGGCCCCAGAGGGTGAGCGCGGTGTCGGCGAGCGAACGTCCGAACATGACCGACGAGCGCGGGATCGGCAGCGACCGCAGACGATCGTGCACGCCGGTCGTCGCATCCTCGGCGACGCCGGAGCTCGCGGGCATCCCGAGCCAGAGGATCCCGGTGGCGAGGAAGCCCGGCACCAGGAAGTCGACGTAGTCGAGCTGGCCGTGCACGTGGATGGCGCCGCCGAAGATGTAACGGAACATGAAGAGGAACAGCGCGCCCTGCACCGTGCCCAGCATGAGCAGCTGCGGGGTGCGGAAGAACTGGAGGATGGTTCGCTTCGCGCTCTGGAGCGAAGCTGTGACCCAGCCCGCGCCGCTGCCGGGCGCGAGCTTCGAGTCGATGGTGCCGGTGGTGGCGCGGGTGTCGGTGGTCGTCATCGTTGCTCCCGAGATCAGGCGGCGTCGGCGTCGGCCGACTGCGGGTTGGCGTTCGGGTCGGTCGGGTCGAGGTGCTTGCCGGTGACGGCGAGGAAGACCTCGTCGAGGCTGGGACGGCGCACTCCGACGTCGTCGACCTCGATGGCTCGTTCGTCCAGCAACCGGACCACGTCGCGGAGTTGGTCGCCACCTCCTTCGACGCGTGCCGAGACCCGCTGGGTGTCCATGTCGGTGTGGGGCGCTTCGCAGCCGATGCGGGCGAGGGTCTCCTCGACCGCGGGGAGGTCACCCGCCGATCGCGGCCGGACCTCGATCACGTTGCGGCCGGCGCGGTCCTTCAGCTCGTCGGGTGTCCCGGCAGAGATCACGCGACCGTGGTCGACGATCACGATGTGGCGCGCCAACTGGTCGGCCTCCTCGAGGTACTGCGTCGTCAGCAGGACGTCGGTCCCGTCGGCGACCAGGTTGCGGATCGCCGCCCACAGATCGGCGCGACCGCGCGGATCGAGACCCGTGGTCGGCTCGTCGAGCAGGAGGAGTTGCGGCCGGCCCACCAAGCTGGCGCCGAGGTCGAGACGACGCCGCATGCCGCCGGAGTACGTCCGCACGAGGCGGTCGCGCGCGTCGGCGAGGTCCAACCGCTCGAGCACCTCGTCGGCGGCGCGGTTCGCGTCGCCGCGCCCGAGCCCGAACAGGCGGGCGACCATTCGCAGGTTCTCGATCCCGGTCATCGTGGGCTCGACCGACGCGTACTGACCGGCGAGCCCGATGATCTTGCGCACCCGCTTGGGTTCGGCGGCGGCGTCGATCCCGGCGACCCAGATCCGCCCGCCGTCGGGACGGAGCAGCGTCGCGACTGCACTGACGAAGGTCGTCTTGCCCGCGCCGTTCGGTCCGAGCAGCGCGGTGACCTGACCTGACTCGGCAGCCAGGTCGAGGCCGTCGAGCGCGCGCACGTCGCCGAAGCGCTTCGTCAGCCCTTGTGCCTCGATGATCGGTGACATGGGGGGTTTCCTTCCCGTAGCACGAGGCGCCGGCAGCCGCCCGGCGCATCTCTTTCAGTTCCCATCAGACGGATCAGGTACCCGCGATGTGACAGCACGTGGGAGTCGAGCACCGTCTGCGGTCAGACCCTGACCGCAATGCGCCGTATGTCGCGCCGAAACGGATCCGTGCGCGCGATCAGCATCGACAGATGATTAGCGTATCCGCTAATCTTTCGTGATGGCTCCGGCGATCGATGCCCGGCGGTCCCGCCGCCCCACGCTCAGCGAGACCGAACGCGTCTTCGACGCCCTCTCCCACGAGGCGCGTCGTCACATCGTGATGCTCCTCGCCCACCACGGCCCGGAGCTGCCGTCCGGGTACCTCGCGACGCGACTCGACCACAGCTGGCCCACGACGACGCGCCACCTGCACGTGCTCGAGGCCGCCGGCATCGTCACGGTGCGGCGGGAAGGCCGCCGCTCGATCTACCGGCTCGAGCGCGCGCACCTGCAGCGGGTGGTCGGCGGCTGGCTCGGGCTGCTCGCACCGCCGACCGGGCACGAGCTCTGGCGTTCGCCCGGTCCCCGTTCCGCGCAGCGAGGAGTACGCGCATGACCGATCCTCGAGTGTTCCGAGTCGCCGTCGAGGTGGCTGATCTCGACCAGGCCACCGACCTCTACCGCGACCTGCTCGGCATGGAAGGCCAGCGTCACCGCGGCGCCCGCCACTACTTCGACTGCGACGGTGTCATCGTGGCGCTGATCGACGTCGCGCAAGGTGGGCTCTCGCCGACGCCCGGCCCGAAGTCGCTGTTCTTCGCAGTCGACGACGTCGCGGCGGTGCATGAACGCGCCGCTCGACTGGGCGTCCTCGCGCCCTATCGTGTGCACGACGCCCCCGCCGGTGAAGTGGTCGAACGTCCGTGGGGCGAGCTCTCGTTCTACGTGGTCGACCCGTGGGGCAACGACCTCTGCTTCTGCCAGGACGGAACGCTCTACACCTGAGCCCGCGGCCCGCGCCTCCTTCCGCAGGGTGCAAGCCATCATCGAAGCCGCTCGCGCCCGGGCGGAAACGCAGAGTTGGCGGAGGTGGTGCCGCCCGGGGGGTGGGGGCAGCACCGCCTCCGGGGCACGTCGGTCCGGTCCACGGCAAGGAAGGTCCGCCCGCGCGCCGCTGCTGACAGAGCGTCGCACACCGAGATGACATCGAGGCGTCGTGCGGGTGACCGCCGCAAGAATCTTCTCACCGCGACGGCGGGGCGGAGAAGTGTTCGATCCAGACCTTCGTCTGATCGGGATCGAGCACCATCGCGTGCAGCGCCCCCGACGGCAGCGACGTGGCGTCGATGCCCTCTGCTTCACCGGGCGGATCCACGATCTGTGCGACCGGGTCGACGTGACCGGTCTTGATGTTCACGCGATAGATGTCGTTGTGGGCATCGGAGGTGCAGATCCAGACGGAGCCGCGTGCGACGCTGGCGCCTTGCGTGTGCTCGAGGTTCATCGAGAGCTTCAGCGGCGTCAGCGTCTTCCACCCGTGGGCGACGTCGTAGCGGAGAAGCTCGGCGCCGTCGAAGTGATCCATCGAGTAGGCGATGTTCGTGGTTCGGTCGACCGTGACGAAAGAATTCTCGTGTTGCGCGACCTCCACCGCGCCCAGGAACTTCAACGTCCGTGCGTCGTAGCGCGCGGACACCTGCTGACCTTTCGAGTAATCGGGTTGCTCGAACGGCGCGTACACGACGTTGCCGACCACGTCGATGTCACCGATGTGGTTGTATCCCTGCGCGCGCCACTTCTCGGGGATCGCCGCCTTGTTCTCCGCGACCACGTTGAACCGATCGTCGGTGCGCGCGATGACGTCGGTGTTCGGAATGGGAGAGAGCGTGCCCGTGATGATCCAGCCGCCGCGCACGCGCGCGATCCCCTGGTTGTAGAAGACGGGTATCGACTGCTTGGATCGCAGCTGCGCCCGCGTCGATGCATCCTGGGCCCCGGCCACAGAAGCGAGGGCGACGACGAGAACCGCGACCACGACCGACCCGAGGCCCACTCTCATCTCGCCCCCCGCATGAGCGCGAGTGTCGCGCGGGTCCGAGTACCACCACATCGGGTCGATTTCGCTCCGGCGTCCCGGCCTCCGGCCACACCTCCGCTGCATCTCACGGTAGGTTCCGTCGATGAACCTGCTGGGCCGGGTGCTCCAATCGATCCGACGCGTCGAGCACCGGCAGGAGTTCCGGCTGTTCGCCAAATACGCGGACCGCACGACGGTGCCGCGGGAACGCTTCGTCGACAACCTCCTCCTCAGCCGGCTCGTCGACGACCTCCCCGGCGCCGTCGTGGAGTGCGGGCACCTGGCGTGGCGGCATGATCGCAGCGCTCGCCGAAACCCTCTCGAAGGGAGCTCGTCGGGAGTTCGTCCTCTTCGACAGCTTCCAAGGACTTCCCCCGCTGGTCGACCACGATGCACTCGAAGTCGGCCAGCTCTTGCGCGAGCACCGATCCCAGCGAACGCGCGAGCAGTTCGGGTCGTCGACAGGTCGGCAGGATGATGGAGAAGTTCGGCCCCATGAGGTGGTTCCCCGCCCGTCACGCTCTGATGCTCGCCTGCACTCCCGCGGGGTCTGCGAGCCGATCGTAGCGGCAGCCGAGGTGACGCCGGGCGGGCTACCGAAGCTCGAACCCGGCCGCGATGACCACGTTGCACTCGGCGGCCGCCCGACGAAGCGGCAGCGCGGCGCGGTAGCTCGCCGAGTCGTACCACTCGCGCGCCCGCTCGACCGACTCGAACTCGACGATCACGGTGCGCGTGCCGTGCCACGTCCCCTCGAGCAGGTCGACGTTCTCGTCGACCACGAGCACCCTGCCGCCGAACTCGATCAGCGGCGCGGTCGACGCGGCGCCGTATGCATCCATGAGCGCACGGTCGTGGATGTCTTCAGTCAGGATCACGTAGCCCTTCGGCACCGCTCAGTCCCCCAACGCCGACATAGTCCGCCAGGTGCTCGCCGGTGAGGGTAGAGCGCGCGGCGACGAGGTCACGCGGCGTGCCTTCGAAGACGATCCGGCCGCCGTCATGGCCGGCGCCCGGGCCGAGGTCGACGATCCAGTCGGCGTGCGCCATGACCGCTTGGTGGTGCTCGACGACGATGACCGACTTGCCGGAGTCGACGAGCCGATCGAGCAGCCCGAGCAGCTGCTCGACGTCGGCGAGGTGGAGGCCGCTGGTCGGCTCGTCGAGGACGTAGACGCTGCCCTTCTCGGCCAGGTGGGTGGCGAGTTTGAGCCGTTGACGCTCACCGCCCGACAGCGTGGTGAGCGGCTGGCCGATGCTGAGGTAGCCGAGCCCGACGTCGGCGAGCCGCTCGAGGATCTTGTGCGCGGCCGGGGTCGCGGCGTCTCCCTCTGCGAAGAACTCCAACGCCTCGGCAACCGGCATCGCCAACACCTCGCTGATGTCCTTGCCCCCGTACTCGTACTCGAGGACCGACGTGTCGAAGCGCTTTCCCTCACACACCTCGCAGACGGTCGCGACCCCGGCCATCATCGCCAGGTCCGTGTAGATGACCCCGGTGCCGTTGCAGTTCGGACACGCGCCGTCGGAGTTGGCGCTGAACAACCCCGGCTTGACGCCGTTGGCCTTGGCGAACGCGGTGCGGATCGGGTCGAGCAGCTTGGTGTAGGTCGCGGGGTTGCTCCGGCGCGAGCCGCGAATCGTGGTCTGGTCGACCGACACCACACCTTCGCGTCCCGCCACCGAGCCGTCGATCAGTGAGCTCTTGCCCGACCCGGCGACGCCGGTCACCACCACGAGCACGCCGAGCGGGATGTCGACGTCGACCTTCTGCAGGTTGTGAGTGGCGGCGCCGCGCACCTCGAGCACGCCGGCCGATGTCCGCACCGATGGCTTCAAGGCGGCCCGGTCGTCGAGGTGTCGGCCCGTCGTGGTGTTGCTCTTCCGGAGTGCGTCGACGGTGCCTTCGAAGACCACCACGCCACCACCCGCCCCAGCGCCCGGACCGAGGTCGACGACATGGTCGGCGATCGCAATCGCTTCGGGCTTGTGCTCCACGACGAGCACGGTGTTGCCCTTGTCGCGCAGTTGCAGCAGCAAGTCGTTCATCCGTTGGATGTCGTGGGGGTGCAGCCCGATCGTCGGCTCGTCGAACACGTAGGTGACGTCGGTGAGGGAAGATCCGAGTTGGCGGATCATCTTCACGCGCTGCGCCTCGCCGCCCGAGAGCGTGCCCGACGGCCGCTCGAGCGAGAGGTAGCCCAGCCCGATCTCCACGAACGAGTCAAGGGTCTCGCGCAGCGCCGCGAGCAGCGGTGCCACCGACGGCTCGTCGAGCTCCTTGACCCACTGGGCGAGATCACGGATCTCCATCGCGCAGGCCTCGGCGATGTTGATGTTCTTGATCTTCGACGACCGGGCCGGTTCGCTCAGCCGCGTGCCGTTGCACTCGGGACAGGTCTGGAAGGAGACGGCGCGCTCCACGAACGCGCGGACGTGTGGCTGCAGCGCGTCGACGTCCTTCGACAGCATCGACTTCTGGATCCTCGGGATCAGGCCCTCGTAGGTCAAGTTGATGCCGTCGACCTTGATCTTGGTCGGCTCCCGGTAGAGGAGGTCGTCGAGCTCCTTCTTCGTGTACTTCCGGATCGGCTTGTCGGGGTCGAAGTACCCGCAGCCGGTGAAGATGCGCCCGTACCAGCCGTCCATGCTGTAGCCGGGGATCGTGAGCGCGCCCTCGTTGAGCGACTTGCCGTCGTCGTAGAGCTGGGTGAGGTCGATGTCGTTCACCGCACCGCGGCCCTCGCAGTGCGGGCACATGCCGCCGAGGATGCTGAAGCTCCGCTTCTCCCGCGTCCTGCGACCGCCCCGCTCGAGGGTCACCGCGCCGGAACCGCTGATCGACGCCACGTTGAACGAGAACGCCTGGGGTGAACCGACGTGTGGCTCACCGAGCCGACTGAAGAGGATGCGCAACATCGCGTTGGCGTCGGTGGCGGTGCCGACCGTCGAGCGGGGATCAGTGCCCATCCGCTCCTGGTCGACGATGATCGCGGTCGTGAGTCCGTCGAGGACGTCGACCTCGGGACGCGCCAGCGTCGGCATGAAGCCCTGCACGAAGGCGCTGTACGTCTCGTTGATCAACCGTTGGGACTCGGCCGCGATCGTGCCGAACACCAGCGAGCTCTTGCCCGAACCGGAGACGCCGGTGACTGCGGTCAGCCGCCGCTTCGGGAGCTCGACGTCGACGCCTTTGAGGTTGTTGACCCGCGCCCCCACGACCCGGATCACGTCGTGGGCGTCGGCGACGTGGGGCACGGCCGCCTTCGTGATCTTCCTCGTCGGCATGCCTACGTCGCTCGCCTCGGGCTTGCCGTTCCGCCGGAGGTGTTGAGCGCGACCGCCGCCCGGATCAGCGCCTTGAAGGCGGTGGCGTCGACCTTGTCCCCTTCGTGGATGTCGATGGCACGTCGCGTCTTCCCCTCGAGGCTCGAGTCCATGGCCGACGACCTCAGGACTGCGCGATCCGGACCACGTTGCCGGAGGGGTCGCGGAAAGCGCAGTCGCGGGCGCCCCAGGGCTGGGACACCGGTTCCTGGAGCACCTCGGCGCCCGACGCCTGGACCTGCTCGAAGGTGGCGTCGAGGTCATCGGTGCGGAAGATCGCGGCTTGGAGCGACCCCTGCGTCACGAGTGTCAGCAGGGCGTCTCCCTCGGTCTGCGAGAGCCCGCCTCGTGGCGGGAACAGCACGACGTCGAGGTCTTGCCCCGGAGCCCCGACGGTGACCCAGCGAAACTCGCCGGACGCGACGTCGTTGCGGACTTCGAGGCCGAGCGCGTCGCGATAGAAGGCGAGTGCGGCGTCGGGGTCGTGGACGGGGATGAACATGGCGGAAACGGTGACGGTCATGCGACGACCCTACGAGCACCCACCCACCGAGTGCTTCTTCGATCCTGCTCGGTGTCGGCGGACGGCCCGGTTCGTCGAGGTCGCGTCACGACCATGCTCACGCACGAGGGAACGACCTGCAGATCGCTGTGGTCGCGCGCTCGGTATTGCGACGGCGTCTCGCCGACGATCTCGGTGAAGCGCGAGCTGAAGGAACCGAGCGACGTGCAACCGACCGTGACGCAGGTGTCGGTGACCAACATCCCTTGGCGCAGCAGTGCCTTCGCGCGTTCGATGCGTCGGGTCATGAGGTACGAGTAGGGCGTCTCGCCGTACGCAGCCCGGAACTTGCGCGAAAAGTGTGCGGGTGACATCAGTGCAGCGCGCGCGATCGCCGGCACGTCGAGCGGCCGCGCGTACTCGCGGTCCATGAGGTCCCGTGCCCGGCGCAGGTGCGCGAGGTCGGCCAGCTCCTGCGGCGTCATGCCGACGACAGTACGCGCCGGCGAGTTCGTCAGGTGCGTTCGCGCAACGTGTCGACGCCGTCACCCTCGAGATCGTCGAACGCAACGGTGCGGCCCGTCATGGCCATCACGATGGCGATCGTCGGACCGGCGACTTCGGGACCAGTGCCCGTCGACCACTCCGCGTCCGTTGCGCGCAACGTCAGGCCGGCGACACGCTTCTTGGCCCCGATGAGGAGGTTCGACCCTGTGTAGAGGTCGGCCAGCCGAGTGGGATCCGTCGCCCCCGTCGCCACTGCGCCGACCGAGAGCACTGAGAGAGCAAGGACCGTGACGAGCAGGACAAGCCGGCGTGTCAAATGGGATGAGACGTGACGAGGAGAGGTCAGGTTCCCGCACGAATCACGTTTCTCTACCTGTCCCCGACGCCGGCTCGGCGCCGCTGTCGATCTGCCCGCAAGTTCGGGCGCGGGCCTGACGTCACACTCGGAGCGCGTTGCATCAGGTCTGGCGCGTCATTGGCGCGAGTGTCGTCGGCCGACGAGGAAATACATGACCGGCCCGACTGGCTGAACGAAGAACGTGAGCACCCACAACGGCTTCCGACCGCGCACTTGCACTGCAGGACGACGCACCAAGTCGCGCAGCGCCATGGTCGTCATGATCAGCTCGGCGATCGCGCCGAGCACGATTGCAGTCCGCTGACCGGCGGTGAGATCGGACCACCGCTTCTTTCGTCGCGACGACGGCGGGCCCGCATCGCTCGTTGATGCCTCAGCACGATTCATGGATCCACATTGCCCGACTTCCGCTCTCCTGCGCGAACCGAGCAGGTGCTACTCACAGCCGCGGCGACCGGCACGGAGCAGGTTCTTCGGCGGCCGCCACCGTGAAGCAGCTAGGCGGAGCTCCGGGCATGAACGGTGTCGTGGAGGATCATCCACCGCATCGGCCAGAACCCGGGTCGCGGCTCGGGAAGCTCGCTGCGCGCCCTGAAGACCCCGGTCAGCGTGACGGCGGCGGCGATGAGCCAGATGATCACCCCGACAGCCAGAACCCATGGCGTGGAGCCCGACGACATGACGATGATGCCCACGATGGTGACGGCCAGCGCGAGGTACCCGACACGAAGCGCCCACACGGCCATCCTCCAGTGTCGGTTGTTCTGCAGCTCAGCCGGTTCGTCCATACGGTCCGAACCTCCATCTCCGCTCCGCACCGCACCGCAGCCCGCAATGTACGCGCGAGATTGACCGCGATGCGTTCGAGCGGCTCGCGTTCACCGCGCCAGAACGAAAGCCCGAGGTGCCACGAAACGCCGAACGCTCAGGGGCGGGCGTTCGAGAAGCGGAGAATGTCGCTGACCACGACCTCGGACGCGGTCGACGTCACCGAGCACGAGCGAGATCCGTCCGGGCCGGCTCTGCACGTCGATCACGTTCGTCAGCCCGACCCACGAGATCCACGGGCGAACCGTCGTTGCGCGATGAGTTTCGTCGTGCGCGGGCGTCCAACTGATCGTGAGCGTCTCCTCGGAGCGCCGGGGTGCAGAAGGAGGAGTCGACCATGAACTCGATGGCACGACGGATGTTCGAGCTGGTCGAGCCGATCGGTGTCATCCCCTATTCGGCCGACGAGCCCAACGAGGCGATGTTCGCCCTGGGCTTCACCGACTACTGGGACACCTACTTCGCGGGACGGGCGGCGCCCTTGGGCCTGGTCCCGGCAGAGGTGGTGGACGCGCTCTTCTACAACTTCGCGCCCGGTGAAGTGGCCCGCCACATTCCGAAGGTGTGGCGCACCACCACACCAGAAGCGGCGATCGCCGCTCGCGAGATGGGCTGCGTGAAGGCGTTGCGGCGGATCCTGGGCGATCACGTCGAGTCCCAGGCGTTCGCACGCGCGGCTGACCTGTTGCTCGAGGCTGCGACCAGCGCACCGTTCGAGGGCCGGCCGATGTACGCCGCACTGCGCGCGATCCCGATCCCCGATGACGTGGTCGCTCGTCTCTTCCATGCGGCCTCCCTGCTGCGCGAGCACCGTGGCGACGGGCACATCGCGGCCCTGATGAGCGAGGGCGTTGGCGGGCTCGAGGCTCACGTCCTCCTCGCCCTCGACATGGACATGCCCGCGGAGAAGTTCGGACGCATCCACCACCTCCCCGCCGCGCAGCTCGCCGCCGTGATCGACGGGATGCGCGACCGCGGCCTGATCGGCGACGACGGTTGGCTCAGCGAACCAGGTCGCGCTGTCAAACAGCGCGTCGAGGCGCTCACCGACGATCTCGCGGCGAAGCCCTACGAGAGCCTCGAGCCCGGCGAGCTCGACGACCTCATGGCCGCGCTCGAACCGCTCGCCACGCGCCTACTCGCCGCCCAGGACTGGTAGATGCAGCAGCGACGGCTGCGTCTTGGTCAGGTGCTCTCGATCCTGGTGCAGCGGCGTGGTCGTGTCCTCACCCGATCTGGATGATGCTTGCCGTTCTCGACGCGGCTCACCCTGCGCCCTGTCATGATGCCTGCTCCACGCAGGAGGCGGAATGCCCGAAGGCGCCAACGTCGAGATCGCCCACTCCCTGACCGAGCACGAGGACGAGGGCGGTGGGCACCCCCAACAAGGCTGGCACCGGGTCCTCGAGATCCTCGAGGTCGCGCTGCTCGCCGTCGTGGCCATCGTCACCGCGTGGAGCGGCTTCCAAGCCGCCAAGTTCGACGGGCACCAATCCGTGCTCTACGGGCACTCCAGTCGCGACCGCTTCGAAGCAGAAGCGGCCACGACCTCCGGTGACCAACGGCTTGCGGCCGACGCCGGGATCTTCACCGCGTGGCTCCAGGCCCACTCGGCGGGGAACACCGACCTCGAGACGCTCCTCAGCAATCGATTCACCCCTGACTTCAAGATCGCCTTCGACGCCTGGCTCCTGGCCGACCCGTTCGCCAACCCCGCGGCGCCGCCCGGGCCGGCGGCCATGCCGCAGTACAAGAACCCCGACATCGAGAAGGCCACCAAGCTCAACGCCTCCGCCAGCGCGGCATTCGACGAAGGGACCAAAGCCCGCGAGACGGGTGAGAAGTACGTGCGCGACACCGTGCTGTTCGCCATGGTGCTGTTCCTCGTGGCGATCGCGCAACGCATGAAGGACAAGATGCTCCGCGCCGGCGTGAACGTCCTGGCCCTGATGCTTGCGCTCTACGGGATCGTCTCGGTGGTTCGACTGCCGCGGCTCTGAGCAACGGTGAGGCCGTGCGGGCCTGGACCGGACGGCCGAGGCGGACAAGCCACCACCGTGTCCCGGGGAGGGTGTCACTGAGTCGCGGACTCGAGTGCCCGACGCACGAGGACGCGCGCAAGGTGCGCTCGGTACTCAGGCGTCCCGTTGAGGTCATCGGGCGGCTCGGTGTCCTCCGCCGCGTGCTCGGCAGCCTCGGCGATCGATGCGCCGGCCGCGAGGGCCGCCTCGACACCCGCAGCTCGCAACGGTCGTGTTCCCATGTTCACGAGCGCCACGCGGGCAGAGCCGTTGCTCCGTAGAGCGACTGCGCCGACCGTCGCCCAGTCCTGGGCGCGCCGATTGAACTTCTCGTACGCGAACCCGCCAGCACCCGTCTTCGGCACTCGGACCTCGGTGAGCAACTCGTCTGGATGGAGCGCGGTCTGCAAGAAGTCAACGAACAGCTCACTCGTGGGAATCGTGCGCTCACCCGACGGCCCGCGCGCGACGACGGACGCGTCGAGGGCGAGCAGGACAGCAGGCAGGTCCGATGCGGGGTCGCCGTGCGCGATCGAGCCACCCAGGGTGCCACGGTGTCGTACCTGCGGATCGCCGACACCGGAGGCGACGGACGCAAGAACCGCGCAGTGCTGCGCCACCAGGTCGTTGTGCGCGACCTCGCAGTGACGCGCGAGCGCACCGATCGCGACGTGGTCGTCCGCGTCGCGGATGTAGGACAGGTCGGCGATTCGGTTGACGTCGACGAGCACGTTCGGCGTCGCGAGTCGCAGCTTCATCAGCGGGATCAGCGACATGCCGCCCGCGAGGAGCTTGGCATCGTCACCGTGCTCGGCAAGCGTGGCCACGGCCTCGTCGGTCGAACCGGCGACCACATACTCAAAGCGCGCCGGGATCATGCGCGCGCCTCTCGGAGCGCCGCCCACACATGCTCTGGCGACGCGGGCATGTCGATGTCGGACACACCCAGAGGATGGAGCGCGTCGATGACGGCATTCATGACTGCCGGCGTCGAGCCGATCGTGCCCGCTTCGCCGATTCCCTTCACCCCCATCGCCGTGGTGGGGCTCGGTGTGACGGTCGAGTCCATTTCGAGCGTTGGCGCTTCCGCCGCCGACGGCACGAGGTAGTCGGTGAGCGACGCGGTGCGGAGGTTGCCGCGCTCGTCGTAGCACGCTTCCTCCCACAACGCCTGGGCGATGCCTTGCAGCACGCCGCCGTGGATCTGTCCTTCCACGATCAGCGGGTTGATCTGGACGCCGCAATCATCGACTGCGATGAAGCGCTCGATCTCGACCAAGCCGGTTTCTTCGTCGACTTCGACGACGGCGATGTGCGCGCCGAAAGGAAACGTGAAGTTGGTGGGATCGTACGACGCGTCAGAGGTGAGGTTCGGCTCCAAGCCGTCGGGGAGGTTGTGCGCGGTAAATGCTGCGAATGCGGCCTCCTGCAAGCTGAACGCGCTGGACGGGGTGCCGACCACGCGGAACGTTCCCTCGGAGAACGCGAGATCCTCGGGAGCGACTTCCATCTCGTGGGCCGCGATCGCGCGCGCCTTTTCGACAACCTTCTCACAGGCGTAGTACACGGCCATCCCGCCGACCGACAGCGATCTTGACCCGTAGGTGTCAAGGCCGAGATGAGAGATGGCAGTGTCGGAGTGCAACACCTCGATGTCCTCCGGGGGGATGCCCAGCTGGTCGGCCGCGATCATCGACCACGACGTCTCGTGGCCCTGGCCGTGAGGGCTCGTCCCAGTCACCACTTCCACCTTTCCCGTGGGCAGAATGCGCACGGTCGCGTGCTCCCAACCGCCCGCGCCGAACGCCAGCTGACCGAGCAGCCGGCTCGGCGCCAGCCCACACATCTCGACGTAGGTCGAGATCCCCACGCCGAGGTGCTTCGTGTCGCCGCGGGCGCGCCTCGCCGCCTGTTCGGCGCGGATCCCCTCGTAGTCGAGTAGTTCCAGTGCACGGTCGAGCGATGCCGCGTAATCCCCGCTGTCGTAGAGCAACCCGGCTGATGTCGTGTAGGGGAACCTGTCCGCGCCGATGAAGTTGCGACGGCGGATCTCTACCGGGTCGATCCCGATCACCCGCGCCAGCTCGTCGATGGCTCGTTCGATCGCGTACGTCGCCTCGGGCCTGCCCGCCCCGCGGTACGCGTCCGTCGGCGTCTTGTTCGTGAAGACGCCGGTGCACGAGAACGAATACGCCGGGATGTCATACGTGCCGTGATAGACGAACGCACCAAGGAGCGGGATCCCAGGCGTGACGAGTTGGAGATACGCGCCCATGTCGGCGAGCAAGCGCGCCCGCACCGCCGTCATACGTCCGTCGGCGTCGGCCGCGAGCTCGATCTCCTGTACCATGCCCCGGCCGTGGATCGTGGCCTGGGTGGACTCGGTTCGCTCCTCCGTCCAGCGCACCGGGCGTCGAAGTCGTAGGGCGATTTCGAGGGCCAGCACTTCTTCGGCATACACGTTGAGCTTCGAGCCGAAGCCACCGCCGACGGAGGGCGCGACGACTCGGACGCGGTGCTCCGCGACGCCCAGGATGATCGCGAGCTGGATCTTCAGGATGTGGGGGATCTGCGTCGACGAGTAGACGGTGACGTCACCGCCGTAGGGCTCCGGAACGATGCACACGCCGCGTGGTTCCATCGCCATGGGGATCAACCGCTGTTGGACGTAACGCTGGCGTACCGTGTGAGTCGCATCTGCGAACGCGCGCTCGACCGCGTCGGGATCAGGCTCGAGGCTCCACACGTAGCTGGTGTTGGTGCCGAGGCCGGTGTGCACGAGCGCGCGGTCCGCCGCCGCTGCACCGAGGTCGAGCACCGCGGGCAGTTCCTCGTAGTCGACGACGACCGCTTCCATCGCGTCGCGCGCCGCTTCCGGAGTCTCGGCGACGACGACGGCGACGCCTTCACCGGCGAATCGAGCCTCGTCGGTGGCCAGTGGCCAGTGCTCCGGGTTCTTGATGTCAGGAGTCACCGGCCACGCACACGGCAAGGGCGTCTGCCAGTCGCCGCTGAGGTCAGCAGCAGTGAACACGGCGACGACGTCCGCCATGGCGAGAGAGGCAGCGGTGTCGATCGAACGGATGCGCGCGTGCGCAAACGGGCTGCGGACGACTTTCATGTGCAGCGCGCCGGCAACGCGCAGGTCGTCGACGAAGCGTGCTTCGCCCGTGAGCAGGACCGCGTCCTCGCGGCGCAGGACGCGGGTTCCGACCACGCTCACCGCAGTGCGCCTTCCGCTGCAAGCACCGCCTTCACGATGTTCTGGTAGCCCGTACAACGGCACAGGTTGCCCTCGAGCCCCAATCGCACGTCGCGCTCGGTGGCGTCGGGCTGCTCGTCGAGGAGAGAGACGACGGCCATCACCATTCCCGCGGTGCAGAACCCGCACTGCAGCGCGTGGTTCTCGTGGAAGGCCCGCTGCACCGGGTGGAGCGGGCCCGTGGTGTGGAGGCCTTCGATCGTCGTCACGCGCCCGCCTTCAGCCTGGACAGCAAACATCGTGCACGATTTCACCGACTCACCATCGAGGAGCACCGTGCATGCGCCACACGACGACGTGTCACAGCCAACCTTCGTGCCGGTGAGCCCACAGACCTCGCGGAGATACTGGACGAGCAAGAGCCTCGGCTCGACCTCGTCGCTCCGGAGGAGGTCATTGACCGTCAAAGAGACGTCCATTGCGCCCCCCCATTTCGACCGAGTCGCTCGGACTGCGGCGCGACGCAACTGTCGCGCACGAGGACCGGTGCGTCCAGACTCAGTCCGCACCGAAACGGGTTCGCACCCGGCGCATCCCCTCGAGCCGTGACTGCCGCTCAGTGGGATTCGACGGGTGGGCGAGTGGGTTGTCGGCCTCGAGAGGTGCCCGTCGAGCAATCGGGAGACGCTGATCGGCCGCAGTGATTCGAGCCATGCCAGCACGTCGGAGCTCGGCATTGCGGCGTGGGTCGGAGACTCGTTCGAGCCGCGCGGCTTCGTTGCCTTCCACCAGACCGAGCTGCCGGCGCTCTCGGCGCGGCACGGACATCTCGTCGCCGCGGATCTTCGAGGCGTGGCGCCCCTCGCGTTCTGTACCGACGACGGCGTCGCCTTCACGTGGGTCGCGACCGACGACGGCGTGTGCGTGGTAGAAGGCGGCGCGGAGGCGGCGACGGTCGTGGAGCTGTCAGAGCGGACGTTCTCCGAGTTCGTCGACAAGTTGTTGACGGCATCGGGCGCAGTTCGTACCGACCGGGCCAACGTCACGCATGGCGTGTTGAGCGACTGGCAGCGGTTGGGACCGGCGATCCAGTCGTTGGGTTCGGGGACCTTCGAGTGGATCCCCGCCCGGTGCCACTACAAACGACGCGCTGTTCCGCTCCGACCCCGGAGGATGCGTCGCCAGCCGCGCGACCACGTGGGACACCAACGAGTATTGAGTGACGTCCCGATTCAGGTCGATTCGAGGATCTCCTTGATGCGCGCGAGGTCCTTCCGGTTGGCGCGGCGCATCGCCGGGACCATGAACGGTGCGATGATCCTCGAGAACCCGGACGGTTGGCCACGGTTGCGAAGTGTCATGCGCGTCGACGTCGCACCGGCCGCCGACCAGGTGTACGCGGTCTCCATCGGAAATGGGCCCTCGGCGGTTCGCATTACCAGGTGCTCCCCGGCCACGAAGTCGACGAACTCGTACGTGTACACGAGGCGCCGGCCGAGAAAGCGCGCCACGAAGGCGACTCGCGTGCCGTGCGTTACCGGCGGCGGCGACTTCCACACGACGGAATCGATCCGCGCGTACCACTCGGGCGCGTTCGACGGGTCGGCGGCGTAGGCCGCAACTGCGTCCACCGGCCGGTTGATGACCACCTCCGTCTCGACGTCGACGTCCACTTGCGGTGCTGCTCCGTTCCTGCTGTGTGCACGCGGAGTCTGGCACGGGCAGCGCGGATGCGCGATCACGTTCGACGAGACCGGCTCGATCGCTTCCTCGTGGTCTCGAGCTCCTTGACGAGGCTCGCGGGTGCGACGTTGCGATAGGCGTCTTCGACAATCGCGGCGACCTCGTTCCAGTCGACCTTGTCCGCACCGGTGGTGTCGAGGTACATGCCGAGCCAATCGGCGAACGTTCCGCTCGCGGACGGCACCAGTCGGAAGAATCGCCGCGGCTCGGCCGTGACGAGTTCGTCCTGCACGCCGGGTGGGGTCGGACACCAGAGGGTGATCCGACCGTCGCCGTTGTGGTCGTCGTGGAAGTAGCCGATGGGACGCCGATCACGAACGAAGAAGCAGGGCTCACCGTGGCTCAGCCGCTCGTTCACGTCGGGAAGTGCGAGCGCGATGCGCCGCACGCGCTCGAGCGCACGGTCACCTGTGCTGCGAGCGCGTGGTGCTCGCGACGTGGATCGTCGCTCGGCGGATGCACGAAGCGCCTCGTCGAGGAGCGTCGGCCAGGTCCGGGAGGCGCGAGCAGGAACGCTCACCCATTCACGGAAGACACGGCCGTTGGGCGCGAACGGATCGGCCCGTCCGGCGGTGACGAGCTCCTTCGCGCGTGCTCTGGTGAGCTTGACGACGAGGTGACCGGTCCGCCGGTCGCAACCGGCGAAGAAGTCTCCGCCGAGGCGTAGGCACGGGTAGCCCATCATGGTCGAGCGGGTGACGCCCGCGCGCTCCAGGAGCGGCTCGGCCAACTGCCAGAACCGTTCGTCGAGTGGGCGCGCCGACTGCGTCATCGGATGCCACGATCGCGCGCCGCGGGCACACGCTCGTCCGCGAGCGGGTCGCGGCCGGGATCCGACCCACCGCCGATCGCGGCGAGGCGCTGGTGCGGCGCGGTCAACCCCCTGCGTCAGTCACGAAGCATTCGGTTGACGTCAGTAACTTAGTGATGTTAGGTTAACGCTGTTCACCAACGCGGGAGGCCTGGATCATGCTCGTTCGCCTCGGCCAGTTCACCGTTCACCGCCGCCGGGGGATCCTCGTGGCCGCCGTCCTCTTCGTCGTGGCGTCCTTCGCCATCGCCGGCGGGGTGACCGACCGGCTCACCTCCGGTGGGTTCTACGACCCCAACTCCGAATCCGAGCGGGCGGCGTCGATCCTGCAGCACGAGTTCGCGGCACAGGAGCCGAACGTCGTGCTGCTCGTCACCGCGAAGCACGGCACCGTCGACGCCCGGGCGATCGCAGCGGCAGGGCGCGCGCTGACCCGCGAGCTCGCGGCCGAGCAGGGCGTCGGCCAGATCGCGTCGTACTGGAGTCTTGGCAACGCGCCGCCGCTCAGGAGCGACGACGGCCGCCAAGCGCTCGTGCTCGGCGCGATCCGCGGAAGCGACGACCACGTCAACGACGTGATCAAGGAGCTGTCACCGCGCTACACGCGGGACACCAGCGAGGTCCGGGTGCAAGTGGGTGGCCGCGCCGAGGTGTTCCGGCAAGTCGGCGACACCATCAAGGCCGACCTCGAGCGGGCCGAAGGGCTCGCCTTCCCGATCACCCTCATCCTCCTCGTCCTCGTGTTCGGCAGCCTCGTCGCCGCCGGGTTGCCGCTCCTCGTGGGCATCGTTGCGATCGCGGGCTCGTTCCTCGCGCTGTACGTCGTGTCGAGCATCACCGACGTGTCGATCTACTCGGTGAACTTGGTGACCGCGATGGGCCTCGGTCTCGCCATCGACTACAGCCTGTTCATCGTGTCGCGCTTCCGCGAGGAACTGCGCAACGGACTCAGCACCGAGGACGCGGTCGTGCGCACCGTCACCACTGCCGGTCGCACCGTCGTCGGCAGCGCAGTGACGGTCGCGGTCGCGCTCACCGCGCTGTGGCTGTTCCCGCTCACGTTCCTGCGGTCGTTCGCGTACGCGGGCATCGCCGTGTCGCTGCTCGCCGCGCTCGGCGCCGTGGTCGCGCTTCCCGCACTGCTCGCGGTGCTCGGTCCGCGGGTCAACTCGTTGCGCATCTTCCGGCACCGCGAGCCGAAGCCCGTGGGCGAGGGGATGTGGCACCGGATTGCGATGCTCGTCATGCGTCGACCCGTACCGATCGCCACCATCGTGATCGTGCTGCTGGTCGCACTCGGACTCCCCTTCCTCCGACTCCAGATCGGCCTGCCCGACGACCGCGTGCTCACCAGTGAGCTCTCGAGCCGGCAGGTGCAAGACCAGATCCGCGCCCACTTCCCGTCGAACGAGACCGGTGCGCTCCAGGTGGTCGCACCGGATCTGCACGACCCCGAATCCCACGAGCAGGAGATCGTTGCGTACGCCGTCGCCCTCTCGCGACTGCACGGCGTGGCGCGTGTCGATGCCGTCACCGGCAGCTACGCGAACGGGCAATCCCTTCCGGTCAACGCCACCGTGAGCAAGCGCTTCCAATCGACGCGTGGCACCTGGCTCAACGTGGTGCCCTCGGTCGAGCCGTTGTCGGACGCGGGCGAGCACCTGGCCCACGACGTGCGCGACCTCCACGCCCCGATCGGGCACGTCCTCGTCGCCGGTCCCTCGGCACAGCTCGTCGACAGCAAGAGCTCCCTCTTCGCACGCATGCCGTGGGCCGCACTGTGGATCGCGGTGGCGACGTTCGTGCTGCTGTTCCTGATGTTCGGCAGCGTTGTCGTGCCGCTCAAGGCACTGGTCCTCAATGTGTTGAGCCTCACCGCGACGTTCGGTGCCATGGTGTGGATCTTCCAGGAAGGCCACCTCTCCGGGTTCCTCGACTTCACGGCGACCGGATCACTCGCAGCTACGATGCCCGTGCTCATGTTCTGTGTCGCCTTCGGGCTGTCCATGGACTACGAGGTGTTCCTGCTCTCTCGTATCAAGGAGGAGCACGACATCAGTCACGACAACCGCAGTTCCGTAGCGATCGGGCTGGAGCGCACCGGACGCATCGTGACCGCGAGCGCAGTGCTCATCAGTGTCGTGTTCCTGGCGTTCGCGACGTCTGGTGTCGCGTTCATCAAGCTCTTCGGCGTCGGCCTCGCGCTGGCGGTGCTCATGGATGCGTTCGTGATCCGCGCCACGCTCGTGCCCGCGTTCATGCGCCTCGCCGGCGAAGCGAACTGGTGGGCACCGCGGCCCCTGCGGCGGGTGTACGAGCGCTTCGGGTTCTCCGAGACCGAGGTTCCCCTGTCGGCACCGCGGGGTGTGCCGGACGATGCGAAGGAACCGGTGGAGGTCGGGTGAGCGCCCCGTTCCTCCACCCGAGCACCGCAGGCGCCGCACGCAGTCGGGCGCGCCGCGGCGAGGGGGAGCTGCTCCGCGACGAGATCCTGTCGGCCGCGGAACGGCTCCTCGTGGAGACGGGGAACGAGGACGCCGTCTCGATCCGCGCCATCGCCGACGCGGTGGGGGTGACGCCGCCGTCGATCTATCTCCACTTCCCCGACAAGGAGACCCTGCTCTTCGCGGTGTGCGACCACCAATTCGCCATCTTCCGGACCGCGCTCGACACCGCGGCCCAGACCACGAGCGATCCGGTCGAGGCGCTCGAACGACGGGCCGAGGCGTACGTGCGCTTCGGTCTCGATCACACCGAGGCGTACCGCATCATGTTCATGGCTCGCGCCGGCCTCGTCGAGAAGCACGCAGAGACCGTGAAGACCGGCGCCGGCGCCTTCGAGGATCTCGTTGGTGACGTCGAACGCGCGATCGAAGCCGGCGCGCTGCGCGACGACGTCGATCCGCAGCACGCCGCGATCTTCCTGTGGACGGGCGTGCACGGCATCACGTCCCTGCTGATCTCGGCACCGCACTTCCCGTGGGGCGACCGCGACGAGCTCGTCCACGAGCTCTGCGCGCTCAAGCTGCGCGCCCTGCGCCGCGACCCCTGACGCCGAGCGAGTCGCGCGAACCCTCCCACCCGCCAGGACTTGTCGAAGAACGGCTGAAGGGCCTGTACAGGCGCGGGTGCGCGTGATCAGCGCACAGACGACGGATTCGCACGATCATCCATCCCGCATGAGGCCGCATCCACCAAGATGTGAGACGCTGACCCCGGATCGGCCCGGTCGAACGTACGGCCGCGCAGCCGGCAGGATGAGGGGGGCCGATGAAGCGGGTCAGGCAGAACGAGATCGTGAACGTCGCCACGAGCGCCCTCGGGGCGTCCGCCCCCGACTTCCGTGCTCGAGGGGTCGTCGCGTGAGCGCCGTACCGCGTTGGCGTCGGATCGTCGGCACGATCCTGTTGATCGTTGGGTGCGTACTCGTACCCGTGTCGTTGAGCGCGGTGTGGGTGCGCAACACGCTGCTCGACACCGACAACTACGTCTCCACCGTCGGTCCGCTCGCGTCGGACCCCGCCGTGCAGCAGGCGAT
This sequence comes from uncultured Actinomycetes bacterium, assembly GCA_963841415.1. Lineage (GTDB taxonomy): Bacteria > Actinomycetota > Acidimicrobiia > IMCC26256 > DASPTH01 > DASUAS01. The sequence goes on along the minus strand of CAWJCN010000003.1, from coordinate 450,669 downwards.
CGCGCACCGCGTGACGGACGCGCTCTTCAGCAATGCCGACGCGGAGCAGAAGATCTCCCATGCGCTTCCCGCGCGCGCCGACTTCCTCGCGGCGCCGCTCGCCGACGGTGTGCGCAACGCGGTCGAACGCGCCACGCTGCGCCTCGCAGAGACCGACCGATTCGAGACCTTCTGGGAGCGAGCCAACCGCCGCGCCCACGAAGCGCTGGTGAACGTGCTCACCGGCGGCGGGAGCCGGGTGTCGACCGAGAACGGCGCAGTGGCGGTGAACGTCGGCCAGATCGTCGACAACGTCAAGCAACGGCTCGACGCACAAGGCATCACGATCTTCGACGACGTCGAGGTGCCGGCCAACAAGCAACAGCTGGTGATCATCCAGTCGAAGGACCTCGAGCAGGTCCAGGGCTTGGTCGATCTCCTCCAGACGCTGGCCTGGGTCCTCCCGGTCGTGGCGCTCGCGTGCTTCGCCGCCGCGATCGGACTGTCCGGGAATCGGCGTCGCACCATCCAGCGGGGCGCTCTCGGCGTCGCCTTCGCGGTGGCGGTCCAACTCGTACTGCTGAAGGCCGGACGGAACCTCTACCTCGATGCGGTGACGACGAAGCAGTCGACGCCGGGCGCCGCCGGTTCGGTGTGGGACCAGCTCACGAGCTTCCTCCGCACCTCCGGCTTCACCGCGCTCGCCGTCGCGCTGGTCATCGCGTTCGCGGCCTGGGTGGTCGGTCCCTCGCGCGCGGCCACCACCGTGCGCGGCTGGTGGCATCGCGCGCTCGGGACCTCGGGCGACGGCGCTGAGGCCGGGACGGCGGGACCCGTCGCGACCTTCGTCGCTCACTCCAAGGCGTTGCTGCGCGGCATCGGCGTCGCGATCGCCTTCGTCGTGCTGATCGTCTGGAACCACCCGACCGCCGTGACCGTGCTCGTGATCGCAGTGATCCTCGTGGTGTACCTCGTCGTCCTCGAGCTCGTCGGGCGCAACGCCGCTCCGGAGCCCAGTGCCGACACGACCGCCGTGTAACGCGCACGGTCATCCTCGGCTCGGCGACGACTCAGCCGGTGAGTGCCGGGAGGAGCGGCGCGTGTCCGGTGAGGAGGAGGACACCGACCCCGAAGCTGAAGCCGGCAGTCAGGACCGACACGATGGCGTAGAGCGCGAAGTTTCGCGACACGCGCAGGAAGCCGAACGTCGCGGTGAGCGCGACGACCGTGTTGGACGCGAGCAGGCCTACGACGAAGCAGAGCAGCAGCGCGATGCCGATGGCCGTCCCGCCGGCGCGCGCGGCCGCGAGGAACAGCAGGATCTGGGTCGGGGTCTCGGCGCCGATGCCATGGAGGGCGCCGACCGCGACTGCGGTGGGGCGACCGTACGTGAAGAAAGGATCGGCCGGCAGCGTCCCGACGTGGTGGTGGACATGGCGGTGCGCCGTCGCCGTCGCGACCGCGGCGTCGGCGGGGACGGCGCCGTCCTGCGGGTGCGAATGCACCTGGCCGCGGCGGTGCGGGTGGTCGCGGTCGTGGTCGTGGTCGTGGTCGTGGTCGTGCAGCTCGTCGTGGCGATGGTCGTGGCTGTGGGAGATGACCACTGGCGCAGGCACCGGAGTGGCACGCCGTCGCGTGGCAACCCGCCGGACGAACCCGAAGACGAGCATCCACCGGCTGCGCATCCGGAAGTCGTGACCGTCGCGCGCGAGCGACACCACGACGTAGACGGCCAGCGCCACCAGCGTCACGCCGACGACGCGGCCCATGGCGTCGTCGATCCAGTCGGGTACCTCGGCGGACAGCGCGATCGCGAGGACTCCGAGCACGAACACGACGGCAGCGTGACCCAGCGCGTAGAAGGTGGCGAGAACCATCGACCGCCTGCCGCTCTCTTGGGAGCCGGTGAGATCGGTGATGGCGGCGATGTGGTCCCAGTCGATGCCGTGGCGGAAGCCCAGCCCCAGTGCCGTGGCCATCAGCCCGATCTGCAACCCCGTGGACGCGCTCGTCACCGCGACCACGCCGTCACCACGTCGCTTCGGCGACGTGGCCTCCCTCGACCCGCAGCTCGAGGCTGCGCGCCCGGTCGCCTCTCACCCTGACTTCGTAGCGGCCGGCGGCCAGCGATGCGAAGAACGCAGCCCAGATCGCCGACGTGCCGACGTGCCGTTTACGTACCCCGGTGTGCGTGCCGTCCCAGGGCGCGCCGACCGGACGGATCTCGATCTCGCGCCCAACGAGCTCCTCGGGGACGTACAGCACGGCCGCGCCGCGGTCGCCACCGATGTCGGTCATCACAGTCGCCGGCCCGCTCGGCCCGAGCGCAGCTTCGCTGTCGTCGTGATGGGTCATGAGCTCACGTCCCTGCCGCGAAACCGCTGTGTGGAGTGCCAAGGTACGGGAACCCGAACAGGTAGTTCTCGGTCCCCATCGCGGTCGTGTCGGTGACGTCCGCGGTCAGTCCGTCGGTGATCAGACTCGCGGCGTCGTCCGGCGTGAAGCTCTTGTCGACCAACGGCAACGTCGCGCCCGCCACCGCGCGCAGCTCGATGGTGACGACGTCGTCGAAGACCCGACGCCCGTTCGGGAAGCCGGCAGGGTCGCTTCCGATGAGACCGAGGTTGTTGGCCCCCTGGAGGGTCGGCGGAATCGCGAGGTTCAGTCGCAACATGTCGGCCTGCACCGTGCCCATGCTGTTCTGGAATCCGGGCACCACCCCGGTCGGGATGCCGGTGTGGAAGATGGCGACGAGATCGTCGCGCTTCGGCGTGCCCTTGTTGTACGCCTCGAGGTTCGGGAACACGTCGGGGTAGAGCGCCGGCAGCAGCTGCGCGAGCTCGGGATCGAGCACCGCCGGGGTGAATTGCTTGTCGCTCGCCGGATCCTGCGAGTTCCAGTAGTCCTTCTTCGACATGGGCACGACCACTTCGTTGACCAGTGGGTTGCCCAGCCGCGAGATCTGCACGTACGGCCCCGACGACACATCGGTGCCACCGGCCTTGAGCACGCGCGCCTTCTGACGACTCGCGGTGGTCCACACGCCGATCACCGATGCTGCCGCGGTCGCGTCGGTCGGGTTCTGGCCGTCCTTCGTCAGCGAAGCCTTCGGTACCTCGAGCGCGATGGAGTGCACGTTGACGCCCGCGGCGGAGTTCACCGCCGCCGCCATCGCACCGAGCCCGGTGTTCTGGAGACCGAACGTCGTGTGGAGCTGCTCGAACGGCCGCAGGATGGCGAGGTCGAAGATCGCACCGAGGTCGACGTAGAAGCCTTCCGCCCGCTGTCCGGCGAACACGGTGCCGCCACCGTCGAGCGGATGGATCGCGGCCGTCACCAGCGACTCGTAGTCGGGCGTCGACAGGGGCCCGATGTTGCACGGTGGCGACGGAAGGTCGGTGCCGAGCGTCGTCTTCTTGCCGCTCTTCTCGTCGATGCGCACCACCGAGTAGGTCTGCCGCCGGTTCCAGTTCTTGTCGGTGAGCGAGAGGATGGGCCCGGTGTTGTACAGGAACGTGTTCGGGTTCGTCACCTCGGTCTTGAACGTGAACTGATAGGTGACGTCGGGCTTGCCGTCGCCGTTGTTGTCGATCTTGATCTCGTAGAGCACGTCGTCACCGAACTCGAAGAAGTTCGGCCCGCCGGCCGGATGTTGCAACGGCACGTAGTTGGCGATGATCGTCACGTTCTCGGGATGTCCATAGCTCGTGAAGGCGTACAGATCGGTGCTGTCGGCGACCGGATCCTTCGAGATCTCGGGCGCTTCACGGTGAGAAGACATGGTTCACCTCATGCAGATCGATTGGTGCGTTCGGATTCGGCGCGCGAGAGCTCGCGGTGGGAGACGTCAGCGACTGGCGTGGAACAGGCGTGCCGCGAGCCCGGGATCGTGGAACACGACCTCCTGGGTCCCCGAGAACAGGCCGATCTCGCCGGTCGCGAGGTCGCGCACGTGCGCGACGAGTGGCTCGGTCATCACTGCGGCTTCACCCTCGACGACCGATACGGCCTCGGGAGCTTCCTCCTCGGCTGCGACCAGACCTGCCGCGAAGCCCGGTACCGCCGTCATCACACCCGCCGCCGCGACGGCCATCGATCCCCGGGTGAGGAACACACGTCGCTCGAATTCCTCCATCGGGTCTCCCTCCCATCGGGAACTCCACCGTCGGAACGTTCGCCGCGCGCCGGCTGAAACGCGTCGACGCAGGTGTTCGCCGCCACTTCGGCACCGGATGGCGCGCGCCGCGATCTCGCGCCGGTATCTCGTCGCCAACCGCGGCCCCGCCGACTGATCAGGCTGGCTGGAGCACGGCTGACAGCAGCGTGCGGACGAAGCCGTCCGTGATCGGTTCGCCGACGATGACGGCGCGGTAGTACAGCGGGCCGAAGAGTTGATCGAGCGCGTCGTCGGTCGGTACCTGGAGTCGCCCGGGCTCGCGCTCGAGGCGTTCCGTGAGCTCGCGCCGTCGGGGTGCGAGGACCCGCTCCCGGAGCGCATGCGCGAGCTCCGGGTTGGTGCCGGCTTCGGCGACCAGAGCACCGAGCACCTGTTGCGCGCGTGGCATCGAGAGGACGTCGGCCACGTCACGGAGATAGCGCGCCAGGTCGCGGTCGAGGTCACCGGTGTCGGGCACCGGATGGGCCGTGAAGACCTCGACCATCGCATCGGTCACCGCGTCGACGCGCGACGTCCAGTAGTGCTCGAGCGTCGCGGTGCTGATCCCGGAACGGGTGGCGATGCCGTTGTACGTGAGGCTGGACATGCCGGCGTCGGCGAAGAGTCCCAGCGTTGCGGCGGCGAGACTCCGTCGCTGGGCGGGATCGAGGCGGAGTGCGGCGCCCTCGGCGAGACGCCCGAGCGCTTCGTCGGGTCGCGCTCGTGCGGGCAGGAACACGAGCGCGACGATCGCACCGAGGAACGCCACCACCGCCGCGATGACGACCGCGCCGCCGAGCGCGTCGACGAAGGCCGAGTTGGCCGCGTTGATCACCGCCTGACCCGCTGCGGCCGGCAACTTGGCCGCGACGATGGCGGCGTTCCCGACCGAGTCGGAGACGGCCCGCGCCGCGGCCGGTGACGCCTTCTTCAGCGCGGCGAACTGGCCGTTGCTCGTGATCGAGGACGTGTAGGCCGCAGCGGTGAGACTGCCCATGATCGCGACGCCGAGCGCGCCGCCGATCTCACGGGTCGTGTCGTTCATCGCCGAGCCCACCCCGGCCTTCTCCGGCGGCAGCGACCCCATGATCGACTCCGTCGCGGGAGCCATCGCGAACCCCATGCCGACTCCGATGATCACCAAGACCGCGGCGATGAGCCCATAGCCACTCGAGACCGTGACGGTGGAGAAGAGCAGTAGCGCACCCGCGACGAGGACCAGGCCCGCGCCGACCACGATCTTCGTACCGACGTGCGCAACGAGTCGCGCGCTCAACGGCGCGGCGATCATCAGCGCGGCCGCGACCGGGAGCAGCCGGACCCCGGACTCCAGTGCGGTGTAGCCGAGCACGAACTGCATGTACTGACTCACGAAGAACAGCGAGCCGAACATGGCGAAGAACACCAGGGTCACGGCCACCGATGCTGCGGTGAAGCGCGGGTTCTCGAAGAATCGGACGTCGAGGATCGGATGGTCCGTGTGTCGCTCCCACAGCACGAACGCGGTGAGCAGCACGAACGCGGCGACGAACGCGCCGACGATCAGCGGATCGCTCCATCCTCGGCTCGGGCCCTCGATGATGCCGTAGAGCAGCGCGACGAGACCGCTCGTCGAGAGCACCGTGCCGAGCAGATCGAGTGGCGGCCCGTCCTCATCACGTGAGCGCGGCACGACCCAGAGCGCGCCCGCGATCGTGAGGATCACGATCGGCACGTTGACCAGGAAGATCGAACCCCACCAGAAGTGCTCGAGGAGGAAGCCGCCCGCGAGGGGTCCGATCGCGACCCCGAGACCGGAGACGCCCGCCCAGAGCGCGATCGCCCGGGCGCGTTCATCGGGATCGGTGAACACGTTGGCCAGGATCGACAACGTCGCCGGCATGATGAACGCCGCTCCGAAGCCCTGGACGCCGCGCATCACGATCAGCGCGCCGGCAGAGTCGACCTGCGAGCAGGCGAAGGAGCCCGCCCCGAAGATGAGCAGACCGAAGATGAAGCAACCCTTGCGGCCCAACCGGTCGCCGGTGTTGCCGGCGATCAGCAGGAAGCTGGCGAAGATGATCGTGTAGGCGTCGACGATCCACTGCAACTGGCTCGTCGACGCGCCGAGGTCGCGAACCAGCGACGGCAGCGCGACGTTCACGATCGTGCCGTCGATGCCGACGACCAACAGGCCGAGGCACAGCACGCCGAGGATCAACCAGCGACTCGAGTCCACCGCCGCGCCGGCCGTCCGCTGCACTGGACGGGTCGACGTCACCGTCGCCATGCGGTCAACCCTGAATCGCCGGGCCTACGAACAAGGTACCGCGAGGGAGGGGGCTTGCGGCAAGCGATCAAGACGTGCTCACCATGCCTCGACAGCGAACGACTGGGAGCAGCATTGGACGAGCACGCGGTGGTGATCGGGGGAGGTGGCCCGACCGGTCTGATGTTGGCGGGCGAGCTCGCGTTGGCAGGGATCGACGTCGTCATCGTCGAACGACGTGTCGATCAAGAAGTCGACGGGTCGCGCGCCGGCGGGCTTCACTCCCGCACCATCGAGGTGCTCGATCAGCGTGGCATCGCTGATCGCTTCCTCGCCGCGGGGCAGGTGATGCAGATCCAGTCGTTCGCCGGAGTCCCGTTGGACATCAGCGACTTCCCCACGCGCCACAACTACGGGCTCGCGCTGTGGCAGAGCGAGTTCGAGCCCATCCTCGCGGGCTGGGTCGCCGAGCTCGGGGTTCCCATCCTTCGCGGCTGCGAGGTGGTGGGGCTCGGTCACGACGAGAGCGGCGTCGACGTCGAGCTGTCGGACAACTCGTGGCTACGAGCGGAGTACCTCGTCGGATGCGACGGCGGCCGCAGCCTCATCCGCAGGGCGGCGGGCATCGGCTTCCCGGGGCTGGACCCGACGACGAGCTGGATGATCGCTCAGGTCGAGATGGAGGAGCCGGAGCTGGGCGTGCGCCGCGAGGGTGGTGGCATCGGTCCCGTCAACCGCGTGGAGGGCGGCGGGCCGTACGGGGTCGTGCTGAAGGAACAGCAGGTCGCACACACCCGCGAGCCCACCTTGCAGGACCTCCGCGAGGCACTCGTCGATGCGTACGGGACGGACTTCGCAGCGCACAGCCCGAACTGGATCTCGCGATTCACCGACACGACGCGGCAGGCGGCCGCCTACCGTCACGGCCGGGTGCTGCTGGCGGGCGATGCCGCGCACGTGCATCCTCCACAGGGCGGCCAGGGCCTCAACACCGGGGTGCAGGATGCCGTGAACCTCGGATGGAAGCTCGCGCAGGTCGTCAAGAAGACATCACCGGAGGGCCTCCTGGACACCTACCACGCCGAACGGCATCCGGTCGGCGCCCGCGTGTTGCGCAACACCATGGCCGCGGTCGCGCTCAGCAACCCCGACGATCGTCACCAGGCCGTCCGCGACACCATGGCCGAACTGCTGCGCATGGACGAGCCGCGCACGAGCATCGCCGCGAACCTGTGCGGTCTCGACATCCGCTATGACCTCGGAGAGGGACACCCGTTGCTCGGGCGACGCATGCCCGACCTCGACCTGCGCACCACCGACGGTCCGACACGCGTCTTCACCTTGCTGCACGACGCGCGCCCTGTGCTCCTCGACCTCGGAGCACCCGGCGGACTCGACATCGCTCCGTGGGCCGATCGTGTGCGGTACGTGGACGCCGGGCACGACGGCGCGTGGGAGTTGCCGGTGCTCGGTGAAGTCGCGGCGCCCGCTGCCGTGTTGATCCGACCCGACGGACACGTCGCCTGGGCCGGCGACCTCACCGACCCCGACCTGCTCCACGCGTTGGCGACCTGGTTCGGAGCGGCCACAACTCAGGGCCGCTTGCCGTAGCCGTCTACGTCGCCTTCGACCGCGACTTCGTGGGACTCATCCGGCCAGCCGCCCGGCGGCCACGAACACGCACAGCGCGAAGAGCGCGGCGTTGACGGCGACGTTCTGGGGCTCGTGGAGACGGGTGTGGATCGTGGCGGCACCGATCATCACCACGCAGAGCCCGAGCGCGGCGGCGACCGTCAGCTCCGGCAGGATTCCGGTCGCCTGGGGCAGCACGAGACCGACCGCGGCCAAGAGCTCCATCGCGGCGGTGAAGCGCGCGATCGGGAGTGGGATCGCCGCCGCGCCCGTCTGTCCAGTCGTGGCCATCTGCTCAGTGGACATCGTGGACTTCGCGTATCCCGAGGCCGCGAACAATCCGGCCAAGACGGACTGACAGATCCAGAGTGCAATGTTCATGGGCAATCACCTCGCTCGCGTTGCAGTCCCGTGTCACGGTGCGCGTGCCACGGTGATGTGCACACGCTTCCCGTGACTGCCGCGGTACCGGGAACGGCACGGCGCGGCATCATCTCCTAGACGACCCGGCTCACGTTGTTGTGACACGCATTGCTCGAGCGAAGCCCGGGCGACCGGCGCTCTTCCGACTTCCGGGTCAGTCCCGGGTGCGGTAATTGAGGTTCATGACCCCGTTGCCGAACCGGTGTTCCTCCAGCAGCTCCAACTGGACGCGGGCGTCGCGGGGGAATGCGGGCTTCCCGTCACCGACGAGCACCGGGTGAATGAAGAGCTGGCACTCGTCGACCAGCCCGGCGTTGAACGCGTGCGCGGCGAGCGTCGACCCGCCGACAGTCAGGTCGCGGGCGGCGGACGCCTTCATGTCGCGGACCGCGTCGGGATCGAAGCGACGCTCGACCCTCGTGCTGGCGGTCGCGGCGGCACCCAGCGTCGTGGAGTAGACGACCTTGTCGGCCGTCTGCCAGACGTTCGCGAAGTCAGCCATCAGCTCTGACTCGGCAGCCAGGGCAGGTTGGGTCTCCCAGACGGCCATCGTCTCGTACAAGCGCCGTCCATAGAGGTAGGTGCCGATGGGGCGCACAAGGTCGGTGATGAAGGTGAAGACCTCGTCGGTGGGCTCGGTCCAATCGAGGCTGCCGTACGAGTCCTCGATGTAGCCGTCAAGGGACACGTTCGCCACGTAGATCAGCTTGGCCATGCCGCTCCCCAAGGCGCCCGCGCGACGCTGCCTGTGACCGTCGGTTCGAGGAACCACGCCAAGGTACCGGAGTGATCGGACATCGAAGACATGTCCTGACCAGCGTGAACAGCCTTCGAACCGAGGCCGGTGGATGATGGGGTTTGAGCCGACCGCGAGCGACCGTGGTTGACCGTGCTCGGTCCTCCGTTGTCGTGCGCGGGTCCGGGAGGTGCGCAGCGGGAGACATCATTGAGGCGTGATGGACGCGCACCGCGCCCCGTGGTCGGTCGCCGAGCGACCTCGCTGGTCGACGAGCAGGCAGTGCTCGAGGTAGCGCGCGCGTTGGCCGCCATCGACCATCCCACCTGACGTGAAGCCTGAAGCAGCACGACGCGAAGGAGATCCACATGCTTGACGAGATGAGTCTGCACGAACTGGCTGCGCGGGTCCGGCATCTCGAGGACATGGACGAGATCCGTCGCCTCTACCTCGACTACGGCCAGCATCTCGACGCGGGTGACGTCGATGCCTACGCCGAATTGTTCACACAGGACGCGAAGCTGCGGCTCACGCCGGTCCTCCGAGCGGACGGGCGGGACGAGATCCGCCGAGTCGCCGAGTCCGGTGTGCGGCCCGCACATCGAGGCCAGGGCGCCGTGCACGTCCTCGGCGCGCCGCGCATCGACCTCGACGACGACCGCGCTTCCGGCGATTGCGTCTGGGCCGCGGTCTCGGTCGCCGACGATGGCACCCCACAGATCGTCGTCGGGCGACACATCGACGAGCTCGCCCGCGAAGACGGACGCTGGCGCTTCAGCTCACGCAAGGGAATCCTCGACGTCGGCGCGCTCGGTTGACACCTCACCCCTCGACCGCCCCGACGACCAGCCACAACCCCTCGGCTGGATCTCCACGATGACCTGACACCTGCGTCGCCCATCAGTCAGCTCGGGTCCCACGCCGAGCGGGTTCGTCCTGGCGTTGCGCCCACTGTTCTGACGCGGATCGCGCGTGGCGTCCAGGCAGAGCGAGAAGGAGTAGGCGGCGCCTGCCGTGAGGATGGGCGTTGCGTCGGGAGGTCAGGGCAGCTGGTTGGCGATACCGATGTACTCGCCCATCCGCAGTTCGAAGTCGAGACCCAGCTGGGGGACGAGCGCTTCGGCGCCCGCGGCGCGGGAGAGATAGCCGGGCAGCGTCATCGAGTGGGCGAACTCGCGGTACGCGGTCACGAGGTCGGCGTCCGGTGGCAGCGACGCTCGGTTCACCATGGTCTTGGCCGACGAGAGGGACGTTCGGTCGAACGAGGCCAGACGAGCGGCGATCGCGTCGACGAAGTCGTCGAGTTCGGCATCGGGCAGTGCCCTGGTGATCCAGCCCCACCGTTCGGCGATGGAGGCGTCGTAGTCGTCGCTGCTGAGGATCACCTCGAGCGCGCGATCTCGTCCGATGAATCGGGGCAGTCGTTCGGTTCCCCCGCCGCCCGGCAACAAGCCGCCGCCGACCTCGGGCTGGCCGAACATTGCCCGCTCCCGGCTCGCGTAGCGGAGGTCGAACGCGAGGGCGAGCTCGTTGCCGCCACCGCGGGTCCGACCGCGGATCGACGCGATCGTGATGTAGGGGGCCCTGGACAGTCGCAGCACGATGTCGGTCCAGATCGGAACCGCGTCCTCGTCCTGGGGCACAGGGAAGTCGCCCGCCGCCGCGAGGTCGAAGTGGTTGAAGTAGAAGTCCGGCACGCCGCTCGTGAAGACGACCACTTGGAGGTCGGGATCGTCGTCGAACTCGCGGAGAATCTCGTCCAGGCGCGTGACGGTCTCACTGACGATCAGGTTGGCGGGCGGGTTCGCGAAGGTGACCCTCGCGATCTTCGGTGTCGGACGTTCGAGGGTGATCGTGCTCTCGTGGGTCATGGCGCGCTCCGTCCTGTGCTCGTTGCGGTCTGCTACCGGTCGAGGAACTCGAGCGCGACGGGGACGAACTCCCGGTGGTACTGGAAGATGCCACCGTGTCCGGCGTCGGGGTAGATGATCACCTTGGAGTCTTTGATCCGGCGATGAAGATCGTCGGAGAGCACGGAGGGGACCATCCGGTCGTTGTCGCCGTTCGCGATCAGGGTCGGCTGGGTGATCTTCGACAGGTCGGCGGGCGCCGAGCGCCCCCATCGCTTGATCGCCTTCAGCTGGGTCTGGAACGCCTTCACTCCGATCGGCTTGTCGCGATCCGCCGTGCGCTCCTTGAGGCGTTCGACGAACTCTTTCGCGGCACGCTTGCCGGTGGCGTCGCGGTTGAAGAACAGAAATTCCTTCGGATCCCGCCGGGTGAGCGCGGCGCGCAGCATGTCGTAGTAGGTCGTTCCGGCGACCTTGTCGATGCCTTTCCCGCCGGCGGGGCCGGTGCCGGTGAGGATGAGCTTGCGGACGAGCTCAGGATGCTTGGCGACGAGGGCTTGTGCGACCATGCCGCCGAGCGAGAAGGAGAAGATGTCGACCGTGTCGAAGCCGAGCGCCTTGATGAAGGCGAACGCGTCGTGTGCCATTGCCTCGACCGTGTTCGGGCACTCTGCCGGTGGAGGCGCCGACGCCTCGGTTGTCGAAAGTGATCACGTGGTGCTTCGCGGCGATGCCGTCGACGACACGGGGATCCCAGTTGTCGAGGTTCGCCGCGAGGTGCGTGAGAAAGATCACCGGCGTACCCGTCCTTGGGCGGAGCTCGCGGTAGGCGAAGTCCACGCCACCGGCGGTGACGACGCGGGTCGGGGCGTTCTTGTACGACGTGAGGTCGGTCGGAGGGTCCGCGTGGTTGTTCATGATTGTTCCGCCATCTCGGTGTCCCATTGGGCCTGGAGCGTCGGATACAGCGCGCTGAGATCGTTCGGCAATGCCGCTTTCACCATCTCGCTGGTCGCGTCGGCGAGGACCTCCTCGGCGTCGCTCGCGAGCGCGGTCACGATCTGTTGCGCCACGGACTCCGGGCTCACCTTCTCCCCACTCACACCGGCCGCCATGTCAGTGTCGATGAAGCCGGCGTGCACCGCAACGACGAGGGTTCCCTGCCGTCGGAGCTCGATACGGAGCGCGTTCGTGAGCGACCACGCGGCCGACTTCGACGCGCTGTACGTCGCCCCTTGCGGCATCGAGATGAACGACAGCACCGAGAGCACGTTGACCAGGGCACCGCCACCGTTGTCCCGAAGAATCGGTGCGAAGGCACGCGCGACACGCATCGCCCCGAAGTAGTTCGTTTCCATCTCGGCCCGAGCAGCCTCGATGCCGCCGTCAGCCAACGACGCGGACTGGCGGAGGATGCCTGCGTTGTTGACGACGATGGACACGTCAGCGAGCGTGCGCGCGGCATGCGCGACGTCGTCGTCGTTCGTCACGTCGAGTCGAACGGGGACAAGGCGGTCGTTCGTGACGGTCGCCGGGTCCCGAGCGCCGCCGTAGACGATCGCACCGGCGTCGAACAGCGCTTGCGCGATCGCAGCACCGAGACCGCGATTGGCGCCCGTGACCAACGCAGCTGCACCTTCGATCTTCATGGGTGACCCTCCCGTCTTAGTAGCATGATCGAACTCACTTCGGGACGCGCGCGTGCGGTGGCCGTTCAGCACACCCTCAGCGGGAAAAGCCCTCCAGCGCGGTTCGCTCGTAGTCGGCTTCATCCGCACCTGGTCCGGGTTCCACCGTCACCGAACGGGGGCTGAGCGGTTCGCCGCAGTGCGAGCACACCGCCACGGCCTTCACGACGCGCCCGCAGGCTGCATGGCGCATCTTCAGCGGCGGTCCCTCCGGAGCGGCCCATCGATCACCCCACTGGCGCATCGCGGTGAGCACGTGCCAGAGGTCGCGGCCTTTGTCGGTGAGCCGATAATTCGAGCGCGGCGGGTTGTCCTGGTACGGCACGCGCGCCAGGACGCCGTCGTCGACCAACTTGGTGAGACGCTGGTTGAGGATGTTGCGCGAGATCCCGAGTCGCGCCTGGAAGTCATCGAACCGTCGCACCCCCAAGAACGCGTCGCGCACGATCAAGAGGCTCCACCAATCGCCCACAACCTCGAGGCACTGGGCCACCGAGCAATGCATGTCCGCGAAGCTCGTCCGCTGCATGCCCGCAACCATAGTGCGTTGCATCATAGAACGCAACCCTCTGTTCTCCGCCTATGAGCTCCCCAGCGGATCCGAGCCGACCGGCGAGCGCGTTCATCCAGGCCGCTGGGCTCGTGCTCGAGCGATCAGCAAGGCCGGACGCAGCAGCTGTGGGAGGTGCGCATCACCGACATCCCATCCCGATCCACAGCGCGGCCGGCGTTTGGACGCTCGCCGACGGCGAACACCTCGGGCCCGCATGCACAGCATTCGCTCACACGACGGCTTCGCCGTCGAAGACGGCTGGATCCACCTGCCCGACGGCACGCTGCTCGCCACGGTCCGCCGGACGCGCCTTGCGGCTGACCGCGCACAGGCACGACACCGATCGAGCAAGCCTCCGCATCACCGAACGGCAAGGACAGGCGCAACCCGCAGCGTCAAGCACCAAAGAGCGCCTGCTGGAGGTCGTCGTCGAAGCGGGGATCGCGCCGGGCGGGGACGATGTCGGAGGTCTCGAACAGCCAACGGAAGATCCGCTCCCCGAGCTCGCGTTCGACGGCCGCGTGTTCCGGCCGTCCGGCAAGGTTGACCGTCTCGCGTCGGTCGGCCCGCCGGTCGTACAGCTCGGGGCCCTCGTAGAGGCGCTCGACATAGCACCAGTCGACGGTACGCACCGCGATGGCGCGGCCGACGAGTTCGGTGCGCTCGTGTTGGATCGCCTGCTTGTGTCGATACTGGCCGTCGTCACCGGTCTCGAGCCACGGCTCCTCGCGCAGCAGGAATCCGCCTTCGCTGAACGCGGCGTCCCGGTGCGCGGCGGATGGGTCGCTGAGCAGGTGGCGGAAGGACCGGCCGAAGTGCGTACCGGGCTCGAGTCCGCCAATGTCCTCGAACGTCGCGGTCAGGTCGACCAGCTCGACGAACGCGCTCGCGACGCCGCTCGCACCTGTGGGGTCGTGCACGATCAGCGGATTCCTCAGCAACACCTCGTCGAGGCCCGACGGCCATTTCTCGACGAGTCCGTGGTCGCCCAGGTACTCGCCGTGATCGGTGAAGAAGAACGTCACCGTGCGGTCTGCTTGGCCGGTGCGATCGAGCGCCTCGAGCACCTGGCGGAGCTGGTCGTCGACGCGGCTCACCATCGCGTAGTAGGTGCGGGTGATCTCGGCCCAGTCGTCCACCGTCATGCGGTCGAGCCCGTACCGCCGATGGATCTCGCGGTAGAAGCCCGGCTTGCCGGCGAACGTCGCTGGCACCGGCGCCGGCATCTCCACGCCGTCGTACAGGTCGTACCAGGAACGTTCCACCGCGAACGGCGGATGCGGGAACATCAACGCCACGAACAAGCACCACGGTTCCGGGAGCCCCTCGGTCAGCCAGTCGATCGTCGTCTGCACGGTCGCGGCGTCGAACTCGAACAGATCGCCGTCGATCGGACCGCCGTAGAACGCGTCGTACCACTTGGAGCCGGGCGCGAACGGCGACTGGTGCCAGCGGGCGAGATCCTCGAGCTTCGGCGGCGCGGTGAAGCCGAAGCGGTCGCTCGACGCGCGCGTGACACCGGGGCCGAGCATGTCGCCGCGAGCACCGGCGAGCGCGACGTGATATCCGGAACCTCGCAGCCGACCGAAGACGTTGGGCTCGTGCGGTGCCAAGAGATGCTCGAGCGTGCGGTGCCCGGCAACGTGCGGATACAGACCCGTGAACATCGAGATGCGGCTCTGTGTGCACACGCTGTGCTGTGAGTACGCGCTCTCGAACCGCACGCCCCGCGCCGCCGAGCGCGTCGATCGTCGGTGTGCGCACCACCCCGTTGCCGAAGGCTCCGACACAATCTGCGCGGAGCTGATCCGGCATGAACAACAGCAGGTTCGGTGTTCTGTCAGTCACTGCCTCAGCATGCCTCACGCGGCCGCACCGGTTGGTGCCGCGCCCGTCACTCCGCAAGACGAGACCGGACGCATCGATCCCGCGGACCGAGCACCGGCGTCGTCGAAAGACTGAGCGGGCCCACGACGACCGGAACCGACCTCGCGGTTGTGGGCACACCACGACCACCGACGCAATGAAGGGGACCGTGCGCAGTCCGTGACGTCACTCAGGCGACGCTGACATCGGTTCGAGGTTCGCGTAGAGCGGCCGGAGCTGGTCCATCCCCTGCTCGACGAGTGCGGTGATGGAGGTGGTGTCATCAGAGGCGACGGCGGCGCGGAGCGCGGCTCGGAACACGCCGACGGTTGCATAGGCCGCCGTGCGCACGTCGAAGTCCTCGGATGAGCGGCCAGTGCGTCGGGCGATCTCTACCGCGAGGTCGTGCTCGACCGAGAGCAACACTTGCAGCACCGCGGACGCGGCGTCTCGATCGGCGAAGACGAACGGGATGCTCTCGAAGCCGGACTCGATTCCGATGCGAACGTGTTCGGTGAATTCGCGCATCGCCGCGCGCACGGTCTCGATCACCTCACGCGCGTCCGACGTGGTGAACATGCGATTGAGCGCGTCACGCCGCGCCTGCCAGTTGGCGACCAGCACGTCCGCTTTCGACGGGAAGTAGCGGAAGAAGGTCCGCTCGGTGACTCCGGCATCCTCGGCGATCGCGGCCGCGGTCGTCGCGGCATACCCGTGTGCCCGGAACAAGCGGTTCGCCGCGTCGAGCAGGCGGCGACGCGTCATCTCGCTCTTGCGTGTGCCCGCCGCTGGATGTGCTTCCACCGCCATCAGACGCCCGTCTCCCAACTGTCAGCCCAATGTCATGATGTGACATAGAGGGCGGGACTCAGTTTCATCCTAGGGGCGGCAACCTTCCCGCACGACAGCCAAACTCAGGAATGCTTGCTCGGCATTGGACTTCGCCACGAATGTCAGATACTGTCATTCCGTAGGTCGCGGGCACGCCGCTCCGAAGACCGTCCACCGGAGGAGTCTCGATGACGAACGCGCACCCGACGGGGCGCGACCGTTCCGACACGACGTACCGAGTCGTCCAGTGGGCGGCCGGCAGGATGGGGAAGAAGGCGATCCGCGCGGTCGTCGACCATCCGGCGCTCGAGCTGATCGGGCTCTACGTCTACTCGGACGACAAGGTCGGCAAGGACGCGGGCGTGCTGGCCGGCATCGGTCCGATCGGCGTCCTCGCCACCCACACCGTCGAGGATGTCGTGGCTCTCGCACCCGACTGCGTGCTGTACATGCAAGAGGGCTACGACCTCGACGACCTGACCCGGCTGCTGAGCTCCGGCGTCAACGTCGTCACCACGCGCAACGAGTTCTTCTACGCCGCCGCGATGGATCCGACCGTCCGATCCCGCGTCGAGGACGCGTGCCAGCGCGGCGGTGCCTCGATCCACGCGACCGGTAGCAGCCCCGGTTTCAGCACCACCATGATGCCGATGACCCTCGTCTACCCCATGCGACGGCTCGACGAGCTCACCATCGACGAATACGCAGACATCCCGGCCTCCGTCGGACCCGAGATGATCACCAAGGTGATGCGGTTCGGCACGCCCGTCGACAACACCGAGATGAATCCACGACTACTCGAAGCCACCGTCGTGGGCTACCAGCAGTCGCTGAGCGCCTTCGCCGACGCGATTGGCATGCCGCTCGAGGGCTTCGAGGTGCGGGGCGACATCGCGCGCGCCAGGGAGCCCTCCACCCTCTCGGACGGCTCGGTCATCGACAAGGGCACGATGGCCGCGCAACGAATCACCGTCGCGGGCCTCCGCAACGGCAAGCCGCTCCTCACGTTCCGGGCGCATTGGTTCTGCACGACGGAGCTCGACCCCGACTGGAACATCAGCGGCGAGGGCTGGTTGTTCACGACCAAGGGTGACGCCCCCATGCAGGTCCGCGTCACCTATGGGGGGACGGACGAGGGCTACTCCGAGCATCTCGCCGGATACACCGCGCACCCAGCCGTGAACGCGGTCCCGTACGTCGTGGAAGCGGAAGCCGGCATCCGCACCATCTTCGATCTCCCGCCGATGGTCGCCCATCTCGGACAGGAGGCGTGACGTGACGGTCACGGTGCGCGTGGGTCGCCGTGGTCGACCGCGTTTGGCCCTCCGTTGTGGTGCACGTGTGGTGCACGCCGGGCGCGCCGTCCGCACGCGCCGTCGACAGCAACGGCAGGGGCGGTCTCACGGCCGCCGCGACAGCTCCGAGAGGATCTCTTTTGGCGAGAAGACCGGCAGTTGCTCAGCGAGCCCGAGGAGATGGCCGTCGCCGGAGACGATCACCGCCTGCGCAGTCTCCGCGAGCGCGATCAAGTAGTCGTCGCCGCGGTCGGGCGACCGGATACTCGGCGGATCCTCGGGATCGTCGTGCACTTGCGTGCCGCGGCGGAGGAGCTCGACGAGCTCGTTGGCCTCTGTGGGCTCCACGCGCGCACGAAGCTTCGGGTACGCAAGGGCACGTTCGAGTTCGCTGAGTAGCTGACTCGACACGATGAGCTCGAAGGCGCCGTCGAGCCATGCCCGTAGGACGCGCGCAGGCGACCCCTCTCGGGAGAGGAGCGCGGAGATCAAAACGTTGGGGTCGAGGACGGCCCGCACCTGCTCAGCGCTTGCGGCGCCGGCTGGCGTGCTGGGCTTGGACGGCCAGGTCGACGGCTTGGGTTTCGGCGAGGTCGCTGCGGGCCCAGAGGCGGTCGAGCAGGTCGAGGCCGAGGTCTCGTCGGAGTGCTTCCTCGATCACTTCGCTGTCGCCCTTGCCCAGTCGGGCGGCGCGCACCTTGACCGCTCGCAGCACGTCTTCGTCGATGGTCAGGGTCGTGCGCGTCTTGCTCACAGGCGCATCATAGCATCTTGATGCGAGACTGTCGTCCATGTCGACGCAGGCAAGCGATCGGCCCGACGTGCAGATTCGCCGGAAAGCCCAGTTCTGCTGCCACGCGATCACCGCGCTCACGCCGGTTCGGCAGCCTGTAGCGCGCGAGATCGCTGATCACTTGGTCGTCGTTCGCGACGGAGTAGGTGAAGTGTGTCGCTGATCAATCGCTCTCAGAGCACGACACTCAGTCAGGCATACGCACGCAACGAGAAAGCCCACTCGGGATCGCCGGGGTGAAGGCGACGGCCGGTGACCGCGAACGGCTCGATGACGAGCCATGCATCCCGCTCGGCCGCGAGCCATGGGTCCGAGTCGAATCGTTCGCGGAAGGACGCGGCGTCGGGATCTACGTGGTGCAGCGTTCCTCGTACCAGGACCGACCAGCCCTGGCGGTAAGACGCGTCAAATCCATCGATCTCGAACGCGACCATCATCGACGCACGCTCGATCACGTTCCCTGGGCGAGTCCGGAGCGCCAGCCAGCGCCCGGGCCTTACCCCGCCAGCGTCGACGACTCGGTAGTTGACCGGCAAGACTGCAAGCATCTCGTCCGCGGAGAAGGCGATCCGCCCGAGCGAAGTCCCGCGCAGGAGCGCCCAGCATTGCTCGAGCGTGAGCTCTTCGAGCCAGGCGTCAGCCATCAGTCCTCACCTCGTGACGCTACTCCAGCTCGAATCACCGGAGGGTCCGGTCGACTGCGCGATCGCGCCTTTGACGAACCACAACAAGATCCACGCGGCGCGGCTCGAGCCGAACCGCCATCGGGCCATCCAGGCTCGTCGGTGTGCACAACCTCGTTCGCCATCGCGTGCGCCTGCTCGTTCAATTCTTGTCGACCGTGTTGCCCCTCTGTCTGTTCATCGTCGATCATCGCGCCGCCGGCAACGTCCGAAAGGGGAGCGCCGCCGACCACCGCAGGGCATCCGAGACTCGCATCGTGCAGTTCCGCAGCTCTGCGGTGCGCTCCCGGCCAGGGTGCCCGCCGTAGGGTCGCGGCCCGTGGAGACGGCAGCCGTGATGGCCGGGATCGTCGTGTGCATCGTCGGCGTCGCGCGACCGGCGCTGCGCTCGTCGACCGCATGGCGGGCCACCGTGACACCGCTGGCATCGATCATCGGCAGCGGCTTCCTGGTACTGGCCCCATTGCTGGCGAGCACAGTCGCCGAATGGGCCCCGGTCGCGATGTTGGGGATCGTGCTGGCCGCGTACGCGATCGGCGCCTCGCTGCGCTTCAACATTCTCCACGCCGAACCCGAACTCGCCGCCCCCGAGCCGTTCCGTCCGATCATGGACCTCGAACGGGTGTCCCGAGTCGCGCTCGGTTTCGCCTACACGATCTCCGTCGCGTTCTACCTCCGCCTCCTCGCGTCGTTCGTCCTCGACGCCTTCGGTGCAGACACCGAGCTCAACGGCCGGCTCATCACCACCGCGATCCTCGCCGCCATCGGACTACTCGGCCTGCTCCGAGGCCTGCACGGCATCGAAGCAGTCGAGATTCCCGCCGTCGACTTCAAGCTCATCGTGATCGCGGGGCTCCTCGCCGGCATGCTCGCCTACGACGTCCTCCACGGATCCGCGACGACCACCGCTTACCAGCACCACCCGATCGACGTCGGCGGCGTCACCGTCGCCCGGCGCCTGGCGGGCATGCTGCTCGTCGTCCAAGGCTTCGAGACGTCGCGCTACCTCGGCCACTACTACACCCGCGACCTGCGGGTACGAACCATGCGATCCGCGCAACTCATCAGCGGCACGATCTACGTCGTGTTCGCGGCGTTGGTCGTCCCCTTCTTCGGGCACCTCGGCTCGGGCCCGCGAGAAACCGCGATCCTCGATGCTGCGCGCATCGTGTCCCCGATTCTCGTGCCGCTGCTCGTCCTCGCCGCGATCGCCAGCCAACTCTCCGCCGCCACCGCCGACACCGCCGGCGGCAGCGAGATGCTCACCGACCGTCCCCGCCACCAGGGAGGCAACGTCGGCTATCCCGCAGTCGCGCTCGGCGCCGCGCTGGTCGCCTGGTTCGCCGACATCTTCTCCATCGTCAGCTTCGCGTCCCGCGCGTTCGCCGTGTACTACCTCTGCCAGGCCCTGCTCACCGCGATCACCGCGTGGCGTCTCCGCCCACCTCGGTACCTCCTGGTCATCGTCGCCAGCACCGTGCTCGCCGCTGCTCTGCTCTTCGTCGCCATCGCCGCGATCCCCGGCGACTGACGCGCCCTGCACGTCGTGTGGGACGAGCACGACCCGCCGCAGTGGCCGATTCACGAGCTTGTGCGCAGTGCCGCCGATGGCGTGCGCATGATGCGGATGTGTGCGCGCGCCCGCGACCACCACGAGCGCGACGATGTCGTCTGGACCATGTAGTAGAGATGAGTTCATGACGCGTGCGATCGTCGAGGTCTTCGCCGAGGTGGTATGCCCGTTCACCCATGTTGGCCTACGGCGGATCGTCAGGACGCGTACCGCACAGGGCCGTGCCCAACCAGTCTTGCGCGTGCGAGCCTGGCCGCTCGAGCTCGTGAACGGTGCGCCGCTCGAACCCGATCTCGTCGCGCAACACGTCGACGAGTTGCGTAGCCAGATCGAGCCAGGACTGTTCCGAGGTTTCGATCCGGCCGTGCTTCCTGGGACCTCGCTTCCGGCATTCGAGCTTGTCGCCGCGGCCTACGCCCTTGGCGACGTCGCCGGGGAGCAGGTGAGCCTCGCAGTGCGAGACGCACTCTTCGAGGAGGGCCGCGATGTCTCCGATCCTTCGGTACTGGCCGAGATCGGGCGTAGCCATGGGCTCCCGGATCCCGGTCCCGATGCGAAGCAGTCGGTGCTCACGGACTACAACGCGGGGAAGAAGCTCCGAGTGCGGGGCTCGCCTGAATACTTCCTCGACGGTCACGGCTACTTCTGCCCGGCACTACGGATGGAAGAGATCGGCGGCAAACTCAAGATCGAGAATGCTTCAGAGGCCTTCGACGCATTCGTCGAGGAGTGCTTCGAGTAAGCGGCAGCGAACGCTGTCAGACGAGCGCACGTCGCTCGGTCTGGGTACCTCCGGCACCTTGGCGTAGCGCGGCGCATGGGCACCGGACCTGGAAAAGGGGCTCGACGCGTCTGACGGACGAGGAACTCGTCGTCGTTGTCGGCGCCCTCCGCTCGCCACACGACGAACACGAGCACCTGCGCGCGCTCGCCGCCCGCGCAGCAAGCGTTGCGTCACACCCTCCCGCTGTAATACCCACCCGAACTGTGCCGGCGGGTATCAAGCTGCCACTCGAGAGCTTGCGCCCGAATCCCGCATCCGTGGTCGGCCGCACCGGTGACTTGCTCGCGTGGAATCCGAGTGGGCTGCACCTGTTCCCGGGCTCGACAGCTGGCCATCAAGCAGCGCGACATCGCGCGCTACCTCTTCCTCCACCCTGTGGCCCGCGAACTGTTCGCAGACCGAGACCAACACACCTCCGCTCGCTCCGCTCGTCTCCGGCGCCGCAGCTTGAGCCCGTCGAGCTTCCGGGCGAGCGCCAGGTAGTCATCGCGACGTGTCAACCAGACGTCCGGATTGCCGCAGGCCTCATCGAGGATCATCTGCATCACCTCGATCGTGGCGACGTACTCCTTGCCCTCGAGATCGGTCAAACGCGGCACGGTTCGACGGTACTGCGAGGTGCCCATGACTGCCATCGAGTGGACCGACGAGACGATCAGCGCGAGCCTCGGCGAGTACTTCGTCGTCCGCCATGGAACCTCGTAGGCTCCCCGCCGTGCCGGGTGCCCTTCAGTCGCACGTACCGCCCGGGAGCGGGCGAGCGCTCGACCTCGGTGGTGGGCCAGGGACGCACCGTGCGTTCCTCGGCGAGCTCGGCTACGAGTACGTCAACATCGACTTCATCCCCGTGGGGCGCAACTCCATCCGAGGCGACGCGCACCGGCTCCCATTCCGCGACGGAGCGTTCGACGTCGTCGTGAGCGACAACACCCTCGAGCACTTCCGCCACCCGGACCGCGCGGTCGCGGAGGCGCGACGAGTGCTGCGCCCCAACGGTCGGTTCGTGATCGCGGTGCCGTTCATGCACCCGTTCCACGGCACCGACTACTGGCGTTATACACCGCTCGGGCTTGATGCGCTGCTCGGCGATGCCGGGTTCCGGATCGTGTCGCTCGAGGCGCCTACGTGGGTCGCGAGCGTCGTCGCTGTCGCGGTGAGGGAGATCCTCGACCGGCTGGGGCTCCGGTGGCTGGGGGTGAAGGTGCGCAGCGCAGGCATGTGGCTCGATCTGCGCTTCGTGCGGTTCCAGGGCACAGGGCATGCATTCGCCGAGGTGTACGTGCTGGTCGCGATCCCGTCCTGACCGGTCCGCGAGTTAGTGAACTCGGTCAAGTCGTCTCCCGCCGCTCAGGTGATCCACGGGACCTCGCCCGACGAACTCCTCGATACCTATCACGACGAGCGATAGCCGATCGGCGCGCGCGTTGTGCACCACACCATGGCAGCCGTCGCGCTCGCCACCCCCGACGATCGTCATCAGGCGCTCCGCGGCACCATGACCGAGCTGCTGCACATGGACGAGCCACGCCGCCGCGTCGCCGCGACGCTCACCGGTCTCGAGATCCACTACGACCTAGGAGCAGGACACCCGCTGCTCGGACGGCGCATGCCCGACCTCGACCTGCAAACTGCCGACGGTCCCACGCGCGTCTTCCGCCTGCTGCATGCGACCCGGCCTGTGCTCATCAACTTCGGCGAACCCGGCGGGTTCGACCTCGCTCCTTGGGCGGATCGAGTTCAGCTGATCAACACCACACACGAAGGTCTGTGGGAGCTGCCGGTGCTCGGCGCGATCGCTGCCCCTGCCGCCGTCCTCGTGCGACCCGACGGACACGTTGCATGGGTTGGAGCCCTGATCGATCCCGGCCTCCCTGCCGCGCTGACCACCTGGTTCGGAGCACCATCTGCGGCGTAGCCAGTGCGCTCGAATGCCTCCATCTGCAGGTTCAGGCGTCGCGATTGCTACGCGCGTCTTGCGTGCGCAATCGTCGCTTGGGGGTCTGCGTGACCGGCACTGAACGCTGCTTGCATGGCCGCGTGGTCGCCGACGCGTTCGAGCGCCCGTTCGATGTCGGTCCGCTCAGTCTTGACAAATGGCCCGCCTGTCGCTTCCTGAAGCGCGGTGGCGGCGCCGAGGTAGCGGCCGAGACCCTCGTCGTCACCGCGCAGTGACGCCACTCCCGCAAGACCTGCGAGCGCCATCGCCTGCGCTCGAACGTCGCTGGCGTCGCACGCCGCGTCGAGGCTGGCGAGGTGACGCTGCTCCGCGCCCGTGACATCTCCGCGGCACTCGGAGAGGTAACCGAGCGACGTGAGGCTCAAGCTCAGCCCGGCGGGTGCCCCGCGATCGATGCACAATGCGAGCGCAGCCTCGTGGTAGCTCTCGGCCTCGTCGAGGCGGTGGCGGCGGCGCAGGGTGATGCCATAGAGGTTGTACCCCAACGCCAGAGTGGGTACGTAGCGCTGGCGTTCTGCGTCGGCAATCGCCTCATCGAACAGGGCATCAGCCTCTTGGGATCGGCGGGCGAGTGCGTACACGTTCGCGAGCCGCAAGGTCAGCGCGCTCGAGACAGCAGCGGCTCCTAGGGCGTGCCAACTCTGGATCGCCTGCTGTAACGCACGTTCGGCTTCGTCATAGTTCCCCAGCGTTGCCTCGATGTCGGCGACGTGACGCATTGCGAGGGCGAGGCCCCACGCGTTTCCGATCTCGTCGAATTGGGCGGCGGCTTCTCGTAGCTTGGGGAGCGCGGCGGAGTAGTCGTGGTGGACGAACAGGATGGAGCCGCTGAGCCAGGTCGCCATGGCGCGACTCCAGCCGTCACCGACCGCCATGAACGCGCGCTGTGCTTCTTCGGCGAGTTCTTGCGCGGCCGCGGTGCGACGAAAGGTGTCGAAGATTGCGGATGAGTGCAGCATCGTCGCCAGGGCAATGGTCGGGTAGTCGCCCAGTGCGCGCGCCCGTTCGACGGCCTCGGCGCCGTGTTCCATCGCACGCTTGCTGTCGTGGACCAAGCCGACGGGCCCGCTCCATGCGAGCGCGCGGATCCGCCGGCTCGGCAGTGTCGGCTCTCCGAGTGCGAGCGCGGCGGTGATCCATCGCCACGTGTTGTCGATGCGGCCACCCATGTTCCAGAACCAGCCAAGTCCGGCCGCAATGGCACACGCGATGTCCGCGTCGCCCGACTCGACGGCCCATTCCATCGCGGGACGGATGTCGTCGAGCAGT
The DNA here is from genome assembly GCA_963841415.1 of uncultured Actinomycetes bacterium. GTDB lineage: Bacteria > Actinomycetota > Acidimicrobiia > IMCC26256 > DASPTH01 > DASUAS01. Next base: position 426,353 of record CAWJCN010000003.1, on the reverse strand, counting down.
TCACCCACCATGGCGTACCAGCGTCCCTCGACCGCCCCGTGCGCCTGGTCCGGAACCTCGACCACGTTCGCGACGTACGACGCGTGCCGCGAGCGGGTCGCCGGCGCGTCCCCCGATCGCTCGAGCTGTTCGCGGCCGTATTGCGAGAGTGTCTGGAGCAGCCGGAAGCTGACGGTGCCCGCGGCGTCGGACGCGGTCACCAGCGATTTGTCGACGAGGCGGGCCAGCAGCTCCGCGACTTCGAGCTCGCTGATCGCCTCGTCGGCGCAGACCGCTTCGGCTGCCGCCATTCCGAAGCGCCCGGCAAAGAGGGACAGGCGTTCGAACACGCGGCGTTCGTCGTCGAACAGGAGGTCGTAGCTCCAGTCGATCACGGCGCGCAGTGTCTGCTGACGCGGGAGAGCGGTGCGCGCGCCGGCAGTCAACAGGCGAAAGCGATCGTCGAGCCGGTTCAAGAGATCGGCGGGTGTGAAGGCGCGCATTCGTGCGGCGGCGAGTTCGATCGCGAGCGGTAGGCAGTCGAGCCGCTCACACAGCGCACGGACCGTCTCGAGTGAGGCACGTGCCGACTCGAACGAAGGTGCGGCTGCCTGTGCGCGCTCCATAAAGAGCGCGACGGCATCTTCCGATCGGAGTGGCGCAAGCGGCCAGAGCACCTCGCCAGCGATCATCAACGGTTCTCGGCTCGTGGTCAGGACGCGCAGCGTGGGGCTCTGGCCAACAAGGTCTTCGGCGATCTCCGCGGCGAGCGCGACGACGTGCTCGCAGTTGTCGAGGAGCAGCAGCGTGTCACGGTCGTGGACGAAGTCGCGCAACCGCTGACGCAGATCGCTCGATGCACCTGCTCCGAACTCCACCGCGACTCCCAGCGCGGCGGCGATCGCGTTGGAGACGCCGACGGCGTCGCCGATGGGCGCGAGGTCGGCCAGGTACACGCCGTGCTCGAACTCAGGGAGCAGGTGGCGGCCGACCTCGATCGCGAGGCGGGTCTTGCCGACGCCGCCGGGCCCGAGGACCGTCGTCACCCGATGGTCGCGAACCAGTGTGACCGCGGCGTCGATCTCGGTCGCCCGGCCGATGAGCATGGTCGTCGTTGCGGGCAGATTGGTGGAGTTGGGCGCGATCTCGGGCCGCGGGCGCGGCGATGACGCGAGTGCCGGGTCTTGCCGGAGCACGGCTTCCTCGACCCGGCGCAGCGCGGGCCCCGGGTCGATGCCAAGTTGCTCGGCCAGCACCGTGCGCGCCCGTTGGTACGCACGCAGCGCGTCGGCCTGACGACCTGCCCCATACAGCGCGGTCATGAGTTGCGCCCAGAAACGCTCGCGCAAGGGATGCTCCTCCACCAACGCTTCGAGCTCACCGATGAGCTCTGCATGGCGGCTGAGCGCCAGGTCGGCGTCGACGCGGTCTTCGATCGTCGTCAACCGCGACTCTTCGAGCCGGGTGATCACCGGTCGCGCGAAGTCGTTTTCAGCGAACTCGACGAGGGCGTCACCGTGCCACAGGCTGAGCGCCTCGCGCAGCAGCGTCGCCGCCGCCTCGGCGTCGCCCGCACGAAGCGCTGCTCGACCTTCCGCCGCGAGCCCGTCGAAGCGAGCCGCGTCGAGCGCGTCTCGCGGGAGGTCCAGCGCGTAACCGCCACCGCGCGTCGCGATCCGATCCTCGCCCAGCGCCCGACGCAAGCGCGACACGTGCACCTGCAAGCCATTCCGCGCTGGGGTGTGCTCGCCGCTCCACACATCCTCGAGCAGCCGGTCGGCCGGAACCACGTGCCCGTCGGCCAACGCAAGATCGAGCAGCAATGTGCGCGGACGCGAGCCACCCACGTCGACGGCAGCGCCGTCGTCGTCGAGCACCTCAAGTGGCCCCAGGATCCGGACCTCCACGACACTCCACCGTACGCCCCGGCTGTCAGCGTCTTGCAAGCACCCCGACAGCCCTCCCGACGACGCTCACCGAGTGCCCTTACCACCCGGTGTCGACACGATGCGTCGAGGAAACGACTCAACCGTGAACCCCGCTCCAACCCGAGGCGCGGTGTGATGAAGGGAAGGAATCAGATGACGGAAGTTGACGTGTTCACCCACGGGCGCCGAGTCGAAACGCCTCACGGCAGCGTCTTCGTGCGCGACGTTCCTGGCCAGGATCCCCCAATAGTCTTGATGCACGGCTTTCCGGACGATCACCGCATCTACGACAAGCTCATTCCGCAGCTCGCGCCGAGACACGCTGTCGCCTTCGACTTCCTCGGATACGGCCAGTCCGATCGCCCCGATCCAGCCCGATTCGCTCCGGACGAACACCTGGCCGAGATCGCAGCCGTACTTGACGACCTCGACATCGCGCCCGTGGTTCTCGTTGGTCACGATGCTTCCGGGCCCGATGCCGTCGCCTTCGCAGTCAGCCACCCCCAACGGGTAGCCCATCTCGTTCTGCTCAACACCGTCTTCGGACACCAGCCATCGCTCCAGCTACCAGAGATGATCCGACTGCTTGCCGATCCCGACTTCAGGGACCTCGCGAACGCCATGGTCGACGACGACGGCCAGCGTCTCTGGCTGCTGCAGCACACCGCAGATCAATGGGGAGTGGACGCTCTCAACCCCGACGGCATCGCCGTACGGTCCGTGCTCCCGCAGTTCTTCGGCGACGCCGGCCAGCCTGATGCCCTCCCAGCCGTGCGCGCCTGGACGGCGGGCCTCTTCGATGTCTTGGAGGACGAAGACACGCTCATCCAAGACGGCGTGCTCGGAGACCTCGCGGTGCCGGCCTCGATCATCTTCGGCGAAACCGATCGTTACCTGACCCCGTCCCTCGCCGCCGAGATCGCAGGTCTGTTCAAGAACGCATCGCTGCACCTCGTGCCCGACGCGGCGCACTGGCCACAAGAGGACCAACCCGAATTGCTCGCTCAACTTCTCAAGGACTGCAGGACAACCCCGTGATGGCGCCGCGGCTGTGGCGTCCCAGGAGTGGTGCAAACAACTCAGCCGACGCGTTGGAGCAGCCATGCCGAACTGGGCCGAACAGGTGACCACGATCGCAACCTCGATCGGTGCGCTCGGACTCATGAGTGCCATCGGCGCCGCGTTCTACGCAGGACAGGTTCACGAGGCGCGCATCGGTCGAAGCCGAAGTCGCGTCGCACTTCTTCCGACGCTGGTGGAGTGAAGCGACCATGGTCGAGACCAGGCGCCTCGTCGCGACCTACGCGACCGGAGAGGAACTACGAGACGCGCTCCTGCGGCACATGGCCGCGAACGACATCGAGGCCTCTCGGCGCCCTCGAAGCGCACGGCGGGTTCGACTTCGAATTGATCCGCACACTCCTCGGCCGCCGCCTCATCGACCGGTGGACGATGTGGCAACCGTCGATCGATGCCATCGGCGGGCCAGCTCGTTCACAAGATGGAGATCGCCTGCAGCGGAGAAACTCACCGGGACTCCGCTGGCGTCCCAACAACGATCGGATCCGCCAGCTACGACGTTCACTGACCTGAGCTCGTCGGCGGTACACCGGGTGGTGGTGGACGTTTGACTTCTCGGGGACCACGACTCACGGTCGCGACGCGACTCGGATGATCGCGGTATGGCGTCGGACCCAGGCGGCGGCGACGAGTAGACCAGCGCGGAAGAGCACGCCGTGGATGTTGGGTCGTCGAGGGGTTGGTAGGTGATGGGCCTCCACTTCGCGTGGGGCACGTTGATGTGGGCCCGCAGGAGGCCGCGGGTCTCCGGCATCGGCCGATGCAGCGACCGCCACTCGCCGTCAGAGACGAGAAGCTCCGCGGCTGGAATCTCGCCGATTCCGACGATGTGATCCTGCTGAAGATGGCTCACGACGGCGGTGGTGACGTCGCCGGTGCTGTAGCCCAGCCGTGCGAGGCCGGCGGTCAACGTCTCGTCCTGGCTGACGTGGAAGCGCGCGAGACGGCGATAGATGACGGCGTTCGCGCCGTCGGGAAAGTACGACGGATCCGTGACCGACGCTCGGTCCTGTCCCGTGTCGAACACGACCACGCCGTCGGCGTGCTCGATGACGTAGACGTTGATGGGCGGCTTTCGAGCCAGCGTCGGGAGGTGAGGATCCACTAGTACATCGGCGACCGACCCCGGTACGCGTGTTGAGGATGGATGTCGACGGTCCCCGTGCTGAAGCGGGAGACGCGCTTGATGCGGCTGGTCATGGGAGTCCTCCTTCATGGTTGCGTCGAGTGCGGCTCGACAAGTCCGCCGTCGAGCTTCGGCCGGCGGTGCGGAGCGCCGGGCCTCCGATGCGTTCGTGGTCGCGAATTCCACCGTGTGCAGTTCCGGCACACCTCGCGAACCGTCTGCGGATGGTGATCCGACCCGGTTGAGGGTTCACCGGTCGGCTCCGACGAGCTCGGTCTCGCGAGGGGTCTTGGTCTCGCCGGTCGTTTCCGCCTCGACGTGCACTCGGGGCACGACCCGCGCCAGCCAGCGGGGGAACCACCAGTTGGCATCACCGAGCAGTTCCATTGTCGCCGGCACCAGCACGACCCGCACGACCGACGCGTCGAGGGCGACCGCGACCGCGAGCCCGAACCCGATCAACTTCAAGGCATGGACGTCGGACAGGACGAAGCTGCCGAAGACGAACACCATGATCAGCGCGGCCGCGGTGATGACGCGGGCAGTGCTGGCGAGTCCTTCGGCGACGGATTCGGCGTTGACATGGGTGCGGTCGTAGTGCTCGCGCACCGCGCTCAACAGGAATACCTCGTAGTCCATGGAGAGCCCGAACACGATGGCGAACATCAGCATCGGCACCCATGGTTCGATTGGTGCCTTGCCGACACCGAGGATGCCGGCGCCCCAACCCCACTGGAAGATCGCAACCACGACGCCGTAGGCGGCGCCGATCGACAGCAGGTTCATCAATACGGCCTTGAGCGGCACGAGGATCGAACGGAACACCACCATCAGGAGCAAGAAGCTCAGAACCAGCACACCCCCGATGAAGATCGCGAGTCGGTCCGCCATGACGTCGGTGAAGTCGACGCTGCTCGCGATCGTCCCTCCGAGGTGCACCTGCAGTCCGCTGTCGGCAACGGCGTCCGGCACGACGTGGTGGCGGAGGTCGAGCAGAAGTGCCTTGGTCGCCTCGTCCTGCGGCGCCAAGCGTGGTGTCAGTGTCGCCAGCGCCGCGGTGCCGTTCGGATTGCGCCGCATCTGGCTCACCGACAGCACGTCGGGCGCGTCACGCAGCGCGGCGACGAGACGAGGTAGCGCGGCCGCGCTCCCCGGCGCCGTCGTGTCGGCGACGACGAGGATCGGTCCGTTCGCACCCGGACCGAATCCCTTGGCGATGAGGTCGTAGGCCCGGTGGGTCGTGCTCGACACCGGGTCGTTGCTGGCATCGGCACTTCCGAGTCGCAGCCCGAGCGCCGGCACTGCAGCCACGATCAGCACCGTGAGACCGACGAGCGCGACTGCCGTGGGCCGGCGCTGCACGAACCGCGCCCAGCGGTGCCACCGGCTCTCCTTGTTGCTCGTCGCCCGGCCGACGTTCAGCCGGTCGATGGTGAACCCGACGAACCCGAGCAGCGCAGGCAGCAAGGTGACGGCGGCCAACACCGCAACCGCGGCGGCGATCGACGTCCCGACCGCGAGACCCTGAAGGAAGCTCACGCCGATCAGGAGGATCCCGAGCACCGAGATCATGACCGTGAACCCCGCGAACACCACCGCACGGCCGGACGTGGCCATCGCCTCCAGCACCGCCGCTTCCGGTGATCCCGTCCGATGCAGCGCGCTGCGGTAGCGAGTGACGATGAAGAGCGCATAGTCGATGCCGACCCCGATTCCGACCATCGCCGCGACCTGCGGGACGAAGCTCGGTGTCGTGAGCACGTTGGCCATGACTCCGACACCGGCAAGGGACACCGCGACACCGATGAGGGCGCTCACGATCGGAAGACCCATCGCGATCACTGATCCGAACGCGAGGAGCAAGACCACGACCGCGGCGATGACGCCGATGACCTCGCTCGCCGGCATCGACGCCTTGGCGAACCAGACGCCCGAGAACTGCACGTCGACCCCGCGATCGCGCAACGGTCGAGCAAGGGCCTGGATCCGATCCGCGGTCCTGGCGGGATGATCGGAATCGCCGTTGGCGGTCGTGACCGGGACGATCGCGACGTGCCCACCCGGCGACACGACCGGTGACTCCACCGAGATCACGCCCTCAATGCGTGCGACCCTTGAGAGGTAGGCATCGATCGCGGGTCGGTCGCGCCGGATGTCGGCAAAGACGATCCGGGCCTCGTCACCGTGCTGGCGGGGGAAGTCGCGGGCCAGGGAGTCGTACGCGGCCTGGGAGTCGGTGTGCGGCAACCGGCCACTGTTCGCGTATCGGCCAGCGAGCACGGGCCCGACGAACACCGCGGCCACGAGTGCGAGAACCCACAGCGCGACGACGAGCCGCCGATGGTGAAGCGAGCTACGAGCGATGCGATGCAACATGAGGTGTCCTCGATCCGATGGGGAACGAGGCCACGGTCGTCGAGCGCGCTGAAGAAACGCTTGCAGTCGACTGACGTCGTAGGTTCCTATGTGCGGCTGGTGGCCCACGCGAGCGCGACCGCCGTCTGCGGATCGTCGCTAGCAGCCGCGTAGGCCGCCTCCGTCGCCGCCTGGTCGCCGACACGGCAAAGGGCCCGATCGCGATGTCGGTCCGCTCGGCTTCGACAACCGGTCGCCTCCCGCAGCGCGGCGGCGGCACCGAGGTACGACCGATGCCTTCATCTCACCGCGCAGCGACGCGACCCCCGCCAGACCTTCGAGCGCCTCGACCTGCCGGTTGCCGTGGGCCGGATGCGCGGCGCCGCGACTGTCAGCGACATGCAAGCCTCCCGACAGCCCTCCCGACGAAGGTCATCGTGTGACCCGAGAAGACTCGCTCTCCAGCCACGATCTCGCCGTTCTGGCGTGGGAGGCATACACCCGCAACCAGACGGCCGACGCCGCGAAGCTGGCCTCACGCGCGTCGCGCGCGGCGGTGCGCCGCCCGCGTCGTGATCGACAGGAAGTCGAGGTGGTGTGCCTCGCGATCGCCGGCGAATCGGCGCGGGCGCATGGCCTCGCATCCGACCACCTCAGCGAGTTCCCGCACGACGACCTCATCCGGCGGGTCAAGGACTTCTTGGAGTAACCGGCCCCGAACAGCTCACGGCGAAGGAGAGAGCTATGCCCACGGCCTGGATCGAACAGAAGCGGCGCTACCGGCGCTACAAGGCGCGCACGGAGCAGCTTCCCCCGAACGATCTCGAAGCGATCGCTGCGCTGGAGCGGTACCTCGAGTTCTTCGGTCCGACGCAGGCCGACAGCCTGCTGTCGATGCTGGAGAACCTTGTCGATCGCTTCGAGCAGAACGCGGGGAACGGAACATCGATCCGCGCGGTCGTCGGCGAGAACCCGGTGGAGTTCGCCGAGGCGCTTCTTCGGAACTACCCCGACGGTCAGTGGATCGCCCGGGAGCGGGAACGGCTGACCAACGCCATCGATCACGTCGCGGCGCACGAACCGCGAAGCAAGAGGGAACCGATGTCCAGATGACAACGAATCAGATCCAAGGGTCTGCAATCCACGTGCACGGCCTGGAGAAGTCGTACAAGGAGCTGCCCGTGCTGCGCGGCGTGGACTTCGACGTGACGCGGGGCGACATCTTCGCGCTGCTCGGCTCGAACGGCGCGGGTAAGACCACCATCGTCAAGATCCTCGCCACGCTGCTCAAGGGCGACGCGGGCGACGCCAGCGTCAACGGCTTCGATGTCGTCACGCAAGCTGGCGACCTGCGGGAGTCGATCAGCCTGACCGGACAGTTCACGGCGGTCGACGAGATCCTCACCGGACGGGAGAACCTCGTGCTCGTCGCCCGGTTGCGGCACCTCGAGAACCCCGGCGCGATCGCCAATGCGCTGCTCGTTCGCTTCGCGCTGAGCGACGCGGCCGATCGGAAGGTGTCGACATATTCCGGTGGCATGCGCCGTCGCCTCGACATCGCGATGAGCCTCATGGGAGATCCGCCCGTGATCTTCCTCGACGAGCCGACGACCGGGCTCGATCCCGAGGCGCGCATCGAGGTGTGGCAGGCGGTCAAGGAGCTCGCCGAGCACGGCACGACCGTGTTGCTCACGACCCAGTATCTCGACGAGGCAGAACATCTCGCCGACCGGATCGCGATCCTCCACGAGGGGCGGATCATCGTGAACGGCACCCTTACCGAGCTCAAGCAGCTGCTCCCGCCGGCCAAGGTCGAATACGTCGAGAAGCAGCCGACCCTCGAGGACGTCTTCCTCGCCGTCGTCGGCGACCACGCCAACGATCACGGCGTCGTAGCAATGACCGCCGCGTCGTCACCGCAATAAGGAGGAGGAGCCATGTCGAAGCACTTCTTCGGCGATACCGCCGTCCTGCTCGGCCGGTCCCTGCGCCACGTCACGCGCAGCGTGGACACGATCATCACGACGACGATGATGCCCATCGCCATGCTGCTGCTGTTCGTCTACGTGTTCGGCGGCGCGATCAAGTCGGGGTCGGACTCCTACGTGGACTACCTGCTGCCCGGCATCCTGCTCATCACGATCGCGTCGGGCATCTCCTACACCGCAGTCCGGCTCTTCGTCGACATGAAGAGCGGCATCTTCGAGCGATTCCAGTCCATGCCGATCGCACGGTCCGCCGTGCTCTGGGCACATGTGCTGACCTCGCTGGTCGCCAACCTGATCTCGCTCGTCGTCGTCGTGGTCGTCGCCCTCCTCATCGGCTTCCACTCGGGCGCGGGGGTGCTGGCGTGGCTCGCGGTCGCCGGCATCCTGATCCTGTTCACCCTGGCATTGACGTGGATCGCCGTCATCCCCGGCCTCTCCGCGAAGTCAGTCGACGGCGCGAGCGCGTTTGCCTACCCGCTCATCTTCCTGCCCTTCATCAGCGCGGCGTTCGTGCCCACCCACACCATGCCCGGCCCGGTGCGCGCCTTCGCCGAGCACCAGCCGGTCACGTCGATTGTCAACACGATCCGCGACCTGTTTGCCCAACACCCTGTCGGCACCGACATCTGGACCGCTCTCGCCTGGTGTGTCGGCATCCTTGCCGTGGCGTGTATGTTCGCCACGCTCACATACCGCCACAAGACCTCCGCGTAGACTCGCCGGCGGGAGGGTCCACATCCGAAAGGCCCAGGCATGCAGATCACTCCCCGATCTCTCGCCGCGACGGCCTCGCGCTCCCACCCCTACCGCTACACGCGCTGATTGGCGCCGAGCCGGGTCGGCACCTCGCTGACCAGCGCTTTCGCGTATCTCAGCAGGTCACGACCCAGATTCGGGTAGCCGTGAGTGACCGTGGCTGACCGCGTTTGGCCCTCCCTTGTGGTGCACACGTGGTGCACGCTTTCACGTTGACCAACCCCTCCGCCGAGGACTCAGCTTGCAGCGCGGATGGTGCTACGGGGCTCAGGTCGCTTTCCTGCAGCAGAAGCTTTCCCGAATCCCCTTCTTCTCGCTTCGCTCACGCGGCCGAGCGTTCGGTAGGTGTTGACGAGCGCCCGCCGGCGCATCTCGTCGACGAGCGTCAGCCCTGTCAGGCGAGCCCGTCGGCGAACCCCTGCCGCCAGCTCGGGTAGCGGAGCTGCCAGCCGAGCTCCCGCTTGGCCTTCTCGTTCGACGCGCCGCGGATTTCGGTCATCGCTACGACGGCCCACTCGCCTGCAGCGAGGCGCCCGACCCAGCGCGGCACCCGCCGCGGAGGCTCTGCGCGGACAGTCGCGGCGAGCACCGGGAGGAACTCGGACACGGCGGCCGGTTCGTCGTCGACCACGTTGTAGATGTCAGCAGGCCCGCCCTCGACGGCGGCCAGGGTCGCGGTCGCGGCGTCCTGAGTGTGGACGAACGACCAGATGCCCGTGCCCTGTCCGACGATGGGGAACTGGCGCTTGCGGAGCAACTCGATCTGGCTGCCCGGCGGATCGAGGGCAATGGACGTACCGGGACCGTAGAGCCAGCCGTAGCGCAGCACGAGTGCCTCGGCTCCTCTGACCCCCATGACTGCCGCCTCGAGGTGACGGATCGCCGCGAGCCCTCCACGCATCGCCGCCACTGGACGCTCGTCGAGTAAAGCATCCTCCCCCTTGACCGGACCACCGACGCGGGCGTACGGCAACGCGGCGTTGCTCTGGGCGACGAACCGCCCAACACCCGCCGCCTCAGCTGCCGACACCAGGTTGTCGGTGCCTTCGATGCGCAGCCGGTTGGTGGGCGCGAACTCGCGAGCGATGTGTCGCATGTCGAGGGCAGGCGGTATCGCGGTGAGCTCGTGCACGATCACGTCGGGCGCGGCCTCGCCGACTGCCCGCTTCACGGCGTCGGCGTCGAGCGCGTCGGCCACCACCGGCTGAGCGTCGAGACCGAGCAGCTGGTCGCGCTTGGCTCTGGTGCGGGTCATCCCGACCACATCGTGCCCAGAGGCGACCAACATCGGAACCAGTTCCTTGCCGAGCGCACCGGTGGCGCCCGCGACGAAGACCTTCATGGCGATTCCCTTCTCATCGGATGCACGCGGTTTGAACCGGGTCTAAACCCAGCACCGCACGGGCTCGGGTGACGACCTCTTTGAGCACGCGAGTTGCGCTCACAGTTGGGTTCACTTCGAGCGCGCCGAGTCGGTCGAGTCAGGACGGCTCGATCAGCTGGACGTCGAGTTCGATCTTGACGACATCGCTGATGAACGCGACGGGGACGTCGATGCCGATGCCGAAGTCCTTCCGGTGGAGCTCTCCAGTCGCCTCGAAGCCGGCGTGACGGGTGCCATCGATGATGTTCGTCCCGATGCCGCCGAACTCCGCGCGGAGGGTGAGCGATTTGGTCACGTCGCCGATCGACACGTCTCCGACGATCTCGTACGTTCCTTCGTCCGCGAGCGCGGTGATCGACGTAGAACGGAACGTCAAGGTCGGACAGCGCGAGACGTCGAGGACTTCGGGAACGAGCACGTGCGCGTCCCGATCGGCGTTGCCGGTGTCGATTGAGGCGAAGGTAATGGTCGCGTCGACGCTGGAGGTCGTGAGATCGTCGCCGACGACGGCGTTCACGGTGAAGGAGTTGAAGCGACCGCGGACCTTGGAGACGCCGAGGTGTCGGACCGTGAACCCGACCGACGTGTGGGCTTCGTCGACTCTCCAGGAACCGGCGGCGAGAGGAAGGGACTGGAAGGTTGTGTTCGCCATGATCATCGTCCTCCTGACAACGAGGCGCTTGCGGGCTGTGCGATGGGCTGTGTTGTGGGCTGCTCGAACGTGCCGGGTGTGATGGACGGCGAGCCCGCCAATGGCGTCGTGTCGAGGTACTTGATCTCGAAGACGCGCTCGGTGAACTTCCAGCCGTCATGCGTGCGCTCGTAGCGGTCGTGGTAGATGCCGAAGTTGAGCGCCGATCGCCCGTCACATAGGGAGACGAGCTCCTGGATGACGACACGGCCAGACGCCGCGTCGCCCTCCAGCTGGACCGTGCCCGGGTGCGCGGTCTGCACCAGGTACTCGACAACTTCTGGTACTCGTGCACCCCAGGCACGGAGCTCGTCCTGCCCGACCAGGTCGGGGATGCCGGGGATGCGCAACGCGCCGTCGGGTGTGAAGAGCGACGCGACGCGGTCGTAGTCGCGCATCATCACTGCATCGGTGAATTCGCTGCGCAGCCCTTCGATCTCGACGCGGTCAGCGATGGCAAGATTGTTGATCATCAGTTCCTCCCCGTGTTGGATCGAGCCCGGGTGTGCAAGCGAACCGGGTTGCGGTAGATCGTGGTGTCTGTGCTGTACGACGACACGGCAGCCTGAAGTGTCAGGCGAACCGCGTCGCCGCCTGCTTCTTGATGCCGGTCAGCGACCTGCCCGACGAGATCGACTGGACGACCTCGGACCAGGAGTACTGGGCGCTCAGGTTCCTCGGACCCGACCAGGCGCGACCGCTGGGACGCGAAGCGTCGGACGACACGACCACCTCGCGAGCGACCGATTCGCGGTCGCGGGCTCAGTTCAAGATGGCGGTGAGCGCGAGTCCCGCGACGGCGACCATCATCAGCAACGCACGTGCGGTGATGACGCTGTTCCAGCGTGCTTGGAGGGTGCGGGTGTCCTCTGGGGTGTTGTGCGCGCGTGCGGCGGCGATGAGCATGCGGTTGATCGGGGCCGCGACGCGGAGGTAGATGGCGAGCCAGGTCAGTACGGCGACGAGTGCGACACCCGCGGTAGCGGCGCGTCCGGTCGAGCTGTCGAGCGCGGCCGCGACGGTAGCGATGGCGGTGGCCACGATCGCGACGGTGCCGGGGATGGGCAGGCGTCGGTCGCCGTACTCGTGGACTCGGCCCATGACGGCCGCGACGGTTGCGTCGTCGACGTGGGCGAGCGCAGGACGCTGGACCAAGGCCTCGAAGACATCCGTTCCATAAACAATGGACGCGGTCAAGATTCCGATGAAGGCCGCGACCGTGCTGATTGCGTCCATCAGATAGCTCCTTTCGGTGCGTGCGATCGGTCGTCAACGACGCGATCGCGACCCTCGCGTGGGCGTCAGGCGACTGCTCCGGTACGAGGTAGCGGGTCGGCACCCTGGAGTTGGGCCAGCCAGTCGGCCGTGTTCAGTTCGTCCCAGTGCTCGACGAACTCGCCGTCGTGCACGCGCCAGATGTCGATGCTGCGCATCACGACGCGCTTGCCGGTGGGTTGCATGCCCATGATCGGTTCGGTGAACGTGCCGAGGTACGTGAAGCGGCCCACGACGGTGCCGATCACAGCCGTCCCGATGCCGAACGCGTCTTCGCAGATCACCTCGGCGTCCGGAAATGCTCGGAGCCAGTCCGTGAAGAACGCCACCGCAGATTCGGGGCCGACTGTCTGCGCGACGTAGGGGTTGTGGTTCACGTACTCGGCGCTGATGATCGCACGGAGCGCGGCCGCGTCATGGCGTGAGAGCGTGTCGGCGAACTCGAACGCCAGATTGGTCAGTTCCGTCGTAGCCATGGTCCCTCCTCGGGCAGGCGATCGAACTTCTAGCAATGCTAGAAGTTCTGCTATCGCTTGTCAAGCGACACTAGAACAGCTAGCGGCGCTAGGATATGGCGATGGCAATCGCCGATCGACGCGAGCGAGAACGAGCTCAACGACACGAGCGGATCATCGTGGCGGCGCGAGAACTCGCGGAGGCCGAGGGTTGGGACGCGGTCACCACCCGGCGACTCGCAGAGAGCATCGAGTACAGCCAACCGGTCCTCTACAGCCACTTCGAGAACAAGGACGCGATCGTGGCTGCCGTCGCGGTCCAGGGATTCGCCGAGCTCGCAGACATCCTCCGCAACGCCATCGAAACCGCGGCGCCACCGGACGCGACGCTCGAGGCAGTGGCGCGTGCCTATGTCGCGTTCGCGATCAACCAGCCGGCGCTCTACGACGCGATGTTCACACTCGCGAGCCTTCCCTTCGGCCGACCTGAGCGACCCGCCTCGTTACGGGAAGGGTTTGCCGCGCTCCGCGAGGCGGTCGCGCCGTTTGCCGGCGATCGCGACCCGGACATCCTCACCCAGCTCACGTGGAGCGCGCTCCACGGTCTCGCGACACTGACCCGCGGCGGACGCCTCAGCGACGGTGCCGACGAAGCGCGAGTGACCATGCTTGTCGACCTGCTGATCGAAACACAGGCGGAGCCCCGACCACGTCGACGCGCGAAACACGCGTGACAACCTTCGAAGGCCGCCTCTTCCCAACCGATCAATGACACCCGCCAGCTCAGTTACACCGATGATCCGACAGTCCCATCCCGGGGCGCTTCAGTTGGGCGTCCCGACAACTCCGTCGGCCGACTGCGTCGGGAGCGCAGCATGGTCAAGCAGACCCGCGCGACGACAGTCGTCAGCCAAGCTTGCAGGTTCTCGACTCCCGACGGATCCTGATCGCGAATTCGAAGCCATGCCTCCTGAAGGCATCGTCGGCCTCCGTCACCGGACCCAGCATTCGGTGGGCAACGGCCCGCAGGTGTGACCTCTGCTCCAGGAAGCGCTCTGTGAGCCATTCGCGCTCGCCCATCACGAGCGACCCCCATCACGTTGACACCTGCGAGCGCGGCGCGTTGTGAGACGGCCAGGCTCGGCGCTGCCCATCGGTCGGAGCGGGACGCGGTGCCGGCCAGGACGCCGATGTGTTGACCGAACAATCACCAATGGTTGTGGTAGCCGATGCTCGCAATGAGCGCAGCGACGGCCAGCACGAGGAAGGTGACCGCCCCGCCGACCTCGCGGTCGTGCGCACGAATGTGAGCGGTGAGGGCGAGGATGAAGGTATAGGACGAGGCCGACGGCGGCTGCCTCGCCAAGCAGAGGCACCCCGAAGCCCACGAGGAGCCCGGCGGCGCCTGCGGCCAACACGATGCCGAACGGGATCATCCATTTCCGCGACACCCGCACATGATCGGCGACGAACTTGACCGACTCGGCGCCGACGAAAGTGAGGGACGCGGCGTACCCGTACGCGAGCGCCGCAAGCACCGTGATGAGGAGGTGAGTGATGTACATACCCCACAGACACACGGCCTCCGAAAAACCTGACACCTCCCGACCGCCTCCAGGTGCACTTGACCGAGTTCGGTGATGTACCCGTCGGCGGTTCAACCTTACGGCGGGCAGCGGCGGGCTTTGCTTCGGAAGTGCTCGGAGAGCGTTGTCGTTCCGGTGGTGGGTGCGATGAGGTCCCGGCTGACGACTGTGAGAACAAACTCGGGTGCGCCGTGGATGCGCGACGGCGTGAGATGGTGCATTGCCGTCGCGAGCCCATGCGCCACGAAGGCGGGAATCGAAGTGATTCGCGATGGAGTGTCCAGGGCGCTGAAGGCGGCTTGGGCGATGTCCTCATGGGTGAGCACCTCGGGGCCTCCGAGCTCGACCAGGGTTGGCCCGTCGTGGACCGCGTCGACGGCCGCGAGGGCTACGTCGGCTCCGTCGATCGGGTTGACCTTGAACTGTCCGTTGTTGAACACCCAGACGCGGCCCTTGCGGGCCATGTTGAGAAATTGGTCCATGTCGGAGAAGTAGCCGTTCGGTCGAAGGATCGTGTGGCCGATCCCTGCCTGCTCGAGTTCGTGTTCGAAGGCGAGTTTGGCCTTCACGATCGCGAGCTTGTCCATGCCGGGCCGTTGGAGGACCGACGTGTAGATGAAGCGTCGTACCCCAGCGTCCAATGCTTCGCGCAGGAGGTTGCGATTCCCCAGGTAGTCGACGTCGTGGAAGCTGGTTCGGGTCGAGGCTCTCATGAGTCCGATCGTCGAAATGACCGCGTCGACACCGACGCAGCACCCTTCGAGCTGTCCCGGCTCGCAGACATTTGCGGCGACGATGTCGTCGGTGGATTCGCTGAGCTGTTCCAGCTTGTCCCGATCCGGAGCGAGCGCGCGAACCGAGTGGCCGCGCAGGCCCAGTTCGCGAACGACGTGTCGCCCCAGATAGCCAGTTGCTCCGCCGACGAGAACTCGCATCGTCGCTCCTCGTGCATCTTCAGGGAGTGAACGGTGTTGGACAGCGTTGCAGACGCGATCTGCAACGGTCACGGAAAGTCGTAACTGCTCGAGTGCTTGCCCCATTCGCCGCGCACGGAATCACGACGCGGGGCAACTGACGAAGCCAGCGCCAGTGATGGGACCACCGCTGCGCCAGGATGGAACCACTCGGGGTCCACCACCGCCGGTCCTGCTGACGGTGGCATCGTTGAGGAGGTGGTGGTGGTCATGGTGAACGTCCTCCTGTCGGGCGTTGCTCCCGGTGTGCCGCGAGGTGCCCGACCATGTCGGGTGGGTTTCGCGAAGGTGCTTGCGGAGGTACATGACGAGACGGCACGGCGAACTGTCAGGTCATGTGTCGCCTGACGTTTCGCGGTACTGATTCGTCGAACAAGTGCTGACGACTGCAACCAAGGGAGAGCCGACGCCATGGCGTTCGAACCGCACGCAGCACGCGCCGCGACCGACGCGTCGCTGAGTGCCGTCATGAGCGAGCGAAGCCGGCTGATGAATGTCGCGTATCGGCTTCTGGGATCCTTGACCGAGGCCGAGGACGCCGTCCAGGAGACCTATGTGCGTTGGTACGCCATGTCGCGCGAGCAGCAGGCGGCCATCGAGTCCCCGGGCGCGTGGCTGACGACGGTCGTCAGCCGCATCTGTCTCGACGTGCTCGGTTCGGCGCGCGCTCGACGGGAACGCTACGTGGGCGAATGGGTCCCCGAACCGCTCCCCGCGCCGGGCAGGTGGTCCTCCGGATCGCCGGGGGCGTCGCCCAATGACCCCGCCGATCGGGTGACGCTTGACGAGTCGGTCAACATGGCCTTTCTCGTCGTCCTCGAGTCGATGACGCCGGCGGAACGCGTCCCGTTCATCCTCCACGACGTGTTCCACTACTCGTTCGCCGAGGTCGCCGGAATCGTCGGACGTACACCGGCGGCCTGTCGTCAACTTGCCTCCTCCGCCCGCCACCGTATCGACGCGTCGCAGGTGCCGCCGACGCCTAGGGGCGAACAGGCTGGCCTGGTCCGGGGCTTCAAGGAGGCGTGGGACACGAAGGACATCGAGGCCCTCGTCCGGTTGCTGGACCCCGACGCCACGGTGGTCGCCGACGGCGGCGGTCTGGTCAGCACTGTGCTCCGTCCGATTGAAGGCGCCGAACAGATCGCGCGCTACTACATCAACCTCGCCCGCCGAAAGCCTGGCATGACCATGCACGAGACCATGGTCAACGGCCAACCTGGATTGATCGGTCGAGAAGACGACGTCACCGTCACCGTGTACGCGTTCGCGATGTCAGAAGGGCGCATCAAGCGCATCTGGGCCGTGCGGAACCCCGAGAAGCTTGAGCCTTGGACCGCCCACTGAAACTTGACTGCTGCGCCACTGCCTGATCGACGTCGGAGCGTCACGCCTCGAACAGGACTGGGGACTGCTGCACGGAGCGCGCGTTGTCGGGGGGCACATCGAGCTCGAGCCGCGCCCGGTCGTCGACGAGTACTGACCGCTTCACAAACTCGAGCAGCTCGAGGGCCGCGGCACCACCTCGCTCTCCCGGCCGCACCCACATCCCAACGAGCTCCGCGACCGGGTCCGCGCCCGCCTCCCAGACCCACCCGGCCAAACCCACTGGGCGAACCTCGCGGAACGCCACCGCGCTCTGCGCGATCCGGCGCCTCCATTCCGCCTCGGGCTTCTCATGTTCGGCCGCCAGCGAGGAGACGAATGCAGTCGGCGAGTCGGTCAGCGACTCGAGCCGAAGGTCACGCAGCATCGCCCACTCCGACGGCTCGAGCCCACGCACAAGGATCCCGTCCATCGATGCAGTGAACCACGCCATCGAGCGGAGCCCTGGCCCGGCACCCGTATGACCCAGCGCTGCAGGAGACCTGGCAGCTCGGGAGTCGTTGCGCCGCCGCAGTCATCGTGGCGCCCGCCGATGTTCGTGGGGAGGCGTCCGGTAGAGCCGGTTCAGTTGGGGTTGCGAAGCCTGGCGACAGCCCCGATCTCGAGGGCAGATGAACACCGCGGCCCTCTGCGCCGACCGTGACACCGTGCGACCAGCCTTCGGGCGGCCGTCCGGCTTCGCACCGACTCGGAGGGAAGGTGACACGCCGACCCTGCTGTCGAACCCAGTTGCCAGCCCGGTCATCGCGATGGGCAGTCGTCGGACGCCGCGAAGCCTTGAGTTGTTCCGAAATTCCGGAAGACAGGAGGCACGTCGTAGCGACACGCTCGTCACGAGGTTTGTCGAACACGCGCGTGCGATCGTTTCGATTCCCACATACGCAGGGCGAATGTGGTGCAGGCGTGACTTGTTGGGAATCGCTCCCAAGATCCGGCGGCGCGAAATCGCAGGTGAGAGAAGTGGAGGTGATGGG
Source organism: uncultured Actinomycetes bacterium (assembly GCA_963841415.1). Classification (GTDB taxonomy): domain Bacteria; phylum Actinomycetota; class Acidimicrobiia; order IMCC26256; family DASPTH01; genus DASUAS01. Next base: position 408,416 of record CAWJCN010000003.1, on the reverse strand, counting down.
ACTTGAACCCACGACTTCTACGTTGCGAACGTAACGCGGCCCACCTCGCTGACCAGGAGCTTCGCGTATTTCAGCAGGTCAGGCGGCAGATTCGACTGACCGTGAGTGACCGCGGCTGACCCTGTTTGGCCTTCCCTCGTGGTGCACGTGTGGTGCACCACGCCAAGGGACGCCAAGCGGCTGTGTGCATCGCGAGCCGCGCGGCGATCCTGGTCAGTCGTCAACGAGTTCAGCGATGGACGCGATCTTGCGTTCAAATTCGGCATCGTTCACCCTGCGTTCGATGTCGAGGTCTCGTCGGACACGGCCAGAATCCGCTGGAACACGGTCGTGGTCGGGATACGTCCGCGGCTCTCGAGCGTCGCTCAGCGGGCCTGACAAGTCGCCGCTCCGAACCAGTTTGTGAGTGCTTGAGAGAGCGTGACCGTTGCCGAACCAGGTCGCGAGCACTCGAGTGGAGACCACCCGTGGATCAACGGTCATCGCTCTACGCCCTTCCAGAGCTTGTTGCGTGCAGCGCGATATCCGAGGTGGCGATGACCAGCACGGCGGCGGAGCTCAGGATCGCAATCAGCGCGAGGGTAGGGATATAGGGCGTCGATCCAGTCATGCCGACGCTGAAGGCGGTCACGATTGTCAGACCGACCGCTGCGCCGAGCGCGATCCCGAGGAATGCGAGCAGCGACGCCTCCCATCGGACGAGCCAGCGGATCTGGCTCCACGTTGTACCGATTCGGCGCAGCGCGGCGAACTCGTGCACACGGTCCGCGGTGGACATCACCAGTGTGTTGACGACAGCCATGACCGCAAATCCGACGATCAGGATCAGCATGAGGGATTCGACGACGCGGTTCGTGCTGTCATCGGTCGATTCCAGAGCGTCGTGGCCTGCACGCTTCTCGGCCACGACCTGGATGTCGCCGTCATCTTGTAGGGCACGTTGAAGGTCGTGTTGCAGGCCTGGCGATCCATGCACCAGGACAACGTCGTCGAGCGGGTTGTCGACGTGTGCCGCTAGGAGGTCGTGCGTGAGTGTGATGTCTGGGAAGCCCAGGCCGCGTGCGTATACCGCGATGACCGTCAGGGTGGCCGGTGTGCCGTCGCCGAGGTACAGGGTGAGCCGATCACCGACGCCGGCGCCGGATCGGGCCGACGCCGTGGTGCTGATCGCCGTTGTGTCGTTCGCGAGCTCGCGCAGCGTTCCGTCACGCACGTCGAGGTCCATGGTGCGATGGAGGCCCGTGGGGGTCACGCCCTGCACGCTGTACTTGGCGAGGTCGGTGCCTCGTGCCTCGGATCGCACGATCTCCGTCGCAGCATCGACACCGACGGTTCGGCGGACCGCGTTCGCTGCTGTCGGTGGCACGCCCGGCGCGGGCGCGCTGAGCACGTAGTCGGCGCGCACGCCGTGTTCGATCTGGTCCTGTGCGGCGTGCACGATGGAGGTGTGCGTGAAGAGGATGGTGCACGCCATCGTGACGGTGAGCAGTACAGGCATCGCGATCGACGCGCACCGGCGAGCTCCGCCGCGCACGTTCTCGGCGGCCAACTCAAGGGTTGCGAATGCCGAGCCACCGCGTGGCAACGGCCAAGGTTGCGCCAGTCAGCCGCACCAGAGGAGGCGCTAACAGCGTGATCGCGGAGACCCAGACCAGGCTGGCGAGAACGCTGACTGGCGTCGCGGCGGGCTCCGTGTCGAGGTGTCGCAGCACGGCCACGAGTGCGATCCCGAGAGTGAGTAGCAATGCGCCGGCAACGGCGCGAGCGAGGCCGATCCGTTGCGCCGGGACTTCAGCCTCGGTGAGCGCGATCGCCGGTCGAATCCTCGCCCGCGCGCCGACTGACAACTCGTGCAGCGATCCAGGCCCCGAGCGTCGTGAGGACGATGGCAGCGAAGAAGGGAAATGGGCCTCGAACCATTGGCAGGTTCTGAGGGACCGCGCCGGCCGCGACCAGCCGGGCGCGCAACCACGCTCCCACGACTACGCCGACTAAACAGCCGGGCACACTCGCAACGACCCCCACGGCGAGCGCTTCCCGACCGACGAGCGAACGGAGCTGTCGCGGGGTCGAACCGAGAGCCCGAAGGAGACCGAGCTCTCGACGTCTGCGCTCGATGGTCAGTCCTATGGTGGCTACGAGGACGAGCGTCGCGACCAGCAGCGACGCGCCGGCGAGGACGCCGGCAACGCTGATCAACCGGGCCTTCGTGTCGTTGGTCCGGGGAAATTCCGCGAAGCCACGATCGGCTCCGGTATGTACGCTGACCGGCGCGCCGTTGACCAGCGCGTCGAACGCTCGCCGCGACCGTGGAGGGGGCTGCGCCGCGTGCCGGCCACACGCCGAGCGCGGAGTAGAGACCCGTGTGACCCGCCAAGACGCCCGCGTCGGGTGACGAGAAGAAGATCGCCGACTGCGAGGGCAAGCCGTTGCTCTGTCGCGGCGGCGCGACGATGCCGACCACGTGGTAGGGCTGAGGTGCGGTGGTCGTCTGCACGATGACCGTCGAGCCGACGTGCACGTTGTTTCGGTCTGCCAGCGCGGCGTCGATGACGACTTCGCCGCTCGATGTTGGGGCTCGGCCGGCGCGCAGGGTGAACGGTGTCAGTGGCGCGGACTCCCATCCATGGCCTAACGATGGCTCGCCATGGGGACGGGTGACCGGCTGGCCGTGTACCAGCAGCGAGGCGGGGAACGTCACTTCGGTGACGACTGCGTGCACTGACGGCAGACTCCTGATCGTCCCCGCGACGTCTTCGGCAACCCACACGCGCTCGCTGAGCGGCTTGGACTTGATCTTGTTCTTGCCGTTCTTGGACTTGGTGCCGTGAGCGTTCTGGTCGCCCGACACGATGATCGGCGCGGCCGCGTAGCGCTCCGGCGCGACGGTGCCGGAGAGACCTGTTTGCAGGAGAAGGCCGCAGCCGGTGATCAGTGCCGCCGCGCTGAACAGCGCGACAAAGGTCGCGATCGCGGCGGCACGGCGGTGGCGAGCGAGTTCGAGCGCGAGTCGAAGCATCAGCTCGTCGCCTCGAGATGGAGGAGGTACTGGGCAATGTCGGTGGCAGCCGGCCGGTACAGCGTGTCCAGCACCGCGCCGTCGGCCAGGACGATCGCCTGGTCAGCGAAGGACGCGGCGCGCGGATCGTGTGTCACCATCACGACCGTCTGCTCGCAGGTATCGACGACTTCGCGCAGGAGCCGCAAGACCTCTCCTGCGGTGCGCAAGTCGAGCGCGCCAGTCGGCTCGTCGGCGAGAATCACGTCGGGCTGCTGCGCGAGTGCACGGGCGATCGCGACCCGCTGCTGCTGACCGCCAGACAGTTCGCCGGGCCGCTGGCGTGCCGCGCCCTGCGAGGCCGACCTGTTCGATGACATGGTCGATCCGGCCGCGGTCGGCACGACGTTCCGGAGAGCCGGAAGGGAAGCGCGACGTTCTTGCGGACCGTGAGTGCTGGCACCAGGTTGAACGACTGAAACACGAAGCCGACCCGGGCGCGACGCAGCTTGGTCCGTTCGGCTTCGCTCATCGCCGACACGCGCGTCCCAGCCAGATACACGTCCCCCGTGTCCGGCACGTCGAGACCGGCTGCGCACTGCAGCAGGGTGCTCTTCCCTGACCCAGACGGACCCATGACGGCAACGAAACTGGCGCGCGGGACGTCCACACTGACGTTGCGCAATGCAGTCACTCGCGCCTCGCCGCGTCCGTATTGCTTGGTAATCGAATCCACACAGATCGCCTGGTGCCGAACCTCCGATCCCGGTCGATCGCTCGCCCTCATCTCGTCGCCCACGCTGGGATCAACCTGTGCCACCACGGTTGCGATGAACGGTGGTCGTCCCACCGGAATGACACGAGTGCGACGATGAAGCCGAACACGGTCCAGGCGAACAGCACCAGCAGTCGCTCGAGGGTCAGCACATGCACCGTGCCGGGATGGCGCAGGGCTTCGGTCGCCGCCACGATCATCGGGCGCGCGGGGAGGTACGACACGACGGTTGCCAACCAGTCCGGTTGTGCAGGATGGCCGATCGCCCCGGAAACCAGCACGATTGGGAGGTAGACCGCGGTGAGCAGCGGGTAAGCCGAAGCAGCCGTCGGGATGAACGTGCTCACCGCGGTAGAGAGTGTCGCCCACGTCACCGCACCCGCCGTCACCGGGATCAGCATCGCCGCGACAGCGGCTGCGCTCACGTGCGCATTCGTGCCGGACGCGACGAACACCGTCACCAGCGCGCTTGCATCCGCGACGATGACCGTCGCCGTGATCTTGCCCGCGAAGTAGGAACTCGGTGGGAGCGGTGTCATCCGCCACCGGCGGAGCACGCCGGCTTCACGTCCGATGACGAGACTGGTGCCGTGGCCTACGAACGCGGATGAGATCACACCGAGTGTGGCGAGGCCACCAACGAGCGCGAGCTGATCGGCCTGACCGCCGTTGTGCGTGCCGCGTGTCAGCAGAACGAGGACCGGCAACAAGATGCCCGCGAGCAGCGAGCGGGGAACCCGTGCGAGAAGCCGCAGCTGGTAGACGATCTGTTGTCCGGTCAGCGCCAGCCAACCGGGAAACTGTCCAGCGCGAAGCGATGCATCGTCCTCAAACATCTCAAGACCTGCGTTCGGAGTCGGGATCCGCGCCGGACGTCGAGCGCGAGATAGGCGTCTTCGAGGGTGGGCGGGCCGACCTCGAGCGTGGAGAGGTCCAGCCCGCGAGCACTGGACCAGGCGACGACTGCCGCGAGGACGGGCGCCGCACGCGCTCCCGCCGCGGCGACGACGCGCGCCTCCGGGTCCAGATCGCGGCGCAGCTCGGGCGGCAAAGCGCTCGCGTCGATCTCGGGGGGCAACTCGAACCGCACCCTGACGGCGCCCGAGCGGGCGCGGAGGACCGTCGGCGCTGCATCCGCGATGACTCGACCATCGACGAGCACGACCACCCGATCGGCCAGCACGCTGGCCTCGTCGAGGTAGTGGGTCGTGAGCACGACGGTGGTACCGCGTTCGCCGAGGTGTTCAATGATCCGCCAGGTCCCCCGCCGCGCGGCGGGATCGAGACCGGTCGTTGGTTCGTCGAGGAACAGCAACGACGGCCGACCGATGATGGCAGCGGCCAGATCCGCGCGCCGTTGCTGGCCCCCCGACAGCGCCTGGACTCGGGTGTCCAACTCGGAATCGAGCCCGACCAGCTCGAGAGCGTCCGGAACCGGCAACGGATCCCGGAACGCCCCGGCGAGGGCAGCCAACACTTCCCGCAGTGTCAGCTGCGCATCCAGCGCGGTGGACTGGGCGATCATCCCGATCTCAGCACGCAGGCCACGGCTAGGACGTTGCGGATCCTCGCCCAAGACCCGCACGTTTCCGCTCGTTGGAGTTACGAAGCCTTCCAACATCTCAACGAGGGTCGTCTTGCCGGCGCCGTTGGGGCCAAGGATCGCGACGATGCTCCCGCAAGCGATATCGAGGGTGACACCATCGACAGCGGCGACATCGCCGTAGGCCTTCCGGACCTCCTCGACCTCGATCGCGAGCTGCGAGCCCGAGCAGACCGCGTCGCGCATCAGCCCAGTGCTCGCGGTCATCGCTGCGAGTCGGACGGGTCGCGCCGCCGCCCTCGGTCGCGCCAAGCGTCGGCGTCTCCGAAGAGGTGCCAGAGGGACATCACGGCGACGAAAGCGCCAGCCACGACGAGGAATGGACCGTTCGTTGCCACTCCGAGCGCCACCAGAGCAGCGCCCAGGATCGCACCGATGACGGGGTGGCCTCCCAGGAGTTGAAGCATCAGTCTTCCTTTCTGGCGCCGCGCTTGGCACCGTTCTCGGTTGCTTCCGCGACCGTCGCGAACCGTCGCCCGAGCTCGGCCAACGCCGACATGACACCGGCGAGCTCGTGCCGATCGTCGATGCCGAGCGCATCGGCAACAACCGGCTCGACCGACTCTGCTGGAGCCCGCTGCATGCGGCCCCGCACGTCAGGGGCCAGCTCTACAAGCGTTCGCCGTCGATCGGCCGGATCGACCTTGGTGACGAGCGCACCGCGGTCACGGAGCCGCGCCACCGCTTCGGACACCAGGCTCTGAGGAAACCCCGTGCGAGCAACGATCTGTGAAATCGACGACTCCGGATGCTCGGAGATGTCCAGAAGGATCGTCTGCACACTCGAAGGCAGCCGCAGCAGCCCCACGCGAGGCATCGCGTCCTCGCCGAGCTTCATGAGCCGTCGCCCCAACACGTAGAGCTCGATGCCATTCACATCGGAAACGATACATCAGATCCGATGTGTTTGCAAGAGGTCGAGATCCGGCACGTGGCACGTGGGCACGTGGCGCGTGGGCACGTGGCGCGTGGGACACGTCGCACGTGGGACACGTGGCGCGTGGACAGCGTGGCGCGTGGCACGTGGCACGTGGCGCGTGGCGCGTGGCACGTGGCACGTGGCGCACGTGGCGCGTGGCACGTGAGGAACGAACGCACTTCGGTCGCAAGCTGCTCGGGTGAGGGTCCCCCCGCTGACCGGTCACCTCGATTAGGAGGTAGCCATGTCAGTGATGGAGCAGGAGTCGTCTCGGCGGTCCCGGCGCAAGTTCACCGACGAGTTCAAGCGTGATGCTGTGGCGTTGGTGATCGACGAGGACCGCACGGTCGTCGACGTCGCTGGGAGTCTCGGTGTCGGTGAGGGCACGTTGGGGAACTGGGTGCGTCAGGCCCGCATCGATCGGGGTGAACGAGCTGGGGTCTCGACCAGCGAACGCGAGGAGCTGGTGAAGCTGCGTCGGGAGAACGCGCAGCTGCGGATGGAACGAGATCTGCTCAAACGAGCGACGGCCTTCTGGGTGAAGGAGTCGGGACAGTGACCCGCTATCGGTGGGTCGCGTCCCGGGAGGCCGAGGGGTTCCCGATCACGATGGCGTGCACGGTCGCGGACGTGTCTCGTCAGGCGTTCCACGATTGGCGAGCACGACAAGCTTCGGGTCCGACCGTGCGTGAGCTCGCGGACGTCGAGTTGGTCGAGGTGATACGCGCGATCCACGCCGAGTCGGACTCGACCTATGGCGAGCCGCGCGTGACCGAGGAACTCGCTCGTCGGGGACGGCCGGTGAATCACAAGCGGGTCCGGCGCCTGATGCGTCTGCATGGCATCGTCGGGGTGCACAAGCCGGCGAAGGTACGCACCACGATCCCGGCCGAGGAACACCCGCCGGTCCCGGACCTGATCGGTCGGTGGTTCGCTCCCAGCGAACCGGATCTGGCGTGGTGTGGGGACATCACCTACGTCCCGACCGGCGAAGGCTGGTTGTACGTCGCGTCGGTCCTCGATCTCGGTTCGCGTCGCCTCGTTGGCTACTCGATGGCCGAACACATGCGCACCAGTCTCGTTGCCGACGCGCTCGAGATGGCAGCCGCGACTCGTGGTGGTCAGACCGCCGGGATCATCTTCCACGGCGACCGTGGCAGCCAATACATGTCGGGCGACTACCAGCAGCTCCTCGCCGATCTCGACATGCTGCAATCCGTCGGCCGCACCGGCGTGTGCTGGGACAACGCCGTCGCCGAATCGTTCTGGTCATCACTCAAACGCGAAGTCGTGCACCGCTACCGGTTCGCCACCCGCGCCCAGGCACGTCGAGCGATCTTCGCGTGGATCAACCGATACAACGATCACCGACTGCACTCGAGCCTCGGCTACCTGCCACCCGTCGAATGGGAACAGCGATACCGTCACACCCAGGCCGACCAGGCCGCGTAACCAACGTGACCGGTCAACAGGGGGAGGCCCAGGGAGCATCGACGTTCACGAGACGGCCTGCCGCGTCGATCACCGCTACGTCGATCCTCGGAATCACCGGCCGACGGCGAACGCCCGAGCGGCGGTCGAGGCCGACTCGACGCGCACGTCGCGCGGAGACGCTCCACCCACCGCCTGAATCGCCCTGGGTCCACCGGAGGCTCTGATCTCACAAGGAGACTGAGCCCATGGGTGCACAACGGAAGTACGACCAGGAGACCCGTGACCGGGCGGTGAGGATGTATCAGGACCGCCGCCGTGACTTCCCGGGCGAGTCGGCGTTGCAGGCTCGTCGTCGGGTCGGTGAGCTGCTCGACATCAAACCCGAGACGTTGCGGGGCTGGATCGAGCGGGTCGAGATCGACGCCGGTCAGCGGCCGGGGGTGCCCAGCTCGGTGGACGCTCGTATCAAGGACCTCGAGCGTGAGAACGCGGAGTTGCGCCGCGCGAATGAGATCCTCAAGACCGCTTCGGCGTTTTTCGCCGCGGCGGAGCTCGACCGCCGACTGCGCTGATCGTCGACTACATCGACGCGCATCGGGACCGCTTCGGGGTCGAGCCGATCTGTCGGGTGCTCACCGAGCACGACCTGCCAATCGCCCCGAGCACCTATTACGCCCACCAGACCGACGCACACAAGCGGAGCGCGCGACCCCCATTCGACCTCACGCGGCCGCGCCACCCTCGCCGTCGCGCGCACGCATCAACAGGCGTCCCTTCGCGGGCCGCGAGCGAACGAAAGCGTGTTGATTCGCGAACTCAACCCGCCGACACACGGATGGCACCCTTCAGGTGCAGCCGTGGTGAGCTCGGAGTCGTTACCACGATCTGGCGGAGTATCCGCAGGTCAGACGAGTGAGTTGAGTGGAGGTGATGGGACTTGAACCCACGACTTCTACGTTGCGAACGTAGCGCTCTACCGAGCTGAGCTACACCCCCGTTGGGACCCGAGATCGTACCACTGGGGTCCTCGACCTCCCGAGGTCAAACCAACTTCGTCAGCAGCCTGACGAACGTCGTGCGCTCGTGGGAAGACAGCGGCTCGAGCACCGCGGCTTGCACGCCGTCGAGCGCGCGATCGACGCGCTCGAGCGTGATCCTCCCCCGCCTGGTGATGCGGACGACATTCCGACGCGCGTCGGCGGGATCGGCCTCGCGCCGCGCCAGTCCTCCGTCGACGAGCTCGTTCAAGGCCGCGACCACGTCGCTGCGGTCGATGCCGGTGTGGCGCCCGAGGTCGGCTTGGCTGCTCGGCCCGAACTGGTCGACGGCGGCGAGCAGACGGAAGTGGTAGCCCCGCAACCCCGCGGCGGTGAAGGCCTCGCCAAGGATGCGCTGCGAGCGGGCGTTCGCCTGGCTCAGCAGCCAGGTGGGTCGATCGGCGACTCGTTCCAGCGGCATGCCGAGGAGTCTACGCCCATTGTTGGTGTGCCCAACGATCTGCTATCGTTGGTGGTACCAACGATTCTGTGAGGACATGACCATGACTATGACCACTCCCTTCGGACCACAACTCATCGGCGAGACCGAGAAGACGCTGAACGCGTTGCTCCTCGAGTACCTGGACGGCAGTGAGCTCACAGAACCGCAGTGGGTGACGCTGCGCGTGGCGAGCATGCTCGACGGGAGCGTCGACACCGACAATCTCGCGGCCGCCGTCTCCGACCGCGCGCACTTCACCGATGCCGAAGAGCTCGTCGCCGGGCTGACCGCGCGGCTTCCTCGCCGACGGACGACTCACTGCCTCAGGCAGCGAGCTGATCGCGCGGCTGCAGGCATCGTTTGCCGACGACGTCGGCTCGATCTTCGGCGATCTCCCGACCGACGACGTCGCCGCCGCCGAGCGCGTCCTGAACGAGCTCCTCGACCGCGCTCGCGGCGCGCTGGCGCGGGCGACCTAGGAGGTTCGACCCTCGATCGCGCCCTGCAGACGCGCGGCGACGATCGCGGTCGTGACGTCGCCGCGGGTGCGTTCGAGCACCGCGCGCAGCGTGTCGGTGGAGCGGCGCAAACCGAGCGTGAGCGCGTCCGGGTAGTCGATGGTGACGAGCATCCCGTACACGTCGTCCATGAGCCCGAGCAGGCGTTCGGCTTCGGCGCCCTCGTCGCGCCGGAGGCAGTCGAGCACCTGGCGGCGCAGCTCGCTGGCCGCTTCCGACATGCCGTTGAGGTACGGCTGCACGTCGACGCCAAGCTCGGCGGCGGTCGGCAACGGGTTGTCCTCCACGAACGCCAGCGTGAGGTTGGCCTCGGCGAACTCCCTCTTGGCGTCGCCGAGGAAACCCGCGTAGCGCACGTCGGAGTGCACCGAGAGTGCGTTCTCGGCCTCGGCCAGGTAGGCCGCCGCCTCGGCGATCAGCGCCCGTGCCTCACGGAACTCGCGCCGGTGCACCGCTCGGATGGCGGACGCGCAGGCGCGAATCGCCTTGCGCGACGCGGACAGCGTGATCTCGCGCGCCGCGTGCTTCTCCTCGAGGATGGCGCGCGCGGTGATCCCGGCCGCCGCGATCTGACCCGACTGCTCCAAGGGTCAGACCGCCGCGAGTCAGTTCGAGGCGGTCTGCCGGAGCGGAACGAGGCGCGGCCCGTCGGAGACGCTGGTCGACGGCGCGTACGGGCCGTTCACGTACGGCGCGGGCTCGCCGTAGGGCGCGCCCAGGTAGCGGACCTTCGTGCGCTGTTCCTGCGCTCGCTCCTTGTACTGGATCAGCAGGTACACGTATCCGCCGAGCGCGGCGTCGGCGACGAGTTGCAGCGCGATGAACGGCGTCGACCGAGTGAGCACCGCGAGGAAGAACGTGAACGCGACCAACCCGAGCAGCACGAACAGCACGTCGCGACGTCGTTTCTGCTGCACGCTCATGCTCGACCCACCTGCGTGGCTGGGCACGAAGATCGGGCTCGACGCCGTGGTGCGCCGCGGTCGGGTGCGATGTCCGTTCGCCTGGCCGAGCGAGCGGAGCTTGTGGTGGAAGTCTCCGACCGAGTCGGATCGGCCCTGCTGACCACGAGCCCGGAGGATCGGCGGCACCAGTACCGCGATCCAGAGGATTCCGAGAACCAGGATGACCGCAATCGTCAAGGCAAACGCCCCCGTTGTGCCGCCCGAAGAACGAATGTAACCGGCAGTTTCCCTGTCGTTGGGGATCCCACCAGGCAGCCGCCCGCTTCGCGGCCGCGCGCACCTTAGCGAAGTGACCCCACGGGCGTCGAGACGCGCTCGGTCAGAGTCCGAGGTCGTCGAGGTCGGCGCCGGGGCGGCGATAGGTGCCCGAACGGCCACCCGTCTTCTCCCAGAGCGCCAGCTCGCCGATGGTCATGCTGCGGTCGATCGACTTGCACATGTCGTAGATGGTGAGGGCGGCGACCGAGCAGGCGGTGAGGGCCTCCATCTCGACGCCAGTGCGGTCGACGGTGTCGACCTGAGCCTCCACCTCGACGTGGGCGTCCTCGATCCGGAAGTTCACGTACACCGACCCCACCAGCAACGGGTGGCACAGGGGCAACAGGTTGGGCGTCTGCTTGGCGGCCTGGATGCCGGCGACCCGGGCCACGGCGAGGACGTCGCCCTTGCTGATCGCCCCCGAGGCGATCATCGCCGCGGTGTCGGTCTCCATGTGCACGCGGCAGCGGGCGACCGCCCGCCGGTGGGTGGCGTCCTTGGCGGTGACGTCGACCATGCGGGCACGGCCCAGCGGGTCGAGGTGCGTGAATTCCGAGGCCGACATCTTCTCCGCTCCCTGCTGCTCCGCAGCGGGCCGCGCTGCTCCACGGGCGGCGAACGCTCCCTCGTCGGCGGGATACCCGCCTCGCGACGCTCGCTCTTGCTGCAGAAGTCTACGCGGCAGCCGTCAGCTTCGATGGGTCGACTCCACTGCGCCGTCCCGCTCTCCGAGCACGGCTCCGCCGGGTCTCAGCCGCCGATCTGGCTCATCGAGCGGCCGGGACGGACGAAGTCCACCTGGCCGATGCGGTGCCCGGCCCACTTGGTCCCGACCGCGCGGACGATCTCGTCGGCGAGACAGTCGTCGATCTCGGCGTCGGGAACGCCACCGCGCAGGATGGCGCGGAGGTCGAACTCCTCGAGTGCGAACAGACAGGTGCGCAGCTTGCCCTCGGCCGTCATGCGGATGCGATCGCACTGGTCGCAGAACGGTTCGGTCACGCTGGCGATGACGCCGACGTCGCCGATGCCATCGGCGTAGCGGAACCGTTCGGCCGGCTCGACGTGTTCGCTGTGGTGCGCGCCCGCCATCGGGAGCTGCTCGAGGGGGAACACGGCGTCGATGTGCTCGAGGATCTCGTGCGCGGGCACGACGCGGTCGCGGCTCCACGCGCCGTCGGCATCGAGGGGCATGAACTCGATGAAGCGGACACCGACACCGCGCTCGCGCCCGAACGCGGCGAGGTCGGCGACCTCGCCGTCGTTGATGCCGCGCATCACCACGCAGTTCACCTTCACCGGATCGAGCCCGGCTTCGAGGGCAGCATCGATTCCGGCGATCACGCGGCCGAGGTCGTCGCGGCGGGTGAGCTCACGAAAGACGTCGGGGCGGAGGGAGTCGAGCGACACGTTGATGCGCTGCAGGCCGGCGGCGGCCAGGTCGTGGGCCATCTCGGGGAGACGCACGCCGTTGGTCGTCATGGCGATGTCGATGCCGAGCGGCGCCAACATCGCAACGAGTCGGGGCAGGTGCGCGCGGACAGTGGGCTCCCCGCCCGTGATCCGCACCGACTGGAATCCGAAGCGATCCACGCACACCGATACGATTCGGGCCTGCTCCTCGTAGGTGAGCAGCTCGTCGCGATCGAGCCAGGGCATGCCCTCCACCGGCATGCAGTAGGTGCATCGGAAGTTGCAGCGGTCCGTGATCGAGACCCGGAGGTCGGTCACCCGACGTCCGAACGGGTCGGTCAAAGGCTGCATGGCCCGAGAATATGCGACCTGGGCCACATTCCGCTCGGGCCGGGTTGACATTATCTCACTTTCTGTGGTTTTATGGCCACTGCTTGTAGCCGGGCTGGGAACCCACCGAGGAGACAGCAAGCACCAGGGATCTGAGCAACACAGCCACCATCACGGGGAGGCATCGATCCGCAGGCGCCAATTGGTCGCTTTGAGCCTGCGGGGAGCCAGAGCGAAACCGGCCCCAATCCCGAAGCCACCGGCTCGGGAAAGGGCCGGTTGCTTGTTCCCGGAACGGAAACCGAGATGGCGAACCGTGACAGCAAGATCCGTGGTCGGCGTTGGCGACTCCTGGTCGGTTCCGTGGCGCTCGGCGCAGCGGCACTCGGACTCTCGAGCTGCGGCTTTCCGGCCACCACGGCCTCGATCGACGAAGCACCGTCAGGCACGGCAGTCGTGGAGTGCTCCAGCGGCACCGTCACGCAGGGCGACGTCCAGATGTCGGCCCTGTTCGTGGCGAAGGTGCCTGCGGGGGACCAGCCCGACGTCCCCGGGGGCTGCACCGTGAAGACGGGCTGAACCGTCCGGTCCGGCGAGCCGTGCGCACGTGGGGGCGGCACGGCTCGTCTCGGGGCGGGCTGGGAGACGAGCGCCCGGGGGCAACCCCGGGCGCCGTCTTCTCTCCCATTTCCGGGCCGTGTCAGTCCAGGAGCATGACGGTGACGGGGTCACCGGCGTCGACGCCCTCACCGTCGGGGAGCAGCGCGAACCCGTTGGCGGCCGCGCTGGCGGCCAGCGCGTTGCTCTCCTGGGAGCGGACCCCGGTCGCCACGTAGGCGCCGTCGACCACGTCGACGACGACGCGGTCGAGGTGCAGCTTGCCGTCGACCCGCCGGCGCATCGGACCTGACGCGATGGCCGTCACCTCGGGACGGAACGGCTGGTCGTGGCCCATCATCATGCGGAGCGCGGGCCGGGCGAACAGCTCGAAGCTGACGAACGACGACACCGGGTTGCCGGGGAGTCCGAGCACCGGCGTGCCCCGCACCATGCCGACGCACAACGGCTTCGCGGGCTTGATCGCCACCTGGTACCAGTCGACGCGTGAACCACCGCTCGAGTCGTCGCGCGCGATCCGTTCGAGCGCGTCGCTGACGTAGTCGAAGTCGCCCACCGAGACTCCCCCACTGGTGATCACGGCATCGCACTGCGCGACCGCATCGGCGAGGGTGCGCGTCATCACGTCGGCGTCGTCGTGGGCGGAGCCGAGGTCGATCGGCTCGGCGCCGGCGTCGGAGAGCTGTGCGAGCAACATCGGTCGGTTGGAGTCGCGGATCTTGCCGGGTGCGAGCGGGCCTGATTCGACGAGCTCGTCTCCTGTTGACAGCACACCCACGCGCACCCGCGGGTACGCGCGCACTCGGCGCGCGCCGACGGTCGCCAGCACACCGATGCGCGCAGGGGTGAGCACGGTGCCCGGCTCGAACACGACATCGCCGGCTTCGAGATCGCCGCCGGCGCGGCGCACGTGCCGACCGGGCTCGACCGCGAGCGCGACGAACACGCCCTGGTCACCGTCACGCTCGGTGCGTTCCACCATCACGATGGCGTCGGCGCCGTCGGGCATGGGCGCGCCGGTCATGATGCGGATGGCTTCGCCGCCGCCCACCGCGACGGTCGGCGCGTGTCCGGCAGCCAGCTCGCCGACAACTTGGAGCCGCACCGGCGCGCCTTCGGTGGCGCTCGTCGTGTCGGCCGCCCGAACCGCGTAGCCGTCCATCGCGGTGTTCGGGAACGGAGGTACCGCTTCGGGTGCGCTGACCTGCTCGGCCAGCACCAGCCGGCGCGCGTCGCGCAGCTCGATCTCGACGGGGTCGACGCGCGTGACGGCACCGAAGATCGCTCGTTGGACGTCCGCGAGCGGGATCACGACAAGCGGTCGCGCACGAGCGCGCGCAGGTAGTCGGCGAGCTCGGGACCGAGGTCGGGCCGGTCGAGCGCGATCTCGATGTTGGCGCGGAGGAAGTCGAGCTTCTGGCCGATGTCGTAGCGCCCGTGCGCGAACACCCGGCCGAACACGGGCTCGGTGCCGAGCAGCAACTCGATGGCGTCGGTGAGCTGCAGCTCACCCCCGACGCCGGGCGTGATGCGGTCGAGGGCGTTGAAGATGCCGGGCGTGAACACGTACCGACCGATCACCGCGAGGTTCGACTTCGCGTCCTGCGGCGCGGGCTTCTCCACCACGTCGCGCACACGGCGCAGACCGTCGCCGAGGTCGTCGCTCTCGGCGCAGCCGTAGGCCGAGATCTCCTCTGGCTTCACCTCGAGCAACGCGAGACACGATGCGTGCTCGCGCTCGTGTACGTCGATCATCGCACGGAGCAGTTCGCCGTCGTCGACCATGATGTCGTCGCCGAGGATCACCGCGAACGGCTCGTCGCCCACGTGCTCGCGCGCGACGCTCACCGCGTGGCCGAGCCCGAGCGGATCGCGCTGGCGGATGTAGTGGATGTCGGCGAGCTCGTTGATGTCTTGCACCTCGGCGAGCAGGTCGTGCTTGGCCGACTGCTCCAGCGAGTACTCCAACTCGAAGTTGCGGTCGAAATGATCCTCGATGGCGCGCTTGCCGCGGCCGGTGATGATGAGGATGTCGGTGAGGCCGGCTGCGACCGCCTCCTCCACGACGTACTGGATCGACGGCTTGTCGACGACGGGCAACATCTCCTTGGGTTGGCTCTTCGTCGCGGGGAGGAAGCGCGTGCCGAGTCCGGCCGCGGGGATGACTGCCTTCTTCAGTCCGCTGCTCACGGGTTCGAAACTACCCGTCAGCTCGCCGCGCGCTCGTCGCCGAGATCCGGAGGATCGTCGCGCTCCGTTGCGGGATCGAGTCCGAGCTCTTCGCCCTTCACGAGTCGGCGCAGGTTCGACAGGTGCCGCGCGACGACGAGCAGTGCCATGACCGAGATGACGATGATGTCGCCCGCCTCGTGTCCGGCGAGTGCGACCGCGATCGGGAAGGCGATCGCGACGGTGATCGATGCGACCGACGCCTTGTGCGTCACGCGCGCGAGGACGATCCACAGCGCGATCATCGCCAGTGTCAGCAACGGGAAGATCACCAACATGACGCCGGCACCCGTGGCGACGCCACGCCCCCCCTTGAACTTCCGGGTCACCGGGAGGACGTGGCCGAGGATGGCGGCGACACCGAGGATGTAGGCCCCACGGTGGCCGTCGACCGCGAGGCCGGCCAGGGCTGCGAGCACGCCCTTGAGCACGTCCAAGGCGAAGACGAGGGCGCCGGCCTTCCAGCCGAGCAGCCGAAATGTGTTGGACGCGCCGGGGTTGCCGGACCCCTCGGCCGTGACGTCGACGCCCCGGCGGCGCGCCACGAGGGAAGCGCTCGGGAACGTACCGAGCAGGTAGGCCACGGGCACCAGGAGTGCCACCTCGACGCCGGTGTTCATCGCTCGTCCATTCAAGTGCCAACGGGGGTTGCCTCGCACTCCGGTGCGCCCCGGTGGTGGCCGGGACCGTGGAGGAAGAGCCGGTGGGTGCGGTAGAGTTAGCAGTCGCGGCGATCGAGTGCTAACTCGTGCCCGTCGGCACCCCGAGAGGTCGAGAATGCCCACCTACGTCTACGAGTGTGAGAAGTGCGGTGACGAGTTCGAGCTCTACCAGTCGTTCTCGGATGATCCGCTCAAGAAGCACCCCGGCTGCGGCGGCAAGGTTGCCAAGGTGTTCCAGCCGGTCGGGATCGTGCTGAAGGGCTCGGGGTTCTACAAGAACGACAGCCGCAACGGGTCCAAGCGCTCCAACGGCAGCACGGCCAAGCCCGAGTCCGTCTCGTCGGAGAAGTCGGAGACGTCCGAGAGCTCGGGCTCCAAGTCCGAGAGCTCGGGCTCCAAGTCGGAGAGCTCGAAGTCCGACTCCAAGTCCGACGGTTCGAAGTCGTCGCCGAACAAGAAGCCGGAGTCGTCGACGTCGAGCGCCAAATCGTCCTAGTCTCCGCGGCAGCTTCCGCGTTCTCCCCGTTCTTCCCCCTGATCCCGTCCCCGGCGCGCGTCCGCCCGGGTGACGCACCGGGAAGGACCCGACATGCCCCGACGTTCTCCCCGCGCCATCGCGCTCTGGGGTGCGGCCGCCGTGGTCGCGGTGGTGACCGCCGCGGTCGTCGCCGGCGACCTCGCCGCGCTGCACCGCCGAGCGGCCGATCTCGGGCCCGAAGTCGACGCGGTCGTCGCACGACGTGATCTCGCGGTCGGAACGGTGCTGCGAACGACCGACCTGGCCACGCGCTCGGTGCACCGCTCCCAGTTGCCCGGCGGCGCGCTCGACCGGTCGGAGCGCGCTGGTCGGGCGGGTGGTCGCACGGCCCGTGCTCGACGGCGCGTACGTCGTGCGCCGCAACGTCGCGCCCCTGCACCGAACCGGTCTCGATGGTGTCGTGCCCCGGGGGATGCGGGCAATGCGGATCGTCGTCACCGACGCGCTGGTACCGCGTCCGGGAGCCGCGGTCGACGTGCTCGCGAGCTACGACCCGTCGTCGACGGCCGCCGTGGCGACCGACGGCACGACCGTGGTGGTGGCCGCGGGGGTGACCGTCGTGAGCACCGACCGGCGCGGGGACGGCGGCGCCGGGCGCACCGGTACCGCGGGCGTGACGCTGCTCGTCGATCCCGACCAGGCGACCGCGCTCGCCGACGCGCAGGCCAACGCCGTGGTCACCATCGCCCTCGTACCGCCCGAGGACGCCGCGCACCCCTAGCATCAGCGGCCTTGCCCATACTGCACGCGATCATCCTCGGGATCGTCCAGGGGCTGTCGGAGTTCCTCCCGATCTCGTCGAGCGGGCACCTCATCATCGTTCCCGAGTTGTTCGGTTGGACCGAGCTCACGTCGAACGACTCGCTCAACAAGACGTTCGACGTCGCGCTGCACGTCGGGACGCTCATCGCGGTGCTCGCGTACTTCCGGCACGAGGTGTGGTCGTACATCGTCGCCGCGTGGCACTCGCTGCGCGCCCGGTCGATCACCACGGTCGACGAGCGGCTCGCGTGGCTGCTGCTCATCACCGCGATCCCGGGTGCGGTGATCGGTGCGCTGTTCACGAGCGTGATCGAGGACAACCTCGGCGATCCCATCCTCATCGGGATCAACTTGATCCTGTTCGCGCTGGTGCTGCAGTGGGCCGACGGTCTGGCCGGCGTGCGGCCGACCGAGGACTTCCACGGGCGCGACGCGGTGCTCATGGGCGTGGCGCAGGCGCTCGCCCTCGCGCCCGGCGTGTCACGCTCGGGCGCGACGATCTCGATGGGCCGGTGGCTGCGCTTCGACCGGACGTCGGCGGCGAAGCTCTCGTTCCTGATGAGCATCCCGATCACGGGGGGCGCCGCGCTCTACAAGGGCGCAGAGATGTTCCGCGACGGCGGCATCCCGGCCGGGTTCGGCGGCGCGTTCTTCTGGGGGATCGTGGCGTCGACGGTGAGCGGCTTCGCCGCCATCTGGTTCCTGCTGCGCTACGTGCGCACCCACTCGTTCCTGCCGTTCGTGATCTACCGGCTCGTACTCGGCGTCGCCGTCATCATCATCTTCGCCACCGGCATCCGCTGACCCCATGTTTTGGCGTGGCTGGTGTGCCGTTACGGCACACCAGCCACGCCAGATGCCGAGGATCGCGCCGCGCGCAAGGCCTTCAGCGCGTCACCACCGTCCTGCTGGAAGTCGACCGCGGTGAACGTGACCAGCTCCCACGAAATGTTCTTGAACCGGTTGCGACGGGCGTTGTCCCGCACGATGGCGTCTTTGCCGGTGTGGTGCTCATAGCTGTCGTACTCGATCGCGATGCGCAGCTCCGGGTAGGCGGCGTCAACGCGCGCGACGAACGCTCCCTCGTGGCGGATGACGTACTGGAACTGAGGTGTCGGCAGACCATGTCGACGGAGGAGCTGCTTCATCTTCGTCTCCATCACGCTCTCGGGAACGCCGGCCAGCGGGTCGTACCGCTCGAGCAGGTTCCGCAGCACACCGATGCCGTTGCGACCGCGTGCACCCTTGGCGTCGAGGAACACCTCCAGCTGTGCAAAAGACGTGAGCTCACGGTGCAACGCGCGATCGATCGCCATCTCGACGATCGAAGGTGACACAACGGCTGCCAGTCCCAAGAGCGTCTGCTCGACGGTCGTCACCGGGATCCCGTCCCGCGTCGTGACATCCTCCGGACGGAGCAACTCGGTTTCGTGCACGACGAGATCGCCCACGAACGCGCGGCGGTATCGGTGGGTCGTCACCTCGATGAAAGCACGCGTGCGACCGGGAAGATCCCAGACCTCGGCCCCCGAGCGATGTGACGCCGCGGTGAGCCCGCGTACAGCCCAGCAGGCTGCCATCACCGAGCCGTGCCACGACACCGGAGCACCTGCCATCCGGTACACGCCCGGATGCAGCGCAACCCAGCGCCCGGCAGCGACCCGCTTCGCTCGCTCGTCGCGTGTGAACCCGATTGCACTGGCATGCGCGGACGTGAAGATGCCGTGCTGCTGCTCGGCCATTGCGGCGATGAGCCCATCGGTCGTCTCGCTCATGCCGAACGAGACGACAGATCGACTTGGACATCACGCGCGGCTTCTGGCGTGGTTTCTGTGCTGCTATCGCACACCAACCACGCCAAATGGTGCGGGGGAAGGGGTTAGGCGCCGCTGATGGACATGTCAGCGACGAGGAGGGTCATGCCGGCGGCGCCACCGGGGAGCCAGGTGAGGTCGGCGCCGACGGCGGTGATGTCGTGGAGGATGCGCTGCAGGGTCGACGCGATGGTGACCTCGCGGACTGGCTCGGCGAGGACACCGTCGCGCACGACGAGACCGACCGCGCCCACCGAGAAGTCGCCGCTCACCGGGTTCGTCCCCGAGTGGAGGCCGCTCACCGACTGCACGTAGAGCCCGTGGTCGATCGACTCGAGGATCGCGTCGGCGTCGTGCTCGCCGGGGACGAGGTGCAGCGCCCGCGCGCCCACGCCCGGCGGCGACTTGAACCCTCCGCGCATCGCGGAGCCCGTCGTCCGCGCACCCGTCCCCGCGCGCCGAGCGCTGTGGACGTTGTGGAGCACGGCGTCGAACCGTCCCCGGGCGATGAGCTCCACCCGCCGGGTGGGTACGCCCTCGGCGTCGTGAGTGGCGGCACCGAACGCGTCGGCGAACGTCGGGTCGTCGACCAGCGTGATGCCAGGACCTGCGACCTCCTCACCATCGCGACCGACGAACATCGAGCGTCCCTTCACGATCGCCTCGCCCGACAACGCGCCCCCGAGCAGCGCGAGCAGCGACCGAGTCACCAACGGGTCGAGGACCACCGGCAGACGTCCTGACGGGATCGGCTTGGCACCGAGCAACCGCACCGCGCGCTCGGCCGCGTCGCGCGCCGCCTCCGCGGCGTCGACCTCCGCGAAGCTCCGCCCCGCGGAGAAGCCGCTGCCGGTCTGCGTCGCCGTGCCTTCGCCCGCCATCGCGAACACGGAGCACGACGCCGTCGTGCGACGGGTCGACGACTCGACCCCGGTCGAGTTCGCGACTGCGACCTCGACCGCCGCGTCGCCGTACGACGCGGACTCCACCCCACGCACCAGTGGATCCGCACCGCGCGCCGCGGCCTCCAGCTGCAACGCGAGCGCGACCTTGTCGGCGGTCGGCGTCGCGAGCACATCGTCGCGCCACAGGTCGAGGACCGGTGCGACGACGCCGTCGACATCGTCGGGTGACGCGAGCACGTACGACTCGTCGGGCGACCCGAACGCCGCGTTGTCGCGCGCCTCGGCCAGCGTGTCGGCGATGACGTCGTCCTCGAGTGAGCCCGCCCACGCGTACCCCTGCCGCGCGTCGACGATGACGCGCACACCAACACCCTCGACCTCGGCGACCGCGAGCGACTCGACCTCGCCGCCGAACACCTTCACGTCGACGTCACGCGACCGCAGGACGTAGGCCTCGACCTGTTCGCCCGCCCCGGCGTCGCCGGCCACGCGCCGCGCGACGCCCAACAGGTCGACGTCAGTCACCGGCGGTACCGCCCACCGTGAGCTCGGCCACCCGCAACGTCGGCTGCCCCGACGACACCGGGACACCCTGGCCGTCCTTGCCGCAGGTGCCGGCCCACGTGTCGAAGTCGGAGCCGACCGCGTCGACCAACCGCAGCGTCTCGGGTCCGTTGCCGATGAGCTGCGCGGCCCGCACCGGCTCGGTGACCTCGCCGTGTTCGATCATGTACGCCTCGGTGATGCCGAAGACGAAGTCGCCGGTCGCGGTGTCGACCTGACCACCGCCGAGCGCGACGCAGTAGAGCCCGTGCTCGGTGTCGCGGATGATGTCGTCGGGGTCGTCGTCGCCCGCGAGCAGGAACGTGTTGGTCATGCGCACCATCGGCAGGTGCTGGTATGTCTCGCGCCGTCCGTTGCCACTGCTCGTCCGCCCGTGCTTGCGGGCGCGCACGAGGTCCCACATGTAGTCGGTGAGGACGCCGTCCTCGATGAGCACGTTGCGTTGCGCGGGCGCACCCTCGTCGTCGATCGCGTAGGTTCCCCACTCGCGCGCGTACGTGCCGTCGTCGACCAGCGTGACGAGCGGCGACGCCACCAGCTCGCCGACGTGGCCGCGGAACACGGACGCGTCCTTGTCGACCAGGTCGGCTTCGAGCCCGTGTCCACACGCCTCGTGGAACAGCACGCCGCCGGCGCCGCGCCGCAGCACGACGGGCAGCCGGCCCCGCGGCGCGGGGCGCGCCCGGAGCATGGTGATCGCGCGGTCGGCCGCGGTGCGCGCGACCTCCTCGGGGTCGATCTCGTCGAAGATCTCGAACCCGAGCGTGCGACCGGGCGCCTCGGTGCCGGTCTGCATCCCGGTGTCGCCCACCGCCACGCAGTTGACCCCGAAGCGCGTACGCACCCGGTCGTCCTCGACGAGCAGACCGTCGGAGTTGGCGATCAGCACGCGTCGGCGCGAATCGGCGTAGGTCGCGCTCACCTGGCGGATGGAGTCGCTCACCGAACGGGCGGCGTGGTCCGCGCGCTCGAGCACCTCGGCCTTGCGGGCCTTGGCCACCGATTCCGGCAGCACGACGACCTCGTGCGGCGGGCGCACGGTCTGGCGCTCGAGCGCGGCCACGTTCGTCGCACCCTCCGTGCCCCGGGCGGCGGCCGCGGCTGCCTCGGCGGCAGCCTGCAGGCCGGCGTCGCTGAGGTCGGCGGTGTGCGCGAACCCGGTCGTGTCGCCGCGCACGACCCGGATCCCGGCGCCGCGCTCGCGACCCGAGACGAACTCCTCGACCTTCGCGTCGTCGAGACGGGCGGAGGCGCTCCGACGATCTTCCGCGAACACCTCGGCAAAGTCGCCACCATGGCGCAGCGCGGTCTGGAGCGTGCGTTGGAGTACCGATTCCTCGATCAACTCGCCTCCTACGGGGGTTGTCTATCGTAGGCCGATGCCGTTGCGCCCCGGTCTGTCCGCTGCCGTCGAGTTGGTCGTCACCGACGACGACACTGCACTCACGCTCAAGACCGGCGACGTGCCCGTGCTCGCGACGCCCCGCGTCGTCACGCTGGCGGAGGAGGCCACCGTGAACGCGGTCGACGGCGAGCTCGCGGACGGGACCACGAGCGTCGGGTACCGCGTCCAGCTCGACCACCTCGCGCCCACCGCGGTCGGTGGTCACGTGCGCGCGGAAGCGACCCTCGAGGCGATCGAAGGTCGCCGCCTCAACTTCCGCGTCTCGGTGAGCGACGGCCACGGCCTCGTCGCCGCCGGCCGCATCACGCGTGTCATCGTCGAGCGCGCCCGCTTCATGGAGAAGGCCGCGGGCGACTGACGTGTCGCCGTCGCTCGCTCGCGCACCAGCGGTCACAACAGTTCGTTCAGGAACTCCTGCATCGCGTCGATCCAGGCCGGCGGATTCTCGAATTGCGGAGAATGACCGGCGTCGGGGATGACCGCGAGGCGGGCGCCGGACACCGCACCGACGATGTCGTCCATCGGCCCGAGGAACATGGTGTCCTGGTCGCCCACGATCCCCAACGTCGGCGCGGCCAGCGAGCGGAGCGCGTCGAGCTGGTCGGGTTGCGTGACGACGTCGTGCATCATCGTCGTCCACATCACGGCCGACTGGGCATGCCACTTGTAGTCGGCGTACTCCCGGAACCCGGGCCGCTCCGCCAGAACCCGCTGGTAGGACTCCGACCCGAGGAGGTCGAGCTCGTCGGACAGCTGCTTGAGCGCGGCGAGGCCCCCGGTGCGCACCACCTCGCCGGCGGCTGCGAGGAGCTCGGTGTCCGACCCGGGCGGCGCACCCGCGGACGTGTCCATGAACACGACCGCGGCGGCGCGCCCCGGCTGGGCGATCAGGAACCGGCGCATCGCCATCCCGCCCATCGAGTGGCCGAGGATGCGCAGATCGCACAGATCGAACGCGTCGACGACGCACCCGACGTCGGCGGCCAGCCGATCGAGTGAGTAGGCGCGCTCGTCGTCGGGCTTGTCGCTCTCGCCGTGACCGCGGTGGTCGAACGCGACGACGCGGTGACGCTCCGCGAGCGCGTCGAAGTGGTGCGTGAAGTCCTCCTTCGCACCGCCGATGCCGTGGATCAGGAGCAGCCCGGGCGCGTCGAAATCGCCAGCAGCGACGGTCGCGAGGCCCACGCCATCGTCCGTTGTGACCCGCATCGCGACAATCTACGACGGCCCGAACAGCCGCTGAACGAACCCGTAACATGAAGGGATGGCAGCTCCCGGGACGGCCGCGGTGGGCAGCGCCCGGCGCCATCTCAGGCTGTCCGGAGCCACCAAGCTCGGCGTGCGGATCATCGTCAGCGCGGCCCTGCTGGCGCTGCTGATCACCAAGATCCCGGCCGACGACGTGCAACCGAAGGACACGCACACCGGCACGCTCCTGTTCCTCGGGTTCGGTCTCCTCTTCACCCTCGTCGGCTTCGTCCTGTCGGCCTGGCGGTGGCAGCGCGTCTTCGCGGTGTTCGACGTCCACGTCCCGCTCCGCACGCTTCTCGCGCACTACCTCGCGGGGCAGTTCGTCGGCAACGTGCTGCCGTCCACGATCGGCGGCGACGTCCTGCGCGTGAGCCGGGCCGCCAAGACCACGGGAACCAGCGACATCGCGTTCGCGTCGGTGGTCATCGAGCGGTTGAGCGGTTTCGTCGCGCTCCCGCTGCTCTCGTTCATCGGCTTCGCGCTCGAGCCGTCCCTGCTCCAGGTCGACCGGTCGTGGATCGCGCTGATGATCGCGGGCGCCACCATCGTCGCACTCGTCGTGATCCTGTTCGTCGCCGGGAGCCCCCGCATCGCGGGTCGTTTCGCCAAGCGCCAGAACTGGATGCGCTTCATCGGCGCAGTGCACGTCGGCGTGCACCGGATCCGGCGGGAGCCACGACGCTCGGTGAGCGTGCTCATCGCAGCGATCACCTACCAGCTGTCGGTGCTCGCCGCCGTCTACTGCGCGATCCACGCCCTCGGCATCTCGATTCCGAACGGCGCGGTGCTCGCGTTCCTGCCCGCCGTGGCGGTCGCCCAGACGCTGCCGATCTCGCTCTCGGGCCTCGGGATCCGCGAAGGTCTCCTCGTGCTCCTGCTCCACCCGCTCGGCGTCCCTACCGGCAAGGCCATCGCCATCGGGCTGCTCTGGTACGCGATGACGCTCGTCGTGAGCCTCCTCGGCGCACCCGCGTTCGCGGTCGGGCACCGCCACGACGCGCCCGCCGACTCCGACTCTGACGCCGCGCGCGACGCCGGCACCACGGCGCCGAGCCCGACGCCATGAGCGTCGTCGAACAGGACGAGCCCACTCCGCCAACCAGCGTCCCCTTCCACCGGCGGCTCCCCGGCGGGCGCACCCTGCGCGACGGGCGACGCCTCTACTGGTGGGGCGAGTTGCTCGCGGTGCTGATCTTCTACGGGGTCTACTCGTTCATCCGGAACCTGCACCACGGCAATCCGCAGGAAGCGTACGACCACGCGCTCGACATCATCCGTTGGCAGAAGTCGCTCGGCATCAACCACGAGCAGGCGATCCAGGCGTGGGCCCTCGGCTCCCGCACGTTCATCATCGCAGCCAACTACTTCTACGGCTCGTTGCACTTCATCGTCACCGGCGGCGTGATGGTCTACCTGTACCGGAAGTGGACCAACGACTACCCGCGCTGGCGCAACACCCTGGGCATCGCCACCGGCATGGCGCTCATCGGCTTCGCGTTCTTCCCGCTGATGCCGCCGCGGTTGCTCACGCCCGACGCGTATGCCTTCATCCACCGCGACTACGGCTTCGTCGACACGCTCGCCAAGGATCCCGCCTTCTGGTCGTTCAACTCGGGCGCGGTGAGCAAGATCTCCAACCAGTTCGCGGCCATGCCCAGCGTGCACTGCGCCTGGGCGCTCTGGTGCGCGTGCGCACTGGTGCCGCGGGTCAAGCACGTCTGGGCGAAGGTCCTCGCGGTCGTGTACCCGGTCACGACCGTCACCGTGATCGTGGTGACCGCGAACCACTACTTCCTCGATGCCGTGGCGGGTTTCTTCGTGTTCGGGGTGGGCTACGTGACCGCCCGCATCTTCACGCGCGCGGGCCGGGGCCCGGCCCTCGTGCCCGTGTCCGTCAGTCGTCCTGACGACCCGCGAAGTGACCCCTGACGAGGAAGCCGAGCGCGAAGCCGATCGCCGCTGCGATCAGGATCACGAGGATCATCGGCGCCGACCACGTGTTGAAGAGGAAGTCGACGCCCACCTCGTGGGTGTTGAGCAGCGCGAACAGCACCAGCACGGCCGCGAGCGCGCCCAACACGATGAGCTTGACGTTGACCTTCCGCCCGTCGTCGCGGGCCGGTTGTGCAGCCATGGTCACCCCCGTTTCGCCTGCGACCGTACCTGGTGGTGCGGCCCACCCCGCGTCTGCATGTGCTTCGCCACCAGGTTGTGCACGCTCTCGCGCACGGCCTGGTCGGCGAGCGACATCTGCACGTCGCGCGCGCTGACCATGGCGAGGCGCCGCGGCGGCAAGCCCAAGATGCGTACCGTCCGCGCGTTCGTGAGCTCGGGTGGGATCGCGGTCTCGGGGAGGATCGAGGCGTAGTCGCCGGCGACGACGAGGTCGGCGATGAGGCGGATGCCCTCGACCTCGACCGGCACCGTGAGCGTCAGCCCGAGCTTCTCGGCCGCCCCGTCGACCTCGATGCGCAACGGGTTGGGATCCGGAGGGAGCACGAGCGGAAGCTCCGCGAACGCCGCCAGCGACACCGGCTCGCGGGGAAGCACGGCGCTCGGTCCGACGAGCCCGATGAGGTCCTCTTCCAGCAGCGACTCGACCAAGAGCCGTCGGTCGTTGACGGGTTCGGTGACGAGCGCCTGCGCGAGCTCACCGTCGACCAGCTCCGCGAACAAGCGCTCCGACGCGCCCTCGTTGACGCGCAGCCGCACGCCCGGCGCACGCTCGCGGAGGTCGGCCACCAGCGCCGGTACCAGCCAGCGGCTTGCGGTACCGACGACGCCGAGGCGCGCGTACCCGGTCTCGAGGCCCTGGAGGAGTGCGAGGTCACCGCGCATCGCCTCCAACTCGCGCTGCACGCGGCGGGCCCGGTCCAGGACGAGGAGGCCGAACTCGGTCGGCTCCGCGCCTCGCCGGCTGCGGAGGAGCAGCGGCACGCCGAGCTCGGTCTCGAGCTGCCGCACCTGGTCGGAGACGTTCGACTGCACGGTCGCCAGCGCGTCGGCCGCCGCGGTGAACGAGCCTTCTTCCGCGATGGCCAGCAAGGTCTCGAGGTGGCGAAGCTCCATGGGGCCCTCTGGTGATCATCGTTCAAGCCGATGGATACCATCGAGTCTAACTGTTGGACAGATTCACATGGACCAGGCAACATGATGACGCAGGACGACTCGGGGAGCCGGTTCCCCCCACCGGCTCCCCGAATCTCCCGCTTCCGCGCACTCACGGGGGTTTTCCTGGTGTCCGTAGCAACCGACAGCGTCTCGAGCCTCATCTTCACCGGCCCGCTGACTTGGACCGGCACCGCCGCGTGTCGGGGCCAGAACGACCTGTTCTTCGCCCCTGCCGGCGAGCGGCCCGAGACCCGCAACGTGCGTGAGGCCAAGGCCCGCGCCGTCTGCAACACCTGCGTGGTCCTCGAACCGTGTCGCCAATGGGCACGGGAGAACCGCGAGTACGGCTTCTGGGGTGGCGAGTCCGAAGAGGAGCGCGCCGCCGCCGGGTACCGTGTCGACATGCCGGTGGGACGCGTCGCCCGCTACCCCAAGGGCAACGGCACGCCGGTCGAGCCCCGCACTCCTCGCGTCGCGTAGCGACGCTTCCTCTCCACCGTCGCTCGCCTCCGCTCACATTCCGTCTTGGGGGCGTCGGTGTCGGGCAAAGCCCGCCCTCGGCCGGGCGTCGCAAGCTTGCGCGCCAGTCAGTCGATTCCGGCGAGCTGCCGCGCGTACGCCAGCGCTCGCCCGGGCTCGTAGGCACGGTAGATCTGGAGCTTCTCGGCTTCGATCGAGCCCTCGGCGTGCACCGCGAGCACGGCGTGGTAACCGCCGAAGTCGCGGGCGGTGAGGTCGCTGATCGTGTTCATGAGGCGCAGCCGCTCCTCGGCCGGCGCCTTGGCGCCGTAGAACTTCTCGAGCACTGCCCGCACCTCGGGGTTGGCCCAGTCGGCGCCACCGGGGCCGGTGACGAGCAGGCCGCCGGCGCAGTCCTGCACCAGTTCGAGCGCGGCGTGGTACTGGCTGGCGAACGTGTACTTCGCCAAATTGGTGGTGAGCGGGTCGGGGTAGGCGATGCCACACTCGTCGACCGGCGCACGGATCGCGGCCATGTCGGTGAGCGCCCGCACCGTCTCCGCGTAGGAGATGAGGCGCGTGAGCTTCTCGCGGATGTGACCGGCCTTCGCCACGCCGTTCATCTCCGCGACGAGCGCGGCGGTACCGATGAGGGCGTCGAGCAGCGGCAGCTTGTAGGAGACAGCCGTGAAGCGGTGGTACTCGACGAACGAGTTCGACACCGCGCCGGCACGCTCCGGTTCACGAGACAGGAAGACGCGCTCCCACGGAACGAACACGTCGTCGAACACGGTGAGCGTCTCGAGCATCTTGTGCTTCGAGGACACCGGGAATTCGAACTCGTCGTGGTCGCGTGCGCCGTAGGCGGACACGAAGAGTGACAGGCCTGGTGTCGCGACTGGCGTCGCGAACGACACCGCGTAGTCGCGATCGTCGGGGCCCATCGCGCGCGTCGGCAGCACGATGATCTCGTGCGCGTTCGCGCTGATGCTGGTGTGGCACTTCGCGCCCCGCACCACGATGCCGTCGGCGCGCTCGTCGACCACGTGGACGTAGTGGTCGGGGTCGGGCTGCGCGTGCGGCGGGAGCGAGCGGTCGCCCTTCACGTCGGTCTGGGCCACCGCCACCGCGAGATCACCGTCGCGACAGTGCTGGTAGAACGCCTGGGCCCGGGCCAGCGGCTCGCCCTCGAGCACGCGCAGGAGGCCGAACAGGGCGTCGGAGCCGATCTCCTTCACGAGGGTGACCATCGTGCCGCCGAGACCGGTCACGGTCTCGATCAGGCGAGAACGGGCGATGAGGTCTTCGCTCGAGCGCGGGAGCGCGTAGTAGGCGCTGTACTCCTCGCCGGTGTCCGCATCCTTGGCGACGGCCAGGTCGCGGTAGAGCGGATCGTGCCCGATGTCGTAGTCGAGCGCCGCGTGGTCGACCGCGATGCGCAGGTCGGGTTCGGTCAGGATGTCGGGAACGCGGCGGCCGCGGTACCACAGCGTGCGTCCGTCGTTGAGCGATGCGCGGTAGTCGTCGGCAGTCGACAGGGCCATCGCGGCACTGTAGACGGCCGCCGTAAGCTGGCTCGATGACCGAAGGGCTCGTGTGGGAACGGCGGCCGGAGCTCCGCCGCCCACTGCTCGTGGCCGCCTTCTCGGGTTGGAACGACGCGGGTGACGCCGCCACGGGCGCGACCGACTGGCTCATCCGTCAGCAGGACCCCCTTCGCATCGCGTTCATCGACCCCGACGAGCACATCGATTACCAGTCGCACCGCCCGCAGATCGAGCTGGTCGATGGCGTCGCCAGCGCGGTCATGTGGCCCGCCAACGACTGCTTCGCGGTCACCTTCGGCGAGCGCGACCTCGTCGTGCTGCGCGGCGTCGAACCGAACGTCCGCTGGAAGTCGTTCTGCCGCGCCGTCGTCTCCGTCGCGTCGGAGACCGGCTGCGAGATGGTGGTGACGCTCGGCGCGCTGCTCGGCGACGTGCCGCACACGAGGGCGGTGCGGGTGACCGGCACCGCGTCGGATCCCGAGCTCATCAACGGGCTCGAGCTCCAGCGGTCGCAGTACGAGGGGCCCACCGGGATCGTGGGCGTGCTGCACGACGCGTGCCGCGCCAGTGGACTTCGCTCGGCGTCGCTCTGGGCACCGGTCCCCCACTACGTCGCGTCGCCGCCCAACCCGCCGGCGACGCGCGCGCTGCTCGAACGGTTCGCGCAACTCGCCGAGCTCGACCTCGATCTCCACGGACTCGACCAGCTCGTCGAACTGTGGCGGGTCCAGATCGACCACGCCATCCGCGACAACGACGAGGTGAGTGGCTACGTACGCGAGCTCGAAGGTCGCGTCGATGCCGACGACGCCGAGGAACGCGGCATCGTGCTCGGAGGCCATCCCGCAGGGGGCGGTGGCGTGCCCGACGCCGACGAGCTGGCCGCCGAAGTGGAGCGGTTCCTGCGCGAGCAGGAAGGCAACGAATGACCACTGTCGTCGACCGGGTCTTCGCGCCGCGCACACACGGCGCCGCCGCGTGGGCGACGACCGTCGTGCGCGTGATCACCGGCATGTTGTTCGTGACCTTCTCGATCGGGAAGTTCGCCGATCACGCCAAGGAAGCCGCTGACTTCGAGCACTACGGCATCCCCGCGCCCGAGGTGACGACCTACCTCGTCGGCACGCTCGAGCTCGTCGGTGGCGCGCTGCTGATCATCGGGCTCTGCACGCGACCAGCGGCCTTGCTGCTTGCGTGCAACCTGGTCGGTGCCATCGCCACCGCCGGTCGGATCGACGGCGGCACGTTCAACCTCGGCGTCGGGCCCGCCATGTTGGTGGCGATGCTGTTCCTCGTGTGGGCCGGGCCCGGGCGCCTCGCCATGGACCGCTCCCTGCGAGTGCGCTTCGCCACGTAGAAGGCGGTCAGCCGACGAGGTCGCGCGCGACCGCTTCCCAGAGCCGCGTCGACAGCGCCAGCGACTCCTGGTCGACCTTCTCGTCGTTGCCGTGGAACATGACTGCGAAGTCCTCGTACGGCAAGCGCTGCGAGAAGAGACCGAAGCCGTAGCCCACCGAACCGGCCCGCCGGAAGAAGCGGTTGTCGGTGCCGCCGACCATGAGCGACGGCACGAGCGCGGAATCCTTGCAGAGCTGCGCGCTCGTGCGCGCCAGGGTGTCCCACAAGGGTGTGTCGGTGGGCGACGACGTGGCAGGGTCGTCGTTCGACTCGATGTCGACCGCGTCGGCCAGGTCACCGAGCGCGTCGCGCAGCATCGCAGTGGCGTCCTCAC
Source organism: uncultured Actinomycetes bacterium (assembly GCA_963841415.1). GTDB lineage: Bacteria > Actinomycetota > Acidimicrobiia > IMCC26256 > DASPTH01 > DASUAS01. The sequence continues at coordinate 378,127 of CAWJCN010000003.1, read as the reverse complement.
CGGACTGACCGGGCAGCGTGCGGATGTCCACCTCGAGCTCGACCAGGTCGGGGATCACGTTGGTCTTGGTCCCACCGCGCGCGACCGTCGGCGCGAACGTCGTGTGTGTGCAGGCGTGCCAGTGACGCGCCACACCGACCGGGAGCTCGGCGAGCGCGGCGGCGAAACCGTCTTCGCTGAGCAGCGCTTCGGTGAGCTCGGGCTCGTAGTGCAGACCCTCGACGAACTGGTGCCACGACTCGTGGATCTGCGTCTGAGGTCGGAACTCGGCGATGCGCCGCACCACCTCGGCCGCCGTGACGAGCGCGTTGTCGGTACGGAAAGGCTGCGAGCCGTGGCCGGGTGTGCCGTGCACCCGGATCTTGGTCCAGAAGGTGCCCTTCTCCCCCACGATCACCGGGAGACGAGGACCCTTGGGCGTCGGGATCTGGAAGCCCCCGGCCTCGGTGAGCACGTAGTCGGCGTAGACCGCCTCGCGTTCGTGCTCGAGCAGCCACTCGGCGCCCCATCGTCCGAGCGCCTCCTCGTCGGCGACCGCCAGGAAGATGAGCGTGCCGCGCGGCCGGAAGCCGCTGTCGGCCAGGCGACGAAACGCCACCGCCTGCGAGGCGGTGAGGTTGAGCATGTCGACCGCGCCGCGGCCCCACACGAACCCGTCGACGACCTCGGCCCCGAACGGATCACGTGACCAGCCGTCGAGGCTGACGGGTACGACGTCGGTGTGGCCCATGAGCAGCAGGGTCGGCGCGTCGGGGTCGGTGCCTTCGATGCGCGCGACGAGGCTCTGGCGGCCTGGCTGCGGTTCGTAGATCTCGTGGTCGCCGGCGCCGGCGAGGAAGCCGGCGAGGAGGTCGACGCTGCGCGTCTCCTCGCCCGATGCCACCGTGCCGTCGTTCACGCAGTGGTTGCGGATCAAGAGCTGCAGGAGATCGGTGACCTGCGCGGTGGGATCCTCGGCGCTCACGCCTGCACCATCGGTCGTTCGCTACTCGCCGGGTTACCCGGCTCGCTCACGCTCACGACACCCACGCTAGACCTCACGCATCGCCAGGTCGCCCAGCTCGGCGATGGCGTCCTCGATGCCGCCGGCGAGGATCTCGAGGTCGCGTCCGGACGCGCCGTCGCCGATGAGACCGAAGTGGAGTTGCCCGCAGTACGAGAGGATCGCCACGTTGAGGGTGAGGTTCCGCGACAGGGGAACCACCGGGTAGACCTCGAACATGCGCGCCCCGAGGCAGTAGAGCGGCACTTGCGGACCGGGCACGTTGGTGACGATGAGATTGGCGACGCGTTGCGCGTGCGCGACGCGTGCGGCGAGCCCGAGCAGCGTGGGCGCGGCGTACTCCGAGAGGCCGAGGAGCGCGGCGGCACCGACGGCCTGTCGGCGCTCCTTCAGGTCGGCGGTGATGGCCCGCACCCGGTCGAGTCGGACGCGTGCGTCGGTCTCACCCACCGCGAGCGGTACGAGCATCGCGGAGATGCGATTGCCCAGCTGCCGACGTTGGTCGTCGTCGCGCACGGACACCGGACAGAAGGCCTTGAGCACCAGTTCGGGATGGAGCTCGCCACGCGCGTCGAGGACCCGCGCGATCGCGCTGCCGACGGCTGCCAGCACGACGTCGTTCACCGTGCACCGGAATGCCGCGCGTACGCCTTGCACGTCTTCGAGCGGCACCCGGACGGTCTCGATGCGCCGTCCCGGACCCACCGTGGCGTTCAGCGAGAGTCGGGGCACGACGACCTGGCCGTCGACCAACGAGCGGATCGATCGGCCCAACCCGGTCGCACGATCGACCGCGTCACGCGGGCCGTCGGTGATGCGCCGGACCGTGGTCGCGACCTCGCCGGGGCGGGTGAGGCGTTCGCGTATCGTGTCGACGACCAGGCGGGCCGGATCGGGCGCCGCCACCGGCCGCCACCGGTCCGCATCGAGCACGGTGGGCTCGGGGCTGAAGTCCAGCAGGACGGTGGCGATGTCGACGCCGGAGATGCCGTCGGTGAGCGTGTGGTGCGACTTGTGGATCAGGCCGACGTGCTCGCCGTGGTCGACGCCTTCGACGAACCACAGCTCCCAGAGCGGGCGACCCCGGTCGAGCACCTGCATCATCAGGCGCTCCGCCAGCTCGAACAGTTGGCGCCGGTCCCCGGGCGGAGGAAGCGCGGTGAGCCGCACGTGCTCTCGGATGTCGAAGCCCTCGTGGTCGACCCAGACCGGACGCCCGCGACCGAGCGGGACCGGCATCACCCGCTTGCGGAAGCGCGGGATGAGTTGCAGCCGTGAGGCCACCAGCGCGCGGACCTCGTCGAGGCGGAAGCTGCCGTGGGCGTCGGTGAAGGGCGCGCGTTCGAACACCGCGACCGCGCCGACGTGCATCGGGGTCTCGGGGCGCTCGAGGTGGAGGAAGCTCTCGTCGAGCGCGGTAAGGCGGTCGTAGCCCGCGGCGGCTCGCATCGGTCCGAGCGTAGGGTCACACCGTCGGGAGCTCGGGGCCGTGGCACGACGTCACCCGCAGGGGCGCGATCAGGTCGCGCGCGCGTGCCAGCAGCGTCGTGGCCTTGGCCCCGAATTCCACTGCCTCTCCGAGACGGTCGGCGCGCAGACGACTGGCCGTGAGCTCCAGCTCGTCGGCCGCCTGATCGAGCAGCGCGACCCACCGCTGCACGGTGTCCGCCAAGCGACCGGGCGGGCGGAGCCCGCGCACGTCGTGGATGGCCCGCCGTTGGATCACCACGACGTGAGCCAGCGATCGGGACGCATCGTGGCGTGACGAGAACGACGGGAGCGCGATCCGGCTGACCGACCGGTTGGCACGCATGCACACGACGCTCGCGGCACGGGCGTACGCAGAAGCGGAGAGTCGGTCGCTCCCGCTGCCGCAGGCCACGACCACCATCGCCACGACGCAGCCAGCGGCGGCGAACCTGGATCTCGTCCCCACGCTCTGCCCTCCGAGCGCGGCAGGGTACCGCGACACGCCGGTTCGGTACTCTGCCGCGCATGTCCCGCACCGCGACGTGCATCTGGCGCGTCGACGCCGCCCTCGTGCTCGCCCTCGACGAGCACCTCGGCCCGCCGGTCGACAGCTACCTCAACGGTTCCCAGACCTGGATCACCGACGCCGGGCCCGGCGATGTCGCACTCGAATGGCGGCTGCACCCGGTGGCCGGCTACCAGCTGGCACGCGACCTGTCGCACTACGACCTGTGGGAGCAGGTGATCGGCGCGCTGTCGGCGGGCACCGATCCCGACTCGCTGACCCTCGGGACCGAGGCGCGCACCCTGCGCTCGTTGTGGGACGGTCTCGAGTGCTTCGCGGCCTTCGGCGACGACCTCGAGCCGGCACCCCTCGCGCACGCCGCGACCACCGCGCTCGGTCGCGCGCCCGACGCGGTCGGGCTCGTCGACCACGAGAGCATCGGCGCCGCGTGGGAGCATGCCAAGGGCGCGACGTCGATCGTGGAGATGGTGTTCGCCGAACTGAAGTCGAGCTCGCGCAGGGGAGACGTGGATGACGCGTGACCGTGACGACCTGGCCGGCGCCATCTACGCGACGTCCCACATCACCGGTGAGTTCGTCTTGCGTTCCGGCGCGGTGAGCAACGAGTACTTCGACAAGTACCGATTCGAGGCCGACCCTGCACTCCTGCGCGACATCGCCGAAGCGCTGGCCCTGCACGTTCCCGACCGCACCGAGGCGTTCGCCGGTCTCGAGCTCGGCGGCGTACCCATCGCGACGGTGCTCTCGCAGGTCACCGGGATCCCCGCCTACTTCGTGCGCAAGGAAGCCAAGACCTACGGCACGTGCCAGCTCGCCGAAGGTGGGCCGATCGAGGGGAAGCGGCTCACCGTCGTGGAGGACGTCGTGACGTCGGGCGGGCAGGTGGTGACCTCGTGCGGCGACCTGCGCGAGCGCGGCGCGCAGGTGGAGCACGCGCTGTGCGTCATCGACCGCGAGTCCGGCGGCCCCGCCGCGCTCGCCGACCTGGGTGTCGAGCTCCGCCCCCTCTTCACCATGACCGAGCTCAAAGCCGCCGGCGAACCCTGACCTCTCCCCCATCGGCTTTTGGCGTACCTGCGCCGTGCATGTCACGGCAGAGGTACGCCGGAACAGTCATTCGTCGTCGCCGCGCCAGGGTGGGATGCGGGGGAGGTCGAAGTCGCAGGGGCGGACCTCGCCGTCGATGGCCGCGAACGCGAGCTCGCCCCACCGCTCGATGCCGGCGACCGGCCACGGCAGGTTGTTGCGGCCGAAGAAGCCGACGGCCCGCGTCTCGAGCGGGTGGCCCTTCAACTCGCCGCCGATCATGCGGCAGTGGAACAGCAACGAGTAGAGCGGCAGGCGAGCGAAGCCGAGGCGCAGGCCGTCGAGCACCGCGATCACGGAGACCGGCTCCACCTCGATGCCGGTCTCCTCGTAGACCTCCTTGACCGCGATCTCGCTCGGCGAGTATCCGACGTCGGCGTATCCGACCGGGTAGAGCCACACCCCCGAGTCGGCGCGTTGGGTGAGCAGCAGCTCGCCGCGCTCGTTGGCCACGACCGCGGCGACCGCGAGCTTGGGCGTGACGTAACCCTGGACCCCCTGGCCGACGCTCGACATCCAGTCGTCGAAGAGCGTCTCGGCCTCGGCCTCCTCCACCGCCACGTGGCGGATGTCGGCTGCGACCTTCAACACCTCCTCGAACCGCTCCTTCTCGTAGAGGCTCTGCGTGAAGCCGAGACCGGTGCGGGCGATGGCCGACAAGGTCTCCGCCCAACGGAGCAGATCGACGGCGGCGGGACTGAACGGCTCGCTCACGGCGTGGACACTAAACGATCGGCTCGGAGCGCTCGTCGAGTGTGACCGCGGCGGTCAGGCGATGCAGCAACGTGGCGCGGAGTGCCTCGACGGCGTGGCGGTGCGCGAACCATTCAGGCCTGGGACCTCAGACGCTGCGGCGGGCACGCAGCACCTTGGCCTTGGCCAGGCCCCAGGCCAACTGGTACGGCGCCAACTCCGGATCTCCGAGGTCGCCGAGACCGTGGACGACGAGACCGTACGTGTCGTCGGGCCACGCCCGCTCGGCGAAGTCGTCGCGCTCGACCGCGGGGACGCCTGCCACGGCCAGCACCGCGGTGGGTTCGCGATACGCGCTCCGCACCAGCTCGAGCGGCGTCGACCGCTGCTCCCCGGGATCGAGCGCGAAGAGCGCCTGCAGCCCCGCAGTGACGCGCACCGTCGCGGCGCGCGCCGCAGTGACCGCGTCGCGCTCCGCCTGTTCTCGCGCGCCGGGCGGAGTGCGTCCCCATGCGTCGAGGATGCGCGTCACCGACCGCTCGACCCAACCCGGGAGCTCGCGCACGACGCCGGCGACGATGATGTCGCTCGCCTCGCGCAGCAGCTCGAGCCCGCGCTGCTCGTCGTCGGCGAGCGTCATCCCTCTACCCTTCGATGACGTCGCCTTCCATCGTGTTCACGGTGCAGCCGACCTCCTCGAGGTACGCGATCGCACCGTCGAGATGGTCCGGCGATCCGTTGAGCTCGAGGATCACCCAACCCGAGTGCGCCTCAACGTTGGCACGCCGGATGTTGGGCACGACGTCGAAGCGCTTCACGACCTCGTAGATCATCGGCCGGTCGACGAGCTCCTCGGGGAAGGACACGAACAGGCGCACGTGCTCCGACATGACGACCTCCCTCCAAGCCCTACAAGCCGACACGCCGGAGCGCGTCGGCCGGTTCGAGCAGCAACCCGGTGACGAAGGGCCCGAACTCCGCGTAGTCGGCGGAGACCGGATCGAAGCGCATCTCGTAGACGATCTCCTTGAGCGCGACCGGATCGTCGGCGAGCAGGGTGACGCCCCACTCCCAGTCGTCGAGCCCCGTCGAACCCGTGATGAGCTGCAACACGCGACCGGCGTAGGTGCGTCCGACACGCGCGTGCCCACCCATCAGCCGCTTCCGCTCCGCGAACGGGAGCGAGTACCAGTTCGCCGCCGTCGCCCGGCGCTTCGACATCGGATAGAAGCAGATCGCCCGCTTCAGAGGCAGGTGTGGATGGAGGCGTTGCTCCTGGTAGTGCGACATCCGTTCGCGCCACGCGGCGAGGCGGGCCTCGGCGGCCGAGCCCTCGAGACCCTCGTCGGCGGCGAGTCGGGCCCGTTCCTCATCCTCGGTGCTCGTGTACTCCGACAGCTCGGTGAGCGACACATAGGAGTCGACGAGGTCGAGCGGGGTCGCCGTCACCTCGTGCTGGAACTGCTGCAGGCGGGCGAGGTTGGGCCCGAGCGCCATCACGCCAAGGTCGGCCTTGTGCCCCAGCACCGCGAACACCAACGCCTGGTTGCCGTCGTCGACGAGCGACTGCACCGCGTCGACGATGCGCTTCCCGGCCTGCGGATCGGCGTCGGCGCGGCTCCGGTCGACCTTGTAGAAGAGGTGGAGGACTCCCCATCCCACGCTCGGTTCGACCGCGTCCACGAGCTCCAGGCTACCGGTCGGCTTCCCGTCGTCATGCTGCGTTGGGTCCGGCTCGACGTGGGGGGAGTCCGACCTGTGTGGCTTGGTCGGGGGTGAGGTCGTCGATGTGCACCATGCGCAACCCGTCGGGGAGGTTCGGGTTGCCGACGAGGGCGTAGGGGCCGTTGGGGATCAATATCGGATGATGCACGTTCGCGACCGTGGCCAGGTTCGAGATCTCGTCGGTCCCACCCCAGCTCCGTGGACGCAGGTGATGGACCTGCAGGCCGTAGCGCAGGTCGCAGTCGCCGCAGCGGCAGTGCCCGTCGCGCAGCAGCACCGCACGGACGAGCTTCGGCGACAAGCTGCTCGAGCGTCGACCAATGGCGACTGGAATGCCGGCGTCGTCGAGGAGCAGCGGCTCGACCGACGCCGACGCCCGCAGTTGTTCGACCATCGCGTCGGGCAACGGGATCCCGGCGATGGTCACCGGCCCCTCGGGCGGTACATCGAGGAAGAACAACGGCTTCGCGGCGGCCATAGGGGTTTCGATCCGCTCCGCGACGTCGACGGCGTCGCACATCAACCCCAACGCGTCGGCAGCGCGACGTTCCCACCGCTCCCATGCCTGACCCTTCGGCGGACGCATCTTCTCGGTGAGTTTCTTGATCGTCGCTTCGAACTTCGCTCCCATCACATCGGGGAGCTCACCCCGGACCTGCCACATCCCACGGTCCTCGTCCAACCACGTCCGCAGATACCGCGCCGCATGCCGAGCCTGACCGTCCTCCACCGTGGGCTTCGACCGCTGGCGGGCCATACGGGCGAGATCACCCGGAGTGACGTTCGCTGCCCGCGCCGCCCACTCCGCATCCGACTCCTCATCGGCGAGGCGCACCACCGCGGCCAACTGCTCGTCGCTGAAGCAACCTTCATGCGCGGCCGCGGCGATCGCCGGGAGCGACTCGAGCGCGCGAGCGGTCTCGACCTTCTCCCGCACCGTCCGCGCCGAGTCACCATCGAGACCAACCGACACATCGATCCGGCCCCGCTCGTCGAGGACCCGCACGATCGCGAACTCCTCCGACTGCAACCGACGGATCTCGCCCACCACATCACGACGACGCGTCTCCAACCACTCCGTCGAGTGGGAACGCAGGGTGTCGAGGCGATCGGTGACGTCGAACACCCCATGATCAAATCATGGGGGTGTGACAGTTATCGGGCCGAATCCGGCGAATCTCGTAGATTTCCACCCGTACGGCAAGGAAAGGGGGGCCTTCGTAGAGCGACGTCACCTTGCCGCCGGTGAAGGCGCGCACCTCGTCCGCGCCGACACCTCGCCGAGGTCGAGGTAGCGCAGCGACCCGTCGCTCGACGCGCCGATCGACCAGATCCGAACGAACTCATCGCCGTGGTCCTCGGCGAACTGGGCGAGTGCCGACAGCTTGGCCTTGGCGTCGGCGAGGTAGTCACCGTGCGGGTCGACGATCGACGGTCCCAACGAACCGTCGTCGCGCCGTGACACCACCACGAAGTCGACCTGGAGCGACGCCCATGCGCCGGCGTCGTTCTCGTAGGCGATGCGCAACGAATTCGGCGTGGCCCGCGGGGGATTGCGGTACCAGGCCACAAACGACGACCGCGCCGCCTCGACCGTGACGATCTCGGTCTCCCAGTCGTTGAGCTTCGCGGGATACGTGCCTTCGGCATCCGCGAAGAGGTGACCGGGGAGCGAGGGAGATCGTTCCCATCGCGGTCGCGCGTCGCGGCCTTCTCGTTGTCGCGCAGCTCGATGGTCAGCACCTCGGGCTTCGACGTCTGCTCCTGCACCTTTCGGTACTTGTCGCGTACGTCAGCGGTGGTGTTGGCGATCTCGGCCGCGAACGCAGCACGGTGCTCGTGCACGAACTCGGTGGCCGCCGCCTCGATGCTGTGTCCTCGTAGCGCTCACGGTCTGGAGGTACCCCCTACCCCGTTCAGGCGCTGAGGGCGCCGAGCGCCGAGAAGTCGACTGTCTCGTCGGCAGGCGGCGCCTGCACGTCGACGGGCACACCGACGTCGGTGATCTCCATCGTCATCTCGATCTTGCCGTCGTCGGCCCCGAACGCGCCGCCATCGATCGCGAATTGCATCTTCACGACCCGGTCGTCGTCGTTGATCCACACGTCGGCGGGGACGGTCCCGAGCTTCGCGAGCGCGTCCCGCGCCGCGGTCGAGGTGTCGGGCAGCTTCTCGGCCACCTTCGCGTAGTCGATCTGCGCGCGGTAGTGGGTGGCGTGCTCCCCCGCGACCGTGTCGTCGCTGATCTTCTGCACGTCCCCCGAGAGGCCCTGCAGGTACTCCAGGCCCTGCTGCGGACCGTTCGAACCGGCCTGGTCGGCCAGGTTGCCGAGCGCTCCGGATTGCCCCTGCAAGTCGTCGAGCCCGATCTTCACCCACTGCTTGCCGCCGAGGTCGGTGCCGAGCAGGTCGCCGAAGTTCATGTAGACGGTGCCTTCGACGATCCGCGTCTCCATGGTGCCCGCGGGTGGGACGGTCATCATGATCTGGCCGTTCTTGCCGTCGCCGGCGACGACGCCCTCGCCGTGGATGGTGGCCGAATGCCCGCGCGCGTCGACCGCCAGGTCCATGGTGAAGCGGCTCGACGGCTCGGCCTGCGAGTTGCTCACCGCCGCCTGCAACGTCTTGATGGACACCGACGCACCCGAGGCGCCGTTGCCGGCACCGCCGCCGCACGCGGCGACCGCCATCGCGAATGCCAGGACAACCCCGGCCAGAGCGCCCCGCCGCTTCATGGTCCCTCCGACCGTTCGACTGCCGGCCCACGGTACGCGCAGAACCCTTCGACAGGGCTTCGCCCGTACGCGCGAGTGGGGCGCCCCGGAAGGCGCCCCACTCGTATCGGCTGTCGAGCCGGCTGGGCTTTAGAAGTCGCCCATGCCACCCATGTCGGGCATGCCACCGGGCATCCCGCCGGCCGGGGCGGGCGGCTCCGGCTTGTCGGAGATGACCGCCTCGGTGGTGAGGAACAGCGCCGCGATCGACGCCGCGTTCTGCAGCGCCGAGCGGGTCACCTTGGCGGCGTCGATGACGCCCGCCTTCACCAGGTCCTCGTAGTCGCCGGTGGCGGCGTTGAGGCCGTTGGCACCCCTCAGGCTGCGCACCTTCTCCACGATGACGCCACCCTCGAGCCCGGCGTTGACCGAGATCTGCTTGAGCGGCTCCTCGAGCGCCCGGGCGACCATCTTGGCGCCGGTGGCCTCGTCGCCGTCGAGCGAACCCGCCAGCGTGAGGACCTTCTCCTGCGCACGGAGCAGGGCCACGCCCCCGCCGGGGACCACGCCCTCCTCGACCGCCGCCTTGGTGGTCTGGACCGCGTCCTCGATGCGGTGCTTCTTCTCCTTGAGCTCCACCTCGGTGGCCGCACCGACCTTGATGATCGCGACACCGCCGGCCAGCTTGGCGAGACGCTCCTGGAGCTTCTCACGGTCGTAGTCGGAGTCGGTGTTCTCGATCTCGGAGCGGATCTGCGTGATCCGACCGTTCACGTCGGCCTTCGAGCCGGCGCCCTCGACGATGGTGGTCTCGTCCTTGGTGACGACGACGCGGCGCGCCCGACCGAGCAGCTCGAGACCGATGTTCTCGAGCTTCAGGCCGATCTCCTCCGAGACCACCTGGCCACCCGTGAGGATGGCGATGTCCTGGAGCATCGCCTTGCGGCGCTCGCCGAAGCCGGGGGCCTTGACCGCCACCGACTTGAACGTGCCGCGGATCTTGTTGACGACGAGGGTGGCGAGCGCCTCGCCCTCGACGTCCTCGGCGATGATCGCCAGCGGACGGCCACCCTGCATGACCTTCTCGAGCACGGGAAGGAGGTCCTTCACGGCCGAGATCTTGCTGCTGACGAGCAGGATGTACGCGTCGTCGAGCACCGCTTCCATGCGGTCGGTGTCGGTGACGAAGTAGGGCGAGATGTAGCCCTTGTCGAAGCGCATGCCCTCGACGAGGTCGAGCTCCATGCCGAAGGTCTGGCTCTCCTCGACGGTGATGACGCCGTCGGTGCCAACCTTCTCGAGCGCCTCGGCGATCATCGAGCCGACTTCCTTGCTCGCCGCCGAGATGGCCGCGACGTTCGCGATCTGCGCGTGGTCGGTCTTGACGCTCTTCGACTCCTTCTTGATCGACTCGACGGCGGTCTCGACCGCCTTCTCGATCCCGACCTTGAGCACCATCGGGTTGGCGCCGGCGGCCACGTTGCGCAGGCCCTCGCGGACCATCGCCCACGCGAGCACGGTGGCGGTGGTCGTTCCGTCACCGGCGACGTCGTCGGTCTTCTTCGCGACCTCCTTCACCAGCTCGGCGCCGACCTTCTCGTACGGGTCTTCGAGGTCGATCTCCTTGGCGATGGAGACGCCGTCGTTCGTGATCGTGGGCGCACCCCACTTCTTCTCGAGGACGACGTTGCGGCCCTTCGGGCCGAGAGTGACGCGCACCGCGTCGGCGAGCTTGTTCATTCCCGCCTCGAGCGAGCGGCGTGCGTTCTCCGCGTAAGCGATCTGCTTCGGCATGCTGGGGTACCCCCTGGGAGTGGGTTCGGTCGGTGGTTCGGTGGTGGTTCAGGAACGGGTCGCTGCCCGCGTCGTCGTTAGCACTCAGAGGCAACGAGTGCTAACCATGTTGGCACTCGCGACCCGAGAGTGCAAATTGTGGTCCGCGCGCCCGACGGCTCGGGCGGGCGTACGCTCGACGCATGACCACCGCGGCGCCGAGCACCCGGGACACGATCCTGGTGGTCGCCCGCCAGCGATTCGCCGAGCGGGGCTTCTCGGGCACCAGCCTTGCCGACATCGCCGACGAAGTGGGAATCCGGCCGCCCAGCCTGTTCCACCACTTCCCTTCGAAGGTCGTGCTCTACCGGGCGGTGCTGCTCGACGCCTTCGAAGACTGGTTCGCGCTCATGGACGAGACCATGGCGGCGGAGCCCGCCGCGGGCTGGCCGCAGGTGGAGCGGGTGATCCGCACCGCATTCCGGTTCTTCGTGGAGCGCCCCGACTTCGTGCGCCTGGCCCGCTGGGAGGCGCTCGAAGGTGGATCGGTGCTCGTGGACGAGCTCGTCATGGTGCTCCGACCGCTCTTCGAGCGTGGCGTCGGGTTCCTCGAGTCGGAGATGGACGCCGGTCGGATCCGGCGCTGCGACGCCCGTCGGCTCGTGATCACCGGCTACGGCGCCGTGCTGTCGTACCTCTCCGACGCCCCGCTCGTGGGCTCCCTGCTCGGGGAGGACCCCACGAGCCCCGCTGCGCTGGAGTTCGAGCAGGACCACATCCTCGACCTCTTCCGCCATGCCCTGGAGCCATGACCGCTGAGGCTTCCGCCTCTACCTATCACTCGGTAGGCTGCCGCCGATGACCGACGTCGAGACCGCTCCCCAGCTCGTCGACCCGGATCTGGCCGAGACGCTCATGGTCGACCTCCTCTTCGCCCGGCGCCTGTCCGAGCGGATGTGGAACCTGCAACGGCAGGGTCGCCTCACCACGGTCGCCCCGCTCGCGGGGCAGGAGGCCGCCGTCGTGGGTGTCGTGCGCGGCATGGACCTCGCCACCGACTGGTTCGTGCCGTACTACCGCGACGCGACCGGCTACGGCGCACTCGGCGACGACTACGTCGAGCAGCTCGTCGTCTACTGGCGCGGCCACCCCGACGGTGGGCGCGTCCCCGACGGCGTGCGCGCGCTGCCGGTGCAGATCTCGCTCGCCACTCAACTCCCGCACGCGGCTGGGCTCGCATGGGGGCTGGCGCTGCGCGGCGACCCAGGCGTCGTGTGCACCTTCATCGGCGACGGCGCGACGTCGGAAGGCGACTTCTACGAGGGGATCAATCTCGCGGGAGTGCGCAAGGCGCCGTTGATCGTCGCGTGCATCAACAACGGTTGGGCCATCTCGACGCCGACCACGGAGCAGACCGCGGCCGAGACCTTCGCGGCGAAGGGCACCGCAGCCGGCATCCCGGGCGTGCGCGTCGACGGCAACGACGTCCTCGCGGTGGTCGCGGCCACGCGTGAGGCGCGCACGCGCGCGGCCGCCGGTGACGGACCGACGCTCATCGAGCTCGTCACCTACCGCATGAGCGCGCACACGAACTCCGACGACCCGACCCGCTACGTCCCCGAGGACGAGCTCGCCGAGTGGCGCGCACGCGACCCGATCGAGCGGTACGGCGCCGAGCTGCGCCGCTCGGGGCTCTGGGACGACGAGCGTCATGAGGCCGCGGTCGCGGCGGTCGAGGAGCGACTCGAGCGCATCATCGACCGTGCGCTCGCGCGCGAGGTCGATCCGGCCGGTGCGCTCGACCACGTCGACGGCATCCCGAGCGCGCGCAACCGCGCGCAGCGCGCCGACATCGTCGAGCGCACCTCTCCGCGTCCTGCTGCCGACGCGGCTCCTCGCGACACCACACCTGACGACAACGGATCCGGGGGGTTGTCATGGCGAGCATGACGATGCTCGCGGCCATCCGCGAGACGCTGCTCGACGAGATGGAGCGCGACGAGCGCGTCGTGCTGCTCGGTGAAGACGTCGGCAAGAACGGCGGCGTGTTCCGCGCCACCGACGGCGCGCTCGAGCGCTTCGGCGACGGCCGGGTCTTCGACACGCCGCTCTCGGAATCGAGCATCGTCGGGGCGTCGATCGGGCTGTCGGTCGCGGGGATGGTGCCGGTGGCCGAGATCCAGTTCGGCGGCTTCACCATGCAGGCGTATCACCAGCTCGTGGGCCAGCTGGCCCGTTTCCGCTACCGCAGCCGCAGCCGCTACCACTGCCCGGTCACCGTACGCAGCGCGTACGGGGGCGGCGTTCGCACCCCCGAGCACCACAGCGATTCGGTCGAGGCGCCCTACACGCACGCACCCGGACTGAGCGTCGTGGTGCCGTCGAACGCTGCCGACGCCAAGGGCCTCCTGACCACCGCGGTGCGCAGCGACGATCCCGTCGTCGTGTTCGAACCCATCCCCTGCTACCGCGCGACGGGTGAGGTGCCCGACGGCGAGCACGTGGTGCCGTTGGGCGTCGCGCGCGAAGTGCGCGCCCCGGAGGACGCGGTGATCATCACGTGGGGCGCGATGGTCGACGTCGCGGTGGCGGCTTCCGACGCGGCGCTCGACCAGCGTGGTGCGCGCGTCGGCGTGATCGACTTGCGCACGCTCACGCCGCTCGATGTCGACACCATCGTGCACGCGACCGAGCGCGCCGGACGAGCGGTCGTGGTGCACGAGGCGCCGCTCACCGCCGGGTTCGGCGCCGAGGTGGTCGCGACGCTGCAGGAAGAGGCCTTCTACTCGTTGGAGGCACCGATCCGCCGCGTTGCCGGCGCCGACGTCGGCTCCGCCCCGCCGCTCGTGGAGGACTGGTGCCGGCCCGACGTCGCGCGCATCGTCGCCGCGCTCGACGCCACGTTCGATGCCTGACGTCCTCCCGTATCTCCTCCCCGACCTCGGCGAGGGCATGACCGAGGCGGAGTTGGTCCAGTGGCGCGTCGCGGTCGGCGAGCACGTGACGCGAGACCAGATCGTCGCCCACGTGCAGACCGACAAGGCCGAAGTCGAGCTGCCGGTGCCGGCGTCGGGCACGGTCGTGCGCCTGGGTGCCGAGGTCGGCGACCTGGTACCCGTCGGCGCGCCGCTCCTCGAGCTCATCCCCGACGAGGGCACCGCCCTCGGCGGCTCCCCCGTGCGGGGAGGCACCACCACGTCCGTTTTGGCGTTCCCAGACCGTGACGGACACGGTGGAGGGACGCCAAAAGCGGTCGGGGGCGAAGGGCAACGGGCGTTGGCGGCGCCACCGGTGCGGAAGCTGGCCAAGGATATGGGTGTCGACCTGGCCGCGGTCGCGGGCACCGGCCCGGGCGGACGGGTGACCGCGGTCGACGTGCGGGCGGCCCGTCGAGCACCCGACCGATCGCCGCGAGCCCCTCCGAGGTGTGCGCCGGGCCATGGCCCGCAACCTCGCCGACGCGTGGCGCGACGTCCCGCACATCTCCTTGTTCGACGAGCTCGATGCTCGGCCGCTGCTCGCCGCGCACGCCGCGCAGCGCGTACGCGCGACGACCACATCACCCTCACCGCGTACTTCGTGCGAGCGGCAGTGCTCGCCATCGAAGCGTTCCCGATCCTCAACGCGTCGCTCGATGTCGCGCGTGACGAGATCGTCTTCCACGGCGCCGTCAACATGGGCATCGCGGTCGCGAGCGACGATGGGTTGGTGGTCCCCGTCGTGCACGACGCGCACACACTCGACGTGATCGCGCTCGGGCGGGAAGTCGTGCGCATGACCGAAGCCGGCCGAGTCGGCCACCTCGCGCCCGAGACGCTGCGCGGCGCGACGTTCACCGTCACCAACTTCGGCACCGAGGGTGGGCGCTTCGCGACGCCCATCGTGCGCCCGCCGCAGGTCGCGATCCTCGGCTTCGGAGCAGTGCGCGCACGTCCTGCGGTCGACGGCGACGCCGTGATCGCCGCGCCCACGCTGCCGGTTTCCCTGTCGGCGGACCACCGCGTCATCGACGGCCGCGACGCCACCGGCTTCCTCGAGCGGGTGCTGGCGCTGCTGCGCGCACCTGCCGAATTCGACGCGACCTGACCCATCGGAAGCGCGACGATCGGGCAGTAGTGTGGGCCGCTCACCACGGAGGAGCGGCGCGTGGCCGAATGGCACGACACGACCGAGGAGTACCTCGAAGCCATCCTCGAGATCGAGGAGGAGGGCACGATCCCGATCCGCGCGCGCCTGGTCGAGCGCCTCGGGCTGTCGGCGCCCGCAGTGTCGGAGACGGTCGCCCGCCTCGTCGACCACGGCTACGCCCAGCTGCTCGACGACCGCAGCCTGCGCCTCACCGACAAGGGTCGCGAGGTCGCGACGTCGATCGTGCGCCGTCATCGCCTGGCCGAGCGGCTGCTCGTCGACATCATCGGCCTCGAGTGGGAGAAGGTCCACAAGGAGGCCGACCGCTGGGAGCACGCGATCTCGGCCGACGTCGAGGAGAAGCTGGTGCACCTCCTCGGCGACCCCGCGACGTGCCCGCACGGCAACCCGATCCCCGGCTCCGCGCACAAGATCGAGGGCCCGGCGTCGGTGCCGCTCACCCAGCTCCAACCCGGCCCGGTGATCGTGCGTCGCATCAGCGAGAAGGCCGAGATCGACGACGAAGCCATCGCCTTCCTCGCCGGGGCCGAGCTCGTCCCCGGCTCCAACGCGGTGGTCGTGAGCTCCGGCGCCGACGGCGTCCAGGTCACCAGCGCGGCGGGCGCGCAGACCGTCCCCCGCAAGCTCGCGCAACTCGTCTACGCCGTCCCGGCCTGACCCCAGACGCGTTTCGGCGTCGAAGTTGCGGCACTACGGCGCAACTTCGACGCATGTTCGAGCCGAGTGGGGACGGGTCAGCCGCCGGCGACGGCGGGGACGATGCTGACGGTGGTGCCGTCGGCGACGTCGGTGTCGACACCGTCGAGGAAGCGGATGTCCTCGTCGGCGACGAACACGTTCACGAATCGGCGCAGCTCGCCCTGGTCGTCGAACAGCCGCTCGCGGAACCCCGGGTGCTGCGACTCGAGGTCTTCGAGCACGCTGACCAGCGTTCCACCCTGGGCGGTGACCTCAGCGGCGCCGCCCGAGAGCTCGCGCAGCTGCGTGGGGATGCGGACGGTGACCGGCATGCCTACTTCTCCTTCTCGATGGGTCGCTCGCTACTCGCCGGGGTACCCGGCTCGCTCACCCTCGCTCCAGTTCGTCGGGTGAGAACGCCTCGTGGAAGGCGTCGAGCGTGGGCGGGATGACGGCCGTCGGGCCGACGGTCGATTCGACGGCGTCGAGCGTCTTGAGGCCGTGCCCGGTGACGTACGCGACGACGCGTTCGTCGGACCGCACGATCCCCTCCGCCGCGAGGCGCTTCAGGGTGGCGATGGTGACGCCGCCCGCGGTCTCGGCGAAGATCCCTTCTGTGCGCGCGAGCAGCTTCATCGCCTCGACGATCTCGTCGTCCGAGACGGCGGCGAGCCCACCGCCGGTCTGGCGCACCGCGTCGAGCGCGAAGTAGCCGTCGGCCGGGTTGCCGATGGCGAGCGACTTGGCAATGGTGTCGGGCTTCACCGGCTTGATGGTGTCGACACGGTCGAGCCACGCGCGAGCCACCGGCGAGCAGCCCTCGGCCTGTGCGCCCGACACACGGATCGCGGGCTCGCGGTCGAGCAGTCCGACCTTGGACAGCTCGTCGAAGCCCTTGCGGATCTTCGTGAGCAACGAGCCGCTGGCGATCGGCACCACGACGTGGTCGGGTGCCTCCCAGCCGAGCTGCTCGGCCGTCTCGAACGCGAGCGTCTTCGAACCCTCGGCGTAGTAGGTGCGCACGTTCACGTTGACGAACGCCCACGGGTATGTGCCGGCGAGCTCCGCGCACAGACGGTTGACCGCGTCGTAGTTGCCGTCGATGGCGACGACGTTGCCGCCGTACACCGCGGTGGTGACGATCTTGCCCTGTTCGAGGTTGGCGGGGATGAACACGAAGCTGCGCAGCCCCGCGTGCGCGGCGTGCGCGGCAACCGAGTTGGCGAGGTTGCCGGTCGACGCGCACGCGGCGACCTTGAACCCGAACTCGAGTGCCTTCGACAAGGCGACCGACGTGACCCGGTCCTTGAACGAGTTCGTCGGATTCACGGTGTCGTTCTTGATCCAGAGCTCGCCCAAGCCGAGCTCGGCCGCGAGGCGGTCGGCCCGCACCAGCGGCGTGAATCCTGCCCCGAGGTCGACGGCGGGGTTGCGGTCCGACGGCAACAGGTCGGCGTAGCGCCAGATCGACAACGGTCCCGCCGCGATCTTCTCCCGGCTGGTGGCCGCGCGGATCGCGTCGTAGTCGTACGCCACCTCGAGCGGGCCGAAGCACCACTCGCAGGTGAAGATGGGTGCGACGTCGTACTCCCGACCGCACTCCCGACATCGCAGTCCGTGTACGTGAGCCATCGGTGCCTCCTCCGACCAGCCGGTGACCCGGCGTCCTCGACGCGCTCTCGAGCGCCTCGAGCGGAGGACCGCTCTCGGACTGCTCATCGTTCAGGCATTGGCACCTGGCACCCTCCCGACCCCGGTGGCCGGTCGTGATGCTGGTTGCCGCGGTGTCACAGGGCCTGTCCCTCGACCGCTCTCGATGAACGCGTTGGCGAAGAAGTTACCACGCCCTTTCACCGTCGCTCACTCCGTTCGCTCCGTCCCAGCGGGCGAGCCCGGCGGAGCCGGCTCTCGCCCGGGCGTGCCGACCTGCGTGCGCCCGTAGCCTGGTGCGATGGCTGCGCCCGGTCCCGACGTCGCCGCGCTGGTCGACGCCAAGCTCGCCACGGGCACGACGGTCTCGGTGTGCCTCCCGGCCCGGGACGAGGAGGCGACGGTCGGCCAGATCGTCGCCTCCGTGCGCCGCAACCTCGTGGAGCACGCACCCCTCGTCGACGAAGTGGTCGTGATCGACGACGGTTCGACCGACGCCACCGCCGAGGCCGCGAGCTGGGAGGGCGCGCGGGTCCTCGCGGTCGACGAGATCCTCCCCGACCTCCCCCGCGGCTCGGGCAAGGGCAACGCGCTCTGGATGTCGCTCTACGCGTGCGACGGCGACGTCCTGTGCTGGCTCGACGCCGACGTCCGGAACTTCGGGGTGCACTTCGTCACGCGCCTGCTCGAGCCACTGCTCGCGGACCGGGCGATCGGGTTCGTGAAGGGTTACTACCGACGACCGCTGCACGGTGAAGCGACCGGTGGCGGGCGCGTCACCGAGCTGATGGCCCGCCCGGTGATCTCGGCACTCTTCCCTCACCTCGCCGCGTTCGTGCAACCACTCGCAGGTGAGTACGCGGGACGGCGCGCGCTGCTCGAGACGGTGCCGTTCGTCGAGGGGTGGGGTGTGGAGATCGGGTTGCTCATCGACCTGGTGGCGAACTTCGGGATCGACGCACTCGCGCAGGTCGACCTCGACGTGCGCGAGCACCGCAACCGTGCGCTCGACGAGCTCGGACCGCAGGCGATGGCGATCCTCGTCACCGGCCTGCGACGCGCGGGCGTGCCCGTCGACAAGCGTCTCGCCGAGCTGGTCCGCTACGACGACGCGCAGCACCCAGAGCGCGTCACGGTGGAGATACGAGAGCGGCCACCGATGATCACCATCCCGGCGTACCGCACCAGGTTCGGAAGAGAACCGGTCGACCGCGAGCTCTCGGCCTGAGCGCCGGAGCGTCAGGCGTCAGGCGTCGCTGGAGGCTCGCCCTTCGGATCGGCGCTCGGTTCGTCGCCAGCGCCCTCTTCCAGTCCCTTGCGGAACTCCTTCGATGCCTGGCCCATCGACCTCGCCAGCTTGGGGAGCTGCGAGCTGCCGAACAGCAGGGCAGCCACCGCGAGCACCAGGAGGAACTCCCAGCCGACGATCTCACCGAGCACTGGGTGCATGACTCTTCCGTCTTTCGGTTCGTGCCCTCCCCGTCACGGCGGTGACGCCTTCACCTCAGCTTACGGCTGCTCAGGCACTCTGGTTCGCTCGCTGCTCGGCGGGATACCCGCCTCGCCTCCGCTCGCTCACGCGTCGGCGACCTCACGACCGGCCTCGAGCGCCGCCTCCTCCACGAGCACCGGGGCGCGCGAGAAGGCCTCGGCCGACTGCCACACGCGGTCGGTGAGCGCCAGCAGCTGCGAGCCGGCGTGCAGGGCGAGCTCCTCGCGGGCATCGTCGGTGACCTGACCGGCGATCACCGCGACGCGTGGGACACCGGCGTCGGTGGCCCACTCGAGCACACCCCCGACGACCTTGCCGGCGAAGCTGGTGGCGTCGAGGCGGCCCTCGCCGGTGACGACGAGGTCGACACCCTCGAGCGCGCGGTCGAGCCCGGCCGCGCCCGCCACCACGTCGAAACCGGGCTCGAGCTCGGCGCCGATGGCGGCCAGGCCACCGGCGAGGCCACCCGCCGCGCCCGCGCCGGGCAGCGTGCGGACGTCGACTCCGGTCCGCTGCTCGTACTGATCGGCCAGGCTGGCGAGGCGACGCGTCAGCAGCGCGACCTGAGCCTCGGTCGCGCCCTTCTGCGACGCGAACACGGTCGCCGCGTCGAGGAACGGCGTGGTCACGTCGCACGCGACCGTCACCGGCACCGCGCCGAGCGACCAGCCGAGCGCCTCGAGCGCGGCGAGCCCGCCGTCGGTCGTCGCGCTCCCGCCCACGCCCACGATCACGCGCCGCGTGCCCGCTCGAATCGCGGCGCCGATGAGCTCTCCGGTGCCACGTGTGGACGCCCGCAGCGGGTCCTTCACGCGCGGCACGAGCGCGAGGCCGCTGGCGCGCGCCATCTCGACCACGGCGACGCCACCACGCAGCAGCGCCCACTCGGCGTCAACCGGGCCGCCGAGCGGGCCGGTGACGGTGACCGTCCGACGCGATCCACCGAGCGCGGCGACGAGCGCGTCAAGGGTTCCCTCACCGCCATCGGCGAGCGGCAACTCCTCGACCTCCTCGAACCCGGCGCGTCGCAGCCCGGAACTCATCGCCGCGGCTGCGTCAGCTGCGGTGAGGGTGCCCTTGAACTTGTCCGGGCACACGAGCGCCGAGAGCATCACTCGATAGATTGACCGAGATTCCCGTCGTCGGCCCACCGGAGCGTCCGTGCTCGACCGCGTCCCCTTGCTGGAGAAGAACGTCGATGACTACGCGGGGGTGGTCGGGAACGAAGTGATCGACCAGATCAAGGAGCTGGCGAAGCCGCTGCAGGGCGCACGCGTGCTCCACCTCAACGCGACCGCGTACGGCGGCGGTGTCGCCGAGCTCTTGGCGACCGTCGTGCCGCTGCTGCGCAGCATCGGCGTGGACGCCGACTGGCAGGTGATGCACGGCAGCGACGAGTTCTTCGCGGTGACCAAAGCGGTGCACAACGGCCTGCAGGGTGCCGACATCGAGTGGACGACGCGGATGCAGCGCACGTACCTCGAGAAGGTGCTCGACAACGCACTGCTGCTCGAAGGTCACTACGACTTCGTGGTCGTGCACGATCCGCAGCCGGCGGCGATGCTGAGCTTCCTGCGGGAGCGGCTCGGCGGCCAGATGCAGGACACCACCTGGATCTGGCGCTGCCACATCGACCTCACCGTCGCCAACCCGACGATCTGGGAGTTCTTCCGTCCCTTCGTCGAACTGCACGACGCGTCGGTCTGGACCATGCCCGAGTTCGTGCCCACGTCGCTCGACATGGCGCACGTGCTCTCCGCACCGCCGTGCATCGACCCGCTGTCGGTGAAGAACCTCGACCTCGCGATGCCGTTCTGCCAGGAGCTCACGAAGCAGTACGGCGTCGACGTGAACCGCCCGATCGTCTGCCAGGTCAGCCGGTTCGATCCCTGGAAGGATCCGGTCGGTGTGATCGAGGCGTTCCGGATCGTGCGCGAGCGCGTCCCCGACGCGCAGCTCGTCCTCGCGGGCTCGATGGCCACCGACGACCCCGAAGGCTTCAAGGTGTGGAACGACACCGAATCCGCCCGCGCCGGCGACCGCGACATCTACCTGCTCTCCAACCTGCACCAAGTGGGCTCGGTGCAGATCAACGCGTTCCAGAGGGTTGCCGACGTCGTGCTCCAGAAGTCGCTGCGCGAGGGCTTCGGCCTCACCGTGAGCGAGGCGCTGTGGAAGGCACGACCGGTCGTGGGCGGGCGCGCCGGCGGCATCAAGCTGCAGATCCGCGACGGCTTCGACGGCTACCTCGTCGACACGGTCGAGGAATGCGCGCAGCGCACCATCGACCTGCTCGCAGACCCGGTGGGTGCCGACGCGCTCGGGGCCCAGGGCCAGGAACATGTCCGGGAGAACTTCCTGTCGACGCGCGAGCTCGAGGATTGGCTGACCCTCTTCGGGTCGTTGCGCAAATGATGCTGGTCACGCACCGAGGGCCCTACCGGTTCTCGGTGCGCGACGACGGGTCCTTCGCCGCCACGCGCGGCGCCGGTGGTCTCGTCAGCGCGCTTCTTCCGCTCGTGCAGCGCGACGACATCGGCGAGAAGCCGTCGTGGGTCGCCGCCGCGATCGACGCCGACGATCGCGCTGCGGCGGTGTCGGGTGCGGCGTCGGTTCCGGGCCTCGATCTCCACCTGCTCGATCTCGATCCGGCGCTGCACCGCATGCACTACGACGTGATCTCCAACGCCGTGCTGTGGTTCCTGCACCACGGGCTGTTCGACCTCGCTCGCCGGCCCCGCTTCGACCATCACCTGCGCGCGGCGTGGGACGGCTACGTCGAGGTCAATCGCAGCGTTCGCGGACGCGATCGTGAGCGGGGCGCGCGACACGGAACAGGTTCTCGTGCACGACTACCACCTCGCGCTCGTACCCGGCCTGGTGCGCGCGGCACGCCCCGACCTGCGGGTCACCCACTTCACGCACACGCCCTTCTGCGGGCCCAACTCCGTCCGCGTGCTCCCCACCGACATGGCCGAAGCGATCTGCTCCTCGATGGCCACCGTTCCCGCCGGCTTCCACACGCCTCGCTGGGCCGCGGCGTACGCAGCCTCGGCGCGGGAGGTCTTGGGTCGCGACGTCACCGAGACCTACGCGGCCCCGCTCGGTCCCGATCCGGAGACCCTGGCCGAGCTCGCCGACGCGCCCGGAACTGCGGCCGCGGCGGCCGAGCTCGACGAAGTGGTGGGCGACCGCAAGCTGCTGCTCCGCAGCGACCGCATCGATCTGTCGAAGAACATCGTGCGCGGCTTCCACGTGTACGATGCCCTGCTCACCGCGCGCCCGAGTGGCGCGAGCGGGTCGTGTTCGTCGCCATGCTCAACCGGTCACGCTCGAACCTGGCCGAGTACCTCGCGTACGAGCAGGAGGTCGATCAGGCCGCCGAGCGCGTCAACGAACGTTGGGCCACGCGCGAATGGCAGCCGGTCGTCGTCGACACCCGCGACGACTACGAACGGACCATCGCCGGGTTCACGCGGTACGACGCGCTGCTGGTGAACCCGGTGAAGGACGGCCTGAACCTGGTGGCGAAGGAAGGTCCACTGCTGAACCGTCGCGACGGAGTGGTGGTGCTCTCGCCCGAAGCGGGCGCCTTCGACGAGCTGCGCGACGCCGTGCTCCCCGTCCATCCGTACGACATCGAACAGGGGGCCGAGGCGCTCCATCGCGCGCTGGCGATGCCCGACGGCGAGCGCGCGGCGCGGGCGTCGGAGCTCCACGAGCTGGCGGGCAGGCACACGCCCCGCACCTGGCTCGACGGTCTCCTCAGACACGCTCGCTGATCGCGTCGGCGAGCCCGTCGAGCAGCGCGGCGAGCCCGATCGGACCGTCGACCACCACGTCGGCGGCGCCGACTTCGGGCGGGCTCTCGGCCGACACCACCCCGATGCTCACCGCGTGGGCGACCACGCCCGCGGCTTCCAGGGCGCGCAGCGATTCGAACGCAGGGAGGTCGCCCGCGTCGTCGCCGGCGAACGCGGCGACGTGCATGCCCTCGGCGAGCTCGGCGACGGTGGTTCCCTTGTCGACGGGCACCGGGGGCCGGAGCTCGACCGCCATGCGCCCTCGCAATGGCACGTCCAGGCCGAGCCGGGGCGCGGCAGCGGCGGCCCATGCCGTGGCGTCCGGACCCAAGTCCGGACGCTCCCGCCAGTGCACGGTGACGGCCACCTCGCCCTTGCGCTCCACCCGCACGCCCGGCAGCGCGGCCTCTGCCTCGGCGGCCGCCCGGGCGACCGCTTCGAGGTGCGGCCGCACCCGCTCGTCGACCACCACCTCGCCGGCGACGACCCGTTCGAGGCCGTAGGCGCCCACGTAATCGACGGCGTCGAGGCCGAGCGCGTCACGCAGGAACGCGGCGGGGCGACCGCTCACGACCGCGACGCGCGCGAGCAACGGGACGAGACGGGCGAGCGCCGCGCGTGAGGCCGGAAGGACGCGCGCCTCGGCCGGGTCGAGCACGATCGGTGCGAGCGAGCCGTCGTAGTCGACGAACAGCGCGGCGCCATCGGGCCGGAACACGAACGGCTCGAGCGCGCGCGGGACGGCCACGGTGACCGGTGGAGCTACTCGGTGCCGATGATCACGAGGCAGTCGGCGTCGGACGCGCCCTCCGGCGGATCGGATGGGTACGCCGCCGTCTTGGCGCCGCTGTCGACGCCGACGAACGCGAGCAACGTGCCCTCGCGTTCGAAGCCCGTCGTGCACTCGATCACCGTGCCCTGGCGCTGGTTGTCGAGCGTGGCCGGTGCCTGCATGTTGTAGCCCTTGGCCCGCAACTGGTCGGTGAGCGTCTGGGCCTTCCCTTGGACGCCGGACGCGTTGTACACCTTGACCCGCACCTCGTTGTTGGGTCGGAGCGGGGTCGTGGTCGAGATCGCGGACGACGCGGGGGTCGAGGTGGTACCGGTGGCGCTGGTCGACCCACCATCGGAGTCGTCGAGGATCTGCAGCCCGACGATCCCGAGGATCACCGCCAACCCGATCACCACCGCACCACGCGCCCCGCCCGAGGGACCCGGGGACCGCGCGGGGCCTCCACCGCGCGGCGCCGTCACCGCGAACCCGGGTCGGCGCGCCGGCCCTCGAGGCGCTCGCGCCGGCGCCGGTCGCGCTCGCGTCGTACGCGCTTCACCGTGAGCGGGTCGTAGTCGTAGGCCTCGGGCACGTCGACCAGGTGCCGGAGGATCTCGTAGTAGCGGGTCGCGGAGACCCCCAGCTCAGCACGGATCGCAGCCTCCTTCGGTCCGGGGCGACTCCACCAGCCCCGTTCGAAGTCGAGAATGGCACGATCGCGCCGCGAGAGGCCCATCAGGCCCGTGATCCTGGTCGGCCCGGGTACCAGGGTCAAGCATTTCCAGTTTCTTACAACGCGTCTGACCGGACGGTTCGGGAGGACGTGCCCGCTCAGACCGTCAGACGATGACGCTGCGGATGACCTCGCCCGCCTCCATGGCCCGGAAGGCGTCGTTGACCTCGTGGAGGGCGATGTGGCGCGACACCATCGACCCGATGTCGAGCCGGCCGGTCTCCACCAGCTGCACGAAGCGGGGGAAGTCGCGGCGCACCTGGGCGGAGCCGTACATGCATCCGAGGAGCGACTTGTTGCCGGCGAAGAGCGACATGGCCGGGAACGTCACGGTGGCGTCCATCCGGGGCATGCCCACGATCACCGCGGCACCCCCGGCGCGGGCGATCTCCCAGGCCTGGAGGATCGTCTCGGGCAGACCGATGACCTCGAACGCGTAGTCGGTGCCGCGACCGCTCGTGGCGGCACGGACCTGCTCGATCGGATCGCCCGCGGCGGGGTCGATCAGGTCGGTGGCACCGAACTGCTCCGCAGTCTTGCGCTTCATCTCCACCGGGTCGACGGCGAAGATGCGCGACGCGCCCGCGATGCGCGCGCCCTGGATCACCGACTGGCCGACACCACCGCAACCGATGACGGTGACCGTGGCACCGGGCTCCACCTGCGCGGTGTTGAGCGCGGCACCCACGCCGGTGGTGATGCCGCACCCGATGAGCGCGAGCTGGTCGGCCGGGAGGTCGGACTCCACCTTCACGAGCATCGTTTCGTCGACGGTCATCTCGTCGGCAAACGTCCCGAGCCCGCTGGCCGCGATCACGTTGGAGCCGTCGGGACGCGTGCCCTTCGACACCATCATGTGCGCGCCCATCTGCTCGCACAGCTGCGACTGGTCACGCAGGCAGAAGAAGCAGTTGCCGCACGTGGGGCTGAACGACGAGATCACGCGGTCGCCGACCTTCACGCGCGACACGTCGTCGCCCACGGCGAGCACCGTGCCCGCGCCTTCGTGACCGAGGATGACCGGAGGTGGGAGCGGCACGCTCCCGTTGGCGAAGCTCACGTCGGAGTGGCACACGCCGCTGGCGTCGATGTGCAGGAGCACGTCGTGCGATCCCATGGCCGGCGTCGTGATCTCCTCGACCACCAGCGGCTCGTTGTACGCGGTGAGAATGGCTGCTCGCATCGTTCCCCCTTCGGCAGTTGGCTGTTCGCCGTCGATCGCTCGCGAGCCGGGTGTCGGATTCGAACCGACGACGTCTTCTTTACAAGAGAAGTGCTCTACCAACTGAGCTAACCCGGCGAACCCGGAAAAGGCTATCCCGCGCGTCGACGTGCGATCTCGGTGCACGCGACCGCGGCGGCCGCGCTCACGTTGAGCGACTCGATGTGACCGTGCATCGGGATCGACGCGATCACGTCGCAACGCGCACGTGCCAGGCGCGAGAGGCCGCGCCCCTCGGCGCCGAGCACGAGAACCAGCGGAGCGTCGGCCACCGAGAGCTCGAACACCGACTGGTCGCCGTCGGCATCGAGCCCCACGCACCACACGCCCGCGCGCTTGGCCCGATCGAGCGCGCCGGGCACACCCGACACGAACGCGACGCGGCAGGTGTTCGAGCGCACCCGCGGCGGCTTTTGCCACCGTCGGCGTGAGTCCGGCCGCCCGGTGGGTGGCCAGCACGACGCCGGTGACGCCGGCGGTCTCCGCCGTGCGCATCACCGCACCGAGGTTCTGCGGATCGGTCACGCCGTCGAGCGCGACGAGAAATGCTCTCTGATCGTCGAGCAGGGCGTCGAGGTCGGCCGCGGGCACGGGTGCCGCGATCGCGATCACGCCCTGCGGCGCTCCGGTGCGCGCCCGGCGCTCGATCTGGTCGGCCGGCACCGGGCGCACGCGTACGCCGGCGTCGCGGGCCAGGGTCTCCAACTCCGACAGCTCGGGCCCGGCTTCGCCCGCGCTCGACACCAGGAGCTCGTGCACCTTGCGATTCCCCGCCACCAGGAGCTCGCGGACCGCGCGCCGGCCCTCGACCTGCTGCCCCCGATCGTCGCGCCCCTTGTTCTCGAACTTGCGTCGTTCGTCCGGTGCCTGACCCCGACGAGCGACGCCAGTTCGAGCCGGGTCGCGTCGTGGTTTCGGCGTCATCGGTGCCAGATCGTGCCGCTCGGGGTGTCTTCGAGCTTGATCCCACGCGCCGTGAGGTCGTCGCGGAGTGCGTCGGCGCGGGCGAAGTCGCGCGCTGCACGGGCGGCGTCACGCTCGCGGACGACGGCCTCGATCTCGGCGTCGTCGTCGAGCGCGCCGGCCGCTCCCACGTCGAACCCGAGTACGGCGAGCAGCTCGCGGATCGTCAGGAGGAGCATCGCCGCGCGATCGACGTCAGCCTCGTCGATCGCCCGGTTGGCGTCGCGCGCGGCGTCGAACACCACCGCCAGCGTGTGCGTGGTGTCGAAGTCGTCGTCCATCGCGGCGCGGAATGCATCGAGCACCGCGGGGTCTCTGGCCGCGGCGGGCACGATTCCCGCCGCGTCGGCACGCCGGAACAGCGCGTCCACCCGCTCCATCGCTTTCGACGCGGCCGTGAGCTCGACCGCACCGAGGTCGGCCGCCCGCCGGTAGTGCGTCTGCAACATGGCCAGGCGCAGGGCCCGCCAGTCGAAGCCGGCGAGTGCCTCCTCGACGGTGGTGAAGTTGCCGAGCGACTTCGACATCTTGTCGCCGCCGATGGTGACCATGCCGGAGTGGACCCAGTGGCGCGCGAAGGGGTGTCCCGCGCTCTCGGCTTGGACCCGCTCGTTCTCGTGGTGTGGGAACGCGAGGTCCTCACCGCCGCCGTGGAGGTCGAAGCCCTCGCCGAGGAGGTCGAGTGCCATCGCCGAGCACTCGATGTGCCACCCGGGACGGCCGGGACCCCACGGCGAGTCCCAAGCGGGTTCGTCGGGCCTCGCCGCCTTCCACAGCGCGAAGTCCATCGGGCTGCGCTTCGCCTCGTCGACGTCGACCCGGGCGCCCGCCGACTCGCGCAGCTCCTCGAGGGTGCGGTGCGGGAGCGCGCCGTAACCGGGGAAGGTCTCGACCGCGAAGTACACGCCCTGTCCGGGCACCTCGTAGGCGTGGCCCCGATCGATCAGTTCGGTGACCAGAGCGAGCATGTCGTCGACGTACTCGGTCGCGTGCGGACTGTGGTCGGCATCGCGAACGTTGAGACGCCGCATGTGGTCGAAGTACACGCCTTCGAACTCGGCGGCGACTTCGGACTCGGTGCGTCCCTCGCGCGCGGCGCGGGCGATGATCTTGTCTTCCACGTCGGTGACGTTGCTCACGTAGGTGACGGCGAAGCCCGCCCACTCCAGGTAGCGGCGGATGGTGTCGAACACCACCGCGGTGCGGGCGTTGCCGATGTGCGGCGTGTCGTAGACGGTGGGTCCGCACACGTACATCGAGACCCTTCCGGGTTCCCGGGTCGTGAGCTCGACGTTGTCGCGCGAGAGCGTGTCGCGGATGCGGACCATGGCGGATCGAGGGTAGTGCTCAGTCGCCCGACGAGCCGCCGGATTCGACCAGCGCGACGGCCCAGCACTGGATGCCTTCGCCGCGACCGACCGCGCCGATGCCCTCCCCTCGCTTCGGTGTGATCGACACGTGCGCGCCGCCCACCGCGCCGCGTACGGCAGCCGTCATCGCGTCGAGATGCGGCGCGAGACGGGGCACCTCCGCATTCACCACGACGTCGACGTTGACGACCGACCAACCGGCGGCGCCGACGCGCGCGACGACGTCGCGCAGCAGAATGAGCGACGACGCCTCGCGATGCGTGTCGTCGGACGCCGGGAAGAGCGCGCCGAGGTCGGGAAGGCCCGCGGGTCCGAGCAGCGCGTCGGCGACCGCGTGGCACACCGCGTCGGCGTCGGAGTGACCCGCCAGCCCGCGGCCGTCGATGGTCACACCCCCGAGCACGAGTGGACGCGCGTCATCGTCGTCGGCGACGAACCGGTGGACGTCGTACCCCAGCCCAACCCTGATCACGACCCCCCTTCCTCACAGGTGTCGACCCGGATCTGCCTCACGACATCTCGAGGAGCGCGTTCGCGACCATGAGGTCGGCGGGGCCGGTGACCTTGAGGTTGCGGGGGTCGCCGGGCACGACCACCACGCTGCCACCGAGCTGCTCGACGAGCGCGGCGTCGTCGGTGGCCTCCGCGGCGCGGGCATGCGCGGCGCGGAAGGTTCCGGCCGCGAACGCCTGCGGCGTCTGCACCGCGACGAGGCCCATGCGGTCGACGGTGGCGGTGACGCGCACGTCGTCGACCCGCTTCAACGTGTCGGTGACCGCGAGCCCGGGCACCGCGCCGTCGGCACCGCCGCGCACCGCGGCGATCACGGCGTCGAACAGGTCGACGCTGGCAAGTGGGCGCGCCGCGTCGTGCACCACGACGATCTCCGCGGCCACCGGCACCGCCCGCAGTCCGGCGCGCACCGACTCGGCGCGGGATGCGCCCCCGGCGACGAGCGCGTCGACCTCGGCGCCCTGCCAGTCGGTGGCGTCGGGGACGACGAGCACCACCGCGTCGCACGCAGCAGTGGCCGTCGCGACCGCGTGGTCCACGAGCCGGACACCGCCGAGCTCCGCGAACTGCTTGGGTCCCCCGAAGCGTTCGCCGAAGCCGGCGGCGACGATCACCGCCCAGACGCCCGGAGCCACCGTGGCCTCCACCATCGGGCGCTCGCTACTCGCGGGGAAACCCCGCTCGCTCACGCTCACGCCGCCACCATCGGGCGCTCGCTACTCGCGGGGAAACCCCGCTCGCTCACGCTCACGCCGCCACCATCGGGCGCTCGCTACTCGCGGGGACACCCCGCTCGCTCACGCTCACGCTCACGCCGTGCGCTACTTCTTGGCGGCGGCCTTCTTGGCCGGTGCCTTCTTCGCCGGAGCCGGCTTGTCCTCGCCCTTCAGCACCGCGTCGAGCCGGGCTTCAGCCGCCTCCTCGTCGACGTTCAGAGCGAAGGTGAGCTCTGACACCAGGATCTGGCGCGCCCGCGCGAGCATCCGCTTCTCACCCGCCGACAGCCCCTTGTCGGCCTCTCGGATCGAGAGGTTCCGGACCACCTCGGCGACTTGGTAGATGTCGCCGCTCTTCAACTTCTCGACGTGGTTCTTGAACCGGCGTGACCAGTTCGTGGGCATCCGCGCCTCCTTCTTCCGAAGGACCGCGAACACCTCCTCGACCTCTTCGTCGTTGATGACCTCACGCAGGCCGATCTCCTCGGCGTTGTCGGCGGGCACCATGAGGGTGAGGTCGCCGTACGCCAGGCGCAGGACGAGGTAGTCGCGCCTCTCGCCGAACGCTTCCTTCTTCTCACGACGCTCGATGGTGGCCGCACCGTGGTGCGGGTAGACGACCTTGTCGCCGACGTCGAACGTCATGTCGCTCCTTGCCGCTGCGGGGCCGGTGCACGGGACTCTCCAGCGTGCGAACCGGGGAATGGCCGGAGAGCCAGGATACCAGAGGGCCGGTGGCTCCTTCCCACCTCCCGGCGTGGCTCACCCACGACGCGCGTCGACGTGACTACGCTTTCGCGGCACCATGGCGGAACGACGAATCCTCGAGACCACGCAGCTCCTGGGGGCGTTGCCGCCCGACACCCTCGAGGTCCTCCGCCAGCAGGCCACCACCCGCACCGTGGCGCGCAACGAGGTGCTGTTCCGTCAGGGCGAGCCGGCCGCGGAGATGTACGGCATCGTCAGCGGACGGATCGCGATCCTCACCCGTTCACCCGACGGTCGCGAGTCGCTGGTAGCGGTGCTCGACGAAGGTTCGCTCCTCGGCGAGCTGCCTCTCTTCGACGACGGTCCCCGGTCGGCCGACGCGCGCGCGCTCGAGGGGAGCTCGCTCATCGTGCTCGGCTACGACGCGGTCCGGACTGCGATCGACGCGCATCCCACCCTCCTCTGGGTGATCGTCCGTCTCCTGGCGCGGCGGCTGCGCGACACGGACGAGTCACTCGCCGACGCCGTGTTCCTCGACGTGCCCGCTCGCACCGCAAAGCGACTCCTCGAGATCGCGGGCGACGCCGACGAGTTCCGCCTCCCCATGACCCAGGAAGACCTTGCCGGGTTGGTGGGCGCCAGCCGGGAGCGCGTGAACAAGGCGCTCTCGCTGTTCACCCGACTGGGATGGATCGAGGTGGAAGGTCGCAACCGCTACCACATCCTCGACCGCCAGGCGCTGCACGAGCGCGCGACGCTGTAAGCCCCGGTCACCCGCCTCCTCCGATGGCTTGCTCACGCGCGGGATACCCGGCTCGCGGCGGTTCGCTCGTGATCAGTCGGGCAGCAGGAAGGCGAGGACCCGCCGCCACGCATCAGCCGCGTCTCCGGCCCGATGGGCGTCGCGCTCGGGCGCGTGCACGAACCCGTGCTCGGCCTCGGGGTACACGACCACCTCGCAGTCGGGCCGGTTGGCCCACGCCGCCCGCAGGGCATCGATGTCGGCCGCCGGGGTGAACGCGTCGTTGCCACCGAAGATGGCGAGCGTGGGGCACACGTCGGCGATCGTGTCGAGCGGGAGGCGGGTCTTCGGGCCCACCCAGTCATCGGGCGGGCGGATCATCCCGTAGAACGCGACGGCG
Source organism: uncultured Actinomycetes bacterium (assembly GCA_963841415.1). Classification (GTDB taxonomy): domain Bacteria; phylum Actinomycetota; class Acidimicrobiia; order IMCC26256; family DASPTH01; genus DASUAS01. The sequence goes on along the minus strand of CAWJCN010000003.1, from coordinate 347,226 downwards.
CGGTCGAAGCGCCCCGACGCCGCCGCCTTCAGCGTCTGCATGCCCCCCATGCAGAACCCGAGCACCGCGACCTCGCGCACATCGTCGTGCACGACCAGGTAGTCGGCCGCGGCCTCGAGGTCGCCCACCTGGAGGTCGTCATCGAGCTCCTTGACGTAGGCCATGCGCGTCGCGGTGTCGCTGTCGCTCCGCACCTCGACTGGCGCGCGCGCGAAGGGCTCCGGGGCGCAGACCGCGAAGCCGTGCGTGGCCAACCGCCGGCACAGGTCGTCGAACAACGCGCGCACACCCATGAGGTCCGGGTGGAGCACGAGCCCTCCGACGGGCATGCCGTCGGGTCGGGCATGGATGGCATCGACCGCGGCCCCGTCGGGACCCTTCAACGTGATGTGCTCGACGTCGACGTCGTGCGGTCCGGTGTGAAGCTCAGCCATCAGACAGGAGATGAAGTGGAGCCGTGCCCGGACGGGCGGGCGGCGGAACGGACACGACCATCATACGTAGCGTTCCAGGATCGAGGTCTCGGCGAGCCGCGACAGGCCCTCCTTGATCGCCTTGGCCCGCACCTCGCCGACGCCGTCCACCTCGGTGAGGTCCGCGAGACCAGCCCGCATGATCTTCTGCAGGTTGGAGAAGCGATCGACCACGTGGTCGGAGACCAACTCGGGCAGGCGCGGGATCTTGTGCAGCAACCGGAAGCCGCGCGGCTGCAGCGCGCCGTCGATGCCGACGTCGGCGTCGAGGTGCAGCACGGACGCGACCCGGCTGAGATCGAGGAGGTCTTCGTCCTCCAGCTGAGCGAGCAGGTGCATCACGGTGGCGAGCTCGAAGTCGCCGGACGACTGGAAGTAGTCCTTGGCGACCAGGCGGCGATCCTCCTCGACGCCGCCGACGAGCTCGTCGAGCTGCAGCATCACCAAGCGGCCGTCGGCGCCCAGCTCGATGACGTAACCCTCGATCTCCTCGGCGATGCGCCGCACCATCTCCGCTCGCTGCAGGACGGTGGCGACGTCGCGCACGGTGACGAGGTCCTCCACCTCGAGCGCCGACAGCGATCCGCTGATCGCGTCGAGCCGCGCTTTGTAGCGGCCCAGGATCTGCAGCGCCTGATCGGCGCGCGCGAGCACCCGCGGGATCGGCTCGAGCGTGTGCTTCTCGCCGCGCCGGTGGATCGCCACCAACGACATGTCCTCGGACACCGTGATGACGGGGACGTCGAGCTGGCGGCCGACGCGTTCCGCGGTGCGGTGGCGGGTTCCGGTCTCCGAGGTCGGCACGTCGGGGTCGGGAACGAGGTGCACGTTGGCGCGCGCGACACGCGACGTGTCGGACGCGAGGATGATCGCGCCGTCCATCTTCGCCAACTCCGAGAGTCGCTGGGGCGTGAACTCGGCGTCGAGCAGGAAGCCGCCGGAGCAGACCGAAAGCACCTCGGGCCCGTCACCGACGACGATCAGCGCGCCCATGCGCGCCTGGAGGATGCGGTCGAGGCCCTCGCGCAACTGCGTCCCCGGCGCAACCAGCCGGAGGGCGACCATCATGGCTTCCGATCGCGGTTGGGCGGGCACTGCGGATCTCCATCTGGCATGGTCGTTCGCTACTCGCCCGGGGTAACCGGCTCGCTCACGCTCACGACGACCTGGGTGCCGGCGAGTGGGCTCAAAGATACCGCAGGGTGACGTTCACCCCGCCGGGATCAGCGCCGCGGCGATCGCATCGCGCACGCAGCTCACCTCCACCAGCTCGACGCCGTCGACCGGAGCGACCGACCGCACCGCCGTCGGGATCACGGCGCGAACGAAACCGAGACGCGCCGCCTCCGCCAGCCGGCGATCGAGCTGGGGCACCGAGCGCACCTCACCGCCGAGCCCGAGCTCGCCGATGGCGACGGTGTCGCGCGTCGTGACCTGTCCGAGCTGCGCACCGGCCACCGCGAGCGCGAGCGCGAGGTCGAGACCGCGCTCGGTGACGCGCAGGCCACCAGCGACGCTGGCGTAGACGTCGGTGCCAGCCGACGGGACGCGAGCGTGACGTTCGAGCACCGCGAGCAGCATCGCGAGACGACCCGACTCCATGCCCGCGGCGGACCGCCGCGGGAGCGGCGCTCCCGTGGGCATCGCCAACGCCTGCACCTCCACCAGGATCGGCCGGGCGCCCTCCAGGACCGCAGCCACCGCGGACCCGGGCACCCCGGGCCGGCGGTCGACGAGGAATCGTGCCGACGCGTCGGGCACGTCGACCAAGCCACGCTCGGTCATCTCGAACAGCCCGACCTCGTCGGTGCCGCCGAACCGGTGCTTGAGCGCGTGGAGCGCGCGCAACGAGTGCCCGCGGTCGCCGTCGAACGAGAGCACGGTGTCGACGACGTGCTCGAGCACACGCGGCCCGGCGAGCGTCCCCTCCTTGGTGACGTGGCCGACGAGCACCGTCGCGCGCCCGTGCTCCTTGGCGTGCTGCACGAGCCGGTACGCGCCGTCACGCACCTGCGTGACCGAGCCCGGTGCACCCGGCAGGTCGGGATCGACGACGGTCTGGATCGAGTCGATGGCCAGCACACCGGGCGCCGACTGGTCGGAGTGCGCGAGCACGTGAGGCAACGACGTCTCGGCGACCACGAGGAGGTTGGGGTCGACGGCGCCGATCCGCTCCGCTCGCAGGCGCACCTGCGCACACGACTCCTCGGCGGTGACGAGGAGACAGCGCGTGCCGCGGGCCGAGATGTGGCCGAGCGCCTGGACCAGCAACGTGCTCTTGCCCATGCCGGGTTCGCCGGCGAGGAGCGTGACCGAGCCGGGGACGACGCCGCCCTGCAGCACGCGATCCAGCTCGCCGACACCAGTGGGCGTGGGGAGGGCCGCCCGGGCGTCGACCTCGCCGATCGGCACCGGACCGAGCGGCGCGATCCTCACATCGCCCGCGGGCGGCGCCACCTCGGCGAGCGTGCCCCAGGCGTCGCAGTCGGGACAACGACCGAGCCACCGCGGCGCCTCGCAGCCGCACTCGGAACAGCGGTGGACGGTCTTCGTCTTCATCGCCGGACCGTACGCCCGGGGTGTGACATCCATGCGGCCGCGAACATCCGTCAGTACACCCCCACATGGTCGTGGACGGCGTCCCGGTGACCCACGTGCTCCCGGGCGCCCACGAGTCGGTCACGACGGGCCCGCACTCGGAGGCCGAGCTGCGGGCAGCCGGTGCGGCGACGGTGCCCGACCAGCCGGCGCACCTCCCCGCGTGGCTCCACGACCACGCGGGCGAGCCCGGCGACGGCGTCGCCGGCCCGGCCACAGCAGCACGACCACCGCGAGCCCGATGAGCACGACGGCCACCGTCACGAGCACGACGCGCGAGGTGTCGAGCACCGACGTCGACGCATCGAACGGGCTGGCCCGTCCGTTGACACCCTTGACCACGGTCGTGCCGCCCGGCAGCTCGACCTTCACGGTCACGCCGACCGAGTCGCGCAGGTCGGCGAGCAACGCCTGGTCGACCGCGCCGGCGTCGACGCCCTGCGCGAGCAGCGTGCCGATGACGTCCTTGTCGGTGGTGAGGCCGGTCTGCACATCCTCGAGGTCGACGGTGCCGGTCGTCGTGTAGCTGGTGGAGAACGTCCCCGGATCGCGCATGACGGTGACGTCGCGCACCGGCCCTGCGGTGCCGTTGATCTCCTTGACGATCGCGGTCGCTTGCTCGGGGGTGCGGAACGGCTTGGTCAGCGTGAGCGTCGCGGACCCGTCGGCCGCGCGCGCCCACGGCTGCACCGTCCAGCCCGCGTTGGCGAGGTCGCCGAGGCGGATGCGGTCCTCCAGCTTGCCGCCGCCCGACTCTGCGGCCTTCACCGCGTCCGGGTCGAGCACGGCGGTGACCGACACCACTCCGCTCCCGTCTTCGCGCACCTTCACGGTGACGGTGGTGTCGACCTTGCACGCGGCCGCGAGCAGCATGACCGCGAACGCGACGAGGACCAGCCGGATCCGGCTGGTCCTCGAGCGGTGCGTGGCCGAGGTGGAAGAGGTGATCGAGCCCCTACTCCGCCGAGCCGGAGCCCGCGAGCTCGACCGGCGGAGGCTCGATTCCCTCGATGGCCCGGAACACGACCTCGTCGTCGAGCGCGTCGACCACGATCGTCTCGCCGGCGTGGAATTCCTTCCACAGGATCTTCTCGGAGAGCGGGTCTTCGATCATCCGCTGGATCGCCCGGCGCAGCGGCCGCGCCCCGAGCGCAGGGTCGTAGCCCTTCGCCGCGAGGAGCAGCTTGGCGTCGGTGGTCAGCTCGAGGCCGAGGCCTTGGCTCTCCAGCTGGTCGACCACCCGCTTGATCAACAGGTCGACGATCTCCGTGACCTCTTCCTTCGTGAGCTCGTTGAAGACGATCACCTCGTCGATGCGGTTCAGGAACTCGGGCCGGAAGCTGCGCTTCAGATCCTCGTGCACCTTCTCCTTCATCTTCTCGTAGGTGACGGATTCGTCGGCCTTGCCGAACCCGACTGCCGCCTTGCGAAGGTCGGCGGTCCCGAGGTTGGAGGTCATGATGATCACGGTGTTCTTGAAGTCGACGGTGCGACCCTGCGCGTCCGTGAGCCGCCCGTCCTCCAGGATCTGGAGGAGGGTGTTGAACACGTCCGGGTGCGCCTTCTCGATCTCGTCGAAGAGCACGACCGAGAACGGCTTGCGGCGCACGGCTTCGGTGAGCTGGCCACCTTCGTCGTAACCGACGTAGCCAGGAGGTGAACCCACGAGCCGCGACACCGTGTGCTTCTCCATGTACTCCGACATGTCGAGCTGGATCAGCGCGGTCTCGTCACCGAAGAGGAACTCGGCGAGGGTCTTGGCCGTCTCGGTCTTCCCGACCCCCGAGGGTCCGAGGAAGATGAACGAGCCCGACGGGCGCTTCGGGTCCTTGAGGCCGGCACGCGTGCGCCGGATCGACTGCGACACCGCCTTGATCGCCGGCTCCTGGCCGATGATCCGCTTGTGCAGCTCGTCCTCCATGCGGAGCAGCTTGGCGGTCTCCTCCTCGGTGAGCTTGTAGACGGGGATCCCCGTCCACAGCGCCAGCACCTCGGCGATCGACTCCTCGGTGACCTCGTTGAACAGGTCGACGCCCTCGGCGCGCCACTCGGACTCCTTGGCCTCCCGTTGCTCGAGGAGCGCCTTCTCGTCGTCGCGCAACTTCGCGGCGCGCTCGAACTGCTGCGCCTCGATGGCCGCTTCCTTCTCCTTGCGCGAGTTCGCGATCTGGTCTTCGAGCTCCCGGTAGTCGGGCGGGGCCTGCATGCGACGGATGCGCAGGCGCGAGCCGGCTTCGTCGATGAGGTCGATCGCCTTGTCGGGGAGGTGGCGGTCGGAGATGTAGCGATCGGCGAGGTTCGCCGCCGCGACCAGCGCCTGGTCGGTGATGGTGACGCGGTGGTGCTGCTCGTAGCGGTCGCGCAGACCCTTCAGGATCTCGATGGTGTGCGCGACGGTCGGCTCTTCCACCTTGATGGGCTGGAAGCGTCGCTCGAGCGCGGCGTCCTTCTCGAGGTGCTTGCGGTACTCGTCGAGCGTGGTGGCACCGATGGTCTGGAGCTCACCGCGCGCGAGCATCGGCTTCAGGATGCTGGCCGCGTCGATCGCGCCCTCGGCCGCACCCGCACCGACGAGCGTGTGCAGCTCGTCGATGAAGAGGATGATGTCGCCGCGTGTGCGGATCTCCTTGAGCACCTTCTTGAGCCGCTCCTCGAAGTCGCCGCGGTAGCGGGAACCCGCCACCAACGCACCGAGATCGAGCGTGTAGAGCTGCTTGCCCACGAGCGTCTCGGGCACCTCGCCGCCGACGATGTCGGTGGCCAGGCCCTCCACGATGGCGGTCTTGCCGACGCCCGGCTCGCCGATCAGCACCGGGTTGTTCTTGGTGCGGCGCGACAGCACCTGCATGACGCGCTCGATCTCCTTCTCGCGCCCGATCACCGGGTCGAGCTTCTTGTCGCGCGCGAGCTGCGTGAGGTTGCGACCGAACTGATCGAGCACCAGAGAGCCGCCCTGGGCGGTCTCCGTCGCGGCGCCAGCGCCCTGCGGTGCGCCTTCCTTGGAACCGGCGTAACCGGAGAGGAGCTGGATGACCTGCTGGCGCACGCGCGAAAGGTCGGCGCCGAGCTTCACCAACACCTGCGCGGCGACACCTTCACCCTCGCGGATGAGCCCGAGGAGGATGTGCTCGGTGCCGATGTAGTTGTGGCCGAGCTGCAGTGCTTCGCGGAGCGAGAGCTCGAGCACCTTCTTCGCGCGCGGCGTGAACGGGATGTGACCCGACGGCGCGGTACCGCCGTGTCCGATGATCTCCTCGACCTGCGCGCGCACGGCTTCGAGCGAGATCCCGAGCGATTCGAGCGCCTTCGCGGCAACGCCCTCACCCTCGTGGATCAAACCCAGGAGGATGTGCTCGGTGCCGATGTAGTTGTGGTTGAGCAGGCGCGCCTCTTCCTGCGCCAAGACGACCACACGACGGGCACGATCGGTGAAGCGTTCGAACACGGTTGGGATCCGCCTCTCTTCTGTGTCTCACCACGTTCGTCCTCGTACGGATGAACGTGTTTTCAGTGTAATCGGCGCTGCTACGGGTCCTCCCGCGCATCCACGCCGCACGAAATGGGTTGACCGGGATGATCGGCACGGTGGCACCGACCGGTAAGGGTGAAACCACGGCCAGCTTGGAGATTGTTCCCGCTGCTGCCTACCGTGGGCACATGACGGGGCCGGGAGAACCGCTGCGGCCGCCCGGACCTGCGGAACTCGCCGGCGACCTGCCCGCCCTGCCCGACGACCTCGGCCGGGTCGACGCGGCACTGCGCGAATCGGTGCAGACGCCCGATCCCTTCCTCGCCGAGGTCGCCACGCATCTGATCGGCGCCGGCGGCAAGCGCCTCCGCCCCACGCTCACGCTGTGCTCGGCGTACGCCAGCACCGCGGGCGCCGAATCGCCGTTCGGGCACGGAGCCGGCGCGCCGGCCACCGACGCCGCGCTCACCGGCTCGGTCGCCTGCGAGCTCGTCCACCTCGGCTCGCTCTATCACGACGACGTGATCGACGAGGCCGAGACCCGCCGGGGCGTGCCCAGCGTCAATGCCCGCTGGAGCAACATCGTCGCCATCCTCGCGGGAGACTTCCTGCTCGCCCGCGCCTCGTCGCTCGCAGCCTCGCTGGGCGCCGATGTCGCGTCGCTCCTCGCCGCGACGATCGGCGAGTTGTGCCGCGGGCAGGTGCTCGAGCTGCAGCACTTGTTCGACGTCGATCGCTCCGAGGAGGACTACTCGTCGGCGATCGAAGGCAAGACCGCCGCGCTGTTCGCGACGTCGTGCCGCATCGGCGGCATGGTGTCCGGTGTCGGCGACGCCACTCTCGACGCGCTGACGCGCTTCGGACGTCATCTCGGGATGTGCTTCCAGATCGTCGACGACGTGCTCGACCTCTCGTCGACCGACGACGCGCTCGGCAAGCACGCAGGCCAGGATCTCCTCGAGGGCATCTACACGCTGCCGGTCATCTACGCGTTGCGAGAGTCGACGGAACTGCGCGAACTGCTCGGTGGTCCGCTCGACCCCGCGCAGCTCGAAGCGGCCCGCGCCCTCGCCCTCGGTCCACTCGCCGTGGGTTCGACCGCGGTGGACCTGGCGCTCGGCGTCGCGCGCGACCATGCGGTGAAAGCGAGCGACGCGCTCGACGGCGCTGACGGCCTCGACGGCGACGTGTGCCGCACACTCGGCCGCCTCGTGGACGGCCTGGTGCTCCGAGAGCGCTGAGGACTCGGGCACGAGAGCGCACAACGTCACGTTTCGTCGAAGTGGGCGCCGGACCGGCGTACCTTTCGAGCTTCGTCTCCCACGAGGAAGGGCAGAGCCCGTGGGTCGCTTCGACACGGCCAAGAAGGCCAAGGCAGGCGCGGCCGACGTGAGCAGTCCTGCAGGGCTGGTAGGCGACGGGTGTCTTCAAGGACGGCTTCAAGGCGGTGAAGGGCGCGAAGGAGCACGTTCACTTCGTCAGCCACGAGCGGACCCCGTGCGCACCGTTCGCTCGAGGATCCCCAAGGTCGCGCGGAGCGCGGATTCCGGCACGACCGGAAAACGCTCCTTGATGTCGTCGCCCACCTTCGACCAGTCGTAATAGGCGGTCACGCTCGTGACACCGTCGTCGCCGGGTTCCAAGCGGTACCCGTAGAAGTGCGCGACCGGGACGTCGGGCCCGAGGTCCCAGGCGATCTCCCGGTCGCGCTCGAACACGATGATGTGGACGGTGACGTCGTACCTGCCCAGCGGGACGTCGTTCAGCGATTCGCGGTCCATGTGGATCACGAACGTGTCGCCGACCTTCTCCGCCGGCACGCCGGTGAAGCTCTGCAACATCCCGGACGCGTCGATGGCGACGTGGCCCGCCGGACTACGGACGATGTCGAAGATCGCCGACGGCGGTGCCGGGATCGGCCGAGTCACCTCGATGCGATCGGGCAGGAAGACGGTGTCGGGCACGTCGAGACTCCTCGCTCGGCCGTGATGTGCCGAGAGCTTCGCACATCGGCACGGCCGATCGCGGCGCGGACACCGTGGCAGCTCTCACGTTCGTCGGAACGATTCGTTCGCCGATTCGTTCCTACGAAACTGGACGACAACCTGTGCGCGGCCGAGGGAAACCGGTAGCCGTCGCCGTCTCAACGCAGGTGAGCGTCGAGGAAGGCGAGCGTGCGCGCCCACGCGGCCTCGGCCGCGGGCTCGTGGCCTGCTCGACGTCGTCGACGCTCTTGGGCGGGTGCCCTTCCCCTCGACCCGGCTGGTGGCGGCCGCCGATCAGCTGTTGCGTTCGTAGATGATGCGCAGGCCCTGGAGGGTGAGCCAGGGCTCGTAGTGCTGGACGGTCTCGGAGTGGGGCATGATCAGCTCGGCGAGCCCGCCGGTGGCCACCACCGTCGACGGGCCGAGCTCGCCTTCGAAGCGGTGCACGATCGCGTCGACCTGGCCGCTGTAGCCGTACACCGCCCCCGACTGGATGGCCTCGATGGTCGACTTGCCGATCACGTTCTTCGGCGCGACCAGCTCCACGCTCCGCAACGCGGCGGCCCGCTCGAACAGCGCGTCCATGGAGATCTCGATGCCGGGGAAGATCGCGCCGCCGAGGTACTCGCCCTTGGCGCTGACCGCGTCGACGGTGTTGGCGGTGCCGAAGTCGACGACGACCGTCGGACCGCCGAAGAGGTCGTAGGCACCGACCGCGTTCGCGATGCGGTCGGCCCCGACGTTCTTGGGCTCGTCGTAGAGGATCGGCATGCCGGTGCGGACACCGGGCTCCACGACCATCGCCTCGTAGCCGAAGTAGCGCTCGGTCATCTCGCGCAACGCGGCGGTCACCCGGGGTACGCCTGACGCGATGGCGACACCCGACACGTGCGCGTCGAACGAGAAGCCGTGGAATCCGAGGAACTGCTGGAACATGAGCGCGAGCTCGTCGGACGTGCGGTCCGACGCGGTCGCGATGCGCCAGTGGTCGACGAGCTCGTGGGCCGAGAAGAGCCCGATGACGGTTTGCGTGTTCCCGCAGTCGATGGCCAGCAGCATGGGAATCAGCGCTCCTCGGCGCCCGCGGCACCCGGACGCAGGTCGAAGGCAAGATCGAGAGCCGGCGCCGACTGCGTGATCACGCTGGTGGAGATCAAGTCGGCTCCCGCGTCGGCGTACGTGCGCACGTTGTCGAGGGTGACGCCGCCCGACACCTCGACCAGGAAGTGCGCGGCGGCGGTCGTGCGCGCGAGCGACACACACGCGCGCACCGCGTCGGGCTCCATGTTGTCGAGCAGGACCATGTCGGCGCCGGCGGTGATGGCCTCCTGGACCTGCTCGGCGCGGTCGCACTCGACCTCGACGGTCCGCCCGGGCCAGCGGGCGCGAGCACGCCGGACCCCCTCGGAGATGCCGAGGCCCGCGAGGTGATTGTCCTTCACCAGCACGAATTCGCTCAGGGAGCCCCGGTGGTTCAGTCCCCCGCCCGCCCGCACGGCGGCCTTCTCGACCGCGCGCAGGCCTGGCAGCGTCTTGCGGGTGTCCCAGATCCGCGCCGTCGGACCCGCGGCTTCGACGAAGCGCCGCGTCAGGGACGCGACGCCCGACAGGTGGCAGAGGAAGTTGAGGGCGCTGCGCTCGCCGGTGAGCACCGACCGCAGCGGGCCGGTGACCTCTCCGACCTTGGTACCCGCGGCGACCGCGTCGCCGTCGTCGAGCAGCCACTGCACGCGCACCATCGGATCGACCTGCGCGAACACCTCGGTCGCGCACGCGGTGCCTGCGAGGACACCCTCGGCCCGGGCCACGATGTCGACCGCGGCGCGGGCGTCGATCGGCACCAGCACGGCGGTGAGGTCGCCGAGGGGCCCGAGGTCCTCCGCGAGCGCGGCGACGACGAGCGCGCGCACCAGGTGGCCGGGCGCGTGGAAGTCGCTCATGGCTTCCGCTCCTCGCGACGCTCCCTCACCTGGACGGCTCCGGCTCGTTGGCCGTGAGTTGCACGAACTCGGGCGCCGCGCTCCCGGTGAAGACCAACCGTCCCATGAACGCGTTGGACGACTCCGGATGGTCGGACCGGGTGTGGGTGCCCCGCGACTCGCGCCGCGCGGTCGCGGCCCGCACGAGCGCGGTGCTCACCGTGATGAGGTTCGCACTCTCGATGTCGGTGCCGGTCATCCCGGCCAGCGCGTCGGCGGCGCGCTCGAGGCTCTCGGCACTGCGCACTACACCGGCGTCGCGCGTCATCACACGTTGGAGGTCGGCGCGGACGGCCGGACCGGACTCCACCCGCGACGGCGCCGGAACGCGCGCCTCCGCCGCAGGAACGTGGCGGAGGACGCCGGTTGCTTCGGGACCGTCGCGGCCGTCGCGGATCGATTCCACCGCGCGCGCCGCGAACACCAGCCCTTCGAGCAGCGAATTCGACGCCAGCCGGTTCGCGCCGTGGACGCCGGTGCAGGCAGCCTCGCCGCACGCCCACAGTCCGGGCAATGTCGTCGCACCCTCGAGGTCGGTGCACACACCACCCGAGAGGTAGTGCGCGGCGGGCGCCACCGGCAACCAGTCGCGCGTCGGATCGAGGCCCGCAGTGCGGCACGCAGCCCAGATCGTGGGGAACCGTGCGGGAAAGCGCTCGATCGTGGTGGCGTCGAGCCAGAGGTGGTCGAGGTCACGCTCGCTGCAACGACGGCTGATCGCCTTGGCGACGATGTCGCGCGGCGCGAGGTCAGCGAGCGGGTGCTCGTCGCGCATGAACGCGACGCCCTGCTCGTCGCGCAGGATCGCGCCCTCGCCCCGCAGCGCCTCCGAGAGCAGTGGCCGGGGCATCGACGGGTGGTGCAGCGCCGTCGGGTGGAACTGCATGAACTCGAGATCGGCGACCGCGGCACCGGCACGCATCGCCATGGCGATGCCGTCCCCCGTGGACAGCTCCGGATTCGTCGTGACCGCGAAGCACTGACCGGCGCCGCCCGTGGCGACCAGCACGTGCCGCGCGCGGAACGTCGCCCTGCCGTCGGGGCCGAGGGCGGCGACACCGACGATGCGGCCCTGCTCGACGAGCAGGTCGGAGGCCGACCAGCGTTCGCGCACGTCGGCACCCGAGCTTCGCACCGCGGTCACGAGCGTGCGCTCGATCTCGGCGCCGGTCGCGTCGCCGCCCGCGTGCACGACGCGAGCCACCGAATGACCGCCTTCACGAGCGCGAGCCAGCTCGTCGCCGCCCTCGACCTGGTCGAAGTGGGCACCCAGCGCGACCAGCTCGCGCACCCGGTCGGGCCCCTCGCTGGCGAGCACGCGCACGGCGTCGGCGTCGCAGAGCCCGCCCCCTGCCGCGAGGGTGTCGGAGCCGTGCAGCTCGGGAGAGTCGTCGGCCGGGTCGAGCGCGGCGGCGACGCCACCCTGCGCGTAACGGGTGGCCGACCACCCGAGCTCGCCCTTGGTGACGACGGTGACCGACATGCCGTCGCGCCGGGCACGCACGGCGGCCGAGAGACCGGCCACGCCGCTGCCGAGCACGAGGAGATCGGAGACGGGATCGGCCATGAGGAAGTTCGACTCGGGGTGGGGGCGCCGAGTTACGGCGCGACGTCGCGGACCGAGTGCATGGTGGGTTGGTTGTGGTCGTCGACGTGGACGACCCGGGGCTCGTACGCCGCGAGCTCGGCATCGTCGTACTGCGCGTACGTGATCACGATCACCTTGTCGCCGGGGTGCACGAGACGGGCCGCGGCGCCGTTGAGGATGACGTCGCCGGGACCGCCCGGGATCACGTAGGTCTCGAACCGGGCGCCGTTGTCGATGTCGAGCACGTGCACCTGCTCGTGCTCTCTGATGTCGGCGAGCTCCATCAGCCGCGTGTCGAGGGTGATCGATCCGACGTAGTTGAGATCGGCGCCCGTGATGGTGGCACGGTGGATCTTCGACTTCATCATGATCCGTTGCATCAGTGGTCTGCCTCCTGCATTCCGGACGATGCGGTGAGCACGCCGAGATCGGGGGTCGGGACGCCCGCCGGGAACGTGATCGTGACGTTGTCGATCAGACGAGCCTTGCCCACGAATGCGGCCAACGCAACCAACGTGTCGGTGGTGAGCTGCTCGACCGGCTCGAGTGTCGCGACATCGACCACCTCGACGTAGTCGAGGTGGACCTGCGGCACCGGGGCGATCGTGTCGACGATCAATTGACGGAGCGCGGCGGCGTCACGCTGGCCGCGCACCACCGCCTCGGACGCCAGGTAGAGAGCACCCGACAGGATCGTCGCCGCCTGGCGGGCATCGACGTCGAGGTAGACGTTGCGACTGGAGAGCGCGAGCCCGTCGGACTCCCGCACGAGCGGGCAGCCGACCACTTCCACCGGAAGGTCGAGATCGGTGGTCATGCGCCGGATGACGGCCAGCTGTTGCGCGTCCTTGCGGCCGAAGTAGGCGCGGCACGGGCCGACGATCGAGAAGAGCTTGGTGACCACGGTGGTGACGCCGTCGAAGTGGCCGGGGCGGCTCGCACCACACAGACGCTCCGTGAGGTCTGCGACGTGCACGGTCGTGCGTGCGCCGGCGGCGTACATCTCGTCGACCGCCGGAGTGAAGAGCACGTCGACGCCCTCGGAGTCGGCCACGGCGGCATCGCCGGTCGCGTCGCGCGGATACGCCGCGAGGTCCTCGTTGGGCCCGAACTGCGTGGGGTTGACGAAGAGGCTGAGCACCACGAGGTCGTTGTCGGCACGAGCCGCGCGCATGAGCGAGCGGTGACCTTCGTGGAAGAAGCCCATCGTGGGCACGACACCCACCCGCCGGCCCGCCGCGCGCGCGTCATCGCACGCGGCACGCACCTCGGCGATGGTGGTGAGCGTGATCACGACCCGTCTCCGTCGAGCAACGCGCGCAGCGCGGCGTCGTCCCGACCGCGGAGTCGGAGGGCTTCCGTCGCCAGGGTTCGGTAGGTGGCGCGCTCGTCGACGGGGAGAGCGTCGAGGTGTCGGGCGACGGTGTCGGCGTCGCCGCGCGCGACGGGACCCGTGAGCGCGTCGCCTGCACCGAGGGCCTCGACGTTGTCGACGCTCGCCCGCACGAGGGGGAGCAGCGCTTCCGGGGGAACCCCGGCCGCCTCCGCGACGCGCACCGCCTGGCCGAGCAGCGCGACGAGGTGGTTGGAGGCGATCGTCGCGGCGGCGTGGTAGCGAGCCCGTTGGCGGGCATCGACCCGGAACGGGCGCATGCCGAGCGAGAGCGCGAGGCGCTCGACCGCCGGCGCGCCGTCGACCGCGCACCACGATCCGGGGAGGCGAGCCAGGCCGAGCTCGACCGAGGGCAACGACTGGAGCGGGTGGAGGGCCCCGGTCGCCACGTCCGGCCGCTCGACGCGCAGCTTGCCGAGCTCCTCGAGCGGGCACGCACCCGAGAGGTGGACGACGAGGGCACCGGGCCGCAGCCCGGGGGCGAGCTCGAGCGCGGTGTCGGCGATGGCGGCGTCGGGCGTGGCGACCAGCACGAGATCGGCGTCGCGGCCCGCCTGGTCCACCGGGACGGCCGGCACGCCGAGCCGGGCGGCAGCCGCGCGTGTGGAGGGAGCGTCGGGACGGCGGCCCGCGACCGCCACCGGAGTCCAACCACGGGCGACGAGCGCGACCGCGAGGGTCGTCCCCGCGCGTCCAGGCCCCACGAGAGCGAGCGCCCCCGGCAATTGGGACTGTGATCGGTTGCGCTCGTCCACCACGGATGTCCTTGGAAGGAGGTCTCGCCGCTTCGCTCCGGCCCCGTGCGGGTGCCGGTCTACTCGGGCGGCGTCAATGCTAGACCCGTCGCCCGCACCAAGCCTCGGTCGGCGGGGATCCGGGTCTGCCACGCGGGATCCAGGTCGGCCAGCGGCACCACCACGAAGGCACGCTCGGCCATCCGTGGGTGCGGGACCACCAGGTCGGGATCGTCGATGTGCTCGTCGCCCACCAGCAACACATCGACGTCGAGCGTCCGGGGCCCCCAGTGGACCGTGCGCATGCGTGCCGCGGCGGCTTCGATCGACTGCGCGAGCACGAGCAGCTCGCGTGCACTCAGCGTCGTGTCGACGGCGACCACCGCGTTGAGGAAGTCGGGCTGCTCGGGGCCGCCCACCGGTGCAGTCTCGTAGACCGGCGACACGCCGACGACGTCGACGCCGGCGGCCGCGGACAGGTCGTCGACGGCGAGTTGCAGGTACGCGAGGCGCTCACCCAGGTTCGACCCGATCCCCAAGTAGGCGCGGCGCGATGCAGGCGCGCGCGTCACTGCTCGATGCAGACCGCGACGTGGTCGACCAGCGCCCGCACCGGCGGGTGCAGCTTGCGCACGGTGACCGCGACGCCGGTGACGCGCTCGTCGACGCGGCACACCTCGGCGATGCGGGTGGCGAGCCGTTCGAGCAGCTGATAGCGCTCCGACGTGACCACGCGGCTCACGGCCTCGGCCACGGCCGAGTAGTCGACGGTGTCGTCGAGGGCGTCGCTCTCGCCGGCCGTGGCGAGGTCGACCGTGAGCTCGACGTCGACCTCGAACGGCTGCGGCCGGGTTTGTTCCTCCGGCAGCACGCCGTGCACGCCCAGCTCTCGCAGACCCTTGATGACGATCGTTCCCATTCTCAGCTCCGGGCTGGGCCTCGCGGCCGGGTCTCACGGGCGACGATGCCCTCGTCGACGGTGACGGCCACCACCTCGCGGGCCACCGATCCCAGCTGCCGACCCGTGATCTTCTCGATCACGACGGTCGCGTGCGGCCCCTCGGTGACGAGGCCGGCGTAGATCAGATAGCCGGCCAGCACGCCCAGCAGGCGGTCGCCGAACTCCTCGTGGTGGATGAGCACGCGCTCCTCCGGGTCCACCAGCCAGGACGCGAGGGTGGCGTAGAGGCGCGGCAGGTTCTCGGCCCATTCGTCGTGGCGACCGATCGGCGCGTGGGCGTGTGGGATGCCGGCTTCGTCGTAGGCGTGGAGGTTGTGGGGCGAGTCGAGCATCGAGAGGATGTGGGTGAAGCCGTGGCCGATGAGCCAGATCAGCTCCTCCTGGCGGCGCACCTTGCGGTGGTTGCGGGCGAAGCCACCGGGGCGCTCCGACGCGGCGAGCCGGTCCTTGATGATCCAGCAGAACGCCCGCGGTTCGAGACCCTGGGCCCAGCGTCCCTTCACGCCACCGCCTCCGCGTCGAGCGCGTCCATCACCGCGAGCAGGCGGAGCGCGTCAGCCGCCGCGCGCGGCATCGTGCACGCGCACGACACGCGCGCCGTGGTCGACGGCCCACACCGCGACCGCGAGCGTGCCGTCGTCACGCGCGGTCAAGTCGTCACCGAGCAGACGCGCGATGAACGTCTTGCGCGAGGGACCGACCAGCACGGGGACGTCGATGCGGGTGACCAACTCGGGCAGACGCGCCAGCAGCGTGAGGTTGTGCGCGGCGGACTTGCCGAACCCGATTCCCGGGTCGGCGCACAGCGCGCCCGGATCGACACCCGACTCGCGTGCCTGCTCGAGGCGGGCGGCGAGGAAGTCGGCGACCTCGACGACGACGTCGTCGTAGCGCGGGGACTGCTGCATCGTGCGCGGCTCGCCCTGCATGTGCATGAGCACCATGCCCCCGCCGGCCGACGCGACCACGTCGAACATCTCGGCGTCGCCCCCAGCGGTCACGTCGTTCACGATCTGCGCACCCACGTCCAGGGCGGCAGCGGCAACCGTGGACTTGCTGGTGTCGATGCTCACGGTCACGCCCGCCTCGGCGGCGAGGCGACCGACGACGGGCACGACCCGGCGCAGCTCTTCCGGTTCGCCAACCGGCTCGGCGCCGGGGCGGGTGGACTCGCCACCCACGTCGAGCACGTCGGCCCCCGCCGCCACCAAGGCCAGCCCGTGGGCGACGGCGGCCTCGGGGTCGAGGAACTGCCCACCGTCGGAGAACGAATCGGGCGTCACGTTGACGATCCCCATCACGGCGGGACGCGTCCCGCACACCGACGACCAGGCGAACATTGCGGGCAGGATATCGGGGCCAGGTCCCGGGCGCGACCGTCCCGTTCCTCCCGTTCGCGGCTTACAGCCGGTTCCCCGGGTAGGTGATGAGGCTCATCGCCTCGGCCCGAGTGGCCGCGTTGCTCTTGAACAGCCCGCGCACCGCCGACGTGATGGTGAGCGAGCCCGGCTTCTTCACGCCCCGCATCGACATGCAGAAGTGCTCGGCCTCGATCATGACCAGCACGCCGATCGGATCGAGCACGTCGGCCAGCGCGTCCGCGATCTGGGTGGTCAGGCGCTCCTGCACCTGCGGCCGCTTGGCGAACCCGTCGACCAGCCGGGCGATCTTCGAAAGGCCGGTGATGCGACCATCGGCCCCCGGGATGTACGCGACATGCGCGCGCCCCGCGAACGGAACGAGATGATGTTCACACACCGAGTGCACGGCGATGTCGCGCACCATGACCATCTCGTCGTGGTCGGCTTCGAAGGTGACGGTGAGGTGGTGCGACGGGTCCTCGTGGAGCCCGGCGAAGATCTCCTCGTACATGTGCGCGATGCGCGTGGGTGTGCGAACCAGCCCGTCGCGGTCGGGGTCCTCACCGATCGCGAGGAGGATCTCACGCACGGCGCGTTCGACGCGCTCGGTGTCGATCGGCGACGCGTCGCGGCCGTCGGGCACCGGTTGCAGTCGGCTGGGGTCGGTCACGCGGGCCCTCCGGAGCGGCGGGTGGGGTCGGACCGCGTCGCCGCCGCTGCGCTGTTGCGACTCGGTGCGGGCGGTGCACTCTCGGGGCGGGCGCGGGAACGTTCGGCACCGGTGGCGTCGACCTCCCACATGCGTACGTTGCTGAAGAGCTCCCGCACCCGCTCGGCCTCGACCGTCTCGTGGACGACGAGCTCGCGGGCCAGGTCGTCGAGGATGTCGCGGTTGTCGACGAGCACCTGCTGCGCGGCCGCGTGCGCGGAGTCGATCAGCCCGCGGACCTCGGCGTCGATCGCGGCCGCGACTTCGTCGGAGTAGTCGGGCGTGCTGGTGAAGTCACGGCCCAGGAACACCTCGCCCTGCGGGTGGCCGAAGCGCATCGGACCGAGCGTGTCGCTCATGCCGTACTCGGTGACCATCTGCCGGGCGATGGTGGTGGCCCGGTCGATGTCGTTCTGCGCACCGGTGGTGGGTTCGGCGAAGATCAGCTCCTCGGCGGTTCGACCACCGAGCAGCATCGCCAGCTCGTCGGCCAGCTCGCTGCGCGTGACCAGGAACTTGTCTTCAGTGGGCAGGGTGAGCGTGTACCCGAGGGCTCGGCCGCGGGGGATGATCGAGATCTTGTGCACCGGGTCGGTGTTGGGCAACGCGTGCGCGACGAGCGCGTGGCCACCTTCGTGGTACGCGATCACACGCTTCTCACGCTCGGAGATGAGCCGACTGCGCCGTTCCGGTCCAGCCATGACGCGGTCGATGGCTTCCTCCAGCTGCGGCAGCCCGATCAGCTCGAGGTGATAGCGCGCCGAGAGCAACGCGGCCTCGTTCATGAGGTTGGCGAGATCCGCGCCGGTGAAGCCAGGCGTGCGGCGCGCGATGACGTCGAGGTCGACGCCGGGTGCGAGCGGCTTCTCCTTGCCGTGCACCGCGAGGATCGCCTTGCGACCTTCGAGGTCGGGGCGGTCGACGACGATCTGACGGTCGAAGCGCCCGGGCCGCAGCAGCGCGGGGTCGAGGATGTCGGGACGGTTGGTCGACGCCAGCAGGATCACGCCCTGCTTCTGGTCGAAGCCGTCCATCTCGACGAGCAACTGGTTGAGCGTCTGCTCGCGCTCGTCGTGCCCACCGCCGAGTCCCGCGCCGCGGTGGCGGCCCACGGCGTCGATCTCGTCGACGAACACGATCGCGGGCGCCGCCGCCTTCGCCTGCTCGAACAGGTCGCGCACGCGCGACGCGCCGACCCCCACGAACATCTCGACGAAGTCGGATCCGCTGATCGAGAAGAACGGCACACCGGCCTCGCCGGCGACTGCCTTGGCGAGGAGCGTCTTCCCCGTACCGGGCGGTCCGTAGAGCAGCACGCCCTTCGGGATCTTCGCGCCCATCTGTTGGAACCGCGCCGGCGACTCGAGGAACTCCTTGATCTCCTCGAGCTCCTCGACCGCCTCGTCGAGGCCGGCGACGTCGGCGAAGGTGACCTTGGGCTGGTCCTTGGTGAGGGTCTTGGTGCGCGCCTTGCCGAAGCCCATCACGCGCCCACCGCCGCCCTGCACCTGACCGAGCACCCACATGAGGACGAGCGCGAGCAGGACGAACGGCAGCAGTCCGTACAGCAGGCTCAGCCACGCGCTCTGACTCTGGTGGTCGGTGTCGAACTTGTCGACGCCCGCGTCGACGACATCCTGCGTGAGGCGCGCGGTGTACTGCGCGGGGAAGTTGACCCTGTATTCGGTGCCGTCGGCGAGCTTGCCGGTGACGGTGTGGTCTTTGTCGTGGACGGTCGCGCGTCGCGACCTTGTCGTGCTCGAGGTCGCGCGTGTAGCGGTCGAGCGGGATCTCCTTCGGCCCGTCGCCCTGGGTGAGCGCACGGAAGCCGAAGAAGGCCAACACGACCGCGACGACCACCACGATGATCATCAGGCTGCGACGCTGCTTGGGCACGGCCACTCCGAGAGACGAGACGGCAGCCGCACCAATGTAGTTGGTGCCCGAGGGGCCCTTTTCTGGCGCCCAGCAGCTTCAACGGTCGATTCCGCTCCGCCGTCCCGCCCTCCGAGCACGGCTCCGCTGCATCTCCGCGGGTTCAGACCGGTTCGCGACCTGCGTACTCCGCGATGTAGGGCAGGTTGCGGTACCGCTCACCGACGTCGAGGCCGTACCCGACGACGAACTTCGGCGGGATCGTGAACCCCACGTACTTGAGGTCGAGGTCGACGCGCTGGAGTCCGTCCTTCACCAGCAACGCGCACACCTCCATCGACGCCGGGCCACGCGCGGCGAGGTTCTTGCGGAGGTACGCGAGCGTGAGGCCGGAGTCGACGATGTCCTCGACGATCACCACGTGCCGGTCAGTGAGGTCGAGGTCGAGGTCCTTGAGGATGCGCACGACGCCACTCGAACGCGTCGCCGAGCCGTACGACGACACCGCCATGAAGTCGAACTCGACGGGAAGGTCGATCGCGCGCGAGAGGTCGCTCATGAAGACGAACGCGCCCTTGAGCACTCCGACGAGCAACGGCGGACGGCCGTCGTAGTCGGCGGTGAGCTCCTTGCCCAGCTCGGTGATGCGCCCCTGCAGCTCGTCCTCGCCGACGACGATCTCGCCGATCGCGCTCAGGTCCACGGAGGGTGAAGCTAGCCGACGTCCAGCGACAGCAGTCCGCCGGATCGCCGGATGACGCGTCCTCCGGCGAGCTGTGTGGCGCGAACGCCGCCGGACGCGACCGCGAGCACGCGCTCCACCTCGGCCAGCGACGGCGGAGGTGGACCGATCCACTGGCGAACGGCCCGGCGCGCCAGCGGTGCGGGCAGCGCGGCGAGCGCAGCGGCGTGGGGGCCGGCGTCGCCCGGCCACGCGTGACGAGCGAGCTCGTCGAGGAACTCGGAGTCTGAACGCAGGATGTCGGCTTGCCGCGCCAGCACGGGCACGAGATCCCGTTCGGCGAGCGCGGAGAGGCGCGGCAGCACGTCGTGGCGGATCGCGACCCGACGGAAGCCGGGGTCGTCGTTCATCGGGTCGGCGACCACCGCGAGATCGAGCGCATCGCAGATCGCGCGCGTCTCGGCGCGCCGGAAGGCGAGCAGCGGACGCAGGAGGCTGCCGTGGCGAGTCGCCATGCCCGCGATCCCCGACGCGGCCGCGCCCCGCAAGACGTTGAGCAGCACGGTCTCGGCCTGATCGTCCGCAGTGTGGCCCACGAGCACGACCTCGGCGCCCAGCTCGACGCGTGCGGCGTCGAGCGCGGCGTACCGCATGTCACGCGCGCGTGCTTCCAGGTTGGGTCCCGTCACAACATCGACACGCACGGCGTGGAACGCCGCGCCCAGCCGCGCCGCGACCGCGCGCACCTGCTCGGCCTCGACGTCGCTCCCGGCGCGCAGCGCGTGGTCGACGTGCACGGCGATCGGCGCGAGCGCGGCGTCGACCGCGAGCGCGAGCAGTGCGACCGAGTCCGCACCTCCCGAGCACGCGGCGACGACCGGTGGCGCGAGGCCTTGCACCGCTACGGCAAACTGCGAGCGCCAGGCGCCAAGTGGGTCCACCGCGGCGGCGGTGGACCCGGTCACGGTGTGCCGTCGACGCGCGCGAGCCAGTCGAGCGGACGCGAGAGCTCGTCGACCGTGGGCAGGAACTCGGGCCCGCGCCACGCGGGATCGATGCCGCGTGGACCGGCCTCGCGCTCGACCGCGGCGACGAACGCCTCCCCCACCTCGTACTGGCGCATCTTCGACTCGAGCCCCACCAACTTCTGGAGGAAGGCCGCCATGCCCGTGCTCTGCCGGCGTGCCTGCAGGACGCGGGCCATGCGCGCCTGCCCCGCGACGTGCTCGCGGCCGAGCTGGTTCATCACCGCGTTGCCATGGCCTTCGAGCAGCGACATCAGCGCCTGCACGCTGGCCAGCGCTCCCCGCTGCTCGTCGCTCGCCAACAACGCGACCAGCCCGCCGTCGTCGAGCGGGTTGCGACCGTTGCGGAACTCGTCGGCCGCGTGGGCGAGCGCCTGCACGAGGCGGCGGGGATCGGGGTCGATCGACGAGAGCGCGCTCTCGACCAGGGACAGGTAGTAGCCCTTCATCCAGGGCACGCCGGTGAACTGCGCCCGGTGCGTGACCTCGTGGATGGCGATCCACAGCCGGAAGTCACGCGGGCGGAACGCGAAGCGCTTCTCGAGCGCGAGCACGTTGGCGCCGACGTAGTAGACCGCGTCGGCGGCGGCGTCGTCGTCGAGCACGAGCAGGTCGTACTGACCCAGCACGCGCTGCGCGAGGTAGCCGAGGAGCACGCCGGTCTCGGTGCCGGCGACCCGGCGGCCGATCGGGGCGACCCGGCTCGACGCCATGCGTTCACCGACCCTCGCCGTGAGCGGCTCGAGCAGTCGCCGCATCGACGAGACGTTGGCCGACACCCACGCGGTGCGGTCGACGACCTGGGCGCGGGCCGCACCCGGTGGGCGCAGGCCGGTGTGCGCGCCGACCAGCGCTTCGGCGTCGGCGGTGACGGACTCGAAGTCGTCGCGCAACGACCCCGCGAGGTAGCTCGCCGCGAGGGGCTCGCGCCCACTGAAGCGACGGGCGACCCGCTCGGCCAGGGCCCAGTCGATCGGGTCGTGGACCGGACCGGCGGGCGGTGCGTCCGCCACCGCGACGGCGGGCACGTGCGTCACCGGCGGTGGCCCTGGGTCACGAGGTCTCGCGCCCCCGGTGCTTCGGGCGGATGACACGCACGTAGTACATGACGAGCGTGCGGACCAGCCACAGCAGCATGCTGGCCGCGAGGATGAAGCCGATCCAGTAGAACCACTTGAACTGGTCGTCGGCGAGCACCGGCGTCGCGGCCGCCGCCGGCGCGGCCAGGCCGACCACTGTGACCAGCGAGAGGGTCACGACGGAGGCGACGCGGACACGGACCGAATTCACGAGCAGCTCCTGCAGGGCGGCGTCCGGATCGGGACGTCGCGACCCTAGTTCCCGCGCGTGGTGCCAGGGCTACACGGAGCCGGTCGCGCGGCCCGGCTCCTCGGGCGGCATCGACACCCCGAGCGCTTCGGCGATGCGCTGCTTCAACTCGGGTGGCATGTCGTCGCGGCACTTCGACGAGATGACCTGGCGCAGCTCGACTTCGAAGTCGAACCCCTGCGCGCACGGCGGGCACTTGCCGAGGTGACGACGGATGGTCCAGCGCCGCCAGACGGTCAGCTCGCCGTCGAGGTACCCGTAGATCCGGTAGATCGCCTTCTCGCAGTCCATCGTGGTGATCTATCCCCCCGCGTGGCCGGCGGATTCGGGCTCGGGCGCCGGTTGGGGATCCGGCACCGTCGGCAGCAGGCCGCGCTCGCGACCAAAGTCCCACAACCGCTCCTGCAGCTGCTTTCTTCCGCGGTGGAGGCGACTCATCACCGTGCCGATGGGCACATCCATGATCTCGGCGATCTCCTTGTAGGAGAAACCCTCGACATCGGCGAGCAGCACGGCCATCCGGAACTGCTCGGGCAAGGCCTCGAGCGCCGCCTTCACCATCTCGTCGGGGATGCTCTCGAGCACCTCCGCCTCCGGCGTGCGCCCGGCCTCGACCGACTCGAGCCCGCCCAGGCGACGGAACAGGAAGAAGTCCTCGGTGTCGTCGAGATCGACTTCGTCGGGACGGCGCTTCTTGGCCCGGTACGAGTTGATGAAGGTGTTGGTGAGGATCTTGTAGAGCCACGCCTTGAGGTTGGTGCCGTCCTTGAACCCGCCGAAGCCGCGGTAGGCGCGCAGGTACGTCTCTTGCACGAGATCCTCGGCGTCCGAGGGATTGCGCGTCATTCGCAACGCCGCGGAGTACAGCGCGGACATGAACGGCATCGCGAGTTCGGCGAACTGGGCCTGGTCGGCCATCTACGACCGTCGATTCCGCTCCGGCGTCCCGGCCACCACGACGGCTCGCTCGCTGCACTCGCGCCGGCCACGCCTCCGCTTCATCTTCATGCGGCCAGGCTACCCACGCCGGCCGCGCTTGGTTCATCGAAGGGTGTTCATCGCGGCGCGAGGAGCTCGTCGATGCGCGACGGCCGTTCCGGCCGAGCGACGTAGAAGCCTTGGGCGCGGTCGAAACCGGCCGCGGCGCCACTCCGCGGGAGCAGACCGACGCCGCGCTCGTCGGCGCGGCGGTCGGTCAGAGGGCCGGTCAGGCGGTCAGGACTGCTGTTGCTGCTGGTCGAGGTCGGCGAGGCGGCGGGCCACCGTCGCCAGCAGCTGCTGCGACAGCTCCGGGACCTCGGCGAGGAGACCGGCGAACTCCCGCTGGCCGATGACCTCGATGGCCACCGGGGTCCTGGCCACCACGGTCGCGGTGCGAGGACGGTGGTCGAGCAGCGCGATCTCGCCGACGTAGGACCCCGCGCCGCGCTCGGCCACGACCTTGCCGCCCTGGCGGACCTCGATCTCGCCGTCGAGGACGATGATGAACTCGTGCCCGGGCTTGCCCTCCTCAGTCAGCACGGTGCCGGCCGGCTCCTCGAGGTAGGTCGCGAGCTGGGAGATCAGCTGGAGCTCCTTCTTCGACAAGCCCGAGAACAGCGGCACCTTGGCGAGCTGCTCGTCGATGCGTTCATGGCGTTCCATGGCGATTCCTCCCTCGTACCGGGGTGCAGTCTGCCCCAAAACGCAACGCCGCGCGCCGGGCACGGCGTCGCCGTCACGAAGCGTCGATCCCGGGGACCTACGCAGCACTGGTCGCCCTTCGACCATCCCGCGAACCGTCAGTCGCTCGCTACCAAGACGTCGCGCAACGAGCCGAGCGTGTCTTCCGACAACCCGGCGGCACGCGCCCATGCTTCCGCCCCGCCGTACCCGTCGTGCAGCGCTGTGAGGAACTTCTCCATGGAGCTCGCCTCGGCCCGACCGACCCGCTCCGACATGGGCGTCACCGGCTCGGGGAAGTCGCCCGACGCGCGGATGCGTTCCATCACGAGCACCATGCGGTCGTCGGTGAGGGTGTAGTCGTGCACGATCACGTCGTCGGACACGCCGACGAGTGACAGCACGAGCGCGGCGACCATGCCGGTGCGGTCCTTGCCCGCGGTGCAGTGGAACACCGCGGGCAGGTTGTCGCGCGTCGCGAGGTGCCCGATCACTTCGGCCAGCGTTTCGGTGCGCTCGTCGAGGCTCTCCACGTAGTGGCGTCCGAGGTCGCCTTCCGCCAAGGCCGGCGGGAGCACCCGACCGGCGGCGGCATCGCCGTGGCTCAGCGGAGCGTGCAGCCACTGCATGTCGGTGGACTCGAGCGGACCTCTCCCCGTCCGTTCGAGCTCGACCGCCGACCGCAGGTCGATGATCGTGCGCATCCCGAGCTCTGTGAGCACGTCGACGTCGGCCGGGTGCAGGTGGTGGAGCGCGTCGCTGCGGAACATCCTTCCCACCCGTGTGGTGGCCCTGTCGATCGTGGGCAGGCCGCCGAGATCGCGGAAATTGAAGGCGCCGTCGAGGGGGACGAAACGGTCCTCGTGTGCAGTCACGCCATCACCGTACGCAACGCGAGGTGACGAATGGGCGGCCGGGCGGGAAACGCTCGGCCACACCCCGAGCGCGTTGGCTCAGCTGAGGGCGGTCAGGGTGGGGGCGACGGCGATGGTGTGGCCGTCGATGCAGATGCAATTGCGCCCGGCGTTCTTCGCCGCGAACAGCGCCTGGTCGGCCCGGGACAGCAGGTCGTCGAAGTCCTCGGCGTCGGACATCTGCGCGATGCCGTAGCTGGCGGTGAACGTCGGGACGTCGCCCCGTCCGGTCGCGCGGGCCAGCTCGGCACGCACCCGCTCGATCACCTCGATGGCGTCGTGGATCCCGATGCCCGGGAGCAGCACGACGAACTCCTCGCCACCGAAGCGGCACGCGACGTCCTCGCCGCGCACGAACTCGCGCAGGGTCTCCGCGAACA
Source organism: uncultured Actinomycetes bacterium (assembly GCA_963841415.1). GTDB lineage: Bacteria > Actinomycetota > Acidimicrobiia > IMCC26256 > DASPTH01 > DASUAS01. The sequence goes on along the minus strand of CAWJCN010000003.1, from coordinate 322,109 downwards.
CGCGCAGCGCGCGGTCGCCGGTCTCGTGGCCGGCGCGGTCGTTGAGCGACTTGAACTGGTCGAGGTCGGCCATGACCAGCGCGAACTCGGTGCCGCTCGCGCGCAGCACCCGGGCGCGGTTCTCGAGGCTGCGGCGGTTGATGAGTCCGGTCAGCGGATCGGTCGATGCCTGCAGCTGGGTCTCGGCCATGATGCGGAGCATCCCGAGCCGATGCCCAGACTGGTTCGCCAGCACCTGGAGCGCCTGCACACCGTCGTCGTCCACCGGAGCATCGGCCGCTGACGTGGCGTGGACCACTCCGACCGTCCGACCCATGATCGAGACGGGCACGCACACCGCGAAGAAGCAGTCGCCGCCGCGGTTGCGCAGCATCGGACAGCTGTCGAGCGCGTCGCTGTCGGGGAAGATGAGGGTCTGCGCCCGGCGCGCGGCGACACAGCGGTCGGGCGACGAGACCGAACAGCCCGGCTTCGCGGCGGCATCACCGGGCACGCTGACGACGCGTTCGAGGTGCGCGTAGCTGTTGTCGGCGAGCAACAACTCGACCGACGCGCCGGGAACTGCGAGGTGCGCGGCGCGTTCGAGCCTGTCGAACGCAGCGTCCTCGTCGGAGGCCATCTCCAGCGCCCGACTGAGCTTCGCCTCGAACTCGCGCCGTCGGGCCTCGGTCTCGAGCACGCGCGCCTGCACCACCGCATCGAGCGCGATGTCGAGGCCGCGCTTGCGGGTCACGACGTAGATGGTCATCACGAGCGGGGAGCCGATCGCGACCGAGATGCCGCCGACGAGCAGGACCGTCTCGAGCACGCCTTCGTCGTAGATGGCGGCGGTGACGAACCCCGCGCCGATCCCGGTCGCGAGCACGATGCCCAGGAGCGCGACGACGAGCCCGCGGACACCTCGCCGCACCTCGCCGCGGGCCGCCATGAGGTCGTCGTGTGTGTACGTCGAGTGCGGCGTGTGCTCGACCATGTCGTGCCCCCGAACCGGCAACGCTGCGGTCCCCTACGAACCGGCAATTGGTACTTCGGCCCCCGGAGGGACCGACTTGACAGCGTGTGGTCCGTCGATCTTGGGGACCAGCGCGAGTACCGGGTCGATCGGGAGACCGTGCACGCGGACCTCGAAGTCGGGGTGAGGCCCGGTGGACGACCCCGTGGAGCCGACGAACCCGATCACCACACCCGGCTTCGACCTGCTCTCCGACGCCGACGTCCACACCACTCTGATGTCCGGAGAGGGGTGGCGAGCGAGTTCCCGTGGTCGTTCCCGTGGTCGATCGCCACGCAGTTGCCGCTCGGCCGTCGGACGGGACCGCGATCACCGCGAGCTCCTGGAGCGAGAGCTCGACCAACGCAGCGTCAGTGAACAAGAACGTGAGCATCCCCGACGGCAGCTCGCTCAACCCGACCCGACCGCAGGTGCGATCCCGAAAGGGAAGTCGACCATGCAGCGTGGACGAGCGCGTTCGGTCAGTCGCGAGCGCGACACGACCCGGCACCGGGCCGGGTCGTGATCAGCGGAGCCGGAGAAGGGACTTGAACCCTTGGCCTGCTCATTACGAGTGAGCTGCTCTGCCGTCTGAGCTACTCCGGCGCGGCGGCGAGTGTACCGGTTGCGGGTCAGCGGTCCCGAAGTCGTTCCGAGCCCCCACCCGTCGGCGGAAGATGGAGGAAGAGACGCTCGACGAGCAGCGTCTCGTTGGGATTGAACTCCGCGATGGCCTGGCGAGCGTCGCGGCACGCGTCGAGCGCGGCGGCCGCGGCGCGAGGGTTGACGGCCAGCACATCACAGTCGAGGTTGAGCCGTTCGTCGGGCGAGCCCGCGAGCGCGTCGCGGTAGACGGTCTCCAGCGCCGTGATCCCCTCGACGAGCGCGTCGATGCGCGCTCGGCGGTGCGCGCGCTTGTGGCGTTCCTCCAGCCGGCGCAGCTGCGCGCGGCGCGTCCGTTCGGGGTACCCCGCAGCCTCGAGCTCGGCCGCGAGCAGCTCCGCCTCCTCGGCCTGCGCTGCTTCGAGTCCCGCCAGCGCCTCCTGCATCGCGACCTGCACGCGTTCGGCGTGCACCGCGACCGCACCACCAGAGCCGTCGACGCCGGCGGCCACCGAGACGAACGCGTCGCGCACCGGTCCGAGGCGGCCGTCGAGCGCGCGGGCACGGTCGATCCGGCCGCCCGCGAGCCGGGCGAGGAGTGCGGCGCGCGCTTCGGGGACGCCGTCGGCGACGAGCGCCGCGGCCACCGAATCCGCGCCGAGGTACGCGAAGTCGACCCGTTGGCACCGGGAGCGGATCGTCGGGAGCAGCTGGTCGGCGCCGGACGTGACGAGGATGATCACCGCCCGAGGAGGCGGTTCCTCGAGAATCTTGAGCAATTTGTTGGCGGCGGCCTCGTTGAGCCGCAGGCGCTCGGCGTCGAAGAGCACCACCACCTTGCGCTCGCCCTCGATGGGGCTGCGCGACACCTCGTCGACGACAGTCTGCGCGTCCTCGATGCGGATCTGCGTGGCCGGTGGGTCGACTTCCACGACATCGGGGTGCACGCCCCGCAACGCGAGATCCCACGCCCGCTCGTCGTCGTCGGATGTCACCAGCGACGCGGCGAAGCAGCGCGCCGCCTCCTCCACGCCCGAACCCCGCGGTCCGACGAGCAGGTACGCGTGCACCGGCCGGGTCGCGGCGCGCTGCAGCTGCGCGACCGCGCGGTCCTGTCCACGGATGCGGGCCCAGTGATCGGTTGCCACCATCCCGGTCATCCTGCCAGGAGCGGCGCGACCGCGTCTCGCACGGCTGCGGCGACGGCGTCGACGTCGCCGTCGGCGTCGACCACCACCCAGCCGCGGGCAGGCGCGAGATCGCGGTATGCCGCGCGCACCGAACGGTGGAAGTCACCGCCTTCTCGTTCGAGACGATCGCTGTCACCGGCGCGGCGGGCGTCGGCCACCGCGTCGGAGACGTCGAGGACGAGGATGAGGTCGGGATCGCAACCGGCGGTCGCGATCGCGCTGAGCTGCTCGACCACCTCGACCCCGATGCCACGCACCAGACCCTGGTACACGAGCGACGACGGCACGTACCGGTCGCACACCACCCAGTCGCCCCGTGCGAGCGCAGGTGCGATCTCGGTGGCGACGTGCTGCGCCCGGTCGGCCGCCATCAGGAGCGCCTCGGCCGTCGACGTGACAGGTTCCGGTCCGTGCAAGAGCAGTTCGCGGAGCACAGCGCCGGTCGTACCCGCACCCGGCTCGAAGGTCTCGACCACGGTGCGGTTCTGCGTGCGCAACCAGGCTGCGAGCCGCGCCGCCTGGGTGCTCTTGCCGCTGCCGTCGCCGCCTTCGAGGACGACGAACCTGCCGCGCGTCACGGCGCGGCTCCGGCCTCGGGATGTTCGTCGTCGTCGGATTCGGAATCCGGCGCTCGGGGTTCCGCGATCGGCGACGGCTCGACGAGACCGAGGGGCCGGAACTCGAGCGTGCCTTGCTCGGGCACGGTCGACCCCCCTGTGTCGGCGGCGACTCGTTCGGCCTTCCGGATGGAATGCCACGCGAAGAACCCGGCGACGAAGGTGATGATGCCGCCACCCCACAACGCGATGCGCACGCCCGGGAGCGCATAGGTGTACGGCCCGATCGACACCGACTGGTCGCTGCCCAGGAGTCCGTGCGTCACCCAGTCCCAGAAGTCGGCCCACAACGGCGAGATGGTGAGTGCGATGAGCAGACACAACCGCACGACCGTGTACAGAGCTGCGAAGATGCGACCGCGCAGCTCGTCGGGCACGCTCTCCTGCAACACGGTGAAGCCGGTGACGTAGGTGGTGCCCGCGCACGCGCCAACGGCCCCGATCATCAGCGCGGCCGGCGCGAGTGCGGAGAACGACGCCGCCAGCACGAGGAACGCCCCGGTGCCGATCACTGCGAAGCAGAACACGGTGATGCGCGGCAGCCGCCGTTGCAACCAGAGCAGGGTGACCACACCGAACGCGGCGCCGAAGCCGAGCGCGGTCATGAGCACGCCGAACGCGGCCGCGCCGCCGTCGAGCACCTCCTGCGCGAACGATGGCCCAAGCGGGATCATCGCGCCGGCGCCGATGAGACCGACCCCCAGACCCAACATCACGCCGCGTACCAGCGCGTGCTGCCCGACGAACTGCAGACCTTCCTTGATCTCGCGGAACGTCTCCGTCCAGTCGATGCGCTTGCCGTTGCCGTTCTCTCGTTTCTCGGTCCGCGGGATCGGGAGCCGGTAGATGATCGCAGCGGACACGATGAAGGTCAGCGCGTCGAAGATCAGGGCCAGCGCTTCCTGGTCGACCTTGAACGCGGAGATGATGCCGAAGTCGCCGATGACGGTGGCCACGCCCGCGAGCAACGAGAAGATGATCGCCGCGATGGGGAACGTCCCGAAGCTCGCGGCCAGTGACAACGAGTTGGCGGACGAGAGGTGCTCCTCGTCGACGATGTTGGGCACCGTCGCGGCCTGCGCTGGGCCCCAGAGGAGCGTCAACATCTCGAGTCCGAGCGAGATCAGCAGCAGCCCGCCTAGGTTCTCGACGAACGGGAGGAGTACGAGCAGGCTGGCGCGCCCGATGTCGCACAACACCATCACCTTGCGCCGGTCGAAGCGGTCGATGATCACGCCGCCGACCGTCCCGAGCAGGAAGCCCGGCAGCACTCGCGTGGTCATCACGAGGCTCACGGCCGCGCCCGAGTTGTCGGACACGCGCGCGGCGATGGCGAGGATGGCGATGAGACCCGTCCAGTCGCCCAGGCTGGAGAAGACCTGCGCCAGCCAGAGCCGGAAGAACGACTTGCTGCCGAAGACGCGCCACGGCGCCTCGGGGATCGGCGGCTCCGAAGCGTCGGAGGGGATGAACGGCGCCTCGCGCTGAACCGGCTGCTCGTCGGTCATCGAGGCCTAGGCACCCGATGCGGGTGGAGTCGCTGCCTTCCTGATGGCCCTCTTGGCGGGCGCCTTCTTCGCCGTCGCCTTCTTGGCGGTGGACTTCTTCGCCGTCGCCTTCTTGGCGGTGGTCTTCTTGGCGGTCTTCTTCGCAGGCGACCGCTTGGCCGTGCGCTTCACGGGCGCGCGTGCCGCGCGTTCGCGCAGCAGCTCCACCGCCTGCTCGAGCGTGACCGAGTCGGGGTCGGTGCCGCGCGGCACGGACGCGTTGACGGTGCCGTCGGTGATGTACGGACCGAACCGACCGTCGAGCACGCGCACGGGCGCGCCCGACTCGGGGTGCGCACCGAGCTCCGCGAGCGGCGGTTTGGCAACGCGACCCGCGACGTTGCTTCGGTTGAGCGAAGATCGCGCGCGCCTCGTCGAGCGACACGTTGAAGAGCGCGTCCTCCGAGCCGAGGCTGCGGCTGTCGTTCCCCTTCTTCAGGTAGGGCCCGTACCGGCCGTTCTGCGCGGTGATCTCCTCCTCGCCGTCAACGCCGACGACGCGCGGCAGTGAGAGCAACGCGAGCGCCTGCTCCAACGTGACCTCGGTGGGATCCATGGTGGAGAACAGCGAGGCGCGCTTGGGCTTGTCCTTCGAGCCCGGGGGCTGCTCGCCGAGTTGCACGAAGGGCCCGAAGCGTCCGGTGAGCACGAGCACGGTGAGACCGGTCTCGGGGTCGTCTCCCAGCTCGCGGGGGCCAGTCGGGATGGCGAGGAGCTCCTCGGCCTTCTCCGGGGTGAGCTCGTCGGGCGCGAGATCAGCGGGAACCGGGCCGCGCTCGTCGCCGCGCTCGATGTTGGCGCCGTTGGGCCACACCCGCACGACGAGCTCGCGGCCCTCTGCGTCGACACCGACGTGCACGGAGTTCACTTCAGCCTTGTCGATCTGCGCGAGGTGCTCCTCGGCGACGAGGTCGCGCAAGCCGACCTGACCGTTCCCGAAGTAGAAGGAGTGGAGCCACTTCTCGGCTTCGCCCTCGCCGCGCGCGATCGCGTCGAGCGCCTCCTCCATCGTCGCCGTGAACTCGTAGTCGATCAGATGCGCGAAGTAGCGCTCGAGCAACTGCACCTTGGCGAACGCCGTCCACGTGGGAACGAGCGCGCTGCCCTTCTTGAACACGTAGTCGCGCCGCAGGATGGTCTCGATCACCGACGCGTACGTGGAGGGGCGACCGATGCCGCGCTCCTCCAGCTCCTTCACCAAGCTGGCTTCGGTGTAGCGCGCCGGGGGCTGGGTGGTGTGACCCGACGGGCGCAGCTCGCGGCACGCGACGGTCGCGCCTTCGTCGAGTGGTGGGAGCAGGGTCTCGCGGTCTTCGAGCTCGGCGTCGGGGTCGTCGGCGCCTTCCACGTAGGCACGGAGGTAGCCGGAGAACTCGATGGTGCGGCCGCTGGCCTGGAACGTCACGTTCTCGCCCTGGGTGGACGTCGCGGCGAGGCGCAAGGTGACGCGTCGGATGCGGGCGTCGGCCATCTGTGACGCCACCGTGCGCTTCCAGATGAGGTCGTACAGGCGGCGTTCGTCGGCACCACGGAGCTCGTGCGCGACGTCGTCGACCGTGCGCATGGCGTCGCCGGCGGGGCGGATTGCCTCGTGGGCCTCCTGCGCGTTCTTCACCTTGGAGCGGTACTCGCGCGGATGGTCGGGGAGGTACGCGTCGCCGTACAGCGCGCGGATGCGGTTGCGCGCCGCGCTGACGGCCTGCGCAGAGAGCGACGTGGAGTCGGTGCGCATGTAGGTGATGAGCCCGCGCTCGTACAGGCCTTGCGCGACGTGCATGGTGCGCGCCGAGCTGAAGCCGAGCTTGCGGCCTGCTTCCTGCTGCAGGGTCGACGTGATGAACGGCGCCTTGGGGCGCTCCGACTGAGTGCGCGCCTCGACCGACGCGACCGTGAAGGGTTGGTCCTCGAGTCGCGCGGCGAGCGCGACGACGGCCGGTTCGTCGAGGAGCGCGACGTCGGCGTCGTTGGTGAGGCGGCCCGTGTCGGCATCGAAGTCGCGACCCGACGCCAGGCGCTTGCCGTCGAGCGCGACGAGCGTGGCCGGGAACGCGGCGCCGTCGTCGTCAGCGTGTGCGAACGTGCCCTCGAGATCCCAGTACGAACCGCTGCGGAACGCCATGCGCGCGCGTTCACGGTCGACGACCATGCGGGTGGCGACGCTCTGCACGCGACCGGCCGACGTACCCGGTCCGATGCGTCGGAACGCGACGTTCGACACTTCGTAGCCATAGAGGCGGTCGAGGGTGCGGCGTCCCTCCTGGGCCTCGACGAGCTTCATGTCGAGGTCGCGCCAGTTCGCGATCGCGTCCTCGATCGCCTCGCTGGTGATCTCGTGGAACACCATGCGCTTGACGGGGATGCGCGGCTTGAGCACCTCGAGCAGGTGCCACGAGATGGCTTCGCCCTCGCGGTCCTCGTCGGTCGCGAGGTAGAGCTCGCTCGCGTCCTTGAGCGCCGTCTTCAAGCTCGAGACGACCTGCTTCTTGTCGTCGGGGACGACGTAGATCGGCGTGAAGTGGTCGTCGACGTCGATGCCGAGACGCCGGACCTCGGGCTTGGTGACGCCCTTGGGCGCGTACTTGGCGCCGCGGGGGAGGTCACGGATGTGGCCGACGCTGGCCATGACCGTGTATCGGTCGCGACCGAGGAAGCCGGCGATGGTGTCGGCCTTTGCCTTCGACTCGACGATCACGAGTGGTTTGGCCACCGAACTGTCCTACGGGATTCCTCGGGTACGGATGGGGAAGCCGTCCAGTGTGGTCGGCGCGGGGCGTCGAGGGGCGTATCGGCGCCGGACAGTGGTGCGGCGGAGCGCCTCTGTCAACTCCGGGTCGTTCCGGGAAGCGACGGGGTGGGCCGTCTATCCTGCGCCGTCGTGCACCTGCTCTCGACCATTCTCGCGCTCAGCCTGGATCCCAAGGAGATCCTCAACGATCTGAGCCCCTATGGCGAGATCGGCTTGATGCTCATCATCTTCGCCGAGACCGGCCTGCTCGTCGGCTTCTTCCTGCCCGGCGACTCGCTCCTGTTCACCGCGGGCATCCTGGCCAACCAGGGCAAGCTGAACCTGGCGGCGATCCTCGTCGGGTGCTTCGCCGCTGCGGTCATCGGCGACCAGGTCGGCTTCACGATCGGCCAGAAGACGGGCCCGCGCCTGTTGCGGCGCCCCGATTCGAGGCTGTTCAAACGGGAGTACATCGATCGCACCGAGGACTTCTTCGACCAACACGGGGCCAAGACGATCCTGCTCGCGCGGTTCGTGCCGGTGGTGCGCACGTTTGCGCCGGTCGTCGCCGGCATCGGGAAGATGACCCGGCGGACGTTCTTCAGCTTCAACGTGATCGGTGCCTTCATCTGGGTGTTCGGCGTGACGCTGGCCGGCTACTTCCTGGCTGACGCGATCGGCAATTCGATCGACACCTATCTCTACCCGCTGATCGCCGCCGTCATCATCATCTCGCTGATCCCGCCTTTCCTCGAGTGGCGCAAGGCGAAGAAGCACGCCCCCGTTCTCTTCACCCAGATCCAGGCCGAAGCCGAAGCCGCCGCCCTCCACGAAGTCGTCGAAGAAGACTGACCCGGCGCTCCTCCCTCGGAACTGGCGTCGTTCGCCGGGGCTCTGCACCGTGGCCATCGACGACAGTTCGGAGTGGCGGTTGAGCGTCACACTCCGCGGCTGAAATGCCGCGATGGATGACAACCCTCGTCGCTCGGGCCGATCTCGCCTACCCGGAGGATCGCGTACTCGTCGAGGACGACAGCTTCCAGCACCACACCGGAAGACTGGCTCTCGTCCGGGACAGCGCGAGGCGAAATGCCGTCACCGCGTTGGGATTCCGCGTGCTGACCGCGACCGCGGCAGACCTCCGCGACGATGCCGCAGCCCTCAGCGCCGAGATTCGTCGCCTCCGAGCGCGGTCAGCTTCAGCCTGACGAACTGACGTCGTTCAGGGCGTGCATGACCCCGGCGAACGACGCCAGTTCGAGGTGGAGGTGGAGATGGGGTCACTCGCCGGCGGAGGCGCCTTCGGGGCGGCCGTGTTCGGCCATGGCCTCGGCGACAACCTCGGACTCCTCGCCGAAGGCGCCGGTCTTGCGCTTCGAGAAGAGCACGGCGCCGATGAGCACGACCAGGCACCCGCCGGCGATCACGAAGCGGATGTCGTCGTTGCGCAGGCTGATGATCGCGGGGAGCACGAGCAGCGAGACCAGGTTCATCACCTTGATGAGCGGGTTGAGCGCCGGGCCGGCGGTGTCCTTGAACGGGTCGCCGACGGTGTCGCCGATGACGGCCGCCTTGTGGGCCTCGGAGCCCTTGCCGCCCTCGTTGCCGTCCTCGATGTACTTCTTGGCGTTGTCCCACGCACCACCGGCGTTGCTCAGGTAGTTCGCCATGAGCTGGCCGGTGAGGATGACGCCGGCGAGGAACGCGCCGAGCGCGTAGAAGTTCACGCCGAAGCCGATGATCAGCGGCGTGAGCACGGCGAGCAGCGCCGGGGTGGCGAGCTCACGAAGCGACGCCGCGGTGCAGATGTCGATGACCGGGCCGTAATCGGGCTTCTTCGTACCGGCCATGATCCCGCCATCCCGGAACTGGCTGCGCACCTCCTGTACGACGACGCCGGCGGTACGGCCGACGGCGCGGATGGCGAGCGCCGAGAACAGGAACGACACCGATCCGCCGATGAGCAGGCCGACCAGCACCTTCGGGTTGGCCAGGTTGATCTGGGTGAGGAAATTGTTGAACAGCTTGTTGCCGGTGAGCCCCTTCAACGGGTCGAGCTCGCCGCCGATGGTCTCGACGTAGGAGGCGAACAGCGCCACTGACGCGATGACCGCGGAACCGATGGCGAAGCCCTTGGTGACGGCCTTGGTCGTGTTGCCCACCGCGTCGAGGCTCACCATGATGCGCTCGGGCTCACCCTCGAACTCGCCCGACATCTCGGCGATGCCCGCCGCGTTGTCGGCGACAGGGCCGAACGTGTCCTCGGAGACGATGACACCCGTGGTCGCCAACATGCCCATGCCGGTGAGGGCGACCATGTAGAAGGTGAACTGGATGTTGCCGTCGCCCAGCCAGATGCCGACGCCCAGTGCCAGCGCGATGCAGATGATGGCGTACACACTCGACTCGAGGCCGGAGCTGGTACCGGAGAGCACGACGGTGGCGGGACCGGTGCGCGTCGCCTCCGCGATCTCTCGCACCGGCGCCTTCTCGGTGCTGGTGAAGTACTCGGTGAGTCGGCTCAGCACCTGCGCGAGCACGAGCCCGGTGATGACGGCGCCGAAGCACTTCCAACCGGCGTCGAACTTGTCGTTGCCGACGTAGCCAAAAGCGACGACGGCAGTGCCGACGATGGTCAGGAGACCCGCGGTGATGAACCCACGGTTGATGGGCGCCATCGCCGACTTGTCCCTGTCGGTGGCCCGCACCGCGAACACGCCGAAGATCGAGGCGAGCACGCCGATGGCGCGGGCCGCGAGCGGGAAGATGAGCCCGAGCGCGGGGTTGAGACCGATCGACTTGAACGCGGCGACGCCGAGGATGATGGACGCGACCAGCGTGACCTCGTAGCTCTCGAAGAGGTCGGCGGCCATGCCGGCGCAGTCGCCCACGTTGTCACCCACGTTGTCAGCGATGGTCGCCGGGTTGCGGGGGTCGTCTTCGGGGATCCCGGCTTCGACCTTGCCCACCAGGTCGGCGCCCACGTCGGCCGCCTTCGTGAAGATGCCGCCGCCTACTCGCAGGAAGAGCGCCAGCAACGAACCGCCGAACCCGAAGCCGATGAGGATCGCCGAGGCGGTGTTCTGGAAGATCATGATGATCACGGTGGCCCCGAGCAGACCCAGGCCCACGGTGAACATGCCGGCGACGCCGCCGGTGCGGAAGGCGACCTTGAGCGCGGCGGGTAGCGAGCCGGACTTGGCCGCGGCGGCAGTGCGCACGTTGCCGCGCACCGCCAGGCTCATGCCGATGAAGCCGGTGAGCCCCGAGAGCAGGCAGCCGGCGATGAACGCGAGGGTGCGGAACAGACCCGACTGCGCGAACGTGAGACCCGTCGAGGCATTGGGCGCCGCGACCAGCGGCTTGGTGACCTCGGTCGACGTCACGAACACGACGACCGCCAGCGGGATCAGGATCACCGCGATGGTCTTGAACTGCCGTTTCAGGTAGGCCATCGCGCCTTCCTGGATGGCCTTCGCGATCTCGATCATCGATGGGGTGCCCTGGTCGGCCTCGAGCACGCCGCGCACCAGGTAGAAGCCCACCCCGATCGCCACCAGCGCCGTCACGGCCGAGAAGATGAGCCAGAACCAGGCCTCGCCGTTGAGGGTGAAGACCTGGTAGCCGCCTTCGGCAGCCAAGTTGATCATGGAATGCAAACCTCAGAGGTGGGGAGACGGGTGGACGAGTGCGGGCGCGCGGGGCCGAGGCCCCGCGCAGAGAAGCTAGGGAAAAGTAGGGGTTTGGACTCGGTCGAGTCCAATCTTTCGCCGAGGTTCGTCGGCGCCGGGCCTCACTCCAGGTGGTACGGGAGCGACGTCACGACCGTCCCCTTCCGGAACAGGAGGCGCCCCTTGAGGAGCAGGGCGGTCTGGTTGTGGAGGATGTTGCCCCACCAGTGCCGGACGACGAACTCGGGCAGCAGGACGGTGATGATGTCGTTCTCCCAGCGCGCGTCGAGCTCGTCGATGTACCGGAGGATGGGACGCGTGAGCTCGCGGTAGGGCGAGTACACGATCTCGAGCGGGATGTCGATCCCGAACTCGTTCCACAGCTCCTCGAGCTTCCCCTGCTCCTCCTCGTCGGAGACCACCGACACCGCAACCAGGTGGTTGGGCGACAGCGAGCGCGCGTACGCGAGTCCCTCCAACACCCCGCGGTGCACCCCACCGACGAGCACGACGACGGTGTGGTTCATCCGGCGGGGCTTGTAATCGGGCGTGACCCGCAGACCGTCGGCGACGGTCTTGTAGTGGCGGTGGATGGCCTTGAAGCCGACGACGATCACCGGGATCACGACCAGCGGAACCCACGCGCCGCTCGTGAATTTGGTCGTCGCGACGATCAGCAGGACGACGAACGTCGCGGCCGAGCCCACCGCGTTGATCACCATGTTGCGCTTGTAGCCGCGCTCCTGCTCCGTCTTATGGTGCTTCACCATGCCGGCCTGCGAGAGCGTGAACGACAGGAACACGCCGATGGCGTAGAGCGGGATCAGCGCGTTGGTCTTGCCGCCGAACGCGATGATCAGCGCGCCCGCCGCGGTGGCGAGCACGAGCACACCGTTCGAGAACACGAGTCGGTCGCCGCGGTTGGCGAGCTGTCTCGGCAGGTATCCGTCGCGGGCGATGATCGACGAGAGGCGCGGGAAGTCGGCGTACGCGGTGTTGGCCGCGAGGGTCAGGATGGCCGCGGTGGCGAACTGCAGGATCACGTAGAGCACGGTTCCGCCGCCGAACACGGCCGTGCCGAGCTGCGACATCACCGTGGTGTGCTCACTGGGGTACGGACCGAGGTGGTGGGCGAGGATCTGTACGCCCATGAACAGCGTGCCGAGGATGACGCCCATCCAGACGAGCGTGGCGGCGGCGTTCCTCGACTCGGGTCTCCGGAACGCGGGCACGCCGTTGGAGATGGCCTCGACCCCGGTGAGCGCGACCGCGCCCGACGAGAAGCCCTTCAAGAGGATGAAGATGCTCAGCGAGCCGCCGACGAGCTGACCGCCTGCCGCCTTGAACGGCAGTGAGTTGATGTGGTGGATGTCGTCGAGCACGAAGCTGCGGAACAGGCCGTAGCTCACCAGCGCGCCGAGGATGGAGATGTAGATGTAGGTGGGCACCGCGAAGATGCGACCGGATTCCTTGATGCCGCGCAGGTTGGCCAGGCTGATGCCGAGGATCAGGATCAACCCGAGCGCGACGCGATGCTTGGCGAGATCCTGGAACGCGGGGATCGACACGATGGCCGCGACGCCTGCGGAGATCGACACCGCGACCGTGAGGATGTAGTCGACGAGCAACGACGCGCCGGCTATGAGCGACGGGTTCTCGCCGAGGTTCTCGCGACTGACGACGTAGCTGCCGCCGCCGCTCGGGTACGCGAAGATCGTCTGCCGGTACGACGTGATGACGATCGTCAACAGGATCGCGACCGCGATCCCGATGGGGATCAGCGTGTTCAGGCCGAGCGCGAGGCTGGAACCACCGACGGCGACGACGAAGAGGATCTCCTCGGTGGCGTACGCGGTCGACGAGATCGCGTCCGACGAGAACACCGCCAGGGCGATGGTCTTTGGAATGCGTTGGTGCTCCATCTCGGTCGTGGCCAACGGCCGACCGACGAGTACACGTTTGACGAATGCCACGTCGTTCGGTTCCTCCGAGCCCCTTGGCACGACCGGCTTCCGACAGCTTGCCATCAGGAACGTGCCGAGTTCCGATTCCGCCGATCGGCGTCACCCAGTCTTCACGGATTTCGCGCTCCTCGACGCGGCTCGATAGCCTGCGCCCCGTCACGAAGCGGGAGGGAGACCCCGGTGCACGTCGTCGTCGTCGGATGCGGGCGGGTGGGCAGCGAGCTGGCCCTCAGCCTCGAACGCAATGGCCACTCCGTGGCGGTGATCGACAAGAACGCCGACGCCTTCCGCAAGCGCCTCCCCGAGGACTTCGGCGGGCAGACCGTCGTCGGCTTCGGCTTCGACCGCGACCACCTCGTCGAGGCGGGCATCGAGCGCGCCGGTGCGGTCGCCGCCGTCACCAGCGGTGACAACTCCAACATCCTCACCGCCCGGATCGCCCGGGAGAACTTCGCGATCGAGCGGGTGGTGGCACGGATCTACGACCCCCGCCGCGCGCTCATCTACCAGCGCCTCGGCATCCCGACCGTCGCCACCGTCTCGTGGACGACCGACCAGGTGATGCGGCGTCTGTTGCCGGCCGAGGAGCAGCCGCACGAGTGGCTCGATCCGAGTGGCAAGGTCTGCCTGCTCGACTATCCGATCCCGGCGAAGTGGGCGGGCAAGAAGCTCGCCCCGTTGAGCGAGCCCGGCGTGTTCTGGCTCGTGGCGATCACGCGTCTCGGCGCGGCGCAGGTGAGCACGCCCAGCGCCATCGGCCAGGACGGCGACATCCTGCACTTCGCCGCCGACGTGTCCGCCCTCGAGACGCTGCGCGAACGGCTCGAGCACGGAGAGGACCACCACTGATGCGGGTTGCCATCGCGGGGGCCGGCAACGTCGGCCTCTTCATCGCCAACGACCTGCGGGCCGCCGACCACGACGTCCTCATCATCGAGCAGAACCCCGCCGTCGTGCGGCGCGCGCAGAGCGACACCGACGGCATCGTGTGGCACGTCGCCGACGCGTGCGAGGTCAACTCGCTGCGGGAGGCCGGGCTCGACTCGTGCGACGTGGTGGTCGCCGCCACCGGTGACGACGAGGACAACCTGGTGGTGTCGCTCCTCGCCAAGCAGGAGTTCGCGGTGCCGCGCGTCATCGCCCGCGTGAACCACCCGAAGAACGAGTGGCTGTTCAACGAGAACTGGGGCGTCGACCTTTCGGTGTCGACCCCGCACCTCATCACGGCGCTGGTGGAGGAGGCGGTCACCGTCGGCCGGCTCGTTCGCATCCTCCAGTTCGAGGGGGGTCAGGCCCGCTTGGTGGAGGTCACCCTGGCCGACAATTCACCGGTGATCGACCGCGCGTTGCGCGACGTCGACGTGCCCCGGAACGCCACCATCGTCGCCATCGTGCGCGACGAGCACGTCGTGATGCCACGCGGGGACTCGATCTTCGAAACCGGCGACGAGGTCCTGGCCATGGTGACGCCCGAGTCGGAAGACGAGGTGCGCCGCATCCTCACCGGCGCGGCGGCATGACTGCCTCGACGGCTCTCGCACCGCGAGCCGGGATACCCGGGGCCCACGGCCGTTTGGGTGGCGTCAGGCCAGCAGCTCGTAGACGGGGTTGAACACCAGGTAGCGCTTGCCGTCGCGCGCGGCCACCCCCTCGAACGCGACCTTGCGCCCCGGTGAGAGCCCGGCGATCTTGCGGCGGCCGAGGAACACGCCGACGACCGAACCGCGACCGTCGGTGACCGTCACCTCGAGCGCAGGCGCGCCGGCCCGGGGCACGATCCGGACCGAACGGACCTCACCTCCGACCTTGATCCGCGTACGGGCCGCGATGTCGTCCATCGCGCGGAGATGGCGAGCGTCGCAGAAGGCGGTGAGCTCCTCCCGGTCGAGGTCCTCGACCGGCTTGGTGAGGCGCTCGACCATCTTCTTCAAGGCCATGGCCCGCATGATACGGGGGTGGTTCGGTGCCCCGGTCAGCGAGGGTCTGTCTCCTACCCTGAGGCGTCCATGGGCGAGGGCGTGCTGACCCGATCGAACACGCGGCGCCGTCGCGCGCGTCGTCGCCCCGTCGTCGCCACGACGGTCGTGGTGTTGGCGTTCGTGCTCGTCGCCGGCATCGTCGCCGCCAGCTGCTCGGGCGGTGGAGGCTCCGAGCAGGCGAAGAGCACGACCACGACAAAACCCGAGACCAAGATCGACATCCCGCTCGGCAACGTCTCGGCCGACAGCGCGGGCGCGCCGGTGACCGTGAGCGCCGACCAGGCGCAGCGTGTGCTCGACGCCGTGACCACCTACGTGAAGGGCGCGACCGTGCAGCCGCTGCAGTCGGGGAAGCCTGCCACCGCCGACTTCAGCGCCGTGTTCGACCCCGCGACGCTGGCATCGGCGACCACCACTGACCGCGCGGTCGTGCTCGACGAAGGCCTGCCGAAGGTCACCGGCAACCTCACGGTGACCGCGCAACCGGTCACGGTGATGGGCCTCGGCGACCAGTCGGGCAAGCTCACGCTCGCCACTGCCGCGCTCGTCGTCGAAGTGACCGGCGAGACCAAGGTCAAGGGCGAACCCCTGAAGGTCGTCCGCCGGGCGAACCTCGTGCTGCAACCCAGCCCGTTCGGCACGTGGCAGATCACGGCGTACGACATGATCGTGAGCCGGGGCGGCGCCGGCCTCACGCCCACGACGACGACAACGAGTGCGAGCACCACCACCGGAGCGAAGAGATGAGCGCGTCGAACCGCCTGCCGCGCCATCGGGCGCTGACCCTGCTCGTCGTCGGGCCGCTGCTGTGCGGGCTGCTGCTCGCCGGAGGCATCGCCGGCGTGTGGCTGGTGCTGGGTGAGCCCGTGCCCGCCGGGGGCGCCGTGTGGTTCCAGGTGACGAAGCTCGGGACCGCGCGCAACGACGGCGGGCCACAACAGCCCTTCTTCGTGCTCGCGCTCGGAACGGGGGCCCGATCCGACGATCCCGCGCAGTCGCCCGACGACCCCGGGCTCGCCGACGCGGTGCACGTCATCGGCATCAACCCCGCGCTGAGGTCGGCGACCATCCTCGACATCCCGCGCGACACCGAGGGTCCGGGTGGCAACAAGATCAACTCGTACATCGTCAACAATCCCGGCGGCAACGATCTCCGTACCGAAGCCGACGCGGTGCAGTCGATCGTCGGAGTCCCCCTCACCTGGGTGATCCGGGTGAACTTCCCACACTTCCAGAACATGGTCGACGAGATCGGCGGCATCGACGTCAACATCCCCACGGCTATGGACGACGACTTCTCCGGTGCGCACTTCGCCGCCGGTCCCGCGCATCTCAACGGCGAGCAGGCGCTGCAGTTCTCGCGCGACCGCCACTCGTTCGACAACGGCGACCTCACCCGCTCGAGCAACCAGGGTCTCCTCATCCTCTCCGCCCTCCAGACGCTCCAGGCCAAGCACCCGAGCGCGGGCGACACCGTGCGATTGATCGCGACGCTCGGACGGCACACGAAGCTCGACGGCGTGGGCATCAACGACCTCTTCCACATGGGTTCCCTCGCCCTCACCTTCAATCCCGCCAACGTGAAGAACGTGGTGCTGCCGGTGGGTGCCGGGAGTGGGAGCAACCTGGTGAAGAGCGGTGACGCCGACGGCTTGCTCGCCGACTTCGCCGACGACGGCGTGCTGCAGAGCCATTGAGCGCCGTCACCACGCCCGCGAGCGAGCGACGTACCGACGCCTGCGCCACCCTCGACCACCTCGCGCACGAGCACTTCGATCGCATCGTCGCCAACACTTCGCTCCCGGCGCGTGCGGCGCGGCCGGCCGCGACGCAGCCGTCCCTGTCACCGTTGGTCACCGCACGTCTGCGGGCGCGCGGTGTGGACACGCTGTGGTCACACCAAGCCGAAGCGGTCGAGGCCCTGCGTGAGCAACGCAGCATCGTGGTCGCCACCGGCACCGCGTCGGGGAAGTCGCTCTGCTACCAGCTCCCGATCGTCGACGCGGCCGTCACCGGCAGCCGCGACACCACGCTGCTCGTGTTCCCCACCAAGGCGTTGGCACAAGATCAGCTGCGGTCGTTCCGCGAGTGGTTGGTGCCCGACCTCGTCGCCGCGACGTACGACGGCGACACCCCCACCGACGAGCGGGCCTGGATCCGTGCCCACGCCAACGTCCTGCTCACCAACCCGGAGATGCTCCACATGGGCATCCTCCCGACCCACGACCGCTGGGCGACGTTCCTGCTGCGCCTGCGCTTCGTGGTGGTCGACGAGCTCCACACGTTGCGCGGCGTCTTCGGCAGCCACGTCGCCCACGTGCTGCGTCGCCTGCGGCGGTTGTGCGAGCACTACGGCTCGTCGCCCACGTTCTGCTTCACCAGCGCGACCATCGGCAACCCTGCCGAGCTGGCGTCACGGTTGTGCGGCCTTCCCGTCGACGCCGTCGACGGCGACGGCTCACCGCAAGCCGAGCGGAAGTTCGCGGTGTGGCAGCGCCCCTTGGTCGACGCGCACACCGGCACGCGCGCGTCGGCGAACGTCGAGACCGCGATGCTGCTCTCGCGCTTCGTGGCCGACGGCCACCAGACGCTGGCCTTCGCCCGCAGCCGGAAGGGCGCGGAGCTGGTCGCGACGCACGCCCGGAGCTCGCTCGCGCCTCCGTCGACGGGTGAGCACATGCCGACCGTCGCCGCGTACCGCGCCGGCTACCTCGCGTCGGAACGACGGGAGCTCGAGTTGCAGCTCTCGAGCGGCGAGCTCGGCGGCGTGGTCGCCACCAGTGCACTCGAGCTCGGCATCGACATCGGCGGCCTCGACGCAGTCGTGCTCAACGGCTTCCCCGGAACGCTGGCGTCGATGCGCCAGCAGGTGGGCCGCGCCGGACGCACCAGCCGACGGGCCGCGGCGGTGCTGGTGGCCGGCGACGACCAGCTCGACCAGTGGTACGCGCGCCACCCGACCGAACTGCTCGACCGGCCGGCCGAAGCGGTGGTGGTGAACCCCGACAACCCGTTCGTCGCCCGCGCCCAGATCGCGTGCGCGGCGCATGAGCTGCCACTCACGCACACCGACGAGCGCTTCTTCGGCAACGCACTCGACGACGCCGTGCGCGACCTCGTGCTCGAGGACGAGCTCAAGCCGCGCGGCGGTGCGATGTACTGGGCCGGGCGCGAGCCGCCGGCCGGGCGCGTCGGGCTGCGCACCGGTTCGTCGGTCGAATGCCAGCTCGTCGACGCCGAGGGTCAGCTCGTGGGCACCGTCGACGCGTCACGCGCCTTCCTCGTCGCGCATCCCGGCGCCATCTACCTGCACCAGGGACGCCAGTACCGGGTGCGCGACCTCGATGTCGAGAACCACGTGGCCGTGCTCGACCCCGCCGACGACGCCGACGAGTTCACCCAGACGCGCGAGGAGACCGACATCTCGATCCTCGCCGACGAATGCGCCGTACCCGCCGGTGCGGGTACCGCGCACCTCGGGTCGGTGACCGTGCTCCACGACCTGGTCGCGTACCAACGGCGCCGCACGTCGACCAACGAGGTGTTCGAGGTGGTTCCGCTCGACTTCCCACCCCGCGAGCTCACCACCCGCGCGTGCTGGTACACGGTGCCGCTCGAGACGCTCGCCCGCGCCGGGCTCGAGCCCAGCCGGGTGATCGGCGCGGTGCACGCCGCCGAGCACGCGTTGATCGGTCTCCTCCCGCTCTTCGCCATCTGCGACCGCTGGGACGTCGGCGGCGTGTCGATGGCGATGCACCCGCAGACCGGCGACGCCACGATCTTCGTCTACGACGGGTATCCGGGTGGCGCCGGCATCGCCGAGCTCGCGTTCGCCGAGCTCACCCGTCACGTGCGCGCCGCGCACGAGCTCGTGCTCGAGTGCCCGTGCGACGACGGGTGCCCGTCGTGCGTGCAGTCACCGAAGTGCGGAAACTGGAACGAGTACCTCGACAAGGCCGCCGCGGTCGTGGTGCTCGAGACGCTCGGCGCGTCGCGGTCCACGCCGGCGTCCCCGAACGATCCCGGCACGTCGTCCTAGATTCCGGCGCATGACCCGTCGCCGATGGATCGCGCTGGTGGTGCTCGTGGCCATCGGCATCGGGTTGCTGGTGGCGATCGTCGCGTTGCCCTGGGGCGATGACTCGCAGGCGAAGACGTCGACGCCCGTCTACCACCAGGGCGACGACATCAGCGTGCACCAGGGTGACGAGTTCATCGTCTCCCTCACCGCGAACCCGAGCACCGGTTACGAGTGGACCGCAGGCGACAACCCCGACGTGGCGTTCCTGTCGAGCAAGCAGGTCGCGGGCGGCAACGAGCCCGGTGCACCCGGAACGCAGGAGCTCACCTTCCGCGCCGAGCAGACGGGACAGTCGACGCTCGTGCTCGCTGACGCGCGCTCGTTCGAACCCGACGTACCCCCGGCCAAGACGGCGAAGTTCCCGGTGACGGTGGACAAGTAGCGGTCAACAGTCGGGGAGCTCGATGACGCACTCCGGCCTCACCTCGGCTTTCGCGCGGCCCCGCGCCGGACCGAACACCGCACCCAAGGCCGGGAGGTCGACCTCGACCACCACCGCCGCGCTCGTGCCGGCGCAGTCGCAGGTCACGAGGCGGGCGTCGTTGCTGGCGGCGGTGCGGACGGCCGCGGCGCGGGCGGCGACGGCACCTCCCCCGAGCGCCAGGCGGTCGGCCGCGGCCAACGCGGCCGCGTCGGCGGCCGATTCTGCGCGGGCCCGACCGACGAGCGCACCACCGAGCCGGGCCGCGCCCATCGCCAGCATGCAACCGGCGACGAGCACCGCCAGCATCACCACGCTCACGCCGCCGCCCTCGCGGTCGTTCACCGCTCCACCCGCATCACTGACGTGGCGTGCAAGTCGGGATCCGGGAACAGCACGCCGACGAGCGGGAGGTCGGTGACCGACGTGTAGTGCACCGTGACGCTGATCTCGCCGCCGATCTTCGGTCGGCTCCCGACAGAGACGTCCGCCCCGGGCAGCGTGCGGTGCGCGGCGCGCACGGCACGCTCGGGATCGGGGTCGACGCTGGCGGCCCGGGCGGCCTCGCGGGCCGCGTGCACGACACCGAGCTGATCGCGCACGACAAGCCCGACCTGCACCACGGCCAGCAATGCGAGGACGAGCAGCGGCAGCACGAACGCGAACTCCACCGTCGCTTGTCCCGCCTCGCGCGATCGCCGCAGGCGGCGCCGGGTTCCCCCACGCGACGCGCGGGGGAACCATCGACGCCCGTTCACGACGGGAGGATCTTCGAGATCACCGAGTCGAACAGCTGCGAGATCGCGTGGCTGCCCGTGGCCCAGGTGATCAGCAGGGTCGCGATGGCCACGGCGCCCAGGATCACCAGCGCGTACTCGGCCGTCGACTGTCCCGCTTCGCCCGGTGCGACCCGAGCCAGCCGCGCGCGGACGCGCGCCAGGAATCCAGCTGACATTGCACAACCTCCTCGTGGTTCCGGTCGAGGGAAGAGAGGGGGAAGTGCGATGCCACGGCAGTGGTCATAGGCGGCCGAGACCGGCCGCCAACCCGGGAACCACCGTGAGCAGCACGAAGGCGGGCAGGACGAGGAACACGAGCGGGAACAGGAGCCGCACCGGGACGCGTCGCGCGTGAGCTTCGGCAGCGCGGCGGAGCGCGGTGCGATCTTCGTCGGCCAAGCGGGCGAGCACCGGGCCGACCGGTACCCCGAGACGGTCGGACGCCAGCAGCGCGTCGGCGAGCGGGCGCACCCGTGGCACGTCGCGGACCGCGGTGTCGAGCGCGGCCTCGAAGTCGAGCCCGAGCGAGCAGCGTCGGAGCACCTCGCGGAAGATGTTCGCCAAGGGCGGCGGGGACCAGTGCGCGGCGACCTCAACCGCGAGGTAGGGCGTGCACCCGGCCCCGACGGCGACTCCGAGCAGGTCGATCGCGACCGGAATCTCGCGCGCGATCAGCTGAGCGTCGCGCTGGTCGCGTCGGCGCGACAGGAGCGACTGCGCGACTCGGAGCAGCGGGTCGTGGGCGTGTGCCTGCGTCCATTGGGCGACGCGGCCCCGGATCCGCGCCGTGCCCGTTGACGACGGCGACCTCGTCGAGAGCGCCGCCACTCGCGACGTCGCCGCCACCCGACCGGCGCTTCGCACCAGTGGCGCCGCGAGCAGGACTCCCCACCCGACGCCCAACATCCACGCCGCAGATGCAGATGAGGCGCTCATCCGGCCGACCTCACGATGTGCCGGATCCACAGGCCCCCGAGTGCCTCCAGCGCGAGCCCGACGACGAGGCAGACCCGCCCCACACCGGTGTCGACCAGCGCGGTGACCGCGGTCGGATCGACCAACGTCGAGAACGCGAGGTATCCGAGCGGCGCGGCACCGACGACCACCGCGGACAGGCGCGCCTGGGCCGAGAGCGAGTGCGCCTCGGCCACGGCGTCGAGCCGGTGGCGGAGCGACGAAGCCAGACCGTCGATGGCATCCGCGGCGCGCCCACCCATCGTCGCGGCCACCGAGAGCGCGCCCGCGGCCGCGCGCACCCCGGGCGCATCGTGCTCGGCCGGCCACCCGGCCAGCGCGTCGGCCAGGGGGAGTCCGAGTTGGGTGCGGACGTGCACCCGGTGCAGGTCGAGGGCGACCGGGCCGATCGTGCGCGCGAGCCGTTCGACCGCTGCCGCGACGGTCCCCCCGCCGCGCAATTCGGCCGCGACCTGCTCGAGCGCGACGGGCAACCCGGCGGCGAAGGCGCGCTCCCGACGACCACGAAGCAGCGCGAGCGCCATGGGCCCGGCGGCGAGCACGGCAAGGACCGCGGGGATCGCGAGCACCGGGGCGAGCGGGGCCGCGAGCAACGCGATCGCCGCCGCGCCGATCCCCCAGTACTCGACCGCCTCCTCGGGGGTCCATCCGAGGTCGGCGTCGCGCAACGCGGCCACCAGCCGAACCCGGACGCGTTCCGGGACGCGCCACCGCGACCGTGGGCCGAGCGATCGAGCCCGGTCCGCGACCGCGGCGCGCCGGCCCGCGGCGACCAGTCCCGCGCACGTGAGTGGCCCCACGATCACGAGCACGAGTACGAGGGTCAGCACGACGGACCGCGCTCCAGCAACCGCACCGCGTCGTGACGGCGCGCCGGCCGCATGACGCGGTCGACCGGCACCAACCGGTCGCCGCGCCGGACGAACAACGTGCGCGCACCCTCGCGGTGCGCCGCGTCGACCTCCGCGATCGCCTCGACGCGGCGTCCACCGCCGCTCCCCCGCGCGACGAACACCACCGCGTCGATGCTCGACGCCACCTGCGCGCGCACGGCGCCGAGCGGCAGCCCCGAGTCGGCCAGCAACACGAGCGTTTCGAGGCGGGCCAGCGCGTCGCGCGGCCCGTTGGCGTGCAGCGTCGACATCGACCCGTCGTGTCCGGTGTTCAGCGCTTGGAGCATGTCCAGGGCCTCACCACCGCGCACCTCGCCGACGACGAGCCGGTCGGGTCGCATCCGCAGCGCAGCTCGCACCAGCGCTCGCACGCCGACGCCACCGGCGCCTTCGGCGTTCGGCGGGCGCGCCTCGAGGCGCACCACGTGCGGCTGTGCGAGACGCAGCTCTGCCGTCTCCTCGATGGTCACGATGCGCTCGTCGTGCGGGATCGTCTGCGACAACGCGTTGAGCAACGTGGTCTTTCCCGCGCTGGTGGCGCCGGCCACCAGCAGGTTCCAACCCGCCGCCACCGACCAGCGGAGGAACGTCGCCGCGACGCCGTCCACGCCGAACTCCTCCAACGCGATGGCGCGCGCCCCGAAGCGGCGGATCGTGACGCACGGACCGTCGACGGCGAGCGGCGGGATCACCGCGTGCAGCCGCGAGCCGTCGGCGAGACGGGCGTCGACCATCGGCGACGAGCGATCGAGCCGGAGCCCGAGCGGCGCGACGACCCGTTCGACGAGGTGCACGATCGCGGCCGCGTCGAGCTCCAGCACCACCGGCTCGAGTCGACCAGCGCGCTCGACATAAGCGCGGCCCGGACCGTTGACCATCACCTCGGTGACGGTCGGGTCGGCGAGCAGGGGCTCGAGGGGACCGAGCCCGGCGACTTCGTGCGTGAGCTGCTCGAGCAGCGCGTCGAACCGCGGCCCGGCGAGGAGCGGCTGCTCGTCACGCAGGAGATCGGCCAGCGTCCGCCGGAGCAGTGCGATGTCGGCGCTCGGATCGTCGACGCCGTTCGCGACGAGCCGGCGGTGCACGCGCTGCTTGAGCAGCCCGTCGTCGGCCGCGTCGGGTGCGGAGGGCAGCGCCAGGACCGTCATGCGGCCTCGCCACGGAGCCCACGCGCACCGACGCGTCGCACGACGTCGGTGGCGGCGCGCGCCAGCTGGTCGGGGAGCCGGGTGCCGAGGACGCCGGCGTCGACGGCGCGTGCGATCCGGGGCTTCGCCGGGATCCGCGCCAGGACCGGGAGGTCGAGCACCTCGGCGATGGCGTGCGCGCCGAGCGAGCGCTCCGGCTCGTCGAGCAGCACGACGCCCGCGGTGTGACGCAGCGACGGTGAGTGCACCGCGCGGCGCAGCGAGAGGTAGCAGCTCCGCAGCACGACGACGGCGACGTCGGCCACTTCGACGACCGCGCGCAGCGTCGGCTCCCGGGCCGTCCCGCAGTCGGCGAGCACCGGCGACGGTCCGTGTGCGAGTGCGACGGCCAGCGCCGCGCCGGCCTCGGGGGCAACTGCACACAACGGCTCGGCGGCACCGCCGAGTGGCAGCAGCGCGATACCGGGCGCGACCTCCGTCGCCAGGCGGTCGAGCGCATCGGTGGGCGCCTCGGGCCCGGCGGCGAGCCAGTCGGCCAGGCCGACGTCGGGTTCGGCTCCGAGACCGAAGACGGCAGGGAGGTCGCCGGCGAGGTCGGCGACGCGCACTCCGGTGGCGTGGCCCGCGTCGCGAGCTTCGCGTGCGAGCACGAGCGCACACGCGGCGGTGAAGACTGACGTGCCGGATCCGCCGGTGGCGGACCAGAGGGCGATGAGCAAGCGACGACCTCCTCCCCGGGCGCGTCGAACGCGCCGGCAAATGGGAGGAAGTGCGCGAGGAAGAGTGGGCAACGTACGACGTGGCCCACCCGTCGTCAAGGGCCAACTTCGCGGCGTCGAACACCTCGTAGGATCGCCGGTCGCCGTGTCGCCGCCGCCGCCCGCCCCCGTCGCGCCCGTCCGCCTCGCCTCCGTCCTCCGCGACGCGGTGCGCTTCTGGCGCCTCCACTTCTGGTACCTCACCGGGATCGCGGCGGTGCTGTGGCTCCCGCTCGCGGTGCTCGAGCTCACGGGCATCGCGCACGGCATCGAGATCGACACCGATCGGTTCCGCCTCGGTGATGTCGTCGTGAACGTCGTCATCGTGCTCGTGTTCGAGCTGCTCGTCGCCGAGCTCCTCGCGGCGGCGTCGGAGAAGATCGTCGCCGACGACCTGCACGGCGTCGGTTTGCCGTCGCCGCGGGAATTCCTCCGGACCGTCCCCTGGGGCTCGCTGCTGCTCGCCACGATCGTCTACGAGGTCGGTGTCGCGGTCGGGCTCCTCTTCTTCGTGATCCCGGGCTTCGTGGTCGCGGTGTGGGGTGTCGTGACCGGCCCGGTCGTGGTCGCCGAGGGCACGAGCGCGCTGCGCGCGCCCGGGCGCAGCCGTCAGCTCGTGCGCGGGTCGTTCCGCCCGGTCGCGATCTTCGTGATCCTCGCGTTCGTGCTCAGCGAGGTGATCTCGAGCGTGGCCGGTGCGCTGCTCGACCTGTTGCCGCAGACGTGGGCGGAGCCAACCGGCGAGTACCTGGTGCACGTCGCCACCTCGCCGCTCTTCGGCATGGCCACGGCCGTCCTCTACTACGCGCTGGTCGCCCGCGAACGGGCCGCGCAGCGAGACGAGCCCGCCGGAGCGGGCTCGTCGTCATGAAATTGTGAGCTCGTGCGAGCTCAGGCTTCGCGGACCTTCTTGACCACCGCGATCCCGATCGCAGCCAGGATGAGGATGATCAGCAGCTTCTTCATGAGTTCCCCTTGGTCGAGCAACGGGCGCGGAGATCGCCAGCATCGTAGGTGGTGAGACGGACCGGAGCAATCGAACGGCCTCAGGTACCGGGCACGGCCGGCATGTTCACCACCGAGGTGCACGAACCACCACCCGAACGTGGACGACCGACGTCCGATGGCGGGGTCGAAGGTGTTGGAGAGCACGAGGGCCGATCCGGCACCGAAGGTGTCGATCTTGATGCCCTGTGCGCTGCGGAGATGGTCGAGCCCGACGACGATCCGCGGGTTGACCCCGTGTCGAGGCGCACCCCGAAGCGCAGCGGGCACGCGGGCGCGGGTCGACGGCGGGCTCATCACCAGGGTCGAGTCGCCCGACACGGTGAGGTCGTGGAACCACGGGAACACCGGCGCGGTCGACGTCACGCAGCACGGCCGGTCAGCGTGGCGGGGCCCCGCAGCGCGTGCGCGCAAGGAAAGAAGCGGTTATGCCGGGACAACTTCGACGGGGATTCCGTTCACCGCGTGGTTGTTCGACAGCGTGTCGTAGAAGTGCGTGGGCGCGAGCAGGTTGTTGTTCACACCTGCGTGCTCGCGGGCAACGGACAGCCGCGCGCCAGGCCGGTCATGTCCCCATCCGTGAGGCAACGACACCACACCTGGCATCATCTCGTCGCTCACCTCGACCGGTACCTCGATGCTGCCGGCCTCCGACGACACCCGCGCGCGACCGCCGTCGACCAGACCCACGCCGGCGGCGTCGTCGGGGTGCACGAGCAACGTGCAGCGGTCCTTGCCCTTCACCAAGACCTTCACGTTGTGCATCCACGAGTTCTTCGAGCGGAGGTGGCGACGGCTCACCAGCCGGAGGCCGTCGTCATCGCCGCGCGCGACACGTCGCCGCAGGCGCGGCAGGTCACCCACGATGTAGTCGGGCGCGAGGTCGATGAGCCCGTCCGGCGTGCACACCATCTCGTCGACCCGCGGCACCATCGGACCCATGTCGACGCCGTGCGGCTGCGCCTTGATCTTCTCGAGCGTCAACCCGTCAGGCACCTCGCCGTAGCGGTCGCCCCATGGCCCGGTGCGGACGGTGAGGTCGATGATCCGCTCCGGTCCCCCGCCGTCGTAGAGCGGGATGATGTCGACCGCGTCGAGCCCCTGCGAGCGGCACAGCGCTGCGAACCACGCATCGTCGAGCGCCTCGAAGTCGAAGTCCTCGTTCTTCCCGCGGGTGCACAGCCACCCGAGGCGGGCGACGATGTGCGCCTCGGTGGGCCGGTCGGGTGACGGCGGGAAGATCGGGTCACTCCAATTGGCGCCGCTGCGCGCCGCCCAGCCCCACAGCACCTCGTCGAAGTGCGGCGTCTCGAGTGGCGACGGCCCGGGCAGGATCACGTGCGCGAAGCGCGTCGTCTCGTTGAGGTAGTTGTCGACGCTGATCATGCACTCGAGCTCGGGCAGCGCGGCCTCCAGGCGCGCCGAGTCGGGCACGCTGATGACGGGATTGCCGGCGACGGTGAACAGCGCCCTGATCTGCCCCTCTCCCGGCGTTGCGATCTCCTCGGCGAGGAACGCTGCGGGCACCTGCCCGAGCACTTCGGGCACGCCCGACACGCGCGACCTCCACCGTCCGAACCGCGGCGCGCCGTCCTTGGCCGTCGACGCCATCCACGCCATCGGCCAGGCGACCGGCTTGCCCCACATGAGGCCACCGGGCCGGTCGAACTTGCCCACGACGATGTTCACCACGTCGACCAGCCACGACGCGAGCGTCCCGAACTCCTGGTTGCACAACCCGATGCGTCCGTACACCGCGCCCGATGGCGCGGCCGCGAACTCCCGCGCGAGACGACGGATGGTGTCGGCCGGCACGCGGCAGAACGCCTCCACCGAGTCGGGGGTGAATTCGGCGCACAGCTCGCGGACGGCGTCGAACCCCTTGACCTTCTGCTCCAGCTCGCCGAGCGTCGTCAGACCTTCGGCGAAGAGCACGTTGCACATCGCGAGCAGGAACGCGGCGTCGGTACCGGGCAGGATCGGCACCCACTCGTCGGCGTGGTCGGCGGTGCCGGTGCGACGCGGGTCGACGACGATGACCTTTCCGCCGCGAGCGCGGACGCCGTCGAGCTCGCCGAGGACGTCGGGACACGCGAGGAGCGAACCGCCCGACGCTTGTGGGTTGCCGCCCATGCAGATGAGGTGGTCGGTCCGCTGGATGTCGGGTGACGGGATCTTCCACATGTTCCCGTACATGAGGACCGACGACACGTTCTTGGGCCACTGGTCGATGGTGCCGGACGAGTAGATGTGGGGCATGCCCGACTGCCCGATGAAGAGCGGCATGTAGCGACCGAGGGTGAAGCTGTGGCCAACCGGGTTGCCGATGAATGCGGTGCACGCGGTGACGCCGTGGCGTTCGAGCACGCCGTGGATCAGCTCCTCGCAGCGCGCGAACGCTTCGTCCCACGTCACCTCGCGCCAGGTGTCGCCGTCGCGCACCATCGGCGCGCGCAGGCGGTCGGGATCCTCGTGCAGATGACCGAGGGTCGTGCCCTTGGGACAGAGGTACCCCTTCGACCAGACGTCGTCGCGGTCACCCCGGATCAGCTTGACCCGCCCGTCCTCCACGTCGACCCGCAGCCCGCACATGCACTCGCACAGCGGGCACGTCACGAAATGTCGTTGCATCAGTCAAGTATTTCACGGCGACCCCGCCGGCGCCCAGATCGCGGCGCCGCCCCGGCCAAGACCACGCGTTGTTCACCGCATACGGGCACAACCGCGCACCTCTGGGCTGGGTCACGCCGGATCCGGAACTTCAATTTCCGGGCAACCACAGCGCGCCGGCGAGGAAGGACGCTATGCGCACCGGACGGCGACCCCCCGATCGTGGAGCGGTACAACCCGCCGGGATGGGCGGGATCGGTGTAGTACACGAGCACGTGAACGCCTGATGCGTCCACGTCGACGGGCTGGCCGCAGCACGTCAGTCGGCGTCCCGGCGTTCCGGAAGCGGCGTCGAAGGTCCAGAGCGACGAGCGACCGTGCACGGCGTTCGCACGGATGAGCGACCTGCGGTCGAGCGGACAGCACGAAGCCGTCCTGCACGATCTCCTCCGCGATCCCGATGTCGTCGACCAGGAGGACGGCGAACCGGACCAGCGACTGCGCGTGCTCGCGAGAGAGCGCCGCGAGCTCACCCCAGCCGTCGTCCCCGGGCACTGTTCCGCCTCCTCATGAGGTACGACGCTTCGCACCCACGACGCGTTGACAGAGAAAGAGCGCCGAAGTCGCCGAGGCATCACTCCGCGCCTTTCGAACAGGTTCGTCAGGAGAAGACGCGTCGGTGCAACTCGTCGCGGTAGCCGTTGACCTCTGCGACCTTCCAGAACTCGAAGCCGAGCTTGCCGATCACGCCCTTCGACGCGGTGTTCCCTGGATCGATCACGGCGAGCAGTTCGCCCTGAAACGACTCCGCCGCGATGGACAAGACCGCGAGGCCCGCCTCGGTTGCGTACCCATGTCCACGCGCTTCGGGCACGAGCCGGTAGCCGAACTCGAGGCGCCTCGTGCCTTCGAACTCGAACCAGGCGACGCCGCTGTATCCGACGATCTCGCCCGACGAGCGCTCGATGATCGGTTGCTTGGCGAACCGCACAGCGTTCGGCACTCTCGAGCATCTCGTCGAAGCGACTGTGGGCCGCCACCAGGTCATGCACCCCGGCGGAGAACTCCATGAACGCCGGGTCCTGGAACAGCTCGACGAAGCGAGCGCGGTCGCCCTCGACCGGCAACCTCACCTCGAGTCGCTCGGTCAGCACCCCTCAACTCTCTCATCGCTCCAACCAAGGAGCTGATGCATTGACAACTGCCCAGGTGCCCGGCGGCCGGGAGCGTCGCCGACGAAGCCTCCGCACGATGCGAGCGCAGCGAGCGAGGAGGACCGCGAGGAGGTGATGCGCACGGACGGCGGGCGCCGTGAGGTGAGTATCAGACCGCGAGGAGGTCGCGGGCGCCGGTGTCGGCCGACGGGTGGCGCAGCTTGCTCATCGCCCGAGCTTCGATCTGGCGGATGCGCTCACGCGTGAGGTTGAAGTGCTCCCCGACCTCTTCGAGCGTCCGCGGCTCACCCCGGTCGAGCCCGAAGCGCAGCGCGAGGATCTGACGCTCGCGCTCGTCGAGCGGAGCGAGCAGCTTCTCGATCTCGTCGGGCAAGAGCGCCGTGGCGGCCACCTCGAACGGCGACTCGGCCGAGCGGTCCTCGACGATGTCGCCCAGCTCGGCGTCGCCGTCCTCGCGCAGTGGCTCCGACAACGAGAGCGGCTCGGCCGCGAAGCGCAGCGCCTCCGTGACCTTGTCCTCCGGCATCTCCACCTCGGCCGACAGCTCGGCGAGGGTGGCGGGACGACCGAGCTTGAGCTCCAGGCGCGAACGGGCCTTCTGCAGGCGGGCAAGCGTGTCGCCGGCGTGGACCGGCAGACGGATCGTGCGGCCGGTGTTGGCGATGCCGCGGGTGATGGCCTGACGGATCCACCACGTCGCGTAGGTGGAGAACTTGAAGCCCTTGCGCCAGTCGAACTTCTCGACCGCGTGCATGAGCCCGAGGTTGCCCTCTTGGATCAGGTCGAGCAGCGGGAGTCCCGAGGCCTGGTACTTCTTCGCGATCGACACGACGAGTCGCAGGTTCGACTGCACGAACGTTCGTTGCGCGTCGTCGCCGAGGCGCGCGGTGCGGCGCAGCTCCCGCTTCTTGGTGGGCGTGAGGGCCTTGCCGCCACCGAGCAGCTCCTCGCGCGCGGCGTTGCCCTGTTCGATCTGCTGCGCGAGCCGGACCTCGTCGTCTTTCGTGAGCAGTGGATACTGGCCGATGTCGGTCAGGTAGAGACGGACGAGATCTTCTTCGTCGCGCTCGACACGCTCTTTCGCCACGCAGTGACCCCTCGCTCGTCGACGGCTGCTCGCGCTCACGCTCGGACACAGCACCTGCGCGTGCCAGCAGTCCACAGATGTTGCTCTTGTTGCCCGTTCACGATACCGGCCGCGTCAAGCAGATGGAACCGTCGGCCTCCGCTCAGGTCCGGGCGAAGAGCTCGTGGCCTTCCTGGGCGTCGAAGTCGAGGTCGTGGAGGATGAGGTCGAGCACCCGCATGATCGGGCGCTCGGCAATCGGCGTCGACTCCGCCGACCATCCCCGGTAGGTCGCGACCACGAGCGGCAGCACGTCCTCGTACACACCCTTCGGCTCGGTCGTGGCGGCCAGCGCGGCCTCGGCGCCTCGCAGGGCCTCGTCGACCACCGCGGAACCCTCGGGTCGATCGTGGAGGACGGGCACGAGACCGTCCCAGAGCTCCGCGTGCCACGCGAAGTGACGCGCGTGGCGAGCGAGCAGCAGCTTCGCCCCCGCGGGCGAGATCCGGGGCACCCAGGCGCCGAGCACCGCCGCGAGCTGCATCTCCAGCGCGCGCGCGCTCTCGATGCGCTCCGCCCACTCGAGGATGGGAACCTGCGTCGTCGCTCCGCTCACGCTTTTCCGCTCTCCGCACTTCGTGCGGGGCCGCTTGGGCCACGCTCCGCTGCTCGCCGGGCCGACCTTCTGAAGGACGCCCGGCTCGCGGTCGCTCCGCTCACGGCGTCAGCCTGTCACGCGTCGACGCGGGCGGGGGCACCGGGCGGCGGGGCCAGAACTCCGACACGCAGATGCCGGCCAGGATCGCGGCGGCGCCAGCGAGCCGCGCCGCGCCGAGGCGCTCGCCGTTCACGTAGCCCGCGATCCCCGCGAAGACGGGCTCGGCCAACAGGATGAGCGCGGCGCGCGTCGCGGGGATCCGCTGCTGGCCCCACAGCTGGAGCGGCAGCGCGACCGCCGAGCACGCGATCCCGGTGAACACGACCGCGAACACCGCCAACGTGCTCAGCGACCCGACGCCCTGTTGCGCCGCGGGCGCGATCGACAACATCGCGACCGCGCCGATCTGCAACGCGCTGAACTGCAAGGGGCGCAACACGTGCGTGTACGCGCCGATGTATACGATGTGCCAGGCAAACAGCACCGCGCAGACGAGCGTGAACACCTCGCCCTTCCCCAGGTGCACGTCAGCACCAGTGAGCAGGTAGAGACCCAACGTCGCCAGCACGATGCCCGCGACGACCGGACGGCGCGGCAGGCGACGACTGATCGTCGCCTCGATCACCGGCGTGATGATCACGTAGAGACCGGTCAGGAAGGCCGACGTCGACGGCGACGTGTACTGCAAGCCGATGGTCTGCGTGGCGTAGCCGCCGAACAGGATCAACCCCGCGGTGAGGCCGGCGCGCAGCAACAACTTCCGCTCGGGTCCACGCGTGCGGAGGGCGGGGATGGTCACCGGCGCGAGCAGCAACGTGGCGATGCCGAAGCGGCCGACGAGGTACGCGAACGGCGTGATGTCGTCGAGCGCGTCGTGCACCAACGGGAAGGTCACGCCGTAGAGGAGCGCGGCGCCGATCAGCGCGGCTTCCGCGCGATAGCGCCCGTTCAACGGTCGATCCCGCTACGCCGTCCCGCCCTCCGGGCACGGCTCCGCTCCATCTCCGCCCCCACCCCTCCCCCGGAGATGCAGCTAGCCGGGCCAGCGATTGGTGATGGGGAGGCGACGGTCCTTCCCGAACGCCTTGGGCGACACGCGGACTCCCGGCGCCGCCTGGCGCCGCTTGTACTCGTTGCGGTCGACCAGCCGCGCCACTTGGCGCACCGTCTCGGAGTCGTGCCCGGCCGCCTCGAGCTCGGCGATCGAGAGGTCGTCCTCGACGTAGCCCTCGATGATGGGATCGAGCACCTCGTACGCGGGAAGCGAGTCGGAGTCCTTCTGCTCCGGGCGCAGCTCCGCACTCGGCGCCTTCTCGAGCACCGACTCCGGGATGAGCGCGCGCGTGGCACGCTCGTTGCGATCGCGCGACAGCGCGTACACGAGCATCTTCGGAACGTCCTTGATCACCGAGAAGCCCCCGGCCATGTCGCCGTAGAGCGTCGAGTACCCGGTGGCGATCTCGCTCTTGTTGCCCGTGGTGAGCACGAGCGCGCCGAACTTGTTCGACATCGCCATGAGGATCGTGCCGCGGATGCGCGCCTGCAGGTTCTCCTCGGCCAACCCCGGTTCGGTTCCCGCAAACGTGGGTGCGAGCATGTCGAGAAACGCGTGGTGCGCGAGTTCGATCGGGACTGTGATCGCACGGATGCCCAGGTTGTCGGCCAGCGCCTCGGCGTCGGTGACACTGCCCTCGCTCGAGAAGCGCGAGGGCATGAGCACGCCGACCACCCGATCGGGCCCGAGCGCGTCGACCGCGACCGCGGCCACCAGCGAGGAGTCGATGCCGCCCGACAGTCCGATCAGCACGTCGCTGAAGCCGTTCTTCCGGACGTAGTCGCGCGTGCCGAGCACCAGCGCCTCGTAGACCTCCCGCACCGGCGTGAGCAACGCCTCGGTGCGGGGCTCGGCGCGGTGCTCACCGAGGCGAGCCTCGCTCACGTCGATCTCGGGCAACGGGTTGGTGCGCGAGCGGCCACGCGGATCGAGCAGGCGGCGCCGGAACGCGGGTCGCACGTCGACGTCGACCACGAGCAGGTCCTCGTCGAACTGCCGTGCCCTCGCGACGAGCGCGCCGCTCTCGTCGAACAGCATGGACGCGCCGTCGAACACGAGCTCGTCCTGGCCGCCGACGAGGTTGACGTAGAGCACCGGTACCGACGCGTCGGCGGCCCGCGTCGCGAGCATCGCTTCGCGCTCGTGCACTCTCCCGGCGTAGAACGGAGACGCGTTGATGTTGACGACGAACTCTGCGCCCCCCGCGGCCTGGGTGATGATCGGTCCGTTGGGACTCCACGCGTCTTCGCAGATGGTCAGCGCGACGCGCACGCCACCGACCACGAACAACGGGCCGTCGACGGTCGACGGCGCGAAGTAGCGCTGCTCGTCGAACACGGCGTAGTTGGGCAGCAGGTGCTTGCGGTACACCCCCTGCACGCGGCCGTGCGCGCACACTGCCGCGGCGTTCGCAAGGTCTCGCTGCGCTTCCGGAAACCCGACCACCGCCGCCGTACGCCCGGTCCGGGCCGCGAACTTCTCCAGCGACTCGGCACAGTGGCCGACGAACGACGGGCGGAGGAGCAGGTCCTCCGGTGGGTACCCACTGAGCGACAGCTCCGGGAACGCGACCAGGTCACATCCGGCCGCGTCGGCCCGCTCGTAGGCGTCGAGCATCCGTTCGACGTTCCCGTCGAGGTCGCCGACGACGAGGTCGAGCTGCGCAGCAGCGATCCGGAGGCGGGGCACCGCTTCAGGATACGCGACACTGCCTGCATGACCGGGGGGACGACGCGGTCCGACAGCGCCGACCTCGACTCGGCGATCGAGCGGTCCGCCGACGCCCGGACTGCCCGCACACTGATCGAGCGCGTCGTCGATGCCCATCCCGAGCTCGCAGTCGACCTCGAGACACAAGCCATCGTCCGCGACGGTCTCGTCGCCATCGCCTGCGCGTCGCGCTCACTCGCGTCGGCGGTCGTGGCCGACGCGTCACTGCTCGATCCCCTGCACGATGCCGACGAGCTCGCCCGCGAATGCGGACTCGACGGCTACCGCTCGCGGTGGCGCGCGTTCGGCGGCGCCGACCCGGGCGCTCTGCGCCGGTGGAAGCGCGGCGAGCTGCTCCGCACTGCCGCGCGCGACCTGCTCGGCATCGCCGACATGCCGAGTGTCGGCCGCGAGCTCGCGGCGCTCGCCCAGGCGTGCCTGGAAGCGGCGGTGGTCATGGTCGATCCGACGGTGACGATGGCGATCGTCGGGATGGGCAAGTTCGGCGGGCGCGAGCTGAACTACGCGAGCGACATCGACCTGCTCTTCGTGCACGAGGGCGACGGCGACGCGGCCGAGCGCGCCGCGCGCTCGGTGCTGACCACGATGTCGTCACCCAGCGAAGACGGCATCGTGTTCCGCACCGACGCCAACCTGCGCCCCGAGGGTCGTCAGGGCCCGTTGACGCGCACGCTGGCGAGCTACACCACGTACTGGGACGAGTGGGCTCGCACCTGGGAGTTCCAGGCGCTCGTGAAGGCGCGTCCGGTGGCCGGCGACGGCGATCTCGGCGCGCGCTTCATGGCGATGGCGACCACACGGGTGTGGCCCGAGAAGCTCGATCCCGACGCCATCCGCGAGATCCGCGCGATGAAGGAGCGGACCGAGGAGATCACCGAGCGGAAGGGCATCGGCGATCGCGAGCTCAAGCGCGGCCGCGGCGGCATCCGCGACATCGAATTCGCGGTGCAACTCCTGCAGCTCGTGCACGGGCGCGAGGACCTGTCCGTGCGCTCGCCCACGACCCTCGACGCGCTCCACGACCTCGCCGACGGCGGTTACGTCGAGCGCGTCGACGCCGACCGGCTCGACCGCGCGTATCAGTTCCTGCGCACGGTCGAACACCGGATCCAGCTCTACGACGAGCAGCAGACGCACCTCATCCCGTCCGACGAACACGCCCGCACGCGCCTGGCGCGCGTGCTCGGATACCGCGACAGCCCCGAACGCACTGCGCTCGAACGGTTCGAGGCGGAGCACCGCGACCACCAGCGCGCGGTGCGCGGCATCCACGAACGTCTCTTCTTCGCGCCGCTGCTCGAGACCTTGGCGGGCACCGGCCCGCTCTCACCGGAGGCAGCCGAGGAGCGGCTCACCGCGTTCGGCTTCACCGACGTCGAGCGCACGCGCGCCGCGATCCGCGAGCTCGCCGCCGGACTCACGCGCCGGTCCCGCGTGATGCGCGAGCTGCTGCCGGTGATCCTCGGCTGGCTCTCCGACACCCCCGACCCCGACCTCGGGCTCCTCCAGCTGCGGCGACTGGCGGAGGGGCCGACGCGCTCGGCCTCGCTCGCGGTCACGTTCCGCGACCATCCCGGCGCCGCCGAGCGCACGTGCACGTTGCTCGGGTCGAGCCGGGTCGTCGGCGCCGCGCTGCGACGTCACCCCGAGTTCGTCGACTCCCTCGACGACGACGATGCCCTCGCGGTCGAAGTCGCACGCGGCGAGTTCGTCGCCGACGCGTTCGACACCCTCGAGTGGCGCGGTGACCAGGAGCAACGGCGTGAAGGGCTGCGCCGGTTCAAGCGGCGTGAGCTGCTCCGTGTCGCGACACGCGACCTGCTCGGGTACGCGCGGCTCGAGGCGACCGAGCGCGAGCTCACGGTGCTGGCCGAGGCCTGCCTCGAAGTGGCGCTGGCGTCGCTGAGGCCGCCGCTCCCATTCGCGGTGATCGGCATGGGTCGCCTCGGCGGTGGCGAGCTCTCCTATGCGTCCGACATCGACGTGATGTTCGTGTACGACGGAGACAGCGCGAGCGACTTCCACGATGCCGAGCAGGTTGCTGCGCAGCTCGTGCAGGAGATCGGTGCGACCACTGCGGAGGGGCAGACGTTCCGCATCGACGCCCGACTGCGGCCCGAAGGCAACCAGGGCCCCCTCGCGCGGTCGATCGGCGGGTTCCGCCAGTACTACGCGCAGTGGGGCCTCACGTGGGAGCGCCAAGCGCTCACCAAGGCGCGGTTCGTCGCCGGCGACGCCGACCTCGGCGCGCGCTTCGCGACACTGGCCACCGAGTTCACGTACGAGCGTCTCATGA
Source organism: uncultured Actinomycetes bacterium (assembly GCA_963841415.1). GTDB lineage: Bacteria > Actinomycetota > Acidimicrobiia > IMCC26256 > DASPTH01 > DASUAS01. The sequence goes on along the minus strand of CAWJCN010000003.1, from coordinate 286,172 downwards.
CCGACGACGACGCGCGCGAGATCCGGCGTATGAAGGCACGCATCGAACGCGAGCGCATTCCACCCGGCGAGGATCCACAGTTCCACTTGAAGCTCGGGCGCGGTTCGTTGTCCGACGTAGAGTTCACCGTGCAGCTGCTCCAGCTCGTCCACGGTGGCGAGGATCCCGACGTGCGCGCTTCCGGAACCATCGACGCGCTCGAACGTCTCCGCGCGCACGACGTGCTCGACGCCGACGACGCTGCCGTGCTCGAGGAGGCGTACCGGTTCTGCGAGCGCGCCCGCAACGCGCTCTACCTGCAGACGGCGCACCCCTCCGACTCGCTGCCGACCGACAAGGGCGAGCTCGAGCGGCTGGCACTGCTGCTCGGCTATGTGCACCGACCGCACAGCGTGCTGCGTGACGACTACCGCCGCGTCACGCGCCGCGCCCGGCGCGTCGTCGAGCGCGTCTTCTACGGCACCTGATGACCGCGGCAACCTGGAAGCGCTGGGCGGTGCCCGGCGCCATCGCGCTGGCTGTGCTGCCGTTCGTGGTCTCGGCGATCGCCTTCGCCGCCCGGGTCGGCAACGACTACCGACCCTCGGCCGACCAGGCGTGGATCGAGCTGCAGATCCGCGACATCGGCCACCGCCCCGTCCTCCTCGGGCCCTACTCGCGGTTCGGCTGGTTCCACCCCGGTCCGCTCCTCTACTACGTGCTCTGGCTGCCCTACCGCCTGACCGGGAGCACCAGCACCAGCCTCGTCCTCGCCGCGCTCACGCTGAACGCGGTGGTGCTCGTCGCCATCGGTCTCGTCGCCCGCAAGCGGGGCGGACTGCCGTTGGTCCTGATGACGCTCGTGCTCGTCGGCATCCTCAACATCGGGGAGGGCGCGCAGTTCTTCCGCGACGTCTGGAACCCCGACATCACCGTGCTGGCGTTCGTGCTGCTGGCGCTGCTGGCGTGGTCGATGAGCCTCGGCGAGGCGTGGGCGCTGCCCGTGGGCGTGGCGATCGGCACGTTCCTCGTGCAGACGCACGTCGGGTACGGACTCGTGACCGCGGTGCTGCTGCTCGCGGGTGTCGTCGGTGCCGCGATCACCGGCTGGCGACGCCGACATGACGACCAACACGCCGCGCGCGTGCGCTCGTGGATCGCGATGGCAGTCGTCACCGTGGGCGTCGCTGCGGTGCTGTGGCTGCCCGTCGTCATCCAACAGGTGCGCGACGAACCCGGGAACCTCGAGCGCGCTCTTCCGGTTCTTCCGCCACCACGGACAAGAGCACAGCTACGGCGACGCTTGGCAGGTCGTGGCGCAACAGCTGAGTGCGTGGCCGAACTGGCTGCAGGGACACGTCGTCCGCAACATCTACAGCGGCGCGATCGACCTCGGCGGCGCAACGCCGGTCGCGGTGTGGGCGGCAGTGCTCGTCGTCGCGGCCGTGGTCGCGTGTCGTCGCACCAAGGACGCGTTCCGACTCGACCTGCTCGTCGCGCTCACGATCATCAGTGCGGTCGTGTCGGTGAGCCGGATCGTCGGCGAGATCTTCCCGTACCTCGTGACGTGGACGTGGGCGGTCGGGATGCTCACGTGGCTCGCCATCGCGTGGTCGTGCGTGCGGTGGTGGCAGACGCGCGAGTCGCCGGACGCGCGGGTCGGCCGGATCGCCCTGGGTGTGGTGGCGGCCGGCCTCGTCGTCGTGTCGGTCGTGAACGTGGTCGACGCCGCCGGTGCCGGCAATCCCGATCCCGCGGCTTCCAGCGCACTGGCCCGCTTGGTGGCGAAGGTGCGCGCCGCGCTGCCACCCGGTGATGGCGTGGTGGAGATCCGGGCCGGCACCACGCCCGGTTCCGTCTGGATCGGCGCCGGCGTCGCCGATGCGCTCGAGCACGACGGCGTCGACACGCGTGTCACGCGTGACCTCGCGTTCGCCTATGGCCCCGATCGCGTGCTCGACGGCCAGCGCGTCCGGCTGGTCGTACTCCCGGTCGAGGACCCCGACGTCACGGCCACCCGGAAGCTCCCGTGCTACGACGAATCGGGACGGGTCGGCAAGTACACCCTGTTCCTCGGTGATCCCGAGTGCCTGCGCGGCGAGTGACGCACAGACTCGACCCAGAACGAAGTCGACTTCCCGTCTCCTGAGTCGGCGCGGCAGCTCGTCGGGGATCCACAACAGCACAACCGGCCCGTCGCGGCGATGGCAGGCGTCGAGGGTCTCGCGAGCGACGCGGCTGCAGGCCCGATCGAGGCGGTACGGTCCCGCCATGACCGACCTCGCACCCTTCGACTTCCAGGACACCTCGGCCGTGGTGACCGGTGCCGGGAGCGGCATCGGTCGAGCGATCGCCATCGAGATGGCGCGGCGCGGTGCGCGCGTCCTCGTGACCGACGTCAACGACGAACGGGCCGAGACCGTGGCCGGCGAGATCACCGCGGAAGGTGGCACGGCGCGCTGGCAACACCTCGACGTCGCCGCCATCGACGACTTCACCGCGGCGCGCGACCGATGCCTCGACAACTTCGGCCGGGTCGACGTGGTGGTCAACAACGTCGGCACGATGGTCGGCGGACGGCCCGAGCAGATCCCGGCCGAGGAGTGGGGCCGGCTCCTCGACGTGAACGTGTTGGGTGTCGTGCGCAGCAACGAGGTGTTCCTCCCCGTGCTCATGGAGCAGGGCCACGGACACGTCGTCAACACCGCGTCGACGAACGGGATCATCGTGTACTCGTACGACCGCACGCCCTACGCGGCGAGCAAGGCCGCGGTCATGATGTTGTCGCAGCAGCTGTTCGTCTACCTGCGTCCGTACGGCGTGGGCGTGTCGTGTCTGTGCCCCGCCGGCGTGCTGACGAACATCATCGAGCAGCTCCGGCCCGTCGGCGAGCAGCTCCCGATGCGGTCGCCGCACCTCCCCCTCGTCGAGGCGCACGTCGCCGGCACTCGCGTCGCCGATGCGGTCGAGGCGCGCGCCTTCCTCGTGCTCACCGCCGACGAGGTGCTCGACGAACTGCGCCGCAAGGGCGACGGCCTCGACGCGTACCTGCTCGAACGCGAGCGCTGGATGCACGACGACGCTGATGGCTGATCCCGTCGAACTCGACGCTCGGCTCGACGAGCTCTTCGCGACCGAACCCTCCGGATTCATCGCCGCGCGCGATGCACTCGCGCGCGACCTCAAGGCCGCGGGTCGCGCCGACGACGCCGATTCGGTGAAGGCACTCAAGCGGCCCACGCTCGCGGTGAGTGCGGTCAACCAGACGGTGCGGCATGAACCCGGGCGCGTGCGCGCGCTGATCGAAGCTGGGGACCAGCTCGCGGCACTCCAGGCACAGTCGTCGCCCGATCGTGACGAGCTGCGCGAGCTGACCCGTGAGCGGCGCGCGCTCCTCGATCAACTGACCGAGCTTGCCGCCCGTACGACGGCGCGGCCCGAAGGCGTGCGCTCGTCGATCGCGGCGACGTTCGATGCCGCATCCCTCGACGCCGACCTGCGCGACGGCCTGCTCCGCGGCCGTGTCACCCAGGAGCTCTCCCCCGCCACCCGCTTCGTCGGCGACGACGCGGCGCCGTCACCGCCTCCCGCGCCGCGCAAGGCCACGCGTGCGGCGCCTCCGCGTGACGAGCTGGCGGCGCGCCGGACCCGCGCCGAGCTGGAGGCCGTGCGGGAACGCGCGGAAGCGGCCGACGCCGCCGCGCGTGAGCAGGCCGAGGCCGCGGCCGAGGCCACCGACGCGCTCGACGCTGCCCAACGTCGGGTCGCCGACCTCGAGCGGGCACTGGCCGACGCCCGCGCCGATCTGGTCGACGCCAAACGGCACGAGCGCGACGCGCAACGAGCCGAGCTGCGGGCGCGCACCGAGCAGGAGCGCGTCACCGCCGCTGTGCGGGCCGCGGAGCGCGCCGTCGACGAGAACCCCTGAGCGAACGAGGGCGTGCCCGCCGCCGCGGGCAGGTACCGGACACAGCACGCCTTCGCCGAACAGATCGTCGGCGCGGGGATCCGCGTTACACGGTGTGACGTTCGGCGGTTCCGGACCGCACGAGCCGGCCCGGCCGCGCTCCGGTGTCTCGATCGAACCGGCGGGTGACGACGCCGCTCACGACGGTGGCGACGTAGCCCGTGGCGTCCTGCAGGATCCGGCGCCCGCCGGCCGGGAGATCGTCGACCGAGCGGGGTTGATGGAGGGTCAGGCGACGGAGGTCGATCACGTTGACGTCGGCCTTCTTTCCGACCTCGATGGTCCCGCGGTCGTCGAGGCCGACCGCGGCGGCAGTGCCGGCCGCCTGCTTCTGGATCACGGTCTCGAGCGGGAGACGCTCACCTCGGGTGCGGTCGCGCACCCAGTGGGTGAGGAGATAGGTGGGCGCGGACGCGTCACAGATCATCTTCACGTGCGCGCCGCCGTCGGACAGACCGACGATGGTGTCGGGGTGCGTGATCATCTCGGCGAGATGGTCCTCGCTCCCCTGCGTGTAGTTGGTGAACGCACCGAGCAAGAGCTCACCCGCCGCGAGGTGGTCGTAGAACACCTCGAACGGGTCGCGCCCGGTCGCCGCCGCGACTCCCGCGATCGACCGGTCGGCGGTGGGCTCGTAGTCGGGCGGGTCACCGAGCGGGAAGACGCTCGACCAGAGGGACGGCGCGTTGTCGGCCAGCGACTCGTACTGACGGTGCGGGTCGGGTGGGAGGTCGCCTTCGCCGAGGATCGCGGCCTTGACCTCGGGCCGGCGCAACTCAGCGAGGAGCTCCTCGAGCGAGAGCGTGTCCTCGAGGTGGCGGTACGTGGGACGGCGCATGAGCGGGTGGTAGCTCGCCGCGCCGATGAGCATGCCGCCCGGGCGCGCCGCGACCTGCGCGCTGATGTCCGCTCCGTCGGCGTTCACCTTCTCGACCAGCTCGAGCTGACGCCGCCACAGATCGGGGTCCGTCCGCGACTGGACGAGCAGGAACGACAGCGGGACGCCCGTCGCGTGCGACACCTCGCCCATGAGCTCGACCTCGCCGAGCACGAGGTCGGCGTCGCCCTCGGTCTCGCCATGCGGGACGACCTCGAAGAGACCGCCGCCGGCGTCGACCACAGCCTGCGCCAGCCCGATCAGCTCGGGCGCGGCGGCGAAGGTGCCCGGGACGTACTCGCCGTCGAGGTCCTTGTGGTTCAGCGACCGCGACGACGAGAAGCCCACCGCGCCCGCTTCGATGCCCTCGCGCACGTGGCGGGCCATCTCGGCGATGTCGTCGGCGGTGGCGTCCTCGTTGGCCATGCCGCGGTCACCCATCACGTAGACGCGCAGCGGCGCATGGGGCAAGAACGCGGCAACGTCGATCGCGAACTCTTGTGTGCCGAGCGCGTCGAGGTACTCGGGGAACGTCTCCCAACTCCACTGGATGCCTTCGTGCAGCGCGGTGCCGGGGATGTCCTCGACGCCTTCCATGAGCTCGACGAGGCGTTCCTCTCCACCGGGTCGCACCGGCGCGAAGCCCACGCCGCAGTTGCCGACGACGACGGTGGTCACGCCGTGGCTGGCTGACGGATCGAGCACCGGGTCCCAGGTCGCCTGACCGTCGTAGTGAGTGTGGATGTCGACGAACCCCGGCGCGACGACGCAACCGGTCGCGTCGATGACCTCTGTCGCGTCACCCTCGACGTCCTCGCCGACTGCGACGATCACGCCATCCGCGATCGCGACGTCGCCGACGAAGCGGTCGCGCCCGGTGCCGTCGACGATCGTCCCGCTGGTGATCTTCAGATCGAACATCCCGCGAGCGTACCGATGCGGGAACACGGATTGACCCGAGCGGGTTCTTCACGGCAACCTCGACCGCGTCCGACCACCACGAGGAGCTCCGACATGACCGAACTGCACGAGACCGCGATCCTGGCCGGCGGCTGCTTCTGGGGGATGCAGGACCTCATCCGCAAGCGCCCCGGCGTGATCTCCACCCGGGTGGGCTACACCGGCGGTGACGTCCCCAACGCCACCTACCGGAACCACGGCGACCACGCTGAGGCGATCGAGATCGTCTTCGACCCGGAGCAGACCTCGTACCGAGACCTGCTCGAGTTCTTCTTCCAGATCCACGACCCGACGACGAAGAACCGCCAGGGCAACGACACCGGCCGCAGCTACCGGTCGGCGATCTACTACACGTCCGACGAGCAGAAGCGCGTCGCAGAGGACACGATCGCCGATGTCGAGGCCTCGGGCCTCTGGCCGGGCACGGTCGTCACCGAGGTCGAGCCGGCGGGCCCGTTCTGGGAAGCGGAGCCCGAGCACCAGGACTACCTCGAGCGCATCCCCAACGGGTACACGTGCCACTTCCCCCGACCGAACTGGACGCTCCCGCGCCGCGCCGACTCGTCGACCGCGTGACGACGAAGGCCTCGGCCCGCACCGATCAGATGTCGTAGTTCTGCGGGCGGCAGTTCGCTGACCTGGGCGAACGAGCAGAAGTACTTGCTGACCAGGGAAGACGCCTGACCGCCAGTGACCGTCGTTGACCGGGGTGTTCCGTGCTCTGACGGAACGCGGACGGAACGCAGGAATCCGCACCGAGCCGGCGCTATGCGGGCGCCTGGGCGCGGTCGTTCTAGCGCGACGAACCCGGTCGCGGCGCGAGCGCGTGGCGGGCAATTGGCATCCTGCTAGTCCGCGCTGGTTGCGAGACATCCTGGAGAGGCCAGCACGGAGATGCCGCGGGTCGTTCCCCCGAATCCGAGCGGCTCACGCGACCGACTCCAGCGCGCTTTGCCAGTTGCCAGGTCGACGGCGGTCGTCGTGCCTTCCCCGGGCTTGTAGGGATCGAAGGCGGACACGACGACCGTGTTGTTGGTGCTTGGTGTGACGGCCTTGCCGGGGTACCGCCAACGCTCAACGCCTGTCGATGCATCGAGTGCGACCACCATCCCCGGGAACTCGTCATGAACGATCACCATGTCGCCGACACCGAACTGGAGGAAGCCGGTGCGTTGCCAGCGCATTGCGCCTGAGACTCGGTCGAACGCGAAGACGCTGCCCGCATTGACCCATGCACCCGTTACGAACTCGCTCCCCGTGACCGTCAGGTACGTCGGGAAATACGGACTCGCCACCGTGCCGAGATCAAGTTCGCTGACGATCTTCCCGTCGACAAGGGACACGGTGTCGATGCGTGTTGCCGTGTCATGAACTGGGGAGCCGTCGATCGCGGGTAATGGAACGGACCGCAGTGCAAACAGCGCTGCGCCGTTCGAAGCAAAGGTGCTCACTGACTCCGGTCCGAGGTCGGCGGACCACATACTTCGGCCATTCCGAAGCCGCCATGCCTCAAGTCGGGGCTCGCCGCCCGTCGTGAGGATGGTGGCGACGTTCGACGAGAGAAGCGAGTCGCCCAGCGTGCCCATGATCCCGAACCGACTACTGAACGCCGGGTTTCCCCCAGACGTTGCGGGCATGGTCGCGTCCCTGCTCCATCGCACCTCGCCCGTGCGGAGGCTCACACCCTGGAGCTTGCCGCTGGTCGTCTGCACGGGAACCACGCCGTCGCTCAAGTGGTAACCGAAACTCGCGAAGCCGGGATACGAGACCGCTGCATCCCGACGGGTCCAAAGCCGTTTCCCAGTCGTTGCCTCAAACGCGACGAGCGTGAGGTCACCCGATCGGTACTTGGCGCGGTCTGCGCTCAGGCAGCGTTGCTCCAGCGCCACAACGACGCCATTGCCGACGTATGAGACACCCAGGTTCGCTCCCTGCTCCCCTCCGAGCTCCGCCCGCCACTGACGACGGCCCGAGCCCGCGTCGATCCCGGAGGGTGCCGTGCTCCGACGCGTCGACCCTCGCGAGCGCGGAGCCCGGCATCAACACCGCGATGCCCGCGACGAAGATGACAACCAAGCGGCGTGCGCGCAGCATCAAAGCATTCAAACATGCGCGACGGCGGTGGGTGGGTCGGCGAGCCACGCATTTCTGCCGCGCTGCCGTCGACAGTCAGGCAAGATGGACGCATGACCATGGCGGACGAATATGGCGAGCCTGAAGAGTTCCCGTTTCGTTGTCCGTCATGCTTGGTCGAGCTACCGACGCCTCCCGACGATGAGCAGGTCCACGTCATCTGTCCGAGCTGTGGTGCGAGCTTCTCCGCCGTGCGACGTGTCGCTCGTAGGCGCATGTAGTCGCACCCGAGCCGGTCGAACGGCGGCGTGCCAGATCTGCCCAGATCCGCGACACCTCTCCGTCAAGCGACTTCGTGCAGAACGCGCGCGCAGATGGCGCACCCAACGACGCCCACGAGCGCCCGAGAAGTGCTGGCGCGGGGCGCGCAAAGGCGGCGCTCCTTCAGGCAATGGCGATCTCCCCGGCTCGCACCCTGCCAAGGGGGAGCCGACGGCATGCTCGAACGCCGGGCTCGCCGGCCCAGAAGATCGCTACGAAACGGCGGATCCAGCGCGCAGACATTGACAGGTTCCCCTACGGGGCACCTGTTAGACCTCCCGCGCGACATCCCGCTGAGCTTCTTTCGGCTCCATCGAACAATCACGTCCCGAACAGCGACCGCGTGTCGACGGCCGTCGCTACGGGCTGGCGCGAGCCCGATTGCCGAGACGGTGCAGCGCTCGTGGACGCGGTGGTGCATCGACCGCGGTCGCACGGGAGCGCCGCTACCTCGGCCTCTCGATCGACGCCCAAGCGCTCGGCGAGGTGCGTCACCGGCACGACGAAGCGTCGTCGGAGGCGGATGCACTTGAGCTCGCCGTGGCGGACGAGTTCGTAGGCGGTAGAGCGACCGACGCCGAGCAGATGCGCGGCTTGCTCGACGGTGATGGTGAGGGGCTGGTTGCTTTTCATGCCCGCGTAGGCCCTCGAACGCACCCGAACATCGCAGCCGACGATCCGCTGGTGCACCACCCACCGTGGTCCCGCGCGGCAAACGGGATGTCGAGCGGGAGGCGCGGCAGGTTGCCCGGAGGGAAACCTGCAAATGTGTGCGCGCCGGATCTGCGGATGGCAACGACGCTGAGCGTGACATCGCGATCGGGAGGGCAAGCACACAGTTCCTCGAGCGATTCGCCATTCAGCGGGGCGGTTGCCGAGAGCTGTGCGAAGTTCCGACGCGCGCGAAGTTCCAGGCGCGCTGGGGACCTACTGGGGTACTCGCCGACCATGGAGGCGCGACGATGCCCAAACCCATCAGCGACACCGCCCGCCCGCACACGGCGCTTATCGATCTGCCCGCCGTAGCCGAACGCTTGGGCGTCAATGAGCGCCACGTCCGCCGTCTCGTCGCCGAGCGACGCATCCCGTTCCTGAAGTGGGGGCACCTGCTGCGCTTCGACCCCGACGAGATCGACGAATGGCTTCAGGGAGCACGAGTTCACGTGCGGCAGTGATCGTCGCGCGCGCGGACGACCTGATGAGTACGATTTCCAGCGGCGAGGCCGATCGCTTCCCCAGCCCGCCGCGACATCTCGGGAAGCCCCTCGATCGCAGCGCAGACCGTCGTCGTGGCGGTGCGCTGCCGTCACGAAGGGGAATCCCGCGTGGCACACGTCCAAGACCTCTGGGAGAAAACTGTTGACGGGCAGCGCGTCCGCACCGGCCGCCACGGCAAGGGCCGTCGCTGGCAAGCCCGCTACCACGATCCCGACGGCCGTGAACGCACGCGCATGTTCGATCGCCAGCAGGACGCTGAGCGGTTCTTGGCCACGATCACGGCCGACGTGCTCCGCGGCGCCTACGTCGACCCCGCCGCAGGGAAGGTCACCTTCGCCGTGTTCGCTGAGCGCTGGCTCGCCGCCCAGACCTTCGGCGAGTCGTCGAGAGAAGCCACCGAGCTGCGCCTTCGGCTCCACGCATCCGGCCACTTCGGCCAACGCGAGCTGCGCAGCATCAAGCCGTCGGTAATCCAGGCGTGGCTCCGTCACCTCCAGCAGGATCTCGCCCCCAGTTACGTGCGGACGATCTTCACGAACGTCTCCGCCGTGTTCAGCGCCGCCGTCGACGATGGGCTCATCGCGACCAACCCGTGCCGGGCGGGATCGGTGAGGCTCCCGAAGCGGCCGGTCAGCACGATCGAGCCGTGGCCGCTCGAGCGGGTCGAGACGGTCATCGGCGCGCTGCCGATCCTGTATCGGGGCCTTGGGGTCGTCGCCGCCGGATGCGGGCTCCGACAGGGCGAGGCGTTCGGGTTGCGGGTGTGCGACGTCGACTTCCTGCGCCGACGGGTCCACGTCGAGCAGCAGGTGAAGATCGTGCGGTCCAAGGTCGTCATCGATCGACCGAAGGGCGGCAAGACCCGCACCGTGCCGCTTCCCGACACGGTCGCCGCGGAGTTGGCCCAGCATCTCAACAGCCATCCTGCCAACGGCACTGACCTCGCGTTCACGAGCCGCGAGCGGAATCCGATCAACCGCAATCACTTCAACGGCTACGTGTGGAAGCCCGCCCTCGAAGCGGCCGGCGTCGAGCCGAGCCGGTCCAACGGCATGCATGCTCTTCGCCACTTCTACGCGTCGGTGCTCATCGACGCGGGCGAGTCCGTGCGAGCTGTCGCCGACTACCTCGGCCACTCGGATCCCGGCTTCACGCTCCGCGTCTACGCCCATCTCTTCCCGTCTTCCGATGTCCGCGCTCGTGAGGCGATGGATCGGCTGTTCGGCACCGACCGGGCGGTTGGTGTCGCGAGGTGACCCAAGGTCATCGCTCGTCGTGCCCGACTTCTCCGACAGGATGGGTGCCGTGAGCTACGCCGTGTCCCTCCGAGCCGACGTCCGCTTGGCAGACGACGCCCAGCTCCTGTTGCGCCTCGGGACCGACGCCAACGTGGATCAGACGATCAAGGCTTCGCTCGGTCACTACCTCAGCTACGCGAGCGTTCTCGACGAGTTGGGCCTCCCCGGCGCTGGAGTGCTGACTCTGTCGGTGTACCTGCTGGAGGTCGGACACGACCCGGTCGACTTCCGAGCCGCCCCGTTCCAGCGGTACTACCGGACGACGAGCGTCGGCCGGGCCCGGGCGGCGGACGTGCCGATCTGGGCAACCGACGTCGCCGTCGAGGGTCGGCCCCTTGCCATGTCAGCCCATCACTTCGATCTCGTCGTGTCGACGACGGTCGATGTGCTGCCCGATGTCTACGCCGCCGCGGACCGGGCCGAACGGCGCCGACTCCGCGATCTCCTCCGGCCCGGCTTCGAGCACGTCCTCGAAGTGTTCGACTCGCCGGTGGCGTTCGATCGACCTCCCGGTAGTGCGGGTAGCCTGGAACTTGGAGGTGCGTGATGGCCGCACTCGTCTTGAAGACCGAGATCCCCGTCGAGCTCGACACCATCGTCGATGGTCGTACCGTCGTCCACAAGCTCGCCCTCGATGGCGACGAAGACCTCCAAGTCGGCGACCACGTCGCGCTCGTCAGCGACGGTGTCTCACTGATTGCCGTCCTGACCGCAATCGACGCCGACGGCTACCTCCACCTCGCGCTTCGGTAGCGGGCTCATCGCCGCGCCGCTACTGCGCTCGGACGGAACACACACGGAACGAACGACCCGCCAACCGGCGTCGCCGCTGGTCAGCACACCCGCCGATCAGATGTCGTAGTAGAGGTAGAACTTTCGGAGGCGTTTTCGCAGCCTGCGCCGACACCGGAAAATCCGCCTGACCAGCACTTTTGCTTGTCATTGATTGTCGTCGATTCGTGCGTTTTCGCGACCTGCTGAGGACTGATTGAGGACTAACCAACTGGTTACTTCGAGCGGCGATCGGCGCAATGGTGGGAACCTCAGGCGAGGCCGCACGCCAGCGTTATGGACGCCCAGCTCACAAGGGCTGATTGAGCCTGCGGCGCTGAACACCGAACGAATGGCTCTGGCGCGCTCGCGGCTTCTCCTCCGGTGCGGTGCAGTCTGACGACAGAGCGCCGGATCGGTGCCGTCCGTAACCGCACCGCGGCCCGCCCCGAAAGGCACCTCTCGCGCACGCCGAGCTGACACTAAAGCTTGCGCGGATCTGTGCGTCGTTGACTGTGGCGTCACGCGCCCCTGCAGGGCATTCGGTGCTATCTGGGCGCTGTGCTTGCCGGGCCGCGAGCGTGGGCGTCGGTACTGCCGCGGGCACGGTCACGATCGGCGTCGGTGGGCGATCCGCGCCGGGCAGATCGCCACCCCGGCCGCACCCTTGCCGACGGTGATGGGGGCCGACACCGCACCCGTCGCCGTCGTGATCACCGACACCGTGCCATCGCCGAAGTTGGTCACGTAGGCGTGCTTGCCGTCAGGGGTGAACGCCACCACGTCCGGCTTATTGCCGACGGTGATGGGGGCCGACACCGCACCCGTCGCCGTGGTGATCACCGACACCGTGCCGTCGCCGTTGTTGGTCACGTAGGCGTGCTTGCCGTCAGGAGTAATGGCCAGCCCGGCCGGTTGCTTGCCGACGGTGATGGGGGCCGACACCGCACCCGTCGCCGTGGTGATCACCGACACCGTGCCGCCCAAGTTGTTGATCACGTAGGCGTGCTTGCCGTCAGGAGTGATCGCCACGTCGGCCGTCCCAACCTTGCCGACGGTGATGGGGGCCGACACCACACCCGTCGCCGTCGTGATCACCAAGACCGTGCCATCCCCGAAGTTGGTCACGTAGGCGTGCTTGCCGTCAGGAGTGATCGCCACCCCTCCCGTCCCGACCTTGCCGACCGTGATGGGGGCCGACACCACACCCGTCGCCGTCGTGATCACCGACACCGTGCCATCGCCGCCGTTGGCCACGTAGGCGTGCTTGCCGTCAGGGGTGATTGCCACCCCGACCGGAGACTTGCCGACGGTGATGGGGGCCGACACCGCACCCGTCGCCGTCCTGATCACCGACACCGTGTCACCCGCGCCGCCGCCGAAGTCGGTTACGTAGGCGTGCTTGCCGTCAGGGGTGATCGCCACCCTGGCCGGACCCGTGCCGACGGTGATGGGGGCCGACACCACACCCGTCGCGGTCGTGATCGCCGACACCGTGCCACCTTGCTCGTTGGTCACGTAGGCCGTGCCCGCACACCCGCCGGCCGCAGCCGTACCGCGCGTCGCTGACGTCGCGACCAGAATCCCCGACCCCGACAACGCGACCACGACCATGGCAACGAGCTTCCGGCACACAGCAAAACCGTCTTCCGTTCGTTCTCTTTGGGTGGTGTGGGAGGATGGTTTCCTTGACCACAGTGTCAGGGGAAGGTCTCACAGCTTGATCACAGCGTGATCACGCCTCGAGCGCAGCTACGTCCTGAATGTGGGTGGGTTGGAGGGCTGGTGAAGGACCGGGTGGCGGCGCCGCTGTGTGTGCTGGGCTCTCTGGGGGTCGTGCGCGACGGCGAGCAGGTGCGGCTGGGAAGCCCGCTGCAGCGCCGTTTGCTCGCGGTGTTGGTGGTCCACGCCAACGAGGTGGTCTCGAATGATCGTCTCGTCGACGTTCTGTGGGGTGACGAGCCGCCGCGGACTGCGATGCACGGGCTCCAGACCTTGCTGTCGCGGTTGCGCGCGACGCTCGGTGACGGGCGCCTCGAGACCCGCCCTCCGGGGTATCGGCTGTGCGTGGCGAGCGGTGAGGTCGACGCGTTGCAGTTCGAGGAGCTAGTGCGAGTCGGGCTCGGGTCGCCTCGCCGGCCGGAGGTCGCGCTCGGCGTGTTCGACGAGGCACTCGGGCTGTGGCGAGGCTCGCCGTACGCGGAGTTCGCGAGCGAGGAGTTCGCCACGGCGGAGGTAGCGCGCCTGGTGGAGCTGCACGCCCGTGCGATTGAGGAACGGGCCGCCGCGCTCTTGGAGTTGAGTCGCCCGGAGGACGTCATCGGCGAACTCGAGGCCCAGATCGCGGTGGAGCCGTTTCGCGAGCGGCTGCGGGCGCTGATGATACTGGCGCTCGTCCGCGCCGGCCGGCCGGTCGAGTCACTGCGCGCCTATGACGCGTTTCGTCGGTTCGTGGCCGACGAAGTCGGAGTGGTCCCGTCACCCGGACTGCAGGCACTCAACGACGACATCGTGCGCCAACACCCCGACGTCGTGTGGGCGGGATCGCCGACGAAGATCCCAGACACCGCACACCTGCCGTCCGGGACCGTGTCGTTCCTCTTCACCGACGTAGAGGCTTCGACGCGCCTGTGGGACGAGAGTCCCGACGTGATGAGCCACGCGATGGTGCGTCACGACGAGCTGCTGCGCGATGCGGTCGAGTCACACGATGGCTTCATCGTGAAGAATGCGGGCGACGGGTTCCACGCCGTGTTCGCGACCGCTCACGATGCGGTCACGGCTGCGGTTGCCGCACAGCGGCGACTCCTCGCGGACGAGTGGAACGTCGCGCAGACCGTGCGCGTCCGGATGGGGATCCATTCCGGCGAGGCCGAGGTTCGTGACGGCGACTACAGCGGCGGCGCGGTGAATCGCGCCGAGCGGCTGATGTCGGTGGCGCACGGCGGCCAGATCGTCGTGTCAGCCACGACGGAAGAGCTGCTCCACGACGCCCTCCCCGAGAAGTACGGGTTCATCGACCTGGGAGAGCACCAACTACGCGATCTGGCTCAGCCGGACAGGTTGTTCCAGGTAACCCATCCCGATCTGGGGCGGGAGTTCCCGCCGCTCCGCACGTTGGACGTATTCCCACGCAACAACCTGCCGCGTCAGGTGACGACGTTCGTCGGGCGCGAGGCGGAGATCGCCTCGGTGACGGAGCTGGTCTGTCGGTTGTCCCTGGTGACGCTGACCGGCGTGGGCGGTGTCGGCAAGACCCGGTTGTCGTTGCAGGTGGCGGCCGAGTTGCTGCCCCGGTTCCCGGATGGCGTGTGGTTCTGCGAGCTGGGGACCGCCAGCGACGAGGTGCTCATGTTCCATGCAGTCGCCGACGCGGTGGGGGCACACCAACGCGAGGGCATGTCGATGGCCGACAGCATCGGGGAGTACTTGCGCGAGCGAGAGGTGCTCGTCGTGCTCGACAATTGCGAGCACTTGCTCGTCGACGCGGCGTTGCTCGCATCGAAGCTGCTCCAGCGCTGCCCGAAGGTACGGGTGCTGGCGACCAGCCGGGAGGGCCTGGGGGTGGCGGGTGAGCAGCTGGTGGCGTTGTCGTCGCTGTCAGTACCCGACGTGTCGGCCGACGCCGACGCCATCACCGCATCCGAAGCGATCCAGCTCTTCGTCCACCGGGCAATGGCGGCGCGGGCAGGGTTCACGCTGGGACCCGCGAATCTCGCGGCGGTGGCGGAGATCTGCCGGCGTCTCGACGGCATGCCGTTAGCGATCGAGCTCGCGGCGGCGCGGATCACGGCGATGAGCCCGGCGGAAATCGCGGCCCGCCTCGACGACCGGTTTCGGCTGCTCACAGGCGGAAAGCGAAGCCGGGTGGAGCGTCACCAGACGCTGCGCGCCGCGGTCGAGTGGTCGTACTCGCTGCTCGCCGCGCGGGAACGCACGGTGTTCGAGCGTCTCGGTGTGTTCGTCGGCAGCTTCGACGCCGCCGCCGCCGAGGCGGTCGTGACCGACGATGCGGTCGAGGGTTGGGACGTGCTGCAGTGTCTGGGCAGCTTGGTCGAGAAATCGATGGTCCTCGCCGAGTTCGCCGATGAGGCCACGACGCGCTACCGGCTGCTCGAGACCTTCCGGGCCTTCGCGCGCGAGCAACTCGACACGGCCGGGGAGACCGACCACTGGCGGCGCCGGTACGCCGAGCACTACGCCGCCTTCTGCGAACTCGCCGGCCCCGAACTGGGAAGCGCCGACGAGGTCGCCTGGGAGCGGCGAGTCGAGGCCGAACTCGACAACATCCGCGCCGTGCTGCGGTGGGGCAGTGACGCGACCGCTCAGGCCGACGCCGACCTCGCGCTCCGTATCATCATCGCCCTGACCATCCACGAGAGCTTTACCACCACCTGGTCCACTCAACCGTGGGCCGACGCGCTGAAAGCACGAGCGCGGTCTTCCTCGATTGCCGGGCGCAGTGGCGTCATCGCGGCGGCCGCGTTCTCACACATGCTCCACGACGACCTCGAGGACGCCGAACGCCTCGCCCGCGAAGCCCTCGACACCCCCGCCGGGCCCGGGGCTTCGCGTTTCATCGCGATCAGCTACCAGGTGCTCAGCTCGGTGCGCTACCGCCAGCGAGGCCCCGCCGAAGCACTCGAACTCGTGGCTGAGGGTCACCGCGCGCTTGACGCGGCCGATGCCCCATCAACCGACCACTGTCCGCTGCACGACCTCGGGTCGCAGTTCTGCCTCAGCGTCGGCGATCTCGACGGAGCCCGAAAAGAAGCCGATGCATACGTGAAGATCGCCCGCACAACGGGCAAGCCCTCGAAGATCAGTATTGCGCTCAGTACTGAAGGCCGAGCCTGGTTCTCCGAAGACCCCGACCGTGCGCTCGCCGCGTTCGACGAGAGCATCGCCCTCGCCCGTGCCGGCGGAACAAACACCGGCCTCGCGCTCCTCGGTGCCGCCCAACTGCGCGCTCGAGCCGGCGACCGATTCGGGGCCCTTTCCCAACTGCGGGACGCCATCGCGATATGTCACGACCGCGGTAGCCGAATCAACCTCGGGTCAGCCGTTGAACGTGCCGTCGCGATCCTCGCCAGCCTCCGCGACGACACCCTTGCCGCGACCTGCGCCGGCGTCGTCCAAGCGCACGTTGTCACGCCCTCCCGCACCCTTCCCCAAGTCGACCGCACGGCCGCCCGAGTCGCTGAACGGCTCGGGCCAGACGCATACCAAGCCGCCCACACGCGAGGCGCCACTCTCGCCTTCGAAAAGGTCGCACCCACGCTCCTCGCCGCGCTCGACGACCTCCTCGCGACCACCGACGCACCCACACCCACCGGCCACACGTGAATCGAGCTCGGGGACCGGAAGAAGCACTACCGCTGTCGCCCGTTCAAGGAATCGGTCCCCGACGAGCCCGCGCCAGAACACCACAGCCAGCCCGCCAATCTTGCGACGCGCGACCCACCCTGACCGCCCCGAACACGCGCACCGAACGTTCTGAACCGCCCCGGGATCCATGGAGGCTCCGTCTTGTGAGTGAAGGATGGAGCGATGCCACGTCATGGGAAGTATCCGAGGGAGTTGCGGGACCGGGCGGTGCGGATGGTGTTGGATCATCAGGCCGAGTACGGGTCGCAGTGGGAGGCGATCTGTTCGGTCGCTGACAAGTTGGGACCGACGCGCGAGTCGGTGCGACGGTGGGTCCGCCAAGCGGAGGTCGATGGCGGGGTGCGTGCGGGCCCGACGAGCGATCAGCTCGAGGAGAACAAGCGCCTGAAGCGTGAGAATGCTGAGTTGCGTCGCGCGAACGAGATCTTGAAGGCGGCGTCGGCTTTCTTCGGGGCGGAGCTCGACCGCCAGTCCAAGAGGTGATCGCGTTCGTCGACAGCAACCGAGACCGTCGCACGGTCGACGGGCTGGTGTGGGGAGTCGAGCCGATCTGCACGACGTTGCAGTTCGCTCCCCAGACCTTTTTACGCGGCGAAGTCACGGCCGCCGTCGGCGTGGGCGGTCCGTGATGAGGAACTGAAGCCCGAGATCACCCGGGTCTTCGAAGCGAACTTGTCGGTGTATGGGGCCGACAAGGTCTGGGATCAGCTGAACAAGGACGGCATCGCGGTGGCGCGCTGCACCGTCGAACGGTTGATGCGTGAGCTCGGTCTGCAGGGATGTCGGCGTGGTCGGACGTGGGTGCGCACCACCGAAAGCGACGAGACGCTCGAGCGTCCGGCGGATCTCGTCGACCGCGAGTTCGCCGCGTCGGCACCGAATCGGCTGTGGGTCGCGGACATCACGTACGTCAAGACTCACTCCGGGTGGGTGTATCTCGCGTTCGTCGTCGACGTGTTCTCGCGGATGGTCGTCGGCTGGCAGGCCTCGAAGTCGTTGCGGTCCGACCTCGCCATCGACGCGTTGGAGATGGCGATCTGGAACCGTCAACGTGTCGGCGCAGATGTCTCTGGTCTCGTGCATCACAGCGACCGTGGCGTGCAATACCTCTCGATCCGCTACTCGGATCGCCTCGCCGCCAACGAGATCGTCGCGTCGGTCGGCTCCAAGGGCGACAGCTACGACAACGCGCTCGCCGAGAGCTTCAACGGGCTCTACAAGTGGGAGCTCATCTATCGACAGGGACCCTGGGCAGGCATCGAAGACGTCGAGTTCGCGACCATGACCTACATCGACTGGTTCAACCACCGCCGCCTCCACGGCGAGATCACCGACGGACCCAGCTACACCACCCCAGCCGCATTCGAAGCCGACTACTACCGTCACACCGTCACCGCCGACCTGGCCCTGACTCAAACCACCGAGTCTCTATGAAAGTCGGGGCGGTTCATTCGCGGTATCGCACCAGAGCGACGCTGAGGAAGCCGGCGTTGGCGACCGCGGATGACATTGACGTCGACGGGGACGGGAGTCCGGCGACGTGGCAGCTCGTGGGGCGGGTGTGTCTATGGGTAGGGCGCTGCTCGCCGCAGGTCTCATGGTCGGCGCCCTGGTGAGCGTGTCGTCTCCGTCGTTCGCCGAGACTCGCTCGGTCCGGTCGGCCGAGACGTCCTACCCGATCACGATGCGTGACGCCGGGAGCATCACCTCCGACTACTCCGGTGATGGGATCACCTACCAACTGAAGTTCCAGTGGGACGAGAGCCGGCACGCGACGATCACGCTGTCGGGCGACGCGCCTCCGAAGATCGTTCAGGAGCCCCAGCAGCTCACCGCGTCTGGCAGCGCGACGAGCACCGGGAAACCGGCACTCGGTGACCCCGACGATGCGTGTAGCTACGCGGCGGCCGGTTCACCGCCCGACCTCATCGGCGTCCAGAGCGTCAACGCCACCGGCACGACGCGAACTGTGAGCATCAACGCCGCGCTACCGATTCAAACCGGCGCGAACTCCGGGAACGGTCAGCCTCCGCTCACCCATTCCGGCCTCTGCACGCTCGACAGCATCGACGGCCCCGACGCGTACCTCTTCCATCACCCTTCGTCGCTCAACCACGTGAGCGGGGAGGACTCGAGCATCATTGCCAAGACGGCTGCCCTCGAGAACCTCGATCTCGACGAGCTCACGCGCATGCCCAAGGAGCTCTCGTTCCCCCTCGACTACACCGAGACCGACGCGTTCGGCGGGTCCGAGCATGTCGTGGTCGACGAGGCGGTGACGATTTCCGCCGACACCGACACGTGCCCCACCTCCGGTTCGGGCGCGGCCCGCGCGGCGGCGTCCGGGGTGCCCGAGCAACACGCGGTGCTTGCATCCGCGCGCTCGGTCGACCGTTCGGTTCCCACGAAGGGGGCGAAGAAGTGCTCGATGCGGGTCTGGGCGCTTGCGTGGGGCAATGGCAGCACGCCGGCCATTTGGGACCAGGACAAGAGCGAGGGTGGAGAGGATGTCCTGCTGAAGAGCTACCAACCGAAGCTGCCGTCGGATTGCAGCCCGGCGCCGGGGAGTGAGTGGATCGCGTGCTCGACCCCCTCGAAGACCCAGCTCAACTGGCCCGTCTCCGTCGCTCGGGGACCAAGCTGAACATCGCTTCGGTTCAGTTCCGGCGCAATCCCGGCGACACCACCAAGATCGTCAATGGAACGCTGTTCGGTGAGGTGCAACTGCCTCAGGTGGCAGGAAGGCTCGGCGGCAGGCTCCTGTTCAAGCGAGCCGGCATCCATCTGTTCGGAGACGAGAAGGTCCTGACGGTCAACGACCTGACCTCGAACGAGGCGTTACCGAGCCAGGTGCGACTGGCCGACAAGCTCTTCATCAAGTGGTACATCGTCGACACCACAGATCCGAGCCCGATCGAGCTGGGGACCAGCTCCCATCCGGTGTTCGTCACGTTCGGACGACCCGTGCCCGGCACGGCGTCGTCGTCGTTCATCAGCCTTCTCTACCCGGCGACCAAGGCCGCCACCGGAACCGGCATCGAGTCCGAAGTCGTCAAGAGGATCTGAAGGAAGGTGTTCGCCGACCACCACACCGTCCGGCGCGTCGACTTCGATCCGCTGACGGGCAAGATGAGCGATCAAGGCGCGCGGCTTTCGTTCTGGCAATCCGGATGGAAGCCAGAGCAGGATTTCGCTCCTCCTGACACTTGCCACGACCTCCCGGGACTCTTGAGCGGGCACGTCGCCACCTGCCAGGGGTTCGCGGAATACATGGCCACGATGCTGCAACTACAGGGCATCGAGGCCCACCGGATCGAGCCCGACAATCTCCACGGATGGCAGCCACTCACCTTTCAGGGCGCGCAGTACTTCCTCGTCGGTCGATGGCGGTCTACGCAGGCCGCGTTGACGCCGAGCCCTCCGTACCAACCCGACCCGCAGTTTCCGACCGTCATCGAATTCCAGTCTTCCGCGAAGCGCGGAACTCCGAGTCCCATCGCCATCCAGTACACCTATCTGGGCGCAACCGGCCAGAACAACGAGACGCCCCCCGCGATGTGGCAGGCCCGGAAGAGTGTCGCCGGGGTATTCGACGCGATCCCCGGCGTCCCGGAGACCTTCTTCTCCTGCGATCACGCCCTCGTGCAACTCGGCCGCGGGGGTGTCGCTCTTACACGGCCAGCCCATCTTCGATCCGTCCTACGGCATCGGACCCAAACCGGATCTCAAGGCGTGGGCCAAGTCGGCGATTGTTGCATGGGCGAAGCTCTCCGACGGCGCAGGACACGCCTTGACCACCAACCAGTGTGGCAGCGGCCCGGGCCAGGTCACGACCTGTTATCTGCAGATCCACGTCGGCAACGGCTTCTGAAGCACGTTTCGCGCGCTTGACCTGGATGACCGACCGAACCCGCGCCGAGGAGTCTGATGCGAAGGTTCTCCATGATCACGGTTCTTGATCGCCGTCCTGGGTTCGCAGGCGCGCAGTTGGCCGGTCCAGCCGCCGCGGCGTCGAAGAAAATTGCCGACGCGTGCGTGCTTATCACGAAGGCCGACGTCACGACGGCGTTCGCGAAGCTCGAGCCGTCGCTCCAACTGACGACGGTCGTCGATCCCATACGTGGGAAGGACGCCAGCCAGGGCGGGCAGGGCACCAACGCTCCACGACCTTCACCTTGCCAGGCTCCGTCGGCGGCTCGGTGCTGGTGAAGACCTCCCCCAACAGGAAGAGGTCCCGAGCCTCCCAGGGGGCAGCCAGGGAAGACGGTCAAGATCGGCAAGACGAAGGCGCTCCAAGAACCAAATCCGAGCAACGCCCAGGTGGTGCGCGACGCCCTCGACGCTCTCGAGAGGATCAGCCCCTCAAAGAGCCGATTTTTCAGCACCCTGCAAGCCCGTGACGACGGTCTGCGGCAACCCTCAGAGGTGTTTGCCGATCGCGCGGACCAGCGCCTCGTAGACGGCGAGGTGCTGCGGGTTCTCCACTCCCGCCTTCGCGTCGTTGCCCACTTCTTCCAGTGTCTGGTTGCCGTCCTGGTACCCGATTGTGATCAACGAGGAGCCCGCGAGGATCGTGCCGACCTCGCTACCGGGCGTGGCGTCGGCAACTGCCCGCGTGCCGACGCCTGCCACCGGCGTTGCGTTGGCCGGGAACACATTCGACGCAGCCGCGTCGGCTGCCGCCGCGGCTGGAGTCTTGAAGCGATCGACGGTCCAACTCACGATCGTGCTTCGCGCCGTGCCCTTCACGTACATGGCGCATTTGCTCGTCGCCGGGTTCGGACCGACGGGTGGCCCTCCGCCGGACCTCATCGGCTTGGCAGCCGCTCGACCGATGGCCGAGGCGATCTCAGCCCTGGTGAGCAGGCTGCACGCGTACGTGCCGTCGTCACCCTTCGAAGCGCTGGGAGGCTTCGGCTTCGTCGCTGCCGCGACCGCCGAGCCACCGCTGCTCACGATCGTGGCCCCGATCACCCACGCGACGATTACGTACGTCACGAAGGAACGATTCGAAGGACTCCTCTGCACCGCCCGCCCCCTCCGGTCACCCTACGATTGACCCTACTGCGTCATGAACGTACGATCCAGCGGTCACCGGTCGGATCATCGATGGGTCGGGTGTGAGCGTAGGCGTTGGGCGGGTCCGGAGAACCGCGGTCGCGGCGCTGGTGATCACTGGTATCGCTCTGGTCGTGTCGTCCTGCGGAAAAGAAGGCTCCTCATTCGGCAGCGACGAGCCGACGTTCTGCGACAAGGCAAAGGCCTTGCAAGACTCGATCAACGGCAAGGACGCGTCCGAGGCACAGAACCTCTTCGACGATCTCGTGCACACCGTCGACAATGTGAACAGTCCCGACAAGGACACGCAACGCATCAAACCCGACGCCGACACTCTCGTGAAGAGCCTCGCCGATCCGCCCTACGGCGGCGGTCCGAGCGCTCCCCCGATCGTCGCGGCGCGGAAGCGCTTCACGAAGTTCATCGATGACAAGTGCAAAACGTCGCTCACTGGCAAGGTGCCGGATAACGGCAGCTTCGACGGATGAGGAGCACCTGTCGTTGGCTGCCCGCGTGGCGTCGCGTGTTTGCTCGAGCTCGAATGGCCCGACCCGAACACCACCCCGCGCGACCCGGGCAGCTTCTACCAGGTCTACGTCGTCACGGATGGACTGATCACGGAGATCCAGGGCCACGACGACAAGGACTGGGCATTCGCTTCGATCGCAAACTGAGCCACTACCGCCTGCTGCGAGCGCGTCCCCAGGCGCGAACTTCGGACCGCGTCACCGTAGAGGTGCATCTCATGCGTTGCGCCCGCCCGTTCGGTTGACCGAAGCGAGCGCGCGCACCGTGTGCGCGTGCTCGCCCTTCAGACGAGGAGCCCGCGCGCGCGCCGTGCTCCTCTCGCGTGCGCGACAGACCCCTCGCCAGGTCGGCGCGCCGAGCGAGGGGCCGTCGGTAGATGGTTTCAGCTACGGCAGCACTTGGGTCTGGCGGGTCCAGCTGAAGGGACCGATGCTCGTCGGGCCGTTGGGCGCGTTGGTCGATGGGTCGACGGTGAGCTTGAGCCATTCCATCGGTGCTGTGCTGCCGTGCACGACGACTCGGTGGAAGTTTGGGACGTTGTAGCCGTTGGGGTGGATGGTGTAGTCGTCGAGTGCGCACGCGCCGCCTTCGGTCTCGCACGGCGCGCCCGCGACGAGCGGGTTGTCGGAGCGGTACACGTGCGAGTCACCGTTGAACATCAGGACCGGACGCCCGAAGTCGGTGGTGTGGTCGGCGATCGCCTGCACGAAGGGCTCGTAGCCGCTCTGGTGGGCAGCGCCCTTCTCCGGGTCCCACATGTCGGCCTGGGCGCCGATCACCACTCCCTTGACGTGCAGAAACTTCGCCAGGGTGAAGGCGGTGTCGAGCCAGCGCAGGTCGGCGCCGGTGCGCTCGGTGCGCTCCTGCGTCTGGGCCGGGGTTTCGGCGGCGGCGCCGAACCAGATGTCTTGGTCGTTGTTGGAGCCCCCAGGCAGGTTGATCGTCACGAACAGGCTGCCCGACTGGACCCAGAGCGCGTTCTCTCCATACTGGGCGTCGGTCGGGTAGCGCCGGTTGTAGGCGAACTTCTGCGACAGGACCAGTTGCGGGTGTGCACCGAGCGTCAGGCCCGGGTGCGCGAAGAAGATCGACCGCACAAGGTCGAGGTTCGCCGCCGGGTCGCCCAGGGCGTAGTCGGCGGGGTCGCCGCCGCCTTCGGCGGCTTTGTGGCAGTCGGTCCACTCGTTGTCGCCGGGCGTGTAGACGAGCGGGTCGTCGAAGCGGGTCCAGGCGTCGAAGATCGACTGGTCATAGGCCTCGGTGCAGAACTGCTTGCCCGAGTGGATGTCGCCCACGTGCAGCACGCGGCTGACGTCGGGGTCGGCGTTGATGGTGTCGATGAACGCCGGGGTGGCATCGAACTGGGCGGTGTCGGCGTTCGACGTGCCGTACGGCGAGTCGCCGTAGACCGCGAGCGTGGACGAGCGTCCGCCCTCGCGTCCTTCCCTCCCGTCGCCGGCGCGCCGGCCGTCGGCCCCGGCCGGGACCGACGCGAGCGTGACCGCAGCTGCTGCACATGCTCCGACAGCGACGAGCCGTCGCCAGATCCTGAGTCTCCTCATCATTTCCCTCCGAGAGTCGGGTGACCCTGGGAGCCTTTCCAGGAGAAGTGACCGACAGGTGTCGGCGAGGTGACACCGGGGTGTTGATCCGCAGAATTCCGAACCACACGGCCGGCGCGTCTGTTCGCTTGCAGCGCTGTGCGTGTCCACTCGCACTCAAAGTTCTCGCGCTGTTCTTGCTGGGCGTTAACCCGCCGCTCGTACTGTTGGATCGCCGGCTGCTCCTCCCGCCGGTATTGAACGATTGAACGGGGGCGCGTGGCACCACAACGACCCGCGGACCGCGACAACGGCATGCGCCGAATCTCGTCGACGACGCGCTGGGTTGCCGGCTCCGGGGTTGCGCTCGTCGCTGCGTTCTCGTTGTTCTTCGCCGAGCGGGCGTCTTCGTCCTCCGGAAGCAGTGCCCCGTCGGTGAACACACCGGTGGCGACCGCACCTCCGGCGACGTCGCCTGCCGTGACCGATGGCGGTTCGACGTCGGCGTCGCCTGTTCAACCCACGCAGCCGGTGCAGACCGCGCCCCCCGTCACGTATCCGCCGCAGCGCCACACGCGCTCGGGCGGGTCGTAGCCGCGTCAGGGCGCTTGTGAATCCGGTGCTCGCGCTTTCCGGTGGCACGGTGACGTGGTATGTCGCGCGTGCTGACGGGTGTCGTCACCCTCGGGTTTCTCACCGCGAGCGTGCTACTCGGGATCCTGACATCGTTCCGTTGGAGCAGTCCTGTCTGGCCGCGCTTCGTTGTCGAGTTCGTGCACCGCAATGTCTCGCTGCTGGTACTCGTGTTCCTGGCCATCCACGTGGTGACGGTCGTCGTCGACTCGTTCGCGCCGATCCGCTGGATCGACGTGGTGATTCCCTTCGTGTCTGCGTACCGGCCGTTCTGGCTTGGCCTCGGCGCTGTCGCCTTCGACCTGCTGATCGCGCTCGTGGTGACCAGCCTGGTGCGTCACCGGATCGGCTTCGCGACTTGGCGATTGGTGCACTGGCTTGCATACGCGTGCTGGCCGGTCGCGGTGTTGCACGGTCTCGGTACCGGCTCGGACACGAGGACGGGACTGGTACTGGCGTTCACGGCCGTATGCGTCGTCGCGGTGCTGGTCGCCGCCGGACTGCGCGTCGGTGCCGGCCTTGCGTCGCGCCCGGGCGGGCGCGCGCTCGGTTTCGCCGCGGTGACGGTCGCCCCAGTGCTGCTCGTCATCTGGTTGGTCTCGGGTCCGCTTGCGGATGGGTGGGCCCGCAAGGCCGGGACGCCTGACAGCGTCCTCGCCGCGGTGTCGGGCACCACGGGGTCGGGCACGGCCGGGGCCACCGCGTCGGGGTCCGGAGGCAACTCCACGCCGGCGTCGGCCGGCACGTTCCCGGCGGCCGGGTTCGATGCCACCGCTCAGGGCACGCTGCACGAGGGTGCGGCCGACGCGAAGGGGCAAGTGGTGCTGAGTCTCACCGGCACTTTGTCGAACGGTGCGACCGGCAGCGTCGACGTCGAGCTCACCGGCACGCCTCTCTCCGACGGCGGCGTCGCGATGAGCTCGGGCACGGTCACCCTGTCCGACGGCACCAACTCGTATCGAGGTGCCGTGGTCGGTCTGGGCTCGGCGCAGGTGATCGCCGACATGCCAGGCCCAGGCGGGGCGTCGTGGCGGGTGAACATCGACTTCACGCAGCTCGATCAGCAACGCGGCGTGATGGCCGCTGACGTGCACGTCGGTCGCAGCCCTCGAATCCAGCCTGGCGACGACGGCGGCGGCGGCTGATGAGCACCGATGCGTCAGCGGGTCTGCCGCGCCTGCTCGCCGCACCACCGCGCGATCACCACGACCACGTCGCGCGCTACGGTCCGCTCCCCGAGCTCCGTCGGCGCGCCGAGCGCGCCGAGTTCGTCGCCATGGTTGAGCGCAGCGGCCTGCGCGGCCGTGGCGGTGGTGGCTTCCCGACCGGCCGCAAGCTGCGGGCCGTCGCCGACGGCGGGCGCCATCCCGTCGTGGTCGCAAACGGGGCCGAGGGCGAGCCCGCGAGCCGCAAGGACCGCGCACTGTTGCGACACGCGCCGCACCTGGTGATCGACGGCGCCGCGGTCGCGGCTCGGGCCGTCGGCGCGGAGGACATCCACTTCGTCGTCGACCGCGGCGACGACGCAGGCCGCGACGCGCTCGAAGTCGGCCTCCGCGCCCGTGCCGGGGAGATGCCGCGTCCCGGCGCCTGGCGGATCGCGGTGGTGCCGAGCCGCTACGTGGCAGGCGAAGAGAGCGCGGTCGTCAAGTTCCTCAACGGCGGCGATGCCAAGCCGATCTCGGTGCCGCCACGCCCGTACGAGCGGGGCGTGCGCGGCCGGGCCACCCTGGTGCAGAACGTCGAGACACTCGCCAACCTCGCGCTCGTCGCGCGTTTCGGAGCCGAGTGGTACGGGTCGGTCGGCACCACCGACGAGCCCGGGTCCGTCCTCACCACCACGGTGGGTGCCGTCGCTCGCCCCGGCGTGTACGAGTTTGCGCTCGGTACGCCGCTTACCCGGGTGATCGAGTCGGCCGGTGGACCCACCGAACCGCTCGGCTCGCTGCTCGTCGGCGGCTACTTCGGCACCTGGCTCGATCTCGAAGCCGCCGAGGGGCTGGTTCTGGCACACGGGGTGCTGCGCCAGGCCGGCGCGACACTCGGATGTGGGGTCGTCGCCGCGCTCCCGATGCTGAGCTGCGGCGTCGTAGAGACGGCACGCGTTGCGCGCTACCTGGCGTCGGAAAGCGCGGGCCAATGCGGACCCTGCGTGCACGGACTCGCCGCCATCGCGTCCGCCCTCGAAGCCCTCGCCGACGGACGGGCGCCGCGTGGAACCGTCGCCACCGTCGAACGCTGGCTGGGCGACGTCGCCGGGCGCGGCGCGTGCCACATGCCCGACGCAGTCGTCGGGTTCGTGCGCTCGTCGCTCGCGGTGTTCGCGGACGACTACGTCCTGCACGAACGCAAGAGGCCGTGCGGGGCGACGGCCCACCCTCCGGTGCTGCCGCTGCCCGACACGGCGACACGAGATCGGAGCTGGCGATGAGCAAGCGACTCGCAGCCGACATGATCAGGTGCGACGGGCACGGCATCTGCGCCGAGCTCTTCCCCGAGTGGGTACGGCTCGACGACTGGGGCTACCCGATCATCGACGGGCGCGACATCCCCCCGGCGCTACTCGCCCACGCCCGCCGGGCGGTGACCGCGTGCCCGTCCCTGGCGCTGCGGCTCGAGAAGGGGAATGGAGCGTGAGGGGCAAGCACCAGGCCACGTTCGAACGGCAGCTGGCGGCATCGAGGCTGTTCGCCGCGCTCTCACCGAAGGAGGTCCACGACCTCGCCCGCACCGCCACGCTCGCGTACGAACCGAAGGGCATGGTGTTCTCGAAGGAGGGTGAACGCGGCGACGAGATCGTCGTCCTGCTCGAGGGCGCGGTGGAGGTCCGCCACGACGACGCGGTGCTCGCGCGGCTCGGTCCGGGCGAGCACTTCGGCGACATCGCGTTGCTCGACGACACCGCCCGCCGTTCGGCGACGGTGGTCGCGGTCACCGCGGTAGCCGTTGCCTACCTGTCACGCCACCACTTCGACACGCTGCTAGCCACCAACCCCTCGGTCCGCGCCGCAGTCGAACGCGCGCTGCACGAGCGCTCCGTCGTCTCCGAGGAACCATCGAGCGGTAGCCCGAGCGCAGATCAGTGACGCTCGCGGTCGCCGCCTAGACGGACACCGTTGTCGATTCGAGTTTGGGTTGGCTGCCAGACCGCCTTCGACCCGGAATGGCCGATCCGATAGATCCAGTAGACGGAGAATCCCGCGAACACGATGCTCAAAGCGCTCAACGTGATCCCAACGAGTCGGAGTGGATCGCGCTGCGAACTTGTCTCGTGTCGCCGCCGAAGCGTGCGGTCGATGATCATCACGCCAACCAGGGCCAGGAAGAGAAAGAGGAGCCAGGGCCGGATGTTCTCACCGATCCGGGTGTGATCGCGCACGAGCGCGCTCTCTCGCACGTACTCCTTCAGGCTTTGGCCTGAGTCGATTGCGAGCTGGGTCGCGATCCCGGCAACTATGAGGATCCCGCACACCCACCAGCCGATCATCTGACGCATCCGGGGCCACAGCATCAGTAGGGCACCGAGCGCCCCCAGCGGAATCAAGACCACCGGGATGTGGACGAGAAACACATGCGCGGGAAGCCCATCCAGCGAAGTGAGTGCGAGCATCGGCGGAACATACCGACTCAGCGGCTTGGCTCAGCGAACTCCAACCATCTTCTTAGATAGTTCTTCGAATAGCTCTCATCGGCCGCACGGAGGCTTCGGTTCTCCCAACAGCGGCTGCTGTCGGGGGTCGCCAGCCGTGGGGTCAGTTGGGAGCGCCCGAGTCCTCGGCGCTGGACCGGGCGGCGCGGCGCGGCGACCAAACACGAACAAGCGTCATCGTGAGGACGACGGCTGCAGTGATCAGGCAGGCCCATTCGACCCCCGCACCGGCGTTCCCGCAGTCACCGGCGTCGCCGGCGTCACCGTGCTCAGCGGACGCGGTTGGCAAGCCGAGGTCCTGGCCAAGGCCGCATTCCTCGCCGGTCCCGACAACGCCGAGACCGTCCTCACCGATCACCGAGCCGCAGGAATGATGTTCGTCGACGATGGTTCGCATCGCGACCTCGGCGACGTCGCGACCTTCCGAGAGACGGCGGATCACCGTGAGAGCGGCCGTCGCCGCTCCGGTCTGCATCGGCTGCAGCTACGGAACGACCTTGTAGATGTCGATGGCGATCTCTTCAGGAGGAGTGGGAAAACCACCTTCGATGCCTTGCTGCATGCGAGGCATCAAGACTCCGTCGTGGAACTGCTCCCAGCTCTCCTTGGACTCGTGGACCGCCACGATTGTCCAGCCACCGGCGGATGGACCAGCGGCGTGGAACACCTGGCCATCGGGCAGACTGCCGTCGCTCGGATGCACCGCGGCGATGGAGGCCTCGTAGTTCTCCTTCGTGCCACCCGGGAAGTGATGCACAATCCCGTACGCCATAGCTCTTCCTCTCACATCAGGTGCTTCGTGCCTCGGCGAGGCTAAAGGCGGGAGCAAAGCGCGTCAATCGGGACGTGTCTCCCAGCGAAGCACCTGGCGACAACGAGGACCACCTCTCCCAGCCGAAGGCCGACGGCGGTCTGGGGCTGGGGACCACCACGTCAGCGCATCCCGTCGGCTTGGCGGACAGCGAGGGTCGTTGCCCGGTCGAGGTTGCATGGAGCAGCGCAGTTTCTTTAGCGACTGTTGTCGCGACGCCCGGTGGTCGCCGCGCCTGTTGCGCTGTAGTCCTGAGCTTGCGTCAGGCGTCTCGGCGCATCAGCGCGACGGTGGCCAAGGCCATAACGACGCTGACGGTGACGAGCAGCACGAGAAGTCCCTGACCGGGCGAGAGCAGATCGGTCGAGGGTCTCACTGCGAACATCGCGCGGCCCGCGTTGATGGGTAGCAGCTTGCCGACGTCGGTGTTCCACGGCGATGGGAGCGCTTCGGTGAGTGCGGGGAGCACCAGCACGAGGCCAAACAGCGTGGCGATCGCACCCGCGGTGCGCCGCAACAGCGTGCCGAGTCCGAGCCCGAGCAACCCCACGAGGGTCAGGTAGCCGCCCGCGCCGAGGACGGCCCGCAGTACCCCCGGATCAGACAACGTCACGTTCGCATGCTTGGCCGCGAGGATGCTCTGGCCGATCAGAAATGCGGCGAATGATGCCGCCGTCGCGACGACGAACGCGACGACGCTGAAGGTGACCGCCTTGGCGAAGAGCACCAGTGGTCGGCGGGGCACAGCCGCGAACGTCGTGCGGATCATCCCGGTCGTGTACTCGGAGCTGATCACGAGCACGCCCAGTACTCCGAGCGCGAGTTGGGCGAGGAAGACGCCGCGCAGGCTGATGGTGGTCGGGTCCAGCGTGAGCCGCTCGCGCGGCGAGAGCTCGCTCCAGCGACTCACGCGCGCGGTGGTGATGAGCGCGCCGATCCCGACCGTGGCCACGACCGCGACCACCAGCGTCCACACCGTCGATCGCACGGATCGCAGCTTCGTCGCTTCCGACGCCAACGCGGCGCGTACGGAGCCGCTCACTGGTGCCCGGAGCCGATCGTCGCCGACGCGCCGCGCATCAAGCGCGGTCATCGGGCTGCCTCCGCTGCGGCGACGGCATCGCCGTGGAACTCGACGCTGTCGTCGGTGAGCTCGAAGAACGTCTCCTCGAGTGACGCCTGCTCGGAGGTGAGCTCGTGCAGGACGATCCCGTGCCGCGCCGCGATCTCCCCGATCGCCGGTGCGCCAAGTTCACGGACCACGATGACACGGTCGGCTTCGGCGTCGACGCGCCCACCGACCTCAGCGAGCAGAGCACCCAGACGCGCGGCTTCGGGTGAGCCGACCCGCACGCTCCCCGAGCCCCGCGACAAGAGATCGGCGATCGATTCGTCGGCGATCAACTTCCCCCGGCCGATCACGATCAGGTGATCGGCGGTGAGAGCCATCTCGGTCATGAGATGGCTCGACACGAAGACCGTGCGGCCCTCATCGGCCAACGACCGAAAGAGGTTGCGGATCCACACGATGCCTTCGGGGTCGAGGCCGTTCACCGGCTCGTCGAACATGAGCACCTCGGGATCACCCAACAATGCTGCCGCGATCCCGAGCCGCTGACTCATGCCGAGCGAGAAGGTGCCCACCCGTCGGCGAGCGACTTCAGTGAGACCGACGACGTCGAGCACTTCCTCGACACGCCGTCGCGGAATGCGATTCGACTGCGCCAGACACCACAGGTGCTCCCGGGCTCGTCGGCCGCCGTGTACAGCTTTGGCGTCGAGCAGGGCGCCGACCTCATAGAGAGGGAAGCGGTGATCCGCGTAGGACTTCCCCGCGACCGTCACACTGCCTGCGCTCGGATGATCCAGACCGAGCACGAGGCGCATCGTGGTCGTCTTGCCGGCGCCGTTCGGCCCGAGAAACCCGGTCACACGACCAGGCTGCACGCCGAAGCTCAGCCCATCGACCGCGACCGTCGCCCCGTAGCGTTTGGTGAGCCCCCGGGCCTCGATCACGGCGCCAACCACACGGGGATCCGCACGTCACCCGATAGGTGGACCTCGGTCTCCATCAGTCTCCTCGGCGATCGGGCCCTCCACCGCTGAACCTAACAGTCGATGGTGAGAGTTCCCTGTGAGTTCGCGCGTCGACCCGATGGGACGGGTCAGACAAAGGCTCATCTCGGTTGGTGTCCGGTACCGGCGGATGTGTTGGCAGTCACAGATCGCGCAGCAACTCCAATGCGGGTCGGCGTGTCGCGCGAATCGCCGACGACCCCGCCACGACGGTCGCGGCGACGGCAACGGCGAAGACGGTTCCGAGGTACGCCCACGGCACGTTCAGTGCTGCCGGCGGTGGGTCGAAGACACCGGTGAGCACCTTCACGAGCATCTGGGAGAGCGCGACGGCACCGATCGCGCCGAGCAGCGAGCCCACCACGAGGACGAAGCCGGCCTCGCTCCAGACGAAGCCGCCGAGGTGGCGCGCCCGCGCGCCGAGGGAGGTCGCGATAGCGAAGGTGCGTCGACGCTCGGCCAGGCCGAGCCAGAGCACGAGGCCGGTGGAGGCTGCCGCGAGCACGAGCGCGAAGCCGAGTTCGACGCGGGTGAGTCCAGCGAGATCGACGGCGGTGAGGCTGGAGCCGACGATCCGTCGTGATGTCTGGATGTCGGTGACTGTGGCCGCGGTACCGAGCTTGGCGCGAACGTGTCGTGCGACTGCGGCGGGTGACGAGCTTCCGGTGTCGATGAGGAACGCGCCGATGCTGGGATCGCCGGTCTGGCGGCTCACATAGGCCGCGTTGGCGATGAGGAAGCTGTCGCGGGGAGCCGTCGGGAATTCCTTGGCGACCTCGCCCGCGGTAGTACGGCGCGTTGAGTCCGGTGCCGAACCCAACCTCGACCACTGCGCCGCGCAGCCCTGCGCAGACACGCGCCCGTACCGCTCGGTTCGGCGTGCGGGCCATGACCTTGTCCTGCAAGCGAGGGAGAAGCTGTTCCTGTAGAAACCCATGCGCGTACCCCTGAAGTTGTAGCCATGGGCCGATGAGAAGGTGAAATGCCGTCGGTCCCTGGCACAGGCTGCCTCATCGACGGACACCGAGCGAGCGCGAGCTCTGCGCCGGTCCGACACCCGGGTACAGCAGCTCCGGCCGAGCCGGTCGAACATCGGCACACCGACCAAGGAGCCCGTGACAAGCTCGATCAGGCACCGGCCACGCGCAACGCGACGAGAACCGCCGGGAGGCTGTCGGTAACGGTGTGACACATCTCGATGAAGCGTCGCCTCGACCGCCGGCATCCGATGCGAACGCGTCGCCTCGTCGGAGCCGCAGTGTCAACCATGAACCGGAACCTCTGACCGGGGTACTTTCACTGCGCGACTAGTCGACGACGACACCTCGGGATCGCGTACGGTCCGTTCGCAAGGTATTAGCAACAGGAACGACAACCCGCCTACGACACGCGAAGCCAGGACTCGCGAAGCCAGGACTCGCGAACTCGCTCACTCCGCTCGAGCAGCGAGGACGTCGGTCGGGACCTCGACAGGATTCGTCGCACCTCCGTCGTCGCTGTGTTCGTCGACCAGCACATAGCTGGCAGTCGCAGTCACCAGGGCGAGCATGATGGCCGGGATCGCGAGCCCGGAGTCGTTGAGCCCGTACGACAGGAGGATCAGGATCGCGAGGGACACGGAGACCGGTCGGAGCGTCGGGACATGTTCGAGCACAGCGGTGAGCGG
The DNA here is from genome assembly GCA_963841415.1 of uncultured Actinomycetes bacterium. Taxonomy (GTDB): domain Bacteria; phylum Actinomycetota; class Acidimicrobiia; order IMCC26256; family DASPTH01; genus DASUAS01. Next base: position 253,358 of record CAWJCN010000003.1, on the reverse strand, counting down.
CCGCGGTGGTCGCAGCCACAGGAATAGACCGGCGAGCACGACGACGACGATGAGCACGAGGTAGATCATGCTCGAGAACGTCGCAGCGTTCTCGCCGCCCTTGCGTTCGATCACCGACGAGAAGCCGGAGAACCCTTCGTTCCCCACTTTCTCGAAGAAGCGACCGACGTGCGATCGCTGGTCCTTCGGCCGGAGCAGATCGAGGAATCCGACGACGAGACCGCTCACGACGAGGATGCCGACCAGGGCGAGCACCGCACGCACCGTGACGCGGTGCCCGAGGAGCATCCACGCGAGCAACGCAAACGCGGGCGCGGCAGCGAGCGTGCCCCCGAAGTCCTGTCCGAACAGCGGCGGAGTGATCGCCACGAACGACACGGCCAACACCGCGAGGGCGACACGCGCGTTCCACGGCTCGGCGAACCTCCACGCGACGAATCCCGCCACCAACACCGCGGCGGTCGCCAGGAGAGCAGACGACTGGTTCCCGATCCCGGAGAAACGGATACCAACGGTCGCCGAATAGCCGAACACCGAGTCGAACTCGAGGTGCCCCCCGGTGAGCTGGTCGACGACGCTCACGGCGACCAGTGCGCCGAGCGCCCAGATCACCGCATCAAGCGGTCGCCAACGCCCGACCAGACGACACGCGGCGGCAAAGGCCACGGCGAACACCAGAGTGAACGACCAGAAGCCGACCTTGCCGCCGTGCTCGCCGAAGTGGAAGAGCGTCGCGAACATGGTCGCAAAGAGGAACCCAACGAGCGCGAGTGCGATCCACTGGATCAGCAGACGAAGCCACGGTCGGCGGTCCGGGAGTGAGGGCCGCACGACCAGGAGGAACACGCATGCGACGGCGAGCGCGATCGCGGTCCAGAGCACGATCGCGGTCACCGGGTTCACGAGGTCGTCACGGAGCAGCCCGTCTGCGTTCGCCTGTTCCAGCAGCGCGCGCCGGTCGGCCGCGCTGCCATGCCCGGCGTCGACGAGCATCGGCCGTCCCTCCATCGATTCCGGCGCGGCGACGCCGAGGTGATCGAGGATGGTGGGCGCCACGTCGGCGAGGGTCACGAACCCCGAGCGGCGCGTGGTGGCCGAGCGGAGCAAGCCTGCCTCGACGCCCGGCCCGCGGAGGCCCACGACGGTGACCGAGCGGTTCCCACCGGGTGGCACTGGCGCGACCACGAGAACCACGTCGCGGGAAAGGTCGACGTGTCGCATGAGCAGAGCGAACAGCTGGTCGCTCCAGCGGAGCGCCTTCCGGCGGAGATCGGCCGCGCCAGTCGCGGTGGCGGACGAGGTCGCAAGGTCAGCGCGCACGAGATCGGAGGCCTCGACGAGGGCAACCGAATTCCGGTGCCAGTCACTCGCGAAGGCGGCGACGACTGCCGCCTGATCGAGACGCTCGCCGAACGGTGCCGCACCGTCGTGCTCGAGGATCGTGCTAGCGACCGCTCCGTGCGCGAGGCGCCCGTCCTCGCCCATGAGCGCGCCAACTGCGGACCGGGCGTATCTCGGAGTCGACGCGTTCGCCTCCGGTTGGACCACGTCGCTGTTGGCGACAACTTCAGTGGAGTAGGCACTTCGCGTCAGCGTGTCGCCCAGCGCGCCGGGTATGGCTCCGTACAGGAGCGACGAGTTCGCGCTGTCGATGCGGGCAATCCCGAGGTCGACGATGCCGTCACCGGGAGCGGTGCCGGTGCGCTGCCGGTACGCGGCGCCTGCCGACACCACGCCGAAGCGTTCGCCCACCTCGAAACCTTCGCCATCGGTGGTCGTGTCCCCGGCGGCTCGGGCGCCCGCACCGATCGTCACGTAGGCCGCGCCCAACGCGGCCGGTTGCCGGTCGCCCCGAGTGGAGAGATCAGCGATCGCTGCGTGGTCGAGGAACCGCGTGAGGTTCGGCGCGACCGCGGGGTCGAGCTCGCTCCACGTGAACGTCGGGACCGACACGATGAGGACCCGGCGCGGATGACGCGCACCCGATGGCGTGGTCGCGCCGGCGCCGGTCGCGAACGCGGCGGTCGCCGTGCTCGCCGCCACGGCACTCAGGACGAGCCGAGTCACCCTGCGCCAGCGCGCGCGGTTCGATCGAACCGACCGCTCGTCATCATGGGGCATCACCGCGCGCACCTCACCCGGGCGATATCACAGCCGCCGACACGCCGGGAGATGCGCGGCCGTCCGAGCCGGTGTGGACAGTACAGTGCGGCCGTGCTGCAGGCGGGTCGTGTGCCTCCCGGCGCTGCGCCATGACCGCGACAGCACTCCGGCAACGACGCTGGTCGCCCTCGATCGTGATCGTCGCGGTGTTTGTCGTGTCACGGGTCGCGGCGTTTGTCGCCGGCGTGCGTTATGACGACGGGCTGCTTCACAACGCGTACCAGCTCCTCGACGTCAAACTGCTGCGAGATCACCCCTTCTTGAGCATCTTCTACCTCCACAGCCAGCCCCCGTTGTTCAATCTCTTCACTGCCGCGGTCGTCCAGCTCCCGAATGACCTCGTGCAGACCGTCCTTGCCGCACTCTGGGCACTCGCCGGCCTGGCGACCGCGCTGCTGGTGTTCTCCACGATGGCGCGACTCGGGGTCCGCACGTGGTTAGGCGTCGTGATCGTCTGCGTGTTCCTGGTCGCGCCGGAGACGATCCTCACCGAGAGCTGGTTCTTCTACACCGAACTGCAGGTGTTCCTCACCGCGCTGGCGCTGTTCGCGCTGACCCGCTTCGCCAGCACTCGACGCACCTCGGACGGCGCGCTCTTCGCCGGCTGCCTCGGCGCGTTGGTGCTCATGCGCAGCTCGTTCCACATCCTGTTGCTGGTGCTCGTGCTGGCGGTGCTGTGGCGTCAGCTCACGGTCGCGCCGCGCCAGCTCGCCGCCATCGCTGCGGTACCGCTGGTCGTGGCGGGCGCGTGGTCGGTGAAGAACGTCGTCGTCTTCGACAGCTGGTCCAACAGCTCGTGGCTGGGCATGAACCTCTCGTACGTGGCTCATGCGGGCGTCTCGGGGTCGGAGTGCCGCCGGCTCGCCTCGGAAGGCAGGGTGAGACGTTCCGCGTGCCACGTTCCCTTCCGTGCACCGTCCGCGTACACGGCGGAATTCCCGCATCCCACACAGTACGGGAACCCGGCCACCGACAAGCTCGTGAAGTCCACGGGACAACCGAACTTCAACGCGTCGCTCTACACCGACGTGGCCTCGCAATACCAGCACGACTCGATCGAGCTGCTGCGTCACGGCGGAGCGGCGGCTGCCGCGCGCGCCGAGCTCGCCGCCTACACGGTGTGGGCGGAACCGGGCGACGACTCGCTGCAACTCCGCGCTGACCGCCGCCCGATCGCCGGGTACGCCGACTGGTTCGACCGCATCGTGCTCGTGCGACCGGTCGCCATCGGCTGGAACGATCCGGCCCGCTTCGGCGCCTCAGCCGGTCCCTTTCCGTGGGGCGAAGCTCTCGGCTCGGTGAGCTACACGATCCTGGCGCTGTTCGGCTTCGCGGTCTTCGGAGCCGTGGTGGGCTGGCGTCGCCGCCATCACGACGCGGTGCTCCACACCGTGACGACGATCGCCTTGATCCTGCTCGTCTGGTCGGTGGTCGTGGGCAACGCGCTCGACTACCGCGAGAACAACCGATTCCGGGTCGAAGCCGGCCCGCTCCTCCTGGTGCTCGGGAGCGTTGGACTCGAGTTCACGATCCGATACGTCGGGAGTCGGCGTCGCGCCGCGCTCGAGCCGACCACGGCGCTCCCAAACCCAACACCGTCGACGCAACCCCGATGAGACCGAGCCACCACCACGGAGCCGCGTCCACGCTCCGGTTGTGCACTTCGACCATGCGCACGAAGCTGAGCGTCGTGAGGCCAATCCCGACGACGAGCGTCGCCCAGCGGATGAGGGCGACGAGTACGGCTCGCGCCATGGCCTGCACACCAAGGATCCTCGCGCGCGTTGGCCTCCACTGAGCAGGACACCCTGACCGAACCCATCTCAGCCGCGGCGCCCGCCTCGGGACGAGGATGGTGGCTCGGCGTCGGCGTCGTGGTCGGCGGCGCAGTCATCGCGCACCTTCCGGGCTACCTCCACCAACTGTTCGACTCTGACGAGGCGGCGATCGCCACCGCGGGGATGGTGGTGCAACGCGGCGGCACGCTCTACCGCGACGCCATCGACCGCAAGCCGCCGATCCCCGCCTTCGTCTACGCCGGATCGTTCCTGTCGACCGCCTCGCGCGACCTCCGCCCGCTGCACGTGGTCGCGGCGGTGTGCCTCGCCGCCTCCGCGATCGTCCTCGCGTACGGCGCGCGACGCGTGGCGGGCGCGACTGCCGGATGGTGGGCCGCCGGGCTGCTCGTCGCCGGCGCGATCGCCATGCAGCCGACCGACGCGCAGTCAGCCAACTTCGCGCACCTCGCGCTCCTCCCGGGCTGCGGCGCGCTCGTTGCCGCGCGCTCCGGGTCGCGTCGCAGCGCGATCGCGGCGGGGATGCTGATCGGCCTGGCGACGCTCACCCGCCAGACGTGGATCGTCGGGGTCGTCCCGGCGGCCTACGCGGCCTGGTGGTACGGAAGCCGACGGCCGGCTCGCGTGCTCCTCGTGCTCGCCGGCACCGCCGGCACCATCTTGGCGGTCGCGCTCGTCGTGCCCTTTGGCGCCTTCTGGCACTGGACGTTCGGGGGCAACGGGTCCGTCCTGGCGCTCGGCGAATCGCAGAACGTGGGCGAACGCGGTGGCCTCGCCATCGATCTGTTCGTGCTCGCCAACGTCGCGTCGTTGTGGTTGTTGCTGCGCCGCGGCTGGCGGCGCGACGACTTCGACCTCTGGTTGTGGCTGGGTACCGGCTTCGTCGCGTTCGTTGCCGGATGGCGATTCTTCGGCCACTACTGGCTGCAGGTGTTGCCTCCGCTGTGCTTCCTCGCCGGGCTCGGTGCTGCGGCATGCCGGCCGGCGACGCGCCGCATGCTCGTCGTCGTTGTCGCCACGCCCGCGATCGCCGCGTGGCTGCTCGCGCTGTCCCCAGCGGGTCTGAACCCGACAGTGCGGGCGATGGCCGACTACGCGACCGCGCACACCCACGACGGCGACCGGGTCACCGTCTGGGGCAACGCACCAGAGGTGTACTGGCTGTCGGGGCGGACCCCCGGCGGGAGCATGGTCAACACCGACTTCGTCACCGGCAGGACCGCCGGCCGTGCGAACGGTCCGCAGCGACTCCGTGACGCGACGCCCGGTGCGCGGAACACGTTCGTGCGCTCGCTGGTCGCCCACCCCCCGATGCTGTTCTTCGACACTTCGACCGATGGGCTGCGCGGCTACCGGCGGTACCCGGTGTCGCTCGTTCCACCAGTCGCGAAGTTTCTCCGCCAACGGTATGCAGCGGTGGCGTCCGTCCACGGCGTCCAGGTGTATCGGCTCCGGGCGACTCGAGCTGGTGGTCGGTGAGTGCAGCTCCCGGTGGCGTCGGACGTCGTCGCCGTCCCACGCGGGCCGTTCGGCCATATGGTCCCCTCCGAACCCCCCTCGTCGTCCGGGCACAGGGGCACACGCAATGAGACCGAGCGACCCTTCCAGCGGGTCGGAACAGCCGCCCGTCGTCGGACGTCCGCCTACCACTCGATCTCGCCGTGGTGCGCGGTTGCTCCTCCTCGCGGCGGCGACCGTCGCCGAGATCGCGCTCCTGCGCGCGCCACGCCATTCGGTGACGTCGACAGTGATCGTGATCCTCGCCGCGCTCCTCGTCGGCACTCTCGTGGTGTGCGAGCATCGAGATCCCCGCACCGGAGTCGCGCCGGTGGCCGCCGCGATCGCATTGGTGATCACGGCGTCGGTGGTGAGTCCACCGCGTACGTCGAACGACGTGTGGTCGTACGCGCTGTATGGCCGAATGGTGACCGTGCACGACGCCAGTCCGTACCAACGCGTTCCTGCTGACTTCCGGAGCGATCCGTTCTTCCGGCGCGTCAGCCCGCGCTGGAGGCACCGCGAATCCGTGTACGGACCGTTGTTCGTCGGCGCCGCGGCCCTGGAAGCGTGGCTCGCAGGATCGTCGGCGCTCGTCGCCCGGCTGTTCTTCCAGCTCGCGGCCGCGCTCGCGCTGGCGGCCGTGCTCGTGATCGTCTGGCGGACCACCCGCAGCATCGCGGCGGTCCTGTTCCTCGGTCTCAACCCGGTGCTCGCGGTGATCGTCGTGAACGGCGGCCACAACGACATGCTCATCGCACTGCTCGTGCTCGCAGCCACTCTGCTCGCGTTCCGGCAGCGGGCCGCGACCGCAGGCGCATTGGTCGGTGCCGCCATGCTCATCAAGCTCACGGCGGGCCTCGCCCTGATCGGGATCCTGTTCTGGGCGTGGCGCCACCAGCTGCGGCGCAGGGCAGCGGTGCTGGTCGCCGCGGCCGGCGGCGTCGTGCTCGTCGGGTACCTCCCAGTCGTCGCCAGTGCGTCGAACGCGCTCAGCGGCGCGGACGAGACGGTGACCAACGCCTCGCCGTGGAACGGCATCCTCGATCGAATTCTGCGTCACGACGCATGGAGGAACGTGGCGAACCCGCTCGCCCACAACGGCACGCTCGTCGACTTCTTCTACGTCGGGGTGGTCACCGTCCTGGTGCTCGCGGTCGGGATCGGATGGTGCGCGGCACGTCGCCGGCGACCCGACGAGGCAGTCGGAGCGTCCCTCGCCGCCTATTCGGTGGCGGCGGAGTACACGTACCCGTGGTACGCGGCATGGGGGTTACCCGTGTTCGCCACCGACGGCCTCGATGCGCTCGGCGCCATCGTGTGGATCCAGTCGGTGCTCATGCTCGCCGCCCTGAAGCTTCCATTGGCCGTGAACGCCGGACCGGTCGACGCGGTGCTGCGCCCGCTGCTCACGTACGCCGCACCCCCGTGCCTCCTCGCAGCGTTCTTCGTGGTCGGCCTCCGCCGACACCGCCCCGCGAGGGCATCGCCGACGACGCCATCGGGAGCAGCGGTTGCCGTCGAGTCGGGCGGTGCCGAGCTCAGTGGCTGACCGAAGGCGTCGTCGCCAGCGGAACGTTGACCACCATCCCGCCATCGTCCCAGCTGGACGCCGGGAACCAGCATGCTCTCGCGCTGGCGTGTGGGGTCGTCTTCGTCTCGGACGGGCACGAGGATCGCAGCTGCATCAGCGCCACGACCTGTTCGATCCTCCGGACCGGTTCGTTCACCACCTCGTTGGGCCGCGGCTTCGGGGTGCCACCGGGCACGGCCTGGTCGACGTACGGCAATCGATGCAACGCCGTGATCACCGCCCGCTGGTCGAGCGTGGCACCGGCCGAGAACAGCCCGCGTGCGACGATGCGCGTGAGGAGACACACGTCGGCCGTCGTCAGGTACGACGGGCTGACCGGTGGCTGCGGCGCGCTGGTCGTCGTCGGGTCGGCCTTGGTCGTGACGGCTGCCGCGACGGCGCGGTTGCACATCTCGGAGAACGCGTTCGGCGCCAGGCTGGCCCGGTAGCGCGGGTCGTCGGTCGGCGAGAACGCGTAGAGGTTCGCCGAGCGCAGCAACGTCGCAGCGGCGCCGGGTGCCAACTGCTCGAGCGATGCGGCAACTGTCGCCGTGGCGGCGTCGATGGCGTAGACGTCGAGCGGCCGTCCATGCCTCGCGGCCTGGGTCGAGCGCACGAGGAGCGGGACGTTCGCAAGGTCGAGCGTCGGTACGAGCACCGAGTCCGCGTTCGCGAGCTCGACGGGCTTGACGTCGTCGGTCGCCAGGGCCGTTCGAGCAGCTTGCAGGAACTGGCCGCCCGTCGGGTCGTCGCCCGCGACGATCGCGACCTTCCGATCGGCCAGCCGGCCACTGTGGACGAGGCCGAGGAGCCGCGCTTGCTGGACACCCTCGCTCGAGCCGGCCGCGACGAAGCGTCCGCCCGCACCGGTGAGGTCGGCGTTGGACGCGTCGGACTTCGTCACGAGGATGGTGCGCTCGTCGCGGACGATGCACGAACCCGCGGGCGGTGTGCTGATCGACACGACCATCACCGGGTGGAACCGGGTGACCGCCGTGAGGCAGTCGGCCCGCGGGTCCCCGGTCTCGCGGAGGACGTCGAGATCGAGCCGACGACCACCAATTCCCCCGCACCGGTCGATCAAGCGGGTGAAGGTCTCGACGTCGCGTGCCTCGTCGGCCGCACCGGTCGTCGAGTCGGGAGCCGCGAGCCACACCACCTCGGCGGGTTGGGCCCGCAGCTGAGGGGCGGTCGGGTCAACGGTGTCGAAGCGGTCGGCGCTGCGCACGCAGAACTGGTCGGGTCCGCTGAACGGCGAGGGCTCGCTGGGCGGTGGCGAGTAGGCCGGCGTCGGCACACTCGGGTGAGGTTTCGACGCGGACGCCGACGCGGCGCCCGTCAACAGCAACACCAGCGACGCGAGCACGAGCACGAGTGGCCGGACGCGGCGACCGATCTGAGCCATCATGGGCTCGTGGGTGGGCGGACGGTCACAGGCCGCCAAACGTATGCCCAGGACGGCGACCACGGAGATCGGAGCGAGCCCGGGGGCCACCGCGCACGACCACCCTCGCCGACATGCATCGGGCTCCTCGTGGTGGTCTTCCTCGCACTCGCGGTGGCGCTCCATCTCCCCGGGCTGTCCGATCGGGTCTTCAACTCCGACGAGGCGTACCTCGCCACGCAGGCTCAGGTGCTCAACGCGGGTGGGACGCTCTACGTCGACACGGTGGACCGCAAGCCTCCGGTCGTCCCGTACCTGTATGCGGCCGTGTTCCGGCTGACCGGATCGGACAGCCTCGCCGCGGTCCGGATCGCCGCGGTCCTGGCCCAGGTTGCTACCGCGCTGCTCCTCGCGTTCGAGGCGCGGCGGAGGTTCGGGTGGCGACAGGCACCGCTGGTCGCCGGAATCGCCTACTTGCTCGCAGCCAGCGCGTTCGCGCCCGCCGACGCGCAAGCAGCAAATTTCGAGGTCTTCATGCTGCCGTTGATGACGGCCGCCTTCGTCCTCGCGGTGCGCGAACACCCGTTCCCGGCCGGCCTCTCATTGTCCCTCGCGACGCTCACCAAGCAGACCGCCGCGCTCGCGCTGCTTCCCGTCGCGTACCTCGTGTGGCGCGCACGCCGCGGGCGCGGGCTCGCGATCCTCGGCGGGGCGTTCACCCTTCCGCTTGTCGCCGCCGCGGTCGCGTTCGGTCCGTCCGACTTCGTGCACTGGGTGTTCACCGGCAACGGCGGCTACGTGGACGTGAGCGGCTCGATCGGCTACGCGGTCTCGAACGGTGCCGCCCGGACCGCCTGGTTCCTGCTCGGGAGCTCGGCGCTGATCGTGTTGCTCCCGGCGGCATGGCGTTTCCGCCGCGAGGATCGCGACCTCTGGCTCTGGCTCCTCTCTGGGGCCGTCGCGGTGTTGATCGGCTTCCGCTTCTTCCCTCACTACTACGTCCAGCTCGTGCCACCGCTCGCGCTTCTGGCGACGCGCGCGCTCGACTCGCTCGCCCACGATCACCGTCGGCGCGTGCTCGCTCTTGTCGCGGTCCTTGCGGTCGCCATGACCGCGTGGTTCGTCGTGCCCGCGTTCACCAGCGGCGACAGTCGTGATACGAGGATCGCGCTCGATGTCGCGGCGTACGTGCGACAGCACACCTCGCCCGACGCGCGCGTCCTCGTGTGGGGCCAGGCCCCGGAGGTCTACTTCAAGTCGGGGCGACGCCCCGCGACGCGGTTCGCCACCACCGGGTTCGTCACCGGCGTCTCCGGCGGGCGTCCCCCGAGCCGGGTCGGTGCGCGCTACGCGGCGCCAGGCGCGCCGGAGCTCTTCTACCGGGATCTGCACGACACGCCACCGGTCCTCGTCGCCGACATGTCCACGGCCGACCAGCGTCACGCCCGGTACACACCGCCGAGTCGGTTCCCGCGCTTCGAGCGATTCCTCCAGCGAGGCCGATGGCACCGGGTGGCTGTCGTCGACGGGGTGACGATCCTGCGGCCGACGCCCCAGGGTTCGGAGCAGTGAACACTGCGGTCGGCGCGCCGGGACGGCGTCGCACGAGGGGCGCCGCGCACACGAGTGTCGGAGCGCTCCTCGTCCTGCTCCTCGCGGTCCTCCCCGCGTGCGCCGGCAGGGAGAGCGCGCGCATCGGCGCGTGTCCGATCCAACCGGGCGCCGCGTGTTCGGGCAACTACATGCGCGGCGCCGCGCTGGCGGCAGCGGGGCTGTTCGACGCCGACTTCGACCACGCCGACCTCACCGGCGTCGACCTGCGCGGTGCCGATCTCAGTGGAGCCACGATGATCGGCGCCCGGCTCCGACACGCAGACCTCGCCAATGCGGTCCTCAGCTACGCCGACCTCGCGAACAGTGACCTTCGACACGCGAACCTGACCGGCGCTGATCTCACGGGCGCCGACCTCACCGGCGCCCACGTGACGCCGGCGCAGCTCGGAAAGACCACGATCTGTCGCACCACGATGACCGACGGCACGATCGCCGCCCCCGGCTGCTGACCGTCAGGCGCCTACGACCAACTCGGATGACGTCGCACGCGCGCGAGCACGGTTGGTACGACGCGCTTCGAAGGCGTCGAACCACCGGTTGCCGACCACGAACACGACGACCGCGTACATCCACCCGAGCAGCACATCGATGACGAAGTGCTCGCCCGTGTAGACCAGCGTCAAGGCCATCGCGAACGGGTAGAGCGCGAGCAACCACCGCCACCGACCGGCCGACTTCCAGAAGAACAGGACAAGGAGCATCGGGTACGCCGCGTGCAGCGAGGGGACCGCTGCCACGGGATCGGCGAAATGGCCGGTGCCGGAGAAGACTCCCGAGCCGTTGCCGAAGCGCACATGCGTCCACATCTCGTCGATGATCTTCGCCGTCGGAGGCAGATAGCCGTTCTGACTCGCCATCCACGGGGGCACCGCGGGATAGAGGGCGTAGGTCACCAGTCCGGCAAAGGTGAGCAGCATGAACAGCCACGCGAACCGTCGGAACCGGTCGTGAGCGAACTTCCACAGCAGTCCGGCCACGACGAACGGCGCGACGAAGTGCGTCATGTAGACCGCGAACGCGGCGTAGTCCCACGGGCGCGCGACGCCCGGCGTGTACAGCCAGTGTTGCAGGGTCACTGTCGGCGCGGTGCCGCCGAAGAGCCACTCGTCGACTCTGATCTGAGGCAGCACGTGTGGCAGCAACAGGTTGCCGGCCGAGCCGCGTAGGAAGTCGTACAACGTGAGCAGCAGGTAGAACGGGAGCCAGTCGACCAGCATGCGCTTCCAGCGCGTGCCCGACGCCGAGGCGGCACCTGATGCCAGGAGACCGACGCCGACAACGACGAAGATCTGGGCACGCGACCCCGGGAAGCCCACCAGCACGACGAAGAGTCCGACGCCCACCGCCCACGCGATCACCCAGCGAAGACGCCAGAACGCCTGGTGCACACCGACGCTGACTGAACCCGATGCGCTGCCGGGGGTTGTCGGCATCGCCGTCGGGGCCTGCATTCGATGGAAATTACGCCATGACGGCCCAGACGCACGGTCCGGCTGGCCGTCCGCCGTGCAAATGCTTCCGTCGAAGCCTGACGGAGAGGTCAGGCGCGGGCCAACCGACGCGACGACCACGAGTCGTACAGCCGATTGCCGAAGACGAACACGAGCACCGCATACACGAAACCGAGCAGGATGTCGGAGACGTAGTGCTCACCGAGGTACACCAGCGAGATCGCCATCGCCAGCGGGTACAGCACGAGGATCCAGCGCCAGCGGGCCGTCCTCGACCAAAAGAACAGGGCGATGAGCAGCGCGGTGGCGGCGTGGAGCGAGGGCACCGCTGCGACCTTGTTCACATACCTCTGCGAACCGATCACCCTCGACAGGTCGGCGCCCAGCTTCCTCGTCATCTTCGGCGTGATGCGAACGACATGAGGGAGGAGATGGTGGTGGCTCGCCAACCACGGGGGCGAGGCCGGATAGAGCGCATACGTGACCAGGGCCGCGAACGAGAGGCCGATCCACAGGCTGACGTAGCGCCGAAAGAGTGGGGGCGCCTTGTACCACAGCACCGCGGCAATCGTGATCGGTACCACGAAGTAGGTGAGGTACACGAGGATCGCGAAGTAGTCCCACACGTGTGGATGTCCCGGCGCCCACAACGCGCGCTGAAGCGTGACGGTGGGAGCGGTCCCCCCGAAGAGCCATTCGTCGACCCGGAGTTGCGGGACTTCGTAGACATGCGTGGAGAACTCGTCGGCGGCGCCTCGGAGCAGGTCGTACGCGTAGAGGAACAGGATCACAGGCAGGAAGCCGACAACGAGCCGTGCCAATCCGTGGGGGCGGCCGGCGACCAGGATGACGAGTCCCGCGATCACCCAGATCAGCACGCGATCTCGCGATGCGGGAATCCCGACGAGCGCGACAGTGGCGACGAACGCCACCACATAGACCGTGAGGCAGACGACCCGAAGGCGGCGCCACCGACGTGCTGAGGTCTCGTCTTCGTCCTTGACGACGACCGGCTCATTGGCTGGCATCACGCAGTGGTATCACGCCGGTGTCGCATCCGTGGTCGACGATCTGTCGCAATCGGGATTCGCGAGGCAGCACGGCGCTGCCCGGCCTCGACGGCGAATTCATCGTGCCTTCAGGTCAGCTGTGGGAAGAGTCGCGATTCCTTTGTTGGCAGGTCGCTGAGGGGCCTTCGCCTCGGGCTCGCCGTATCGACCATCTCGTACCTGCAGGCGATCGTCATCGGGATTCGAGCAAGGCATCACCGAACTCTTCCCGATCTCGAGCCTCGGGCATTCCGTGCTCGTGTCCGAACTGCTCGGCTGGCACTCGCTCGTCGCGGGACAGTCAGCCGACGAATCGTTGTACCTGGCGTTCCTCGTCGGCCTCCACGTCGCCACCGCCATCGCGCTCCTGATCTTCTACCGGGACGACTGGGCGCGGGTTGGCAAGGGCTTCTTCACCTCGATCGCGAACCGCGGCATCGAGACCAGCTCCGAACGGATGGCGTGGTTGCTCGTACTCGGTACGATCCCCGTCGGCATCGTGGGTCTCGTCTTCGAGCACAGCCTCCGCACCGTCTTCGCCAAACCCCACCGCTACCGCCATCTTCCTCACGATCAACGGCGTGATCCTCCTCGCCGGTGATACTCGCCGCCGTTGTCTACAAGCTGCCCGACCTGCTCGGACACAACGGCGATCACGTGCGGGGCCAAGTGCTGGTGGACAGCATCGCCGGCGGGTCTTGCTGCGTACGTCGCCGTCCGCTTCCTCACCCGCTGGTTCGAGAAACGAACGCTCGTCCCGTTCGCGATCGACAGCCTGATCTTCGGCATCACCATGATCTTTGTCACCACCCTCCGACCCGGCCCCGCGCGTGCTCGACGGCCTCCAACCCGGATTCGGAGCATGATGGGCGGCGTGGCAGTGGAGAGGGACGAGGCGTCGTCAGTTCGACTCTGGCGCGGAGCGCGACACCAGCGCGTGCTGCTCGCCGTCATCCTCGGCCTGTGCTTCTTCCTGCGTGCCGGCGCAGTGATCGCGGTGCTCGACAGCGACCCGCACGTCGCGGTCCAGGTGGACACCCCGACCTACGAGCAGCCCGCATTGGCATTGCTCGAGCACGGACGCTTCTCTGAAAGTCCGCGGGACCCTCTGCCCGAGTTCCTGCGAACGCCCGGCTATCCGGCGTTCATCGCCACCGTGTACTGGATCTTCGGTCAGAGCCACGCCGCGCTGTTGCTGATGCAAGTCCTCCTCAGCACCGTGACGGTGCTCGTCGTCTACCTCCTCGGCGCGCGGATGTGGTCCGTCTCGATCGGTCTCCTCGCTGCGGCGATGACCGCGATGGAGCCGCTGCAGTGGTATTCGGCGGGAACGATCCTGACCGAGAGCCTCGACACGCTGCTCCTGATTCTCGTCGTCGCGATCGGCTTCGTCATGCTCACGCAAGAGCAGCCGAAGTTGCGTTGGCCGCTCCTGCTCGGATTCGCGGTCGCTACGGCAACCATGGTGCGACCAGCCACGTACTACCTGCCGTTGTTCGTGGTCGCGCTCTTGGCATACACGGCCGTACACCGACGAGCGACGTTGCGAGACGGCGCACGCATGATCGCGGTCTTCCTGCTCCCGGTGATCGTGATCGTGGGCGGCTGGCAGTTCAGAAACCACGAAACTGTGAACTCGTGGCGGTTCACCGCCATCGAGGCGAAGAACCTCGACCTGTTCCGAGGGGCCGGCGTCGTCGCCGACGAGGACAAGATCAGTCTCAACGCGGCGCAGCAGCGCTTGCTCACGCGTCTCGGAACACACCCGGGCGAGAGTCAAGGCGCGTACTTCGGACGCATGTACCGACAAGGCCTCCACATCCTTGCCGCAAAGCCGTGGGAAGCCGCCGAGGGTGCGGTCAACGGGCTGCTCGACGAGATCGACAGCACGCGTTCCCGCACCTTCGCCTACCTCGGCATGCGGCCGGCGTCGGGCACGCTCGAGGACGCAACGACGCTCCTGCTCGCCGCCTTCTACGTACTGTTCCTGTACGGCCTCGTCTTGGTGGTCCGCGCCCGCCGACAACTGCTCGCACATCTCTTCGTCGTCGGAGTCGCCGCCTACGTCCTACTGGTCTCGGCGGGACCCGAAGCCAGCGGCGGGCGCGGTGAGCGGTTCCGATCAGTGGTCATGCCCATCCTCATCCTGTACGCGGCGCGCGGAACTCGGGAGCAAGTTCTCGTCGTCCGACGAGGCCACCGCGAACGACGGGCACGAGCGCACCCTGCGAGCGTCAGCGCGCACAGCTAGACCATGCGGTCGTCGGCCTTGGAAAGCGTTGGTGGGTACCTCCGCCCTCCAACGCGACTGCCCACCCGACCACACCCACGAGATCCAGGCGCTCGAGTACAAACGTCGGGAGCTCATGACGGCCGTCGAGACGACGCAACGCGAGGTCGACGCGCTTCGCAGTGCACGATGCTGGGGGCACCGGCGTGAACACCACCAGCAACGCGTCCTCGTACACCACCGTCTTGACCACGCTGCCACGAACCTCGCCAACATCGAGCACGCCCTTGAACACGCCCAGGGCCGGCAGCGACCCGATGATGCTCACCTCGCCGAGCACGGCGACGCGATGCCACAACTTCCCCGCGTTGTCGGGGACATCGAACGCCGCCTTGCCCAACTTGCCCGCGCCGACGCGATCACGCCGCCCTGGTTCCTGTGCGTCCTCGGCGACCCGCCCCAATACCCCGACCACACCACCGAGTGGCACCACGCCGCGGTTCAAGTCGAGCGCTATCGCGCCGAGAGCAACGTCACCGACCCTGAGCAGCCCTCGGCTCGCGCCCATCCGGAGAACGTCGCCATGCATGGCAACTCCAGATGAAGCGCCTCCAAGAACTCGCGCGTCCGACGCCCACAAACACACGGCATCTCGGCCCGCACGTTGACCGCGGCATCGATCTCGAATAGCCGCGCGGACCCGCGACACCGCCTGCCAGTTGAGGCGCCCTACGCGACGTCGAGGTACTTGCGCAGTGCCCGGCGGATGATCTCGCTCGCCGAGAGATGATCAGCCTCTGCGCGCTTGTCGACCGCCCGCTTGAGCTCGGGTTCGAGACGCACAGGAACAACCTCTGCCGGCGCTGAGCCTATGAGTGGTCGCCCCCGTCGACGCGTCTTGAGCTCCTCGACGTCGTAGTCCTTGTGTTCGACTTCCTCGGCGATCGCGTCGAGGTCCGCGTCAGTGAGCGTCCGGCCTCCCGGAGTCCGATAGGTCTTCGACTTGGCCATCACTCATCCTCTCCGCTCGGGAGCAGGTCGTAGAACTTCGGGCGCAGCGCCATCGCGTGGATCACGATCGGTGGCCGCTCCCCGAACTCGAGCCAGATGATCTCGAGGAGGTTCCCGGCGCGGTCGGGTCCGATGGCGGTACGCGAGGCGGATCAGCTTCGGGCTCGAGATCGACGAGCATGAGTGCATGGTCGACGGCGTGCACGATGACGTCGTCTTCAATACCGTGACGCCTCGACGACTGATGAACCTCCACACGTCATTATCGTAATACGAAGCCCGAGACGACGCGGAAGACCTCTTGGCGTGGATTTTGGCATGGAAACTGCCTGGACTCTGCCTTCTCGGGGTCACCAGCAAGACAGCACGGACCCTTTGACCTGCGCAACCACACTCGTGTCATTTCAGCGGACACCGGGATACGGTCTCCCATTCCGTCGCGCCGGGCTTTCGACGAGTGTTCCTCGCCAAGCTGAAGAAGAACTGAAGCTCCACCGAAAGTGTCGAGCCAACGTGTGAGTCCTTCCTTCTTCAGGTCAAGTTCAGCATGGGCCCGTACCGTCCCGCCGATGACCTCGGCCGCGTCCATCGCCCGTGCTCGCTCGCGACCGCCGAATTCTCCGTGCTGACCGTCGCCGCCGACACGATGTCGTACTTGCAGGCCATCGTGATCGGCATCCTGCAAGGCATCACCGAGCTGTTCCCGATCTCGAGCCTCGGGCACTCGGTGCTCGTCCCCGAGCTGCTGGGCTGGCATTCGCTCGTCGCGGGGCAGTCAGCCGACGAGTCGTTCTACCTGGCGTTCCTCGTCGGCCTACACGTGGCGACCGCCATCGCGCTCCTCGTCTTCTATTGGCGTGACTGGGTCGCGGTCGTCGGCGGTCTCTTCACATCGATCAAGCATCGACGCATCGACACACCGGCGCAGCGCATGGCGTGGCTGCTCGTCCTCGGGACCATCCCCGTGGGCATCGTCGGGCTCGTATTCGAACACAGCCTCCGCACCCTGTTCGCCAAACCGACCGCAGCGGCGATCTTCCTCACCATCAACGGACTCATCCTCCTCGCGGGCGAACGTGTGCGACGCAACGCGGCGACTCGCGAGCTCGTCGACGAACATGCGCATCACGAAGACGCCGGCCACGACGTCGGGCGCGACCTCGACACACTCGAACTCAAGGAGGGCGTGTTCGTCGGGAGCGCACAGATCCTCGCACTCTTCGCCGGAATCAGCCGATCCGGCGTCACGATGGTCGCCGGCCTCCTCCGGGGCCTCGACCACGAAGATGCGGCACGCCTGTCATTCATGCTCGCCACGCCAGTGATCTTCGCAGCGGGTTTCTACAAGCTGCCCGACCTCCTCGGCCACAACGGAGACCACGTGCGCGGCCAAGTACTCGTCGGCAGCCTCGCGGCCGGAATCGCCGCATACCTCTCTGTGCGGTTCCTGACGCGCTACTTCGCCACCCGAACACTCATGCCGTTCGCGATCTACAGCCTCGCGTTCGGCACGGTGATGATCGTCTACACGACCCTCTGATCACGCGCGGTGGGACTCACACCGCGTACGACTCCCGCGACGATCGCGCCTCGGGCGCGTCACCTGGCCGAGAATTTCGACAATGACCCGTCTCCGGGCGGGCGATGACGTCGCATGGTTGAGTGGCGAGATAGCAGCAGCCGACGAGACGACTCAGGACGACGCGGCGCTCACTCGCAACGTCTATGTCGTCTCGCTGGTGTCCTTCTTCCAGGACGCAGCATCAGAGCTGCTGTACCCGGTGCTGCCGTTCTTCGTCGTCGGAGTCCTCGGTGCACCGCCCGCGGTGTTGGGCGCGATCGAGGGCCTCGCCGACGGCATCGCATCCGCGATCAAGGCAGTCTCTGGTCGCCTCGCCGATCTCCGCCATCGCCGACCGCTCGTCGCCGCCGGCTACGGGATCTCCGCCGGCGGCAAAGTGCTCCTCGCCGCGGCGTTTGCCTGGCCCATGGTGCTCCTCGCCCGTGTGACCGACCGCATCGGCAAAGGACTGCGAGGACCGCCACGCGACGCGATCATCGCCGACGAGACCACACCCGCGAACCGCGGCCGCGCCTTCGGGTTCCATCGGGCGGCGGACACCGCCGGTGCCGTGGTCGGACCGCTCATCGGCCTCGCGCTCTACGAGCTCGTCGGCCACAACTTCCGACCCCTGCTGTGGATCGCGGTCATCCCGGCCGTGATCAGCGTCGCGCTCGTCTTCCTCATCCGCGAACGCCCCGACCCCGGCCTCGTCACCCATCATCCCTGGGTCGTCCAGGGCCTCCCCCGCCGGTACTGGCGCCTCCTGACCATCGTCGGCTCGTTCGCACTCGTGAACTTCCCCGACACCCTCCTGCTGCTGCGCGCCGACAAGCTCGGCTACGGATTCGCCGGCGTCGTCGCGCTCTACGTGCTCTACAACCTCACCTACGCCGGTCTTTCGTATCCCGCCGGGCTCATCTCGGACCGCCTGAACAACCGCCGACTCGTCTACGCGACCGGCATGCTGATCTTCGCCGCGACGTACCTCGGCTTCGGCGTCGCTGGAAACGCGACCTGGCTGTGGGTCCTCTTCCCCTTCTACGCGGCACCGAGAGCCTTTTCGGTCGCCCCACCGCGATGGATACCGAAGTTTGGTGGGGCTACCACTCCCGGGGCTGGGGGCCTTGCCCTCCTTGTCAGGGGCGCGGACGAGCGGTCGAATAGGGGTGACCTCCAAGGCCTGCGGCTTTATCCGGCGGATGGCCTTGAGATGTCAGCGCGCGACCGCGAGGACAGGGTGAATGGCAGCCATCCGCTTGTTGTTACGGACTGAGCTCCGTAGACGGTGGCATGGGGTCGTGCTGCTCACAGTGCTCGTCGGCGTTGTGGGGGCGGTCGTGCTCGCTACCGCAGCTGGAGCTCAGCGGAGCGATCAGGCGCTCGACCGCTTCGAGGTGTGGAGTCATTCGTCCGATATCGAGTTCCTGATCGGCGGCGCTCTGACGCCCGGCCAGGTCGCGGCCATCAGACACGCGCCCGGTGTGCGGGCAATGGCTCGCCTCACTGCGCCAGGGATCTTCATTGACAAGGCGCCGCAGCTGACGGCCATCGCGGCACCTGTCGACGCGCGGTTCGGCCGCACCGTTGATCGCGCGCGCCTCGTCTCGGGTCGAGCCGCCGACCAGAACAACCCGTTCGAGGTAACGGTCGGCGAGAACCTCGCCGCGCAGTTACACCTACGCGTGGGTGACCACCTCGACGGGCAGTCGTACTCCGTTGCCCAGGGCACGATGTCGGTCGTCAACCAGGACCCGGGTCCCCCCGCAGGGCCGCACATCAATCTTCGGGTCGTCGGGATCGACCGCCGTCCCCTCGACCTCGGTGATCGGGGTGCTACCGGCGGTGTCCTGATCCTCACTCGGGCGTTCGGCCGCGAGGTTGCCGGGAAGACGGTTGGCACCTTCGGCACCGTGTTCCGGATCCGCACAAGCCGAGGCGCCCAAGACATCTCGGCGGTCGTGCACGAGGTGCGCGCTGTCGCGCACAACGCCGCGTACATCCAGGTGAACCCGCTGAACATCGAATCGGAAGGAGGACGCGGCGCGATCAACGTGCTGACCGTCGCGCTGTGGATCTTCGCCGCTGTCGCCGCGCTCGCAGGGGTCGTCGCGATCACGATCGTCCTGACCCGGGAGATCTGGCTCTTTGGTGTCGATCAACCGGCGCTCCGTGCACTCGGTCTGACCCGGCGCCAGCGGGTCGTGCTCGTCGGTTTCCCCGCGTTGGTCGTGGCGGGTGGCGGCGCGGCAATTGCCGCACTCGGCGCGCTCGCCGCGTCACCACTATTCCCGGTCGGCCTTGCGCGCCGTGCGGACCCCGACCTCGGCTTCCACGCCGACCCGCTCGTGCTCGGGTTCGGGGTCGTCGGCATCGTCGCAGTCATCGTCGCGATCGGCTTCGTGGCCTCGGTCCGAGGCACCGCGCCGGCGGCCCTCGACGCCGATACGGCTGCGCGACGTCGTCCCTCCGCCGTGGTCGCGCTCGCGGCACGTGTCGGCTGCGCGCCGGCAGCGACGAACGGTCTCAGCATGGCGCTGGAACCCGGCCACGGCCGAACCGCCGTACCCGTCCGTTCCGCCTACCTCGGGGCAGTGTTCGGGATCGTGGGCATCATCGCGGTCGTGACGTTCGCGACGAACCTCGACCATCTTGTTGCCACACCGCACGAGTACGGCTGGACATTCGACTATGCAGCGAGCGATCAGGTCACGTCGTCCTGCAATCGCGCCACTTACGGCGTCGCTGATCTCCGCGGCGTCGCAGCGGTCGCCGGCCTCTGCACGGGCACCGTCCAAGTCGACCGCGACACCATTGCGGGTTGGAGCTTTACCGCTTTGCGGGGAACGCTCGGTCCAGAGGTGCTTTCCGGGCGCGCGCCATCAGGCGCCCACGACGTCGCGCTCGGCGCCGTCACGCTCAAGAACCTCGGTAAGAGCATCGGTGACACCGTCAGGGTCGGCAGCGGCAAAACCACCGAATACCGAATCGTCGGGAGCGTTGTGTTACCGACGCTCGGAAACTCTCAGCCGCTCGCAGACGGCGCGGTATTCACCCGTGCCGGTCTCGAGCCGTACCTCGACCTGAACAACGGCTCGCGCTACCTCGCTTTCCGGTTCGCACCCGACGCCAATCGCGGCGCCATCGAACGACGGATCGCGCGCACATCCCAACTCGCTTCACCGGCAACCCCCTCGGTCCCGCCCGAAATCGACCGGCTCCGCCAAATCCGCTGGTTCCCGGCGACGCTCGCCGCGCTGCTCGCCACCCTCGCCCTCCTTGCCGTCGGCCACGCCCTGGTCACCGCCGTCCGACGGCGACGGCGCGACCTTGCCCTCCTCAAGACCCTCGGATTTGACCGCCGCCGGGTACGCGCGACCGTCACCTGGCAAGCAACCACCCTCGGCGTCGTGGGCCTTGCCGTCGGTCTCCCCCTCGGGCTACTCGTTGGCGGCGTGGTCTGGCGCCTCATCGCCGACAGCGTCGGCGTGTCCGACACCGTAGCGATACCCGTGCTCGCCGCATTGCTCACGATCCCATGCGCCCTCGCCTTCGTGAACCTCATCGCCTACATCCCTGCACGCAGCGCGGCCCACACTCGACCGGCAGTCGCCCTGCGAACCGAGTGACCCGCACCCGCCAGCTCGATCCGCGACCTCGTGCTCGCGTGGCCGGCAACGTGCTCGCGTTCCGCGACACGAGGCTCTGCAGAAATTCTTCAACAACTCTTACCGAACGCCCATCCCGGGGACCGAGCGGACGACAGCACAGAAGCCACCGCGCCATACCCGAGCTGACCGGCAACACGTTGCACCGTCTCGTGATCATGACCGAGCTCCGCGGTGGAGCTGGCGGACCAACCGCACCGCCTGGGTGTCGTGCGCCTTCTCCTGATCCGAATACCGACGCGTTGTCGGCTTCCCAGAGCTCCCCTGTGTAGGCCTGACTCCATCCTCGTTTCCAAGGCAGCCCAGAGCTCCACCTTTCCCAGGGCGATTCAGGGGGACTGATGAAGCTCGGCGCACGGGCGATGAGCCGCTGGAACTATTCGGGTTGCGTTCAACAACGCGCGTGAGCGCCCCGACTCGCGGTTATGCGTGGAGGCATCGCCTACGAGGAGGTGCCATGCAAGGGAGACGACGGAAGTTCGACCGGGAGTTCCGTGAGGGTGCGGTCCGGATCGTCCGGGGAGAACGGCAGGCCTGTCGCTCAGGTCGCGCGTGAGCTGGGGATCAACGACGGGACGCTGGGCAACTGGGTGAACAAGGACCGCGTCGAGCGGGGCGAGAAGGAAGGTCTCACGGTCGATGAGCGCGCTGAGCTGCACCAGTTCCGCAAGGATGTCGCGGAGCTGCCGATGGGAGCGTGATGTCCTCAAGCGATCGGTGGTCCGGTGGGTCAAGGCGGCGACGCGTTGGGCCTGGCCGCGTTCATCGCCTCCGAGAGGTCCGATCATCGGGTGCTGCACGCGGTGTCCTGCAGGGCCCTCGATGGGGCGAGAGCTGGTTCAACAAGTGGCGTGACCGGCCGCCCACGCCGGCGCAGCGTCGCGTGGAGCCGGATGCCAAGGTGGTCGAGATCTTCGAGGACTCCGGTGGTGAGCCCCGCACCTACGGCAGCCCACGGATCCACGCTGAGCTGCGCGATCTCGGTTGGCGGGTGAGTGAGAAGACGGTGGCGGCCAGCATGGCCCGCCAAGGTCTCGCTGCTCGGCCGAAGAAGGAAGAAATGCGTCGCTGCTTGACGCGGCCGGACAAGCGCGCGGCGCCGTCCCGGACCGGGTGAACCGTGACTTCACCGCGGCGGCGCCGAACTTGAAGTGGTGCGGCGACATGACCGAGATCCTCACCACTGAGGGCAAGCTCTACCTGGCCGACGTCGAGAACCTGTTCTCCCGGCGCATCGTTGGTTTCGCCATCGATGAGCACCCCGATGCCGAGTTGGCCAGGGCGGCGTTGCAGACCGCGGTCGCGATCGCGGTGGCGCAGTCGAAAGGCGTGATCGTCCACTCGGACCGAGGTTCGACCTACACCGCGGACCTGTTCACCGAAGCGTGCCGACGGCACAAGAGCCGCCAGTCCATGTGACGAGTCGGCTCGTGTCTCGACAACGCCGCGGCCGAGTCGTTCTTCTCCACCCTCGCAAGTAGTACTGAGCACGAGCGCCGGTGATCTCTCGACGCGCGGGGAGCCTCGCTCCCCCGGGGGACTGTGATCTCCCTGGGACTCAAGTCCACCGGTCAGGGGGTGCACGCTTCGGCGCAGATTCAACGTTCCGCGCGAGTCGCCCGGATCAGCGATTCCACGAGTAGCCCGGCTGCCGCGAGGGGCATGATCCACCAGGCGTTGATACCGCTGGCCACCAGAAGTGAGGTCGCCGACACTGCGACGATGACACCGGCGGCCTGGATCCAGTCGTCACCGAAGAAGAAGTCGTACCAGAAGTGCAAGAACCGGCGGATCGCCCGCATCGATCAGCCTTCCGTCGTGCTCGGGTCGACATCGCCATGTACGGCAGCTCGAAGTATGCCCGTGAGCACAAACGCCAGGGTGGCGATGAAGGCGAGGACGCCGACGATCGCAGCTTCGCCTCCAGGCCAGGTGACTCCGGCGCCTTCTCCACTCCAAAACGTGCCGAAGCCGGTGAGCATGATCGCGACGCCGAATTTCAGGCTGTTTTCCGGGACTCGGCTCAGGGGTGCGTGGACGAACGCGCCCGCGACACCGACGACGACCAGCGCGGTGAGTGCCCCGAGCGCTGCGAGCCCGACGTTGCCCTGACTGCTGCCGACGCTGATCACGATGAACGCGACCTCGAGACCCTCGAGAAAGACGCCCTTGAATGCGACCGTGAACGCATACCAGTCGTGGTGCGCTCCCAGTGCCGCCTCCCGAGCGTCGTCGACCTCGTGGCGGAAGATGACGTCCTCGTCGTGCACTGCCTTGAGACCTGCAGCACGCAAGATCGCCTTTCGGAGCCATTGCAGTCCGAAGGCCAACAGGATGGTGCCGACGACGACCCGTAGCGTGTCGATCGGAATCTCGGTGAGCGCGGGCCCGAGGCCAGCGACGACGATCGCGAGTGCGCTGAGCGCGACGGCCACGCCGTAGGAGGTCGACGTCCAGCCGCGGGTCATTCCCACGGCGAGGACGATGGTGAGCGCCTCGACCATTTCCACCGACGAAGCGAGGAACGCGGCGAGGGCAACGAGCCAGTCATGCATGCTGGGACCGGCGCCGGGCTCGTTCGCGGACGTTCGTCTCGCGTGCGGATGGGTGATGCCCATCGTGGGGCTGGTCAGCGCGTGCGTCTCGACCGCTTGGGACATCGTCGTGTCGTTCGTCCATGGGTCGGATCACCCGATCGCAACCGCCGCGACAGCTATTGCAGCGACACTGAGCATGACGGTCCAGTCGATCGCGTTTGGCTGCTCCGTCGAATCGGCGAACGCGCCGAAGCCGCCGCGCGCTTCGATGGCATCGCTCATGTCGCGGGCTCGGCGGAGGCTGGCGACAAGCGCGGCGGTGAGGAGGTCGACCGCAGTGCGCATGGCGTTCGGGAATCTGGAGCGAAGCGAGCCACGCGAGCGGTCTCGTGTTCGCAGTCTCCGTACCGCGAGCAGCGTTTGTATCTCATCGACGAGAAGTGGGAAGCAGCGGACGCTGAGCGCGGTGGCGATGATCCACGTCTCGAGCGGGAGGGGCAATCGCTGGAGTGGGCGGGTGAGGCGTGCTAATGCGGGCGCGTATTCGCCTGTCGGTGTGGTCCAACCGATCAAGGCCGCTCCCGTGACGAGCACGATCGCGAGCAACAGGAACCGTGCCCAGTCTTCGAGACCTCCGATGCTGAGGACGATGCCGTGAAGGTGAACGGTGGGTGGCGTCGTCGACCAGACGCTGAGCGCACCGCTCAGCAGTAGGCCCACCACGAACCAGCGAGGGATTCGCGGTATCGCACCGAGCGGGATCCGGCCAAGCAGGATGCCCGTAGCGATGACCATGGCCACGATGGTGAGCGTGGGCCACGTCGGGTTGATCGATGCCGCAAAGCTGATAATCGCGAGACACACGAGTTTGGTTCCTGCCCAGAGACGCTGCATCGGGCTGTCAACAGGAACCATTCGAAAGAGGTGGAGATCGTGTCGGTCGCCTTGTCGCCACTGTCGGCGGTGGGGTTCTTCGATGATCACGTCGCGCGAGTTGTCACCGGACATCGTCGACCTGATCTTCGGTAGGTCGGTCGAGGGTGCTGCTCGTCGGCGCGTCCACGAGCGTTCCGTCGTCAAGGGTTACAACACGATCAACGATCCGGAGTGCGGGTTCTCGATCGTGAGAGACGATGACGAGTGTCAACCCTGTCGCGACACGTAGGCGAGCGATCACTTGGGTGAGAGCCTCTCGGCCCTGCTCGTCGAGCCCGGCGAAGGGTTCATCGAGCACCAGGAGTCGCGGCCTGCCGGCCAGAAGACCGGCTATCGCGACCCGACGTTGCTCGCCGCCGCTGAGCTGATCGATGTGACGGTCCAAGAACGAGTCCGGTTTCAGGCCGACGAGCCTCAGCACCTCGGCGACGATGTCAGGGCTGGCTCCGGACGCTGTCGCGATGTCGTCGCGAACGATGGGGCGCTGCAACTGGAGGCGTGCGTGTTGCAGCGAGAGCGCAACCCGTCCGACGCACCGGTCGAGGGGGCGAGCATCGAGGGAGGCGGCGCCCTCATTCGGTCTGAGCAGACCGGCGAGGATCCAGGCAAGGGTGGACTTCCCCGATCCATTGGCACCGACGATGAGAATCCCTTCAGCTGGACAGATCGTCAGGTCGACGTCCTGAAGAGCGCGATGCGCCCATGGTGATCGGTCTCCATACACATGGCCTACGCCGGAGAGGCGCACGAGCGGAACGGTCGACGCGGGCGACCTTGGTCCGCGATCTCTCCGGACAACGGGTCGCGCCCGCGGGTTGGGTTGCCCCAGTCGCGTGAGTCGACCATGTTCGAATGCCACGGTGCGCGTCGCGTCGTGGGCCTCGGTGTGATCGTGCGTGACGTGTACGACCGCGAGGCCGTCTTCGAGCGCCAGCCTCCGGAATAGTCGGGTGAGCTCTTTGCGGCCCTCCTGATCGATCATGGCGGTCGATTCATCCGACAGCAGCAACCGCGGGCGGCGAGCCAGGGCACTGGCGATCGCGAGACGTTGCAACTCGCCGCCGGAGAGCGTTGCCGTCTCGCGATTCGCGAACGTGGCGAGTCCGACGGTGGTCAGCACCCCGGAAACGTCGACGGCGTGATCCTTGGGGAGACCCCACACCAGGTCATCCCGAACACGCACTCCCAACACCTGTGCTTCGGGTCGTTGAAAGATGAGGCCGGTGCCATCCGGGTGTCCCAGTCCGGGCGATCCCGGCCGCGAGATCGAGCCCCACGTCGGAGTCCGGCCTGCGAGCAGACGAACGAACGTCGATTTTCCCGACCCGTTGGGCCCGACGACGGCCACGAACTCGCCTGATCTGACCGTCATCGAAACGTCTGCCAAGGCGGGGACAACGGAACCGGGAAACGAATACCCGGCCGTCGCGAGACGTACCGGGACGGGCCCGGGCGGATCCGGATCGGAATGGGTGAAGTCGGAGTGCACCGGCGAAGGCGGGACGGCATCGTGCAAGCGCCGCAGTACCGGACCAGCGATGAGTCGGGAAAGGAGTGTTACGGCAACGATTGCCGCGAGCAAGGCACCCGGGATGACGATCCACCACCAGCGGAGCACGAGCGCGACCACTTCGTCGCCTGCCGACGCAAGGCGATCGAGACCGAGGTCGCTCAAGATCCGACTTGTGCCGAGCCACGAGTTCCTGACCTGCGCGAAGGTGAGACGTCGAAGATCGCCGAAGATGAGGAGAGCACCAACGACACTCACCGCGATAGGCGGCCATATCGCTCCTGCGGCCACCAGCGCAGTGCGCCAAGCTGTCCACCTGCGTCGAAACGCAACGCCGACGACCGCACCCAACACCGCGCACGCGAAGATCGAGCTCACTACGCCCACGCCCACGACCAAGAGACCCACGGACGCGGCCGCTATCGCGGATGTAATAGATGCCCTGACGCGATGACGAGCCGCGACCGCGGCGAATGGCACCACCGCCGCAACTCGTAGCAGACCTCCGCCCGGCAGGAACCGTCCTACGACGCACAGTGCGACGCAGGCGTCGCCCATGACCACGCACTCCATGAGTTCGATTGGGGAGAGTGTCGATCGAGCATCGCGATGTTGGCAATGTTCGTCGCCGTGGCGCACCCCGATCACGCCACCACGTGTCGGTTCGACGTGCGCATGCGCTGGATGACAACGTCCGAGCTCAAGATGCGAAGCGTAGAACGGGACACATCGCGGGTACGGCGCGCTCGAAGGAATCTCGTCTCATGCACGATCGTGCCGTTGACGTGGGCGGGCGCCTGAACGCCTCCCGTTGCGCCGCCGCAGCGTTCGGCGATCAGAGCTGTCGTGCCCTCTGCGCGAAAAGAATGCGAGAACCAGACGCGCAGGATTCAATTCTCTTACGAAGTTCTTGAACTGGCCCGCGGCATGGGCTCCGATGCGCGGGAAGAGGCCAGTAGAGGCTTCAGCCTCTACTACCTCGTCGACCACCTCCACGATCCCACCCCATTCGACTCTCCAGAGCGCTCCGATGTCGGAGCCGGGGGCGAGCAAGGCTTGATCCAGAACCTTCGTCAACGTCACGTCGACTGGGTCTGCGTCGCGAATCGGCGACCGCCTTCAAACACTTGGATTCAGCCGCTCCAGGTCGAGCGTTACATCTGAACCCACTTCCATTTCGTCGAAGCGCTCCAGCCTGCGATCTCTACACCGCGACTCAGGACAAGCCGGCCTCGACCGTTCGCGTCACCAGGCCGATCGGCCCCGCGAATACGAGCACTGACCAGCGACCGTTATCGCGGACTGCAGTCTCGACGACACGGATCCTCACGGGGAGCGGAGGCCGCTCTTTCATCGCACCAGCTATCGCGCGTGCGTCAGACCGTGACGGGTGTTGCCGCAGGCTCGGTATAGGTCGCGCGGTACATGACGACGCTCGTCGCGAGGATCCACACGGCCCAGAGGATGAAGCCGATGAAGCCGAGTGCGTTGATCGAGTCGTTCGTCGTGGCGATCGAGTACGCGGCCACCAGCATCACGATCCCGTCGACGACACCGAGCCAACCCACCCAGGCCGGGAAGGCATGGAGCCGGAACGCGGCGACGGAGACCGCGAAGACGAGCACGGCGATTCCCACGAGTCCGCCGGCACCGAAGGCACCTGACAGTACGTAGAAGAACTTCGCCGACGTTGCTCCGACGCTCCGAAGGTCGAGCGCCACCCCCGCGTTCACAGCGGTCTGGGTGAGGTTCCCGACTCCTGCGATCAACAGCCCGAGCACTGCGATCACCGCGAGACGGTTGTGGCGATCGCCTACACGGTGAAGACGCGCCCAGAGACTTCCTGCCCACCAGATGATCGGCACCGCCGCCACGACACTGGGCCTCCCCCTGTCGACCGGTCACGTTGGTTACGCGGCCTGGTCGGCCTGGGTGTGACGGAATCGCTGTTCCCACTCGACGGGCGGCAGGTAGCCGAGGCTCGAGTGCAGCCGGTGATCGTTGTAACGGTTGATCCACGCGAAGATCGCTCGACGTGCCTGGGCGGGGGTGGCGAACCGGTAGCGATGCACGACTTCACGTTTGAGTGATGACCAGAACGATTCGGCGACGGCGTTGTCCCAGCACACGCCGGTGCGGCCGACGGATTGCAGCATGTCGAGATCGGCGAGTGGATCGCACCCGGCATCACAGCCGGGCCAACCCAACGACCAGTGGATGATCAACTCTCAAACGCCTATTGGCGCGCGCTCTAACGGTCAGGAGGGACGAGACCGAGCCCTTCTCGCAGTCGGTCGGCGCAAGGAGAGCGAGCGCGCGGCGGACCTCGGGCCCCTCGTCGGGTCGGTACCCGAGGGCGATCACGTCGTCGAGGTTCGCCGCCCACACGAGGACGGAGTGCGCCGCCGACCAGCGCATCAACGCCCGGCGCGCGTCTGGAGAGTCGGCGATCACCGACCACTCCTCGTTGAGGGATCGCAGGATCTGTGCCATCGGGAGCCTCCTGGTGTCGTTGGGCACCAGAAGCGTCCGCGGTGCACGTCCTGCTGGACCTCCCGCCGAACCTCCCGTTGAACGGATTTCTTGATCCCGCCAGCTGGAGCCTGAAGCGAACATCCCGTTTCGCCTCCCGTTGCGGCATGTCGACGCCCTCGCGGCTCGCCCGCGCGTAAGCGGAGCCGTCGGAGGCCTACGGGGGCATGGAACCTGATCGAACGCTCTGCTTCACTCCGGTCGACCACCCCGACGCGCGCGTGCAACGCATCGGGTTCGACCTCACCAACCCCGACGTCGAGCACTGCTGGTCCTCGGTCGTCGGGCCGAGCTCGACGCTGCTGTTGCGCCGGCTCCCCGCGCTGTGGGTCGACCGTGTACCCGCCGAGATCGGCGCGAGCGAGCTGTCCCGGTCCCTCGGGCTCGGGGCTAGCGCGGGCGAGCACAGCCGCGTCGTGAACACGCTCGAGCGACTCGTCCGCTTCGGGTTCGCAAGTCCCGCGGCCGACGGTGCTGGGCTCGACGTGTACCGCCAGGTCGCCCCACTCAGCGTGCGCCAGCTCGCTCGTCTCCCCGAGTGGACTCGTGACGCGCACGAGCGGCTCTTCGGTGCGCACCTCGAACGGGTCGATCATCTCGCGCGTCACCAGGCGAGCGTCGCGTCGATCACCGCGCGGATGGACCGCCTCCAACGACGGCGCCGAGGGGGTCGGCGAAGGCGTCTCGCGCCTAGATGTCGTAGTAGAGGTAGAACTCCCACGGATGCGGGCGCAGGCGCAACGCGTCGACCTCGTTCTCGCGCTTGTAGTCGATCCACGTCTCGATGACGTCGGGCGTGAACACGCCGCCCGCGAGCAGGTACTCGTGGTCGGCCTCGAGCGCGTCGAGCACCTCGGGCAGCGAGCCCGGCACCTGCGGCACCTTGGCCAGCTCCTCCGGCGGCAGGTCGTACAGATCGCGGTCGAGCGGCGCCGGCGGCTCGATGCGGTTCTGGATGCCGTCGAGCCCGGCCATCAGCAATGCCGAGAACGCGAGGTACGGATTGCACGACGGGTCTGGGCAACGGAATTCGATGCGCTTCGCCTTCGGGCTCTTCGAGTAGAGCGGGATGCGCACCGCGGCCGACCGGTTGCGCTGCGAGTACACGAGGTTGACCGGCGCCTCGTAGCCCGGCACCAACCGCTTGTACGAGTTCACCGTGGGGTTGGTGAACGCGAGCAACGACGGCGCGTGCTTCAGCAGACCACCGATGTACCAGCGCGCGAGGTCGGACAGACCGGCGTAGCCCTTCTCGTCGAAGAAGAGCGGCTCGCCGCCCTTCCACAGCGACTGGTGGACGTGCATACCGGAGCCGTTGTCCTGGAACAGCGGCTTGGGCATGAACGTGACCGTCTTGCCCGCGGCACGGGCGACGTTCTTCACCACGTACTTGTAGAGCATCAACTTGTCTGCCATCGACGACAGCGTGTCGAAGCGCATGTCGATCTCGGCCTGGCCCGCGGTGCCGACCTCGTGGTGCTGCACCTCGATCGGGATGCCCACCTTCTCCAGCGTCATCAGCATCTCCGACCGGAGATCCTGGTACTGGTCCATCGGCGAGACGGGGAAGTACCCCTCCTTGTAGCGGACCTTGTAACCGAGGTTCGGCGAACCGTCGAGCTCCTGGGCGCGTCCGGAGTTCCACACGCCCTCGATCGAGTCGAGGAAGTAGTAGCCCGAGTACTGGTTCTGGTCGAAGCGGGCGGAGTCGAAGATGTAGAACTCCGCCTCCGGGCCGAAGTACGCGGTGTCGGCGATGCCGGTGCCGCGCAGGTAGTCCTCGGCCTTCTTGGCGATGTAGCGCGGGTCGCGGCTGTAGGCCTCACCGGTGACGGGGTCCTGCACGAAGCAGTTGACGTTCAACGTCTTGTGCTGCGTGAACGGGTCGATCACGGCGGTGTCGGGGTCGGGGATCAGGAGCATGTCCGACTCCTGGATCTCCTGGAAGCCCCGGATCGACGATCCGTCGAAGCCCAGGCCGTCCTCGAAGACGTCATCGGTCAGCTCGTGTGCGGGGATGGAGAAGTGCTGCATCAACCCCGGCAGGTCGCAGAATCGGATGTCGACGATGTCGACCTCCTCGTCCGAGAGCATCTTGAGGACGTCACTGGGAGTTGCCACGGTTCTTCCGCCTTTCATCACTCCGAACAGCAAGAAGCCCGCGCCGCGAGCCGGGCGAGATCCTGACGCGGCGCGGGCTCCTTGTCGAGCGGTTGCCTACGCGAGCGCGCCGCAGACGGTGTCGGTGATCATCCGGGTCACGAGGTACGGATCCATGTTCGCGTTCGGACGCCGGTCCTCGATGTAGCCCTTCTTGTCGATCTCCACCTGCCACGGGATGCGCACCGAAGCGCCGCGGTTCGAGACGCCGTAGCTGAACTCCGACCACGGCGCGGTCTCGTGGCTCCCGGTGAGCCGGTGCTCGATGTCGGCGCCGTACACCGCGACGTGCTCCTGGGCCTTGGTGCCGAGCGCTTCGCACGCGGCGATGATCGGGTCGTAGCTCTCGCGCATCCCGTTGGTCGAGAAGTTGGTGTGCGCGCCGGCGCCGTTCCAGTCGCCCTTCACGGGCTTGGGGTCGAGAGTGGCGGCCACGCCGAAGTCCTCGGCGACGCGGTAGAGCAGCCACCGGGCCACCCACAGCTGGTCGGACACGTCGAGCGGGCTCAGCGGGCCCACCTGGAACTCCCACTGTCCGGGCATGACCTCGGCGTTGATGCCGGAGATGCCGAGCCCGGCCTCGAGGCACGCCTCGAGGTGCGCTTCCACCACGTCACGGCCGAACACCTCGTCGGCGCCGACCCCGCAGTAGTAGAACGCCTGCGGCGCGGGGAAGCCGTTCGGCGGGAAGCCGAGCGGCCGGCCGTCCTTGAAGAACGTGTACTCCTGCTCGATGCCGAACAGCGGCTCCTGGTCGGCGAACTTCTCGGCGACCGGCCGCAGGAGCGCACGGGAGTTGGTCACGTGCGGGGTCATGTCGGGCAGCAGGACCTCGCACATCACGAGCACGTCGTCGCCACCGCGGATCGGGTCCGGGTAGGAGGCCACCGGCTGCAGCACGCAGTCGGAGTTGCTGCCCGGCGCCTGGTTGGTGCTCGAGCCGTCGAAGCCCCAGATCGGCAGCTCCTTGCCGTCGGCGAGGATCTTGGTCTTCGACCGGAGACGGGCACTGGGCTCGGTGCCGTCGATCCAGATGTACTCGGCCTTGTACGTCACGTGCAGTCTCCTGATCCTCGTCGCTTCCCAGCACCCACCGGCGCCCGGGGCCCACTTCCGCTCGTGGAGAGTCCCAGCCTCATCGGCCGCGATTTCCCGGCCGTTGCCCGAACATGAACGCTCTGTTTCTGGCCGGGCGCGGCCTCGGGGATGGTACGACGGCGTCCGTAGACTGCTCGCATGCAGCAGCAGCTCGACTACGTCCTGCGGACCGTCGAAGAGCGCGGTGTCCGGTTCGTCCGCCTCTGGTTCACCGACGTGCTCGGCACCCTGAAGAGCTTCGCCATCACGCCGGCCGAGCTCGAGACGGCCCTCGAGGAAGGCATGACCTTCGACGGGTCGGCCATCGAGGGCTACAGCCGGGTGCAGGAGTCGGACATGCTCGCCCTCCCCGACCCGAGCACGTTCGAGATCGTGCCGTGGCGCGGCGAGGACGCCCCCGTCGCCCGGATGTTCTGCGACATCAAGCACCTCTCGGAGGAGCCGTTCGAGGGCGATCCCCGTTACGTGCTCAAGCGCAACCTCGAGCGCGCCCGCGACAAGGGCTTCACCTTCTACACCGCGCCCGAGATCGAGTTCTTCATCTTCCAGTCGGCCGACACGCCGCCGGTGCCGATCGACACCGCCGGCTTCTTCGACCTCACCCAACAAGACATGGTGAGCGACCTGCGCCGCCAGACCATCGTCACCCTCGAAGCGATGGGCATCCCGGTCGAGTACAGCTTCCACGAGCTCGGGCCGAGCCAGCACGAGATCGACCTGCGCTACACCGACGCGCTCACGATGGCCGACAACGTCATGACCTTCCGCCAGGTCGTGAAGCAGGTCGCGAACGAGCTCGGGGTGTACGCCACGTTCATGCCGAAGCCCATCGAGGGTGCGTTCGGCTCGGGCATGCACACGCAGGTGTCCCTGTTCGAGGGCGACGTCAACGCGTTCCACGATCCGGGTGACGAGTTCGGCCTCTCGAAGGTGGGCCGTCACTTCATCGCCGGGCTGCTCGTGCACGCGCGCGAGGTCACCGCCGTCACCAACCAGACAGTCAACTCGTACAAGCGGCTCGTCGCGGGCTACGAAGCTCCGGTGCACATCTGCTGGGCGCGCAACAACGAATCGGCGCTCGTGCGGCTGCCGGCCCCGAAGAAGGGCAAGGAGAGCTCGACCCGCATCGAGTTCCGCTCCCCCGATCCGGCGTGCAACCCGTACCTCGCGTTCTCGGTGATGCTCGCCGCGGGGCTGAAGGGTGTGGAGGAGGGCTACGACCTCCCCCCCGAGGCGACGAACAACATCTACGAGATGACGCCCGAGGAGCGCGCCGCCGAAGGCATCGGCTCGCTGCCGCAGAACCTCGCCGAAGCGGTCACCGCCATGGAAGAATCCGAGCTCGTCGCCGAGGCACTGGGGGAGCACGTGTTCGACTACTTCATCCGCAACAAGCGGTCGGAGTGGGTCGACTACAAGGCGCACGTCACCCCCTGGGAGCTGGACCGGTACCTGGGCTCGCTCTGATGGCACCCGAACCCCTGCTGGTCTTCCCGGACCCGCCTCCCCCGCTGCTCGCGCAGACCCTCGACCTCGCGGGCTACCCGTGGAAGGCCGTCGCCAACGCGTCGGTCGCGACGCAGTCCGAACCCACCGACGGGTGGGCGGGCGCGGTCGTCTGCGCCGACGAGGATCCCGAAGGTGCGTTCGGCATCTGCCGCGCGCTGCGCAAGCGCGACAGCACCTTGGAGCCGGTGTTGCTCCTCGTCTCCGGCGCGCAGCTCGCCGAGCTCGAGATGCGCGAAGACCTCTTCGACGACTTCTGCCTGGCGCCGTTCCACCAGAAGGAGCTCGAAGCGCGCCTGCGCCACCTCTTCTGGCGCACGGGGCGCGGGTCGCGTCCCGAGATCGTGGAGTACGGCGATCTGGTGCTCAACCTCGAGACCTACCAGGCCGCGCTCGGCGGACGCCCACTCGACCTCACGTACATGGAGTACGAGCTGCTCAAGTTCTTCGCCACGCATTCGAGCAAGGTGTTCACGCGCGAGCAGCTGCTGTCGCGGGTGTGGGGCTACGAGTACTACGGCGGCGCGCGCACGGTCGACGTGCACGTGCGACGGCTGCGGGCGAAGCTCGGTGAGGAGCACGCGAGCCTGATCCAGACCGTGCGTTCGGTCGGCTACCGCTTCGGGTCCCCGCGCTGGACACCGGGCGACTAGCAGCTCAGCTCGGAGGAACGCGTCAGGTCGCCTCGGCCTCGTCGCCGGGACCGGCGTTCTCCGAGAGCAGGAACCCCATCAGCGCACTCCAGATCGCGCCCCCGAGCATCACCGCGACGGGGAGGAGCAGGAGCATGAGCACGACCATCACGACGCCGCCGCCGACCATGGGGCGAGCCTAGAAGATCGGGGCCGGACGGTGCTTGCACGGCAATACACGTAGCGCACCATCGAGCGGGCGGAGCGACGGGGGGACTCGTGGGCGAGCGCAGTGCAACAGAACGTTCGTTGGCGCTGGCCGGGATCGTGGCAGTCGTGCTGATCCTGGGACGCGCGACGTGTTCTTCGTGTTCACGTTCATCGGCTTCATCTGGTTCTTGCTCTGGACCATCGTGGTCAGCGTGTTGATGTACCGCGCCGGTGGGAGCGACGTCCGGTGTCAGCGACGTAACGCAGCAGCCGCGCGTGTCGCGCGCGGGGAAGGTCTCGGGACGCGTGCCGTCGGCGTCCGTGACCGCGTTCCACGTGGCGGCCGCAACGGCGGCGAACACCGCATCGGACGCGTGAGCGAGTGGTGCGCCAGCGTCGTCGACGATCTCCACGTCGATTGGCGGCGTGTCCTTGGCGCGGAGGATGCCGAACGAGCGGATGGTGAGGTCGTGGATCTCGCCGGTGTCGGGATCGAGCGTGAGCGCCTCGGACAGCACCCATCCCAGCCCCATGTGCGCGGCACCGATCGCGTAGGAACGCAGGACGACGTCGTCGAGCGGATCGCCGGCCGCGACCCGCACGAGCACGTGATCCACCCGACCGGAGTCGCCGACCGTCACGCGGGCACCGGCGAGGGCGCCGCTGCGGACGCGAGCGCAGGCATCGAGCAGCACACCGCCCACGCGACCGTCGCGCGCGAGCGCGACTCGATCGGCGCCCGCGGCATGCAGCGCACCTTCGAGCAGCACGATGCGTTCCGCGAGCCCGACGGCGCGCAACTCCGACGAGGTCGACGGTCCGGCGACTGCGGTTCGCTCCCATTCGCCGTCTTCATCGAGCGCGTACGGCCAGTCGATCACGTCCGCGAATGCGTCGGTGTCGCCGACGACCGCGCCGCGGACGCGCACCGTGGAGCCGTCGAGCACCGCGACAG
The DNA here is from genome assembly GCA_963841415.1 of uncultured Actinomycetes bacterium. Classification (GTDB taxonomy): domain Bacteria; phylum Actinomycetota; class Acidimicrobiia; order IMCC26256; family DASPTH01; genus DASUAS01. Next base: position 218,285 of record CAWJCN010000003.1, on the reverse strand, counting down.
CAGCGATGGGTGGCCGCTTGGGTCCGAGCCGCACGACGTCTTCGCGTGCGTAGACCACCCGCACCGCGCGACCGGTCTGATCGGCGAGCTCGCGCGCAGCCGTCGCGACCGGCGACGCGACCTTGCCGCCGAACGCGCCGCCATTCGCCAGCGGTGTCGCCGGTTCGCCACCGGGAACGCACCACGACGCGTCGGGCTCGAGGTAGCCCGGCTCGACCCACGACGTCGCCAGCCGCACTCCTCCGTCGACCGGTGCCGGTAGCGGCAGTGGTGGCAACGCGTCGACGGTCGTGCGTCGACCCTGCACCTTGCCCGCGAGCGCGCGCGCCTCGAGCAACGACTCGGCCAGCACCCATTGCAGCCCGGCGGCCCGCACCACGGCCGCGCCGGAGCCGGGCGGGAGCGGAACCGCCACCAGCGCGTCGCGCGGCGCGACGTCGTCGGCGAAGCCGCCGTCGCCGAGCGGCACGAGGGGGCCGACGAGCTGCGCGGTGCCGCCCTCGAGCGCGGCGCGCTCCGAGGCGCGGTCGACGTCGCGCACGTCGGCGTCGCTTCCGGGATGCGATACGACGACGTCGTACACCGACCGCCAACCCGTGCACCGGCAGAGGTGCGCGGCAAGCGCGCGATCCAGCTCGACGCGCCGGGTCTTGCCCTTCGCTTCCGCGGCCGCGAGGCGCATGAGGATGCCGGGCGTGCAGAAGCCGCACTGCGACCCTCCGGTGGCGACGAAGCGCGCCGCGAGGTTGTCGCGAACTCCGGGGTCGAGACCCTCGGCCGTCAGCACCGCGCGCCCCGCCACGCGCGCCGCCGGGGTGACGCACGCGACGCGCGGCTCACCGTCGACGAGCACCGTGCAGCAGCCGCATTGGCCTTGCGGCGCGCAGCCGTCCTTGGGCGACACCAGCCCGAGCCGCTCGCGCAGGACGGACAACAGCGACTCGCCCGGCGCGGTGTCGACCTCGACCTGTGCCCCGTTGCACGAGAACTGCACCCGATGCCCAGATCCGCTCACGGGCAGGCAGGATAGGAGGATGCCACCTGCACCCTCTTCTCCCGGCGCGTTCTCACGCCGTGCGTTCCTGGGCAGCGCACTCGGTGCCGCCAGTGGGCTCGCCGTCGCCGGTGCCCTCCCCGATCTGGCGTGGGCGGACAGCACCCCCGACCCCAAGACGTTCTTCCCGCTCGTGCTCAGCGCCGACCTCGCGGCGTCGCCGTCGCCGCAGCGCCTCGTCTTCGCGCTCTCGCACAGCACGTCGAAGGGCATCCAGTACGCGAGTGGGCCGTCGGTGACGGTCCGCTTCCGCAAGCACGGCAGCAAGCAGTGGGCGCAGCCGCAACGCACGGCATTCGACCGCGCCGGCCTGCCCAAGGGTCGGGGCGTCTACATCGCGCGGCCCGTGCTCGACAGCGTGGGCACCTGGCAGGTCCAAGCGCGCGCGCAGGGTCAGACGGTGAAATTCGGCATCGAGGTCAACCCGTCGCCTGCCACCGTCGTGCCGGGTATGGCGGCTCTGCGCGACCCGTCGCCCACGACCACCGACACGCTCGGCGTCGACCCGATCTGCACCCGCGAGCCCGCCTGCCCGCTGCACACACAGTCGCTGTCGACGGTCATCGGCGCGGGCAAGCCGGTGGCTGCGCTCTTCGCCACCCCGGCGCGATGCCAGTCGCAGTACTGCGCGCCCGTGCTCGACGAATTCCTGCACACCATCAAGGCCTACGGCGACCAGATCGTCCCCGTGCACATCGAGATCTACCAGAAGGCCACCGGGACCGCCCTCGTACCGACCGTCGACGCGTGGACGCTCCCGAGCGAGCCGTGGTTGTTCGGCATCTCGGGCGACGGCATCGTGCAGTCGCGCATCGACGGTGCCTTCGGCGGAACCGAGATGAAGGCACTGCTCGACGCGTTGGTACAGCCGCGCTGACCGCCGGTCAGCGCACGGAGTCGGCGGCGCGCAACAGCAGGTCGAGATGCCCCTCGGGCCAGCGCGCCTCGGCACGCAAGGGGTTGAGCGCCACCCACTCGGCACCCACGTCACCCCAGCGCGCCACCCGATCGCGGGTTTGCGCCTCGGACCCCGGCGGGACGTGGACGTGTCCTTCGAGGTCGAGCGCGTCCGGGTCGCGTCCCGCCTCGGTCGCGGCGGCTCGCACCGCGTCCCACGCCGCCTCGAACCCGTGCCCGGGCTGCACCATCGGCATCGGGATCCAGCCGTCGGCGAGACGACCGACCCGGGCCAGCGCCCGCGGTGCGGTCGCGGTCCCGATCCAGATCGGGACTCGCCGAGTCGGGAGCGGTGCGATGCCGGCCGCGTGGATGGTGTCGGTCGGTCCGCGGTGGTCGAGGGTGGGCTCGGTCCAGAGCCGCCGCAGCACGGCGACCTGCTCCTCGATGCGCGCGGCACGGATCGAGAAGTCGACACCGAGCGCGTCGTACTCCACAGAATTCCAGCCGATGCCGACGCCGAGCCGGAGTCGTCCCGGCGCGAGGAGGTCGAGCGTCGCGACCTGCTTCGCCACCAAGGCGGTCTGGCGTTGCGGCAGGACGAGCACGTCGGTCATCAGCCCGAGGCTGCAGGCGCGGGCGAGGTAGGCGAACAGCACGAGCGGCTCGAGGAAGGGATCGCGGTGGTCGTAGAAGCCGTCCCAGTCCGCCCGCGCGGTGGAGTCGGCGCCGAGCACGTGGTCGTAGATCAAGAGGTGGTCGAAGCCCGCTTCCTCGAGCCGCTGCACGAACGCGACGATCTCGTCGGGATCGACGCGACCGAACTCCGCCTGCGGAAACACCGCCCCGAGGTGCAACGCGAACCCTCGCTCCGGGTGGCGGCGCGAGAAGGACTGACCGCGGGGTCGGCTAACTGAAGCTCTGGCCGCAGCCGCAGCTGCGCTGCGCGTTGGGGTTGTTGATGGCGAACCCCGCGCCCTGGAGACCGTCGTTGTAGTCGAGCGAGGCGCCGCTGAGGTGGGGCGCGCTCGCAGGGTCGATCACGACGGTGACGCCGCCCTGCTCGATCTTGGCGTCGTCGTCGGCGACGTCGGTGTCGAAGAACATCTCGTAGCTGAGGCCCGAGCAGCCACCGGGACGAACCGCGACTCGCAGCACGAGGTCGGGGTTGCCTTCCGCCGCGATCAGGCTCTTGACCTTGTCGCTGGCGGCATCGGTGAGCGTGAAGACGGTGCTGGCGTCCTGAACGGAGAACATCGGACCTCGCAAAAGGCTCTGGGGGACTGCTGACAGGCTACCCGAGCCCCACGGTCACGTGGCACGGCTCAGCGTCGTACAACGTCGCGAACTCGTCGACTGTTCCCCCGCCGACGGCGTCGACGACGCCTTCGCACAGACCGCGGTGCAGGTTGCACACGAGCTCGGGGTAGGCCTCGGCCAGCTCGCGGAAGGGGCAGTGCAGGAATTCGATACGGGCGGCGTGGCCGTCGGAGCCGTCCGACTCGAGTGCAGGCTCGAAGCCGAGCTTGGTGAGCTCCGCCTCCAACGCCCCGAGGCAGGTGCGCGAACGGGTCCGACCGCCCGCTTCGGTGCCCCAGACCTTGCCGGTGGCGGTGGCGTTGTCGGCATCGGCACCGACGCGCTCGGCCATGGCGGCGAGCAGCCCGGCGAGCAGCGCGTGGGCGGGCGGGTCGAAGCCGAGCCCCGGCGCACCGGCACTCAAGAAGTAGAGGTGCTGGGGCCGCCCGACGGTGCCCCGGTGCACGGCCTCCACGTCGACGAGACCCACCTCACGGAGGCGCTCGAGGTGGAGGCGCACGGTGTTGGCGTGGATGCCGAGGCGCTCGGCGAGATCCGACGCCGACAGAGCCGCGGTGGAGCGCGCCAGCTCCTCGTACATCGCGTAGCGCGTCTCGTCACCCAGGGCCTTCAGCACGGCGAGCTGTTGTGCTGATTCGCGCGGGTTCACGGCTTGACGGTACCCGGCACCGGGCATATTTTCAAGATGTAGCCTGTATTTATCGGTATGGAGACGCACACCCCCGACCCCGACGACCCCGGCGCCCCGGTCCACGAGCCCGTCCCGGGTCCCCCGCCCTCGCCCGACGACGTCCGGCACATGCTGGCCGGGGTCATCGACCCCGAGCTGCACGCGTCGATCGTCGACCTTGGCATGGTGGACGACGTCCGGGTCGGCCCCGGCGGCGACGTCGTCGTGACGGTCGCGCTCACCACCGCGGGCTGTCCGCTACGGGTGCAGATCCGTCAGGACGTCGAGTCGAAGGTCCGCGGCCTCCCGGGCGTCCGCTCGGTGAAGGTCGAGTACGGGGAGATGACGAAGGAGCAGAAGGCGGCGGCCATGCAGCGGGCGCGGTTCAACGCGCGCGAGCAGGCCGCACCGACGGAGGTGCCGTCGACCACCCGCGTGCTCGCGATCGCGAGCGGCAAGGGTGGCGTGGGCAAGTCGTCGGTCACGGTGAACCTGGCTGCGGCGTTGGCCGAGCGCGGGCTCACGGTGGGCGTGCTCGACGCCGACATCTGGGGCTTCAGCGTGCCGCGCATGCTCGGCGTCGAGGGTCGCCTCGGTGGGAGCGACGGGAAGATCGAACCCAACGTCGTGCGGGTCGGCGGCGGCACGTTGAAGGTCGTGTCCATGGGGTTCCTCGTCGACGACGAGAGCACCGCGCTCATGTGGCGCGGGCTGATCCTCACCAAGGCGCTCGAGCAGTTCCTCACCGACGTGCGCTGGGGCGAGATGGACTACCTGCTCGTCGACATGCCGCCCGGCACCGGCGACGTGCAGATGGGCCTGGCCCGCATGCTCCCCCAGGCCGAGATGCTCGTGGTCACCACGCCAGCCCGCGCCGCGCAGAAGGTGGCGACGCGCGTCGCCGACATGGCCCGTCGCTCCTACATGAAGGTGGTCGGCGTCGTCGAGAACATGAGCGAGTTCGTCGCCCCCGACGGATCGCGCCATCCAGTGTTCGGCGAGGGCGGCGGCGCCGCGTTGGCCGCGGAGATCGGCGTGCCGCTCGTCGCGCGCATCCCGATCGAGCCCGCGGTGTCGAGCGGTGGCGACGCCGGGCGTCCGGTCGCGCTCGATGCACCCGACAGCCCGGCGGGTCGTGCCTTCGCCGACCTCGCGGCGCGCGTCACCGACGAGTTGCTGCCACCCATCGAGATGGCGGGCTGCACCGCCCGCCTCCTCGATCTGGTCGAGCAGGCGGGCGGTACCTAGCCGGGAGGATCAGCCGATCGTGAAGTCGACGTGCAGCGGGTTCGCGTCGTTGTCGACCTCCTGGTTGGAGCTCACGATCCCGTACCGCCCTTTCGCGAGATCGACCTCGAAGTAGCCCGTGCCACCGTGAGGGAGGAGGCCGGCCAGGCCACCGTCGAGCGTCGCCGGCGCCTCACCCGCAGGGAGCTTGTTCGTCGAGAAGTACTCGTTGTAGTACGCGTTCGCCTGTTCGAACGTCGCATCCGCCGAGGTGTACTTGGCCACGGTCGCGTCGCGGCCGACCGCGCTGTTGTTGGTGACCTTCACCCAACCGTGGGCCGGCAACCCCGCCGACGGGAGGGTGACCCCGGAGTCGGTGATCGTCACCTCGCTCACGCCGTCGGTGGGCGGCGTCGCGCTCGACTTCCCCGAGACCTTGAACACCTTGTACATCCCGTGTTCGGCGTGCGTCTTGCCGTCCGGGGCCGGGAAGAAGCACACGATCCCGTACGTGCCCGCCGCCAGCTTCGTCATCGTCGTCGTCGACGCCTTCGAGCTCAGCAGCGACGGGGTTCCGTAGACCGTCGGGTCACCGCCCGGCGCCGTGATCTTCTGGAGCGCGTTCTGATCACTGGAGAACAGCGCGGTCTTCAGCTTCGCGGCAGTGGTGCCGGGCTTCAGCTTGAACATCGCCATCATGTGGTCTTCGACGCCGGCGTCCTCGAACGTGATCTTGGTCCATCCCGCCTTGGGGCTGCCCTTGAGCACGTAGGTGTACTCACCGGCCTTGACCGTGAGCGTGTTCGATCCTGCGGCCCCCGCGCCGCTGGTCGAGACGGCGAGCGTCGCGGGGATCACGACGATTGCCGCCAGGGCAGCCCAGAGTCGGGCGACGCGCGAGCGTCGCGTGTGGTTGCGCACGAGTTGTTCCCTCCTGAAGTGTCCAGAGTCGTCGTCGTCGATCGTGCCCGCCGTCCGTCCCCGCGAACAGCTTGCTGGCACCACCCTGCCGCGGCGTGTCCACACACCCCCGGCCGGCGGGACAGTCTCGCGCTCGGAGGGTCGTGTCGGCGCGCGCCCTCAGGCGCGCGCCCTCAGGCGAGCGACCAGGCCGAGCGCACCGATGTGCCGGTGACCTTGCCCTCCGCTTTGAGCTTCAGGAGATGCGCGTGCAGCTGCCAGCCGGCCGCCTCGACCAGCTTCGGGTGCAGCTCGCGGTCGGCGTAGAGCGTCGTGACCATGTCGGGGATCTTGGCCGGACCCTGCTTCAACAGGCGCAGCACCTGCCGTTCCCGGTCGTGGCGGTGCCCGACGTACTCCTGGATCCGGGGCCGCGGGTCCTCGATCACGTCGCCGTGACCGGGTGCGATCCGGGAGAGGCGCAGCTTCTCCATCCGCCCGAGCGACGCCAGGTATTGGGCCATGTCGCCGCCGCGCTGGGGGCTCACCACCGAGAACATGCCGTCGAGCACGGTGTCGCCGGTGAAGAGCACCCGCTCCTCCTCCAGGAGGAAGCAGAGGTGGTTCGGTGCGTGCCCGGGCGTGTGGAGCACCTCGAGGCCGAATTCGGTGCCCTCGATGCTGTCGCCCTCCCCGATCACCCGGTCGGGCGTGATGGCGTTGTCCTTGTCGAGCCGCTTCCCGTAGGCGAGCACCTCCGCGCCCGTCGACTTGACCAGCCGCGCGGTGCCCGGGGCGTGGTCGGGATGGGTGTGGGTGAGCAGCACCCACCGCACGCGCTCCTTCATCGACGCGCCGACGATGGCGTCGATGTGCCGTTTGTCGTCAGGACCGGGGTCGATCACGGCCACCTCGTCGATGCCGACGAGGTAGGTGTTGGTCCCCGGTCCGGTGAACGGCCCCGGGTTCGGTGCGACGATCCGGCGCACGAGCGGTGACAACGCGCTCGGAACCCCGGGAACGAGATTGGGAGAGGCAGCGTCGGGCATGTCAGACAAGCCTCGCCGTTGCCAGCACCGTCACCTTCACAGTGTAGATGTGACGACCCGACGCGATCGCGGCCCCCGGCCCCGCCTCAGCTGTAGCTGGCCTCGAGCAGGCCGCGCCGCTCGTGCTCGTTGAGACCGCCCCAGATGCCGTGCGCCTCGCCGTACTGCACCGCGTGGTCGAGACACTCGCGCTGCACGGGGCACGCGCGACAGATGGCCTTGGCCCGCGCTTCGCGCACGTCGCGGTCTTCGCGACGTTCGGTGTTGGACGGCGGAAAGAAGAGGGCCGTCTCCGGCCCTCGGCATGCCGCACGCGTTCGCCACGTGTCGAGTGTGTTGACGACCACGGACCCCCTCCCCCTTCAGAGTGTCTCGCGGCGCGGAAACTAGTCCGGTCGGTCGCGTGACCACAAGGGGTTCATGCCGTCATTCGCGTGATTTCGACCGCCGGTTGCGGGCCCGCTCCCGGTAGTCCTGGGCCCCGCCTTCGGGAGGCTCGACCTCCAGCACGAGGCCCTCCACCGACACCACCCGCACCGGATCGCCGCTCTGGATGGGCGTCGCCCGGTTGGTACGGGCCCGCCAGCGAGCGCCCCGGATCAGCACCACGCCGTCGGGGTCCACGGGCACCTCGGCGACGCCGTCCTCGCCGATCATCCCTTCGCGGCCCACGGTCGGGGTCGAGAACCGGGCGCGGACCATGGCCGTCATGCCGCCGAGCACGAACAACAACGTCCCCCCGATCACCACCAGGAACACCCACCACGCGGGCCGCAACTGCGACGCGCCGCCGTAGAGGAACCACGAACCGGTCACGAGGCAGACGGTGGCGATGATCGTCCAGACGCCGAGCCCGCCCGCCTGCACGTCGATGGCGAAGCCGAACAGCGAGAGGAAGAGGAGCCCGAGCGCCCACCAGTGGACCGGGAGGTGCGAGAAGCCCACGAACGCGCCGACCAGGCAGAGACCACCGACCAACCCGGCCAGGCCGATCGACGCGGTGTAGAACTCGAACACGATCAGGGCGAGGCCGACGACGATCAGGAAGTACGCGATCGACGGGCTGATCAGGCGATGGAGCAGCGAATCGCCGAGACCCAGACGGCTGAACACGACCTCTTGGTTGGGCTGGCGGCGGCGGTCCCGGCCGGCGCCGATCACCGTTGCGGTCGACAGCCTCACCTGACCGGCGGCGGTCGTGACCGTCTTCCCGTCGAGTTGCACGATGAGCTCGCCGATCGTGGGACGCACGCCGTTGGTGGCGCCCACGTCGCGCGCGGCGGTGGACCCCAGCCGCCTGTGCGCGAGCGTGCGCGCACCACTGGGATCGCGTCCGTTGCGGCGCGCCAGGGTCGCGAGGCGGTCGGCGACTCCCGCGCGCGTGTTCGCGCCCGGATCGTCGAGCCGCACCGGCTGCCCGGGGCCCGCGCCGGAACCGGGCGAGATGAAGGCGAGGTGGGCCGCCTGCAGGAGGATCGTGGCCGCCCCCTTGGCGTCGGCGCCCGAGGGCCCCACCCACACTGCGACGGGCACGCGTGACCGCTGGATCGCGCGCACCACTTCCTCGATGTTCGTGTCGATCGCACCCGACGACTTCAACTGCAGGACGAGCAGCGTCGAACGGTGCTCGTTGGCCTGCTCGATCGAGTCGAGGATCAGCGAAACGTTCGGCGCGTCGAGGTAGCCCTCGACCTGCACGACATCGATGCCGCGCTTGCCGACCGGGGGCGTGGTCGCGCCCGCGAGCGTGTCGGAGGCGAGCACCGCGACCGCGACGACGATCGCGACCAGCGCGGCGGCGCGGCGCAGCCGGTGCGCGATGGGGACTCCCGTAGCATCGGTGACCATGGACCTCGAGCGCTTCTGCGCGGCCTCCCGGGTCGTGATCGTGGCGGGCAAGGGTGGGGTCGGCAAGACGACGGTGACCGCCGCGCTGGCCACCGCAGCGGCCCGCACGGGCATGAGCGTGCTGATCGTGGAGGTCGAGGGCAAATCGGGGCTGGCCGCCTGTTTCGGCGAGGCCCCGCTCACCTACGAGGAGGCGGAGCTCCGACCGCGGGTGCGGGCTCGGACCCTCACCCCTGACGACGCCCTCCTCGAGTACCTCGACGCCCACGGTATGCGACGGATCTCGAAGCGTCTCAGTCGGTCCGGCGCGCTCGACGTGGTCGCCACCGCCGTCCCCGGCATGCGCGACATCCTCGTGCTGGGCAAGGTGAAGCAGCTCGAACGGGCCCGCGCCGCCGACCTGATCGTCCTCGACGCGCCGGCCGCCGGCCACGCGGTCTCCTTCCTCCTGTCGGCCCGCGGGCTGCTCGACGCGGTACGGGTCGGTCCGATCCAGAAGCAGGCCGCCGAGGTGGTGGAGCTCCTCTCCGATCCGGCGCGCTGCCAGGTGCTGCTGGTCACCCTCCCGGAGGAGACCCCGGTCAACGAGTTGGTCGACACTGCGTATGCGGTGGAGGACCGAGCGGGCGTGGCCCTGGGGCCCATCGTCGTGAACCAGTGCGTCCCGCCGCTCGACCTCGACGGCGACGTCGCGGCCGACGCCGCACTTGCCGGAATCACCCTCGACGACGGTGACGTCGACGCGCTCACCGCGGCCGCGCGCTTCCGCGCCGACCTCACGCAGCGACAGGAGGAGCAGTGCGCGCGCCTGGCCGACCGGCTCCCGCTGCCACAGCTGCGCCTCCCCTACTTCTTCACCGCCGACGTCGGCGCGCAGAGATCGAGCTGCTCGCCGACGACCTGGTGCTCGGGATCGGCGCCCTCGCGGACGCCGGCGCGCGATGACATCTCCTGCGCAGCTCGTCGCGCAGCGACACGTCATCATCTGTTGCGGCACCGGGGGCGTGGGCAAGACGACCGCCGCGGCGACGCTCGCGATCGAGGGCGCGCGGCTCGGCCGCAACGCGGTGGTCGTCACCATCGACCCGGCCAAGCGGCTGGCGAACACGCTGGGTCTGGAGCACCTCTCGAACTCCGCGCACGAGATCCCGCGCTCGATGTGGGACGACGCGGGCGACGCGGTTCCCGGTGGGAGTCTCCACGCGCTGATGCTCGACACCGAGACCACGTTCGACCAACTGGTGCAGACCTACGCCCGCACCGAGGAGCAGGCGGCCGGGATCCTCGAGAACCGCTTCTACCGCAACATCGCCGGCGCGCTCTCGGGCACGCAGGAGTACATGGCGATGGAGAAGCTCTACGAGCTGCACGACCGGGGCGGGTTCGATCTCGTCGTCGTCGACACTCCCCCCACCCGGCACGCGCTCGACTTCCTCGACGCGCCGCGACGGCTCACCCGCCTGCTCGACAACCGGATCTTCCGCATGCTGATGGTGCCGACGCGCGGTGTCGTGCGCGTCGGCGGGGTCGCCGCGCAGGCGTTCCTCCGCACCATCTCGCGCGTGGTGGGCACCGAGGCCGTCGACGACGTTGTCGCGTTCTTCCGCGCCTTCGAGGGCATGGAGGAAGGGTTCCGTGAACGCGCCGCGCAAGTGACCCAGCTCTTGGCGTCGGACGAGACCGCGTTCGTGCTCATCACTTCGCCGCGCCGCGACGCGGTCGAAGAAGCCGAGTTCTTCGCGACCCGGCTCGCTGACGGCGACTTCGCGGTCGACGCGCTCATCGTGAACCGCGTCCACACGCGCTACTCGCACGATGACCCCACGACGCTACGGGCGCGGGCCCGCGAGCTCGGTGCCCGTCGCAGCGAGTCCACCGAGCGTCTGGCCGCGCACTACGCCAACCTCGCCGACCTGGAAGAGGTCGCGGTGCGCGAGGCGGAAGAGCTGGGCGGTCTCGAACAGCGCATCGGCGACGCGTCGGTCGCGCACGTTCCCGAGCTGGACCACGACGTGCACGACTTCACGGCGCTGCGCGCGGTCGGGGCTCACTTGATGATCGCCGACTAGCGTTTCCGCCGTGAGTTGGATCGTCGTCGCCGCCGATGCCAAGTGGGTGCGTGATCTGGTGAAGTCGGCGTGCACCGCGCCGGGCCAGCAGGTCATCGAGGTCACGCGGGGTCAGGACGTCCGCGACGTGGTCGGCAAGGAGAAGCCCGACCTCGTCGTCCTCGACATGCAGATCGGCAACATGGGCGGCGTCGCCGTCGCCATCGATCTGCGCCTCGAGGGTTCGGCCGGGCGCATCCCCGACACCTCGATCCTCCTGCTCCTCGATCGGGAGGCCGACCGCTTCCTCGCCAAGCGCGCTGACGCCGATGCCGAGCTTGTGAAGCCGGTCGACCCGGGCACGTTGCGCCGCACGGTCGACGCTCTCCTGGCTCGAGAGGTCGAAACGGTCGACGGCTAGGAGACGCAGCGGCGCCGTGCCCGGCAGGACGGCGGAGCGGAATCGACCGTCCGATAGGATCGCGTCTCCCTTCGGGATGTAGCGCAGTTTGGTTAGCGCGCAGCGTTCGGGACGCTGAGGTCCCGGGTTCAAATCCCGGCATCCCGACCATCGTTTACCCAGGTCAGCGCCCTGTCGGGGGCGCTCGACTTGTCTCTCGGCATGGCGATCCCACGACAAGGCTACGGGCAGCGCACCACTGCCGGGTCTGGCTGCGGTCGTGTCGCGCGAGGACGCATCTCGTCAAGCGCTTCGGACGCGGTTGTGGTGCGCCGCAGGCTCGGTCATCCCATCCCCGTCGTCGGCTTCTGGAGCACGAGGAGATCCAATCCGCCCGGCACGTAGTCCCTCAAGTCGAACATCGAAGAGAAGACCTTCACGACCTCGTCGGTGCTCTGAAAGACGTCCCAGGAGCCGATCACCCTCGTCGACAGGGAGGCGTTCTCATTCCCGGCATCCAGGGTGAAGTGACCATGCTGTTCGAGCTGCGCCCGCTCGTCCTCCGAGAGCTGCCTGCTTTGCTGACGCGGCCCCGCCACGTTGGCGAGGAGAAATCCACCGGGGCGCAGGACTCGATGGAGCTCCTGGATCCACGGCTCCTGGAGCTCGAGCGGGATGTGGGTGAACACCGATTGTGCGAACACAAGGTCGAACGTGCCCGCCTCGACGCCGGTCACCGGCGGGGCGATGTCGTTGACGTAGAACTCGATCCCTGGCAGATCTCGTCGACACCAGTCGACGAACTCCGGCTTCACGTCTGTGGCGACGAGACGGAGGCCATCGACGCAGCGAAACTGTCGAATCAGGCGACCCGAGCCGCAGCCCAGTTCCATGACGGCGCCAGCAGCTCGTAGATCGAACGAGTGGCGCTCCAGGAGCTTGAGCCACCTCAGAACCTGGTCGTATCCAGACCAGAAGAAGCGGTCGGCCGTGATCGTGCGCACGTCGTCGTCGTCCATGACCAAGGTCTGGAGAATGATTTCGGCTGGCGGGAACGGTCCAGGACCGGTCTCCACGTAGCGACCGTCGAGCCGATGCTTCATGAAGGACTCGAAGCGGCGCTTCGCGCTGTGGTGTGCGATCCGGTCGCGTCGGGAAGCCGGCACCGCCCACTTGTAGACAGACCGCGCCGACTTGGACGCGGGTCTGCCGATGCTCTTCAGGCTCTCGGGCACTCGCGAAGTGAGGTCAGATGGGCGCGTGGCCGAAGCGTAGCAGCGAGCTTTCCCGACCAGTGCCCTGGCAATTCGGGCCTCGGCGAAGTGCGCGGCCCGGTGGCGAGGCTCGAGGTAACGAGAAGCTGACGACAGCCCGTGTGCAAGCATGCACGGATGCCCGAAGAAGTCTTCTCGGCGGACCCCGGACCGTTCGTCGACGTCCCCGAGCGCATCACCACCGACTACTTGCTCTACGGGCTGCAGCAGCAGATGACCGCGCTCACCGGCCAGGCCGACATCAAGGGCAGCATCATCATCACGGCGTCGGCGATCGTGATCAGCGTGAGCGTCACCCAGTTCAACGACGCCGAACTCCGTTGGAGCCTCGTCACATTGGTGGCGTTCGTGCTGCTCGCGATGCTGAGCTCCATCCTCGCGGTGTTCCCCAAGTTCAAGATCCACCCCGAGCCGGGGGACGAGCTCCCCAAGGGCTTCAGCCCGTTCTTCTTCGGGCACTACTCGCAGATCACCAAGTCACGCCACGTCGAGGTCATGGCCGACGTCCTCCGCAACGGCGGGACCACCTACCGGATGATGGTGGAGGACATCTACGACCAGGGCCACTACATGCTGAAGAACAAGTACCGGTACCTGCGGTTCAGCTACGCGTGCTTCCTCGTCGGTTTCGTCGCCGCGTCGATCCAGCTGACCATCACCGTCGCCGTCTCGTAGGGGCGCGAGCATCGTCGGATGCCCGACGATCCCTCCGCCCGGCGCCGTCGTCTCAGTCGTGAGGCCTACGCCGAGCAATTCGCGCGTGGCGACAGCTACGGACTGCTCCTGACGCTCCTCGTCGTCCTCTACTTGCTCATCGCGGCCGAACAGCATGACAACCTGTGGGGCCGGTTCTTCATCAGCGTGGTGCTGGGCGGCGTGCTGTTGCTCGCGTTCCACACGTCACACGTGCGGCAGCGCGCGTTCAAGGTCGGGATCGTCATGGTGGTGCTGGCCGACCTCGCCAACCTCCTGCAGGCGGCCTTCGGACGCCACGGCAGCGATGGCTCGACCTTCATCATGTTCCTGCTCGTGCTCGCTGCTCCCGTCGTCATCCTCAACCGGATCATCCGGCACGAGAACGTCGGCCTCGAAACGATCCTGGGCGCGATCTGCGTGTACGTGCTCATCGCGATCGCGTTCGCCGGGATCTACGGCGGGGTCAACGAAGCCGAGCCCACGGGCTTCTTCGCCCAGAAGATCGAGCCCAACAACGTCGACTTCCTCTACTTCTCGTTCGTCACCATCACCACCGTGGGCTACGGCGACCTCACCGCGGGCACGAGCACGGGTCGGGTCCTGGTGACGTTCGAAGCGCTGATCGGTCAGATCTTCCTGGTGACGCTCGTCGCGCGCCTCGTCAGCATGTACGGCACCCGCCGGAACCCCGCACGCGACGGTCCCGACGAGCCGAGCGCGAACTAGAGGAGCACAGACGCGGTCCGGCGTACCGGGCGAGGATCCTGCTCCCCCGGCCCCCTTCATAGAGAGCGCGAGCGGAGGCGAGCGACGGGTTACAGCAGCAGCTCGGCGATCTGGATCCCGTTGAGCGCCGCGCCCTTGCGCAGGTTGTCGCCGGTGGCCCAGAGGTCGAGCGTGTTCTCCTGCGACGGGTCGTCGCGCAACCGACCCACGAGCACCGGGTCGATGCCGGCCGCCTCCATGGGGGTGGGCGCGCCGTCGCCGTCGTCCACCAGCTGCACACCGGGTGCGTCACGGAGGAGCTCGACCGCGTCGGCCTTCGACATCGGCCGCTCGAACTGCACGTTCACCGACACGCCGTGGCCGACGTACACGGGCACGCGCACGCACGTCGCCGACACCTGGATCTCGGGCGCATGGAGGATCTTGCGCGTCTCGCGCACCATCTTCCACTCCTCCGAGGTGTAGCCCGCCTCGCGCAGGGAGCCGGCCCGGGGGATCACGTTGCCGGCGATCGGCCGGTCCCAGACCTCTCCAGGCTCGGGCGGCTCGCGCCCTGCGATCAGGAAGTGGTCGGATCGGCCCGCACCCTTGGTCCACTGCTCGTCGAGCTCGTGGATCCCGGGCTGGCCGGCACCTGACACCGACTGGTAGCTCGACACGACCATCCGCCGGATCCCGGCGGCCCGGTGCAGGGGCGCGAGCGCGACCAGGGGCACCGTCGTGGTGCAGTTGGGCGACGACACGATGCCGCGTGGCATGTCGCGCACGTCGTCGGGATTGATCTCGGCGATGACGAGCGGGACGTCGGGCTCCATGCGGAACGCAGCCGACTTGTCGACGACCCGGGCGCCGCTGTCGACGGCGCGGGGAGCCCATTCGAGCGCGAGCGGATCGTCGACGTCGATCACGACGAGATCGAGACCGTCGAAGCACCCGTCGATGAGCACTTGGCAGCGCACCTCGCCGTTCTTGAACGGCAACGCCCGTCCCTCCGAGCGCGGCGACGCGTAGGCGCGCAGCTCGTTGACCGGGAAGTTGCGCTGGTCGAGCAGCCGCAGCATCTCGGTGCCGACGAGCCCCGTCGCACCGACCACTCCCACTCTCATGCCTGAGCCTCGTCGAGCTCGAACGTCGCGTGGAGCGCACGCACGGCGCGCTCGACGTCGTTCTCGTGCACGACGCACGAGATGCGGATGGTCGACGTGGAGATCATCTCGATGTTCACGCCTTCGGTGGCGAGCGTCTCGAACATCTGCGCGGCGACGCCGGGGTTGGTCTTCATGCCCGCGCCCACGACCGACACGCGGGCGATGGCGTCGTCGAAGTTGGCGCCGCCGGCGTCGATCTCGACGACGACCTTGTCGACGATCTCCATCGAGCGCGTCAGCTCGTCGCGCGGCACGGTGAACGAGATGTCGGTGTGGTCGTCGGTCGACACGTTCTGCTCGATCATGTCGACGTTGACGTTCTCGTCGGCGAGGGCGCGGAACACCTTCGCCGCGATCCCGGGACGGTCGGGCACCCGGAAGATCGTGACCTTCGCCTCCGACACGTCGTGGGTGACGCCCGAGATGATCGGCGCTTCCATACCTTGCTCCTCGTCGTGCACCCAGGTGCCCGTCTCCCACGTGAAGCTGGATCGCACGTGGACGGGGACCCGGTAGTTGCGGGCGAACTCGACCGAGCGGAGCGCGAGCACGCGGCCTCCGGTGGCCGACATCTCCAGCATCTCGTCGTACGACAGCCGGTCGAGCCGTCGGGCTTCGGGGACGATGCGCGGGTCGGCGGTGTAGACCCCGGAGACGTCGGTGTAGATCTCGCAGACGTCGGCCTCGAGCGCGGCGGCCAGCGCGACCGCGGTGGTGTCGGAACCGCCGCGGCCGAGGGTCGTGATGGCGCGGTCGGTCGACACGCCCTGGAACCCGGCGACCACGGCGACGTTTGCCCCGTCGATCGCCTCGCGCAGCCGGTCGCTGCGGATCTCCAGGATCTTGGCCTTGCGGTGCGCGGTGTCGGTGACGATGCCGGCCTGCGAGCCGGTGAACGACACCGCGGCCTCGCCGAGGTCGATGATGGCCATGCAGAGCAGTGCGATCGAGATGCGCTCCCCCGAGGTGAGGAGCATGTCCATCTCGCGGGCGGTCGGCTCGCTCGACACCTCGTGGGCCAGCCGCTCCAGATCGTCGGTGGTCTTGCCCATCGCCGAGACCACGACGACGACGTCGTTGCCCGCGCGCCGGGTGCGCACGATGTGCTCCGCGACGGCACGAATGCGGTCGGGGTCGGCGACCGACGTGCCGCCGAACTTCTGCACGAGCAGGCTCACGGCGCCCAATGGTAGTGAGGCCGGGTTCCCGACCTTGGCGCGAAAAGGATCCCGAACCTCGCGCGAAAAGGGTCCCGAACCTCGGGCAAAGGGGGCCGTCGATAGACTCCCCCGCCGTGCCCAAGGCCAACAAACGCGAGCGACAGCGCCAGAACAAGGAGGCGCGCCGCAGCGCGATGCAGGAAGCGGAGAAGCGCCGCCGCCGCAACCGCACCATCCGCAACGCAGGACTCCTGCTGATCCCGCTGGTCATCATCTTCGTGATCCTCCAGCTGACCAACAGCGACGACAGCAGCAGCAAGTCATCGACCAACGACATCAAGCGCACCTACTCCAAGGCGCCCGCCCAGAAGATCGATCCCGCCGCCACATACACGGCGACGATCGACACCTCCGAGGGCGCGATCGTCGTGAACCTCGACGCGGCCCAGTTCCCGACCTCGGTGAACAACTTCGTGTTCCTGGCGAAGAACAAGTTCTACAACGGGCTCCTCGTCAACCGCGTCTCGAAGGACTTCGTGTTCCAGACCGGCAGCCCGAACAACACGACCTCTGGCGGTCCGGGCTACAGCGTCGTCGGTGAGGTACCGACGTCGACGCCTGCGTACCCTGTCGGTGCGGTCGCATTCGCGAAGGCCGGGACCGAACCGACCGGCTCCGCCGGATCGCAGTTCTTCGTCGTGATCGGATCGGCCAACGCGGACCTCGCGGCCGAGTATGCCGGCATCGGCACCGTCACCGAAGGTCTCGACGTGGCGCAGAAGATCGGCCAGCTGTACCCGTCGAGTGGCGACGGCGCACCCACGAAAAAGGTGACGATCAAGAAGATCACGATCACCGAGACGCCGGCGGCCACCACGACGACGGCAGCTCCTTAGGACGGCTTGACCTTCGAGGTAAAGGCCGCCTAACCTAGGGACTGATGTACGTGTGCCATTGCCGCGCGGTCACCGACCACACCATCGAGGACGAGATCCAGCGCGGGGCGACGACGATCGAAGACCTGGCCGTCTGCTGCGGTGCGGGGTCGGAGTGCGGCGGGTGCTGGCCGGTCCTGGAAGAGCTGCTCGCGGGGCGCGGCACGCGTGAACTCGCCTGTGCTCCCCGATAGCCTCGCCGCATGCGACGTGACCCGGCCATCGTGGAGCTGCTCAACGAAGTCCTGACCGCCGAGCTCACCTCGATCAACCAGTACTTCGTCGACGCCAAGATGCTCGACAACTGGGGCTACGAGCCGCTGGCGAAGCACTACCGCGACGAGTCGATCGATGAGATGAAGGACGCCGACGTCCTCATCGAGCGCATCCTCTTCCTCGACGGCGTGCCGAACCTGCAACGACTGAGCACGGTGCGGGTCGGCGAGACCGTCCCCGAGAAGCTGCAGCTGGCGCTCGACCTGGAGTTGGAGTCCATCGAGCGGCTCAACCTGGGGATCGCCAAGTGCGTCGAGCTGGCCGACAACGGAACGCGTGAGCTCCTCGAGCACATCCTCGAAGGCGAAGAGGACCACGCGGACTGGCTGGAGACGCAGCTCGGGCTGGTCCGACAGCTCGGCGAGATGAACTACCTCGCGCAACAGATGCACGACTGACGTTCCCCCGTCAGTCGGGCAGACCTTCGAGCGCGTCGCCGGCGAAGTGGGTCGTCATCCCGCCGGCCGCGTAGAGCGTGACCGCGCCCGCGCCGGCCACCGACCAGCCGTCGGCATCCTTCACCAGCGCGGTCTGCTCGTCGATCCCCGCCAGCACTGCGTTGCGCGGCAGGAGGTCGATCGACCGCTCCCGCAGATGGCCGGCCGCGGTGCCGTGGTAGGGGAACACGGCCAGGTTCTTCACCACACCGAGGCCCACTGTGTACGCGCCCCCACGCGGGTCGACCATGGGGTCGCACAACAGCGTGGCCCCCGCTCCCGACGCGGCGAGGACGCCACCTCCGTGGTACGACGCGAGGAGGGCGTCGAACAGCGCCGACTCCTTCAACACCGACCGAAGGTGCAGCGGCGAACCGTCGGCCAGGTACACGAACTTGGCCTTGCGCACGGTGGCCGCGATCTCGGCGTCTTCGGCTTCGGTCCGGTGCAGCACCGGCAGCGCCCGCGCGGTCCCACCGAGCTCGGCGAAGTAGGCCGCCGCCCGGTGGCCCACGCGCTCGGGGTGCTCGAACGCGGCCGCCGTGGGCAGCACGAGGACCTCCTGGGCGCCGCTGCGTTCGAGCAGCTCGGCGTCGAGCTCCCGCGCCCCTGGGCCCCACTCCCCCCCGCCGACGAGGACGAGCGAACCGGTGGCACGGCGGGCACTCATCGGGCCGGACACTAGCCCGGAAGCGGGTCTCGCCCGTCTGCCGCCTGGTGCGCGGCCGAAAGTTACCCCGCGGTAACCTGAACGCTTCCCCGATTGACGGGGCCCACGAGGGGGGGCGTGCGAGATGGCGATCAAGCGCATCGGTGTGGTCGGTTCCGGGATCATGGGCGCTGGCGTGGCCGAAGTGGCCGCGGCGTCCGGGTTCGAGGTGGTGCTGCGCAGCCGCACCCGCGAGGGCGCCGACGCCATGCTCGCCGGACTCGACGCCTCGCTCGCGCGGCAGGTGAAGAAGGGCCGGATCGAGGAGGCCACCGCGGCCGAGGTGCGCGGCACGGGTGAACGCGGTGACCGAGCTCGACGAGCTCTCCGCGTGCGACCTCGTGCTCGAGTCGGTCGTCGAGGACCTCGACACGAAGCAGGGGCTCTTCCGCGAGCTCGATCGCGTGTGCACGCCGTCGGCGATCCTCGCGACGAACACGTCGACCTTGCCGGTCGTCGAGATGGCCATGGTCACCGAGCGCCCGGACCGCGTCTGCGGCATCCACTTCTTCAACCCCGCACCCGCGATGTCGCTCGTCGAGCTGGTGCCAGCCATCACGACGTCCGACGAGACGCACGCCGAGGCCCGAGCCTTCATCGAGGCGTGTGGCAAGAACCCGGTGACGGTGAAGGATCAGGCCGGCTTCGTGGTCAACGCGCTGCTGTTTCCCTACCTCAACAACGCCGTGCGCCTCTTCGACGCCGGCGTCGCGTCGCGCGACGACATCGACATCGCGATGAAGGGCGGCTGCAACTTCCCCATGGGACCACTCGAGCTGCTCGACCTCGTCGGCCTCGACACCAGCCTCGCGATCCTCGAGGCGCTCTACGCGGAGTTCCACGACCCCAACTTCGCCCCGCGCCGTTGTTGCGACGCATGGTCGCGGCGCAGCGACTGGGCCGGAAGTCGGGGGCGGGCTTCTACGACTACGCCCGCTGACCCGTCCCCCTGACCGGTTCGGCGTGGCCCGGCGCGGTGTGGGGCGAGCGTGGGGGAGAATGTGACCGTGGCGGACCACCCCTGGCTGATGCGGACGTATTCGGGCCATTCGTCAGCGGGCGCGTCCAACGAGCTGTACCGCTCGAACCTGGCGAAGGGCCAGACCGGCCTGTCGGTGGCCTTCGACCTCCCTACCCAGACGGGGTACGACCCCGACCATCCCTTGGCGCAGGGCGAGGTGGGCAAGGTCGGGGTGCCGGTTCCCCACCTGGGCGCGATGCGCGCGCTCTTCGACGGCATCCCGCTCGACGAGATGAACACGTCGATGACCATCAACGCGACCGCGATGTGGCTGTTCGGCATGTACCTCGCGCTGGCCGAGGAACGTGGTGTCGACGCTTCGCTCCTCGCGGGCACGACGCAGAACGACATCGTGAAGGAGTACCTGTCGCGGGGCACCTACATCTTCGGGCCCGAGCCGTCGCGTCGCGTCACCGTCGATCTCGTGTGCCACGCGGTGCGTCACGTGCCCAAGTGGAATCCGATCAACGTGTGCTCGTACCACCTGCAAGAAGCGGGCGCGACACCGGTGGAAGAGGTCGCGTACGCGCTGGCCACCGCGATCGACGTGCTCGACGCCGTGCGCGCGTCGGGTCAGGTCGACGACGACGAGTTCCCGTCGGTGGTGGGCCGCATCTCGTTCTTCGTGAACGCGGGGATCCGCTTCGTGGAGGAGATGTGCAAGCTGCGCGCGTTCGGCGCGCTGTGGGACCGCATCACGCTGGAGCGCTACGGCGTGAGCGACGAGAAGTTGCGCCGGTTCCGCTACGGCGTGCAGGTCAATTCGCTGGGGCTCACCGAGGCGCAACCCGAGAACAACCTGCAACGCATCGTGCTCGAAGCGCTCGGAGTGACGTTGTCGAAGGGGGCGCGCGCACGGGCGTTGCAGCTGCCGGCCTGGAACGAGGCACTCGGGCTCCCCCGCCCCTGGGACCAGCAGTGGTCGCTGCGCATCCAGCAGGTTCTGGCGTACGAGACCGACGTGCTCGAGTACGACGACCTGTTCGCGGGCTCACACGTCGTCGAGCGCAAGACCGCGGAGATCGCGGACGCGGCGGAAGCGGAGCTGCAGTGGGTGCTCGACGGCGGGGGCGCCTTCGCCATGATCGACCCGATGAAGCACCGCTTGGTGCAGAGCAACGCCGAGCGCGTGCGCCGCATCGAGGCCGGCGACGTCACCGTCGTCGGCGTGAACGCGTTCACCGAGACCGCGCGGTCGCCGCTGGTCGACTCGCTCGCTGGTGAGACCAACATCCTGGTGGTCGACGAGTCCGTCGAACGCGAGCAGATCGCACAGCTCGAGGAGTGGCGCGCCGGACGCGATGCCGACGCAGTGGCACGCGCGATCGACGTCGTGAGGGCGACGGCCGGCGGCACCGACAACCTCACTCCGGTCACCGTCGCGCTTGCGAGCGTGGGCGGCACGGTCGGCGAGTGGGCCGGCGCGCTGCGCGAGGTGTTCGGCGAGTACCGCGCGCCCACGGGCGTCGGTGGTGTCCACGCGCCGACAGGTGAGGCGATGATGCGAGCCCGGGCACGCGTGCAGGCGCGGGCGGCTGCCGTCGGCCATCCCATCCGCATCCTCGTGGGCAAGCCCGGTCTCGACGGCCACTCCAACGGTGCCGAGCAGATCGCGGTGGCCGCGCGAGATGCCGGCATGGAGGTGGTGTACCAGGGAATCCGACTCACGCCGGAGCAGATCGCGGCCGCCGCTCGCGACGAGGACGTCGATCTGGTCGGCCTGTCCGTGCTCTCGGGCTCGCACCGGCGCCTCGTCCCCGAAACCGTGCGACTCCTGCGTTCCAACGGCGTCGACGCGCCGGTCGTCGTCGGGGGGATCATCCCCGAGGCCGATCAGCCGGAGCTGCTGGCCGCCGGGGTGGCGCGGGTGTACACGCCGAAGGACTTCCGGGTGAGCGACATCGTCGCCGAGCTGGCTGAGTTGGTGCCGCCACGGTGAACGGGACGAAGTCGGCAGGGACCAGTTATCGGGGAGTGGTGGCGTGCGCGGCGCTCGCGGTCGTCGCGCTGGTGATCGGCGTGACCGCGGTGCTCGCCGACGACGGTGTGCTCGGGCTCGTGGCGGCGGTGGTCGCCGTGGCCGCGGCCGGCGTCGGCGCCTTGGTCGACGTCCACCGCACGCGCGCCGAAGACTCGCTCTGGGAAGCCCGCGCCCAGGCGCGGCGGTTGCGCCGCGAGCTCGACGCGGCAGAGGCCGCGCTCGCCGAGGAGCAGGCCGTCGCCGACGCGCGCGGCGACGACCTGCCGCCGGGGACCAACACCGACGACTGGGAGCTCGACCCGGTGTCAGGGCTGCTGCGGGAGCACCACCTCCCGGTGGTGTTGCAACAAGTGGTGGCATCAGCCCGGCGCAAGGTGCAGCCGGTGGCGGTCGTGTTCTGGGAGCTCGACGGTCTCGAGGACGCCGAACGCAGCGAGCGCGAGCCGGCGCTCACCGCACTCGGCGCCGTCGCGTGGCGGACGCTCCGCGAGAGCGACGCCGTCTTCCGACTGGGAGACGTGGTCGCTGTCGGCGTGCTCCTCGACACCGCCGAACCGGGTGCGTTGATCGTCGCCGAACGAGTGCGCGACGCCCTGCGCACCAGTGCGGTCGGCGGCTCCCTCACCGTCTCCGCCGGCATCGCGTGCTACCCCACGCACGCGCTCGATGCCGCCGAGCTCGTGTCACGCGCCGGACGCGCGCTCGAGCTCGCCCGCCGTGAGGGGTACGAGCGCGACCACATCGCCGTGGCCGAACAACCCGGCTGACCCACCCTCGTGCGTTTCGCGTGTTCGGTGGTGGCGGTCAACGGCCATAGAGGGCGGCGATCTCGCGGGCGTACTTCTGTGCGATGCCGCGTCGCTTGAGCTTCATCGTGGGCGTGAGCTCCTGACTGTCGGGGAGCCACTCGTCGGGCAGCACGGTGTACTTGCGGACGGCCTCGGCGTGCGAGAAGCGTTCGTTGGCCACGGCGACCTCGCGCTCGATCTCGGCCGACACGACCGGGTCGCTCACCAACGCGGCCAAGGTGGTGCCGGTGGCACCGTTGCTCGAAGCCCACGCCGGAACCACGTCCGGATCGAGGACGAGCAGCGCGGCCATGTAGTCCTCGCCGTCGCCCACGACGCACGCCTGCCCGATCAGCGGTTGCGCCTTGAGCGCCGCCTCGAGGTTGGCGGGCGACACGTTCTTGCCGCTGGCGGTGATGACGAGCTCCTTCTTGCGGTCGACGATGCGGAGGTAGCCCTCGTCGTCGAGCTCGCCGATGTCGCCGGTGTGGAGCCAGCCGTCCGCGTCGAGCGCCTCGGCGGTGCGCTCGAGATCGTTCAGGTAACCGCGGAACACGTTGCCGCCCCGGCCGATGACCTCACCGTCGTCGGCCAGGCGCAGCTCCATCCCCGGGATCGCCCGGCCCACGGTGCCCGGCTTCACCCGCACCGGGTCCCATGTCATCGGACCCGTTGATTCCGACATCCCGTAGAGCTCGGAGAGCGGTACGCCCGCGCTGCGGAAGAACTGCAGCACCTCGACCGGGATGGGCGCGGCCGAGGTGACCGCGACGCGCAGGTCGTCGAGCCCGAGGAGCTGGCGGGCGGGACGGAGCGACGCGGCGTCGGCCTGCTCGTACTCGGCGGCCAGCTCGACCGAGAGCTCCTCACCGCGCGCCCGGTGCTCGGCGACGCGTGCACCCACCTCGAGTGCCTGCGCGAACACCTCCGCTCGCGCCGGATCGGAGGCCAGCACCGCCTGGACCGTGCTGTGGATCTTCTCGAAGGTTCGGGGCACGCCGAAGAGGATCTGGGGCTTCGTCTCCGCCAGCGCCGCGCCGAGGAGACGGATGTCGGAGCACGTCGTCACTTCGTATGCGAACGCGATCCCGGCGTAGTGCGTGGTGACGCGCTCCGCGATGTGCGCCATCGGGAGGTAGGAGACAATGCGCGAACGGTCGGGCGCGAAGCCGAGCGCTTCCCGGAGGCTGTCGACCGTCCAGGTGATGTTGTGATGGTCGAGCATCACGCCCTTGGGCGGCCCGGTGGTGCCGGATGTGTAGATGATGGTGGCGAGGTCGTGGGGTTGTGCGACGGCCGCTGCCGACTCGAGGTCGACCGGGGCGGCGCCGAGCAGCTCACCCCAGGACTCCACCCCGGGCGCGTCGACCGGTTCCACGGCGACGAGGTGGCGCAGCGCCGGAAGCTGGCTGCGCACCTCGAGCACCCGTGCGAGGTAGCTGGTGTCCTCGACGATCGCGACCGTCGCGCCCGTGTGGCCCGCCAGGTACGCGATCTGCTCGGGCGACGACGAGTTGTAGATGGAGATCGGTGTCGCGCCGAGGAGGAGCGCGGCCACGTCGGCGACGTGGAACTCGGACCGGTTTCCCATGAGCATCACGACCCGGTCGCCGTGCCCGACACCCAGGGCGCGCATGCCCGCCGCGGCGCGGGTCGCCCGGTCTGCGTACTCGTCGAAGGTGGTCAGCTGGAAGTCGTCGCCGATCTTGTCGCGCAGGGCGACGTCGGTCCCCCGGTCGGCCACGGTGGCCAGGAACCGGCCCGGAATGGTTTCGGCGGGGCGCACGGCGTCACGTTATCCACAACTGAAGGTGGAGAACTGCGGATCCGGGGTGGAAAACCTCGCCGCGATGGGGAAGAATGGCAGCCAGTTCGTCCCGAGGAGATCGTTGGGGCGCCGCCATCGGGCGGGCTTCTCTACGACCGACTCTCCTCGGGACGATCTCGCGCCCGGACCTGCCCGGCACGGTGCGCTCAACGCGCGGGCCCCTCGGGCCGATACAGGGAGATGCTCACGGCACGCGCGCTGGTCGCGGGTGCGCTGGTCACCGTGTTCCTCGTCCCGGCAAGTGCCGCCGTCGCCCAGGAGTCGTCGACCACCACCTCGTCGTCGACGACCACCACCACCCCCGGGCCGTCCACGACGGCCCCGTCCAGCACCACGACGACCGACGCTCCGACGTCCACCACCCCCAAGCCCGATCCCGACGCGTTCGCCGCCCTCGCCAACCAGGTGAGCCAGAACCAGGCGATGCTGGCGCAGCTGAACGCGCAGGTCGACCAGGCCACCCAGCACCTCGCCCAGCTCGCCACCGAGATCGACGCCACCCAGCAGAAGCTCGACGCCACCCGGGCCGAGATGGAGCGCCTGCGCGACGTCGTACGGCAGCGCGCCGCGTACATCTACCGCCACGCCGACACGCCGACGAACGCGGTCGCCGACATCGAGCACGTGCAGGACATCAACGTCGGGAAGAAGTACGCGGAGTCGGCGACGCAGACCGACACCACGAAGGTCAACGGGCTGCAGAAGCTGTCGAACCAGCTCGACGCGCAGCGCAGGCAACTCGAACAGTCGCGCGCGGCACAGCAGGGCGAGAAGGATCGCCTGCAGAACGCGAAGGACGCGCTCGAGGCGCTCACCGCGCACCAGAAGAA
Organism: uncultured Actinomycetes bacterium; assembly: GCA_963841415.1. Taxonomy (GTDB): domain Bacteria; phylum Actinomycetota; class Acidimicrobiia; order IMCC26256; family DASPTH01; genus DASUAS01. Next base: position 193,063 of record CAWJCN010000003.1, on the reverse strand, counting down.
GCTGCTCGACGAGGCTGGTGCCATCCCCGTGATGGGCGACGCCGAGCTCACGGCTGCCGACGTGACCGCGTGGTTCGAGTCACGCAACGTGAAGTACCGCCTGTCGGGCGGCATCTCGATCGGTGACCTCGTCCAGATGTACTTCGACGAGGGCAAGGCCGAGCACGTCCGCCCCGAGCTGGCGTTCGCGCAGTCGATCATCGAGACGGGCTCGTTCGGCAACGCCCTCGACAACAACTACTCGGGGATCGGTGCCTGCGACAGCTGCCAGGGCGAGCCGACCTTCCCGACACCGCGGGACGGGGTGCGGGGGCAGATCCAACTCCTGCGCAACTACGCCGATCCGACGTCGCGGGCGTCGAACCTCGCCAACCCGCCTTCGCCGACCATCTACGGCAACGATCCGGTGGCCGCCGCCCACCTGTACGACACCTTCTTCGCCAAGGGTCGCACGCCCACCTGGAACGTGATGGGCAACGGCAACTGGGCGACCGACCCCGGGTACGCACAGAAGGTGCTCACCGTGTACTTCCAGATGGTGAGCTTCGCCGCCAAGCACGCCAGCTGACTCGTCCCGGGGGCGAGCGTCACCGAGATCCCGGGCGTCGGTGAGCACGTCGCTTCGGGAGGGGGCGCCGCTTCTGGAGGGGGCGCAGGTTGCTGTTGGAGTCGAGCGGGCGTTGCCGACCGAAGACGCGTGACCCGCGCACCGCGTGCGGGAGCGCGTCCCGGCCGTGCTGGTTCACGCGGTAGAGGCGGCGGCGGGGTCGGCCGGCTGCGGTGGCGAGGTCCTGGTCTTCCCACCATCGGTCGACCAGGTTGAGGGCAGTGAGGCGGCGCAGCGAGCGGTACACGTTGATCTTCTCGATGCGGAGGCGGCTCGCGACCTGCAGGCCGTAGAACTCGTCGGCGCCCTCGCGGTGGATGCGCATGCCCTCGGCGAGCACCCGGGCATCGAGCTCGAACACGAAGCCCCGACGAGGCCTGGCCATAGCCCTCCAAAATTTCGTCGCGCCATTCACCCCTAGGAACCAATGATGAGACGAGGGGCACGATGTCGGCGTCACACCACGCTCGAGGCCCGCCACCCTCACCCCCATTCACCCCTGGGAACAAATGAGCTGACGAAATTTGGAGGGTCCCGGCACTGGGACTCCGACGGCCTGGGGCGGCGGGGAGTCAGAACCGCTGGGTGAAGCAGCGGTCGTCGACGGTGCCGAGCACGAGGTCGCGGTAGATGCCCTGGATCATGCGGCGCGCTTGTTCCGACCACGCCCGGGCCGCGGGCGCGGCGACTCGGTGCATCACCTGCGTGTAGCCGCCCTCGTAGACGCGGTACTCGGCCCACGCTCCCGGATAGTCCTTGGCGCACGCGACCTCGACGCACGGGACGTCGCGACCACGTGGATCGCGCAGCACGTGATTGGAATGCGTGTGACCGGCGAAGTAGCCGACGACGTTCTCGCGCCGGGTGAACAGGGCGAGGAGGTCGTCGTGGTCGGCCGCGGGCAGCCCGTAGTGCGGATCGTGGTTGAACGCGGGGTGGTGCGCGAACACGAGCACCGGGTCGGGCGTGGCTGCCGCGAGCTCGTCGAGCCAACCGCGCTGCTCGGCGTCAATCCCACCACCAACCCACCCGGGCACGGTCGTGTCCAACACCGCGAGCGTCACGCCGTCGAGCGCGACCGCGTACGGCGCGCCTTGGCGCGCGAGCTGCGGGTCGCGCATCGCGTCGTGGTTGCCGCGGACGTGGTGCATCCGCGCCCCGAGCCGTCCGTAGCACGCGAGGAACGACTCGTACTCCTCGACCCGACCGCTGTCGGTGAGGTCGCCCTTCACCACGACGACGTCGGGATCGAGCGCGAGCATCTCGCCGACGACCGCGCCGTTCATCACCTCCGGGTAGGGCGGATCGCCGGGCGCGCTGCGCAGCACCGGGCCGATCGCGTCCGTGGCCGGATCGCCGGTCTTGCCACACTCGGTCTCGCCGAAGTGCACGTCGTTGGCGCTGCCAATCGTCGCCAGCAGTCGACCCGCCGGCCGGGCCAGCGTGCGGACCCGCTCGGGCAACCACCGTCCGTCGGCGACAGCCCCCTCGACCGCGAGCTCGTACTCGGTGTCGGGTTCGAGCCCGCCGACGCGGGCGTCGTGGTACGGACCTGCCGTCGTGACCTCGTGCGCCCCGACGCGCGTGACGACCCGCTGGTCGGCCGGGGTCGTGAACGTGACGACCACCTCGTCGGGACCCACGCTCATGAGCTCGGCGTGGGCCACCGCCACGGTCAGGCCCGGCTTCGCCGTGTGATGCGCCCCGAGAGTCGCCACGGCCCTCGCTGCAACCCGGCGCGGTGCGAACGCAGGCGCGCCGCGTGCACCCACTCGTGCAGCGTGTCGTCGCGGTCGGCTTCCGCGGGAGCCGGTGTCGACGCGGCGATGGCAGCGAGGATCGCGGCGATCTCCTCCGGCGTCGCCTCGGGCGAGATCGAGCGCAGGACCGGCTGCGTCACAGGGGCACGTTCCCGTGCTTGCGCGACGGCATCTGCTCGCGCTTGGTGCGCAGCATCGCCAGCGACCGACTGAGCACCTTGCGGGTCTCGCGGGGATCGATCACGTCGTCGACGTAACCGCGTTCGGCGGCGACGTACGGGTTGGCGAAGCGCTCCTCGTACTCGGTGATGAGCTCGGCGCGCTTCTTCTCGACGTCGTCGGCCGCCTCGAGCTCCTTGCGGTGGATGAGGTTCACCGCGCCGGGCGCTCCCATCACAGCGACCTCGGCCGACGGCCAGGCGAACGCGAGGTCGGCGCCGATCGACTTCGAGTTCATGACGACGTACGCGCCGCCGTACGCCTTGCGGGTGATGATCTGCACTCGCGGCACGGTCGACTCGCAGTACGCGTAGAGCAGCTTGGCGCCGTGGCGGATGATGCCGCCGTACTCCTGGTCGGTACCAGGGAGGAAGCCGGGCACGTCGACGAACGTGATCAGCGGGACGTTGAACGCGTCGCAGGTGCGCACGAAGCGCGCCGCCTTCTCCGACGTGTCGATGTCCAGCGTGCCTGCGAGGTTCGACGGCTGGTTGCCGACGATACCGACCGCGTGTCCGTCGATGCGGGCGAAACCGCACACGATGTTGCCGGCCCACATCGCGTTGACCTCGAGGAACTCGCCGTCGTCGACGACCTCCGCGATGACCCGCTTCATGTCGTACGGCTTGTTGGGCGCGTCGGGGATGAGATCGATGATGCCGTCGCAGGAGCGATCGGCGGGATCGTCCGTCTCGTAATAGGGAGGATCCTCGAGGTTGTTGGCGGGGAGATACGACAGGATGTAACGCACCTGGGTGAGCGCGGTCTGCTCGTCGTCGTACACGAACGCGGCGACGCCCGACTTCGACGCGTGCGTGACCGCGCCACCGAGCTCCTCCTGGGTCACGTCTTCGCCGGTGACGGTCTTCACGACGTCGGGACCGGTGATGAACATGTGCGACGTGCCCTTCACCATCACCACGAAGTCGGTGAGGGCGGGCGAGTAGACCGCACCACCCGCGCAGGGCCCCAGGATCACGCTGATCTGGGGGATGACGCCCGACGCCTTCACGTTCCGGGAGAAGATGCCGCCGTACGCGTCGAGCGACACGACGCCTTCCTGGATGCGGGCGCCGGCGCCGTCGTTGAGCCCGACCATCGGGGCACCCACCGACTCGGCGAGGTCCATCACCTTGTGGATCTTCTCGGCGAACACCTCACCGAGCGCGCCGCCGAACACGGTGAAGTCCTGGCTGAAGACGAAGACCTTGCGGCCGTCGACGGTGCCCCAGCCGGTGACGACACCGTCGGTGAGCGGACGGGTGGCCTCGATGCCGAATCCGTGCGCGCGGTGGCGGGCGAGCATGTCGAGCTCGACGAACGAGTCGGGGTCGAGAAGCAGGTCGATGCGCTCCCGGGCGGTGAGCTTGCCCCGCTTGTGCTGGCGCTCGACCGCGGCATCCGACCCCGCGTGGAGCGCCTGCTCACGCAGCGCCGTGAGCTGCTCGAGCCGCTCCTCGATCGGGTGGACGGAGACGGGGGCGGGTTCCTCGACGGCCATAGGCGGTCGAGCCTACCGGGGGTCGCTACCGCCCGGTCATTCCTGGACCAGTTCCACGAGCGTCCCGAACGCACCTTTCGGGTGCACGAACGCCACCGTCGTGCCGCGGCTCCCGGGCCGCGGCGCCTCGTCGATGAGCCGCCCGCCCTCCGCTCGCACCCGCTCGAGCGCGGCGGCGCAGTCGTCGACCCGGTAGCCGACGTGGTGGATGCCCTCGCCCTTGGTGGCCAGGTACTTCGCGACGGTCGAGTCGTCCCGAATCGGCGTCAGCAGTTGCACGTAGGATTCGGCCACCTTCAGCAGGGCTTCCTCGACGCCATCGCGCTCCACGACCTCGCGGTGCTCGACCTCGACGCCGTACGCGTTCCGGTAGTACTCGATCGCCGCCTCGAGGTCGTTGACGGCGATGGCGACGTGGTCGATCTCGGTGAGCATCAGTCAGTTCCTCCTGAACCGGGTGATCTGGTCGACGTGCTGCGCGCGCCGCTCGGGATCGGTCACGCCCAGGCCCTCGCCGGGCGCGAGCACCAGCACCCCGAGCTTGCCCTCGTGCTGGTTGTGGTGCACCTGCAGCACCGCGTCCGCGACCTGCTCGAACGGGAACACCGCCGACAGGACCGGATGGATGCGGCCTTCGGCGATGAGTCGGTTGGCTTCCCACGCCTCGCGGTAGTTGGCGAAGTGGCAGCCCTTGAGCGTCTTCTGGTTCATCCAGAGGTAGCGGTTGTCGTACTCGATCATGAAGCCGGTCGTGGCCGCGCACGTCACGATCGTGCCGCCCCGGGTGCACACGAACACCGAGGCGCCCATCGTCGATCGACCCGGGTGCTCGAACACGATGTCGGGGTCGGTACCCGCGAGCTCACGGATGCGCTTGCCGAACCGGCGCCACTCGGACGGATCCTGGGTGTGGTCGTCCGTCCAGAACTGGAAGCCTTCGGCGTTGCGGTCGATCACGTGCTCGACGCCCATCGCCCCCACCAGCTCCGCCCGCTCCGGGCTCGACACCACCGCCACCGGCGTGCCGCCGCCGTTGAGCACGTACTGGCACGCGTACGCGCCGATGCCGCCGCTCGCACCCCAGATCAAGACGGTCTGCCCCTGCGTCATCTGCGCGCCGTTCGGACTCACCAGCATGCGGTAGCTGGTGGAGTTGGTGAGCGCGTTGACCGCCGCCTCCTCCCACGTGAGGTGGGCGGGCTTGGGCATGAGCTGGTTCGCCTTCACCAGGGTCAGCTCGCCGAGGCCGCCGTAGTTGGTCTCGTAGCCCCAGATGCGCTGGTTGGTCGCGAGCATCGAGTCGTCGTGCGCGCTCGGGTCCTGGTCGTCGACGTGGTTGCAGTGCACGGTGACCGCGTCGCCCGGGTTCCACGACCGCACGGCGGAGCCCACCCGGAGCACCACGCCGGCGGCGTCGCTGCCGACGACGTGGAACGGCTGGTCGTGGCGTGCGCCCCACACGCTCTCGCGCCCGAGTCGCTGCAGGAACGCGAAGGTGGGGAGCGGTTCGAAGATCGACGTCCACACCGTGTTGAAGTTGATCGACGACGCCATCACCGCGACGAGCGCCTCGTCGGGCGCGAGCTCCGGGAGCGGCACCTCGTCGATGTGCAGCGACTTGCGGGGATCCTTCTCCTCCGACCGGAGGCCTGCGAACATCTCCTGCTCGTCGGCTCGCACCACGGCACCGCGGTAGGAACCGGGCAGCGGAAGGGCGCCGAGATCTTCGCCGGTGGCTCCGTCGAGGATCGCGTCGCGGATCCCGCTGATCTCCGACATGGACGGCGACGGTACCATCCAAGTGTTTTCGCCCATTCTTCGGGGGGTTCACCATGCCCGGCTCCGTCATCGTCTCGTCCGCCCGCACCCCCATCGGCAAGCTCTCCGGCGCCTTGGCGTCGTTCGAGGCCACCGACCTCGGAGGCTTCGCCATCGCCGCCGCGCTCGCGCGCGCCGGCATCACCGGTGACCAGGTCGACTACGTGCTGCTCGGCCAAGTGCTGCAGGCCGGCGCCGGACAGATGCCCGCCCGCCAGGCCGCCTTCAAGGGCGGCATCCCCATGACGGTGCCGTCGATGACGATCAACAAGGTGTGCCTGTCGGGAATCGACGCCGTCTACCTCGCCGACCAGATGATCCAGGCCGGCGACGCCGACGTCGTCGTGGCCGGAGGCATGGAATCGATGACCAAGGCGCCCTACCTCCTCAAGAAGGCGCGCGAGGGCTACCGCATGGGCAACGGCGAGCTGCTCGACTCGATGATCGACGACGGCCTCTGGTGCGCGTTCGACGCCGTGCACATGGGCGCGGGCACCGAGCGCTACACGAGCGAGCTCGGCGGCATCACGCGTGAGATCCAGGACGACGCCGCGGCCAAGAGCCACGAGCGCGCCGCCGCCGCGATGAAGGAAGGTCGCTTCGCCGAGGAGATCGCGCCGATCGAGATCCCACAGCGCAAGGGCGACCCGATCCTCGTCGACGTCGACGAGGGAGTGCGTCCGGGCACCACCGCCGAGTCGCTCGGTGGCCTGCGGCCCGCGTTCGCCAAGGACGGCACCATCACCGCGGGCAACGCGTCGCAGATCTCCGACGGAGCCGCTGCCACCGTCGTGATGTCCAGGGCCAAGGCCGAGGAGCTCGGGATCACACCGCTGGCGGAGCTGGTCGGCTTCGGCCTGGTGGCGGGCCCCGACACGTCGCTGCTCACGCAGCCGTCGCGCTCGATCAAGCGCGCGGTCGAGCGCGCGGGCGTGAACGTGTCCGACATCGACCTCTACGAGCTCAACGAGGCGTTCGCCGCGGTGGGTCTCGCGTCGATGCAGGATCTCGGCATCGGCGACGACGTCGTCAACGTGAACGGCGGTGCCATCGCACTCGGACACCCCATCGGCATGTCCGGCACGCGCGTCGTCATCACGCTGATCAACGAGCTACGCCGTCGCGGTGGCGGGCTCGGTGCCGCCGCGCTGTGCGGCGGCGGCGGCCAGGGCGAGGCTGCGTTGGTGCGCGTCGGTTAGGCCGCGTACTTCTCGGACACGCCGTACTGGTTGGGCTGCGGGCTGCCGTCGGTGGCGAAGAAGACGATGAGGACGATGATCCCGACGAGTGGGATCAGCCCGATCAGGAGCCACCACCCGCTCTTGTCGGTGTCGTGCAGCCGTCGAACGCCGACGGCCAAGCCCGGGATCAACACTGCGAGCCCGTAGATCACGTACAGCACCCAGAAGATGCTCGCGATCGCGATGAGGATGTTGAACACGACGCCGATGATCACGCCGGCGAGCGCGTACCACCAGAACTCGGCGCGGCGCGAACGGCCCGTGAACTGGGCGTACCGCTCGAGGACGACGAGCTTCCAGTAATTCACGAGCGGGTTGTCCAATGCCGGCTTCGGCGCTCCTGCTCCTCCTCCGTAGCTCGCTGACGGGGGCGGGGGCGGCGGGGGGACGTCGGTCATCGTGCACTCCTCATTCGTAGAGACGGTTCATGGCGCCCTGGACCTTCACGACCCAGATGATGAACCCGATGAGCGGGATGAGGTTCCAGAACCCGGTCACGCCGCGCACCGGCTTCTCGCGCCCGGACTTCTCGTACATGTTGCCGATCTCCGAGGGGATCAGGAACCAGTTGACGATCCCGATGACGATGCCGATCACCAGACCGATCACGCCACCGACGCCGTCGCCGCTGTAGTCCTTGTTCTCCTTGAAGATGAAGTACGTCCAGAACAGGAAGTAGATGCCGAGCGTGATGATCGAGAAGATGATCACCGCGACCGGGTTGCGCACCTTGCCCTTCGGGCCCCAGCCGGCTGCCGCGGGCGGCGGCGGTGGTGTTGCGGGCGTTGTGTCGGACATCGGGAACCCTCCCCTGCCGGTGGCGGAATCGGGGAGAAGGCTCGCGCGATTCAAGGCGGCGTGCACGGATGGTCGGAGAGAGCGTCGGTCAGGCGTCGACTTCGCGTCGACCTTCGAGCGCGCGACCGAGGGTGACCTCGTCGGCGTACTCGAGGTCGCCGCCGACAGGGAGGCCACTGGCGATGCGGGTGGTGCGCACGCCGAGGGGCTTCAGCAAGCGGGCGAGGTACATCGCGGTGGCCTCGCCCTCGATGTTGGGGTTGGTGGCGAGGATGACCTCGGTCACGCCCTCGGCGTCGAGCCGGGCCAGCATCTCCTTGATCCGCAGCTGCTCGGGCCCGATCCCCTCGATCGGCGAGATCGCGCCCTGGAGCACGTGGTACCGACCGGCGAACTCGTGCGTGCGTTCGACCGCGACGATGTCGCGCGGTTCTTCGACGACGCAGAGGAGGGTGCCGTCGCGGCGCTCGTCGAGGCAGTAGCCGCACAGCTCGCCTTCGGCGATGTTGAAGCAGCGCCGGCACCACGTGACGCGCTCCTTCGCCTCCATGATCACCCGGGCCAGCCGGTTGGCGTCCTCGGGCGCGGCCTTCAGCAGATGGAAGGCGATGCGCTGCGCCGACTTCGGCCCCACGCCGGGCAAACGGCCGAGCTCGTCGATGAGGGCCTGGACCGGCGCGGCGTACGGGCTGCTCACGCGTCAGCCGAGCAGGCCACCGAGATCGCCCAGCGCACCGAGGTCGAGACCCCCGGTGACCCCGCCGAGGCTCTCCTGCTGCATCTCGTGCGAACGGCGCAGGCCGTCGCTCACCGCGGCGAGCACGAGGTCTTCGAGCATCTCGACGTCGTCGGGATCGACCACCTCGGGGGCGATGTGCACCGACTGCACGTCGCCGGCACCCGTCACGACGACCTTCACCATGCCGCCGCCCGCCGAACCTTCGACAGTGGCGTCGGCGAGTGCGTCCTGCGCGGCGGCCATGTCGGCCTGCATCTTCTGCATCTGCTTCATCATCTGGTTGAGGCCTTGGCCTCCGCCGCCGCCCGGCATCGGAGGTCGGCCACCATGGCCCTTCGGCATCGTGTTCCTCGTCTCGATCGCGGTCTCGGTCGCGGTGTCAGTCGCGCGGCACTTCCTCGACGACGGTCGCGCCGAGGCTCTGCTTGATGAGCGACACCGAATCTACCGCCGCCACCTCGCTGCCTTCGTCGACCAGGTCGGCGAGGTCGATCTCTTCGTCGCCGGGTGGTTCCTCGTCGAGCCGCGCGCTCGACGGAGCCGGATCGGTGTCGAACCCGTCGTGCGGCACCACCTTGAACATGAGCCGACGGCCGAGCTTCGCCGAGAGCGCGTCGCGGATGTTGTCGGCTTCCTTCTTGAACCGCGGACGCGCGATCTCGTAGTGCTCGGTCGGCACCCCGAACGTGATGACATCGCCGTCGAGCGCGACGGGCTGCGCCTGTCGCACCGCCGCCTTCGTGGCCGGCGGGAGTCCACTCTGGATCTCCGACCACACGAGGATCACGTCGTCGATCTCGATGTCGCCGGCCGGCGCTGCTGTCTCCACCGACACCTCGGGTGCCGGCTCGGCAGCAACGGGCGAGGGCGGTTCGGCGGGCGGTGCGGACGCCTCGCGCTCCTTGCGCAGTTCGGCGAACGACCGCCCGCCCCGCGCCGGCCGCTCCGGCACCGGCTCGGGGGTACGTGCGGGCGCGGAGCTCGCACCACCGCGCTCCAGTCGGTCGACGCGCTCCGCCAGCGCCTGCAGCGGCGTGCCTGCTTCGCGGCGCGCGAGGCGCACGAGCGCGATCTCGACCACCAGCCGCGGGTCGGCGGCATCCGTGCCGCGCATGTCGACCATGGCCTGCCCGAGTGTCTCCAGCACGCGCACGAGCATCGGCGCGCCCATCTGGTCGCCCAGCGCCGTCAGCGACTCGCGCGCCTCTTCGGGAACGTCGACCCGCACCCGCCCGCGAGCCGAGGTGAGCAGGAAGGCGTCGCGCACCGTCGCGAGCAGGTCCTCGGCGAGGCGGCGTGGCTCCTGGCCGGCGTCGAGCTGTTCGCCGAGCGCGACCAGCGCGCCGGCGACGTCTTCGTCCACCATCGCGCGCAGGATCGCGAGCCGACCCTCGAAGGCAGTACCACCGAACAGCGCGACCACTTGCTCGAGATCGATGGCGCCGTGCGCGATGGCCTGGTCGAGGAGCGAGAGCGCGTCGCGCATGGAGCCGGCGCCCCCGCGCGCGATGACGGCGAGGGCTTCCGGGTCGGCATCGACGCCCTCCTTCGCGCACACATCGGCCAGGTGCGCGGCGATCTCGTCGAGGGAATAGAGGGTGAACTCGAAATGCTGTGTGCGGGACCGGATGGTAGGTGCGACCTTCAACGGATCGGTCGTCGCGAGCACGAACACCACGTGCTCAGGTGACTCCTCGAGCGTCTTCAGCAGCGCCGCTTCGGCGCTCGCGCTGAGCATGTGGACCTCGTCGAGGATGTAGACCTTCTTGGCCCCGCCGGCGCTGAGGTAGGCGACCCGCTCGAGGAGGTCGCGCATCTCGTCGACCTTGCTGCGCGACGCGGCGTCGACCTCGATGACGTCGAGCGAGGTGCCGTCGGCGATGGCGACGCAGCTCTCGCACACGCCGCACGGATCGCCGTCGTCGCCCCGGTTCGTGCAGTTCAGGGCCTTCGCGAGCAGCCGGGCGGTGGTGGTCTTGCCGGTGCCCCGGGGTCCGGAGAAGAGGTAGGCATGACCGACCCGCCCGTCGCGGACCGCGTTGCGCAGCGCAGTGCTCACGTGCGCCTGGCCGACCAGCTCCGAGAAGCGCTGCGGTCGGTATTTGCGGTAGAGCGACTGGTACGCCACGGAGCGACTGTAGCGACCGTGAACACTCGGAAACGGGGCGATCGCAGGCGAGGAGTCGGCCTAACTTGGGGACCTCCCGGCTCTGTGAGGTCTTCCCATGCTGCAGCGGCTCTCGCGCATCATGTACCGACGACGTCGTTGGGTCCTCGGCGGATGGATCCTCCTGCTGATCGCGACGTTCGCCCTGTCCAGCACGCTCAACGGCGCGTTCAAGACGGAGTTCAAGCTGCCCGGCACCGAGAGCCAGGCCGCGTTCGACCTCCTCGAGAAGTCGAGCTTCCGGAACCGCCAGGTCCAGGCCCAGATCGTGTTCGCCGCCACCCAGGGCGTGCAGGACGCGCAGGTCCGCAAGGCCATGGGGGGCCTCTTCCGGGAGGTCGGCGACAAGATCCCCGACGTCGAGGTCGCGAGTCCGTACGACGCCGAGGGCGCGCGCCAGATCTCGCGCAACGGGAAGATCGCGTACGCCCAGCTCAACTTCGCCGACCGCTCCGGTGAGCAGTTCACCGACGACGGAAAGGAGATCAAGAGCTTCGCCAAGGACATCCACGTCCCCGGGTTGAAGGTCGAGTTCGGCGGTGACGTCTTCGCGACCGCGGAGCTCGGTGGCGCCAGCGAGGCGGTCGGCTTGCTGGCCGCGATGATCATCCTGCTCGTCGCGTTCGGCTCCCTGCTCGCCATGGGCCTGCCCATCGGCACCGCGCTGTTCGGCATCGGTACCGGCGTCGCCATCGTCCTCAGCGTGCGGACGGTCGTCGACATGCCCGACTTCACGACCGCCGCCGTGGCGATGGTCGGCCTCGGCGTGGGGATCGACTACGCGCTCTTCATCGTCACGCGCTACCGGGAGAACCTCGGACGCGGGCTCGATCCCGAACGAAGCGTGATGCATGCGATCGACACCGCGGGCCGCGCGGTGCTCTTCGCCGGCACGACCGTGGTGATCTCGGTGCTCGGGCTGCTCCTGATGAAGACGTCGGTGATGCGTGGCGTCGCCATCGGCATCGCGATCGGTGTGCTCACCACCATGTTGGCGTCGGTGACGCTGCTCCCGGCACTGCTCGGCTTCGTCGGGCGCAACATCGACAAGTTCGGCCTGCCGCACCGCAAGCGGCCCGAGGACGAGATCAAGGACTCGGGCTGGACGCGGTGGAGCCACGTCATCCAGCGCCGGCCGTGGCCCGCCGCGATCATCGGCCTCGCGGTGCTGCTCCTCCTGGCCGTGCCGCTGCTCTCGATGCGCCTCGGCTTCACCGACGCGGGGAACCGGCCCGAGAGCGACACGACGCGTCGGGCCTACGACCTCGTCGCCGACGGCTTCGGCGCGGGCTTCAACGGTCCGCTGCTGCTCGCGGCCGAGACGCCGAACGGCGACGCCGACCTCGCGGTGCTGAACCAGCTCACCGCCAAGCTCAACGAGACCAAGGGCGTCGCGTTCGCCACCCCGCCGCAGGCGAACCCCGCGAAGACGGTCGCGGTGCTCCAGGCGTTCCCCACCACCGATCCGCAGGCCAAGGCCACCGCCGACCTCGTGAACCGATTGCGTGACGACGTCGTGCCGGGGGTGACCGACGGCAAGGTCGACGTGAAGGTCGGCGGCCTCACCGCCGCCGCCGACGACTTCGCGTCGTACACCGCGGCGCGCCTCCCGATCTTCATGGGCGCCGTGCTCATCCTCTCGTTCCTGCTGCTCATGGTCGTCTTCCGCAGCCTGCTCGTTCCGCTGAAGGCGGTGATCATGAACCTGCTGTCGATCGGCGCCGCGTACGGCGTCGTCGTCGCGGTGTTCCAGTGGGGCTGGGGCGCGAGCCTCATCGGCGTCGGCCGCGAAGCACCGGTCGAGGCGTGGGCACCGGTGTTCATCTTCGCGGTGGTGTTCGGCTTGTCGATGGACTACGAGGTGTTCCTGCTGTCACGCATCCGGGAGGAGTACGACCGCACGGGGAACAACGCGACCGCGGTCGCCGACGGTCTCGCGCTCACCGCGCGCGTCATCACCGCGGCCGCCCTGATCATGTTCTTCGTGTTCGGGAGCTTCGTGCTCGGTCCCGAGGTCGCGCTCAAGCTCATGGGCCTCGGGCTCGCGGTCGCGGTGATCATCGACGCCACCATCGTGCGCATGGTGCTCGTGCCGGCGACGATGGAGCTGCTCGGCGACTGGAACTGGTGGCTGCCGAAGTGGCTCGACCGCGTCCTGCCGCGCGTCAACGTCGAGGGCGCCCAGCTCACCGACGAAGACTTCGCCGAGCTCGAGGAGTCGTCGCCGACGCCCGTCGGGTAGCTCGCGATCAGCGAGCGTCCTCGATCGCCCGCCAGACGCGTTCGGGGGTGAGCGGCATGTCGACGTGGCGGATGCCGAGATGCGAGACCGCGTCGATCACCGCGTTGTGCACCGCGGGCGTCGAGCCGATCGTGCCCGACTCGCCGATGCCCTTGGCCCCGAGCGGGTTGAGCGGGGTCGGGGTCACCGTGTTCGACGCCTCGAGGTCGGGGAGCTCGGCCGCGCTCGGGATCGCATAGTCGAGCAACGTGGTGGTCAACGGGTTGCCGTCGATGTCGTAGGCGACACCTTCGAAGAGCGCCTGCGCGATCCCCTGTGCGATTCCACCGTGCTGCTGGCCGGTGACGAGCAACGGGTTCAGGATGCGACCGCAGTCGTCGACCGCGACGTGGCGCAGCACGTCGACGCGACCGGTGTCGGTGTCCACCTCGACGACCGAGACGTGCGCGCCGAACGGGTAGGTGGCCTCACCCTGGTTGAAGTCGAGGGCGGCGGCCAGCGCCGGCTCCATCTCGGGCGGCCGGCGGGCGTCGTCGGCCGCCGCGGTGGCGAGCTCGGCCCAGCTGAGCGCAGCCGCGGGCACGCCGGCGACCGAGAACTTGCCGGCGTCGAGGACGATGTCGGCGACGTCGGCCTCGAGGAGATGCGCGGCCAGCAGCTTGGCCTTGGCGATCACGCCTTCGCTCGCCTCGAACAACGCACTCCCCGCGATCTGCAGCGAGCGCGACCCCATGGTTCCACTGCCGCGCGGCACGATCGCGGTGTCGGACTGCACGAGCCGCACCGACTCCATCGGCACTTCCAACACCTCGGCCACGATCATCGAGAACGACGTCTCGTGGCCCTGGCCGTGCGACGACGTGCCGACCGTCGCAGTGACGGTGCCGTCAGGATTGACCTCGACTGACCCGAACTCCTGGAACAGCCCGCCGGCGGTCACCTCCACGTAGGTGGCCACACCGATGCCGAGCTGCCGCTTGTCTCCGCGCTCGCGCCGCGCCGCCTGCTCCCGCCGCAGCTCGTCGTACCCCGCGACGCGCAGCGCCTCGTCGAGCGCCTTCGCGTACTCGCCCACGTCGTAATTCGCGCCGGTCACGGTCGTCAGCGGGAAGCGGTCGGGGGGCAGGAAGTTGCGGCGGCGGAGCTCGACCGGGTCGAGGTCGAGCTCGTCGGCGGCGATGTCGATGATCCGCTCGAGCATCTGCGTCGCCTCCGGCCGGCCCGCGCCGCGGTACGCCGACGTCGGTGTGGTGTTCGTGATCGCGCTGCGCGAGCTGATCTCGACCTTTGCGATGTCGTAGACGCCCTGACCCATCATCCGGGTGAGGAACGGCAGGAACGCACCGGTGATCGGATAGGCGCCGCCGTCGCAGACGATGCGGGCGCGCAACGCGACGATGCGACCGTCGCGCGTGAGACCGAGCTCCACGTGCTGGATCTGGCCGCGGCCGTGGTGCATCGACACCATGTTCTCCGAGCGCGACTCGGCCCACTTCACCGGACGGCGCGAGCCGTTGCGCGAGCGCGGCCGCGATGACGTATTCGACGTAGAGGCCCGACTTCGCCCCGAAGCCGCCGCCGACCGCGCGCGACGACGCGGACCTGGTGATGCTCCAGACCGAGCGCGCCGGCGAGCGCGTCGCGCACACCGTGCGGCCCCTGCGTCGGGACCGTCAACAGCAGCTCGCCGTCGGATTGCGGTTCGACGAGCACACCGTTGGGCTCCATCGGCACCGCCGCGAGGCGCTGGTTCACGAACCGCCCTTCCACGATGACCTCGGCGTCATCGAAGATCGCGGGATCGGTGCCGAAGTCGAACTCGATCGCGAGGTTCGATCCGTGGTCTGGGAAGAGGAGCGGGGCGTCGTCACCGAGGGCTGCCTCGGGGTCGACCACCACGGGCAGCGGGTCGTAGTCGACGACCACCGCCTCGGCGGCGTCGAGTGCCTGCGCGGGCGTCTCGGCGGCGACGACGGCGACGATGTCGCCGACGAACCGGACGACGTCGCGGGCGAGCGGTGGCCGGTTGAACGCAGCCGGCAACATGATGAAGCCCTGCACGTCGGCGAGGCCCAAGGTCTCGTGCGTCGCCACGAGGACCACGCCCGGCAGCTGCTCGGCCTCGGCGATGTCGATGCTGAGCACGCGTGCGTGCGCGGCCGGCGAGCGGACGAAGGCGACGTGGACCGTGCCGTCGGGTGTCAGGTCGTCGAGGTACTTCGCGTCACCGCGCAGGAGCCGCGGGTCTTCGACGCGCCGAACGGGATTGCCGAGGATCGATCCGGAAGCCGCCACGGCCGGGGATGCTACGTGGCCTTCATGGTGGTGTTGACAGGCAACCATTTGGTTGCCTATGGTGGTGGCCATGGAAGACGTGTTCCGGGCGCTCGCCGACCCCCACCGCCGGCAGCTCCTCGATCGTCTCAACGCCCGCAACGGCCAGACGTTGCGGGAGCTCGGCGCCGACCTCGACATGACCCGCCAGGCGGTGAGCAAGCACCTGGCCGTGCTCGAGGCCGCGCTGCTGGTGACCACCGTGCGACGGGGCCGGGAGAAGTTGCACTACCTGAACCCGGCGCCCATCCACGAGATCGCCGACCGCTGGATCCACCGCTACGACCGGGCCCGGGTGGAGGCCCTCACCGACCTGAAACGCGCCCTGGAGGACACCGAGATGACGACATCCCCCGACCGCCCCGCGTTCGTCTACACCAGCTACATCCGCACCACGCCCGAGCGACTGTTCGCGGCGCTCACCGAACCGGCGTTCACGCAGCGCTACTGGAACTGCGAATTCGACACCGACTGGCGACCCGGATCGTCCATGACCTGGGTGCTGCCGAAGGGCGTTCGCAACGTCGACGCGGAACAGGTGGTGCTCGAATACGACCCGCCGCGCCGGCTGTCGTACCGCTGGCACACGTTCACGCCCGAGTGGGCCAGCCGCGTACGACCGCGACGAGGAGCTTCGCGCCCGGCTCGCGACCGAACCCCGCTCGAAGGTGACCTTCGAGCTCGAGCCCGACGGCCCGCTCGTGAAGCTGACTGTGATCCACGACGACTTCGAAACGGGGAGCACGGTGGCCGAGATGGTGAGCGGCGGCTGGCCGCGCGTCCTCGGCGAGCTCAAGAGCCTCCTCGAAGGAGCGGCAGGCGGAGGGTTCACGACCCAGGCGGTGGCGGCAGCGCCCGCGGACGCCGTGTTCCGCGCCCTCACGACGCTCGAGGGGCTCGGCGGTTGGTGGATGCCCGACGTGTCCGGTGAGCCGACCGTCGGTGGCGAGGTGACGTTCCGCTTCGACGGTGAGCGCCTCACGATGCGTGTCGTCCACGTGGAGAATCCTTCGCTGGTGGTGTGGCAGTGCACCGAGTCCACCCGCTTCCCCGAGTGGACGGGCAACAGCATTTGGTTCGAGGTGCAGCCGCGCGACGAGTCGTCGAGCACCATCGCCTTCACCCAGGTCGGGCTGCTCCCGACGTGCGACTGCTACGGCATCTGCTCGGGTGGCTGGGACCACTACGTCGAGAGCCTGGCCGCCTTCGCGGCAGGTGAGGGAGGACAGCCGTACGGGTCGGAGGAGTGGGAGGCCACGCGTGCGGTGCGTACCGCCCCCGTTTCCTGAGGATTGGCTGTGGGACACGGTCGCGCCATGACGCGCTGACCATCTACGTTCACCCACTGGAGGGCCCGAAAGATCGAAGGCTCGGGTGGATCGAACCGAGGGAACAGAACGGGTCCCACGGCGCCGCGTGCGGTGGCCGTGGGCGCTCGTCGTCATCGTGCTCGCCGTCACGCTGTGCGTGTGGTGGCTGGCGTTCCGCTCCGACGGCGGCGACGCGTCGGCAGCCGCCGACGAGCAACTGGTCGCGGTGACGAAAGGCCCGATCGGCAACAACGTCACCGCGGAAGGAACGGTCGCAGCCGCGCAGACTGCTGACCTGTCGTTCGGCGGCGCCGGCACGGTGACCGCGGTGAACGTCAAGGCCGGTGACACCGTCACCGCCGGGCAGGTGCTGGCGACGATCGACTCGGCCCAGCTCGCCTCCGCGGTGTCGGCGGCGCAGGCGAGCCTGGCCACCGCGCAGGCGAGGTTCGCCGACGACGAGGCCTCCGGGGCGTCGGCGGACCAGGTCGGCGCCGACCAGACCGGCGTGACGTCGGCGAACGACAACCTCGCGAGCGCGCAGCAGGCGTTGGCCGGGGCGTCGCTGGTCGCGACGTTCGACGGCACGGTCTCGCAGGTCAACGTCACGGTCGGCGAACAGCTCGGGAGCAGTGGCAACGGCGCGACCTCGGCGACCGGCACGGGATCGGGGTCGGGGCAGTCGGCAGCGTCGCTGGGTTCCGGCACGGGATCGGGCGGAACCGGGAGCGCGTTCGGGAATGGCGGCGGGAATGGCGGCGGCAGCAGCTCGTCGAGCAGCGGGTCGACAACATCACCTGCCGTGCAGGTGGTGAGCCAGGGTCAGTACACGGTGACGCTGTCGGTCGCGGCGAGCGACGTGGCGCGCGTGGCGGCGGGCCAGGGCGCAACGCTGACCGTCACGACGTCCAGCGCCGCGGGTGGTGGGCGAGGTGGGTTGTTCGCCCAGCTCTTCGGCGGCGGCGCGGCCGCACGCGGAGGCAGTGCAGGCACGACCGGAGCGGGCGGGAGTGGTGGCACGCCAACGGCAGGGATCGGAGCGTCCGCAACCGGCGCGGTGGCGTCGGTGAGCAAGGTCGCCTCGACCAGCTCGGGCGTCGCCGGTTACCCCGTCGTGATCTCGTTCGACGCAGACGCGAACGCGTTCTATCCCGGCGCGACCGTGAGCGCCGCTATCGCCACCGAAGCGAAGAGCGACGTGCTCCAGGTCCCGACGCGCGCGATCTCCACGCAGAGCGGGTCGCCGGTCGTGACGGTCGCGACGACCGGGAAGGTCGGTGGGCCGACGAGCGTGCGCAAGGTGACGACCGGGATCACCGCAGGGGGTGAGACCGAGATCACGTCGGGGCTCACCAAGGGTGAGGACGTCGTCCTCACCGTGCCCTCGTTCGGCGGTGCCGGCACCCGGGGCACACGTGGCACGGGTGGAGCGGGCGGATTCGGCGGATTCGGCGGCGGTGGCGGTGGTACCGGTGGGTTCGGTGGCACGAAGCAGGGCGGCTGACGGTGCCGACCGCCGTGATGGAGCTCGAGGATGTCGACAAGGTGTACTCCCTCGGCGACGTCGAAGTCCCCGCGCTGCGCGGGATCTCGCTGCGCATCGAGGACGGCGAGTTCGTCGCGGTCACCGGACCCTCGGGTTCGGGCAAGTCGACCCTCATGCACCTGCTCGGGTGCCTCGACGTGCCGACGCGCGGGTGCTTCTTCCTCGCCGGGCACGACGTGTCGGCGTTCGACGAGAACATGCTCGCCGACGTGCGCAACCTCTTCATCGGGTTCGTGTTCCAGCAGTTCAACCTGCTCGCCTACCTGCCCGCGTGGCGCAACGTCGAGCTGCCGCTCGTCTACGCGGGGGTCCCACCCGCCGAGCGCGCCCAACGAGCGCGCGCCGCGCTTGACCGCGTCGGGCTCGCCGACCGCGAGCATCACCGACCGAGCGAACTGTCCGGTGGTCAGCAACAACGCGTCGCGATCGCGCGCGCGCTCGTGACCGAACCGACGGTGATCCTCGCCGACGAGCCGACCGGCAACCTCGACTCGGCGTCGACCGCCGACGTGCTCGATCTCCTCGAGGCGCTCAACCGCGACGGCAGCACCATCGTCCTCATCACCCACGAGCACGACATCGCGGCGCGCGCGGCCCGCCGGGTCGAGATCCGAGACGGGCGCGTGTGGACGCCCACCGCACCATGAGCTGGCGCGACACGCTGCGCACCGCCACCGAAGCGGTGCGGACCCACCGGCTGCGCTCGGCGTTGACGATGCTCGGCATCCTCATCGGCATCACCGCCGTCGTGCTCACGGTCGGCATCGCCGATGGCGCGAAGCAGCAGGTGCAGGACCAGATCGACCAGCTTGGCACCAACGTGCTCGTCGTGTCACCCGGCAGCTCGACGTCGACGGCGGGCCTGCGCGGCGGCTTCGGGTCCGCGTCGACGCTCACCCAAGAGGACGCGGCGGCACTGGCGACGAAGGCCGACGCACCCGACGTCGAGGCGCTGGCGCCCGTCTCGACGTCGTCGGCCGAGCTCGTCGTCGGCAGCACCAACTGGACGACGTCGCTCACCGGGACGACACCGAGCTGGTCGGTCGTGCGCTCCCGCTCGGTCAGTTCGGGCCGGTTCCTCACCGCCGCCGACCAACGTGACGTGAGCTCGGTCGTCGTGCTCGGACCCGACACCGCGCAGCAGCTGTTCGGCGCGGCCAACCCGCTCGGCCAGACCGTCGCCGACAACGGCGTGCGGCTCGAGGTCGTCGGCGTGCTCCAACCCCTGAGCTCCTCGGAGCAGACGTCGAACAACGACCTCGCGATCGTGCCGACGACGACGTACGCGCAGAAGCTGGTCGGTGGCGTCAGCCGCAACTCGGTGAGCTCGATCTACGTGAAGGCGACGTCGGCGCACGCACTTTCGGCTGCGTACCAAGAGACCAACGCGTTGTTGCTGAACACCCACAGGATCACGACCGCGGCGAACGCCGACTTCGACATCGCGACGCAGCAGTCGATCCTCGCCGCGTCCACTTCGGTGGACGACACGCTCACCGTGATGCTGGCCGGCATCGCGGTCATCGCGTTGCTCGTCGGCGGCATCGGTGTGATGAACATCATGTTGGTGTCGGTCACCGAGCGCTACCGCGAGATCGGCGTGCGCAAGGCGATCGGTGCGCGACCGAGTCTCATCCGGCGCCAGTTCCTCGTGGAGGCCTCGGTGCTCGGCCTCGCGGGGGGCGTGCTCGGCGTCGCGCTTGGGCTGCTCGGCGCGGTCGTCATCCCCGCGGTCAGCAGCTCGCAGGTCGTCATCTCGGTACCGGCCGCGCTCGGAGCGATCGTGGTCGCGGTCGGCATCGGTGTCGTCTTCGGCGTGTACCCCGCGTCGCGCGCGGCCCGCCTTGCTCCCATCGACGCGCTGAGGAGTGAGTGATGGACGCGCCGCGCCGCGAGTCCGCCGAACGACGCCTCGCGACGTTGTTTCCCGAGTCGGGAACGCAATCACCGCCACGCCGGCCGTGGTACCGCCGCACCGCGATCGTCGTGACCGCGGTCGTGGCAGTGGTGCTCGCAGGAAGTGCCGTCGCTGTGGAGGCGTTCGGCGGTTCCGGCGACTCGTACCGCACCGCTGACGCGTCGATCGAGGATGTCGACGCGCTGCAGACCGGTGTCGCGACCATCGAGCCGATCGCCCAGGCCGCGGTGGCCTTCCCGGCGAGCGGCACGGTGGCATCGGTCAACGTCGAGGTCGGCGACCGCGTCGACGCGAGCGGCACCCTCGCCTCGCTCGACACCAGCGCGCTGGCCCGCACGCTCCACGAGAAGCAGGCGGCGCTGGCCCAGGCGCAGTTGACCCTCTCGAAGGGGATGGACGGTCAGTCGATATCGCTCGGATCCGGCAGTGTCGGCGGCAGCAGCGGGTCGGCGACCACCACCGCGCACGAGCAGGGCGACCGACCGCCGCTCGTGCTCACTGCGGCCACGACCGACCCGCTGCTCGTCGCCGCCCGGCAAGCAGTGGTCACCGCGCAGCAGCACGTCGACGCCGCACTTGCCGCCGCCGCGACGGCGATCACGTCGGAGACCAGCGTGTGCGCGGCGTTCGTCACGCCATCGACCACCACCACGACGCTCCCGAGCAGTCCGCCACCCGACGCCACGGCATGCCAGCAAGCCATCGCCGCCGTGACCGACGCGCAGTCCGCCGTGCGCAACGCGCAACAGACGCTCGCCGACGCGGCCGCGCACCTCGACGCGTTGCTCGCGGCGGCGGAAACGCCGACGACGACCCCGCCCGCGTCGACCTCGTCGCCCACTGGCGCCCGTGGCACGAGCGGCGGCACGAGCGGCGGCACGCGCAGCGGGTCGGGCGGGAGCCTTGGATCGGGCGGGAGCCAAGGGTCGAGCGCTGGTCCATCGGCCGCCGACCTCGTGGCCGCGCAACGCGACGTCGATGCCGCTGCGGTCGCGGTGCTCGCGGCGCAGCAGTCGATGGATCAGGCCACGATCGCGAGCCCGCTCGCCGGGACGGTCGTCGCCGTGAACATGAAGGTCGGCGACCCCGTGTCCGCCGGCTCGTCGACCGAGAACATCGTCGTCGAGGGCGACGGAGGCTACGAGGTGTCGACGACGGTCGGCGTCGACCAGATCCCGTCGGTGGCCGTCGGCCAGGGCGCGACCGTCGAGCCCGACGGCCATCATCACAAGTTGGCGGGCAAGGTCGTCGCGATCTCGGTCGCGCCCGCGTCCACATCGTCCACTGACACGACGTACCGCGTCGTCGTCGGGCTGACACATCCGGACGTCGCGCTGCACGACGGCGCGACCGGGACCGTCGCCATCGTGACGCGGAAGGCGAAGTCGGCCCTGGCCATCCCGACGTCGGCGGTCGTCACCGTGCGCGGTCGTCACTTCGTGAACGTGCTGCGCAACGGCGCCGAGACGCTCACGCCGGTGCAGGTCGGCGTGGTCGGCACCGTCTGGACCGAGATCCGCTCCGGCATCACCCGGGGCACCTCGGTGGTGCTGGCGGACAGCTCGGCGCCGCTCCCCGGTTCGGCCACCTCGTCGGCGAACGGCGCGCAGTCGACGACGACCTTCGGCGGGTTCGGCCGCCTGTTCGGCGGCGCGGGTGGCGCGGGCGGCGCGGGTGGCGCCGGCGGCGGCTCCGGGCGCGCCGGGCGGGGCGGTTGACGTGAGCACTCGGAACGAGAACAGGAGCACGACCATGTCGTTCGCACGTACCCCGCACCGTCGCCGAATGCTCGCCGTCGTCGTGCCGGGTGCACTCGTCGCGCTTGCGCTGAGCGCGGGGCCGGCGCTCGCGCAAACCGCGAACGGTGGTGGATTCGCAGTGGGGTCGGTCACCAGCGTGCACGGGACGTCGGTGCAGGTGAGCAACACCGCGCAGAGCAGCGAGTCGACGGTCACCCTGCAGTCGGACACGCAGTACACGAAGCGCGAGAGCGCAGCCGCGTCGGCGATCACCGTCGGGACGTGCGTGCGCGTGCTCGGGAGCGGATCCACCGCGAAGGGCATCACCGCGCAGACCGTCGCGGTCAGCCCGCCGGCCGCGAACGGCTGCGCCGGTCCGGGGAACAACGGAGGCGCGGGCGCACGCTCTGGTGGTTTCCGCTTCGGCAACGGGCAACGGCCGCGCAACTTCGGCGGCGGTGGACGGAACGGCGCGCCGAGCAACCGCACCCGACCCGCCAACCTCGCGATCGCGTCGGGACCGGTGGTGTCGGTGAACGGTGGGTCGGTGGTCGTGAAGTCGACCGCCTTCGTCCGTCCCGCCACCACGAAGAACACGAAGTCGTCGAAGTCCACGAAGACCAAGCACGCATCGACGAGCAACACCAAGCCGAAGATCACTACCACCGACGTCAAGGTCGCGCTCACCGGCTCGACCCAGATCACGCAGACCGTCAGTGCCAGCGCGACCGACGTGACCGTCGGTGCGTGCGTCACCGTCACCGGCGCGTCGAGCGGCGGCGGGGTCACCGCCGACCGGGTCGCGATCTCGGCCCCGGTGGGCGGACAGTGCGTCGGCGGGTTCGGTGGCTTCGGTCGCTTCGGTGGTGGCGCGGGCTCGAACGGTCAGGTCTGAGCCGCGGCGCGACTCGTCAGCCGTCGTCCGGCGCGCGGAGTCGGGCGACGCGGCGCGCGCCTCGGGGTCGTCGGCCCAGTTGAACCACTCAAGGCCGCCGCCTCCCGGTCGATCAACTCCGTGGTGGGTCGATGGGTCATGGGCGTGCCACTCCGAGCTCGCCGCGGACGCCGAGGAGGCGGGGATGAACGCGATCGCGACCGAACCGACCATGGAAGCGCTCTCCGGCGAGCACATGGACGCCGAGACCGCCGGCGACCTCGAGACGACGATGGCCACGATGTCGGAGGTGCAGCTCGGGCTGCTCGACCCGACCGGGCTGCCGGTCGCAGGCGTGCAGGCGGCGGCACAGGTGCTCGACCCGACCATTCGGGGCCCGCACTTCTAGCTCCACGCTTCCGCTAAACCGGTGGGGTGGCTTCGCCCGATCCCACGAGCTCCGAGCCGTCCGACGTCCTGATCATCGGCGCCGGCGTCGCGGGCGCGGTGGTGGCGAAGCGTCTCGTCGAGGCCGGTCTGTCGGTGGTGTGTCTCGAGCAGGGTGTGTGGCCCGATCGGGTCGAGTACCCCGGCGCGACTCCTGAGTGGGAGCTGGTCGCGGCCAAGCAGTGGTCGAGCGTCCCGCGGATCCGCAACCGTCCCGCCGACTACCCGATCGATCTCAGCCAGTCCGACTTCGGCGTGCTCAACTTCAACGGCGTCGGTGGTGGGAGCGTCCTCTACAACGCGCAGTGGCCGCGCATGCTGCCCGACGACTTCCGCGTGCGCAGCGTCGACGGCGTCGCCGACGACTGGCCCATCTCCTACGCCGAGCTGCAGCCCTACTACGAGGCGACCGATCACGACTTCGGCGTGTCGGGCCTGGGCGGCAACCCGATGTATCCACCGGGGGCCGATCCGCCGGTGCCGCCACTCCCGATCGGCGCGGCGGGACTGCGCGTCGCGCGTGCGCACGCGCGTCTCGGTTGGCACTGGTGGCCGGGGACCAACGCGATCCTGTCGGCACCGCACGAAGGGCGGAACCCGTGCGTGCAACGCGGATCGTGCGGCTCCGGTTGCAACGAGGGCGCCAAGGCATCGACTGATCTCACGCACTGGCCGGACGTGGTGCGCGGGGGCGGTCGCGTCGTCACTGGCGCACGCGTGCGCCGCCTCGTGGTCGACGATCGGGGGCTCGCCTCTGGCGCGGAGTGGGTCGACCGTGATGGACACGACCACTACACCGCGGCCGACGTCGTCGTCTGTGCCAGCAACGGCATCGGGACCGCGCGGCTCTTGCTGGCGTCGGCGAGCGCGCAGCATCCCGACGGGCTCGCCAACTCTTCCGGGCTCGTCGGGCGCAACCTCATGTTGCATCCGCTGGTGTCCGTCGTCGGCGCGTTCGACGAGCCGCTCGACGCGTGGCACGCGCACGCGGGCGCGCTGATCCACAGCCTCGAATTCGCCGACAGTGATCCGGCGCGCGGATTCGTGCGCGGCGCGACGTGGTCGTTGGGCAGTGCCGGCGGGCCGTTGCGGGCGGCGCTGGCCCCGGACGGGCGCGGGCGTTGGGGGGCCGAGCACCACGACAACGTGCGCCAGCGCTTGGGTCGCACCGCGAGCTGGGTGCTGATCACCGAGGACCTGCCCGACCCGGACAACCGCGTCACGCTCTCGCCCACGGTGGTCGACGGCGACGGCATACCGGCTCCCGACATCCGCTACCGGCTCGGGGACAACACGGGACGTCTCATGGAGTGGCACGCGGAACGCGCGCGCGAATCCCTCACCGCGGCGGGTGCGTCCGACGCGGGCGTCGTACGCCACGCCGCCAACGGTCACTTCATGGGCACCGCGCGCATGGGCACCGATGCAACCGCCTCGGTCGTCGATGCCGACTGTCGCGCGCACGAGGTCGCGAACCTCGTGATCCCCGACGGGAGCGTGTTCGTGACGGCCGGCTCGGCCAACCCGACCACCACCATCGCCGCGGTCGCGCTCCGCGCCGCCGACCGTCTCCTCGCGCGCCGTCACGACGTGCCCCGGCCGGCACACCATCGCACCGTCTCCTTCACGGGACCCACCACCGCGTCGTCAACCGAGACGCCGGTCACCGAGCCGGTGCGCCTGCCCACGACGGACGAGCGAGCCCGGCTGCGCGCGCTCGCCGACGAGCTCATCCCTGCGTCCGACGACATGCCGGCCGCATCTGGCGTCGGTGTGGCCGACGAGCAGCTCGACCGCGTCCTGCGCGCCCGTCCCGATCTCGCACCTGCGCTGCGCGACGCGCTCGCCGTCGAGGAGCCCACCGACCGCGACCTGGCAACGATTCGCTACGTCGTGGCAGCCTCCTACTACCTTGCGCCCACCGTGCGCGCGGCATTGAGCTACACACCGGAACGGGTCACGCCAGTGCGCCCGTTCGACTTCCCCGAGTACCTCGAGGAAGGACTCCTCGACTTCATGCTGGAGGCCACGCCGTGAACGCGCACCGCCACAAGATCACCGAAGCCGGCCCCGTGCACGACCAGCGCGAGGTCGACGCGGTCCTGCAGGCGCTGGACGACGGCCTGCGCGACCTCGGTCCCCGCGTGGCCGAGTTCGAGGCACGCGGCGCCGAGCTCCTGGCCAAGCGCCACGGCGTGATGGTCAACTCCGGGACGTCGGCGCTCTGGCTCGCCGTCGACCTGCTCGGATGCGAGCCCGGCGACGAGGTCATCACGTCGCCGCTCACGTTCTCGAGCGACATCGCCCCGCTCGTGCGCAACGGGATCATCCCCGTCTTCGTCGACGTCGAGCCCGACACGTTCCAGATCGACGTCGATGGCATCGAGGCCATGGTCGGGCCGCGCACGAAGGCCATCCTCGCTCCGAACCTCGTCGGCAATTGTCCCGACTGGGACCGGATCCGCGCCATCGCCGACGCCCACGGTCTCCTCGTCGTGGAAGACAGCTGCGACGTGCTCGACTCGCACCTGCGCGGCACCCGCACCGGGCTGCGGTCGCACATCTCGGTCACGAGCTTCGCCCGCACGCACGCCATCACCGCGGCGGGCAACGGCGGGATGATCGGTGTCGACGACGCGGACTGGTTCGACGAGACACTCGTGCGGCGCCGGTGGGGCCGTCGTTCGGAGACCTACCTCTTCGGCAGCCGGCAGGGCGACCACGAGCGGTTCGGCCCACTCGCCGACGGCACGCCCTACGACCTCGTGTTCGTGTTCGACGACATGGGCTACAACTTCGAGCCGTCGGAGATCATGGCGGCGTACGGACTCGTGCAGATGGACAAGCTCGACGAGTTCAACCGTCGTCGCCGGCAGACCTTCGATTCGATCGCGGAGGCGTTCGCGAAGCACGACGACAAGATCGTGCACCCGCGGACGACCGACGGCGTCGAGACGACCTGGATGCGCTACCCCTTCCTGCTCGCGGACGACATCGACCGCGTCGCGATGCAGGAGCACTTCCACGCGCGCGATGTCGCGACGCGAATGGTCTGGACCGGCAACATCCTCCGCCAACCGGGATTCGCCGACATCCCGCGCCGCGTGCCCGACGGTGGGCTCCCCAACTGCGACCGGGTCATGGACCGGTCGCTCTCGCTGCCGACCCACCACGGCCTGACCAGCGACGACGTCGGCCACCTCGTCGACGCCGTCATCGACTGGCGTCCTTGACGACTCGCCGAGTTCGGGGAACCTCCAGGAGCGCAGCGACCAGGGCGTCGCCGATCCAGCGGCCGTACCGCGCCGGCTTCCATCCGCGCTTGACCACGAGGAGCTCCCAGATCTCGGCGGAGTTGTAGGTCCAGAGCACATCGCGCGCCTCGTCGACGGTCACCCCGGCGCGGAGCGCGCCGCTGTCGCGCAGGAACTCGGCAAACGCGACCATGCGTCCGAGGCGATCGTTCCTGATCCGCTCGTACACCTCGGCCGCCGCGGGATCGCTGGCGGCCGCTTCCCTCGCCATCAGCTGCACGGGCTGCACGCGCGCCGCGCCTCGACCGATGATCTCTCCGTAGAGGCGGAGCTTCTGCTCGGGGTCGGGCTCCGCCCACATCCGGTCGACGACCTCGCGATCGCGCTTCGGGATGGACTCGTCCTCGCCGCCGACCGCCACGTTGAAGAGCGCACGCAAGAGGCCCGCCTTGTTGCCGAAGACCTTGTAGATCGTCTCCACCGACACGTCGGCCTCCGACGCGATGGCAGCCATGGTCGTGCTCGCATAGCCGTCGGCGAGGAAAAGCCGTCGGGCCGCGTCGAGGATCGCGGCGCGCTTCTGCGCCGCGTGTGCACGACGACGGCTGGCGTCGTACGGTCGTCGCGAGTTGACAAACGCCGGCATTTCGATACATGCTCCTGTATCTACTACGATGTAGTGTATCGAATATGACGGAATCGGCACGGCACGGGCCGCGCCGACAAGAGACAGGATGGCGGGATGGGATTGCAGCTCGGCGAGACGGCCCCCGATTTCGAGGCCGACACCACACAAGGCCGGATCAAGTTCCACGACTGGATCGGTGACTCGTGGGCGGTCCTCTTCTCGCACCCCAAGGACTTCACCCCGGTCTGCACGACCGAGCTCGGCTACATGGCCCGCATCGAGCCCGAGTTCGCGAAGCGGGGCGTGAAGGTCATCGGTCTGTCGGTCGACGCCACCGGCGACCACGAGAAGTGGGCCAGCGACATCGAGGAGACCCAGGGCAGCAGGCCCACCTACCCGATCATCGGCGACGCCGACTTCAACGTGTCGAAGCTCTACGGGATGCTGCCGGCGAGCACGTCCGGTGACCCGAAGCAGCGCACGCCCGCCGACAACCAGACGGTGCGCAACGTGTTCGTGATCGGTCCCGACAAGAAGATCAAGCTCATCCTCGTCTACCCGATGACGACGGGCCGCAACTTCGACGAGGTGCTGCGGGTCATCGACTCGTTGCAGCTGACGGCCAAGCATCGGGTGGCGACGCCCGTGAACTGGAAGCAGGGCGACGACGTCATCATCGGCGGTTCGGTCTCCAACGACGAGGCGAAGGAGATCTTCGGCGAGTGGAACGAGCCCAAGCCGTACATCCGGATCGTTCCCCAGCCGACGTAGCCACCTCGCCGATGAAGGTCCTGGTGTTGGGCGCCGGATTCGGCGGCCTGGAGTTGACGACACGGCTCTCGGAGGAGCTCGGCGACGACGCAGAAGTGCTGTTGCTCGACCAGTCCGACGGGTTCGTGTTCGGCTTCTCGAAGCTCGACGTCATGTTCGGGCGCACCGACGCCGATGCGGTGCACCACTCGTACCGGGATGTGACGAAGCCCGGTGTGCAGTTCGTGCAGACGACGGTGCGGGCCATCGATCCGGTGGCCCGCAGCGTCGCGACCGACGCCGGGACATTCGACGCCGACGTCATGGTCGTCGCGCTCGGCGCCGACCTCGACCCGGCGGCAACGCCAGGACTCGTCGAGGGTGGCCACGAGTTCTACACCGAGGCCGGCGCGTTCGCGGTGCGCGACGTGCTGGAGGACTTCGCCGGCGGTCGAGTGATCGTGGGCGTGACGTCGACGCCGTTCAAGTGTCCACCAGCGCCGAGCGAGACCGTGCTCATGCTGCACGAGTACCTCACCCGTCGCGGCCTGCGTGACAGCTCCGAGATCGCGCTGGTCATGCCGTTGCCGGTGCCGATTCCACCGTCGCCGGAGGCGTCGGCGGCGCTGCTCGACGCGTTCGCCGAACGCAACATCACGTTCCACCCCGGCCAGCAGGTCAGCGCGCTCGACCCGGAGCGCAACGTGTTGGTGCTCGCCGACGGGAGCAAGCTGCCGTACGACCTGTTCCTCGCCATTCCCGTGCACCGCGTCCCCGCGGTGGTCGAGGCGTCGGGGCTCGCCGTCGACGGCTGGATCCCGGTGAACCCGCTGACCCTCGAGACGAGATTCCCGGGCGTCTACGCGGTCGGCGACGTCACCAGCGTGGGTACGCCGAAGGCGGGGGTGTTCGCCGAAGGTCAGGCCGCGGTCGTCGCCGACCGCATCATCGCCCAGCACCGCGGCGACGACGCCGCCGACTACGAGGGGCTCGGCATCTGCTACATCGAGGTCGGTGACGGCACGGTGGCCCGCGTCAACGCCGTGTTCCGCACCGGCGAGACGCCCGTCGGGATCTTCGACGCCGCGTCATCCGGCTACGCGGCCGAGAAGGCCGAGTTCGGGTCGAGCCGCATCCGCCGCTGGTTCGGCCGCGACTGGACCAACTACTGACCTCCCGGTCCTCCGCGCTCGCAACGTGAAGTCAAGGACCTCGTGGAGCCCTCGCGACGGCCGCCCGGGGCCCACGGTCCTAGCCGAGGTGGCGGAGGCGAGGCCAGAGCTCGGCCCAGGTCCCCCTCGGCTCGCGGCAGATGAGGATGGCGGCGTGTTCTCGGGTCTCCTCGTTGGTGATGCCGTCGGGCATGCGGATCACGCCCGCCTTGGTGACGTCGGACCAGAACCGCCGCAGGGAGGCGGCGTCCCATTCCCCGACCGCCAGCACCACGTCGGGGCTCCCCGCGAGGTCGGGACCCCACTCTCCATACGCGTTGTGGCCGCTTCGGACCGCGAGGCGCAGGCCGCGTGACGGGCCGAAGCGGGTGAGCGCTCCGGCTTCGCCGTAGTTGCTGGCGAGCACGGCGGCGTTCGGCGGAAGCGTGCGGGCCGCGTCGGCCACCTGCTGCGCGAACCGCGGCCAGCCGTACGTCTCGAGCAACTCCGGGTTCCCGCCGAGTGCGGCGATCGTGGCCGGCGACAACACCGGCAGCACGACGAGCATCGACAGGACCCACGAGGTTCCGATGAGCGCGGCGACAGTCCGCGTGCTTCGCCACACGCGAACGAACGCATGGGCTTCGATCGCGACCGCTCCCGCTGCGTACAGCACGACGAGCCCGGATGCGGAGTAGTAGGGCTTCCCACCGGTGAGCGTGAACGCGAGCACGGCGAACCCGACGGCCACGAGGAGCCACCGGTGGCGACGCGCGTCGGGTTCCCGCGCAAGCCAGAGGACCCCGACGAGCCAGACCACGATCAAGAAGAGCCCCGCCAGACCGAGGATCAACAACGGCAGGTCACCAAAGGATCCGAGTGGTCCTCCCTCCTTGTCGGCGACGACGCGCGCCATGTCGATCGTGGGCCAGCCATTGGTCGCGTCCCAGACGAGGTTCGGCGCCCAGACGAGCAACGCGAGCGCGCCACCGACCCACGGGCCCCGGTCTGCGAGCACCGATCGACGAGTGAGCAGCAGCCCGAGGAAGATCCCGGCCAGGAGCACCGCGACGGTGTGCTTGTTCTCGAGTCCGACACCGGCGACGACTCCCGCGGTCGCCCACGCGGTCGTGCGCTGCACGCGCGCTGCCCGCGCGACGAGCACGAGCACGGCTGCCCACGCGAGCTGATCCAGCACGGTCGTGCCGAGCAGCAACGACGCGCCGACGAACGCCGGCGACGCCGCCACGCATCCGGCCGTGATCAGCTGCGCGCGGGATCTGCGACCGAGCTCGCGGGCCAGCGCCGCCGCGAGGAGCACGCACCCGACCTGCGCCGCGATCGCGACCAGGCGCAGCGGCCACACACCGCCCGGCAGCGCGGCCGCCAGTCGGGCGACGACCGGCGTGAGCGGAGGCTGGTCGACGTACCCCCAGGCCAGATGACGCCCGGCTTCGACGTAGTACATCTCGTCGCGATGCCAGCCGTACCGCCCCGCGACGAGGAGGTGACCCATCGCGGTGACGGCCGCGATCAAGCCGACCGGTCGCCACGCAAGACGCGCCAGGCCCGACGCCCGGCTCACCCGAGCCCCCGCATCGTTCGCTATCCCGGGATCCTCTCAGGTCCGGGGACGGAGCGGCAGTCAGCAGCCCGCGGCCGGCGCGTCGACCTGGCCTCCGCCGTGTGGCGGCGTTTGACGTTCGTACGCTCGAGACCGCAAGATTCCGGTCGTCTCCGGCCGGAACAGGAGCAGTCTGTGTCCGACCAACTCTCTGGTGCGTCAGCGAACGGACCGATCATCATCGTGTCGGGACCGGCCGGAGTCGGGAAGACGACGGTGAGTCGCCTCGTCGCCGCCGCCTTCGACCGCAGCGTCCACTTGAACACCGACGACCTCATGGCCTCGGTCGTGAGCGGTTGGGTGGATCCGAGCTCGCCCGAAGCCGATCAGCAGAACGAGGCGATCGGCGCCGCACTGGCGATGAGCGCGATGCGTTTCGCCCAGGTTGGCTACAGCACCGTCGTCGACGGTCACCTCTTCCCCGACGGCGTCGACGGGCTCGCGGCGGCCTGCGTGGCGCGAGGTCTGTCGTGCCACTACGCCGTGTTGTGGGCCGATCGCGACACGTGTTGGGCGAGAGCGAGCGGTCGCGGCGAAGGGCGATGGCCGCTCGAGTTCGAACCGTTCGCAAAGGTGCACGCCCGGTTCGCCAACCTCGATCTCGACCAGCGGCGCGTCATCGACGCGACCGGATCTCCCGAGGCCGTGTGCGACGCAGTCCTCGCGGCGTACCGAGCCGGCCAGCTGATCGCGACGGACGAACTGCACACCACCTGACTCGTCACCCGGCGAGGCCAGCCAGGATCTCTGAGGTGTGCGTGTAGCCGACGAAGTGACCGGCCCCGTCGACCGTGCGCAGCCGGCTCTCCGGTATCCGCCGGGCCAGCTCATGGGCCCATGCCGCCGGTACGAGCTCATCGCGATCGCCATGCCAGATGTCGACGGGTCCGCGCACGTCCTCGGGTGTGAACCCCCAGGCGCGCGCCCAGGCGCGGTACTCCTCGGCCATGCCCTCGCCCTCCTCGAGCGCGAGCGCAGCGGCCGCGGCGATGCCGGGGTCCGGCAGGCCCTCGACGGCCGACGCCTCGTCGGGCACCGCGCCTCGCGTGGTGACATGCGCCCACGCTCTCGGCGCGTTGCGAGCCAGCTCGCCGAGCGCGCGGAACGTCTCCGCGGCGACGTGCGGATGATGCTGTGCGAGTCGCGTGAGCCGCCGGTCCATCGCGTTGAGCTGTGCGAACGTCGCGGCCACGTCGAGTGGCAGGCAACCCGCGATGATGGTGGTGCGTCGCACGCGGTCTTCGAGCCGGGCTGCGCAGGCGAGCGCGTACTGGCCGCCCATCGACCACCCGAGCAACGCGCACTGCGCGATCCCGAGGGTGTCGAGGAGTTGTCGTACGTCGCCGGCCCAGTCGACGGTCGTGCGGCCGGGTGCCGCGCCAGACTCGCCGAGCCCCGGCCGGTCAGGTGACACGAGCCGGAGCCCGAGCGTGCGCGCCGACTCGTCGAAGGGTGCGACGTCGAGCCCGCACACGAGCCCGCCATGACAGTTCACGACTGCGAGGCCTTCCGGGTCCCCGTACTCGCGGTACGCGAGCGCGCGACCGTCGTCGAGCTCGATCGTCCGGACGTCGCTCATCACGCTCCGTTCCCCCGCCGCGGCGAGCGACACTATCCCGGGTGGCCCAGCCGTCCACCGGCGCCGGCTTGTCCCACGACCGGGGCGCGACGCCCTCGACGGTGACGGTGAACGCGCCAGCGACACCGCGGTGCTCGTCGGCGGGGCCACGCATCATCATCAGAGCTCCATCATCAGAGCTCCGCCAGGAGGGCGTCGAGCTTGGCGTAGCCCTCGTCCACGCCGGTCTCCATGCCGCTGGCGAGCCATTGATCGCGTGCCGCGAAGCTGTCGACGAGCGACTGGGCACGGAGGCGGGTCCGGCCGTCGCCGAGGTCCTCGAACCACATCGTCTCGAGCGACACGCCGTCGGGCTGACCGTCGAACGTGAACGTCTGCACGATGCGGTCGTCACGGACGTCGTGGAAGCAGCCGTGGAAGCCGTACTCCTCGCCATCGCGCCCGGCGACGTAGCGCCAGCGGCCCCCTGTGGTGGCGTCCCAGTCGAGGATCTTGGTCTCCATCCCGTTCGGTCCCACCCAGCGGGCGAACAGGTCGGGATCAGTGTGGGCCCGCATCAGCTGCGCCGGGGTGGCGTCGAAGTCGCGGGTCATGCGGATGATCGGCAGGGTGGGGTCGGCCTCGATCGAGACCTGGTAGTGCTTGCTGGTCGGGTTCATGATGCTGCTCCTTGTCGGGGGTGTCGATGGCCGGCGGGTTGCTCGTCGCCGCGCATCTCGGCGAGGACGGCGTCGAGGCGTTCATAACGTTCCTGGGCCTGTAGGCGGTAGCGCTCGATCCACTTCGTCATCAGGTCGAAGACCTCCGCTTCGAGGTGGCACGGTCGCCGCTGCGCGTCCTTGGTCTGGCTCACCAGGCCGGCGTCGGCGAGCACCTTGATGTGCTTCGAGACGGCTTGGACGGACACGTCGTAGGGGTCGGCCAGCTCCCCGACGGTGGCATCGCCCACCGCGAGGCGGGCCACCATGTCGCGCCGTGTCGGATCGGCGAGGGCGGCGAAGACTCGGGACAGCTGGTCGTCGACCACGGACGACCTCCTTGTTCAACTGAACGGTTGAACACAACCTACGCCCGCCTGCTGTCGTTGTCAACCTTTCAGTTGAGAACGGGTCCCTGGTGACGGTCGCCGAGATCCCGACATCGGCACGCGGTGTGGCCGCGGAGGTCGCGATCGATCACGCAGCCGGGCTTCTTGGCGGAGGGAGTGGGATTCGAACCCACGGTTCGATGGATGCCCCTCTCCGTGGTCGACGGTACCAGGCCATTCCCACGTTTTCCCAGGTCAGAGGCCGTCTCGGTTGACCACGGTTGACCGTGCGTGACCGCTGAAATCCGTTCGTTGTGTCACGTGGGTGTCACGCCGAGCGCCGTCGAGGCCGACCTGCGGACCTCGAGCGTCAGTAACCTCGAGGCGGCTGGCAAGGTAGCTTGCGCCGAAGGGAAGAGCAAGCTACCTTGGATCAGTGGATGAGCCGATCATCGCTCCCAGCGCGCGAAGGCACGACGTGAGTGATGAAGCCATCATCCACACGTTCAGCAACCCAGTTCGGGTCGAGGACCTCGACGAAGGCCTCGTGATGCTCGTCGGGCCCGACCATGCCGGCAACCTCCTCGAGGTAGGAGTCGTAACGTCGGCTGACGGACCCGTCATCGTCCACGCCATGCCAGCTCGACCCAAGTACCAAAGGTGATGCTGATGCCTCGCACCGTCGCTGAGATCCTCGAACAAGCCGACGAGCTCGCCGCACGCTTCGAAGCCCACGAGCCTGACGCCGCCGACGTCCACGACGCCGCCACGCTACGCACCGTTCGCGAAGCATTCCAGGCTCGAGCGGAGGCGGAACGAGACCTTTCGAATGCCGTGTCGAACGCACGCGCCGAGGGACACTCCTGGTCCGCGATCGGTGCGATGGTCGGCACTTCAGGGGAAGCCGCACGCCAACGCTACGGACGCGCAGCAACAACGCGCTAAACCGAGCCGCATTGATCAGAACACCGGTCGAAGTTCCGGCGCGCGTGCCACTAACTGGCGAACACCTCCGTCACCGTGCCTTTGTCGATGATCAGGTTCACCCGGGAGAACTGCATGTCCGCTCGCAGAGCGAAGTCCTCGCCGTCACGCCGGGCGATCCGGACCACTAATCCGGCTCTTCGCGTTGGAGTAGGGAGCGGTAGGTAGGCGAGGTCCACCACTTGGGGCAGGGGTCCCGTCATCGTTGCGGCTGCTGAAGGCTGCGACGACGAGGAGACCCCTGCGTGAGCGACGGTATCGGGCTGGCGGAAGCGTTGCTGGGACTCGACGGGTTCCGTGTGCTGGCGGTGACGGAGAACAACGACGAGCTCGTGATCGCGGTCGAGACGGTCGCCGAGTTCGCTGGTTGCGCGCAGTGCGGCACGCGTGCGGAGGCGCATGAACGTCGACCGGTGGAGATTCGTGATCTGGCGTGCTTCGGGCGTCCGGCGCGGTTGGTGTGGCGCAAGCGGAGGTGTGAGGGTCCCCCCGCTGACCGGTCACCTCGATTAGGAGGTAGCCATGTCAGTGATGGAGCAGGAGTCGTCTCGGCGGTCCCGGCGCAAGTTCACCGACGAGTTCAAGCGTGATGCTGTGGCGTTGGTGATCGACGAGGACCGCACGGTCGTCGACGTCGCTGGGAGTCTCGGTGTCGGTGAGGGCACGTTGGGGAACTGGGTGCGTCAGGCCCGCATCGATCGGGGTGAACGAGCTGGGGTCTCGACCAGCGAACGCGAGGAGCTGGTGAAGCTGCGTCGGGAGAACGCGCAGCTGCGGATGGAACGAGATCTGCTCAAACGAGCGACGGCCTTCTGGGTGAAGGAGTCGGGACAGTGACCCGCTATCGGTGGGTCGCGTCCCGGGAGGCCGAGGGGTTCCCGATCACGATGGCGTGCACGGTCGCGGACGTGTCTCGTCAGGCGTTCCACGATTGGCGAGCACGACAAGCTTCGGGTCCGACCGTGCGTGAGCTCGCGGACGTCGAGTTGGTCGAGGTGATACGCGCGATCCACGCCGAGTCGGACTCGACCTATGGCGAGCCACGCGTGACCGAGGAACTCGCTCGTCGGGGACGGCCGGTGAATCACAAGCGGGTCCGGCGCCTGATGCGTCTGCATGGCATCGTCGGGGTGCACAAGCCGGCGAAGGTACGCACCACGATCCCGGCTGAGGAACACCCGCCGGTCCCGGACCTGATCGGTCGGTGGTTCGCTCCCAGCGAACCGGATCTGGCGTGGTGTGGGGACATCACCTACGTCCCGACCGGCGAAGGCTGGTTGTACGTCGCGTCGGTCCTCGATCTCGGTTCGCGTCGCCTCGTTGGCTACTCGATGGCCGAACACATGCGCACCAGTCTCGTTGCCGACGCGCTCGAGATGGCAGCCGCGACTCGTGGTGGTCAGACCGCCGGGATCATCTTCCACGGCGACCGTGGCAGCCAATACATGTCGGGCGACTACCAGCAGCTCCTCGCCGATCTCGACATGCTGCAATCCGTCGGCCGCACCGGCGTGTGCTGGGACAACGCCGTCGCCGAATCGTTCTGGTCATCACTCAAACGCGAAGTCGTGCACCGCTACCGGTTCGCCACCCACGCCCAGGCACGTCGAGCGATCTTCGCGTGGATCAACCGATACAACGATCACCGACTGCACTCGAGCCTCGGCTACCTGCCACCCGTCGAATGGGAACAGCGATACCGTCACACCCAGGCCGACCAGGCCGCGTAACCAACGTGACCGGTCAACAGGGGGAGGCCCAGTGGCGTTGCCGCGAAGCGTTGTGTGACGCGAAGACGTGGACAGAACGTTCCGAGCATGTCGACGCGCAGGCGGTGATCACTCGACGGGCGGGGATCGAGGCGTGCCGCCAAGTCGGTGAACACGCCCGGCCGGTCTCGGTCGTCGCGGACGAGTTCGGGGTGTGTTGGTGGACGGTGATGAACGCGGTGATCGAGCACGGCACCCCACTCGTCGACGATCCCGAGCGTGTCGGTCGGGTACGTCACCTCGGTGTCGACGAGACCTCGTTCCTGCACGCCAACCGGTGGCACCCGACCCTCTACGCGACCGGTCTCGTCGATCTCGAGGAACGCATCGTGATCGACATGGTCAAGGGCAACAGCGCCGCTGATCTGCGGCGATGGACCGCCAACGCCGACCCCGCATGGCTGGCCGGCATCAACGTGGTGGCCACCGACCTCGCCGAGAGCTTCCGGGCCGGACTCTCGCCGCATCTCGATCACGCGACCCGGTCGCGGATCCGTTCCATGTGGTGCGCGTCGGGAACCGTTGCCTCGACAAGGTGCGTCGTCGGGTGCAGAACGAGACCCTCGGCCATCGTGGCCGCAAGCCCGATCCGCTGTATCGGATCCGCAAGTTGTTGCTCACCGGCGCCGAACGCCTCGACGAACGCGGCCACGATCGGCTGCTCCTCGGACTGCGCGTCGGGATCCCCACGACGAAGTCCTCGGCGCGTGGCTCGCCAAAGAGAGCGTGCGTGACGTGTATCTCACCGACGATCCCGCCGACGCCGCGCGTGCTATTGGACAAGGCGATCAGCGGCTGCACGAACGACGACGTCGCCGAGATCAACTCGCTCGGACGAACGCTCGCCGCGTGGCGCAACGAGATCCTCGCCCACCACAAGACCGGCGCCAGCAACGGACCCGACCGAAGGCTTGAACCTCTGCGTGAAGAAGGTCAAGCGCTGCGGGCACGGGTTCCGCACCTTCGAGCACTACCGGCTCCGCGTCCTGCTCCACACCGGTGGCATCACCTGGCCCACACGACCACGCCCGCCGCGGCATCAGAACCCGCGCTCCCTACTCAGACGCGTAGAGCCACTAATCCCGCGTGCTTCGGCGTCTCTGATGGCATCGTGTTCGGTTTGACCGATGAGTGATTCGGCAAAGTGCTCGGTCTGTTCCAACACGCGACGAGCCGACCCGGGGAGCGATTGGCGCACCTCGTCATCCACCCTTCCAGACTGCCTCCGCCGGCCAGCCAGTGCGACAGGTCCGCCTTCAAGTGCGCCCGGCGCTGGTGAGCTTGCCCTGTTGGCCGCACGTCGGGCGCGTGTACGTCACCGCGCCTGTACCCGGCTCCGCGCCGATGGTCATCCACGCATGATGCACTGAATCGGCAGTCTGGCGGGCCATGGGTCGCGCGAGCAAGCAGCCAGCGGACACCGTTACTCTGCCATGATGAGGCGAACGCTCGTCCTCGTTGCGCTGGTCGTCTGTGCGCTTACACCGACCCTCGCGACCGCGACGGTGGCAGACGCATCGGACGAGAGTGCGTTACTTCAGCCGCCCGGCACTCGGATCGAAAATGGCTTTCGGGTCGCTGCGGGTACGCAGCTCGTAGGCGCCGTATTCCCGAAGCTCGACGGCTACGGGACGGGCACAACTGGCTGGAAGGCCGTTCTCGTGGTGCGGTCCGACGCACTGAGCGCGCTGGACGCCTACGCGGCTCAAGCAGCCGGGAACGGCTTCCGCCAGGTCAGCAACCCGCCGCCCGGTTGTTGGTCGCCCCAGGACGGCGAGGTGTTCTGCAAAGGCTTCTACGTCCGCGGTGAAGCCATCCTCGGCATCGACGTCCATGTGTGTCGATCATGCGGACAAGCCGACATCGCGACGTGGCCGGTATCCGAGGCGCAACTCGACTATTTGGTTACTCCGAACGTGCCCCACGAGGGGCTAGAACCCATCTCCCCACCAACCGGGTTCGCTTCGGGTGGCCCTCCGCCATCGGTGACTCCGACCGAGCGCCTGACGAGTCGGCAATACCGAGAGATGCTCCGACACCCAGGCAAGGGTGCCGCCCTCCAAGGCTTCGACCTACGCGGAAGCCTGCTCGTCGCCCCCGCCACGACGTTTGCGAACTGTCAATCCGACCTCGTCGGCGTCGTATCCGGACCCGGCCTCGACCGAGTGATCTCGTCCTCCCCGCCGCAGCCGACCATCGTCAAGGGAAGCAAGGTCACTCAAGCGACCAACGGCACCACGACCTGGACATTGGTTCGACGAGACGATCTTCCGAAGCCCGTTCTACTGAGCGATACGTGCGGTGACTGACCAACGCCGTCGGCTGCGCCAGAACTGGCGCTCGGCGCTCGCAGTGCGGGGGTGGACTCACGTGGTCGTTGCAGGCGTTTGCAGACCAGTCGTTGGGTTGCTGCTCATCTCAGCGGTCGTCGTAGTGGTTCGTCCTGCTCAGGCTGCGCCCCGTTCGGAGTCTCGGCAGTTGGCAAACGGTTTCCGCGTCGCGGTCGAGACCCGGTTGCTCGGAGGAGTGGTTCCGACGATCCGTTCGGCGTCGGAGCCTCCGGTGGGATGGTCGGCGACTCTGTGGCTCGATGGGAATCCGCGCTCGGCGTTGAATCGGTACGCCGCGCAAGCGGCGCATCTCGGATTCCATGGCCAGCCCGCCGAGTGCGCGAAGCGATCGGTGCCGTCGATCACGGCAAGCGGAGGACCGAGAACCGCCATTGGCTTCGTCTGCAACGGTTCGTGGAACTCTCCCGACGCTCGCTTGACCATCGTGGTCACGGTGTGCAGACGCGTGCGAGCACGCCACGTCGACGGTGGCGCTCGAGTACATCAACGACGCCACCGGTTCCACCGACCCCCTCGTCACCAAGACGACCGGTCCGACAGCGAAACTGTCAGCAAGTCAGCAGGCCCGTGCCCGTCGCGAGACACCGAAGGTCGGCGAACCCTTCACGGATCGGCTCACGTCGGCGGAGTTCCCGTTCGTCGTACGGAACAGCACCGCTGCTGCGCCATCAACGTCCTTCGGACACTGCACGACCGGCGACGCAGAAGCAGTCCTTACGGTGAAGCCCGGCAAGGTCAACGCCGTCCTCTCGGCACTCCAAGAGCAGAACACGAGCGGCGACCTGACCGACGATCAGGTCGCCCGACGTGTGACAGCGACTGTGAACGGCGTGACCCTGACACGGGCGCAGTACGGGTACAACACGACCCTGATCGCTGTCGATGACCCCTCGCGGCCGCAACCGTTCGTGACCGTCGAGTGGTGTAACGACTGACCGGGCCCGAACTGCCAGCGAGGCTCTGCGTCCCCGCGAAGCCGTCTCTGGTGAGCACCCGACCCCGCGACGCCTGCTGTCAGAGTTCGATCGTCGGCTCCGGCACGCGCGGTGATTGCATGAGCACCGGTGCTGGCGTCCTGGTAGCCGGTGTCGGTGCCTGTTCCATGGCGCGGCCGGCCGCCGCGAGCTGGTCTCGGTAGGCGTCGAGCGCATCGTGGTCGGGTCCTTCGGGTGTTCGTTGCATGGTTCGCATGACTTCGAGCATCCGGGCTCGGATCACGTCGGGGTGCTTGGCGTGGTGTCATCGAGCACCGCAGGACGTCATGCGCGGCCCAGTCGGGCCGTTCTCGCTGGGCCACCCGTGCGAGGACCTCGAGCGGGGTGGCTGGCCTTCCGGCCTGACCGTGCGCGAGTTCGGTGTCCGATGTCGCAGACCGCGTAGGCGTGGTTCGCTTCGCGACCGCGGCTGAGCGCGGTGTACAGCTCGCTGCGATACATGCCCGGGGTGACGACGACGTGGGTCTCGTCGACAGTGAGGCCTTGCGCAGCCGGCGATCGTGGTCGCGTACGCGAGGCGGACGTGCCGGGCGACGTAGTCGGCCGGCAGGGTGATGCGGGCACGGTGGCGGAGGTGCTCGACCTCGAGGGTCCCGCGCGTCTGGTCGACGGCGACGACGTGCCAGCGGTCGTGGTTGTGGACCCACTGCGTCGGGTCCGTAGGTGAGGCGGCGGTCGTTGCGGCGGGTCTCGACGTGGTCACCGACGCTGATCGTCTGGGTACCGACGTCACTCTGCCCACGCGGATCCGTCACGGTTGCACTTCGCCAGCGACGACGCGTAGCGGCGCGTGCTTGGCCGGCGAGCTCGTGCGCAGCGGCGTGATCGTGGGCGAGCATGATCGCGTCGCGTCCGGCTCTGGTGGGCAGCCCACCAGCCGGCGAGACAGTCACGCTGTACTCGAGGTTGAGAGCCTCCGTGAACCCGACCGCTCGTCGCACGAGGGCTTCGAGGCCTGCTGGATCGCCGCGGCGGAGCTGGGCGAGGGCGTGGGCTTCCCAGGGGTGGGCGAACCGATGCGTTTCGTGCAGCT
Source organism: uncultured Actinomycetes bacterium (assembly GCA_963841415.1). Taxonomy (GTDB): domain Bacteria; phylum Actinomycetota; class Acidimicrobiia; order IMCC26256; family DASPTH01; genus DASUAS01. Next base: position 152,658 of record CAWJCN010000003.1, on the reverse strand, counting down.
CGATCGCACCCAGGTGCTCGGCGAGCGCGGCGAACATGCCACCCGGCGCGCGGATCGCGCCGAGTTGGTGGTGGTCGCCGACGAGCACGAGCTTCGCGCCCTGACGGCCAGACGAGGTCGACGAGGCGGTCGAGGTCTCGGGTGGCGAGCATGCCGGCCTCGTCGACGACGACCACGTGACGCGGCGTGAGCACCCATCCGCGGGTGGTTGCGTGGTCGTGCCAGTCGGAAGAACTTGGCGACCGTTTCCGCGGGCATGTCGGCTTCGCTGCGTAACACGTCGGCGGCGACCGCGGTGTGGCTCAGACCGATCACCTGGTAGCCAGCATCGGTCCAGGCGCGGGCAGCCACTCGCAGCATGGTGGTCTTGCCGGTGCCGGCGGGACCGACCACGACCTCTATCCGTCGTCCCCTGGCTCGTGATCGGCTCGGACTGCGTCGAGCTGGTCGGCACCGAGCGGCGGTGCGCTCGGCCGCGAGCGGCGCGGTCGAGCATCTCGGGAGTGACGACTGCCCACTCCGGCGGCGCGGCCGATCTGCGCCGCATGCAGGATCCGGCCCTCGATGGCGAGCATCTCGCGGGTCGTATACCGGGCGGCCTGGGGCGGGTCCCAGACGCTGCCACCATCACGACGCGTCCAGCACGTCGGTGGTTCGACCCGCTCGGGTGGTCGGAGGGACACGACCCTCGGGTCGGCGAGTACTGCGTCGGCGAGTCTGCTCGACGTGGGCTCGCACCGCGCCCGCTTCTGCGCTGGCGGCAGGATCGACGTGGCGGGTGACGGCTTGGACGACGTCACGGCGGGTGAACGTCGCCCGCTCCACCACAAGCTCGTGCACGACCGTGTCGACCACGTCGGCCGGTGTGAGCCGCGCGCCGCAGACGTCGGGGACCGATCGCCGCCTCGACGACCGCGTCCGGCTCCCAGCCCGCATCGATGGCCTCCGCCTGCCCACCGTTCGTACAAGCTCACCTCTGCGACAGGGTCGTGCGCCTTGGGTCGCCGGGTGGCGAGCACCGCGAGGCGATAGATCCGGCCCCGTTCGTCCGGCTTCCAACGCGCGGCCGAGCGCCCGTTCGAGTTCGGTGATCTTCGCCTCTGCCGCGGCTTCGACTTCCGGCGGTGCGGGTGCTGAACCGTGCCAGCAGCTCCTGGGGGATGCCGGCCAGTTCGGCCTGGCCATGCTCACTCACCGGCCCCCACACCACCCCCAGACGACGCGTGAGCTCGGCCCGCAGCGCCGCCTGGTAGAGCATCCCGGCGGTCTTGGCTTCCTCGAACAGCGGCCGGCCATGCAACGCCCGCCACGACCCATCCGACGTGTCACAGACCTTGTTGAGGATCAAGACAATGCGAGTGCAGCTGCGGGTCCAGTGCGCGGCTGGTGCGATGCTCGAACCGGGCGATCACCAGCCCGTCGGTGTCCATGACCATCACGCCGTTGCGGCCCCGCCGCGTGAACGCCGCGTGGTCCTCGAGATACGCCAACCCCGCCTCCTCGACCGCCGCGACGTGCGCGGCCCGGACCTGCGCGCGCACCTCCGCGTCGCCGAGCGCGAACAGCAACGACACCGACTTCGGTGCCGAGAACGTCGCGTCGAACCCGATCACCCCATCCTGACGCCACTCGAGCGACCCAGACGGCTCGCCTGATCACCGGGATGACGCGCCTCGCCGAACGCGAGCGCCAACGCCTCCGCTGGTCGACCGTGCCGGAAATACCGGCCGCGGTCGCGCCGGCACCGGTCCACACCCCCGGCGCTTCACCCGCACCCGCGTAGTAGTCCTCCAACCCGTCCGCGACCTCGCGGGCGTAGTACTCCCAGCCCGCGCGCCTTCATCACACCGATGCTCAACACCGGCGATCACTCCCGGCAGCGCTGGCGGTGACTCCCGCATCGACTGATGCAACTGTCTGTCCTTTTCGCTGGATCTGGCGGCTGGGTCGAGGGGTCGGGCTCGAGGGACGGGGACCGGGGTTCGCTGGTCGCGGTGCTCGCGTGCTGCCGGTCGATCGGGTGCGCGTGCGGGTGCGCAGGAGGTGCTGGTGTCGCGCGGACAGCGCGGGCTTCCTCGCCTGTACCAGGGGTCGCGACACCCCGGGTGCACGACCGCCACGCCGCATCCCGACTCGGCGGTCCGCGCCGCAGACCGGGGTGGTCCGACCCTTGGGATGACCAGAGGTACAACCACGCGCACCAAGGAGGCGCCTCAGTGAATGAAGCGAAGATCCGATCCCGAGCGCCGGAGCACCTCCTCACGATCGAGGAGGTCGCCGATCGCCTCAACGTCGGTGTGCGGTTCGTCCGTCGCCTCGTGGCCGAGCGACGAATCGTGTTCCACAAGGTCGGCCACTACGTGCGCTTCAACCCCGCGGACGTCGACGCGCTGATCGCCGCGGGGCGCGTCGGAGACGACCCTGGCCGACCGTCCCCGCGGTGAGCCACAGTGGCCTACGAGCGAGAGGAGGCCGACCATGACCCGACGTGCATTCGGATCGATCGACCAACTGCAATCGGGCCGGTGGCGCGCTCGCTATCGCGATGGCGCGGGGCGCGCGCACTCCCGGTTGTTCAAGACCAAGACCGATGCGTCTGCGTTCCTGGCGACCATCGAGACCGACTTGCTGCGCGGCGATTGGAACGATCCTCGGCTCACTGGCGTGCCGCTGCGCGTGTGGGCGGAGCAGTGGTTCGAGACCACGGCGCATCTCAAGCCGAAGACCGCATCGAGTACGAGGCGAACCTCCGCAACCACGTCCTGCCGACCTTCGGTGACAAGCCGGTCGGCGCGATCGACGCGCTCGAGCGTCCGCCAGTTCGTCTCCGCGCTGCGTGGCGATGGGCTCGAGCACGGCACCGTGAAGAAGGCGAAGGCCGTCCTGTCGATGGTGCTCGGCTCCGCGGCGGAGGCGGGCGCGATCAAGGCCAACCCGTGCGCCAACATCAAGATCGGTCGGGCCGCTCGACGCGAGATGGTGTTCCTCACCGCTGACGAGGTCGAAGCGCTCGCCGACGGCGATCGTCGAGCCCTACGGGACGCTCGTGCGCTTCGCCGCCTACACGGGCCTTCGAGCCGGCGAGATCGCCGCCCTGCCGCGTCGGACGCCTCGACATGCTGCGCCGCCGGGTGGAGGTCGCCGAGTCGCTCTCGATCGTGCCCGGGCAGGGCCTGGTCTTCGGACCGACGAAGAACTACCAGCGGCGGACTGTTCCGCTGCCGGCGTTCCTCGCCGACGAGCTCGCCGAGCACCTCGCCAGCCGCGGGAGTCCTGGTCGAGACGCACTCGTGTTCACGTCACAGCAGGGTGCGCCGCTACGCCAGCATCACTTCTACTGGCGGCACTTCAAGCCCGCGGTGCAACGCGCCGGCCTCGACGTGCAGCCTCGGTTCCACGACCTCCGACACACGTGCGTCGCGCTGCTCATCGCCGAGGGCGCGCACCATCTCACGATCATGCGTCGGCTCGGTCACTCGTCGATCCAGGTCACGCTCGACACCTACGGGCATCTCTTCCCGGAGCTCGAGGAAGACGTGACGCAACGCTCGACGCGGTCGGTCGCGCGGCTCGTTCGCGTCGCGTGCGAGCTGATCCGTTGTGTCACGTGGGTGTCACGCCGCACTCGCCGCTTCCGGCGGCACACCCGCTCTGACCAGCGCAAACGGCCAGTGGCGGAGGGAGTGGGATTCGAACCCACGGTGAGTTGCCCCACACACGCTTTCCAAGCGTGCCGATTCGGCCGCTCTCGCACCCCTCCAGGGGCGTCGATGCTACCTGGCGCCGTGTAGCCTCCTCGCTGGACCGTGCTAGGCGGGGAGCTCGTGGTGCCCTGTACCCCAAACCCACGTAGGGGGGCTGAATTCCCGCTCGAGGCTCGGGCCGCCGAGAGGTACGACCCGCACGAGGCGTTGAGGGTCGGGTCCTGCGCAACGAGATCCTGTGAACCGAGTCAGGTCCGGAAGGAAGCAGCTCTCAGCGGGCCCTCTCGTGTGCCGCAGGGGTGCCTGACCCGAGTCGAAGGCGAGCACGACCTCCTGGCGCCCTTGTCGACAGCGGGTGCACGGTCCATTTTCCGCACCCACCCCGCTGCCAAAAGGCAGCGATCTGTTTCAGATGTGAAACGAATCGCTACCTTTTGCCGGGTTCAGACGGACGCGGCGAGGCGAGCAGTCGGGGTGAACGTCACCGGCATGGCTTCGGGGCCGACGATGAAGTTCGAAGCTCGGTAGGGCAACGCGCTGTCGTTAGTCGGCTCGAGGTCGGGCAGGCGGCGGAACAGCACGTCGAACATCACGTTGAGCTCGAGGCGGGCCAGCGCCTGACCCAGGCAGTAGTGAGGCCCGAACCCGAACGCCAGGTGGTGGTTGGGATCACGCTTGACGTCGAACGTGAACGGGTCGGGGAACTCGTCGGCATCGCGATTGGCCGACGGGTACATGAGGATCACCTGGTCGCCAGCGCGGAGCGTCTCGCCGCGCAGCTCGACGTCGTCGACGACGGTGCGCGCCATGTTCTTGATCGGCGAGATCCAGCGCAGCATCTCCTCGGTGCCCGACTGCAGCCCGGCGGGGTCGGCGCGCATGATCGCCCACTGATCGGGGTGCTCGAACAGCGCGAGCTGCCCACCGGTGATGACGTGACGCGTCGTCTCGTCGCCACCGATGAGGATGAGGAGCGTCTCCGACACGATCGACTCGTCGTCGAGCCGCTCACCCTCGATCTCCGCGTAGCAGAGCAGTGAGATCAGATCGGACTGCTGGGGCCTCGCCCGCCGGTCTTTGATGACCTCGAGTTGCAACGACCGGAACCCGAGGCTGGCCTCCATCGACGCCGCCTGGATCTCGGGCGTCGGTTCCGCGGTGGTCGCGCGGATGAGATCGTCGGACCATCGCAGCAGGTCGTCGTACGCGCTCGGCTCGAAGCCGAGCATGTCGGCGATGAGCAGGAGCGGGAGTGGCGCCGCGATGTCCCACACGAAGTCGGCCTCACCCCGCTCGCAGACGCGGTCGACGATCTCGTTGCAGATCGTGCGGATGCGTTGCTCGTGCTCGGCGACGCGCTTGGGCGTGAACCCGTGGTACACGAGCGACCGTCGCCGCTGGTGCAACGGGTTGTCCATGCTGATCATCATCGGGAGCGGCTCGCCGTGAGGCCGAGGCGCCTTGTAGCTCGAGAAGCCCTTGGCGTCCTTCTCGATGGCGAGCACGTCGTCGTACTTGGTGATCGCCCAGACGTCGCTCTTGGGGTCGTAGTAGACGGGCGCGTGCTCCCGCATCCACGTCCAGTCGTCGTGCGGCTCGGTCGAATACCAATGGCCGTCGAGCAGGTCGATGTCGTCTCGCACGGGGTGGTTCGGCATGCCCGGCAGTATTGCGCGGCCGGGTGTGGTTGCGCAGGGCTTGCATAAGCTGGTCAAGCATTCGCCGCCCGTCACGGTCGCCAAGGGGGAGCCATGACCAGCCACGTCGACTTCGAGTTCTTCGACTGCGACAACCACTACTACGAGGCACCCGACGCCTTCACCCGCTACGCCGAGAAGGGCATGGTGAGCCGCACCATGCAGTGGGCGGACATCGGCGGCAAGCAACGCCTCCTCGTCGGCGGCAAGGTCAACCGCTTCATCCCCAATCCCCTCTGGGACCCGATCTCGAAGCCGGGCGCGCTCGACGAGTACTTCCGCGGTCGCAACCCGAAGGGTGAGGGCGTGCGCGAGCTGTTCGGCGAGCTCGATCCGCTGAGCGAGCACCCCGAGTACCTCGACCGCGACGCCCGCATCAAGTTGATGGACGACCAGGGCATGGGCGGCGCGATCTTCCTCCCCACCCTCGGCGTCGGCATGGAGCAAGCCCTGCTCGACGACCCGCCCGCGCTGCTCGCCGCGTTCCGCGCGTTCAACCAGTGGCTCGACGACGACTGGGGCTTCGCGTACCAGGAGCGCATCTTCGGCGCGCCGATGCTCACCATGGTCGACCCCGACGAAGCGGTGAAGACGGTCCAGTGGGCGCTCGACCACGACGCGCGCTTCTTCGTGCTCGTGCCCGGCCCGGTCATCACGCGCTCGGGTCCGGTGTCGCCCGCCGACCCGGTGTTCGACCCGATGTGGGGCCTCCTCGACGAAGCCGGTGCAGTCGTGACTGCGCACGGCGGCAACGCCTATTACTCGCGCTACCTCGCCGACTGGGGCGAAGGGGCCGAGATGGAGGCGTTCCGGCAGAACCCGTTCCGCTCGATCGTCTCGTGGAGCGCGGTGCAGGACTGGTTCGCCAACCTGCTCGCCCACGGGCTCTTCCAGCGGTTCCCGAACATGCGCATGGCCGCGATCGAGACCGGCTCCGACTGGGTGTTCCACCTCTACGACAAGCTGAAGAAGTCGTACTCGCAGACTCCGCAGGGCTACCCCGAAGACCCGCGTGAGACGTTCCGCCGTCACGTGTGGGTGTCGCCCTACTACGAGGACGACCTCGCCGGCCTCCGCGGCCTCGTCGGCGCCGACCACATGTTGATGGGCTCCGACTACCCGCACGCGGAGGGACTCGCCGAGCCGAGCTCCTACATCAAGGACCTCGAGAACTTCGGCTTCACTCCTGAGGACTCGAAGCTGGTGATGCGTGACAACGGCGTCGCGCTGTCGCAGCGTCGCCCTGCGTGACGACGCTCGTCTGGCCGTCGGAGGCCATCTCCTCATCCGTCCTCGAGCTGCTCACCGGACCCGGTGGTCCGTTGGAATTGCGCGAGGAAGAGGTGCTCGGCGCGCGCATGCTCGTGTTCGCCAACCGGCCGCGGTCGATCATCGCGATGCTGCAGGACGCGGCCGAACGCCTCGCTGACCGTCCCTACGTGGTCTTCCCCGAGCGCGAGCACACGTTCGCGTCGATCATGCAGCCGATCGCGGCGGTGGCGACTGCACTGCGCGACCGGTACGGCGTCGGGCCGGGCGACCGGGTCGCGATCGTCGCCCCGAACACGGTCGAGTACGCGCTCGCGTTCTGGGCGACCACCGCGCTCGGGGCCGTGACCGTGGGGCTCAACGGTTGGTGGACCGGCGAGGAGATCGCGTACGCGGTCGAGCTCACCGAGCCCAAGGTGCTGCTCGGCGACCGGCGCCGGCTCGACCGTCTCCAAGGTGTCGAGCTGCCCGACGGCCTGACGGTGCTCTCGTTCGAGGACGACTTCGCCGCGCTCGAGGGCTACGGGCCCGACGCGTCGTTCCCCGACGTGGAGCTCGCCGAGGACGACCCCTTCGTCATCCTCTTCACCAGCGGCACCACCGGACGCCCCAAGGGCGTGATGCTGACGCACCGGAACAACATCCACTTCTTGCTGGCGTCGATGCTCAACGGCGCCGCCGCCGCGATGACCGACGCCGAGCAGGGCAGCCCCATGCCGACACCATCGGAACGTTCGGTGATCATCTCCGCCGCGCCGATGTTCCACATCGCCGGGCTCAACTGCCAGCTCGTGGCGTCGACGCTCATGGGCACCACGATCGTGTACCCGCCGCCCGGCAAGTGGCAGGAACAGACGCACCTCGAGCTGACCGAGCGGCACGGTGCCACCGTGTGGGCGCTCGTGCCGACGCAGCTCTGGCGGCTGCTCGACTACCCGGCGCTCGACCAGTACGACACGTCGTCGGTGCGCAACGTCGGCGGGGGCAGCGCGGTGTGGCCACCGGAGCTCCTCCGGACGCTGCAGGAGCGCGTCCCCAGTGCGCGCGGCGGCACCGCACTCGGCTACGGGAGCACCGAGACCGTCGGGCTCGGCACCACGTTGCGACCGGGCTCCGAGCTCGCGCACGCCGACAGCATCGGGCTCCCCTCGGCCACGATGCAGCTTCAGGTGCGCGACCCGGACACCGACCAGGTGCTGCCCGAAGGCGAGGTCGGCGAGATCTGCCTGCGCGGCGGGTCGGTGTTCCTCGGTTACTGGCGCAATCCAGAGGCGACAGCTCGCGCGCTCGACGACGACCGCTGGTACCGCACCGGTGACCATGGCGTCATCCGCGGCGGCTACGTGCACTTGGTGGGCCGACGACAGGACCTGATCATCCGCGGCGGCGAGAACATCTCGCCGGTGGAGGTGGAGAACCGGCTGTTCGAGCACCCCGAGATCGCCGAGGTCGCGATCGTCGGTGTCGATCACCCGACACTCGGCCAGGAGGTGGTCGCGTTCGTCGTGCCGCACACGCCCGGCAAGCTCACCGAGGCCGACGTGCAGGAGTGGGTGGCGGAGACCCTGGCCGGGTTCAAGGTCCCGAGTCGCGTCGAATTCCGGGACGCGTTGCCGCACAACGCGAGCGGCAAGGTGCTGAAGCACCTGCTCGCGTCGCCCGAGGCCGCGAGTGACTTCGTCGAGGAGACGTAACGGAGCCGTGCTCGGAGAGCGGGACGGCGTAGCGGAGTCGACCAATGAAGAGGAATAGCAAGCTTCACGAGTACGACGCGGTGATGGGCGTCGCACTCGACGAGGCGCGCGCCGCGCTCGCGCACGACGACGTCCCGGTGGGCGCGGTCCTCGTGCGTCGTCACGACGGCGAGGTGCTCGCGCGCCGACACAACGAGCGTGAGCTCTCCGGCGATCCCACCGCGCACGCGGAGTTGCTCGCGATCACCGAGGCGGCGCGGGCGCGCGACGGCTGGCGACTCGACGACTGCGCGCTCGTGGTGACGCTCGAGCCGTGCCCCATGTGCGCCGGGGCCGCATTGCTCGCCCGCATCCCGCTGGTGGTGTTCGGCGCGGCTGACCCGAAGGCGGGCGCGCTCGGGAGCCTCTACCACCTGGGTTCCGACCCTCGCCTCCACCACGGCATGGACGTGGTCGACGGCGTGCGCGCCGACGAAGCGTCGACATTGCTCAAGGAGTTCTTCGCGGCCCGCCGCGTACAATGACCCGGCTCGGAGGGATGCGAGAGCGGCCGAATCGGATGGTCTCGAAAACCATTGTGGCGCAAGTCACCCTGGGTTCAAATCCCAGTCCCTCCGCCACAGAGACGCAGGTCAGACGCAATATCTGCAACTGATTGGCGTCGGGTGTTGACCCTCCCGCCAGGCCTTGGCATGGAACTTGCGCACGGCGGGAGGGCAGCGCCGTGATTCGAGCACGACACGCGAAGGACGGCAGCACCACCTACCAGCTCGTCATCTATGCCGGGCGCAACGATCGCGGCGACGACGAGTACGTGCGGCGCACGCTACGCGGGGTGTCACGCCGCGAGGCAAACAAGTTGCATGCTCAGCTCTCACTCGACGTCCAAGCGGGCCGCACCGGCCCATCTCGGTCGCTGACGGTCAAGCAGTTATCGGTCGAGTGGTGGGAGGCGCAGGCACGCGAGCTCTCTCCATCGACTCGCATCGGGTACCGGCACTGGCTCGAGGCGCGCGTGCTCCCGCACTTCTGGCCCCGATCGCCGGGCGCGAGGCCCGACCGGCGGCGCAGAGGGCGGACCGGGCGAGCAGCAGCCGGGTGTCCAACGTCCCGTTCGCGCTCGGCTCTAACGATCGAGCCGTGCTGCGATCTGGCGGTACCGCGAGACGGGGACAAGATGTACGCCGTCGAAGGCGCCTGATTCGCGGATGTCGTGCACCATCCGGCATGCGAAGTCGACACCTGCGTCCGGGTTTGCATCGAGGGACGCAATGAGATGGTCGGGGACGGTCAACTCAGGGGTATCGGCCGAGAGCTTGCGGGCCATCGTCGCAGAAGTCGGCACCAAGACACCTGCGAACACCGGACCGTCGAAGGCCACGGCTGATCGCCAGTCGAGAAGGGCGGGCACCGACCAGCTGACTTGCACGAAGAGGAAGTCAGCTGCCTGCTTCCACGATGGCAGTGCGATGAGCCGTGATGTCACACCGACACGGAGCCCCGCCAGATCGCGTTCGCGCTCAGCGAAGCGTCTCGCTTCGTCGAGCATCGATCGAACGGTGAGGTCGTCGGATCGGCTTCCGGTCTCGGGTCGGTCGCCGTACACGAAGAGGAACTCGTCGACGCCGTACGCGGCCGCGGTGAGGAGGTCGCGTCGGAAACCGAGCATGTTGCGGTCTCTCGCATTCAGACACGCGATCGATCGACCACCCATCAAAGCGACTTCGTGCGCCACCGCGATGCTCGACACGGTCGCTCGTCCGATGTGGTTGTCGGGGATCAAGAACGACGAAGCGGTTCGGCTCAAGATGCCGATCTGGTGTCGCACGCGCATGAGATCAGGACGCGTCGCCGGCTCGATCTCGCATACGACGCCGAACTCTTTGTCCACCATCGGGCCAGCGTACGCATCGCGTCAGCGACTGCCCCCTCACGCCGGCTCGCGGGAGCAGAGCTCGTGCCATGGTGATCGGCATGTCGCTCGTCGCGCGACCTGTCGATCCGAGGGATGTCACCGTGGAGAAGTCTGAGCCGACCTACCGCGTCTACTTCTGGGAAGGGCACGTACCACTGTCGTATGCCTCGGTCCAGCAACCATTGCGCGGACTCGTTCAGGAGTTCGAGGACTGCGTCGCCATCGGCCGCAGTCGCCTGACGAAACGCCAGACGGTCCGTCATTCGAGGTCGACTGTCGTTCGAGGTCGGTGGATGCGCAGCCTGTTGTCCGCGAGGCGCACGCTGAAGCGACCAGCAGATGACGCCGAGAGAAGGATCGTCCGCAGATCGTGTTCGAAGTCTGCGAGCTGGTCTCCGAAGAGATGCGGCGCCGTCGATGACGTGGACAGCACCCATGCGGCGACGTCGTCGATCGACCGTTCGACGACGCGGCCATCGGGAACGACGACGGACTCTTCGGGCGCGAACCCCGCTGCTCGGAAGATCTCGTCCTCTCCGCTCGGTGAGGTGTTCCGCAAGCCCTGGCCTGCCCGGCGATCGGGACCCAACCACTGCACGCGCAGCGCGTCGATGGCCTCCTCCGGCACCGGTGGAAACGGACCACCCGGTCGAGCATCACGAGGTTGTCGGTGCCACAGATCGACGTGGACGACCGCGCCACCCGGGTCGAGCATGCCGCGGGCCACGGCAGCGACGCGAGCACGGTCCATCCAATGGAACGACTGCGCAAACGTGATGACGCGGAAGCTCCCGAGATCGTCGGGAAGCTGCTCCGCGCGCAGCTGCACCCATGCGGCGTTGACGGCGTCAGCTTCGGCCGCGGCGTGCCGCGCCTCGCTCAACATCTCCGCATCAGAGTCGACGCCAACGACCTGCTCGAAAAGCGGTGCGAACAGCAGCGTCACACTGCCGGGACCGCAGCCCACGTCCAGGAGACACCCACGCCCATCAAGGTGCAAGCGGCGTGCCAAAACATCGGCCAGATCAGGCGCGTACGGGTACCGGCCCTGCCGATAGTACGAAGCGGTCCCCCGGAAGACCGTCGCATCCCAGGTCCACTCCTCCCACCCGAACGTGCTCACCGGAATCGAGCTCACCCGCCTCATCGCAATCGGGAGTCAACCCCACGCCACTCGCATCGGTCCATTGACCGAGCGGGGCACCACACCATTCGCAGCGATCCAAATCGCTCCCGGTCCAGTCATCCGCGGCCACGTCCCCGGCCTACGGGCCGTCCAGCACTCGTCAATCCTCAAACTGAGCCATTACCGGCGGCCGTGGGCTGCGAGCCGTATGGCATGGCCGCGTGGAACCTTCGCTCACGACGGCGGTAGCGCGAAGGGTCTCAAGCGGGTTTCGCAGCCGCCGAAGACAGAAGGGTCCGGTGGGCGACATGTCGATAGCGCCTGGGGCGGAGGCCGAGAAGTGACAGATCACGAAGCGATCCGGTCAGTGGAGACGCAGTGGTCTGTGGCGCGAGCCCGGGCTCAACGTGCCTCCGGCGTGTATGCCGTCCTCGGGTGTTTGGGGGGCGCTCTCATCGTGGTCCCGATCGCGTTGTTCGCCACAGCGGTGACGTCGGGTCCCTGGCGATACGTCGTCATGTCGGCGACCACCCTGGTCCTGATCTTGCCCGGCGTGTATGCAATGTGGCGAGACACCATTCGACAGCAGGCGCGCAGCAACGACCTGGCCGTGCAGCTGGAACAAGAGCTGACCGACGCCGTAGCATCCGCCCAGCGCGAGTCGGCTGAGCGGATGGTGCAGGTGCGCAGACGCGAGTTCGAGACTCGTGTCGCGAATGCTCTCGAGATGGCAGAAGACGAAGGTGAAGTTCTCGGCGCCGTTGACCGGGCGCTCGCGTCAACCCTTCCCGATCGACCGGCTGAGGTTCTGCTCGCCGACAACAGTCATGCGCACCTGATTCGTATGGCGCTCAGGACACCGACCGATGATGTCCCGGCATGCCCCGTGGAGTCGCCTGATCACTGCCCCGCTGCGCGCCGCGCGCAAGTGCAGCAGTTCGCTGACAGCGATGAGCTCGACTCGTGTCCGAAGCTGCGTGATCGAGCGCACGGGCGTTGCTCGGCGGTCTGCGTCCCTGTATCGATCATGGGGCGCACGGTCGGTGTCATCCACGCGATCGGTGAGCCTGGCGCGCTGGTCGACGACGCGACCGTTGCGGACCTGAGCACGCTGTCGAAACTTGCCGGGGCGCGTATCGGTCTGCTGCGCGTCATGACGGAAACGCAGCTGCAGGCGGCGACCGACAGCCTGACGGGGCTCCTGAACCGTCGATCGCTCGAGAACAAGGCCCGGGGACTGCGTGTTGCGAACACGCCGGTCGTGGTCGCGATGGCCGACTTGGACCATTTCAAGGCGCTGAACGACAAGCACGGACACGAGACCGGTGATCGCGCGTTGCGGCTCTTCGCCCAAGTCCTGCGCAACACGTTGCGCCAGAGCGATCTGGTGGCCCGATACGGCGGTGAGGAGTTCGCGCTCGTGCTGCCGTCCTACGACAGGTCGGATGCCTGCGATGCGCTCAACCGCGTGCGCGCAGCTCTCGCAGACGCCATCGCAACCGCAGGGTTGCCGCGATTCACGGCCAGCTTCGGCGTCATCGAGGAGTCGGACCCGAATGACGATCTCGGACAGTTGCTCACCCGCGCCGACGTAGCGCTCTTCGACGCCAAGCGCCGTGGCCGCGACCGTGTGGTGGCGCACGACGTCCTCGGGCACGTGGTTTCGCCGCCGGGAGGAGACGCCATCGGGAACGGCGATGGCGGCACGGCCCAGACCGATCACGCGACGCAGACCACCACCGAGTGGAGCTTGGAGCCGAGTATCCCGACCATGGGTTGACCCCGTCGAGGCAGAATGCCCAGCTGCACCGCCGAATCGGTGACGGGGAATCGTTGGGCAGGTGTCGACGCGCTTCGCGGCGGGAGCCGCGTATCTCGCCAAGGTCAACGACGGTCAATGACGTTCCCCAGCGGCGGGTCGGATACCTGGTGACGATGCATGTTCCGGTTCCCGGCCGCCGCCGGCGCAGGCTGGCCCTCAACCACGCCACTGACGCTGCCGATCTTCCCGGCATGGAAGCTGAGAGCCGGCGTGCGGCGCCGACCGTGCCCACGCTTGCGAGCAGCCGCTCGAGGTTCTGGTGTACGCACGAGCGCCTGGTCCGCCTGGTGGCGGGCGGTGCGCTCCTGTGGGGCTTCGCCTATTTCGTGTGGCGGATCGGGTGGAGCGGACACGGCGTGTCGCTGCCGCTGTTCGTCATGTTGCTGGGGGCCGAGCTGTTCGGCTGGATCAGCCTCGGCGTCTACGCGTACTTCGCCTGGTACACGCCCCAGCGGTCCTCGCCGGCGGTCGCGAGGCACCCTCAGACGGCCGACGTGTTCGTCTGCACCTATGACGAGCCGGTCAGTGTCCTGGAACCCACGTTGCTCGGGTGTGCGGCGATCACGTCGGTCCACACCACCTACCTCCTCGACGACGGTAAGCGACCCGAGATGCGCGACCTCGCGCTGCGCTACGGGGCGCGCTACGTCACGCGTCCCGACAACAGCCACGCCAAGGCAGGCAACATCAACCACGCAATCCCCCTGACCGCCGGTGATCTGATCCTCTTCCTCGATGCCGACCACGTGCCGCGTCCCGACATCCTCGAGGTGACCGCCGGCTACTTCGACGCCCCGGACGTCGCCCTCGTCCAGACCCCGCACGACTTCCTCAACCGCGACTCGGCGCAGCACACCAGCCCGGCGCGCCACGAGCAGACGCTGTTCTACGAGGTGATCGCACCGGGCAAGGACCGCCACAACGCGATGTTCTGGTGCGGGTCGGCGACGATCGTCCGCCGCACCGCACTCGTCGAGGTGGGTGGTGTGCTCACCGACACTGTCGCCGAGGACTTCCACACGACGATCGCGATGCACTCGCGCGGCTGGAAGACCCGATACCACAACGAGACCCTCGTGCAGGGCCTCGCCCCGCACAACCTCGACGGGTTCCTCCTCCAGCGAGCACGCTGGGCGCGCGGCAACCTTGCCGTCTTCCGCACGCGAGAGAACCCGATCACCTGTCCGGGACTCACGCCGGCGCAGCGTCTGAGCTACACCGCCTCGCTCGCGAACTACTTCACGTGCGTCCAACGCGCGGCGTTGCTCCTCGTCCTCGTGTGGACGCTCGCGAGCGGCGAGCTGCCGATGCGGGCGTCCCTCGTCGCGCTCGCCGCACTCTGGCTGCCATGGGCAATGCTCGGCTTCGTGGCGACCGGTGCACTCGGTCGGGGTGCGCTCGGCGCACTCGACTCCACCCGCTACGGCCTCCTCACCATGGGCATCCACCTGCGTGGGATCCTGGCGCTCGCCACCCGGCACGCAGGGGCGTTCAAGGTCACGCCGAAGAACGGCGTCGAACAGGGCGGTTGGCGGGCTCTGCGCGCACTCGGCCTCCTCACGACGCTGTGCGCTGTGTTGCTCGTCGCGTGGACGCTGCGCGTGCTCGCCACGCTCGACCTCGTCGCGCTCCCCGAGCTACCCACCTTCGCGCTCGTGGTCACGCTGGTGCTCGGCGTATGGGAGCTCGGCTGCGTCGTCTACGTGCTCGCAGGTGTCGTGCGCCGCCGACAGCACAGAGGCGACTACCGGTTCCCCGTGGCACTGCGTGCCCGCATCGCTCGCACCGCGTCGATCGTCCCGCTACTCGACCTGGGCGCGCAGGGCCTCTCGTTCCTGTCGCCCATCGCACTGAATGGCGGTCACCGCCTCACGCTGCTGACCCGTCTCCCCGACCCGGGCGGCGCCCTGCAGGACGTCGAGATCCCGGTGAGCGTGGTGTCGTGCCGACCGGTCGACAACGGCCACTACCGGATGGGATGCCGGATCGGACCGATCACGCCGCAGGCCCGCAAGCTGCTCCTCGGGTACTGCTACGTGACGCAGCCGGCGCAGCAGCTAGGCGCCGAATGGACGCCCATGCCCCTGCGGGACGCCGAGGACAGCCCGACGCCCACGCCGCTCCAGCTGGTCGAGGACCGCATCGATTCCACCGGCTAAGCATCGTCACGCACCCAGTCGCGCAGCCTGTTGCCAGCGATGCGCACACTGAAGACACCGTCGGGCGACGCTCCAACGAGGTCGCACTCGAACGCTGCGATCTGAACAGCTCGCACGATCGACCTCGCACAGTAGGCAAACGCGCGGAAACCCCGATCTTGTGCCGCCGTGATGGCGAGCGCCGTTCAGCTTCCCGGTCGAACAACTTCGACACGCAGATCTGATCAGAGCGCGTCCGACAACGTGCGGCGGACACACTCGCTCGGACGCCGCTCATGTGCCGCACGGTCCAGCCGTTCTGAGCGCCTCGGCGTGTCGTTCTGTGTCGATGATCTTGGTGGCCCGATGACGCGGCGTCACTCTTGCTGTCGTGGACGTGTCTCACGATCCGGATACATTGACCCATCGGAGCGACTGCTCATCGTTGACGACGAATCAGCGACGCCGAGCGAACGCGGAACATCCTTCGTTCGCTCGGTCTTGCTGTTCACCGCGTGCGGGCCAAGAGCCGTGCTAGCCGGTGAACCTGGGTGCAAGAGTGATTGGCGAGATTACGGGCGGAGTTGGCGGGAAGGTGTTCGTGATCGTCAGATTTCCCGTCTCACCGTTCCCGGTGAACGTCACCGACGCAGGCAACGCCGAAGGCCCACTCGAGACCCCGGGGCAGCCACCCGCAATCGGTAGGTGGTCGCGGTTCCCAGGTGTCCAGACACACGAGTACGACACGGTCGCTGCGCCTCCAGTGTCGGTCTCGGTCGCGGTGCAGGTCCCCTCGGCCAAGGAGCCGTTGGTGAGCTGCCACGCCTGATTGGTCGCCACCCAACCTGCAGGTGTCGACTCCGGGTCCGGTGTTCCGTCTGGTCGGAAGTGCAGCGCTGCATCCACGAACGGTGCCGCGCCCGACTGATAGGTGCACTGCACTTGTTCGATGAAGCCGTTCGGCGAGCTTCCCGACACGACCTTCTGGACGTTCAGCTCGGGCAGGACCGAGTGCAGGGTGGCGGCGATGTTGAGAGTGACTGGAATCGGAAACGGCGGAAGCGTGCGAACCTCGCCGGGGACCGGCGCCGTCGGGGTGACAGGCCCGGGACTGCTGAAGCCAGGACCATTGACGTGCGCGCAACCGTAGTCTTGGGTGAGGTTGCGCAATCCAAGCAGGTCACCGCCTTGCACCTCGATCGGGGACGCTAACGAGAACGCGTTCGTCCCCGACGTGGTTGTCGTGCTGACAGGACTGATTCCCACCAACACGTACTGGTCCGCGGTTGCAGTCGGGCGCCACATCTCCAACTGCAATGACCCCGACGGTGCTGGACCGTCCCCAGCTTCGGTGCTCCACGAAGTCACCAACCACTGCCCTGCAGGAACGGTGTACGGCGTGCCCGATGTGACCGATGTTTGCACCGCGTCGAACCCCGCCTCGCACGCGCTCGGGGAACCGCCCAGCTGGCCGATCGTCGTGGTCGCCGCACCTGCCGGTACCACCGCCAAAGCCGCGAACGCCATGACCAAGACGGCGGACGTGGTTCCGATGCGAGACCGCGCCCGCCACACGACCATCAGGAACCCTCCCTGGACCTCGAGCGTCGGCGGGAGATTAACAGTCAACGGTCGACGTGGCCGCGGAGCCAGTCGCGAGCTTCGAGTGGTAGGAGTGGCCGTAGCGGAAGTGCCGATCGGGGCGACCCTTGGTACGGACCTGGTGCTCCAGCGGCGACTCTCGTCGAGAGGCCCCACGTGCGCTCCCCTCGCCGAGCTCGGCTTCGAGTTCGTGACCGTCATGGACGGGCTCCAGCGCGTGTCAGAGCGTCTCAGTCCAGCAATCTGAGCGAGCGAGAAACAGTTGGCGGTATGTGGGCGACACAGAAGGCACACGCCAACGTCCCGCGGCTGCGGAGATCCTGACGCCGACTCGATAGAACGGCGGCAACACATCTGTCACCCTGGGTTCAAATCCCAGCCCGTCCGCCATCGCGGCGCCCGGGCCAGGTTCGCGCCCCTGGCCCGGAGCTGCGCGGGCCGAGAGCTCAGAGGCTGAGCAGGTCGGGGACGTCGGCGAAGGAATCGACCACGTCGTCCGGTTGCTGCGCGGCGTGCTCGAGCACTTCACGACGGAACTTGCCGGTGCGGACGAGCGCGCCGTGGATGCCGACGGCCTGCGCGCCGAGCACGTCAGCATCGAGGTCGTCACCGACCATCACGGTCTCTGCGGGGTGCGGTCGAGAAGCTCGAGGCCGGCCGCGAAGCACTCGCACGCGACGGCTTGCCGATCGTCACCGCGTCGACGCGCGCCGCCTGCTCGATGCCGACGAGGAATGCGTCGGCGTCGAGCTGCAGTCCCGCGGCCGTCGCCCATGACAAGTTGCGGTGCATCGCGACGAGGGATCGATCGGCTCGCAGGACACCGTGAGGACGCCGTCGATGTCGATGCGCACCCCCTCGCCTCGGTCCCACGGGTCACGTCCGGGTGCCCAGCTTCGCGCGCCGCGCGAGGATCACCGCATGATCGCTGCTTTCTCCATCACCCCGCTCGGCGTCGGCGACTCCGTGAGTGCGAGCGTCGCCGACGCCGTCCGTCTCGTGCGCGACAGCGGGCTCCCCAACGAGACCAACGCCATGTTCACCAACGTCGAAGGCGAATGGGACGAGGTGATGACGCTCATCAAGGCCTGCGTCGAGAAGGTGGCGGAGGCCGCGCCGCGCGTCAGCGTGGTGATCAAGCTCGACCACCGACCCGGTGTGAGCGACGCGCTGCACACCAAGGTCGCGGCGGTCGAGGCGCGTTTGGAAGGATGAGCAGATGGGCCTACTGCGTACTTACAAGGCGTCTTGTCACTCTGCCTTGTAAGCTGGGGACATGACGGCAACGGGAACGCTCAGGGTGTCGACCCGAGGGCAGATGAACCTGCCGGCCTCAACGCGACACCGATGGCAGCTCGACGACGGCGGTGAGGTCGGCTTCCTCGACCTTGGTGATGCCGTCGTGATCATCCCGGGGAACGTCGAGCAGCTCCGACGTGACCTGCTCGACGCCCTGACCGATGACGACTGGGACCGCGCGCGGTCCGGATTCGGCGATCCTGAGCTCGCCACCGAGTGATCCAGGTCGTCGACGACCAGCTCCTCGGGCGGATCGTGCGTGGCGACAAGCCTCCACGTCGCCGAGCCGACGTCTTCACCACCGGCCTCTGGTACGTGCGCCTCTGCCAGGCCGTCCTCGGCGCGACCGAACGATCCGGAGCGTTGTCGCGACCGTTCAGCAGTTTGCCGGCGCCGAGGAGGGACCGGGCGTTTCGATCACTCCTCGACCTTCCCGATGACGTCGGGCTCTTGAGCCTCCGACATCTGGCACCACGCATCGGACAACTCCGAGCGCGTCACGACCTGAACCTTCTCGGCATCGAGGCACTTGCGGCGGCGCTCGAGTTGGAAGCCGAGGTGTACCTCTCCGTCGCATCGCCGCGGCTCGAGGCCGCGTTGCGAGAGGAAGGTACGCACGTGACCGTGCTCGAGGCCTGATCCGGTCCCGCGGGACCTGTCCACAAGGGGAACTGGTTCCGCGGGATCGCTCACCAGGGCCACGGTGCGGGACGATCTAGCTCCCCTTGGCGTACGACGCGGCGGCGGAGCTGTCGAACTCGAACGCCACGAACGGCTCGCTGCTCGTCACCCAGGCGTCGTGCCCGGGCTCGATGACGTATGCCTCGCCCGCGGCGATGTCCTGCTCGCTGCCGTCGTCGTGCGCGACGTGGATGGTGCCGCCGATGACGGTTCCCACGTGGTGTGTCTGACAGCTGTCTGTGCCCACGAGGGGCTTGATGCACTCGGACCACTTCCAGCCCGGCTCGGCTGTCATCTTCGCCGCCTTGATGCCGCCCCCGAGGTCGACGATCTCGATACGGGTCTTGTCAGGCGTCCGGACTTCGTCAGCAGACGCGAACCCCTTCTTCACGACACCAGCCATCTCCCAGCCTCCTGTGCTCGGGCGCTTCGCGCCTGCTTCCACACGTCGAGCTGCCCGCGGTCTGGCACCGGTACGAAGACCAGTGTCGCCGCGGATGACGCCGACGACAACCGGCGTCAGGAAGGAACGCTGGCCGTGAGCTCGTCCGCGCCGTGACCGCCGGTGAGCTTGCCGTCTTCCATCTCGAAGGTCATGTCCGTGCGCTGCGCTACGCCGAGGTCGTGGGTGACGGCGAGGATGGTCGTGTTCTCCGAGCGAGCCAGACCGTGGAGCAGGCTCACGATGACGCGTCCGGTCTTGGTGTCGAGGTTGCCGGTGGGTTCGTCGGCCAGGATGAGCTTCGGTCGATTGGCCAGTGCGCGGGCGATGGCGACGCGCTGCTGCTCACCACCGGAGAGCTTCGCCGGTCGCCGTTGCTGTTTCCCACCCTTGAGCCCCACCTGGTCGAGCAGCGCCGCGGCGCGTTCGCGCCGTTCACGCTTTGCGATGCCGGCGAACTCGAGCGGCAGCATCACGTTCTGCATCGCGCTGAGGTTGGGAATCAGGTTGTAGCTCTGGAACACGAAGCCGATCTGGTTGCGGCGATAACGGATGAGCTGGTGGTCGCTCCCCTTGCTGATCACCTCACCGTCGACCTCGATGGTGCCGCTCGTGGGCTTGTCGAGCGCGCCCAGCAACGAGAGCAGCGTGCTCTTGCCGCTCCCGCTGCGCCCGACCACGGCGGCGAACACTCCGGTGGGCACGGTGAAGCTGACGCCGTCGACGGCCTTCACCTCGGTGTCGCCGGACCCGAACGTCTTGGCGAGATCGGTGACCTGCAGCATGACTACTCCGTCCTCATCACTTCGGCGGGGCGGATCTTCGCGATCAGCCACGAGGGGAACGCCGTACCGATGACGGCGATCAGGACCGCCGCGAGCAGCCCGTAGAGCAGGATGCTGAAGCCGACGGTGGCGTGGACGTTCGACAGCACGTCACCGAAGTTGGTGAGGCCACGGCTGATCCCGTTGCCGAAGCGGATCGGGCCGCCGGTGGCACCGCCGGGCGGACCGCCGGGTCCCGCGCTGAACGTGGTCGGTCCGTTCGAGGAGTTCGAGCTGCCCGTCACGAGCGCGTCGAGCACCGGGTTGCTGAGGATGATGCCGCCGATCACGCCGACCACCGCCGCCATGCCGGTGAGCGTGAGCGCCTCCGACACGAACTGCCACGAGATCTTGGCGTTCGACGAGCCGATCGCCTTGAGCACGCCGATCTCGCGCCGCCGCTCCCGCACGATCATCAGCATGCTCAGGAAGATGATGACCGAGCCGGCCACGAGCGCACCGATGAGGCTGTAGGTGGCGATGGTCTTCACGTTGTCGAGCGACGACAGCGTGTCGGCCGACTGGCTGGCGTCGCTCACGACGTCGGCCGAGTTGCCGAGCTTCTTCTCGAGTGCGCTCACCGTCGAGTCGAGGTGGTCGACGCTGTCGACGGTGACGATCGCCGAGGTGATGTCACCCGTCTGCGACGACAACTTCTGCAGCGCAGGCAGCGGCATGATCACGCCCGCGTTCGTGAAGGTGTTGCCGGTGTCGTAGATGCCCTTCACGGTGATGGTCTGCCCATAGGCCGTGAAGGTGGAGCCCACCGAGAGGTTGTTCTTCTTGGCGAGGGCCTTGCCGACGAGGGCGACGTAGTCGCTGGACGAGCCGTCGATGGTCTCGCCCGCGGTGAGCTTGAACGAGTTCACGTCCGAGACGGCGGTGCTGTCGGGCGCGGTCGTGCCGGTGACAGTGATCGGCAGCACGAAGTTCCCCTGCGGGGCGCTGCCGCTCGTGGCGCCGCTCTCGGAGTTGTTGTTGCCCCCGAACCGGTTGCCCAGCGTGCCGGGGTCGATCGCCGACTGCAGGTTGGTGGTGCCCGCGGTCTCGCCGTTGGGTCCCGTCGGCGCGTTGCTGCCCTCGGTGACCCAGCGGTCCTCCAGCGTGTCGGTGACCGACTTCACGTGGGCGGTCTGCTGGATCTTCTTGATCTCGGCGGCGGTGAGCGGTTCACCTCCGCCTTGGAAGCCCCGGGCGCCGGCCGGCGTCACCGTGATGGTGTTGCCGACGCTCGACTTCACGTCGTCGATCCGGGCCTGCACGGCCTTCAGCGACAGGAGCATCACCAGCGCCAGGGCGATGGTCAGCGCCAGGATCGCGGTGATCGAGATGCTGCGGATGGTGTTTCGGAACGCGTTCTTCACGCCCCTCGTCGTCACGCTCATCCCACCAGGGTGTCCGCGTCGTCCGTGACTCGACTCCGGGGAAGCTGCGAGTTTCCTCAGAGCGCTCAGGCGAGCGGCGGCGAGCGACGGGGAAGGTCAGGCGAAGAGGGTCTCGCCGATGTAGCCGCCCTCGGCGACGCCGGGCGGGACTGCGAACATCGCGGTGGCGTTGTGGCGGATGTACTCGTTGAGTGCGTCGGTACGCAGCTTCTCCTGCACGGGGATGAACCCGGTGCGGGGGTCGCGCTGGTAGGCGATGAAGAAGAGCCCCGCGTCGAGCTGGTTGGTGACCGGATCGATCCCGTCGGTGAACGAGTAGCCGCGCCGCAGCAGGCGGATCCCGGCGTTCTCCTCGGGTGCGGCGAGCCGGATGTGCGCGTCGACCGGGATCACCGGATCGCCGTCGCGCTTGGAGGTGAGGTCCACCGTCTCGTGTTCCTTGGTGCCGCCGATCGGCGCGCCGTTGCCCTTCACGCGCCCGATGGTGGCCTCCTGGTCGGCGAGCGTCGACCGGTCCCACACCTCGAGCAGCATGCGGATGCGCCGAGCCACGAGGTAGCTCCCGTTGCGCATCCACTCCGGGTCGTCGTCCGCCGCGACCCACACGTGCTTCTTCAGGGTCGCGGTGTCTTCGGCCACGACGTTGTTGGTGCCGTCCTTGAAGCCCATGAGGTTGCGCGGCGTGGTCTGCCCGGCGTCGGTGCTCGACGTGCGTCCGAATCCCGACTGCGACCATCGCAGCGCAACCACACCGCGTCCGATGCGGGTGAGGTTGCGGATGGCGTGGAAGCAGACCGTGGGGTCTTCGGCGCAGGCCTGCACCGCGAGATCGCCGTCACTGCGCGCGGGATCGATCTCGTCGCCCGCGAACGTCGGCATCGCCACCAGCGCCGCGGGCTTGCGCGCCGCGATCCCGAACGGGTCACCGGGGCGGTCGAACAACGACGCGCCGAGGCCGAAGGTGACGGTGAGCGACGACGGGCCGAGGTCGTCGGCCTCACCGGTGTCGTCGGGCGGCGCCTCCTGATCGCGGTTGTCGCTGCCGACCGGGTGGCCCGCGGTCATCCGGCGCGCGGCGCGGGTCCACTCCTGCAGCAGCTCGACCAGCTCGGTGCGGTCATCGGTGACGACGTCGAACGACGCGAACAACAAGCGCGACTGTGCCGGCGTGACAATCCCCGCCTGGTGTGCACCATGAAAGGGAACAACGAGCGAACTCTGCGAAGCAGCCGAGCGAGTGGCTGCGAGGGAGGTACCCTCCGTCGCAACGAGCGAGGCAGTGGTGGCGGCGCCGATCACGACCGTTCCACCCAGGAACTGCCGCCGGCTCAGGCCGCGGGTCACGATGAGACAACTTCCTTGCCGACGTGCGACAAGGGCTCGGCCAGCGCGTCGATCGCCTGGCTCAACGCCTTGGTGTCGGTCTCGGTGAGATCGGAGTACGAGACGAACGTCGTACCGCTGCGATAGGGGTCGAGCGCGGCGAGGACGGCCGTGAACTTGGCGGTGATGTCGGCCGCGAGATCGGTGTCCTTCTTCTCGAGGATCGGCTGCACCGCTTCGAACGCGGCCTGCGCACCCTGCACGTTGGCCTCGAAGTCGACCAGGTCGGTGTGCGAGTAGCGCTCCTCCTCACCGGTGATCTTCGACGCCGACACCTCGTTGAGCAGCTCGACCGCGCCGTTGGCGATCGCGCCGGGCTGGAGGTCGACGTCCTTCACGAGGTTCGCGAGTCGCTCGACGTGCTCGTTCAGCTCCTCGGTGTACTCCGAGAGCCCCTCGGTCGTGCCGTCGATCCAGAGCTTCTTCTCGATGTAGTGGTAGCCACCCCATTCCTTGGCCGGGACGTCTCCCTCGCGGGCGTCGATCTCCGGATCGAGGTCGCCGAACGTCTCGGCGACGGGCTCGATGCGCTCGTAGGCGACGCGCGACGGCGCGTAGAGCTGCTTCGCCTGCTCCAGGTTGCCGGCGTCGACCGCGTCGGTGAACGCCTTGGTCGCGGTCACGAGCTCGGCCGTCTGCGCTTCGAGGTACTCGCGGTACTGGCCAACCGCGGTCGCGCCGGCGGCGGTGAGCTTGGCCGTCGCCCCCTTGACGATCAGCTTTCCCTTGCTGTGCTCCGAGCCTCCGGGACACGCGGTCGTGTACGTGCCCGCCTTGAGCGTGAGCGAGAACTCCTTGTTGAGCCCCGGCGCGACGTTCTCGACCTCGCCGATGATCTTGTCGCCCTTGAGGATCTCGAACTCGCTCACGTCACCCGAGCCCGAGTTCGTGACCTTGAACGTCGTCGGACCCGACTTGATCGAGAGCTTCGCCGGGCACCCGTCGTCGTTGATGTCGACCTTGACGTTGTTGCTCTTGGCGCCGGCGTCGGCACCGAGTCCGACCACGAGTACGGCGCCGCTCAGGGTCGCAACGAGCACGGCGCGACCAGTACTGCGGAACATCGGTGCGGATCCTCTCGAAAGGTGAAGGTGCGGGTTCAGACGGTTTCGACGGTGGCGCCGACGGCGGTCGGCGTGGCCGCGACACGCGCCGGGGGACGTTGGGGGCGACAGACGTAGATCGTCATCGGGATCGCGTAGGCGGCGAACGCCAGGAGCTCGCCCCACGTGGGTTCGGGTTGGATGCCGAACATGCCGGTGATCAGGGCCGACTGCACCGAGCCCGGCTTGATGAGCCACGTGAGGTCGACGGCCCGCCCGAGCAGCAGGTTCCACCACGCGGCCTCGTGGGCGGTGTGCACGGCGAAGGCCAGCAGGCCCGCGCCGACGAGGACGAGCACGACGCCGGTGACCCGGAAGAATTTCGACAGGTTGATCTTCACGCCACCGCGATACAACAGGTAACCGAGCACGATCGCGAGCGCGACGCCGAGCAGTGCACCGGTGCCGGTGAGGCCGGGTCGATCCGACTGCTGGAACGCGGCGAGCATGAACACCGCGGTCTCGAGTCCTTCGCGCAGCACCGCGAGGAAGGCCATGACCACGAGCCCGATGGCGGAGCCCTCGACCAGCGCCACCGAGGCGCGCTGCTGGAGGTCGCCCTTCAGGTCGGCCGAGTGCCGGCGCATCCAGACGATCATCCAGCTGATCATCCCGACTGCCGCCAGCGCGATGACCGTCTCCAGCTGCTCCTGCTCGCGCTGGGGCAGGTTCTCCTCGGCGACGTGCAGCGCCCACGCGGCACCGCTGCAGAGCAGCACCGCGACGAGCACACCCAGCCACATCCAGCGCAGCGCGTCACGCCGTCCCTGCTGCGAGAGGAACGCGGCGATGATGCCCACGATCAGCGCGGCCTCGAGGCCCTCGCGGAGTCCGATGACGAAGGTGGGAAGCACGAGCGCAGCTTAGGGAAGCCTTAGCTCATGCGCAAGTCAACCTTCCCTCAGGACGTCAGGACAACCCGATCCCCAGGTTCTCGTAGATCTCGCGGGTCGCGGTCGACCGGTTGAGCGTGTAGAAGTGCAGGCCCGGCGCACCACCGTCGAGCAGGGTTGCGCAGAGCTTCGTCGCCTCGGCGATGCCGACGGCCCGCACCGACGCCGGGTCGTCGCCCACCGCGAGGAGCTTGTCGGCGAGCCACTTCGGGAACTCCGAGCCCTGGAGCTCGGACATGCGCTTGATGCTGCCGAGGCTGGTGGCCGGCATGACGCCCGCGATCACGGGCTTCTCGACCCCCAGGTCGCGGAGGCTCTCGACGAGATCGAAGTAGTGGGCGGCGTCGAAGAAGAACTGGGTGATGGCGAAGTCGGCGGCGGCGAGCTTCTCGGCCGTGTGGCGCCGGTCGCTCGCCCGGCTGGGCGACCGCGGATGCGGTTCGGGGTGGGCGGCGACGCCGACGGAGAAGTCGCCGACCTCGCGGATGAGCTCGACCAGCTCGATGGCGTAGCGCAGCTCGCCGGGCGGGAGATCCAGGTCCTTGGGCGGGTCGCCACCCAACGCGAGGATGTTGTCGATGCCGGCGGCGCGGTAGCGCTCGACGATCTCGACCAGCTCGGCGCGGGTGTGCGCGGCGCAGGTGAGGTGGGCCATGGCGGTCATCGAGGTGTCACGGTCGATGCCGACGACGAGGTCGTGCGTGCGCTCCCGCGTGGTGCCACCGGCCCCGTACGTGACCGAGACATAGGAGGGGTGCAATCCCTCGAGCTCGCGCAGCGTCTGCGCCAGCACCGTCTCCATCTTCTCGTCACGCGGAGGGAAGAACTCGAACGAGAAGCTCGGACCGGTCTGCAGGATCTCGCTGATCTTCAAGCCCCGTCAGGATACCGGGGCGGGCGAGGACGAAACGCGTGAATTGCTGCGCGCACCGGCCTGGGGACCGGACACGGCGCTGTGACAGACTCGGCGCATGCCGCCCGAGAAGCTGAGTTGGAAGCACCTCTACTCCGAGGTCGTGACATCGGGGCTGTGCACCGGCTGTGCCGGTTGCGTGATCGCGTGTCCGCACGATGTGCTCGGCTATCGCGACACCGACGGTGTCTACAAGCCGTTTCAGCTCGAGGAGGGGTGGGGTCCGGCGAACTGCAGCCACGGTGAGAAGAGCTGCACGTCGTGCACGCGCGCGTGCCCTCGGTTCCGCGCGTGGGAGCCCGAGGTCGACGAGTTCATGTTCGGCCGGGTGCGCACCAACGAGGAGCCGTCGGGCATCTACAAGGACATCGTCTTGGCCCGGGCGACGGATCCGGTCCTTGCCGAGGTCGGCCAGGACGGCGGGCTGGTGTCGGCGATCCTCTTGTACGCGCTCGAGCATGACCTGATCGACGCCGCGCTCGTGAGCTACCTCGAGGGTGACGGCAGCAGCTGGAAGGCGATGCCGGGCGTTGCCCGTACCAAAGAGGAGATCATCGCCTCCGCCGGGAGCCGCTACACCTACTCGGCGAACACGATGGCCTACTTCGATGCCATCGAGTCGGGCGCCGAGCGCATCGCGCTGGTGGGCATGAGCTGCCAGTCGTCCGTGCCGCCGGTGATGAAGCAGCGCAAGGCGGGCAAGGTCGCGCGTCGACTGGCCCTCAACATCGGTCTGCTGTGCTCCAAGACGTTCGACGACGCGATCTTCGAGGAGCTCTTCGAGGCCAAGTACGGCTTGAAGAAGTCGGAGATGAAGAAGATGAACATCAAAGGCGTGTTCCAGATCTGGATGAACAACGGCGACTATCACGAGATCCCGCTGAAGGAGTGCCACGCCTGGACCCGTGAGGGGTGCAAGATGTGCCCCGACTTCGCGGCGGAGCACGCCGACATCTCGACCGGTGGGATCGGCGCGTTCAACGACTGGACGCTCACCATCGTCCGCACCGATGTCGGCCGTGAGTTGATGGACGGCCTCGTCCGCGACGGCTGGATCGAGACCCGCCCCGGTGACGACGACCCCGGCGCCATCGCGCTCATGCACAAGCTCTCGGCCAAGTCGCGCAAGCGCTGGCCCGAGTTCGCCCTGGACGCGCCCCGACTCCTGCCGACGCCGGCGAGCAGCTAGAGGCGAACGCCTGCCGCGCAGGTACCCTGCGCCGCCGTGAGCCGTGGCCCGAGCGGCCCGGCGCCGAAGGCCCGGAGAGCGGAAAACTAGAGACGAGCGGCCCCGCGCCGGCGGGCGAGCAGGAGCAACGCTCCGCCGAGGAGCACGAGCGCGAACCCGGTGAGCGCCGCGGGCCTCGTGCTCGAACCGGCACCGGTGAAGGCCAGCGCCCGCGTCTGCGAGATGCCCTCCACCTCGACGCCGGGGCCGGTCGTGGTGGTGGTCGCGAACTCGATCGGTATCGAGACGCGCTCGGCGCCGTAGTCGCTGCGGTTGGCCGCGAAGAGCACGCACGAACCAGCCGCGCTGCAGTCGATGGGCCCGTCGGTGCCCTGCACCTGGGTGCGCATGGTGACGGTCCGGGTGAAGTTGCCGTCGGCGTCGGCGTTGAACTGGGTGTACAGCCCGTTGTCCTGCGAATCGCACGTGGCGCCGCGGGGCTCGACGCCGGCCTGGCACTGCGCGAGGCCGAGCACCGCGTTGGGCGTGAAGCCCGAACCGTGCACCGTGACCTCTTGACCATCGGTGAACGGCCCGGCCGGGGTGGTGGTGATCGTCGGCGGAGGTGCGACTGCGGTGGGATCGAAGCCGAGCGGGATGTCGTTGAGCACGAGCGGGTCGTCGACCGATTGCACGCGGATGACACAGGCACCCACCGAGTCCGCACAACTGGTCTGGTCGAGCACGATGACGATGCCATCGTTCGTCGTGAGCTCACGGTGCACGCGGAGCGAGGTGTCGACCTCGCCGTTGCCGTCGGCGGTCAGGATGCTCGGGTACTGGAAGCCGGAGCTGCACGAGAACCCGTACGTGGGCTGGTCGGCCGGGCACTGCGAGACCACCACGCGCTCGCCGGGCGCGAAGCCCGAGCTGTGCACGTGCACGACCGCGCGGTCGGGCAGGTCGAACTGCGGCGTCACTTCGACTTCGGGCACCGGGATCGGCACGGATGGATCGAAGTCGATGGCTTGGTCGGCGTAGTCCTGGTAGTCGGAGCCGACGGCCGCGATCTCGCAGGTCTCCGGCGCGCTGGCGCAGTCGACGACGTCGGGTGGGTAGCCCGAGAAGTCGGGAACACCGCGATGGACGGTGAACGTGGTCGTGAACGCGCCGTGCTCGTCGGTGTTCACATACGAACCGTCGTACGAGCAGTCCCCGAACGGCTCCGACCCCTCCAGGCACTGGCTGAGAGAGACGAACGAGCTCGGAGGGAAGTTCGCACCGGTGACGGTGACCGTCTGGCCCTGCACGAGATCGGTGTTCGGCGTGACCGAGATGGCGGGGGGTGGTGGCGGCGGGACGCTGCTGTCGAAGCTGATCGGGCTGACGACCACCACGGGCGGCGTGCCGAACGACGTGCTCACGAGCGAACAGGCGTCGGGCGCGCTCGCGCAGTCGAAGTCGCCGCCTTCGAGGTGCAGGATGCGGCGCACCGTGAGCGACGTGGAGAACGTGCCGTTCGCGGCGACCGGCGCGAAGCCTCCGTACCCGTTGCTGCAGTCCTCGTACGAGGTCGCGCCGCTCTTGCACTCGACGATCTGCACGCCGCTGTTCGGCGTGAAATCGGTGCCCGCCACGGTGACGCTCTGGAAGTTGAGGAGATCGGTGTGGGGGGTGACGGTGACCTCGCCGGGCGGCAACGGTCCGCTGGGATCGAAGTCGAGGAGGACGTGCGCCTCGAAGTCGTAGTCGGAGATGGACACGGCGCGGAGCTGGCAGGTGCCAGGCGCGTCGGCGCAGTCAGTGGCGCCGAACGGCGGAGTGACGACCAGGCGGTGTACCGGCACGAGCGCGATGAAGTTTCCGGACGCGTCGGCACCGACGGTGGTCAGCGACCCGCAGGTCGAGACGGTCGGCTGCGAGCATTCCACGATCGCGACCGGGCTGTTGGGCACGAACCCGCCGCCGAACATCGCGACCGAGTCGCCCTCGACGAGGTTGTCGGTGGGGCCGGCGAGCAACGTCGGCGGGGGCGGGAGCGGCACGCTCGGGTCGAAGCTGATCGGCATGCCGGCGCGTTCGCTGTAGTCGGAGATCTTGGCCGCACCGATGCTGCACGTCTCGGGCGCGGTGGCACAGTCGACGTCGCCGTTGGCGGTGTGCATGATCCGGCGCACGACGAACTGCGCGCTGAAGGCGCCCGACGCGTCGGTCGGCGCGAAACCGGTGTGGTTGATGTCGCAGTCGTTGGCGGTGCCGTCGCTGCTGTTGTTCTTGCACTCCGCCCAGCCGACGGACGAGTTGGGGGTGAACCCGGTGCCGGCGACGGTGACCGTCTGCAGGGTGACCAGGTCGGTCGACGGGGTGACCGTGATCGACGGCGTGACCTGCACGGCCGGCGCGTCGGACGCGGGCGCGGCATCGGTCGACGTGATGGGCGCGGGCTCCGTGGTGGGCGCGGGCTCCGTGGTGGTCGTCGGCGCCGGGTCGGTCGTGGTGCCGGGTGCCGGCTCGGTCGTGGTCGGCGCCGGATCGGACGCCGGTGGCGTGGTCGTGGTGGTGGTGGTGCTGCTCGACGGCACCGTCTCGCCGTCGGCGAACGCCGCCTGCGGCGTGGCGAGCGTCACCACACCCGCGACGGCGACCAACAGCGCAGCCAGCCCAACCCCTCGGTTGCGACCCCGCATTGCCTCCCCTGACGCTCGGTTCCCGGCCGCTGCGCGCATCGACACGGTATGCAGCATGGCTCACCAACGCAATACCGACGCGGTCGTGCGGTTCGAGGTTTACGCTTCCAGCCCGCGATGCCCACGCAGCGACACGTCCGCATCCCCATCCTCGGTAAGGCCGCGCCGCCGATCGGCAGCGACTTCGTGTCGTTGGAAGCCGCCAGCGGGATCGTGCTGCTGCTCGGTGCGGCGGCGGCGCTGGTCTGGGTGAACTCCGACACTGCGGGCTACGCGAGCTTCTGGCATCACCAGCTGACGTTCGGCCCCGGAGATCTCGCGATCACCGAATCGTTGGTGCACTGGGTCAATGACGCACTGATGACGGTGTTCTTCTTCGTCGTCGGATTGGAGATCAAGCGCGAGTTGGTCACCGGCGAGCTGCGCGACCGCAACCGAGCGGCGCTTCCTGCGGTGGCGGCGCTCGGGGGCATGCTCGTCCCCGCGCTCATCTTCGTCGCGATCAACGTCGGAGGCGGTGGCCTCGACGGCTGGGCGATCCCGATGGCCACCGACATCGCGTTCGCGGTGGGTGTGCTCGCGTTGCTCGGCCCGCGTGTGCCGTCGAGCCTCAAGGTGTTCCTCCTCGCGCTGGCGATCGTCGACGACATCGGCGCGATCGTGGTGATCGCACTCTTCTACTCGCGCGGTCTCGACGGCTGGTGGCTGCTGGGCGCGGTGCTCGTGACGCTGCTCGTCGTCGTGATGTCGCGGCTCGGGGTCGACCACCCCCTCGCGTACGTCGTGCCCGGCGTCGTCTTGTGGTGGTGCCTCCACGAAGCCGGAGTGGAGCCGACGCTCGCGGGCGTGGTGCTCGGGTTGCTCACGCCCGCGCGTCCGCGCCGCGGACGTCACGTGCTCGAACGGCTCGAACGAACGCTGCACCCCGTGTCGAGCTTCGTGATCGTGCCGATCTTCGCGCTCGCCAACGCCGGCGTCGTGTTGAGCGGCGACGCGATCGACCACGCGCTGTCGAGCCGGGTGACGATCGGGATCGTGACCGGGCTGGTCGTCGGCAAGTTCGTCGGCATCTTCGGCGCGTCGGCGGTGGCGGTGCGCACCGGCGTCGGCTCGCTCCCCGACGGTGTGCGGATGCGCGACATCGGCGGGGTCGCAGTGATCGGCGGCATCGGCTTCACGGTGTCGCTCTTCATCACCGACCTCGCGTTCCGAGGCGACGTGATCGACGACGCCAAGATCGGTGTGCTCGTGGCGTCAGCGGTCGCGGCGATGCTCGGCATGCTCGTGCTGCGGGTGCTGCTGCGCGGCCCCGTCCCGAAGTTCACCGAGGTGAACCCGTGAAAGTGGTGGCCCTGACCGTCGACCTGATGGACCGGTCGCGACTCACCGGCGCGTTGGGCGATGTCGAGTTCGCACGCGACGCCGCGGGGTGCGCGGGTGCCGACGTGGTCGTGATCGACCTGGCGCGCGACGCGGCCGCAGTGGCGGAGGTGCGCGCCGCCGTGCCGGGCGCGCGCATCGTCGCGTTCGGTCCTCACGTCGACACCGAACTGCTCGACCGGGCCGCCGCCGACGGTGCCGACGCGGTGCTGCCCCGCTCGCGGTTCTTCCAGGACCCGGCCGGGGCGCTGGCGCCCTGACCCTGCCTCAGAAGTTCGACTCCGCTCCGCCCATCGCCAGACCGGCGCGGTCGCCTGCAAGCTCCGCTGCGTCTCTGCGAGACTGCGCGCATGGCCGACTACCCCATGGACACCCGCGTCACCGACCACTTGCTCGCCACGACCCGCGCGGTGCGCAAGCGGCTCGACCTCGACCGACCGGTCGAGCGGGAGGTGCTGCTCGAGTGCCTGCGCCTCGCGGTGCAGTCTCCGACCGGCAGCAATTCGCAGCAGTGGCACTGGGTCGTGGTCACCGACGCCGCGAAGCGGGCGCGGCTGAAGGAGCTCTACGACGGCATGGCTCGTCCGTACCTGGAGTCGCAGGCGGAGGCGGCCGCGGATCCCCAGACCCGGCGCGTCTACCAGTCGGCGGTGTACCTCCTCGACATCCTCGACCGGGTACCGGTGCACGTGATCCCGTGCGTCGAGGGGCGCCTCGAGAGCTCCGAGCCGTTCGCGGCGGCCAGCTTCTACGGTTCGATCCTCCCGGCGGTGTGGAGCTTCATGCTGGCGGCGCGGTCGCGGGGCCTCGGCACCGCGTGGACCACCCTGCACCTCGCCAACGAGGCGGAGGCGGCCGCGCTGCTCGACATCCCCGACGGCATGACCCAGGTCGCCCTGATCCCGGTCGCCTACTTCACCGGCGACGACTTCAAACCGGCCGTGCGCCCTCCGGTCGAGGGCATCACCTACTGGGACACCTGGGGCGCTACGTCCTGAGGTCGATTCCGCTCCGCCGTCCCGCCCTCCTGGCACGGCTCCGCTCCATCTCTGCCGGCGGGTAACCCGAACTGCATGGCGCGAGTCCAACCGACGATGCGGTCCGTCGTTTCGCGCCTCGAGACCGCCGCGGAGGGTGCCGGGACCGTGACCTTCGTGGGCACGGCCGCCGGTGACGCCGGGCCGACCGACCGGGTGGAGTGGGCCCGTCTGCACGACGACGCCTGCGGGATCGCGGCCGTGCTGCAGGCGCGTGGAGTGGGACCGGGTGTGCACGTCGGTGTGCTCGGGCCGACGTCCCGCGCACTGGTGACGACCATCCAGGGCGTCTACCTGGCCGGCGGCACGATGGTGGCGCTCCCGCTCCCGATGCGCCTCGGGTCGATCGAGGAGTTCGTCGACCAGACCCGTCAGCGGGTCGCGCACGCCGACGCCGCGCTGGTGGTGGTCGACCGTGACGTCGCGCCCTTGCTCGACCCGCCTCCCGACCGCGCCGGCGTCGTGCTGCTCGACGACCTCGCCCGCGAGGGTGCGCGGGCCGGCGCGGTGTCGTGGTCACCGCCGCCCGACGACCCCGAGCGACTCGCCATCGTGCAGTTCACCAGCGGGTCCACCGCCGCGCCGAAAGGCGTCATGCTGCCCGACCGGTGCATCGGCGCCAACCTCGACGCCATCCTCGCCGGCGCGCAGATCACACCCGCCGACCGCGCCGTCTCCTGGCTGCCGCTCTACCACGACATGGGGCTCATCGGGCTGCTCATGGCGCCGATGCTGCACGGTTTCGAGCTCGTGCTCGGCGCGCCGCAGGACTTCCTCGCGCGTCCCGCGTGCTGGCTGGAGTGGATCTCCGAGTTCCGCGGCACGATCACGGCGGGCCCGAACTTCTCGTACGCGCTCGCCGCCCGCGCGTTGCGGCGGGCCGGCGACCTCGACCTGTCGACCTGGCGTCTCGCGCTCAACGGCGCCGAAACCGTCGACCCGAACGCGGTCGAGTCGTTCTGCGCGGCGGCCGCGCCCTTCGGGTTCGACGCGCGAGCCGCGTACCCGGTGTTCGGGATGGCGGAGGCCACGCTGGCGGTGACGTTCCCCGAGGTGGGCGCGGGCCTGGTCGTCGACGCGGTCGACCGTCACGCGCTCGAGCACGAGCGTCGGGCCGTCACCCCGGCGGCGGACGCGCCTGCCGACACAGTGCGCCGTCTGGCGATGCTCGGCCGCCCGCTCGAGGGCTTCGAACTGCGCATCGTCGATCCCGCGTCGGGGGTGGCGCTGGACGAGCGTGGCGTCGGCGAGCTCGAGCTGCGCAGCCCATCGGTGACGCCGGGCTACTACCGCAACCTCGAAGCGACCGCGGCGTCGTTCGACGACGACTGGTTGCGCACCGGCGATCTCGCGTACCTCGTGGACGGGCAGCTCGTGGTGTGCGGGCGTCAGAAGGACGTGATCATCGTCGGGGGACGCAACGTGTTTCCGGAGGACGTGGAACGGGCTGCGGGCGCAGTCGACGGGGTGCGCGCCGGCAACGTGATCGCGTTCGGGAGCGAGCGCCGGCGCGGGCGCGAGTCGATCGTCGTGGTCGCGGAGACGAAGACCGACGAGCTGCTGAAGGTGCACGACCTGGTCGTGACCCGGGTGTGCGACGCGGTGGGCGTGCCCCCGGTCGAGGTGGTGCTGGTGCGACCCGGCTCGCTCCCCAAGACGTCGTCGGGGAAGCTGCAGCGGTCGTTGTGCCGCGAGCGCTACCACGACGACCAGCTCGAGCCGGTCTGAGCCGGCCCGGGCCGAGGGCGTGCGGCTTCCGGCACCGCCACGGGGAACCAGACCGGGCACAATGGAGGTTCTCCATGCCGATGGAACTCTCCCCTGACGCGCCCGGAACCGCCCGCTACGGAGTGCTCGTGACCGACGCGCCCGCGTCGGTCATCCCCGCGCGCCCGGCGCGCTCGGAGCGCCGTGAGCTGCTGCGCATCTTCCTCGTGCTGCTGGCGCTCACGTTCGTGCTGCGCTTCCCCGCGTTCGTCACCCCGGTGTTCAACTCCGACGAGACGTTCCTGGCGACGCAGGCGCACGTGCTCAACGACGGTGGGCAGCTCTACGAGGAGGCGATCGACCGCAAGCCACCGATCGTGCCGTACATCTACGCGGCGACGTTTTCGTTCTTCGAGACCACCGCGCTGTGGTCGGTGCGCGTCGTCGCGATGCTTGCCGTCGCGCTCACCGCGCTCCTGCTCGCGATCGAGGCCCGGCGACGCTACGGCGCGCGCGCGGGATGGATCGCGGGGATCCTGTTCGTGGTGGCGATGATCTCCTTCATGCCACAGGACGGGCAGGCCGCGAACTTCGAGGTGTTCATGCTGCCGTCGATGACGGCGGCGATCTTGTTCGCGCGACGCGGACGCGGGTTCCTCGCGGGGGTCGCGATCGCCGCCGCGACCTTGGCGAAGCAGACGGGCGCGGCGACGTTGCTCCCCGTCGTCTACTTGGTTGCGCGCGCCCGAGGGAAGCGCGGTGTCGGCGAGGTGCTCCTCGGCTTCACGATCCCCACCGCGCTGGTCGCGCTCGCTATGGGTCCCTCGCAGCTTCTCTACTGGACCGTTCTGGGTAACGGCTCCTACGTCGGCATGAAGACGATGACGACGGTCGTGCTGACCCTGTTCCTCTTCATGACGGGCATGTGGATCCTGTGCAACCTTCCGCTGCTCTGGAAGATCCCGAGTGCGTGGAAGGACCGCCGGCTCGTCGCGCTCGACGGCCAGCGCGACACCGACCTGTGGCTCTGGACGCTGTCGGCGGCGGTGTCGGTGGCCGTGGGCCTGCGCTTCTTCGGCCACTACTACCTGCAGCTGGTCCCGCCGCTGGCACTGCTGGCCGCCGGGGCGTTGTCACGCGGCAGCCGTGTCTGGGCGCGCCGCGCGGTCGCGTTCGCGCTGGCGATCGGCCTCCTGTTCTCAGCCGCCGGATACTTCTTCCATCCCGGCGTGCAGGAGCCGAACTACGAGTCGGTGTCGCGCTACCTCGCCACCACCACCAACCCCGACGACCCGATCTACGTGTGGGGCAGCGTCCCCGAGATCTACTGGGCGTCGGAGCGTCGTCCGGCGACGCGCTTCCTCACGTCGTCGTTCCTCACCGGCAACTACCCGGGCCGCCCGCCTGCAGACGCCAACACCGGTGACGACACCGAGACCGCGTGGGAAGACTTCTACGCGGACTTCACCGCGCATCCGCCGAAGTACTTCGTCGACACGTCCCCGGCCAAGGTGCGCGGATCGCAGTACTACCCGATCTCCGACTTCCCGCGCCTCGAGCACATCATCGACACGCAGTACAAGTACGTCGTGACGATCGACAGCATCGACGTCTACCGGCGCAAGTAGCCGCCGCCGTTCCCCCGTCGCTCGCGTCCGCTCGCTCCGTCCCAGCGGCGAGCGACGGGCGAAGCCCGACCGCTCGCCGACACGCCGGTTCACACGAGGGGCCAGGGCGTGCTGTGCCAGTCCCCGGGGAGCGGCAGGCCGCGCGTGAGGAGCACCTGGGCGCGATGGGCGACCGCGTCGAGCTCGTCGGTATCGAGCAGCGGGGCGAGCCGTTCGTAGAGGGGCCCGTCGTGAAGCTCAGCGACGACGCGGCAGACGTCGTCGGCCGCGTCGGGTGGCAGGCGCTCGCCCGCGTACTCCCAGATGACGGTGCGGAGCTTGTCGTCCTCGTGGAAGCAGAGTCCGTGGTCGATGCCGACGATCACGTCGTTGGTCTGGTCGTGGAGGCAGTGACCACCCTTGCGGTCGGTGTTGTTGACCAGCACGTCGAACCACGCGAACTCGCGGAAGCGATCCTCGTGGTCGTCGCGCAGCGTGAAGAAGTGCTCGTCGGGGTCGTGGTCGACGTAACGCTGGACCGCACCGACGCCGAGCGGGCCGTCGCGCAAGACGGTGAGCGGGACGATGTCCCAACCCAACGCGTCCGACAGCTCGAAGGCCGCGACCTCCCGCAGGCACAGGGTGCCCTGCGCGAAGTCCCAGAGCGGCCGCTCGCCCCGGCGGGGCTTGTAGATCGCGGCGAGCTCCATGCCGTCGACCTTCGCCTCCACGAGAAAGGTCGCGTTCGACGAGTAGCGCATGCGCCCGACGACCTCGAGCTCGGCCACCTCGAGTGCGGCGCGCAGCTCGTCGGGCGTCAGTTCCAGCGAGGACACCGGTGCCCGGACGGATCCATCGGCTGCTCGCACAACGGGCACGGCGGACGGCCGCCGGCGACGGCCTCCGCGC
Source organism: uncultured Actinomycetes bacterium (assembly GCA_963841415.1). GTDB lineage: Bacteria > Actinomycetota > Acidimicrobiia > IMCC26256 > DASPTH01 > DASUAS01. The sequence continues at coordinate 116,273 of CAWJCN010000003.1, read as the reverse complement.
CGCGGGCCGCCATGGCGCGCACCTGCGCGCGTGTCGCGTAGATCCGGGCGACGTAGCCCTCCTCCGCCGCCTCCTCCTCGTCGTCGTCCTCGGCTTCGTCGTCGTCGTCCGACCGCTCGCGCAACTCGATGAGCACGAGCTCGCGCTCGGGATCGAACCCGAGCCCGATCAGACGGGCGCGGAACAACGGGACGGTCGGCTCGCGCAGCGCGCTCTGGACGGGCGGGACGTCGAAGGGCAGTTCGGGATACTTGTCGGCGATCGAGTCGAGGAACGCGATCGCCTCGGTGGCGAGCAGGTCGACCTGCTCCTTCTCGACCAGCACGGTGAGCTGCGTGTGCTCGGTGCGCGCCTGGATGTAGAACGCGCGCTGACCGGGCTCACCGACCGCGCCAGCACCGAGGCCATCGACGTCGTCGAGCTCGATGATCTCCGCGCTCATGCTGTCGGGCTCTCGGACGGCGCGGACGGCTCCTCGCTCTTGGGCGGCGGCGGCAGGAGCTCGTCGAGCGAACCGGTGTCGTTGCACTTCAGCATCGCCGCGCCGTGCGCACCGAGCTCGAACACCGTCACCGAAGCCGGCGACACCATGATGCGCTGGAAGAGGTCGAGGTGCACGCCGGTGTAGTGCGCGATGGCCGCCTTGATCGGGTCGGCGTGTGACACGACGACCACCAGCTCGCCGGGGTGGCGCGCCACGACCTCTTCGAGCGCGGTCACCATGCGCGCCTGCATCTCCGCCAACGACTCACCGCCGGGAAACCGGGCGCGCGAGGGCGCGCGCTGGACCGTCTTCCAGAGGTCGGTCTTGGCGAGTTCTGCGAGCTTGCCCCCCGTCCACTCCCCGTAGTCGGCCTCGAGCACTCCGGTGAGCGACTGCACCTCGAGCCCGTGGTGCTCGGCGACCGCGGCTCGCCGTCTGGGTGGTGCGCTCGATCGGGCTGGCGTAGACCACCGCGACCGGGAGGCCGGCCAGTCGCTCCCCCAGCGCCTTCGCCTGCTCGCGGCCCTTCTCCGACAGGTCGATCCCGGGCGTGCGCCCGGAGAGCAGGGGCCCGGTCTGCGCGGTCACCGCGTGCCGGATCAACACCAGTCGGGTGGGCGGTGTCGGCTCGGGGGTGGGCGCGGGTTCGGGCGCGGCCTCGGTGGGAGCGGGGGGAGTGGAGGTCACTCCCCCGAATTCTACCGACGCGCCCCCTAACCTCCTCCCCGTGACCGACCGGCCCATCTCGCTGTCGACCCAGGGCGTGCCCGAGACCGTGCTCGACCCCGAGCCGGCCCCCGCGGTGGTGGCGCTGGCCGCCGCGCTCGGCGGTCCGGACGACGAGCGGCGCGACGCGGTGGCGGGGGTCGTCGCCCGCTGGCCCCGATTCCTCGACGGCTGGGCCCGCCTCGAGCAGCTCGCGCGCGATCCGGTGGAGGGCTACGCGTACGCCCGGGTCGGCTACCACCGCGGCCTCGACCGGCTCCGTCAGTCGGGGTGGCGTGGGTCGGGGTACGTGCGCTGGGCGCACGAGACCAACCGCGGCTTCCTGCGCGCGCTCGACGGGCTGCGCCGCCGCGCGGCCGAGATCGGCGAGACCGACGAGGAGGCGCGTTGCGCCGAGTTCCTCCACCAGCTCGAGCCGGCGTGGGATCGCGTCGACCGTGGAGAGGTGGGCGCGTGAAGCGGGCGCTGATCACCGGTATCACCGGTCAGGACGGTCGGTACCTCGCCGGCCTGCTCGCGAGCAAGGGCTACCAGGTGTTCGGGTTGGTGCGGGGCCAGAACAACCCGAAGTCGTCGCTCGTGCTGCACGAGTCGCCGTCGTTGGAGCTGGTCGACGGCGACCTGCGCGACCTGTCGTCGCTCATCGCGGTGGTCGAGCGCGTCCAGCCCGACGAGGTCTACAACCTCGGCGCGATCTCGTTCGTGCACCTCTCGTTTTCGCAGGCCGAGCTCACGTCGGAGATCACCGGGCTCGGCGTGCTGCGCATGCTCGAGGCGGTGCGCATCGTCGGCGGAGTCGACAACAACCCGATCCGCTTCTACCAGGCGTCGTCGTCGGAGATGTTCGGCAAGGTGCGCGAGACACCCCAGAACGAGCTCACCGCGTTCCACCCCCGTTCGCCGTACGGCGTCGCCAAGGTCTTCGGCCACCACATGACGGTCAACTACCGCGAGGCGTACGGCATCCACGCGTCGTCCGGGATCCTCTTCAACCACGAGAGCGAGAAGCGCGGATTGGAGTTCGTGACCCGCAAGATCACCAACTCGTTGGCGCGCATCAAGCTCGGGTTGCAGGACTCGATCACGCTCGGCAACCTCGACTCCGCGCGCGACTGGGGCTTCGCCGGCGACTACGTCGAGGCGATGTGGCTGATGCTGCAGCAGGACGGCCCCGACGACTACGTCATCGCCACCGGCGAGACGCACACCATCCGCGAGTTCCTCGACGAGGCGTTCCGCTGCGCGGGCTACGACGACTGGGCGCGCTTCGTGAAGCAGGATCCGCGCTTCGAACGTCCGGCCGAGGTCGACCTGCTGATGGGCGACGCGTCGAAGGCGCGCGAGCGGTTGGGCTGGCAGCCCAAGGTCGACTTCCATGGCCTGGTGCGACGCATGTACGAGTCAGACCTCGCTGAGGAGAGCGCCCGCTCCGAGGCCGGCCAGCAAGGAGCGGGATAGTGGCCGGCCCCGACTCGCCACTCGTCGGCGTGATCATGGGGAGCGACTCCGACCTGCCCACCATGCAGGGCACACTCGATGTGCTCGGCGAGTTCGGCGTCGCGCACGAAGTGCGCGTCGTGTCGGCGCACCGCACCCCCGAGGTGATGTACGAGTACGCGCGCACGGCCGCCGATCGCGGCTTGCGGGTGATCATCGCCGGCGCGGGTGGCGCCGCTCACCTGCCGGGGATGACGGCGTCGATGACGTCGCTCCCGGTGATCGGCGTGCCGGTGCCGCTGCAGCACCTCGACGGGCTCGACTCGTTGCTCTCGATCGTGCAGATGCCCGACGGCATCCCGGTGGCGACGGTGGGTGTCGGCAAGGCGCGCAATGCCGGCTTGCTCGCGGTACGTATGCTGGGCACGCACGACGCTGCGTTGCGCACGAAGCTCGACGACCACCGCGCCGCGCTCGACGCCACGGTGCGGGAGAAGGACGCGGCGCTCTTCAGGAAGTAGTTCAGAGGTTGAAGACGGGTTTCCGCTTCTCCACGAACGCGGCGACGCCTTCGATCCCCTCGGGTGTGCCCGACGCAGCGGAGATCGCGTCGGCTTCGCGCGCCAGGTGGGTCTCGAGGGTCTCTTCCAGGCTGGTGTGCAGGAGGCGCTTCGCGGCCGCCAACGCTCGCGCCGGTCCCGCTGCCAACCGCGCGGCGAGCGCGCCGGCTTCGTCGAGGAGTTGGTCGTCGGCCACCACTTGCGTGATCAGGCCCCAGTCGAGCGCCTCCGCCGCGCTCAACACCCGGTTGGTGAAGGTGAGCTCGAGCGCGCGCCGCAGACCCACCATCCGGGGCAGGAACCAGCTCGACGAGCCGTCCGGAGTGAGCCCCACGCCGGTGTATGCCATCACGAATTTGGCGGACTCCCCCGCGAGCACGAGGTCGGAGGCACCCACGAACCCCATGCCGGCGCCGGCCGCGCTCCCGTGCACCGCGGCGACGACGGGGGCGCGGCCGCGCACGAGGTTGGCGATCGCGACGTGCAGCGGGCCGAGCGTCTCGCGCAGGTAGGTGGGCAGGTCGTCGCGGTCGGCGAAGCCCTTGACGTCGCCGCCGCCGCAGAACATCTTGCCCGCGCCGGTGAGCAACACGACGCGGGCGGCAGGGTCCGCGGCGATCGCGAGCGTCGCACCCATCAGGTCCTGCGCGAGCTGCAGGTCGATCCCGTTGGCGGCGTCGGGACGGTTGAGCGTGAGGTGGGCGACGCCGTCGCGCACCGCGAGGTCGATGGTCTCGTAGGCGGGCATGGGCCGCAGACTACGGCGACTGCCGGACGGTGCACCCGCCCGGAGGTCGGTACCGGGCGGGCGTCCGTCGGGGCGTGGACGCCGGATCCAGCGAAAGGGGCCCAACACCGGGCCGGCGTGTCGCTCGCAGAGGATCGCGGTCCCCGTGCGGAGAGGATCGCGCCTCGTGCTGGAGAGGAACCTACGCCCCACACGCCCAGGCCGCCGCCAGCGCGGTTCCAAGTTTGGGCAAAGACTGTCGTCAGCTCTGGATCGATGCGAGGACGTCGAGCTTGGCGGCGCGACGAGCCGGCCATGCGGCCGCCAGGACGCCGAAGAGCGCGGCGAGGATCACGATGAAGAGCAGTTGCGCGGGCGCGACCGAGAACTTGTCGATGCCCTGGTCGGAGAGTGCCTTCACCATCGCCCACGCGAACACCACGCCGATGACGAGGCCGAGCACCGTGCCGAGCAACGCGATGATCACCGACTCCCACCGCACGCTCGAGCGCAGCTGGCGGCGCGTCATCCCGACCGCTCGCAACAGGCCGAGCTCGTGGCGGCGCTCGATGATGGAGAGCCCGAGCGTGTTGGCGATGCCGAACAGTGCGATGACGATGGCGAAGAACAGCAGCACGTAGACGAGGTTGAGGAACTGGTTGATCTGCTGCGCCTGCGAGGCCTTGTACTCGTCGCGCGTCTGTACCTTCGGACCGGGGTACTGCTTCATGACACCCTTGATGGCGGCGGTGTTGGCGGGGGTGACACCGCCTTTCGCGCTGACGTACACCTGGAAGTCGAACTGGTCGACGAAGTTCTTCTCGTAGGCGTCGATGGTGATCACGTAGTTGGTGAACCCTGACTGCGTGTAGATCGACTCGACCTTGAACTGCTGTGTACCGGTCTGCGCGAACTTGATCGGCACCGTGTCGCCGACCTTCCAGCCCTTGTCGCTGGCCACGCTGTCGAGCACCGCGATCCCGGTGGGGCTCAGGTCGGCGAGCTTGCCGGCCTTCGGCTGCAGGTCGAACAGGGAGTCGATCTTGGCGGGATCAGCGGCGATGATCTGCGTGACCGACCCGTCGATCTCGGCCTGACCGGCGCGAACCCCCGACGCCGACGTGACCTCCGGCAGGTTCGCGATCGAACGCTGCGCCTCGAGCGGGATCGAACCCTGGCCGAAGCCGGGTGACGTGACCACGTAGTCGGCCTTCATGGAGCGGTCGATGGCGGCATTGACAGATGTGCGCGCCGACGCCGCGAAAACAGTGATGAGGCCGACCAGCGCGACCCCGATCATGAGCGCGGCGGCGGTGGCCGACGTGCGCTTCGGGTTGCGCATCGCGTTCTCGCGTGCGATCACGCCGGTGACGCCCTTGATCTTCTGGATGGGGATTCCGAGCGCGCCACTGATGGGCGAGGCGATCATCGGGCCGAGCACCGCAACGCCGAGGAAGACGACGCCCATGCCGATGCCGACATAGAGCAGGCCGCTGTTGCCGAACAGCCCGAGCACCAGGAACACCACGCCGACCAGCGTGATGAGGATGCCGAACACCGCGCGACGGGGCGATGTGCTCGAGCGGTCGATGCTGGCGTCGCGCATGGCCTCGATCGGCGAGATCCGCGACGCCCGCATCGCGGGTGCGATGGCGGCGACGACCGTGACCAGCATGCCCAACACGTACGACCAGATGAACGCGGTGACCGGTACCGCGATCGCGCTGGCCGGGATGTCGAGACCGAGAGCGCCGAGCAGCGCCTTGAGGCCCGCGGCCAGGAAGATTCCGCCCACGAAGCCGATGGTCGACGCGACCAGGCCGACGAGCACCGCTTCGACCAGGATCGAGCCCAGTACCTGCCGGCGCGCGGCGCCGATGGCGCGCAGGAGCGCGAGCTCGCGGTTGCGCTGGGCGACGACGATCGAAAAGGTGTTGAAGATGATGAACGAGCCGACCAGCAGGGCGACGATGGCGAAGATGAGCAGGAAGGTCTTGAAGAACGACAGGTTGTCCTGCAGGTTGCTCTGGCTCTCCGCGGTGATCGCCTTGCCGCTGATCACCTCGATGTTGCCGGTGCCGGGCTCGTTCTTCAGCGCGGCGCGGATGTTGGCGACGACCTCATCCTGTGAGACTCCCGAGTTCGCCTTCACGTCGATGCTGTTGAACTGACCCGGAGTGCCCAGGACTCGCTGCGCGGTGCTCGGCGTGAACGCGGCGATGGTCGCGCCGAGAGGGCTGTCGGCCGTGCCGAACTTCACGATGCCGGTCAGCGTGTAGTCGTTGCGGCCGGTTTGCGTGACGACCGGGATGGTGTCGCCCGGCTGGTAGCCCGCGTCGTCGGCGCTCTTCTTGTCGATCGCCACCTCGTCGGCCGCGCGCGGCCCGCGGCCTTCCACCACGTGGATGGTGCTCAGCTCGCGGTCGGGGCTGTAGCTGAACCCGAACGACGGCGCGCCCTGACCCTTGCTGCCGAGCACGTCACCGTGCTTGTCGACGATGAACGCCTGGCCCTGCACCGTGCCGTCGGCCACGTCGACGCCTTCGGCGTTCTTCACGACCGGCAGCAACGACTCGCTGATCGTCCCCCGGCCCTCGTTGCCGAAGCCCTGGCCGCTGAACTTCTCCTTGGCCCGCACCACCGCGTCGGTGTGCTGGTAGATGTCGGTGAACAGGCTGTCGAACGTGTTGGTGATCGTCTGGGTGAGCACGAACGTGCCCGACACGAACGCCACCCCGAGCATCACCGCGAAGCCGGTGAGCAGGAAGCGGACCTTCTTGCTCCAGATCCCCTTGACCGTGACCTTCCACATGTGCGTCGAAAGGCCCGGCTCAGCCGCCGAGGCTCTTCATCTTGTCGATGATCGTGTCGGCGTTCGTCTCGAGCAGCTCGTCGACGATGGCGCCGTCGGCGAGGAACACCACCCGGTCGGCGTAGCTCGCCGCGATCGGGTCGTGGGTGACCATCACGATGGTCTGGCCCAGGTCGTCGACCGCCTTGCGCATGAACGTGAGGATCTCGGCACCGGAGCGCGAGTCGAGGTTGCCGGTGGGCTCGTCGGCGAAGATGATCTCGGGCTTGCTCAACAGCGCGCGGCCCACCGCGACGCGTTGCTGCTGTCCGCCCGACAGCTCGGCCGGCCGGTGCGTCAGGCGATCCTCGAGTCGCACCGTCTTCACGATGGTGTCGAGCCATGCGGGGTCGGGCTTCGTGCCCGCGAGCGACATCGGCAGCGTCATGTTCTCGAGCGCGTTCAGCGTGGGGATCAGGTTGTAGGACTGGAAGATGAAGCCGAGCTTGTCGCGCCGGATGAGCGTGAGCTCCTTCTCACCCGCGCGACTGATCTCGACGTCCCCGAGGAAGATCTGACCCGACGTGAGCCGATCGAGGCCCGCCAGGCAGTGCAGCAGCGTCGACTTGCCCGAACCGGATGGACCCATGATCGCGGTGAGGCGGCTGGTTTGGAACGACACGTTGATGGCGTTGAGCGCGCGCACCGCGGCCTCGCCACTGCCGTAGATCTTCGAGGCGTCGATGGCGCGCGCCGCGACATCGGTCGTCGGGGGGGTGAGCGTCTCCGTCATCAGGGTGCTTCCTCCGTCGGGGGTGGGGGGAACCCGGACCGAGGGGAACCTTAGGACACGGTTCCCGCGTCGGCGGGGGTGGCTGCATCAGGAATCGCGTCGGAACCCGGGTGTCGTTGCTCCGGTTCGTGACGTCCGAGCCACACGAACCACGCGATACCGAACAGGCAGACGATGATCGACATCCACGCGTTCAGTCGCATCCCCGCGATCTCGTGCGCAAAGTCGATCCGCATGTTCTCGAACCAGAACCGCGCGAACGTGTAGAGCGCGACATACAGCGCGAAGGTCTGACCGATCTTCAACTGCGCGCGACGTTCGACGAGCAGCAGGATGCCGACGATGGCGAGACACGCGAGCGATTCGTAGAGGAACGTGGGCTGGAACGTCGCGTACTGCCGCGTATCCCGCACGGACGGTGAGCCGGTGAGATCTCGAGCGCCCACGGCAGCGTCGACGGCTTGCCGAACAGCTCCTGGTTGAAGTAGTTGCCCCACCGACCGATCGCCTGCGCGAGCACGATGCCGGGTGCCATGCAGTCCATGACCACCAGGGTGGGCAGGTGACGGCGGTGCGTGATCACGATCACCGCGATCGCGCCGCCGATCACCGCGCCCCAGATGCCGAGGCCGCCGCGCCAGATCTGGAACGCACGCCACGGGTCGTGCTTGAACAGCTCGTAGTCGGTGACGACGTGGTAGAGGCGCGCGCCGATCACACCCCAGACCACGACCCAGAAGGAGATGTCGTAGATGCCGTCCCTCGGGTAGCCGCGGCGCCGCCACCGGTGCTCGGCGACGTAGACGCCCACCAGCACACCGACCGCGAGGATGAGGCCGTACACGTGGAAGGGGCCGAGGTTCCCGCTCGACGGGCTGGGGATCGAGCCGAGGGCGGGAGGCATCGGGCGACCATCGTAGGGGCGTCACCCCGACCCACCGCTTCAAGGCCGCCGCATTTCAAGGCCGCCGCATTTCAAGGCCGCCGCTTCAAGGAACTGCGCCCGTTGTGCCGATAGCACCCCATGCGTCGCGGTCTGCTCCTGCTCGTGACCGCGCTCGCGGGCGCCCTGACGCTGTCCGCGTGCCTGCCGTCGGGCCCGCCGACCACCAGTTCGACGACGACGACCCGCGCCACCACGACGACGTCGACCACCACCTCCACCACGTCGACGACGCTTCCGTCGGGTGGGGGCACGTGGGCCCAGAACGGATCGCTCGGCAACTGCCACGTGTTCCCGACGGACAACCCGTGGAACCGCGACGTGTCGACGCTGCCCGTCGACACCAACTCGACCAACTACCTCGCCGCCATCGCCGGCCTCGGTGGCAACCAAAAGCTGCACGCCGACTTCGGGGGGGACGGCGCCTACGGCATCCCCTACATCACGGTGCCGGGCACGCAGTCGAAGCTGCCGGTCGACTTCACCGACTACGGCGACGAGAGCGATCCCGGTCCGTACCCCATCCCGCTGAACGCGCCGGTCGAGGGTGGCAGCGACGCCCACGTGCTCGCGGTCGACCGCGACCACTGCAAGCTCTACGAGCTGTTCGCGGCGAGCGCGGGCAGCTCGTCGTGGTCGGCGGCATCGGGCGCGGTCTTCGACCTCACGTCGAACGCGTTGCGTCCGGAGGGGTGGACGTCGGCCGATGCCGCCGGCCTCCCCATCTTCCCCGGCCTCGTGCGCTACGACGAGGTGGCGAATGGGCACATCGACCACGCGCTCCGGTTCACCGTGTCCCGCACCCAGCGCGCGTACCTGCACCCGGCGACGCACTGGGCGTCGTCGTACACCAACGCGAACTTGCCGCCCATGGGTCTGCGACTGCGGCTGAAGGCGAGCTTCGACGTGTCGTCGTTCACGGGCGAGGCGCGCGTGGTGCTCAACGCGCTGAAGAAGTACGGGATGATCGTCGCCGACAACGGGAGCAACTGGTTCATCAGCGGCGCCGCCGACAGCCGCTGGAACGACACCGACCTGGACCAACTGAAGACCGTCCCCGGGAGCGCGTTCGAGGTCGTGAACACCGGCGAGACGCTCCACGAGTAGGCCGTACAGTCGGCGCGTGCCTTTCTCCACGCGTCCCGAACCCGATCCGGTCGGTGCGGGCCAGGAGTCGGCGTGGGACTATCCGCGCCCGCCGCGCCTCGAGGCCACCTCGGCCCGTCTCGTCGTCGTGCTCGCGGGCACGACCATCGCCGACACGACGCGCGCGTACCGCGTGCTCGAGACCAGCCACCCGCCCAACTACTACTTCCCGCCCGAGGACGTCGCGCCCGGCGTGCTCGTGCCGAGCGACGCGGGTTCGTTCTGCGAGTGGAAGGGGCGCGCGCACTACTTCACCGTGCACGGTGGTGATCGCGTCGAAGAGGACGCCGCGTGGGCGTACGCGACACCGAGCGCCGCGTTCGCGCCGCTGCGCGACCACGTCGCGTTCTACGCGAGCCGCATGGACGCGTGCTTCGTCGACGGCGAGCGCGTCGAGCCCCAGCCGGGTGGCTTCTACGGGGGGTGGATCACCTCGACCGTCGCCGGACCGTTCAAGGGCGGCCCCGGCACCCGCGGCTGGTGACCCGTTCCCGAACATCTCGGGATCGACCCCCACCTGCGTACGTCAACCCTGAGATGTTCGCCAGGGGCAGGGGCGCGGGGGCGGGTGCGCTACTTGACCAAGCGGGACATGCGGCGGTCGGCGAGCACCTTGTCGCCGGTCTGGCAGTGCGGGCAGTAGGTGACCTCGTGCGACTCGTAGCTCACGCGCCGCAGCGTCTCGCCACACCGCGGGCACGGTGACCCGTAGCGCGGCGTGCACCTCGAAGTGCTCGCCGAGCTTCGGTTGTGACAACCCTCCCGTGCGTCCGCGCTCGCGTTCGAGGCCGTCGCGCATCACGCCGCGTACGGCGTCGAGCAGCCGCGCCCGCTGCTCGTCGTCGAGCGACTTGAGCGACGAATACGGCGACAGCTGCGCGCGCCACAGCGCATCGTCGGCGTAGCCGCGCCCGACGCCCGACACGGTGCGCTGGTCGCGCAGCAGCGTGTGCACGCGCCGGCCGTCGTCACCGTGCAGGACCAGCTCGGCGAATTCGTCCGACTCAGGCTCGGGTCCCAGGCGCTCGAGCGGACCGTCGTCGCCGGGTGCGAGCACCCACCACGCGGCCTTGCGTTCGTGGCCGTACTCGCGCACGAGGACCGCGGGGGCGTCGGCGAAGCGCAGCCGCACGACCGATCCCTTGGCGCGCGTCTTCTTGGGCGGGTCCTCGAGGTCGAGCCGTCCGGCCTGGGAAAGATGGATGAGGATCCGCCCCGACTCGCCGAAGTCGAGGATCACGTACTTCGCCCGGCGGTCGACCCCTTCGACCGGGCGACCGATCAGCGACTCGGGCGCCGGCACCACAGTCTTCAGCGCCGAGAAACCGAGCGGCTCGACGCCTTCGAGCACCTTGCCGGTGAGCGCGGCGCCCAACCGTTCGGCCAGGGCCTGCATCTGCGGGAGCTCGGGCACCGGTCAGTCCCTCGCGCGCCACGGCGCCCGCCGACCTCGGCGCTGCCGTTCGCGGCGACGCTGCAGCTTGGCGCGCACGTCGTCGCGACGGGCCTGGAGGTCGCGGAAGGTCAAGGTGTCGGTGTCGGCGTCGACGAGGAACGCCGCCCGCATCGCGTCGGGATCGGGTGCCGCCTCGGTGGCGTCGATGCCGACCTCCCGCAGGATGCGCTCGCCGTGGGTCTCGGCGAAATAGGCGTAGATCGTCATCATCTGCTGGAGCATGTCGAGATCGGGAGCGAGGATCGCGGTCGCGCTGTTGAGGAACATGGTGTTCTTCACGAACAGCATGAGCTCCTTCGGCACGCGGGCGCCGTACGCGAGCAGCTTCTTCGTGACGTCCCGCATCTCGTCCATCAGCGCTTCGGCCGACATCTGCGCGGGGTCCTTCACCGGCCCGTCGAGCTCGAGGTCGCGTGCGAGCGCGTCGAGGTCGACGTCGGGTGGGAACGCGCCGAGGTCGCGCAGCGCGACGAGTTGTCCGCGCTGGTCGCCGGTCGTGCCGAACATCAGGAGGCGCATGAACGCGACGCGCTGCTGCTCCGACAGCCGGCCGGTCATGCCGAAGTCGAAGAGCGCGGTGCGACCATCGGGCTGCACGACCAGGTTCCCGCCGTGCAGGTCGCCGTGGAAGACGCCATAGATCATCGCTCCTTCGAGCGATGCGATGAGCCCGGCCTGCAGCAGCGCGTGCGTGTCGATCCCGGCCGCGTGCATCGACTCCACGTCGTCGAACGCGAAGCCGTGCAACCGCTCCATCACGAGGACCCGCCTGCTGACCAGCGTGGGGTGCGGACGGGGCACGATGATCCCCCGTTGTTCCGTCTCCGCCAGCACGTGCGCGATGTCGAGCATGTTCTGCGCCTCGAGGCGGAAGTCGAGCTCCTCGATGACCGTCTCGGCGAACAGCTCCACCAACGCCGGCGGGTTCGCGAGCGCGGCAACAGGGATGCGTCCGACGAGACGGGGGGCCAGCCACGAAAGCGACGCGATGTCCTCCCGGAAGCGCTGCGCGACCTGCGGCCGCTGCACCTTGACCACGACCTCCTCGCCGGTGCGGAGGCGGGCCGCGTGCACCTGGGCGATGGAGGCGGCGGCGATGGGCGTCGGATCGAACCACTCGAACAGCTCCTCGAGCGATCCCCCGAGGTCGATCTCCACGACGGCGCGCACGGCGGCGAACGGTTCGGGTGGCACCTGGTCGCGCAACAACTTGAACTCGGAGACGAGCTCGTCGGGGAAGAGTCCTTCACCGCCGGACACGATCTGGCCCAACTTGACGTAACTCGACCCGAGCCGCTCGAACGCGAGGCGCAGGCGCCGCGAGATGCCGGCGCGAGACGACGGCCGGCGCCACTCGAACAGCAACCACCCCGCGAGCGCGCCGCCGATCTCGACGAGCGTGCGGGTGAGGCGACCGAGTGGCGGGAGCCGGCCCGGCGCGAGCAGCCGCGGGACTTCGCGACGCGTGCCTCGTCGGATGCGGTCGATGTCCCAGCGCCACGGGATGGCGTCGGGATCGAGCACCCACGGGCCCCGATCGCTGAACGAGCCGAAGGTGGTGTCGGGCGCGAGACCGGCCACCGGTTCCGGCACTGCACGCGGTTGGGGCGCCGAAGGCTCGGGGACGGTCATCGCCCGGGAAACGCTACCGGGCCCTCCGACCCTTCCCGAAGGGGATCCGGACGCGACGAGACCCGGACGAGCTGCGCGCTCGGCCGGGCCTCGTCGTCGACCACCGGACGGCAGCAGCCGCCCGCGCGGGTCGGGGTGTTGACGTCAGCAGCCGCCGCCCCACGGCGCAGCACCTTGCTGCGCGTACAGGGCCTGGGCCATGGCGTCCTGGTCGGCCGGAGCGGCCTGCGCCGGGTCGACCCCGACGAGATCCGAGCGTCCGGTCGACGCAGCGATCGAATTCCAAGTGCCCGGCAGGAACTGGTACGCACCTGCCGCTCCGGAACCACCGGCGTTGTAGACGCTGTAGTCGCCGCCACTCTCTCGCTGGCGGACACAGCTCAGGAAGTCGCCGGGGTAGGAGCTGGAAGAGACGAAGCTCGCCTGTGGAGCCGCCGTCTGGTTCGCTTCCGCCGCCATGACGGAGGCGATGTAGTCGCCGACTGCCTGCTTCGCCAAAGCGCCGAGGTAGTCGGTCACGCGCCTGTAGGCCACGTAGTCCTGGATGTCCTTCGCCGCCTTCAAGAACCCCGCTTGGGTGATCGAGATGTCGGCGCTACTTCCGGAAGCGGCGATCGGCCGCTCCGCATGGAGCTTGTCGAGTTTCGGACCACGTGAATGCTCGGCACCGGACGGAGCCGCGACGGCAACGCTCGCCGCGATCGCAACGATGCAGAGCGGTGCTGCGAACAGCATCACTCGCTTGCGCATGTGGTCGTTCCTTTCTGGGTCGGGGCCTTTCTGCGCGCGCGCAGAGAGGCAGGGTTGGTTGAGGGAAGTGGAAAGGCCCTACCGCCGGGTACTACACGGGTGGAAACTTCCCGGTCGGCACGCTAGCGAAGGGTCGGCGCGATCCCGAATCGGGGACCACACGAACGCCTCATCAGCGTAGCAACCGCTGGAACAGGTCGCTAGTGCTCGATCCGGGCGAACCACCGGTTCTCGGTGCCGTCGACGATGACCGAGACCCCGAAGGTGTGCGACACCGCGGCCGAGGTGAGCGTGTCGGCGATGGGGCCCGCGGCCACCACCGCGCCGGCGCGCAGCAGCAGCGCATGGGTGATGCCCGACGGGATCTCCTCCAGGTGATGGGTCACCAGCACGAGGGGGCGGTCGGGCGCACGGGCCAGCTGGCCCAGCACCGCGACCAGCGCCTCCCGCCCGCCGAGGTCGAGGCCGGCGCACGGCTCGTCGAACAACAGGAGCTCGGGATCGACCATGAGGACGCGCGCCACCAGCACCCGCTTGCGCTCCCCCTCCGAGAGCGTCGCCAGTTCCTGATCCGCGTGCCCGCCGCAACCGACGAGATCGAGCAGCGCGTCGGCACGAGCGTGCTGCGCGTCGTCGTAGGACGACCACCACGTCTCGAGGGCGGCGTCGGCACCGGTGAGGACGGCATCGTGGGCCCGGAGCGAGGGCCGGAGCTGCTGCAGCAGTGCGCTGCTGGCCAGCCCGATGCGGCGGCGGGCTCGACGCACGTCGACCTGGCCGTAGGTGTCGCCCAACACCGTGACCGTCCCGCTCGACGGCGAGCGCACGAACGACAGCAGTCGCAGGATCGACGTCTTGCCCGAACCGTTGGGCCCCAGGACCACCCAGCGCTGCTCACGACGGGCGATCCAGTCGACGTCGCGCAGGACGACGTTGCCCTGCTCGACCAGTTGCACACCCGACAGCACGAACGCGGGAGAGGTGGTCACCGCTGGATCATGCCCGTCGGGAGGCGAGCGCCCGCGCCGCAGGTACCCTGCGCCGCCGCGAGCCGTGGCCGAGCGGCCCGGTGCCGACGGCACCGGCACCGGCACCGGGCGCGGGTTGCCGGGAGTGACGCAGTACCGTCGGAGCGGTGACTGACGTCGACGCGGTCGTGATCGGGGCAGGCCCGAACGGCCTCGTGGCCGCCAACCTGCTCGCCGACGCGGGTTGGCGGGTGATCGTGCTGGAGGCGCAGCCCGATCCCGGGGGCGCGGTCCGCAGCGCCGAACTGACCCACCCAGGGTTCGTCCACGACCTGTGCAGCGCGTTCTACCCCCTCGGCCTCGCGTCGCCGGTCATGCGACGACTCGACCTCGGGTCGTACGGCCTGCGCTGGCGGCACGCACCGCTCGTGCTCGCGCACCCGACCGCTGACGGCCGGTGCGCGGCGTTGTCGACCGATGTCGAGGTGACGGCGGCGTCGCTCGACGAGTTCGCACCCGGCGACGGCGACGCGTGGCGCGAGTTCGACGCCGACTTCCGCGCGGTCAGCGGTCCGCTGCTCGACGCGATGATGTCGCCGATTCCGCCGGTGAAGGGCGGCCTGCGGCTGGCCGCGCAGCTCGGGCCGCGCGGACTCTTGGAGTTCACGCGGCGGGCGCTGCTGTCGGTCCGGCGCATGAGCCAGGAGCAGTTCACCGGTGACGGGGCCGCGCTGCTGCTGACGGGCAACGCCATGCACAGCGATCTCGGCCCCGACGTCCCGCCCAGCGGGTTCCTCGGGTGGATGCTCACCGGCCTCGGCCAGGAGTTCGGCTTCCCCGTCCCCGAAGGCGGGGCCGGTCAGCTCACCGCCGCGCTCGTGCGGCGGCTGGAGACCCGGGGCGGGACGGTCCAGTGCAACGCGCAGGTCACCGGCATCGAGGTGCGCGACCGTCGGGCCGTCGCCGTCCTGCTGGCCGACGGCCAGACCATCGCGGCACCCCGTGGTGTGCTGGCCGACGTGGGCGCCCCCGCGCTCTACCGCGATCTCGTCGGCGAGGCGCACCTGCCCGCCCGCGTGGTCGCCGACCTCGACCGCTTCCAGTACGACTTCGCGACGTTCAAGATCGACTGGGCGCTGTCGGGCCCGATCCCCTGGCGCGCCGAGACGGCGACGCGGGCGGGGACGGTCCACCTGTGCGACAGCATGGACCGTCTGACCCAGGTCGCGGCCGACCTCGCCCAGGACAAGATCCCGGCCCATCCCTTCGTGCTGGTCGGCCAGATGAACAAGGCGGACCCCACTCGTTCGCCCGCCGGCACCGAGACGGTGTGGGCCTACACACACGTGCCGCTGCGCGTGCGCGGCCGACGCGGGCGGCGACCTCCGGGGCAAGTGGGATGACGCCGAGGTCGAGGTGTTCGCCGACCGGTTGGAGGTCGAGATCGAGGAGCACGCGCCGGGGTTCCGGTCGCTGGTGACGGGACGCCACCTGCTCGGCCCGCCCGCGCTCGAGGCGATCGACGCCAACCTCGCCGGTGGCGCGCTCGGCGGCGGCACCACCGCGTTCTCGCAGCAGGCCGTGTTCCGGCCCGTGCCCGGCCTCGGCCGCGCCGAGACCCCGGTGCGTGCGCTGTTCCTCGCGTCGGCGTCGGCCCACCCGGGCGGCGGCGTCCACGGCGCCTGCGGCGCCAACGCGGCCCGCGCCGCCCTCGCCGCCGACCGCATCCGCCGACTGACCCGCTTCCCCGGCTTCGCCCGTGCCAAAAGGTAGCGATCTGTTTCACATCTGAAACGAATCGCTACCTTTTGCGGGGGCGGGCGCGCTTCAGTCGAGGGCGGCGAGGTCGCGCAGGGCGCGGCGGACCACGGCCAGCGCCGCGAGGTCGGTCGGGTCGCTGCGCTCGACGTCGGCGACCAGCGCCTCGTACCGATCCACCGCGGTCCCGTGCAGCTCGCGCCACGCGCCGACCCGTACCTCTGGCGCGGTTGCGGGATCGGTCTCCGTGATGACGGCCGCGGTGAGCGCGTGCTGCGACTCGTAGAAGTCGTCGCGCAGCGCGGCCCGAGCCTCGGTCTGCCAGCGATCGGACCGCGGCAGCGCGGCGATGCGATCCCGCACCCCATCGAGTCCCAGCGACTCGTCGAGGAGGAACTGGATGCGCACGACGACGCGCGGATCGAGCTCGTGGTCGTCCGCGAGCGCGACGGCGGGCAGCGCGGCCAGCGCGGCGTCGCTCGCGGCCACGGCGCGGGCGAGGTCCACGGGGACGCCGGCCGCGGCGAACCGCGCCGACGTGGCCGCCGCGTCGGCGGCCACCGCACCGACGAGCAGGTCGGGCAGCGCGTCCGTGACGTCGCGCACACCGCCGCGGAACCGTGCGACAGCGGGACCGAGCTCGAGCGAAGCGACGTGTCGCACCAGCCAGCGTGCCGACCGCTCCACCAGCCGCCGCACGAGGAGGAACATCTCGTCCTGAACCGCGGCCGGGACGGTCAGGTCGAGTTCGTCGATGGCGGCCCACGTCTCGACCGCGTCGAACACGTCGCGCGCGATGACGTGCGCACGCGCGAGCACGGGCAAGGAGAGTCCCGTCTCGTCGCAGAGGCGGGAGAGGAAGCTGATCCCGGCCCGGTTGACGACCGCGTTCGCGACGACCGTTGCCACGATCTCGCGGCGCAGGGGATGCGACGCGAGCGAGTCGTCGTACCCAGTGCGGAGCGGAGGCGGGAAGTACGCGACGAAGTCGGTATCGAGGTAAGGATCGTCGGGCACGTCCGACGCCACCAGCGCGCGTTGCAGTTCGAGCTTCGTGTACGCGAGGAGCACCGCCAGCTCGGGTGACGTGAGCCCGAGTCCCGCCGCGTGACGCTCCTGCATCGCCTTGGCGCTGGGCAGCGCCTCGAGCGCACGGTCGAGTCCCGCGCTCTGTTCGAGTCGTTCCATCTGGCGGGCGTGGACGCCGACCAGCTGCGGCGCCTCGACCGCGGCGATGTCGAGCGCGTTGGCCTGCGCCTCGTTGTCGGCGAGCACCAGGTCGGCAACCGCGTCGGTCATGGCGACGAGCAGCGCGTCGCGTGCACCGGCGTCGAGCGCGCCCGTCGCGATGGCGCGTTGGAGCAGGATCTTGATGTTGACCTCATGGTCGGAGCAGTCGACACCGGCCGAGTTGTCGATGGCGTCGGTGTTGATGCGACCGCCGGCCAGCGCGTACTCCACCCGCGCCCGCTGGGTGAACCCGAGGTTGCCGCCCTCACACACGACGCGGCATCGCAGCTCGGTGGCGTCGACCCGCACCGCGTCGTTGGTGCGGTCGCCCGCATCGGTCGGCGACTCGGTCGTCGCCTTCACGAACGTGCCGATGCCGCCGTTCCACAGCAGGTCGACCGGTGCGCGCAGCACCGCGCGCACCAGATCATCGGGGGTGAGTGGACCGTCGGGCGACGCCGAGCACGCGTCGGGCGGCTTCCGACAGGTCGACCGACTTCGCGCGCCGCGGGTAGACACCCCCGCCCGGTGACAGCACCGCGGGGTCGTAGTCGGCCCACGACGACATCGGGAGCGCGAACAACCGCCGGCGTTCGGCGAACGACGCCGCGGGGTCCGGATTGGGGTCGACGAACACGTGACGGTGGTCGAACGCGGCGACCAGCTGCACATGCGGCGAGCGCAGGAGCCCGTTGCCGAACACGTCACCCGACATGTCGCCGATCCCGACGACGGTCAAGCGGGCAATGGTCGGCGTCGACACCGAGCGCGCGGAAGTGCGCGCGCACCGCGAGCCAGGCGCCGCGTGACGTGATGCCCATCTCCTTGTGGTCGAACCCGGCCGAGCCGCCCGACGCGAAGGCGTCGCGGAGCCAGTAGGCGTGCTCGGCCGCGAGCGCGTTCGCGACGTCGGAGTACGAGCCCGTGCCCTTGTCCGCCGCGACCACGAGATAGGCGTCGTCACCGTCGCGCCGCACGACGCCGGGCGGCGGGACGACCGCACCGTCGACCCGGTTGTCGGTGAGCTCGAGCAGGCCGCCGATGAACGTCTCGTACGCGGGCTTCGGGTCCCCCCGTTTCACCACGAACCCGCCCTTGGCCCCCACCGGCACGATCACCGCGTTCTTGACCGTCTGCGCCTTCATGAGACCGAGGATCTCGGTGCGGAAGTCCTCCCGCCGGTCCGACCAGCGGATGCCGCCGCGCGCGATGTCGCCGGCGCGCAGGTGCACTCCTTCGACCGACGGGGACGCGACCCAGATCTCGTGGTGTGGCGTGGGCTTCGGCAGGAAGTCGAGGGCCTCGGGGTCGAACTTGCAGGCGACGTGCGCCTCGCCGAGGTGCGCGTTGGTGCGCACCGTCGCCCGCACCAGCTGCCACAGGGCACGCAGGATGCGATCGGCGTCGAGGCTCGCGACCGCGTCAATGGTGCGGCCGAGCTCCTCGTCGAGCCGCGCCTCGGTCCCGGCGTCGCGCGGGCGGGCGGGGTCGAGCCGCTGATGGAAGAGCGTGACGAGCAGCCGCACCGCGTCGACGTTGCCCGCGAGCGTGTCGGCGAGGTAGGCGTCGGTGAAGCGCACCCCGGCCTGGCGCAGGTACTGGCACAGCGCCCGCACGATCACCACGTCGCGGGCCTCGAGACCCGCGTGCAACACGAGCCGATTGAGTCCGTCGTTCTCGATCGTCCCTGCCCACACCCCCAGGAACACGTCGGCGACGCGCGACTGCGTGGCCGGGTCGGCCAGCGGATCGCCCAGCGCCGCGACCACACCGAACGAATAGATCCAGCGTGACCTGCCGTCGGGCGCCGCGATCTCGTAGGGATGTTCGTCGACGACCGTGACGCCGAGGTGTTCCAGCAGCGGCATCACGTCGGACAACACGAGCGCGCCGCCGGCGCGGTACAGCTTGATGTGCGCGACCGCCTCCACACCGGGTGGCTCGAGCCGGAGCTCGAGGTCGCCGGCGGGATCCAGCTGCTCCAGCACGCCCACGTCGATGACGGCCACCTTCGCGTCGACCTCCGACTGGTACGCGGGCGGAAACGCGTCTCGCCACGCGCGGTACTTGTCGACGCCGGCTTCCTCGCCCAACAAGTCGACGAACGCGTCGTGCAGGTCGTCGATCCACTCCCGCACGAGCGCAGCGAGATCGGCTTCGAGCGCGACCGCGTCGACGTCGGGGACACCCTCAGGTGTGTCCACGACGACGTGCAGGCGCGCCATCACGTCCTCGGTGACGAGCACGGTGAAGTCGGCCTCGTCACCCCCGTACGCATGCTGCAGCGTCTTGATCACCCGCCGGCGGACCGGCGTGGTGTACCGATCGCGCGGCAGGTACACGAGGCACGAGACGAAGCATCCGACGCGGTCGCGACTGACGAAGAGCCTGACACGACGCCGCAGCCCCATGCCGACGATCGCCATCGTCAGCGCGGCGAGCTCGTCGGCGGCGAGCCGGAACAGCTCCTCCCGCGGGTAGGTCGCGAGCACCTGCTCGAGCGAACGGCCGTCGTGGCCCTCCGGCGAGAACCCCGACTCCGCCAGCACACGCGCCACCTTCTGGCGGACGATGGGGACGTGCTCGACGCTGTCGCTGAAGACGTTGGCGGTGTACAGGCCGAGGAGCCGCACCTCGCCGTCGGTCGTGCGGTCGGCGTCGGAGGCGACGCACGGTGACCGAGTCGAGGGGCACGTCGCGGTGCACGGTCGAGCGCGCCCGCGCCCGCGTGAGCGTGAGCAGGCCGCTCGGTACGGGATCGGCGTCGGCGAGGTCGAAGAGCGCGCGCCGCCGCGCCACCCCCATCTCGGAGCCGGGCGCGAGGTCACCATGTCCATCGATGCCCACCGCGCCGACGAAGGTGAAGTGATCGTCCACCAGCCAGTCGAGGTAGGCCGCCACCTCGCCGGTCTCCTCGTGCGTCACCCCGTCGGGGGGCGACGCGCGGAGCGCGGCCGCGAAGTCGGTCACCCGCGCGCGCATGGGCGTCCAGTCGTGCACCGCGGCGAGCACGTCGTCGACCACACTCTCGATGTCGTCGCGCAACGCGGCGAGCACGCCGGGATCGGTCTCGCGGTCGATCTCGAGGTGGAGGTGCGACGTGCGGCCAACCGCGGCCACGTCGAGGACCGGTCGGAAGATGAGGTGGAAGTCGTACCCGCGGCGCGCCAGGGCCGCGCTCACGCTGTCGACCAGGAACGGCACGTCGTCGCTCACGACGTCCACTGCCGTGTGCGGCGACTCCCAGCCGTCGACCGCGCGCGTCGGGTTGCCCACGCGCACGACGCGCTGGCCGGGCTGCCGATCGCGACCGAGCGCCAGGACGGCGTCGACGGCAGCCGCGGCGGCGTCTTGGGTCAGCACCCCCCGGTCGTGCGGCTCCACCGCGGCGAGGTAGTCGCGCACCAGTCCCGCCCGCGTGTCGTCGTGCTGCACGCCGCCACGTTAGGGAGTCAAGCCGGCCGGGTCCGCCACTCGGCGCCGGTGGCGCGGCATGCTCTCCCACCCCGACCGCCTCGACCCGAACTGAGAGCGAGAGCCGCACTGTGGACGTCGTCGACCTCACACCGGAGACCATGGAGTGCATGCGCTGCCACCGCGAGGAGCCGATGCGCTTCTACGGTCTGTGCCAGGCGTGCCGCACCGAGCTGCGCGCGCAGTTCGACCGGAGCGCTCGCGACATCGAGGTGGCCGAGTACGAGCCCAAGATGAACGTCACCCCGAACGCGGTCGCCCTCAAGGACGACTGACCTTCACGATCAGGACGAACTGCTCAGACTCCGTAGCCGCCGTCGACGTCGAGGAACTGCCCGCTGATGTAGCCCGCCCGCGGCGAGGCGAGGAAGCACACCGCTTCGGCGAGGTCGGCAGCGGTGCCGAAGGTGCGCATCGGGATGTTGGCCCGGGCCGCTTCGAGTGCGGCGTCGTCGAGATCGCCCGACTCGCGCAGCCGCACGGCCATGCCGTCGGTGAGCATGCCCGGCCCGACGCAGTTGGCGCGCACGCCGAAGCGTCCCTCCTCCACCGCCAGCGCCCGCACCAGCGCCTCGATGGTCCCCTTGGGCCCTACCGACAGCGCGTCGCGCGCCGGGTGTCGGCGCGCGCCCGCGCTGGTGACCGCGACGATGCTCCCGCGCGCGGTCCGCAGGTGCGGCAGCGCCGCGTGGGCGACGTCGTAGAACGCCATCACCTCCTGCTCGAGGTGCTCGCGGAATGCGGCCGGCTCCACCTTGCTGATGTGGAGCTGGTGGACGATCGGGCCCGACGCGTGCACGAGCGTGTGCACCCCGCCGAGTTCGCCGGCCACGTCGGTCGACTTCGAGGGCAGTGGCAGACGCGTCGAGCAGGTCGACAGGAACGATGACCGCGCGCCGACCGTGTGCGATCACATCACGCTCGACGGCGCGCGCGGCGTCGGCATTGCTGCGGTAGAACACCGCGACGTCGCTCCCCCGTTCGGCCAGGAGCCGGCACACCGCGGCCCCGAGCCCACCGCTCCCGCCGGTCACGATGGCCGCGCCGTCGAGCGCGCCGAAGTCGTTCACTCGTACACCGCGTCGTCGCGATCCCGGCGGCCCCGCCGACCGTCGCGATCGGGCGGGATCACCCAATGCTGCGCGGCGGGTACGACGTGCGTCCATTCGCGCACGGCGACGCGGCGAGCGATGCGCCAGTCGCCGTCGCGCCGCTCGAACCGATCGACGTAGCGGAAGCCGGTGATGAAGTTGCGGCGGTGGTCGTCGAGCGGTTCGCCCCAGTGGTACGCGACGCCATAGGTCTCCGAGTGGGCGCGCTCTCCGTCGACCTCGATCAGTTGGTTGGCCACGACGTGCATCGTGCCCGTGAAGCGCTCGAGCACGCCGGCGACCCATTCGACGTATTCGTCACGCGTGCCGATGAACGTGCCGTGCTCGTCGGTGGCGTCGGGGTGGTAGCAGGCGCGCACGAGCTCGAGGTCGAGGCGGTCGATCCCGCGGCAGTAGCGCAGCACCACATCGGCGACCGCCCGACGATCGAGGAGCAGCTGGAGGGGATCAGCCATCGGCCCCACTCACACCGCGACGGGCACGCGGGTGGGACCCTGCACGTTGCCCGAGTGGAGGAACTCGACCAGGTCCTCGTCGACCGCGTACCGCGGGTAGCGCGCGAGGAACTCCTCCAGCGCGACGCGCGCCTCGAGCCTCGCCACCGCCGCGCCGAGGCAGACGTGCGCGCCGTGACCGAACGCGAGGATGCGCGGGTTGGTGCGCATGATGTCGAACTCGTCGGGCCGGTCGAATTCGCGCGGGTCGCGGTTGCCCGAGCCGAGCAGCAGCACCACCTTGGCGCCGGCCGGCATCTCGACGTCGTGCAGCGCCACCGGTCGGGTGGTGGTGCGAGCCATGTACTGCGTCGGGCTGGTGTAGCGCAGGAGCTCTTCCACCGCCCCGGCCATGAGCTCGGGGGCGGCGATCACCGCGTCGCGCTGGTCGGGGTGGCGGGCGAAGAGGCGCACGCCGTTGGCGATGAGCTTCGACGTGGTCTCGTGACCACCCGCGATGAGGAGCAGGCAGAAGCCGATCACCTGCTCGTCGGTCAGCGGCGCGCCTTCGATCTCCGCCTCCACCAGGGTGCTGAGGATGTCGTCGGCGGGGCGCTCGCGCCGCGCGACCGCGAGTTGAGACGCGAGTGTGGCCATCTGCATCGCGCCTTCGGCGGCGGCGGGTGGCGGTACCGGATTACCCGGCTCGCGAGTGAGGAGGTCGTCGGTCCATTGGCGGGCTTCGTCGTGACGGTCGGCCGGGATGCCGAGCATCGTGCCCACCACCGTCGTCGGCAGGAGCGCGGTGAACTCGCGCACCACGTCGAACTCGTCGCGACCTTCGAGGCGGTCGAGGAGCGCGTTGGTCCATTCGCGCACACGCGGTTCGAGCTCGGCGATGCGCCGGGGCGTGAAGCGGCGCGCGATCAGCTTTCGCATCGCAGTGTGGTCGGGCGGGTCGAGCTCGATCATCGACTTCAACGCGGCGTCGGTGTGCTCGATCGCCACGCCGCCGGTCGAGGTGTAGGTCGCGGGATCGTGCAAGCCGTTCAACACGTCGTCGAAGCGCGACAACGCCCAGAATTCCATGCGCTCGTTGTGGTACAGCGGCGCCTCGTCGCGCAGCCATGCGTACGTGGGGTACGGGTCACGATGGAATCCGTAGTCGAACGGGTCGAACTCCATCGCGGCCCCCGGTCAGACCCGCTTGGCGGCAGCTTGCGCGAGGCCGGTGAGCTGCGTCTTCGCGTCGTAGAAGTGGATGGGCAACGGGTCGCTGATGAGGAAGTTGCCCTGCACCGCGAGCAACGTGTTGCCCTTCAGGATGTCGACGACGTGCGGCTTGTCGGCCCAGAGGCTGTTGGGCACGCCCTCGATCGGGACGTAGAGGGACGTCTTCTTCAGCCCGGTGTAGGCGGCCTTCCCTCCGGTGGTCGTCACGTGCACGATCACCGTACCGTCGGGGCGGTCGCCGGCGGCCGACACCTGGTACTCGCACTGCGTGCTCACCGGCGTCGTGAGGCCCTTCTTCCCGGTGCTGGAGGTGCCACCGAACGCGCCCACGATCTCCGACTTCTTGAGGATCTTGCACGGATTCGTGGTGGCCGCGCCCGCCGATCCCGCGAGCCCGGTGAACACGACGGCCGTCAGGGCGACGATCCCCCCGATCGTGCCGGTGTGACGCCCGACTGCCCTGGTCATCTCGTTCTCCTCGTGTCCTGCCCCGACTCGGCGTCAATCTAGACGCACCCGCGTCGTGCCGGATCACGTCGACGAGCTCAGAGCGCGTCGTCACCGATCTCGCTGGTGCGGGCGCGCTCGACGATCGTGTCGGCGACCTGCTCGGCCTGGTTGTCGGTGGCCAGCACCTCGATGCGGACCTTGGGCAGGAAGTCGACCTTGTGCTCACCGCCCCGGTACACGTCGGAGTGACGCGTCTCCCAGTTCACGAAGGCGTCCGCACGGGACGCGCCCCGGACGCTACGAAGCGTTCGCGTCGCGCGCGCTTCCTTCGCATGTCGGGAATGTGAAGATCGGCGGCTCGTGGTGCGAGTCACGGGACGCTCGGCGCGGGCGCCTCCACGGAGTAGAGCTCGGCCGCGTTCTCCCACAGGATGCGGCGCCGCTGGTGCTCGGTGGCCCCGGCCAGGCTGGCCTCGATCTTCTCCTGCACGTTGCCGTAGAGGCAGGTCGGGTGCGGGAAGTCGGTCTCGAACATGATGCGGTCGACGGGGATGTCGCCGAGCAGCTTGGTCGGCGCCACCGACTCGAACCAGTAGGTGGTGTACACCTGCCGGGCGAAGTACTCCGACGGCAGGAGCTCCCACTCGCTCACCCGCGCGGGCCGTCCTTCGAGGTAGCTGTGATCAGCAGCCTCGAGCACGAAGGGCACCCAGCCGATCCCGCTCTCCACCGACACGAACTTCAATTCGGGGAAGCGTGGCAGCACGCCGCTGGTGATGAGGTCGACGCACTGCAACCCGTTCTTCAGGAACATCTCGCACGACGTGTACGCGTACGTCGCCGCGGTGCCGTAGCGCGAGATGCGTTCGGGCCCGAACGACGAGGTGGTGTCGCCACTACCGATGTGGAAGTGGATCGGTAGGGCCGCGTCCTGCGCGATCGACCAGAGCGGATCCCAGTGCTCCTCGCCGAGGTAGGGCAAGCCGTAACGCTGCGGCTCGCCGGTGAACAGGATCCCGCGGTGGCCGGCGTCGAGGTTGCGGGTGATCTCCTTCACCGTCTCGTCGATGTCCCAGAACGGCAACGACATGATGGTGAGGAGTCGACGCGCGTCGGCCGACGCCCAGTCGCGCAGGAAGTCGTTGTAGGCGCGCACGCACACGAGCTTGAGCTCGTCGTCGCGGATCGAGAGGAAGCGCTGGCTGCCGAACCCGGCGACGTTGGGGTAGAGCACCTGCGCCCAGATGCCCACTTCGTCCATGTAGGCGAGGCGCGCGTCGGCGTCGTAGGCGGCGCGCGGGCATTCCTCATAGGTCTTCGGCCCGGCCGGGAAGGGCTCGGGCCAGCCCGCGACCGCGGTGAGCCCCGGGCTGCTGAACGGGGTGCCGTCGAGCACCCACACGTCGCGGCCCTCGTCGTTGCGCTCCACGTGGGGCACCTCGTCGAGCCATTTCCGCGGCACTCGGGTGGTCCACACGTCGCGCGGCTCGGTCAGGTGGGTGTCGGCGTCGATGATGAGCTGCGTCATGCGATCACGGTACGCCCCGGTCGCCTCACGCGCATCCCGGCCGGACCGGCATCCGAGCCCACCCCACGTGGAACTCCGACGCCTCCCGCTCGAGTCCGTCCTCCACCACCTCGTACTGGGGGAAGCGAGCCAGCAGCTCCTGCACCAACACCGTGCCCTCCAGCCGCGCCACGTGAGCGCCGATGCACACGTGCACGCCGTGGCCGAAGCCGAGGTGACGGTCCATCGCGCGCGTCGCGTCGAACCGCTCGGGATCGGTGAACTCCTGCTCGTCGCGGTTGGCGCAGATGAGCAACAGGACGACACGCTGCCCGGCGCGCATCGCGACCCCGGCCACGTCGGTGTCGACCAGCAACGTGCGGCCGACGAACTGCAACGGCAGCTGGTGCCGCAGCATCTCCTCGAACCCGCGCGCGAAGCCGTCGGCGTGCGCGACCAGCGCGGCGCGCTGCTCGGGTGCGCGCCACAACTCGTAGCACCCGCCCGCGACGGTCTTCGGCAGCGTCTCCGATCCGCCGATGAACAGGGTCGAGAGCTGCACCGCGATCTCGGAGTCGTCGAGCGCTCCGTGCGGACCGTCGTAGTCGCACAGCTCGTCGATCAGATCGCGCGGGCCATCGCCGTGCGTGGCGCGGCGTTCGGCGACGAGATCGACCAGGTACGCGTGCAGCTCGGCGTGCGCGGCCTGGCCCGCGGCGCTGATGCCCGCGAGGTCGGGTTCCCGCGCCACGAACGTGTTCACCCAGCCGACGAGAAGCTCGGCGTCCTCGACCGGGAAGCCGAGCTGCAAGGCGGCGACCTGCGCCGCTACCGGCGCTGCGTAGTCGTGATGCACGTCGAACTCGTCGCGCGTCGCGATTCGATCGAGCTGCGCGCGTGCGAACCCGCGCACGGTGTCTTCCATCGGCGTGACTGCCCGCGGCCGGAAGGGGCCGAGCAGCGCTTGCCGCAGCTGGGTGTGGACAGGTGGATCGAGCATCGAGAACGTGGGCACCGGGTGGCCGACGCTCGTGTCCGGCGGTCCCGCGTGATGACGCAGCAGCGCCTCGCGGTGGAAGACCGGGCCCTCGAAGATGGAGAAGTGGTCGCGGTCGGTGAGCACGCGCCAGACGTCGTCGAAGCGCGTGAGCGCGAAGGCGTCGTACTGCGGGAGCGCCGCGACGCGGTGCGTGGCGCGCAGCTCGCGGTACACGGGATACGGGTCGGTCATCACCGCGACGGAGAACGGGTCGAACCCGGCACCGCCCTGCTGGACGTGCGGCTGCGTCACGCGCGGCGACGGTAGCCGCGGAGTTACGGTGTGCGCATGGGCATCCAGGACCGCACGCCACCCACCGCCGACGAGTACGACCGCTGGCGCACCGAGTACTGCAACTGGGGTCGCTGGGGTGACGACGACGACCTCGGCACCCTCAACTTCGTGACCCACGAGGTGCGACGGGCGGCAGCTGCGCTCGTGGAGGACGGTCGCGCCGTCTCGTGTGCGCGCTCGATCGACACCAAGCCCGGACCGGCGAACCCGTACCCGGCTCGCCACATGGTGGCGATGCAGGACTCGGGCGCGATGTGCGACCATCTGTCGCTGTTCATCCACGGCTTCACCGAGACGCACCTCGACGCGCTCTGTCATCTTCCGGTGGCGGAAGGCGCCGACACGTGGAACGGGCAGCGGCTCGACGAGTACGGCATGCCCACCGCGCACCGCGGCACCGTCGACTTCTGGCGCGACGGCATCGTCACCCGCGGCGTGCTCTACGACATCCCGCGCCTGCGCGGCACCGAGTACGTCACGCCCGGTGCGCCGGTGCACGGCTGGGAGCTGGCCGACGCGGCTGCCGCGCAGGGTGTCACTCCGCGGTCGGGCGACGCGGTGCTCATCCGCAGCGGGCACGGGCCCCTCTACGTGGCGATCGGCGAGCGCCCGAGCTTCGGCGGCAAGGCCGGGGTCCACGCGTCGTGCGTGGAGTTCCTCCACGACACTGAAGCCTCGATGCTCGTGTGGGACATGCAGGACGCACCCAGCGACGACCAGGGCATCCCCAACCCGCGCGGCCTGCCGATGGCGCTGCACGTGCACCACATCCTCCTGCCCTACATGGGCATGCCCATCCTCGACAACGCCGACTTCGAGGCCCTCGCCGATGCGTGCGCGGCCGCGAACCGCTGGGCGTTCCAGTTCGTGGTCGCTCCTCTGGTGATCCCGCGCGGCACCGGTTCCCCGGTGAACCCGCTCGCCGTCCTGTAGCCGCCTTGCCCCCGTCGCTCGCCTCCGCTCACTCCGTCCTGGCGGGCGAGGCCCGGCGAAGCCGGATCCTCGCCCGGGCGGGTGGACCCAGCCGTCAATCGAAGGTCGGGCTGCGCGGCAGCTTCTTGGCGGCGAGGTCGTCGGTGCGCTCCTCGAGCTGGCGCGCGTAGCTCGGCCGGGTCGGCACCAGGAAGCGCTCCTCGCGGATCGCCTCCACCACCAGGTCGGCGACCGCGGCGGGCGACATGCTGCCGGCGATACCGTCGCTCAGCGCCTGCTCGACGAACGCCCCGCCCTCGCTCTGCGGCGAGTCGAACGCGGCAGGCCGATTGCGGCGCGAACGGGCGATCCCGGTGTCGACCAACCCCGGGACGACCGCCGACACCTTGATCGGCGCGCCCACCGACGCCAGGTCGTGGGCGAGGCACTCGGTGGCGGCCATGGCCGCGAACTTGGAGACGTCGTACGGACCGCTGAACGGTGTCGACACGAGACCGGCCATCGACACCGTGTTCACGACGTGACCGTCGGTTCCCGCCAGGAGCATCCGCGGCACGAAGGCGCGCACGCCATGCACGATGCCCATCACGTTCACACCGAACGTCCACTCGAAGTCGGCGTCGCTGCACTCCCACATCAAGCCGCCCTGGAACACGCCCGCGTTGTTGCAGAGCACGTGCACCGCGCCGAACGTGTCGTAGGCGAACTCGGCGAGCTCGTCGACCGCCCCGGCCGACGTCACGTCGGTGGTGAACGCCACGGCGTCGCCACCGATGCCCGCCACTGCGTCATGCAACGCGCCCTCCTCCACGTCGGCCAGCACGACGTGCATGCCCTCGACCGCCAACCGCCCGGAGAGGCTGCGACCGATGCCGCTCGCCGCTCCGGTGACCACCGCGACGCGGCCGTCGAACTCGTCCACTTCAGACCTCCAACCCGAGCAGCACCCGCGTGGTCTCGGTGAGCGTGTTGTTGTCGACGACCAGATGCTGCGTCGCCGCGTGCAGGTCGCGGAAGCACCGCTGCAACACGCTCGGACGCAGCGCGTCGGTACCGGCGGCGGTGTACGCGAACCGCACCGCGTCGGTGGCCACACGCGTCGCGTAGGTCGTCGCCTGCCGGAGACGCTGCCGCTGCACCGGCGTCGGGTCGTCGCCGGCGTCGAGCACGTCCTGCACAACCGCGAACGACTCGAACACGAACGTGCGCGCCGCGTGCATCGCGGCGTCGTGCATCGCGTAGTCGTGTCGGAAGAGCTGCTGGTCGCGCAACGCCTCCGCGCCGAGTCGGTGCTTGGTCTGCACGATGCGGGTGAGCTCCTCCATCCCCCGGCGCCCCACCCCCAGTGCGAACGCGGCGTGACCCGCGGCGGTGAGCCCCAGCACACCGAGCCGGTACACCGGACCCCCTCGCCGCGGTGGCGCCTGGATCAGGTCGAAGGTGAAGTCCTCGCCGATGGTCTGCTCGGGCACCTCGTAGTCGTAGCTGCCGGTGCCGGCGAGGCCCATGACGTCCCAGTTGCCGAGGAACTGCACGCGCTCGCGCGGCACGAAGAACGCGCGGATGGTCGGCAGGCCCGACGGCCCCGGCACGAACTCGCCGTCGCGGAGCTCGAATGCGCCGCCGCCGATCCACGGCGAGTGCGCGCTCCCGCTGCCGAAGCTGTACCGGCCCGACACCACGTAGCCGTCGCCAGCATGATCACCGGTGCGGACCGCGGTGCCGCGCGGCGAGAACTGGCCGGCCGCGACCGGGACGCGCTCCCCGCCGAACATCGCCGCCACCGCGGCCGGGCCCGTGTACGCGCCGGCGAACGCCGACGTGGTGGCGTTGGCCAAGAGCGTCCATCCCGCGGAGCCGTCGGCCCGACACACCTCCTCGTAGACCGCGACGACGGTCGGCAGGTCGGCCTCCTCGCCGCCCAGCTCCTTCGGGACCATGAGCCCGAACAGCCCGGACTCGTGGAAGGCCTCCACCACGAGCGGCGACAGCGTGGCGTCGGCCTCGGATCGCGCGGCCTCCGCGCCGATCAGGTCGGCGAGCGCCTCGGCCCGTGCCAGCGGCGTCATCAGTAGCTGTCGAGGCCGGTGAGCGGCGGGTTGTTGACGTATCCGAGCTCGGGCCAGTTCCACCATCCGGCCGAGGCCCACGCACCCCCGTCGGGGTGCAGCGTGGTGCCGGTGATGTACTCCGAGAGGTCCGACGCGAGGAAGAGCGCGCACCCGCCGATGTCTTCGTACGTGCCCTGCCGGCCCATCGGGATCCCGGCGGTGATGACCCGTTGGTCGTCGCCCATGGGCATGCCCTCGGTGGGGGTCTGGTCGGGCGCGATGGTGTTCACGCGGATGCGGTCGGGTGCGAGCTCGAGTGCGAGCGTGCGCGAGAAGTTGGTGACCGCACCCTTCATGCCCGCGTACACCGCGTAGCCGGGCGCAGCCCGGTGACCCTCGATCGACGTGATGCTGATGATGCTGCCGCCGTGACCCTGCTTGCGCATCTGAGTGGCGGCGAGGTGTGTGCTGTGCAACAGCCACCCGAAGTTCATGCGGATGACCGCGTCCCACCCCGCGCGTTGGTGTCGACGAAGTCGGCCTTGAACGTGCCACCGGCGACGTTCACCAGCGTGTCGATCTTCCCGAAGCGCGCCAGCGCGTCGTCGAAGGTCTTGGTGACCGCGTCCGCGTCGCGCACGTCGACGAGCGCGGCGAGCGGCTCCTCCCCTTCGACCTTCGACGTCGGCGACCGTGCTCTCCAGCAGCTCCTCGTTCTTGTCGAGGAGCACGAGGTGCATGCCCGCTTTGGCGTAGTCGACGGCAACCGCGCGGCCGAGGCCGCCACCGCCGCCGGCGACGAGCGCCACCTTGCCCTGCAGTCCTGCTCGGTCTTCGAGGTATCCCATGCCGGGATCATCCCCACCGAATCGTTCCGGCGTCAAAGCGGTACGGTGAACTCTGCCGCTCCTTCGACGCCGGTTGCCGACGAGGGACGGAAGCGCAGCAGCGTGATGCCGTCGTCGCCGTGGTCGAACACCGGTGTCACCGCGGTACCGACGGCGAGCGCGGCGGGGTCGGCGTCGACCAGCGTCGTCGACACGCGGACGCCCTGGGTGAGCTCCACGATCGCGAGCAGTTGCGGCACCTCGTCGGCGAACGGCGGCGCGGTCGGCTGCTCGGCGACGGTGAACGTGTAGACGGTGCCCCGCCCGTCGACCGGGGTCCACGTGAGGCGCTCCGACAAGCAGGACGGGCACCGGGAACGCGGGTAGTAGACCCAGCGGCCGCAGTCGTCGCAGTGCTGGAGCTCGACGCGCTCCTCGCGCAACGCGTCCCAGAACGGCTGCGACACCGGCGTCGGCAGCGGACGCGGCTTCTCCACCGGTCACACCCCGGTGAGCACGACCGCGGTCTGCTCGCTCATCACGCCGCCGGTGCCGGTGACGTAGGCGACGTCGTGGCGCGACAGCTGGCGCTCCCCGGCCCGGCCCTGCACCTGGCGCACGCCCTCGATCACGTGCGACGTGCCGCCGCTGAGCCCGGTCTGGCCCATGCCCAGCTGGCCACCGTGCGTGTTGCACGGGAAGTCACCCCGGTACGACAGGTCGTGGTCGGTCACGAAGGCCATGCCCTCGCCCGGTCCGCAGAACCCGGAGTCCTCGATCGTGAGCAGCGCGGTGATGGTGTAGCAGTCGTACAGCTGCACCATGTCGACGTCCGACGGCGCGATGCCGGCCATCCCGAACGCGCGCGCTGCCGCGTCGCGCACCGGCGTGCGCGGCATCTCGGCAGCGTAGGTCGGCGTCTTGTGGGTGAGCCGCTCCCCGAACCCTGCGACTGCGACGGGACGGTGCGCGACGTCGCGCGCACGTTCCGCGGTCGTCACCACGAACGCCGCGCCACCGGTGCACGGCATCACGATCTCGAGGAGGTGGAGCGGTGCCGAGATCACGCGCGAGGTGAGGACGTCGTCGACGGTGATCGGTTGCCCCTGGAAGACGGCGAGCGGGTTGGCGCAGGCGCTGACCCGCTGGTCGGCTGCGATCTTGGCCCGGCCCCGCTCGTCCCAGCCGTACAGGTCGTGGTAGCGCTGCGCGTACATGGCGTAGCCGCAGTTCTGCGCGACGTTGCCGTAGGGCACGTCGAACTCGGCCTGCGGTGAACCCCACTCCATGCTCGACGCGCCGAACACGGCGCGCGCGCTCAGGCCGCGCGGCACCGGCGACGGCGGGCGCGGCTGTCCGGTCGTCGCGCAGACCACCACTTCGCAGAGCCCGAGCTCCACCGCGGCGGCGGCGCGCCACACCATGCCGACCGCAGTGGCACCGCCGAGGTCGATGCGTTCGGCGAAGTTGACCGACCAGCCGCAGTACTCGGCGACGGTGGCCGGAAGGAAGAGCGAGGTCTCGGCGACGTCACCCGCGCACACGATCCCATCGACGTCGGCCGGTGCGATGCCGGCGTCGACCAGCGCGTCGGCCGCCAGTCCCGCCCACTGCTCGAGCGTGAGCGTGGGTGTGCCGGTGAACTTCCGCTCCGCCGGCCGCTCGGCGATCCCGACGATGCACGCGTCCCCACGGAGGCCCATCACCACGGTCGATTCCGCTCCGGGGTCCCGGCCATCACGACGGCTCGCTCGCTGCGGGCCGGGATACCCGGCCCGCAGGCGCTCGACTCGCGCCGGCCACGCCTCCGCCCCATCTCCATGGCCGGGCATCGTACGCGGGCGGGCGTCAGCGCTTCTTCGGCAACGAACGGGCGTACCCGACGCAGCGCTCCACCCACGTGCGCAGCTGCCGGGTGGTGCGGAGGCCGGCGAGGTCGACCCGGAGCCAACCGTCCATCGGCCGGCCCCGCATCACGGCCGTCTCGACGTGGGCGCCGCGGACGAGACGATCGGTCTGCGCGGGGTCGACCCGGGCCAGCAGGCCGCCCTGACCGCTGGCCGCCACCGCCATGTTGCCGTGCACGAGGAACGCGAGGCCGCCGAACATCCGCCGCTCGGTGACGCCGCGCTCGCCGGCCACGAGCTCCCGGATCCGATCGGCCAGTTCCTCGTCGTAGGCCATGGGTCGAGCGTAGGCGCCGCCGCTACAACCGGACGGCGGTCTCCAACGCGGTGCGCATGGCGTGCTCCAGCAGGCCGGCACCGGCCGCCGCGTCGCCGACCACGGCCACCTCGACGCCACGCGAGCGCAGATCGTCGGCCAACGTCGTGTCCGGCTCCGCGTCGGAGGTGACGAACACCGACGCCGCCGGTGTCTCGTGCTCGCCGTCGAGGTCACGCCAGCGCACGACGTCGGAGGTGATCTCGAGGACGTCGGCACCACCGGCGAGCGTGATGCCGGAGGCGCGCAGGTCGTGCACGCGGCGCCAACGCCCGGGGAGCCCGAGGTGCAAGCCGAACACGTCAGACGCTTCGAGCACGGTGACGCGCGCGCCGTCCTCGGCGGCGCGTTCGGCGATGCCCAGCCCGGGGAGGTCACCGCCGATCACCACGACGTCTTCACCCACCGCGTCACCGTCCAGCAACCAGGTCACCAACTCGTCGACGGTGTGCACGTGACCGAGACCGACACCGGGAAGCACCGGCCGACCCCACCGCGCGCCGGTCGCCACCACGACCGAGTCGGCGCCGGACGCGACGACCGCGTCGGCATCGACGCGCTCGTCGAGCCGCACGGTCACGCCGCGCAGTTCGAGCTGGTGTTCCAGCCACCGCAGCAGTTCGGCGTTCACGCCTGACGTCGCCGCCGCGTACACCCACCGTCCGCCGAGGCGCGCCGCGGCGTCGACCAGCGTGACCGAATGTCCGCGCAAGGCGGCGACGCGCGCCGCCTCCATCCCGGCCGGGCCGCCGCCGACGACGAGGACCGACCGCGGCGCGGCGGCCTGGCCGATCACCAGCTCGTCTTCGCGGCCGACCGATCCGTTGGCCGCGCAGCGCACCTGCCCGCGCACGAAGATGTTGCCGATGCAGCGGTAGTGGTACACGCACGGCCGTATCTCCTCCGGGTGCCCGGCCGCGAGGAGGTTGGGCAGCTCGGGCTCGGCCAGGATCATCCGCGCCATCGAGACGAAGTCGAACGCGCCGTCGGCGATCGCTCGGTCGGCGGCCTCGGACGTGATGCGACCCACCGCGATGACCGGCGCGTCGACGGAAGCCTTCACCGCGCGGGCGTTCTCGATCAGCAGACCGGGCACGTGCGGCGCGTACGACTCGGTCGGGCCGATGGCGACCGCGGGATCGTGGTACGCCGACACGTGCACCGCGTCGGCGCCCGCCGCGACCGCGAGGCGGGCCACCGCGATGCAGTCGTCGAGGGTGGTGCCGTCGGGGCGGTTCTCCGTGGAGTTGAGCCGGCACCAGACCGCGAAGTCGTCACCCACCCGCCGCCGGATCTCCTGGAGGATCTGCACGAGGAATCGGGCCCGACCCTCGATCGACCCGCCGTACTCGTCGGTGCGGTGGTTCTTGGCCGGCGAGAGGAAGCCGTCGATCAGGTAGCCGTGGCCGGCGTGGAGCTCGCAGCCGTCGACGCCTGCGGCCCGGGCGCGCACCACGGCCGACGCGAAGTCGTCGATCACGGCGGCGATGTCGTCGTGATCCAGCACCTTGTAGAAGAGCTTCGAATCGGGGCCGACGAACGGCTCCATCATCTTCGCGCCCTCGGCCGCGGTCACCATCCCGTAGAGGTCGTCGCGACCGGGGGGCCCTGGTTCCGACGCCACCCACATCGGCCGTCCCGCCAGGGTGTCCTGCAGGCTGTTGGCACCGGTCTGCGTGAGCTGCATCGCCAGCGCAGCACCGTGGCGGTGCACCCGCCGCGCCGCCTCCTGCCAACCGGGGAGGTGACGGTCGTCGGAGATCGCCGTCTGGCGCGCGTTCGAGCAGCCCACGGGGAACGACACCGCCACCGAGCCCAGCATCACCATGGCCAGGCCGCCGCGAGCGCGGGCCTCGAGGTAGGCGAGCTGCGCGTCGGACACCATGCCGTCGAGGTCGCCGAGATCCTCGCCCATCGGCGCCATCAGCACGCGGTTGCGCAGCTCGAGCGCGCCGATGCGCCCGGGCGCCAGCAGGTGGTCGTACCGGCTCGTCGGACTCACGTCATGTACTCCCCCGAGTTCACGTAGAGGGTCTGGCCGGTGATCATGCGGGCGCGGTCGGAGCAGAGGAAGACGGCCGACTCGGCGACGTCCTCGTCGGCCGGGATCTCGCCGAGCGGCATGTTGGCGGTGATCTCACCCACCACCTCTTCCTCGGAGATCCCGCGGTCGGCCACCTGCCACTGCACGTACATCTGCACCGGCGGCCCCCACATCCACGTGGGCACGACGGTGTTGACGCGGATCCTGCGCGGGCCGAGTGATTTGGCCAGGTGGAACATCGCCGCGTGCAGCGCGCCCTTCGAGGACGCGTACGCGAGCTGCTCCATCACCGGCGGCAGCACCGAGCTCTGCGAACCGATGAAGACGATCGACCCGCCCCGATCCCCCATCGCCTCGGCCATCGCCGACACGACATGCATGGTGCCGACCACGTTGGTGCCGAGCACCGCGTGCCAGTCGTCGTCACCGGTGCCTTCGAGGCCGGCCAGCAAGCCGTCGTAGGCGGCGACCTGCACCACGCCGTCGACCGTGCCGAACCGTTCGGTCGCGAGCGTGGCGAGCGCGCGGCACTGCTCCGCATCGCCGATGTCGGTGGGCAGCTGGGCAACCCGCTCGCCGCTCGGATCGAGCTCGGCCGCGATCCCGGCCAGCTTGTCGGCCGAACGCGCCGCGAGCACTGCGTTGCCGCCGTCTCGCAGCACCAACTTCGCCACCTCGCCACCCAGGCCGGGGCCCACGCCCGTGACCACCACCGTCTTGCCCTCGAGGATCATCGTCGCCTCCTGTGCGCTCCGGCTCACGTTCTACTGCGCGCGGGGGTGACCGTGACGGCCGAGGCGCGCGGCCACCCGGCGGGCGGCGTGCCGAGCCCGCGCCCGCCACAGCCACGTGGCCCCGTCGCCCGCCCCGAACTCGCGGTGCATGCGGTCGGGAGTGAAGGAGCGCGGGACCCGCACCACGTAGGTCCAGGCGGCCACGAGCTCGGGAACCGAGATCCCGAATTCGCACACGCGCGTGTGCCGGTGGGCCCGGCGAGCACCCGGCGCCGCCGGTTCGGGAAGTTCGCCGGCGCCGAACAGCCGGCGGGTGGCATCGAGGTGGGCGTCGAGCACGTGACCGACGCCGGCGTGGTCGAACCGGGCACGCGCCGCCTTCCAGTCGATGGTGCCCGCCTCGAGCCGCGAGGTCTCGTAGAGAGCCCGCAGGGGAAGTCCGAGGAGGGTGTACGTCTCCTCCTGGAGCTGGGCGTGCGCGACGAGGTGGACGAACGTGTCGGTGTCGTCGGCGAGCAGCAGCACCCCGCCCGGGGTCGGCCGGTACATCGCGCGCCGGAGGACCTGCGCGGCGGGCACGAGCGAGCGCCAACGGCTGACGAGCGGTTCGGTGTGCAGCTCGACGGTGACGTCGCCGGCGCACAGCATCGGCAGGTGATGGTCGGCGTGGTCACCGATCGGCTCGGGATGCTCCTCGTATCCCGCGGCGCGCAGCAGCGCGTAGGCACGGGCCGCGTGTTCGTCGTCCACCAGCACGTCGAGGTCGGCCATCGTGCGCGCGACGGGATCGGACCAGGTGCCGGCGAGCAACGAGTGCAGTCCCTTGAGCGGCACCGCGCGGATGTCCTCCGCCGCGAAGTGTTCGAGGATGCCGACGCCGTGATCGAGCAGGCGCGCGATCCGCGCCGCGTTCCGGTCGTAGGCGCGCCACAGCACCACTTCGGGCACCACCCGCTCGCGGGGCGCTTCCCGTTCGAGAAGATCGGCCAGCCGCGAAGTCATGGTGAGCTGCGCGACGCCGCACTGCGCCGACCACACCGCGGGAAGGAGATCGTGCGCCGCGGCCAGCGCCAGGAACGTGGTCCAGCGCTCGGGATCGTCGGGGAGCGCGTGCGCGTCACCTCGGAGCGCGGCCGTGACCGCGGCGAGCGCACGCGCCGGACGACGCGTGAGTTGCGTGTCGCCCATGCGCCGACGATCCTACGTCGGTGCCCCTGTACGTCTCCATGCTGCGCGCGGTCAACGTCGGCGGGCGGAAGCTCGCGATGTCCGATCTGCGCGCGCTCTACGAGCGACTCGGTCACGACGACGTCGTCACCTACGTGCAGAGTGGCAACGTCGTGTCGCGCGCCCGCACGCGCAGCGCGGGCGCGGTCGAGCACGCGGTCGGTGCGGCGATCGCCGACGACCTCGGCCTCCAGGTCGACGTGCTCGTGCGCACGCCTCGTGAGCTGCGCGCCGTCCTCGACGGCAATCCGTTCCGGGGGGGCCGCAACCGCGCCGACGACAAGACGCTCCACGTCACCTTCCTCGCGACACCGCCCAGCTCGTCACTCGTGCACCAGCTCGACGAGGACGCGTTCACGCCCGACGAATTCCGCGTGGTGGGTCGTGAGGTGTACGTGCGCTGCCCGACCGGCTACGGCCGCACGAAGATCAACAACGTGTGGTTCGAGCGGAAGCTGAAGGTGCCGGCCACCACCCGCAACTGGACGACCGTGGCCAAGCTGGCCGAACTGGCCGAGGCCTGATTCCTCCGGCACATCGGCGAGACAGATGGTTGACATCGGTCACACCGACTCCTGCTCGAGACCGAATTCTGCCGATGGCCCCTGACGAGTGATTCCAGGGGTGAGCGATGGGTGAGGGGCACGATGAGCAGCACGGCGCCGTGCTCATCGAGATCGCTCTGGTGGTGACGTTCCTGTCGCTCGTCGTGTTCGGGATCATCCCGTTCGTCGGTCCAGCAAGACCATGACAGGCAGAAGCACCAGATCCTTCGCCGAACCGGAACTGGCCGGCGGACGAGGTGAGAGGGAGACCGTGGCTCGGCACGTTCTGCGCAAGGGGCACGTGCGGGTGGTGCTCGCGGCGCTGGCCGCGGCCACGCTCGCGACGGTCATCGCGGCCGCGCCGGCGGTGGCGGAGGTGACTGCCGTCGACGGTCGTGCCGACGGTGTCCAGGTGAGCGTCACCCTGTCGGGGTTGCCACCCACGACGCTGGCCGCGACACCGACGGTGTCGTTGCCGTCGACCGGGGGTGGGCCCTTCACCTCGAACCTCCTCTCCGTGAACCTCCCCGGCGTGCTGTCGACGGGGGTGCTGAACACGTCGACCGAGGGCGGCAACCTCAACAGTCACGCCGGCTTCGCGACGTCGAGCGCGAGCGTCGCCGACGTGAACGTGCTCGCGGGGCTGCTGACGGCGGACGTCATCGCAAGCACCTGCACCTCGAACGGTGACGGTTCGTCGGCGTCGACCACACTGACCAATGCGGTAGTCACCGGCCTTCCCAGCCTGGCCACGAACCCGGCGCCCAACACGACGTTGACGCTGCCGGGTGTGGGTTCGATCACCCTGAACGAGCAGACACGCAACGACGTGGTCGGCTCGATCAGCACGATCACGGTCGCGGCCGTCCACGTCCACCTGTCGGGGCTGCTCGCCTCGGGCGATGTGTACGTGTCGCGGTCGGTCTGCCAGGTCACCGGACCCGACGTCCTGACCGAGCCGCCGCCGCCCACGACGACCGATCCGCCGACGGGACCGAGCGACCCCGGCCACGCACGACGGGCACGCCGACGGCGACGCCCGACACCCCGACGGCGACACCGCCAACCCCCACCACTGCCACTCCGCGTTTCACGGGGTAGGCGGGTCCGGCCGGCACGGGGACGGAGATGGCGCGCGTCGGCCGGATCCTCTTGTTCGCCGCCTTCGTTGCGGTCGTGGGCGCGGCGTCGTGGCTGCAGTTCACGTCGCAACGGACGCGCGACGACCGAGCTTCGACGACCTCGGCGTCGGTGGGCGCGGTGTTCGACGCGGTGGTACAAGGCGAGAACGCAGCACGCGACTACACCGCGGCGCGCAGTGAAACCTCGCTCGACGCGTACACGGCCAGTCGCGCCCGGCTGGCGCAGGCCGTCGAGCAGGCACGGGCCGCGGTGACAACACCTCCCTTGCGCGCTCGCCTCGACGACGAGCTGTCGCTCGTCGACGGCTGGGGCACGGCCGTCGCGAGCGACGTCGTGTCGATCTCCGCGGGGACCTCCACCGGCGCCGAGACCGCCCACGCGGCGGCGCGGGGCACGATGGTGGCGCGCATTCGCGCCGCGCACGACGCGCTGTTGCGCAGCCTCGACCGAAGCGAGCGCGACGCACGCGACTCGGAGGGCATCCGCAGCCTCGTGTTCATCGTGGCGATCTGCGTGCTCTTCACGATCGCCAACTGGGTGCTGTTCGTCCGCACCGAACAGCGCCGGACGCAGGAGCGCGACCGGCAACTCGCCTTCGCCGAGCGGCTCCAGACCGTGCGCTCCGAGGACTCGGCGCGCACGATGCTCGCCCGCCATCTCGAGCAGGTGGCGCCGGACAGCATGGCGTTGGTCACGGAGCCGGACGACCCGTCCCCCGCGGGACGGCCCGTCGTGTCGGGAGGCGAGCGGGTGGGCACCGTGATCCTGCGCACGCCCCGCGAGCTGCGCGCGCCGACTGAACGTCTCGTGCACGACAGCATCCTGCGAGCGGCACCGGTGCTCGCCACGCTCCGATCCCTCGCGCGGGCTCAGGCGCGCGCCGCCACCGATCCCCTCACCGGCCTCGGCAACCGTCGGCTGGTGGAGGACGCGCTGGGGCGCCTCGTGGCGCAGTCGCGTCGTAACGGCGAGCGATTCGCCGTCGCGGTCCTCGACCTCGATCGGTTCAAGCTGGTGAACGACACGCACGGACACGCGGCGGGAGAC
This sequence comes from uncultured Actinomycetes bacterium, assembly GCA_963841415.1. Taxonomy (GTDB): domain Bacteria; phylum Actinomycetota; class Acidimicrobiia; order IMCC26256; family DASPTH01; genus DASUAS01. Next base: position 76,555 of record CAWJCN010000003.1, on the reverse strand, counting down.
GCGTTGCTGATCGCGATCGGTGGCGCGCTCGACGCCGCGACGCGCGAGTACGACGTGGTGGGCCGCCAGGGCGGTGACGAGTTCATCGTCCTCCTCACCGACCTCGGCGCGACGGAGGCCGCCACCGTGATGGATCGATGCCGCATCGCCGTGGCACAGCTCCAGATCGGACAACCACCCGTCGGTGTCACTGCCAGCGTCGGTGTCGTCGCCTCACTCGCCGGCGATGACACCGATCCCGCGGCGCTCGTGCGCGCCGCCGACGACGCCGTCTACGCGGCGAAGGCGCGCGGCGGGAACTGCGTGATCATCGGCGCCGACGCCGGGATCGGCGTCTCGCCTCCGCTGCCGACCGAACATCAGACGATCCGCGGCGGCGTCGGCGCGGCGGCGATGGCGGCCGCGAGCGAGGCGTCGATGTCGGTGCGCCAGGTCGAGTAGCGCGCGGCGTCGCGGGCGTTGGTGAAGATGGTGAAGCGCTCGGCTTCGACCGCGTCGCACACCATGGGACCCACCGCGTCGGCGGCGACGGCGTCGGCAGCCATCTCGGGTGGAAAGTGGATCCATGAGCCGGCGTGCTCATCGGGAACGCCGGAGATGCGGGCGTTCTCAGCGAGGTTGGTGTGCACGAGGCCGGGGCACAGCACCGACACGCCGATTCCGAGCGGCCGGAGCGATCGGGCCAGCGCCTCGGAGTAGCCGTAGGCCGCGAACTTCGACGTGATGTAGGGAGCGCAGTCCCAGGAGTACGCCCAGATGCCTGCGATCGACGCGGTGTTCACGACGTAGCCGTGCCCGCGCTCGACCATCTCGGGCACGAACGCGCGCACGCCGCGGACGAGGCCGAGCACGTTGACCTGCAGGATCCGCTCCCAGTCGGCCATGTCGACTCGATACGAGGGGCCGAGCACGGCGATGCCCGCGTTGTTCATCAGAACCTCGACGCTGCCGAACTCGGTCAACGCCGCGCTCGCCAGCGCGTCGACCTCGACGTCGCTCGTCACGTCGCACCGCACCGGCAGGCATCGCCGTCCGAGCTCCGCGACCGCCGCTGCGGTCTCGTCGAGCCGCGCCTCGTTGATGTCGGCGACCACGACGTCGGCACCGCGCCGCGCGAGCTCCAGCACGGTGGCGCGCCCGATGCCGCTCGCGCCTCCCGTGACCACCGCAGTCGTTCCCCCGATCTCCACGCCGCGGGAGCCTACCGGGGCTCGGTCCGCCGCTTCCCGGGTCAGCCGGGGGCGGCGCCGCCGAGCGCGACCGCGTCGCGCGAGGAACCGGCGGTGGGGTCGTAATCCGACGCGGTGGGCAGGGCGAGGCCGCGTGCGAGCAGCAGCATGACGACCCCACCCGCGGCCGCGAGCGCACCCGCCACCAGTCCGAGCGCCTGGACGCTCACGACCGCCAAGGCGACCGCGGCGAGCGGCGTCGCCACGATGCCCGCTGCCGGCTCCAAGGACTGGTTGAGCGACAGCACGCGCCCGTGGAAGGCCGTGGGCGCGTAGCGCTGCAGCAAGGTGCGGGTGGGCACGAAGAAGAATGCGGTGTCGACGCCCCACAGGAACACACCGATGAACGCAACGACCTCCGACTCGGTGCCGAGGTAGAGCGCGGCCGTCGCGCCCGACACGATCATGGCCAGCGCCGCGTAGCGCGGCCGCGCGACCCGATCCCCCACGACGGCGAGCGACAGGCCGGTGAGCACCAGCCCCACGCCGAACACGGTCTGCAACAGCGCGAACGTCGAATCGGACGCGCCCAGCACGTCGCGCACGTAGAGCGGTTCGAGGACGCCGAACACCGCCCAGAGGAGGTACACGCAGCTCGCGACGGTCAGCGTCCACCGCAACCCTGCCGTCCGACGTGCCAGCCGCACGCCTTCGCGCAGCTCGTGCCAGGTGGAGGTGGCGTGTGGTTCCGGTTCGCGTGGCACCGGCTCCACCCGTATGCGCAGCGCGACCAGCGCGCCGACCAGGAAGGTCGCGGCGTCGGCGAAGAACGCGCCCTCGAGTCCCCACTGTGAGTTCACCAACGCGGCCGCGATCGGACCCACGACGATGGCGAGGTCCTGCGCGCCGCCGAGCAGCGCGTTCGCGGTCACGAGTTGCTCGTCGGGCACGATGCGCGGCGGGATCGCGTCGAGCGACGCGGTCGCGAGCGCTTCGATGAGTCCGAGTGGCAGCGCCAGCACGATGATCGCGGTGTAGCTGTGGGCCTGCGTGAGCAGCAGCGCGTCGAGCAGGCCGAGCACGTTCGCCAGTACGAGAGTGCGCCGCGGCCCGAGACGGTCGATGGGCACGCCGAGCAGCGGACCGAGCAGCGCGCCCGGCACCGACAACACCACGAAGAGCAACGCGAGGTCACCAGGACCCACGTCGAACTTGAACGACGCGAAGCCCCAGATGGCGATGACCGCGATCCAGTTGCCCGCTTCGCTGATCGCCTGCCCCACCAGCAGCAGCGCGAACCCCCGTACCCGCAGCACGCGCATTCCTGAACGCTAACGGTGGTGCCGGCCGCCCTCGCCGGGATTACGAAGTTCGGTCCCTCCACCAGTCGATGGCACCGTCGAGCTCGGCGGCGTCGAAGTCGGGCCACAGGGTCGAGGTGACGTACAGGTGCGCGCCGACGCCCTCCCAGAGGAGGAAGTTGGAGATGCGACCCTCGCCCGACGTGCGGATCATGAGGTCGACCGGGGGGAGCTCGGGCTCGTAGAGGTGCTCGCCGACGGTGGCGGTGCCGATGCGCGCCGGCTGCGCCACCGCGAGCGCGCGTGCAGCCTCCACCAGCTCCTGGCGCCCGCCGTAGTCGAAGGCCACGGTGAAGTTGAGCCCGGTGTTGTCCTCGGTGAGGCGGGTCGACTTCTCGATCTCGCGGCGCACGACCGAGGGGATCCGCGAGCCGGCGCGGGTGTCGCGCCCCATCCAGCGGATCTTCACGTTGTTCGCGTGCATCTCCTGACGGCGACCGAAGATCTTCTTGTGCAACCCGAGGATGAAGTCGACCTCGAGCCGAGGGCGCCGCCAGTTCTCGGTGGAGAACCCGTAGGCAGTGAGCCACGCGATGCCGAGGCCGTCGGCGGCGCGCACGATCTCGGCGAGGCGTTCCTCGCCCTGGCTGTGCCCCTCGGTGCGCGCGAGCCCCTGGCGTTCGGCCCAACGGCCGTTGCCGTCCATGATGACGGCGACGTGCCCGGGGAGTCGCCGGTCGCCGGTCATGCCGACGCACCGTCGAGGGCGCGCTCGGCCGCGCCGAGCAGACGATCGGTCATCCAGGTGAACGAGTCGGCCCACTCGGTGCTGCTCGCGAGGCGCACCACGCGACCGGCGAGGTCGTGCAGCCGCTCGCGCACCGCGTCCTTCGACACGATCAGATCCGCCGCCGGCAGCGTGTGCAGTCGGTTGTCAGCATCGAGCCCGGTCGGCTTGCCGAGCGCGTCCTGCTCGCCGCCCATGTCCTGCAGATCGTCGACGTACTGGAAGAGACGTCCGTAGCGGCGCACCGCGTCGCGCGCTGCAGCCGGCAACGCGCCAGCGGCGGACTCGTCGGCGAGCGCGAACGAGGCTTCGAACAGCGACACCGTCTTGCCGTCGACGACGTCCCAGTAGCGCGCGGTCGTCGCGCCGAGTGCTTCGAGGACCTGGCTGTCCGCGATGCGGCGCAGCGCGTCTCCGAGCGCGAGCCCGCCGGCGGGTGACACCCCGTCGGCGAGGTGCAACGCCTCGACATAGAGGGCGTCGGCGGTCCAGAGCGCCACCGGGAGACCGAGTGCCACGTGCAGCGTGGGCGAATGACGGCGCAGGGGCGAGCCGTCGACGATGTCGTCGTGCACCAGCGTTCCGAGGTGCAACAGCTCGACCGCGGCGGCACCCCGCACGGCGAGCGTGCGGTCGCCGTGGCGCGCCAGATCGAGCACCAGGCGGGCGCGGTGACGCGATCCCGAAGCCGCGAGCGGAGCCAGTGCTCCAATGACCGGATCGCCCAACGTGGCGACGACGGTGTGGAGCAGGCGATCGACGTCGGCCAGCAAGGAAGCCTCGTCCACCACGCGGCGCGACGATAGTCGTCGTCTCCTGCACCGTCGGTTTGACCGGACGCGGGCATCCGCCGAGACTCCCCCGGCGATGGACGTCCGCATCCACGATCTCCTGGCCCGCCTCGCGGCGGTGCGGCCCCACCGCGTCGGCGCGACGCTCGGCGACGACATCCGCACGTTCGCCGAGCTCGACGCGGGTGCCAATCGTGCCGCGCACCGCTTGCTGGCGGAGGGCATCGCACCGCGCGACCGCGTCGTGTGGTGGGGACCGACCGCGCTCGACGCGATCGAGCTCGCGTACGGGATCAGCAAGGCAGGTGCGACACAGGCACCCGTCAACCCGAACTTCAGCGAGTCGGAGGCGACCGACGCGCTCCAGACGCTGAAGCCGCGACTGGTCGTGGCCCACCCCGACTACGAGGAAGTCGCACGCGCGGTCGCCGGTCCGCTCGATGTCCCCGTGCTCGTGGCAGGTGAGGGATGGCACACGGGGGCGGCAGCGACGCCGCCACCGCGGGTCGGCGACGCCGAGGACGTCAGCAACATCTTCCTCACCAGCGGCTCCACCGGTGTCTCGAAGGGCGCCATGATCTCGCACCGGGCGGCGTGGTTGCGGGCGGTGCAGCGCGACGTCGAGACCGGCGCGACACGCCAACGCGGGTACGTCGTGATGTTCGGCTTGTTCCACATGTCCGGGTGGTCGTCGATCGAGACCGCGTGGTCGATCGACCGACCCGTGCACCTCGTAGAACGCGCAGAACCCCACGAGCTGCTCGGCGTGGTCGAGCGCCACGGTGCGAGCACCCTGTACTGCATCCCCGCGGTGTGGCAGCGCATCCTCGACGAGCCCACGGGTCACGACACGTCGAGCGTGGTCGAGGCGTTGACCGGCACGTCGTTGGTCACCCTCGAGCTCATCGAGGCGATCAAGGCGCGCTTCCCGGGATCCTGGACGTCGATCGCGTACGGCTCCACCGAGATCGGCCGCGGCGCGACGCTGCTCGACCCCGACCTCTACGACCACCCCGGAAGCGTCGGGCAGCCACCGCCGATGGTGACCGCGCGCCTCAGCGACGACGGCGAGCTCTGGTTGCAGGGACCCACCCGATTCTCGGGGTACCTCGACCGCCCCGACGCCACCGCCGAGTCGATCGACGACGAAGGCTGGTTCCACACCGGCGACCTCGCCACGTGCGACGACGAGGGATTCCTCACCATCACCGGACGCCGGTCGGAGTCGATCCGCTCCGGAGGCGAGTGGGTGGCGCCGATCGAGGTGGAGACGGTGATCCGCACGCACCCGGCGGTGCTCGAAGTCGCAGTGGTCGGACTCCCCGACGAGCGCTGGGGGGAGATGGTGTGCGCCGCGATCGTCGTGCGGCCGGGTGCGACCTTGCCGACGGTCGACGAGTTGCGCGACCACGTGGGCTCGACGCTGATCCGCGCCAAGCAGCCGCGCGTCGTGGTCCAGGTCGACGCTCTCCCCCGCACCGACGCCACCGGCCAGATCCGGCGGCGCCGCGTCCGCGACCAGATCGTCGCCGAACGGGTGAGGTGACGTCCGACGACGTCACGCGGCCAACGCGTCGCGCAGCTCGGTCTCCCAGTGACGCACGAACCCCGCTTGGTCGTCGCCGATCTGGTGGAAGTAGAGGTGGTCGTAGCCTGCGTCGAGGTACTGCTGCACGCTCTTCACGACCTCGTCGGCGATGTCGGGCCCGCAGGGCACGTGCTCGACGGCATCGGCCTCGGTGACGATGCGCGTGGCCTGCTCGAAGTGCGTCCAGGTCGGGAGGTCCTGCGAGAGTTGCCCGGGGACGGCGGCGTTCGGCCAGACCTCGTGCACGGTCTGACGGGCCTGTTCCTCGGTCTCGGCCCAGCACACGTTCAGCTGCGCGTACCGCGGGCCGGCGCCGCCGTTGCGCTCGAAGGTCTCGAGCAGGGCGCGCTCGGGAGTGCTCCCCCAGTACCCGTCGCCGATGCGCCCCGCCAGGCCGGCGGCTTCAGGACCGAAGCCCGACACGATGATGGGCACCTTGTGGCGCGGTGGATCGAACAACCGGGCGTTGTCGACTTCGAAGTGCGCGCCCCGGCGCTCGATCGTCTCGCCGCTGAACAGCGCGCGGATCACACCGACCGCCTCCTCGAGCATCTCCAGCCGTATCGCAGGCGGCGGCCAGCGCCTCCCCACGATGTGCTCGTTGAGTGCCTCACCGGTGCCGACGCCGAGGAAGAAGCGTCCGTCGAGGAGCAGCGACGTCGTGGCCGCGGCCTGCGCGACGACCGCCGGGTGCATCCGCACGATCGGGCACGTGACCCCAACTCCGACGCGCAGCTCCTCGGTCGACGCCGCGATGGCGCCGAGCACGCTCCAGACGAACGGGCTGTGGCCTTGCGCGCTCACCCACGGGTGGAAGTGATCGGAGATCGACACGAAGTCGAAGCCGGCCGCCTCGGCGCGCGCGGCGTGACGCACCAGGTCAGCCGGCGCGTGCTCCTCGCTGGAGAGGGTGTAGCCGAACGACGTCACCGCTCGGTCACTTCTTCTTTGCTGCAGCCTTGCCACCCTTGCGGCCTGCCGCCTTGTGCTGGGCGGTGGTGCCGCCCTGCTTCGAGCTTCCGCCCTTGCCGGACCTCTGGCCACCGTGCTTCGACGCGTCGGGTGAGTTGGCGATGCGCGCAGCTCGGGACTTCGACATCCCCTTGTCACGCAGTGCTTCGTACTGCTTCTCGTTCTTGACGTTCGCGCGTGTTCCAGGCATGCGCAGCCCGTACCCGCGCGCGGCATGACAAACGCGGCGCCACCGAACGCCTCGTGCGCCGTCTCACGGTCGCGGGGTTGGTGCTCATCGTCGGCATTGCGCGCCTGATCGGACTGCACCCGATGACACCCGCGCGCACCGCGGGCGACCATCGCCACCAGGCGAAGGACACGGCAGAGAGCTTCTCTTCCGCAAACCAGTCCAGTTGGTCCCGTGGCCGGCGATCGTGCACCGCGACGGAGAGCGCATCGTGGTCGACGGCGCACGACTCGACGACATCAGCGGGCGCGCTCGACCCGATTCTTGAACCAGCTGGCGTCGTCCACGGCCGCGCCGCCGAAGTCGTTGTTGAAGTACACGTAGGCATCGACGCCGTCGTCGGCCCACTCGGCGATGCGCTCGGCCGGACGCCGGAGCCGGCGTCCGCCGTAGCGACCCACGTACTTGCGCGTCCGCGCGTCGGGCCCGTGGAAGCGAACGTACGTCCAGTCGGTCGTCCGGATCCACGGATGGTGTTCGAGGAGGTCGTGCAGGCAGAGCGCGGCGCGGTGATGTTCGAGCACCGCGTACACGTCGTCGTGCAGCCACGACGGATCGCGCAGCTCCACTGCCCAGCGCAGCGACGCGGGCGCGACCGACAGGAACTCGTCGAGTCGCTCCGGATCGCGCTTCCAACGCGGGGGCAGCTGCACGAGCGTGGGGCCGAGCGCGGCCCCGAGCCGGCACACGCGATCGAGGTGGTTGGGCAACCAGCGGGAGGCGTCGCGCAGCTTCATCCGATGCGAACCGAAGGCGCCGAGCTTCACCGCGTAGCGGAACCCACGCGGTGCTTGTTCGGCCCAGCGCTCGACCGCCGTTGTCGTGGGAAGTCGGTAGAACGTGGCGTTGAGCTCGACGGTGTCGAAGCGCCGCGCGTACTCCTCGAACCACCCCCGTTGCGGCAGATCGGCTGGATAGACCGGTCCGCGCCAGTCGCGGTACACCCACCCCGAGCACCCCACCCGCACGCGGCCGCGCGTCACGTCGCGAGGCGACCGGCCGCGATCTCGAGGTCGCGCACCAAATCGTCGAACGCGATGTCCCGCTCAGGCGGACGGGTCCGCAACACCGCCGAGGGATGCACCGTCACCAGCGTCTGGTACGGACGGTCCGCGTGAACCTGCACCTTCCCGCGGTCGCGCGTCACCCGGACCTGCGGTCCGAGCACGGCTTGGGCCGCAGTGGCACCGAGCAGCACGACGAGATCGGGTGCCACGGTCGACAACTCCGCCTCCCACCACGGGGCACACGCCCGGACCTCTTCTCGGTTGGGCTTCTGGTGGAGGCGGACCTTGCCGTTGCCGCGCTTCCACTTGAAGTGCTTGACCGCGTTCGTGAGGTACACGGTGGTGCGGTCGATGCCGGCATCCTCCAGTGCGCGGTCGAGCAGGTGACCGGCAGGACCGACGAACGGGCGGCCCTCGCGGTCCTCCTTGTCACCCGGTTGCTCGCCGATCAGCACGAGCTGCGCGTGCACGGGGCCTTCGCCGAACACCGTCTGGGTGGCGTCGCGGTAGAGATCGCAGCGCGTGCAGTCGGCCGCCTCGGTACGCAGACGGCTCACCGACGCCACGTCGTCACCCCGTGGGCCACGCAGTTCAGGGACAGCGCGCGCACGGCGCGGTGCTACCCCGCGCCCGGCGGCGAGAACCCTCAGGCGGTGGCAGCGTGCGCAGCGACCCGGCGGCGGGCGCCGAGCGTCACGAGCACCGCGAGGGTGAGCACGCCGGCGACGACCACTGCGGCGACGAGACCCCAGGCGAACCCGGCGGCGGCGACGGCAACCGCGAGCTGCACGACGATCACCGCGCGGCGCACCGGCTCGCCGAGCTCGTCGAAGCGACGGTGGAGTGCGAACAACTCGGCCGTCGTACGGCGGCGCGCGGTGAGCAGCACCGCCAACCCGCGGACCAGGCCGAAGAACACACCGATGGCCGACGCAGCCCACGGTCCCCCGGTGAGCGCGCCGAGGGCGACGGTCAGGAAGACCGCTGCGGTCATGATGTAGGTGGTGACGCCGGCGCCGATCTGCCATCCGAAGCCGCTGCCGTACACCCAGGCGCGGTAGCGCGCGAGCCAGTACTCGTTGACCTGACGCTTGAAGAACGGTGGCGCAACGCCCAGGATGCCGGCGTCGACGACGGCGCCGAGCGTCGCGAGACCTGCCACGACGCCGAGCAGCACAGTCGGGCTGGGGCCGACCGACGCCACTGCCGCCGCCAGTGCCGCCATCACCGCGCCGAGCGTGGCACCGCCGACCACGGCGCCGACCACGAACCATGTGGCGGTGGTGCGGTAGCGGTAGCCGCGCGACGCCTCCCCGACCGGGGTGAGTTGCGAGAGCATCGACTGTCCGCAGGGCGACCACGTGGAGCGCACCGCGGCAGCGAACGCCACGACGACGCCGAGGACGAAGACGGTGCCTGCCATCCGGGCCACGCTACCCCGACCGACCCCGAGGCGAGGTGCCGGCTCGACATGGCATCGGACAGACTGCACCCATGAGCGAGCGTCGTGAGGCGGGTATCCCGCCGAGCACCGAGCGGGGCCGAGCTCGCCGATGGTGGAGTAGCCGCCGACGGCGCCAAGAGCGGAAATGATGGCGGACCTGGTCTGGGAGCGCGAGTGGCCACCGCGGACGTCGATCCTCGTCCTCGCGTTCGCCGGGTACTTCGACGCTGCGTCGGCCGCCACCGGAGCGGTCGATCACCTGATCGAGTTCACCGGTGCCACCCGGTTGGCGTCGATCGACGGTGACCCGTTCTTCGACGCGCAACAGGTGCGCCCCGAAGTTGTGCTGCGCGACGGCGTGACCCGGTCGATCGTGTGGCCCGAGAACGCGGTCCACGCCAACGACGAGAACGAACCGGGCCGCGAGTTGGTGCTGCTCTCGGGCATCGAGCCGCACTACTGCTGGCGACGGTTCACCGACCTGCTCGTCGAGGTCGCCCGACACACCGGTGCACAAGTGGTGGTGACGCTGGGCGCGATGCCCACGCAGGTACCGCACAGTCGCATGCCGCTGGTGCACGCGTCGTCGGCGAATCCGGCGATCGCGCAGCGCTTCGGGCTGGCGCGCCCGCGGTACCAGGGCATCACCGGCATCGTCGGAACCTTGCAGGCCGCGCTCGACCAGCTCGGTCTGCCCGCGATCTCCATGCAGGTCGGCGTGCCCTACTACGCGGCCGGCGCGCAGAACTGGAAGGCCGCGGCCGCGCTCCTGCGCAACCTCGAACACGTCACCGGCATCCCCACCGGTCACGGCCTCCTCCACGACCGGGTGGCCGAGTGGGAGCAGCTCGTCGACGACGCGGTGGCCGAGAACCCCGAGGCGAGCGGCTACCTCCCGCAACTGGAGGCGGAGTACGACCGTCAGGCCACGGAGCAACTGCCGTCGTCCGACGACCTCGCCGCGGAATTCGAGCGCTACCTGCGCGAGCTCGACGACCCCCCGAGTTGATCCGTGGCCACGGGCTCGGCGTCGTGAACGGGCCATCTCGTCCCATCGTGGTCACCGCCGGTCACCTGATCGATCCGATGCCGCCGGTCGCGGAGGCATCCCTGCCGTGGGACCGCGAGGTCGACGACCCAGTCGCCGCGCTGGCCGCGGCCCGGGCCGAGTGCGGCGACACGTTCGTCGTCGAGGGTCCCGACCACCCCACGCTGTTCCTCTTCTCCCCCGAAGGGGTGCGCAGCTTCTACGCGCTCCCGGAAGCGGCGGCGAGCAAGGGTGTGGCCGACTGGATGATGCTGCGGCGGAAGCTGCCGGCCGAGCTGTTCGACGGCCGCCGCACGATGCCGCACGCGCTGTTCAGGCGCGACGACGTGCGCAACTACCTCGAGCAGCTCGACGCGGCCATCGACGTCGCGTTTGCCGAGCTCGGCGACGAGGGCACCGTCGACGTGTTCGCGTTCACCCGCCGGCTCGGTCACCGCATGGGGCTCGCGGCCTGGGCCGGCGAGGCGCCGACACGCGGCGAACGCTTCGACGAGCTCGTGCGCGCGCTCGACGAGCTCGACGGCTCCGCCGCGTTCGTGCACCCCGAGGCCATGGCCGCGGTCGCAGCATCGGGCATGCGGGCCGAGCGCGACGCGATGGCGCGGGTCGAGGCGCTCGTCGTCGACACCGTGCGAACGCGCGACGCGCTGCCTTCCAGCGCGCGCCCCGACGATCTGTTCACGAGCGTGATGGCGCACTGGGCAGACACCGAGGAGCCCGCTCGCAGCACGGGCATCGCACGCGATGTCATCCTCGTGCATCTCGCGTCGATGTCGAACCTCTTCGCGGCATCGGGCTGGATGTTGGGCCAGCTCGTGCTGCATCCCGACGTGCTCGCACGCGTGCACGACGGCGAGCCCGGACTCGTCGAACGCTGCGCGCTCGAATCGACCCGGCTCGGGCAGCGGTCGGTGATGCTGCGGGCAGTGCTTGCGCCGGTCGAGGTCCGCGACGAGCACCACACCTCTCGAGTCTCACCAGGTGCGCAGATCGCCACCCTGCTCCCGCTCACCAACACGACCGCGGCGGCGGGGCTCGAGCGGTACGACCCTGATCGGTGGACGCGTCGGCGGCTGCGCGACGAGGCGGCGCTCCCCGCACGCGAGCTCGTGACGACGTTCGGTCACGGTGAGCACACGTGCCCCGCGCAGCCGTTCTCGCTCGCCGCGATGTGCCGTTCCGCCGAACGCCTCGTCGGCACCTACGACCTCGAACCGTCGCCCGGGTTCAGCGCGATCACCCCGCTCGCGGTGCAGATCGGCGGCGTCGCCCGCAGCCAGGATCCGTGCGAGGTCCGCTACCGCGCGCGCTGAGGCTGGGACACTGCTGCGGTGACGACCCCCGAGAACCCGGCGCGCTGGACACCCGACCCGCTCGGCCGCCACGAGCACCGGTACTGGGACGGCACCCAGTGGACGGAGCACGTGTCCGACGGCGGAACGGTGTCGGTCGACCCGCCGACGGTCGTGCCACCACCCACTGCATCCGGCGCGCCGTCACCGCCGGTCCCGGGGACCGGCGCGTCGGCATGGAATCGCCCTGCACCCGCGACGGCGTACGTGTCCGGCAACAACCCCACCGCGGTGCTCGGGCGCCGGTACGGCGCGTTCTTCATCGACGCTGCCGTCTGCCTGATCGCGTTCGCGATCTTCTTCTTTCCCCTCGCCACCGAACGCACACGCGCCGAAACGCTGCAGATCCCCGGCTGCCACCGCTCGGCGACCGACTCGAAGATGGTCGAGTGCGACAACCGCTTCGTCGTCACGCTGGACGACACCGTCTACGAGCCCAACCTGGCCGCGTTCTTCGGCCTCTCGGTACTCTTCACGTTCCTCTACTTCGGCATCGTCGAGAGCATCTTCGGCGGATCGCTCGGCAAGCACCTCACCGGCATCCGCGTCGTCACGGCCGCCGGGCACCGCATCGGCATCGGGCAGTCGCTCGGTCGCTGGGCGCTGTTCGCGATCGACGGACCGCTCTCGCTGTTCCTCTGCGGGATCATCATGTCGGCGGTGGGCGCCCGCCATCAGCGCCTCGGCGACCGCGCCGCCGGCAGCTACGTGGTGGGGAGCGCCGACGTCGGGCGGGCGATCGCCCCGTTCTGACCGGCGTCGCCGTCACGCGTCCACCCGTCACTCGCGGCCCGTCACTCGCCGCGCCGGCGCCAGCCTTCGATCAACCGCCCCGCGATCGACATGTTCGTCGGGAACACCGGCGCGTCGGCGGGCGTGAACCACTCGGCCTCGACGATCTCCTGCCCGTCGATCGTGATCTCGCCCCCCACGTACTGCGCGCCGAACCCCACCATCAATTGGTGCGGGAACGGCCACGGCTGGCTGCCGCGGAAGTCGACCTCGCCCACCTGGAGCCCCACCTCCTCGAACACCTCGCGCCGCACCGCGTGCTCGAGCGTCTCACCCGGTTCCACGAAGCCGGAGAGGCACGAGAAGATCCCCGCCGGGAACATCGCGTTGCGCGCGAGCAGCGCGCGGCCGTCGTCGCGTTCCACGAGCATGATCACCGCCGGCGCGAGCCTCGGGTAGGCCAGGAGCCCGCACTCGGGGCACGCCCGGGCCCGCTCACCGGGCGCGTCGACCGTCGCTGTGCCGCACCGACCGCAGAAGCGGTGCGTGCGCTGCCACTCCACCAGCTGCACGCCGCGCCCGGCGACGACCCAGGTGGGTTCGTCGACCGAGCCCCAGAGCATGCGCAGATCGACGAAGTCGTCGCGCTCGTCGCCGTCGTCGGCGTCGACCGCCCAGCAGTGACGCCCGTCGAGCAGCCCGAGGAAGATGCCGCCCGGGTCGGGCTCGCCTTCGAGCAGCACGACATGGTTGCCCCTCACCGCGATGAGGAGGCCGGGCCGGTCGGGGACACCGGGCGCGTCGAGCATCGGTACGAACATGTCCGTCATTCTGCACGGAACCGGACCGCGCGACCCACGGCATGCAGGGGTGTCCCCGTAACCTCGACGGGTGCCGACCGTGCGCGCGCGGCGCGCGCTCCTGGTGACCGGTGTCGCGGTGCTGGGCCTGCTCGTCCTCGCGGTGGTCGCGCTCAACCTGCGACTCTTCGTGTGGCCGGCATCGTCGACGCCCGCGCACGCCGACGCGGTCGTGGTGCTCGCGGGCGGCGACGGCGAGCGACTCGACAAGGGATTGGAGTTGGTGCGCGCGGGCGTCGCACCCGTGCTCGTGGTTTCGACCGGCCCGGACAAGCTCTGCCGCAACCAGTACGAGTTCGAGGTCGTCTGCTTCCTCCCCCATCCCGACGACACTCGGGGTGAGGCCGAGGCCATCGGCCGGATCGCGGAACAAGAAGGCTGGCACCACCTGGTGGTCGTCACGTCCGACTACCACGTGACGCGTACCCGCCTCCTCGTCGAACGCTGCTTCCCGGGCACCCTCGACGTGTCCGCGGCCGGCAGCGACAAGGGCCCGCTCCCGCTGCTGTGGGCCATCGGCCACGAGTGGGGCGGTCTCGCCGAGGCCGCCATCCACCAGGACTGCTGAAGCCCACGCGCCCCGGTCACTCGCCCGCCAGCGCCGACAGCACCGGCATCCGGGCCGCGCGGCGAGCCGGACGACGCGCCGCGAGGACGCCGGCCAGCGCGCCCGCTCCGCCGATGAGCGCGAGCCGGCCCGCAGGGGCGGAGAACACCCCGAGCGGCACGTCACCCGCGAAGCTCCGGGTGAGCCCCCAGCCGACCAACACGCCGATCGCGATGCCGCCGATCACCCCGAACCCGGCGATGATCATCGACTCCCAGCGCACGGTCGCGCGGAGCTGCGATCGGGTGAGCCCGACGGCCCGCAGCAGGCCCAGTTCGCGGGTGCGCTCCCGGAGCGACAGCGAGAGCGTGTTGGCGATGCCCATGAACGCGATCAGGATCGCCAGCGCGAGGAACACGTACACGATGGCCAGCAACGTGTCGACCTGCGAGCTCACGCCGTCGAGGTACTCCGACTCGTCCTGCACGGTGGGCGCGCGGTCGGCGTGCGCCACCCGCTCGACCGCGGCGCGACCCGGACCCATCGACACGCCGTCGGCGAGGGTGACGAACACGCCGGTGAGCGCGGGCTGCTGCGTGTTCGCCGCCCAGAGCGATTCGGGCACGACGACGTCGCCGAAGCTCGTGTTGCGGTCGTACACGGCACCGATGCGGAGATCGGCACTCGCGCCGTCGGCGAACGCGACGGGCACGGTGCCGCCCACATCCAGCGCATGCTCGTCGGCGAAGCGGGACGACACCGCCGCGCCGGTGGCTCCGACATCGGCGAGCGCGCCGCGCGCGACGTGGAGGTCGATGGCGCGTCCCAGTTCGGCCGGCTCCGCCGCGGTGACCATCTGGACACTTCCGGCGACGTCGGCGCGCGCGATCCCGAATCCCGTCGCGTCTTCGACGTCCGGGATCGCTTCGAGCTTGCCGACCAGCGTGGGATCGATGCCCGAACCGCTCTGCGAGTCGTGGACGATCACCAGGTCGCCACGGAAGTCGCTCCGCACCACGTCGCCGATCGACGCCTTGATGGACGCGCCGAGCACGGTGAACACCGTGACCACCGCGACGCCGACCATGAGCGCGGTCGCCGCACCCGCCGTCGTACGGGGGTTGCGCATCGCGTTCCGGCGCGCCAACGACCCCGTCGCGCCGCGCAGCGTCGTCGCCGGAGTGCCCAGCAGTGCGCTGGCGGGCCGGGCCACTGCGGGTCCCAGGAGCACGAGGCCCACGAACGCGAGGACCGCGCCCGGGCCGACCAGTGCGAACGAAGCGCTGGCTGCGCCGAGTACGACGAGTGCGACGCCCGTCGTGATCACGACCAGACCCGACCCGGTCCGGACCCGCGACCGCGAAGTGACCTCGGCGGTGCCCTCGCACATCGCCGCCAGCGGCTGCACCCGCGAGGCCTTCACCGCGGGCGCGAGGCTCGCGGGCACGGCGACCGCCACGCCGACGGCGGCGGCAACGGCGAGCCGGCTCCACTCCACCGCGAGGCCCGCGTCGGGGAGGCCGAAGCCGGCCGCGCCCATGAGTGCGTACAGCCCGGCCGCGAGCCCGATGCCCACGACCACTCCCACCACCGAGGCGGCAGCGCCGACGACGAGACCTTGCGTCGCCGCTGACACGGTGATCTGGCGGCGCGACGCTCCCAGTGCCCGGAGCAACGCCGACTCGCGCGTGCGCTGCGCGGTGACCATCGAGAACGCGTTGTAGATGCTGAACGCTGCCACCAGCATCGCGACCCCGGCGAACACCAGCAACACGGTCTCGAAGAAGCCGATGAACGCGCGGTTGACGTCGGCCCGCTGCTCGGCCGTGAGCTGGTGGCCCGTGATGGCGGTGACGCCCGCAGGAAGCGCGGGACGCAACCGGACCACCAGTGCGGCCTGCGACTCGCCCGGCGCACCGCGCACGAGTACGCCCGTGACCCGACCCGGACGACCAGCCAGGAGACGCTCGGCCTCCGCGGTGGTGAACGCGGTGAACGTGGTGCCCGCCATGCTGTCGGAGTGCCCGAACTTCGCGACGCCGACGACGGTGACGCGCACCGGTCGCGGCACGAGCACCGTCGTCGTGCTGCCGACGTGGAGGTCGCCGGCGTCGGCCGACGCGCGGTCGATCACGACCTCGCCGGCGGCGGTCGGCGCGCGCCCGTCGACGATCCGCCACGGGTTCAGCGCAGGCGCGGTCACCCAATTGGCACCGCGCGTCGGTGGACCGTTGCCGCCGATGCGGTCCCCGTCGGCGCCGACGAGCTGGGCGGTGCCCTCGACGAGCGGCGCAGTGGTCGCCACACCGTCGACGCGCGCCACCGTGTCCTGCACCGACGCCGGGATCGCCGCCTGTTCGGTGAGGCCGTCGGTGGTGATCCGGTGCTCGCTGCGCACCAGCGCGTCGGTGCCCTGGTTGGCCTCGGTGAACAACGTGCCGAAGCTGTCGCGGACGCTGTCGCCGAGCACGAGCGTGCCCGCGAGGAACGCCACGCCCACCAGCACCGCGGTGAACATGCCGACGAGGCGCCGCTTGCGGCTCCACAGGTCCTGGAACGTCACTCGTCCCATCGTCAACCTCCGAATGCCTTCATGCGCTCGAGCACACGCTCGGTGGTGGGGGCGGACATCTGATCGACGAGGCGACCGTCGGCGAGGAACACGACCTCGTCCGCGTAGCTCGCGGCGTTCGGATCGTGCGTGACCATCACGATGGTCTGGTCGAAGGTGTCGACCGCGTGCCGGAGGAAGCCGAGCACGTCGGTCCCCGACCGCGAGTCGAGGTTCCCGGTGGGCTCGTCGGCGAACACCACCGCGGGGCGAGCGACGAGCGCACGGGCCACTGCGGCGCGCTGCTGCTGACCACCCGAGAGCTCGGCGGGCCGGTGCCCGAGGCGATTGCGCAGGCCCGTGATCCGCACGACAGTCTCGAACCACCGCCGGTCGACCGGGCGTCCGGCGAGCACGCTCGGCAGCTCGATGTTCTCGCGCGCGCTCAGCGTCGGCACCAGGTTGAACGACTGGAACACGAAACCGAGGCGGTCGCGCCGCAGCTGGGTGAGCTTGCGGTCGGACAGCGTGGCCAGATCGACGCCGTCGACGAAGACCGACCCCGAGGTGGGGACGTCGAGACCGGCCATCAGGTGCATGAGGGTCGACTTGCCCGATCCCGACGGGCCCATGACGGCGGTGAATCGGGCGCGTGGGACGTCGAGGGTGACGGCGCTGAGCGCGTGGACGGCGGCGTCAGCTGTGCCGTAGGTCTTCACGAGGGCGCGGGTGCTCACGACCGCGGGTGTGGCGATCGCAGTCGGATCGGGTGCGTGCGCAGTGACGGTCATCGGGGCTCCTGTCCGGGTTCCACCCCGATCACGTTGCAGTTGCACCCCCGGTGAGGGGGCGCGAGCGCAACCTGCTCGGGAGTTGCGGGCAAGGTCGACGGTACGGAGACCGGCCCCGCGATCCCATGGAGCGACCGGGCGTCTCGACGGTGGGGACAACCCCCGGCGCGCTCGGGGCGCGCCCGAATCGTCAGCGCGCGAATCGTCAGCGCGCCGCGGTCAGCGCGCGGCGTAGCGGACGGTCACGTCGCCGTGCGCCGACGAGAGATCGATCACACGCTCCGCCGCCGGGTCGGTCCGCACATCGGTGCTGGTGTCGCCGTGATCGGTCGACGCGTGGACGCGGTAGGGACCGCTCCCACGGGGCACCACGACGGTGACGTCGCCGTGGGTCGACGACGCGTCGACGACGCGTGGGGCCTTCGCGAACGCCAGGTGCACCGAGCCGTGTCCGTTCGACGCGTGTACGTGCGGGCTCTGCAACCGCACTGCGTCGATGTCGCCGTGTTGCGACGTGAGCTCCGCGGCGCCGCTCACGCCCGTCACGGACACGTCGCCGCTCCCCGTCCACAGCACCACCTTCACGTCGCGCGGTACGCGCAGCGTGTACGACGCGGTGCACCAGTACGCCACCGGGAACGCGCAGCTCCCGTCGATCTGCAGGCGACTCCCGCGCACACGGGCGGAGTGGTCGGTACCGCCCATGCCGTCGCTGATGTAGCCGTGCAGCGAGATCTCGTCGCGGTCGCTCGCGGCACCCGCACGGAGCCGCGATCGGTCGATACGTCAACGGTGGTGATGCCCGCGGCCGGGAACGTCCGCGCGAAGTGGTGCTCCTCGTGCGCGAGCAGATTGGCGATGTTGAGCGTGCCCCAGAGCAACGCCGCGACCGCGAGCACCGACGCCACGATGCGCCAGGCGATGCGGCCCCGCGGCCGGGTGGTGGGCAATGCGATGGCGCTCACGATTCCAACCACCGCAGCACCGCGAGGACGCGCCGGTGATCCTCCGAGGCGGGCGGGAGGTCGAGCTTGGTGAAGATGTTGCTGACGTGCTTCTCGACCGCGCCGTGGCTCACCACGAGCGTCTGCGCGATCGCCGCGTTCGAACGGCCCTCGGCCATGAGCGACAACACGGTGCGTTCGCGCGGGGTCAGACGATCGAGCGGGTCGCGCCCGCGCGCCCGGGCCAGCAGTTGCGTCACCACTTCGGGGTCGAGGACGGTGCCGCCCGCGCCGACGCGGCGCAGCGCGTCGACGAAGTCGCGCACGTCGGCCACGCGGTCCTTGAGCAGATAGCCGACACCACCTACATCACCCGCCAGCATGGGTCGCTCGCTGCTCGGCGGGATACCCGCCTCGCGGACGCTCGCTCCCGAGATGAGCTCGGTCGCGTAACGCTCCTCGACGTACTGGGAGAGCACGAGGATGCCGACCTCGGGCCACCGCTCGCGGATCTGCAGCGCGGCGCGCACGCCTTCGTCGGTGTGGGTCGGAGGCATGCGGACGTCGAGCACGACGAGCTCGGGACGTTCGTCGCTCAGCGCGCCGAGCAGCGCGTCGGCATCACCGAACCCGGCGACGACCTCCTCGCCGGCGTCGACGAGCAGCCGGGTGATCCCCTCGCGCAACAGCACCGAGTCCTCGGCGATCATCACTCGCACGGCAGCACCGCCCGCAGGATCGTGGGACCGCCCGGAGGGCTGTCCAGGTGGACGGAACCGCCCAGCGACGCGGCGCGGTCGTCGAGACCGGCCAGCCCGGTCCCGTCGGTGACGTCGGCACCGCCGCTCCCGTTGTCGCGCACCTCGACGACCAGCATGTCACCGGCGCGCACGAGCGACACCGCTGCATTGCTGGCGCCGGAGTGGCGGGCGACGTTGGTGAGCGCTTCCGACACGACGAAGTAGGCCGCGCTCTCCACCTCCGCGGGCGGGCGCGGGTCGACGTGCACCTCGAGCGCCACAGGGATGGGCGCGCGGGCGACCACCGCGGAGAGCGCGGCGTCGAGCCCGCGATCTTCGAGGATGACGGGATGGATGCCGCGCACGAGGTCGCGCAGCTCCTGCAGCGCGGCCTTGGCCTCTTCGTGTGCGTGGACGACGCGACCGCGGATCGCCTCCTTGTCTTCGTCGTCGAAGTGCTCGCGGGTCGCACCCAGCTCCATCGCCAGGCTCACCAGCCGCTGCTGCGCGCCGTCGTGGAGATCGCGCTCGATGCGTCGGCGCTCGAATTCCGCGCTGTCGACCGCGGCCACGCGCCCACTCTCCGCGGCACGTACCCGAGCTTCCTGTGCGGCGCGCTCGTCGGGCCCGAGGAACCACGAACAGGTGATGGCGTCGAGCCGGCCGAGCACCAGCGTGACCCACGGCGCGAGCAGGACCAGCCCGGCCAGGCCGACGAGCGCCACGATCCACGCGTCTCCGCCCGCGGCGACGTCGAAGAACCAGAACTTGGCCGTGCCGCCCGGAAGGGCCGACACATACACCGGCAACGCGACCAGCGCCAGCGACCCACACCATGCGGCCGTCACGAGCACGATGTTGAGCACTCCGAGTGGGAGGAGCAGCAGGAGGTAGCCGACCTCCTTCCACCGAGCGGCCGACCGGGCGCGCTCCAGCAACCGGCGCCACCAGCTCGCCGCCGGCAACGGCGTGACCGGGTCGGCGAGCTCCAGGCCGAGCAGCGAGGCCGCCCGCGATCGCTCGACGTGCGCGAAGCCCCGACTCACCACCATCAGCAACCAGAAGACCGGGAGGGCGAGGAAGAAGGTGATGAGGAGACCGAGCGTCGTGGCGAGCAGCGCGATGACGACGCTGAAGGTGATCGTGCCGACGACGACGTCGGTCACGAGGTGGGTGAGGGTCCACCACGTCGACGGATGACGCCAAGGATCGAACACGCGCCGCAGCACGCTCGTCACGCTAACGAGGGCGACACGACCGAGCCATGGAGCGACCACGACGCCGCGCGGTAGGGCTTGCCCCACCTTCGCACCCCGCGAGGCGCGCGAACCTGGGCGGATGCGCGCCGACCGGATCGTGATCATGGGGGTCACCGGATCCGGCAAGACCACCATCGGCCGCGTGGTTGCGGCGCGACTCGACGCGCCCTTCGTCGATGCCGACGACTTCCACAGTGCCGACGCGATCACGAAGATGCAGGCCGGACTTGCCCTCACCGACGCCGACCGCCAGCCCTGGTTGCGCCGGGTCCATGCCGCACTCCGCGACCTCGGTGACGGGCCGTTGGTGGCCGCGTGCTCGGCGCTCAAGCGCTCGTACCGCGACGTCCTCCGCGAGGGCATCGCGCCGCTCACGTTCGTCGTGCTCGACGTCGACTCCGTCACCCTGGCGTCCCGACTCGCCACCCGCAGTGAGCACTTCGCGGGCGCAGGCCTGCTGCCGAGCCAGCTCGCGACCCTCGAGCTCGGGGACGACGTCGTGCGCGTCGACGCCGCCGGCGGCTCGGACCAAGTCGCCGACGCAGTGCTGGCCGCAACGCGCCGCACGACGGGGTGACGGATGTTCACGACGGCGAAACCCACCGGCCGACCATTTGTGGTGGGCTGACACGATGTCGGAGCTCCCGGTCCACGAGATCGACCTCGCACCGTTCCGCACCGGGGACGCCGCCGACCGCGCCGCGGTGGCCGACGCGTTCGACCGCGCCGGGCGCGACAGCGGCTTCATCCTCCTGCGCGGCCACGACGTCGACCCGGCCGTCGTCGACGGCGTCTTCGCCGTGTGGCAGCAGTTCTTCGACCTTCCGCTCGAGGAGAAGCTGAACGCGGTCGCGCCGCCGGAGCACGACGGGATGATCGGCTACACCCCCTACGGCGCGCAGGCCCTCGCCTACACCGCGGGCGGCGAGTCACCCCCCGATCTCATGGAGGCGTTCTCGGTCGGGCGCGAGGACACCACCGCGCTGTTCTTCGACGAGTACCGCGACTGGTTCCCACCCAACGTGTGGCCGGCGGCACCCGCCTCGTTGCGCGCCGCAGTCGACGGGCTCGAACACGAGCTGCACCGCGTTGCTGACGTCGTCCTGCGCGCCATGGCGCTCGCACTCGACCTCCCCGAGGACTGGTTGGTGGAGCGGGCGGCCCACGCGGTCGTGACGACGCGCTGCAATCACTACCTGCGCGGTCCCGCGTTCGCTCCGCTCCCCGACCAACCGGGACTCGGTGGCCACACCGACTACGGCATGGCCACGCTGCTCGTCGCCGATCCGGTACCCGGACTCCAGATCCTGCGCGGCGACGAGTGGTACGACGTCGTTCCAACGCCGGGGTCGATCGTCTGCAACCTCGGCGACATGCTCGCGATGTGGACCAACGACCGCTGGGTCTCGACGATGCACCGCGTCCTCGCGCCGCGTCCCGGTGACGGTGTGACGTGTCGGCGGTCGATCGCGCGCTTCCTCGACGGCGACCCGTCGGTGACGATCACCGCCATCCCGTCGTGCGTCGCCGAGGGCGAGGTGCCGCGCTACCCGGACGTCAACGCGGGCGAGTGGCTCATGGCGAAGGTCCTCGGTGGGCAGACCGCGCAGCCCGTCGACCTGCACGGGGGCGGGCTCACCGGCGCCACCAACCGCTGAGCCGCTCAGTTGGAGCTGCCGAACACCGCATCCGGATCGTCGGCCGACCGCGAACCCGCGCTGATCGCGTCCGGGCTCTTCGGCACCACGCCGAGCTTCGTCCGCACGTCCTCCATCGGCTGGTCCGCGTGCTCGAACCAGTCGACAGCACCCATCACGTCCACGCCGAGGAGGAGCCCGCGACGGATGGCGTCGCCCAGACGCGCGGTGCCTCCGGGCAACTGCAGGTGTCCCGGCGCGGCAGTGGCCACTCCGGGCACCGCGTCGACGTTGCCGGTCTCGAACAGCCCGAGGATGCCGACACCGCCGCCGACGGCCGACGCCATCCCCCGCAGCGTCGCCTCGGCCTGGCCCGGGTGGAAGTCGAACATGGTCGCACCTGCCATCACGGCCTCCCGGGGTCCGGTCGTTCGCACCAGTGTCGTCACCGGGCCGGGCGGGCACCAGTGGAGTCCCGCTACAGTTTTGTACGACGTCCAAGAACACCGAGAGGACCGCGCCATGCAGATGGACGACATGATCATGGTCAGCATCGACGACCACTCGATCGAGCCCCCCGACATGTACAAGAACCACCTGCCGGCGAAGTGGCTCGACCAGGCGCCCAAGATCGTCCGCAACGCGCAGGGGATCGACGAGTGGACGTTCCAGGGCGAGGCCACCGCGACCCCGTTCGGCATGGCCGCGACCGTCGGCTGGCCGCGTGAGGAGTGGGGCTTCAACCCAGGCTCGTTCAGCGAGTTGCGTCCCGGCTGCTGGGACGTCCACGAGCGCGTGCGCGACATGAACGCGAACGGCACGCTGGCGTCGATGTGCTTCCCCACCATGGCCGGCTTCAACGCGCGCACCTTCACCGAGGCAGGCGACAAGGAACTGTCGCTCGTGATGTTGAAGGCCTACAACGACTGGCACCTCGACGAGTGGTGCGGCACGTACCCCGGCCGGTTCATCCCGCAGGGCATCGTCCCGATGTGGGACGTCGGCCTCGCGGTCGAGGAGGTGAAGCGCCTCGGCGCGAAGGGCTGCCGTTCGATCAGCTTCCTCGAGGCACCGCACGCGCAGGGGTTCCCGAGCTTCCTCTCGGGCTTCTGGGACCCGATGCTCGCGGCGATGTGCGACGAGAACATGGTGTTGTCCCTGCACATCGGCGCCGGCTTCGACCTCATCCAGAAGGCACCCGAGGCGCCGATCGACCACCTCATCATCCTCACGTGCCAGATCTCGGCGCTGGTCGCGCAGGACCTGCTGTTCGGGCCGACGCTGCGCGCGTTCCCGGACCTCAAGGTCGCGCTGTCCGAGGGCGGCATCGGCTGGATCCCCTTCTACCTCGAGCGCGCCGACCGCCACTTCCAGAACCAGGCGTGGCTCGAGCTCGACTTCGGCGGGAAGCTGCCGTCGGACGTGTTCCGCGAGCACATCCTCGCGTGCTACATCACCGACCCGTCAGGCCTCGCGCTGCGCGACAAGATCGGCATCGACATCATCTCGTGGGAGTGCGACTACCCGCACACGGACACGACCTGGCCCGAGTCGCCCGAGTTCGCCTGGAGGGAATTCGAGGAGACCGGCTGCACCGCCGAGGAGATCGACAAGATCACCTGGCAGAACGCGTGCCGGTTCTTCGACTGGGATCCCTTCGAGCACACAGCGAAGGAGCAGACCACGGTGGCCGCGCTGCGCGCGCAGGCCACCGACGTCGACGTCACCCGCATGTCGCGCGAGGAGTGGCGCAAGCGCAACGAAGCCGCCGGCATCGGCACGCTGTAGCCGCCGCTCCAGTTCCAACTAGCCCACAACTAGCCCGCAACTAGCCCCCGACGCCGTGCGGGAACCGCGCCTGGGTTCCGCCGTCGACGACCAGGCACTGCCCGGTCATGAACGACGACAGGTCGGAGATCAGGAACACGAGCGGGCCGGCGATCTCCTCCGGTGTACCCATCCGCATGAGGGGCACGCCGTCGCGCCGCGCCGCCTCGTGCACGTCACGACCGGCGGCCGCGGGTCCGCCGGCCAGACCGGCCAGCACGCGCGGGGTCGCGATCACGTCGGGCGCCACCGAGTTCACGCGCACCCCCTGCGGTGACCACTCGTTGGCCATGGTGCGCACCAGCGCGTTGGCACCCGCCTTGGCCGCGCCGTACGCGCCGTGGTTCGGTGCACCATAGATCCCGCTCACCGAGGTGACGATCGAGATCGCGCCGCCACCCTCACGCAGCATGTGCCGCGCCGCCGCCCGGCCGACCAGCAGGTGCTGCGTGAGGTTCATGCGCAGGTCGCGCTCCCACGTGTCGAGGTCGACCGCCATGAGGTCGGACCACGACGCCAACCCGATGATGTTCACCAAGCCGCGCAGACCCCCCAGCGTCTCGTACGCGGCGTCGACCAACGCCGTCGCGCCTGCTTCCTGGAGCACGTCGCCCACGACCGCGTCGCCGCGCACCTCCTGTGCGACCTCCGCGGCGCGATCCGGATCGACGTCGCCGACCGCGACCCGCGCGCCGACGCGTGCGAGCAGGTTGGCGGCGGCACGTCCGATGCCGGAGCCACCGCCGACGACCAGCACCGGCTGGTCGCGGAGGCCGAGCACGTCGCTGTCTGCCATGTGATTCCCCCCTGGTTGATCAGGCCATCTTCATTGGGCGTTCGCTACTCATCGGGTTGGCCGGCTCGCTCCCGCTCACGCCATCACCATGGGCGTTCGCTACTCGCCGGGATACCCGGCTCGCTCCCGCTCACGCCATCACCATGGGCGTTCGCTACTCGCCGGGATACCCGGCTCGCTCCCGCTCACGCCATCACCATGGGCGTTCGCTACTCGCCGGGATACCCGGCTCGCTCCCGCTCACGCCATATGGACGCCGCCGTTGGGGCGCACCACCTGTCCGGTCATGAAGCGCGACGCGTCGGCCGCGAGATAGAGCATGGCGAAGGCGATGTCGGACGGCTCGCCGACGACCCCGAGCGGCGCCGCACTCCCTCGTTCACCCAGCACCTGCGCGCGGAGCGTTTCGTCGACGGTGCCGTCGGCGGCCGTGAACGCGCGTTGCGTCATGGGCGTGTCGACGAAGCCGGGCGCGACCGCGTTCGCCCGCACTCCGGCCGCGCCGAACTCGACCGCGGCGGTACGGGTGAGGTGGATGACCGCGGCCTTGGTCATGCCGTACACGGGGATCGTGGGCGTCGGCACCTCGCCCCCAGCTGACGCGACGTTGACGATCGCGCCACGACCGGCCGCGCACATCACCCGACCGGCCACCGCGGTGCCGAAGAACACACCCTTGAGGTTGACCGCGACGACGGCGTCGAGATCCTCCTCTGTGGTGTCGACGATGGTGGCGTTGCGGATGATGCCGGCGACGTTGGCCCACACGTCGAGGCGGCCGGAGGCCTTCAGCGCCGCGGCGCGAGGTCGTCGACCGCGCCGCGGTCGGTCACGTCGGTGGGCACGACCACCGCGCCGTCGACCTGCGACGCCGTCTCCTCGAGCCGATCGGCATCGCGGTCGGCGAGCAATACCTTGGCGCCGGCCAACCCGTAGACGATCGCCGCCGCCTGACCGATGCCCGATGCCGCGCCGGTGACCACTGCCGTCCGACCGTCGAGCGAGAACGCGGTCGCGACGGCAGGATCGAGCGACGCGTCGTGCTCCTTCGCCGCGTCGTCGCGCAGCTTCGAGATGAGGTCCATCCTTACGGTCGACTCCGCGTCGTCGTCCCGCTCATCCGAGCACTTCTTCGCTTCGTCTCCATCCTTACGGTCGACTCCGCGTCGTCGTCCCGCTCATCCGAGCACTTCTTCGCTTCGTCTCCATCCTTACGGTCGACTCCGC
Organism: uncultured Actinomycetes bacterium; assembly: GCA_963841415.1. Lineage (GTDB taxonomy): Bacteria > Actinomycetota > Acidimicrobiia > IMCC26256 > DASPTH01 > DASUAS01. Next base: position 50,956 of record CAWJCN010000003.1, on the reverse strand, counting down.
GTCGTCGTCCCGCTCATCCGAGCACTTCTTCGCTTCGTCTCCATCCTTACGGTCGACTCCGCGTCGTCAGCCGCGGACGGTCGCGTCGACGCGGTGGCCGCGGGCCTCGAGCTCGGGCATGACGTCCTTGGCGAGCAGCTCGAGCGTGCGCATCACCTTGTCGTGCGGCAGATCGCCGAACTGCACGTAGCAGAGCAGTTCGTCGACGCCGACCGACTCGTAGCGCAGGATCTTCTGGAGGCACTCCTCGGGCGTCCCGATGATGATCATGTCCTCGTTCTGGTAGTGCTCGACCGGCACCGTGCCCTCGATCACCGAGTTGAGGTGGGGGAAGATCTTCGCCTTCTCCTCCTCCGGGAGCTCCGAGAGCTCCCACTGCAGCGTGAACTCGGCGAGGTGCCGGTACCACCAGTTCACCGAGTCCCACAGGCCGTACGCGGCGGCTTCGTCGGCGTCGTCGTAGGCGTGCACGAGCGTGTACACGCCGACGCGGTCGTTGCGGACGCGCGTGAGCATGTCGTCGGGACGCGCCATCGCCTGCGCCGAGCGGTAGGCGCGGATGTGGTTGGCCATCGACTCGACGGGCTGCAGGAGCGCGAACGACAGGAGCCCGAGGCCGACCTCACCCGCGGTCACCGCGCTGGTCTCGGACGCGGCCGCCTGCCACACCGGCGGGTGCGGGTCTTGGTACGGCTTCGGCGTCTGCATGCGCTCGGGGAACTTCAGGTTCTCGCTGTCCCACGAGAAGAGCTCCTGCTCCCACATGCGCACGACGATCTCGATCGCCTCGCGCCACTGCGCACGCGAGCGGTCGTCGGCCGGCACGCCGAACGCGATCTGCTCCATCGGCGTGGAGCGACCGGTGCCCCACTCGACGCGGCCGTGGCTGAGCAGGTCGACGGTGGCGACCTTCTCCGCGACGCGCGCCGGGTGGATGAAGCCGAACGGCATGAGCGTGACGCCGAAGCCGAGCTTGATCTGCTCGGTGCTCAGCGCGAGCCCGCCGAGGATCGCTTCGCTGCACGGGGACGCCGAGCGACCGTCGCGGAAGTGGTGCTCCACCACCCACACGGTGTTGAAGCCCAGCTTGTCGGCGTACTGGATCTCCGTGATCGCCTCGTCGTACGTGCGCTGCTCCGCCTCGCGCTGCCCGTAGGGATGGGGCTTCGTCCAGGGCTTGATCTTGGGCTGGAACTCGTAGAGCAGGTCGAGCTTCACGCGCGCATCCCCCTTGTGGTCACCATGACTGCTTTTGCAATGTCGAAGAGACTTTCGTAATGTGCGAGGGAGCTTATGCCCAGACCCGCGCTTGCCGCCACCCGCGCCCTCGCCGTCCTGAACTTCCTCGCCGCCCACCCGGCCGACGAGTTCACGCTGTCCGACCTCGCGTCAGAGCTGGCGGTCAACGTGTCGTCGGCCCACGCGGTGCTCGGCGTCCTCACCGACGAGGGCTATCTCGTGCGCAACCCGCGGCTGCGCACCTACTCACTCGGTCCCTCGGTCGTCGCGCTCGGCAGCGGTGCGCTCGAACGCCATCCCGCGGTCGACCACGCGCGTGACGAGGCTCGCCGGCTGAGCGAGGAGCTGGACCTCGGAGTCGCGGTGACCGCGCTCGCGGGCGACGACATCGTGTTCCTCGCGCGGGTCGGCGAGTACCGAGCGCGCGAGCTCGCGGTGCACGTCGGTCAGCGCATCCCGCTGGTGCCACCGATCGGCGCGGTGTTCGTGGCGTGGCTCGACCCCGAGCCCTGGTTGGCGTGTGCCGCAGATCGCGTCGCGATGGAGGCCGTGCTCGACGACGTCCGCGCGCGCGGCTGGGCGGTCGCACTCGAGACTGACGCCCACCGCGCTCGACGCGGCTCGGTCGAGGAGCTCATGGTCGACCTCGACGCGTCCCAGTACCAGGTCGTCGGCCCGCTCGACACGAGCCGCACCTACGACGTCGTGATGGTCGCCGCCCCCGTGTTCGACCGCCGGGGCGACTCGCTCGTGTCGATCACCTTGCTCGGGCTCGAGCCGGACCTGTCCGCCGAGCAAATCGCCGCGTACGGCGAGCGCGTCCGCGACGCCGGGCTCGTCGCCACTCAGCGCAGCGGCGGCCGCGCCCCGACGCGCATCTGACCCATGTCAGACGTCGTCAGGGATCCAGCTCGGCGGGCGCTTCTCCATGAACGCGACCATGCCCTCGCGTGGCTCGGGTGAATGCTCGAGACCCCAGAACATCGTCGGGTAGTCGATCGTCCCGTAGCGCTCGTGCAGCATCCGCTTGGTGTGCACACGCGCGTCGGGCGCCGTCTGCAGCACCTGACGCGCCGCTTCCAGCGCGGCCTCGCGCAGGTCCTCGTGCGCCACCATGCGGGTGATCACGCCGAGTCGCACCGCTTCCTCGGCGTCGAAGCGGCGCGCCGAGAGCATCAGGTCGCGCGCCACCGCGACACCGACGTGCGCAGGAAGCACCGCCGCGTACGTGGCGTCGATGATGCCGCGCAGCAGCTCCGGCACCCGGAAGGTGGCACGGTCGCTGGCGACCGCGATGTCGCACAGCATCGCGATGAGCAGGCCACCGCCCTGGCACAGGCCGTTGACGGCCGCGATCACCGGCGCCCGGCTGTCGCGCACGGTGAGGAACGGCAGCACGTCGGAACCGAGCGCGTCGATGCGATCCTCACCCTCCACCGATCGGCCGCCCAGATCGCCCCCGGGCGCGAACACGTCGCCGACCCCGGTGATGATCAACGCGGCGAGATCCCGATCCTGGTTGACGAGACCGACTGCGCGCTTGATGCCGTAGTACATCGCCGGAGTGAGCGCGTTGCGGGCATCGGGCCGGTCGATCACGCACCACGCAATCGAGCCCTCACGCTCGAACCTCAACGCGGGCGTTCCCAATTCGTTCGTCATCACAACGGTCGATTCCGCTGCGGCGTCCCGGCCGTCCGGCCACGCCTCCGCTCCATCTCCATGCGCGCACACTACGTGCGCTCGAAGTGGTCGAACCTCCTGACGGCGGCTTCGAGCGCGGCCTGTTCGCGCTCGTCGACCGGGCGGGCGAGGCGAGTCTCGACGACGACGCGCTCGCGGCCCCGGCGCGCGCGCCAGTGGCCGAGGAGCCGGCCGTCGGCCAGGAGCACGTGCGCGAACCCGTCGACCGAGCCGGGTACGGGGAACGCGACCGCGGGCGTGGCGAGCAGGTCGCGCGACTCGGTGTACGAGATGATCGCCTCGTCGTAGCACTGCACGAGATCGACGCGTGGAGCTTGCCGCGCGGCGCGGTGCCACTCTCCGAACCAGTACGTCCGGCCGTCGTGCTCGTACGACGAGAGCTCGGACCGCACCGACTCCAGCGCGCGACGCGCGTCGGCCGCCCGGAAGCCTGACCACCACTGGAAGTCGCGCACGGTCGCAGGCCCGCGCGTGGTGAACCAGCGTCGGGCCAGCTCGGCGAGGGCTGCGTCCTCGTCGTGGCGCGGACCCGCAGGGACCCGTTCGTCGAACGGCGCGTAGGTGTGTTGCTTCCCCTGCATCGGTCCGCTGCACACGACCGCGTGCAGTTCGGCCGAGAGGAGGAGATGCGGCAGCCGTTGGCCGTCGGTGGGAATTCGCCGCCGTTCGAGTGCCTGCGCCAGTTCGTGGCGGGTCTGCGGGCCGTCGGCAACGGCGCGTGCGATCACGTCGGCCGCCCGGCGGCGCGTGCGGGCGTCGAGGCCCAGCTCCTCGTAGCGACGGGCGTTGGCGGCATCGATGCGCGGTCCGCTCAGCGCGAGCAACCAGCGCAGGTCGTCCGGCGCGACGAAGTGCCACGTCGGCCGCAGCACGTGGGTACGCAGGAGCTCGCCGGTGTCGAACGCGGCGTCCACCGCGGCCGCCCCGGCCGTCGAGCGCTGCCCCACCGACCAGCGGGCGTACGCGTGCTCTTGGGCCTGCATCGCGACCAGGCGCCGCACCGCGGCGCCCGGGTCCGGGGCCGGACGGCCCCAGAGCTCGAGGCCGACCATGCGGGCGCGGGCCACCGACTCGGCGGAACGCGCGCGGGCCATCGCGGGAGCGTACCGGTGCCGACCTTGCGCCCGCGCGGCCGAGTTCTTAGTCTCGGTACAAAGAACAAGGAGGACCCATTGGCATCAGCACGCGACGCCAAGGAGTGGGCCCGCACCGGCGGCCTGCACGGGATCGGCAACTCGCTGTACACGCCGTTCAGCGGCACCGACGGTGACGACATCGACTACGACGCCTACCGCGCGCTGGTGCGGTACTGCGTCGGTGACCTCGGCCACTCGATGCTCTGGCTCACCAGCGGCATCGCCGAGTGGTGGTCGCTCTCGGCCGACGAACGCAGGAAGCTCGTCGAGTACGCGATCGAGGAGGCGCGCGCGATCGCGCCCGACACCGTGATCCAGGCGTGCACGAGCGCCACGTCGGCGAAGGAGTGCGTGGAGCTCACGCAACACGCCGAGGCCGCGGGCGCCGACATCTGCTTCCTGCAGACGCCGCCCATGGAGGTGCACGGCGGGGACGGCGTCCTGCGCTTCTTCCAGTACGTCGCCGACCGCACCGACATCGCGCTCGGCATGTTCAACTCGCCGTCGTCGGGCTACGTGCTGACGCCGGAGGAGTCGGCGCGCATCACCAACGAGATCCCGGCGGTCTGCGCGACCAAGGAAGGCACGCTCGAGTACTGGCGCTCGAAGGCCACGCACGCGCTGGCGCCCGAACTGGTGATCTGGGAGTGCGACACCATCGTCTACAAGATCGGATGGCTGCAGGACGGCATCGTCGGTCCCGCGCAACTGGGCACCGCGGGCTACCTGCACGAGACCCCCGAGAAGCGGATCCTCACCGAGTACTGGGACCTGATCTGGGACGGCCGGCTGCCCGAGGCGATCGAGAGCGCCCGGCGCACCGGGCTCGATCGCATCAGCGAAGAGGTCGCGGGCTGGTTCACCAAGTACCCGGGGCGGCCCGACTACTTCACGCACTGGGGTGAGGCGTTCCGCTACGCGGCGTCGGTGATCGGACTCCCGATGGGCGACTATCCGCACTCGCGGCCGCCGCAAGCCATACTCCCCGACGAGGCCAAGCCGCAGATTCGCAAGGCCTTCGAGAACGCGGGCTTCGCGAAGCCCCTGACGGAGGTGTGACCATGGCGTTGCGCGACATCCGCGAGCTGAAGGACGACCCCGAGGAGTACCAGCGCGAGCTCGAACGCCGCTGGACCGGTCTTCTGAGCTATAGGTACATCGGGCGGAACCACGGCACGATGAACACCGGGCCGGAAGACAACACCGTCACGTTGCGGCGCGACATGCGCAACGCCACCGGTGGGCTGCTGGTGGCGCCGCTGTCGATCAGCTCGCCCGAGGGCAACGTCGGTTCCGACTTGGAGACGGTGCCCAACCCGGTGATCCACTCGTGCGTGATCGTCGACCCGGCGACCGACGTGACGACCATCGAGGTGGTCGACTCCGAGGTGCTCCACCCGGGGACGCGCATGGGCTACAGCCGGTCGCGGATCATCGACGCCGACAACCCCAGCCGCGTCATCGCGTACCTCGAAGGCCAGGGAGCGCGCATCGGCGCGGTACCCGAGGGCCTCGACAAGATGCCCGAGGACAAGCTCGTGATCGAGGACTCGCCGCGCCTGCCGCCGCTCTGGCAGGCGTTCGGCGCCGCCAAGCGCGACGACGGCCACTGGGCGCTCGGCGAGCTGTCGGTCGAACTGGCGTCGCCCGACGCCGCGCTGCACATCGGCCCGCAACACGTCGTGTTGGAGACCGCCGCCGTCGACGCCGCCGCCGAGGTGGCCGGCACCGATCACCTCCAGCTCGAGGCGTGGCACGTGATGTTCCTCGCCCGCGGCAAGACCGGTCCGTTCCGCGTCGACGCCGAAGCGGCCCCGGGCCCCGACGGCAAGGTCGCCGCGCGCATGGTCATGCACGACGAAGGCAACGGCGACCGCGCCATCACCAGCGCCACCGCCCTCTTCCGCATCGTCCAATAACCATGTTTTGGCGCCACTCGATCCCGTTTATGGGGATGCAACGGCGCCGAAACGGTCCTGGTCAGTCGGGCCAGAGGGTGACGCCGTGGTCGCGCAAGGTCTGGATCTCGCTGTCGGAGTAGCCGAGCTCGGCCAGCACCTCGCGCGAGTGCTCGCCGAGGAGCGGCGGCGGTCCGGCGATGCGGCCGGGCGTCTCCGAGAGGTCGACGAGGCTCCCGAACTGGCGGAGGCGCCCATACGTCGGGTGCTGGTACTCGGCGACGAGGCCGGCGGCCACGAGGTCGGGCTGGGTGAACCAGGTGCGCCCGGCGTCGTCGAGTGCCATCTCGACCGGAACACCGGCCGCGTCGAGCACGTCGAACGCGCGCTGCATCGTGTGCGCGGCGAAGAACGCCTCGAGTGCATCGACGTCGAGCGCGGGCACCACCTTCGCCAGCGCGGCGCGGTGCGACTCACCCAGACACGCGAGCGCGATCCAGCCGTCGCTCGTCTCGTAGAGCCGGTAGAGCGGACCGAACCCGGTCTGCTGCGCGTCGGTCCGCGGCCGCTGCGACCACCCGTCGGGACCGATCCACGCGTCGGTGTTGAGCTGCACGCCGCCGTTGACGATCGACGTGTCGACGAGCTGTCCCTCGCCGGTGCGCTCGCGCCAGTAGAGCGCCATGAGCGCCGCGAGCGCCGACTGCACCGCGCACGCCTGGTCGCACATCCCGAAGCGATACCAGTTGGGTCCGTTGCCCTCCCCGCCCAGCTCCCACTCGAGTCCGCACGACGCCTGGGCGAGCTGGTCGAACCCGGGCCAGGTGGCGCGCGGACCGTCGTTCCCCCACATCGTCGTGTGGCAGTAGATCACCGTCGGATTGAGGCGCTTGGCGGTCTCGTAGTCGACGCCCAGGCGCTCGGCCACGCCCGGCCGCATGTTGTGGTGCACGACGTCGACCTCGCGGATCAGCCGATGCGCGATCTCCTGGCCCTCGGGCAGCTTGAGGTCGACGACCACATCGAGCTTGCCGCGCTGACACCCGTTGAACGGTTGCGTGACCGGGCGCATCTGGTCGCCCAACGGCGACTCCAGCTTGTAGACGGTCGCACCGAGGTCGCCGAGCAGCATCGGTCCGAAGGGACCGGCGAGGAAGTTGCCGAGGTCGAGGACCTTGATGCCCTCGAGCGCGTGCACGATCGATCGCTTTGCCGGTCGCGTCGCGCGTGCCCGCGCCGGTTCGTCGGCCAACGCCCGCAACACGTCGTCGGTGTGCTGTCCGATCGCGGGCTGTGGGCCCTGCACCGCCGGCGTCGGCGCACCGTGGAGCCGGAACGAGATGCCGGCCTGCCGCACCGGACCGACCTCGGGGTCGTCGACCACGACCGACATGCCGTTGTTGACGACCTGCTCGTCTTCGAGCGCCTCATGCGCGGGCCGCACCGGCGCGATCGCGATCTCGTTGGCCCAGAACTGGTCGAGCAGGTCCTGGCGCTTCATCCGACCGATCGCGTCGCGGATCACGTCGTCGAACGCCTGGCCGCCGGTCGGGTCCCAGTCGACGTCCGGCGCGTCGACCCCGAGGATCTCCCAGACGATGCTGCGGTCCTTGCCCCGACCGCCCGCGAAGTGCATCGAGTGCACCCACAGGCCGTCGGCGCACTCGTAGATGCTGGGACGCGGCTCGAACCCGATCTCGAACCACGGCTCCACGCGGTGCTCGGGGTCCTGCCACAGCTGCGTGGTGAACGACAGGACACCCTGGTAGAGCGACGTCTCGACCCGCTGGCCGCGCCCGGTGACCTCGCGCACGTAGAGCGCGGCGAGGATCCCCTCGACGGTGAGGTACGACGCGGCGATGCTCGGCAGCGGCGCGTGCAGGAAGATCGGGCCGTCACGGAACCCCGGCTGCTCGAACTGCATGCCCGAGCGCGCCTGCACGAGGAGGTCGATGGCCGGGCGATCGGCGGCGTCGGTCGCGCGCGGGTATCCGGTGAGCGAGCAGTGGATCAACGACGGTCGCCCGTCCGCGATCGTTGCGTCGTCGAGCCCACGCGCCGTCAGGTACCCGTGCGGAAAGCTGTCGACCAGCACGTCGGCAGCGTCGATCAACGCGAGCAGCTGCTCGCGGTCGGCGGGCTCGTCGAGGTCGAGCACGACGCTGCGCTTCCCGCGGTTGGTGACGACCGAACCCACGTAGGCGCGTTGGGGATCACCCCGTGACGGCTCGACCTTCACCACGTCGGCGCCGTGGTCGCTCAGCGTCATCGTGGCGATCGGCCCCGCGAGACCGGCCGTCAGGTCGACGACCCGCAGTCCGTCGAGTGCACCCGGCATGCAAGCTCCTCAGGTCTGCGCGTGCCCGCGCTCGGTCACCGCGCGGCGACGGTCCGCCATGGCAGCCTCGTCACGCTGCCACATCTCGGCCATGTAGCCCTCGATGCGATGCGCGTCGTCGAGCGTGGCCGCGTTGGCGATCCGGCGGTAGTGCTCGAGCAGGGTTCGCACTCCCGTCTGGTCGTTGCTCACGATGTCGGCCGCCAGCTGGCGCGCACACGGCAGGAGCTCGTCGTGAGGCACGACGTGGTTCACCAACCCGATCCGCAACGCCTCGTCGGCCGCGACGAAGTTGCCGGTGAGCGACATCTCGATCGCGCGCGGCAGCCCGATGGTGCGCGCCAGCAACACCGTGATGCCACCGCCGGGCATGATGCCGACGCGCGCGTGCGTGTCGGCAAAGCGAGCGCGCTCCGACGCCACGAGGAACGTGCACTGCAGTGCCAGCTCGAGGCCGCCGGTGACGGTGACACCGTTGATCGCCCCGATGATCGGCTTCGCGATGAGCGGCACGAACCGGTAGAGGGCGTTGTCGTGGAAGCGCCCGGGTCCCTCACCCGGTCCGCGCTCGTCGACCGTGGGCGCGACCTCGCCGCTCACCTCCTTCAGGTCGACGCCGGCACTGAACGCGGGATCGGCACCGGTGAGGACGACCGCGTCGACGTCGGCGTCGTCGCCGGCCGCCGCCACCGCGTCCCACAGCGCGTACGCGAGGGCGCGGCTGAGCGCGTTCCGCGCCTCGGGCCGATTGAGGGTGATGGTGGCGATGCTGTCGTCGACGTCGACGAGGATGACGGGTTCGGTCACGCGGCGAGTCGACCACGCACGACATGACGGTGCAACCGGACGCGCTACCCCGGCGCCAGGCCGGCCGCCGCCGGCGCAGGGAAGTCGAGCACCGACACCGCTCCCGGACGGGCCGCGACCAGCCGCGGGATGGTGTTCATCGCCCGCGACACGTTGAGCAACGACGTCGACTCGCCGGGGGGCGCGCCCTCGGGCCAGCCGAACGTGGTGATGATCGACGGTTCGCCGTCGATCTCGACCCGCCACGGCGCTTCCTCGTGGGTCTCGCGCCATCCGGGCCCGAGCCCGAGCGCCGCGGTCTGCTGGTTGGTGACCTTGAGGAACTCGTGGGCTCCGGACGTGGCCGACCAGGTCCACTCGATCCCGGCGACCTGGCCCCGCGCGATGACCAGACCCGATGCCGGCAGCACGATGTCGTCCTCCGCCACGACGGTGCGCTTCTCCGCCAGCACGCAGTCGGTGCACTCGACGCCGAGACCGTCGGCGATCATGTTCGCCGACTGCCGGATCGCGCTGGTGAAGTGCGCGTCGAACATCTGGGCGTACTCGGCCTCGGCACCGACGTCTTTGCCGATGCCGAGCGATTGGATCTGCACGGCCGACGGGTACGTCGACACGTCGTTGCGCTGCCGGGCGCGGATCTGGCGGATGCGGCCCGTGTAGCCGGTGACGAACAACGGGAACACGTCGCTGATGAGACCGGGGATGTTGCCCCCCGCGGTGAACGACGCGTTGCCCTCGCGCGCGGCAGCGTCGATCAGCGCGAAGTCGGCCGTGCCCGGCAGGTAGTAGCCACCGATGCCGGTGTAGACGCTGATGCCCGCGCGCAGCAGCGCGGTGATGAGGTCGAGGTCGAAGGTGAGTCCGGAGTGGATGGCCGCGGCGGGACGCGCCGCGAGGACCGCGTCGAGGCTCTGGGTGGTCACGACGCCGTTGGGCGCGGCACCCACGAGCTCGCCCGCATCCCGGCCCGCCTTCTCGTCGGCGTGCACCATCACCGCGACCAGTTCGAGCTGCGGATGCCCCGCGCACCGACGCACGACCTCGCTCCCCACTCCCCCCGTGTACAGCTGGGCCAGCCGGATCATCTGCGTCCCCCTCGGATCAGCCGGCGGCGTGTGCGGCCGGCCGGCACCGGTGCCTAGTTTCGATACTCTATGGTTTCGTTTCACACGTTGCAGCACGAGGGATGAGGAGGAGGGGGAGCAATGCCAGACGGGAAGCGGCTGGACGGCAAGGTGGCGCTGGTCACCGGAGGGACCAAGGGCATCGGCCGGGGGGTCGTGGAGATGCTGGCGGCGCAGGGCGCGGCGGTGGCGTTCACCGGTCGTTCCGAAGATGTCGGGCGCGCGGTCGAGGCCGGCGTCGCCGCGGCCGGCGGGCGGGTGATGTATGCGAAGGCCGACAACGGCGTCGAGGAACAGCTGGCCGGCGCGGTGGCGAGCACCGTCGAGCGGTTCGGGAAGCTCACGACGCTGGTGAACAACGCAATCGCGTCAGAAGACGTCGGCAGTGGTCTCGACAGCCACATCGACGAGATCGACGACGGCACGTTCGAGAAGATCCTGCGCATCGCGCTCATGGGCACGGTGTGGGCGTGCCGGCACGCGGTCCCCGAGATGCGCAAGGCCGGCTCGGGGTCGATCGTCAACATCTCCGCCAGCTCGTCGAAGTCTGCGCTCCCGCACCGGCCCGCGTACCACGCATCGAAGGGCGCCATCAACGCGCTCACGCGCCAGCTCGCAGTCGACTTCGGCAAGGACGACATCCGCGCCAACGCGATCATCGTCGGCTTCATCTTCACCGGCTCCGACGCGATGACGGCGATCCTCGACAACGAGCAGTACCGCGCCGCGTTCCTCAAGAACATCATGGTCCCCCGCTTCGGCGAGCCCGCCGACATCGCGGCCGGCGTCGTGTACCTCGCGTCGGACGAGTCGAAGTACGTCACCGGGTCCGAGCTCACCATCGACGGTGGCGCGCTCTGCCACCAGGCGCTGCCCGAGCTCGACTTCGACGCCATGCGAGGCGAGTGACGTGGAGCTCCTCCGGACGGTCACCGAGCTGCGCGCCCGCCTCGACCGCGAGCGCGCCGCCGGCAAGCGCATCGGCATGGTCGGCACCAGCGGCGGCATGCACCCGGGACACCAGTCATTGATCCGGCGCGCCGCCGCCGAGAACGACCTCACCGCCCTCTACTGGGGTGGTGCCCCGGCTGACCTGTCGTCGTGGCAGTCGGGATCGACGTTCGGCTACGAGCGCGACGCCGGCCACGACTGGCCGCTCGCGGAGGAGGCCGGGTGCGAGATCCTCTTCGCGCCCCCGGGCGAGGTGCTGTTCCCGCGCGAGCCGAAGACCACGGTGAGCTTGCCGTCGTTCTCGAGTGGCTCCGCCCACCTCGAGGACCCCGCCCACCTCGACCTCATCGCGCTGGCGATGTGCAAGCTCTGGAACATGTTCGGACCGTGCCGCAACTACTTCGGCGAGAAGGACTGGCAGCAGCTCGTGATGTTCGTCCGCCTGGCCGACGACCTCGAGTACCCGGTGGAGGTGATCGGGAGCCCCACCATCCGTGAAGCGGACGGGGTCGCGGTGTCGAGCCGCAACGCGCAGCTGACGCCGGAACAACGCGCGGTCGCACCCGTCCTCTACCGTGCGCTCGGCGCCGCGCACGACGCTGCGCTCGGCGGTGCCTGCGCCGCCGCCGCGCTCGAGGAGGTGTTCGTCGACACCGTCGGCGACACCGCCGCGGTCCAGTACTTCGCGGTCGTCGACGGCCCGACGATGACACCGCTCGACCACCTGCAGGGTTCCGTGCGGATCCTCGCGTCGATCGCGCTCGGCGACGTGCGCCTGCTGGACAACATCGGCATCGAGCTCGCGGCCGCCTGACGCCCGTGTCGCCGCGCCCGCGCCGCTCCCAGGACGACGTCCTCCGGGCGACCCTCGACGTCATCGCCGAGAAGGGGGTGATGGGGATCAGCGTCGACACGGTCTCGGCGCGCTCGGGCGTGAGCAAAGCGACGATCTACCGCCACTGGGGCTCGCGGGCGCGCCTCATCCACGCGGCCATCTCGTCGTTGCAGCCCTCGACGGTCGAACCCGACACCGGCACGCTGCGCGAGGACCTGTCCGCGTTGCTGCGCCACCTCGTCGACTACTTCGACACGCCGACCGTCGCGCGCGTGTTCCCGTCGTTCCTCGACGCGGCGGTCCGCGACCCCGAGCTCGCCGAGCTCCGCCAAGAGACCTTGCGCATGGGTCGCGCCAGCTTCGAACGGGTCGTTCGCCGCGGCATCGAGCGCGGCGAGTTGCCGCCCGACGTCGACGTGCACCTGGTGGTCGACCTCGCACGCGCGCCGATCATCTACCGGCGCGTGGTCGCGCAGACGCCGGTGCGAGCGTCCGACGTCGAACCGGTCGTCGATGCGGTCCTGGCTGCGTTCCGGGGAGCTGCGATACCCGCGCCCTGTGATGGGTAACACCACGGAGGACCTGGGATCAGGCCGGCCCCGAAACTGCGACGAGGGAGGAAGCAGATGGCCGACGACCTCTTGGATCGGTACCGCACGGCCAGCGAGTGGACGCTGTCGAAGGTGGTGCGGGCCGGCAACCACCTCGATGCGCGCACACCCTGCGACGAGTGGGACGTCCGCACCCTGCTCAACCACATGGTCGAGACGCAGCAGTTCTTCGTGCAACGAGCACGGGGCGAACCGGCGTCGCCGTTGAACTCGACGGAGCCGCCGGAGCTGATCGGCGACGACCCCGTGTCCGCCTACGAGCGTGGCCGGGAGGAGACGATCCGCGCGTTCTCGCAGGACGGCGTGATCGAACGCACCGGGCCGTCGCTCGGGATCGCGTTCAGCGACACCTTGCTCCACGGTTGGGACGTCGCCCGCGCCACCGGGCAGGACACGACCATGCCCGCGGAACTCGCGCAGGCGGCCTACGACACGATCCACGGCGCCTTCACCGACGAGCAGCGCAAGGGGGTGTTCGCGCCCGAGATCGCGGTGGGCCCCGACGCGTCGCCGCAGGAGAAGCTCCTCGCGTACACGGGCCGCGATCCCGGATAGCGATGCCGTGGCGTCGTACCGCGTCAACCCGGCCGGCGTGAAGCACGCCAAGGAGCTCATCGACGCGCGGCGGTACCGGGTCCGCAGCCGGTGGAACGACGTGCAGCCGCGCGCACGCGAGCAGAACGCGTTCCTCAAGACGCACTCCTGGGACCAGTACGCCGCCTGGCACCTCGGTCTGACCGAAGGCGCCGCCGACGAGACGAAGGCGCGCTACGCGTTCGTGTTCGGCGACTTCCGTCGCCTGCACCGCATGGGCGTCATCGCCTGCCTCTACCGCGCCGCCGAATGGGACCACAAGGAGATCGAGCTCGCCGCCCATGATCTCCTGCAGTACCTCGACCGCGCGCGTGGCGTCCGCTGACGCGGCACCGTCAGCCGCCGAGCAGGGAGCGCAAGACGTCGCCGATCGGATCCGACGATGGTGGCGAGGTCGTCGGTGGTGTGGTCGTGGTGGTGGTACTGGTCGAGGGATCCGGGGCCGGGGTCGCGGTCACCAGCGGAGGCGGTGACGACGACGGTCCGGGCACCGACTGGTGGACGTCGAGGGGCACCGTGGTGTCTCCGCTCGGCGCGCCACCCACGGTGATCGACCCGTGGACGTCGATGGTGGCCAGCGGCGGCGACGGGGGCGACGACGGCGTGCCCGCGTCGCGCGGCGGCGGCGAACCGTGCGGAGCGAAGCTGGCGACGAACGTGTTGCCGGGTCCCGACACGAGCGCGGTGATCACGGGCGTCATCGCTTGGCAGTCCTCGAAGTCGGGGATCGTGTACGTGCTCGCGAACGTGCCGCCGGTCGCGGGGTTCACCACACCCTGCATGCGCACCGTGATCGGTTCGGTCGTGGTGCACCCGTCGCCCACGAGGTTGATCGACGTGCCGTGAGGAGTCAGGCTCGCCAGGCGGACGTTGAACGACGCGGTGGTGTCGACCTGGAACGTCGTCAGGTCGACGTGCCCGGTGATGGGGCCGGCCGGGGCCATGACGAAGGACGCGTCGGCCATCGGCAGCAACCCGAGGAAATTGATGGTCACGTTCGCGGGCGGCAGCGTCAGGTTGCCGGTCTCGTTGCCGGTGGCGACGTCGATGGTCCCGTCGAACTGTCCCGGCGGGACGGTGATGTCCATGCCCGTCTTGGCGAGATGCGTGCGCGCGTACACGTCCTGGCTGAACGGGATCGTCGGATCCGCCGACGCCGGCGGGGCCGCGAGGACGAACACGCCGCACGCGACGACGGCTGCCGCGAGGGCTCGGGTGCATCGGCGGATGATCGGCGACATCGCTGCTCCTCCGGTCGTGAACTGGTGCGCGCGCGGTCCCTCTCCCTCCCTGCGAACGTCGACGGACGCCCCCGGGATACGGCCGCGCCCGACCCAAGAGTTGCGTTCACCGCGTCCCGGTGACGATGCTGTACCGCGCCCAATTCCACGGGACCGCGTCGTGCCCGACGCAGGAGGTCCATCCATGGCAGTGCTCGCTGACGACCTGCGGGTCATCGACGCCGACACCCACTTCACCGAGCCCTACGACCTCTGGACCAGCCGCGCGCCGGCCGCCTACAAGGATCGTGTGCTGCACATCGAGCAGCGCGACGAGGGTCCGACCTGGGTGGTCGACGGGGTCGAGATCGGCTTCGCCAAGGGTGGCGGTGTCGTCGCGCGCGACAAGAGCAAGATCCCGTTCCTCGACTCGATGGACAAGGGCCACGACTGGGTGCACCGCGGCGCATGGGACCCGCAGGCGCGCCTGCAGGTCATGGACGAATGTGGCATCGACGCGCAAGTGCTGTTCCCGAACGCGGTCGGGCTCGGCGGCGGCAACATCAACAACAACGTGCAGGACGAGAAGCTGCGCCTGCTGTGCATCGAGATCTACAACGACGCCATGGCCGAGCTGCAGGAGAGGTCGCAGCTGCGCTTCCTGCCGATGCCGGTGATGCCCGCGTGGGACGTCGACCTCTGCGTGAAGGAGACCGTGCGCTGTGCCGCGCACGGAGCGCGCGGCATCAACATGACGTCCGACCCGCAGGACCTCGGTTCGCCCGACCTGGCGAACGCCGCGTGGGACCCGCTGTGGGAGGTGTGCGCCGACCTGCACCTGCCGGTGCACTTCCACATCGGGTCGAGCAACACCGCGATGGACTTCTACGGCAACTACTTCTGGGAGTCACAGGACGAGTACGTGAAGCCCGCCATCGGCGGGTCGATGCTGTTCATCAACAACGCGCGCGTGGTGATCAACACCGTGTTCGCGGGCATCTTCGACCGCTTCCCCGCCCTGCAGATGGTGTCGGTCGAGAGCGGAATCGGCTGGATCCCGTTCATCCTCGAGACGATGGACTACGAGCTGTTCGAGAACGCGCCCGATCAAGCCGAGGCGCTCACCAAGGCCCCGTCGGAGTACTTCCGCAGCAACTGGTACGCGACCTTCTGGTTCGAGCAGAACCAGGGTGACGTGCAAGGTCTGCTCGACCGGGTCGGCGAGGACCGCGTGCTGTTCGAGACGGACTTCCCGCACCCCACGTGCCTCTACCCGTCGCCGCTCGAGACGGTGGCGGAGAAGATGAACACCCTGCGGACGGAGACGCGTCGGAAGGTCATGGGCGAGAACGCCGCTCGCCTCTACCGGGTGTGACCAGCGTCGAGCAACGCTTCGGGCTCGGCGCCATCGACCAGATCTCGTTCGCGGTCGAGAGCGTCGACGACGCGCTGCCCCGCTACGCCGAGATGTTCGGCGGCCCCTTCACCACGATGGACGTGACCGACTTCGAAGTCGTGTGCCGCGGCACGTCCAGCTCCACCAACCTGCGCCTCGGGTTCGGTCGCACCGGCGATCTGGAGGTCGAGCTGGTCGAGGTCGTGTCGGGTGCGTGGCCGACGGTCGACTGGCTCGCCGACCACGGCGAAGGACTGCACCACCTGCGGTACCCGGTGGACGACATCGCCTCCACCCGCGCCGACATGGAGGCCCACAGCTGTCGGGTGATCCTCGAGGGAGGTGCCGGCGGGGTGTCGTTCGCCTACCTCGAGGTCCCCCAGCTCAACGGCATGGTGGTCGAGCTCATCCAGATGCTGCCGGCCTGATCACGCCAACTGATCACGCGCCCGGCGGGCCCTCCTGCGCGCCGATGCGGGGCGCGAACTCGGCCGCGTAGGCCTCGAAGCGCGGCTGCCAGTCGTCGCCCGAGTCGCGACCGGCGAGACGGTCGAGGCAGACCTCCCACCCGGCGGCGTTGCGCGCGGCCGCGCTCGCGGGGAGCTCGTCGATCAGGACGAGACGAGTTCCGCTGCCCTGCGGCGACAGCTCGAAGCGGAGCGCGTCGTCGCCCCAGGTGAACGCGAGCACGCGCGGTTCGTCGACTTCGAGCACCTCACCGTGGAGCGTCATGTCGTGCTCGGGCGCGAACGCAAACGTGATCGACGCGCCGACCTGCCAGCGCCCGCCGGCGACGAGGACGTCGCACGGGAACCACGCACGCAGCTCCTCGCGGTCGGTGAGCGCGCGCCACACCACCGGCACCGGATCAGTGAGCTCGCGCTCGAGGCGCACAGCGGGACGCGCGCCGTCGGTCAACAAGGTTCCGGTCATGACTTCCTCCGTCGGTCGAGATGGGCTTCGAGGCGATCGAGGTGGGTCGACCACATGCGACGGTACGAATCGAGCCACTCGTCGAGCTCGACCAGTGACTCGGGCCGGATGCGGTACAGGCGACGTTGCGCGTCGGCCCGCACGTCGACGAGGCCGGCCTCCTTCAGGATCCGCAGATGCTTCGAGACCGCGGGCTGGCTCGCTCCGAGCCGGGCGACCAGTTCCCCGACCGGCTGCTCGCCGTCGCGCAGCAGGTCGAGGATCTCCAGCCGCCGGGGCTCACCCAGGGCCTGGAACACCACCGCCGTCGTCACCCTCCAAGTATGCCCGATCAGTTATATGTCTGTCAAGGCATAGACAGCTCCTCTTCCCACCCCTTCACACTCCCTTGACACGGCGCTGATCGGAACGCCCACCGGGGCGGCGACAGTGGCCCGCAGACCTCGGACGACAGGAGACGGGACATGCGCGGCGACACGGTGCGCGCGGTGCGCTGGGTGATCGTGGGATTCGGTGCGCTCGCGGGAGTGGTGCTGCTCGCCGCGGGCGCGCCGTTGATCGGGGCGATCCTGCTCGTGATGGCGGTGCTGCGCGCGGTCCTGCTCGTCGCCATGCACGGCCGCGGCCGCACGGGCAGCCGGTCGGGCCAGATGCTGCAGCGCCTGGCGCGCAACGAGCTCGACGTCGCCGCGACGGCCATCGGCATCGCACCCGACGACCTCCGCCGCGCGGTCGACGACGGCCGCACGATCGCGGCGGTGGCCGCCGACGCCGGCATCCCGTCACGACAGGTCGTGGACGCGGTCGTACGTGACGCCGGTGCGAAGGTCGACCGGGCGGTCGCCGACGGCAACGTCGCACCCAACCGGGCCCGCATGGTGCGCAACCGCCTACCCCACTGGGCCGAGCACTTCGTGCGCAGTACGCCGGCGATGCTCGCCGGTGTCCCGCGGCGAGCCTGAACCCGTCAGGAGAACCCGGTCTCGCGCACGGTGATGCTGAGGCGACCCCCGGGGAGACCGAGACCCTGGGGCGCGGTGCGCGGAAACACCTTGGGGACGCCGTGGAAGACGCGTCGTTGCTCCCGACCGAACACGAGCAGGTCGCCGCTGCGGAGCTCGAGGTCGACGAAGGGCCCGACGCGCCGGTCGACGCCGGCGAAGCGGAAGGTGCAGGTGTCACCGAGGCTGAGCGTGACCACGGGCGCGTCGGATGGTTCCTCGCCGTCCTGGTGCAACCCGAGCTTGGCGCCGTCGGGATAGAGGTTGACGATCGCGGCGTCGGGCGCGAACGCGCGCGCCTCCGCGCTGCCGACGCCGTACGCCGCCGCGACCGCATCGCGCGCGATCGCGTCGACGGGCGCGGGCATTGGCTTCACCGCCGCGCCGTCGGTGTCGTCGGCGGTGCGGCTGTAGGCGTAGGGGTACCAGTGCCATCCGAGGCAGACGGCCTGCGTGCTCATGAGGTGACCGGTCGGCACGCGCGGCCGGCGGAGTCCGGCGGGCGGGCGCGCCCACTCGCGGAACTCCGCGACGAGCGCGCGCTGCGCGTCGAGGTCCAACCAGTCGGGCACGAGCACGACGCCCGGCATCGGTTCGAGGACGGTGCGCGGCGGCGGGGCGACGAGGCCCAGGTCGAGTTGAGCGGTCGCGACCGCTGCCGGGGGCCCGAGTCCGACCGACTCACCACCGAGTCGGCTGGTCGGGCCCCGACGCCGAGGGGTGCTGCGGGCCGATCCCATCACACCAGTTTCGCCGACGCGTGCCGCGGCGACGCTCCGGAATCGGCGCGTTACAAGCCCTGCTTGCCCAGCCAGTCGAGCGACGCCTGCGCGACCTCCTGCCATCCGGCGTCGATGGTCAACGAGTGACCCCGGTCTTCGAACTCGACCAGGTCGGTGACCGCGGTCGAGTGCTTGTACTGCTTCAGCGTCGACTTGGTGATCGCCTCGGGCACGGTGTGGTCCTGGCCACCCATGACGAGGAGCAGCGGGCCCCGATCGTCGTTGTCGGTGTCGACCTTCAAGGGCGAGTGCGGCGACACGTTGGCCGCCGCAGCCTCGAACAGCGGGCGGCCGGGTGAGGGCACGACCCACTGCTCGTAGAGCACGTCCGAGTCCTCGTCGCTGAGCGCGTTGCCGAAGCTGTAGCGGAACTCCTTGGCCGTGAGCATCACGGCCTTGTGCTTGTTGGCGGGGTTCTTGAACACGGGCAGCGTCGCCCGCAACGACGAGAGGGGCAGCGGCAACACGCCCTTGATCTGGGCGGCGTCGATGCCGACCGCGGCTGCGGCGCGTCCCTCGCCGAGCAGTCGTTCGGCGAGCATCCCGCCGAACGAGTGGCCGATCAGGATCGGAGGCGCGTCGAGGGTCTCGATGACCGACGCGTAGTGCTCCGACACCTCGTCGACCCCGAAGTTGGCGACACTGTCCGGATCCTTGCGGGCGAGCTCGACGGTGTCCTGGTCGCCCGGCCAACCCGGGGCCGACGTCGCGTAGCCCGCGGCCTCGAAGAGCTCCTGCCACGCGGCCCAGGACGTCGAGTGGAGCCACAGGCCGTGGATGAACATGATCGGGTGCCGCTTGGTTGCCAACGCGCTGCTCCTCGGTGGGGGGATCCCATCATGCCCGGCATCGGGAGCGGCGCGCTCTCGACCGTGCGGTCGACCCCACGCCGGGGTGCTTGACTTTGGCCCGCTCGTCGCAATCTTCGTGCCAGGGGGAAGGGGAACCCGGTGCCTGGTCTACCGACCAATGCCTCCGATCTGTCACCCGCGTGGTTGTCGGAGGTGCTCGGGGCCGACGTCGTCGACGTCGCGATCCTCGATCACGCCTCTGCGACCAATCAGCGCGTGCGCATCGGACTCACGTACGCAACGTCCGACGCCGGTCCGGCCTCGCTGTTCGTGAAGCTCGCCCCATCGGACCGGGCACACGGTGAGATGATCGGCGCCGGCAGCATGGGCAGGCGCGAGGCGCAGTTCTACAGCGAGATCGCGCCGTCCATCGACCTTCGGGTGCCGCGCAGCTACTGGGCGGGAGCCGACGACGACGGATCGTTCGCACTCGTCCTCGAAGACCTCTCCCCGCGCGGGTGCGAATTCTCCGACGGCGCCTGGGGCGTCACCGCCGACGCCGCGGCCGGTGCGCTGGAAGAACTGGCCCGCTTCCACGCCCGGTTCGCCGACCCGGCGGTCCGGGCCGCGCTCGCCCCGTGGTTGTCGATCCCCCGGGTCTCGCACACGGAGGTCGTCGGCCAGCTGCTCCGCACCGTCCTCGACGACAACCGCGACGTGCTCACACCCGCGTACGTGACCGCGGGCGAGCTCTACGTCGAACACCACGCCCAGCTCGACGAGCTCTGGAACGGCGGTCCGCAGACCTACGTGCACGGCGACACGCACATCGGCAACGTCTTCCTCGACGGCGGGCGCGTCGGCTTCGTCGACTGGGGACTCTCGCGGGAGAGCAACCCGCTGTGGGACGTGAGCTACTTCCTCACGATGACGGTCGATCCGGAGGAGCGGCGACAGTCCGAGCGCGAGCTGGTGCAGCTCTTTCTCGACGCGCTGCGCGCCGCCGGTGGTCCCGACATCGCGTTCGACGACGCGTGGCTCGCCCATCGCGTCAAAGCCGGCTATACCGTCATCGCCACGTTCCTCGCGTTCATGCCGTCGTACATGAGCGGCGACGGGCAGCAACTCGGTGTCGCCCTGCGGAAGCGCTCCGAATTGGCACTGGAGGATCTCGACGCGGTCGACGCGATGCGCGCCGCGCTGCGCTGACCTTCGAGCGCAGCCCAGGCACCGTGGCGCCGCGTGCGAGCCGCGAAACCTCGTAATGTCCGCGCCATGACGACGGTGTCGGCGGCACCCACGGAGACCGAGCTCGACGCGCTCTACGCGGAGCTGTCGAACTGGGGACGCTGGGGAGCCGACGACGAGCTCGGGACCCTCAACCACCTCACGCCGGAGCGGCGCCGTCACGCCACGACGCTGGTGGAGCTCGGGCGCACGGTCAGCCTCGCCCACGACCTCGGCGTGGCGCCGTCGCCCGAGACGCCCTTCCCTGCGCACCACCACATGCTCGCGTCCGGCGACGCCCGCGAGAACACGGGCATTCCCGGGTACGAAGCAAGTCGCGACTACGTCGGCACCGAGGTGCACGGCCTCGGCATCACGCACGTCGACGCGCTGTGCCACATGTTCGTCCGGGGCCGGATGTACAACGACCGTCCGGCGAGTGACGTGCGATCGGACGGCGCGCGCAGCAACACGATCATGGCGTTCGCCGGCGGTGTGGTCGGTCGCGGCGTGCTGCTCGACGTCGCCGCCGCGCAGGGCGTCCAGCACCTCGACGGTGGCGCGATCGTCACGCGGGCGCAGCTGGAGGACGCCGAGCGCGCGCTCGGGGTCGATGTCGGCGCCGGCGACATCCTGATGATCGCCACGGGGCGCGACGCCCGTCGCCGCGCGGCCGGCGGCGCGCTGAACCCCGGTGCGGGCATGGCGGGTGTCCACCCGGACTGCCTCGCGTTCTTCAAGGAGCGTGAGATCGCGCTGCTCGGCAGCGACGGGATCTCCGACCCGATGCCGGGTCTCGGCATCCCGAACTGGCACTTCCCGGTGCACCAGATCGGGATCACCGGCATGGGGCTGCCGCTCGTCGACAACCTGCACCTGGGGCGCGTCGGCGACGCCTGCCGCGACGCGCGCCGCTACGAGTTCCTCTTCACGCTCGGCACGCTGCGCATCGCCGGGGGCACCGGATGCCCCGCCAACCCGATCGCGGTGCTCTGAGCCACCGGTCGCAGCCGGACCGTCAGCGGTCGAGGTGGTTGCGCAGCAGGCGGCCCGGCGTGGCGCCGGTGGACACGCCGTCGACGATCGTCGGCTCGCCGGCCACCACCGTCGCCCGGAATCCGACCGACCGCTGGGAGAGACGCTGCCCGCCACCTGGCAGGTCGTGCACGATCTCGGGCACCTCGGGCGCGACGATCGCCGGATCGAACACGTTCACGTCGGCCACCATGCCCTCGCGCAGCAAGCCGCGGTCGGCGAAGCCCCACGCGGTCGCGGGCGCGAGGGTGAGCATGCGCACGCCCTCCTCCAGCGTGAACTCGCCGCGATCACGCACCCAGTGCCCGAGCAGGTGAGTGGGGATCGACGAGTCGCAGATCTGGCTGAGGTGCGCCCCGGAGTCGGAGAACGTCATCACGGTGCGCGGGTGGCGCATCACGGCGAGCAGCACGTCCTCGCTCTGCGGGTAGAGGCTCGGTTGGATGAAGAGCTGCGCGAAGTCGCGCTCCAGCGCGAGGTCGATCATCGCGTCGGCCGGCGTGACCCCGCGCGCCGCGGCCACCTCGGCGACGGTCGGATTCGGCGGAAGGCCACGCTCGTACACGCGGATGCCGTCGAAGTCGGGTTGGCGCGGCATCGCACCGATCCCGCGCCACCTCGTGTAGTCGCCGTGCATCGCGGCGTCGACGAGCGGGCGTCGGCGCTCGGGGTCCTCGAGCACGCGCCGCTGTTCGCTCAGCGGTAGCGCGCGCACCGTTTGCCATTCGTCGAGCGCGTCGAAGGGCAACCGGGTGAGGAACGACAGCAGGACGTTGATGCCCCGACAGTGCGACTGGCCGATCATGCGCCCGCCGGCTGCGGCGACGCGGTCGATGAGCGCGAGCATCTCGTGCCCGCCGGGATCGGTGGCGATGATGCCCATCGTGACGGGCACGCGCGTCGCCGAGGCCAGCGCCACCATGCGGTCCGCCGCCTGGGTCCGCACCGCCGGGTCGGGCGCGAGCACGCCCTCGGCGCCACCTTCGAGCATGCCGACCCCTTGGTCGGCCATCACCGCGACCAGCCGCTCGACCTCGCTCCAGGCGGCGAGACGGGACGCGACCGGGCGGTCGTCCGACGTCTCGTGATGAACGCTGCGCGAGGTCGTGAACCCGACGGCACCGGCTCGCAACGCGTCGGCGAGCTCGCGCTCCATCGCGACGAGATCGTCTTCGGTGGCTTCGTCGGTGAACGCACGCTCGCCCATCACGAAGGTGCGCAGCGCGGAGTGCCCGACGTTCGCCGCGTAGTTGATGCCCAACGGCCGGCGTTCCACCGCGTCGAGGTACTCGGAGAAGTGCTGCCAGTCCCACGCGATGCCCTCGGCGAGCGCGACCGGGTCGATGTCCTCGGCGCGTTCGAGGTTGCGCACCACCAGTGCGCGCTCGTCGTCGCGCACGGGTGCCAGGGTGAACCCGCAGTTGCCCATCACGACCGTGGTGACACCGTGCCAGCACGAGTTGACACCGACCGCGTCCCAGAACACCTGGGCATCAAGGTGGGTGTGCCCGTCCACGAATCCGGGTGTGACGACATGACCTTCGGCGTCGATCTCGCGCGCGCCCCGCTCGCGGATCCGACCGATGAACGCGATGTGGTCGCCGACGACGCCGACGTCGGCGGGATAGGAGCCGAAGCCGGAACCGTCGACGACGGTGCCGTCACGGATCACGAGGTCGTAGGTCACTGCACGCTCCGGGCGCGGGCGGTTGCAGGCGGGTGCGGTGGTCGGTAGACAGTAGGTCCCGTTGGCGTACCCGCGCCGCCCCTGCAACCTCACCTCTCGGAAGGGAGCCGCGTGAGCGACCGCTCGGGCGCCGAGCTCCGACAGCAACTGGGCCATCCGGTGATCGACATCGACGGTCATACGGTCGAGTTCATGCCCGCGCTGGCGCCACTCCTCGCCGAGGAGGGCGTGCGCCTCGACGGGCCGTCGATGATGCGGCGCATGCCGGGCACCTTCGGCCCGCCCGTCGACTGGTACTCGCTGTCGCCGTCGGAGCGCGCCGCCCGGCGAGTGGGACGTCCGCCGTGGGGCGGCGGACCCTCGGTGCTCGCCCAGGACATCGCGACCGCGCACCTCCCCGCGCTGCTCGCCGAGCGGCTCGACGAGTTCGGCATCGACGTGAGCGTCGTGTACCCGAGCTACGGCCTGCTGTTTCCCCATTTCGACGACGAGCGGGAGCGACGGGGCGCGTGCCGTGCGCTCAACCGCTTCAACGCCGAGTGGTTCGCGCCCTTCTCCGACCGTCTGGTGCCGGTCGCCGAGATCCCCATGCACACCCCGAACGAGGCGGTCGACGAGCTCGAGCACGCGGCGTCGCTGGGGTTCCGGGCGGTCGTGATGGCGGGCTACGTGCAGCGCCCGGTCGCGGAAGCGTCGAGCGACGCGCGGCTCGCGCCCTATGCCGCGTGGACCGACACCTACGGCCTCGACAGCGCGTACGACTACGACGCGGTGTGGCAGAAGTGCCGCGAGCTGCGCATCGCGCCCACGTTCCACTCGGCCGCCCTCGGTTGGCAGAACCGCGCGGCACCGTCGAGCTACGTCTACAACCACATCGGGATGCTCGGCGAGAGCAACCACGCCTTGGCCAAGTCGCTGTTCCTGGGCGGGGTGACGCGTCGGTTCCCGGACCTCAACTTCGCGTTCCTCGAAGGCGGAGTGGCGTGGGCCGCCGCGTTGCTGGCCGACATCATCGGCCACTGGCAGAAGCGCAACGCGCCGGCCATGCTCGCGCTCAACGCACCCGACATCGACTGGGACGCGGTGCGGGGCTACTTCACCCGCTACGCGCCGGCATGGGCGCACGTCGCGCCGCGCGGTCGACCGCTGCCCGACGCGGACGCCGCGATGGTCGACGAGTTCGCGGCGTGCGGTGTGCGGAGCGTCGCCGACATCGTCGAGCAGTTCGTGCCGCGGTTCTTCGCGGGTTGTGAGGCCGACGACCCCCTGACCGTCACCGCGTTCGACACGACCATGAACCCCCTCGGCTCCCGCCTCAACGCCATGTTCGGTTCCGACCTGTCGCACTGGGACGTACCGGTGATGGCAGACGTGCTGCCCGAGGCGTACGAGATGGTCGAGCACGGGCTCCTCACCACCGACGACCTGCGCGCTTTCCTCTTCGGCAACCCGGTGCGGCTCTACACCGGTGTGAATCCCGACTTCTTCTCCGGTACCCGGGTCGCCGAGGCGGTGACCGCCGAGCTGTCCGCCGCCGCAGTCGGGGGTCGTGCGTCCGCATGACGATCGACCTGCTGCTCCGAGGCGGCACGCTCGTCGACGGCACGGGTGCGTCCCCCCGCCGCACCGACGTCGGGGTGGCCGGCGGGCGCATCGTCTCCCTCGGAACGGTCGACGACGAGCCGCGCCAGACGATCGACTGCGACGGACGCGTCGTCGCGCCGGGCGTCGTCGATCTGCACACGCACTACGACGCGCAGGTGCTGTGGGACGGCGCGGTGACACCGTCGCCGTTGCACGGTGTCACCACGGTGATCGGCGGGAACTGCGGCTTCTCGATCGCGCCGCTCGCGCCCGAGCACGCCGAGTATGTACGTCGATTGATGGCGCGCGTCGAGGGCATCCCGCTCGCCGCGCTCGAAGCCGGGACCGACTGGGCCTGGCGCGGGTTCGGCGAATTCCTGAGCCGGCTCGACGGCCGCCTCGCGGTGAATGCCGGCTTCCTCGCCGGCCACAGCACGATCCGGCGGCTCGTGATGGGCGACGCCGCGCACGACACCGCTGGATCCGCGCAGGTCGACGCGATCGTCGAGCTCGCCCACGCCGCGATGGCGGACGGCGCGCTCGGCGTGTCGTCGTCGCTCGGCGAAGCCCACACCGACGGCGACGGTGAACCGGTGCCGTCGCGTGGCGCCGCGCGCGACGAGTTCCTTGCGCTCGCGGCCGCGGTGCGCGACCACCCGGGCACGACGCTGGAGTTCATCGCCGCGATGGGCGAGATCCCCCGCGAGCGCGCCGAGCTCATGGCCGACATGTCGTTGGCAGCCGATCGACCGCTCAACTGGAACCTGCTCGGCAGCCTGGCACCGGTGGAGGTGTACGAGCAGCAGCTCACTGCGTGCGACCTTGCGACCGAGCGCGGCGCGACCGTCGTGGCGCTGGCGCTCCCGGATCTGCTGCGCATGCGCAGCGATCGCGTGCTGGGCTCGCTCCCCGGGTGGGACGAGGTGTGGAACCTGCCGGACCCCGAGCGTCGGCGCGCGCTCGACGACCCCGAGGTGCGCGCGCGCCTGCGCGCCGGTCTCGACGAGGCCGTGGCGCGTGGCCTCTCGTTCGTGTCCGACTGGGATCTCGTGGAAGTCGCCGAAGCGAGCGGGCCGGCGAGCGAGGGCTGCGCGGGCCGCACGGTCGCGCAGATCGCGGCCGAGCGGGGGATGGATCCCTTCGCGGTGCTGCTCGACGTCGTGGTCGCCGATCGCACGCCGCTCACCACGGTGTTCCCGTCGCTCACGCCCTCGTACGGCGTCTCCGATCGCGGCTGGGCCATCCGCAAGGACGTGTGGTCCGATTCGCGTGTGGTCCTCGGCGGCTCCGACGCCGGCGCGCACGTGGACCTGATGTGCCATGCCAACTACCCCACCGTCGTGCTCGGCGAGCTCGTGCGGGAGCGCGCGCTGTTCACCCTCGAGGACGCGGTGCGTCGCATCACCGACGTGCCGGCGCGGCTGCTCGGGCTGCGCGGCCGCGGTCGCGTGGCGGAGGGCTTCCACGCCGATCTGATGGTGTTCGACGCCGCGACCGTCGGCTCGGCGCCGACCACCGCGCGCCGCGACCTGCCCGGCGGCGCCGAGCGACTGTCTGCCGACGCGATCGGTGTGGAGCACGTCTTCGTCGAAGGCGTCGAAGTGGTGCGCGGCGGTGCGCTCACGGGAACGCTCCCCGGCACGGCACTCCGGTCCGGGCACGACACCGAGACCGTGACGGTGCCCGGCGCAGCCGGTCGGGCGAGCAGTTGAGCGGGCGGTTCGCCGGCCGTTCCGTGCTGGTCGCCGGCGCCGGCGGTGGCATCGGGCGGGCAGCCGTCGCCGCGTTCGCCGCCGACGGCGCCGACGTCACCTGCGCCGACGTCGATGCGGCAGCCGCGGCTGCAGCGGACGAGCTCGTCGCCGGGCGGGGCGCGGTCGGTCGGGCCGTCACCGCCGACGTCACCGATCCGGAGTCGTGCGCGCGGGCAATCGCCACCGCTGTCGACGCGACCGGTCGCCTCGACGTGCTCGTCAACGTCGCGGGCGTCGGGCAATTCGCGCCGACCGCCGACGTGACGCTCGAAGACTGGGAGCGCACGCTCGCCGTCAACCTCACCGGTACGTTCCTGATGTGTCGGGAGGCGCTGCCCGCGCTGCTCGCCACGCGCGGCAACATCGTGAACGTCGCGTCCGTCGCCGGGGTGCGGGCGGTGCCCTACAACGCGGCGTACTGCGCGTCGAAGGGAGGTGTCGTGATGCTGACGAAGTCGCTCGCGGTCGAGTTCGGCGCGCGCGGGGTGCGCGTCAACTGCGTGTGTCCCAGCTCCGTGGCCACGAGGTTCCTCGACAACTTCGAGTTCACCGACGAGATCGACCGGTCGCTGTTCGACCGCGGGCGTTCGGTGATCACCGGGGTGATGGAACCGGCGACGGTCGCGACCGCCATCCTCTACCTCGCCGGGGAGGACGCCCACATGGTCACCGGAGCCTCGTTCATGATGGACGGCGGAGCCACCGCGTGAGCCAGGTCTCGTACGACTTCCGCGATCGGGTCGCCATCGTCACCGGCGCGGCCGCCGGCATCGGGAGGGCGTCGGCGCTCGGCTTCGCGCGCGCCGGCGCGTCGGTGGTGGTGGCGGACGTCGACGCGGCTGGGGGTGAGGACACCGCCGCACTCGCGCGCGAGCTCGGTGCGCGCGCCACCTTCGTGGCGACCGACGTGTCGTCGCCTTCGTCGGTCGACGCGATGGTGACGCGCACGATCGACGAGTTCGGTCGACTCGACTTCGCGCACAACAACGCCGGCGTCGCCGGCGCCGAGCACGATGTCGGCGACCTCCCGGTGGAGGAGTGGGACCGTGTGACCGGTGTGATGTACCGGGGTGTGTACCTGTGCATGCACGCGGAGATCCCGCACCTGCTCGCCGACGGTGGCGCCATCGTGAACACCGCGTCGGGCGCCGGACTGGTCGCGTATCCGGGTCAGGCGCCCTACGTGTCGTCGAAGCACGGCGTGATCGGCCTGACGAAGACGGCCGCGCTCGAGTACGGACGCCGCGGGATCCGCGTCAACGCGGTGTGCCCGGGCACCGTCCTCACGCCGATGGTGCAGCAGGTCATCGACCAGGGCCTCGAGGAGCACCTGGTCGCGTTGCACCCGATCGGGCGCATCGGGACGGCCGAGGAGGTGGCGAACGCGGTGCTGTGGCTGTGCTCCGACGCCGCCTCGTTCGTCCTCGGCGTCGCCCTCCCGGTCGACGGCGGCTACGTCGTGCCGTGACTGGGTCGGTGCGAGAAGCGCAGCGACGAACCCCAGAACTCCTGCGACGGCTCTCGCCGCAGGGAGCGCTTCGCCGCCCACTCCTACGACTCGGCCCGCTGGACGTACCGGCGAAACGCCGCGGGCCTCGTGGCCGACCAAGACGTTTGACCCGCCATCTGGTCTTCCCGCAGATCGCGCTATCGGCCGCGGTCGCGAACGAGCTGCTCGATCGTCTCAGCAGCAGCTCGAGAGTCCGGCATCGTGGCGATCTCGCACGCGATGCGCTGGGCCGCGGCGCGTTGCGGGCTGTCGCGCGTGAGAACCCTCTCGACCGCGCGTCGAACGCTCTGCGCATCGGTCTCGTCCGGTGTCAGCACGATTGCCGCTCCGGCGCGGCCACACGCGGCTGCGTTCTGGAACTGGTCCGCACCCTGTGGGACCAGAACCAGCGGCCGGCCCGCGCCGAGCGCGGCAAGGGTCGTGCCGGACCCGCCATGGCACACGACCACGTCGGTCACGTCGAGCAGCGGCGCGAGTGGTAACCACCGCTCGACGTACACGTTCGGCGAGCGCGCGCACCATCGCCGGTTCGAGCGGCTGCGCGAAGCCGTACCTCACGGAAGGCACGTTGCGCTCAGCTGCGACGATCGCACCAGCCGCCTCGAACGCAGGATGGACGATGACTGCCGGATGGAGCTCCTCTGCGATGCGGCGGATCTCCGGAAGCAGCGCGGGGGCGAACACGCCGCCGAACATCGCCGCCCCGAACACGGGCCCCGCGCCGTCCGCGGCCGTGACGGCGGGTTCGGCGAACGCCCGCCCGGCCGCTTCCATCGCCGCCGGGCCGATGACACGCTGCTCGAACCCGGCCTCGGCGACGCGGGCTGCGACATCCGCGCCCGCGGCGACGAGAAGCTCGTGCCCCCGATCCTGCAACACACGCGCGATGGAGACGAACGGCAGGAACACACCCTCCATCGGCGTCGAGGTCCACAAGATCTGCATCGGATCTCCCTCCGAGGATCGCGCTGCAC
Organism: uncultured Actinomycetes bacterium; assembly: GCA_963841415.1. Classification (GTDB taxonomy): domain Bacteria; phylum Actinomycetota; class Acidimicrobiia; order IMCC26256; family DASPTH01; genus DASUAS01. The sequence goes on along the minus strand of CAWJCN010000003.1, from coordinate 21,822 downwards.
GACCGGCACGATCGGTCCGAGCATCGCGCGCCGCACCGTGTGCTGCACGACCCAGGCGCCGAACCACGCGCTCGCCGCGCGGGGCTCCTCGGGGCTCGCACCCGTGGCGAGGCGATGTCGGCGAGTGGCACGATTCGCTCGTCGAAGAAGACCAAGGAGCACCCAGATGCCGAAGTACGTGATCATTGCCGACCACGGAGGGCGTTGATGGACGAGGGCGGCATCTACCACCGGGGGTCCCGGACGCTCCAGGATGCTTTCGACAGCCGGCGGATCGCCGATCGCCTGGAGGAGATCACGGTCCACGCCGAGTTCAGCGACGCCGACCAGGCCTTCGTCGAGCGCAGCCCGATGTTCTTCCTCGCCACGGCCGATGCCGAGGGGTGGCCCGACTGCTCGTACAAGGGTGGGATGCCGGGGTTCGTACGGGTGGTGGACTCGACGACGCTCGCATTCCCGAGCTACGACGGCAACGGCATGTTTCGCAGTCTGGGCAACATCGTCGTCAACCCGAAGGTGGGCCTGTTGTTCATCGACTTCGAGCGGCCCAACCGGATGCGGGTCAACGGCACGGCTTCCCTTCACGACGACGACGCGCTGCTCGGGGCGTTCGACGGAGCCCAGCTCATCGTCCGGGTCCGAGCCGAGCGGATCTTCCCGAACTGTCCTCGCTACATCCATCGGATGCAGAACGTCGAGCCCTCCGTCTACGCCCCGAGGCCAGGCCACGTGCCGCCGGTGCCGGAGTGGAAGCAGATGGACGTCTTCCGTGACTACCTGCCGGTCCCCCGCGAGAGCGAGAACCGCGAGTGAGGGACCCGACTGGCACTCAGAGCGGTGAGCACGCGCGGGAGACGTTCACCTCCGTCGGGTTCGACAGCATGTCGAACACCGCCGAGTACTTGGTCGCGGCAGCAACCAGTGCCTCCTTCTGCTCGCTGTCGCAGTCGGCGTCGACGTCGAAGGAGACCTCGACGTTGCTGAATCCCTTGCGGACGTCGGGGTCGATGCCGAGCACACCTCGGACGTCGATGTCAGCAGTCACCGTGGATGACACGCGGTGCAAGGTGATGTTCCGGGCCGCGGCGCCCGTGGCCACGCCCGCGGTGATGCATGCAGCCAGCGCGTGGAGCACGTACTCCTGAGGTGTCGGACCGTGACCGTGACCGAGCGTGGGGTGATCGGCGCGGTAGCGGAACTCCCGGACGTGCTCGTGGTCGGCACCGATGCCGTACCACTCGTGGATCGTCGACTCACTTGCGGTGCCCTCGACCCACTCGTTCGTGGCCGAGAAGCGGAACGCGGCCAGGTTGCCGTCCTCACGGAACCTGGCGATCGCGCCGAACATCTTGTCGCACGGGACGCCGTTGACTTCGTCGCTCATCTGCATCTCCTTGGATCCGGGTCCGCCATCGGCGGACGAGTGCTGATCACTTCGAGTCGGCCAGGTGCGCGGCGAGGTGTGCCGCCAGGTCGGCGGTGTCCGCGGCCGCGCCGTGGATGAAGCTCGATCGGCGCCGGCGGAGGAACGTCCCGCCGAGGTAGTACACGCCTGGCGCGTCGACGACGCCGCCGTCGTGACGGAGGCGCGCGGAGCTGTCGAACACGGGCAGGTCGACCCATGAGAGATCGGGTCGGAAGCCGGTCGCCCACACGACGGCTCCGACCTCGCCGCTCGTCAGGTCCAACGTGAGCGGGACGCCCGACGGCACGCGTGTCGGGTTCGGTCGTTCCGCCGCTTCGACATCGCGGTCGAGACCGTTCGCCTCGATCCACTCGTCGATCTCGTCGAGCAGTCGGCCGAGCTTCTGGTCGGCGAGGCGACAGTGGTTGGCGAGCCCGCCGGAGAACAGCGCGACCCCGTCGCGGATCGTGCCGAGCCGTCCTCGAAGCTGGACGCCGGCATCGGTCAGGCAGTTGAGGTCGAGCGTCCGCCGTTCGCGCGTGCCGATGAGCTGCGGCGAGGCGAGACCGCGAGCCTTCAGGATCTCCTCGACCTCGTCATAGCGCTCGTCGAGACGTCCGATCGCTTCCATCCAGTGCTGGATGTCGTGACCGCGGTAGGTCCGCGGCATGCGGACGTGCTCACCAACCGACAACAACACCTGGCGTCCCGACGACTGGATCTCGTCGGCCAGCTGGATGCCCGTCGCCGCTGCGCCGACGACCAGCACTCCGCGGTCGGGCAGCTCGTCGGGACTCCGGTACACCAACGGGTTCACCGACGCGACGCGGTCAGGAACGGCGGCAGCACACGGCGGCACGCTCGGCACGTTGCACGCACCGCCGGCGAGGACCACGCACCGGGACCGCCACGTGCCCTCCGCCGTCACGACGTCGTAACCACCGTCGGCCCCTCGCACCGACGTCACCTCCGCGCCCGTGCGTACGGGCGCGTCGATGGTCTCGGCGTAGCGCCGGATGAACGCCGCGATGTCCGCGCCGGTCATGAACCCGTCGGGGTCGTCACCCTCGTAGCTGCAGCCCGGCAACCGCGTCTGCCAGTTCGGCGTCAACAACGTGAACGAGTCCCAGCGCTGGTTGCGCCACGAGCTCGCCACCTCGTCCCGTTCGAGCAGCACGTTGTCGATGCCGGCGTCGGCCAGCCGCTTGCTCATCGCCAAGCCGCTGTGGCCGGCGCCGATGATGACGGCAGTCGTGCGGTGGTCGGGTCGCACCTCGTCAGCCTCCCGAGTGCGTGGCGTCGAGGACCGCGCCGCGGGCGTCGCCGCCGACGACCTGGCCTACCGGGTTCGTGTCGCGCCCGAACACGTCGGGGCGGGCGTAGTGGCCGCTCACGTCGAACTCGCGTCGGGCTCGTCGCAGGGCACGAAGGTCGAGGGTGGCCACGAGCATGCCGGCCTCGCCGACGAGCGGCCCGGCGATGACGTCACCGCCGGGCCCGACGATGGCCGTGTTGCCGCGGGACAGCCAGTCGTCTTCGCCGCGGTAGAGGCCTGTGACGCCGGCCAGGTCGTCGGGCAGGTCGCCGGCCCGCAGGCAGGTGTTGGTGCCGACGACGTAGCAGCGGCCCTCTCGGCCGATGTGGCGCAGCGTCGCGAGCCAGGCGTCGCTGTTGTCCCACGTCGGGGCGAGGAACACCTCGAGGCCTTGGTCGTACAGCGCGGCTCGGGCGCGGGGCATGAGGTTCTCCCAGCAGATGAGCCCGCCGAGGCGGGCGAACCCGGCGTCGACGACGGCCAGATCGGAGCCGTCGCCGGGGCCCCAGATGGTCCGCTCGCCGCCGGTCGCCACCAGCTTGCGGTGGCGGGCGGCGATGTGACCCTCGGGGTCGAGGTAGACGAGGGTGTTGTAGAGCGTCCCGGACCGGACCCGCTCCGTGACCCCGACCGCAACCCAGACCGCGCGCCGCCCGGGCCGCGGCGCCGAGTCTTTCGATGGCGGTCCCGGGCAGGTCCACCGCCTGATCGAAGAGCCGCTCGTAGAGCTCGCCGTCGGACCACGCCGCCTTGCGCCACACCCAGTCGGGGTAGCCGGGCACGATGGCTTCGGGGAGGACGACGAGCTGCGCGCCCGCCGCGGCCGCCTCTCCGACGTGTGCTGCGATGAGCTCGACGGTGGCGTCACGGTCGAGGAAGACCGGTGTCACCTGCACCGCGGCGACGGTGATCGACCCGTCCAGCGGGGCGGGATCCAGCACGTTGACGTCGCCCATGGGCCTTCCTCTCGCCTCGGTCACCCTGGAGGCGCCAGACGGGTGGTCGATCCGGCCAGAAGCGGCCTGGCAGTTTCGCCAGGTACGGAAAACAATGGGCGGGTGGCCGACGTGTTTGTAGGCCGGGCCGGCCCCCTCGGCCGCCTGACGAGCGTCCTCGACGACACCGTGGGCGGGCAGGCCCACCTCGCCCTCGTGACCGGGGAGGCGGGAATCGGCAAGACGTCGCTCCTGTCGCGGATCGCACAGGAGGCCAACCAGCGCGGGGCATTGGTGGCGTGGGGCACCGGTTGGGACTCACCCAGCGCCCCTGCCTTCTGGCTCTGGACCCAGGTCCTGCGCGGGATGACCGCGCGGAGCGGCCGCGGCGTCGGGCGACGACGCGGCCGAGCTGGGCCGGTTGGTGCCCGAGCTCAGGCCCGGCGCCTCGACGGGCGAGTCGTCAGACGGCCCGAGCGCCCGCTTCCGGCTGTTCGACGCCGTGGCACGCCACATCGAGCGCGCGGCCGTCGAGCAGCCGTTGGTCGTCGTCCTCGATGACCTTCAGTGGGCGGACGCGTCCTCGTTGCTGCTCCTCGACTTCCTCGTCCGCCCGCATCGGCCGGTGCCCCTCCTGGTGCTGGGCGCCTACCGGCACGACGAGCTGTGCCCTGATCCGCGAGAGCTCCTCGGCGGGATCGCCAGCCGCGCCGCTGCGGTCCACCTCGAAGGGTTCACGGTGGACGAGGTGCGGGCGCTGCTGGCGGCAACCGCGAGCACCGGGGTGGCGGACCGACGAGCGGGCGAGCTGCAGCGGCGGACGAGGGGTCATCCCTTCTTCGTGCGCGAGCTGGCGCAGCAGATCGCCGAAGGCGGGGCGTCGACCGAGGTCCCGGGCGCGGTTCGTGACGCGGTCCGAGTCCGACTGGGACGCCTCGATCCGACCGCCGTGCCGCTGGTCGAGGCGGCCGCCGTCGCCGGCGGTGTCGTCGGGCTCGATGTGCTCGCCGAGGTGTGCGGCGTCGGCACCGCCGCCACGGCGGCGCTCGTCGGCAGCGCGGTCGATGCCGGGGTGCTCGTCCGCCACGAAGGTGGGCGCGTGGGCTTCGCCCACGATCTGTTCCGCGAGACGATCGAGGCCGCCCTGCCGTCGTCGGACCGACTCCGGTTGCATCAGCGCATCGGCGCGGTGCTCGAGACTCGGCCCGGGGCCGAGCCGGGCGAGGTCGCCCGCCACCTGACCGAAGCGGTCCCGCTCGATGGGCCGAAACGAGCTCTGCGTTGGGCGGCGGCCGCCGCCGAGGCGGACCGGGGCCGTCTGGCCTTCTCCGAGGCCGCGTCGCACCTGCGCCGAGTCCGGGAGGCCGTCGCGCCCATCCACACGAGCGCGGACCACGAGGCGGCACTCGTCGACCTGCTCGTCGCGGAGGGTGACCTCATCGGACGCGCCGGGCAGCCCGAGGCCGCCCGGATCCTCCTCGAGGACGCCCGCTCGCGCGCCCGGCGTCTGGACGACGCTCGCCGGCTCGCCGCGGTCGCCCTCGGCGTGCAGCACCTGGGCGCGCGCTTCGCCATGCCTCGCGACGACACGATCGCCGTGCTCGAGGAGGCACGCGCCGCCGTCGCTGGGCACGACCCGCGCCTCCACGCCCAGCTGACCGCCTGTGTGGCCCGCGAGCTCCACCACTCGGTTCCCGCGCAGCGCCCCCGGGCCGGGCCGCTCAGCGAGGAAGCCCTCGGCATCGCCCGAGAGCTGGACGACCCGGTGACCCTGTCCGACTGCCTCTTGGCCCGCCACGACGTCCTGTGGACCACCGGTCGCGGCGGCGAACGGGTCGAGGTGGGCCGCGAGCTCCTCGCCGTCGCCGAGCGCCTCGGAGATCCCGAGCGCCGGTGCCAGGCGCTCCTGCTCGTCGCCAACGGGCTCTTGGAGACGGGCTCGGCCGCGTTCCGCCCGCTCCTCATCGAGTACGTGCACTCGGCCGAAGCGCTGGGGCCACGCCATGCCTACTACGCGCTCACGAGGCGAGCGATGCTCGCCCTCCTCGACGGCGACCTCGACGTCGGCGACCAACTCGTGACGACCGCCGTCGAGCGGGGAGAGAGCATCGGAGAGCCCGACGCCGGCAATGTCCGCATGTCCCAGACACTCGAGCTCGTCCGCGCCCGGGGAGAGCCCGAGAGCCTGGCGGCGACCGCGGAGGAAGCAGTGCGCTGGTGGGTGGGCGTCCCCACACATGCCTACGCGGTCGCCGCGGGGTTCAGCGCCCGGGCGGGCGATCTCGTTGCCGCCCGCCGCTGTCTCGACGTGGTGGTCGAGCTCGACGAGTGGCGCGAGGACCGCTCGTACCTGTGGGGTGTGTTCGTCGGTCAGCTCGCGACGGCTGCGGTGGCGCTCGATGATCGGAGACTCGCTGAAGCAGCCCTCGCCGAGCTCGCGCCGGTGGCTGACGCCTGCACCGTCAACGGTGCCGCCGTGTGCTTCATGGGCGCGAACGCCCACTGGGCCGGTGTGCTGTGCGCCGCGCTCGACCGTCCCGACGATGCCAACGACCACCTCGCGCGCGCGCTCGCCATCCACGAGCGACTCGACGCCCGCGCCTGGGTGGCGGAGACCAGCCTCGAGCTCGCCATGCTGCTCGGGCCCGACCGCGGCCGAGCGCACTTCCAGCGGGCCCGAGCGCTCGCCGACGAGCTCGGCCTCACCGGGGTCTCGGCACGCCTCGACGACGCCGCTCGGGTCGTTCATGCCGATGCCGCCCTCGTCAGGCACGGAGCGCTGTGGGAGCTCCGCTATCACGGTCAACTGGTTCACCTGCCCGACGCCAAGGGCCTCCACGACCTTGCCGTGCTCATCGCCCGCCCCGGCGTCGACGTGCACGTCCTCGAGCTCACGGCCGGTCAGAGGAAGGCCACCGTCGGTGCTGCGGTGCTCGACGACCGGGCGAAGCGCGAGTACCGCAAACGGCTCGCCGACCTCGACACCGAGCTCGACAAGGCCGAAGCGCACCACGACCCGGCCCGACGGGACCAGATCGCGGTTGAACGCGACGCGCTGCTCGACGAGATGCGACGAGCCACCGGCCTCGGGGGACGGGACCGCCGCCTCGGCGGCAGCGACGCCGAGAGGGCCCGCAAGGCCGTCGCCGCGCGCCTGCGCGACACCATCGGACGGATCAGCGAGGCCATCCCCGAGTTGGGGGCTCACCTCGACCGGTCGGTCACCACCGGCACCTACTGCCAGTACCGGCCCGATGTCGTCATTCGGTGGGACGTCGTCGCGTCGACCGCGTGATGGTCATCTTGGTCAGCACACCTTGGCATCACCGGCAGCCGTTCGTCCGAGGAGACACACCATGCCGAAAGCGATCAAGGGACACGCAGGGCGGAAGCCGCCGGAGCCATCGGCGAGCCACTCCGACATCGACGACTGGATGCAGCGCCAGATGCCGCATCTCCAGCCCATCGTCATGTTGTTGGACGAGTCGATCCGAGCGACGATCCCGGGTCTTCAGTACGCCGTCAAGTGGAAGAGGCCGTACTACGGACTCCCAGACCTCGGGTGGATCATCGAGATGGCTGCGTACGACGTCTCCGTGAACGTCGTCTTCCTCGGCGGTGCGGACTTCGAGAGCCCGCCGCCACTCGGCACCACCGACCGGACCCGCTACGTCAAGGTGACCAGCTTGGAAGAGGTGCAGCGACCGGAGCTGCACGAGTGGATCGAGGAGGCGAGCCGCACGCCGGGCTGGAGGTGAAGGAGCCAAGGCTCCTTACGACGCGGTGCTTGCAGAGATGAACCGCCGGCAGGCAACACTCCGCCGACTCTGCGCGGCCCCGAGCGCTCACGCAGTCGGCCCTGGTTGCGTGCTCGACATGGACCAGTCGGAGGTCTCCCGCCTCGAGCGTCCGCTGTCGCGGACCAGAACGACGTCAGCGAGATTCTGATGTCATCGAGTCGTCTGGCAGACGATCCAGTGACAACAGAACGACGCCACCATGCTCCCGACGGCGGGAATCGAACCCTGTGACGCGGACACCCTGGAGATGGCACGCGGCGAAGTCTTCTGCGCGCTCGGAGGGATTCGAACCCCCAACCTTCTGATCCGTAGGCGGTCCCGACGAGTCCGTCTGCTGTTGTCGGATGACGTTCTACCAGGTCACGTGCGGTGCGTGGTCTGGCGGATGTTGCCGAACCCAGGCCCGTGACGCCCAGTGGAGTGCCAACCGGAGTGCCAGCTCCAGGCCACCAACTCGGGGCCAGTGAAAATCAAACGGGAATCTCTTTCACAGGGCGGGCCCGTCGGCAAGCGCCCTTTCACAACGCTGACCGTCTCTCCTTGGCAAGGTATCGAGAGTTTATCAAGTCCTGATAAACCCCGAAAACCTTTGCTAGGCTGGGCGCCGTGGATCCGAGACGGAATCCGTACACCCCAAACGCCGGGGCGCGCCCGCCACTGCTCGTCGGTCGTGACGATCAGCTCGACTCGTTCGACCTCCTCCTCGCACGGCTCCTCGACGGCTATCCCGAGCAGTCGATGGTCATCACTGGACTTCGTGGGGTCGGCAAGACCGTGCTGCTCAACGAGTTCCGGGCTCGCGCCGAATCTGCTGGCTGGGCGGTGGTCGAGATCGAGGTGTCCAAGCACGACGACTCCACGTTTCGACTCGTTATGGCACGTGAGTCACGTCGCGCACTCTTCTCCATCGCTCCACGCGAGAAATGGAAGGAGAAGGGCCGACGGGCCGCCGCGGCGCTGAAGTCATTCTCGATCACGGTCTCGCCCGACGGGGCGATTTCAGCCGGCCTCAACGTCGACTCGATCGAGGGCGTCGCCGACAGCGGCATGCTCGATGCCGACCTCACCGACCTACTTGTCGCCCTCGGAGAGGCGGCACAGGAGCACGGCACGGGGGTCGTCTTCCTCCTCGACGAGATGCAGTTCCTGAGCGTGGGGCAACTCGAATCGCTGATCGCCGCGATGCATCGGACCGTCCAACGGTCTCTGCCCATCACGCTCGTCGCCGCCGGCCTTCCGCAGATCCCAGAGCTTGCCGGCGAGGCCAAGTCGTACGCCGAGCGCCTCTTCAAGTTCCCTGAGATCGGAAAGCTGTCGCCATCCGACGCTCGAGAGGCGCTCGAGGGCCCGGCGGCCGACCAGGATGTGACGTACGACGCAGGCGCGGTCGACTTCATCGTGGAGTACACGGAGGGGTATCCGTACTTCATCCAGGAGTTCGGCAAGGCCGTGTGGGATCTTGCGGACGGTCCAAGCATCACCCGCGTCGACGCCGCAGCGGCGCTCGCAGTGGTGGAAGAGAAGCTGGACGGAAGCTTCTTCCGCGTGCGCCTCGACCGCACCACGGACCTCGAACGCGCCTACCTCAGGGCCATGGCCGAACTTGGTCCTGATGCACAACCAGCCGGGGAAGTCGCAGCTCTGCTCGATCGCACGTCGCAGCAGTGCGGACCGACCCGAGCCCGGCTCATCGACAAAGGGCTGTTGTACACGCCGAGCTTCGGGTTTGCCGCGTTCACCGTGCCGCAGTTCGATCGCTTCCTCAAGAGAGCGGTCCCATTCGAGGTTCCGCCGAAGCGGACTCGTTCGGCGAACCACTGACCCAGATGCGCCGTTCGCTGACCCGGATCCGCGGCACGGTCACGTCGGCACGCGCGCTGCTGCATCACGCGGTCAGGCAATCTACGACGGTGCGGTTGCCTGTCAAGACGTCGCGTTCGTCTCAAGCGTTGACGGCATGCATGGTCCTCGTCGCGAGCGTCGCTGGATTCACGCAGGCTTCGATCGAGCGACGGAGCATCACCACTGGAGGTGCGCTGGTCGTCCTCGACGCCGCCACGGGGAAGACGGAGTGGTCGAAGAAGCCGACGAAGCCACGCCTCGTCCAACTGGCTGGCGCCGGCCCTTCACTGATCCTCGCGAACGACTCGCAGTGCACCGACGAGGAACCGACGCATGGACGCCTCGTCGCATTCGAGCCCGAGACCGGCTCGCAGCGGTGGTCGAGGCCTGCGATCTCGGTCGCTACGAAGTCGATGGTGTGGTCGGCATCGCCGACGAGCGACGTGGCTGCAGGTGGTGTGATCGTCACGCCTGGCGGCCGCGGTGGCTTCGAAGCAACTGGGCTTTCGGCTCGCACCGGCCGGCAGGTTTGGGCCGTACAGGGAGAGTCGTTCCTCGGCGCGTCCAACCAGCTCGTGTTCACGGTCGGGTCTGGAGGTGATCACCCGCTCCTTGTCGCCCACGACCGTCGCAGCGGCCGCCAGCGGTGGACGTTCCCGGCGTCGGCGTCACCGCAGTGGACGGCGACGTTCGACGTCGTCGCCGCAGACAACGCGCACGTGGTCGTGGGGAACGGCAACTACCTTGCTCGCTCCGGGGATCGTCCGGGCAGCAGCACCACGTTCTTCGTGATCGACGCGCGCACCGGCGAGCAGACGGCCAGCTTCACGGCGGCCGACCCGAGCTTCTCGTTCAGCGACATGGTGCTGGCTGATGACGCACTCGTCTACGCCGAGGGGGCTGCGCTCGTAGCTCGCGACATCACCAGCGGCGACACTCGCTGGACGCACGCCTTCGACGACACAGTCGGAACTCCCGGAGCGCCCGGCATCTACGCGCGCACGACCAACGGCCAGAAGCAGGTTCTCGCCGAGATCCACGGATCCGACTCCAGTCGCGTCGCCGCACTCAACATCCGGACCGGGGCCACATCCTGGGAGGCATCATCGGGCTATGTACGCAGCGGAGGGGAGCGATACACCGTGCTCGGGCGTCCCAGCTCGCAACGTCTCGTCGGCATCGACACGCAGACAGGCAAGAAGCTCTGGGAACGCAGAGTCCCGCCTACCGTCGGCGGGCGCTACGCAACCATCAGCAGCGACCTGAGCGACGGACGCCTTGCCGTCGGCGAGGTTTGCGATCTCGGCTGAGCGCCTCGGCGTCGCCACTTCACGTCCGGTGCGAACCGCAGATCCAGCGCGCACACATTGACAGGTTCCCCTTCGGGGAACCTGCTGGACATCCCAGGCGACATTCCGGTGGCGGTCCTTCGACTTGGTCGGACGTTCACGGTCAGAACAGCGACGCCGTCGACCGTGGGAACCGCGGCGCACTGGACTGCTCAGCACTCGACGGATTCGCCGGCGCGGGTTTGGCGGTCGAGGCGAGCGCCATCCACACTGCCTCACGGGCGACACCAAGTCGCTCGGCAAGGTGCGCGACCGGCACGACGATTCGCCGGCGGAGACGGATGCACGAGAGGTCGCCGGAGCGGACGAGCTCGTAGGCGGTCGACCGGCCGATGCCGAGGACCTGGGCGGCCTGCTCGACGGTGAGGGAGAGGGGCTGGTTCGTTCGCATGACTATGTAGGCCCGCGCCACGGCCGCAACTTCGCGGTGACCAGTTCACCTGGTCCAGCACGCTCCGTGGTCCCGAGCGGCAAACGGGAGGTCGCGCGGGTGGTCGACAGGTTGCCCGCAGGGAAACCTGTAAATGTGTGCGCGCTGGATCTGTCGATTCGACGGTTCGCTCAGCGTGGTCGACGACCTTTCGCCGGACCGCGCTGATCACCGACGAGGAGACTGCCGAGGTACGCGGCCGCGCGCTGGTCGGTGGCCGCGAAGGTGTGCGTGTAGAGGTTCAGCGTCGTCGCGTTGTCGCCGTGGCCGAGGCGGCCGCTGATCGTCGCGATCGGCACCCCCGCCTCCCCGAGCACGGTGGCCACGAAGTGGCGCAGGTCGTGCAGCCGAACCCGGTGCAACCCCAACCCCGCCCTCAACCTGGTGAACCGATTGGTGCACACGTCGGGCGCCACGGACGGCCCTCGGTGTCGCCGAACAGGAACGCGTCGTCGGCGAGGCGCTCACCGAGCGCGAGCCATCGCTCCCGCGCCCGCAGCCGGTGTGCGCGCAGCACCCCCACCGTCGCCTCGTCGATCGCCAGCCGGCGGCCCTGGTGGGTCTTGGTATCCTTCTCCCGCAGCGCCCCACCGGCTTGCGAGATCGACCGCCGGATTGCCACCTCGCCGCGCTCGAGGTCGACGTCGGTCCAGCGCAGCGCGCACGCCTCACCCCGCCGGCAGCCGGTGACCGCGAGAACCCACAGGAACACGCCGAAATCCGGGTCCTCGGCGTCGGCTGCGACAAGAAGCTGCTGCACCTGCGCGACCGTCGGCGGCGTGATCTCCCGCCGGCGCTGCGGCGGCGGTGTCGCGTCGATCGCCGGGTTCCGCGCGATCAGACCCCAGCGCCGTGCCTGCTCGAGCGACTGGCGAGCCACGGTGTGGCAGATCCGCACCGTCCGGGCCGACAACCCACGTCCGTGCAGCTCCGCGTTCAGCGCGTCGAGGTCGATCGCGCGCAACGACGCCACCTTCCGCGCAGCGAGCGCGGGCCGAACGTAGCGCTTCGCCACCCACTCGTACGACTCAATCGTCTTCGCCTCGACGGTGCGGCGCTTCACGTCGAGCCACCGGTCGAGCAACTCCCCGTAGGCCATCGGCGCGGCTGCTGCGTGACGGCCTTCGTCGACCTCGACGACCACCCGCGCGAGCTCCCGTTCGGCCTCCCGTCGCGTGCCCCGGACGGTGCGTTGCACGTACCGGCGCACGCCGTCGGCGTCGCGCCCGACGAAGACCTTGACCCGCCAACTGTTCTTGCCGCGCTGCTGGATGTGCCCTCGCATGGCGAGCCCTCCTCGATGAGGTAGGCCCGTCGGAGTGCCAATGGATTGCCAAGTGGGCGAAGAATCCCGGAAGCGATGACGCCGCAGGTCGCTGACCTGCGACTTCAGCGCGCTCGGAGGGATTCGAACCCCCAACCTTCTGATCCGTAGGTCTAGGAGAGGCTCTGACCGCGGTCGGCCGCGATGACCGTTTCTTGGCCGTGACCTGCGGTTTCACCGCGTTCCGAGTGCGACTCGATGACCGCGATTGACCGCCAGAATCCGGGTTTCTCGCGGTTTGCTTCTCACGCTGCTTCTCACGCGAGACCGCGTTGCGATGGTGCCGAGAGCATCGAAGTCAGATGCACGGCGACGCACTGCATCACCTCGTGTGTCAGCGGTCAGCGCGTGAGCTGGAGAACCTCGGGCGCGTACCACATGTGGCGATACGAACCGTCGGGCGAGAGGCGCGTTAGGACCCCGAGGTCCTCGAGTCGTCCGATCGCGTTGTGTGCAGCTTGCGTGGTCACGCCATATGTCTCGGAGACGGAGCGAGCAGTGACGGGAACACCCTCGATCAGGGTTTCCGCGAGCTCACGAGCCACGCCCGTGACGCGCGCGGTTCGGAGCTGCTCGAGCGTTCGCTCCTTCCATTCCTCGAGTGCCGAGATCTGCGCAATCGTCGCCTCGGAACGAGAAAGGACTGCAGATGCGAAGAAGCGCACCCAGCCATCGAAGTCGCCGGTCATGCTCACACGCAGAAGATGATCCTGGTACTCGTCACGACGTTCCTCCAACCACGGCGACACCGTCAGGACTGGCTCCTCGAGCGCGCCTCGAAGGAGAAGTTCGAGCACGATCGACAACCGGCCGATGCGGCCATTGCCGTCCGAGAAAGGATGCAGCGTCTCGAACTGATAGTGAGACAAGGCGCACTCCACGACAACGGGGAGCTTCGGCGGCGTGTTGACCCAGTCGATCCAAGCGTCGACCCCAGCTTGAAGTCGGTCGTCGGCTGGCGGCGGGATGAACCTCGCGTCCTGGATGCGAGCGTTCTCGGGGCCGATGATGACGGTGGTTTCGCGGCGTCGACCTGTGTCGGGTCGTTCGCCGTGTGTGCCTCGGACCAACAGGTCCTGCACCTCAGCCAGCAAGGCGAAGCTGAGCGGCCGGTCACCCAATGACGCAAACGCGTGATTCGCCGCCGTGACGTAGTTGAGGATCTCTCGTACTTGCGGCGAGCGTGGGACTTCTGGCTCCGCTTCGGCTTCGAGCACCGCCTCGAACGGTGCGTACGTGCCTTCGAGCGCCGATGTACTGACGGCTTCTCGCCGTAGCGCGGGGAGTCGGAAGATCGCCGGGTTCGGAAGGCGGCTACTCGCTTCCCGCAATCTCCCGAGGGCGTGTGCAGCCTCAGACGCGACCGCCCACGTCTCCGAGTGCAGGTCGACACTGGCAGGCAACGGCTCGGGAACGTACGCCCAGTGGGTGTACTCCTCGTTGAATCGAGGGTCATACCCGCTGATGGGTACGAGCGTCCCGACCGGACTTTCCGCGAACCGCTCAATCTGCACTCATCAAGTGTAGGCCCTCCGTACTTGATGAGTGCGGTGAATCGTCAAGTCTGCTTAGCGAGTTCGCCCAGACTTCAAGTCCTGGGTCGTCGCTGTTGACTTACACCTCTGTAGTTTGACTATCGCGGACACGGGACTGGTCAGCCGCATACAGGGTGCGCGCATGGGCGGTGACATCGTCACGGAGACGACGATGCAACGCCTTCTTGGCGACCAGGTCGACGGGACGGCCGAACAGCTCGCTCAGCTCGTCCTCGAGCCGGTTGATGTCGAAGCCGAGCTTGGCGCCCGGGGCCAGGACATAGAGCACATCGACGTCGCTCGTCGTCGTGGTCTCGCCTCGGGCCGCTGATCCGAACACCGAGAGCTCGGCCACGCCGTAGCGCCCGCACACTTCGGCCAGGCGCGCCTCATCGACCCTACGGCCGTCAATCGCGAACGTCGACGTCGTGCTCATGGCCGACATTCTCGCACCATCCGCGGCAGACGGTGCCCTCCGTTCCGAAGAAGGCGACCGTTCGGACCGCCGGGTCTACCTAAAGCCAACGGCCGGTTGCTTTAGTAGCGGAACGGCGTACGCAAGCCCGCTTGCATCGGAGGTCCGACCGTCCTACTCGATTCCGCCGGCGCCGGGCGGTCCCGGAGTCTTGGCCAAGGACGGCGGTTCACAGACCGATGCCGAGGTCTCGACCCGGGTCGATGGATGGTTCCGGAAGGCTCGACCTGAGGTAGCGATTGAGGCGCTGTTGCGCTTCGGCCAGGTGCTGGCGTTCGATGTCGTCTCGGGTGGTCGTGATCTGCTCGTGCAATTGGTCGGCGATCGGTTCGCCGAGTTGCTGCCAGCCTCGCTCGGCCTGGTCGAGGGACGCGGCGAGCGTGTCAATGGTCTTGGCGGCGGCGCGGCGTTCTCGTCGTCGGAGGTTCGGGTTCTGAGCGGTTCGTTGCGCGCCGTCGAGTTGCGTGCGCGCGTGGTTGCGTTCGCGGGCGGCGGCGCCGGCAGTGGTGTGGGTCCAGCGGCCGGTGCCGGCGTGGAGGTCGTGCGAGTCGTCGATGAGCAAGCGGAGCCGTTCGGCGGGATCCAGCACGGTCACCTCCGAAGGGACCACAGAGGGCCGCTCGACACTGAGTCGAGCGGCGGCCGGCTCGGGTTGGTTGCCGATCTCGGCGGGGGTGTCGGAGATCCAGCGCTGCTGGCGTTGCGCGCCCCACTCGGTGTGGAGGTCGTCGATGGCCTGTTCGAGATTGTCAGCGGTCGCGTGCACGGTGGTGTGGTCGCGGGCGCGGCTGAGAGCGACGTAGGCGAGTTCGCGGCCACCGCCGGCGGCGAGGAGATGGGCGCGGTCGTGCGTGGCGCCTTGGGCTCGGTGGACGGTGAGGGCGTAGCCGTAGTCGAGGTGGTCGGTGTCGAGGCCTTCGCCGGTGATGTGCACGTGGCGTCCGTCGCTGGTGCGCGCGTCGAGGTGGCCGTCGTCGATGGCGGTGATGGTGAGCGTTTCGCTGGTGACGATCCCGGCGGCGGGATTGGGAGCGAGAGCGACGAGCCGGTCGCCGACGGCGTACCACCGTCCGGGTGTGATCTCGATGTCGTCGCCGTCGAGGTGGCCGAGTCGGTCCCAGTGGGTGCGGGCGAGACGGTTGAGGTCGGCGACGTCGGCGCGCCGCCAGGCGAGCAGGATGCTGTCGTGTCCGGAGGCGAGTTCGTCCGCCCATGCTTCGGTCATCGCGGCGAGGGTGTCGACGCGGTCGGGGCGGGTGTGGATGCGACCGGCGCGCGCGTACCAGTCGATCGCGGCTGGAACGGATCCGTCGCGCAGCTCGCCGAGCGCGGCACGTTCGTCGGGGTCGTGTTGACGGACGTTGTGTGTCGAGGGTGACGGTGAGGCCGGGGTGGCGGGCGATCAGCGCGGCGAGCGCTCCGCCGGGCCCGACGGCGGCGAGTTGGTGGTGGTCACCGACGAGCACGAGGCTGGCGTGGGCGTGTTGGACGGCGAGCGCGAGGCGGGCGAGGTTGGCGTCGTCGGCCATGCCGGTCTCGTCGACGATGACGACGGTGCGCGAGTCGAGGGTGATCTGGCCGTGGTCGAGTCGCCACAACAGCGACGCGAAGGTACGGGCGTCGAGGTGCGCTTCGGCGGCGAGGGTGCGGGCGGCTTGGCCGCTGGTCGAGGAGCCCAGCACCCGGTAGCCGGACCGGTCGAGGACGGTGGTGGCGGTGTCGAGCGCGGTGGTCTTGCCTGAGCCGGCGACGCCGACATCACGATCTGACCGCGGTGCCGCTCCCGCAGACCTGCTCGACGACCTGACGCTGCCCGAGGGTGAGCGGACGACCGAGGTACTGCTGCTGCGTGGTCGACCGCCGAGGCGATCTGTTCCGGGTCGATGGTGGGGCCGGGTCGGGTGGCGAGCGTTTCGATGACGCCGGCGATGGTGGCTTCGGCGGCGAGGACCTCGACGGTGGTGTAGGCCTGCTCGCGGGCGCCGGCCACACCGATGAGCGGCACGATGCCGCGGCTGGCGAGTGATGTGCTCGAGGACTCGGTCGAGTTCGGCGGGATCTTGTCCGTAGAGGCGGGGGGCGAGCTCGGCGATCAGTTGGGTGCGGGTGAAGATCTTGTGGTTGGCGAGCAGCTCGACCATCGACGTCGAGGACCTCGCCGGCGAGCCGGTCGATCTCAGTGTCGGTGAGCGGGAACCGCAGACGCCGGGGTCCGGGTCTGGGTGGCGGCGAGGTGCTCGACGAGTCGTTCGACCGGCCATCCCAACGCCGCGAGCTCGTGCGTGCCAGGTGGGGAGCAGTTCGTCGACGCCGGTGTGACGCTTCACCGACCGGGTCGCCCGGGCTGCGACCCCGCGGGCCCGGTAGCTGTGCTGGCCGGTGCGGGCGAGATGCTCGGCGATGTCGTCGGACCGCTTCGAGAACAGCTCACACACCGCGTCGGGAATGCCGACGATGCGCCAGTGCCGCAGATGCCCCGACGGGCCGTCATCGGCTTCGATGTCGAACCCCAACTCGACCGCCCGCGCCGCCGAATGCGAGCCGCCCGATCATCGTGGCCGCTTCGACCGTGTCCCGCAGCGCCGCACTGTCCAACGCCTTGAAACCGCCGCTGTCGTCGAGCATCTCCACCAGGTTCGCGACCAGGACATGATCGTGCGGGGAGGGATCCCCGGCCCGTGACGTCGCGTGACGCGTCACGGCATACGTCGAGCCCACCGGTCGCGGTACGCGTCTGCGCCCGGCCACGCCGACCACCCCGTTCCTGGAACCATTCGTCGAGCCAGTCCATCGTCGCTGCGGTCTCGACGTCGAGGATCGAATGCATCTGCTCGGCGTTGCCGATCACGCCGAGCACCGCGACGGACTTGTGTGCGGAGACCACCAGCTCGAACCCCGGCCGGCGCGTCTCGACCAGCCGCATCCCGGTCGACGGGACACGGAATCCGCCCGACCCGAACGCCGCCTCGTACGCCCCTGGCGTCACCTCACCCGAGAGACCCAGCCGCGCCGCGCCCGCACCACCCCACCGCAACGGTGTCTCACCCCGCGAGCCGTAGTAGGCGAGCGCCGCGCCCTCGATGGTCGTCGGCGCGACCGACCACCGTCGCCTCGTGATACGCGACCTCATCCGCGCCCATCGCGCGGAACCAAGCCATCTCAACTCCCGCCGAACATCCCGGCATCACTCCCGGGACTCGCGCAATCGAAGGTTGCACTCGTGTTCGCCATAGGTGGCGGTTGTCGCGCCTGCATGGATGTTCAGCAAGGGATTGCTGTCGATCGGACAGTCGCGGTCAGAGGCGGACAGGGGTGGAGGGGTCCTTGGATGGGACATGGGGTTCGTGTCGGGATGTAGCGCGGTGCTCACACGGCGGGTGAGCGAAAGGGGCGGACAGCGACGCGATGCGGCGGGCTCGAAACGGGCTTACACGGTGAGGGCAATGCATCCATCGAAGAGGAGGACATCATGGCAACAGCTTCGAAGAACGATCCCAAGCCGCCCGTCGGTCGGCTACTCACGATCGTCGAGGTAGCAACTGGACTCGGGGTCGACGTGCGACACATCCGCCGCCTCGTCCACGAACGCCGCATCCCCTACATCAAATGGGGCCACCTCCTCCGATTCGACCCCGCTGAGATCGCTACATGGATCGACAAGCACCGCATCCACCCGCCGGCGCGTTGAACGTCGCGGCGAGGGACGCCGTGCGCCAACCTCGATCATGGGCTACACGCGCGCGCAGGCAACGGAACGCAGGTCTGGCTCGTCGGTGTACGTTGAGACGACCAGCCCGTGGGGGCAGACAGGTGAACATTGCACTTCGATCGCTTGCGTGCGCCGTACTGCTCGTTGGTGCGTTGTTCGCCGCAAGTCCCTGTGCTGCGGTCGGCGCTGAACGACCAGCAAGCGGCTGCGGCCCTAACCCGAAGCCAACGCCGCCGAACAAGCTGCCCAAGCAATTCGACGTCATGACACCCAAGGAATCTCTCGTAGGCAGCGGGAAACTGTGGGCACGACCACTCGGTGATCCGGACTACATGGCTGGCGGCGGATGGACTCAGGCGAAGCTGCCGTGGTTCCGGCTTACGTCCGGCCAGCTCCTAATCACTGCACATCGTGTGGACGGAGAGTCCGGCGACTTCACTGCGCACTTACCGCCGATGAGTGGGTACCCGGTCAAGACCAACGCTGCCGTTGGTACGGGATTCATCCCGTCTGCCTTGACGTTCTCCACGGGCGGGTGTTGGAAGGTCACGGCACAGCTCCGAAAGTCGCGTGTGGTCCAGTACGTAGATATCGACGACTCGACTCGAGCCATCTGCGCGGCGCTTGCGAAGCAGCTGGTAGACGCGAGCAATCAGCCCGACAGCGCGGGATGGATCAACGCGATCAAGGTTGCTCAGGCCGCGCATCGCTGCGAATCGCGACCTTCGTGACGCGCTCGGCCGCGCGTCAGACTCAGCCGTGAGGATGGCTGCGGGAGCAAGCCTCCGCAGCCAGCTGCGAGCCACCTCAGGTTCCGCCGGTTGGTTGCAGTCGCGGCGACGGTCACGCTGCTCGGAACTGGCATGTGTGCAACGCCCGTCGAGGCGTCGCCGCCCGCGCAGAGCTGCAAGAGCCCAACGAAGTTCGTCGAAGGTCGCGGTCTGCGCATTGCGACGAAACGCGGACGCGTTTGGGCACTGCCCATTGGCTTCACGCCCCCGACTGCGGGGAATCCGCTCAAGGTTGTGTGGCGAGTAACAGGCTCCGGCGATCTCATCGTGCGCTTCGAGTCGCCCTCTGGTAAGCGGGTTCCGCTGGCGGCGGGCCCGACCCCTCATACGAGCAGCAGCTTCGTGCATCCCGGAGCCGAGTGGGGAACGATCTTCGCGTTCGATGAGCCTGGCTGCTGGACTATTCGACTCACGCGAGGCCGAACGCGAGCAGCCGTAAATCTGTCGGTGGCGTGAAGCACTGGATCTCTCGAACCCGCGTCGTCGGAAACCAGAACCAAGAATCCCGAGTAGAACCTCGGTACGTACGTGGTTTCGCGGATCAGGCATCACCGAAGAGAGCCGCGCCGAGTTTGTCGGCGGCGTCGCTTTGCATCGTCGGAGTGACGTGGCTGTAGAGGTTCATGAAGAGGCTCGCGTCGGCGTGCCCGAGCCGTTCCGCGGCGACCTTCGGCGCGACGCCGCTGTCGAGCATGAGCGTTGCGCTGGTGTGGCGCAGCCCGTGGGCAGTGAGCCGGGGCAAGCCAGCTTCTTCGGACGCGCGTGCGAGCATCTTCGAGATGACCTGCGGGTGGTAGTGGCCACCGGCGGGCTTAGTGAACACGTAGTCGGTCGCCTCGTAGCCGTCACGACGAGCTCTCGAAGCGCTGCATGTCCCGTTGGCGCTTCAACACTGCGACGAGTCCGGCATCGAGGTCGACCGTGCGAATCGCCGTAGCGCTCTTGCCCCGGGACTCGACGAGGTCCCAACCGAGGGTCGATGCGAACTCGACGACGCGGGCGTGCCGGCGCTTCAGGTCGACGTTGCGCCAGCGCAACCACACCAGCTCGCCGATACGCAGCCCTGATCCGAGCAGGAACGCCCACAGCGGGTACAGCCGATCGCCCTCCTGGTCCGCGAGGAACTCGCGCGCCTGCTCCGGCGACCAGTGCTTCGGAACTGTCCGCCGGGTGGACGGCCGGGAGACCGACGCCACCGGGCTCGAGCGGATTACCCCTTGGGCAACCGCGAGCTTGAGCGCGCCCGCCAGCGGCGAGCGAGCCAGACGGACAGTGTTCGCCGACAGCGGCTTGCCGTCCTTCACGCCCCCTTCGGCCATGAGCTTGCGCTGCCACGCCACGATCATCTCGGGCGTCAGGTCGCGCACGCGCTTCTTGCCGAGCCACGGCCGCACGTACGACTGCGCGTTGATGCGGTAGTCGAACCGCGTCTTGGCCGACAGGCGCTCGTCGGCGTCGAGACCGTCGAGGTACAGGTCGAGCAGATCGTTCACCGTGAGCGACGCCGGCAGGCTCGGCGCGCTCGGACGCTCCCCGGCGTCGTCGAGCTCCTTGCGACGCGCCCGCGCGGCGTCGGCCGCGGTGGCGAACCCGCGCTTGGTGACTTGGACCTGGCGCCGGTCAGCGGGTCGCGGCCGAGCCAGACCTTGAAGTACCAGCGGCCCTTGGCGTCCTGGTAGACGCCGTCGTACTTCGGCATCGCGACCTCCGTGAGAAGCAGACCCGACAATGCCCTGACCTGGGCTTTCTCCGGGGTTTGCTTCTCAAATGCTTCTCACGGAGCCGGTCGGGATGCAAGCACTTTGGAGAAAAATGCTCCTGACCTGCGGTGATGCAGCGCGCTCGGAGGGACTCGAACCCCCAACCTTCTGATCCGTAGTCAGATGCTCTATCCGTTGAGCTACGAGCGCTTGTCAACCCCCTCCTCACCAGCGAAAACGCTGCTCGGAGGGGTCCGCAGTCCGCAGGCACGTTCCGATTCAGGAGATAACTCGGAGCATGACTACGGCTACGAGAGCGGCCAGTGTAGGCGACCTCTCTGTCATCCTTCCTTCCTGGCCCCGCCACCTACGGGCGGCGAACCTGAGCGAGCGAACGGTCCAGAGCTACACCGAAGCGGCGTGGCAACTGCACCTGTTCCTACGGGACGCAGGCATGCCAACGAGAGCCACCGCCATTCGGCGCGAGCACGTTGAGGCGTTCGTAGAGGCGCAGCTTCGCTGTCACGCACCGGCCACCGCAGCGAGCCGCTATCGGTCGCTTCAACAGTTCTTCCGGTGGCTCCTGGACGAAGGCGAGATTGACCGCTCCCCCATGGAGCGCATGCGTCCGCCGAAGGTTCCTGAGCAGCCGGTGCCGGTGCTCTCGGAGGCTCAGCTGCAAGCACTGCTCGCGGGCTGTGCCGGACGAGGCGTTCGTGAAGCGACGAGACGCCGCGTTGCTCACGGTGTTCATCGACACCGGAGCACGGCTCTCGGAAGTCGCCGGGCTCAGCTCCCGGACGTTGACCTTGACCTCGGAACGCTACGCGTCCTCGGCAAAGGACGACGAGAGCGAGTGCTTCCCATCGGACGGACCTCCGTACGGCGCTCGACCGCTACCTCCGCGAGCGGAGGGCACACCCGCACGCGAATGCGAAGCGCTGTGGCTTGGCAAGCGCGGACGTATGGGTACGTCAGGCATCTCACAGATGGTGCGACGACGGGGCGACGCGGCAGGCATCGACGGACTGCACCCTCACCAGTTCCGGCACACCTTCGCTCACCAGTGGCTCGCCTCTGGCGGAGCCGAGGGCGACCTACAACGCATCGCGGGATGGCGTGACCCGGCGATGCTTCGGCGCTACGGAGCGAGCGCAGCCGACGAGCGGGCTCGCGACGCACATCGGAGGCTGTCGCCAGCCGACCGGCTCG